>CAWIGE010000019.1:0-326073 GCA_963835425.1 uncultured Actinomycetes bacterium | reverse complement strand
CCGGCGGTCACGACGTGACGGATGTTTGCCGGTTACGACGGGCTGGGCGCGGGCCGAGGATCTCGATGTCGTAGGAGGCTGCGGTAGCGGCCAGCGCGGCCGGGTCGGGTGCTGGCAAGGAGGCCCGCCGCTGCGCTGTTGCCTGGCTATCCAGCACTGCCAGGGCTGCGCGGCGGCGGCGATCGGCACGATCTGGTCGTCATCGCCGTGGATGATCAGGGTCGGGACGTCGATTTTCTTGAGGTCCTCGGTGAGGTCGGTTTCAGAGAAGGCCTTGATGCAGTCGTAGGCGCCTTTGACGCCGACGGTCATGCTCAGCAGCCAGAAGGAGTCACGAAGGCCCTGCGAGACGGTGTTACCGGCCGGTTGGCGCCGTAGAAGGGGGCGCTGATGTCCTGGTAGAACTGCGACCGGTCGGCGGACAGGCTGGCCCGGAGGCCGTCGAACACCTCGATTCGGCAGGCAGCCGGGGTTGGCGTCGGTCTTGAGCATTAGCGGCGGGATCGCGCTGACCAGGACGGCCTTGGCGACCCGGGAGGTGCCGTGGCGGCCGATGTAGCGGGTCACCTCGCCGCCGCCGGTGGAGTGACCGACGAGGATCGCGTCGTGCAGGTCGAGGGCCTCGATAAGCTCGGCCAGGTCATCGGCGTAGGTGTCCAGGTTGTTGCCGTTCCACGGCTGGCCGGAGCGCCCGCCGCCGCGGCGGTCATGCGCGACGGCCCGGTAGCCGTTCGAGGCCACGAGGAACAACTGGTACATCCCACGCGTCGGCGGTGTGCGGCCAGCCGTGGCTGAACACGACCGGCCGGCCGCTGCCCCAGTCCTTGTAGAAGATCGGTGCCGTCCCTGGTGGTGATGGTTCCCATCGATTTCTCCATTCTTGGTGTGTGCTGGTGACCTTGGATGGTCCCCAGCGGCGGGCGACGGACTGCCGCCTGCGGTGGTGGTCCCTGGCGCCTGCCGGTCGGCGTCTACCGATCACGCCCTGTGATCCTGGTCGGCGAGTCGGCTGCGGTGAAACCCGAGCGGGATCCGGGCTGGCAGGTGCACACGCGCGACGGGCTCGGCGGTGAAGTCCTGGTCGGCGAGGATGACCAGGTTAGACGCGCCGCGGTCAGGGTTGTGCGCGTAGGGGACGTAGCCGCGTCTTCGGCCGCGCCGGGCACGGGAGCGAACACGGCTTCGCTGGCGGTGGCGTGCTGGCCGAAGTCGTGCGTCTCAGCGGTGCCGTGCGTCAGGTTACGTTTGAGCAGGTTGTTGGTGAACGCCGGGTCGCCGAAGTCGCCGGTAAGCGGCGAGATCACCTGGCTGATCTCGCCGATCATCGCGCTGTAGCCGTCCTGGTGCGGCCGGTTTCGATCACTGGATCCTCGCCGACCTAGCGCCAGGCGGGGTCGAGGTCGGCGCCTGGGTCCTCGCCGGGCAGCCGGGAGCTGAACTCCTCCGCGGTCTGCACGGTGTCTTCCTGGACGCCGCGCCTGAGCCCGCGCAGCGCTACGAGCGCCGCGACCGCCATGATGATGGCCATCCCGTAGAGCACGTCGCGGGTGGCGCTGGCGAAGTCAGCGCGGATGAACGCCGGGATGGCCGCGACATTGCCGTTGCCGCCTTGCAGCTGGGCGATCTTGGCTGCCTGCGCCGACGCCGCGGGCCCGGGCAGGCCCCTGCCGGTGAGGGAGGAGGTGATCGCGGACCGGAATCGGGTGATCAGCTGCGCCCAAGATGGCGAAGCCGAGGCTGGCGCCGTAGTTGCGGACGGTCTGGGTGATGCCGGTGGCCTCGCCGTAGGAGTACCGGGAGGCCCGGTTGATCGCGTCGGTGTTGGCCTGTCCCAGCATCAGCCCCATGCCGGCCCGGCCATCACGATGTAGATCACCTGCGCGCGGCGTGCAGGTCGGTGGCCTTCCCGGCCCACAGTCCGAACCCGGCCGCCGCCAGCGCGCAGCCGAGCACGACCGGCCGCTTGGCCCGGGTCGGTTCGAGCATCCGGCCGCCGATCTGCGCGCAGATCACGAAGCCGAGGAAGAAGTACAAGATGAGCAGGCTGGACGTCGTTGCCTTTTCCGCCAGGGCGATCTGCCCGTACAGGGCGGCGAAGAAGAATACCGGGATGAACGCCATCGAGGCGATGCCGAGGATGACGTTCTCCACCGTGAACGCCCGGTTACTGAAGATGCGCACGTTGATCAGCGGTGATTCAGTGCGGCGCTCGACGGCGAAGAACACGGCCAGCAGGACCAGGCCCGCGGCGATGCTCACCCAGATGGCCGGGCTGCCCCAGCCCCACAGCGCCGACTGCTGGAACCCGAACACGCTCAGCCCCCCCGCAGGCGATCAGGACCAGGCCCCGGTAGTCCATCGGCGCGGGCCGGCACTGATCCTGCGGCCTGGAGACGGCGATCAGCGCCAGCGCGATCAGCGCGACCGGGATGTTGATCCAAAAGATCGCCCGCCAGGTCCACTCGATCAGGTACCCGCCCGCGATCGGGCCGATCGCGGTCAGGGCGCGGGCGATGCCGAAGAACAGTGCCAGGGCCCGGCCGCGCGAGTGCAGGTCGAAGGTTTCGACCACGATGGCGATCGCGGCCGGGAACATGATCGCCCCGCCGAGACCCTGCACCGCGCGGAACGCCACCAGCCACGCCTCTGCGGCACCGCCGGAGGCTGGCGCCGCACAGCGCCGAGGCGCCGGCGAAGATGATCACCCCGATGACAACCATCCGGCGGTGCCCGGCTATGTCGGCCAGGCGGCCGCCGAAGGCGAACAGGGCCGCCAGCGTCAGCAGGTAGGCGTTGATCGCCCACTGCATGCCGCTGGACGACAAGCCCAGGTCATGCTGGATCGTCGGCGCCGCGATCGAGACGACCGTCTGGTCGATGAAAGTCATCGCGACCGCGAAGATCATCGCCGTCAGGATCAGGCTTCTTGACCGCCCGCCGGCTCTGGCGGTACTGCTGTGGCTCATCGTGTTCCTCCTGTACCAGGACGAGGCCGCCAGTGCTCAGGCCCGAGCTTTCACGGCGCCGGGATCCGGGCGCCGAGGAAGCACTAGCGCGTCGGTGAGGGCGTTGATGCCAGCCAGGTTGGCGGCCAGGTCCGCGGTGAGGTAGTGGCTGGCAGACAGCGCCGCCGGTGGGTAGAGGAGACCTTGGTCTGGCCCTTGGCGGCCCAGATCAGCACCTTGAGCGGCAGGTCGAGCGCGGCCATGGGCGAGGCGGCCATCACCGGCGTGCCCGCCTTCGGGCTGCCGAAGATGACCAGCGTCGTTTCTCGCAACGTGAGCCCGGCCTGGCGGGCCTCGGCCGCCTGGTCGATCACGGCGAACAGCCTCATCCCTTTCGCGGTGATCATGTCGGTAAGCCTGGCCACGGTACCGGCCACCGACTCGCGGCTGAGCTTGGTCACGACACCGGTGTCGGCGGCGACCTGATCCTCCATCATGGTGAATCTCCTTTCCTCAGGTGTCTTGCGACCCTGCCTGCGCGGCGAGCGGATCCAGGCCGAGGTTGCCCTCGGACAAGCGCGCAGCCGATCCTCACCCGCCGGGTGCTCATGGGGCGCCCCTCACCGCGGCGTCCCAGAACTCCTGGACGGGCGGGTAGATCAGCTCGTGATCGCGTGACAGCTCTGCCTTGACGGTCCGGGTCCGCTCGTCGGCGAGCACCTCGATCTGGCCGGCCTTGACGGCGTTGAAGACCTGCTGGGCGACTGATTCCGCCTTGTCCTTGGGCGCGTTGGTCAGCGCGGCCATGTCGGTGTCGATGAAGCTGGCGTGCACGGCGACCACCAGGGTGCCCTGGTGGTGCAGTTCGAGGCGGACGCCGTTGGTCAGCGACCAGGCAGCGGCTTTCGACGCGCCGTAGGAGGCGTCGAACGGGTTGGTGTAGAAGCTCGTGACCGAGAGCATGTTGATGATCGCGCCGCCGCCGTTGCCTGCCAGTACCGCCGCGAACGCCCGGCACATGCTCAGCGTCCCGAAGTAGTTGGTCTCCATCTCCAGCCGGGCGGCGTCCAGGTTCGGCGCGCCGGTGAATGTGCTGTACTTCAGCACTCCCGCGTTGTTCACCAGCAGGTTCACTTCCGTGCACTGCGCCGCGACCTGGGCGACGCGTTCCGGGTCGGTGATGTCGAGGGCAATGGAGGTCACGCCGGGCTCGGTGACGGCGGCCGGATCACGCGCGGCTCCGTAGACCTTGGCCGCGCCTCGGCTGACCAGCTCCTTAGCGAAAGCCCGGCCCAGTCCCCGGTTGGCGCCAGTGACCAGGGCAACCGATCCGTCGATCTTCATGGCTCTCCTCATAATCGGGACCTACCGCCACCGGCTGCGCCCGGTACGTGGCCGCAGTCCGTCAGGCGCGGCAACGGCAGCATTAAGCAGATCTGCGGGTCGGGGACCCAGCTGCCGTGGAAGCCGAGCGGGATCCTGGTGGGCAGGTGGACGCGGCGATGGGTTCGGCGGTGAAGTCCTGGGCGGCGAGGAGGACCAGGTTGGCGGCGCCGCGGTCGGGGTTGTGGACGAAGGCCATGACGTAGCCGTCGTCCTCGGCGGCACCGGGCGCGGCCGGAGCGAAGACCGCCTCGCCGGCGGTGGCGTCCCGGCCGAATTCGTGGGCCTGGACGGTGCCCGCGGCGAGGTCATGCTTGAGCAGGGCGTTGCTGAATGCCTCGTCGGCGAAGTCGCCGCCGGGTGAGATGGTGGCGTGGCCGACGGCGCCGATGACAGCGCTGTACCCGTAGCGGTGCGGCTGGCCGGTCACCCGTTCGTCGGTGCGGGGAAATTCCTGGGGGCGGTCGTCCAGCCGCTGCTGGGCAACTTTCCCGGCGACCGGGTCGATGATCCACCGGTCCAGGGTCAGCGGCCCGGGCCCGGACAGCGTTGACACGTCGTAGGCGCCCGCGTACCGGACCAGGTCGACCACAACCCGGCCACCGTCGTCGTGCGTTGAGGGTATGGAAGACCCAGCACGGGTCCACCTCGAACCAGCGGACGCGGGCTGCGGTGCCGCCGCGCGGCAGCAGGCCGATCCTGGCTTGATGGGCGGGGTCCCAGGTATAGGGCAGCTTCAGCCCGGCCGATGCCGCATCCAGGCTGAAGGTGACCGGAAGGTCGAGCAGCACCACGTAGCTTCCGGTGAGCGCGAAGTCGTGCATCATCGGGCCGCCGGCGACCCGGATGTCGGTGGTGCGGCTGACCGTGCCATCGGCGCCGATGATCACGTGCTGGAGGTGGTCCCAGGCCCAGAAGTAAGCGATGGCGTGCAGTTCGCCCGTCGCGTGGTCGAGCTTGGTATGGGCCGCGAAGCCGCCGGGCAAGGTGCCGGAAAATCGGACGGGCCGAGGGTGTCCAGCTCACCGGACAGCTCATGGCAGCGGGCCGGCCTCGGCTGGCCAGGTACCGCCGGCGTGGGCGATGATGTGGGTGTTGGCGGCGAAGTCCATGTCGTTATGGACGGGCCCGGCGGGCCACTTCTCGTCCATCGCCTCGGCTAGCTGCTGGGAGCGGACCCAGCGGTTGCGGTACCACTCCGCCTTGCCGTCCCGCAGCCGCACCCCGTGTACCATGCCCGGCCCAGGAACCAGTGCCCTTCGCGGAACCGGTAAGCGGGGTCGTCCAGGCCCAGCGGGTTCGGGCCGTTGCGCAGGTAGCGGCCGTTCAGTGCGGCTGGCAGGGCGCCCGTAACCGGCAGGTCGAAGGCGGTCATCTCCTCCTCAACCGGCGCGAACGGGCCCTGGAGGAATCGATTCGGGTCAGGCATGGCGGGCTCCCTGGATCTGTCCAGCTGTGATCATGACCTGGCATAGGGACCCGCCGGATCTGTCAAATGACTGTGTTTCATCCCCGGCTGCGGTCAGCGAGCAGTCAGATGGCCGGGGCGCCCGGCAACGCGGCAGGTAAGTGCGCGGCCCCAAGGGCGGGAAGATGCTTCGCGCGACCAGCGCCGACGAGGAGCGGCCGCCTGGTACTCCGGGACTTGTCATCGCTCGCGTGCCCCGCGCAGGCGGCGTATCGTGCCAGGCAGGATCAGTCTAAGGAGTGGCTGGCCGTGCTGGATGGCCCGGGCAATCGGCGGTTGGGCGTGGCGGAGCTTCTGTTCGGGCGCAGCAGCGAACTCGCGGCGATCACCGCGTTCGTCGAGCGGGCCGGGATCGGCGGGGAGGCACTGCTGCTGCTGGGGGAGCCGGGCGTCGGTAAGACGGCGCTTCTGGACGCGGCGGCCAGCGCGGCGGCGGAGGCCGGCATGTCGGTGCTGCGTGCCGCCGGGGTGCAGTTCGAGGCGGATCTGGCCTTTTCCGGGCTGCACCAGGTGCTGCTTCCGCTGCTGGATGAGTTCGGTCGGCTTGAGGCCGTGCATCGGGGAGCGCTGAGCGCCGCTCTGGGGTATGGTGCGAGTCCGGCGCCGGATCGGATGCTGGTATCGGCCGCGACGCTCACAGTACTGCGCCATGCGGCGGCCGACAGCCCGGTACTAGTAATGGTTGATGACGTGCCATGGATGGACCGGGCTACCGCCGGGGTCCTGGGTTTCGTGGCGCGGCGGCTGGCCGGCAGCCGTGTCGGGTCCCTGGCTGCATCGCGGACTGGAGAGGAAGGCTTCTTCGAGCGCTCAGGCCTGCCCGCGCGCGAACTGGCGCCACTAGACAGCAAGGTGGCACAGAGCCTGCTGGCCGATCACTTCCCGGCACTCGCTCCGGCCCTCCGTCAGCGGGTGCTGTCCGAGGCCCAGGGCAACCCGCTGGCCCTGCTGGAACTGCCGGCCGCTCTGACGGAGCGGCAGCGGGTATCGGGACAGAATCTGCCGCCGACCCTTCCGCTGACCCGGCGCCTGCTGGGCCTGTTCGGTGAGCAGCTTCAGAAGCTTCCGCCCGCAGGTCGCCAGGCCCTGCTGCTGCTGGCGCTCGATAGCACCGGAGACGGTGGATGGCCGGGGCGGCCGCTACACTCCCACCGAGCCTGGCGCGGTTGAGGCCGAACAGGCGGGCCTAGTGTTTTCCAGGCCCGGCACGCGACAACTGGATTTCCGGCATCCGCTGGTCCGCGCGGCTGTCGTCGAATTGTCGACGAGCAGCCAACGGCGGCGGCCCACCAGGCGCTGGCAAGCTCAACGCCGACCAGCCGGATCGGCAGGCGTGGCACCTTGCCGAGGCGGCCACCGGACCAGATGAGCGAGTGGCCGAACTGCTGGAACGCAGCGCCCGCCGGATACTGGGGCGCGGTGATGCCGTCGGCGCGGTGAGAGCGCTGACCCGTGCGGCCGAACTAAGCCCAGGCGAAGCTGACCGTGGCCGCAGGCTGGCAGAGGCCGCCTACCTTGGCGCTGAAGTGACGGGGGATATCCACCGGACTACCAGGCTGCTCGACGACGCCTGGCGCGTCGAGCAGCACCTCAGTCATCGTTGCAGGCGGCGACGGCGGCCGCGTACCTGCTGCTCAATGGCGATGGCGACGTGGAGACAGCGCACCGCCTGCTGGCCGGGGCACTCGAGGCCGCAGCCGAACGCCCCGATATCAGCGCGGCCGTTGTTGACGATGCCCTGAACACGCTCATGCTGCTGTGCTACTGGGACGGAAGCCCAGAGCTGTGGAACTCTTTCTACGAAACGATCGAGACCTGGAAGAGCAGTATGTCGGAGGCCCTGTACCTGGCCAGCCGGACATGGGCAGATCCTGCCCGGACTGCCGCCGGCCCTGGCGCAGCTGGACACGGCGATCGAGCGGCTGACTGGTGAGCTCGACCCGGTTAAGATCATCCGGGTAGCCATCGCGGGACTGTTCGCGGATCCCCTAGCCGCTGCCGGGCCGCGTTGTGGCGGGTCGTCCGCGACGGGCGTGACGGCGGCGCCGTCACCTCGGCCATCAATGCGCTGATACTCCTGGCTCGCGACGACTTCCCGGCCGGCCGGTGGGATCAGGCAGAGCAGCTGGTCAACGAGGCGATCCAGATGTGCGAGCAACTGGACTATCCGCTCCTGGCCAGGCCAGCCCGCCTGGTGCATGCGCTTCTGGCCTCTGTCCGGGGTAACGATGACCAAGCCAAGGAACTGGCCGATGAGCTGCTCCGCTGGGCGGCACCCAGGGGGATCCGCTGGGTGCAGTGTTACGCGTGGCACGCGCGCGCTCTGGCTGCGCTGGGCCGGGGCGACTTCGAGCACGCATACCAGCAGCTGACCATATCAGTCCCGCCGTGAGCTGGCCCTTTACGTGCCCTACGCGATGCACGTATCGATGGACCTGGTCGAGGCAGCGGTCCGCACCGGGCGCGACGCCGAGGCGGCAGCCCACGTCACCGCGCTGCACCAAGCCGGGATCGCCAAACTCTCTCCCCGCCTGGCCATGCTGGTCAGCGGGTCAGCCGCCCTTGCCGCCACCGGCCCCGACGCAACCGGGTTCTTCGAGCAGGCACTAGCCGTGGACGAGACCGACCGCTGCCCGTTCGAGCTGGCCAGAGTGGAACTGGCCTACGGCGAGCACCTGCGCCGCGACCGGGCGACCAAGGCATCAAGGCGGCATCTGGCCGCGGCGCTGGAGACATTTGAAAGCCTGGGAGCCAGGCCCTGGGCGGCGCGAGCGATCGGCGAGCTGCGCGTAACAGGCCTCACCTCCCCCCGGCAATCGATACCACGGCCCGGCATCCCTGACGGCACAAGACGGGAAATCGCACTCCTGAACCGCGAGACGCACGTGACCCTGATCCTGCGGTGGCTGTGCGGCCTGTCGCCCAAGGAGATCGGCCAGGCGTTCCTGGTCGACACCCAGACCATCGACCGACGGCTGCATCGGGGTCGCGGCCGGCTGCGTCAGCTGGGCCGGTTGCCCGACGTGGACGACCTGCCCGACATCGACACCCGGCGGGATTCCGTGCTGCGATCGCTGTATCTGCTGTTCAACGAGGGCTACCACGGCAGCAACCCGCAGGACCCGGTACGCCCGTTCCTGTGCGAGGACGCGCTGCGTCTGACCGAGCTGCTGCTGGACGCCAAGGCGACGGCGCATCCAGACGTGCACGCCCTGGCCGCGCTGTTCTGCTTCGACGCCGCCCGCCTGCCGGCCCGCCTCGACGAGCACGGTGTGTTCGTCCCCCTCGAGGACCAGGACCGGAGCCGCTGGGATCGGGCGCGCATCGAGCGCGGTCTGGTGCACCTCGCCCGCTCGGCCACCGGGGATCACATGTCCCGTTGGCATCTGGAGGCCGGCATCGCCTACGAGCACGCGATAGCACCATCGATCCACAAGACCGACTGGGACCGGATCATCGGCTTCTACCAGGTCCTCGCCCAGCAGTCCTGGAGCCCGGTCGTGGCGCTGAACCGCGCGCTGGCCCTTGCCGAACGGGACGGCATCGACGCGGGCCGCCGCGAGCTGATCGCCTTGGCCGGGGAGCGGAAGCTGTCCCGGTATCCCTTCTACTGGGCGGCCCGGGCTGACCTGGAACGGCGGGCCGGCTGCCACACCGCGGCCCGGGAGAACTACTCCCGCGCCATTGCGCTGGCCCGGAGCCCGGCCGAGCGCGTGTCCTTCGAGCGGCGGATCGAGAGCCTGGAAATCTCCTAGCGCGTGTCCGGATTCGGCGCCCGCCATTCGTCGTCCTGACGTAGCTCACAAACGACACAGGAGGAGCACCGCGATGCGCAAGATCATCAATTCCGCCTTCGTCTCGCTCGACGGCGTCACCGCAGACCCAAGCTCCTGGGCGATCTTCGACCCGGGCGCAGCGGAGGAAGCCGTTGAGGCGCTACACGCCCTCGGCGGCATGCTCATGGGACGAGGCACCTACGAGTACTTCGCCGATGTCATGCCCAAACAGACCGGGCCATACGCAGACGCGATCAACGCGATTCGCAAGTACGTGTTCTCCTCGACGCTAAAGAACGCTGACTGGAACAACTCCACCCTCATTCGCGACGACGTCGTCACCGCCGTGACCGAGCTCAAGCAAGAGGATGGCGGTGATCTCATGATGTACGGATACGGCCGACTCAGCCAAACCCTGCTCGCCCACCACCTGGTCGATGAAATCCGGTTCTCGATCCACCCGGTGCTAGTCGGCGGGGGAGCAACTGGCGGTGGCAACGGCAAGACGCTCCCGCTGAAGCTTCTCGGCGCAACCCCAGCGCCGAGCGGCGTCGTCGCGCTCACCTACCAGCCTGCCTCCAGCTGAGCGGTAAGGCCCGGCGTGGCCACAAGCCCGCCGGGCCACAACTACATCCCGTGCACAGGACAGCCTGGACCAGCCGCGCGCCCGCCTCGGCCAGGAACAGTTCGAACAACCCCAGGCCGAGGCCATGGCGCTCAGCTCCGACGAGGCCCTCAACCTGGCCTCCGGGAACAGTCTCCCGGCCTGAGCTCCCCGCGTGGCACAGCGGCTCGCTAGGCGTGCGATTAATCACTAATCGATCATGTCCCCAATGCGGTACAGGCGTGACAGCCGCCTCACTCCCGGCTAAGGCAGATTACGCAGCGCAAAGCAAGCAACCCGCCTCCATGCTCCAGTTGCCGATTCGGCATGGCTGGCAACTCTGCTACTGATACATATAACCGCGGGCAGATCATCTGCAAAAGAATGCTCTGGGCAACGTACTCATATCAACCAGATTCGGGCGACGCCGGGCGCGCATAGTGACCCGATCTGCACGACTGGACGCTGATGATCGCTGAGGATTCGCCAACCGCGCAGGCGGCTATACGCGCCTGCTGTCATTGTGGATCAATCACGCTCTGCGATCGGCTTCCGACGTGAAAGCCGCGGGTGCCGCGGCACCGCGAATGCGCGCCTGATGCCATGGGCTCGGTCGCTGCTCTCGTGTCTGTTCACGCTCCCGGTCTCACCTGCAGAGCCACACGTGTTCGCCCATAGGGATCTGGTAGAGCCCCAAGTTTCCCTGGATCTGTAGGGTCCTGGTGAAGACGAAGTTTCGCGCGCCAGGAGGAATCATGATCGCTGACCTGAAGGCCCGCGCTGACAGGCTCCGCGAGCTGCACCACGCCGACGAGATGCTGGTCCTGCCGAATGTGTGGGATGCGGCCAGCGCCAAGATCGTGGCCGAGGCTGGATTCCCCGTGGTCGCCACCGCCAGCGCCGCGATCTCGGCGATGCTCGGCTACCCCGACGGCGAGGGCGCGCCTTGGCAGGAGATGTTCGCCGCGGCCGGGCGGGTGGCCCGGGCGGTGTCGATCCCGGTCACCGTGGACGCCGAGGCGGGATACGGCATGGAACCACGTGAACTGGTGGGCCGGCTGTTGGAGATCGGCGCGGTCGGCTGCAACTTGGAGGATACCGACCACAGTGCGGGCGGGCTGGTCGACGCCGATGCGCACGCCGAGCGGCTGGCGGCCATCCGGGCCGCCGCAGGCGACGCCGGGGTCCCGATCGTCATCAACGCGCGTGCTGACACCTTCCTGCCAAGGTCGGGCGTGCCCGAGCAGGAGCGGGTCGCGGAGGCGGTACGCCGGGGCCGCCTCTACCTGGGGGCCGGGGCCGACTGCATCTACCCGATCGGCGTCAGCGACGAGCGGGACATCGCCACCCTGGTCGCCGAAGTGCCCGGGCCGATCAATGGCAACACCAGGCCCGGAGGCCCGGACCTGGCCAAAGCTCCATGAACTGGGGGTAGCACGGGTCTCCTATGGTCCCCAGCTCTATCGCCAGGCGTTGGCCAACTTGAAGAGCGCGGTTCAGGAATTGCTGCCCTGACCATCGTGCTTGACCGCCGTCGCCAGGTCGCCCGCGCAGCCGATAGACGGCAGATGAATGCCGGCCCGAGCCGTCGCCGGCCAGCGGGTCACCTTCGGCCGTACCGGGTGCGGTATGTTCCCGCCATCGATCCTGCGGTCATGTGGCTGCCTGGCTGGCCGGCTGGGCGGCACGGTGGTGGCGTGCGCGTACTTGATGCCCGTTGCGGAGTGAGCGTGTCATAGGCGGCGGGCGGTGATGAGCCAGGCGTACGAGTCGAAGAACACGCCGCCGCTGCTGTGGTGGTTGGCGAGGGCGGCGCGCAGCTGGCTGAGCGCGTGCCTGGTGCTCGCGGCGTCGAGCGGTGCGAGGAGATCCTTGGTCATCTGCAGGGAGAGCATGGCGCGGAGGGCGCTGGCGGCGTCGGGTCCGTAGTAGACGGGCTCGTGCACGCCGGTGACGTCCACGTCGGTGAAGCCGGCCGCGGCCAGGATGGTGCCGGCCGTGTCCGGATCGGCCAGCGAGAAGGGATCGGCGGCCGGAGCTGGGGCCGGCTGTTCGCCGGCGAAGACCTCACCGATGACGGCATCCCACTCCTGGCGGTCGCGGTGCTGCCAGACCAGCTGCACCAGCCGCCCGCCGGGGCGCAGCGCGCGCCCGATGTTGGTGAACGCGGCCACCGGATCGGCGAAGAACATGGTGCCGAACCGGCTGATGGCAAGGTCGAAACGCCCGGGCGGGAAGCGGTGGGTCTGGGCGTCGGCCTGCACGAAGCTGATATTGCGCAGGCCCTCGTGCGCGGGCCAGCCGGCGGGCGCGGGCGAGCCTGGCCGCGGAGATGTCTATGCCCAGGGCGCTGCCGGAGGCCGCGGCCCTGGCCGCCTCCCGCGTGGTCTGCCCCGCGCCGCAGCCGATGTCCAGGACGCGGTCGGCCGGGCGGACGCCGATCGCGGCGCGCAGATGCTGATGGTAGCGGCGCAGTTCAGCGTCGTAATCGAACAGGTCATCCTGCTTGCCCGGCATCGATGACTCACAATGCCGCGGGTCCGTCGCGGAGCACGCCACGCACCTGATCCAGCGACACGGTGGCCGGGTCGAACTCCGGCAGCCACCAGGTGGCGCCCGCCTCGGCGTAGGGCGCCGGGTCGCTGCCCGGCGGCAGGCCGACGGCGATGTCGTACGGCGCCGCCGGTCGCGGGCGCAGCCCGGCGATGGCCGCGACGGCCTCGGCGAGCTGATCCGCGTGACCGAGGTTGACCGGGAAGAACCCCTGGCAGCGGGCGGCCCGGCGCAGCGGCCTGACGTTGCCCGGGAACCCGGCGGCCCACACCGGTACGCCGGGCCGCTGCACCGGGCGGGGAAGGAACTGGATGCCGTCCACGGTGTAGTGCGGCCCGTGATGGTGCACCGGCTGGCCGGACCAGGCGGCGGTCAGAATGTCCAGTGACTCGTCGAGCATCTGACCGCGTAGCCGGTCATCGATCTCCTCACCGGTCTTGGACAGCTCACCGCCGAAGCGGTCGCTGCCCAGACCCGCACCGAGGGTGAGCCTGCCGCCGCTGAGCCGGTCCAGCGTCGCGGTCTCCCTGGCCACCTTGACCGGCCGGCGGCGGCCCAGCGGCGTGACCATGGGCCCGAGCCGCACCCGCTCGGTGGCGGCGGCGATCGCTGCCAGCGTGATCCACGCGTCGGCCACCTGCCGGACCGGCGCCCGCCAGCGCACGTGATCCCAGACGAACACCCCATGCCAGCCGGCCTCCTCCGCCTCGCCAGCCAGCCGCGCGGCCACGACCGGATCGGCAAGACCGTCGAACAGCGGCAGCCACAGCGCTGACCACAGACCGGCACGGCCGCCACGCGCTTGCCCTGACATCGCTACGTAACATCTCATCTGACCATGAAAAAGATCAACACCGACGACTGGCCCCGTCGGCTCGGCCGCGCATCATCGCCTCAACGTGACATAACCACCAGATAGAAGCGCCGCGGGCAAGCAGTTGACCGGAGCGGCGGCCGTGCAGATCGGCGGCGATGCGCGTTGCGGCTAAGTCCGGGGGCGATTACCTGCCGGCTCGATGGGAATCCCAGCTGGAGTATCAGGCGGTGAATGCTGTCATCCGGATCGAGACGAGCAGTCCAGGCAGTTCGACGCCGAGCTTGGCGACGTATCGGGTCGGTGGCCCGGATGGGAACCACCGCGCGTATTCCTCGTTCAGGCCTTCGAAGTCGGCGGGGTTGGTGAGCAGTATTCCCACCTCGATGACATCCTCCAGGCCAGCATCGCTGGCCTGGAGGATGGCCTGGCAATTCGCCAGCGCCTGTCGTGTCTGATCTTGGATCATGTCTCCGGCAAGGCTGCCGGTGGCCGGGTCGATGCCGACGATGCCCGAGACGAGCACATGCGGCCCGGCCTTGACCGCCTGGCTGTAGAGCGGCGAACTCGGCGCGTTCGCGGTCGTGATGATCTGCCGTGGCATGACGGCCCTCCCATGTCTGTCCGCATCAAGCTGCCCACGACGGCCCGATCTCCGGCACCCCCGCCCGGCCGTTACGGTCCGGCCAGGCGGAGTTCCACTGGCCAGTCAGCTACCGCGGCACCAGCGACATAGGCGGCGACGATGTAAGTGGCGTGCCGGTCCAGACTGCCACGGGCACGGTCGTATCTCATGGTGGTCCGGGGATCAGCGTGCGAGGCGGCTTCCTGCACATCCCGCAGCGAGACCCCGGCATCCAGTGCCGCGGTGATGAACGTGTGCCGCAGCGTATGCGGCCCGACCGGCTTAGTGATCCCGGCGCGGCGGGCGGCCCGACGGACCATTCGCCCCGCACCGTGCCGGTCCAGTCGCCGGCCATCGGCGGCCAGGAAGACCGGTCCTTCGCTGTGCTCGCCGATGGCAAGGTCGATCGCCCCGGGCGGTGCGCGGCGCCAGCGGGATGGTGACGACCTTGCCGCCTTTGCGGGTGACCACCAAGGTGCGGTGCCCACGCTCGACACCCAGGGCCTCGATGCCGGCGCCGGTGGCTTCGGACACGCGCAGCCCGTTGAGGGCCAGCAGCGAGATCAGCGCGTGCCCGGCGGGCGGGCCGAGCCCGGCGGCGACCAGCAGGCTGCCGAGCTCGTTACGGTCCAGGCCGGTCGCGTGCGACTCATAATCGAGCCGGGGACGGCGGACATGGGCGGCCGGAGAGTGATCGAGCAGTTCTTCCTGGACGGCGTACCGGTAGAACCCGGCGATGGTGCACAGGCGGCGGGTGATGGTGGCCCGGGCGCGGCCGCGGGCTTCCAGGTCGCGGGCGAAGCACTCGATGTCGGCGCGGCGCGCCTGGAACAAGAACACGTGATGCTGCTGGCACCAGCTGGCGAACTGCCGCAAATCCAGCGCGTACGCCTCGCGCGTCAGGCTGGTGTAGCCGGCCAGGAACCCAGCCAGGGCGAGCCGCTCTGACTCGGTGAACACGAGTTCGACGACGGCGACAGCCGCGGATGTGGACGTGGTGGCCATGGGGGCACCTCCCGGGTCGGGCTGAGGCCCGGGAAGACGGGGCCCACCAAGGCCCCAGCGACAATGCTTCACCCCAACCCGTATGCCGGCCTGGATCATCACGCAAGGTCACCACGACGATCTTGAACGTTGCGCCGGATCGCCGAATTTGCGTGCTTGGCTGACGGCATGACTGCGCAGCTTATCGGCTCATATCTGCCGGTTCGGTGCCTGTCGGCAGCGCCGGTCAGCTGCGCATACGTCTCCTGCGCCGGCATCGGTCCGTTGCCAGGTCAGCGTTTCCCGGCGTCGCCCCGCGCCGCGGTCAAGTTCCTGCGAGACGGCGGCGTCAGCCAGGCCGACCACGAGCCGGTCCTGCGGGACTGAGCCTGGCCGGTGATGTCCGGATTGCCCTGGTGCCGGGCGCGGTGGAAAGATCGAAGATGCGATGCCCACGGACCTGACAGTGATTCTCGAGCACCGGCCGGGCGAGCTGGCCCGGCTGGCGGAGATTGCCGGCGAAGCCGGTGTTACGATCCACGGCCTTGCCGCCTTCACCGGTGAGGGCAAGGGCGTCGTGCACGTGCTCCTCGACAACGAGGCCGTGGCCAGATGCCGGGCGGCGCTCGAGCGCGCCGGAATGGGGATCGCCGACGAGCGCGAGGTCTTCGTAATCGACGTCGAGGACCGGCCCGCAGCCCTGGGCGAGCTGACCCGGCGGCTCGCCGAGGCTAACGTCAACGTCGACCTCGCCTACACCACGTTCACGGGCGGAAAGATCGTGATTGCCACCGACGACGTAGGAAGCGCCCGCGCCGTGCTCGTGTAGGTCGTGCATCATGCTGCATCACGGATGGGTGCCGGACGCAGGCTGCCAGGAGGATCGGACATGCGATCCGCTGCAATTGATGCATCGGCCGGGTGCCCTGAACTTGGCATGGACCGAGCGTCTGTCCGGGCTCTTGCGTAGTGTCACGAGTCGGCCGCGGGGCTGATCTGAGCCCGCAGGCGTGGTTCGGGGCAGGAGGCGGCGCGGGAGCTGGAGGCGGCGGTGCACGACGCGCGGGTGGCGGTTGACTGCGTCGCTCTTGGTGAGCTCGACCGGGCTCACACCAGCGCGCTCACCGCGCGGGTGGCTGCCGATGCGGCGGTGACCGCATTGCAGGCGGCCCTTCTGGCGGCCGGCACGGCCGCTGGGTCTTGAGGCGCGCGGGCTGGTGGCCGGCGGCGGTACGCCGGCTTTCCCAGGCCCTCCAGCGGGTCGGCGCGGATCGCGCAGATCGGATCCGGAGCCCTTGAACAGGGCCTCCCAGGAGCCGGGCAACCACGCGCCTGCACTCGGCCAATCCGCCTGCCCGCCGCTGGCTGGGTAAGTTCGGATGCGGGGCAACGGTCCCGGTAGATCTATGCCCACAGCAGGTGCGGATCGGGCATGGGGGGTGGCGATGTCCGCTGGCACGATCGCGGGTGACCGGATCCGGCCGCTCGCGGGCCCGGCACCGACGCCGGGGGTGTCGCTGCGGCCACCTTCGGGGTTTGCCGTCAGCTCCTCGATCTTGGTGCCGGCGCGGCCGGGTTGCTACTGGCAGGCGAGCCCCCGGCCCTGCCGCCACCGGGGCCAGCCATCCCGCGGCATCCCGGGCGCGCCGGGCCCGGTCGCGGGCCCACCACCGAAGACGGCCCGCGATATCTTGCAGAGGAGCAGGTGAATCACGTGCATTCCGCACCCACGTCCCCCGGCCGGCGGGCGCTGGCCGTCATCCTGGCGATCGTCGGCGTCCTGGCGATCATCGCCGGGATTCTCTACCTGGCCGGCGCAGCGAACTCGCTGCATTTCATGGTGGGCAGCGTTCATAAGGGACATCATCTGGTCCGGGCGGCCGTCTCGTTTGTGGCCGGCGTAGCGTTCTTGGCCGGTGCCTGGTTCGTCGCCAGGGCGGCGTCGAATTCCCGCTAGCCGCAAGCGGGTGCTTGTAGCTCCCACATCCCGCGAGCCCGGGAAGCCCGCGACCGGTGGGACGGTGGCAATCCCGGGTTGAGGTCGATCCGAAGGGCCTGGGCCAGGCCCTTGCGCGCGGAGCCGGCCGTGCTCATCCGCGGTTCAGCTTCCAGCGAGCTTTTGGCGGCGGTCCGGCCATGGCCTTGCTGCTCCACGGCGATGACCTGACGGGTTTGTGCCAGCAGGTCCGGCAGGGGCCGGATGAGGTTCCGGCCGCGGAGATCGCGCCGGGCAGCAGCACCACCGGGACCGTGACGGGGTCCGGCGTGCCACGGATCTCGTAGAACATCTTCAGGCCGTTGCTGCTCGGCGTACACCGCCTGGCCTCCTACGCGATCCCGGCCAGGACCGTGGAAACCCGGCTGAGGACCTCATCGACGCTCTCTGTAACCATGGCATGCATGGACTCATCGACGTCGAAGGCGTAGGCGATCAGCGTGGTGCCGTCCGGGGCCGAAGTCAGCGTGATCGCGGTGACCACATCACCGGGAACCGTCATCACCAGGCGGCCCGGCTCGGACACCTCGTCGTAGCGGCCGGTCAGCGCAATCTCCTCACCACCAGAGGAAATAACGGTCGCCTGCCAGGACCCTCCGGTCCGCACGTCCAGCACCGCCGTCCCCGGCTTGGCGGGCAGCCAGCCTTCGAAGTGGCCGGGCTGGGTGAGGACCTGCCAGACCCGCTCACGCGGGGCGCTCAGCGTGCGGGTGACGGTGAACTCGCTCATCGCAATCCTTTCGTCGGTTCTGCCGGGCCGCGCCCAAGATCAGGGCGCATGAGCTATGCCATCGCGGGAGGCCGAGCAGTGCCCGCGCGTGTGACCCGATGAACCCCAGGCCGCCGGTCACCAGGATCATCCCGGCCTCAGTTCGCTAGCATGCTAATGACAGTGTGCACCGTAGCATATCGTTAGCGTGCTAGCGATATGCTAGCCGGATGGCCGACCTGCTTGCCCTGTTCACCCAGGCGGCCAAGCTGCTCCGGGAGGCCGCCGACGAGGCGATGAGCCGGCACGGCGTCCGGGTCGGCCAGCACATCGTGCTGACGGTGCTCTGGCAGCAGGACGGGCTTACCCCCGGCGAGATCGCCCGCCGCCTCGAGCGCCGCGACTCCCACCATCGTCAACACCGCGACTCGCATGGAGGAAGCCGGCCTGGTGATCCGCAGGCCCGACCCGGCCGATGCGCGCCTGGTGCGCCTGTATCTCTCCCCCCTCGCCCGGTCGGTGCGCGAACCGGTCCGCGACGCCCGCGGCGCGCTGGAGCGGCACGCCACCGCCACCCTCACCGCCGCCGAGCTGGACCACCTCCGCTCCGCGCTCACCAAGATCATCACCCAGCTCCGAAATGGGCCGCCATGAGTTCCGTGCCGCCTCTCGCCAGTCACGTCAAGTGACGGGAACCCCGACGGCGAGCACTGACCGGCTGGCCCCCCGCGGCTTTGGCGACGCGCTAGAATCACCCGTTCTGTACGGTCACATCCATCAAGGCTCTCGGACCCGAATCCGCGCATATCGGCGGCTACATGCGCACAGGCTGGGACCAGCACCCCTCGCCCGCTGGCTTCCCGGCGACCACGCCGGCAACAACGACTGGCGCCCGGCTCCTGACCAGCGATCAGGCCGATGCCGCTCGTTCCGAGGGCGGCTCGGGCCGTTCCCCGGCACCGTGACCCGCCTTCAGGTAGCCGACCTGAGACAGCCGCAGCGGCCGGAACGGCCCGGCAGTGTGGACGGCGACCGGTTCGGTGGTCAGGCACACGTGGTCACCGCCCTCGTCGAGCAGCGCGATGCGCCGGACGGCCAGCCAATTGGGGCACTGCCGGAGCACCGGAGCGCCACCGGGCCCGGAATCGACCGGAAGGCCGGCGAACTTGTTGACGGTATCGCCGGTCTGGGTACCGAACAGCTCGGCGAGCGGCCGATCGTCCGCGGTCAGGAAGTGAATGACCAGGTGGCTGGACTGCAGTGCCACCCGGTAGGTGTAGTTGGCCTTGGACAGCCATACGCAGTACCGCTGCGGCTCGATGCTGGACTGGACGTGGAACTCGACCAAGCAGCCCGCTCGCTCTCGCTGATCGGCCGTGGTGACGACGATCAGCGGGCTGTCCAGAGCGGCCATCAGGGTATCGAAGGCGTGTTCCGCCATCAGGGCCTCGTTTCCGGGTGCCAGGTTCCAGGGCAACGCACAGTCCCGGCGCTCATGCAGTTCCGGTGACCATGTCCCGTTTCGCTCTGAAGTCAGTTCTGCCCGGAGTCCCGGTGGATACCGCCCCGCCCGGCGAGCCTCCGCGCGAAGAGCAGACCGGCCGGGATGACCCACCACCACCAATCCCACCCTTGGCGGCCATCGCCCACGCCGAGCACCAAGGCGGCAATGGCCAGCGCGGCAAGCGCGGTAGCAACCGGCGCCAGCAACGGGTACCCCAGCCCCCGCGGCCGGACCACCGGCGCCGGCCCAGCCGGGCGGATGGCTGGAAGATCGGCCGTCAGCTCATCGAGCTCCTCCAGCGTGCGGGCCGTCAGCGCACGCCCGGTCCGTTCATCGAGTTCCTCACGGGTCAGCCGGCCCGTCTGGAAATGCTCACTCAGCGCCGCTACCACCGCATCGCGGTCGGCATCGGAGGCCTTCATCTGCGGGAGCCGGTACCGGTCTTGCGCCGCGTTCATCGCTACCTGCCTGTCTTCCGCCTGGCGCAGTGGCGCCAAGCAGTGCAGTCCGTCTGCCTGATACCAATCTCCTGCCAGCCGACCCCAGGCGCGACCACCTGATGTAATGAGCCAGGGATGACATCTGTCATGATCTGGCCCCACGCTGAACGCTTCTATGCCGCCGCCAGTCCCGCCCGGGTACCGATCACCCAGGTCTGCGTCCCAAACACAGGCACCCACCACCGCGGGATCAGCCGCGCCGATCGGCGGCTACTTGCGCACCGGCCGCGGACGGACGCCAGTCACTGGGCGTGATCGGTTCTCCGGTCCGGTGTGCGCCGATCTCGCTAATCCGGTCCGGTCGGGTCCCGGGCCGGCGTCCTTCGGCGTCGTGTGGGTCTCGGGCGGGCCAAAGGCCTAGGCGCGATAATCGAGCTCGCCCGGCACTGGCAGGCAGGAGGGTAGTGATGGAGCCGCATCCTGGTGTGTTCTGCTCGAACGTGACGACTGAGGAGTGGGAGCCTGATCCGCAGGTTCCCGGCAGCGAGATGCACGAGCTCGTCCACGCCGACGGGGTGTCGAGCCGGCCTAACCCGGTTCACCGCTGTCGAGGGCCCAACCCCGTGGACACCGTCCCAGCGCGAGACCATCCACGTGCTGGAGGGCGAGGTGACCATCGAGATCGCCGACGGCCCGACGCTCACGCTCAAGCCCGGCGACCTGGCTTCCCTGCCACCGGGCCTGGAGACGATCTGGCACATCACCCCGCCGTTCACCGAGCTGTGGGTACTCGCCTGACCGGTCGCTCGGCGACTACCACACGGCGCGGGCACTTGCGCGTCAGGGTGCAGATCAATGCGAGTCACGGTGCGTGACCTCGTCCCTAACGCAGCGTGACGCCGGATCGCCGAATAGGTGCGGGCGTATCGCGCCCCTGTCACCGGCCGAATGCGCGAGCCTAACATCCGGTTATGAGTGGCCATCGAGGGCATCGTGGGCGCCGTAAGCGGCACCGCCTGCGGTTGCGCTTGGCGTCCTGTCCGCCGGAGGCGGCTGCCATTACGTCCAGCAGTACTCGGTATCGGCTCGCTGCTGATGACCACGATGCTTCAACGGCGCCTGCTCCAGGCTCTGGGAGCGGCACTCGGCTGATCCGCCTGTCTCCGCACCTGACGAGTCCTCACTTCACCGCGATCGCGTTGACCTCGATGAGGAACTCAGGCCGGGCCAGCCGTGCCACGCCGATGAGCGTGTCTGCGGGCTTGTGGTCCCCGAAAAGCTCCAGCCTCGCTTGCTCGATGACCGGCAAGTATTCGGATCTGTAGTCGCCGCCATGTTCAGCGTCCGCCCCGAAACGATCAACAAGCGCATCCGCGACATCCGCCAGCTCCTGGAACAGGCCGGATACACCATCCAGCCCGCCCCGAACCGGCTCGCCAGCCTGGAAGACCTCTCCAATCTGGCCGCCGCCGAGGGCATCCTCGCCCCGGCAGAGATCAAGACAGCGTGTTAATAGTCTGCGGCTTCTAAGTTCTCACAACTCGGGCAAGCTAGCCGCCGGACCGGCTGACCGCGTAGCTCAGGTGTACGAACGTACCGTCATCTGCGCACCTGGTCAGGGTCAGCTCCCCCGGCAAGAGCCTGCGGGGCAGCAGTGGCGCGCCACTGCCCAGCGTGGCTGGCGCGATGCTGATGATCATCTCGTCTAGCAGACCATGGTCGGCGAACTGGCCGACAAGATCGCCGCCGCCGACCAGCCAGATATTGCGCCCGCCTGCGGCAGCCAGCATCTGCTGGTGCGCGGCGCGCACGTCCCCCGACGCGAAGCTGATGTCGGCACCAGGCACGGCGGGCAGCTGGCGGTGGCTGAAGATCCAGCACCGCCGCCCGCTGTAGGGCCAGTTCCCGGGCTTGTCCAGCAGTTTCTCGTGCCTGAGTACCCACTCGTAGGTGGTCGCGCCCATGGCCAGCGCGCCGACCTGGGCGTAGAACTCGTGGTACAGATCACCGGATGCCGACTCAGCCTTCGCAGCAGCTTCGGCCTGGAACAGCCAGTCCAGCGAGTTGCCCGAATCAGCTATGAAGCCGTCCAGGCTGGCAGCGGTGAAGTACTGGGTCTTCGGCATGCTGGCAAGCTACTAAGTGACACCGACAGTCGGCCTGCGACGTTCTGGGCTTCGCGATCAGTTCCTGGCATGTTATGTGCACAGGGCACGGCGGACCATGATCAATCCAAGAGCCTTCAGGCGCACTAACGTGTCTGTGAGTCTGGGTATGTCGGTACCGGCTGTGATGGCTGGGGCCGGCCAGGGTTGGTGCCTGGTGGCGCCGGGTGACTCTTAACGTGCCCGACCGGAGGTTGTCCCGGCGGTCGTAGAACTTGAGAGTGGCGGTCCCCCACCTGGAGCCTGCCGAGTGGTAGGCCACGGGTGAACGGGCTAGGAACACCCGAGGAAGGGAACCGCCGTGAGCAAGAACTATCAGAAGACCAGGCGTCGAGACGAGCCTGACCCGCGAGATGCCGGCCAGATGGCCGTGCCCGAGCAGGTGATCGTGTCGCTGGCCGAGATCGCGGAGTCGGCGAAGGAGGGCCTGCTTGCCTTGTCGGCCGGGGTCGGCCTGCAGGTGATGTACCAGATCATGGAGGAGGACGTGGCCGCGCTGTGTGGCCCGAGGGGAAGGCACAACCCTGATCGCGCCGGTTACCGGCACTCGGCTGAGGCCGGGTCGGTCACCCTCGGCGGCCGCCGGGTCCCGGTGACCCGGCCACGGGTGCGGGCCGCCGACGGGTCCGGGGAGCTGCGCCTGCCGTCCTATGACTTGTTTTCCTCCGCCGAGATCCTCAGCCGGATGGCGCTGGAGCGGATGCTTTCCGGCCTGTCTTCGCGGCGGTATCCGGCCGGGCTGGAGCCGGTCGGCTCGGGCATCGGCGCGCGGCCGGCCTCTACCTCGAAGTCGGCGGTGTCCCGCCGGTTCGTCGCCGCTACCGAGACCGCGCTGGCGGGCCTGATGTCCCGTCGGATCAATGACCTCGACCTGGTTGCCTTCCTGGTCGACGGCGTCCACTTCGGCGAGCACTGCTGCGTGGTCGCGCTGGGAATCGGCATCGACGGGACCAAGCACCCGCTGTCGCTGGCCGAGGGCTCGACGGAGAATAAGACCCTGGTCACCGGCCTGATCACCGATCTGCGCGACCGGGGCCTGGACGTCACCAGGCCGGTCTTGGTGGTGATCGACGGGTCGAAGGCGCTGGCCGCGGCGATCAAGGCGGTCTTCGACAAGCCGGTCATCCAAAGATGCCAGGAACACAAGATCAGAAACGTGATCGACAAGCTGCCTGACCGGCTCCGCCAGGTGACCCAGCGGCGGATGCGCCAGGCCTACCACGGCGAATCTGCGCTCCAGGCCGAGGGCCTGCTGGCCGAGCTGGCCCGCGAGCTGGACAAGACCCATCCCGGCGCCG
This sequence comes from uncultured Actinomycetes bacterium, assembly GCA_963835425.1. Classification (GTDB taxonomy): domain Bacteria; phylum Actinomycetota; class Actinomycetes; order Streptosporangiales; family Streptosporangiaceae; genus UBA9676. The sequence goes on along the minus strand of CAWIGE010000019.1, from coordinate 302,809 downwards.
CGGCCAGCCTGCGTGAGGGCCTGGCCGAGACGCTGTCCGTCCTGGCCCTGGGCGTGCCGCCCACCCTGGCCCGCACGCTGCGCTCGACCAACAGCATCGAGTCGATGATCGGGATCTGCCGGGACCACTCCCGCAACGTCAAGAACTGGCGAGACGGGACCATGGCCCTGCGCTGGTGCGCGGCCGGGATGCTCGAAGCCGATCACCAGTTCCGCCGCGTCAATGGTCACCTGCACCTGCCGAAACTCCGCGCCGCGCTGGACGCGCACTTCACCAAGAATGTCAGTGCCGCGCGCAATGATCAGATCGTGAAAGCGGCCTGATGATCACGGGGCCGCCACCGAAGTTCTACGGAACTCGGGACATCCTCCCCGACCGCGTTTGCCGGCGTGTCTTGCTAATGACATGTCCTGGTGCTGCCAGCACCGGCCTGGCCACCCTCGACTGGCCTGATCAGGAGCTTGTCCGGTCCTTTGGGGCCGTGACTCATCACAGGATTGCCGCGGGAGTTTCTCTCCAGGCCGGTGCCGCCTTTCCAGGATCGCACTGACGGAGGAGATGAACGTGGACCTTGCCGGGGACGCCGATCTGATCATCGGGGTGGACACTCACCTGGACACTCATACCGCGGCGATCCGGGGAAACGGGTACACCGGCCGGCTAGTGGCGTGGCCTCTCACTCGGGCAGGCATCAGCCGACGTCGATATAGACCGTGCCGTTGACGACCCTGGTCGGGTAGGTGCGGAGGTTGACGAGCACCGGGGCGCCAAGCGCCTTGCCATTCGTATAGTCAAAGCGCCCGTTGTGCATGGGGCATTCGATGACATCGCCCATGACCAGGCCATCGCAGAGCAGCGTCTGTTCATGGGAACAGTGGCCATCAGTGGCGTAGTAAGCGCCGTGCGGAGAGCGGTATATCGCATAGGCGTTGCCGGCATGATCGAACGGAATGACGTCCTCAGGATCGATGTCAGCGGTTGAGCAGGCAGCGATCCACTGTGCCATCAGGTCGTCTCCTCGCCGACGGTCCAGGTCAGGCCGCGGTCACCACGGTTAGCGGCTGTGCCCGTCCGTCGTTAAGCGGTGAGGGCTCGTTGAACGGGGCGGCGCCGGGCAACAGCTCACGGCGCACGTAGTACTCCTGGTCTTTGAGCTGGCGCAAGATGGCCGGGATGATCTCCCTATAGGCCGCCCACAGCGACGGGTAAACCGGTGCGCAGTCGTGCTTGACCTCTTCGTGCAGTTCCGGCAGGCGGTAGTACGGGACCATCGGGAACATGTGGTGCTCGACGTGGTAGTTCATGTTCCAGTAGAGGAACCGGTTGACCACGCACATCTTCACCGTGCGGGTGTTGAGCCGGTGGTCGAGCACGTTCTCGCCCATGCCGGCGTGCTGGGTGAGGGCATAGACGTTGAGCATGAACGCGCCATAGATCCGCGGCCCGCCGATCAGCACCACCGGCAGCCATGACCTGAACGCCACCGCCGTGGCGATGGTGGCGGCGTAGATGGCCAGGTCGATCCGGGCGGTCCGGTAGACCTTGTGCCGTTCGGGCTCTGGCACGAAGTCCGCCTCCTCGGCGGTGAGCCGCCCGGAGGCGTGCCGGAACATCAGCCCGAACGCGACCGGCACATCGACGAGGCCGAAGAAGTTGGCCAGCAGCCGCGCCAGCCGCGCCGGGCGCATCGCCGCGATTTCCGGGTCCCGCCCGAGGATCAGGGTGTCGGTGTGGTGCCGGGCGTGGCTCCACCGCCACACGGTCGGGTCACGCATGATCATGAAGGAGGCGATCTGGTACAGGGCCTCGTCGAGCCAGCGCGACTTGAACGCGGTGCCGTGTCCCGTCTCATGCCAGCGGGAGTCCGACGTCGAGCCATAAAGGACGCCGTAGGCGAGGAAGAACGGCACCGCCCACCAGCTGCCCCAGAAGACAATGCCAAGACCGGCGAACATGACCATCAGGCCGATCCAGATCGCGGTGTCCCGGATGGCTGGGTAGTCGGAGCGCCGCATCAGCTCCTTCATCCGCCTGCGCGGCACCTCGCTGCGGAACCAGTCGGCGCCAGCGAGACCGGCGTCCACAGCCGCCTGGTTCTCCGGGCCCGCAAGACTGTACCGCGCCAGCCGCTCATTGCCCATATGCCGACCACCCCTCCTGCCTCAGACCAGGCCAGTGCGGCATATCCCGGCGACGAAGGCGAGGAATTCCGCGAAAGCTTGGGCCATCTTCAGTCTTTCAGGCGCTGGATCACCTGGCCATACTGGTCATCCCGCTCACCGACGCTGGGCACCCGCCGCCACAGAAGCCGCCGCATGACAGGACAAGATGGTGCGTGTTTCCGGGCGGTGGGCCGCCGGTGGCGCTCCGCTGGTGCGTATACGTGTCCCTACTCTGAGGAGCCTGGAGCCGGGTCAGCGCTGGAGGTGGGCGTGCGGATCGTGGTGGTCGGGGCGGGTTTCGCCGGGCTGATGGCCGCCTGGCGGCTAACCCAGCGAGGTTGCGAGGTTGTGGTGCTTGAGGCACGCGACCGGGTGGGTGGCCGGGTGTGGTCGCAGGAACTCATTCCCGGCGATCGGCGGACCGTCATCGAGAGAGGCGCCGAGTTCGTGCTGGATGGCTACGACGTGCTGCGCGAGGTGCTGGCCGAACTCGACCTGGAACTGGCAGGCACAGTGATGTCCTACTACCACCGTGAGCCACGCGGCGGCGGGCCAGTCAGCGCAGCACAGGTCAGCGAGTGTGCTGCATGGGTAGCTGCGGCGGCGGCCGCAGCCGCCCCGGGAAGCTCCCTCGCCGAGGTGGCCGCCGGCTGGCCAGGCCAGCCCACCGCCCTGCCTGGCTACCTGGCGCGAATGGAGACAACGGCAGGGACCAGTGCCGGCCAGCTCACTGCCGCCGTGGCCGATGACGCGACCGCGGGGTTCGGCTGGCGGCCAAGCTGGCGGGTGGCTGGCGGCAACCAGCAGGTGGCCACCGGCCTGGCCCGGCGGCTCGGCCAAGCGGTGCGGCTGGCCAGCCCGGTCCGCGCCGTTCAGCAGGACCACCGCGGTGTCCATCTGAGCACTGCGGACGGAACCGTGACCGGGGACGCCGCGGTCATCGCGGTGCCGATGGCGGTGCTGCGCCGGCTGCCAGTGGCGCCTGCCGTCCCCGGCCGCCAGCGGGCGGCATGGGAGCGCAGCGGGCTGGCACACAATGCCAAGCTGCATATGCCGCTGAACCGGCCCGCCGGGGCGTCTGCCGTGCAAAGCGTGCCCGGCCGGTTCTGGACCTGGACTGCGGCCGACATCACCGGGCAGGTCCAGCCGGTCCTGCACGCGTTCGCCGGCACCCAGCAGGGCTTGTCGGCCCTGGCGGTGGCCGATGGGCCGGCCACCTGGGCGGCGCAGGCCGCGGCGCTGCGCCCGGAACTGGACACCGATCCGGCCCGTGCGGTCCTCACCACCTGGAACGACGACCCTTGGGCGGGTGAGTCATACACTGCGGACACGCTCACCGCAGCGCCCGGCGACCCGGACATCCTGGCCGCTCCGGTCGGCCGCGTCCACTTCGCCGGCGAGCACACCGCCGGCCAATGGGCGGGCCTGATGGAAGGCGCCCTGCGATCCGGGCAGCGCGCTGCCAGCGAGGTACTCGCCAGCCAGCCCACCGGCCACTGACAGCGCCTCCTTCGACCGTAACCACGGCCAACCCCCCCGTCCGCGCCCGCTTCGATCTGCTCGGCGGCGACCCGGCAGCGTGCAACTCGCGCTGGTTTTCCTAGCCAGGGGGTGCGCTGCACCTGTGCTCCTGCGTCACCGGACCGCCGGCCGCGTGGAACCGTACTATGGCCCCGTGACGTCGCCCGGATACCTGAGATATCCCGCATATCACCAACGACCTCGTGGTTTTCATCGCCGCCGACGACGTCTGGCTGGCGCCGGTCGCAGGCGGCCGGGCCTGGCGGTTCACCACGGACGAGGCACAGGCGGCGACGCCGAGGCTGGCGCCGGACGGCACGCATGTGGCCTGGGTCAGCGCCAAGGACGGCAGCCCGGAGATCTACGTGGCCGGTCTCGCCGACGGGGCCAGCACCCGGCTCACTTACTGGGGCACGTCGTGGGCTCAGGTCAGCGGCTGGACTCCGGCCGGGGAGGTGCTGGCCGTCAGCAGCGGCGAACCAGCCGTTCGCGCACTACGCCCGGGCCCGCGCGCTGACGACCGCGCTGTCGGGCGGCCCGGGCGCAGAACGGGTGCTGCCGTTCGGCCCGGTGTCCGATCTGTCGCTGGGCACAAGCGGCGACGCCACGCGAGGCGACGATGCCGCCACCGCTGGCCGCCGCGGGCTGACATGGTCGGGCTGCTCACCGGCAACTGGGGGACTCGACGACGATCCGGCCAGCTGGAAGCGCTACCGCGGTGGCACCGCCGGGCGCCTGTGGGTCGGCCCGGCGACGGCGATCGTTTCCGATGCGCCGGATGCGGCTGCCGACCCTGGCCCGTTCCGGCGCGTGCTGGCGGATCTGCCGGCCCAGTTCGCCAGTCCGATGATCGTCGGCGGACGGCTCGCGTTCATCAGTGACCACGAGGGCACCGGCAACGTCTACTCCTGTGCGCTGGACGGCAGCGACCTGCGGCGGCACACCGATCACGAGGGCTGGTACGCGCGCCAGGCCAGCACTGACGGGCAGCGGATCGTCTACGCGCGTGGCGGCGAGCTGTGGCTGCTCGATGACCTGCAGGCAGCCGGGCCCGTCCGGCTCGACATCACCCTCGGCTCGCCGGTGCGCGGCCGGGCGCCCCGCCTGGTCACGGCCGAGGACCACGTCGGCTCGCTGTCGGTCGACCATGGCGGGCGGGCCAGCGCGATCGAGGTTCGCGGAACCGTGCACTGGCTGACCCACCGGGACGGGCCGGCCCGGGCGGTGTCGGTTGTTCCTGGCGCCCGGGCGCGTTTCCCGCAGGTACTGGGGACCGGCGGGCAGGTCGTCTGGGCGACCGACGCTGATGGCAGCGACGCCCTGGAGATCGGCTCCGGCGACCCGGCAAGTCCAGCCGGCCCGGCCGCCGCTCCGCGGCGGATCGCGGCCGGCCAGGTTGGCCGCATCACCGGGCTGGCGGCGGCGCCGGACGGCAAGGCGGTCGCGGTCGCGGCGCAGGACGGGCGGCTGCGGGTCGTCGACGTCGGGTCCGGCCAGGTGCGGGAGATCGCCGCGTCGGACAACGGGGTAGTGACCGGACTTGCCTGGTCGCCCGACTCTGCCTGGCTGGCGTGGTCGCAGCCGACCGAGCATCCGGCCAGCATGACCGCTCAACCGCCCCGCCGGCTGCGGCTGGCGCGGATCGCCGACGGCCAGGTGTTCGACGCCACCGACGGGCGGTTCGCCGACAGCGAGCCGGTCTTCACCCTCGACGGCAAGTACCTGGCGTTCCTGTCGATGCGCGACTTCGATCCGATCTACGACGCGCACTTCTTCGACCTCACGTTCCCGTACGGGGCCCGGCCCTACCTGCTGCCCCTCGACGCGACGACTCCGTCACCCTTCGCACCCGAACTTGGCGGGCGGCCCATCGGCGAGCCCGCGGACAAACGCGCCGGGCGGCGGCGACGCGGCGGCGGCTGCGGCGACGGCGACCGCCTTGCCGGCGGCCGCTGCCGCGCAGTGCCCGGCGGCACTGCCGCGGCGTGCCGGCCGGCGACGAGGCGGCACGTTCCGCCGGTGCCGGTGGAGACCACCGGGATGGCCGACCGGATCGTCGCGCTCCCGGTGCCCGAGGCGCGGTATTCGGGCCTGCGCGCGGTGAAGGGCGGGCTGGCCTGGCTGCGCGAGCCGGTGGCGGGCAACCTCGGCATCGGCGGCGCGCGAGCCGGCCGACGACGCGCCGCGCCCGGTGCTCGAGCGGTTCGACTTCGCCAACGCGCAGTGTGCGAGCTCGCCGGCGAGGTGGACTGGTTCGAGGCCAGCGGAGACGGCACCAGGCTGGTCATCAGCGATCACGGCAAGCTCACCGTGATTCCGGCGGAGCGCAAGGCCGACGACGACAATCCCGACGACAAGATCGAGATCGACCGGAGCCGGGCCAGGTTCCTGCTCGATCCGCCCGCGATGTGGCGTCAGGCCTACGCCGAGGCGGGCCGCATCATGCGGCACGACTTCTGGGTGCCCGACATGGCGGACGTGGACTGGGACGCCGTGCAGGACGAGTACCGGCCGCTGCTCGACCGGATCACCACCTCTCCGACTTCATCGACGTGCTCTGGGAGCTTTTCGGCGAGCTTGGCACCTCGCATGCCTTCGCCTTCGCCGCCGGACGGCGGACACGCCAGCCGCCGGGCCCGGCCTGCTCGGCGCGGACATCGAGCGCAGCGGGGACGCCTGGCGGCTGACCCGCGTGTGCGCGGGGACACCTCCGATCCCCGGGCCCGCGCACCGCTCGCGGCGCCCGGCGCCGGGATCGCCGCCGGCGACGTGCTGCTCGCCGTGGATGGCCGGCCGGTCGGGCCCGACGGGCCCGGGCCGCTGCTGACGGGCGCCGCGGGCAAGCCTGTCGAGCTCACCGTCGCGCCCGCCGACGGAGCCGCCCGCGCAGCGTCCCGGTAGTGCCGCTGCGGAGCGACACCAGGCTGCGCTACCTGGACTGGGTCAGCGCGAAGCGGGCGCAGGTCCGCGAGCTCAGCGGGGGCCGGATCGGCTACCTGCACGTGCCCGACATGGTGAGCCAGGGCTGGGCGGACTTCCACCGGGACCTGCGCACCGAGATGCTGCGCGATGCGCTGATCGTGGACGTACGCGGCAACACCGGCGGGCACACCTCGGAGCTCGTGGTGGAAAAGCTGGCGCGCAGCGTAATCGCCTGGGACGTGCCGAGCGGCCTGATACCGGCCACCTATCCCGAGGACGCGCCGCGCGGGCCGGTCGTCGCCCTCGCCGACGAATGCGCGGGATCCGACGGCGACATCGTCACCGCTGCCATCCGCCTGCTCCGGCTCGGCCCCGTCGTCGGCGCCAGGACCTGGGGCGGCGTCATCGGTTTCGACCATGAGCACGAGCTGATCGACGGAACGCAGATCACCGTACCGCGGCTGGCCTTCTGGTTCGAGGAGTACGGCTGGGGCGTGGAAAACCATGGCGTCGACCCCGACGTCGAGGTCATCATGTCGCCCGACGACTGGGCCGCGGAGCGGGACACCCAGCTGGAGACCGCGGTCAGGCTGGCGCTGGAAGCCCTGCAGCAGCGGCCCGCGGTGCGACCTCCTGACCCGCGCACCAGGCCGTCCCGGCGCCGGCCGCCGCTGCCGCCGCGAGTCTAGATCGGTCCTGGGACCGTGATCGTCTTCAAATCCCGCGCATCTGGCAGTTCAGATTGACCGCATCTGCGTGCCTCAGCCTGGTGATCACCAACTAGACCAAGCCGCACCGAACGGCGGCAATTCGCGCTGGCGACCTGGGCGAAGGTGTCTTCGCGTACTGTGGTCAGCCTTGCCGGTGAAACGACCACGGCACCAGACCATGCTCCTCGCGCCGTTGACACTGCCGCTGTACTAGCGCGGCGGGCAGGCCGTGCCACTCCAGCCGGAACGAGCCTCAAGTTGGACGGGAATTGCACGGTGACCTTGTCCGGCGAGCCGAACGGAGTACGCCGAGGTCAGTTGTAGTGCTTGAGGTGTGGCCAGATCACGCGCCAGCGGGCGACCGGGCCCGTGCACACACCGATCTGCAGGTCGGTGAAGTCGTTTTGCACGTGGTAGGGCGCGTAGTAGGTGGTCAGCACGCGGCAGTGGGCGAAGTACGGCCGCAGCCAGCCGAGCGAGTTGACGAACAGGACGGTCCGGTCGGAGGCCCGCCCAGGTCCCCACATCCAGAAGGCGTTGTGCCCAGACAGCACAGGCGGCAGGTGGTAGCCGGAGCCCAGCAAGTCCAGCGCGGCGGCTTCCCCGTAGTTGTTGGTGAAGATCGACGTGGGCGGCTGACCGGCGCGGACCAGGGCGGCGTCTTGCGCCGCCACGGTGTGGGTGAGCTGCGGCCAGCCGACAGTGTCCGCGGTGCTCACCTTGTCCTGCGCCGGCACATTGTGCAGGTCGGCGACCGGCACGATAGGGAGCACGGCGGGCACGAGTAGGGCCATGCCCACCAGCGGCGCCGCAACCAGGATCCCGGTCCGCAGCTTGCGCCGCGCCGGCCGCGCGCGGGCGACCCAGCCCTCAGCGGCGACCGAGCCTGCGGCCACCACCACCGCCACCGTGCCCTCGGCGTAGTACTCCCTGCCGGGCACCCAGACCACCACGTAGATCACCAGCAGAGTGCAGGTCACCGCCAGGAACCTGAGCCCGGTGGCCCGCCAGAGCCTCACGCAGCCCGCGATCACCAGCGGAATGACCAGCAGCCCGGCAAAGACGAGCTGGCTGGGCACCCCGTTCGCATAATCACTGGGTGTGCTGCCCGACTGGTGCAGCGCTGAGGCCATCGCCAGCTGCGGCCACCCGTGCGTGGCCTGCCAGATGACGTTCGGTGCCCAGATCACCGCGGCGACGCCGGCCCAAGCCACGGCCAGCGCGTACGCAGCACCGGGCGGTACCCAGAGCACACGATGCCGACCGCCAGGGTGATCAGCAGCAGGAGCATGAGGTTGTTGTCTTCGAGCCCAAGACCCGCCGCGATGCCGGCACCGAGCCACCACCGGGGCTGATGCCGCCAGAGCGCGAGCACCACGCAGAGCAGCACGGCGGTCCAGGCCAGCAAGTCCAGCGCCTCGGTGATGCCCAGGTGCGCCAGAGCGAGCACCAGCGGAGTGCACGCCGTGATGAGGGCGGCGAGTACCCGGCCGAACCGGCCCGCGCCGAACAGCGCCGCGAACTTCGCCGCCGCGACCACGACAAGTCCGCCCGCCAGCGCCGGGACGATCCTGACCGCCGTCGGGTTTATGCCGAAGATCCCCGTCATCCGGTTGACCAACGGTGTCAGCGGCGGCTGGTCCACATAGCCGAAGGCGAGGTGGTGCCCGGCCACGATGAAGTACATCTCGTCCTGCAGGAAGCCGTAACGCGCGCTGACCGCCAGCTCAAGTGCCACCAACAGCGCAGCGATCACCCAGACCAGCGCAGGCAGGCGGTCACTGACCCGGCCCGAATGCTCAGGTCCGGCCGGTTCAGCCTCGCCCGCCGCGATATCCAGCCTGTCCATCGGCTACCTACCTATGTACCTCACGGACATGAAGCAGATGGTGGGTTGTACCCGGATCTGTGCCAAATCCGAGGCCCCCCCTCTTCCCTGCAGGCGCCCAGATCCGTGCGAGTGGGCGCCGAGGCTGGCGAAGCCATCGCGGGACGTGTCTTACCGGCTGTGTAAGTGACCTGGCCTGACGATGAGCCGCAGGAGCGGCTCGCGCGGGACACGTGATATCGGGCATCTGCGTGGTGGCCCGCCAATCCGACGGCGATCGGCCGGCCAGTATGGGTCGTGGCAAGAAGTGCTGCGCGCTTGGCAGGGCCGCACACAGATCGTCCCATTCTGCGGGTAATTAACGCTGGTGATGGGGGTCCTTCAAAAACGCGTAGTCGCGGCGCAGCCCGGCATCGGCGCGCAGCGCGTGCCTAAACCCCAGCAGTGCCCGCGCCTGCGGTCCGGCGACCACAGCACCCGCGCGGCCAGCAAGATCGCGGTATGCCAGTGTCCTCGCGTCACCCCGCGACGTCTGGGTCAGGCACCGGCCAGACTGGCACCTCAGGCAGAAACGCGACGTCTAAGGCACGGTATAGACCACGAGCTGCCCCGTCACGGTTGGCGCTGACGCAGACGTCTGGGGAGCGCCCGCCGGGACGATCACCGAGTTGCCGGCGATGGCGATCGGCGCGTTGGTCGACGTGGGCAGCTGGTGCCTGTAGACGATCGCGCCGGTGTGGCGGTTGAAGGCGAGCAGGACACCGTTATACAGCAGTCGTGAAGACCAGGTCGTTGGACACCGTGACGGCACCCAACGGCAGCGACGGCACCTTCGTGTCCCACTCGACCTTCCCGGTCGCCAGGCTGAGCGCTTCCACCTCCGCCAGCCAGCTTGCCCGCCGCCGTGACCGGCACGACCTCGCTCAGCCTGGTGGCCTTGAACGCCAGGTCGATGGTGGCCACGTACACGCTGTTGCCAGCGACGGCCATGTTGGACAGCACGCCGCCCAGTGGTCCCGGGAGGATCGTGTAGGGCGCCGTCAGCTTGATCTTGTGCTCCAGCAGCAGGAGCCCGTCGTTGTCAGTCCCGTTGTGCTCCCCGACCGGCGTCTTCCACAGCAGCGCGCCGGTGGACGCGTTCATCGCGTAGACGATGCCCATCTTGCCGCTGCCGATGACCACCGGAACGCCGCCGGCCATCACCGAGATCGGCGAGGTCTGCATGTCGTGGTCCATGTAGTCGTTCGGCACGCCCTGGTAGTACCAGCGCAGCTTGCCCGTCGCGGCGTCCAGGTTCACGTCGCTGTCGGTGTAGAGCTGTGCCGAAGGATGCGCCATGGCCGACGCGGCATTCTGATACGGGTTTCCGGTGCCGAACGTGACCGATCCGTCGCTGCCGACCAGCGGCGTCTCCCACGCGCCGCCCGAACCCAGGCCGACCGAATGCACGCCCGCGTCCGCGCCCAGCAGGGTGTTGAACCGCCAGATCACCTTGCCGCTGGAAGCGTCAAGCGCGAAGAGCACGCCGCCGCCCGGCCCCGATCCGTAGGCGCTGGCCAGGTAGACCCGCCCGTCCGCCACCTGCGGCTGGATTTCGAACGACCCCTGGCCCTTGCTGAGCAGGCGGCGGTCGGACCAGACCACCTTGCCGGTCGCGGCACTGAGCGCGAAGACCGTGTACGGCGTGGTCCCGTACACCCGCCCCCCGCCGACCGCGACCCCGTTCGGTCCTGGCCCGCTCACCTCCGGCTTGTTCACCGGGTACTCCCACAGCAGCTTGCCGGTGGCGAGCGACAGCGCGTAAACGTTGCAGTCCAGATCCTGGATGTACACGACGCCGTCCACGACGACCGGCGCCGCGGCGAACGAGCCCGTCGCGCCCACCCCGGCCGCCGCCTTGCCGGCCAGCTTGAAGCTCCACGCTTCCCGCAGCTGCGACACGTTCGCCGAGGAGATCGCCGAGCCGGCCGCGTCACGGGTGTTGGCGAGGTCGCCATTCGGATACGGCCATGACCCGGCCGCCGTGGACGCGCCCTTGAAGACGGTAGTCGCCGGCTGCGCGGCGGTGCCGCCGCACGCCGCGGCCAGCACGCTCACCGCCATGAGCAGGGCCATGCCAATGCCGCCCCGCATCACGCGATTGCTGATCGTCACACTCATCCGACCCGCCTGCCGTTTCCTTTTCCCCGGGAATACCGACGCTCTAGACGTGCCGCAGGCTCGTTAGCGATAGTGATGTACCAATAGCCACCCGCGAGATTCCCTGCCGCGGGCACCAGGAACCACGCTGACAACCGGTACATTTTGCGCCGCTCCTGGTCGGTGCCCGCGCTACGGCCGAGCGAGAGCAGAACGAGGCCGATGCCGAGCTGGAAGCCGCCAGCGGCAGCACGCGTGACCCCAGAGACGCCGAGGCGGCGGTACTCCCATGGGCTGATCAGGCGGTGCAGGCCGGGTCGCGGGGGGGATAGCCACCACCCGCGCAGGCCCTTCGCAGCGGTGTTGTCGTTGGGCGTGTCCATCGGGATGCCTCCTGTGGGCTGTGGCGCCGGTCACCCGATGACCTGTTAATCTGATATCATGTTGATAGCTATCTTGTCAACGGTGGCAGTCCTGACGTGAGCTGCCTTCGTTTGAGCATCGAGGCCGCGGGCAACACGGCGTATCGGTGAAGTACTCGCTTCAGTATAGTGCTGGACTAGTCGCGTATTGATGAAGTAGTTACTTCAGTTATGTCACGATGCTGCCATGAGCATCGCCTGGCAGAGTCACTTGACGCCGGACGATTCGAGCTAGATACTCAACCACATGCTTGACCAGCCGGACCTGGATAACGTGTTCCGGGCGCTGGCCGACCCAGGCCGCCGGGTCATGCTGGAGCGGCTCACCCGCGGCCCGGCCACGGTCACCGAGCTGGCCAAGCCGCTGGACATGTCACTGACCGCTGTCCTTCAGCACGTCCAGGTGCTGGAAGCGAGCGGCCTGGTCCGGTCCCGGAAGGTAGGCCGGATCCGGACCTGCCGCATCGACCCCGCCGTCCTCCGGTCGGCTGAGGCCTGGATCTCACAACGGCGCGCCATGGTCGAGCAGCGGCTAGACCGCCTCGACGAATACCTCGCCAGAACCGCCGACCCGCCGGACGCTGCACTCGGCCGGCTGTTGCTCGATAACGCAGATGACGAATCGAGGGAGAACCGATGAGCGGCCGTTCAGTCATCCACGACACGTTCGCGATCGAGCGAAGCTACCTCGCGATCCCGTCACGGGTATTCGCCGCGTTCGCCTCGGCCGACGCCAAAAGCAACTGGAGGTGGATCGACCGCCTCGCGGAGGACGACGGAGCGGTAGCAGCCGAGTTTGATTTCCGGATCGGCGGGCGGGAGCGCTTCGGCTTCAAGCGGCACGGCACGGCCTTTCGCTACGACGCCCGGTACTACGACATCGTGCCGGACCAGCGGATCATCTACTCCTACGAGTTTTACGCCGACGACGCCCGGATCTCTGTCTCGGTAGCCACCATCGAATTCGTTATGAATGGCGACGGCACGGCACTGACCTGGACCGAGCAGGGCGCCTTCCTGGACGGCTTCGACGGGAACGAGGCACCAGGGCTGCGCCGCGAAGGCACCGCCATCATGCTCGACCGTCTGCCCGGATACCTGAACTCCGGCGGCCACCGCCAGGACCAGTGCGGACGACGGCCTCGGCTATGAGCTGCGCGCAGGCGACGGCGGAAGCGCTCTACCTCGACGCGCAGCAGCGGCTGATGGCCGTGGTGGTGCTGGATATCGCCGCCGGCCAGATCACGAGCATCAGCGCCACCGTCAACCCCGACAAGCTGGCGCACCTCGGTCCAGTCGGCGACCTGACTTCGCTGCCGGGCCGCGAGATGAACTCCGGCGCTGTTGCTACCTCGCCCCGTGCGGTGAACACGTTCCGGCAAGCATTTGGAGGTACTTCGATGGGCACGCTGACTCCCCACTTGGTGACACGAGATCCGGCGGTGGCTGCCGTTTGGTATGGCGAGGTGCTGGGCGCAATAGAAGAGGGCCGTATCACGCTGCCGGGCGGCCGGGTGCTGAGCGTGGACCTGCGGTTCGGAGACAGCCGGCTGGCGATCGGTGATGAGTTCCCGGACCTGGGGATCGTGTCCCCGCTGACGCTGGGCGGCACCTACGGGGCGCTGCACCTGGCGGTCGCGGACGCCGCTGCGGTGTGGCAGAAGGCCCTGGAGGCCGGAGCCAAGGTGTTCGAGCCGCTGCATGAGGCGTTCTGGGGCGATTACACCGGCCAGTTCATCGACCCGTTCGGTCATCGCTGGGCCATCGACCAGCACCTCCGCGACGTGCCGCCGGGCGAGGTTGCCCGGCTGGCGGCGGAGGCATTCGGCGAAGGCCCCGGCTGATGCGCTACCGGTTGTTCGGCCCCGCCAGGCTGCGGGTATCGGAGTTGTTCCTGGGCGCGATGACCTTCGACGAGCAAAGCGGCGTGGGCGCCCCGCCCGAGGAATGCGCACTCATCCTGGACACCTTCGCCGACCCGCCGCACGCGGAATACATCGATCAGGCCGCGAAGCCACCTGGGATCGCCGCCGGGAGTGGGCTGGTCCTGTACTTTTGGGGACTGTCATTACGCATGTGCGCGGGGGGCGCGTTCCGCAACATCAGCTTCCCCGCGGCGTATCTGGGGGCTTTCGTCGATGTCTTTCGCGCTCGCGACCCGCCGCGCCACTCGCCCTCCTACCGCTTGACTACGCTGATCGTCGGGATAGAAAGCATGGGCGTACGGGCGGCGTCGGCGGGAAGGGCACCGGGCACCCGATCGGTGCCGGCTCAGTCTGATATCCGGGTAACGGGAATCGCCAATACCCCTTCAAGGAGATCCTGATGAACCGGAAGCTGAACCTCGCTTTGTGGGTCGTTGCCGGGATCCTGGCCGTTGTCTTCCTCGTCGCCAGCAGCACCAAGGTGTTCGTGCCCAAGGAGAGGCTGGCCGGTATGGGCGGCGCCGCGTCGAGATGGGTTGACGACTTCAGCCCCGGTGCCCTCAAGGCCATCGGGGCCCTGGAGTTCCTGGCGGCGGCCGGGCTGATCGTGCCCGCCGCGCTCGGCATCGCGCCGGTTCTGGTGCCGCTGGCCGCGACCGGTGCGGTGCTGCTGTTCGCCGGCGCGGTGATCATGCGCCTGCGCCGGGGCGAGCGGGCCACGATCATCGCCGACCTGGTCTATCTCGCCATGGCCGCCTTCGTGGCGTGGGGCCGCTTCGGCCCAGCGTCGTTCACCCGGCAGGCCCAGCGGGGCGTCGTTAGCCGGGCCCGCCCGCGCCGGATCGCCCGAGGGGGCCGCCCGGGCCGCGGCCCGCTCGCTCCCTGACCGGGCGCCGGGGCGACGGCCCGGCGGCTGGTTCAGGCCGGTTTGCCCGGCGTCGCCCGTGCCCGCGAGGGGCGCCGCGAACCGCTATCGGCCGACCACGGACGCGCTCCGGGCACCCGGGGCCGCCAGCCCTGAGGAACTCCGAGTCAAACTCGGGATAACGTCGGCTGGCGACGTCCTCGACGTACCGGTGAGCGGCGCCGAGGCGGGCGTGGCGGCTTAGGCAGCGGGCCCGGGGTCGGAGATGTCCGCCACCGACGCGTTGAGTGCCCGCAGGATCGCGTCGGCATCCGCCGCCAGGGCGAGGCCGTGCTCGCCCTGGCCGAGGGTGATCTTGCGGCCGCGCACGCGCTCATCGGCGATCACCGGCCAGGGCCTGGCCGATCCGAACGGCGTGATGGTGCCGCGCTCGTATCCGGTTGCCTGCGTGGCTACCTCGGCTTCGGGCATGGACAGGCGGCTCACGCCCAGCAGCCGCCGCAGCTTCGGCCAGGAGATGGCGCGGTCGCCGGGCACGAGCACGAACAGGAAGTCATCCTCTCCGCGGCGCACCACCAGCGTTTTGACCACATCGGCGGGCGCCACGCCGCGTGCCCGAGCCGCCTCCGCCAAGGTGCGTACCGGGCCATGCCGGATCACGCGGTGTGAAAGACCCAGGGCCTCGGCGGCCTCCAGCGCGGGAGTGGGCACAGTTCAGTATCCCGCGCCGACCGACACCCAGCCTGGCAGTCGATCCCGCCCGGGTGGCCCGGCCCGCCGAGCGGGCCTTCGGCGCCTGGCGGTCACCCAAGCCTGCCTCGGCGGCCGGAATCGTCCCCCGCGGGACACCACCTGATGGCCATGAACGTCTGGGTGGCCTGTACGGCGTTGTCTCCTGCACGTCAACCGGCCTCATCACCCGTGGCTGTCCGTCCAGACGCCTCACCGGTAAGCCGACCCCGGTGATCACGCAAGGTCACATTCGCGATCCCGGCCGTCGATCCCTGCCGAGTATGAATTTCGGTCAGCGCGGTCAAATGTGCCATCGCCTGCGCGCATATCTCCCGTTCGGCTGGCATGGCCGACGGGCCTCCCCAGGCCGGGGGCAAGGCGCCGGCTCAAAGTGACGCACGGTTGACGCCGGCCAGCCGCACCGGCTTAGATGGCCACGTGAACTACATGCTGGTGATGCGGAACGAGCGGGACGACCTGGTCGCCGTCGGCCCGGTATTCGATCGAGTATCAGGCGGCAATGATCCGTGATGAGCTCGAGGAGAGCGCTGGCTGGACGACGGTCGGGATCGCCAGGGTGCTGACCGAGGAGCAGGCCCGCACGATCGCTGCCGCGACGGGAGCCTGACCGGCGGAAAACCTGTTGCCCGCTGCCTGGCGGCGTGTCAGCCTGGCAGCCCGCATCCCCTGCCGTCGCCGCCCGCGACTGGCGGACGCTCGCTGAGCAGGAAGGAGGGACGCAGATGAGGACCATCACGAGTTTCTTGCTGCCCGCCCGCACTTCCTGCACCAGGAGCGTCCGCCATGTCCAGCTCTCAGTTCCGCCGCGGCAAGCGGCGGTTTGACGACAACGAGTCCACCTTCCTCAAGCGCGACCGGCATCGCCGGCGCCTCCCGCCGGCCGACTTCGGCTCCGAGACGTTCGGGCTGCCCGAGGGTGACCGGTGGTCCACGTGGGATCAGTCCGCGCCCACGGAGCGCGGCCCGCAACCGTACCCGGACTGGCTTGTCACCGACCTCGCGGCCGTCGACACCGAGTTCGGCATCCTGAAGACCGGCAAGGAGGCCGACGTCTTCCTGCTGCGCCGCGGCGTGCCCGCCACCGACCGGTCCTGCCTGCTCGCGGCCAAGCGGTACCGGGCCGCGGAGCACCGGATGTTCCAGCGCGACAGCGAGTACCTCGAAGGCCGGCGCGTCCGGGAGTCGAGGGTGAACCGGGCGATCGCGGCGCGGTCCGCGGCAGGCCGGGCGATGATCTCCACCCAGTGGGCGAGCGCCGAGTTCGCCGCCCTGAGTCAGCTCTGCGCGGCCGGCCTGCCAGTGCCGTATCCGGTGCAGATACTCGAGACCGAGCTGCTGCTGGAGTTCATCGGCGAGCCGGACGGCACGGCCGCGCCGCAGCTGGCCGAGATCAGGCCAACTGGAGCCGAGCTCGCCAGCCTGTGGGATCAGCTGGTGACTGCCCTCTGCGGCCTGGTCCGGCTCGGCTACGCGCACGGCGACCTGTCCGCCTACAACCTGCTGGTACACCGCGGCCGGCTGGTCATGATCGACATGCCGCAGATCGTCGACGTGATCGCGAACCCGCGCGGCGCGGAGTTCCTGACCAGGGACTCGGCGAACGTCGCGCGCTGGTTCACCGCCCGCGGGCTGACCGGAGTGACGCCGGCGCCGGCCGGCCTGGCCGGCCTGCTGCTAGCCGAAGCACGATTGTCATAGCTGGCGCGTCCGCCGGCTTCTGACTCTCCGCGTGACCGCCGGATGGTCGGCCCGCCGCGCGCAGAGTCAGTTCTGCACGCCCTCGCAGTTGGTTGTGACCGCTCGCGCCGACGCCAGAACGGCTACGTGCGCGCTGGCGGGGTGGGCCACGTTCTGTGGGTAGCTGGCGGGCGGTGTCATCGTGGCATTGGGCGGGTGAATGGTTCGGCCATGTCGGGCACGGCTGCCGTTGACTGCCTGCCTGGGTGACCGCCGGGATGGGGTGCCAGCCGGTTACCGTGCGCGGTGTGCCGCGGCCACGGCGGCGGTGATCGCCTGGGTGTCGGGCCGGACAGCTGCGCCTTCGACCAGAACGGTCGGTGTCGCGTCCACCCCGAGTGCGGTGGCACGTGCGGTGACATACGGCGGCCGCGGTGCACCACGCCGTCGGGCGCGCCTAACGGGTACGCACGCGCTGGCGTCGACCGGGCGCTGGTCACCGAGTGTCATGCCGCTGAGCGCCGCGAGGGTCCAGTAGTACTAGTCTGCTTCGTCCTTGCCAGCCCTGAGCTGCAGGCCTGCCCGGACTCGCGAAGCGACCCTTGACCCGGCGGGCTCGCGGCCAGGCGCCCGGGCCAGTACTGGGACCTGGCAGTCTGGTGAGGCAAGGGCGCAGTGTTCAGCGGAGAAGGTGGTCGTGGCCGCGCCTGCATAACGTTCGAGAAGCTCGACGGTGGGCAGGCCGCTGCGCACGGGGACGAACTGCAGGCCGTTCACCGCGAGGTTTACGGTGAGGCCGATCACGAGGCGTTCGCCAGGCGGTTGCGGGTGTGGCGCCGCCAGCAGGCCTTCGTCCTGGCTGAGGCCCGCCATGGTGACTACCTGGTCGGTTTCGCGACCGGGATGCCGCTGCGCCCCTCCACGTCCTGGTGGAAAGACCTGACGACCCCACTGCCGGCCGAGGTCACCACCGAGCATCCGGGCCGTACCTTCGCGCTGACGGAACTGCTGGTACGCCCGTCGTGGCGCAGACAGGGCATCGCGGGTGCCCTGCATGACCTCATTCTGGACGGCCTGCCCGAAGAACGGGCCACGCTGGCCGTCCCGCCGGGGGCAACCGCCGCGCAGAAGGCCTTCCGGGAGTGGGGCTGGAGCAGGGTCGCACGGACCCGCGGGCCTCATCACGGCTCCCCCGTTCTGGACGTGCTGGTCATCGCTCTGCCAGCGAGTCACCCGTAGACGCCCCGAAGGCATGCAGCAGGACCTGGGAAATCCCGTCGCCCGGCGACGCTGTGCTGGAGACGACTGGGCCTACTGGGCCGCCGTACGGAGCCTTCCGGCAAGTTGCGGGGCACCGAGTGGGGAGTCAGTCCAAGCCGACGGGGCTAGCGTGGCCGACCGGTGTCTGGGTCGCCGGTCGCTAGGCCTGTGGGTCTGCCTGCCCGAGGCTGGCCAGGGCCCGCCGCAGCTCTCGGCGTGAGCCGACTCCGAGCTTGGTGTACACCTTGCTGAGATGCCATTCGACGGTCCGGGTGCTGAGGAATAGCTGGGCTCCGATCTCCACGTTGGTGCGGCCGTCGACGGCGAGCCGGGCGATGTGCGCTTCCTGGGCGGTGAGCTCGCTGACCGTCTCGACCGTCCGCTTGCGCACCGTGTCGCCGGTGGCCAGCAGCTCACGCCGGGCCCGCTCGGCGAACGCCTCGATGCCCATCGTGGTGAACAGGCCATGGGCGGTCCGCAGCTCGGCGCGGGCGTCCCGGCGCCGGTTCTCGCGGCGCAGCCATTCGCCGTACAGGAGGTGGGCGCGGGCCACGGCCGGGCGCATGCGGGTACGGCCGAGCCGCTCGATCGCCTCGCGATAGCAGTTCTCGGCGGTCTCACCCTCACTGAGCAGGGCACGCGAGCGCGCCTCGGTGCCAACCGCCCAGTCGGTGCCGCTGGCGCGGGTGGTCTCGGTAAGCCGCTGCAGAGCGTCGGATGCGCGGGCGGGCTGGCCGCTGCGGACGGCCGCCTCGACCAGCTCGGTGAGCGACCATCCGAGGACGCCTATGTCGTCGTACTGGCACACCAGCTCGGCGGCGGCGAGGGCCTTGTCGTAGTGGCCGAGGCCGTTGTACAGCAAGGCGGCAGAGTACCCGCTGGTCACTCCTCTCCCCTCGCCGCGGCTGGTCACGCCGTCCATGTTGGCCTGGATGAGCTCGGTGGCCTCGGCCTCATGGCCCCGCCACGCGGCGATGCCCGTGGCACCGTAGGGCGCGAGCTGGCTCCCGGTCGCGTCGGCGACCGCCTGCGCCTCCGCGATGAGCGCCGCGCCCTGCTGCAGCTCGCCCGCGTGGGTGTGCAGGAGGATGCGGGACCGGACCGCGAGGGGGAGCTCACTGAGTGCCCCTGCTTCACGCGCGAGCTTGACGTGTCGGCTGGCCAGGATGTGCCATGTCTCGTCGTCCCACACCGCCATGGCTGCCCGTTCGGCGAGCCACAGCCAGCTGAGCCCCTCCTCCGCCGAGATGTCCTGGCTGCGGAAGGTGAGCAGCGCCCGTCTCAGGGCGGGCGTCCCGGCCGCATAGCCCTCCGTGACCAGCAGCGCCAGGCCGTCCAGGAGCAGGTCGGGGGCGCGCGCCGGGCCCGGTGGCGCGGGCGCCATACGTGCGGCTCTGGCCACGTCCTCGACCGCCGGTGACAGGCGGCCGACGAACAGTGCGGCGGTGAACGCCTCTAGGTAGGTCTCGCGGGCCAGCCCGACGTCCAGCGCCTCGAGCTGCTTGGCCGCGCTGAGCATGAGCGGGGGCGCGTCACGGCCATGACTGGAGGCGAACGCGATCTGCGCGCGCAACAGGTCGCCGCGGGCACGCTGCAGTTCATCCAGCGGCCCGGCCTGTGCCATGGCCAGCAGGCCGAGCGCGGCGTCGAGGGCGCCAGCCTGGTGCTTGGCTTGCGCTGCGGCCAGCGCCCGCTGTGCGCGGCGCGCCGGGTCGAGCGTCAGCCGGGTGGACTGCTCCAGGAACGCGGCCGCCGCCGCGAGACCACCGCGGCGCTGTGCCCGGCCTGCGGACTGCTCAAGTTCGGCAGCAACTTCCTCATCTGGGCCCGGCGCGGCCTGGGCCCGGTGCCAGGCCCGCCGGTCAGGATCGGCGGCCGGGTCGGTGGCCTCGGCCAGCGCGCCGTGCAGCTCCTGCCTCGTCTGGACCGATGCCGACCGGTAGGCCGCCGAGCGCACCAGCGGATGCCGGAACCGCACCCGGGCGCCGAACTCTGCCAGTCCCGCCTCCGCCGCCGGCCCTGCCGCCCCGGGCCCGATCGCGAGCCGCCCGGCCGCCCGCCACACCAGCACCGGATCGCCGGTCGGATCGGCCGCCGCCAGCTGCACCAGCCGCTGGGTCTGCGCTGGCAGCGCCTCGAGCTGCCGCCCGAAGCTCTCCTCGATCCGCCCGTCCAGCGGCACCGCGCTGCTGACCCCGAACCCGCCCGTCAGCTGCGCCGGCGTCAGCCCTCGCGGCAGCTCCAGCAACGCCAGCGGGTTGCCGTGCGTGTCGGCGATGATGCGGTCCCGGACTTGCGCGTCCAGCGGCCCGGTCAGCCCGGTCAGCACCGACTCCAGCAGCGCCGCCGCATCGTCCTCGGCCAGGCCCTCCACCACGAGCTCTGGCAGCCCGGCCACGTCCTCGCCCGGGACCCGCGCCGCGAACACCAGGCCCACCGGGTCGGCCGCCAGCCGCCGGGCCGCGAACCCGAGCGCCTGCGCCGAGGCGTGGTCCAGCCACTGCTGGTCATCCACCATGCAGATCAGCGGGCGTTCCCCCGCCGCCTCGGACAGCAAGCCCAGCACGGCCAGGCCGACCAGGAACCGGTCCGGGACTGGGCCGGCGCTGAGGCCGAACGCGGTCCGCAGCGCCTCACGCTGCGGAACCGGGAGAGACTCGGCATGATCCAGCATCGGCGCGCACAGCTGATGCAGTGCCGCGAAGGCCAGCTCCATTTCCGACTGCACGCCCGCTGCCCGCGCTACCCGGCATCCCGAGGCCCGCCCGGCCAGGTAGTCCAGCAGCACGGTCTTGCCCACGCCGGGCTCACCGCGCACCACCAGCGCCCGGCCCTCACCGGCCCGCACGCCGGCCACGAACCGGTCAAGTACGCCACGTTCCCTGGGCCGGCCCGTCAGCCCTGCTGCGGGCCCCCTGATACCAGAATGTGCCGTCATCGGCCCGGCGTTACGCAGCAACCATGGCGGCGGCAGCGCCTACTGCGGCAAGGCGACACCGGAACGCCGCGCCGCGGTCGCCCGGCCAGGCATGAGCGCTCACACGGCCTCCCAGGAGGACACCACTAACGCCGCCCCCTCAGCCTATCGGGGGGACCGAACCCGGAAACCAGGCGCCCGGCCGCTGTTGACTACCTGGGGGATCCGCCTCCACCCCAGGTGCCGAGCGACTACTGGCCTGGCCCGGACCGCAGACCAGAGCACCGGCCAGTGATTACCACGGGCGCGACGCGCCCCCCGGAGCGCGACGCTGAGGCAAGTCTCACCCCGCAGCTCGACTGGCCGCGCCAGCGCCAGCCATCCCCAGCGGAAGGAAACCCCATGCCCACAGTCACCGTCGGCCAGGAGAACAACGCCGACATCGAGCTCCACTACGAGGACCACGGCGCCGGCCAGCCGTCGTCCTGATCCACGGCTACCCGCTCAGCGGCCGCGCCTGGGACAAGCAGGTCCCGGTCCTGCTGGACGCCGGGCACCGGGTCATCACCTACGACCGGCGCGGGTTCGGCCAGTCCAGCCAGCCCGACCATCGGGTACGACTACGACACCTTCGCCGCCGACCTCAACACGCCTGCTGGAGTACCTCGACCTGTCCGACGCCGTGCTGGTCGGGCACTCGATGGGCACCGGCGAGGTCACCCGCTACCTGGGCCGCTACGGCTCAGCGCGGGTGGCCAAGGGCGTGCTGGTCGCCCCGATCCCGCCGTACCTGCTGCAGGCCGCCGACAACCCCGACGGGGTGCCGCAAGCCTGTTCGACGGGTTCGTCCAGGCCGCCCGGGCCGACACCCCGGCCTGGATGAAGGGATTCCTGGACAACTTCTACAACATCGACACCCTGCGCGGCACCCTGGTCAGCGACCAGGCCTACCAGGCCAGCTGGAACCTCGCCGTCACCGCGTCGGCCACCGCCGCGGTGGCCTGCATCCCCACCTGGGCGACCGACTTCCGCGACGACCTGCCCAAGATCGACGTGCCCATGCTGGTCATCCAGGGCGACGCGGACCAGGTCCTGCCGCTGGACAAGACCGGCAAGCGGCTGCCCGGCCTGATCAAGGACGTGCAGCTGGCCGTCGTCGAGGGCGGCCCGCACGCCATCCCCTGGACCCACGCCGACCAGGTCAACACCGCCCTGCTCGACTTCATCCGCAGCTAACGCCAGCTGAACTCACTACCGCCCGAAAGGGAAGAACACCCATGTCGAACCACTTCAGCGCCGACAAGCTCAAGTTCCCCGGCGACGACCGCCGCCTGGACCTCACCGACCTGTTCGTCTTCCCGGCGCCCGCCAGCCCGGAACATCACCACACACTGCTTCACCGTCACCACCCGGGCACGACCGTGCTGATCATCGACTCGAACCCGACCAGTGCCCCGCCGCCGATCCCGGCCCCGGTGACCGGCCCGGAGTTCTACCCCGGCGCGGTCTACCGGATCAACATCGACACCGACGGCGACAACCACGCCGACGTCGCGTTCACGTTCATGTTCTCCGAGTACGAGAACGGCAAGCAGACCGGGACCGCCTGGTACGCCACCGGCGCCCAGGCCCGCCAGCCCGAACCCGGCGGAGAAGTACTCGCCGAGGCCATCCCGGTCAGCTTCGACGGCACCGCCCAGCCCGTCCAGGCCGGCCGGATCCGGCTGTTCGCCGGGCTGCGCAGCGACCCGTTCTTCGCCGACGTCGAAGGCGCGCTGCACGGCTTCGTCTGGACCGGGCACGACGACTTCGCCGACAACAACGTCGACTCGATCGTGCTGGAGGTACCCGACGACATGCTCGGCGGCCCGGTGATCGGCGTCTGGGCCTCGATCAGCCGCTACCGCGACGACGGCACCTTGGAGCAGCTGGACCGCGGCGGGAACCCGACCATCAACCCGTTCATCAACCCCGACGGCGAGAAGAACCTGTTCAACTCCCGCCAGCCCGCCGACGACGTGGCCAACTACCTGGAGCCGTGGTCCAAGATCCTGGAAAACGCCGGCGGCTACTCCCCCGAAGCAGGCCAAGGCGGCCGCCCTGGAGGTGCTGCCCGACATCCTGCACTACGACCGCACCCAGCCCGCCACCTACCCCAACGGCCGCATCCTCACCGACGACGTCTACAGCATGCGCTTCGCCTGGCTGACCAACGGCAAGGTCCCCCCGTCCGGCCTCAAGCCGCACGACGACCTGCTGAACGAGTTCCCCTACATCGGCCCGCCTAACCCCTAGCCGCCCAGGCCGATCTTCTCCCGCGCCAGCTGCTAGGCCGCAGTTCCCCCCAGATGATCCGACACCCCTGTGACCTGGGAAACGTGGACGAACATGCCTTCCGTAGACATGTAGTCCGGTCCCTGGAACTCCCTGACCGGGGAAACATGGTGGGCCTTATGAGCCTGGGGGGAACTTCGGGCTAGGGCACCGGAGTCAGGAAACCCCGCCCGACGATCGGAAGGGCTGACGCCGTCTCGCCTGGTCATCCGCCTCCGCGGGCCTTGGCTGCGAGCAACGTGGTCAGCGTGGCGCCGGTGGAGGTCATTACGCACCGAGGGGCACAAACGAGAACCAGTAGCATCCGGCGCGCCGCGCAAGCTAACCCTGTAACGCACGGCAACTGAAAGCTGCCGCCCATGTTCACCAATCTGCTCATCGTCGTCGCCGTCGGCCTGCTCGCCCCGTTGGCGCTGGGCTTCTTCCCGCGCGTCCGGCTGCCGGCGATCGTGCTCGAGATCATGCTCGGCATCGTGATCGGCCCCTCGGGGCTTGGCTGGGTAAAGCCTGATGGCCCGGTCACGATCCTGGCCCTTGTGGGGCTAGCCTTCCTGCTCTTCCTCTCCGGCCTGGAAATCGACGTCGACCGCCTCCGTGGACGGATCGTGAAGCTCACGGCGCTCGGATTCGCGGTGTCGTTTGCCATCGCGATCTTGATCGGGGTCGGCCTTCATGCCGGTGGCTTCGTGAAGTCTCCGCTGTTCGTCGCGATCGTGCTCGTAGCGACCTCGCTTGGAGTGATCTTCCCGGTGCTGAAGGACTCCGACAACATCGACTCGAGCCTGGGTGAGCTCGTCATCGCGGCCGCCTCGATCGCCGACTTCGGCTCGATCATCCTGCTTTCGCTGTTCTTCTCGGGCAAGAGCTCGGCAAGCACAGCGGGCAGGCTGATCCTGCTCGGCATCTTCGGGCTGGCGGTGGTGGCGGTGGGAGTTGCGATCGCGGGTGCCGAGCGGTCGATGAGCCTCTCGCGAGTGCTGCGGCGCCTTCAGGACACCACAGCGCAGATCCGCGTGCGCGCGGCGTTCCTGCTGCTGATCGGGTTCACGGCGCTCGCCGAG
Organism: uncultured Actinomycetes bacterium; assembly: GCA_963835425.1. Classification (GTDB taxonomy): domain Bacteria; phylum Actinomycetota; class Actinomycetes; order Streptosporangiales; family Streptosporangiaceae; genus UBA9676. The sequence continues at coordinate 278,313 of CAWIGE010000019.1, read as the reverse complement.
AGCGTCGGCCTTGAGACGATCCTCGGCGCGTTCGCCGCCGGAGCGCTGCTCTCGCTGCTCGACCGGGACCAGACGACGACCCATCCCCAGTTCCGGCTCAAGCTTGAGGCGGTCGGCTTCGGGGTCTTCATCCCGATCTTTTTCGTCACCAGCGGCCTGACCTTCGATCTGAAGGCGCTATTCGCGAGCGGCTCAACCATTGCGCGCGTGCCGCTGTTCCTGCTCGCGATCTTCCTCGCGCGGGGCCTCCCCGCGCTGGTCTACGTGCGTATGCTTGGCCCCTCGCGCTCGTTGGTCGCGGGCATCCTGCAGGCCACGTCGTTGCCGTTCATCGTGGCCGCGACCCAAATCGGCCTCCAGCTCGGCGTCGTCTCCCGCGCCAGCGCCGCAGGCCTGGTGGCCGCCGGGCTGCTGTCCGTAGTGATCTCCCCGGCGCTCGGGCTCGGGCTACTCCGCCGCCAGCGCCCGGTAATCGCCACCCCCCGCGCGCTGCCGACTCCCATGATGCCCGTGCTGACCGCCGAAGACCGCGTGCTCTGTCGCGCCAGCGACGTCAAGTCGGCGACGTGAGGTGCCCGGCATGCCCCTGATCAGTCGCGGCTTTGGGGGTCGTCGGGCATTCCCGTACACGCTCATGCTCAAGCCGGGGCTGGTCATCGACAGCGTCTACAACAATCCAGGAGGTGCCTGACCATGGAATACCTCGTCAGCATGACCACCCACGTTCCGGACCGAACGCCGGAAGAAGCGGTCCAGGACATCCGCACCCGCGAGGCCGCCCACTCGCGCGAGCTCGCGGCTCAGGGACACCTGCTGCGCCTGTGGCGCCCGCCGCTGCAACCGGGCGAATGGCGCACCCTCGGGCTATTCGCCGCCGCCGACGGCGACCGGCTCGAGGAGGTTCTCGCCTCGATGCCGCTGCGGGTGTGGCGCACCGATGAGGTCACTCCGCTCTCGCCGCATCCGAACGATCCGCCCCCCACGCCCACGAGCAGCGCCGTCACGGCCACGGAGTTCCTGGTGACCTTCGCCCTGGCCGTTCCGCCGGGCGCGGCCGGCCAGATGGTGGAGGACACCAGGGCCCGTGAGGCGCGGGCCGCGCATGACCTGGCCTGCCAGGGACACCTGCTCCGGCTGTGGACCCTGCCAGACGGGCGCGCGCTAGGCCTGTACCAAGCCCGCGACGCGGCCCAGATGCAGGCGATCCTGGAGGCGCTGCCACTGAGCCCCTGGATGACCGTAGACACCACGCCGCTGTCGCCGCACCCGAGCGATCCGGCGATCATGTATCCGCCGACCACGGCAGCGACGGGAACGCCGCCGCGCGGCCGTGATCCCGGTATCACCCAGTAGATGACCGGTCCGCGTAGGCACAGAATGCCCGGATCCGGACGGTCCTTGTCTTGATCGAAACCCGGCCGAAGTCTGCACGGATCGGCAGGTCGGCGCGCCGGCCAGGAGCAGGGCTGACCACGGAAAGTGAGGCTGAGTTTAGGCGGTCTGCGACCGCATCGCCGATTCCGCGCGGTGGGTACCAGGGCGGCTCGTCCGTGGGTGCACGCAGATGTGTGCGGGGCAAACCGAGGGCTTCATGTGGCTTGCGGTCGGCGACGCTGTGACTGGGCAGGCCGGGTCGTTCTTATTCCAGCGCGTATTCGCTGGCGCGTCTGCTTCCGGTGGGTGCGCCCCAGGCCTGGGCCTCCTCGAATGCCGCCTCGCCCATGCGTGAACGCAGCGCTTCTAGGACAGCATCATCGTGCGGGACACGTGGCACGACTGCGTGCAGCCAGCCGCTGCCCTTGGCTTCCAAGAGCGAGCGTGCGGCGGCGAGCAGCCGGACGGCGCGCTGCACAAAGCGCAGAATGCCGCACCTGCCAGCATGCGCCCGCGCCGCACACCAGCAAAGCAGCCGTATGACGTCGCCTACTCGCCGGTGAATCGGAATTCTGCCTGCCATGGGCCGTCCGTGTGGACAACCTCCCAGTAGCGTTCGGCGATGCGCTCCGGGTCAAAGGACGTACCGGCAGCTATCTGCCCTGCGATCGTCAGTGTGGCCACACGGATGCCGTCCGGTTCCAGGTCAGCGCCGAGCATTGTCGCGGCCGACCGCAGAGCCGCCTTGCCGAGGGAAACGGTGGCCAGAGCCGGGATCGGGTGGTCGGCGAACCCGCCGCCGGTGACCAGGATGGTCCCGGAGCCGGCGGCGCGCATGGCCGGGGCGGCCACCTGCGCGACGACGATGGCGCTGATGACATCGACGGAATACGCCGCATGGAGGTGGGCGGCACTTGAGCTCAGCAGCCGGTCCGGAGCTCCCATGACGGCGTTATAGACGATGACGCCCGGTGCGCCATCTCCGGCATACAGCTCCCTCATCCGGGCGCCCAGGCCATCGGGATCGCTGGCGTCGGCCGCGATGGTGCTGATCGTGGCGCCGGTACCGGCCAAGGTGCCCGCGAGGTCGCGGAGGCGGTCCGTGCTGCGCGCCACGAGGGTTACCCGGTAGCCGCCCACGGCGAAGCGGCGTGCCACGGCCATTCCAAGGCCAGGCCCCGCGCCGACCAGCAGCAGGTGCCGGCCATCGACTGAGCCGGGACCTGCGGCCCCGGCCAGGTCAGCGACCGTGCTTCCCCGCGTGGCCAGGGTCACCTGCTCGCTCGTCAGGCATGGGCGCCGTTCCTTTCGCGTCGGCCCCGCCCCGGAGAGCGGCCCGGGCTGGTGGCCCGCCGGGCCCCTGACCTCGCGGAATCCTTCGGGTTGGCAGACCAGGCTGCGGCCGGGCAGGGCACACGCGTGATCTTAGGCCACGGCCACGCCGATCAACTACCGGCTGCCAGTGGAACTGTTCCCCGTGGGACCGGTGACAATGGCTGGCAAGCTGAGTGCCGAATTGCCACCTGGTACCGAGCGAAGCGCAGCCGTGCCAATCTCGCTGGCACGACGGTCGGTGACAGCGTTACCGTTACATGTACGTGATGCACGTCACAGGGATCAGGGACTGACCGCCGCACCCGTCGGTCGGCCGGCGACGGCATCGCGGGGCGCGGGGAGGCGGGGGATATGACGTTCATCCGACGCAACGTGTGGGGTCTGGGTGGCGACTGGGCCGACGAGGTCCTCTGGTATGCCCGGGGGGTGGCCGCCATGAAGGCCCGGGCCTTGGCCCAGCCAACGAGTTGGCGCTTCTATGCCGGGATGCACGGCTTCAGCTCGGCGCGGTGGCAGCAGCTCGGCTACCTCTTGCCCACGGACCAGCCGCCGAGTCAGGCGCAGCTCAGCACGTTTTGGAGCCAGTGCCAACACGGCAGCTGGTACTTCCTGCCATGGCACCGGGGCTACGTGTTGGCGTTGGAGGCGAACATCCGAGCCGAGGTGGTCGCGCTCAACGGCCCGGCCGACTGGGCGCTGCCCTACTGGAACTACTTCGCGCCGAACGAGGCGGCGCTCCCTCCGGCCTTCGCCGGGCCGGACTGGCCGGACGGCGTGGGAAACAACCCGCTGTTCGTCGAGCAGCGCTACGGCCCCAACGGCGACGGCGACGTGTTCGTGCCGACCAACCAGGTCAACCTCAACGCGTTGGGTGACCCGGACTTCACGGGGGTCTCCAGCGGAGGAAGCCCCGGTTCGGTGGGGTCAACACGGGCTTCTCGCACAGCGGCCAGGTGCACGGTGGGATCGAGACCCAGCCGCACGACTGGGTGCACGGCCTCGTGGGCGGGCAGGACGCGCAGCCACCGGAGACGGCCGGCGCCATGGCGGACCCGAGGACGGCGGCCCTCGACCCGATCTTCTGGCTGCACCACGCGAACATCGACAGGCTGTGGGCGAGCTGGAACGCTGGCCCCCCGGCTCACCTCGACCCGTCCCAGCCGACGTGGCTCCAGGGCCCGGCCAGCGTCGGCGAGCGCGCGTTCTGCGCACCGATGCCGGACGGCACGACCTTCACGTACACCCCCGGCGAGATGATGAACCTCCAGGACCTCGGTTATGAGTACGACGACCTAACTCCGGCGGGCCCCCCGGTTTCACCCCAGGACAGGCTGGCCCGGCTCGGGTTCGAGGTCCCGGCGGAGCGGACGGCAGAAGAAGGTGTGGCCGTGCCAGAAGAGACCAACGTCGAGCTTGTCGGCGCCAACGACGAGACGGTGCCGGTGGTGGGCAGCGAGAGCCGGACCCAGGTCCGGCTCGACGCCCCCGCACGACAAAGGGTGGCAGCCAGCCTGGCCCCGCCGGCCGCCGGTGATGTGGAGGGAGTGGCTGCACCCGACCGGGTGTTCCTCAATCTTGAGAACGTTCGCGGTCAGTCCGACGCGACCGCGTTCCGCGTGTACCTCGGCCTGGGCGACGAGGAGGATCCGGCTGAGCACCCCGAACGGCTGGCCGGCAGCATCGCGCCGTTCGGCGTCAGCCAGGCGAGCGACCCCGGCGACGAGCACGCCGGGCAGGGTCTGACCTTCGTGCTCGAGATCACCGACATCGTCGACCAGCTCCATCTCCAGGGCGGGTTCAACGTCGACAGTCTGCCGGTGCGGATTGTGCCGGTGCGTCCGGTCAGCACGGAGTCCGAGCTGAGCATCGGCCGCATCAGCATCTTCCGGCAGGGCCGCTGACGCGGATCCGGCGATGACGCCCGAAGCTCACGAGCGTCGGCGGATCCGGATGCCCGTCCTCGCCGTCACTACCGTGGCGTGGGCAGTGACCCTGCTCGCGGACCCACTCAGGTCCGCGTACGGGTCTGGGGCGGGCTCCGCACCTGGGTCCGGGGCCGGGCAGGGTCCGGCCCTTGCGGCCCTCGATGCGAGGCTGGCGCCCGCCTGTGGCGCCTATCACGCGGTCGTGGACTCCGGGTTGCTCACGTCGCATTCGTCGACCGGGAACGCCGCCGGGCTCCTCATCGGCTGGACACTGATGATGACCGCGATGATGGCCCCGCTACTGATCCCGGCCTTGCGGCACGTCCGCGCGCGGAGCCTGCGGAGCCGTCGCTGGCGAGCAGTGAGCCTCGTGACGGTGGCCCACGCGGCGGTCTGGACGGCCGGAGGCATCGTCCTCCTCGCCGTGGCGTCATTGCTGCGGTCGGTCACCGGGCAACCGGACCTCGCGGTGCTGCTCGGCCTCGATGCTGCCCTGGCCTGGCAGCTATCACCACTGAAGCAGTACTGCCTCAACAGGCACTGTGCGCATCCACCGATCTCGTCCTTCGGCAGCGCCGCCGACCGCGACGCGCTCCGTTTCGGCGGCACGCACGCCGCGTGGTGCCTCGGGTCGTGTTGGGCGCTGATGCTCGTGTCCCTGCTCGCGCCGGCGTGGCACGTGGCCGTCATGCTGGTCGTCTCCGTGTGGATGTGGGTCGAGCCGCTCGACCGCCCGGAACGGCCGACCTGGCGGGTACGTCTCCCGCTGCGTTTCCTGCGCATCGCCGACGCGACGGTCCGATCCCTGCCCCAGCGTGTGGCCATCCGTGCAGGCGCGTCCACGGGCCAGGCCAGGCTGGCCGGGCCCGGCGGGCTTGGCACTGGCGTCAGTCGGTCCGGACGGTGATGACGACGTTGCCGACCTTCTGGCGCTCTCGACGTAGCGGTGGGCCTCGACGATGTCCTCGAGTGGGTACGTGCGGTCGATGATCGGCCGGAACGCGCCGCTCTCCAGACGGGACCGGAGATGCCCTTGCCCACTATGTCGAGGACGGCATTGAAGGTACGGGCACAGCGCGCCCGTACAACACCGCGAAGCTCGCCGATGGAACTCAATCTCGCTGCCGAACCCGACGAACTCCGGCAGCGAGGACGCACCGGGGACGACGCCTCTATTCGTCGTCCCAGTTGAGGACCGCTTTCTGCACCGACGTAACAGAGGATCGGCGGGCGGTCGGGGCTGGTCGTGATCGTCGCCGAGCAAGGTCGATGTCCCTCGGCGCCGCAGGATCCAGTTCGACAGCCGCGGTACGGCGATGATTCCAGAGGCCGGGGCAGGTCTACCTGGCAGCGACGTCACCTACAGGGAGGGATCGAGCGATATGGCGCGACCGCAGGACGACCACCTGTGGGCGCTGGCGCACGCCGAGCGCGCCGCGCTGGCCAAAGATCTAGCAGGCCTCGGCGCAGAGCAGTGGCGGCATGACACCCTGTGCGGGGAATGGGACGTCGAGCAGGTCCTCGCCCACCTCACCGCTGCGGCGAGCCTCAACCAGTGGCAGTGGCTACGCAGTATGCTCGGCGCGCGTTTCCTCCCTGACGTACACAACCAGCGGCGGCTGGCCGAGCACCGCGGCAGCACCCCCACGGAGACGCTTGACCGGTTCCGCGCCGTCATCACCAGCACTACCGCGCCCTCACGGCACACCCCGGCCTACCTCGGCGAGGTCGTTGTGCACGCCCAAGACATCCGCCAGCCGCTGGGGCTTGCCGGGACACCGGGCGTCAACGCGCTGACGCCCGTGGCCGGCTTCTTCGCCCGGCGCGACTTCACCGTTGCCAGCCATACCCATGTCGCCAATCTGCAGCTACGGGCAGACGACGGGCCATTTGCCACGGGCACCGGTCCCCTGGTCACCGGATCGACCCTCGCGCTCGTAATGAGCATGGCTGGCCGCATACCGTACCTGGCCGAGCTTAACGGCCCAGGCGTGCCGACCCTGCGGTCACGTCTCCAAGCCACCCCAGCCTGAACCGCCGCTGCCCACAGGACTCCTGGATTAGTGCTAGTGCCGAAGACAACGATGTCGCGGTCGAGGGGCAACTGGTTGTGATGCAGCAGGCCGGCCTGGCTGGGACGAACGGAAGCTTGCCGGTGGGCTGCAACCCGAGGTTGTCATCCCAGATCCGGTCCGGCACCCGGCCGAGCAGCCGGAACCGGTCAAAGACGTAGGGCACGCTGTCGGTCGGGAAGAACTCCGGCGTGGTCATGATCTGGAAGTGCAGGTGAGGTGTGGTGGAGTTGCCGCTCGTCCCGATCAGCCCGAGCAATTCTCCCCTGGTCACCTTCTCGCCGACGTGGACCTTGACCGTGCCTGGATCAAAATGGGCATACAGCGCGTACAGCCCCGCGCCGATCCGGACGGTGACATGGTTGCCCACCGTCTGGCCGATTGGTGGTATCGGAGGCGGGTGCGGGAGCGATGGATTGTTCGGCAGCCCGTCTTGGGTGTCGACGACGGTACCGGCCGCCGCGGCGACAACGGGCTGACGGTAGGAGAAGTAGCTGGTGATCTTGGCCGGGTTGCCGGCCCAGGCCTGCATGCGGTTGTTCACCTTGAAGAAGTCGATGGCAAAGCGCTGCGGCACGAACAGCTGGCCGTTGATCGGTGCCAGCCCGCGCCGGTGATGGGTGTTGTCTTTGCAGCAGCCTTCGCTCATGTACCAGAGACCGCCTTTAACCGGTGGGCTGAGCACCACCGCGCGATGCCCGCTGGTGCGCACCGGCTTGATCACGTCATCGAAGCGGATTGGCGGGGACCCGCCCGGCCGGATGATCGTGCCAGCCACCCGATGCTCGAGGCGGCCGGGCACCTTGGCTCGCGCCGGGAGTGAGACGTCCAGCCAGACAACCCAGGTCGCCGACGAGGGGATCGTCGTCGATCCGGAGTTAGCTGGATCGTCGGTGCTCTCATCACCTTCCGGCGCGCTGACCGGCGTGAACTCCGCCTTCAGGGCGGCGCCGGTGAGATTGAGCAGCACCCGGTGTGTCGAGGCGTCCAGGACTTCAACCTGCCCGATCCGCACCGGCAGGGCGGAGGCGTTCAGCAGCAGCAGTTCATAGGCAAGATGAATCCGGCCGTCGCTGCCCTCGAACGGCTGCGGCACGGTCAAGGTGGACGCGGCGACCGGCGTGAACTTGGTGCCTGGGCGCACGCCGGCAGCCGGGAAGGCGGCAGCGCTTCCCGGGGACGGTGAGGTCGTAGCGAGCAGGATGCCCGTGAATGCGATGGCCAGGCAGCCGCACACCACCGCCCAGACGCGAGTCAGCCGCATCCCCGAAAAGCCCATCATCAATCGAATCCCCCATGCCTTCCCAGACCCCGGCCTGAACCAGCATCATCCCCCGCCCGGCGCACTGGACTGGACGTCAGGGTGCAGGTAGCGCTGGGTGTGACCAAGGGGCCGTGCCCGGCGATCTTCCGAAGCACGTGGACGGGACACTGGCGTCGGCCATCCAGGTGCAGGCCGGCGCCCACTCGCACCCCCTCATAAGTCGGGCCGCAGCATGCAAGCATGAGGCGATGAGCTGGGACGAGGAGTTCGCGGATCGCTACGAGGAATGGTCGGCCGACATGACGGCCGACATCGCGTTCTACGTCGAGCTGGCACGCCGAGCGGCCGGGCCACTGGTCGAGCTCGCGATCGGCAACGGGCGGGTCGCGATCCCGGTCGCACAGGCCACCGGTCAGCGCGTTATCGGCATCGACTCCTCACCGGCGATGCTCGCACAGGCCCGGGCCCGGGCAGCAGCGGCGGGCGTCCAGCTGGACCTGCGCGAGGGTGACATGCGCGAGCTGGCCCTGGGCGAGCCAGCGGCGCTGATCTACTGCCCGTTCCGCGCGCTGCTGCACCTGCCGACCTGGGCCGACCGCCGCCGCACCTTTGAGAGGGTCGCCGCCTCGCTCGGGCCGGGAGGACGGTTCGCCTGGAACGCCTTTGCCTTCGACCACCACATCGCCGCGCGGCTGGACGGCCAGCACCAGCAGGAGCCAGTGCCGCATACCAACCGGTACGCGGTGGGCGACAACCGGATCGACATCACCCTCGACGGCGGCGCGACGAGTTCCCTGTGGTGGGCCACCAAGAACGAATGGCTCGGACTTGTCGATGTCGCGGGCCTGAAGGTCGAGGCACTCTACGGCGGCTTCGCCGGAGAACCGTTCGGCGACGGCAGCCGGGAATACGTGTTCGTCGCCCGCCGCTAGCCAGCGATCAGATCGGCGCGCAGCGACAGGTCGGCAGCGTGATGTCCTACTGCTGCGGCGATGGAACTCCGGCCATACGACCGCCGGAGGACCGCCGCTGCCGCCGGGCATCGCGGCGGCGGTGCCAGGCTCGGCGGATCCGGGAGGCCAGCAGTGCGAACAATGCGAGGCCGGCAGCGAGCACCACCGCTGCGGTGATCGCCGCGGCGACCGGGTGGAACACGGCGAACGACACCAGGGCAGCCACGCCCAGGTCCTCGAGGAGGCTGGCGGTGATGTTGCTGAACGGTTCGGGACTCGCGTTGACGCCAACCCGCGTGCCGGTCTTAACGGCATGCGAGGCGAGCGCCGACCCGCCACCGAGAGCGGCCGCGGCGATTGTCGCGGCCGGGCCAGCGTGTGCGTGCTGGGCCATAACGACGCCGATCGCCCCGCCGACAACTGGCCGCAGGGCCGTGTGAGCGACGTCCCACACCGAGTCCAGCATGGGGATCTTGCCCACCACGAACTGGCCGATGTACAGCACGGCCGCGGCCGCCAGGACCTGCGGGCGCTCCAGCACCGGCGGTATCGCCGCGATGTGCCCGAACCTGCCCAGCAGGCCGAGCACGAGCACCGCCAGGTAGCTGTTGACGCCGCTGGCCACGCCGCTGGTGAAGATCAAGGAGACTGGGAGCATCCGTGTCCGTCCTCCAGCCCTCGTATTGCGCGCCACTACTGCGCAGGTTCCAGACCGAGCTGGCAGATACTACCCGGTCAATCTCATTGATCCTGCAGGACGCTGACCGCCGTCGGGCTGCGGACGGGGAGTCAGCGGAGCCGCTGGGTTGACGATCACGATGTTGCTGCGGGCATGCCGCCACAGCTCCTGGCTGGCGCTGGCGTCCATGAACGCGGGCAGGCCGCCATGGGTGGGCGCGCCGATCACGATGGTGGTGGCCCCGATCGTGTCGGCATACTCGGCCACCAGCCGCCCGGCTGTGCCGTGATCGGAGGCATGCAGGAGAATCTGGCCTTCGGCGGGGACTTGATGTGCGGCGAGCTGCTCCAGATGCCTGCCCACCACAGCCCGGGCGGTGGCGGCGTCCTCCACATCGATCCCCACGTCGCCCGCTGCCGCGCCCTCCTGGGCGTGGACCACGTGGACCATGCGGCCGCTGGCCGCCGCCAGTCGTGCGGCGGCCTCCGTCACCAGGGCAGCCACCGGAGAACCATCGATGGCGGCGAGAATCACGCCACTGGAGGAGCGGCGGGAGGCGGCCGCGCTGCCCGCCACCGGCACCATCGTCACCGGCGGCGCCGGGGCGGGGCGCGGGGCGCCGCCGACCTGCTCGGCCTGGACTCGTTCTGCTTTCCCAAGCAGGCCGTGAGCGGTGGATAGGAGCGCGATTCCCACCGCGACCACGGCCGCGCCGATGAAGAAGGGAACGTGGATGTTGAAGGCGACGACGAGCAGGCCGGCGGCGTAGGGCGCCAGGCCGCCGCCAATGAACCGGACAAAGCTGTAAGCGGCCGAGGCAACGGGGCGCTCGACGGGAGACACGGTCATCACGGCCTGTGTCGTGATCGTGTTGTTGATGTCGATGAAGATCCCCGATGCGATGACCGCCGATATCAGCACCGAGTTGTCGGTGGTCCAGACCGCGATGACCAGCACGACAACGGCGAAGGCGGCGAGATTGGCATACATGGTGGTGGCCGCGGTGCCGCAGCGCACGCAGGGGCGCGGACAGGCCGGTCTTGTGAGCTGGCCGTGGTATGTCCTCGACCAGCACCACCGTGGCGATCAGCGCGATGGCCATCAGGGCGGCGACCCCGAAGAACGGGCCCCGCCAGCTGATGCTGCCCAGCACGCCGCCCACCAGCGGGCCCATGGCGATGCCCAGGCCAAGAGCGGTCTCATACAGAACGATGGCCCCGGCGAACCCGCCGCTCGCCGAGGCGACGATCACGGCCAGCGAGGTCGCGATGAACAGGGCGTTGCCTACGCCCCGGCCCGGAACCCGATGATGCTGCTGATGGAGGGTGAGGCCCCGGCCAGCGCGCTGGAGACCACGATCAGGGCGAGCCCCAGGATCAGGGTCCGCTTGGCCCCCAGCCGGCTGGAGACCCAATTGGTGATCAGCATGGCAACGGCGGTGACCACGAGGTAGCTGGTGAACAGCAGCGTCACCTCGCTGGGCGAGGCATGAAGCTCGTGGGATATCGCCATGGATGACCGCCGGGGCCCGGCCGGACAGGCGTGGCCAGCGAGCCAGCCAGGGCGATCCCCGGGTCAGCGGACGACCAGGACGGGCCGGTCGGAGAAGTGGATCACCTGGCAGAGCCGAAGGACCCGGCCCAAAACCACGATGGCCATCTCCTCCCGGGCCCGCTGACTGAGTAGCCGGGTCCTGCGGGGGTAGATCCGCTGCTCATGGCGCTGGCGTTGGCCGGCCGGAAGCTGGGCGTGCCCCGACAGGAGGAATCCGGATCCATGCAGCACCTCATCGTCACCTACGGGTACCTGGCCGTGTTCGTGCTCATGGTGGCGGAGTCGGCGTGCATACCGGTCCCCTCCGAGCTGATCATGACCTTTGCCGGCGCGCTGGCCGCCGGCGCCGTCCCCGGGACCAGCCTCAACCTGGTGGCCGTCATCGCCGCCGGGGTGGCGGGCAACGTGGTCGGCAGCTATCTCGCGTGGGCGGCAGGCAGATACGGCGGCCAGCCCGCGCTGCAGCGGTGGGGCCACCGGCTCTGGCTGCGCGAGCACGACCTGGACCGCGCCAATAGCTGGTTCGCCCGGTACGGTCCCCGGGCCGTCCTCATCGGCCGCGTCCTGCCGGTGGTGCGCACCTTCATCTCACTTCCGGCGGGCATCGCGGGGATGGACCCGGTGCGGTTCGGGATCTACACGACCATTGGCTGCATTCCGTGGACCGCCGCGCTGGCCTACGCGGGCTATGCCGTCGGCGCCAACTGGCAGTCCATCGTCAATGGCTTCCACGGCCCCACCTACGTCATCGCCGCCGTAGTGGTGATCGGCCTGGCCATTGCCATCTGGCGTTACGCCCGTCGGCGCAGGGCGGAGAGCGCGGCTGCCGGCGGCCAGCGCCCTCCGGCGGAGGGCGGATCCGCCAGCGGCGGTCAGCAGGACGCGTCCGGCGAGCGGCCAGACGCGGCTGACCGCCAGCCAGACATCAGGACCCGCCGTTGAGTCGCAGGCGGCAGCCATACTGCCATCGCCGGCACCATGACCCTGGTCCGGTCGCAAGGTGAGGAGTGAGTCCCGTGTGGCACTCGATGTTCGCTGTCCAGGTCCCCATCGCGGAGAAGATCCTGCGTACCGTTCTGGTCTACGCGACGGTCCTGATCTTGTTCCGGCTTACCGGGAAACGCGACCTGGCCACCCTCAACATGTTCGACTTCGTCGTCCTGTTCCTGCTGTCCAACGTCGTCCAGAACGCCATCATCGGCAACGACACCAGCCTGCTGGGAGGAATCATCGGAGCGGCCACCCTGGTCGCCGTCAACGCGGTGCTGAACCGGTGGCTGAGCGTCAGCGACCGGGCCGCACGCGTGCTCGAGGGCAAGCCCACGACCATCATCAAGGACGGCCGCTTCCTCCCCGGCGCCGCGCGGCGGCTGGGATTGCGGCCCGCCGACGTGGACAAGGCCATCCGGGTGCAAAACGGCGACGACATCAAGGAGGTCGCGACCGGCGTAATGCAACCGAACGGGCAACTGGTGCTCACCCTCAAGGAGGCAGAGCAGAGCGCGAGCAAGGGCGACATCGCCGGCCTCAACGCCCAGCTCAAGGCGATGCAAGCTTCGCTTGAGCTCCTGTCCGCCTCCCGGTAATGCCCGGCCCATCAAGGACCTTGCCGTGCAGGAGGGAGGCGCAGCGGAGCGCGAGATGACCCGTGCTCAGACCCGTCGCCAGCGGGCCTCGCACAGGCCGTAGATGCCGAAGATGATCAGGCCGAGCGCCGCGAGGATCAGCAGGAACTCGCCGAACGGCTGGTTCCGCAGGGTGAGCAGCGCCTTGTCGATTCCGCCGGCCTTAGCTGGGTGGTAGGTGACGGCCGCCTCGATCACCAGCACCCCGGCCAGGGCGAACACGGCACCTCGGGCCGCCGTCCCGATCATGCCGAGCCACTCGACAAGGCGGCGTGTCCGCGGGCTCATCTCCGAGAGCCGCAGGTACTTCAGGAACTTGCGGCGGACGCCCTCGGCCACCAGCACCAGGCCAGCGATCACGATGGCCAGGCCGACGATGCCGACCAGCCACTGGCCGCCGGGGTGGTGCATGACCGAGGCGGTCAGGTCCTGCTGCTTACTTTTCTGGCTGCCGCCGCCTGTACTAGAGATGATCTTGAAGGTCAGGTACGGCGAAGAAGGCGTAAATCACGGCGCGGACCAGAGACTTCAGCCGCGGGCCGGCGCCGTTCCCCTCACCGGTGACGCCGAAGGCGGCCTCGCTGAGCCGCCACAGCGCATAGCCGGCGAACCCGATGCCAAGCAGCCACAGCGAGACCAGGCCATAGGGCTGGCCGGCCAGCAGCTGCAGCGCGCCCTGCTGGTCCGCCTCATGCGAGCCCTGGCCGAGCGCGACCAGGATCGCGACCCAGCCGATGAGGATGTAGAGGACCCCGCGCGCGGTGAGACCCGCCCGGGCCAGCGCCCGCGCCGCCGGGCTGTTCGATGCGCGCCTTGCCGTGCCGGACGCACGAGCTGTAGCCATTGATCGCATGCCTCTCTCTTCCTCGCAGGCGCCACATCAAACGTGGGCCCACGCTCAGCCACCAGGCCAGTCACCAGGAATCCCACGTCAGCTTCTACCGGATGGTGAACGCCAGGGCGCCGCCCACGCAGGCCATGCCGATCACGATCCAGGTCACGTAGTCGTTGACCACCCCGCTCTGGAAGCGGCGGATGGGCTGCACCAGGCCGGTGCCGGGCTCGAAGCCGCGGCGCAGCAGCGGCAGCCGCTGCCAGTACGAGGGCGAGGAAGGCCAGCAGGAGCGCCCCGGCGACCGACCCGAGGCCGGTGGCCAGGTCCACTGCGGTGATCCCGGTGGGCTCGGGCGGGAAGAGCGCCGAGGGATGGGCCACGTGCGCGCCGGACAGGACGGTGGCGTTGTAGGCGGCCTGGTCCTGGAACCGTATGGCTGCCGCCTGGACGCCCGGGCCGATGCCGGGCAGCACGCCGGCGGCGAGGCCGCCGATGGTCAGCGCGGCGGCGGGCACGATCATGGAAAGCGGGGTCCGCTGCCTGGCCTCGTCGGTCTCGCTGGTCTCCTCGGAGGCCTCCGCCGCCATCCGGGGATCCTCGCTGGGCGGGTCGCCCAGGCCGTAGAACACCCCTCCGGCCACCCGCAGCACGGCCGCGCCGACCAGCACGGAGCAGATGACCAGCACGGCCGTCAGCCACGCCATGCCGTGTGAGCTGCCGCTCGCCTCGATCCAGCCCTTGCCCCGGAAGATGGCGAACGGAGGCAGGTCGGCGAGCCCCAGGGCGGCCAGGGTGAACACCACGCCGGTCGCCCGCAGCTGACGGCCCCGGCCATGCAGCCAGGTCTCGTTGACCGAGCCGAGGCGGTGCAAGACGATGCCCACGCACAGGAACAGCGCGCCCTTCACCAGCGCGTGACCTGCCACGTAGACGGCCGCGCCAGCCAGCCCGAGCGGGGTCAGCAGGGCGATGCCGGACAGGAACATGCCGGCATGGCTGATGGTCGAGAACGCGAGTAGGCGCTTGAGGTGCCGCTCGCGGAAGCAGAACAGGGCTCCGGTCACGGCGGTCAGCAGCCCCAGCGTCAGGAAGGTGCCGGTGATGACGGCCCGGTGCCCGAGCGAGTAGCCGAACATGGACCAGTAGACGCGGGCGATCCCGTACAGCCCCAGTTCCACCATGACGCCGGACAGGAGCACGCAGACCGGCGTTGGGGCGACCGCGTGGGCATCGGCCAGCCAGAAGTGGAAGGGCACGATCGCGCCCTTGATCAGGAAGCCGGTGATGATGAGGACGAAGCCGACCACGACGAGCCGGTCCGGCCCGGACCGGGCGATGTCCCGGCCCATCTGGGCCATGTTCAGCGCCCCGGTGCGCCCGTAGATGATGGCGATGCCCGACAGCGACAGGTAGGCGCCCACGCTGTTGGTGATGGCGAAATTCAGGGCGCCCTGGAGCGACCCGCGTTCCTCCGGCCGGTATGCGGTGAGCGCATAGGCCGACACTCCCATGAGCTCGAACCACACAAAGAGATCGAAGATGTCGCCGGTGAGGCAGAAGCCGACCATGCCGGCCAGGAAGGTCAGCATGAGGACGTGGTAGTAGGTGGCTACCTGCTCGAAGTAACGCCACGAAAAGATCATGGCTGCGGCCACGAGCACGGCGGCCAGACAGGCCAGCCCGGCGCTCAGCGGCCCGACGGCGAAGTCGATGCCGATGGCGATCCCGTGGGAAGGCCGGAAGCCGGCGAACCAGTAGACCTCGTCCCCGCCGGCCGTGCGGGCCGTGATCACCGCCAGGATGGCCGCGACCGCGGCGCCGGTGAGAATGGCGGCCGCGTCCATGACCCGCCGCTTGCCGCGGAGCAGCATGTTCAGCGCCGATATCGACGCCGCCATCAGCAGCGGAAGGACGGTGGCCAGAGCCAGCAGCGGGTCCACAGCGCGCGCCTTCAGCCCTTGAACTGGACGAGTTCCTGCGGGTCGAGGGTGCCGAACCGCTTCTGGGCCTGGATGGCGAAGGCCAGCAGCAGGGCGGTCACGGCCGCCTCGACAACCACGTCGGTCAAGGCCAGGGCCTGGACCACGGGGTCGACCGCGGGGGTGTGCACCGGTATGTCGGAGAAGTAGGGGGCGGCCGCACCGCGCTTGTAGCCCACGCCCAGCAGCAGCACATACGTCGAGGACTGGACAACGATCAGGCAGACGATCTGATGCACCAGGTGACGGCTGGTGACGATGCCGTACAGGCCGACGGCAAGGATCCACGCCGTCACCACGAACGGGAAGAACTGCATCACCGGCTCTCCTGCCGGAAAAGGAGCGTCTGCTCAAGCAGCTCGCTCACGATCAAAACGAAGGCGGCGGCGACCTCGATCCCGACGAGGAAGCTGATGAGCGCGATGGTCCCGGACGAGCTGACCGCACCCGGGGCGCTGCCGAGCGGCAGGAAGTTGGTCAGATACGGCAAGCCCATGGCCACCGCGGTGACGCCGACGGCGGCGAACCCGCCGGCCCCGATCGCCCCCACGGCGTCGGTGATGCCGACGGGGCTGATCCGCTTGAAGACCAGGAACTCCCCCGCCAGGTAGATCAGGATGAAGCTGGTGGCCAGCACCACCCCGCCCTGAAAGCCGCCGGACGGGCTGGTCTGGGCGTGCGAGGCGAAATACCACCCGACCAGGAAGACCGGCCCGACCAGGACCAGCGACACCAGCCGGACGGCTTCGCTGATG
Organism: uncultured Actinomycetes bacterium; assembly: GCA_963835425.1. GTDB lineage: Bacteria > Actinomycetota > Actinomycetes > Streptosporangiales > Streptosporangiaceae > UBA9676. The sequence goes on along the minus strand of CAWIGE010000019.1, from coordinate 261,963 downwards.
GGCGGAACATCGCGCCCCATCGCCTCGTCCCGGGCCGCACGCTCCCGTTCGCCACGCAGGTGGCGGAGCACGGTCGCCACCCCGATGGTGGCGGTGAACAGGATGAATTCCTCGCCCACGGTGTCGAAGCCGCGGTACTCGAAATTGACCGCCGACACCACGCCGGTGGCGTTCGTCTGGGCCACGGCGACGCGGTTGATGATGTCGCCGTAGGGCCCCGGGTAACTGCCGAAACCGGGCAGGCCGGTCAGGCCCCACAGCAAGAAGGCGGCAAACCCAGCCACCCCGGCCAGGAAGACCCAGCGGCGCGCCGCCGGGGTCACTCCTCCCGCCTCCGGATCTTCGCCAGGGTCAGCACCAGCAGGAGGGGGAGAACAACGGCGCCCACCGTCAGCTCGGACAGCGTGACATCGGGCGCCTGGAAGGCCAGGAACAGCACCGCCAGCAGCACCCCGTAGACACTCAGCGCGATGACCTGGCGGACCGGGTCACGGATCAGCACGACACCCGTGGCACCGGCCGCCACCAGGATCAGGATCGTCACCTGCAGTGCGTCCATCAGGCCAAGCGGGGCCGTGTACGGGGTAGCCGCCGCCAGGGCGCTCATGCTCACCGGTACCCCTTGCCGGAAGGGGTGCCGCCATGCCTGCCGGGACGCCAGTCCCCCGTCTCCCGCACGCGGGCGGCCCGGATGGTGGCGTGGGTGAGGAAGGGGCCGGCGATCACCATGAACAGCAGGGCCAGCAGGGTCTCGGTGGTGGCGGCGGAGAAACCCGCGTACACCAGGACGGCCAGGGCCACCAGGACGGGGGCCACCAGGACGGCCGGCGTCACGAAGTGGAGCTTGTCGTAGGCACCGCGCATCACCAGCACGCCCGCTGAGGAGACGAGCACGATGGCCGCGGCCAGTCCCAGCAGCGCGTCAGCGAAAATCTCCCTGATGATCACAGCCAGCGCTCCAGCGCATGGGCGAAGACCAGCCCGCTGCCGAACAGCAGCACGGCCAGCACGATGGGCAGCTCCAGCTCGCCGAACCGGCCGAAACCCTCCGCCAGCAGAACCAGCACCATGACGACGATGGAACTGATGGCCTCATACCCGACGAGCGCCTCCATGGCCGTCCCTCGCCAGACCACGATCCCGCACGGGACGATCCCGATGAGCATGATGATGGCCGCGACCACGAAACCGTTCACCGGGCAGCCTCTCCCTCGTCGGCCACCAGCTGGTGGACGACCATGACCTCGCGCTCACGGTCGATCCCGAGGACGAACGTGTTGGGGGCGACGGATTTCCCGCCAACCAGAAGCACCCGCCTGGTGACACCCTCAGCGTCCCCGGCGCCGAAATGGACCGGGATCTCCCGGAATCCGCTGGGCGGCTGCTCGCCACGGAACAGCCGCCGCCCCAGAGCCGCGAAGACGATCGCCGTGTCCCGCACCACCTGGCCGGGCAGGGCCAGCGCGGGAACCAGCCACTCCACCCGCATCCGGAACCGGGTGCCAGCCTGGTGGCTCACCAGCTCGGCGAGGAAGGCGGCCAGGGCCGCCGCGCCCGCTCCGGCCAGCAGCTCATCCAGGGCAATGGAGTCATCCAGGATGACCCAGAACGACATGAGCAGGACCCACCACACCAGCCAGGCGCCAGCCCGCCGGGCCACCGGGACCCCCCGCTGGTGCCCGCGGCGCTGGCCGGCCCGCGGCCCGCTCGGCTCCTGCATCGCCAGATGCCGGTCAGCTCCAGACACGGGCCCGAACTGCCCGTGCGCGGTAACGGCAAACCCCCGGCTGGCCATCGGCCGCGCCCTGGCCGGTCGCACCGGGGGCGGTCCCGCGCCCGCTTCCGGCCAGCTCCGCCGCCCTGGGATGAGCTGGATCGGGTTTAGGTCGGGCGGAAGAGGCCAGTTCATGGGCTGGCGGAGTGGGAGGAGCCTGATGACGGCCGGAGTCGCGATGGTCCTAGCTGTATACGGGTGCTGATGACTGACCAGGAGCGGCAGCGACACGGGACGCAGCAGCAGCCCGCTGGCGCCGATGAGCGCCGCCCCGCTCCCGCCGGTGCTGTGGCCGCGCTGCAGGAAGCGCTGCTGCCCCCGGCGCTGCCGGTGCTGCCACGGGCGCGGATCGCGGCACGTTACCTGACCGCTGGGCACGACCAGGCGGCCGGAGGTGACTGGTTCGATGCAATCCCACTGGCCGGTGGCACGGTCGCGCTGGTGGTCGGCGATGTGGCCGGGCATGGGATCGCCGCCTCCGCCGCGATGGGCCAGCTGCGGTCGGTCCTGGACGAACTGCTCGCCGCCGAGCCGGACCTGGGCACCGTGCTCACGCGGGCAGAGGCGTTCGCCGCCGGGCGGCCCGCACTCCGGGCCGCCACCATGGCACTGGCGGTCCTTGATCCCGCCGACGGCACACTGCGCTACACCACCTGGGGGCATCCCCCGCCGCTGATCATCAGCACCGACGGGACCAGCCGCTACCTGCCTGGCACCCGGACCGGCCCGCTGGGCACGGGCTCCGCGCCCGATCTGGCCACCATCACGCTGCAGCCGGGCGAACTGGTGCTGCTCTACAGCGACGGGCTGATCAAGCGCCCGAACCGCACCGTGGCCGAGAGCATGGCCGAGCTGGCCAAGGTCGCCGCCGAAGCGGCGGCCGGCCGCCCCGCCGGCCAGTGCCGGTCCCGGTCCCACCGCAGCCGACCGGGTGTGCCAGCTGACCGTGGAACTGCTCGCCCGCGCCGGCTATGCCGACGACGTCACGACCCTGGCCGCGCAGCGGCTCGCTGAGCCCGTCCCGGCGCTGCACCTGGAACTTCCCGGCGAGCTGACGAGCGTGACCACCGCGCGCCATGCCCTCGTTGCGTGGCTAGACCAGATCGATGCGGCAGCCGAGGACCGGAATGACCTGCAGCTGGCCGTCGCCGAGATCGTCACCAACGCCATCGAGCATGCCTACCTGCCTGACCGGCCCGGCGTGGTCGAGCTGCGGGCCGCCTTGCGCGATGACGGGAACCTGGAATGCCAGATCACCGACCACGGCAACTGGCGTATGCCTGAACCGTCCGCCACCGGCCGCGGTCACGGGCTGATGGTGGCCGGGCAGGTGGTCAACCAACTGCAGATCAGCCTTGCTCCGCGGGCCAGCGCTCCGCCCGGCGCCGGGGGGACCCTGGTGACGCTGCGGCGCCGGCTCGGCAAACCCGCCGTGGTGGGCCCAGGCCCCAGCGTCCGGCCCGGCGTCCCTTTTCCCGGGCCGCCTTTCACCCTGGACGTCGGTACCGACGGGGCCATCGCCCACGTCCGGGCGGCCGGCCCGGTCGATGCCACCACCGCCGTTCAGCTCTCCCGGCGGCTGCTTGCGGCCAGCGCTGGCGGCACGCTCCCGCTGACCGTCAACCTCACCAACGTGAGCTACCTGGCCAGCGCGGGGATCCGCGCCCTGTATCAGGTCAGGCAGCAGCTTTCCGCCCACCGGCAGGAGCTGAGGCTCCTCGCCGCCCCCGGCAGTTCCGTCGCCCTGATACTGGATCAGGCTCGCCTCTCCTATGCCGCCAGCATCATCACCGCATTCCGGCGGTAGCCTCAATCGATGGCGCAGAAACGGATGATGGCAGCAGTGCACGTTGACGACGAGGCGCTGCAGTCGAGCCTGCAGCGGCTGCGCCAGGCCACATTCGAGGCCGACGTGGCAGCCGTCATGAAGCGTGCCGTCAATTCCGTCCGCCGCGTGTTCGGCTGTAACGGCGCTGGCACCATGTTCATCACCGAGTCCGGGCACCTGTCCTACGTCGCCGCCTCCGACGAGGCTGGCCGTCAGCTCGAGCAGGCCCAGGCGGCCGCGGGCCAGGGGCCGTGCTATGACTCCTACGTCTATGCCACCGAGGTCGCCAGCACCGACCTGCACGCCGACGAGCGCTGGCCGGATCTGACCACTCACCTGCTGCCCCAGGTGCGTGCCGTGGCCGGCATTCCCCTCCTGCTCAGCGGCAGCCCGGTCGGCACGCTCAACGTCTACCGCGACCAGCCCGCCGAATGGGACGGCTCCGACATCCAGGCGCTGCGCGCCTACAGCGACCTGATCGCCGAGGTGGTGGGTGCCGCGCTCGCTGCTCAGGAGCACAGCGTCCTGGCCGACCAGTTGCGCTACGCGCTGGACTACCGCGTGGTCATTGAGCGGGCCGTCGGCTACCTGATGGGCGCCCATGGCCTGGACGCGGTCACGGCCTTCAACGTCCTGCGGAAACGAGCACGTAATTCACGTCGGCGCGTCGCCGACGTGGCCGCCGAGATACTCGAGGACGCCCCGGCCGGCGACGGCTGGGGCAAGCACCCTCAGACCGGCAAGTCGCATGCCTGAGGCTCTGCCATCGTTTGCCCGGGTGCGGGAGCCAAGGTAGAGTACCCCGTCAAGTTCCGCCGTGTGTCCGCGGATCGTACCTCCCGAGAGGTGACGATCTGTGACGCATGCATCTTCCCCTTCGTACCTGGCCATCATCACCGAATGTCACGGCCAGCGATCGGTGCTGCGGCTGCGGGGCGAACTTGATGCGGCCAACCAGGACCAGCTGCGCTGCGCCATCCGCAGCGTCCTGGATCACCACAGTCCCCAGGTCCTCGTGCTGGATCTCTCGGCGCTCGGCTTCGCCGACTGCGCCGGCCTTTCCGCCGTGCTGTGGGCACACAAGCACCTGGCCGGGCGAGGGCACGAACTGGTCCTGACGGGCATCCAGCCGCTCGTCCGCCGTGTGCTGCACGTCACTGGCCTGAACACGTACCTGCACGTCATCACCCGGGAAACCCCGCTGGTGACGCAAGTAGAGGCCTACCCGCGGCACCATGCCCGCGCGGAAGAATCCGGCCCCGTCCAGGCCCGGGAATGAGCCGACGGCCGGACGCTGGTGCAGGCCCCGGCGGCTCCGCGATGAGGAAGCAAGATGGGAGGCAAACAGGGCGGCCCTATAAGTGGCCAACGGCCCTAGCTGCTGCCGCCCGTACGCCTATACCCTTTGTGATCACGGTTGACAAAATAGCCAGCATTCTCATGCGCCCGGTCGGCGTCGCGCCGTCCCGCCTGCGGGGCACCGCATTCTGTGGTCAGGAGGCATCGAGGTGACAGCGCCTGTCAGCCGAGCCAGGATCCAGGGCAGGCTGCGGGACATCCAAGCGATCACCGAGGCGGCCCTGTCCCGTCTCGACGATCGTGATTTGCTGGCCGAACTGCTTGAGCGCACCAGGGACATCCTGCACGCCGACACGGCCGCGGTGCTGCTGCTGGACTTCTCGTCTGGGGAGCTGATCGCCACGGCGGCCGCGGGACTGGAGGACGAGGTGCGCCAGGGCGTGCGGATCCCGGTCGGGCGGGGCTTCGCCGGGCGGATCGCCGCCGAGCACCGGCCGGTGATCCTCGATCACGTCAACCACGGCACGGTGCTGAACCCGATCTTGTGGTCGAAGGGGATCCGCGCCCTGATGGGCGTGCCGCTGATCGCCAGCGGCAAGGTGATCGGCGTGCTGCACATCGGGTCGCTGACACCGCGCGAGTTCACCAGCGAGGACGTTGAGCTGCTGCAGCTGGCCGCGGACCGGGCGGCCACCGCGGTGCAGTCGCTGATGGCCCAGGAGGACCGGGTCGCGGCGACCGCGCTGCAGCGCAGCCTGCTTCCCTCCGCGCTCCCGGCCGCCGGCGGGGCGCAGATGGCTGCCCGCTACGTCCCGGGCGAGGGCGCGGTGGGCGGTGACTGGTATGACGTGTTCACCCTCCCGTCCGGGCAGCTGGGCATCGTGACCGGCGATGTGGCTGGTTCGGGACTTCCGGCGGCGGTGATCATGGGACGGATGCGCAGCGCGCTGCGCGCCTACGCCCTGGAAAGCGATGACCCCGCCACGGTCCTGGCCGGGCTGGACCGCAAGATGCAGCACTTCGAGCCCGGCGCCCTGGCCACCGTGCTGTACGCGGTGCTTGACCCGGGCCTGGACCGGATGCACATTTGCTCGGCCGGGCACTATCCCCCGGTCATCGCACGCCCCGGGCGCCCCACGGAACTGGCCGACATCTCGCCCGGCCTGCTGATCGGCGCGGTACCTGGGGCGCAGCGGCGCGTGGCCGACATAGAGATCAGCCCGGGCACCCTGGTGTGCTTCTACACCGATGGCCTGGTCGAGCGCCGCGGCCACACGATTGACCAGGGCCTGGCCCGGCTGTGCGGGGCGGTAACGGCGCAGCCGCCCGATGTCGCATGTGCGACGGTCATGGCGGCCCTGGTGGGCAGCGAGCCAGTCCCGGACGACATCGCCCTGCTCATGTTCCGGCGCCTGCCGACGGGCACGCGGTAGTCATGTCCGCGGAAGACTACGAGGTCCGGCGGGTCGGCCAGCACACCGTGATCAGGATGCCCGCCGAGATCGACGCGGCAAATGCCGACGAGGCCCGCCAGGCACTGCTCGCGGCGGTCACGCCCGGCACGGCGATCTTGATCATCGACATGAGCGGGACGGCGTTCTGCGATTCGGCCGGATTGAAAGCCATCCTCGCCGCCCACGCGCAGGCCGCAAAGACCGGTACCGAGCTGCGGCTGGTCGCCACGGCGGTGCTGCGCATCATGACCATCGTCGGGATCGACCAGCTGATCCCGATCTATCCAACCCTGGAAGCAGCGCTGGCCGGGGCCTGACAAGATCGCGTCGGCCGTCTTGCCGCTTCCCGTCGTCCCGCAGTCAACGGCTGGGTCGGCATCGTGATCGGCATCGTCACCTGGCCGGTGTTCGGAGTGGACTACGTGGTACACGCCCGCCATCTCGAGCACTACGGGCGCACCGGATTCGGCGCTTTGACCTGTTCGTGGTGATCGCCACCGCACCGTGGTTCCTGCTGCCAGGCGCCCAGCCAGGCCAGTTCGTGGTCCTGCTCCGGCTGGCCCGCCTCGCCCGCCTGGTGATGGCGGCCAGAGGGGCACGCCGCCTCCTCGAACGGCTGGGCCGGGTCGCGGCGGTGGCGATCGGGATCGTCGCCGTCGGCTCCCTGGCGAGCTTTTTCCGGTTCGGTAACGGCGATACCGCCACGGGATCATCGGCCGGCGAGCCAGAAACGACCACGGCCACGCATGACGATGCTGCGCTTGCGGCCCTGACTACCGAGGTGACGGCTCTCCGCCGCCAGGTGGAAGCCCTGACCGAGCGGCTGGCCGAAGCTCCCCGTGACCTGGCCCGGCAGGAGCCCCCGCCCGGCGCGGACGCACCCGGATAAGGACCCAGTTCCCGGAGACCGCCGGAGCGGCGGTGTATCAGGCGGCGTGCTGCCTGCCCCGTCTGGTCGACCGGAAAGAGGGGGCGGGCATGCGGACGGCTATTGTCGGGGCGGGGCCAACCGGGCTGTATACCGCGATCGCGCTGGCACGGCGCGGGCATCAGGTCGTGGTCATCGATCGCGATGGGGGGCCGGACGACGACCGGTGGTGGGACCGCAAGGGCGTGATGCAGTTCCACCATCCGCATTTTTTCCGCCTCCAGGTGGCCGATGCGCTGCTCGCCGAGATGCCCGAGGTCTGGCATCGCCTGCTCGCCGCCGGGGCCGAGCCTGCGGCACTGCCTGGCCAGCCCGGCCTGCTCGCCGGGCTGCACTGCCGGCGCCTCACGTTCGAGCGGGTGCTGCGGGCGGCCGCCCAATCCGAGCCCGGGGTGACGCTGCGAACCGGTCACGTCAACGCGGTGTCCGCTGAGCGGGGCCGCGCCACCGGGGTCAGGGTGGATCGCCATCAGGTTGATGCCGATCTCGTCATCGACGCGGGCGGCCGCGCCGGACGGCTGACCCGGGAGCTGCGCGCGCCGGCCGAAGGCGGTGACTGCGGGATCGCCTACGTGTCGCGGCAGTACCGGATGCGGCCCGGCGCCGTGCCCGGCCCCGTCAACGCGCCATTCGGGGTGATCGAGACCTACCCCGGCTATCTGGCGGCCGTGTTCATCCACGACAACGGGATCCTGTCCGCCCTGATCGCGCGGGCCAGTACCGACCGCAGGTTCGCGGCGCTGCGGGCCGCACCGGTGTTCGAGGCCGCTGTCCGGGCGATCCCGGCCCTGGCGGCGTGGATCCAGCCGGGACACGTCCAGCCGATCACGCCCGTCCTGCCCGGCGGGCGGCTGTACAACAGCTACCGGGGGCAGCTGGACCAGGCCGGCCAGGTAGCGCTGGATGGGCTGATCTATACCGGGGATGCCGTGTGCACCACCAACCCCACCGCCGGGCGGGGCGTGACCACCTCGCTGCTGCAGGCCCGGCAGCTGGTCGGCCTGCTGGAGGAGCACCGGCGCGACCTCACCTCCTGCTCGCTGGCGTTCGACCACTGGTGCACCGGCAACATCAGGCCGTGGTTCGACGATCATGTCTACTGGGATGCCGACCTGATCCGGCGCTGGTCGGGCCAGGACGTCAACCTCACCCGGCCTCTGCCGCCTGACCTGGTCATCGCGGCCGCGCAGACCGACCCCGAGATGATCAATGCAATCGGGCCCTACCTGGCCATGCTCGCCCCACCCGCCAGCCTCGACGCCGTCCAGGCCCGGGCACGGGACATCTACGCGAGCGGCTGGCGCCCGCCCATCCCGCCCGGCCCGACCCGCGAGGAACTAGCCGAACTGGTCACCGCGGCGGTCAGCTCCCACGGCGGCCGCCGCGATGCAGCCGCATGATCGCAGCCACGGCACACTTGGCAGCAAGGCCGAACGCCCGAGGTGCGTTCTGACGGGCGCGCCATCCTGGCACGCCGGCCGCCGCGCCGTTCCGTTCGGGGAGACGCGTGCCGGTTCCGTTGCGGGCAGGGGAGAATGAGACCGGTCATCCAACGAAACGGGGCCTGGGACCCGATCCTGGAGGTGTCATGCGGGCCGGTATCACCTGGTACGACCTCCTCGGCGCGCTGCCGGATGCTTCGCCTGAGGACATCCAGCGGGCATACGACGTCAAAGCGAGCGTGCTGCGGCCGGAACTGCTGTCGGGTGCGCCATCGACGGTGGTCACGGCCGCCGCGCGGGCGCAGGGGATCATCGACGCAGCGCGGCGGGTGCTGGGTGATCCGGTGCGCCGGGAGCGGTACAACGAGGCGGCCGGCCTGTGGGGAAGCAGCGGGGGCCTGGACGGGCCCAGCGACTCCCCCGCCGGGTCCGGGCTGCCGGACTCCGATATCGCCGCCGGTAACCCGGGCGCGGAAGTGCTGCGCGGCCTGGGGGCGCTGAACCTCTGGCTGGCCCGGCATCCCGACTATCAGCGGCGGATTCCCGTGCCGGACGTGCGGGGGCTGTTCTACGACGTTTTCGTGGGGGTGGTGGGCAGGCTGGACCTGGAGATCACGTTCGTCCAGCTGACCGAGCACCCGATGCTGGTCGAGGGCCTCGTGGTCGGCCAGTTGCCCGTGCCGCCGGAGAGGATTCACCGGCGGGGCGAGCTGACGGTCCAGGTGTGGCACCCACCTGCCCAGGCAACGGAAGACCCGCCCGGTGCGCGCCTCACCGGCCCGCCACTGACGTAGCCCGGTCTGGTCTAGGCCTGCGGCGCGCTCCGCTGCCGCGCCACCCGTGCGTGGGGCCACTCGCTGACCTGCGGCGGCGCCACCCGGACTGCCGCGGCCACCGCCACGCGGAACGCCTGCCAGATGGCCTGCTCTCGCCAGCCCCATTTCAGGCGGTACGCCTCGCGCATCCTGTCGCTGGGCATCAGGGCGGCGGCAATTACCGGGCCAAGCGGGGAGACCGGCACCGGTCCCAGTTTGGCGGCGAAGATCGCCGCGGCGATCTCCCGGGCCAAGGGGCCCACCACGAGCCGTCCCAGCATGTCCTGGTAGTAGGCCCGGAACTGCCCATAGGACGCCGGAAGGATCGACTGCTTCACACCCATCAGCTCAGCCAGCGGCTTGCCGCATGCGTAGTACTGCGCCCGTGCCTTCTGGCCCAGCGGCGAACAGAACGCACCGTAGGTATCGAGCACCAGCTCGACTCCGGTTGCGTAGACCCACAGGCACAGCTCCGGATCGAGCGCGCTGTAGCGCTCGCCCCGCTTCCACTCGCCGTGCGCCTGACCCAGTTCGCCATGCACCGACTGGTGCCTCAGCCGCACCCGGCCTGCCTGCTCGGCCACCTGATCGCTGTCCCCGAACGTCATCACCAGCGTGGCGTCAAGCGTCGAGATCATCCGGGCCAGCGGGTCGCGCTCAAAGCTGCTGTAGTCCCATATCCCCTGGGCCACCATCGGGTGGGCTACCTGCAGCAGCACGGCCGGCAGCCCTCCCAGTATCACCACCCGCTCCGCCGCCACATCCCGCACGATCGAACCGTCAGGCACAATGCCCACGTCACCCGTCCTGCCGGGCGCAAGTGGCGGAACAAGGGCAAGCGGCCCCACTCGTCCACCCTCGTCACCGCGCGAGCGCGGGACAACCACATCCGGGTAAAGCTGGCCCGCCGCCCGCGGCACCCGTGGCTTCCCCGGCCGTTATCTGGTCAGCGCCGGCTCCTTCACGCGCCGTGGCGGACGGGGGCGACAGACAGGTAGACGGGCTTGGGCTTGGAGCAGACCATCGCCGTCCAGGGGACGTAGGTGGCCGAGAACTGGTTGGGAGGGTAGACCTTTATCCAGTGCGCGTTGGTTGCGGCGCATTGCGACGACGGGAAATTGAGAACGTCGAGCAGATCCAGGGTCGCGTGAGCCTTCTTGCCCGGAGCCAGCACGATCAGCCGCTTGCTGGCCGGGCTGCGGCTCGCGGCGGCGCCGATCTGACTGCCGCCGATCGCCGTGACGAACGAGACGCCCGGGTAGCCGTACAGCGTGCAACTCGCACCGGAGATGTTGGTGAAGTCCAGGGTCCGGTAGAAATGACCGGCCGCGGCGCCCTCCTGCGACCCCAGCGTCACCCGAAGCGCCGAAGTACCGCAGGGTCCGGCCTGGGCCGCCGGAGCAGCGGACGAGGTGACCGGCTGCGGGGCCGGCGCGGTGGCGGTTGCGGAAGACCCCGCGGCCGGGGTGGTTGCCGTGGACCCGCCGCCGGCGGCGGGAATGCTGCCGCAGGCCGCCGCCAGCACAGCGACACACACGGCAGCAACCGCGGCCATCGCCTGGCGGCCGCGTCTCTTCACCCGGCCGTCAGGAAGGCGTCCAGGTCTGTTGTCATGAACGATCATGGATGCCTTCCTCATCTGTCCTGGTCAACTCGGCGTACCGTGCTTGCCGTGGTCAGCACTTAGGGACGCCGACGGCTGGGTCGCGCCCGGTGTTGAGGTAAAAGCCCGCGACGTAGCCGGTGAACGGCGCCGCGAGGTGATACCAGGCCTTGTCCCCGGAGACGGAGGTGCCGAGCGTATAGCAGTCCACCGCGACTCGGGTACCGGGGACACCGAGGACGGCGACGGTCGCCGCCGAAGTGCTCGGCTTGGTATGCACCCTCAGGTCCGCCACCACCGTCTGATAGGCGTGCTGGACGCCGGCCAGCCGGACGTTCATGAAATCCTGATCGATGTTCAGCGTGACGCCGCCATAGGTCTGCGTGACATTGCCGCGGTACTGGTGCAGCCGATGGTGATTGCCCCACTGGCCGGGCCTGAGCACCGAGTCGAAGGTGTTGGCCTGCCCGTTCCATAGCGCGTCGTAGATGACATCGGGCATGGTGTAAACGCCGCGCCCGTATTGCCCGGCCAGGTCGGCCACACCGGAGGACGAGCTGCTGTACACCCCGGAGGAGTACCCGAGCTTATGCAGCCTGGTGCTCCAGGCCGAAAGGAACCGCAGGACACGGGTGGACTGCCCGGGCGGGTAGCCCTCCATGTCGTAGTAGATCGGGCTCATCGGCGCGAAGCCGAGCCGCTGCGCCTGGAGTGCCGCGTCTGATGCCGCGGCGCTTCCCTGGCTCGCCGATGAATTCTTGCTCAGTTCACCGAAGGCGGCCTGCGGCCCGACGTAAAGCGGGATGAAATGCCAGCCCTGGGCGGCTGTGTTCCTCAGCCACGCCGGGGTGAGATTGGGCTGCGAGCAAGCGGCGTCCGAGCCGCCGATGTATACGCCGATAGCCGCGTAGGGCGAGTCATTCCACCAGGTCTGCATGACGGATCTGCTGGGCGCGGTACAGGCGTCGAATCCGCGCCCATGGTAGTTGGTGACGCTCGCCGGCAGCCACGGAGCCTGCTGAGCCGCGGGCGGGTCCTCGACGGGGCGCGGCAGGCCGGCGCTGGCCAGGATCTGGTCAATTCGGCTGCGGTGGGAATCGAACGTGGCCGTGATATGGATCCCGTGGGCGGTGACGTTGACTTGCCTGTTTACCGCATTCCACTCCGAGGTATGCGCCGCCTGACCGGAGGCAGGCTCGACGAGCATTGCCTCGGTGGTTCCGAGAAGGCGGCTGGGGCATGCCTGTTTGGGTGAGGGGGTGCCCAGATAAACCGCGTGGCGGTCGAAGCGGACACAGGCTCGTCGGTGCTGGGCGAGGTTGACCACCCGCCAGCTGGGGGGAACCTTGAACGAATAGCCGTGATATGTCACCAGCCGGAACCCAGGTTCTGCCGCCGCCGCGACGGCGGCCCCCGGGTGAACCACCGGGAGAAGAAGCCCCGCAATCGCCATCCCGGCCGGGATGGCGCGCCTAATTGAGTGCATCGCCCGATTCCCCCGAGTTAAGGGCATGCTTACCTCCCAGCAGTGCTCTCCATTACCGGCTTAGCGATCATGATCACGTGCGGGAGCGTAACGGCCCCGATGCATCCCGCGCATCTCGACACGCGGAGGGTCCTTCCGGTTTCTAAGCTGCGGGGCTAAATGGTTCTCGCCACTCCCGTGTATCGACGCCGTCACCCTTAGTAATGGCGGATTCGCCAAACGTATCACTCAGCGCGACGTGGCAGTCCTCGTGCTTGCAGCGGCAACGGCACGCTGCCGGACAATGGCCGGGGAATTTGCGATGCGGGTGCTGGCGGATTCAGGGCCCGGACGCACCCGGGGCGCCGAGCACCAAATTCACGGTCTTACTACGTACCTGGCCGGCGACCGCAGTGACCTTGTACTCGCCGGGAGCTGCCGCCTGACTGGTACCACCGCAGCCCGGTGACGAGGTTCTCCGGTCCCAGGAGACGCGGAGAACCGCTGGCACGCCCTGGTTGAGAACCGTCATGTTGGACCCGCTGCCGCTTACGCAGTCCGCGGAACTCCAGACGCGCCGGTTGGCGGCAATGACCACCGAAACGAACTTGGTGCCCATATTGAACCGGCACGGCTGCCCCTCGCTGGAGACGGCGTGCACCGTGAAACGGGGCATCGCGCCTGCCTGGTACCAGTACTGCGGGGACGAAAGGCGGAGCGTCACGGCTCCGGGCGCGCAGGCCTGCGCCTTCCCGGCAGCGGGAGAATGCGCCGTGCTTCGGTGCGGTGACGGCACCGGTTTTGGCCGCGCGGAAGACGGGGGTGCCGGGAGCGCACCGCCCCCGCTCCCGTGTGCCGCGGCAGAACCCGCCGCTCTCGCGCCGCCAGGAGAGGCGGCGTGGCCCGCCGACGAGCGAGCGGCGAGCATCGCGTTCGCCGTCCAGCTCAGGGCGGTGAGCAATCCGATGCCCACGGTAAAGACGAAAACCCGGCGTCGCCAGTAGGTGGTGGGCGAGATTCTCGCGGGCCGGGCGCGCGCGCCGCGAGGCGAACCGGCCCTTCCACGCGGGTCTTGGCCCATACCCCTCAAGTATGCGAGGCAGCCCGGAATCTAGCCGAAGGCTCGCCGACCGGGCTCGCGGCGGCGCCTGCCGCCCGTGGATCAGCCCGTCTGAAGGACGTCGAAGCCGATGATGACGCCGTCATCAACGGTGTACGTGCCCTGGTAGATGCCGACGGTGCCGTCGGTCTCATGTGCGGTGATCCGGGCGGTGACCACGTCACCCGAGACCGACACGATGCTCAGGGTGTCTCTTGCCGTGGTGCCGAAGCCGCTGGCGAACTGCGAATATGACCCTCCCGTGTTCCGGCCGCCAAGACGCCATGCCTTGGCATAGTGGTGGCCGTTGATCGCGGCCACGTACGCGCGCACCGTGGCCGCTGGGCCGCCCGGCGTCCGTGCCGGGACGGTGTGGCGCCGGGAGGCGTGGAGGGCCGTGCTCCGGCTGGTCTTCAGGGCCGGGGGCGCCTCACCGCGCCCGCCGTGGCGATCAGCCGTCACATGGCTCGCGGCCGCTGGCGGGTGGCTCGCCGCCTGCGGCGGGCCCGGGGCGAAGCTGTAGGCAGCGAAACCGAGCGCCACCACCAGGGCCAGCCCCAGCCCCAGTACCACGGCCCAGTTCGGCCGGCGCCGCGCAGATGCCTGCGCCGTCGCGACCAGCTCGTCCAGGCTCACCGCCGAGAGCGCGCCCGGCGCGCGGAGGGCCGCGTCGTACTCGCTGATCAACGGCTCAGGGTCGGCGCCGACGGCATTGGCTATGCCGCGGATGTTCCCCCGGGCGTAGAAGTCGCCGCCACATGCAACATAGTCGTCGCGCTCGATCCCTCTGATGATCGCTTCCTTGATACGGGTCCGCTGGCTGACCTCGGCGACGGTGAGGCAGGCCCGGCCGCGCGCCTCCGCCAGGGCTTCCCCAATGCTCACGCCGCGCCTCCACAGCTCCACCGCGCTGCGCGCCGCCCCCCAACCGCGGAGTACAGGCGGTCATGATCACATCATTACCGCTATGCCCACTGCATAACTGACCCAAAGCGGCTTCCCGGCGCTGGTGATTGCCGCTGGCGGCGGGGACGGGGAGGCACCCGGTGATGATGGTGCCCTGGCCGGGGGCGGACCGGACCTCCAGCCGGCCGCCGAGCGCGGCGAGCCGGTCGGCCATGTTCCGCAGGCCAGAGCCCATCGGGGTACGGCGGGCGTCGTAGCCGGTCCCGTCGTCGGACACGGTGAAACGCAGCGTTCCGCCCTGGGTCTGGAGGCAGATGCGGGCCTGGGATGCGCTGGCGTATTTGGCGGTGTTCTGCAGCGCCTCCAGGCAGCAGAAATACACCGCCGCCTCGGTGTCCTGCCCGAACCGCCCGATCCTGTCGGCGTCGACCGTCACCGGCACGGCCGACTTGCCCGCCTGCGCGTTGAGCGCCGCGGCCAGCCCGAGGTCGGCCAGGAGCGGCGGGTAGATGCCCCGGGCCAGGTCGCGCAGGTTCTCCAGCGCGCCGGCCGCATCCGCCTTGAGCTCGCCGAAGACCTGCCCGGCCTGCGCCGGGTCCTCGGCGACGGTGAGCTCGGTTCCGCCAGCGCCGCCAGCAGCGGGTTACGCGTGTTGCCGGCCAATGCCCCCACGCCGACCACCAGGCCGGCGTAGACGGCGGTGATGAACACCGCCAGCGAGCCGTACAGCACCGCCTTGCTGATCACGAGGTCGATGTCATACAGCCGGTACTTCAGCACCGCGATCGCGATGGCTATCCACAGGCACAAGAACGCCAGGTTCGACAGCGCGTTCGCGAGCTCCGAATCCAGGGGGAACGTCACGACCAGCGTCAGCAGCACCAGCACCGCGGCTGCGGCAAACCATTTCAGCTGCAGCCGCTCCTCCCCCACCGACCTGGCGAACCTCACCACCAGCGAGGCCACGCCGACCAGAAGCGCGGCGAACAGGAGGACGTACGTCAGGGCCACCAATGCCAGGGCCCCCAGCTGATGGAACGAGGTGATAAACGGGTGTGACCAGACGCGGGTCGCTCCGACGACCGCGTCCACCGTAGCCAGCGCGGAAGCGCCGCCCACGAACCAGGCGGCCGGGCGCCACCGTGGGGTACGCGGCCGCCCGGTCGGGAAGAGCAGGAACGCGAAGGCCAGCATGGAGAGCGGGATCGCCCAGATCCAGTTGGACACCCACATGGCCGCCCGGCCCCCCGGCCAGGACCCCGGCGCCGCGACCAGGGCATGCAGCCCGTAGTGATGCGAGAACATGCGCAGCGCGAGCGCCAGGCCAGCCGCCAGGAACAGCCAGCCGATCCGGTTCGCGGGCCGCCGGAAAGCAAGGACGAAACCCACCACCGGCAGGGCCAGGTCCGTCACCTGCGTGAAGACGTCATCCCAGCCGGCCAGGCGGGCAGACACCAGATGCCGGTCCGCGAATGTCAGTGCCAGACTGCCAGCTATCAGCGCGACCGATGCCGCCGCAACACCGCCCGCCAGCCACCGAGCCGTCAGGACCCTCATCCCTACCCCCCGGCATCGCCCCTGCCCCGCTAGCCCCAGTATGAAAGACTCGCGCACCCCTGACCCCACTCATCAAGGCCAGTGATCGGATGAACCTCGCCACGCCGGCGCCGCCGCAGTCTTCAGCCAGCAACCCGAAGCGCTCCCCGGCGGGCGCGCTGGCCGACCCCCGGGTCCGGCTGGCGGCGGGAACGGTGGCGATGCTGGTCACGGCGGCTGCGGCGCGCCGGAGCCGCGTCAGCCGGTGCGAGGCCACGGCGTTCCGGGCAGTCAATTGCCTGCCGGACTCGCTGTATCCGCCCGCCTGGGTCATCATGCAGCTCGGCACCCTCGGTGCCGCCCCGGCGTCGGCCGGTGCAGCGTGGCTGGCCGGGGACCGCGAGCTGGCGGGCCGGCTCCTGGCCGGCGGCACCGCCACATGGGCGCTCTCGAAACTGGTCAAACGGGTGGTGCGGCGGCCCCGGCCAGCGAGCCTGCTCCCAGGCACTCGCCGTCGCGGCCCCGACGCGGCCGGCCTGGGGTACCTGTCCGGGCATGCCGGCGTCGCCGTCGCGCTGGGTGCCGCCGCTCTTCCGCACCTCGGCCCCACCGCCCGCATCCTCACCCTGACCGCCATCCCCGCCGTTGGCCTGACCCGGGTCTACGTCGGCGCCCATCTCCCGCTCGACATCGCAGGCGGCGCGGCGCTGGGACTGGCCATCGACGCGGCACTGGAGCTTGCCTGTGGGGCGGCCCGCGATGTGCCGAGGCCTGGCAGGGCCTTCACAGGCTAGACAGGCTTGGGTGCGCGAAGTAACGTTTCGTCACGGTTGACGAGCCAGCCGGTCCGGCGTCCGGGCTTTCGCGCCTCGTCACTTTGTGCTGACCCCGGCTCCCCGGACGCTGGTCCACGGGCGGGAGGTGGGCATCGATGTCTGCTATCAACTATCGCTACCGGATGGCTGGCGGCGTGCCGGTGGTCACCGGGCCTACGGGATCGATGCCACCACGGTCGGCCAGCTGCGGGTGATTCTTCTCAGATGGCATGCCCGCGGGCACGTCACAGTGGTGGTGGACATGACCGGGAACTGGATGGGCCGGCAGGCCTGGCTTGGTGAGGTCATCGAAACCGGTGGGATGGGCCCGGCCAACAGGCGTATCACGGGCTGGACATGGAAGGGTGTCCCAGAACCGGCGCTCGCCTCGCTCCCGCCACGCGAGCAGGCAGGCACGGGAGATGGCGCGGTACCGGGCCTACCAAGCCTACCTGGTGGGCCACACCATCGCGCAGACCTTCGAGCCGGCCGTGACCTTCCTCACGCTGACCGGCGCGAACGCGGCGTCGGTCGCAGAGGCCAGCCAGCGGGCCACGGGAAGTTAGCTGATCTTGCTAACCGAGGGCACTGCTGACCGGGCTCCGGTCAGGAGCTCGCGGTCTCTCCTGTTCCCGCCCGGTAGGTCTCTTCCATCAGCAGGACCGCTCCGTCGCCGTTACCGTCGCCTTTGTCCTTGAGCGGCGAGCAGGTCACCATGCACGTGATCGACCGGCCGATGCGGTTGATGGCGGCTGCCTGACCCGGGCCCGCGCGCTGCGCCCGCAATGCCTGGACCACCTGATCATTCAGCGCTATCTTTGGGTTGCGGTTGACGAACCAGCCGGGGCTTTGTGCAGGTTAGCTCGCGTTTGTTTCCGCGCGGGATGCCCAGACGGCTCGCGCCTGGCCCTGGCCGGTGTCTGCCTGGTGTGCCCGTATCATCCCCACGTTGCTCCCAGGCGGACGCGGCCCGCGCCGCATCGCCCCCGCGTCCGGCGCGGGCCGCCCAACCGTCTACCTTGACCTTCCCGCCCGCCTCGGCGGAGCCGGCCGTTACGCAGGGTCAATGGCTGGGCTGCTGATCCAGCAGGCGGGGTGCAGCGTCCATGGGCTGGGTCTCGAGTTCCTTAGCCCGCTGCCAGTCGGCGTCGGCGGCTGCCCGATGGAACTCGGCCAGGCGCCCAAACGCCTTCACGACGGCGCCGTGCGCCCGCTGAGCCCGGGCACCGGCCCCGTCCGGCGGGCGTGCGATAGTGCGAGCTGGCGACGGCGCCACCGGGAGGGGCGGGGCAGGGCAGCGTGATTTATGGGCTGATCGCGGCGATCGGCTGGGGCACCTCAGCGATCGCGGCGACGAACGCCGCCAGGCGCGCTGGAACGTACATCGCCGTCCTGTGCGGCCAGAGCGTAGGCGTTGTGGTGCTCATCGCGCTCGTGGCATTCCTGCATCCCTCGCTCGGCGCAATCGACCTGGCCACGGCCATCGGCCTCGTCGGCGCGGGGCTACTGGGGCTGCTCGGTTACCTGACGTTCTACCGCGCGCTCGAGTATGGCGGCGCGGTCGGCCTGACCAGCGCGATCAGCGCAACCTATGGGGGAATCACCACGTTGCTCGCCGTCATCGTGCTCGGCGAGCACATCGGCGGAGTCGGCGCGGCCGGCGTTGTGCTTGCGATCGCCGGAATAGCGATGGCCAGCGCCTACTCGTCAGCCGCGGCCCAGACGCCCCCCATCACGGTCGCCGAGCCGATCGTCGGCGTCGCACCAGGCCCCTCCCGCGGGCGAAGTCTGTCTCGCGCGGGCGTCCCGCTGGCCCTGGCGTCGGCGGTGACCTATGGCGTCGGCGGCTTCCTGCTGGGCGGCTATTCCGCCCGGGCCGGAGCGCTCGGGTCGGCTCTGGTGGCGCACGGAGCGTCGGTCTCGGTTCTGCTGCTGGCCCTGCCCCTCCTCGGCCGGAGAAAAGCCTGGCGCACCAGCGCATCCGGCACGGTCTGGGCGGTGGCGGCCGGCCTGACCGATGTGGTGGGACTCCTGGCCTTCGCCCGCGGCGGTCAGGCCGGCCAGGTGGCCGTGACCGCGGCGGTTTCGAGCGTCTATCCCGCCATTCCGCTGCTGGCCGGGCTGGTCCTGTTCGGTGAGCGGCTGGGCCGCTGGCAGCTGCTCGGCGTCACCCTGATCATCACTGGGCTCGTACTGATCGGGCTGGGCTGAATCCGCGGCCCTGGCGATGGGTGGATAGCGAGGCCGGCAGGTGGGGTAAGGCAGCGGCGTGAGCTGGTACCAGCGGGTCTTCGTCGATACCGGCCGGGCGCCAGCGATATGGATGCTTGCCGGGTTCCTGATCACCTTCGCCGTGACCCGGGGCATCACGCGGCGGATCCACGCGAAGGGGGCTGGGCAGCCGGCTGCCCAGCCCGGCAGGCTGTCCGACATTTACATCGGCGGTGTGCACGTCCATCACCAGGTGTGGGGCATCTTGCTGGTACTCGTGACCGGGCTGCTCCAGTTCCGGTACAGCCCGCGCCCACCCTGGGCAGAGGTGCTGGCGGCGCTGTTCGGCGCCGGTGCGGCGCTGACCCTGGACGAGTTCGCGCTGTGGTTCAACCTCGATGACGTCTACTGGACCAAGAACGGCCGCGCGTCGATCGACGCGATACTGGTGGGGGGCGCGCTCGGTGCCGTGCTGCTGCTGCAGGCATCTCCGGTCGGCACCGCAGGTTCCCATGACCCGCTTGCCATCGCGCTCTACCTGGCCGCCGTGGCGCTCAATCTGGCCCTGGCCGGGATCTGCATCATGAAGGGCAAGCTCGCTACCGGCCTGATCGGCATCGTGTTTCCGGTCCTGGCCCTGGTCGGCGCCATCCGACTGGCAAAGCCGTACTCGGTTTGGGCCCACCGGCGGTACTCCGGCGCGAAACTCGGCCGCGCCCAGCAGCGCTTCGGCCCCGCCTACCAGCTACGTCATGACCGTATGCGCGACCTGTTTGGAGGCCGGCTGGAGCCCTCTCGCCGTGACCCAGCAGAATGATCCCCCGCGGGAGACCGGCCGGCCGGAACCTCTTGGCATCGGCGATGCCGCCTGGGTAAGACGAGGTCGGCCTGCAGGGCCAGGCGGGTGAGGTCGGCGCGGCGCTGGCTTCCGGTCCTGGCCCGGATCCGGTCCAGGCGGGAGCGGACGGTGCGGACGCTGACCGAGAGCTGGGCGGCTATCTGGGCGTCGGTGTGGCCCCGGGCGACCAGGGTGATCAGTTCCCGTTCCTGGGCGCTGAGGTGCGGCAGGTCCAGTGCGGCCGGCTCCTCCGGCTCCTCCGGCTTCTCGGTGACCAGCAGCAGGACGTACTCGGCGGCGGCGGCCGGGGTCATGGCGGCGCCGCGCTCTTCCGCCGCACGGGCAAGCGCGGGCCCCAGCGCCTCCCGGGTCTTACGCAGCGGCTCCTGGAACTCTTCCTCGCCTGCCGGGTCATCCGCCTGGCCGTCCCCTTGTATCCAGGTGACCCGCCTGACCGCGGCGAAGGCCGCCCACACCGTGATGGCTTCTCGCCAGCGCCGCGCCGCGGCGCACAGGCCCACGCACAGTTCGAGACAGTTGATCAGGAGCAGACTGGCGCCGGTCTGCGCATACAGCTCGATGACTTCCCCCACATGCGCCCGGGCCCCGGGCAGCCGGCCTGCGCGGAGGTCCAGCAGCGCCATGGTCAGCAGGCACTCACCCTCGTCATAGAGGGCTCCCGCATGCCGGGCCAGAGCCAGGGCGTCCGCACAGTACCGCTGGGCTTCGGCCGCCTCACCGATCTCGCCCAGGACTCTCGCCAGCACGATGGTGCAGTGCCGGGCGATCCAGCCGGGTATGGCTGCCTGGTCGATCCGCTGTGCCTGGCGCGTCCACGCCTCGGCGTCCTGAAGGTGGCCCACGTACCCGGCCGCGGTCGCGAGCCAGTACAGCGCGTGCGCCTCGCCTGCCGGATCACCCAGGTCCCGGGCCAGCTCGAGGGCGTGGCGGCCTTCCTCCTCCGCCTCGGGAACGCGGCCCAGGTTGGCCAGGGCCCCGGCACGCCATGCCAGCGTCCGGGCCAGCAGCGGCTCGGGCGGGCGGCCGGCGAAGGCGTCCCGGATCCGGGTGAGGTGGCTGAAGCTGGTGGTCACATTGGTGGCGGCCGTCAGCAGGCCCAGCCAGAACTGCGCGGTGCACCACTGCGGGCCGTCCTCGCCAGCGTGCCCGGCGGCCACGGCGAGCAGCTGGTAACCGGTGGCCCAGCGGCCGCGCAGGAGCCACCACGGCGCCGGCGCGATGGCCAGCCGGAACGCAGCATCCGGGTCGTGTTCCAGCGCCCAGCCCAGCGCCTGGTGCACGGTGGCATCCTCGGCGTCCAGCCACCGGGCGGCGGCCAGTTCCCCGTCCCTGGTGTCCAGGCCGGCCGCGGCCTGCCCGGCCACCTGCAGCGCATGCCGGGCGAGCGCGGCGGCCGCATCGGGCCGCTCCCCCGCTTCGGTCAGCCGGGCCGCCGCGTAGGCGCGCAAGGTCTCAAGCATCAGGTAACGGGGCCGCCCGTCGGGGCCTGCGGGAGGCACGAGCAGTGAACAGTTGACCAGGTGCAGCACCGCCGGCCCGGCGCCGGCTCCGGCGACCAGCTCGGCGGCCTCCAGCGTGAACGGGCCCGGGAACACCGAAACCCGGCGGAACACCCGGCGCTCATCCTCGCTGAGCAGCTGGTAGCTCCACTCCACCGTCGCCGCCAGTGACCGGTGCCTGGCCGGTGCCAGCCGGTCCGTGCCGGCCAGCAAGCTGAACTGGCCGTCCAGACGATCCAGCAACGGGCACACCCGGAGTCACGCCAACCGTTGCCACCGGGGGGCCCAGGCTCTTCAGTGGCGCGAACTGCTCCGGCAGGCAGGCGGCGGCCAGCTGGTAGATCCGTTCTGGCGCCTCGATGTCTTTCAGTCGGTGAAAGCCCAGGTCACGGAGGGCCATGCCGATGGGCAGCGGGGATCCCACCAGCAGCCGCGTCGCCTCGGACAACACCACCTGGCCGCCGTGGGCCGTTGCCGCTATCCGTGCCGCCCGGTGGACATCCAGCCCGATGTACCCATCCTCGTGCCGGGTGGGCTCCCCCGAATGCAGACCCATCCGGACCCGCACCGCGACCCCGCCGGGCCAGTCATGCGCGGAAAGAGCGCGCTGGGCCGCCACGCAGCACCGGACCGCGTCCCGCGCCGACTGGAACACGACGAAGAAGCTGTCCCCCTCGGTCCCCATCTCCTGCCCGCCGAACGAGGAAAACGCGGCGCGCAGCAGGGCGCGCTGAGCCGACAGCGCCTCGCCGTACCGGTCACCGAGGCCGGTCAGCAGCACCGTCGAGCCCTCGATGTCGCTGAACAGCATCGTGATGGTCCCCGTCGGCAGCTCCCCCATCCCCCGATTATCCGGCCCAGCCGCGAGCGCCGCCGGTCAGGACGCGTTCGACGTCGGCGATCGCCTGGGCAAGGGCCTGCGGGGCTTCCTGGGGCAGGTTGTGCCCGACGCCGCCCTCGATCGTCCGGTGCTCGTATTTGCCGGTGAACTTGCCGGCGTAGGCGCTGGGGTCCGGGTGCGGCGCGCCGTTGGCGTCGCCCTCGAGGGTGATGGTGGGGACGGCGATGGCCGGCAGGCCGGCGAGCCTCCGCTCCAGGTCGTCGTATTGCGGCTCGCCCTCGGCCAGGCCGATCCGCCAGCGGTAGTTGTGGATCACGATCGTCACGTGATCGGGGTTGTCGAAGGCGGCCGCGCTGCGCGCGAACGTGGCGTCGTCGAAGGCCCACTTCGGCGACGCGAGCCGCCAGATGAGCTTGCTGAAATCGCGCCGGTAGGTGTCGTAGCCGGCCCGGCCGCGCTCGGTGGCGAAGTAGAACTGGTACCACCAGGCGTGCTCGGCCTGCGGCGGCAGCGGCGCCTGACCGGCGGCCTGGCTGCCGATCAGGTACCCGCTCACCGAGACCAGGGCCCGGCAGCGGTCCGGCCACAGCGCCGCGACGACGTTGGCCGACCGCGCGCCCCAGTCGAAGCCGGCCAGGATGGCCTGGCCGATGCCGAGCGCATCCATGAGCGCGATGACGTCCACGGCCAGGACCGCCTGCTGGCCGCTGCGGGGCGTGCCATCCGAAAGAAAGCGGGTGGTCCCGTAGCCGCGGACGAACGGGACGATGACCCGGTAGCCCGCCGATGCCAGCACCGGCGTGACTTCGGCGAAGCTGTGAATGTCGTAGGGCCAGCCGTGCAGCAACACGACGGCCGGGCCGCCGGCCGGGCCGGATTCGACGTACCCGGTATCCAGGACGCCCGCGTTGATCTGCCTGACCGGACCGAGAGATGGGGGCGGCATCGGCTGACCTCCTGATCTAGCCAAAGGTGAAGCAGTAAGCCTGAGCAGCCGGGTCGGGGAAGGTGATCTCGCAGGTGCGCTCGGTGATGGGGCCGGGCTGGCGGATGAGCTGGTACACCCGCTGCTGCGCGAGGGTGCCGTTGCCGTCGCCGTCGGTGTCGGTTCCATGCGCCTCGCCGGGTGGCTGCCCGTCGATGCCGACGCGGAACCGCAGGGAAGTTCCTGATGCTGCCGGTCCCATGACGAGGTTGAGGTCGCGGCCGTGGAAACGGCAGGCGATCTGCCCGTTCGCCTCGTTCAGCGTGGTGGCCTCTTCCTCCATCGTCCAGTCCCCCGACAGGGCCCATTGGTTGAGGCCCAGCCGCGCCGGGACGGTATAGGCGTGCGGCTTGCCCGGCACCGGGCCGCCGGGGGAGGCGAAGCCCTCGGTGCGCTCATAGCCGGTGTAGTTTTCCGGTGATCTCAGGCTGGCCCAGTCGGCCGGGACCTCCAGGCCGCTGGGCTCGACCGAGACCATGCCCGTGCCCGCGCCGGTGGATCCGGCCTCGCCCAGCAGCTGCTGGATCACCATCTCCGACTGGCCGTATTCGCCCTCGCCGAAGTGGTGGTGCCGGATACGCCCCTGCGCGTCGGCGAAGTAGAGCGCGGGCCAGTAGTGGTTGCCGTAGGCAAGCCACACCGCATAGTCGTTGTCGGTCGCGACCGGGTAGCTGATCCTCATGTCCTGCACGGCCTGCCGGACGTTGTCGGCGCTGTGCTCGAACGAGAACTCCGGTGTGTGGACGCCGATCACCACCAGCCCGTGGCTTGAGTACTTCTCGGCCCAGGCGCGGACGTAGGGAAGCTGGCGCAGCCAGTTGATGCAGGTGTAGGTCCAGAAGTCGACCAGAACTACCTTCCCGCGCAGCCCGGCCGGCGTCAGCGGCTCCGAGTTGAGCCACCCGGTCGCGCCGTCGAAGGACGCCAGCTCACCCTCATCGGGCAGCTGGGCCGAGGCGAAGTGCAGCCCGGCGGGCGCGCGCCAGAATGCTGTCATAACGTTGCCCTTCCTGTAGCTCGATGTCGCGGCCCGGGGCCCCGGCCGGTGCGTGGTGGTGCCCGTCGATATCTGGTTAACGCAGCGTCTTGAACGACGCCCGCATCTCGGCGGAGAACAGGTCGGGCTGTTCCCAGGCGGCGAAGTGGCCGCCCCGGTCGAGCTTGTTGTAGTGGATGAGGTTCTTGGGATACGCGCGCTCGGCCCAGCTCCGCGGGGCCTGGTAGAGCTCGTCGGGGAAGACGCTGATGGCAAACGGGATCGTGATGGGCTTGGCGTCGAAGAAGTCCGCCTTGTTCTCCCAGTAGAGGCGGGCCGCGGAAATCCCGGTGTTCGTCAGCCAGTACAGCGTGACGTTGTCGAGGATGTCGTCTCGGGTCAGGGCGCTCTGCAGGGTCCCCTCAAGGGCCTTTCCTATGAGCCCGGGCTGGCCGCTGCCGTCGCCGTGGTCAATCATGAACGCGGCCAGGTCGGCGGGTGAGTCCGCCAGTCCGTACAGCGTCTGCGGGCGCGTCGTCATGATCTGCGCATAGGCCACGTGCTTGGCGTAGAAGCCGCTCAGCTGCTCGTACGCGGCTTTTTCCTCGGCGGACAGGTCCGGTGGCGGCGGGTCGCCGCGCTGGACCGCCTTGTTGATCTCGGCTGGGGCGGTACCAGGCATGTTGGAGTGAATGCCGGCCAGCTCCGGCGCCGCCTGTATGCCCATCTGCTGCGTGACGGCCGCACCCCAGTCGCCGCCCTGCGCCACGAACCGGGTGTATCCGAGGCGCTTCATCAGCTCGACCCAGGCGCGTGCGATGCGGGCGGGATCCCACCCGGTGGTGGTCGGCTTGGCGGAGAACCCGTGACCCGGCAACGAGGGAATCACCAGGTGGAACGCGTCCGCCGCACCGGCGCCGTGCACCGTGGGATTGGTGAGCGGCTCGATGATCTTCAGCTGCTCGATGATCGAGCCGGGCCAGCCGTGCGTGACGATCAGCGGCAGGGCGCCGGAGTGCTGGGAGCGGACGTGGATGAAGTGGATGTCCAGCCCGTCGATCTCAGTGGTGAAGTTCGGCAGGGCATTCAGATTCCCCTCACACTTGCGCCAGTCGTGGCCGGTCCCCCAGTAGTGCGCGAGGTCCTGGATTAAGGCCAGCCGCACGCCCTGCGAGTCGTCGGTGACCGTCTCGCGCTCGGGCCACCTGGTCGCGTTGATGCGCCTCCGCAGCTCGGTGAGTTCCGCTTCCGGAAACTCGACCCGGAACGGACGGATTTCGGTGCCGCTGGACATGGACGTTCCCTCCTGGCTTGGTTGACGGCGACGGAAGGGAGCCGGCAGGCGCGTCCAGTGCCCCTCCGGGACGCCTGTATCGCCTGTTCTACCTGGCCATCAGCCCCTCGTACCGACCGGGCCGGGTGTCGCCCGGCCGCAGCGGTGGCATACGGCGTCCGGTACTGCAGACATAACACGCCGGGCAACAGGACGGCAATGGCCCACCGGTAATAACCTATTATCTCTATCTATTAACAGGGTTAATCTGGCCTTCCGCCGCCCACTCCCTGGGCCTGCGGCCTGCGTCAGTGGCGGTTCTCGCGGCGGCACGGGAGCTGGACGCGGAGCACGGTTTCGCCGGGCCGGGAATCGATGGTGATCTGGCCGTGGTGGCGCTCGACGATGATGCGCCGTGAGATGTCAAGGCCAAGCCCGGCGCCCTTGTCGACGTCCTTCGTGGTGTAGAACGCCTCGAACGCACGGGCCTGTACCTCGGCGGGCATCCCGCCGCCGGTGTCGGCGATCTCGATGATGACGTGCCCGGCGCTGGCCCGGGTCGAGATGCGGAGCGTTCCGCTCGCGTCCATGGCGTCGATGGCGTTCTCGATGATGTTCGTCCACACCTGGTTGAGCTCGGCCGGGTGCGCCTCGATCTGCGGCACGCCGGGCCCGTAATCGCGGATGACGGTCACGCCGTCCTGCAGCCTCTGCCCGAGCATCACCAGCGTGCTGTCGATGCCTTCGGTGACGTCGATGATCTGCAGCGAGGCCCGGTCGAGCTGCGCGTAGGACTTCATCGGCGCCACGAGTCCCGAAACCCGGTCCGTTGCCTCTTTCACCTCTGACAGCAGCACCGCGGCCGACAGCGTGCTGGCCACCCATTCCAGGCCGGGCTCGAGCGTGCCGCCGTCGAGTATCTGGCCTGCGCGCTCACACCAGTCAATGCCGGCTCCTGCCGCCGCCAGGGCGGGGGCGATGTCCCACACGGCGGCGACCCCGTGCTTCTCGAGCCAGTCGGCCAGCGCCTCCTCGCGATCGGCGACGGCCAGCGGGCTCGCGTCAGCCGTCCCCGTGCCGAGCTCCCGCCGCAGCGCGTCGATGCCGATGAACTGCCCGGACGACAGGGATCCCTCGGCCAGGCGCACCAGCGAGGACAACAGCACATCCGAGGTGTCCTGCAGCGCTCCAGCCGCCCGCACGGCCGCCGACGCCGGATTGTTGATCTCGTGAGCCAGGCCTGCCGCCAGCGTGCCGAGCGCGGCAAGGGCTTCCCGCTGGCGCGAGAGGGCTTCCATGTTGCGCACCGTCTGGAAGAAGCCCTCGATCAGGTGCACGCCGAAGGGGAACCAGGCGCGCGCCAGGTCCCCCAGGTCAACGCGCAGTGAACGACCCTGCGCGGAGGGGCAGCCAAAGGCTCGGTCAGCCAGCCCGGCGGTGCAGGAACCCCGCCACAGCCGGCGAGCAGTGGTGGGCCACGATCTATGCCCACGTGGCCGACGTGGAGCAGACCCTGGCCAGCGCCGAGTCACACGGCGGGTCCCGGGTGTACGGGCCCATGGCCGTCGATGACCGCATGCAGACGGGCGCCTTCCGCGACCCGGCGGGAAACGTGTTCGGCGTCTACCACCGCGCCGCCGGCTGACACACCCGGAGCCCGCCCCGGCCGCTGCGTCAGGACGGCGGCACCGGATCGATGTGCGAGTCGCACCAGAGCACGGTGCCGGTGAACCTCATGCCGGGCGAGCTGGCCAGGAACGCCACGCGCTGGCCGACCTGGCCGGCGCTCTGGAACTGCCCGGTGGGCTGGTCGCGCTGGGCTTCGTCTATGACGTCCTCGACGCTACGGCCGGTGGCTTCGGCGATATCGGCGAAGATGCTGCGGAGCATTCCTTCGATCACTTCACCCGGATAGACGACGCACGCGGCGATGGCGTGGTCCTTCAGCGCCAGCGCCTGGGTCATCGTGAGGTGCTTGACCACCGCCTTGCTCGCCGCGTAGGCGGCGCGGGTCGGCCGGCCGACCTCCGCCGCCGCCGAGGAGATGTTGACGATCAGGCCGCGGCGACCGAGGAGCGCGCTGGGCGGCTGCCTGGCCATCGCGCGGGCGGTGGCCTGGCCCATCAGGAACGTCCCGTCCGCGTTGACGGACATCACCCGGCGCCACGTTTCGAACGTCAGGTCGAGCAGGTCGTCCACGTGCACGATTCCGGCGCAGTTCACCAGCACGTCCACGCGGCCGGCCTTGGCGAAGACCTGGGCGACGGTCGCCTCGACGACGCCGGGGTCCGTCACGTCGCACACGTACGGCCGGCAGGTGCCGCCCGCGGATTCCACCGCTGCCTGGGCGGGTGCCAGATCTGACCGATTGAGATCGGTGACGGACAGGTCGAATCCGGCCGCCGCGAGCTCGGCGGCTGTCGCGCGGCCGATCGCCCCGCCCGCCCCGGTGACGAGCGCAACCGGCCTGGGCTTCTGCGCGCCGCTGTTCCCGTTGCCTGCCATCGGCCGCCTCGTCCCTCCGGTTCAGTCCAGCGCGATCACGCGGCAGACGACCCGGTAGAACGCTTCCACGCCGAGCCGCAGATGCTCCTCCGGGGTGTCCTCCTCCCGGGCGTGGGAGATTCCCCTAGCGGACGAGGTGAACAGCATCGCCGTCGGGACGGCCCCCGCCATCGGGGTCGCGTCGTGCAGCGCCCATGACGGCAGTACCCGCTCCCGCCCGGCGAGCTCGGCGCAGACCTCACGCACCACGCCCACGAGTTCGTCCGCGAAGGGCTGCGGGGGCGTCCGGAAGACCGGTTCCCAGCTGACGTCGCAGCCCTCCGCCGCGGCCGCCTTTTCGGAGGCACGGCAGGCCTCCCTCAGCATTGCCTCGAGCGCACCGGCGTCCGGGTGGCGCTGATCCACGAGGATGGCCGTTTCCCCGGCCACCGCGGTGACGATGCCCGGCCGCAGCCGGGCGGCCCCCACCGTGCCCACGCCCTGGTGGCGGACGGCCGACTCGCGGACGGCCAGCGCGGTGGCCGCCGCGGCCAGGAACGTGTCCCGGCGCATGTCCATGGGGGTCGCACCCGAGTGCGCCGTCTGCCCGCGAAAGGTCACCCGGTGACGCTCGACGCCCACGGTGCCGGAGACGGCGCTGATCGGCAGGCCCTCCCGTTCGAGCACCGGCCCCTGCTCGATATGCGCCTCCAGGTAGGCCCGGGCGCCGCGGATCTCCTGCCGCGCCTCGTCCAGGCGATCGAGGTGGACGCCGTGCTCCGCGACCACGTCACCGAGCCGCAAACCGCTGGCGTCGGCCAGCTCGCGGACCTCGGCCACGTTCAGGGTTCCCGCCACGGCCGAAGAGCCGAACAGGCTGTGCCCGAACCGGGCGCCTTCCTCGTCCGCCCATTCCACCAAGGCGAGCGTGCACGGCAGCGGCCCCCGCGCCGCCAGGCAGCGGAGAACCTCCACCGCACACATGACGCCATAGGCGCCATCGAGCCACCCACCGTCCGGGACCGAGTCCAGGTGGGAGCCGATGATCACGACCCCGCCGTCGCCGCCCGGCAGCCGCGCCCACTGGTTGCCCGCCGCATCCGTCCGGACGGTGACCGGGAGCCCCTGCAGCTGCTCCCGCAGGAACGCGCGCACCTTCTGCCAGACGCCGGTCCAGGCGACCCGCTGGGCGCCCGCCTCGTCGCTCGTCAGCTCCGCCAGCTCGCGCAGCATGGCCACGACACGGGCCCCGTCCGGTTCGGCGTTCTGCGAAAGACCAGAACTTGTCATTGCCAGAGCTTCTCCCGAACCGCGCGCATGCAAACAGCCCGGACCGAAGACCGCCGAGGTGGCGCGGTCACATCGGTGCCCTGGCGCACCGCGGCCGCCCGGGCACCGTCAGTGCGGTTCGGTCAGCCGCTCGGGCGCTGGTTCGTCGAGGAACGGCGGGATCAGGTCCAGCAGCCAGTCGGCTCGGTCAAGGAGCCCGTGACCCGGCGGCCCGAAATGAGCGGTGCCCGGGAGGACCGCGAGCTGGGACTTCGGCATGCCCTGCAGGTCGCCCATCACCCCGCCGCCAAGCAGCTGCTCGGCGGCGATCACTCGCCGCGTCGCGGCCAGCCCCGGCAGGACCCCGCCGAACATGTCAATCGTCATGTAGGCGCCATGCAGCAGGACCAGCGCGGCCCTCGCCGTGGATCTCGTAGTACATGCTCAGGCCGTTGACCGGGGCATAACCGGTCTGCACCGGGAAGGTGCCAGCCGGTGGATCGGCCAGTGCCATCTCCCCCTCCTTCCGCTCGTGCCGCTGGCTCAGTCCCCGGCATCCCCGCTGGCGGCGCTGCGATAGCGGAGGAAGACCGTGCCGCCGCGGAAACGGCGCTCTTCCAGCAACTCGAGCTCCAGGCTGACGCCCTGCGGCAGGGCGTGCTTGCCGCCTCCGACCAGGACGGGCGTGAGGAAGAGCTGGAGTTCGTTGACGAGCCCGGCCCTGAACGCCTCGGCGGCGAGGGCGGCGCCACCCACGGTGAGGTCGTGGCCGGCCGCCTCTTTCACCTGCCGGACCGCGTCCGGGTCGAATTCCCGCTCGATCCGCGTTCTGGCCGTGGATGCCGCCTCCAGCGTCCTCGAGTACACGATCTTCCCGGCGGCCGGCCAGATCGCCGCGAAGTCCCGTGAGGCCGGTGAGTCCCCGGCGAGGCTCGGGTTGGTCTCCCAGACGGCCATCGTCTCGTACATCCTCCGCCCGAGCAGGTAGGTGCCGGCCGACTGCTCGAGGTCGTTGACGAACGCAAGCACCTCCTCGTCGGGCGCGGCCCAATCGAACTTGCCGTCCTCGTCCTCGACGTAGCCGTCCAGCGACGCGATCGCCGAGTAGATCAGTTTGGCCATGGCGTGTCTTTCCCTAGCCCCTCGCGTATGTGAGGTGAAGTCGTGTTCCCACGTGGTGCCGTCGTGGCAGATCTCCCGGCGGCTGCCGGTCGAATAACAGCGGCCCACGTCTCACAGTAGGCGCCGGTGCCGCGCAGCTCGTGAGGCGGCCGTGCGCCGGGCAGCGTGTGAGCCGCCGGCCGGCGCCATGTGGCTGGCGCCGGCCGCGGCCACAGCCCTGGCACCGGGCCGGGCTGGTTCCCCGGCGGTCCGCGGCAGGCTGGCTCAGCTGCCGGGCGCCCCGGCGGGCGTGCCCGCCGCGGCTATGTTGACCAGCCAGCTCACGCCGAACTTGTCGGTGCACATGCCGAACGTGTCACCCCAGGGAGCGGGACCCAGCGGCATGGTGACGCTGCCGCCCACCGAAAGCATGTCCCAGTAGCCGCGCAGTTCGCCCTCATCCTCGCCGCTCAGCGAGAGCGAGCAGTTGTTGCCGGGCGTGTAGTCCATCTGATTCGGCGTGTCGGACGCCATCAGCACCATGCCGCCTGTGGTGGTGAGCGTCGAGTGCATGATCTTGTCCTGCTCGGCCGGGTCGTCGCTGGCCTGGAACTCCGCGAACGTGCTGCTGGCCAGCTCCCCGCCGAACACCGACTGGTAGAAGTCCATCGCCTCTTTGGCGTTGTCACGGAAACTGAGATACGGGTTGAGCTGGGCGCTCACGCCGTCACCTCCTCGTTCGACAGCGGTTCTGTGACACCCAGTACAGGCCAGGTGAGTGCAAGCACGGCGAAGGCCCCGTGAAGCCCGGATGGAGGCGGGGCGCGGCCGGACTTCCCATCAGCGGACCGGCCCGGGCGGCCCATGATGCGCCGGCGCCTGCCACGCGCGTGTCGGCAAAGCCGAGGCAAACAGTGATTTCACCAACGTGAATAGGCGTAACGTTGAAACCTCATGATCTGGGATCGGGGCCGCCCTCGTTCCGTGCCGGATGGCCGGCGCGGCGCGCTGGCTGGTGACGGCGGCGACGGTCCCGGGCCATGCCATGGGCGCAGACGCGCGTCTGGCCGGTCGATGTGCGCGGGGATGAGAGCTTGGGTGTTGCTGCGCTGATCAGCTGGCTCGTCACCGCATTCTTCGGGCTCTACCTGCTGGCTGTCTGTCTCATCGAGAACGACGTCACGCACCGGGGCGGTGCCGCCAGCCGACTGCCCGGGCCGGTCATCTTGGGGCATGTTCTGCTCGCCCTGACCGGGCTGGTGTGCTGGGTGATCCATCTGCTGTCCGGTTCTGACGCGATCGGCTGGGCCGCGGTGGGTGTTTTGGGCGGTGTTGCCGCGCTGGGC
Source organism: uncultured Actinomycetes bacterium (assembly GCA_963835425.1). Lineage (GTDB taxonomy): Bacteria > Actinomycetota > Actinomycetes > Streptosporangiales > Streptosporangiaceae > UBA9676. The sequence continues at coordinate 230,155 of CAWIGE010000019.1, read as the reverse complement.
CTGACCATGTTTACACGGTGGATCCCGGTACACCGTGCTTACGTGGCGGCGGAAGCCAAGGTAGGCCGCTCGGCCGAGTTCGACTTCCCGGCCGAGCGGGCCTTTCCGGTGTCCGTCGTCGCCAGTCACGGCGTGCTCGCCGGCACGACCTTTACCCTGGTGCTGCTCGCCACGCTGACCGGCTGATCGGTCACCGCTCCCGGACCCGCCTGAGGTCGCCGGGTTAGCGTTTGCGTGCGATGCCGCAGAATTCGTCCACCTCGGCGGGCGGCTGGCCGTCGGCGGTGGGGCGGGGGCGCCAGCGCGAGCACGACACCACCCCCGGTGGCAGGAGTTCCAGGCCGTCGAAAAACCGGGAGATCTGCTGCGGGGTGCGCAAGGTCATCGACGGCGTGCCGACCTGGTTCCAGTGCGCCACCGCCTCCTCCATGGCCGCGCCGCTGACGGCGCTGGTGGAGTGGTTGATGGTCACATAGCTGCCCGGTGCCAGCGCTGCCACCAGCCGCCGGACGATCTCATACGCCTCACCGGTGTCGGGGATGTGGTGCAAGACTCCCAGCAGCATCAGCGCGGCCGGCTGGGCGAAGTCGAGGGTCCGCGCCACCTCGGTGAGGATCTTGTCCGGGTCTCGCAGGTCGCCGTCGATGTAGTCGCACGCGCCCTCGGGGGTGCTGGTGAGCAGCGCACGGGCGTGTGCCAGCACCAGCGGGTCGTTATCGACGTACACGATCCGCGAGGCGGGCGCCACCCGCTGGGCCACCTCATGGGTGTTGTTCGCGGTCGGCAGCCCGGTCCCGATGTCCAGGAACTGGCGGATGCCCTCCTCACCAGCCAGATACCGGATCGCCCGCCCCAAAAACGCCCGGTCCGCCCGGGCCTGAGCCACGATGCCCGGCAGCATCGCGGCTACCCGGTCGCCCGCCTCCCGGTCGGCGGCAAAGTTGTCCTTGCCACCCAGCCAGTAGTTCCAGATCCGGGCCGAATGCGACACAGTCGTGTCGATCACCGCATCCAGCCCGGCGGCGGCACCCGTCTCGTCGGCCACAGACCATCATCTCCCGCCACAGGCTCAACGGCTCGCAGCACCCAACGTTGCCTACCCAACCCGGCATGGCAAGGGCCCAAACTAACCACGTGTATCAATAGTTTGTTGACAACAATATGTTGATGACCTACGGTGACGGGCGTGGCTCACGCGGACGCGGATCATGAGCAGGCAGCACGCGAGGCCGGGGCGCGCGCGCGGCTGCTGGGCGCGGGCGCCTCGGCCCTTCCCCGCGCGCCCTGGCTGCACCGCTCACAGCCGCCGTCGGCTGTTCGACCTGACCCGGTTCGCCGTGTGGCGCGCCCAGGCCGGCGGCGCCGGCGAGGAAGATCTGCTGGCCGGATTGGCCCTGCTGTCCGCGGCCCGGGCCGAGGTGGACCAGGTCGAGGCGGCGCTGCTGTTCATGGCGCGGGCCCATGGCCTGTCATGGCCGCGGATCTCCCGGGCCATGGGGCTGGGATCGCCCCAGGCGGCACAGCAGCGATTCGGCCGGGTCACGGGTCGCGCCGGGAACCCGGGGAGTACGTGACGTGGCGCATGAGTCCGCCCGAGGACCTGGCGCTTCATGGCGCCCGGGTGCTGGGCTTTGCGACGGCATCCCGTATCGCCCGCCGTTACGGCCTCAACGCCGGCGCGGTCGGGGAATCGCTGCTGGACTTCCAGGCCCGCGGCTGGGTCCGCGACCTAAGCTTCGCCGGCTCGTCGGGGTGGTCACTGACCGATGCGGGCCGGATAGAGGACGAAAGACGGCTCGCCGCGGAACTCGACACGGCCGGCGTCCGTGACGCGGTCACGGCCGCGCACGCGGCGTTCGTGCCCCTCAACCGGCGATTCGGCACCGCCTGCACCAACTGGCAGGTGCGGCCGACGCGAGCCGATCCCATGGCCCTCAACGATCACGCGGACTGGCGCTGGGAGGAACGCGTGCTGCGGACGCTGGCGTCCATAGACGGGTCCTTCCGGCACCTGTGCGACCAGCTCGCCGGCTGCCTGGCACGCTTCGGCGGGTACGCCGACCGGTACTCCTCGGCGCTGGGCCAGGTGGAGACGGGCCAGCTGGCCTGGGTTGACGCCCCGGACCGGGACTCGTGTCACCTGCTGTGGATCCAGTTCCATGAAGACCTGCTCGCCACCCTCGGCATACCGCGGGGCTCGGATATGTGACGTGCCCGGGCCACGATCGCCAGCGGCCGGGGCCCGGGCGTCAGGGGATGGCCCACTGCCCGTTGCGCATCAGCTCCCGGCCGGCCGAGCGCGTCGTGCTTGCGCTGCCGGGGGGTGCGGGCGGGCGTTGTCATGCTGGAAGCCTCCTCAGTGGCCGGGTGCCGGCCGGGCCCGATCCGCCGGGTTAGACGGTCTCCACGACGTTACGGAGCTCGCCCAGACCGGTGGTCGCGATGATCACCTCGTCGCCCGCGTGCAGGGTGAAGCCGGGCGGGGGGACGATCGCGGTGCCGGTGAGCAGTACCACGCCCACCGGGAACTCCTGCGCGCGGAACAGCCAGGCCACCAGGTCTGCGGGGCTGCGGTGCAGGTCGGCCACCTTGACGGTGTCGGCGACCACCTCGGCGCCGTCGCGGACCACCCGCAGGCTGATCAGCAGCGCGGCCAGGTCCGGGACCTCGTCCGGGGTGGCCAGGCACGGCCCGAGGGCACAGCTGCCGGTGTAGATCTTGGCCTGCGGCAGGTACAGCGGGTTCTCGCCCTCGATGCTGCGCGAGGACATGTCGTTGCCGTTCACCATGCCCACGATGCGGCCGCCCGCGTCGGCGACCACGGCCAGCTCCGGCTCCGGCACATCCCACCCCGAATCGGCCCGGATGCCCACCGGCTCCCCCGGGCCCCGCACCCGCCCGGGCGCCGCCTTGAAGAACAGCTCCGGCCGCTCGGCCCGGTACACCCGCTCGTACGGGTCGGGCGTCCCGGACTCGGCGATTCGGGCGTCCAGGCTGCGCGTGTAGGTCACCCCTGCGGCCCATACCTCCTGCCCGCCGACCGGCGCCATCACCCGCGCACCCGCCGGGACCGGTCCCGCCGCCGGGCCGTCCAGGGCCGCCGCGAGTGCACCCGGCGGACCGCCGAGCAGCCCGTCGATGGTCAGCGACGCGGGCAGCAGTTCCCGCGGGCCGTGCCCGGCCGGGCCCCGGGCCAGCCTGTGCTCATCACCGGCCAGCACCTGCCACAGCGCCATCCGCCCTCCTCCATCCGCCCGCGGGCACGATCGTAACCGCCGGCGCCGGAGGGCTGCCCGGCCTCCCCAGCGGCAGCCGCGGGCCACCAGTGACGGCAGAGAGGCATGCCCCGCACCTGCCGGAGTGAGGCATTCGCTGGGTCAGCGCTGGGATGAATAGGGCTGCCGGAGACAATGGACGGCAGTCTGAGAGCGTGCCAGGCCAGCAACCGACAAAGGGGTTGAGATGCCGTGGTTTCCGGACTTCGTCGGCGCCGTGGAGCTCGCGCGCAGGCAGACCCGTGCCGCAGGCCAGGCCGACCCGGTCGGGCAGTACTTTGCTGCGCTGAACCAGGGTGACGCCCATACCCTGGAGACCGTCTGGCCGGGTGAGGTGGTGATCTACGATCCCCGCGCGGGCGAGGTCCGCGGGCATAGGCAGGTACGGCAGTTCGTTGAGCGCAACCTGTCCTGGCTGGCCGGGCTGCACGCTCATGCCGAGACGGTGGCCTCCACCGTCGCCGGCGCGCGGGCGGTGGTGGAGTTGCTGGCGCACATGCCCCACGACGGGCGGGAGCTGGCCTGGCCGGTGGCGGTCGTCGCCGAATCCCCCGACGACCAGTCGGTGGTGTTCCGCACCTATTGCAGCCAATGGCCGCTTGACGAGCGGCGCCACCTCAGGCCACCCATCCTCAAGTCCGGGCAGGCCCACCCCGGCGATGTAATCGGCCGCTACCAGGCCGGGCTGGATGCCGGTGACGTTGACGCGGTGGTGAGCACCTTCGCCCCGGACGGGTACTTCCGCGGCCCCTTTGGCCCGGACCACGCCCACCGCGGTGCCGCCGAGCTCCGCTCGTTCTACACCAGGTGCTTCAGCGCGGGCGGCGGCATCGGCCTCCAGCACTGCATGGTGACCGACGACGGCGTGCGCTGCGCCCTGGAATACAACTGCGTCCGCTGGGGCAGCCACGACCTGCCGCCCCAGGCGGGACTCGGGGTCTACGAGCGCGGGCCGGACGGGCTGCTGGCCGCCGTCCGCGTCTACGACGATGTCGAGGCGCCCGTCGGGTGAACGCGGCCCTGGTCAGTGGCCGGCGATCTGGCCGCCGTCGATGTGCAGGATCTCGCCGGTGATGAACGGCGATGACTCCAGGAAGAGGATGCCGTCGACGATGTCGCTGACCTGTCCCACCCGCCCGAGGGGCTGGAGCCCGGCGAGCGCGGCGTAGGACTCCGGCGCATTCCCGGGCGTCTGGATGACGCCCGGCGCGACTGCGTTGACCCGGATGCCGCGGGAGGCGTACTCGATGGCCAGTGACCGGGTGGCCGAGGCGAGGCCGCCCTTGGTGAGCGCGGTCAGCACCGACGGCGTGCTGGAGTTGGCATAGTCGGCGAGGGTGGTCGTGATGTTGACCACGTGGCCGCTGCTCCGCTTCACCATCTCGGCGATGGCGCGCTGCGTCAGCCAGAAGAAGCCCGTGAGGTTGACGCCGACCACCGCCGCGTAGTCTTCGGCGGTGTAGTCGGTGAACGGCTTGGAGATGAAGATGCCCGCGTTGTTGACAAGGGTGTCGATGCGCCCGTAGCGCCCGAGTGCCTCGCCGATGATCCGGTCGGCGGTGGCGGGATCGGAGACGTCTCCCTCGACGGCCAGCACGTCCCGGTCCCCGGAGGGCTTGATCGTGCGGGAGCTGGCCACGACCGCCCAGCCCCGCCCGCGGTACCCGGCGACGAGGCCGGCGCCGATGCCGTGGGAACCACCGGTGATGATGGCGACCTTGTGGTCCTGCTCGCCATGTTCTTCCCGTCCCCCTCGGCGGCGCGCGCCGGGCCGGGAGGCAGCGGTCATCCCGGACCCGGCCGCCGGCGCAGCCACTGCGCGTAGGACCTGGAGTTATCCATGCCCAGTTCCGCCCCGTCCGGCACGGCCTGGCCGAACACCAGCGCCGCGGCGGCCTCGAGTTCGCTGCGCAGCGCCTCGGCGGGGCCAGTTGCCTCGAAGCCCAGGGTCCACCAGGCCTCGCCACGCACATCGAATTCTGTGAGTTCCACCGCACACCTGGGCTCCTCGCCCGGCCCCGGAGCTCCAACCCCGGTGGCCTGCGAGAACCAGCTGATCCGGCGCCTCTTTCTCACCGGCCGCCAGCCATGTGGATCGGCGCTGCCAAGGCCCGGTGGGCCATGTGGAAAGGACCACTTGTGCCAGGACTCCAGGCGGCCACGGACGGACCCCGCCAGCTCCAGCAGCCCTGGGCTCCCACCGTACATCTTCACCTCCAGCGCCCGCCCCCCACGCACCTTCACCGAGAGCCCGGGCAGGTGTGGATCCAGCAGGTAGACGTCCTCGACCACCCTCGTCTCGGCCGGGAAGCGCGCGAACCAGCCCGCCGCCGCGGCCGTCAGCTGCCCGGGTAAAATCCAGCGCACCTCCAGGCTGCGAACTCCCTTGGTGTCCAGGATCTCCGGCTGTACGGCCGTCATCGTCCTCCGCTCCCCACGCTCCTGACCGGCCGGGCAGTTCCGTGATCAGCGGCCTGAGACGGCCGAGCTGACCAGGTGGTCACGTGTCCAGCCGTCAGGGCTGGCCCCGCAACCAGAAGCGCTTGGTCCACCAGGGGCCAACAGCGGACCATGTAGCTTCCCAGTCTGCGAGCCGCCGCCGGTCGCGCATCCACCGCCCCGCCCAGTGGCCGGGGCCTTAGCATTCTGCCGCGGCGGAAATCCGCCACAACGCTGACGTCCGGCGAATCTACCTTGACTACCGACCGAATGAGGCGGCATGGCATCAGTGCTCATCCTGAACGGCCCGAACCTCAACCTGCTGGGATCGCGCAGCCCGGAGATCTACGGAACGACGACGTTCGCCGAACTGGAGGAGTTGTGCCGGCGGGAGGCCGGCCAGCTCGGCCTGGAGGCGGTGTGCCGGCAATCGAACCACGAGGGCCGGCTGATCGACTGGATCCAGGAGGCGGGCCCCGAGGTCCAGGCCGGGAGGTCCATCGGCGCCGTGCTCAACCCGGGCGCACTCACCCACACCTCGATCGCCCTGCGTGACGCCATCGAAGCCGTCCGCCTGCCGGTGATCGAGGTGCACATCTCGAACGTGCGTGGGCGCGAGGAGTTCCGGCACCGGTCGTGGATCTCACCGGTCGCCCGCGGGATCATCATCGGCCTCGGCGTCCACGTCTACCCGCTCGCGATCAGAGCCCTCCACCTGCTGTCCGAGGCCAGTTAGTCCACATCACCCCGGTTGATCGCGTCGATGAACCCGATGACGGCCGCGACCGGCGGAAGCGGACCTCGCGCTGAGCTGGTCCTGGTGTTTGCCCGAACCGGTCAAAGACCCCAATCAGGCACGTGAACGAACATCCGGGCAGCAACGTTGGTCAAGGTGAGGAAACCGGCCTCCCACCTGAACGGGGGCATGCAATGAACAAGAGATGGCTAGTGCCGGCCGGGCTGGCCGCCACGCTCCTGATCGCTGCCTGCGGCAGCTCCACCAGCTCCGGCTCGGGCAGCACCTCCAGCGCCGCCGCGCCGGCCTCCAGCGCGCCAGCGGCCAGCGGCAGCGCGCTGAAGACCACCAAGATCGGCGAAGTCGCCGTCCTCACCAACGCCAAGGGCTTCACGCTGTACTGGTTCGTCCCCGACACCTCGACCAAGTCGAACTGCAACGGCTCGTGCGCCACGTACTGGCCGCCAATGAAGGGGCCGGCCACTGCCGGCGCAGGCGTCACCGGCAAGCTCGGCACCATCACGCGTGCCGACGGCTCGATACAGGCGACCTATAACGGGCATCCGCTCTACACCTACGTCGGCGACAAAGCGCCGGGACAGGCCAAGGGCAACGGCTTGAACCTCTCCGGCGGCGTGTGGCACGAGGTCACCGTCTCCGGCGCCGCGGCAGTGGCCCCCAGCGGGTCCGCCAGCGCCGCCGGCGGCGGGTACGGGTACTGACGCCCACGGCCGGCTGCGCATCCGCCGCGGGCCACTTCCTGGCCGGGGTCACGGGGCCAGGTTGCGGAGCAGCAATGCCTCGGCCAGGCACGCCCGCTCGAACACGGCCAGGTGCAGGCTCTCGTTCGCGCCGTGCGCCCGCGTGTCCGGGTCCTCGACCCCGGTGATGAGGATCTCGGCGCCGGGCACGGACTCGGCGAAGGCGGTCACGAACCCGATGGAGCCGCCGACGCCCATGTCCACGGCGGGCGTCCCCCACGCCTCGGCCAGGGCCGCGTGGGCGGCCCGGTACGCCCTCCCTCCGGTGGGCGCCGCGTAGGGGGCCACCGCTCCGCCGGGCTCCACCGTCACCTGGGCCCCCCATGGCGCGTGCGACTCGAGGTGCGACACCAGGGCCGCGCGCGCCCTCGTTATGTCGTCGCCGGGGGCCACCCGCATGCTCACGTTCGCCCGTGCCGCCGGGATGAGCGTGTTGGCGGCCGCCGCTGGCCGGCGGGGCGTCGATGCCGATGACCGTGACCGCCGGGCGCGCCCAAAGCCGTTCGGTCAGGCCGCCGCCGCCGATCAGCTGCACCCCGTCCAGCAGCCCCGCGTCGGCCCGCAGCTGCTCCTCGGTCAGGTCGAGCGGGTCCGCCGTGCCGCGGGCCAGGCCCGCGACCGCCACGTCACCGCGCTCGTCGTGCAGGGTCGCCAGCAGCCGGCACAGCGCGGTCAGCGCGTCCGGGACGGGGCCGCCGTACGCCCCGCTGTGGACGCCGTGGCTGCAGCGTCCGCACCTCCACGGTGACGTTGGCCCCGCCGCGCAGGGAGGTCGTCAGCGACGGGCACGTGGACCGTCCAGTTCGACCGAGTCGGCGAGGACCAGCACATCGGCCAGGATGCGGTCCCGGTAGGCGGCGAGGAACTGCGGCAGGGTGGGTGAGCCGATCTCCTCCTCGCCCTCGACGAGCACCGTCACCCCGACCGGGAGCCGGTCGCCGTGGGCCCGCAGCGCGGCCAGGTGCACCGCGATGCCCGCCTTGTCGTCGGCGGCGCCGCGCCCGTACAGCCGGCCGTCCCGCTCGGCCGGCTCGAACGGCTCACTGTCCCAGGCCGCGCGGTCGCCCGGGCGGCTGCACGTCGTGGTGCGCGTACAGCAGGACCGTGGGAGCGCCGCGCGGCGCCGGCCGGTGCCCGAGCACCGCGGGCTGGCCGCCGCCGGCGGTGACCACGTCGACTTCGGGCAGCCCGGCGCCGCGCAGCAGGGCGGCGACCTCGCGGGCGCTGGCCGCCAGGTGCGGCGCGGCGGCCGGGTCCGCCGAGACCGACGGGATCCGCACCAGCCGCTCCGAGGTCGGACAACACCGACGGCAGCACCCGCCGGACCGCCGCCGCGAGCTGCCCGGTGCCGGGGTGGGCTGAGGTCACGTCAGCCCGCGTACAGCCGGAGGTCGGCGGCGAAGCGCTCGGTCATCTCGATGGTCTTCGACAGCTCCGGGTGGCGGACGATCACCATGCCGTCGGAGATGATGGACGCCCGCCAGTCGCGCCGCGGCGCCCCGACCGGGCAGCAGCTCGAGCGCGGCCACGTGCTCGCCGTACTCGGCCATGCAGGTGGTCCAGGCCCTCATAGCCGGTGATCCGGCCGGCGCCCTGGGCGCGCTTGAAGATGATCGCCGGCGTTGTAGCGCCGCTCGACCGGCCGCGAGATCCTGCCCGTGCGTGACCGCTTCGGCCCAGGCCAGGAACAGGTCGGCGTCGGTGGCGTAGTTCATCACGTCCACCATCCGCCCGCCGGGCGGCCGGGCGCCGATCTCGCCGAACACCACCTCGCCGTCGGCCTTGCGGTACCACTCCATGTGGGTGAACCCGTCGCGGAACCCGAGCACCTTCAGCGCGGCCGCGCCGAGCGCCCGGCCGGCCTGCAGATCCTGCACGTCCAGCGCGCGCAGCGAGATGGTGACCGGGCTGATCCACTCGTGCAGCTTCATGATCAGCGGGCGCGGGCGGTACCAGCAGATGTTCTCGAACAGCACCTGGCCGCCCGCGCAGATGGTGTCGTAGGTGAACTCCTCCCCGTCGACGAACTCCTCGACGATGACCTGCGGCACGTGCCGGAGCATCGGCAGGATGGCGTCGAGCTCGGCGGCCGAGTCGGCCCGGTAGGTGTCGGCCGCGCCCGCACCGGCGATCGGCTTGACGATGAGCGGGAAGCCGAGGCGCTCCGCGGCGGCCCACACCCCGGCGACCGTCTCCGCGCTCTCGTGCCCCGGCGTGCGCAGGCCCGCGGCGCCGAGCAGCTCCTTCATCAGCTCCTTGTCCCGGAACGGCACCGTCTGCCCGACGGTCAGCCCGGGCAGGCCGAGCTCCTCGCGCAGCCGCGCGGCGAGCAGCATGTACGGCTCCCACAGGCACTCGACCCGGTCGATGCGCACGTGCCGGGCCAGGCTCGTCGACGGTGGCCACGACCGCGTCCCCGGCGGCCAGGGAGCCAACCTGCAGGTAATGCGTCAGCGCTTCCCTCGCCACGTGCGGAACGGCATGACGGTGGCTGGTCGCCGATGCCGATGACGGACGCCCCGGCGGCCGCGAGCCCGCGGGCGAAGAACGCCATCTCGGCCGGGTACCCGGGCGAGATCATGATGACGTTCATAACGGATCAGCCCAGCTCGACGCGTACGCCGGTGATGAGCCGCCACAGCGCGTCGGCTGACCACGGCGGTGTCCGGGTGCCGGACGATGACGTAGCCGTCGCCCTCGTAGCTGCCCGAGGACACCTGGCCCGGCTCCGGCAGGCGTGACTCGACGACCAGCGAGCTCACCTCGGGCGGCAGCCGGTCGAGGCCGCGCACCGCCTGGACGCGCCCCACTCCCTGCCCGCGCAGGTACACCGTCCCGGCCGACCACAGGCGCGGCGGGGGCTCGAAGCTGTCGTGCACCATGAGCTGCGCCCACGAGCGGTAGAAGTCGAAGTCGTGGACGTAGCACAGCATCGAGGTGATCTGGGCGTCCGGCTGGCCGCGCCGCGACCTCGGAGACGGCGACCGAGCCGTCGGGCCGCCGGAACCACTCCATGTGCGTGAACCCCGACCGCAGCCCGAGCGCCCGCAGCGCCGCCGGCGCGACCGCCCGGATGTCGTCATACTCGGGCCCGCCGATGTCGCGCGGCAGGAGCACCCGCCCACTGGATCCACGGGTTGCGCAGCACCTCCAGCGGCGTGGGCTGGTAGGAAGAGATCGAGTCCCAGACGATCTGCCCGCCGGTCATCACGCTGTCGTACGAGCCCTCCTCGCCGGTGAGGAACTCCTCGATCAGCGCGGGCCGGTCCGGCGCCGGCGGGGCGACGCTCGAGCCACACCTGCAGATCCTGGGCGTCGTCGAGACGGAACGTGCTCTTGGCCCCGGCACCGGCGGGCGGCTTGACCACCAGCGGGAACCCAGCCTCGGCGGCGAAGCCGGCCGCCGCGTCGGCCGAATCGGCCAGCCGGTACCGCGCGCACGGCACGCCGGCCGCCCGCAGCACCGACTTCATCTGCGCCTTGTCCCGGAAGTTGCGCGCGGTGGCCGCGTCCATGCCGGGGATGCCCAGATGCTCCCGGACCTGCCCGAGCGGCACCTGCAGCTGCTCGAATACCCCGAAGAGCCGCTGCACCGGGCCGATGTGCTGGCCGATCGCCTCGGCGGCGGCGGCGATCTGCCCGGCGTCGAACGGGTCGTCGATCCGCCAGTGCGCGGCCAGGCCGGGCCGCAGCCCATCCGGAATGCGGCTCTCCGGGTCGCAGGTGATGAGGGCCAGTTCGGTGTCCGGCAGCCCGGCGGTCGCCTCAACGAACCGCATCGTCGTGCCGAGCAGGTAGGGCGCGACGAAGGCGGCGAGCACCATGCCAGAAGGGATACCCAACTGCGTCAGGCCCAGTCAGGCCAGGGACGTTGCGTTGGGCACGCGTAGCATTCCAGGCATGAACGTCGTGTTCGTCGAGCCGTTCTTCCCCTCCAACCAGCGCAACTTCCCGCGCGCGCTGGCCGAGGCCGGCGCGACGGTGATCGGTATCGGCGAGTATCCCCTCGACGCGATGGATGATCAGCTCAAGGGCTGGATGCACCACTACGAGCAGGTGCGTTCGGTCACCGACGTGGAGGCGATGACCCACGCGGTCCGGTGGGTGCAGGACAAGCTGTGGGTGGACCGGCTCGAGGCCACGGTCGAGGCCCACATTCTGGCGACGGCTCAGGTCAGGGAGGCATGCACCATCCCCGGCACGTCGGTGCAGACGGCCTGGCTGTGCCGGGACAAGCCGTCGATGAAGCAGGTGCTGCGCGAGGCCGGGGTGCCGACCGCCGCCTCGGCCGCGGTCGGCAGCGCCGCCGAGGCCCGCGCGTTCGCCGAGCAGATCGGGTTCCCGCTGATCCTCAAGCCGCGCAGCGGCGCCGGCGCCCTGGACACGATGCGGGCCGACGATGCCGCCGGTCTCGACCACGCGCTGGGGATCTTCGGCGGGCAGGGAGCCGATTCGATCGCGGTGGAGGAGTTCGTCGAGGGCCACGAGGGCTTCTACGACACCATCACGATCGGCGGGCAGGTGGCCGCCGACTTCGCCTCGCACTACTACCCGAACGTGCTGGAGGCGATGCGGACCCGGTGGATCTCGCCCGAGTTCATCTCCACCAACCGGCTCGACACCGCGCCGGAGTACGGCGAGCTGCGCGAGATGGGGCGGCGGGTCATCGCCGCACTCGGCATAGGGACGTCCGCGACGCATATGGAATGGTTCTTCGGCCCGAAGGGGCTGAAGTTCTCCGAGATCGGCTGCCGGCCGCCCGGCGTGGGGGCCTGGGACCTGTACTCCGCGGGCAACGACATGGACGTCTACCGGGCGTGGGCGAACGCGATCACCCACGGCGAGACCGGCCCGGCGCCGTCGCGCCAGTACGCGGCCGGGATAGTCGCGCTGCGCCCCGACCGGGACGGCCAGATCACGGGCTACTCCGGGCGTGGAGGAACTGCAGCAGGAGCACGGCGAGTGGGTCATCGACGCTCACCTGCCGCCGCCGGGCACGCCGACCCAGCCGGTGGAGGCCGGGTACATGGCCAACGCGTACGTGCGGATGCGGCATCCCGACTACGACGCGCTGCGCGGGATGCTCGACAACGTGGGCCGCACCCTGCACGTTTATGCATCGTGAGGGTCACACTGCTGGGACCGCAGCGCCGGCCCACGCTGGACACGGTCGCCACGTCGCTGTACCCGGAGGGGCCGGTCGCCACCATCACCGCCGGCTGGCAGGAGCGCGAGCCCGACGACGGCGAGCTGGGCAAGCTGCTCGGCGCCCGCGACGTCAACCTCCGCCTGTACCGGCGCTGGCTGGACGTGCAGGAGCGCGACCCGGAGTTCGCGCTGGGCGAGCGCAAGCTGGCCGCGGTGCTCGAGGAGCTTCAGGATCTGTACCTGCTGCGCCTCGACCACGCGCTGCAGGCGGTCTACGCGGTGCAGCGCCGCCGCGGCGGTCAGCGGCTGCGGGCCGGCGTGCTGGCCGAGGCGATCGGCGCCGTCCGTGACCTCGACGCCGCGCACCTGCGCCGCGTCGGCGCCGTCCGCGGCGAGTTCTATGAGGGCCTGCCGCCGCACGACCGGCCGGTGATCGCCGGGCATCGCGCCGACGTGACGGGCCTGCTGGCTGACGCCGCCGCCGTTGTCGTCGCGGGCGGCCACGTGGGCGTGCTGGCGGACACCCTCCACCTGTTCAACATCGCCGCATCGCTGCGGTCGCCGGTGATCGCATGGTCGGCCGGCGCGATGGCGCTGACCGACCGGATCGTGCTGTTCAACGACCGGGCGCCGCAGGGACCCGGTCACCCCGAGATCTACGGCACCGGCCTGTCCCTGTTGCGCGATCTGGTCGCGCTGCCGCACGCCAGCGCGAGGCTGCTGCTCGGCGACACGCCGCGGATGGCCGTCCTCGCCCGCAGGTTCGCACCCGCCCGCTGTGTCCTGCTGGAGCCGGGCACCCGGCTCGACATCGATGGCGACGGCGACCGCCTGCCGGGCGCCCGGGTGCTCGCCGCGGACGGCCACGTGACCACCCTGGAGGCAGCCTGACCACCGTCGGACGGCCGGCCCCGCCGGCCGCAAACTCGCGATCAACCGGCTCCGGGAACGCGGGCCGGTCGAGCCCGCGGCCATCGACCGTTTCCTCGCGCGGCACGAGGTGCCGATCGTGGAGGCCGCCCGGTGCACCTTCCTGTACCGCGGGGAGGCCACCGAGGTTCACCTGGTGCACCAGATCTTCGGGCTGCCCCAGCGCATCCCGCTGCGCCGGCTGCGCGGCACCGACCTGTGGTACGTGGTGCTGGAGCTGCCCGACGGCTCCCGGGTCGAGTACCAGCTCGAGGTCGCCCGGGGCGAGCAGCGCGAGCGCATCAACGACCCGCTGAACCCGCACGTCGCGCACAGCCCGATGGGCAGTTCGTCGGTCTGCTACGCCCGGGGATACGAGGTCCCCGAGTGGACCCAGCCCGACCCGGAGGCGCGGCCCGGGTCGCTGGCCGAACTCGCCGTGCCGAGCCGCGCGCTGCGGCGCTCGGCCCGGGTGACGCTGTACCTGCCGGCCCGGTTCCGGCGCATCGCCCGCTATCCGCTGCTGATCGTCCACGACGGCGGCGACTACCTGAGGTACGCGGCGGCCCAGATCGTGCTCGACAACCTCATCCACCGGCTCGACGTGGCCGAGACCATCGTGGCGTTCGTGTACCCGGGCGACCGGCTGACCGAGTACGCGAACTCGGCGGCCCACGCCCGCTTCCTGACGGCCGAGCTCGTGCCGCATCTCGAGACGGAGTTCCCGCTCGCGGGCACCCCGTCCAGCCGGTGCCTGATGGGCGCGAGCTTCGGCGCGGTCGCGGCGCTCTCGGTGGCCTGCCGCTACCCGGGCGAGTACGGCTCGCTGCTGCTGGAGTCCGGCTCGTTCGTGTTCACCGACATCGGCCATGACCACGGCGGCGGGCCGGCGTTCGAGCCGGTGGTGCGGTTCGTCAACCGCTACCGCGCCGCCCCGCGGCGGGTCGCTGACCGGGTGTTCGTCAGCTGCGGGGTCTACGAGCCGCTGATCATCCGCAACCGGTCCATGGTGCCCACGTTCGAGGCCGCCGGGATGACCGTCCGTTACGTAGAGGCCCGCGACGGGCACAGCTGGGAAAATTGGCGCGACCGGCTGCGGGAAGGACTGTCCTGGATCTTCCCAGGGCCACAGAAGTTCTTCTATGAATGATGACGTGAAGACGACATCACGGTGGTACTCCGACCGCGTCAAGACCGACATCACCGTCGCCCGGTGGGGCACGTTCGGCCGGCCGGTGCTGGTCTTCCCGTCCGCGGGCGGCGACGCCGAGGAGATCGAGCGGTTCGGGCTGATCGACGCGTGCGGGCCGCTGCTGGCCGAGGGCCGGGTCAAGCTGTACTCGGTCGACAGCGTCGCCGGGCGGGCGATGATCACCAAGGACGGCTCGGCCGACTACCGCATGTGGCTGCTCAACCAGTTCCAGGAGTGCATCCGGTGGGAGGTGCTGCCCGCGATCCACGCCGACCTCGGCGGCCAGGCCATGGACGTGATCGCCAGCGGCGCCTCGATCGGCGCGTTCAACGCGGTGGCGGTGCTGTGCCGCTATCCCGACGTGTTTTCCGCGGCCATCGGCATGAGCGGCAGCTACCGGATCGAGCGTTTCTACGACGAGGCGTGGAGCCGCGATCTGTTCTTCTCGGCGCCGCTGCAGTTCGTGCCGGGCCTGGACGGCCCGCAGCTGGACACGCTCCGCGGGCGGTTCGCCGTGCTCGCGTCCGGGGAGGGCGACTGGGAGAACATCGGCGAGTCCTGGCGGATGGCGGAGGTCCTGGGGGCCAAGGGGATACCCAACCGGGTGGACAACTGGGGCCCGCAATGGCCGCACGAGTGGCACACCTGGCACCGGATGCTGCCGCAGTACCTCCGCGAGCTCACCTGACGGGCACCGGCCCGGGAGGAGAGGTGTCATGCAGCAGCGGCCCGAGCCCCCCGGGCGGTCGCCTGCAGGCCGCGAGAGACATCGGCGCCGCGACCGTGCGCATCGCACTGAGCGGGCCCGGGGAGTTCGACGACGAGGCCTTCGGGTGGCTGCGGCGCGCGTACGGGGTGAACACCGCACCGCCACCGCCACGCCGGCGTCCCGTCCCGCGGCCGCGGCCGGAGCCGCGGCCGCTGGCCGTCGTGATCGAGGGCTCCTGACCGCTCACCTGACCCGCTCCCCCACTCCCCGGTTCCTTCCTCACCCGGCCGCCACGGCCGCTTCACCTGGACCGCACCATCGGGTTGTCCACTGGCGCCATGACGAGCGCCGAGGGCACGGCGGCGCGCCCGGCCCCGGTGCGCTGGCCGGTGGCGGCGCAGGCGACCCTGCACTGCCTGACCGGCTGCGCCATCGGCGAGGTGCTGGGCATGGTGATCGGGACCGCCGCCGGGCTGCCCAATCTCCCGACCGTGATCATGTCGATAGCGCTCGCATTCGTGTTCGGCTACGGGCTGACCGTGCGCAGCGTGCTGCGCGCCGGGGTGGGCCTGCGGTCCGCGGTCCGGGCCGCCCTGGCCGCCGACACCGCCTCGATCGCGGTCATGGAACTGGCCGACAACGCGGTCATCCTCACCGTGCCGGGAGCCATGGATGCGGGCCTGGGGGCCGCATTGTTCTGGGCCTCGCTGGCCTTCTCGCTGGTGGTCGCGTTCCTGGTGACGCTGCCGCTGAACCGCTGGCTGATCGGCCACGGCAAGGGCCACGCCGTCCTGCACGCCCACCACACGTGATCGCCGTTACCCCCACGGGACCCTCGTTTCCGCAGGGGTGATGCCCGCCGACGGTTGTCATCATCGGTTCGTCAGAGGCCAAGGGCGTCGTTGGGCTTGTGCTGGTCCCCTACCGATCCGCTTCAGCCCGAGGTTTGGCTGCGCCCGCGTGGTGTACAACGACTGCCTACGGCTGCGCAAGGAATGCCAGGCGGCGCCGCGGTTCGGCCCGGGGCTGCCTGATTACGACGGGAGATCAGCATGACCCTGGCCATGGACTACCTCGGCCTCGACGCCCTGCTCTCCGGCGAAGAACTCGCCTGGCGCGACACGGTCCGGGCGTTCGTCCGCGACCGGATCAGGCCCAACATCAAGCAGTGGTATGAGAAGGCGGTGTTTCCCGTCGAGATCGTGCCTGAGATGGGCCGGCTCGGACTGCTCGGCACGCACCTGTCCGGCTACGGCTGCGCCGGCCGCAGCGCGGTGGACTACGGCCTGGCCGCGCTGGAGCTGGAGGCCGGCGACTCGGGCCTGCGGACCTTCGTCAGCGTGCAAGGGTCGCTGGCCATGAGCGCCATCCACAAGTTCGGCACCGAGGCGCAGAAGCAGCGCTGGTTGCCCGGGATGGCCGCCGGCGAGCTGATCGGCTGCTTCGGCCTGACCGAGCCGGAAGCCGGCAGCGACCCGGCCAGCATGACCACGGCGGCGCGCCGGGACGGCGATGGCTGGGTCATCGACGGCGCCAAGCGGTGGATCGGCCTCGCGTCGATCGCGGACATCGCCGTCATCTGGGCGCGCACCGAGGAAGGCATCCGCGGCTTCCTGGTCCCGGCCGGGACCGCCGGGTTCACCGCCACTCCCATTGAGCCGAAGCTGGCCATGCGCGCGTCGATCCAGTGTGACATCACGCTGACCGGCGTGCGGGTACCCGCTGACGCGATCCTGCCCGCGGCCGAGGGCCTGCGCGGCCCGTTCTCCTGCCTGAACGAGGCGCGCTACGGGATTATCTGGGGCGCCATGGGTGCGGCCCGCGACGCATACGAGGCCGCGCTGGCCTACGCGCTGGACCGCAGGCAGTTCGGCAAGCCGATCGCGTCGTTCCAGCTCACCCAGGAAAAGCTGGTCAACATGGTGCTCGAGATCGGCAAGGGCCTGCTCGTCGCGCTGCACATCGGCCGGATGAAGGACGCGGGAACCCTGGTCGCGGAGCAGCTCTCCTTCGGCAAGCTCAACAACGTGCGGACCGCGATCGCCATCGCCCGGCAGGCCCGGACCATCCTCGGCGGCAACGGCGTCGCGCTGGAGTACTCACCGATGCGGCACGCCAGCAATCTGGAGGGCGTGCGCACCTACGAAGGCACCGACGAGGTGCACATCCTGATCATGGGGCGGGCCATCACCGGCATTCCAGCTTTTAGCTAAACGACCGCCGCGCATTGACAGCATGTCGGGACATTGCACCGCAGGCCGGTGGGGCCGGACCGTGGTGGCAGGATGGCGTCATGAATCCCGGCATCCGGCTGAAGTCCAGCGTCGGGCGCTGGGTGCTGCTGGCGACGGTGCTTGGCTCCGGGGTCGCGTTTCTGGATTCGACCGTCGTCAACGTCGCCCTCCCGACGATTGGCAAAGAGCTGCACGCGACGGTCGCCGAGCTGCAGTGGATCGTGAACGCCTACACGCTCACGCTGGCCGGGCTGATCCTTCTCGGCGGCTCACTCGGCGACCGGTACGGCAGGCGCCGGGTGTTCGTGCTCGGCGCGATCTGGTTCGCGGTGGCCTCCGCGCTGTGCGCCGCCGCGGTGGACGTGCAGATGCTGATCGCGGCGCGGGCCCTGGAGGGGATCGGCGGCGCGCTGCTCACGCCTGGTTCGCTGGCGATCATCCAGGCCTCGTACGTGCAAGAGGACCGGCCCAAAGCGGTGGGCGCCTGGTCCGGGCTGGGCGGCGTCGCGGGCGCGATCGGCCCATTCCTCGGCGGCTGGCTGGTGAGCGCGGCGGGCTGGCGCTGGGTGTTCCTGATCAACCTGCCGCTGGTGGCGGTTGTGGTGGCGGTGGCCGTCCGGCACGTCCCCGAGACCAGGGACGAGACCGCGCAGGGCCGGTTCGACGTGCGCGGCGCGGCGCTCGCCGCGCTCGCGCTGGCCGGGATCACCTACGCGCTGACCGAGGCGCCCCAGCCGGGCGCGTCGCGGGTGGCGGTCATCGTGGCGGCGGTGCTCGGCGTGGCGTGCGGCGCGGGGTTCGTGCTGACCGAACGCGAGCGCACCCGCACCGGCAACCCGGAGGCGATGGTGCCGCTGGACGTGTTCGCCTCGAAGGAGTTCACCGCGGTCAACCTGGTCACGTTCGTGGTGTACGGCGGGATGGGCGTGGTGTTTTTCCTGTTCGTGGTGACGCTGCAGGTCGTCGCTGGGTATTCGCCGATCGCGGCGGGGGCGTCAATGGTGCCGGTCACGCTCTTGATGCTGCTGCTGTCCGCGCGGGCGGGCGCGCTGGCCCAGAGGATCGGCCCGCGGATCCCGATGACCGCCGGGCTGGTGGTGGTCACGATCGGGATGGTGCTGATGACCCGGATCGGGCTGCACACCTCGTACCTGACTGACGTGCTGCCCGCGGTCGTGGTGTTCGCGGTGGGCCTGTCGGCCGTGGTGGCGCCGCTCACCGCGACCGTGCTGGCGACGGCGGACGTGCGGCATGCCGGAGTGGCCAGCGGGGTCAACAACGCGGTCGCCCGGGCGGCGTCGCTGCTGTTCGTCGCCGCGATCCCGCCGCTGGCCGGCCTGACCGGCGACGCCCAGTCGCACCCGCTGGTGTTCTTGCACGGCTTCCGGATCGCGATCCTGGCCAGCGCGGCGCTGGTCGCCTGCGGCGCGGTGCTGTCGTTCTTCACGATCCGTGACGACGCGCTGCGCGCGGCGCCGGCCGCCGCCAAGCCCGAATGCACGATCAACTGCGCGGTCGGCGCGCCGCCCCTAGAGCCCGGGCCGGAACCCGCCCGGGCCGGCCACATGCCGGGCGCATCCGAGGCGCCCTGACGCCCGGCGCGCGGTTCACAGCGGTCAGATGTCGCCCTGCTCCTGGCTCGCGGCGGCGGGCTCGAACGCCAGCGAGCACGAGTTGATGCAGTACCGCTTGCCGGTCGGCTTGGGACCGTCGTTGAAGACGTGGCCAAGGTGGCCGCCGCAGCGGCGGCACACGACCTCGGTGCGCCGCATGAACAGGCCGTTGTCCGGCCGCAACTCGACCGCCTCGGCGACCGCGGGCTCATCGAAGCTCGGCCAGCCGGTGCCCGAGTGGAACTTGGCGTCCGAGCTGAACAGCCTGGCGCCACAGCCGGCGCACCGGTAGAAGCCGTCCCGGTGGTTGCGCAAGTACGCACCGGTGAACGGCACCTCGGTGTGGGCCTTACGCAGCACGTTGTACTGCAATGGAGTCAATTCCTGGCGCCACTGCTCGTCCGGCTTGGTGACCTCGCGAGTGGCGGTCGCCTCAGCACTGGCACGAGACCTACGCATGGATCGGGTTCCTTCCTCTCGCCCCCGTCACTCCCTTAGACCCGCCCTGTGCCGAAACGATTTCCGGTCATGCAGCTCACCGGGGTGATCCAGCAGGCAGGTGCGGCACCATCCCTTCAAGATCAGGCGGCAGCATGAAACCTTCTATCATCGGGTGCTAAGACCGCGGCGGCCCGATCTGCGACCGGGATCAGCGGCGCAATGGCCTGCGGCCTGTGGGTCCGATTCTCGTTTCCTGGTTCCGCGCGTGGTGGGGCATTCCCGCTGCCGGCATCGGCTCGGCGTCGCCGATCAGGTTCCCGCAGGCCAGGGGCGGGCCGCTAGGACCGCTAGATGCAGCGACACGAGCGTTTCTTCAAGCTTGGGAAGAGCGTCGGTCCGGCCCGCGCGGACCGTGGATCGCACCAGTTCATCTGTGGCTCCGGCGAGAGCGAGATACGCCTCGGGAGGAACGCGCGGCCATTCCGGATGATGCTCTCTCGCGCGCTGGTGC
Source organism: uncultured Actinomycetes bacterium (assembly GCA_963835425.1). GTDB lineage: Bacteria > Actinomycetota > Actinomycetes > Streptosporangiales > Streptosporangiaceae > UBA9676. The sequence goes on along the minus strand of CAWIGE010000019.1, from coordinate 210,187 downwards.
CATTTCTGGTTCAGATCAGCGAACAGGCTGGCTGCGGCGTCGAGCCGGTCCACCGCGCGCGAGCCCGCTGCCGGCATGTGGATATAGAAGACCCTTGCGAACGCCGGCTCGCCAGCGAGAAACGCCAGGTACGCGCGGCACGCGACCCGGAGTACCTCCTCGTCGCACGACCCGGCTGGCAGGGCGCGCGTCGCGGACACTATCTGGGAGATCATGAGCTCCCGGCCTTCGGCGGTCGCGGCCAGGAAGCAGTCCTCCTTGTCCGCGAAGTGGGCGTAGAAGGCGGCCCGGGATACTCTGGCCCGCCGCACGATGTCGGCGACCGTTACGGCCATGTAACCGGATTCCGATACCGCGGCGATCACCGACCGCAGCAGCCGTTCCCGTTGCGACGCGCGTACGGCCGACAGGGCAGGCGGCTCCTGCCGCGGGGAAGACCTGGCTTTCCCTCGTGCGTCTTGGCGAGAGTCCCCCCTTGCCCGGTGTCGGTCACCGGCATACAGTAGCTGACGTAGTTCTAAAGTACTTATTCGTACTTTTGACGAGAGCTCGGCTGGTCCGCGTACGCGTTCGCGAGAGCACCTGCCCTGGCGCGAGAACCGCGTCCCGTTCGGCCGTGTGGAAGACGTCAACCGCAGCGGCGGGAACAGAGGCAATGGCAGCGACGGCGGACCTCATGGGCGAGTCACATCGAGATCCTGGCACGCACCCCGTGGTTCGCGTGACCGGCGCACCAGTGGAACTGAGCGAGCTGGCGGCTGAGTTCCCTGGCTACGAATTCGCCACGCAGCAGACATGGGACGGCATCTCGATCATCGCCAGGCGCCACGGCGGCGGCGCACGGCCGGGTTTGTACGCCGTCGTCACCGACGACGCGGACGAGATGCGCCGCGCGCTTCTTGAGCAGGAGCGGCCCAGCTAGACCAGGGTGAGAGCCGGTATCAGCCGTGAAGGGAGACCTGGATGTTTATGACTTGGGCCCGATGGCGGATGCCCACCCGGCTGGCGGTAGCCGGACTCTCCCTGGGCGCCCTGATCGCGGCTGCGCCCGCGGTGAGCGCGAGCACCCTCGGCGGGCGGCAGGCCGCCAGCGTCAGCGGGCCGGTAGCGGGCACCGCCAATGGGCCAGTTCGTGGCCTGGCCAATGGGGCGGTCGATGAGTTTCTCGGCATCCCGTACGCCGCACCGCCGGTCGGCGCGCTGCGGTGGCAGCCGCCGCAGCCCGCCGCCAGCTGGTCTGGCGTGCGCGACGCGACGCAGTTCGCGCCGCACTGCCCGCAGCCGGCGGGGCCGTTCGGCCAGGCGAGCACGTCGGAGGACTGCCTGTTCCTGAACGTCTTCACGCCCAGCCACCGGCAGGCCGGTTCACACTTTCCCGTCATGGTGTGGATCCACGGTGGCGCGCTGGTGAGCGGTGAGAGCAATGACTATGACCCCGCAGCGCTGGTGGCAGACGGCGTGACCGTGGTCACCATTAACTACCGGCTCGGGGCGCTCGGCTTCCTGGCGCACCCGGCCCTGGCCGACACGAACGGCCAGTCGGGTGACTATGGCCTCATGGACCAGCAGGCCGCCCTGCGCTGGGTGCAGCGCAACATCGCCAGCTTCGGCGGCAACCCTCACAACGTCACCGTCTTCGGCGAGTCCGCCGGTGGCCTGTCCACGCTGTCACAGGTTGCATCGCCGCAGGCCAGGGGCTTGTTCGAACGGGCGATCGTCGAGAGCGGGTCCTACAATCTCACGCAGGCATCGCTGGCGAGCGCCGAGTCCGCCGGTGAGGCATTCGCGGTCAAGGCGGGATGCGCCAGCCAGACCGCGGCCTGCCTGCGAAGCCTGCCAGTCTCGACCATCCTGGCCGATCAGGACGCGGCCGGCTACACGCCGAACATCAACAGCGAGGTGCTGCCGGAGGCGCTGGGTGCCGCCTTCGCCACCGGCAACTTCAACCGCGTCCCGATCATCAACGGCACGAACCGCGATGAATGGCGGCTGTTTGTCGCGCTCAGCGAGCTAGCGGGCAACCCGGTCACGGCCTCGAACTACCAGGGCATGATCTCCTCCACGCTCGGGGTTCCCGCGGCGGCGGCGGCGGTCATCGCGGCCAAGTACCCGCTGACCGCGTTCCCCAGCCCGTCCCTCGCCCTTGGCGCGGTCGGCACCGACGCTATCTTCGCCTGTCCCGCACTGACCATCGATCAGTCCTTCTCGCGCTTCGTGCCGACCTTCGCCTACGAGTTCAACGATGAGAACGCGCCCGAACTCTTCCTTCCCCCGGTCAGCTTCCCCTACGGCGCGGCCCACGCGTCCGAGATCCAGTACGTGATGGACCTGCCGACGGCCGCTTTCCCGAAGGCGCTCTCCGCACAGCAGCAGCAGCTGGCGGCGACCATGAAGGGGTACTGGACGGACTTTGCCAAGCGTGGAGTCCCCGCCTCGTCCGCCCTCCCGTTCTGGCCGCTCTTCAACAACCTCACCCAGAAGATGCAGTCACTGACGCCACCGGCACCGCAGACCGAGACCGGCTTCGCGAACACGCACAACTGCGCGTTCTGGACCGCCCTGGCGGCGGGCTCCACAAGCACGTAAGACAGCCGGGCGCCGGTCGTTGCTGCGGGTGAGGATCCAGCCGCCGGTTCCGGCCGGGCCGCGGATCGCGGTAGGCCTCAGATCGCCGACCAGCCGCCATCGCAGGGGAGGATCGCGCCGTTGATGTTGGCCGCGTCACCGGAGAGCAGGAACGTGATGGCCGAGGCCACCTGTTCCGGGGTCGCCACCGAGGGCAGGGTTGCCTGCAGGACCGGGCCGACGATGGCAGCAGCCCGCTCGGAGCGGAACGCGCCCTCGATGTTGGTGATCACGCCGCCGGGCACGACCGCGTTGGCGCGGATTCCGTCGCTCTGGTAGAAGAACGCGGTGCTCTTGGTGAGCCCGTTCACCGCATGCTTGGAGGCGGTGTAGGCCACGCCGGCGGCCGAGCCTCGCAGCGAGGCCTCGGAGGAGACGTTCACGATCGCGCCCCCGCCTGCCGCCAGCATGATCGGCAGCACCGCCCTGGTCAGCCGCATCATCGAGGTGACGTTGACGGCGAACACTTGCTCCCAGGTCTGGTCATCGATCTCGGCCGGCGGCAGGAAGCCATCCATGATCCCAGCCACGTTGGCCAGCGCGTCCACCCGGCCGCTGGCGCTGGCGGCCACCATGGCCACGCCATCGCCGGTGGCCACGTCCGCCGGCACCGGGATCAGCGCCAGGCCCGGGTTCTCGGCTGTCAGCTCGCTGAGCCGTGCCTCAGAGATGTCGGCCGCGACCACGGTTGCACCCTCACGGGCCAGCCGTAGCGCCGTGGCGCGGCCGATGCCTGAGCCCGCACCGGTGACGATGGCAGTCTTCCCGGCGAACCGGCCGGAAACGATATCGGTGCTGGTGCTCATGGCGGCTACCTCCCGGTCGCGTGCCGCGGCAGCGGGATCACGCTACGCCGGCCACGAAGGCCGGCGCGAGACGCGCCCCCTAACCGGGGGCAGGCTCCGGTGAGATGAGCGCGGCGCTATCGGGCCTGGCGCAGCCCTTGTTCGGCGTATTCGGCCAGCAGATCGCTCAGCGAGATCCCGCGGCGTGTGGCCTCGGCCGCGAGCCGCCCGGCGAGGTCGCTGGGAAGGAAGATGGTGCGGTACACGCTGTCGTCGCGCTCCCAGCCCTCGTCACTCAATTCAGGCACGCTCCCTCCTCTCCGGTACCAGCGCTCCAGCGTCTTTGACCGGGACATAGCGGCGAAGGATGCGATCGCTCAGCAGGCCCAGGCAGCTGAGGTTCGGAAACCCCGGCCCCTGCGCGAGCCCCGCGATGACCGGCAGGTGCAACGGCGGCGCCAGGCCGGCCACGGACAGGTTGACGTCGATCACCCGCTCCAGCTCGCCGCCGCCCAGCGCGTCCCGGTACCGGGCGCCCGCGTCCCCACCCAGCAGGGCCTCGAACCAGCGCCCATCGAAGCCGATGGCAACGACAACGGCGTCATACGCGACGCGCTCGCGCTCATCGCCGTAGGCGATGGTCACAATCACGTCGTGCTCGCGCGCCTCGATCCCGGCTGCCCGCCCAGCCAGAGTGCGCAAGCCGCGCGCCTGGTTGAGCGCCGCCTCAGCCTGCAGCGAGAAGACGCCACGATCGGTGCGCTGAAGGAACTCACGCCGGTGCGCCTCGGCCAGGCGCGGCCACTCTCCAGGGTCGGAGTAGAACCGGTTCTCGTCGTAGCTCTCACCGCGCGAATACAGGACACCACGAGCGGTCAGCACGTCGATGGTGGAGCGCTTGTGGCAACGCTTCACCAGATCGATGACCACCGACGCGGCAGTCTCGCCACTGCCGACGACGCAGACGTTCAGCGCGCGCTCACGTTTAAGCTCGTGCGCCGCCAGCCAGTAGCTCCGCCCGTCCAGCACCCGGGGGTGATCACGAGGCTGGCCGGGCACCGTGATGACCGGGCCCGCGCCAGTCATGACCACGCCGTCGGCGGCAAACGTCTCGCCCGCCTCCAGCGTGACCTCCCAGCGATCACCGCCGGCAACCTCCAGGCCGGTCACGACACCGCTGACAATTTCCGCCTCCGCCGCTTCGGCGACTTCGCGCAGGTAGACGCTCCACTGGCGATGCGTCGGCCGCATCCGGCCGCGGTCGACCCAGTCGCCGTAGACGCCGCGCCTAATCAAGTGGCGCTGCCAGCTGTACCCCGCCATCGCCGCGACCACATCAGCGGATGCATCGCCCCAGCTCGCAGGGTACGGGAAGCCGACGTCCTTCTCCGGCGGCGTCCCCAGCGGCAGCAGGCCACTGGTGTATCCCTGGCGCCCGCTCCAATTCCCTGCGACCTCGCCACGGTTGACCAGCACCACTCGCGGCACCGGCAATCCGGCAGCGGCGAGCGCGCGGGCCTTGGCGGCGATCGCGATACCCTTCGGGCCGGCGCCCACCACAGCAAGCGTTGACACCTGGCGAGGATAACCAGGCAACGCCCGTAAGACCGCCGCACCCGCAGCTGAACCACTGCCCGAACCCACCGGGCCGGCCCACTCTCACCCGGTCACACCGGATTGGCAGTTCTGCCTTCGTGCGGGAGCCAGGCGCCCAGGATTCCACCGCTATGTCCACTTTCGGGTGACGCCCGCCGCATCACCGCCCCGTAACGTCAAAGCGTCGGCCTACCGGGCAGGAGCACACGATGCGAACCTTCACCCACAAGTCACCCAGGAGCGCCAGGCGGGTACGGGCGCTCCGTGCCGGGGCGGCGGCCCTTGGCCAGCCGGCCCGCATGCGGGCCCGCATCGCGGGAGGTTACTGATGCCACTCGGCTATTTGTGGGCGGTCGCGCTCGTGTCCTGGGGTGTCGTGTGCGCGCTCACCCGGTGGCCCAGGCTCGGCCCGTTCTCCGCCATCCCCGCCCTGCTCGTCAGCGAGATGCCGTTCATCGTCGGGTATCTGCTGACCGCATCGACCGTGCTCGCGCTCGCCGAAGGCGACCTTGACTCGCCGGGCGGCGCCGTCGGCGCCGCTGTCGCGCTGCTCGCCCTGGCCGGCCTGGTCGTCATCGTGCGCCGCGCGCTGCGCGCGCACACGGCCATGCGCAACGCGGGGAAGCCGAGACGGCCATGGGGTCGCATCCTGCGCGCCCCGTTCTTCCCCGGCCGGCGTGACGTGGCCCGGGTACGCGGCCTTGCCTACGGCAGCGGGCCGCGCCGCACGCTGGACGTGTACCACCGCCGCGACCGGCCGGCCGGCGCGCCGGTCCTGGTGCACTTCCATGGCGGCAGGTTCTATTCCGGCAACAAGGCCCGCGAAGCGCGACCGCTGATCCGGCACCTGACCAGCCGGCGCGGCTTCGTCTGCGTGAGCGCGAACTACCGGCTGCAGCCGCACGTCACACTCGCCGACCAGGTGGCCGACGTGCGCAGTGCCATCGCTTGGGTCCGGGCGCACGCCGCGGAGTTCGGCGCGGGGCCCGGCCCACTGTTCCTCACCGGCAGCTCGGCCGGGGCGAACCTGGCGATCCGCGCGGTGTGCGAGGGCGAGACCGGCATCGCGGGCCTGATCTGCCGCTACGGCTACTACGGCGGCCTCGCGCCGCGCGCCGACCTGCCGCCCATGCTGGTGGTCCACGGAGAGAAGGACATGATGGTGCCGGCGGCGGCCGCGCGGGCCTTCGCGGAGCAGGTACGCGCAGTGTCGAGCCACCCGGTCAGCTACGCCGAGCTGCCCGGTGCTTACCACGACTTCGACCTGTACGAGTCCATCCGGTCGGCCGCAGTCAGCACCGCGGCGGAGCAATTCGCTGCGAGAGTCAGCGCATCCCGCGGCGCACATCATCAGGACAGGCAGCCTGCCCCGGACTCGTGATCGCTGAGCGCGGCCCGGCTCCAGGATGCTCTGGCGCCACCCGGCATGGAGCACTTCCCACGCGCTCGACGCCGTATCGAGCTGCCGGTCTCGCATTGTCGCGTTTGAGCAGAGCGGGGAAGGTTGCTGCATGACTCGCCACCAGCTCGACCCGTCACCGTCGACGACGGCAGACGTGTTCTCCCGTGACCTGCCGCCGGTACTGACCGTTGACCCTGGTGACACGATCGTGCTGCGCTCACTGAACGCGTCCGGGCACCTGGAGCCGCAGACGTTCCCTGGCGAGAAGGTGCCGACGATGGCCAGCAAGAAACGCAGCGGCCATTGCCTGACGGGGCCGATCGCCGTCCGCGGTGCGGTGCCAGGAGACGTGCTTGCGGTGCGCTTCATTTCCCTGCGGCCCGACACCTGGGGCTACACCGTCGCCGCGGCCCGCGACACCCCGCTGACCAGGCGACTCGGCTTGCACGGGGGCCCGCCTGCCTGGCTGCTGTGGCAGATTGACGCGGACGCGGGGCTAGCTACCAGCGACCGAGGGCACACGGTGCGGATAGCCCCGTTCCACGGCGTGACAGGCGTCGCCTGGGACGAGCCAGGCGAGCACTCCACCATCCCGCCCAGGGCCGTCGGCGGCGGCAACATCGACTGCAAGGAACTGATCGCCGGATCGATCCTGTACCTGCCGGTTGCCGTGCCTGATGCGCTGCTGAGCATCGGCGACGGCCACGCTGCCCAGGGCGACGGAGAGGTGGCGGGCACCGCCATCGAATGCGGGATGACGACCGGGCTTCAGCTCGAGCTGGTCACGGACCGGCCGGTTCCAGGAGTGCACGCGCAGACTCCGGCGGGCCAGATCACCTTTGGCTTCAGCCCGGATCTCAACGCGGCAATGGGCGATGCACTCGACGCGATGCTGACCTGGCTGCAGGCCAGCTACGGAGTTGGCAAGGCAACGGCGCTGGCGTTGGCCAGCCCGGTGCTAGACCTCAGGGTCACGCAGGTGGCGAACCTGTCCTGGGGCGTTCATGCGCTGCTTCCGGCGGGCGCGATCAGCTGACAGGAGGGGCTGAAGACTCGTTCCGGCTGACACCGCTGGGCCAGTCCGCAGAAACTGTGACGCCCCTGCCATGCTGCACATATGTCCTTCCTGCCCAGCACGTCTGCCGAGGACGTCATCGGCCAGCCAGCACGCACTCAGTTCGAGGCGTTCCTCGACGAGCACCGCAGCGATCTCAACCATTGCCTGGACGGGCTGACCGAAGAGCAAGCACGCCGATCGCTGGTGCCGTCCCGGACCACGCTCCTCGGCCTGGTAAAACACGTGACCTTCGTCGAGAAGGTCTGGTTCGACGAAGCCATCACCCGACGGCCGCGCGCCGAGATCGGCATCCCCGCAACGCCAGACGAGTCGTTCATGCTCGACGACACCGACACGATCGCTTCCATCCGCCAAGCGCACCGCCAGGCCTGCGAGTCCTCACGCCACGCGACCGCATCCCTGGGCTTGGACGACATGGTCTACGGCAACCGGCGCGGCCCGCTCCCACTGCGCTGGGTCTACCTCCACATGCTGCGTGAGCTTGCCCAGCACTGCGGCCACGCCGACATCCTCCGAGAGCAGATCGTCAATCACGAGCCGTGCCCATGACCGACCGTAGGCGGACAGTTGCGCACAGGAGGGGAATCGGCGCCGGCGAGCAGGTCAGGCCTTGGCGGCCAGGTATGGTTCGTGTGCCGAGTCGATTGACCAGATCAGGTCCGCGCGGCCCTCGCGCAGCGCCCATATCCGGGCGAAGTGGTCGGACATGGCAGTCTCGAATGGCCAGCGGCGCTCGATGAGCCGGGCGGCCCCCTCGACGATCTCGGCAAGGTCATTGCGAATCCGTTCGTAGCACATGCTCGGCGCCCTCGGCCCGTCGTCGTCCACAGGCGGGGGATCGGGCCCGAAGGCGTTGTAGGCGGGGAAGCGCTTCAGGTCCGGCAGCACGGAGTAGAAGGGCACGCCGTTGAAGTAGTACTCCGGCCACCGGTTGCCGGCGATGCTCAGCCAGGGCGTGCCCACGGCCAGGGCGGCCATGCCGAACCCCGAGTGCGGGGAGATGAGCACGTCGCAGCCCGCCACGATGGCGAGCTGGTCGGTCAGCGGCAGGTCTACGGCGTGGCAAGCCGGCGGCAACATGCCGTGCAGCTCGTCGAGCTCGGCAGCCCCGAAGCTCGTGGTCGTGCGGCCGTCTCGCCGGTGCTTGCCGACGAGGCAGAACAGGGCGCCGGGCCATCGGCCGGCCAGGGCAGCAAGCACCAGCCGCCAGGAGCGGACGGAGGGATAGGTACTGCGCGGGCCGCTGCCCGCAGGCAGGAAGGCGATACGGGGCCCAGGGTTCCCGCGAACGCCGGATCGCGCGTCTCGCATCAGCTGTTCAGCCTTGCTGCGGGCGGCGCCGGGAAATGGCAGGCGGAACTGGCAGCCTGGCGAGTAGGAAGGCGGCGCCGCACCTGCGGTGCCAAGAATGCTGCCGCTGGCAGCAAAGCGATCCCGCGCCTGATCGTAGTACCGCGCCAGGCCGGGAAAGGCCGCACGCTGGTGCGGCTGCTGGCCGCGAGCGTCACTCACAACCCAGTCCCAGCCGGGAGGGATGGCATCAAGTGCGCTCGCCGGGCCGCAGGCCCGGTCGAACACGTTGACGCTGATCGGGTAGATGTCATCTACGTAGGGGCACAGCGCGGCCAGCTCGGTCGGGGTATCGGCATTCAACGCCAGCCCGATGCGCAGGCCGGGATCGGCACGGTGGTAGCCATGGCAATAGTGGAGCGCCTCGATGGCATGGCCGACCGGGTGGCAATAGACGAAGTTGACCAGTACCGACCGGCGTTCGCCCACTGAACCACGGTAGCGCCCGCTGCGCTGTCCGCACCGAGCGAAAGCACCGACCGGGCATGAGCTGTCCCTGGTCAGCGTGCCGTTATCCAGCGCACATAACGCTGGCCGAATGTCAGCGTGCCTGGACGCTGGGGTGGTCGCGCCAGGCTGGCATGGTGGCCATGTAGTCGAGCACCTGCCGTTCGATGTCTTGCTGTGAAGCTGCCGGATCGCGGCGCGCCTGCGGTCACGGGACGGCGCGGGGGTAACGCGCCTCGCTGCAGCCATGTGGTCAAGAAGAACCAGCCGAACGCGACCAGAACGATGAGCACCTCCGCCAGTACCGTGCCCCGGCGCCAGCCTGGCCGCCTGACGCCAGCGACGAGCACGCAGATCGCGGCGGCGGCGAGCACCCCCTGCCCGGCCGCTCCCGCGTTCAGCCAGCGCACGCTGGGCGGCCGCTCCTGCCACACAGTAAGGACCTGGCCCAGCAGGTCCGCCACCAGCAAGCAGCCAGCGACCGCGACCGCCAGCACAAAAGCCAGCGCCAGCCAGAGCATTCGCGGCTGCCTGCGGCGGGTGCTGTCCTGCGTCACCGTTGTATCCTCCGGGCCGGCGGCGCGGGCGCCCAGAGTAGAAGCGGCGAGTTCGCCTGAGTACGGATACTCACCGCGCGGCCGGCCAGCCTCGGTGACACTGGCCCAGCAGCCCAAGCCGCATCACTACCGCCGACGCCGGGGGCGGGGAGACGGGCTCCCAAGCCGCGAGGCAGCGCCGAGGTCCCGTTCACGGTAAGTAGCCGCGTCACGAGCCGCTTGACGTGCGGGAACCGCCGATCTGCGCGGCGAGAGCGCGTGCAGTTCGTGAAGTCGTGCGCCGCAGAACTGGATGCTCGGCGCGGTTTCGCCATGCGGCCGGGAGCAAGCCGCGGGATCCCATCCGCGACGGCCACCCGGCTCCCCCTTTCTCTGAGATCGCGCGGGATAGAGCTGGCCATGATCGTCAGATGGTGCGTGGGTGTGAAGCGAAACGGATCTTGGTTCAAGGGTGACAGAACAGGCGATCAAGGCGTTCTTACGCGGTCAACCGATCGCCGGGCCGGGTGCCCATCAGCTGGAACCATACAGGTCTCGGGCAGATGGCCGCCGGCCGCCCGTTGGTTCAGGATGCCTGAACACCCTGAACGGCCTGAGCGGCCGACGGCCAGGCCAGGGCCGGTGGTTCAGCCCTGGCGCGGCTGCGCCGAGCTAGGGCACAACGTAATTGACCGAAGTTCCCCAGTTGGTTAGGCCGTTTCTGGTCCCGCCGCAGGTCGCGTTCGCCAGGGTGAACGCCGACCCGGTGCAGCTCGGGAACTGGATGTACTCGTTGGCGAAGTAGATCCGCCCGCCGGAGCCCGGCACGAACAGTCCCCAGCTGTAGTCTCCCCAGCGGGGGCGGATCGTGCCTGGGAAGCCCTGGTACTCGGAGAAGCCGTCCTGCGGGGACCGCCCCATAGCAGCGATGCTGACCGTGGAGCTGAGCAGGCCGCCGGAGGTGCTGGTCAGCCGGCCGAAAGCGGTGCTAGGGAAGAAGCCGCCGTGGTCAGCGCCGGTGGGGCCGCCGTTGCCGGTCAGCGTGAACAGCATGATCGCCTTGCCGCCGCTGGTGGGGGTTGCGGCCATGGCCGGCATCGACAGATCTTCGTGCTTCGGCGAGACGTACCCCTGGCTGGTCAGGGTGAACTTGCCGGTGCTGTCGAATGAGTTGGTGCCGAGCACCCAGTACACCGCGCCCATGTGGATCTCCGCATTGGCTCTGGTGTACGTCTGGGCGATCTGGGTGGCGGTGGACGCCCACAGCTGGCCCTGCGCCTGCGAGACCTGCGTCAGGTTGTCGCCGTTGGTGGTGATCCCGCCCTCCGGACAGGAGGCCGGCGGCGGCGAGCCCACGCTCAGGCCGGCCGCCCCGCACTCGTCACCCAGCGGTATCGGGCCGGTCTTCTGCGGGGCGAAGAACCCGCCGGTGTTCACCGTCTCGGGATTGAAGTACCGGTTGACGCCGGAGAAGAGCTGGCCGGTGAAGCGGATGCTGGCGTTGCAGGTTGCACAGCCGGCGCTATTGAGGGCGGACAGCCCGGTCCAGGCCCACGCCGCGATCCGGTTGTCACCGGAGGTCGCTAGCGGGACGAACCCGTAGAAGTCCAGCGAGCCCACCATGAACCCGGTGCCACCACGGGCGTTGTCGAACTGCCCCGCGACCGGCTGCCCCGGGATCACCGATACCCAGCAGGTGATGCCGCCCATGTGCAGCACCTTGTCGCTTGCGCAGGTCCCGTCCGGGGTGGGGATGTGGCCCATGTTCTCGATGCCCACCGTGACCGCGGGGTTCGGCTTCCCGTTGGACAGCGTGGTGGGCAGGCCCTGCTCCAGCGCGCTCTTGCGGAACACGAGTTGCTGCGCCCCGTTGAAGATGCCGCCGCCGATGCCGGGCAGCGTTGACGGAAGGAGCGGGAACTCGTCGTAGAACATCATGAAGGCGTCCCGGGTCACCGAGATCTTCGCGAAGTCGTTGAGCAGGGACGGGTAGCCCGGCTCGGCCGGGTTGTAGTCGGCGGCCGAGAAGTACACGTGGTAGGGGCCGAACGGGTTGTTGCCGTCGGTTACCGCGATGCCCTCAAGGCATTGGTTGGCCACGCCCGCGAAGCAGCCGGTGAAAGCACCGCCCGCGGATTCCGGGCTTGCCGAGACGATCTGGGTGAAGAACCAGTGCCCACCGTTGGCGGGATCATACAGGCAGGAGGGATCTCCGCCGCTGCTCCACCCCTTGGCGGTGAGCCCCATGATCGTGTCGAACGAGATCGGCGCGGATTGGCGCTGCAAGGCGCTGTTGAAGACCAGGATCTCCCCGATGTTGTTGGTCTCGACCACGGATCCGTTACCAGCGCACAGGCCCTGGTCCGGGGGCTCAACGTTGCTGAAGATGTTGGTTGTGTGCTCGGCGCTGTTGACCGCGTTCAGGCCCTTGACGCTGGTGGCGCCACCCGCCGACGTGCTGATGTTGTCACAGCCCGGGCCCAGTGGCACGCAGCTGACCGACGGCACGGGGAAGGAGGGGACGCTGGCCTTGAGTGCGCTCCGTTGGGCCGCGGAGAGATTGAGCTGCCGGATATCCGGCGGCGCCATGGCGTGCGCGCGGGGCTGTGTTCCGGATCCCTGACTCGTTGCCGGGCTGGCCTGTGCGGCGGCCGCGGTGGATGGTGTGTTGACCGGGCCGCTCAGCAGGGAGCAGGTCGGTGGCCCGGTGCAGCCAGTGGCGGCCGTGCCCGCGAACGTTGGCTTGAACACCCCAAGGCCGGATGTGGTCACACCGCTCGCCCGAGCAGCTGCCGTATTCGCGGTGCCCGCCGCCGCCCCCCCGGAGGTGCCGAGCAGCATCACCGGAAGCGCCAGCAGAGACAACACTACTAATGAATTGCGTACGAACCTTCTGGGCATGGCAATTCCTCCCGCTCACGCGTGCCGGCCAAGCCCAGCCGTCCCGGGTCGCCGGACACGCCATTGTGCCCCGTACTAACGGGAGACTCTGGGGGGGCGTAAGTCAACATAGTGCCAGAAGACAGACCTGATAATTTATCAGATCTTTACATAAACTTGTCTTTTACTGAAGGACCAGCATTGACGGCGTTCGCCAAAGCTGGTGCTGATGACCGCTAGCTGGACAGGATTGGCCAGGGGTGACCGAGTGCCGCCGGCACTGCCGGGGCTGGGCGCCTGTTGCCGCTATCCGGGGCGGCCGCCCACGGGCGCCCGCCTCGCGAACATGGCGGCGGCCGCCATCACCAGCAGCGCACCGCCATCGAGGAGGGGGCGACGGTGAACGCGCTCGCCATGCCGTGCACGAGATGCTCATGTTCGCTGGCCAGGGTCGTGCCCTGGGCCCGCCGGATCCCGGCTGGCCGCGCCGGACACGGTCACCAGGACGGCCAGCCCGAGCGCCCCGCCGACCTGCCGGGGGGCGTTCACCATGCTGGAGGCGGCGCCCGAATCCTCCGGCCGGACCCGGCCAGCGCGGCGGTGGTCAGCGGCACCATCGCCAGCCCCATCCCCGCCCCGAACAAGATCATCGGCCCCAGCACGCCGGGCAGGTACGGCGTGCCGGGCGTAATCCGCGAGAGCCACACCATTCCCGCGATCACCGGGACTATCCCGGCCACCGCCAGCGGGATCGCCGGGAACCGTCGGAGTCGCCAGGATGCCACCACCCGGCGCCTGACAAGCGTCGCCCCGGGCCGGGCCCGGCTTCTGGATTGCACCCACCGCTACGAGTACCCCTAGGTAGCCGCCCGAGGCGACGCCGAACTACGGTCTGCGTCAGCGGATGCCGCTACCGCAATGGATGTTGGCGCGCACAGGCGCCAACGACGTCACCGAGACCAGGACCGGCGAGCAGCGTACGAGGCCCTGCCTCCACACCGCGACGAGCACATATCGCCCCCGTCCGAGCCGGAAGGAGTAGTGACCATCCGCGCGGGTACGGGTGCTCGCGGTCGTCTCGGCGGGCAGGCGCCGGGCCTCGACCCGGACATGACCCAGTAGGAGGACCCCGCACGGATGCAGCTGCCGTTCGACCGAACATCCCGGGCTGGCTTCCACCACGCCGAAGACAAGCACGGCCGACGCTGACGGCTTCGGGGAGGCCATCGCGGCCGAACGCACGCCGCACGACGCGCTCACAAGGACGATGCCGACCGCAGGCAAAAGCCACCGGGCCTGCCGGGCCAGCCATCGCATCATGCCCAACACAGGAACTTGGACGGTTCGCCGCGACGATCGGTTCCCCGTCCGGTGCATTGGGTTGCGGGTCAGCGCGCGGGACGCTTGGGTGGCGACTGTCCCAGCCTGCCCAGCTCACCGTCGGCTATCCACACCGCCTGCGCGCCCGCCGCGGTGAACACCTTAGCCAGCTCGGCGCCGCTCACCAACCGATCTGCACACGCTCAGAGCCGTCACCGAAACGCCGACTCGGCGCGCGAGTCGGCAGGGAGGATGTGGGCAAGTGCTCCGGCCCTGCTTCCAGGGCTTGGTGGTGATGTGGGCGTAACCGGGTCCCGGCCTGACCTCCGAATCGGCCGCCGCCGCTTACGGGCTGTCTTGATAACGATCTGTCGGGCGGGCCCGGTCCGAATTCAGAAGGCGGGCACCACGCCGCTGGACGACTCTAGGCGCATGACCGCGTTTTCTACTCGGTCCAGGATTCGGGTGATCTGGTCCAGGGGACGCTGAGGGCGGTGGCGAAGTCTTCTCAGCTGTTCGAGATGATGCTGACGGGCTCCCGCGGGATCGCGTCGGCGACCATGAGCAGGTCGTATACCTGGGCCTCGGCGATCTTGCCGCCCTGGAGGGCATCGGTGACGCGGGCCGTGTTCTGCTTGCGTCCCGTCGTAGGCGAGCTGCTCCAGCCGCCAGCCCTCTCCCTCGGTCGCCTCGATGACGTCACCCTCGCCTGTGAGGGGACGAATGGGTAAGGGTGGCCAGCCATCGCACATCTGTAGATCAGCACCATCCGCCCCTGCGCTGCGGCCAGCCTCGCATGCTCAGCACCGTCCCAGCCCGGCCCGCAACAACGCGGAAGCGACACGGATCACCCGTGTATTAAGCGATATGTCACCGCGTGCGCAGTGCCATCTCTGCGGAGATGCTTGGTTTCCGTAACGGAGGTAGCCGCGGGATGGAGGGTCTTCCACGGATCTGGCCGTGGCCCGCGTTCTCCGGGTCACGGCCAGACGTCCAGTGGGCCCATCCCCCGTGGGCAGAAGGGATCCGGTGCCTGTGCCTATGAATACTTGAGGTTCACGGTGACTGGGATCGTGGCAGACCCGCCCAGGCTGTCTTTGACGGTGATCGACCCCGGGTTGGTGAAGGACGTGAAGGTCGTCGGGCCGGGCGGCACCCTGAGGTTGTTCTGGATGCCACCGTCCTGCCAGGCGCTGCTTTCGGTAAAGGTCCCGAGCTTGGTGCCGTTGGCGGTCACGAACACGGTGTAGGTGGCGCCGAAGTTGGCGTCGAACCCCTGGATCTGCAGCGTCTTGTTGACCGAGTGAGGTGACCAGATGGCCCCGGTCAGGTCGAGCCGGTCGGCGGTGCCGGTGCCGATGGTGATGGTGAGCTGCTGGGTCCCCGGGGGCCCCGCCTCGGGCGCGTCCTGGGTGGGGGCGAACTGGACGGTGAATGGATAGGTTCCGGCCTTGGTGGGCGTGCCGGTAACCGTCCATTCGCTGCTGGGCAGCGACAGCTGCAGGCCCGGCGGCAGGCTGCCGCTGGTGATCTTCATGGTGAAGTC
This sequence comes from uncultured Actinomycetes bacterium, assembly GCA_963835425.1. GTDB lineage: Bacteria > Actinomycetota > Actinomycetes > Streptosporangiales > Streptosporangiaceae > UBA9676. Next base: position 194,622 of record CAWIGE010000019.1, on the reverse strand, counting down.
GTCCCCGTAGAACTTCTCCACCGACTTCGGTATCCCGTCGCCGATCACGTTCAGCCCGGCCGCGAACGGCACGCCCACGTTGCCGGGGCCCACCTCGCAGGAACTGCCGCTGCAGGCGAAAACCGACGTGTCCATCACCGGTGCCGCCGTGGCGGCGCTCGCGGGCACCGCTGCGCCCAGGCCCGCCGTGAGCATCGCTCCCGTGATAACCAAGATCTTGAACTGTGGTCGCATGCCATCCTCCCGTAACCTGCGTGGCCGCTCTGTGGAACCAGCCGGGAGCGTGCCCGCCCCGGGCCGCTCGCGCCGGCGCGGCTGGTCGCGGCGTGCCAAAACTCCGCCCCCGGGCTAAGTTGAGCCTGGACGGGGCAGACCAGCCGAGCAACGGGGAAATCCCTGCATTTGCCGGGAAAGTTAACAAAGATCTCTAATTCGTGATGACCGCTGGGTGCTCAACCTGGTTCCAGGGCCAGCCGCCTTCCATGCCGGCCCGCGCACGATGCGGCGCTACGGCCATGCCCGCGACAGTCCCGGCCGGCACGCCACCTCGATCGTCGCCCCTACCTCGCCGGTGCCGCCCGGCAGGCATTGACTGCCCCGGAAGCCCGCTTGGGCCCGGTCGCTCCGGTGACCACGGGCACCGCCGGCCTGACCGGCCCGGCAGTTCCTAGCGCCGCCAGGCAGGCGGCGCGATCCGGACATTCCGGCCCGCGGGGCAGCGAGGACCCGTGCACCGCATGAGTCATCGCATTTCACCTGCTCGTGCTCACATCGGTCCTTTGGCGCTGCTGGGAAGCAGGGCTCTGGAGGTGCCGCAGGCCCAGGAAGCCCACGACCCCAGCGGCGGCCAGGATCGCGCCCGCCAAGACCAGGGCGAGCTCGAAACCCCGGAGAAAGGAGGCCACCGCCAGGTCGAGCGTGTGCTGGCCTGCCGACGCGGCGGCGTTGTGGACCTGACCACCCGCGACGTCGGCCCGATCTGGGCTGCCCGCTGCTGCTCGGCCCGGGGGAGGGATCCGGCCTGGTGGTGCCAGTCGGCCAGGGTCACGCCGGCGCCGACGGATCCCAGTATGGCCAGCCCGGTGGCGGTGCCGATCTGGCGGCAGGCGTTGAACAGGCCTGACCCGATCCCCGACGATCCCCCCGGAACCTCGGCCATCGCCGCGGACGAACCCGCCGGGACCATCAGGGCAAAGCCCACCCCCACCAGGACGTAGCAGGCGGCCGGCCAGGCAAACGGCGTCGCCGTCGTCAGCTGGCTCATGCCAAGCACGCCCGCGGCGGCGATGAAGCACCCCCACCCGACGGCCGATGCCACCGGCAGCCACCGCTCGACCCACTTGCTGAGCTGGGCCACGGCAAAGTACGGAATGCAGAAGAAAAGCCAGGACAGGCCGGTACGCAGCGCGGACATCCAGCACCATCATGACCTGAGCCGTGCACGCCACCACGAGGGTGAGCCGCTGGCTGGGCTGCGTACCCAGCCTCATGGCTCAACCCTGTACCGACCGGCCACCACGAACCACCCCCACTACTGGCCCACGGGAGGCCTTCTGCACCCGGGCAGGCCCGCCGTCGCGAAGCCGAGCAGACCGGAAGCTGCTGGCTCGCGCACCATCCCCGCCAGCGCCCGGACAGCCGAGGCCATACCTGGACGATCGGCGCGCAGCCGACTACGGGGCCGATGCGGCCGTCAACGGCTCATACTCAGCGATCTGCGCGCCTGGTTACCAACCAGCACATATGAAGCTCATGGTTGGCGCAACCATGACAAACGCCGCGCTGGCCCGGCCGGTGCTCAGCGGCTGTCCCGCTTCGCCTGCTGGCGGGCGCCCATGGCGCGGGTGCTCGCCCGCCGCTTCGCGCTGGCGGGCGAGCGCAGGGCGCGGTCGCCGGTGGGCTCACCGGTGACCGCGGGGGCCGGCTGCCCGGCGGCGGGCAGGGCCGCCCCGGCATTGGGCCCGCGGCCCTGCCTCGCCGCCCTGGCTGCCGCAAGCCGTTCCGCCCGCAGCTCCGCTGCTGCCTGCCGGGCCAGGGCCGCGACCCGCCGGCTCACCCGGGACAAGGCCTCTTCGAACGCCTCGGCCTTCATGGCGGCCCGCCTGTTCTCCGGCCGCGCCTTGCCGCGCCCGCCGTGCTCGGCCACGGCGGCGCTGGCGGCCCGGCGGTACTGGCCGACGTACTTGTTCCGGGCGCGCCTGATCCGGGTTTCCAGGTCGATAGCCGCGTCCTCGTCAAGCGCGGCGAGCTCGGCCCGCCCGGTCTCGGCGGCCAGCAGCCGCTCGGCGTCGCTGAGCACGGCCAGCAGGGACGCATTCATCGGCTCCTCGATTCCACCCGTCCTGGCTCCGTCACATCTAGCCGTTATGCCACGGATCCTTCGCCACCGCTAGGCCGGCGCGGGCCCGCGCGGTGAGCCCGGCCGTACCGGGCCGGGTGGTCAGCGGGGGGGCTGTGCCTACCCGCGGCGGCCGGGCGGTGGCAGCAGGTACAGGTTGGCCGCGTAACACAGCAGCCCGACGCCGGTGAAGACCGACATGGCCATCGAGTCGGCAGGGTGGCCGCTGCTGGTGAAGCTGGCCCCCGCTACGGAGGCAAAGGCCAGCGCGAACAGGCCTACCGCCGACGCGGCGATGGCGCCCGGGTGGCGGGCCATGATGGCCTGCACGAGCACGCCCAGGGCCGCCAGCCCCAGCAGCAGCCCGATAACGGCGTGAGTGGCCAGGATGGCCGGCCCGTTCGCGATCGCGGTGCGGACGCTGTGGTCATGGTCGGCCGGGGGGATCGTGACGAACAAGTTGACATACATGCCGATGAGGTACTCCGCGACGACCAGCACAAGACCGCCAGGCTGCCCCGCCGTACCCTGGTCAGGCTGGCCGGCACCGCAGCGCTCATCGGCCGGGTGGCTGATTTCGCATCGATGCTCATCTGCTCACCTTCCTGTTGGTAGCGTCCGGCCTGCTTGTCCCGGTGTGACGCGCAGGCCGCCAGGTCTTACGCGTGGCGCGGCGGGCGGGGGATCCAGCGCGGGACCCGGCGCCGGTACTCCAGATAGCTGTCGCCGAAGTGGCGGCCGAGCCTCCGCTCTTCGTAGCCGGTGACGAACAGGTGGAAGAAGACCGCCATGGCGCCCGCGTACGCCAGCACCGGCAGCGACATGAACAGCCACGCCTCCCCCAGGACAACCAGCAGCGCGGCGATGTAGATCGGGTTGCGCACCCAGCGGTAGGGCCCGGCCGCGACAACGCGCCTCGGTGCGTCCCAGAGGCCGGGAGTGCCATGCCCCACGGACGCGAAGTTCCAGACACACCACAGGTACAGGGCCGCCCCGCCCGCGATGACCGGAACCGCCTCCCACGCGACCGGCGCGGCGGTGCCTCCATGGCGCGTCATGATCCACCAGGGAGCCCAGACTCCCCCCAGCCCCGGCACCACGACGGTGAACACGAGATTGCGGACGATGAGGCTCAGCGTGCGGGCCATCCCCGCTCACCCCCTCATATATAGCGTTACTACCTATTAGGCCACTCTACCCGGCGGATTGCCTGGCCGGAACCCATAATGTAGGATTACTACGTATGCGAGCCGAGGAGCTGAAGGGCCATCTGGACGCCGTGCTGCTGGCCGCCCTCGAGGACGGGCCGCGGCACGGTTACGCCGTGATCGAGTCCCTGCGGCAGAGCACTGGAGGGCGGCTGGATCTGCCCACCGGGACGATCTACCCGGCGCTGCGGCGGCTGGAGCAGGCCGGGCTGATCGCCGGGTCGTGGTCGGTGGTGGGCGGCCGGCGGCGGCGTGAGTACAAGCTGACCGCGGCGGGAACCCGGGCGCTGACCGGCAAGCGGGCGGACTGGCTGGACTTCTCGGCCACGGTGAGCGCAGCACTCGAGGGCAGGCCATGTCCGAGCCCCGCCTGATCAGCAGCTACCTGGCGGTCCTGGCCGCCCGGCTGCCCGCCCCGATAGTCGAGGAGCTGGCCGACGGCCTGACCGAGACCCACCGGTCCTATCTCCGGCAGGGACTGGCCCCCGATCTCGCCGCCGAGTCCGCGGTGGCCGAATTCGGCGACCCGCAGGCGATCGTGGCCGAGTTTGCCCGCGTGAACCCCTCCCGCCGCGCCGCCCGCAGGCTGCTCGGGATCGGGCCGCTGGTCGGTGCCTGCTGGGCCGTGGCGCTGATCACCGACCGGGCGCCGGCCTGGGCCGTCCCGCTCTCGGTGCGCATCCTGGTCGGCGTGGCGCTCATCACCATCATCGCGCTGCTCGCCGCCGCCGCACTGACCACGCGCTACCGGCTGGCCGCCCGGGCGGGAGTCGCGGGATGCATCGGCATCGCCACGCTCGACGCGGTGCTCATCACCGGCGTGACGTTCACCAGCGCGCCCATGACCTGGGTGATGGTGGGGGCCATGGTGGCCAGCACCGCGCGCATCGCCTTCGCGGCGAGGTCCCTGGTTCCCGCCCTGGCCAGATGACGGCAACGGCGGCCGGGCCGGCGCACCGACGAATTACATCCGCAACGCATGACGGGCGGCCGGCTCATTGGGCCCGGCCTGCCCGGCGAGGCGATCCTGCAGCCGGGCGTGCCGGAACTGGTAGATGGGCCCGACGGTGCGCAGCACATCGCGCTGCCGGGCGTCTTCCAGGAAATGCAGGAGGCGGGCGGGGGTATGCCAGCGCAGGGTGAGCTGAGCAAACGCCAGCGAGGCCGTCCAGGTCAGGGGGAACGAGAGCCCCCACACCAGCCCGAACACGACTCCGAACAGAAGCCCGTACCCGAGTCCCGGCACGAGCCCCAGCACGTGCCTGGTCCCGAGGATGAAACCGAGGCCGAGACCGACGCTGATGCCGAACACGACGCCCACGATGAGCCCGAACGCCTGGTCACGATGCCAGGCAGCGGGCGGGGTGAGGGGACTCGCATCGTCCACGGCCGGCCGGGAGAGGCCGGCCGCGAGCGTGCCCGCCAGCCCGGTCGCGACCGCGGCCACGAGCCCGACGGTGCGGCCGGCCGTGAGCCCGGATGCGAGCCCGAACACGAGCGCGCCGAAGAGCCCGCCCACCACCGCGAACTGGAGCCCGACCGCAAGGGACGAGCGGCTGAACAGCTGACGCCACCGCAGGGGCGCCATCCGCCGGGGGGATTTGTCCCTGAGCCCGGCCAGGTAGCCGAGCGCGGCCACGGGCACGGCCACCAGCCCCAGCTTGGGCCCGCCTCCGAGCCAGAACAACAGCCCGAACACAAGAGCGGTCGCCACGACGCGCGGCGCGACCGAGGCCCATGCGGGAATCCGCCACCAGGCCAGGTCCCGGGTGCCGTCCCGGTTCATCCTCGCGGCCACGTGGCCAAGGGCAAGGCGGGCCGCAGGCAGCCCATACCGGGGCGGTGGTTCTCCCGGGCGCGGCGCATAGGCGGCGGGCAGAACCCGGTCGAGCAGATAGTCCTCGATGCTCTCCCGTGAAGCGCCGTGATCGCCGGCATCGCAGAAATCGAGCAGCTCGCCAACATCGTCGCCGCCGCGGTAGGTGTCCCGGACCAGGGTCAGGGTCAGCGGCAGGCTGAGTGCCCCGGCGATCGGGCTGCCGGGTGCGCGGCGGAGGCGGCCGGTCAGCTCATCCCACCCGGCAGGCGCCGGGTGACGCTGGACGCGCGTCAGGTAATCCGCGGCCACCTTGGGACCCACGTCCTGCAGTTCGAGGACGACGGCCGCCTGCAGGAACTCCTGGCTGGCGGCGGCCGCCATCTCATCGCTCCGGCTCAGGACGACGACCCGGAAGTCCGCCTGGTCGCTGAGCGCCCGCAGCGCGGGCGGCCGGAGCTCTTCCGGGATCTCATCGAGCCCGTCCAGGATCGCCGCGATCCTGGACGTCCGCACCAGCTCGGTTGCCGCCTCCAGTCCGCCCTTGCCCGCGAACAGCGGGTAGGCCTGCTGGAGCCGCCCGGCGAGCCAGTGCCCGACCCGCTCGGTGCCGGGATCCCACCCGTGCACGGTGACCAGCACGGGCACCGGCACCAGCCGCCGCTCCTCCTCGGTCATCTGCGCCCGGTAGTTCAGCGCGGCCAGGATCAGCAGCACGGCGGCGCCGCTCTTGCCGGACCCGGGGCCCCCGATGATCACCAGCCGGCCGGATCCCAGGCCCCCGTAGACGGCGTGCAGGTCCTGCAGCTGCCCGCCCCGGAGCCTGCCCGCCGCTGCCGCCGGGAGCCCCGGCAGCGGCGGGAACTGCCGCGACCCGACCGCGGCCGACACCGGCCCGGCGAGCGGCCTGGCCGACCTCACCCAGCGCACCGGAATCGGCTCCGGCTGCAGCAGCCGCCGCTCCAGCGCCGCCCGGGTCCACTGCTCCATCACCGCTGCCGCGAGGGAGTCGGCCAGCTCGCTGAGTGGTCGGCCCAGGCCCGTATCGCCGGTGCGCCTGAGCTTGGTCAGGTAGACGATCAGGCTCGCCACCGGCGCGATCACGGCGACGACGAAACCGCCGAACGTCAACAGGTCGCCGCGATGCGGCGACCGCCAGACCGCCCACACCAATATGCCAGCGACGGCCAGGACCACGGTGATTGCGGCCAGCGGCCACAAACGCCGGGCTTTCCCTCCCACAGCATTAATTGTGGCATTCGCCACAAACAATTATTAGGGCCGTGGCCAGGGACTTGCTCATGAGCCACAACCGCCTTATGCGTGGCAGCCAGGCCGGCCGGGCACATCCGTTATGTCGCCCGAATCAGTCTTTACGTCAGGCATACCATTTATTGGTAAATAGGATAGGTAACCCCCGGGCGCCTGGCCCGGGCGGACGGCCCGCGCCACCGGTCATGACATTTGTCATGGGCAACACGCGCCGAACTTCAGTGGAGTATCTGCGGGGCCTCGGCCACGCTGGTCACATGACAACAACTGACCCCGTACGGGCGCCCGGTCCGCGGGCGGATAACGGATCGCCGCCCGCGGTCTTGCTGCAGGACCTCAGCAAGAATTTCGGTCATGTCCAGGCCGTGCGGCACGTCAACCTGACCGTGGAGCAGGGCGAGGTGGTGGCGTTCCTCGGCCCTAACGGCGCGGGCAAGACCTCGACCATCGACATGATCCTGGGGCTGTCCACGCCCAGCGGCGGTGAGGTCGTCGGTGCTGGGCATGACGCCCCAGCAGGCCATCCGGCGGGGGCTGGTCTCCGCGGTCATGCAGACCGGGGGGCTGCTCAAGGACCTCACCGTCGGTGAGACCGCGCTCTACACGGCCAGCCTGTTCGCGCACAATGCGGACGTGCCCGCGGCGCTGCGGCGGGCCGGCATCGCCGAGATCGCCGACCGGCGGGTGGACAAGTGCTCCGGCGGCGAGCAGCAGCGGCTGCGGTTCGCGATGGCGCTGCTGTCCGACCCGGAGCTGCTCGTCCTGGACGAGCCGACCACCGGCATGGACGTAGAGGGCCGCCGCGAGTTCTGGGGCTCGATCCGCCACGACGCCGACCGGGGCCGCACGGTGCTGTTCGCCACGCACTACCTGGAGGAGGCCGACGCCTACGCCGACCGGATCGTGCTCATCCGCAAGGGCGAGATCGTCGCCGACGGCACCAGCGCGCAGGTGAAGAGCCTGGCCTCCGGCCGGACCGTGCGGGCCACGCTGCCCGGCGCCACCGAGCAGGCGCTGCGCGCCGTGCCCGGCGCGGACAGCATCGAGATCCGGGGCGAGACCGTGCTCATCCACTCCGGCGACGCCGACAAGGTCGCCCGCTACCTGCTGACCGAGACCAGCGCGCACGACCTGGAGATCGCCTCGCGCGGGCTGGAGGAGGCGTTCCTCGCCCTCACCGGCGACGACGACACCACTGGAGGGAACCGGTGACCACCACCGCAACCGCGGCCGAGCTCAGCAGCCGGCCGGTCCCGCCGATGGGCGGGTTCAGCTTCACGGTGCTGAAGCTGGAAATCCGCCGCCTGCTCCGCAACCGGCGCACAGTGATCTTCGCCCTGGTGACTCCCTCGATCTTCTTCCTGCTGTTCGGGCTCAACGCCGCGTACGCGAACGAGTCGGCGGGGAAGGGCAACGTCTCCGCCTTCATCCTGATCAGCATGGCGCTGTACGGCTGCGGTCCTGGCGACCACGAGCGGCGGGGCGATGATCTCCATCGAGCGGGCGCAGGGCTGGACCAGGCAGCTGCCGGCTGACCCCGCTGTCCCCGCTGGCCTACGTGGTGACCAAGATGCTCACCTCGATGGTGCTCGGGTTCGTCTCGGTGCTCGCCGTCTACATCGTCGGGTTCGCCACCCACAAGCCGTCCATGCTGGGGTACCTGTGGATCGTCACCGCGCTGTGCGTGTGGATCGGCGCGCTGGTGTTCGCGCCCTTCGGGCTGTTCCTGGGCTACCTGCTGCCGACCGAGAACGTCATGCAGTTCATGGGCTTCATCATGATCCTGCTGGCGTTCGGCGGCGGCCTGTTCGTCCCGCTGAGCCAGTACCCGCACGCCCTGCAGGTGCTGGCCAAGTTCACTCCCCTGTATGGCGTCAACCAGCTGGTGCACTGGCCGCTGACCGGCGGGGCGATGGACGTGTGGTGGGTGGTCAACGCCGTCGCCTGGCTGGCCATCTTCACCGCCGGCGCGATCTGGCGGTTCCGCAAGGACACCGCCCGCGTCTGACGCCCCGCGCGCGACCGGCGTCAACGCCCGGCTGGCAGCGCCTCAGGCGCGCCAGCCGGGCCGCACCAGGCCCGACTCGTAGGCGATGACCACGAGCTGGGCCCGGTCCCTGGCCCGGAGCTTGATCATGGCCCGGCTGACGTGGGTCTTGGCCGTGGCGGGGCTGACGTACAGGCGCCTGGCGATCTCGTGATTCGACAGCCCGTCCGCGACGAGCGCCAGCACCTCCTGTTCCCGGTCGGTCAGCTCGTGAAGGCCGCCGACGTCGTGCGGCTCCTTGGCCCGTGCCGCGAACTCCCCGATCAGCCGGCGGGTGACGCTGGGAGACAGCAGGGCGTCACCGCCGGCCACCACCCGGACCGCCTGCACCAGCTCATCCGGCTCGGTGTCCTTGACCAGGAACCCGCTGGCCCCGGACCGGATGGCCTCGAACACGTACTCGTCGAGCTCGAACGTGGTGAGGATCACCACCCGGACACCGGCCAGGTCCCCGTCGGCGGAGATCCGCCGGGTGGCGGCCAGGCCGTCGGTGCCCGGCATCCGGATGTCCATCAGCACAACGTCGGGGGTGAGCTCGGTGGCCAGGCCCACGGCCTGCTCCCCGTCGCCGGCCTCGCCCACCACCTCGATGTCGTCCTGCGCGTCGAGCAGGGCGCGGAACCCGGCCCGGACCAGGACCTGATCGTCGGCCAGCACGACCCGGATCATCCGGCACCGCCCAGCGGAAACCGGGCCCGGACCCGGAAACCGCCTTCCGGGCGGAGCCGGCGTCAAACTCGCCGCCGAGGGCGGCCACGCGTTCCCGCATGCCGGCGATTCCGTTGCCGCTCATCGGCTGCTGAGCGGCGCCGGGCCGCCCACCTCCGTCGTCGTCTACCTGCACGGTGACGTCGTCCTCGCCGTAGACGACGCGCACGGTGGCGGTGGCCGGCCCGGCGTGGCGCGCCACGTTCGTCAGTGCCTCCTGCACGATCCGGTAGGCCGCGACGTCGACCCCGAACGGCAGTGGCCGGACGCTGCCCTCGGTCTCCGCCCGCACCTCCAGCCCGGGCGCGGCCGCCTGGGATACCAGGTCGCCGAGCCGGGCCAGGGTGGCGGTCGGGGAGCGGGGGGCGCGCTCGCCGTCCTGGCGCAGGATGTCCAGCACCGAGCGGAGCTCGGTGAGGGCCTCCTTGCTGGCCTGCTTGACCGTGGTCAGGGACGCCCGGACCTGCTCGGGCAGCTCCTGGTTGAGGTTCAGGGCCACTCCCGACTGCACGCTGATCAAAGACAGGTAGTGGCCCAGGGAATCGTGGAGTTCCCGGGCCATCCGCAGCCGTTCCTCGCTGGCCTGCCGGCGCTCCTCCTCTTCCCGGATCCGGGTTGCCGCGGCGGCCCGCTCCCGCCGGATGCGCACGGCCTCGCCCGCGCCCAGTACCACCACCAGCCAGGCGGCCAGCGCGGCCAGCCCGGCCAGCGATGGCGCCGGCCCGTTCCGGAGCAGGTAGCCCAGCCAGGGGAAGACGGCGAACCCGGCCACCGCCGCGATGACGGCGGCCAGCCGGTGACCGCAGGCGGTGGCGGTGTAGTAGGCGATGATCAGGGCCAGCCAGATCGGCCCGCTGGCGTATCCGAGCACGAAGTAGATCAGGGTCGTCCCGAACACCAGGGCCAGAATCGCCACCGGATACCGCCGCCTCAGCGCCAGCGCCCCGGCCGACGCGATGACCAGGGCGATGGCCCCGGCGTCGACGGCCCGATGGCCGTGCTGATGCCATGCGGCGAAGTAGGTGCCCACCGACAGCACGACGGCCAGCACCGCCGCCAGAGCGCCATCGGCGATCGGGCTCGTCCGGCGGGCCGGTGCCCGCTCGGTGTTGCCGTTCACCGCGCTCATAAACACGAGCGTAGGTCAGCGCCGCCCATCCGCCGTCGGCTGCGGGATGCAGCGGCGGCTACTCCCCCGGTGGTAGCCGGCCGCGCCGCGCCGGGCAGCCGTCCGCCCTCCGGGGCAGGGCGAAAGCCTCCGCCGGCCCGACGACACCCCCCGGTGCCGGTCCCTAACGTCGGGGGCGAACCATCAGACCGACTCACCGGGAGAAACCATGACCTCGACATCACAGGCGCGGCTGGCCACCCGGCGCCGCACGCCCAGCAGGAGGATCGGGCTGGCGATGGTGGCCGAAGCCGCCACCTTCGCGGTCGCCTCGGCCATCCACTTCGGCACGGGCTTCACCCAGGCCGCGATCCCGGAACTGGTGATCGCTGCCGTGCTGGCGGCCGGCAGCTGGGCGGTCCTCACCCAGCGCGCGCACGCCTGGGGCGCGGCCGTGGGCACGGCCGCCTTCGCCACGTTCGGCACCATGGTGGGCCTGGCCATCATCGCGTCCGGCCGCCAGGACCTGCCCGACCTCATCTATCACGCGTCGATCCTGACGGCGCTCGTCATCACGCTGGCCAGCCTGGCCCGGACGCGGCCGGAAACGTGACCTCTGCCGCCGGCCGCCGCCGCGAACGGCGCGGCGCTGGCCGGCAAGGTGGTGATCGACGCCTCGAACCGCATGGGTGAGCCGGAGGTCAACAGCCGGGCGGCGGTCGTGGCCGCCGCCCCGCAGGCCAGTTATGTGCGGGCGTTCAACACTCTGGGCTGGGAGAACTTCGCTGACCCGCTCCCGGGCACCGCGCTGTTCTTCGCCGCCGACCCCGCGGGCAGGCAAGCGGTGCCGCCGAAACCATCACCACATCGAACGAAGGAGCTTGTCATGGCACGATTCATGGACTTTCACGAGGATCTGAAGCTGCCCGCCGAGGCCATCGCGCAGATCGCCGATGACACCCGCAACGCCAGGGCCGATCAGTTCGGCGTGCGCCAGATCGAGCTGTAGCACAACGCCGGGGGCAAGGTGTACTGCCTGCTGGACGGCCCGGACGAGGACGCCATCCGCCAGCACCACGCCGCGCTGGGAGTGCCGTGCGGCGACGTCCATCAGGTGGACAGCCTTAGCTGACCGCCTTCACCGCCGGACCGGGCGAGATGGCTCAGCCACCTCTGGTGCGGCGCCTCGCAGGTCATCCGGCCTGGCCACGTCGATCAGATGCGTGATGCAGGATTCGAAGACGTCGTCCTCGCCGCGGGCGGGCCCGGCCGCGGCGAGCGCGGCGGCAAGGTTCGGGTACTGGCCGCTGGCCGCCGCCCGGGCGAGCGCCTGGACCGGGGCCGCGGCTTGGTCCTCCGCGCTGGATCCGGTGCCCGCCCGCTCGCTGGCCAGTGCCGCCTGCATGCCGCCGTACATGGTGGCAAAGCCGCTGATCAGCGAAATAACCTCCATCTTCGCCCCGGTGTCGAGCCCGGAGCCGACCAGCAGCCCGAGGAAGTAATCCAGGTAGCGCAGGCCGTTCGGGCCCGGCGGAGGGGGCCGGTGGAGCAGCGCGGGCAGCCACGGGTGGCGCCGCGCGATATCGCGGGCCTGCCTGGCCAGTCCGGCGATCGCCGAGCGCTTGTCGGGCGGTGCCGCGGCGGGGTAGGTGTACTCGCCCGCGAGCTGGTCGCACATGAGCTGGACCAGGTGGTCCTTGGCCGGCACGTAGTTGTACAGCGACATGGTGGCGATGCCCAGCGCGCCGGCGACCCGGCGCATGGTGAGGGCGTCCGCGCCCTCCGCGTCGGCGATCCGGATCGCGGCGGCGGCGATGGCGGCACGGTCGTAGCGTGGCTTCGGACCCCGGGTTCCGCGCTCGGGCAGGTCCCATATTGGCACGTGCGCCCAGGCACCTTCGTCCGTTCGCGGGTTCCGGGCGGGCGACGGCTGGGCGGCTTGACTCGTCACGGGCCCCGACTTTCAACGTGCGTCGTATGTAGTATTCTCGTCCCAAGAAACAACGTACATCATACGCCAAATGCTGGCGGCCCGGCTGCGGACGGGCGATCCAGGAGGTCGAGGCGCGTTGCATCCCACCACCGAGGGAACCTCAAGAGGCGGCGAGGCCCCGGTATCGGCGCGGCCGCTGCCCCGGCACGTCACCATGATGCGGCGCCTCGCGCGCCAGCTGCCCCGGGGCCGGTTCAAGGTCGCGTGGGAGCCCGCGCTGCGGGTGCCCGCCGACGACGGCAGCACGCTGCTCACCGACCACTACCTGCCGGTGACCGCGGAGGCCTGCCCGACCGTCCTGCTCCGCTCGCCCTACGGGCGGGGTTTCCCCTGGGACGCGCTGTACGGGGTCGCCTTCGCGGAGCAGGGATTCCATGTGGTCATTCAGAGCTGCCGGGGAACCGCTGGCTCGGGGGGCACGTTCCGCTGGTGCCATGACGAGGGCGCGGACGGCCTGGCGGCCGTGGCCTGGCTCCGGCGCCAGGGCTGGTTCAACGGCATGCTCGGCATGGTCGGCCCGAGTTACCTGGGCTACACCCAGCTGGCGCTGGCCGCCGAGGCACCCCCCGAGCTGAAGGCCATGGTGGTGCAGGTTGGCATGCACTGTCCCTATGACGGCTTCTACCCCGGCGGCGTGTTCGCGCTCGAGACCGCCCTGATCGGCGGGATCGGGACTGCCTACTGGCAGCGGGGGATGCTCCGGATGATGGCCGCCGCCACGCGGCTCCAGCTCCGGTACCGGCGCACCACCCGCACGCTGCCGCTTACCGACGCCTTCCGGAAAGCCTTCGGCGCCCATTTGCCGGACTCACTGAACTGGCTGAGCCAGAGCGAACGGGGCGATCCCTACTGGCAGCAGATCGACCTCAGCCCGGCCCTCGGCCGGATAACTGTGCCAACGGCCCTGGTCGGCGGCTGGTACGACATCCTGCTCGACCAGACCGTCGCCCAGTACCATGCGCTTCGCGCGAACGGGCAAGAGATCAGGCTGCTCATCGGGCCCTGGACACACACCTCGATGATGAACGAGGGCGGCACCGCGGTGTTCGGCGACTCACTCGGCTGGCTGCGCAGGCATCTCTGCGCCGACCCGCCCACTGCGCGCCCGGTGCCGGTGCGCATCCACGTTGGCGGCTGCGGCGAGTGGCGGGACCTGCCGGACTGGCCGCCGCCCTCACCGGGCCAGGCCTGGTATCTCCACGGTGGCGGAAGCCTCAGCCCCGATCCCCCGGGTGAATCGCCCGCGACGCCGCTGCGTTATGACCCCGTTGACCCGACTCCCTCGGTCGGCGGGCAGGTGCTCTCCCACCGGTCCGGCCAGCAGGTCAACACGGCTCTCGAGGCGCGTCCCGACGTTCTGACGTTCACCGGTCCGCCGCTCGCTGCGTCGCTGGAGATCCTCGGCGCCGTCCAGGTGGACCTGCAGCTGGACGTCAGCAACCGGCACGCCCATGTCTTCGCCCGTCTCTGCGATGTCGACCCGGAGGGCAAGTCCCGGAACGTCTGCGACGGCATCCGCCGCCTCTCCCTGGCCTCCCCCAGTCAAGCCGGCGCCACGGTCGTGATGAGCCCCATCGCATACCGCTTCGCAGCGGGGCACCGGCTCCGGCTCCAGCTCAGCGGCGGCGCCTTCCCGCGCTTCGCCCGCAGCACCGGCGAGCCGCTCGCAACCGGGACGCGCCTGGCCCCCACCGACATCGCGATCTACCACACCACGGAACGACCCTCGGCGGTGCTGCTGCCGGCGTCCAGCACGGTCATGCCGGTGCCACCGTGACCGGCACGAGGGCCGGCCAGCGGAGGCGCCGGTACCACGGGACCGTGTGTTCGTGGTGGCCGGTGGCGATGGCGGCCACCGCGGCGACGGCCCGGTCGATCTCGGTGGGGGTGTTGTAGAGGTAGAAGCTCAGCCGGCAGCTGGCGGGCGGGTCGAGTTTGAGCGTGTGGTGGGCCAGGGTGGCGCAGTGGCAGCCGGCCCGGGCCTCGATCCCGGCCCGGTCCAGCGCCTGGGCCACGCTTACCGGGTCGCGGCCGGCCAGGTTGAACGCCACCAGCGACGTACGCTGCGCCGGGTCGCGGGGCCCGTAGATGGTGATGCCGGGGATGGCGGCCAGCCCGTCGAGCGCGCGGGCGGTCAGCTGCCGGTTCCACGCTGCCACCCGCCCCATCGCCTCCCGCACAGCCGCGCGCTCGATCACCTTGCCCGTGCCGTAGTAGAGCGGCCGCCGGGGGGACAGCGCCAGGTCCATCAGCATGCGCACCGTCTGGCCGGAGACGATCGCCCCCAGGATGTTGGGCGTGCCGGCCGCGTACTTCCACGGCAGCGCGTTGTACTCCACCAGGTCGGGCAGCACGCGCCCTTCGGCGATCATGTCGCCGCCGTACAGGAACGGCAGCATGCCCTCCAGCAGATGCTGCTTGGCGTACAGGACGCCTACGCCGAACGGGGCGAGCAGCTTGTGGAACGAGAACGCCAAAAAATCCACATCCAGCGTCCGCACATCAACAAACGACCCGGGGACCAGCTGCGCCCCATCCACCAGCAGATACGACCGGCGCTCCCCGTTCGGCTGGCGGTACCCGCTGGCACCGGCCAGCGCCCGCACCTGATCGAGAGGGGGCCGAGTGCCCAAAAAATTCGACGCCCCGGTGCAGCACACCAGCTTGGTCCGCCCATCGATCAGCGACGCCAGGTGGGCCAGGTCCAGCTCCCCGGTCACCGGGTCGAACCTGGCCAGCCGGTATTCGACCCGCCGCCCCAGGCGCGGCAGGATCTCCCGGCACAGGCCGTACCAGGGGACGTAGTTGGAGTTGTGCTCCATCAGCGTGGTGACCACGTTGTCGCCGTCGCGGAACTCGGTCAGCAGCGCGTACATGACCGCGTTGATCGCCTCGGTCGTGTTCCGGTACAGGGCGATACAGGCCCGGCTGGGCGCGCCGATGAACCGGGCGATGGTGTCGTAGGACTCCTCAAACCGCGCGGTCATCGCCTGGGAGGCGCTGGACTGGCCGCGGTGGACGTTCTCATAGCCGGGCCCCAGTGAGGCGTACAGCTCCAGCAACTCGGCCGGCGGCTGTGTACTCGCCGCGTTGTTCGTCACCACCCGGCCCAGCTTGGGGAACACGAAATGCTCACGGATGGCCCGGACATCTACCAGGTCAGCACGCATCGCAGCGCTCCCGGCGTCATCAAAGGTCATCGCCGAACTCCCCCTGCCTCCCCGATGCCGTGTCACGGCCGTCCCAACATGGATAGGAGCGCCACCTTGATGGCTTGATACATCGATGGGTTTTGCTTTACACATCCATGGGTTCCGCCCGATACATCCATGGGTGCCGCGTGGGCTCGCCGCCGGGGCCCTGGATCCAGGACACTGACACCGTGCCTGAACATGTGCGCGTCGCCATCATCGGCGCTGGCTTCGGCGGGCTCGGTGCGGGCGTCCGGCTGCGGCAGGCGGGCGTGACCGACTTCGTCATCCTGGAGCGGGCGGTCTCGGTGGGCGGCACCTGGCGGGACAACACCTATCCCGGGTGCGCCTGCGACATCCCGTCGCACCTGTACTCGTTCTCGTTCGCGCCGAACCCCGGCTGGACCCACAGCTTCTCCCGGCAGCCAGAGATCTGGGACTACCTGGAAGAGATCACCGACCGCTACCGCCTGCGCGGCCATCTGCGGCTCGGGGCGGAAGTCACCGAGGCCCGCTGGGACGCCGGCCTGGCGCGCTGGCGGCTGCGAATCGCCCGCACCGGGCCGACGGACTCCCCTGCCGGGCCAGACCTCCACGCCAACCCGGCTGCCCAGACTGGCCTGACCGCCGACGTCCTCATCTCGGCGGCGGGCCCGCTCTCCGAACCGCGCCTTCCCGACGTTCCCGGGCTCGCGGATTTCCCCGGGGAGGTGTTCCACTCAGCACGCTGGGACCACGGCGCCCGTCTCGACGGCAAGCGGGTCGCGGTGGTCGGCACCGGGGCAAGCGCGATCCAGATCGTGCCCGAGATCCAGCCCACGGCGGCCCGCCTGGTGCTGTTCCAGCGCACCCCGGCCTGGGTGCTGCCGCGCCGTGACCGGGTCATCACCGGGCCGGAAAAGTGGGTCTACCGCCACCTTCCTCCGGCCCAGCGCCTGGCCCGCCTGGGGAATTATCTGGTCCGCGAGCCCGCGTTCGCCGCCTTCGTCGCACGGCCGGGGATGCTGAAGGCCGCACAGCGCATCGCGGAGCGCCACCTGGCCAAGTCCGTGCCCGACCCCGTCCTGCGCGCCAAGCTGACACCGCGCTACGTGATGGGCTGCAAGCGGATCCTGCTGTCCAGCGACTTCTATCCGGCGCTGACGCGGCCGAACGTGGAGGTGGTCGGCGGCGGACTCGCCAGGGTGGACGGCCACACCGTGATCGCCGGGGACGGCACCGCCCACGATGTGGACGTGATCATTCTGGCCACCGGGTTCCGCGCGGTGGACATGCCCATTGCCGGGCGCATCACCGGAGCCGATGGCGTGACCCTGGCCCAGGCCTGGGACGGCGACATGCGGGCGCTGCGGGGCACCACCGTGCCGCGCTTCCCCAACCTGTGCCTGGTCATCGGGCCCAACACCGGGCTCGGCCACAGCTCGATGGTCCACATCATCGAGTCCCAGCTCCACTACATCCTGGATTATCTCGCGACGCTGGACCGGACCGGGGCTGCCGCCCTCGACGCGCGACGGGGCGCGCAGGAGCGCTGGTGCGCCGGCGTCGAGCGGCGGATGGCGTCCTCGGTGTGGGCCACCGGCGGCTGCGTGAGCTGGTACCTCAACGCCGCCGGGCGCAACACGACGCTGTGGCCCGGCTCCACGCTCGGGTTCCGGCGTGCCACCCGTCACCTGGACGTATCGGAGTACCACGTCATCACGGCCTGAGGCGGCTACCTGCGCGGCAACAGCTGCGGATCTTGGCCACCCAACGGGCAGGACAGCCGGGTCAGCCCTGGCGGCCTAGGATTTTTGGAATGTCATAGGCCGCACCGTCCGACAACATCTCCAGCTCCGCAAGGCCTAGGTCGAAGGCGGACCTGATCGAGTAGTCGGCCGCCAGCGCCTGGTAAAAGGCCCTGCTGAATTCGATTGCATCCCAATCATAGATAGGCTGGCTCATCGCGATCACGTAATCAACGTGCTGAGACAGAGCCTGCGCCAGTCCCACGGTAGAGCAAGCATTTATAATGACGCACTCAACACCTTTCCCGGCTATTTCGAAAAGACTTGACAAGCCACCCGTCGGAACAACGCGCGCGTAACCATCCTCGTCTTCAACTGCGAAACTCTCCTCCAGTCCTCCGCCGTGGCCCGCGAAATGAACAATCCACGGCTTTACCTGCAGTAGCTCTCGGCTAATATCTCTGGCTCGCGTGGCAAGCGAAGGGCGTATCTTTATCCTGGCCTTCCCGCGGCCGCTCTCCAGGGCCCTCTCGATCACCATGAATTCCTTGCCTGTACGCAACACCTCGGTATCGACAGGATTGGCAGCAAAAAACAGGACAACAGATTCTGTCAGCGCCGAAGGTGATGGCTGATTCTTCTTGGCGACCTGCACCGTCCGCACAAGCGCCCGAGCGTAGCGCCTGGCCTTATCAACGAAAGAGAGGTCGAGGTAAACTGGCACCGTGCCCGCGGCCCCATCTGCGCATACGAAGAATCCAAACGAAGCCTCGGCTGCCGGCGCGCACCGAACCGAGCCTGGCCTTGCGCCCCCGTTTGCCGGGGGCTACCGGCCCTGAGATGCTGAGCTCAACGTTCCCCAGCTCCGTATCGCCCGAGTTGGTGATGCGACCCTCCAGTAAAGTCCACTCACCGTAAGGCAGCTCGGCCGTGACGAGGTTGACGGTGAAAGTCGTCTTCAGGGCGGGTGGCCGCGCTCCCGGCTCCGGCCCGCGCCGCTCGGGCACCGTCGTAACAAGCACCGCTCGGAAGTCACGGTCCCGGCGGCATGTCAACCCGTAGCGATCCCGGTACGAGAAGTTCGTGCTCGTGACCCGGCACCGGGCGGCGCTAAGAGGCCGGACACGCAAGGTGCGGGTGGCAGTTTCCCCCGGTTCCAGGCGGTCCACCTCTATCTCGTCCTGGCCGTGCAGCAGCATGATCTCGCCCGGCAACGTCAGCGTGAAAAAGATGTGCGTGCATGCCCCCGGCCCGGTGTTCGCGAGTTGCACGACGACGTCCGCGTCCTCGCCGACGAGAAGCTCCGCCTGCCGGAGCGTCACTTCGATCATCGCTCTGCCACGCCCAGCGCCACGGCACTGGCATGATGCTTCCGCCTGCAGGCACGACAGTGGATCGCCGTTGGGCCAGTTGACCCACCACTGCTGAAGGCATTGTCAGCGATCTCAATCCGGTCATCACGGCACAGCGGCTTGCCACAATGATGGCAGATGGCGTCGATCATCCTGCCGGCCGATTCCTTGACATTGCATTCAGCGCACTCCCAGGACATGAAGCCTCCTATCATCGCCGCCCTAGCCACCGCGGTGTTCCTCGGGACGTGATCCGGGCCGGAGTCATTTTGCCTGCCAGCGACGGCCAGGCCGCCAACGGGTTCTTCCCAGCCATCTGGTGGATCCGGTCGAGCCGCCCCGGACTGTGCGGGTCACGACAGTGACTCCAGCGTGCTCACTATCAGGTCGTATAGCCTGTCCCATGCCCTCTCGACGCGATTTTGCATATCCGGGTTCGCGTATGATCCTTGCACAGTTACGCACGCCTTCGTCGTACCACTATGTGCGCGTATTCCACCGCGTTGAATCTCGTCACCGGTCAGGATGATATGGAAATCTATTGGGTAGACACCCGCATAATGCCGACCCGCGATGTCCCAGTAACGACGGACCAGATTCGCCCGGGGGCCACTTCTCCGCGGGTTCTCTATGATCCGCTTTATGTAGTATCCCTGCTCGCTCAGGGCATTCGTGAGTCTGATGACGGTATCTGTCGTTCGGTATCACTGCCGGGAATTCTCTGGCCTCGCCCCTATCCCGATCTTCCGACATCCTGCGATCAGGAACCAACCTGACGTCTTGATAGCGGGTGCTCGTCAGGCTGAGCTCGAAGTCCAGCATCACATGGGTTGTAACGTTCGCGGCAGATGAATGTATCCGCCGATCCCCAAGGGGACTGTAGAGATGGATCCGCTCGATCCCCGAGATGGCTCCTTTGAAGACCATATCGAGGCGGCCAGATATGGCATCTCCCTCTTTGATCTTGTCTTCAAACTGTACAACAAAATCAAGCCGCTTGCGCTGGTTCTCCTGCTCGCTGGGCCGCAACTGTACCCATTCAATGAGCCTCGCGCTTGACCGTCCTCTTCGTTTGCCCGGAGGCTCGATAGGACGGGCTTGTTGAAGTCTACAACATCCCCCCATTCCACTGGAACCCTCAATTCCAGTGACTCAACGTTCTCCAACGAAAGCTGTGCTCCTGGTTACCCATATCAACCCACTGAATCTGCAGCTCCAGTCCACGCTTGTCGGATCTGGGGGCAATAGCAGGTGTGATCCAGACCGGAACCTTCTTAACTTCCCGGCCTGCTATCAGATCATAAGTGTAGTCGATACGATATGAACTCGATGCGCGATGACGTTCCACATCAAACACCAGATAGTCGGAGGTCGTGCCATCGAGCGGGATAGATAGGTCGGGAAAAATGCGTGACAAACTGCTGCCGACCTGGCCCTGGAGAACCAGGAATCCCGCACAGAACTTAACGTCGCTACCTTGTGGCATCCGGTGCCTGTGTACGTACCCCTCGAGACGGCGACGGTCGGTCTTACCGAGCACCAGATTAGCTGTTAGTTCACCCTGTACCGGATCAGGTGTGGGCTGGTCGTAATCACCGCTCGGCCAGAGTATGACCCTGCCACTGAGTTCTTCTCTCACGCTGAGTTCTTCCAGTCTCGGCAGGACTGGAAGCGGCAATCTCTCTCGCTTTGCCTCTCTGCGGCGGCCTGCGATATAGCTTCCAATCGCTATTGCTGCGCCCAGCAGAACCATGGCCAGGCCGGCCCAGAAACTCAGCCAGAGGACAACGGCACCCGCCAGTGCCACTATCACCCCTATGACGCCAACCGTCAGCACGGGACTGCCGAGATGAGCGCAATCGGGGCAGTGATAAGCAGCCTTCTTGTCCATGTCCAGGCCCCGCAGTTCCCGGCTAAGCGGCCGGCCCCAGAGCTTGCGGGTTGGCGTGACATGCGCGCTGCAGCCAATTCTCCCGCAATGGTGGCACATGCGGGTGATCTGAGATGATCCACACTTATAGCAGCGCGCCCGCGGAGCGCGCTCTTTGGGCGTGCCATCCATCAGGCTGCCCTCCAGCTTCCTTCATCAGCGTCTAGCCGGGAGGTGGTCGAAACGCTCGCGGAGAGCCCTGCGCAGCGCGTTCATCTCATGGATAACTGGCTGGCTCTTCCTTTTCAGCTGACCACGGACGTAGATTCGTATCTCGCCGCTATCCAGGTTGCTCCGGTAGGTGATGCCGCCGGGGATCCGTGAATCTCGCCTCGCCTGATGCAATATCCCCTGGATGTAGAGAACGAGTACCATCCGGTCTGGGCCCTCGAACCGCTCCGCCCGCAGCCACCGGCCCTCCGTGCCACTATCTAGCCATTCATGCGTGAGCCTGAAGCCACGGTTGGTCAACGCGATCTTGATGTCGCTTATCCGCATCTCGCTCGGTATCACTTCATCGAAGTGGAGGTGCTGGTATGGCGTGAGCTCCCGCCGAGCGAAGGCGTCACCTAGGATCAGGTCAAAGTCAGTGGATATGTAAGTATGGAGCTTAAGCCTTGGCCGGTGCCGAATAGACCCGGTCGCTGCTGTAGAGCCTTGCCTCCATGCCGGACAGGAGCTTGCCCATCCTCACCTCTACCGTGCCCGTCAGGTTACGCTCCTGGTAGAGCTCTCCCGGCTCCGGAATCCGCAACTCCATTACGCCGCTGGTATAGGTCTGCATGTCTCCGGCAGGTGCGTCAGGGCTCAGGGTCATCGAGACCTTGAACCACTCGAGGCAGCGATCCTTGGGGTTGTACCTGACCGGGTGATCCTCCCCGTTCACCGTCAGGCTGAGTGACCTGAGGGACGTGATGGTCGGCCAGCTAACAGTCACCTTCTTCACCTCCGCGGGTACGACCCCATCCGGCGCACCGGGAGCGTGGAGCCAGACCTTCATGCGGAGCAGCAGTTCGGACCGGAAGCTGACCTGCTGCATGATCTCTTCGGCCGTCCCCTCCTCACCCTCACGGGCAGAAAATCCGGAACTATCGGGGTCGAGCAGGTCGATCTCGACGGTGACCGGCCTGACCTTGATCCGATCGGTGCTCGGCTCGTACTCGCAGCTGAAGACGCTGCTGCTGCGATCAGCTATCAAGTCAGCAGGCTGGCCGGAAGCGGCCGGGACAGCTACCTTAAGCGGGATGGATCCGTAGGTCTCGCCTAGGTCCAGCAGACCGCCGAGGTTCGTCTGCCCGTAGCCGGTAAGCGCCAAGTGTCCGACAAGCGCGCGGGCATCACCATAGGTGGGGTTATAGAGACGGGTGATATCTGTGTACGCTTGCCTGGTGAAATACCGATCTCCGTCATAGGGGAGCGTGAGTTCTATTTTCCCCTTTGGACGGCGCAACATCTTGCTGTGCGGGTTCCGGGAGATCTCCTGCTCGTAGAAGTAGCGTTCTTCGATCTTCGCGCTTTCCAGCACCGCACGCGCATAAAGAGGCTCGCCGCCGCTGACCGGGTGCCGGGGCCGTCCAGATGCCCGCATCACCCCCATACCAAGCATGTAACGGAGCAAATACATTAGCTCAGACAGGATGTCGCCCCACTGGACCTTGCCGCGTTCTGGCGGTGGCTTCTCCTGCGGTGTGTCCGTCACTGGCTGTTCCTGCCGCGGATCCCGTCCGCCCACTCTGGTTGGGCAGGCCCTTCATCTGACAACTCCGCCACTCCCCCCTTGTGACCTGCGGGTATGCGCAGACCTATAACCATTCTCGCTGCTAGTTTCTTTCTCTCTAGGCCTGAAGTGGCGGTCACCGATCTCGCTCAGCGAGCCCGGGAATCGCCTGGAAGGGAGTGGTGGCGATGGGACAGTTGGTCGAATTCCCGCTGGAATCAGGAGGCTCAGTTACGGCAGCTGTAGTTCGTGATCTTCGGGTTGTTTGTGCAGGTCAGCAGGATGACCGCATAAAGGTGCGGCTGCCGCGATCATGACGAGTTGTGAGACACAATCAAGACGCGGCAGCCGCTGCTGCCACCCTATCTGATGATGCCCGGTCGGCGCTGCTGGCGGATCTGCTCGGGCGGGTGGCCGGGTGCTTTCCCCGGCGGGAGACCCGCCAGTCCTGCAGCCAGATGGTGCAGCGGGCTGCTGATGGAGCTGGAAGATCACAACTGCTGGACCATCGCCGAGGCGGCCGGGCACCGCGGGCCGCACCGGCTGCAGCACCTGCTGTCGCGGGCGGTCTGGGACGACCAGCAGATCCTGGACGCCGCGGCGGCCTGGGCGGTCAGCCATCTCGATGACGGGGATGCGGTGCTGATCGTGGATGAGACCGCCGATGAGAAGTCCTCAGCCGACTGCGGCCGGCGCGGCCCGCCAGTACAGCGGCACCGTGGGCGGGATCGCGCTGTGCCAGGTGGCGGTCACCTTGACCTATGCCACCCGCCGCGGGCACGCGCTGATCGGCCGGGCTCTGTACCTGCCCGAAGCGCTGCGCTGCGATGAGGAGCACCGCGAGCTGGCCGGGGTCCCGGAGGAGGTGATGTTCGCCACCAAGCCGCAGCTGGCCGGCGGCCTGCTGGACCGCGCGCATGCGCGCGGGGATCCGCGCCGCCTTCGTGGCCGGTGATGAGGTCTACGGCGGCCGCCAGCTGCGCCGCGGCATCCGCCAGCGCGGCATGGGCTATGTGCTGGCGGTCCGCGCCAACCACGCCATCACCGCCGGCTCGGGCCGCGCCCTGACCGCGGCCCAAGCTGTGCCGCTGATTCCCGCCCGCGCCTGGCACCGGATGCGCACCGGGTCCGGGACCAAGGGCACCCGGCACTACGACTGGGCCATGCTCCAGGTGACCAGCGACGACACCCCCGACGGGCACCAGGACGGGCACAGCGTGCTGCTGGTCCGGCGGCACCGCTATACCGGCAAGCTGTCCTTCTACCGGTGCTGGACACCCGGGCCGGTCCCGCTGTCCCGGCTGATCGCCATCGCAGTCGGCCAGGTGGCGTATCGAGGAAGATCACCAGCTCAGCCAAGCAGAGCCACCGGCCTGGACGCCGGGCAGGTCATCCGCTGGAAGTCCTGGCACCGCTGGACCGCGATCTGCCTGCTCGCCTACCTCTACCTCGCCGTCGCCGTCGCCGTGCAGCGCCAGCACGACGCCGGCTCAGACCCGGACGCCGGGCTGATCCCGATCACCATCCCGGAACTGCTGCGGCTCTTGCGCGACACCGTCATCCCACCACCCCACCGAGACCGGCCCCACCGGCTGCACTGGTCCACCTGGCGGCGCCGCCACCAGCACCGCGCCCGCCAAGCCCACCAACGCTGGAACGCCTATGCCGAGACAACACCATGATCACAACGAACTACAGCTGCCGTATCAGTGCTGGTCAACGTCACCGGGCATCACACGGGCCCGGTGACGCGCCAGCCTGAAGGGGCCCGAAGTAGTTGAACGGGCGCGGCAGACCTTCGAAGAGGCGGTTGGCCGCGTCCAGCCTGCGGTGGAAGGCGTCATCACGCAGTTGCGCTCTCTCGCCGAGGTACCAGACGAGGTGCACGTCGAGTTCGGCCTCGACCTCCACGCCGAGGCCGGGGCGTTCATCGCTGCTGTCAGCACTACGGCGAACTTCACCGTGGCGCTGACCTGGCGACGCGACCCAGCGAGTACGCAGCCGCAGCCTGGCGGCACCAACTCAGCGACCCGCGGCCATGGGCCAAGCTGAGCCAGGGAGCCTGGCCCGGCTTCGGGAGTTGGTGATGGTCGCGGTGGTGCCGTCCACCCTGGTGAGCGAGATACGGAGTCGCTCGTTGTAGGTGTGAGCGTGGTCCTGCAGGTGGCTCAGCGCCACCGCCTCGCTCAGCTGGATCGACGTATCGGTATCGCTGCGCCCGTGGATCCCGGCATGGATGCCATGACCGAAGCTGATGTTGTGCCGTTCACGGTCAGTGGCGCCTCGCCCGCCGGGGCAGTGCAGGCGGCGGTGGCCGTTCCGTCGCTGGACGGCACGAGCGGGTTCTCGATTGCGAAGGTGCCATCGAAGAAGAACTTCAGTGCCGTGATGCAGGCTCCAGCCACTGCGCCATGACCGGTCGGATATGCCGGACGGGTTGGCGAACCTTCGGGGAAGGCTTGTGGCAGAAAGTAGCTATTGTTTGCCTTGAAGCTGGTCTGCCCGCCTGCGAATTGAGAACTGTATCGCTGACGTGGCCCTCGACGGTTCCGCCCTGCCCCGTTTTCTGCAGGTAGACGATCGCGCCGCCGGATTCCGGCCGGTGGCGCAGGTGCATCCACCATTTCTGGTACCACACTTCTCTGATGGCTTTGCCCGCCACCGCTACCAGTGTCGCAGCAATGTCAGGCTGGCCCAAAGTGCCGAACCCATTCTGGGTACTGGAACCGATATAGGGGTTGCCCGGTTCAGGGTCGCCGGGGTGCCGTTGTTGATTGTGGGTCAGCACGAGGTACGCGATGAGATATGCCTGATACAGGACGTCATCATGCGTGTAGGCGGCCAGGTCGCGCCCGTTGTGCAGATAAAGTGCCGTGCCCGGGGTAAGGCTCTTCCCGGTGGGGATGCCGTTCTGCACATTCAGGAACTCGGCGGGCCCCGTCATGAAGTCTTCACCGGCCTTGTTGCCGATGTACTTCCGGGTGATCGGCAGCGATCCCAGCGCGGTCGGCTGGAGCAGGAACTGTGATACATAAGGCCCAACCGTCTCGCCGGCGAGGCCGCCACGGAACAACAGCCCCGGCGTGACCTGATTGGCGGCGTCACGTGGGCCCGCGTATGTCGGCGTGGACGATAACTCGGCCGCCGCCCGCATGGCCTCAGCTGCTCGCCGGATAGGTGGTGAACGCGACATCCCTCAGTAGTGAGGCCCAGTCGAGCTCCACGAGTTCCGTCGTGTAGGCCTCGCTCGCCAGCTCGGGAGCGGGCGGGACGGCGTACTGGCTGCCATCCAGGCTGTCCAGGTAGAACGCCAGGCCGCCTGCGGCCCATTGAGGGTACGCGACCCACCCACGACGATCTTCTCGAAGTCAGCCGGGTCGCCACTGCTCAGCGCGGCCTTGAACGATTGGTAGGCAGCGGGATCGACCACGCCGACGTTTGATTGCAGCACATCTTTCGTATGGGTTCCCGATTTATCGCCGTAGCGCGCCTCGTCGCCATTATCGACTTGGGCCGGAGGGGCGGCGAAGGCGTCGCTCCCCTGCCGTTCGGGTACGCAATGCCCAGGATCGCCAGACCCGGCCGCCGGTCGCCGGTTCAGCTCCGCGTTAAGTGTCTTCCTGGCTCCATCCGGTGGTCCGGGCCTGAGGGCGGCAGCGTCGCTTGGCCCGGCCCGGGCCATCGTTTCTACATCCGGATCCTGTGTCGTGCTCCAGTCTTTGCCCACCCGGATAGTGGCATGGGCAAATTAAGTCTCGCTTGAGTCACGGTCAAGCTGACGCCTTGGCCGTGAAGGACCTTGCCCGGTGAGGTCCATCGGCCCGGATGACGGAGCAGTCCGGGACACATGGCCGGGTATGACCAGGATGACCTGCCAGCGTGATACCCCGTCGCCGCCCCAGGGTCCACTGGCGGGCACCCGGGCAGGACCGGCAACGGTACGCCGGCCACTGCGGGCCGAGTTCACACAGCGGGATGTAGGTTGAGGATCGTCGCGGTGGCGCTGGATCCCGGCATGGATGCCAGGCCCGGCCGGATACACCGGATGGGTGGGCGAGCCTCCGGGGAAGGCTTGGGGCAGAAATAGCTGTTGTTCGCCTTGAAGCTGGCCTGCACCGCCTGCGAATTGAGAACCGTATCGCTCACATGGCCCTCGACGGTCCCGCCCTGCCCGGTTTTCTGCAGGTAGACGATCGCGCCGCCGGATTCCGGCCGGTGGCGCAGGTGCACCCACCATTTCTGGTAGCAGACTTCCCTGATCGCTTTGCCCGCCGCCACCAGCGTCGCAGCAATGTCCGGCTGGCCAAAGGTGCCGAAACCATTCTGGGTTTTGGAGCCGATATAGGGGACAGTCCGGGGCACATGACCGGGCATGGCCGCTGCGGGCTGGGTTCACACAACGAGGACGTTGCGAAACGGAGCGTGACGGCCTACAGCGGCCCCGTTCCCCTCGGCTGATTCGACCCGAACGTGACCATCTGGCCGAGCTGGCGAACGGCGCTGGCTCGCACTGCAGTGGCGCGCACCGCCGCGACGGCGAAAGCCCCTGAACGGTTCAGCAAAAACTGTTTTACTTTCACATGAATCGCTCTAGAGTTGGCGCGTGGACGGAAAGTCCCTTTCGGGGGGGGCCGCGCCGCTTCTGGTACGGACCCAGGGATCTGACCGGAGCCTGCCGGCGCCCTTCGTATGTGATCGGCCGCGATCCAGAGTGCGACATCGCGATCGCCGATATCCGCGTGTCCTGGCACCATGCAATGCTCCAGCTGGAGAACGGCCGCTGGGTGCTGGCGGACAACGGCAGCACCAATGGCACCTATGCCCGGGGCCAGCAGGTAGACCGGATCGAGATCGACGCGGAATGCCAGGTCCGGCTCGGCAATCCCGCTGATGGGCCGGTGCTGACCTGCACTGTCAGCGAAGACGGCTCGCAGCCGGAGCCGGACGGTGAGCCGGATGCGGCTCGGCCACGGTCCGCCACGACGGTGCACATCGGCCGGGCGCCGGAGAACGACATCGTGGTCTCCGATCCCACCGCCTCCCGCCAGCACGCGGAACTGCGCAACACGGCGGGCGGATACCGCATCGTGGACCTGGACAGCAGTCACGGCACCTTCGTCAATGGGCAGCGCGTTACGGACGCGGCGCTGTCCGAGGGGGACACCGTCCAGGTCGGCTCCGCCACGTTCCGGCTGATCGGCCAGGAACTGCAGCAGGTCACCGACGCCGACGCCGAGGCCGGGGAGGCACCGCCGCCGGCCGCCGCCGCGGAGGCACCGCCGGTCACCGCGGCACCCGGCGCCCTCGCCGGGGAACGGCTGGAACTGGCCTCGGCCCCGCCGGGCGACGGCGACGGCGCGCTCGAGATCCCCTACGCGATCCGCTGGCTCGTGCCGAATGGCGAGCGGTTCGCGAACTTCCACATCCTGAACGACAACGACACTCAGCTCGACTACTACCGCCGGTTCGGGCACATCTACGCGGTCGGAGTGCCGACGAAGAAGTGGCGGCTCGTGGTGGTCTCGGACCCCGAGTTGCTCGACGAGGTGGCGGCGGACGAGGAGCAGTTCGGCAAGCGCGCCGAGGAGGTCAACTTCTTCGCCCAGCTGAGCAACTCCCGTGGCGGCGGCATCTCGGTGATCGGCGACGGCGAGCACACTGAGCAGATCCGCCGCGTGATGCTGCCGTGGTACTCACCGATGAACCAGCGGACGCAGCTCGGGCAGATGAAGGATCAGGCGCGGAAGCTCGTCGCCGCGTGGTCCGCGATCCCCGACGACGAGCCGATCGACGCGCGCGCCTGGATGGAGCGCTACACGCTGGAGGTCTCGGGACGCGGCGCGTGCAACTACGACTTCGGCCTGCTCGACGGCAGCGGCGAGCCGCACCCGTTCGCGGTCGCCGTTCCGGAGAGCACGAAGGAGAGCATCCGGCGCGTCGCCGATCCCTACCCAGACTCCACGCTCTTCGCCGGGCGTGCGAAGCGCGCGCGGAGGAGGCGCTACCGCCGTCACAACAAGGAGCTATTCAGAACGGCCGACGCGCTCGTGCGCGCGCGCACGCACGCCTGCCCGCTCGGGCAGCCGACGGATCTGCTCACTCGCCTCGTGACCACGCCGGATCCCGGGACGGGCGAGTTCCTCGACCACGAGACCATGCGCGACCAGATCCTCATGCACCTCTCGAACGGCTTCAACGGGCCGTCGATCACGGGTGGGTGGCTCGCCTATGTCATCGGCACCCACCCGGACGTCGAGGAGAAGCTGATCGCCGAGATCGACGGGATCACCGGCCGCGACCCGGACTACGACCTTCAGTACGACGACCTGATGGCGCTGACCTACACGACGCAGGTGATCAAGGAGACGATGCGGATCTATCCGCCGATGCCGGTCACGATCCGCCGCAGCCTCAAGGACGGGATGATCGGCGGTTACCGGATCCGGAAGGACGACATGATCCTCGTCGGGACGCTCGCCGCGCAGCGCGACCCGCGCTACTGGGGGCCCGACGCCGACAGGTTCGATCCGGACCAGTTCGCGATGGACAAGGTCGTCGACCGGCCGCGCCACGCATACATCCCGTTCTCGATCGGGAAGCGGCAGTGCATGGCGCAAGAGGTCACGTTCATGATGCTCCGCGTCGTCCTGTTCGAGGTCTTCCGCCACTACCGGCTGCGTCTCGCGCCGGGCGCGACGGTGGCGAAGAACACGGTCGTGACGACGAAACCGGCCGCGGTTCCGATCATCCGCCTGCCGCGCGAGCAGGACGGGCGCCCGCGGGCGGCCGTGGTACGTGACCGCCCGGCCGCTCCCGCTCCTGCCGCCGCTCCCCCGGTCGCCGTGGCCGCCGCCGCGCCCGAGTGGGGACAGCCGACGGAGATTCCCGAGACGAGCGCCTACCGGGATCTCGTGATCGCCTATGGCAGCAACTTCGGCGCGAACAAGGAGCTGGCTGAGCGGTTCGCCGAGCGCAGCCACTTCCACGGCTACGTGAGCGACGCGATCACGCTGAACGAGCTCGCGGAGTCCCCGGCCCGCACGCACCCCTGGCTGCTCGTCGTCATGACCTCCACCTACACGTCGAACCCGCCCACGAACGCGGCGGCGTTCAGCGCGTGGCTGGAGCGCACGGAACCCGGCGGCGAGATGTGGCGGAACTGCCGGTATCTCGTCTGGGGGCTCGGCAACACCCAGTGGAACGCGTTCATGGCGTTCCCCCGCTACGTGCACAAGAAACTGTCTGGGCTCGGCGCCACGCCGGTCGCGGAGCTCGCCTACGGTGACGTGGGCTCGCCCGTGTGGGAGCGCTTGCACGCGGACTGGAACGCCCGCGTCTGGCCCGCGCTCCTCGAGCTGTCCGGGGCGCGGCCGACCGAGGCCGCGGCCGCGCGCGACGCCGCCGAGAAGGCGGCCGCGGGCGTGCTGACGGGCGCCGACTCCAGCACCGCGATGCACAGATCACTCCTTGCTGACGACCGCGCGCCGGACCCGGCCGCCCCCGCGCCCCCGGAGAGGAGCGCCTCTTCGATCATGCGCCGCATGTCGTCGGGGTCGCGGAGGTGGGCCGCGTCGCTGCGCGGCGGCCCGCCAGAACCGGGCGGCCGGAGCCGCACGCAGTCACGGGTGCTGCTGGCCCCGGCGATCCTCAGCAATGCCGTCGGAATGGACACGGTCGAGGCGCGCGTGCTGGTGTGCCGGGAGCTCCTGCCGGCCGATTCGCCGAAGCGGACGCGGCATCTGGAGGTCAGCCTGCCGCCCGGCGTCGCCTACCGGGTCGGCGACCACCTCGGGGTCTGCCCGAAGAACGACGAGGAGCAGGTGGAGCGGCTCGCACAGCACCTCGGCGCGGCGCCCGACGGCCTGTTCATGGTGCCGAAGACGATGAACGCCCGGGCCGCGCCGAAGGGGGTCGTGCTCCAGATCCGCAACGTGCTCACCAACCTCGTTGACATCACCGGCAGGCCGACGGTGCCGCTGCTCGACCTCCTGCTCGAGAAGGCGGCCGACCCCGCCGAGCGGTCGAGGCTGGTGGAGATCAGAGATGTCCTGCAGGCACCGGACGGTCCCGATACGCCGCTGCGCGCGGCGATCGACGCGGGCGGCTACCACGTGCTCCGGCTACTGGACGAGTTCCCGTCCTGCTCGCTGAACATCTTCGAGTTCCTGCAGGTGGCGCAGCCACTCCGGCCGCGCTACTACTCGACGAGCTCCAGCCCGCGGATCCACGGCGACGGCGTCGCCCACGTGACCGTCGGCCTCGAGGCCACGCCGGTGCCGGGCATGACCGGCACCGGTTTCCGCGGGATGAGCTCGTACTACGTGCACACGCTCCGGGAGGGCGACCGCCTGAACGTCTTCCACGACAGCGCCGATGGGTTCCACCTGCAGGCGGACGTGACGAAGCCGATGATCTTCGTCTCCGCCGGCACCGGCTTCGCCCCGATGCGGGCGTTCCTGTGGGAACGGGTGGCGCTGAAGCGCGCCGGTGTCTCGCTGGCGGAGGCGGCGCTCTTCAACGGCATCCGCTCAAGCACCATCGACTACATCTACCGCGACGAGATCGAGCAGTTCGCTGCCGAGGGGGTGCTCAATCACGTTTACGTGGCGACGTCGCGCGAGCCGACCGGCTCCCGCGAATACGTCCAAGATCGGATCCGGGCGCAGGGTGCGCTAGTCTGGCGCCTGCTCGACGCCGGCGGCTACGTCTACGTCTGCGGCTCGCAGCCGATGCGCGACGCCGTTCGTGCCGCGCTCATCGACGTCGTCACCGAAGATGGGTCGCTGCCGCGCGAGCATGCGGAGGCCTACCTGCAGGAGATGGAGACGGCCGAACGTTACCGACCCGACCTCTGGGTCTGATCCCTGGGAGCCGCATGGACGTCCTCGCCCTCATCCTGACCGTGGCGGCAATGCTCATGTTCCTGTTTGCCGCCAGCGGCCGTGAGCTGCGCCGCTTCAACGAGATCGCGGTCGGGCTCGTCCTGCTCAGTGCGGCGCTGATCTGCCAGTTCACCTCAATCACGAACACGCACATCGGCCGGTTAGCGCCCGGCCCGGCTGTCCCCTAGCGGTTCGACCGGCCCGGGTCGCCGGGCGCGAGCCGCTGCCACGCCCCCTGCTCCGGGTCGTACTCCTCGCGCTCGAACAGCAGCATGTTGTCGCCCAGCAGGATCAGCGAGTAGGGGCTGGGCCCGGTGCCGGTGACATGGCCGTGGTTGTGCACGTCGTGGGGCGGGATCAGGGTCGCCACGTCGCCGCGCTGCAGGGCGCGCTCGTCCGCGAGGGTCAGCTCGGCGCGGCCGCCGGGGTGGCGGACCGCGTGCCAGCCCTAACCCGTGTCCGTCTGGGAGGCCGGGAAGCGCTGCTCGATGCTGGCTTGCACCCGGCCGCCCGCGGGCGCCGCCTCGTGGGATCAGACGTCCCCGACGTCGATGAGCAGCTCCCGGCCGCCCGGCAGCGTCACACCGAGCGAGTAGATGATCCCCTCGGGCAGATCAAGCTGGCCGAGGATCTCAATGTTGACGACCTCGGGGTGGGCGATCAGAAGGCGGCATAGCAAGCTGCCCGCGTGATCGGCCGGGAGTGCCTGGGGCTTGCTGGCGTCATCTTGGGACGTCATGCCACCTTCGACCAAACGGACTTACCGCCGCGAGTATGGCTCGCAGCGGCGGCACTGGCCTGGTCTCGCCGCTAGCGGGCATGACACGTCGCAGCGTCGAGCCCGGCAATTGCGACAGAGCCGTCGAAACCGCATATCCGTACACGTTTCCCCATGGTAACTCAGCGTTAGCACAAAACCCCGGAATGACGCGCAACGCGCGGCGTGGCGTGTCGCATGCGCTGAGTCCTGCCCTGCGCGGTTGGCCCCCGGGCTCAGCCGGATATGAGCAGGGCGTTCTCCGACAGGACGGAGAGCCAGTGGTTCATCCGTTCGGCATTGGTGGTGTCCTGCCAGTGGGGAAAGAGCCACGCGGCATCGGCGAGGGGCAGCCGGCCCTCGACCTGGTGGACCTCGATCGTGAAGGAGACTCCCTGTGGGGGGCACGCGTCGACGGCCGCCGACACGATGGAAGCCAGCCCGCCCGGCCCGTACATCGTGCTCAACGACCTGCGGCCTCCGTAACTGAAGGGAACCGGCAGCCGCGTCAGGAAGCTGAAGTGGTCCCGGAGGCCCGGGATGAGGGGATGCCCGTCGTGCAGGTGGAAGTGCACATGCTTGCCGAGCCGGCCAAGCGACCGGGTGACCTCGAGCACATGCGGCAAGGCGCTTCCCACCGCGTCCTGGACGTCTGCCACCAGGCCGGGCACCCGGTCGTCCACCGGGCTGAGCTTCTTGAGGTTCAGGCCGGGATGGCGGCGTTCGAACCAGGCGGTGGCCTGCCTCAGGCCAATGTGGCCGACGTCAATGCAGCAGCTGACCCGTTCGGCGGCCTGGAGCCGCTCCGCCACCTCGATGAACCAGCCGCGATCCAGCCCGGCGGCGTATTCGAGGAAAAGCAGTGGGCTGCCCGGGCGCTGGCACAGGTGGGCGTTCAGCTCGCGCAGCGCGGCCAGCAGACGGTCCGTCTTGGCCCCCATCTCACGCTTGTCGTGGACCACCAGGCCAGCGACGCGGCCGGCGAAGCGGTCGGCGAATTCCCGCACCACGGCGCGGTCCCGCCCGTGCAGCACGTTGATGCCCCGGCTCAGGTGCACGATGGGCAGGCGCGCATGGGGGGGCACGAACTGCAGGACGTACTCGAGATGGCCCGGCGTCTCGGCGTACACCTCCGCGGCGACGCCCATCTGGGCGAAGCGGAGCCCGGCCAGCTTGAGCAGCGCATCGTCCCCGTCGACCCGCTGCTGGAACAGGGCGTGAACGGGCCAGGGGACCGCCTGGCCCGCGGCGGCTCCCCCGCTGCCCGCCTCGCCGGGACCTCGCCGGGCGCCATCCATGACCTAGGCCGCCCGCGGCAGCTGCTCCGCCGGCCGGGCAAAGCCGTCGGCCGTGCGCGGGTACCTCCGCCTTAGCCGTTTCAGCTGCACGCGGGCGCTGTCATGGCGCATGCGGACGTAGTGGACGATGCCGTCCATCCTCTTCTTCCCGTGCCGCAGCTCGTGCTGCCGGAAGCCGCTCTGGTAGACCTCGTCGTTGCTGTACCGCCGGCCGGTGAACGGCCGCTCATACGGCGTATCGGATTCCAGGTAGGCGGCCCGCCGGACCCGGTGCCACAGGCCATCCTCCGAGCGCGCCCCGATCTGCGCGGCAAACGCCCTCGGGTTGAACTCGGTATCGAGCATGTATTCCACGTAGTCCAGGTAGCACCCGATGTAGTCGGGGTTGCGGAGCAGGTTCCGGACGAGCGGGATGTTCGGGGTGTGGCGGTTCACCTTGCCCGGCCAGTTGAGGATGTCGGCGTACTGCCACTGCGTGCCCGAATAATCGATCCCCAGGCAATTGTCGTAGTCCCAGGGGATCCAGTGGAAATAGGGAGAGCCGACGAAATCCTCCGCCGCTCCCCTGCGCCCCGAGTTGTAGAGGTAGTAATTCGACGGGGTCGCATAATAGTTGTCCCAGCTGCCGAGCAGCATGTTGATGGCCGCCCAGCGGAGGAAGGTGCTGACGTCCATGATGCCATCCACCGACTCGCGGAAGGCGTCGGTGCCGAAGCGCTCCCCGCCGCCCGGCAGCCCGATGCCGTTGATCGTCCTGATGAAGCAGGCCAGGTCGTCGTACGTGTTGGCCTCGGGGTTGTTCTTGTTTGTCTTGAGGCGGTAGGTGTGCTCAGCGGCTCCCGGGATGAAGTACTGGCGCCCCGAGTCATCACCGTCGGGCCCGGACCGGTAGGCGAGAGACGCGCACCCGAGGTCGCGGCAGGCGGTCTTGTAAAGGTTCCCCTGGTGGTTCTCGCCGAAGTGGTCTTTCAGGAATCTCTTGTCGACCTGTTCGATGACCGAGAACAGGCCGCGGTAGGCGGAGCCAAAGGCCAGCTTCGCATACGTGTGCCGCGGTGCCGGGATATCCGCCATGCGGAACAGTCGCCAGGCCAGCGCCTCGCGCATCTGTGAAGGGTCGTTGTACATCGCCTTGAGATTGATCCGGGTCATTCCGGCGAGGCGGTTCTCGTGCCCCGCGGCATCGAGAATTACCCGCCAGGACCGCTTCGGCGCGCGCAGGGTGCGGTTCCCGGTGTTCTTCAGCGAGAAGGCCTGCGAGCTGAACAGGGCGCCTCCGCCGTCCAGAGCGGCAACGCGCCGGCGGTCGGCCGGATCGGTCTTCCACACGTTGACACTGGCATCGCGGCCGGGCCTCACCGGCTCGGTCAGCACACCGCGTCCGGGGCCGAATCCGGTGACGTGAACCATGTACATGTCCGCGTCGAAGAACTCCTGCTTCCCCAGCGACGCGCCGAGGTAGTCCTCTATAGCCCGGGCGGCGGCGGTGGGCAGCCCGGACTTATCGACCAGCCTCAGCTTCGCGGGCGGAGCGGGCGGGACGTGCGCCAGCAGCAGATCGAACAGCGCCTCGTACTCGGCCCTCGTGCGGAGCGAGGCGTCATCACGGCCCGCCAGCTCGCTGGCCACATTGGCCAGGACCCTGCTGGGCCCGGCGGGCAGCTCCGACACCACTACCGCCCGTCCCTTGAACATCTCCCAGAACCGGTCTCTGCCGACAGCCGTGTCCATGCTTCCCCCATGCCTGCGCCTTCCCCAGCTGGCCGGCGTCCGGCAGCACCGCCAGCGGTGCTGCGCCCGCCCGGGTACCCGCTGTCGCGGGATCGCTGGGTATCTGCTTCTGTGGATCGGAGCAGGCGGCCGGGCCGCTGATACATGGGCAGCAATCGTGGCCGTCGGGATGTGGAGGCACCATGACAACGCCGTCGGCGAGCTGGGACTCGGCATATGAAGCGGGCTCGCGCGCGCCCTGGGACATCGGCCGGCCACAGCCCGCGTTCGTCCGCCTGGCCGACGGCGGCCTGCTGCGCGGGCGGGTACTGGACGCGGGCTGTGGCAGCGGGGACCACGCGCTGCTGGCCGCCGCCCGGGGCGCGGACGTGGTGGGGGTGGACATCTCGCCGCGGGCCATCGAGCAGGCGCGTCACAAGGCAGGCGAGCGGGGCCTCGCCGTCTGGTTCGAGGTCGCCGACGCGCTCAGCCTGGACGGCCTCGGCCTGACCTTCGACACGGTCATCGACAGCGGGCTGTTCCACGTCTTCGATGACGCCGACCGCGCCCGGTACGTCACCAGCCTGGCCTCGGTGCTGGAGTCCGGCGGCACCTGCTACCTGATGTGCTTCAGCGAGCGCCAGCCCGGCGC
Organism: uncultured Actinomycetes bacterium; assembly: GCA_963835425.1. Lineage (GTDB taxonomy): Bacteria > Actinomycetota > Actinomycetes > Streptosporangiales > Streptosporangiaceae > UBA9676. The sequence goes on along the minus strand of CAWIGE010000019.1, from coordinate 158,916 downwards.
CATCGGGCCCCGCCGGGTCCGCCAGGAGGAGCTGCGCGCCGCCTTCAGCGACGGCTGGGCCGTCACCTCCATCGTGGCGGATGCCTTCGAGGTCAACCCCGGGCTGGGCACGCCTACCGCGCAGGCGTGGCTGGCCACCATCCGCCGGACGTGACCCAGCCGGTCCCGGCCGATACCGGCGGCTCGCGCGCTTGCGCTTGCCAGCGGGCTACGCCATTCTGTCCGGTGGTTCCGCGGATGGACCGCCGCGGCCGAGGAAAGGCGACGTGCCCCCATGAACTATCCCGGATACCCCCAAGACAGCCCGCAGGGCTACGGCCAGGACAACCCGCAGGGCTACGGCCAGGGGAGCCAGCCAGGCTACGGCCAGCAGAGCTATGGCCAGCAGGGCGACCCGCAAGGCTACAACCCGCAGGGCTACGGCCCCAAGGGGCCGTCCGATGATCACACCTGGGCGCTGCTGTCGTACGTCCTGGCCTTTGTGGCGAGCATCATCGCGCCGCTGGTGATCTACCTGGTGAAGATGAATGAATCGCGCTACGTCAGGTTCCACGCGGCGCAGGCGCTCAACATGGGGATTACCGCCATCATCGAGTCGATAGGGATCTTCATCGTCGGCATCCTCCTCGCGGTCATCACCCACGGATTCGGCATCCTGCTTATGCTGCTGGCGTTCGTCGCCCTCGGCATCGCGCACCTGGTGTACCTGATCCTGGGGGCCGTCAAGTCGAACCAGGGCCAGCTGTTCCGGGTCCCGACGATCATCTGCTTCCCGATGGTCAAGTAACCCGGCCGCGGGCCGGGACTGCCAGCGGGTTTCACCGTGGTGCCTCGGGGTTAACTAGAAGTCCACCGGGTCGCGGATGAGGGGGCAGGTCATGCAGTGGCCGCCGCCGCGGCCGCGGCCGAGTTCGGCGCCGACGATGGTGATGACCTCGATGCCGGCCTTGCGCAGCAGGGTGTTGGTGCGGGTGTTGCGGTCGTAGGCGAACACCACCCCGGGTGAGACCGCGACGAGATTGTTGCCGCTGTCCCACTGCTGCCGTTCGTCGGCGTAGGCCTCGCCGTCGAGGCTGACGACCCGCAAGTGTGGCAGGTTCAGGGCGGCGGCCACCACGACGATGAACGGGTCTTTCTCGGCGGTGACCTCAATCGTGGTCGTGTCTGCTGGCCTGAGCGTGAAGGTGTGGATGCCGTTGACGATGTCGGGATAGGTAGTGACGCAATCGCGGTCGGCGAAGGTGAACACGGTGTCCAGGTGCATGGCGGCCCGCAGCTTGGGCATCCCGGCCACGATGACCCGTTCGGCCGCACCGTGCTCGAACAGGGCGGCCGCGACCTGGGTGATCGCCTGGCGGGAGCTGCGCTCGCTCATGCCGATCAGCACCACGCCATTACCGGCCGGCATCACGTCGCCGCCTTCGAGGGTGGCCAGGCCCCAGTCCTGCTCCGGGTCGCCCCACCAGATGCGGGCGCCGGTGAAGCCGGGGTGGAAGGTGTAGATGGCCTTCATCAGCAGGGTCTCGTCGTGGCGGGCGGGCCAGTACAGCGGGTTGAGCGTCACGCCGCCGTAGATCCAGCAGGTGGTGTCGCGGGTGAACAGGGTGTTGGGCAGCGGCGGCATGAGGTACTCGCGGACGCCGGTGTGCTCGCGGGCCAGCGCGAGGTAGGCGGGCCGGAAGTCGTCGGGCAGGTCGGACGTGGACAGCCCGCCGATCAGGTACTCCGCCAGCTGCCGCGGTTCGAGGCTGTCCAGGAAGGCGCGGGTGTCGGCAACCAGCCCGGGCCCTACCTGGTTGGCGGTGATCTTGCGGTCGAGCAGCCACGCCCTAGCCCCGGGGACGTCGAGGGTCTCGGTGAGCAGGTTGTGCAGCTCGACGACCTCGACGCCGCGTTCGCGCATCTTGGTCATGAAGTCGAAGTGGTCACGGCGGGCGTTTTGCACCCATATCACGTCATCGAACAGCAGGTCGTCGCAGTTCGTCGGGGTCAGCCGCTGGTGAGCCAGTCCCGGGGCGCAGACCAGCACCTTGCGCAGCTGACCGACTTCGGAGTGCACGCCATACCGGGCGGCGGGTGAGGAGGTGGTGTCAGTCATGGGACCTCTCCTAGATGGTGATGGCGCCGGTGACCAGGGCGGTGACCCCGGTGACGAAGCCAGCGACAGCGAGCTGCACAACTTGAGCATGAACGTGAAGGCGTCAGAGGAGAACAACGGGACCACGTTCGTTGACCCGACCCGGGCGAAGTCTGGGCCTAACACCTCTTTTCAAACGTGAAAACTAGGGAAGACTGGGCGCGGCGGCAGTCACTAGCGGCAAGGGAGAAGGCCGGCGATGCACCTCAACCCCTACATCGTCCTCGGCAGTGCTGTCGTGGGGCTGCTTGTCGGGCTCACCGGCGCCGGCGGGGGCGCCCTGATGACCCCGATGCTGATCTTGCTGTTCGGCATCAAGCCGTCCTCCGCGATCTCCAGCGACCTGGTGGCAGCCGTCCTGATGCGGCCCGTCGGCGCGGCCGTGCACCTGTTCAAGGGGACGGTGAACCTGCGCCTGGTCGGCTGGATGGTGGCCGGCTCGGTGCCGATGGCGTTCTTCGGCTCCTTCCTGCTGCGCGAGCTCGGCAATACCGCGGCCGCGGAGCAGAAGGTGGAGATCCTGCTCGGCACGGCGCTTCTGGTCGGCGCCGCGGCCATGGTGCTCCGCTATGTCCTGGACCGCAGGTCCGGCCGGCGGCGGATCGGCACCATCCAGCACGTGCAGGTCCGCCCGCTGCCGACCATCGCCATCGGCATGATCGGCGGGCTGATCGTGGGCCTGACCTCGGTGGGTTCCGGCTCGCTGATGATCGTGCTGATGCTGTTCCTGTACCCGCTGCTCAGCGCCGGGCAGCTGGTCGGGACCGACCTGACCCAGGCGGTGCCGCTCACCGCGGCGGCGGCCCTGGGGGCGCTGGTCTTCGGCCATGTCGAGTTCGGCGTGACCGCGTCGATCGTGCTCGGCAGCGTGCCGGCCGTGCTGATCGGCTCGTTCCTGTCCTCGCGGGCGCCGGACCGATACATCAGGCCGATCATCACCTTTGTGATCTTCGCTTCCGGGCTGAAGTACATCGGCGTCGGGACCACCGCGCTGGGCTGGACGCTGTGCGCCGTGGCGCTGGGCGGCGGCTGCTACTGGCTGGTCCGCACCCGGCCCTGGGCCAACGGCTGGCTGGCGGCCGCCCAAGTCACCGGGGGGAACGGTTCCGGCGCCGGTTCCGGGCGCGGCAGCGATCCCCCGGCCAGTGCCCATTCGCGGGCCAACGGGGAGTCCCGGGCCGGCCCGGATTCGCCGCCCAACGGGGATTCCCGGGCCAGGCGCGGATTCCCAGGCCGACGCGGATTCCGGAGCCGGGCCGCCCGGCGGCCAGCCCGCTCCCTGACCGGGGCGTCCGGCGGCCAGCCCGCCCTGACCAGGCTCAGGCCCAGAGGCGCGGGCGCCCGCACGGTCACGGGTCGCGGGAGGGGACGGCCGCCGCGGTCACCGCCGCGGCGAAGTCCTCCGGGCGCTCCAGCGGGGTGAAGTGCCCCGCGCCGTCGAGGTGGATCAGCCTGACGTCGGTGAAGAACTCGCCGAGCCGGTCGGACCACTGGCGGGGAAACAGCGGGTCGTGCTCTGGCCAGAGCACGGTGGCCGGCACGGCGATCCGGTCCGCCGGGCCGGGCACCTGCTCGGCCACGGAGGTGGCGACCGAGCCCGCCCCCGACCGGTACCAGGCCACCGACGCGGCGAAGGCGCCAGGGCGCCCGTACATCGAGACCAGGTGCTCAAGGTGCTCGTGGCCCGGCTCAAAGTCCGGCCCGGACCAATGCGACCAGAAATGACGCAGGTAGGCACGGACCAGGTCCGGCCGGCCGTCGATGAGCTCGGTGGACAGGCTGAGCTGGTGGAACGGCTGGTACCAGAACTCCTGCTGCGCCCGCGGGCTGAGGATCCGGTCGCCGATCCCCGGCAGCGGCGGCGACACCACCAGTGCCCCGGCCAGATCGGGTCGCTCGCGGGCCACGGCCTGGGCGATCCGGCTGCCGATGTCATAGCCGGCGAGCACCGGCAGGCTGAGCCCGAGCTCCTCGATCAGCGCGATGATGCTGCGCGCCTGCGCGGCCGCGGTGTACTGGTCGCGTGGCGCGGCCGGGTGCCGGTCCGATTCGCCGAACCCCCGCAAATCCGGCACGATGACCTCCACCGCCGCCGTGACCCGCGGCACCACGGCCCGGTAATCGGTCCGGTCACCGGGCCAGCCGTGCAGCAGCAGCACGGCGGGGCCGCTGCCCTCCCGGTCGTAGGCGAGGCGGAAACCGTCCACGGGATCGCTGTGAGGCATAGCGCCGAGTATCCCGTGCGGGCAGTGGCGGCCGGCCCGGGGCCGGTAGGCGGTCACGATGGACCGTAGTCACATCATTTGTCCGGCCGCACCCAGATATCCCGCTCGTGCAGGAGCTCAATCTGCTTGTCGGTGACCTCACGGCGGTACCCGTCATGGGTGTACGGGGCGCGGTCGAGATAGAGGTTCTTGGGGTAGATCGGCTCCTCGTAGATGAGCTGGTACTGCTCGGTGGTGAGGTCCTTCATCCAGTTGTCCCACTGCGCGTTCGCGCGGAACCGGCGCAGCGCCTCGACGTCGACGGTCCCGGCGACCCAGGAGGACCCGCCGCTGTAATCGTGCCGCCCGACGATCTGCCCACGGTAGTCGATCACGGCCGACCCGCCGCCGAAGGTGTCGATCGCCACATCGGAGTCGGTGTGCAGGTAGTAGGTGCCGACGTTGCAGGCGATCAGGTAGAAGTTGTTGTCGAGTGCCCGTGCGCGGTTCTGGATCTCGAACAGGCCGTTGGCGGCGTTCGGGTGCGGGTAGGGCCCGCGGTAGACGACCTCCGCGCCGTTCATTGCCAGGCCGCGCGCGTTCTCGGGGTAGGAGCCCTCGTTGGCCATGAGGAATCCCAGCCGGCCAATTTCGGTTTCGGCGACCGGGTAGAACGCGTCCAGGTTGCGGCCGTACAGCTCGATCCACTTGTCCCAGACGTTGTGCGGGGTCACCGAGTGCTCGACCGGGAGCAGCGGCACCACCTTGTGGTGCCGGAGGATGAGTTCGCCCTCCGGGCTGAGGATGAAGCCAATGTTGAAGAAACGGCCAGGGAACTCGGGGTGGCGGGCTTTCGCCTGTGCCATCACGAAAGCGTCCCACTGCCGCGCGAGCCCGCCGAGGTAATCAGTCTCCGGGCCCGGGATGTCGATCGCGCACTCCCGCGCGAACCCCTCGTGGTCGAGGTCGAGGACCTCGTCGTTGAAGCCCTGCAGGGCGCCTTCGGGAATGGCTATCAGCCGCACCGGCAGGTCCATGCTGGACAGCCACGACGCGGCCTTGATCAGGTGCGAGATGTGCTCCAGGTTCACCTCGATCTCACCGCGGTGACGGATGCCGCGCATGGTGGGGACCAGGCCTACCGCCTGATACGGCTCGATCATGGCTACTCCCTTTCCGCGGTGGAGCTGCTGCCTCGGGCCAGCTCGCTCATCCGGTGCCGCCCCCCTGTTGTACCTGTCGGCGCAGGTCGGTGCGGACACTATGGCCAAGCCGGCGCGTCTCCTGGCGATTGAGCATGGCACCCGCGAAAGCGCCGGTGAGCAGCGGGCCCAGCGAGAAGGCGCTCCTGCTCATGCGGCTGGCGAGCCGCCAGCGCAGCCGCCGCGCCAGCGGGGATCCGGCGGCCAGGACCAGCCCGGTCGGAACCATGAAGACGCCACGGCGGTGCGCCCACGCCGCGACGTAGGCGGTCATCCGCTCCACGGGAGTGCCGGTGGCGGGCGTGCCGTACGCCTCATGCAGCTCCGCCACCAGCTTGATCTCGATTCCGATCAGGGCCAGCGTCTCGGTCGCCACCTCCACCGGATAGGCGGGCAGGGCCGGCAGCGCCGCCCACGCCCCCACCGCCCCGCCGACCGTCGCCGACGCCAGCGCCGCCCCCTCGATCAGCGCGTCGGCGATCTCCTCGGAGGACTTCCCCGGGAACTGCGCGCGCAGCGCCGCCTGGTCCCGTATCCGCAGCCGCTGGGCCATGGCGACGACCTGCCTGGTCAGGCGTCCCCCGCCCGAGCCCATGCCCCGCCGGGCTGAGCCCATGCGCTGGCGGGCCGAGCCCATCCCACGGCGGGCCGAACCCATGCCGCGCCGGGCCGCGCGTACCCCGCGGCCGGTTACCCGCGCGCCCGAACGCGCGGCCGCGGCCAGCGAGGCCGTCAGCCGGCGCCGGTCGGCCGCCTTGTCTGCCTCGGTGACCTCGGTGGCCAACTCGGCGGCCCGTTCCACGATGGCGTCCTCGGCCGCCAGGTCGCCTACCTGTTCCGGGATGGCGTCCCCGGAAGCCAGGTCCGGCGCCCGCTCTGGGATGGCGTCCCCGGCCGCCTGCTGAGCCTCGCCTGGTCCGTTTTCCACATCGGCCATAAGGGCCACCTACCCGCCATCGCGGGCGATGACCGCGCCCGGCTGGACCCATCGCCGGTGTGCTGGTGGTCGTGGCTGGGAGTATGCCGGTGTACTACTGAGGCCAGCCTCGGACCGCCGAGCGTGTGGCTGGCCTGGGGTGATCGGTGCAGGTGGCGGGTGGCTGGGCATCGGTCCGAGCCTGGCCTCAGGGGATCGCGGCTGCGCCGCGATGAGCGCACGCTGGTGGCATGGCGCAGCGGGTCATCACGGTGAACGACGTGCTCGACGGGCACGTGACGCTAGACATTGAGTGCCTGGACCGGATCTATCTCAACGCCTACGTGCCGATCCTGCAGACCAGCGCGCAGGTGGTGGCATTCCTCTCCGGGCACCTGGGCTTCCCCTTCCCCTCGCCGGTGCTGTTCCGGCAGCTCGGCGAGCGGTTCCGCAAGTCGGTGGCATCCTTCGCCGACGCCAACGGCATCCCGTGGGTCAGGTTCGGCAAGGGCGAGGCCAAGCTGGAGGTGATGGCGCCGTATCTGGCCCGGCAGGCATCCACCGGCCGGTCCGGGGTGGCGGCGATCGGCGTGGCCCAGGAGTTCCAGCGGGTGTGGACCGCTTATGAGGGCAAGACCTCCACCGGGACGCCGCGGTGGTCGTTCGTCAAATCAGACCGGCGGGTGACCTGCTACTACTTCTACCTGTGGGACGCCGGCTTCGGCGCGGCGTTCATCAAGGTCTGCGCCTACTTCCCGTATCCAGCCAAGATCTGGCTCAACGGGCACGAGTGGGTCAAGCGCCAGGCCGACAAGGCTGGGCTCGGGTTCACCGCGCTGTCCAACGGGTTCGCCGCCTGCGACGACCCGGCTGCCCTGCAGGTGATCTGTGACCGGCTGGGCCCGGGCACCATCGAGGTGTTCGCCCAGCGGTGGCTGCACCAGCTGCCCTTGCCGTTCACCACCCGAGACCATGACGCCGGCTACTGGCGGGAGATCTCGATGCGGCAGGTGGAGATCTCCCGCACCCTTGTCTTCGATGCCCCGCGCCATGTTCGTGGCTTCTTCGAGGCGCTGGTCGCCGACAACCTCGACATCGGCCGCCCGCACAACGTCGAGATCATCTTCGCCCGCAAGGTCCGCCGCGACACCCGGGGCGTGTTCCGGACCGCGATCGACCGCCGCGACAACGGCGGCGTCCTGGTCAACGTGTTCTACAAGCACTCCCGGATCAAGCAGTACCTCAAGGACGGCCGGGCGATGCGGATCGAGACCGTCGTCAACTCCCCCCGCGACCTGGGCTGCAACGCCCGCCTGCCCAACCTGGACGAGCTCCAGGCCAAAGCCCGCGCCGCCAACCGGCGCATACTGGATGCCGAACGTGCCGGCCAGGGCACCGTCCTTGCGAGCCCAGCCTTTGAGCGGATCGCGCACCCCTCCGTGGACGCGGAGGGGCGGAGGACCCCGGCGCTACGCTTCGGCGATCCTCGGGTCATGGCCCTGGCCGGTGCCTTGTGCCAGACGCTGCTCGCCGCGACCGGCTTCACCAACAAGAACCTCCGTGTCTTGATCGCCGGGCTGCTCGGCAGCGCCTACAGCCCCGGGCAGATGACCTACGACCTGCGCCGGCTCCGCCTCAACGGGCTGATCCGCAGGCTCCCGCACACCAACCGCTACACCCTGACCGAGCGACGGCATCCGCATCGCCGTCTTCTACACCAAGATCTACAACCGCCTCCTGGTCCCCCTCACCGCCGCCAACCAGCCCCAGGCACCACCCGAACTTCGCACCGCGCTCGCCGCCATCACCCGCCACGTCAACGACTACGCCACCCGGGCCCGCCTGCCCCGCGCCGCCTGAAAACTTGACCCAAACGTCCACAACCTCGCGACCAAAGATCGTTAGTGCGTGCTATGTCAGCGTGTTCTGGGGTGGTTTTGTCGGTGTCGGCTGGTGCGCTGGATGCATGCCACGGCGCCGCAGCCCACGATCGCCGAAGGTGGTGCACCCCACTGCCCGGGCGGGGCTGCGTGTTACCCGGGGGCAGCGGCGACGGCTGCTGGGGTTGCTGGTCTCTGGGGGTGATGTGTGGGCGTGTGTGCTGGAGCTGAACGCGTGGCGGCGGGCCCGGCAGGACCGCCCGCTGGTCTCCTATCAGGAGCTGTGCCGGGAGCTGGCCGCGTCCGGGCCCGGCTGCCTTCGGGGAGCTGGACACCACCGGCGCCCGGTCGGTGCTGCGCCGCTATTCCGACGCCTGGTTTGCCGCCGCCCAGCGCCGCCGGGAGGGTGGTAGGTCGGCGCGGTTCCCGCGGCGGCGGCGGGCACTGATGCCGGTGCGCTGGTACCACGACAGGTTCACGCTCACTGGGCGGCGGCTGCGGATCCCAGTGGCCCACGGCCGCCCGCCGCTGTGGGTACGGCTGGACCGGGATCTGCCCTACCCGCCCGAGCTGGTCCGGTCTGTCACCCTGCTATATGACGCCGGGCGGCTGTGGGTCGATGTGACCGCCGAGGTGCCGGTCGCCTGCTACCCAGCCGGGCAGGAACCGGACCCCGCCCGGGTGGCAGGGGTAGATCTGGGGATCATCCACCCGTATGCGGTGGCCGGGCCGGATGGCCAAGGGCTGCTGGTGTCGGGGCGGGCGATCCGCGCCGAGCACCGGATGCACCTAGCCGACCGCAAAGCCCGTGCCCGGGCGGCCGCTCGCCGCGCGCCCAAGCCCGGGCAGAAGGGCTCGCGGCGGTGGCGGCACTACCGGCGCCGCCAGCGCTTGGTGGAGGCGCGGCACCGGCGGCGGGTCCGCCAGGCCCAGCACGAAGCCGCCACGGCGGTGATCGGCTGGGCGGTGGCGCGGCGGGCCGGCACCCTGGCCGTCGGCGATCCCCGCGGCGTGCTGAACCTGGACGCGGGGCGGCGGCATAACCAGCGCACCCGTGACTGGCGGATCGGCCACCTGATCACCGTCCTGGCCGACAAGGCCGAGGTGGCCGGGATCGGCCTGGCTCTGGTGGACGAGCGCGGCACCTCCTCCACCTGCCCGGCCTGCCGGTCCCGGATTCCCAAGCCCGCAGGGCGGGTGCTGGCCTGCCCGGCCTGCCAGTTCACCGGCCACCGCGACCTGTCCGCGGCGGCCAGCATCGCCGCCAGACTCGGCGGCGGGATCACGCCGGTCACCCCGGCTGGCGTCACGCACCGCCGCGCCGGGGCGCACCTGCCCGGTGTCGCCCCCTCGCGACGTGACCCACGCCGCCGCGCCCATCACCGCGGCGCCCGCGGGTCCCCTGGCCGGCACCGGCCCGCCCCCGCCAGCCCCCTCTAGGTCCTCTCCCGCCGCCGCAGTCGACCACGCAGCCGGGCCGGCGTCTCGCGCTGGCTCGAGATCAGCGGCTGAACAGGCGGCGATTCGTGCGGTGAGGGATCTGATCGGCTGGGGCGGTGGTGGCTCGACGGCGGCGGTGATGGTGAGGAGGCCAGGCGAGCATGGCCAGGTGGTCCAGCGGTACCAGGGTCCCACCGGCGGACTGGGCTCGTCGAGCCCAGTTGCCTGCCGGCCTGGTCTCCTTGTCGCGCGTCCCCGCGATCTGCAGGCGGCAGCGTCTGGCGCGGCTGTGCAGCGGTCGCCAGCTCTGTGTGCGGTGCGCGTCAGCAGCCAGCGTGACGCTGCCTCTCCCGCCGTCGTGGCGTGTCCCTTGGCGCCCGCACCCGGTAGCGCTGCCAGCCGCGGCCGGCGGCGTCTTCCGACTGCAGGCCGCGCTGTCACCGGTGCTGCCACCGCCAGCACTAGCCGTCTGCGGCCTCCATCAGCGCGCAGCCGTCCGCGCCGTACACTCATCGCCGTGACAGCGCGGTGCCCGTATCCAGCGCCGCGTCAGCGCGGCCAACTTCGCTTGTGCGACGCCGCGGGCCGCGCGGCGCACGCGGATCAGCGTCCAGGACTGGCAGTACAGTTCCGTCAATCAGCGCGTGCCCGCCGGCGCAGCGTAGACAAGAACACCGCAACTGCAGTTCTACCCGCCCCGCGGTGCCGGAATACTGGCGCTGCACGCGCACTGCCCTGCCCTTCTGACGTCTCCCGTTTCATGAACAACCAGCACCGCGCCCATGTGCCCAGGCTCCACAACGTCAGCAATCGTCGCCGCATCGCGTCACGGCAGCAGCGCTTTCTCGTCCGAGCTCCGTTCAGCAGTCTGCGCAGAGTAGCAGGGGCGGCGCTACCCCGCGGATAGCTCTCGCTGCCTTGCTGTCACCAGATAATTGTCTAAAAAGAATCAACTCGTGCGTACCTAATCTAAGCTGGCCCGGGAGTCGCTCGCCATCTGGCGAGGAGCCTTATGGAATTACAGGCAGGTGCACTAGAGTCACGGCGTGGCAGACAGCAACGACTGGCGTGTGACGATCTCACTGACCGACCCGGCCCACCTCGAGCGGGCGCGGCAGTCCTTTTCCGCGCATGAGGTGGAAGAAGACGTCCGCCGCCAGCTTGGCCGCAGCGTCGCCATCGGCGCGGGTGACTCACAGGTCTTCCTGTATGCGGGCACCGAGAACGCGGCCAGGGACGCCGAGCGGGTCGCCCGCGACGTCCTGGCCAGCCAGGGCATCCAGGCCGAGTTCGCCCTGCACCGCTGGCACCCCATCGAGGAGGAGTGGGAGGACCCGGACGTCGCGCTGCCGCGGACCGAGGCCGAGCGCCAGGCCGAGCACCAGCGGCTGGAGGACGCCGAAACCGCCGAATCCCTGGCTGCCGGGGCCGCGCAGTGGGAGGCCAGGGTCGAGTTCCCGTCACGCCATGAGGCGGTCGCGCTGGCGGACAAGCTGCGCAGCGAGGGCCGGACGGTCATCCAGCGCTGGAAGTTCCTGGTTGTCGGCGCCAACAACGAGGTTGACGCCCGCGAACTCGCCGAGCAGATCCGGCGGGAGGCACCGCCGGATGCCACGGTCAGCGCGGAGGCGGCCGGCGCGCGCTTGCCCTTCATCCCGTTCTGATCCCGGACCCGGCGGCCGCGGGACACCGGAATGGCCTGCGGTCCGGCGCGGCCGGATGTGCGAGGCTTGGGACTATCCGCAGGCGGTAGGAGGCCGGCATGGCTGACACGGCGTCGGGGCCGGAAGGTCCTGAGAGCGAGGCGGCTCCCACGAGCGGGGCTGGCCCCGGGGACAAGATGAGCCCCGGCGACGGGGCGGATGCCGAGGACGAGGCGAGGCGCAAGTTCCGCGAGGCGCTGGAACGCAAGCGTGCCAAGGAGGCGGGCACCGGCCGCGGCCGCGGGGGCAAGGACACCGGGAAGATCCACGGTGCGCACGGCCCGGCGCGCCAGCGGCGCTCGTTCCGCCGCAAGAGCGGCGGCTGAACCCGGCTGACCCGCGGCCAGCCGTCCTGGTGCGTGAGCGGCCCCGGCCCTCCAGATACCTTGGCGGGCCTACCGCCGGGGAACGTCAGGCCGGTTCGGTCTGCCCGGTGAGCTGCAGGCTGCGGTTCCAGAGCTCGGCGCGGGCGCGTTCGTCGTACGCCTGGGCGTTTGCCCGTGCCTCGCGGGCCCGATCGTAGAACCGGCCGGTGACCTGGGTGAGGGCGGGGTCGCTGACCAGCCTCCGGGTCGCCGCGACACCGTCGTCAAGGCTGTCGATGCTGTGCCCGATCTCATCCATGACGATCTTGGTGGGCATGTAGGTTGACGGGTGCAGGCTGTTGACGGTGACTTCGCCGGCGGGCACGCGGCCGGCCAGCTCGAACCCGGACATGATCTGGGCGAGCTTGCTCTGGCCGTAGGCACGGATCCCGCTGTAGCCGCGTTCGAGCATCAGGTCGCTGAAATCGAGCGGGAACTGGCCGACGGAGGCGACGTTGACGATGCGGGCCGGCGCCGACGCCCGCAGCAGCGGGAGCAGCTCCAGGGTGAGCAGGAACCCGGCGAGGTAGTTCACGGCGAACCGCAGCTCGTACCCGTCGGCGCTGGTGCGGCGATCGTTCCCGTCGGGCTGGCCGCCGCCGATGCCCGCGTTGCTCACGAGCACGTCGAGCCGGTCGGTTGCCTGCCGCACGTCGGCGGCGAGCCTGCGCACCTGGGCCAGGTCGGCCAGGTCGGCCAGGACGGTGCGGGGGCCGGTCCGCCCCGCCGGGACTGACGATGTCATCGGCGATGCGGTCGAGTCTTCCCTGGTCCCGGCCGTGCAGGATCAGGGTTGCCCCGTCGGCGGCGAGCGCCTGGGCCAGGGCCCGGCCCAGGCCGTCGGTGGCGCCGGTGATGAGGATCGCTGGCCGGTCGGTCATGTTGACTCCCTGCCCGGCGCACCGCCGATGGGCGCCGCCCAGCCCGGACGGGGTATGAGGCAGAAAGGATGCCCGGCCGGATCCGCATATACCCGTGAGCCGCCGTCCCCGCCCGTCAGACGCCGGGCACCCAGCGCCAGCACGCGCGGCTCGGCGGCGTTGACGTCGTTGACCATGACGTCGAAATGGATCTGCTGCGGCCGGCTTGGGTCGGGCCACTGCGGCGGCTGGAAATCGGGCGCCAGCTGGAACCCGATGCCCGAGGATTTGTCATTCCGGGCGACGACGGCAAAGTCGTCCTCTTGCCAGGTGATTGGCAGGCCGAGGAGCTCGGCATAGAACCCCGCAAGCGCAGCCGGGTCGGACAGTTGACGATCACGTGGTGAAGGCGTCCGATCACGGCTCCATCTTGCCCCGGCGGCACGGCGCAGCCCAGCCCGGCGGGATCAACGGCATCGGCCGCTCAGCTGCCGTCGGGCCACCCGCGGGTGAACGCGAGCAGCACCTGGGACAGGAGCACCGACAGGTCGGCCGGTGAGCCTCCGCCGGCGGGCGGCCGCGACCGGAGGCGCGCGACGTCGGCGAACATCTCGTGCTTCACGACCGGCAGGTAGCGCGGCAGCCCCGCGCCGAGATGGCTGGCTGGTGCCTGCAGCGCGTCCCGCATGGCGGTGATCGCCGGGCCGCCGAACCGGGCGCGCCAGCGGTCCTCGATGATGCCCGCCAGCGGTTCCCACATCTCCTGCGCCCGGCGGCCGGCGCGGGTGGGCCTGACGATCCAGTCGCGGCGCGGCGGCGCCTGCTCGCCCGTCCGCGGGGTCCGGCCCGACCCTGATGTAGCCCCACCGCTGCAGGCCGGCCAGGTTGGTGATGCCGGCGAGGTCGTCAACCTCGTGCAGCGGTACCCCATCCCCGCCGACGAACTGCATGAAATTGGCCCACATCGCCTGCGACACCAGCCAGGGGCCGCGGCCGCCGTCGCCCGCCGCGCCCCGCGTCGTGCGGTGCTCCAGCCGGCGCTCGGCCTCGTTGTCGAACTCGATGGTGAACGCGATCAGCAGCCGCGACAGCAACGTGGGCAGGGGAAGATCATCGGCGGTCACGGCGCCACGCTACGTCGTCCGCCCCGCCTCAGCTAGGGTGGGGGATGACCATGACATACACCGCTGACCCGCAAGTGGACGCCTATATCGATGCCCTGCCCGCCTGGCAGCAGGCCATCTGCCGCGAGGTACGCGACCTGGTCCACGGCGCCGGTGCCGGGGTCGCCGAAACCATCAAGCGCACCCGCCAGCCGTACTTCGTGCTGCAGGGCAACATCTGCGCGCTGCTGGCTGCCAAGGACCACGTCAACGTTTTTCTCTATGACGGCGGCATCGTTCCCGATCCCGAAGGGATCATCACCGGCGGCCATGACAACAAGACCGCCCGCACCGTGGCCATCCGCCAGGGCGAAACCATCAATGCGCCCGCCCTCTCCGCCATGTTCAGGCAAATCATTGCCAACAACCGGGCCGGCGGCTGGCGAAAGCTGAAGCGCGAAAACTGATTCGCAGATATCGGCCCAGCGCAAGGCATGGCGCTATCGCCCGTGCCGCCGCAGACGGCCGGGAACCGGGGAACCCCGGGGCCGGCTTCCCTACCGGGAAGGCCGTTCGAGTGCCTTGGGGTGGGCCCGCCGGTAGTGCTCGGTTAGGACTTCGCTCGCTTTGCCGGGCCGGTACGCGACGGTGCGGTGACAGATCTGGCAGCGCATGACCGGGAGATGCGTAACGGTCACGGGAAAGCGGCGGGAACTTGCGTTACTCATCACATCCCATAATGCCAGCCCGGAGAAGCCAATGCGTCAGCGGCGGTGGATTTGGAGGTCGAAATCCCCGCCAGATGCCCGCTATACAGCCCGCGTTCATCTGTGGCCGGTGCATGTCAACGCCCGATCGACGTTGCCGGGCCCGCCGTGCCAGGATGGACCGATTCGCCAACCCGGCCGGAAAGGGGCGCCTCATGGCAGAGGAAACGTCTCATTACGCCGTGGTGGCCGTGGACGATGAGGGCCGCCAGCTGGCGCGGTTGCTCGACGGGTACATCGCCCCGCAGGTGGCCCGGGTCATGGCCCTGCTGGGCGTGCCCGATCAGCTGGGCGAGACGGCACGGACGGCGGAGGAGCTTGCCTCCGCCACCGGCGCGGCTCCCGGCCCGCTCGCCCGGTTACTGGCCGCCGCCAGCCTCCTCCGGCAGTAGCCCGGCGCCGTCACCGCTTCACCCGGCCGGCCCTTGCCGCGTCACGGGATACATAACGGCTGGCGCGAACCGGCCGCCGCTGGAGTGCAATAGAAGGGCGATGGACGACGACGGGCTGGTCGCCCGGGTAGCGGCCGGCGACGACACGGCGCTGCGGGAGCTGTTCTCCCGGCACGCGCCGTGGCTGGCGGCCCGGCTGCGGGCGATGCTGCCCGCCGCCGAGGTGGAGGACGTCCTGCAGGAGACGTTCCTCGCGGTATGGCGTGGCGCGCGTGGCTACCGGCCCGGCGGCGCGGCGGGGGGATGGCTGTGGGGCATCGCCCGCAGGCAGGCCGCGCTGCTCCTGCGCCGCCGTGGCCCGGCCGCGGCCGCGCTGCCCGAGGAGGTCACGGCGGGCGCACGGCAGGCGGCCGACCCGGCGGAGGTGGCGCTGGCCCGGGTGGACCTGGCGGCCGCGGTCGCCGCGCTCGGGCCGCCAGGGGACCCCGAACGCGAGGTGTGGCGGCTCCTGTATGTGGAGGACCGCCCGGTGGCGGAGGTGGCGGCGCTGCTGGGGGTCCCGCCGGGCACGGTGAAAAGCCGTGCCCACCGGGCCCGGCGGCTGCTGCGGGCGGCGCTGCGCGGAGGCGCGCCGGCGGAGGGAGGGTCGCGATGAGCGACATGGATGCGGCCCGGCCGCCCGGCGCAGCGGCGCCGTGGGACACGGTCCCGGCCGACGTTGACCTGGGCCGGGTGTGGACCGGGGTGGCCGCGCAGGTGTGGCGCCGCGACCCGGGCCGGGTGGAGCGCCTGGCCGGGCGGCTGCTGCGCTCACCGGGCCTGGCCCGGGCGCTGGTGGCCACGCCGTCGCTGCTGCTCGCATGGGTCATCGCCACCGTGGTGGTGCTGTTCGCCGGGGCCGGCGCCACCCTGGCGACCGGGACGCCGTACGTGGCGCTGCTCGCGCCGGCGGTCGCGGCGGCGGGTATCGCGTATGCCTACGGGCCGGGCATCGATCCGGCCTGGGAGCTGTCGCGGAGCATGGCGGTGAGCGACCGGATGGTGCTGCTGGTCCGGGCGCTGGCGGTGTTCGGCCTGAACGCGGCGCTGGGGCTGGCCGCGTCGGCCGTATCGGGGACCGCGGCCGCGCTCACGTTCGGCTGGCTGATCCCGATGACCGCGGTCTGCGCGCTGGCGCTGGCCGTCGCCACGGTGACCCGGTCGGCGATCATGGGCGTGGCCGCGGGGGTGGCCGGCTGGGTGATCACGGTGCTGTCCGGCGCCGCCTCCAGCGGGCAGTTCACAACGGCGGTCACCAATTCGGCCCTGATCCTTCCCTACCTGGCCTTCGCCGCCTGCTGCGGCGCGGTCGTGATGTACGCGACCCGGATCCCGAGAGGAACATCATGAACGTCGACATGACCGACCTGACCCGGCGGTTCGGCCGGACCCAGGCCGTGGCCGGGGTAAGCCTGCAGGCCGGCACGGGGGTGTTCGGGCTGCTGGGCCCGAACGGGGCAGGCAAGACGTCGCTGCTGCGGATGATGGCCACCGTGCTGCCGCCGACCTCGGGCCGGCTGCGGCTGCTCGGCCGCGATCCCGGCTCCTACGGCCCGCGGCGCGAGATCCGGCGGCGGCTCGGGTACCTGCCGCAGAACCTCGGCTACTACCCGGGCTTTACGGCCTCGGAGTTCGTCGAGTACTTCGCGCTGCTCAAGGACATGCCCCCCACACAGGTGCCGCGGGCGGTGGCGGCCGCGATCGAACACGTGGGCCTCGGCGACAAGGCCCGTGCCAAGCTGCGCACCCTGTCGGGCGGGATGCTGCGCCGGGCCGGGATCGCGCAGGCGATCGTGAACGGCCCGGAGCTGCTGCTGCTGGACGAGCCGACCGCCGGGCTGGACCCTGAGCAGCGGGTGGCGTTCCGCGCCCTGCTGCGCGACCTCGGCCAGCGGGCCACCGTGATCGTCTCCACCCACCTGGTCGAGGACGTGGGCGCCGCCTGTACCGAGGTCGCGCTGATGGACGCCGGGAGGATCGTGTTCCATGGCACGCCGGACGAGCTGATCGCCCGGGGCGAGGGCACAGGCGCGGCAGGCGACGCGCCGCTGGAGCGCGGCTACAGCGCGGCGCTCGCGGCGGCCCGGTCCACCACGGCGGTTGCGTGATGACCGCCGCCACCGCCGCCCCGGTGCGGCGCCGGGCACCACGCGCCACCAGCCCGGTCCCGCAGGGCGCCGCACGGCTGCTGCGCGTGGAACTGCGCCGCAACGCGATGCCATGGATCCTGCCGCTGATCGCCGCGCTGTTCTGGTTCGACTCGTACCGGGCCAGCACCGGCACAGCGCAGCTGTATGTGCTGCGGACGTACTGGAATATGGGCCAGGGGCACACGATCGTTGACTTCGGGCCGTTCGTGGCGGGCGTGGCGGCCTGGATGGGGTCGCGGGACGGCCGCCGCGGCCTGGCTGACCTAGTGACCGCGACCGCCCGGCCGCGCTGGGCGACCCAGCTCGCCACGTGGACTGCGACCGCGATCTGGGCGGTGGCCGCCTACCTGGTCTTCGTGGGCGTCATGTTCGCGATGTACGCCCACCAGGGCGTCGGGGGCACGCCGCCATGGTGGTGGGTCGCTGTCGGCGCCACGGCGGTTACCGCGTTCAGCGCCGTAGGCTTCGCCATCGGCGCCTGCTGGCCGAGCCGGTTCGCCGCGCCGGTGGCCGCGTTCGGCGGGTTCCTGGCGATGGCGCTGTCGTCGCAGACCGGATTCAGCCACACCAGCGGGTGGGCGCTGATCCTGCCGACCAACTCCAACGGCAACTTCGACCAGACCGATTCCGGGATCTTCTACCCCTGGCTCCCGGACCTGCCGATCGCCCGGATCATGTTCCTGGCCGGGATCGCCGTCGCGGCGCTGGGCCTGACCGGCCTGCCCGCCCGGGCCGGCGGCCCGTGGCTGCGCCGCGCCGCCGCTGCCGTCACGGTCGCCGGCATGGCGTCGGCGGGGATCGCCGTCGGGCTGGCCAGCAACGCCCGGCTGTCAGCTCACGGAATGGCCATCCCCGCCCTGCACGACGCCGCGAACGATGCGCCGATTACGTACACTCCCGCCTGCGGCCGCGCCGCCCGGGTCCCGGTGTGCCTGAACCCGGCCTACCGCCGATGGCTGCCCGACGTGAACGCCGCGCTGGCGCCGGCGCTCGCCGAGGTGGCCGGCCTGCCCGGCACGCCAGTGCGTGCCACCCAGGTCGCCGCGGCATACCCCAGCAGTGCAGGCGGACCGCAGGCGATAACGCTTGGCGGCCACCCGCAGGTGCTCCGCATGTCGCTCGGCTCGTTCAACATGCCGGGACCGTGCGGCTTTTGCGATGGGCCCGTGGCCACGAAACAGTTTGCCGACCAGATACGGCTGGGGTTCGCCCAGGCCTTCGTGGGCGCGGGCAACGGCTCCGGCAGCCCGGTGCAGCAGGCCGTGCAGGCAGCCCTGCTGCGAGGTGCCGGGATACCATTCGCCGCGCAGCCCGGGCTGATGGCCACCACCAAGAACGGACCAGGACCCCCACCGGGACCGGCGACCGGGCCCGTCTACGCAGCCGCCCGGCGGCTCGCCACCCTGCCGGCCGCGGCCCGGCACGCCTGGCTCGCCGCTCATCTGGCCGCGCTGCGGGCCGGCCGGCTCACCCTGAAGGAACTGCCATGACCACCGCAGGCCTGCACCGGCCGGTCCCGGGAAGCGTCCCGCCTCCGGCGGCCGGGACCCGGCGAGACCGGGCGGCCGCCGGATGGCGGCTGGCGCGGCTCTACCTGGTCAGCCGCCGGGTACCGATGGCGCTGGCGCTGCTGGCCGGGCTCGGCGCGCTGCTGTGGGCCGCGCTGCACTGGCACTGGAACATCGCCGGCGGCGCCGCCGCCCGGCAGTTCATCCCGCTGACGATCGAGACCGGGGCGGCCGCGGTCATCGCGGTCACCACCTACGGCCCGTTCGGGGAGCCGGAACGGGCCACCGGCCGGTGGCTGCCCTGGCTGCGGCTCGGCGCGGCCGTGGCTCTCACCGCCGTCGCGTTCGGCGCGCTGGCCGCCGGGGCCGCGGCGGGCGGGATGCCGGGCGGGACCCTCGCCCTGCTCCGCAACCTCGGCGGCATGGCCGGCATCGGCCTGCTGGCTGCGGTCACCCTCGGCGGCGCGTTCGGCTGGACCGGGCCGATGGCCTACCTGCTGATCACCGAAGGGGCGCTGGCCCACGGTTCGACCACGCCATGGGTCTGGCCGACCCGGCCGCCGCACGACCGGGCGGCGCGATCTGCGCTTGCCTGGTGCTCGCCGCCGGACTGGTGCTGATCACCGTGCGCGGACCGCGGGAATCGGGCCGCGAGTCCGGCCCCGCAAGCTGAGCCCGCAGGCAGCAGCGCCTTCGGTGCACTGCTGGACGCGCCAGGACCCATGACCGGCGACCGCCCGCCGGGACGGTCAGGCCCGGGCCGCCCCGTAGCCGAGCAGGGCGGCGAGCCCGAGCGCGCTCCTCGGCGCGTACGCGATACGCCACAGCCCGCCGGGCGCGGCCGCATACGCCTCGTCCTGCCACGGATGAGCGTGCGCCGGGCCGCCGCCGGTGTGCAGGTCGTGCACGAGCAGCGCGGCCATGAGCACCCTGGTCGTGGCGGGCTCGAAGACCTCCACGCCGAACCGGTGCGCGCCCGCGTACGCCGCGGCGAGCACCCGGTTCTGCACCACCGACTTGGTGCGCGTCGGCGGGGCGACGTTCAGCGAGACCGTGGCCCCGCCGTCGCGGGCGAGCGAGGCCCGCCACCGCTGCAGCCGTTTGGCCAGCGCGTAGTTCGGGCCCTGCTGGGCGACCAGGCTGTCGTTGATGCCGGGGTCGGCGCCCGGCAGGTAGGCGCGGCGCAGCAGCCGTCCGCCCGACAGCGTCCGCAGCGGCCGGCCGGCCAGCTTCGCGCCGCGGGAGCGGGACGCGTAGGCGCTGACCGACTGCGCGACCGCGTCGGCGCTCACCGCGAACACGTCGGTCGGGGTGGCCAGGAAGGCCAGCGCCAGGTCGTCCCGTGCGGCCTGGAGGCGCACGGTGAGCGCGTCGACGGCGACGGAGACCCGCACGTTCGCCGCGCCTTCGGCGTAGACGTAGTTGCCCAGCACCAGCGGGCCCTCCAGGCCCGCGAGCCAGTCCGCGGCGGCCGGGACGTCGCCGGCCAGATCGAGTCCGCTGCGCTCCTGCAGGGTCTCCCCGCCCGCGCCCGGCGCGCCCCCGGCGGTCCCCGCGTCCGGCCCGCCGGGCGCATCCGGGCCGGCCGGCGCCGCGACCGGCACCAGCAGCGTCCCCCCGCTGCCCTGCGCGGTCCGCAGCACGCGGTCCCACAGGGCGGGCCGCGGCAGGTCGACCCCCGCCACCTGGGCCCCCCAGCCGAGCAGGACGGGCAGGGGGCCGATCTCGGCGCCCGCGCCGAGCACCGCCACCGTCTGGCCGGGCAGGCGGAGCCACTCCGGGTGGGCAGCGACCTCCCGGATCGCGTCGGCGCAGGTCGGCTCGATGATCCCGGCGGTCACCCAGGCGGCCAGCTTGCGGGCCAGCGCGTCCCCCCGCAGCCGGTCGCCGTGGTAGGGCAGCGCGAACTCGCGCTCCGCCTCGCCGGTGCCGTGCACGGTGGCGGTGACGAACCGGTGCCGCGCGGGCGCGGTCAGCAGGGAGCCCAGGCCGGCCTCGTCCCCGCCGGGCCCGGCGACCCGCATCCGGGTGTGCAGCGAGTCCAGCCCGCCGCGGGCGATCTCCAGCCAGGCCTGCTTCGAGGCCAGGCCCGCCTCGATGAGCCGCCGGAAGTGCACGAGGTACCCCGAGCGCCAGTTGGTCTCGTGCTCGGCGCCGAGCGCCCCGGCCGGGTCCACCGGGCGGAGCGCGTCGGCGACCACCGCGCGGCCCAGCGCCGACGTGCTCCGCCGCCCGTCCACCGACGCCGGGAAGACCACCCCGGCACCCTCGCCGCCGCCTGTCGCGCTCCCGTTCATCACCGGCCGGTCAGCCTCCCCCGCTGGCCGCGGTCTCGAAGAAACGGCGCGGGTTCGCAACCAGCATCGTGGTGATCTCGTCCTCGGTGACGCCGCGCTCGCGCGCGTAGGGCAGGACTTCGTCGCCGATGTGCAGGTAGTGCCATTGCGCCAGGAAGGGCAGGACCGCTGGGTCGATCCAGTCGATGTAGCACGACGCGTCCTGCGACAGCACCATGCTCCCCGCATACCCGCGGCGGCACATCTCCACCAGCGTGTCCGCCCGGGCCTCGAACGTCGTCTCGGTGTTGAGCCCGAACCGGTCCAGCCCCAGCGTGAAGCCGGCGTCGGCCAGCTCGGCCAGGTGGTCGCAGTCGGTCGTGTCGCCGCTGTGGGCGAGCAGCACCCGGCGGGGTTCCACTCCCCCGGAGTCGCAGAGCACCCGCTTGACCTCCAGCCCGGTCCTGGACCCGGGATGGGTGTGCACCATGACCGGCGCGCCGGTCCGGTGGTGGGCGGCGGCGACGGCCCGCATGACCCGCTCGGCCCCCGGCGTCATACCGCCCGCCTCGATGGCGCACTTGAGCACGCCCGCACGCACGCCGGTGCCCGTGATCCCCTCGGCGATGTCGGCGACGAACATGTCCACCATCGGGTCCGGCACCTCGGTCCCCAGCGCCTCGTTCAGGGCCGGGCCGCGGTGCCGGAAGAAGAAGGGGACGCTGTCGTAGGTGTAGACGCCGGTGGCGACGATGATGTTCAGCCCGGGCACCTGCTCCGCGACCCGCTGGATCCGCGGGATGTACCGGCCGAGCCCGACCACGGTGGGATCGACGATGGTGGCGATCCCCTGGGCGGCGAGCGCCCGCAGCTTGCCGGCCGCGTCGGCGACGCGCGCCTCCTCGCTCCCCCACTCCTGCGGGTAGTTCTGCTGCACGTCGGCGGTGAGCGTGAAGATGTGCTCGTGCATGTAGGTCGGGCCCAGTTCGGCGCTGCTGACCGGGCCCCGCACGGTCGGTACCTGGCTCATGCAGACCGCCACCCGCCCGTCAGCGGTCCAGGATGCGCAGCCGTTGCGGGTCGTACGGCGGCGCGATCTGGAGCCGGGCGGGGATCTCCCCCTCCGGGGTGCGCACCCGGAAGTCGCCCTCCTTCAGCCACTGGCCGGTGACGCCGTCGCCGCAGGCGACCTGGGCCAGCCCGACCGGTCCGCCGACGGTGTAGCCGTAGGCGGCGGCGCGGACGTACCCGGCCCACGCGCCATCGGCGAACACGGGCTCGTTGCCGAACAGGTCGGCTGCCGGGTCATCGACGATCAGGCTGACGACGCGGTGGCGGGGCGGGCCCAGCTCGCGCGACTTGAGCAGCGCGTCGCGGCCGATGAACCCGCCGGGCTTGTCCCACGCGACGGCGAACCCGAGCCCCGCCTCGATGGGGCTGTCGGTGTTGTCGATGTCCACCCCCATGTCGCGGTAGCCCTTCTCCAGCCGCAGGCTCGACATGGCCTGCAGGCCGACCGGCAGGAAGCCGAGGCCGCCGCCGGCCGTCACCAGGTCGTCGTACACCCCGGCCGCGTACTCGGCGGGCACGTGCAGCTCCCAGCCGAGCTCGCCGACGTAGGTGACCCGGATGGCGAGCACCGGCGCGTAGCCGACGTGGATGTGCCGCGCGGTCAGGTACCCGAACGCGTCGTTGGACAGGTCGGCGTCGGTCAGCCGGCCGATCAGCTCGCGCGACGCCGGGCCCTGCACGGTCAGCAGCGTGGTGCCCGAGGTGACGTCGGTGACGGTGACGACCTCGCCGTCCCGTGTGGCCCGCCGGATCAGGGGCTCGATCCGGCGGTGGATGATGTCGCTGGCGATGACCAGGAACTTCTCGTCCTCCAGCCAGGTCACCGTGACGTCGGCGATGATCCCGCCCGCTTCGTTAAGCCACTGGGTGTAGACGAGCCTGCCCGTTGCGAGCAGCACGTCGTTGGCCGACAGCCGGCTGAGCACGGTGGCCGCGTCCGGCCCCTGCACGATCAGCTTGGCCATCAGGCTCATGTCGATCACGCCCACCGCCTCGCGGACGGCCGCGTGCTCGCGCCCGACGATCGCGTGCGGGGCGGGCCGCCGGTAGTCCAGGCGGGGCACCGGCGCCTCGCCGTCGGCGAACCACTCGGCGTACTCCCAGCCGGCCGAGACGCCGAAGTGGGCGCCCGCCGCGGCCAGGCGGTCGTGCAGCACCGACCGGCGCACGTTGCGCGCGGACGACGGCTGCCAGGACGGCCAGACCGCGTCGCCGAACAGCACCCCGAGCTGCTCGACCGTGCGCTCGGCCCGGAACCGGCGGGAGGTCTCGTAGGCCGCGGTCCGGTCGATGGCCACGGCGGTCGCGTCAACCGGCGGCACCCCGTCCACGATCCAGTGCGCGATCATGCTGCCTACCCCGCCGCCGGACAGGATGCCCAGCGAGTTCAGGCCCGCCGCGACGAAGTAGCCGTCCAGCTCGGGCGCGGGCCCGAGCAGCGGCCGGACGTCGGCGGTGAACGACTCCGGGCCGCAGAAGAACGTCCGCACCCCGATGTCGGCCAGCGACGGTATCCGGTTCATGGCCGGGCCGAGGAACGGCTCCATCCGCTCCCAGTCGGGCGGCAGTTTGCCGAACGAGAAGCCCCGCGGCACCCCGTCCAGCGACCAGGGCGCGGCCACCGGCTCGAACAGGCCGACCAGCATCCCGTCGCCCTCGGGCCGGTAGTAGCCGTAGTTGTCCGGGTCCTCGATCACCGGCAGGTCGGCGTCCATGCCGGGCACGGTGTCGGTGAGGAGGTAGTAGTGCTCGGCCGCCTGCAGCGGCACGGCGACCCCGGCCAGCGCGCCGAACTGCCGCGCCCACATGCCGGCCGCGTTCACCACGACCTCGGTCTCGATCGGGCCGGCCTCGGTCAGCACGGCGCTGACCCGCCGCCGGCGGGTCTGCACGCCGGTCGCGGCCACGCCCTCGATGACGGCCGCGCCGAGCTGCCGGGCGCCCTTGGCCAGCGAGGTGGCCACGCCCACCGGGTCGGCCCGCCCCTCGTCGGCGACGTAGAACGCCGAGAGCACGTCGTCGGTGCGGGCCAGCGGCCACATGGCGGCGACCTCGGCCGCTGAGATCTCGGTGTCCTCGACGCCGAACCCGTGCATCCAGGCCGCCTCGCGGCGCAGCGCGTCCTGCCGCTCGCGGGTGGTGGCCAGCGAGAGGTGCCCGACCGCGCGGAACCCGGTGGAGTGCCCGGTCTCGGCCTCCAGCCCGGCGTACAGGTCCCGCGAGTACCGGCTGAAGAACAGCGCGGTCTCGTCGGTCATGCCGGCCGAGGTGATCAGCCCGGCGGCGTGCCAGGTGGTCCCGGCGGTCAGCCGGTGCTGCTCGAGCAGCACCACGTCGGTCCAGCCGAGGTGGGCGAGGTGGTAGGCGATGCTGCAGCCGGTCACCCCGCCGCCGACGATCACCACCTGCGCCCGGCTCGGAACAGTCCCGCTGGTGGTTCCCGGATCGATCGCCACTGTCTACCTTCCCGGCCCGCCCGACGAGTCAAATCAGAGCATGACCGCGCCCGGCTGGTCCAGCGTGGGGTGGCCCGGGCGGAAGAGATCGGGGCCCGGGGCCCTGTGAAAGACTTGCCGCATGCACCTGGGGGCAGGCACCGAGTCCGGCAGGCCGGGGAGCCGCGATTCGTGACCGCCGGGGCCGGCCCGAGGCGCGCGGCACTGATGAAGCACAGATCCGCAGCGCCAAGCAGGCCGTCTACATCGCCTTCATCGCCAACGGGTTCATCTTCGCCAGCTGGGCCGCCCGCATCCCGCAGGTGCGCGACGGGCTGCGGGTCTCCCCCGGCGTGCTCGGGCTGATCCTGCTGTGCACGGCGGTCGGCTCGACCATCGCCACGCCGCTGTCCGGGCTGGTCATCACCTGGCTGGGGGATTCCCGCACGGTCGTCGTGATGTCGCTGGTCGCGGCAGCCGGCATGGCCACCGTCGGGGTCGGCTACCGGTATGGCATCCCGCCGGTGGCGGCCGGGCTGTTCCTGTTCGGCTTCAGCAGCGGCACCTGGGATGTGGCGATGAACGTGCAGGGCGCCGCGGTCGAGCAGAGGCTGAGCCGGGCGATCATGTCCAGGTTCCACGCCGGGTGGAGCGTCGGAACGGTGGCCGGGGCCGGTATCGGGGCGGTCATGGTCGCCCTCGGCGTGCCGGTCACCGTGCACCTGCTCGCGGCCGCGCTCGCGGTCGCGGTCGTGGTGCCCATCGCGGCCCGCCGCTTCCTCCCGCACGCCCGCGCCGCGACGCGGCGGGACGGGACGGCGGCCAGGCGCAGCCCCCTCGCCGCGTGGACCGAGCCGCGGACCCTGCTCATCGGCCTGTTCGTGCTATGCATGGCCTTCACGGAGGGAACCAGCAACGACTGGCTCAGCCTCGCGGTCATCGGCGGCTACCACACGGCGGCCGTCCTCGGCACCCTCACGTTCGCCGTCTTCCTGGCCGCCATGACCACCGGCCGCTGGTTCGGCCCCGCCTTCATCGACCGCTACGGCCGGGTCCGAGTGCTGCGGGTCTGCGCCGCCACCGCCCTGGCCGGCCTCTTCCTGCTCGAGGCGGGCGGGGCGCTGGCGGCCGACGGGGTCCTGGCGGCCGGCGCGGTGCTGGCGGCCGCGCTGGCTGCGGCGCTGCTGATGGGGCTCGGGACGTCGCTGGGGTTCCCGGCCGGCATCAGCGCCGCCGCCGACGATCCCCGGTACGCGCCCGGCCGGGTGAGCACCGCCGCCTCGATCGGTTACCTGGCCTTCCTGGCCGGACCGCCGGCCATCGGCTTCCTCGCCGACCACGTCGGCGTCCTGCGCGGCCTGTCCATCACCGGTGTGCTGCTCGCCGTCGCCTTCATGCTCTGCCCGGTCACCGCGCCCATCAGCCCGTCCGGCCCCGAACCTGGCGGCCCTACTTGACCCCCGGTCCAACAGCCAGCCCGGCTCAGATTCGGCTCGGTAGTTGACATTGAATAGTCAATCCTGAATACTCAGTACCGAACACAGGTACTGGACAGCGTGACCGCTGCCCCGCTTCAGGAGGAACCACCGTGACGAACCCCACGCAGACCGACCTCACCGAGACCGTCCGGATCCCCGCGAACCACGCGGTGACCAAGCGGCTCGGCAACTGGACCACGGCCCGCCGGTTCCAGGTGCGCGCGCACCGTGGAAGCGCCGTGCTGGACCTGCGCTCCCCGCAGATCCCGGCCGGCGACATCGAGGTCGAGGTCAACATCGACCACGCCATGCTCAAACTGCTGGTCGCCGACGACGCGATGCTGGACGACTGGGACCTGCGGCGCACCGGCCGCAGCCGGGTCAAGGACGCCGAGGGCCCGGACGCCTCCGGCGGGCGGCGCATCGTCGTCACCGGCCAGCTGCGCAGCGGCGAGATCCGGGTCCGCCGCGGCGGCATCGCCATGCTGTCGGCCATGTTCTCCCGCGCATACTGGGACGACCTGCGGCGGGCGCACAAGGAGGGCGGCTTCCCCACCGTGGACGACCCGGCCCGCACGGCCTGATAACCCACCACATCGGCAAGCGCGTGCCGTCCCGCCCGGGGCGGCACGCGCTGCGGAGGAGCAGATGGCGGAGAAACGCAAGGTAAGCAACCTGCTCGCGCTCGCCGTGCTGTCTTACCTGACGCAGGGGCCGATGCACCCCTACGAGCTGGGCCGCACACTGCGGAACCACGGCGACGAGCGGAGCATCAAGTTCAACCACGGCTCGCTGTACATGGTGGTCCAGCAGCTGGAACGGGCTGGGTTCGTGGCCGCGCAGGAGACCAGCCGCGAGGGGCAGCGCCCGGAGCGGACCGTCTACGCCATCACCGATGCGGGCCGGGCCGAGCTGCACGACTGGCTGCGCGAGCTGGTCGAGGAGCCGCAGCATGAGTACCCGCACTTCGTGGCCGCGCTCTCGCTGATCAGCGCGTTGCCGCCCAGCGAGGTTCTGAACCTGCTCCGGCAGCGGCTTACCCGGCTGGCCGCGCAGCGCGCCGAGATCCAGGCCATCATCGCGGGCACCCTCGCCCAGGGCGTGCCCCCGCTGTTCCTGATCGAGGAGGAGTACCGGCTCGCCCTGCTGGACGCCGAGTCCGCGTTCGTCGAGCGGTTCATCGGGCAGATCACCGACCCGGAAACCGGGTGGGGCCCACTGTGGGCCGGATTCCACGGTGAGCCCTTCCCGGCGGCCGAGGACAGCCGCCCGTGACCTCAGCCGGCGGCGGCGAATATCTCCCAGGAGCCGGGCACGCCCTTGAGTTCGTGGGTCCCGCGGCTTTCCAGCCGGATGGGGGCGCCTGCCACCAGGTCGCGGACGGTGCGGGAGACGAGGATCTCGCCCGCGCCGGCGAGCGCGGCGACCCGGGCCCCGGTGTGCACGGCGATGCCCCAGACCTCACCCGCTGGCCCGTGTTCCATCTCCCCGGTGTGCACCCCGGCACGGACCGGCAGGCCGAGGGCGCGGGCGCGGTCGCGCAGGCTCTGCGCGCAGCCGATCGCCCGCGCCGGGCTGTCGGACAGAGCCAGCGCGCCATCGCCGGCGGTGTCCACGAGCCGTCCCTGGTAGCGGTCCACATGGCGCCGCACCAGCTGGACGAAGCCGCCGAGCAGGTCCTTGAACCGGTTGTCCCCGATCTCGGCGGCCAGCCTGGTCAACTCGGCCACGTCAACAAACAGCACGGTGCCGAGGAACCGGTCGGGGCTCGGCACCGGCCGCACGCCGGTCACGAACTCCTCGATGGTGTCCAGCACCGGATCAGCGCCCTCATCGGCCGACTCACCGGGGGCCGGGACGGCACCGCCCGCAGCGGGGCCCGGCAGGCCGGCGTCCGGGCTGGCGTCGAAGACGAACCGGCCGTAGGGCGCCAGCTTGCGCAGGCACGGCGCGACCGCCGGGTCCACCGGTGGAGTGTTCATCGCAACCTCCGGGTTCTGTCGTGGCTGGCGGCTGGAGCGCTGGGCAGGCGGAGAGCTCCGGGGCGACGGGCATCCCGGGCCCGCCGCCCTGGCCGGTCTCACCGGCCGGGCGGGACCGGGTGGTTGGAACGGATGACATCGCCGGGGTCGATGTCCGCCTTGATCTGACGCAGCCGCTGGCTGGCCGGCCCCGTCCAGAACGGTGCCGCGGGACGCTGTGTCTCGGCGAAGTTGAGGTACATCTGCCCCGCCGCCCACGGCGCGAGCGCCCGCTTGACCGCGTCAACCTGCCCCATAACCGGGGCCACCAGTTCCGGGACCGGGGTCATGCCGACCGCGTAGAGCACGTACTGCGCGTCGATCGAGGCGAGCGCGCCGTTGCCCGGGCGGGGCCGGGCGAACTCGCCGCCGAGGTGGCGCACCTCGGCCGACAGCAGCGGGAACGCCGCGCCCGCGCCGGCGGCGGCGGTGAAGGCGTCGATCGCCGCGCCCGGCAGCCGGTCGATCATCAGCCCGTCGCCGACCCCGGGGGCCGGCTCCTCGGGATCCATGTGCAGGCGGCTGAGCACCGGCATGGGAACCATGGCGACGGTGTCGTTGACGGCCCTTGACCCACAACGGAACGGCCAACGGCGATAGCAGGCTGAAGACCATTGGGATACCGCCGCTGGCCGTCTAAATCTCCAAAGAGTGTTGGCGCCGGTTAGACCTGCTGCCCCTGCGCCTGTAGGAGTGAGGTGATTCGCGTCCGGTCTTCTTGGCTGACGGGTACCTGGATGACCATGAGCAGGCCGGGGTGCTCAGCCAGCCGAAGCTGGAACATCTCCAGCTGGACCTGCCCGGCCTGCGGGTGGTTGACGGCGATGATCGCGGGTTTGAAGTAGCGGACGGGATAGCCGGCCCACCAGTCCCGGAACTCCGGGCTGGCCTTGGTAAGGGCCGCTGCCAGCTCGGTGAACCGGGGGTCGCCGGGGTGCTGGCCGGCCGCGATGCGGAATTGGCTGAGCACGGCACGCGCAGCCGCTTCCCATCGGGTCATGCGGGCGCGGTTGCCGGGGTCGGTGAACATCATCCAGATCATGTTGCGCCGCTCGGCGGGCAGCGCGGCGGGATCGTGCCGGAGGCGGGCGTACGGCTCGTTCCACACCAGGTAGTCGAAGTGGCTGTCGTAGATCGAGGCCGGGCTTGGCGCTACCGCATCGACCAGCGCCTGCAGTCGTGGCAGCATGTCCTGGCCGGGCCATGGCGGCTCCGGCGGGGGCAGCCCAGCCAGCTCTCGCAGGTGCCGGTGCTGGTCGGGGGTTAGCAGCAGGGTCCGGGCCAAGGCGTCGATGACCTGCGGTGACGCCGAGATGTTCCGGGCCTGCTCCAGCCAGGTGTACCAGGTGACACTGACACCAGAGAGCTGGGCGACCTCCTCGCGGCGCAGCCCCGGCGTGCGGCGGCGCCCGGATGCGCTGCCGTCCGGGAGCCCGACGTCAGCGGGGGTGAGCCGGGCCCGCTGGGCGCGTAGGAAGGCAGCCAGTTCGGTGTACCGGGTCGGCCGGGCGGCCGGGCTGTCGCTGGTCATGCTGGCATCTGAGTCATCGGCCGGCCGCTGGCCTGCCGTGCCTGGCAGGATTAGTACCAGGATAACAACCAGCATGACCGCTAGCCTGGCCACCATGGCCAGTGGTGAGGGGCCGGTGCTGGTGATCGGCGCTACCGGCCAGCAGGGTGGCGCGGCGGCCCGGGCCCTGCTGAGCCGCGGCTGGGCGGTCCGGGCGCTGGTGCGGGATCCGGGCAAGCCCGCCGCCCGGCAGCTCCGCGATGCGGGAGCCAGCCTGGTGACCGGGGACCTGGATGACCCGGCACCGGTCCGGGCGGCGCTGCGATCCTGCCACGGGGTCTTCCTGGTGCTGACCATGATGAGCGGGCACCAGATAACCCAGGAGGGCGTCGCGGCGGAGCGGCGGCGCGGCCAGGCGGTGGCAGAACTGGCCCGCGAGGCGGGCATCGCCCATCTGGTGTATAGCTCGATCCGCGGCGCGGGCCAGCACACCGCGATCCCGCACGTGGAGAGCAAGGCGGGGATCGAGGACCGCATCGCGGCGCTGGGGGTTCCCGCCACGATTCTGCGGCCAGCGTCGTTCATGGACAATTTCGCCACGTACAACCGCCCCGTGGTTCAGGACGACGAGCTGGTGGTCAGCCTGGCGCTGCGTCCGCAGACCCCGGTGGCGCTGGTCGCGACCCGCGACATCGGGGAGTTCGCGGCGATCGCGTTCGGCCAGCCCGGGCGGTTCACCGGGCGGCAGCTGGAGCTCGCCGGAGACTACCTGACGGGCCCGCAGATCGCGGCGGCCTTCGCCCTGGCCTGCGGCATCCCGGCCCGGTTCCGCCAGGCCCCGATCGACCAGCTGCGGGCATTCGATGAGGACCTAGCCCGGCAGTATGAGTGGATGGACCGGCGCGAAGCCGATGCGCCTGACCTCACGGCCCTGCGGGCCGAGCATCCCGGGCTGATGACACTGGGGGCCTGGCTGGAAGCCACCGGGTGGAAGCCCGGGCCATGAGCGCGACGGGCCCCCTTGGCTGGCAGCATTATCGGTGAGACGGGGGCGGCGATCGTCAGTTCACGATGAACATCTTTGCTGTCAACACGCTGGGAGGACGGTACGGACCATGAGCGTCACCTTAATCAACATCTTCGAAGTGCCAGCAGCCGACGAAGCCGAGTTCATCGCGGCCTGGGAGAAGACCCGCGACTACCTCAAGACGTTTCCGGCGCACATCGAGACCGCCCTGCACCAGTCGCTGCACGATGCCCGGTTCCGGTTCGTGAACATCGCGCACTGGACCTCAGAAGAGGAGTTCAACGCCGCCGTCAGCAGCCAGGGATTCCAGCAGGCCGCATCGGACCTGCGATGGCCAATGAATCCCGCGCTTTACCGGGTGGTCTCGACCGGGTGAGAGACAGCCTGCCTCGCGCTACCCCAGACGTCAGTGCCCGCGCATCGTGATCAGGAACACCGTCACATCGGACGAGCCTTTTGCTCCGTCCGCCTCTGTTTCATAGGCGAGGGCCTGTGAAACAGGCCGGCTGCCAGATGCCGAACAGGGCGAACCGTGTTTCACGGGTTGTTGCACATTACCAGGCGAATGACACACCCCCATGAAACGATCCGCGGGTGAGCGATGACGACTTCCTGCGCGTCGAGGCGAACGACTGCCCGATGTTCTCCTGCGCGGCCCCGGCCGGGTCGCCATGCCGGACCGGCAGGGGCAAGGTGGGCAGCCGAACGGGCCCGGGCCGGCCTGGCGCTGGAGACCCGGGTCGGCTCCGGGATATGGATCACCCGGACCAAGGGCCTCATCGACCGGATCAGCGCGGAGGCGCCTGCCAGCGGTTCCAGTGCACGACCTCGTCGAAGGGGCGGCGGTTGGGCCTGACGAGCGGCCGGAGCGGCCGGTCGGCCGGGTAGCCCAGGCCGATCAGGTAGACGGCGAGGTAGCCGCCGGGGAACCCCAGCACCCGCTGCGCCTGCTGCTGGTCGGCGACCGCCGAGTGGCCGGAGCCGATGCCGAGGTCGGCCGCGGCCAGCATCATGTACGCGGTCGCCTGGCCGAAGTCATACAGCATGAGGCCGCGCTGCCCCTCGTCCTCCGGCGCCCGGGCCACCAGGGCGATCGTCGCCGCCGACTGGGCGATGTGCCCGCCGCCCCGTTCCCAGACCTTGGCCAGCTCGATCAGCTGCGCGCGGTCGGTGACCACCACGAAGTCCCACGGCTGCCCGTTTCCCGCCGATGGCGCCCGCCGTCCCGCCTCACAGATGCGCTCGAGGGCCTCCCGGGCGATCGGCTGGCCGGTGTACTGGCGCACGTTGCGGCGCGCCCGGATAGCGTCCCACGTTTCCATGCCCACAGTCCTATCGCACGGCCGCCGGGCGGGGCCCCC
The DNA here is from genome assembly GCA_963835425.1 of uncultured Actinomycetes bacterium. Lineage (GTDB taxonomy): Bacteria > Actinomycetota > Actinomycetes > Streptosporangiales > Streptosporangiaceae > UBA9676. Next base: position 127,071 of record CAWIGE010000019.1, on the reverse strand, counting down.
TGGCGTCCTCTGTACTCCGCCGGTCCTGCGTGTCAGTCTGGCGACGTGCTGATCATCGTTGTGCCTGCGTATAAACAGGTCATGGCCGGGACACGCGCTTGCGGGGGGTGGTGCTGATGGTGGTGCTTGACGGCGCGTCACTGACGATCGATTCCCTGGCCGCGGTGGCTGAGGGGGGCGATGAGGTTGTCCTCGCCCCGGTGGCGCGCGACCGGATGGCCGCCGCCCGGGAGATCGTCGACGAGGCGCTGCGGTCGGAGGCCGCCGTCTACGGCCTGACGACCGCCCTGGCGGAGCGGAAGAGTGTCGTCCTCGACGCCGGGGCCAGCCAGGGCTTCAGCCGGTTCCTGATCAGGGGTCACCTGATCGCCCAGGGACCGCCGGCCCCGCCGCCCGTCGTGAGGGCCGCGATGGCCTGCCTGGCGAACAGCTTCGCCAAGGGTGCGGCCTGTGTCCGCCCCGAGCTCGCCGAGATGCTGGTCCACGCTCTCAACCGGGGCCTGGTGCCGGCCGTCCGCCGCCTCGGTTCGGTGGGCCAGGCCGACCTTGGCCCCATGGCCGACCTCGCGGAGGGACTGCTTCGCGAGACCGGCCTCGTCCCCGCGGCGGGAGAAGGACTGGCGCTCGTCAACAACAACGCCTTCGCCACCGGATGGGCCGCGCTGGCGGAACTGGCCGCCGAACGGCTGCTCGGCGAGGCCGAGGTCGCCGCCGCCCTCGACCTCGAGGCGTTCGCGGGCAACCTCAGCATTCTCCATCCCGTGGTCACCGAGGTCCGGCCGCACCCGGGCACCGCCGCCACGATCGGCCGCCTCCGTGCGCTGCTCACCGGCAGCTCCCTCTCCGAGCCGGGCAACGCCCGGAACCTGCAGGACCCGCTCACCTTCCGGAGCATCCCCCAGATCCTCGGCGCCGCCAGGGACGCCCTCGGGTATACCCGGGCCACGATCGAGACCGAGCTCAACTCCGCCGGGTGCAATCCCGCCGTCGTCCTCGCCGAACGGCGCATCGTGTCGGTCGGCAACCTCGACATCGTGCCGGTCGCCGCCGCGCTGGATTTTGCCCGGATCGCCCTGGCCACGGTGGTGACCTGTGCCGCCGAACGGACGGTGAAGCTGCTCCAGAGCCCCCTCTCGGGCCTTACCGCGGGCCTGGCGGCCGAGCCGGACACGGGCGAGGAAGCCCTCGCCGAGTTCGGCGGCGCCGCGCAGGCGATCGCGGCGGAGGCGCGCCTCCTCGCCCACCCGGTCTCCTTCGAGATTGTGAGCACAAGCAAGGCGGAAGGGATCGAGGACCGCACGACGATGGCCCCGCTCGCGGCGAGGCGGCTGGCCGACATGGCCGACCTCGGCGCCCGGGTCGTCGCCCTCGAGCTCCTGGTCGCCGCGCAGGCCACCGACCTGCGCCCGCCCTCCCGCCTGGGCGAGGGGACCGGACGGGCGCTTGGTCTCGTGCGCGAGCTGGCCGGCTTCACCGCCCGCGGACAGGCCCCGCCCGCGGAGCTGGAGCCGCTCGTCGATGCGGTCCGGGCGGGCCGCTTCGCCCGGACCGCCCTGCCCGGCTGGTAGCGGGCCACCGGGCCGTCCGGACGGGCCGCCGTTGCCTCGCCGGATGGCACCAGCTACCTTCCGAAACAGGCTCCGGGGCTGAAGCGGGCCAGACCGGCGCCCCTCCCAGCGCGATACCGGCGACGCCCGAGGTGCAGATGACCGTTGTTGTCAACAGCAGGGACGATTTCACGCTGGAGAATTACCGGCGGGTGGCCATGGGCGGGGAGTCCGTCACGATCGGCCCGGAGGCGCGCCGGGCCATGGCGGAGGGCCGGGCGAACTTCCTGCGCCTGCTGGAGTCCGACCGTACCCAGTTCATCTACGGCGTGACCAGCAGCTTCGGGCCGCGGGCCAAGCTCACGATCCCGCCGGACGAGCAGCGGGCCCATGGGCGGTCGTTCGGTTTCCGCCGGGGCAACTGGGCACGCGGGTTCGGGGGAGGGTACCTCGATGAGTGGGTCGTGCGCGGCATCATCTTCGCGCGGCTCGCCAACTTCGTGGCGGGGAACTCCAAGGCCCGGCCGGTTGTCGCCGAGCGGATGGCCGCCCTGCTCGACGGTCCGCTGCCCCGGGTGCCGCTCGACGGGGAGGTCGGCGCCGGCGAGGTGCTGCCGATGGCCCATGTGCTGAGCGGCTTCCGGCGCGATGACCTTGAGGAGGGAGAGGCCAATCCGCTGATGAACGGGTCCCCGGCGTCCGCCGCCCTCGCAGCGGACACGGCCCTGCAGGCCCGCCACCGGCTGGACCATGCCGAGCAGATCTTCGCCCTGTCGGTGGAGGCGTTCGGCGCCCCGCTCGATGCGTACGACGAGGTACTCGATGACCTCTGGGGCGACGAGGACGAGGCATCGGCGCTGGCGGCGCTGCGCCGCTACCTGGCGGGCGCCTCTCCCGGCGGCCGGGCGTCCGCGGCGGCGCCCGCTAGCTACCGGGTGCTTGGCCGGGTGCTCGGGCAGGCGCACCGGGCGGTCACGGGCGCCGAAGACGCGGCCCGGGTGTCGCTGCGCTCGGTGACCGACAATCCCGTGTACGTCCCGCCCGACGAGGGCCACCCGCTGGGGCGTGCCTTCTCGACCGGCGGCTTCCACAACGCCATGGCGTACCCGGCGCTGAACGCGCTCGCGGCCTCCTGGGCCGACCTGACCCTGGTGGCCCAGCGGCACGTGACGGCGCTCTGCACCGCCGCGGTTTCCGGTGCGGCAACGGGCCTGGAGCCGGCGCTGAGCGGCCTGGTGGAGGAGGCGCGGGCGGCCGCCATGCCGACCTTGCTTCCCGCGGCGGTCAACGACCCGCAAGACGACGTGTCCTCGCCGGCCTTCAGCGCCTACCGCCGGCAGGCCAGGGCCGCGGAGTGCCTCGACGGCGCGCTGGCCGTGCTCGCCGCGGAGGCCAGCCAGGCGCTGTTCGCCGCCGGGCGCCAGCCCGCTCCCCCGCTTCACGATCTCCTGGCGGCCGTCCGCGCGATCTTTCCCCCGGTCGAAGGGGATCCGCGCGACCCCGGGGCCCGCATGAGCGACCTGGCGGCCGCGCTGGCCAGGTCGGCGGTCACCGGCTCCGCCGCGTTCGGCATCAGCCGATGACGGCGGATCATTGGCGGAGCTTCCGGTAAGAGCGCGGGGGGACTCATGACGGTGGTGGTGAACACCAGGGACGACTTCACGCTCGCGAACTTCCGGCGCGCTTCCTACGGTGGTGAGCCAGTGCGGGTCGGCGCCCAGGCGCGCCGGGTCATGACGGCGGGCGCGGGGCACGGGCCGGCGATGGGTTCGCCCGGCGGGGAAAATGGCCGCCGGGCCCGGTGGCCCGCACCTGGCGCGGGCTTCGGCGGCGGCCAGCTCGATCCGGCGGTGGTGCGGGGAATCTTGTTCGCCCGCCTGGCGAGCCTCGTGCCGGGACAGGCCGGGGTCCGGCCTTCGGTCGCCGAGCGGGTGGCGGCCCTGCTCGACGGGCCGATGCCGCGGGTGCCGATCGACGGCCAGGCCGGATCCGGTGAGGTCCTCCCGCTGGCCCACGTCCTCGCCGGGCTGCGGCGCGATGACCTTCACGAGGGCGAGAAGGAGGCGCTGCTGGGCGGCGCGCCGTGCTCGGCGGCGCTGGCCGCCGACGCCGCGACCGGCGCCCGGCACCGGCTCGGGCACGCGGAAGGCATCTGCGCCCTCTCGATCGAGGCCTTCCGTGCCCCCCTCGCCGCCTATGACGAGGCCCTCGACGTTCTTTGGGGCGATCCGCACGAGACCGCGGCCCTGCGGGAGCTGCGGCGGTATCTCGAGGGCACCGGCACGGCCCGGCGGTTCCACCAGGCGCCGGTGAGCTACCGGATCATCCCGAGGGTGCTGGGCCAGGTACACCGGGCGGTCGCGGCGGTGGAGAAGGCGGCAGCGGTCTCGCTGCGCTCGGTGACCAGCGACGTCGTCTACGTCAGCGACGGGGCGGGCCGCCCCTGCGGGCGGGCGGTGCGGAGCGGCGGCTTTCACAACGGGATGGCGTACCCCGCCCTGAACGCGCTGTCAGTGGCCTGGGCCGATCTCGCGCTGGTCGCCGAGCGCCAGGTTACCGCGCTCAATACCGCCGAGACCTCCGATCTTCCGGTCAACCTGGTGGCCCCGGGGGCTCCCGGGAACGGCACGTACGCCTACGGCTGGGCGGCGAACGGCTACGTCGAGGAGGCGCGAGCCGCGGCCACGCCCGCGCTGCTGCCGGGTGCCGTGGCAGACCAGCACGCCGACGTGCTGTCGCCGACGTTCGGCGCCTACGGCCGGGAGCGCCGCGCCGCCGAATGCGTGGACGGCGTGCTGGCGATTCTGGCGATCGTCTCCAGCCAGGCGCTGTTCGTGACCGGCCGGAACCCGCCGCCACCGCTCCGCCCCGTGCTCTCCTTCGTGCGGTCGGTGTTCCCGCCGATCGACGGCACCGGGGAGCGGGACCTGAGCGCAGACGGGGGCCGGCTCCAGCAGGCGCTCGGCGCGGCGGCGCGCACCGGCGAGCTCACGGTGCTGGACGCCAGCCATGGCCCGGCGGCGGTGCTATCGGGTGACAGCTAACGGGTCACGTTCCAGGCGTCGAGCATGGCGCGGTCCTGGCGCGAGGCCGCGGTGCCCAGGACCGGATGCAGGTCCATGGACGGCGAGTACCTGCTGGCCGGCACCGTGCGCCCGAGCGCCTCGGCCATGGCCCGGACGTGGTGCGGCCCGGCCCCGCAGCAGATGCCCACGTAGTTCACCCCGAGATCGCGGGCGGCCACCGCGAAGTCCGCCATCTCGAACCTGGTGCAGCTGAACGGGTCGAGCGCCAGCGGGAAGACCCGGTTCACGCCCTCCGCCCGCAGCGACTCCATGGTGGGCGAGGCCTCGGTGGTCCGGTACGGAACCGGCTGCGCGGCCACGGCGCAGCCGACCCGCTCCCTGATCCTGGCGATCAGCGGCAGCATGGTGGCGGGCCCGCGGTCGCAGTTCAGCCCCACGACGGCGGCGCCGCGGTCGGCCAGGATCTGGCATGCCTCGACGTAGTCGTAACCGTCCCAGGTCTTGGCCGGCCCGGTGGTGGCCAGCGTCACCATGGCCGGCAGGCCAAGCTCCTGGCTGACCTCCAGGCCGATCAGGGCCTCGCCCAGGTAGTCGTTGGTCTCGGCGATGACGAAGTCGATGCCCTCGTCGGCCGCCCAGCCCAGCTGCTCGGCGTACATGGCGCGCACCACATCGGCGCTGGCCGCGTCGTGCGGGTTGTAGGCCCACGTGTTGCACACGTTGCCGGCCACCAGGGCGCCGCCCTCCGCCGCCACCTGCCGGGCCAGCCGCACCGCCTGCCTGTTCATCGCCTCCAGCTCGGACTCGCGGCCCACCTGGCGCAGCTTGCCGCGATGGGCGTAGTAGGTCAGCGCCACCATCACGTCGGCGCCCGCGCGCAGGAACTCCCGGTGCAGCTCGGTGACCGCATCGGGAAAATCCACCACCGCCTCGGGCACGTAGGCGCCCGCCTTGACGTAGCCCCTGCGCTCCAGCTCGAACACGTACCCCTCGGCTCCCAGCACCGTGCCCTGGGCAAGGCGATCGGCCAGAGCCCCACCCGTTCCCGTCATCACCGCCCCCTTTCCTCGCAGGTCCCACCGCCACGCCAGACGATCCATGCCCACGATCTTGACGAAAAAGTGTGGCCAACGTAGCAGGGCGGCGCGGCCGGGGCGAGGTGCCCGCGATCACCGGTTTCCGTCGGCGGCCCGGCTGCGGAGGGCCTTGCGGTCCAGCTTCCCGACGCTGGTGAGCGGCACCGAGTTGACGATGGTCACCTCGCGTGGGTACTTGTGCGCCGCGAGCCGCCCGCGGGCGAACCCGATGATCTCTGCCGGGGTGGCCTGGCTGCCCGGCAGCAGCGACACAAAGGCCACGATCTCCTCGCCCAGCCGCTGGTCCGGCCGGCTGACGACGCCCGCCATCGCGACCGCCGGGTGCTGGAGCAGGACATCCTCCACATCGCGCGGGAAGACGTTGAAGCCGCCGCGGATGATGAGGTCCTTCTTCCTGTCCAGCACGTACAGGTAGCCGTCGGCATCGAGACGGCCGATATCGCCGGTGTGCAGCCAGCCGCCGCGCAGGGTCGCCGCGGTCTCCGCGGGCGAATTCCAGTAGCCGGCCATCACGCCGTCCGAGCGGACGCAGATCTCCCCGTCGGCCCCGGACGGCACGTCGGCGTCGTCATCGCCGCGGATCGAGACCTGGTAACCGGGGATCGGCCGCCCGACCGAGCCGGGCCGACTGGCTCCGGGCGGGTTCACCGAGATCACCGCGCCGGACTCGGTGCACCCATAACCCTCGAGGATCTGGCAGCCGGGAACCCGCCGCTCCCACTGCTCCCGGGTCTCCGCCGCGAGCGGGGCGGCGCCGCTGTTCACGTAGCGGAGCGAGGACAGGTCGGCGTCCTCCAGTGGCTGGGCGAGCAGCATCTGGATCATCGCGGGCACCAGCGCCATGCGCTGGATCCGGTGCCGCTCGGCCAGGGCCAGGAGCTCCGCCGGATCGAACCAGCGCTGGAGCACGGCCAGGCCGCGCTCGGTGGCGTGAAATCCGGTCAGGGTCACGATCATGCCGTAGGCGTGTGACAGCGGCAGCGGCGTCAGCGCCCGGGTGATCCCCTCGGCCTGCGAGGCCTCGTGCGAGCTGCGGGAGCATGAGTACAGGTTGCGGTGCGAGAGCATGACGCCCTTCGCCCGGCCGGTCGTGCCGCCGGTGTACATGAGCGTCGCCAGGTCATCGTCGCCGACGCGGACGATGTCGCCGGCCGGGGCGGACTCAAGCTCGGCGAAGTCCACCCCGCGGACGTGCCCGGGAAGCGAGGCCGGCCCGCCGCCGACGACGATCACGTGCCGCAGCTGCGGCGCGCCCTCCGCCGCGGTGGCCACCGTGGCCAGCAGCTCGGGCGTCGTCACCACCGCCACGGCACCGGAGTCGGCCAGGATGTGCGACAGCTCGGGCGGGCTGACCAGGAACACCACCGGGGTGACCACCGCCCCCGCCCGCCAGATCGCGCTGTAGGCGATGCCTACCTCCGGGCAGTTCGCCATCAGGACCACTACCCGCTCGCCGGCCGACACGCCCAGCTTCACCAGCCCCGATGCCGCCCGGCAGGCCCGGTCGAACAGCTCGCCCGACCGGTACGTCCGGCCCTCGAAGACGAGGCTCTCGTGGTCGCCGAGCCGGTGGAAGGCCGCCTCGGCCAGCGCGGCAAGGTTGTAGTTAACCTGCGACGTCATGCCCGTCCTCCTGGTCTGCGCGGCTACCCGATGGTAATGCCGCTAGAGGGGGAGGATGTGCCGGGCACGGGCACGGATCGCATTCACAGAGTGCACAACCAAATCCCGGTAAAGCCGGGGTGTGACCGGCCGGCGCCTTCCCGGTTGACATATTCGAATTCGTGTTCGATAGAGTGTCGGCCATGGGAGTGGAGACGGCCCGCCTCACGCCCCTGCCGCGGTGGCGGCCCGACGAGGGCCCGGTGCCAGATGCCGGGATGCTGCCGGTCCTCCCCGCCCTGCGCGGGCTGCTGCCGGGAGGATTGCGGCGCGGGACGGTGGTGGCGGTGGGCGGCTGGGGCCTGCTCTGCCTGGCGGTCGCGGCCGGCGCGTCGGCGGCCGGGGCCTGGTGCGCGGCCGTCGGGCTGCCGCAACTCGGGGCGGCGGCGGCGGCCGAGGCCGGCCTGGATCCCGGCCGCCTGCTCCTGGTCCCGGATCCGGGCGCGCACTGGCCGCAGGTGGTGGCCTCGCTGCTTGACGGATGTGAACTGGTTCTCCTCCGCCCGCCCGGCCGGCCATCCGCCCAGGTGCGCACCAGGCTCGCCGCCACCCTGCGGCGCTGCGGTGGGGTGCTGGTGGCGGCGGGCGGCTGGGAGGGGGCCCAGGCCCGGCTGCTCGTGGCCCGCCAGGAATGGGCGGGGATCGGGACCGGCCACGGGCGGCTGCGCGCCCGGCGGGTGCAGGTGGTGGCGGACGGCCGGGGCGGGGCGGCGCGGTCACGGATGCAATGGCTGTGGCTGCCGGGCCCGGACGGCTCGGTGGGTGCCGCGGATCAGCTCACCACCCCGGCGCCGGACATGCGGGACACCGGATGACGGCAGGCGGGGACCTGCCCGAACGAGTGCTGGTCGTCTGGTGCCCCGGCTGGCCGGAGGCGGGCCAGGGAACCGGGGCGGCGGGTGATGACGCGGACCCCGGTGATGACGCGGGCCCGGACGGCGGGCCGGCCCCGGGCGCGGGGCAACGGGCACCGGAATTCGGGCAGGTGGTTTCCGTGGTGGAGGGATTCTGCCCGCGGGTGGAGGTGCTGCGCCCGGGCGCCTGTGCCATCGGCGTGCGCGGCCCGGCCCGGTATTTCGGCGGGGAAGGCGCCCTGGCGGCAAAGATCATCGATGCCGTCACCGGCGGCGGTGCTGCCTGCCGGGTGGGCATCGCCGACGGTCTTTTCGCCGCGCGCCTCGCGGCCGAGGATGCCCGGCCCGCCCGGCATGGCCGGGACGTCCGGCCGGTGCCCGCGGCGTCCGCGGCGTCCCCGGCCCACCCGGGCGCGGCCACTTTAGTGGCCCCCGGCCGGGCCCGGGCGTTCCTGGCCCCGTTCCCGGTCGGCGTGCTGGACGGCCCCGGCGCCGCGGACCTGGCGGCCCTTCTCCCCCGGCTGGGCATCCGGACGCTGGGGGAGTTCGCCTCGCTGCCGGCCGCCGACGTGGTTAACCGGTTCGGAGCGCCGGGAGTCATCGCCCACCGGCTGGCGCGCGGCCTGGACCCCCGGCCGCTGGCACCCTGCCCGCCATCGGCCGACCTTTCGGTTTCGGCCGAATTCGACCCGCCCGCCCGCCAGGCCGAGCCCGTGGTGTTCGCGGCCAAGGCGCTGGCCGAGCGGATGCATGACGGCCTTGCGGCCCGTGGGCTCGCCTGCGTGCGGGTGCGGGTGCAGGCGGTCTGGGAGGACGGCCGGCGGCTCACCCGGCTGTGGCGGCACGACGGGCTGCTTTCCGCGCTGGCGGTGGCCGAGCGCGTCCGCTGGCAGCTCGCCGCCTGGCAGCCCGCCCCTTCCCCGCTGCCTGCTCCCCCCGCCGCCGGCGAACCGGCAGCGGTTCAGGTCCCCGCCCCCAGGGAGGCGGCAGAACAGGCCGTCGATGGCTACCCGGGTGGGATCGCGCTGCTGCGGCTGGCCCCCGATCAGCTCGTCCGCGACCGGGGGCGGCAGCTCGGCCTGTGGGGCGATGCGGTGGTCACCGACCGGGTGGCCCGGGCCGCCGCCCGCGTGCAGGCCATGCTCGGGCACGATGCGGTGACGCGCCCGGTGCCGGCGGGCGGCCGCAGCCCGGACGAGCAGATGGCGCTGGTGCCGTACGGCGACGGCAGCGACCGGATGCTGCCGCCGGACGGGCCGGGCCGGGCAGGTGAGCCGGGCGGACCTGACGGGACGGGCCGGGCGGGCATGCCCTGGCCGGGGCGGATCCCCCCGCCGTCGCCGGCCACGGTCTACCCGTCCCCGCTGCCGGCCAGGATCGCCGACGGCTCCGGCGCCACGGTGGCCGTCAGCGGGCGGGGCCTGGTCTCCGCGCCGCCCGCCCGGATGTCGGCCGACGGCGCCCCGTGGCTGGCGGTCACCGCCTGGGCCGGGCCGTGGCCGGTTACCGAGCGGTGGTGGCATCCGGGCGCCGCGCGCAGGCGGGCCAGATTCCAGCTGGTCACCGAGGACGGGACGGCCTGGCTGGTGGCCCTGCAGGGGGGCAGCTGGCTGATCGAGGCCAGATATGACTGACGGCGCCGGTCTCCCCGCGGGGGACCATGCGCATCGCCTCTGTCCAGCCCCGCGATTCCCCCCCCACCCAGAGACGGCAGTCCCCTCGCGAGGTGCCTGATGGGCTGGGACAACCCGCCCGTGCCGTGGCGGGAACTCGAGCGCCGCCTGTCCTGGGGGACCTCCGCCCGCCGGGCAGCGGGCGGGGAACGGCCGCCGGAGCCACGGCCGCGCCCGGTGACCCGCCTGCCCGCCGCCCCGGCCGGCGAGGGCCCGGCCGGCGAGGGGCCGCCCGGCCCGGCATGGGCCGAGCTGCACTGCCATTCGTCGTACAGCTTCCTCGACGGGGCTTCCGCTCCCGGCGAGCTGGTCGCCGAGGCCACGCGCCTCGGCCTGGCCGCGCTGGCCATCACCGACCACGACGGCATGTACGGCGTGCCGCAGTTCGCGCAGGCGGCCGCCCGGCTCAGGGAGCAGGGCGGCCCCGGGATCGGCACGATCTTCGGCGCCGAGCTCAGCCTGGGCCCACCCCCCGGCGGCGGTGGCGCCCCCCGGACCGGGGTGCCCGACCCCGAAGGCCGGCACCTGCTGGTGCTGGCCCGGGACCCGGAGGGGTACCGGCGGCTGTGCCAGGTGATCAGCGCGGCGCAGCTCGCCGGGGGTGAGAAGGGCCGCCCCGTCTACGACCTGGAGTCTCTGGCGCAGGCGCACGGCGGGCACTGGGTGATCCTCACGGGCTGCCGTAAGGGCGCCGTCCCCGCGGCGCTCGCCTCGGCCGGCCCGGGGCGGCCGCGGCGGAACTGGGGACGCTGGCCGGCATGTTCGGCCGGCAGAACGTCGTGGTCGAGCTGACCAGCCACGACCAGCCGGCCGACGATGAGCGCAATGACGCCCTGTATGAGCTGGCCGCCAGCACCGGGACGGCCGTGATCGCCACCGGCAACGTGCACTACGCCACCCCGCGTGATGCCCGGCTGGCCCAGGCGCTGGCCGCGGTCAGGGCCCGCCGCAGCCTGGATGAGATAGACGGCTGGCTGGCCGCCTCCGGCGCCGCGTACCTCCGGTCGGGCGCGGAGATGGCCGGCCGGCTCCGCAGCTATCCCGGTGTGGCCGAGCGCACCATGCAGCTGGCCCGCGACTGCGCGTTCGACTTTGAGGTGATCGCGCCCAGGCTGCCGGTCTTCCCCGTCCCCGGCAAGCACACCGAGGCGACCTGGCTGCGCGCGCTGGTCGCCGGGAAGGCGCCGCAGCGCTACGGCCCGCCGGGCGCCGAACGCATCAGGGGGGCCTACGCGCAGATCGCCCGCGAGCTCGACGTCATCGAGGCGCTCGGGTTCCCCGGATACTTTCTGATCGTCCACGACATCGTCAGGTTCTGCGAGCAGGCCGGCATCTTGTGCCAGGGAAGGGGCAGCGCCGCGAACTCGGCCGTCTGCTACGCACTGGGGATCACCGGCGTCGATCCCGTCCGGCACGACCTGCTTTTCGAGCGGTTCCTGTCGGCGGGCAGGGACGGGCCGCCCGACATCGACCTGGACATCGAGCACCGGCGCCGGGAGGAGGTGATCCAGTATGTCTACGGCAAGTACGGCCGGGACAAGGCCGCCCAGGTCGCCAACGTGATCACCTACCGTCCCCGGATGGCGCTGCGCGATGCGGGCCGGGCGCTGGGGTACACCCCGCAGCAGCAGGACCGCTGGGCGAAACAGGTGGGGCCCAGGCAGTACGGGGCGGGCCAGCCGGTCCCGGCCGATGCGGGCGTCCCGGAGCCGGTCACCGAGCTCGCCGCCCGGATGCAGCGGCTGCCCCGTCATCTCAGCATCCACTCCGGCGGGATGGTGATCTGCGACCGGCCGGTCGGGGAGGTGTGCCCGGTGGAGTGGGCGCGGATGCCGGGCCGCTCGGTGCTGCAGTGGGACAAGGAGGACTGCGCCTATGCCGGGCTGGTCAAGTTCGACCTGCTCGGCCTGGGCATGCTGACGGCGCTGCGGGACTGTTTCGAGCTGGTGGCGGCCCATCACGGTGTGAGCTGGAGCCTGCACACGATTCCGCAGGAGGACCCCGCCGTCTACGACATGCTGTGCGAGGCGGACACCGTGGGGGTGTTCCAGGTCGAGTCCCGGGCCCAGATAGCGACCCTGCCCCGGCTGCGGCCCCGGAAGTTCTACGACCTGGTGATCGAGGTCGCGCTGATCAGGCCGGGCCCGATCCAGGGCGGCTCGGTACACCCGTACATGCGCCGGCGCCGTGGCGACGAGCCGCCGTACCTGCCGCACGGGTCCATGCACCGGGCCCTGGGCAAGACCTTCGGGGTCCCGCTGTTCCAGGAGCAGATGATGCAGCTCGCGGTTGACTGCGCCGGGTTCAGCCCGGCCGAGGCGGACCGGCTGCGGCAGGCGATGAGCTCCAAGCGGGGCCCGGAGCGGATCGAGGAGCTGCGCGGGCGGCTGCTGGCCGGGATGGCGGCCCACGGGATACCGGACGAGGTGGGGGAAGACATCTACGCCAAAATCCTGGCCTTCTCCAGCTACGGCTTCCCGGAGTCACACGCGATCAGCTTCGCCTACGTGGTCTATGCCAGCGCCTGGCTGAAGCGCTATTACCCGGCCGCGTTCACCGCCGCCCTGCTGCGCGCCCAGCCAATGGGCTTCTACTCGCCGGCCAGCCTGATCGGTGACGCCCGCAGGCACGGCGTGCAGGTGCGCGGGGTGGACGTCAACATCAGCGCCGCCGCGGCCACCCTGGAGAAACCGGAAGGCCCGCAGACCGGCACGCCGGGCGTGGCCGCCCCGGCCGCCGACGGGCCCGGCCCGCCCACCGGGGGCAGGCAGGTGCCGGGCCAGCCTGCGATCAGGCTCGGCCTGGCCGCGGTCAGGAACCTCGGCTCCGGCCCCGCCGCCGACATCGTGGCCGGCCAGCCGTATGACGGCCTGGAGGACTTCGCCCGCCGCACCGCCCTGCCGGTCCCGGTACTGGAGGCGCTGGCCATGGCGGGCGCGTTCGGCTGCTTCGGGATGAGCCGGCGGGAGGCGCTGTGGGCGGCCGGGGCGGCGGCCACCATCCGGGCCGGCCAGCTGCCCGGCACCACCGTCGGCCTGGCCGCGCCGCCGCTGGCGGCCATGACCGCCGCCGAGGAGACCTTCGCCGATCTGTGGGCGACCGGGACCTTCGGCACCCACCCGGTCGCGCACGTCAGGGAGCGGCTCGCCGAACGCGGCGTGATCGAGGCGGCGGAGCTGAAGACGGCGCGGCCCGGCGCCACGGTGGTGGTGGCCGGGCTGGTCACCCACCGGCAGCAGCCGGGGACGGCGCGCGGGGTGGTGTTCCTGAGCCTGGAAGACGAGACGGGGATGGCGAATGTCATCTGCCCGCCACCGGTATGGGAACGCCACCGGCGGCTCGTTATTGATGCCAGCGCCCTGCTCGTCCAGGGCCGGGTGGAGCGCATGGAAGAGGCGGTCAGCCTGCTCGCCACCCGGCTGCGGCGGCTGCCGGTGGTGGCCGCCAGCGGCAGCCGCGACTTCCGCTGAGCACGGCCGGCCGCGACCGGGCCCGTCGGCCGGCCACCGGGCCACGGGCCGGCGAACCGCCGCGCGGCCGGCTCAGGCCGCTGGCTCGCCGCCGTGCCGCGTGTCCAGTTCCGCCCACACGGCCTTGCCGATCGTGGACCGGCGGACCCCCCACTTGTCGGCCAGGGCATCGAGGAGCACGAACCCGAAGCCTGACCCGTCGAGCATGTCCGGCGTGCGCGGCTGCGGCATGCGCGGGTCGGCGTCATGGACCTCGATCCGCAGCCAGCCCCCCGCGGTCTCCAGCCGCAGGACCAGTGCCGACCCGCCCGTACTGGCGTGCCGTACCGCGTTGGTCACCAGCTCGGAGACGAGCAGCAGCGCCGTCTCCTCCAGGTGGGCCACCCGCCATGCGGCCAGCGCCTCGTGGGTGGCCTGCCGCGCCAGCCCGGGCGCCTGCACGGTGGCGGCCAGCATCAGCTGCTGCCGGATCCGGGATGATTTGGCCGCCCAGGGCCATGTGTGAGGACCAGTGGAATCGTCCACGCAAGTTGCCAGCACCTGACTGCCTCAATCTCGCTATCCGCCTGGGCTGCCCGGCATTCCCCCACGGCGGATACGTTTGCGGCGCCCTGGCTCCGGCCGCACATGATGGACAGCGGCCCTGACTGCGTCTTGGACGTGGTTCCCCGTGCTGTACGGATATCGAGGATAAAAATGAAACTGAAGAAAAACTGAAAGTGCACTGATGGTGTGCTGATATCCAGCTGACCCTTGTGGCAGAAGGACTGCCCTGGGCCGGCCCGGCGATGGCATGATGCGAATGGCGGGCGGCCGGCGGTCCCGGCGCGGCCCGCCACCGGAGCCAGCAGGGAGATGCCAGCCGGGAAGGCGGGAGCGTGACGGCGGTGATGGCCGGATGACCACAGCCCGCCTTCCGGCCGCGGTCCTGGCCCGGGCCGGGCTTTCCGCGGCCGAGGTGGCTGGCTGGTCTGCGTCGGCGCCGGGCCCGCAGGACTCCTTCCCGGCCGCGGCGGAGGCGGTCAGCGCCTTCGTCGGCCGCGGCCAGGCCCTCACCCGGCGCCTGCCCGCGCCGGCCGCCTGCACCGCCGACGAGCGGGCCGCGCGGGAGGCGATCGGCGGGGTCATGAACGGTGCCCGCGAGCATTTCCTGCGCGCGCATACGGCAACTCTCTACGACGCGCTCACCGTGGGCCGCACCAGGCCACTCAGGCTCGGCGAGCTCGTCGCCCAGGCCGCCACGCTGGTCCCTGGGCTGGTGCCCTCCCCCGCCGAGATGGACGCCGAACGCGGGCGGGCGCTACCGGACAAGGAAGGCATCGAATTCGCCCACGGCCTGCTGGTCTCGCACGTCCTCGCGCTACCGGGGCCCGGCCGGCACCTGATCGGCGCGATGCTTCAGCCCACCGCCGCGGCGCTCGAGCACCTCGGGGAACTGCGGGACACCGGCACGGCCGACCTCGGGCCCGTCCGCGTGACGCGCCGGGGACGGGCGGGCGTCCTCGAGCTGAGCAACCCGCGGCATCTCAACGCCGAAGACGAGACGACGCTCGCCGCGACCGAGTGCGGCATCGACCTGATCCTGCTCGACCCGGCCATCGAGGTGGGGGTGTTCCGCGGCGGCGTGACGCAGCACCCGCGTTACCGGGACATGCGGGTCTTCGGAGCCGGCATCAACCTCACCCACCTCTACCACGGGCGCATCGACTTCCTCTTCTACCTGCTGCGGGACCTCGGCTACGTCAACAAGATCTACCGCGGCCTCGCTCCCGCCCCGCCGGACCTGGGCGCCTGGGCGGACGGCGCCGCGCCGGCCGGCGGGACCGAGAAGCTGTGGGTGGCGGCGGTGGAATGCTTCGCGATCGGCGGGGCCTGCCAGCTCCTGCACGTCGTTGACCATGTGATCGCCACCCGCGGATCGCGCCTGTTCCTGCCCGCCCGCAAGGAGGGGATCATCCCGGGGGCGTCCAATCTGCGCCTGCCCCGGTTCGTGGGGGACCGCGCCGCCCGCCAGGCGATCCTGTCGGGCCGGGAATGGACCGCCGGTGACCCGGACGCGGAACTCCTGTGCGACGAGGTGGTGGAACCCGGGGAGATGGACCGGGCGATCGAGGCGCGGGTAACGGCCCTGACCGACTCCGGGCTCACCAACGCGACCGCCAACCGGCGCGCCCTGCGGGCCGGCCAGGAGCCGCTGGACCTTTTCCGCGAATACATGGCGACGTACGCTCACGATCAGGCGAGCTGCCATCTGAGCCCGGCGCTGGTCCACAACCTGGAGGTGCACTGGCACGCTCGCACACGCACCACGTAAGGAACTACAAGGGGGGAATCATGGCTGATACGCCATTCGTGTGGGACGACCTCGCGCAGTACAAGGCCGAAGGCCGCTTCCTGGACGGCTATCCCGACGACGAGCGAACGTTCTTCGCTCCCCGGGACAACGTCCACGGCCTGCTGGTGGCGGTGCTGGGCAGCGCGCAGCACTCCATCGTGGTCAACATGTTCGGCTACGACGACGACGAGCTCAACAAGATCATCCAGGGCAAGCTCGCCGACGATAAGGTCTACGTGCAGATGAGCCTGGACCGCAGCCAGGCCACCGGCGCGCATGAGAAGCAGATCCTGGCCCAGTGGAACAACGACGCCTTCGGCAACAGCATCGCCATCGGCACCAGTTCGGTGCACAACGCCATCTCGCACCTGAAGATCGTTATCGTCGACGGCGTGTACACCGTGAAGGGCTCCACTAACTGGTCCCTGTCGGGCGAGCAGCAGCAGGACAACGAGCTCAGCCTCAGCCGGAACGCGGTGATCGCCGCTGAAACCCGCGCTATTCTCGACCTCAATCACGACTTCATGCTCAAGCAGATGGTCGGCACCAAGCTCGATGTGACGACGCTCCTGGCCCCGAAGACCCCGGCTGCGCTGCCCCCGCTGCCGCCCGCCCCGGCGAACTGAGGCAGCCAGAGGTCATCTGACAGGGCTGGATTCCCTGGCCGGGGACCCGTTCCGGCGTTGACTCGCATCGGCTGGAGCGAGAGGCTTGAAGGCGGCCTGAGCAGGGCCGCCGGAAGTTACGCTGGTGCGGGCGGCAGCGTTTTGCAAGCGCTGCGTGCCCGCGTCCGCGTATCAGGTGGGAGAGATCGTGTCCACGCAGCGCCTGACCAGGCGTGTGCCGCCAAGGTGGCGGGCGGCACCCATTGCCCGCTCCCCCCATGCCGGTTCCGCCGACGTCGGTTCCCCCGGCGCCGTCCCGGCCAATGGCGGTCCCCCGGCCGGCCATACCGACGCCGACCCCACCGGCCCCGGATCCGCCGATCCCGGATCGGGGGGTGCCCAGCATGGCGGCACGCGGCCGGGTGATACCGCCCCGGCATCCCGCCGGATCCTGCAGTGGCCCCACCTGTCCTGGGTGGACATCGTCTGGGTCGGGTTCGTCGGGCTCAACCTGGCCGCGATGCGGCTGCTCCCCACCTGGCAGACCGTCCCGTTCCTGGCCATCTGGGTGAGCCTGACCGTGATCTACGGCTTCCGGCTGTGGCGGCTCCAGCCCACGATCCTGACCCTGGCCGCCGTGACCCTCGCGACCGGCGGCATCATCGCCGTACAGGTCCTCAAGGGCCAGCAGGACACCGACTACCTCGCCGAAGTCCCGCTGATCGCACTGATGTTCCTGGTGATGGTCTGGCATGGCCGTCGGCGGCTGGCGGCGACCGAGGACCGGCTGGCGGCGATGGAAGAGGTACAGCGGGTCTCGCAGGAGAACCTGCGGCTGCTCAAACAGCAGCAGCGGTTCCTGCAAGACGCCTCCCATGAGCTTGGCACGCCGATCACGGTCGCGCTCGGGCACGCGGAGCTGATCGAGCGCGCCGTCACCAACACGGCGGTTGCCGAGGACGCCCACGTGGTCACCGACGAGTTGATGCGGCTGCGGCGGCTGGCCACCCGGATGCTCCTGCTGGCCTCGGCGGGCAGCCCAGGCTTCCTGTACCTCGAACCGGTCGTGCTCGACTCCGTGGCGGTTGACGCGCTCGACCGGTGGGGCCACACCCCTCGCCGGTGGCGGCTGACCGCTACGGCCGAGGCGACCGTCCTGGTCGACCGCGACCGGCTGGGGATCGCGCTCGACGCGCTGCTCGAGAACGCCATCGCGCACACTGCGGCGGACGACCTCATCGAGCTCGGTGCCTGCCGTGAGAACGGACATGTGATCTTGTCGGTGGCGGATTCGGGCTGCGGTATCCCGGCGGCGGACCTTGAACGGATCTTCCTCCGGTTCGCCAGGGCCGGCCCGAACCGGACCCGCGTAGCCGGCGGGTTCGGGCTCGGCCTGGCCATCGTGCAGGCGATAGCGGAGGCTCACCACGGCTCGGCCCGGGCCAGCAGTACGCCCGGCCAGGGCTCGGTGTTCGAGGTGCTGCTGCCGGCGGTCCCGGCGCCGCCATCCCCGGAGACGCCCGCACCGGCCGGGCACATGACGGCCCAGTCATCCTTGCCGGACGTGGATTCCGCCACCTGACCTGGCAGGCCTGCCAGGAACCATCCGGCCCGGGGTCAGAGCATGAGGATGAGCATGTAGCCCATGGTGATGCTCATCGCGAGCTTGCCGCATGCGGCGAGCCCGGGGGCGAGCACTGGCCTGTCAGCCTGGTAACGGTGCCGGGTCCCGGAGGCGGCTGGCGTGCTGGGGGCGTCGCCTGCGCCGCGGGCGGGCACCGCCGTCAGGACCGCTGCCGACGACTGGCTGTTCCGGTCCCGGCCTGGGCTCACCGTGGCGGTTCTGGCCCGGGCCAGGGATGTCAGCCGGTCGGTGGTCCACACGATGTAGCCGAGCATGAACAGGGCGAGGACAACCGCGAGTGCCGGGAAGCTGCCTGCTGGACCGGCGGATGCGCCCATGCCGGCCATCGCCGTGCCCGTCCCCCCATGTGAAGGCCGCGGACCGTGCACCGCCAGCAGCATATAGAGCATGGCGACGCATTCGATCAGATGTGGCACTGGGAAGCGGGATGGCGGACCGGCAGCGGTAACGAGGCCCCGGGTGCGCACGGCGTGCCAGCCGAACCACGCCGCCGCGATGCCGAAAACGGCCGCCCATGCACTGTCAGGCAGCACGTTGAGCCGTGGCACGAGCATTCCCGCCATCGCGGCGCCCATGACGGCGTGCAGTGCGTCGGCATCGAACTCGGTGGCCCGGCCCCGCAGGCGGCAGACGGCCAGGCGGCTCGCGGAATAGGCGCCGGTCAGGATCATGACGGCCGCGAAGATGCCCGCCAGCCAGGACGGCCCGGCCATGTCAGTGCCCTCTCGCGGAGCGGCCCAGCCGGGGCTGGGTTTCATGGTGGCGCATAACGGCACGAGGCTAATGGGCTGGCCGCGGTCCGCGCAAGCGCGAAAAGCCCTCTCGTAAACCCCGTCCTGGTATTCGGGAAACCCCATCAGGGTATTGTGGGAACCCCGGGGTGGTATGTGTTTAATCCCGGCAGGGAATTGGGCCAACAATATCAGCAGGCAAAAGGCTGCTTTGTGTTGCGGGCTGCTTTCCGTGATGGATAGATTTCCGGTGCGGCGGCACGGCCGGTGCTCAGCCAATGCCAGCAGCTGGACCCGCCCCGGGTCCGCCTCATGGGCCGGGTCAGCGGCGCCCTGCGGGAGCGGCTGGCCGGTCCGGACTGGAGGGCAGACGTTAGTGTCATCGACGGCAGTCACCGGTGAAGCGTCATCCACGCCCCGGGAGGTTGGCCTCTCGGTCAAGGGGATGACATGCGCAGCATGCGCGGCCCGGGTAGAGAAGAAACTCAACGCGATAGACAGCGTCCGCGCAACAGTGAATTTCGCGACCGAGCGGGCCACGGTCACGGCGCCTGCGTCGGTTCCGCTGCGGCTGCTGATCGAGGCGGTTGAACAGGCAGGTTACGGCGCTGACGTGCTCGCTCGCGGGCCGGGCAGCGCGGGCGAGGCGGGCGGCGATAGCCCGGCCGGAGCCGCCTCTGGCGGGCCTGATGCGGACCGCGTCGCTTACCTGAAAAGCGGCTGATCGTGGCGCTGGTGTTTTTCGTCCCGCTCAGTGACCTGTCGGTGTTGCTGTCACTGTTCCCGGCGTTCCGGTTCCCGGGCTGGCAGTGGGTCCTGGTGGCGCTGGCGGCGCCGGTGGTGATCTGGGCGGCCTGGCCGTTCCACCAGGCGGCGCTGCGCAACGCCCGCCACGGCGCGGTCTCGATGGACACGCTGGTGTCGCTGGGCATCACCGCGGCGTGCGGCTGGTCGGTGTATGCGATGTTCGTGCTGGACCGCGGCCAGGCCGGGGTGAGCGCGTGGTACCTGCTGCTGCACGCCTCCGGCGGCGGCATCTACCTGGAGGTCGCCGCGTCGGTGACGACGTTTCTGCTGGCGGGCCGGCTGTATGAGGCCAAGGCCCGGCGGGACGCCGGTGACGCGATGCGCGAGCTCGCCGCGGCCGGCGCGCGGGACGCGTGCGTGCTGGAAGCCGACGGGACCGAGCGCCAGGTCCCGGTGGGCGAGCTGGCGGCGGGGCAGCGGTTCGTGGTCCGCCCGGGAGAGCGGATCGCCGCCGACGGGCAGGTGGAGTTCGGCCAGTCGGCCGTGGATCGCAACATGATGACCGGGGAGTCCGTGCCGGCCGAGGCCGCCGAGGGCGACATGGTCACCGCGGGCACGGTGGGGGCATACGGGTCGGTGGACGGCCATGAGGTGGTCATCGGCCGCGAGGACTTGCTCAGCCAGCGGGGGATGACGGTCCCGGCAGCGGTGGCCGATCAGGGCCACCGCTGGGAGCGGGCAGGCCGCACCACGGTGCTGGCCGGGTGGGACGGCCAGGTGCGCGGGGCGATCGCGGTCGCCGACACCGTCAAGCCGTCAGCCGCGGCGGCGGTCGCCGGACTGCGGCGGCTGGGCCTGCGCACGGTGCTGCTGACCGGGGACAGCCAGGCCACCGCGCAAGCCGTGGCGGCCGAGGCCGGCACCGACGAAGTGATCGCCGGGGCGCTGCCCGGCCATAAGGTTGACGTGATCAGAGGGCTGCAGGCCCGCGGCCGCCGGGTGGCCATGGTCGGCGACGGGGTCAACGACGGGCCCGCCCTGGCCACCGCCGACCTAGGGCTGGCCCTCGGCACGGGCACCGACGTGGCGATCACCGCGGCAGACATGATCCTGCTACGGGACGATCTCGGCGCCGTGCCGGACGCGATCACTCCCGCCCGCGGTACCCTGGCGGTGATCCGGCGCAACCTCGCCTGGGCGTTCGGCTACAACATCGCCGCGATCCCGCTCGCGGCCGCCGGCTTCCTCAACCCGCTGATCGCTGGGGCAGCGATGGCCGCGTCGTCAGCCTTCGTCGTCGGCAACAGCGTGCGGCTGCGGCGGTTCGGCGCCCCGGCTGCCCGCCACCGCTGGCCGCGGCTGCACCGTACCGCACCTGAGGGGCCCGGGCAGGACAAGGTCCCTGCCGATGGAACTGAACTAGTTGAACCACAGGAACAGGTGGCGTAATGCCTGGGATGAACTCAGGGGTCAATGTCAACGACCCCACCGTGATCGCCGCGTTCAAGGCAGCGCTGGCGCATCAGGGGATTATCGCGCTGCTGATCTTTGGGCTGCTCGGGCTGGCCTGGATCGCCGTCCGGGCCCGGCAGCCAGCGGCGGCCCGGCCGGCGGGCAGGCGGGACCGGCGGCCCGGCCTCAGTCACCGTGGCCGAGCCCGCCTGGCGCCGGGTGCTGCGGGTCGGCTTCGGCCTGCTGTGGATCTTCGACGGGATCTTGCAGGCCCAGCCGAAGATGGCGATCGGCCTTCCGTCGCAGGTCATCCAGCCCTCGGCCGCGAGCTCGCCGCACTGGGTGCAGCACGTGGTGAACTGGGCCGGGACCTCCTGGTCCTACCACCCGATGCAGGCCGGGGCCGCGGCGGTGTGGATCCAGATCGGCATCGGCATCTGGCTGCTGACCGCGCCGCGGGGGAGCTGGTCCCGGCTGGCGGGCCTGGTCAGCGTGGGCTGGGGGCTCGTGGTCTGGGTGTTCGGGGAATCCTTCGGCGGGATCTTCGCCCCCGGCCTGACCTGGCTGTTCGGCGCCCCGGGCGCCGTTCTCATCTACTGCGTGGCCGGCGCGCTCATCGCGCTCCCGGGACGGGTGTGGCACGATCCCCGGCTGGGGCAGGCCATTCTCTCCGGGCTGGGCCTGTTCCTGGTCGCCATGGCGGTGCTGCAGGCCTGGCCGGGACGCGGGTTCTGGCAGGGGGTCTCTCACGGGCAGCGGGGCACCCTGGCCGACATGACCCACGACATGGCGGGGACACCGCAGCCGGGTTTCCTGGCCGCCGCGGTCAGGGCCTTCACTAGCTTCGATCAGGCGCACGGGTTCGCGGTGAACCTGTTCGCGGTGGTGGTGCTCGCCCTGATCGGTGCCGCCTTCCTGACCGGCCGGCGGCGACTGGTCCGACCGGCGGTCATCGCGTTCACGGTGCTGTGCCTGGCGGACTGGGTCCTGATCGAGGACTTCGGCTTCTTCGGCGGCCTCGGTACCGACCCCAACAGCATGATCCCGTTCGCCCTCCTGGCCGTCAGCGGATACCTCGCCCTGGCCCCCGGGATGGCGCCGGCGGCGGAAGCCGCCAGCCAGACAGCGGCCGAGGCGGCCCGCCCGGCGGCGGGCTGGCGGGACCGGGTCCGGCCAGCCTCGCTGCGGCGCAGCGTGGCGGCGGCGGGTTTCCCCACGATCGTCTCGCTCGGCGCGCTCGGGCTGATCATCCTCGGTGCGGCGCCGATGGCCGCCGCCCAGGCCAGCCCGAACGCCGACTCGATCCTGGCCGAATCCATCGCCGGGTCGAGCGCGCCGCTGAACTTCCCCGCTAAGGGTTTTGAGCTCACCGACCAGCACGGCAAGACGGTGAGCCTGGCCAGCCTGCGTGGCAAGGTGGTGCTGATGACCTTCCTTGACCCGGTGTGCACGACCGACTGCCCGCTGATCGCACAGGAGTTCCGGGCCGCCGCCCAGCTCCTCGGCCCCGCCTCAAGCAAGGTGGAACTGGTCGCGATCGTCGCCAACCCCGTCTACCACCGGGTCGCCGACACCCAGGCGTTCGACCGCCAGGAGCACCTGAACCAGGTGCCGAACTGGCTGTACCTGACCGGCAGCGTGCCCCAGCTCCAGCAGGTGTGGAAGGACTATGCGATCGCCGCCGTGATCCTGCCCGCCGGCTCCATGATCGGCCACCCCGATGTGGCCTATGTCATCGACCAGACGGGGCGGGTCCGCGCGGAGCTCAGTACCGATCCGGGGCCGGGAACCACCGCCACCAAGTCTTCGTTCGCGGTCCTGCTCGCCGGCGACGCCCGGCAAGTTCTGAGGTCGTCATGAGCCGCCGTACCACCTCGGCGTCTCTGCTGCTGGCGGTGACGGTGCTGGCCGCTGGCTGCGGGTCCGCGGCCAGGCAGGCCGGTGCCCCGGCCGCTTCCGCGCCGCCGCCGTCCCTGTCCACCTCACTGGTCACGGCCACGGGAACATGGGCGGTCGCGGTCATGGGCGGGTCGGCCGCCGAGCACAACAACTTCTGGCAGCTGTTCGTCCGCCCGGCCGGAACCGGCAGGTGGCGGCTGGCCACCCCGCCCGGGGTGGCCAGCAACGGCGGCCTGGTGGTGGCCGACCTCGGCGCGGGGTCGGTGGTGGCCGGGTTCCGGCCCAGCCAGGACCTGTCCTTCTCCCCGCTCGCCACCACCCGCGACAACGGCACCGCCTGGACACCCGGCCTGGTCGACGCCGCACTGGCTGATGTCCCCGACGCCCTGGCCGCCGCCCCGGGCGGCGGCCACCTGCTCGCGCTGCTCGCCAGCGGCCAGGCCGAGCTGTCCGGCCCCGGCGGGACTGCCTGGACGAGGCTGGCCACCCGCCGGGCTCTCGCCGCCTCCGCCGCAGGCGGCCGGTGCGGGCTGGGCAGCCTCACCGCGGCGACGTTCAGCCCATCCGGGGTGCCCATGCTGGCTGCCAGCTGTGCCCGCCCCGGGACAGCCGGTGTCTTCGCGTATGCGAGCGGGACGTGGCACCCGGCCGGACCCACCCTGCCAGCGTCCTACGCGCGCCAGCATGTCACCGTGCTCCGGCTCACCACCACGGCCGGCACGACCATGGCACTGCTGGCCGCGGGCACCGGGGCTGCGGCACGCCTGCTCGCCGCCTGGTCCACCGACAGCGGGGCCCACTGGGCCCTGTCGCAGCCGCTGCCGCTGCGCGGCGCCAAGCTGACATCCGCCTCGTCCGGGTTCGGCGGCACCGTGGCGGTGGTCCTCACCGGGAACCACGCGCAGACCATCACCCGCCCGGCGGGCTCGTGGCGGCCGCTGCCCGCGCTGCCACCAGGAACCGTGACGCTCGCACCGGGTCCCACCGGCGGGTGGGATGCCCTCGCCGTCCACAGCACCAGGCTCACCGTCTGGCAGCTCCAGCCCGGCAGTGCCGGGTGGGCCGCCACCCAGACGATCAGCGTTTTCATCCAGTTCGGGTCATCGGGCTGATGCCAGCACACGCGCCGCCTTGTGTAGCTGCCGGGCTGGGCACCCACCGGCAGCCGATCCGCGGCGTACCCGCGAGGCCGGCGGGTTCGGGCTCGGCCTGGCCGTCGTGCAGGCGATCGCGGAGGCCCACCACGGCTCGGCCCGCGCCAGCAGCCCCCTCGGCCAGGGCTCGGTGTTCGAGGTGCTGCTGCCGGCCATCGCTGCGCCGCCGGAGACGCCCGCCGCGCCCGAGCCGGTGACGGCCCAGACATCCCGGCCGGAGACGCCCGCCGCGCCCGAGCCGGTGACGGCCCAGACATCCCGGCCGGATGCGGATCCCGCTACCTGATCCGGAAGGACGCCGGGACCCAGCGGTCCCGGAGGCTAGAGCACGCACATACAGCGCGCCCAGCCTGCTGGCCTGCATCCGCACCGACCGCGCCGCGGTGGTATCACGTGATGCAGAGGAAGAGGCATGACGGCCCGCCGCGGGACGCCCGCACAGCCCATGGCTAAAGCATGAGAATGAGCATGTAGCCCATGGTGATGCTCATCGCGAGCTTGCCGCACGCGGCGAGCGTGGGGGCGAGCGTTGCCCCGCCAGCCTGGTTCCCGTGCCGGACGTCAGCGTCGGCTGGCGTGCTGGCGGCCCCACCCGCGTCGGGGGGACGCGCCGCCGTCCGGGCCAGCGCCGGGGTGGTCCTGGCCCGCGCCAGGGCTGCCAGCCGGTCGGTGGTCCACACGATGTAGCCGAGCATGAACAAAGCCAGGACGACCGCCAGTGCCGGGAAACTGCCCGCGGGGGCCGCCGATGCGGCCATGCCGGCCATCGCCATCCCCGCCCCCCCGTGCGCGGGGCGCGAGCCATGCAACGGCAGGAGCATGTAGAGCATCGCAACGCATTCGATCAGATGCGGCACGGGGAAGCGGCCCAGCGAACCGCTGGAGATGCGGGCGCCCCGGGCGCGCACGGCGTGCCACCCAAACCATGCCGCCCCGATGCTGAAAACGGCCATCCACGCACCGTCCGGCAGCATGTTCAGCCGCGGCACGAGCATTCCCGCCATGGCGGCACCCATGACGGCGTGCAGCGCGTCGGCGTCGAACTCCGTTGCCCGCCCCCGCAGGCGGGAGAAGGCTAGCGCCGCCGAATAGGCCGCGGTCAGGATCATGACGGCCGCGAAAGCCCCCGCCAGCCACAATGGCCCGCTCATGTTGGTATCCCCCGCGAGGCCGGGGCTTCGTCGCAGCGCATGACGGTCACGAGGCTAATAGGCTGGCCGCAGCCCACGCAAGCGTCAAAAGCATTTCCGGTAATCTTGCTGTGGTATTGCAGGAACCCTGCCCGGGTATTGCCGAAACCCCCCGGTGGTATGACTTAAACCCTGGTGGGGTATTGGTAAGGATAACTGTGCCCTAACTTTTGATCATTCTGTATTGCAAAGGCCTTCTGTGATGGATAGGTTTCCGGTGCGGCGGCACCGGCCGCTGCTTCGTTAATGCCAGCAGCTGGACCCGCAGCCCCGCCTCGTGTGATGGGGCCAGCGGTGCCCTGCGGGGACCGCTGGCCGGTCTGAGCTGGAGGACGGGCGTCAGGTGTCATCGGCGGCGGTCACGGGTCAGGCGTCATCCACGTCCCGGGAGGTTGACCTCTCGGTCCAGGGGATGACCTGCGCGGCATGCGCGGCCCGGGTAGAGAAGACCCTCAACGCGATGGACAGCGTCCACGCGACAGTGAATTTCGCGACCGAGCGGGCCACGGTCACCGCGCCTGCGTCGGTTCCGGTGGAGCGGCTGATCGAGGCGGTTGAGCAGGCGGGATATAACGCTGAACCGCTCACCCGAGGCGTGGGCGAGACGGACGGCAACGCCGCGCCCGATGCGGACCGCGTCACCTACCTGCGGAACCGGCTGATCGTGGCGCTGGTGTTTTTCGTCCCGCTCAGTGACCTGTCGGTGCTGCTGTCACTGTTCCCGTCGTTCCGGTTCCCGGGCTGGCAGTGGGTCCTGGTGGCGCTGGCGGCGCCGGTGGTGATCTGGGCGGCCTGGCCGTTCCACCAGGCGGCGCTGCGGAACGCCCGCCACGGCGCGGTCTCGATGGACACGCTGGTGTCGCTGGGCATCACCGCGGCGTGCGGCTGGTCGGTGTATGCGATGTTCGTGCTGGACCGCGGCCAGGCCGGGGTGAGCGCGTGGTACCTGCTGCTGCACGCCTCCGGCGGCGGCATCTACCTGGAGGTCGCCGCGTCGGTGACGACGTTTCTGCTGGCGGGCCGGCTGTATGAGGCCAAGGCCCGGCGGGACGCCGGGGATGCGATGCGGGAGCTGGCCGCGGCCGGCGCGCGGGACGCGTGCGTGCTGGACGCCGACGGGACCGAGCGCCGGGTCCCGGTCGCCGAGCTGCGGCGGGCCAGCGGTTCGTGGTGCGGCCCGGGGAGCGGATCGCCGCCGACGGGCAGGTGGAGTTCGGCCAGTCGGCCGTGGATCGCAGCATGATGACCGGGGAGTCGGTCGCCAGCCGATGTTGCCGAAGGCGACGCGGTCACCGCGGGCACGGTGGTGGTGGACGGCCGGCTGGTGGTGCGGGCGGTCAAGGTCGGCGGCGACACCCAGCTGGCGCACCTGGTCGCCCTGGTCGAGCAGGCGCAGTCGCAGAAGGCGGCCATCCAGCGGCTCGCCGACCGCATCTGCGGTGGTTCGTTCCCGCCGTGCTGGTGGCCTCGGGCCTGACGCTGGCCGGCTGGCTGGCCGCGGGCAGCCCGGCGGAGCATGCGTTCAGCGCCGCGCTGGCGGTGCTGATCATCGCGTGCCCGTGCGCGCTGGGCCTGGCGACCCCGGCGGCGCTGATGGTGGCCTGCGGGCGGGGCGCGCAGCTGGGGATCTTCATCAAGCGGTACCAGGCGCTGGAGTCCTCCCGCGCGGTGGACACGGCGGTGCTGGACAAGACCGGGACGGTCACCACCGGGGTCATGGCGGTGACCGGCGTCCAGCCGGCGGCCGGCGCCAGCCGGGAGCTCCTGCTCCGCTACGCCGGGGCGGTGGAGCAGGCGTCGGAGCACCCGGTCGCCGCGGCCATCAGCGGGGCGGCGCGCGCGGAACTGGGGCTGCTGCCGCAGGCAGCCGGGTTCACCGCTACGCCCGGGCTGGGCGCACGCGGGTCGGTGGACGGCCACGAGGTGATCATCGGCCGCGAGGACCTGTTCCGCCAGCTGCAGATCACCATCCCGGCGGCCGTGGCCGATCAGTGCCAGCGCTGGGAACAGGCAGGCCACACGACGGTGCTGGCCGGGTGGGACGGCCGGGTGCGCGGGGCCATCGCGGTCGCCGACACCCTCAAGCCGTCGGCCGCGGCGGCGGTCGCCGGGCTACGGCGGCTGGGGCTGCGCACGGTGCTGCTGACCGGGGACAGCCAGGCCACCGCCCAGGCGGTAGCGGCTGAAGCCGGCATCGACGAGGTGATCGCCGGGGCCCTGCCTGATCACAAGGTCGCCGTGATCAGGGGCCTGCAGGCGGAGGGGCACCGGGTGGCCATGGTCGGCGACGGCGTCAACGACGGGCCCGCCCTCGCTACCGCCGAGCTGGGACTGGCCCTGGGTACCGGCACCGACGTGGCGATCACCGCCGCGGACGTGATCGTGCTGCGGGATGATCTCGGCGCTGTGCCGGACGCGATCGCTTTGGCTCGTGCCACGCTGGCGACGATCCGGGGGAATCTCGCCTGGGCGTTTGGCTACAACATCGCCGCGATCCCGCTGGCCGCCGCGGGTTTTCTTAACCCGCTCATCGCGGGGGCGGCGATGGCGGCGTCGTCGGCCTTTGTCGTGGCCAACAGTGTGCGGCTGCGGCGGTTCGGGACCCCACCCGCGGCCCAGCGGCGCAATCCCCTGCCGGACCGCGCTGGGCCGGGGCGCGACAGGAGTGCCGCTGGCGGCACCGAACCGGCTGAAGCAGAAGAGCAGGTGGCGTGATGCCTGGGATGAACTCCGGGGTCAATGTCAACGACCCGACGGTGATCGCCGCGTTCAAGTCGGCGCTGCTGCATCAGGGGCTCATCGCGCTGCTGATCTTCGGGCTGCTCGGACTGGTCTGGGTCACCGTGCGGGCGTGGTGGCCCGCGGCAGCCCAGCCTGGCGAGCACACGGGACCGGAAGGGCCGTCCGCCGCGACGGTCGAGCCGTCCTGGCGGCAGGTGCTGCGGATCGGCTTCGGCCTGCTGTGGGTCTTCGACGGCATCTTGCAGGCTCAGCCGAAGATGGCGATTGGGCTCCCGTCGCAGGTGATCCAGCCCACGGCGGCCAGCTCGCCGCACTGGGTGCAGCACCTCGTGAACTGGGCCGGGACCACCTGGTCTTATCACCCGATGCAGGCCGGGGCCGCGGCGGTGTGGATCCAGATCGGCATCGGCATCTGGCTGGTGGCCGCGCCGCTGGGGCCGCTGGTCCCGGCTGGGCGGCCTGGTCAGCGTGGGCTGGGGGCTGGTCGTCTGGGTGTTCGGCGAGTCCTTCGGCGGGGTCTTTGCCCCCGGCCTGACCTGGCTGTTCGGCGCCCCCGGCGCCGTTCTCATCTACTGCGTGGCCGGCGTGCTGATCACCCTGCCGGAGCGGGTCTGGCACGACCCCCGGCTAGGGCAGGCCATCCTGTCCGGGCTGGGCCTGTTCCTGGTCGCCATGGCGGTGCTGCAGGCCTGGCCCGGACGCGGGTTCTGGCAGGGGACCTCCCACGGGCAGCCGGGCACCCTGGCCGGCATGACCGGCTCGATGGCGCAGACACCGCAGCCGGGGTTCCTGTCCGCGCTGATCAAAGCCTTCACCACCTTCGACGCAGGCGCACGGGTTCGCGGTCAACCTGTTCGCGGTGGTGGCGCTCGCCGCTGATCGGTGCCGCCTTCCTGACCGGCCGGCTGGCGGCTGGTCCGCCCGGCGCTGATCGCGTTCATGGTGCTGTGCCTGGCGGACTGGGTGCTGATCGAGGACTTCGGCTTCTTCGGCGGCCTGGGCACCGACCCCAACAGCATGATCCCGTTCGCCCTCCTGGCCGTCAGCGGGTACCTGGCGCTGACCCCGGCGACCGGCGCGCGGCCAGCCGAACCGGCCACGGACCAGCCCCGCAACATCGGCGGCGGGCGTGGCGGGACCGGCTCCGGCCAGCTGCCCTGCGGCGCAGCGTGGCGCACGGCGAGCTTCCGGCACGGTCGCCTCGGTCGGCGCGCTCGGGCTGATCATCCTGGGAGCGGCCCCGATGGCCGCCGCCCAGGCCAGCCGAACGCCGACCCGATCCTGGCCGAGTCCATCGCCGGGTCGAGCGCGCCGCTGAACTTCCCCGCCAAGCCCTTCCGGCTCACCGACCAGTACGGCCGCACGGTGAGCCTGGCCAGCCTGCGCGGCAAGGTGGTGCTGCTCACCTTCCTGGACCCGGTATGCACGACCGACTGCCCGCTGATCGCGCAGGAGTTCCGGGCCGCCGGTCAGCTCCTCGGCGCCGCATCAGAGCAGGTGGAGCTGGTCGCGATCGTCACCAATCCCGTCTACCACCAGGTCGCCGACACCCAGGCGTTCGACCGCGCAGAGCAGCTGAACCAGGTGCCGAACTGGCTGTACCTGACCGGCAGCGTGCCCCAGCTGCAGCAGGTGTGGAAGGCCTACGGGGTCAGCGCCGAGATCCTGCCCGGCGGCTCCATGATCGGGCATCAAGATGTCGCCTACGTCATCGACCGGATGGGCCACGTCCGCCAGGAGCTCAACACCGATCCGGGGCCGGGAACCACCGCCACCAAGTCCTCGTTCGCGGTCCTGCTCGCCAATGCCGCCCGGCAGACGCTGAGGTCGTCATGAGCCCGGCGCACCGGGCTCGTGTCCTTGCTGCTGGCAGTCGCGATGCTGAGCGCGGGCTGCGGTTCCGCAGCCGGACAGGCCAGCACATCAGCAGCAGCGACCGAGCCGCCGTCCCTGTCCACCTCGCTGGTCACCACCACGGGAACGTGGGCGGTCGCGGTCATGGGCGGCCCGGCGGCCGAGCACAACAACTTCTGGCAGCTGTTCGTCCGCCCCGCCGCAACCGGCAGGTGGCGGCTGGCCACCCCGCCCGGGGTGGCCAGCAACGGCGGCCTGGTGGTGGCCAGCCCCGGCGCGGGGTCGGTGGTGGCCGGGTTCCGGCCCAGCCAGGATCTGTCCTTCTCCCCGCTCGCCACCACCCATGACAACGGCACCGCCTGGACGCCCGGCCTGCTCGATGCCGCGCTGGCCAATGTCCCCGACGCCCTGGCCGCCGCCCCCGGCGGCGCTCACTTGCTCGCGCTGCTCGCCAGCGGCGGCGCCGAGCTGTCCGGGCCCGCAGGGACCGGCTGGGCGAGGCTGGCTACCCGCCAGACCCTGGCCGCCTCCGCCGCGGGCCGCCAGTGCGGGCCGGCTCGCCTCACCGCCGCAGCGTTCAGTCCAGCCGGGGCTCCCCTGCTGGCAGCCGACTGCACCCACCCCGGGACCGCCGGCATCTTCGCCTACACCGGCGGGACGTGGCACCCGGCCGGGCCCACGCTTCCGGCCAGGTACGCACACCAGGACGCCAGCGTCCTTCGGCTCACCACCACCGGCGGCACCACCACGGCACTGCTGGCGGTCGGCACCGGATCGGCGGCACAGTTGCTGGCCGCCTGGTCTACCGGTAGCAGCACCCATTGGGCCCTGTCACCGCCGCTGCCGCTGCGCGGTGCGAGGCTCACCTCGGCATCGTCCGGACCCGGCGGCGCCGTGGCGGTGGTGCTGGCCGGGAACCACGCACAGGCGATCACCGGACCCGCGGGCACATGGCAGCCACTGCCCGCGCTGCCACCGGGCACGGCAACGCTCGCACCGGAACCCGCCGGCGGCTGGGACGCCCTCGCCGTCCACAGCACCAGGCTCACCGTCTGGCAGCTCCCGCCCGGCCGTGCTGCCTGGGCCTCCGCCCAGACCATCAGCGTTTTCATCCAGTTCGGGTCATCGGGCTGATGCCAGCACGCGGGCCAGGCCCGGCCGCAGCGCCGCGCCAGGAGCAGACAAGGTGGCAGGTGGCGAGCCGATGCATCGGCGTGCCGCGGGCTGGCCGGCGGCGCTGCCGGACAGTGGGCCGAATACCTGGAGGGGATTCATGCGAGCCAAAGTGCTGATGGCGCTGGCCACGGTGGCCGCCGTGCCGGTGCTGTTCATCGCCGCGACCGCGGCACCGGCGTCGGCTCATGTGCTGAAGACGGTGGGCCCTTACCATCTGCTGATCGGGTTCGGCAACGAGCCGACGTATGCGGGGGCGCAGAACTCGGTCTTCCTGTTGCTGACCAACGCGAAGACCGGCGCACCGATCGTCGACGAAGGGCTCGGCGACACGCTGAAAGTGCAGGTGGGGTTCGGGACCCAGACCAAGCTGCTGCCGCTGGTGTCATCGTTCGATCCCGACAGCGGCCAGGGAACCAAGGGCGTGTACAACGCCTACTTCGTCCCGACCGTCCCCGGCGACTACACCTTCCATTTCTCCGGCAGCATCCACGCGACGAAGGTGAACATCACCGTGAAGTCGTCGCCGACGACGTTCGACAGCGCGCACGACCCCGCGGCGATCGAGTTCCCGCAGCAGGCGCCGTCGAACCTGCAGCTGGCGCAGCGCCTGAACGCCGAGTCGGCCCGGCTGTCCGCCGGGATTCAGGCGGCGGACAGTAAAGCGGCCTCCGCTTCGGTGGCGCTGGCCGTCGGGATCGCCGGGCTCGTCGTCGGCGTGGCGGGGCTGTGCGTCGGCGGCGTGGCGCTGGCCCGCAGCAGGTCGCGACCCCGGGGTGCGGCGGCAGGTAGCCAGCAC
Organism: uncultured Actinomycetes bacterium; assembly: GCA_963835425.1. Taxonomy (GTDB): domain Bacteria; phylum Actinomycetota; class Actinomycetes; order Streptosporangiales; family Streptosporangiaceae; genus UBA9676. Next base: position 95,416 of record CAWIGE010000019.1, on the reverse strand, counting down.
CCAGCCAGCGTGGAATGAGATCACTGCGGGTGCTGCTGGTAGCCGTCCTCGCGCTGGCCGGGGTCGGTGTCCTCGCCTCGCCCGCGGACGCGCACGCTCTGCTGGAACGGTCGTATCCGGCGGCTGGTACGTCGCTGCCACGTGCGCCGCACGTGATGCTGCTCTATTTCACCGAGGCGCCCGATCCCAGCCTGTCCACGGTCTCCCTGCTGGATTCCTCTGGCCAGACGGTCCCCGGGGTCGGCAAGCCCACCGTGGCGCCTCGTAACGCGCGGGAGCTGCGGGTGAGGCTGCCTCCTCTGGCCGACGGTGTGTACACGGTCAACTGGCGCACGGTCTCGAAGGTGGATGGGCACGTCACTGGCGGCTCTTTCGCCTTCGGCATTGGCGTCCTGCCCTCCGCGGGCGTTTCCGCGGCCGCGAACGGCGGTTCGCTGGGCTCCGCCCCGTCTCCGGCCGCCGTGGCCGGCTTGTGGCTGCTGTACTGGGGGCTGGCGCTGCTCGCCGCCGCCGGGATCACCGGGCCGCTGGTCTTCGGGTGGCGGCTGCCGGGGAGGGCGCGGATCGTGATCGCGGCCGGATGGCTGGCCGCGGCGGCCGGTATCCTCACCATGATCCTTTCGGAGCGGGCGGCGGCAGGGGTGCCGTTCGGGGAGTTGTTCGGCGCCGCGGCCGGGCGGTTGCTGCTGGCGCAGGCCGCCGCCGTGGCCGTGTGCGGGCTGGCCGCATTCGACGTGGCGCGCCGCCCGGCGGGCGCGGGACTTGTTGTGCTGGCAGCGGCCGCCGCGGGCGCGATGTTCGTGCACGCCCTGGCCGGGCACGCCGCGACCCCGTCCTCGGTCCGCTTGCTTAACCTGACCGACCAGTGGCTGCACATGCTCGCGGCCGGGGTATGGATCGGCGGCCTGGTCTGGCTCCTGCTCGGGCTGCGGAACCTGGACGGGGCGGCGAGGGCGGCGGCCGTGCGCCGTTTCTCGCAGCTCGCGTTCGCCGCCGTGGCCGTCATCGCCGTGACCGGGGTACTCCGCGCAGTGCCCGAGGTCGGCAGCCTCGGGGCGCTGGTGTCGACGAGCTTCGGCATCACCTTGCTCATCAAGTCCGGCCTTTTCGTGGTGCTGATGGGAATAGCCTGGCGGAACCGGTACCGGCTGGTGCCCAAACTCGCCGAGCCTGCTCCTGCGGCGCCTGCGGCGCCTGCAGCGCTATCGCCAGTCATAGGTGGTGGGCCAGCGGATCCCCGGGACCGGGAAGCCGGCACCGAGAGCCGGCGCCCCGGGGCCGACGCCCCGCCGCCACAGGGTGCAGCAGCCCGGGCCATCGGCTCGCTCCGGCGGTCGGTCAGATCCGAGGTGGCCCTGGCGGCCATCGTGCTGGGGGTGGCCGCGGTGCTCAGCGGGCTCCCCCCAGCAAGCTTCGTCGAAGCCGCCGCGCACAAGACCGCCTCCCCTTCGGTCACCGTGACAGGCAGCGACTTCGCCACCACGGCGCGGGTGCGCCTCACGGTCTCGCCGGGCACGGTGGGGCCCAACCGGTTCACGGTTCATGTCGTGGGCTATGACTCAGGCCGTCCCCTCCCCGCCCGCGGCGTCCGGCTGGAGTTCTCGCTGCCGGCCAACCCGACCGTGGCCTCCAGCCTCAACCTCGCGCGGGGCCCCGGCGGCACGTGGACCGGGCAGGGCACCAACCTTTCCATCGACGGCCAGTGGGACATCGACGTCGTGGTCCAGCAGGCCGCGACCGGGCTCGACGTCCCGCTGCGGCTCCGCACCCGGCTGCCACCCGAGCACATCACCGTCTCCAGGCAGCCGGGCCAGCCGACCCTGTACACGATCCAGCTGGGCAACGGCCGCAGCCTCCAGATGTACCTGCAGCAGCCAATACCGGGCCAGGGCCTGGTTCACTTCACGTTCTTTCAGGCGTCGGGCCAGGAGGAGCCCATCACCTCCGCCAGCGCCACAGCCATCACGCCCGCAGGCGCCGACCAGCCGCTGAAGCTGACCCGCCTCGCCAGCGGGCACTTCGTGGCGAACCTGAGCCTCACACCCGGGCAGTGGACCTTCCGCATCAACGCCACGCTGGCTTCCGGGCAGCCGCTGTCCGGTTACTTCTCCCAGACCATCCCGCCGTGATGATGTACCAGCACGTCCCCCGCCCACGCACCCCGCGGTCCAGGAGACGACCTGACGCACCAGCCGGGCAGCGTTTGATCACTATGCTTTCCCGCCCAAATAATTTGACAGGCCCCCAAGCCCGGAGGCTACTTTGGTGATGATGCGTCAGCCCAAGGCATTTGTTGTATTGGCCGGGTTCGCCTGCCTGCTGAGCATGACCAGTTGTGGCAGCTCGAAGCCGGCGACGCCGCCGGGCAGCTCCCAGAAGGCAACCGTGCAGGCCGCGCAGCCCGCGCGCGCCACCCCATCAGCCTCGGCGAAGATGATCTGCGCGCGCGAAACCCAAAAGGAGATCGCCGGGACCATCGGCGTCCGCACCACTCAGCCTGTCGTCCCGACCTGGATCAACCACCTCTACTCCTGCCGGTACACCTACCACAACGCCTTCATGGTGCTCTCCGTCAAAGAACTCTCCAGCCAGACTCAAACCATTGCCTACTTCACATCCCTTGCGCACCGGCTCGGCCAGAGTCAACGACCCTCACTCCTCGATCGGGGCGCCTTCTTCACCACCAAGAACCGCTCGGCCGTTGTCCGCAAGGACTACAAAGTCCTTCTCGTTGACATCACCGGACTGCCCGCTCATTTCGGTGCGCCGCCCGAAGCCCGGGCGGATATCGCGGTCAAGGTCGCAGCGACGATCATGGGCTGCTGGACAGGCGACTGATCACACCACCGGTGACGGCCCGGCCGTCAGCGCCGCGTCGTTAGCCGCCCGCCAGGGGATCAGCACATCCCGTGGCGGGGACGGTCACTCACATCCTCCGCTCCCGTGGTGCGGCCTTCACGAGCCCGGCGGCATCGAGAAGGTGAACATCCGGTCGGCGTCGATCCGCGCATACACCGGGCCCGAGTCCAGGAACTCCTCCCACTGCGGGCCGTAGCGGGACACGTAGATCTCCAGCAGGGCTTGCCTGAAGCCGGCGTTCCGCTCGCCGACGACGTCGATCGGTACGGCGCGCCCGTGGACCGTGACCGCCAGGTCCTCACTCGGCAGATGGGTGGCGCTGACCTGGGGCCGCGCGCGGACGTGCCGGAAGCGGATGGAGTCGGGCGACGACCCGAAGTAGAAACTGATACGACCGCCACACGGGACCTTCGGCTCCCGGGCACGGGCGGTTGGTCTCTGCCGGCAGCATGACCGCAGGGTGACACTGCTGACAAAGAGGCAGGCAGCGGGACAGGAACCGCCGCCGCGGCCGCCAGCAGAAACCGGCCGGGGGTGCGACATGCCCGATCAACCGACTGATCATGCGGGGCTGGAGACCCTGCCGTTCCACGTGTGCCTGCGGCTGCTCGCCTCGGTCCCGATCGGGCGCGTCGGCTTCTACGCGGACGGCGAGGTGGTGCTCCTGCCGGTGAACCACGCCATGGACGGCCAGGACGTGGTCTTCCGCACGGCCGCCGGGTCCAAGCTCACCGCGGCCCAGGACCAGGAAGTGGTCGCCTTCGAGGCCGACGACTATGACCTGCAGACCCGGTCGGGGTGGAGCATCCTGGTCACCGGCCGGGCCACGGTCGTATACGACGAAGCCGAGGTCAAGCGGCTCAACCGGCTCAACCTGTATCCCTGGGCGGACAGCGTGGAGCACCCCTTCTGGGTCAGGATCCATCCCAGCTCGGTGACCGGGCGGCGCACCCCCGGGGCCGCTGCCTGGTCCAGCTAGGCCTGAGGCCCGCCGTTCCAGCCGGGGATCGTCGCCCCGGGCAGGACGGCCCAGCGGAACACGTAGTCGCGCTGGCCGCCGTGCCAGTAGCGCAGCCTCATCCGGGAGAAGTACCGGACGCCGTCCCGCACCGCCACGCGCCAGAAACTGATCTGCGCGCGGTAGGTGCGGTAGTGCCCGGCCGCGCAGGTCGGCGTGCACGTGTTGACAAACAATTTCCCGCTGGCCCGCGCCGACGAGCCCGACCACGCCGACCAGTGCGGGGTCCGCACGAAGACGTTCGACTCGCCGAGGTAGATGACCGGCGGCCGGGCCCGGCCCTGATGCCAGCCAGCCGCGCCGTTGTAGGCGACCGGCAGCGGCGCCGACGCGGGCGCCGCGCTCGCCGCCCTGCTGATCGCGACGGCGCCCAGCCCAACGCCCACCGCGAGCACCACCGCGGCCACCGCGACGGCGACGTTCCTCTTCACGGTGCTTCCTCCCCCGTGGCGTGATACCCCACTTTAGGAGCCGTGTCACGCTGCCCGCGCCGTGCCAAGTGGCGGCGGGTGTCAGGCCACCACCTTGGTGGCCGAGGAGCCGTCCGGGAGGCGGCGGACCTCCAGCCGCTCGGGCACCCGGTCCTTGAGGTCGGGCACGTGGCTGACGATGCCGACCACCCGGCCACGATCGCGCAGGTCGTCGATGACCGCCATCACCTCGTCGAGGGTGGCGGCGTCCAGCGAGCCGAACCCCTCGTCGATGAACAGGGTGTCCAGGTCAACTCCCCCGGCCTCCGCCTTGACCACGTCGGCCAGGCCGAGGGCCAGCGCGAGGGAGGTGTAGAACGTCTCCCCGCCCGACAGCGACGCCGGGCCGCGGTCCGTCCCGGTATGCCGGTCGGTCACCGCCAGGGTGAGCCCGGCGCGTTCCCGCCTGGTCCCGCCCTCGTCGGTCCGCTTCAGCTCGTAACGCCCCGACGACATCGCCGCCAGCCGGACGTTCGCCGCCGCGACGACCTGGCTGAACCAGTGCCGCAGGACGTAGGTGGTCAGGCTCACCCGCCGGTGCCCCTCGGTCCCCTTGGCCAGGGCGGCCAGCCGGATCACCGGCCCCGTCTCCTCGATCAGCCGGTCGTGGGCCTCCTCGGCGGCGCGGACATCGGCCAGCCGGTCACGCAGGCGGCAGGCCCGGGCCCGGGCGGCGTCGTGGGCCCGGCGCACCTCCTGCTCGGCCTCCAGTGCGTGGCTGAGACCGGCCGCCGCCGCCTCGCCGCGGGCCCGGGCCTCGTCGGCCCGGCCGGGGTCCAGGCCGGCCAGATCCCCGGCCTGCGCGGCGGATGTGAGGCCGGCCAGGGTGGAAGCCCAGGACTGCACCGCCGTCTCCAGCTCCGCCATCGCCTGGGCGTCCAGCACCGCCGCCCGCGCATCCGCCAGGCTGGCGAAGCCCTGGGCCGCCGCCTCGCGCCCGGCCTGCTCGTGCGCCTTCGCCCGGCCCGCCAGCGCCGTGGCGAGGACGTCGAGTGCCCGCGCTACCGCCCGGTCCTGGGCGGCTTCCTGCCGCAGCGCGGCCTGCCGCGCCGCCACCGACGGGTGGCCCTGGGCGGCCTCGGTGAGTTCTGCCTCCAGGGCGGCCAGGGAGGCACAGGCCTGTTCGGCCTGCTCCCGCGCGGCGGCGTCGGCCGCTGCGGCGTGCTGCAGCTCCTCGGCGACCCGCGCCTGCTCGGCCCGCCGGTCCGCCAGTTCCGGTTCGAGCCGGGCGGCGTCGCCGGCCGCCGCTTCCGCGCTGGCGATCCGCTCCGCCACGTCAGCCGCCCCGGCGGCCAGGCTGGCCGGGGTGCCGCCGCCGACCAGCGCGGAGCAGGCCGCCACCTCGGCGGCCAGCGCGCTGCGGCGATCCTCCAGGCCCTGCCGCTGGTCGGCGGCGGCGTCACGCAGGCCCTGCAGTCCCGCGATGGCGTCGGCGGACACCTCGTCGCCGCTCGGGCAGGCCGGGGCGGGGTGAGCCGTCGAGCCGCACACCGGGCAGGGGACGCCCTCGGCCAGCTGGGCCGCCAGCTCGGCCGACATGCCCGCCAGCCGGGCTTCCATGGCGGCCTGGTACTCGTCCACCAAGCGCTGGTGAGCGTCCACCGCCTCGAGCAGCACCGCCTGCGTGGCCGCCAGTTCCTGCTCGAGCCCGGCGAGGCGGGCCGCCGCCTCGCTCTGCTTCCCGATGACCTCCTGCTGCTGCACGGCTGCCGCCAGGTCGGCCGCGGTACTCCTCGCCTCCGCCAGCCCGGTCTCCAGCGCGGCGATACGTTCGGGGAGCTCCTGCCTGGCCGCCTCCAGGTCGCTCACCAGCCGCGCCGCGGTGGCGGCCCCCGCTTCCAGCCCGGCCAGCGCGGCCCGGCGCCCGGGGATGGCCGGCTCCAGCTCGGCCAGGCGCTGCAGGGAGGCGGCCTCGGCGTCCTTGGCGTCGGCCGCCGCCGCGGCCTCCTGGCCGCCCCGGCCCGCCAGCGCATCCTCATCCGCGTCGGCGGCCAGGAGCAGGAGGGCGTCGCGCGCCGCGTCGGCCCCGGCCTCCGCCTCGGCGAGCGCCGGCAGCAGGGCCCGGACCGGATCCGCCCGCCGCGCAGCGGCCAGCCGCCCGGCCCGCAGGTCGTGCTCGGGCCGGGTGCGCTCGTGCTCGCCGAGCGCCGCCAGCGCCTCGGTCAGCCGGGCCATCAGCGCCGCCTGATGCTCCGCCTGCTCGGCCGCCGCCCGTGCGGCCGCCACCCTGGCGACGGCGAGCTCCAGCCCCTCGCCGGTGACGGCCACGGTCTCGGCCAGGCTCTCGCCCTCCTCCTTCAGCCGGGTCTCGCGGTCGGCGCGGGGCAGCGACAGCAGCTTGGCCCGGCCGGCCGCGTCGAGCCCGGCCGCCTCCGCCGCCGCCGACACCGCCGCCGACACCGCCAGCGCCGCCTGTTCCCGCAGCCGGGTGGCGTCGTAGCGCCGCCGGTCGAGCTCGGCGGTCACCCGGTCGTACAGCTGGGTGCCGAACAGCTTGGTGAGCAGCTCCCGCCGGTCATCGTCACGGGCCCGCAGGAACCGGGCGAACTCCCCCTGCGGCAGCAGCATGACCTGGGTGAACTGCTCGCGACTGAGCCCGACCGCCTCGGTGATCACCTCGCCTGCCTCGGCCTTGTTCGAGGTCAGGCTGCGCCAGACGCCCGCCTCCTGCCGCTCCAGGTGGACGCGGCTGGCCTCGGTGGTGAAGCCCTCGCCGCGCTTCTTGGGCCGCCGGTGCTCGGGCACCCGGGTCACCCGGTAGCGGTCGCCGTGCAGGGAGAACTCCAGCATGACCGAGGGCTCCGCGGCCGGGTCGGCGAAGTGGGACCGGAGCCGGTCCTCGCCGGACTCCTCCCCGGCCAGCCCGCCGTAGAGCGCGAACGTGACCGCGTCCAGGATCGTGCTCTTGCCCGCCCCGGTGGGCCCTTCGAGCAGGAACAGGCCGCTGGCGGCCAGCAGGTCGAAGTCAACCCGCTGCGGCGTGGCGTAGGGGCCGAACGCCTGCAGTTCGAGGGTGTGCAGCCGCATCAGGCGGCCGCCTCACCACGGCGGGCCGCCTCCACGGCCCGCCGCAGCACCGCCTGCTGGGCCTCGTCGGGCGGGGCCCCCGCCACGAAGTCCACGAACAGCCCGCAGATCTCGACCGGGTCCACCGCCTCGGCCAGCCGCGCCAGGTCGGCATCGGGCCCGGTCAGCCCGCCCTCGGGCTGGAAGTCCAGGGCGATGGTGTGCGGCCATTTCTCGCGCAGCCGCTCCATCGGCGCCATCGGCCTGGCCTGGTCGGTGAGCACCGCCTTGACCCAGGCGCCGGCCAGGTCGGCCAGGTCGGTATCGGCCCGGGCGATCAGGTCGTCAAGCCGGCCACGCACCTCCCGGAGCGGCCTGGGCACCGGTGTGGGCAGCAACTCGGTCGTCACCGTCCCGTCGCCGCCGATCTCGGCCAGCGTGACCGACTTGTGGTGGTGCCGCTCGGAGAAGGAGAACGCGAGCGGCGACCCCGAGTACCCGGCGGTGGTGGTGCCGCCGGTGTCGACCCGCTGCTGGCCGTGCAGGTGGCCCAGGGCCAGGTAGGAACACCCGGCCAGGGCGCGGGCCGGCGCGTCGCCGATGCCGCCCACCCGGATGTCGCGCTCGGAGTCCGACGTCTGCCCGCCGGTGACCAGGGCGTGCGCGATGACAACGGTGCGGGACAGGCCGCGGGCGGCGGCGTCGGCGCTGATCCGCTCGCGGGCGGCGGCCAGCACCGAGGCGTGCGAGCGCTCCGCGCCGAGGTCGGCCATGACCGCGTCCGGCAGCAGGTAGGGGATGCCGTAGATGCCCACCTCGCCACCCTCGTCGCTGACGACGACCGGGCGCGCGATGTCCTCCACCCGGGTGCGCAGGTGGATGCCCGCGGCCTCGCTCAGCCCCGACGCGAACCCGAGCCTGACCGCCGAGTCATGGTTCCCGCTGGTGAGCACCACCGGGATGCGGGCCCGCGCGAAGGCCACCAGGGTCTTGTCCAGCAGCCTGACCGCGTCGGTCGGGGGCACCGCCCGGTCGTAGATGTCGCCGGCCACGACCACGGCGCCGGCGCGGCGGTCCACCGCCTGGCCGAGGAGCCAGTCGAGGAACACCTCCTGGTGCTCCAGCAGGCCCTCACCGTGCAGGGTCCGCCCCAGGTGCCAGTCGGACGTGTGGATCAGCCTCATCGCCCCGCCCCGATGCTGGACGCTCACGGACGTGCCACATGATGGCGGAGCGCAACGACAGTTTCACGGCAGGCGCGCCGCGCCGGCGCGTCGTTTTGCCGCCGATTGCTGCCGGGGTCCGGCGGGGGCGTTCCGCGGCGGCCTCAGCCGGGGATGACGAAGACCTTCCCCACCGGGCCCGCCTCGGCCGCCTCGTGGGCCGCGACGATGTCGGGCAGCGGGAAGCGCTGGCCGGGCAGCTCCGTCAGCGCCCCGGCGGCGAGCGCGGCGGAGACGTCGGCGGCCGCCTGGTCGAGGGCGTCCGCCGGGACCCCGTACAGCAGGATGAAGCGGAGCACCACGTTCGCGGTCATGCACGCCCGCACCGGCAGCACTGGGTCGGCCGGCTCCGCGGCATAGTCGACGATCACCGTGCCCGGGCCGGCCAGGGCCAGGTCCAGGGCCAGGTTGGCGCCGAGCGCGACCTCCACCACCCGGTCCACCCGCTCCGCCACCGCCTTGATCTGGCTCTCCGCGTCCGGGTCGCGGTAGTTCACCACGTGCTCCGCGCCCGCCTGCCGGGCCAGCTCCGCCTTTTCCGGGCCGCTGACGGTGGTGATCACCTGGGCGCCGGCCCAGCGGCCGAGCTGGATGGCGAAATGGCCGACCGCGCCCGCCCCGCCGGCGACCAGCACCGTCTTGCCGCTCACCGGGCCGTCCGCGAACAGGCAGCGGTGGGCGGTCATCGCCGGCACGCCCAGGCTGGCGCCGAGCTCGAAGGAGGCGCCGTCCGGCAGGGGGACGGCCTGGCGCCCGGGCAGTACCGTCCACTCGGCCGCCGTCCCCCACCGGCGGCCGGCCGCCGCCATCCAGGTCCAGACCCGCTGGCCGACCCGGGCCGGGTCCACGCCGTCCCCGATTGCATCGATCACGCCGGCGCCGTCGTGGTGCGGGATCTGGAACCCGTCCATGGGGCGCGGGGTGGCGCCGCTGCGGCTCTTGTAGTCGGTCGGGTTGATCGCGGACACCGCCACCTTGACCCGGACCTCGCCGGGCCCCGGCTCGGGCAGTTCCATCTCTTCGACCCGCAGCACCTCGGCAGCCGGTCCATGGGTGTCGTACAGCGCGGCCTTCATGGCGGGGCCTCCTCGCATCGCGCGGCGGTTACTGACGCATCCTTTCACCGCCTGCCCCGCAGCACCGCGGGCATGCCTGCGGCCGGGAGAGACGCGCTCTGCCCGGCCGCGCAGACGATGGTGGATCAGGCCTTGAGCACGGCCTCGATCTCAAGCTGGATGGTCACCTTGTCGCTGACGACGACGCCGCCGCCCTCGATGGCGGCGTTGTAGCTGACGCCGAAGTCGCTCCGGCTGATCTCCGCGGTGGCGGTGAAGCCGGCCCGGGTGCCGCCGTAGGGGTCGGGCCCGAACCCGTTCAGCTCCAGCGCGAGCGGGACGTCCTTGGTCACGCCCTTGAGGGTGAGCTGGCCGTCCACGGCGTAGCCGTCACCGTGCGCACGCACGCCGGTGGAGCGGTAGGTCATCGTGGGGTGGTTCTCGACGTCGAAGAAGTCGGCCGACCGGATGTGCGCGTCGCGCTGCTCCTGGCCGGTCACGATCGAGTCCAGCGCGATCTCGGCGGTCACCGAGGAGTCCAGCGGGTCCGTGCCGGTGACGATCTCGCCGGAGAAGGAGGTGAACCTCCCCCGGACCTTGCTGACCATCATGTGCCGGACGCTGAAGCCGACCTCCGAGTGCACCGGGTCGATGGTCCAGGTGCCCGCGGTGTAGCCAGGGATGGCGGTCCGGGTTTCGGTAGCGGTCATGTTCTCCATCTCCCTGATTTGGTTGAGTGCTCAACAAGTACCACCATCTGAGAACGATGTCAAACGCTCAACTATTTCGCTATACTGGGGCCGTGGAGACTTCCGGCACCCGGTGGCTGTCGGCGGAGGAGCAGGAGATCTGGCGCGCCTTCGTCGGGACCTGCCACGCGTTTTTCGCGGCCATCGACGCGCAGCTGCAGCGCGACACCGGGATCCCGCTGGCCTACTACGAGATCCTGGTGCGGCTCTCCGAGGCGCCGGGCCACACCCTGCGGATGAGCCAGCTCGCCGACGCCGCCGCGTCGAGCAAGAGCCGGATCTCGCACGCGGTGGCCCGGCTGGAGGAGCGCGGCTGGATCCGCCGCCAGGATTGCCCGACCGACCGGCGCGGCCAGCTCGCCGAACTCACCGACGAGGGGTACGCGGTGCTGGTGGCGGCCGCCCCCGGCCACGTCGAGCAGGTCCGCCGGACCCTGTTCGACCCGCTCACCCCCGAGCAGGTCCGGCAGCTGGGGGCGATCACCGGCTCGATCCTGGCCACCGTCGGCAACCCGCCGCCGTGTGAGGACGGCGATGGCTGCCCCGGCCCAGCGGAGCAGCCGCTCACCCCCGGCCGGGCCGCCGGCCGCTGAGGCCCGGCCGGCCGTCAGGTGATGAACCCGGCTGGAGTGACCGTCCGGCCCATGACGGCCGCCGACGCCGCACCGGTGCTCGCCATCTACCAGGCCGGCCTGGACGGCGGTGAGGCCAGCTTCGAGACCCAGGCACCCGCCTGGGAGGTGTTCGACGCCTCCCGGCTGCCCGGCCACCGCCACGTCGCGGTCGACGACGCCAGCGGCGAGGTGCTGGGCTGGGCCGCCGCCTGCGCGGTATCGGGCCGGTGCGTGTACCGGGGGGTGGTCGAGCACTCGGTGTACGTCGCCGCGGCGGCGCGCGGACGCGGGGTGGGGGCCGCCCTGCTCCGCGCCCTGATCAGCTCCACCGAGGCGGCCGGGATCTGGACCATCCAGTCCGGGATCTTCCCCGAGAACGCCGCCAGCCTGCGCCTGCACGAGCGGGCCGGGTTCCGGGTGGTCGGCATCCGGGAGCGGCTCGGCCGCCACCACGGCCGCTGGCGCGACGTGGTCCTGCTGGAGCGCCGCAGCCCACGCGTGGGGCGCTGACCTGACCGGCGCCTACTCCCAGCGGAAGAACCGGGCCGCCGCGACGGTGAACACCACCGCGTATCCGGCCAGCACCGCCAGCCCGGACGGGTGCGGCCAGGCGCCGTGCATGCTGTCCTGCATGGCCCCGACGGCGGCGCCCAGCGGGGTGAAGTCGCTGATCTGCAGCAGGCTGGCGGGCATCTGGGCCCGGGGTATCCACAAGCCGGCGAAGAACATCAGCGGGAAGAACAGCATGGTCCCGATCACGCCGGCCGTACGGCCGGTGGGCGCCACCGCCGCGATCAGCATCCCGAGGCCGAGCATCGCGGCGGCGGCCAGCACATACGTAACGAGAAAACCGGCCGGCTGTCCCGGCAGCGCCACCCCGAAGGCGAGCCGGCCGACGGCGAGGATCCCGGCCGTCGCCACGAGCGCAACGGCCAGGTTGACGATCAGCTGGGCCCCGATGACCCGGACCGGGCCCACCGGGGTGGTCGCCATGCGGCGCAGGATCCGCCGTTCCCGGTAGCCGGCCACCACCCCGGGCAGCCCCTGGATGGCGAACGCGACCGTGACGAACGCGATCAGAATCGGCTCGTAGACGGCGACCAGCGGCAGGCCGCCGAGGCGGGCTCCCGGCCCGGAGGAAGTGATTCCCATGATGGCCAGCAGGGCCATCGGGAACGCCAGCCCCCAGAACAGGGCCACCGGTTCGCGGATCAGCAGCCTGGCCTCGGTGAGCACAAGCTTGGCCAGCGCCGGCCTCGGCCGGGCCGGCGCTGCCGTGTAGGCAGGCGTGGTGTCAATAGTCATCGGGGCCTCCTCAGATCTCGGTGGATGGGCGGGCGCCGCTGGTCACGGCGACGAAGGCGTCCTCGAGACTCGGCTGCTCCAGCCGGAGCTCCTGGGCGACGACGCCGTGGCGGGCCAGGGCGGAGGTGACCGCGAGCAGCGCGTCGGCGGTGCCGGTCACCACCACCGTGTCGCCGGTTTGGTTGACGCTCGTCACCTCCGGCAGATCGGCCAGCAGCCGGCCGGCCAGCGGGCCGGACGGACGGAAGTGGATCCGCTGCTCGCCTCCGAGGCGGCCGGCCAGCCCGGCCGGGCTGCCGATCGCGGCGACCCGGCCGGCCTCGATCACGGCCACCCGGTCGCACAGCCGCTCGGCCTCTTCCATGAAGTGACTGACCAGCACGATGGTCACTCCCTGCCGGCGGATGTCCTCGATCAGCGCCCAGGTGCCGCGGCGGGCCGCCGGGTCGAGCCCGGTCGTGAGCTCGTCGAGCACAGCGATGCGGGGCCGGCCGATCAGCGCCAGCGCGATCGACAGCCGCTGCTTCTGGCCGCCGGACAGCTTCCTGTACCTGGTGTTGCGCTTGTCGGCCAGGCCGAGAAGCCCCAGCAGCGCCCGGCCGTCCGCCGGGGTGCGGTAGAAGCTGGCGTACAGGTCGATCGCCTCGGCGACGGTGAGCTTGTCGGGCAGGTCGCTCTCCTGCAGCTGGACACCGACCTGCTGCCGCAGCTCGTGCCCGTCCCGCTGGGGGTCCATCCCCAGCACGCGGATCAGCCCGCCGTCGGGCCTGCGCAGGCCCACGACGCACTCCACGGTGGTGGTCTTCCCGGCTCCGTTGCGGCCGAGCACCCCGAAGATCTCACCTTCCTCCACGGTGAAGCTCACGTCGTTGACGGCGACCTTGTCGCCGTACCGCTTGTGGACGTGCTCAACGTCGATCACTGCCATGTGCTGCCTCCTACGTCCGATGACGGCCCGGTTCACAGCCGGTGGGCGACGATGTCGAGCTCCAGGCCGAGGTGCCGGGCGGCCAGGCCCCTGGCCTTGGTGATCCCGAAGTCGTAGCGGTCGAGGCGGACGCTCGCCCGCAGGCGCAGGTCCCGCCCGGACGGCTGGGCCTCCTCGATGACCAGCTCGACCGGGTGCGCCTTCCCGCGCACCGACAGCAGGCCGTGCAGGACCCAGCGCCCATCGGCCTGGTCGAGCCGCCGGGAGATGAAGGTGATGTCGGGGTGTGCGCCGGCGTCGAGCAGCCGGGGCGACCGGACCGCGCCGTCGCGGCCGGGGTTGCCGGTGCGGAAGCTCGCGGCGGAGATCTTCGCCCGGGCCGAGGACTCGGGCAGCGGGTCGGTGACGCGGATCTCCCCCTCCCGCAGGTCGAGGCCGCCACGGACGGGGCCGAGGCCGAACAGGTGCCGGGTCGTGAACGTGATGGCCGAGCGCGCCGCGTCGATCCGGTAGGTGCCGGGAGCGGGCACGGCGATGGCCGCTGGCTGGGTGGCGGGACTGGTCACCGCTGGGTTGGTTGTCATGCCAGCCAGCGTCGCCGCCGGGGCCGGACCGCGGCATCGGCCACGGGCCGGCCTCCGCTCCGACCGTGGCCGGCCCGCCACCGACTTTGGTCGGTGTCGCCGCAAGCCCGGTGAGCCTAACCTGGTGACGTGGATGATGCGCTGTCCTGCGGCGGGCCTGGGGAATCGCCCGCCCGGCGCGGGCCCCGGCGCGGTCCCCGGCTCGCCGTCAGGGCCGGGGTCATCGGCGCGATCGGAGCGCTGACCGCGGCGACGATCTGGGGCGAGTTCAGCTCGCACACCACGACGAGCCTGCTGGTCCTCGATGTAACGGTCGGGGTGGTGGCCTGCGCGCTGCTGCCGGTCCTGCTGCGCTGGCCGGTCCCCGGCGCGCTGGCCCTGGCCGTGCTGGCCGCGGTGTCACCCGCCGCCACCCCGGCGGCCACGGTCGGCACCCTGCACGTCGCCGAGTGGCGCCGCTTCGAGATGGCCGCCGCCGTGGGCGCGGCCGGGGTCGTGGCCGGGGCGGTTCAGGGCCTGTGGCGGCCCATCGGCGGGCTGCCTTACATCTGGTGGCTCGTCTTGGTGGCCGCCGTGGAGGCGGCCCTGGTCGGCTGGGGGCAGCTGACCAGGGCCCGCCGCGCGCTCATTGCCTCACTGCAGGAGCGGGCCCGCCGCGCCGAGGCGGAGCAGGGCCGGCGGGTCGCCGAGGCCCGGGCGGCCGAGCGGACCCTGATCGCCCGCGAGATGCACGACGTGCTCGCCCACCGGCTGTCGCTGCTGGCCACCTACGCGGGCGCGATCGAGTACCGCCCCGACGCGCCGCCCGAGCAGGTCGCCCGCGCCGCGGGAGTGGTCCGGGCCGGCGCGCACCAGGCGCTCGACGAGCTGCGCGAGGTGATCACGGTGCTGCGCGAGGACGACGGCGACGGCGAGGGCGACGCCGCGCAGCGGCCGCAGCCGGGGCTGGCCGACCTGCCGCGGCTGGTCGAGGAGTCCCGCGACGCCGGGGCGCGCGTCCAGCTGGACGACCGGGTGCCGGACCCGGCGGCGCTGCCGGGCGCGGCCGGGCGCACCGCCTACCGGGTGGTCCAGGAGGGGCTGACCAACGCGCGCAAGCACGCCCCCGGCGAGCCGGTCCAGGTGGTCATCGACGGGCGGCCCGGCGGAGGGCTGCTGATCGACATCAGGAACCCGCTGGTCAACGGCCATGCCACCGGGGGCGCGGGGCCGGCCATCGGCGGCCGCGGGGCCGGCCTGACCGGCCTGACCGAGCGGGTCAGGCTGGCCGGCGGCGAGCTCGACCACCAGGCGGCCGACGGCGAGTTCCGGCTGTCCGCCCGCCTGCCGTGGCCGGCATGACCGGGCCGGCGGGCCCGGCCGGCCCGGCCCGCGTCCTGCTCGTGGACGACGATGCCCTCGTGCGCGCCGGGCTGTCGATGATGCTCGACGGCGCGGACGGCATCGCCGTCGTCGGCGAGGCCGCCGACGGCGACCAGGTGACCGCGGCGGCCGACGCGCACTCGCCGGACGTCGTGCTCATGGACCTGCGGATGCCGCGGGTGGACGGGATCACCGCCACCCGCCGCCTGCGGGCGCGGCCGCATCCCCCCGAGGTGATCGTGCTCACCACCTTCGACGCCGACGAGAACGTGCTCCGCGCGCTGCGGGCCGGCGCCAGCGGCTTCCTGCTCAAGGACTCTCCCCCCGGCCAGATCGCCGAGGCGATCCGGCGGGTCGCCGCCGGTGACCCCATCCTGTCTCCGAAGATCACCCGCCGGCTGATGGACCTTGCCGCCGCCGAGGCCGGCGCCCAGGAGCGCGCCCGGCTCGCGCTGCGCGACCTGAGCCCGCGCGAGCACGAGGTGGTCCTCGCCATCGCCCGGGGCCGCACCAACGCCGATATCGCGGCGGAGCTTTACATGAGCGTGCCCACGGTCAAGGCGCACATCACCCACATCCTGACCAAGCTGCAGCTCGGCAACCGGACCCAGATCGCCCTGCTCGCCCACGACGCCAACCTCGCCTGATCCGGCCGCCGGCCGGGCGTCTCACAACAGCCGGATGGCGATGAGCCAGTAGTAGACGACGTAGCCGCCGGCGCTCCTGCGCTGCTACGTCAGGACGGCGTCCCCGTACTCGGGACGCGTCGCGGCGTCGGGATCGAACAGGTCCCAGGTCCGCATCCAGCGGTGGGTCTGCTCGAACATCTCGCGCGTGTACGGCTCGGGCACGATCCGCTCACCGGGACCGAACCGCCGCACATCCACGACGCGCTGGATGTCGTCCGGCATCTCGCGCAGCCAGTAATGCTTGTACCGCTCGGGCTCGAAGTCGATGTCGCGCTGCGCGCGCCGCAGCCCCGTGAAGTACTTCTCCACGTCCGCCGCGTCGGCGTCCTCGCTCAGCAGGAACCCCATCATGAAGGTCGTGTCCACCAGTTTGCGGAACCCGTGCTGCTCGAGCACGTAGTACTGGGGGCCGAACACGTTCACCGCCGGCACCTTGTGGTCGAGCGCCAGCCGCACGCGGTCATACGGCAGCCCGATGAAGCTCAGCTCGATCTGCGGGCGCTCCAGATACGGTTCCAGCCCCTGGATGGCCGAGTAGTGGCTGCCGGAGTGGTAACCGACCCCCACCGCCACGCCCGCCAGATCCTCGGGCCGCTGGTGGCCGGACTCCGGGGGCACGAAGATCCCGGACGGGCAGATGGAGTACGCCTTGCCCCACATCTTGCCGCCACGGACCGAGGCGGAGGCGTTGACCGCCCAGTGGCAGGCGGCGGACACGTCGCAGCTGCGGCCCTTCTGCATGTCCTCGAAGGCGCCGCTGGCGACCTCGATGGGCGCCTCGTCCGTCGTCCTGACCGGTGCCGTGCTGACCGTCGAGCCAGCGAGGCCCTGCGGCTCGAACTCGTAGTCAAGCCCTGCCTCGCGGAAGTACCCGTGTTCCTCGGCCACCCATTCCTGGAGCCGCACGTGCGGCTGAATAAGGAAGCTCACCGACTCTCACCTCCACCTGCGCCGCCATCTCGCGCTGGACCTGTTACCCCTACCATCGCCGGCCACACGCGCGGGCAGCAAGCCCGGGGGCAGGCCCCGCCGGGGGCCGGCGCCGCGCGGGCCGCGTGGCGAGGCCCGGGCGTAGCGGGGGCGGGGCCTGCCGGTCGCTGGGTCAGCCGCTCGCGCCGGCCCGGCCGCGCCCCCACGGCGGGTCGTACACGGAGGCCAGGCGGGCGAGGCTCAAGGCCGCCAGCATGAGCCCGAAGTCCCGCAGGGCGACGTCGTAGAACCCCGGGTAACTGACCAGGTTGATGACGATCCCGGCCAGCCAGGCGGCCACGATGTAGGCGGCGTACCGGGGCTTGACCGCGACCGCGATCCCGGCGGCGATCTCGATGACGCCGACGACGAGCATCGCCTGGTGGGCGGTGAGCGGGCACTCCCTCTATGAATAAGAAGTTTAGGTTTTAGACTCCCCTCCGGCCTTCCTATTTGTCAAGAGTTATTGGTGATACAGTGGGCGAGTGAGCCTGAGCGGGCCTGACCGCCTGACCGACCTGGCCGGGCTGGCCAGCCTGGACGACCCGGTCCGCAGGCGCCTGTACGAGTACGTCAGCGACGCCGGGCGGCCGGTCTCACGCGAGGAGGCGGCGGAGGCGGCCGGGATCACCCGCACGCTGGCGGCCTACCACCTGGACAAGCTGGCCGGGGCCGGGCTGCTGGCGACCACCTACCGGCGGCCGGCCGGGCGCGCCGGGCCGGGAGCGGGGCGCCCGGCGAAGCTGTACCAGCAGGCCGAGCGGGAACTGGCGGTCAGCGTGCCGCCGCGGGAGTACGAGCTGCTGGCGCGGCTGCTGGCCGAGGCGGCGGAGAGCGACACCACCGGACGGGTGCGCAGCACGCTGAACGGGGTGGCGCGGAGCGTGGGCCGCCGGGCGGGCACCGAGGCCGGCGGGGACCTGGCCGGGGCGCTGCGCGGCTGCGGCTACCAGCCGCACGCCACCCCGGACGGCGGCATCGAACTGCGCAACTGCCCCTTCCACCGGCTCGCGCAGGAGCACCGGGACCTGGTGTGCGGACTGAACCTGGCCCTGATCGATGGCGTGATCAGCGGCAGCGCGCGGCCACGGGCCCGCGCGGTGCTGAGCCCCGCCCCGGGCCGCTGCTGCGTCTTGGTGACCGGCGGCTGATCAGGCCGGGAGGGTGGCGAGGGCCTGCTGGAAATCCGCCCACAGGTCCTCGGGGTGTTCCAGCCCGACCGAGACACGGATGCTCCCCTCGCCGATGCCCGCGGCGCTCAGCCCCGCCGCGTCCAGCTGCCGGTGGGAGGTGGAGGCGGGGTGCAGCACCAGGGTCTCCACGCCGCCCAGCGACGGCGCCATCGCGGCCAGCCGCAGGGCGGTGATGAACCGCAGGCCCGCCTCGCGCCCGCCGGCCACGTCGAAGGCCACCATGCCGCCGTAGCCGGACAGCAGGCGGCGGGCGACCGCGTGATCGGGATGGCTGGCCAGGCCGGGCCAGTGCACGGCGGCCACGGCGGGATGGGCCACGAGGCGTTCGGCCAGGTAGGCGGCGTTCGCGCAGTGGCGGTCCATCCGCAGGGCCAGGGTCTTCAGGCCCCGGACGGTGAGCCAGGCGGCGAAGGGGTCCGCGGCCACCCCCAGATCGACCGAGCACTTCCACAGCGTGCGGTGCATCTCGGGGCTGGCCGATACGGCCAGCCCGAGGGTGACGTCGTCGTGGCCCCCCAGGTACTTGGTGGCGGAATGGACCACGATGTCGGCGCCGTGCTCGATCGGCCGGCACAGCACCGGCGTGGCGAACGTATTGTCCACGACGCCGGTCAGCCCGGCCGCACGCCCGGCGGCGAGCAGCGCGGGCAGGTCGCCGACCGCGATCGTGGGATTGGCCATCGTCTCCAGGAAGAGCAGCCGTGACTCCGGCCGGAGCGCGGCAGCCAGCTCCGCCGGGTCCCGCCCCGTGATGTAGCTGACATCGATGCCGTAGCGGCTGGCCAGGCTGGCGAACACGGAGAACGTGCCGCCGTACAGGCACCGCTGCGCGATGACGTGGTCGCCCGCGCGCAGCAGGGCGAGCAGCACCGCATTGATGGCGCCCATGCCGGAACTGGCCGCGATCGCCGCCGCGCCCCCTTCCAGGTCGGCGACCGCGTCCTCGAGCGCGCTGGTGGTGGGGTTCCGGTACCGGCTGTAGGCGAACCCGGCGCCGGGATCGTTGAGGGCTTCCGCGCACGCCTCCGGGTCGGCGAACGCGAAGGTCGAGGTCTGGTAAATCGGGACGCTGACCGGGCGGGAGCCGTTCAGCTCGGGCGCGGTGGCATGGATGGCGCGGGTTTCCAGATGCAGGTTCATGGCACCGACTCTGCCCGGCCCGGCCGCCCGGCGGTAGGCCGGGCCTGCCACAAAGCGCCCGTGGCCCTGGTCACCGGAGGCGTTACGGCGCTTTGCCACTAATAGCTAACGATTGCTTGCTATTTTGGCCCAAAGGTGCGCGGAGAAGGGAGCGGGGAGAGGGCGATGTCGGCGGGGCCGGACAGCACCACCGAGGCATCAGGACACCGGGGCCATTCATGAGCGCCACTCACCGGCGCGGGCCGACCGGAATGGACGAACCAGCAGGAACCGGGCGCTGGCTGGCGACGCTCGGTCGGCACCCCTGGTATTTGGCGATGATGGCCGTCGCGGCATTCGGGCTCGTCGCGGGCAGTGTGACGGTATTGGTGCAGGCCAACGGCACGCCGAGCCAGCTGCCGGCGGCATCCAACTGCGGACTGGTTAACTGTGGCGCCGCCCTGCCGGGACCGAGCGCCACTATTTCCACGCAGAGCCACATCGGCAAGGCGCACACGACGGTGTCGCACGCCCCGAAGCCGTCGGCGTCCCCGGCCCCCCCGCCCTCGCAGGCTCCCACCCAGGCCCAGGCCAGCCCCCCGAACGTCACCCTGACCTTCTCGGCCGACCAAGACCAGCGTGATTTTGACCATTTCCAGGGCCAGCTGACGCTGGTTAACCAGGGCGGCAGCCCGGTCGCCGGCTGGACGGCCGAGCTGACCCTGCCCGGGGACGAGGTCTTCTCGGTGGAGAACCAGGACGGGCGGGACGGGTTTCCCTTCGACCACTGGCAGTTCGACGGGGACACACTGACGATCAGCGCCGACAACAGCAGCGAGACCCTCACCCCCGGCCAGCCACTGAGCCTGAGCATCCACGGCCGGGGCCAGACCCCCTCCCCCACCGCGTGCACCTTCAACGGCGCCGCCTGCCCCACCTTAAGAGTCACCCAGCAGAACCCCCAGCCCCAGCAGCCCCAGCAGCCCCAGCACCAGGTCCAGCAGCCCGCCCCGAATCAGCAGTCCGCCCCGAATCAGCAGTCCGCGCAGTCCGCGCAGTCCTCGCCATCACAGCCCTCGCAGTCCGCTCCCTCTTCGCCGCAGACCGCGCCCTCCTCGCCGCAGTATCAGCAGCCCTCCCCCCAGGACCAGCCCTCGCAGGACCAGCCCTGGGGCCAGCATCAGCGGGGCCAGCCATCCCGGCACGACGACCGGCGGCCTTCCCTATGGGACTGGGTCTTCTCCGGCTGGCGGTAGCTAGCTCTCCGGCGGCGCTGGCGCCCGCTGGCCCACGCCCGAACTGGTCGGCAGTGCGACTTGGCGATTCGGCGTTTCTGCTGCCGAATCGGCCAAGCCGTGCAGGGGACCCACCACGCGCGAGTTGGCGCCCGCCGCCGGCACACCTGGGCTGGCGCCCCCGCCGGCTCAGGCCTGAGCCGGCGGCTCCGGCGGCGTCACCGGCCGGCGCCGGCTGCCGCCCGCCCAGCCGGTGGCGGCCATTCCGGACCTGCCGCCCCGGGACAAGATCTTGTCCATCGCCGCGCCAAAGCTGCCGTCCTCCTGGATCATGCGGTGCACCACCATGATCAGGGCCGGGATGGCCCAGAAGTCCCCGCACACCCACAAGATCGCGGCGCCGATCTGCTGATCGGCGAACGGCGGCAGGGTGACCCCCGGGACGTGGTCGTACACCGGGTACCAGGACACGCTGGTGAGGATGCTCATCGACATCGCCAGCACCCACATCACCGCGTTCGTCGCGATCAGCGCCACGGCCTGGGAGGGGAGCGGCATCCGGCGGATGAACGGCGGCGAGGGGATGAACTGCAGCCAGAACAGCACCCCGGCGGCGAAGAAGGTGCCGTGCATCAGCCAGATGTGCACCGCCTCGTTGTTCGCGGCCAGGTCGAACAGCACCGGCAGATGCCAGGCGATCATCGCGGCGCTGAACAGCACCACCGCCACCCAGGGCCGGAGCAGGAACCCGCCCACCGCCCGCAGCGGGCGTGACCACCCGCTGGTCAGCGTTTCCCGGGTCAGCGCCTTGCCCCACTGGCGGGGCAGCCCGTCCAGCAGCGGCTGCCAGGGGGCGCCGGCCACCACCAGGGTCGGTGCCGCGAACATCAGCAGCAGGTGCTGGAACATGTGCACGAAGAAGTAGTCGTCGGCCCAGTAGTCGATCGGCGACTGCACGGCCAGCAGCAGCACCGCCAGCCCGCCGTAGAAGAACCACGACCGGCGCCGGCGCTGGCGGGTCCGCTCGGGACGCGAACGCCGCGCCAGCCGCGCCAGCCCGACCTCGTGCCAGATCACCAGCCCCACCACGATGATCAGGAACGGGTCGAACGACCAGTGGTCAATCAGGTAGCCCATCAGACTTCACTTCACGACGAAACGAACAAACCGTGGCGCCCGGCGACCAGACGTTGCTCCCTCGCCGGGGCCAGGCTACCCGGGACGGCGGGGCCGCCGCGCTCGCCGCATGGCGGGCCCGGCGTGTGTGATCCTACGCTCCAGTAACCGGCGGGAGGGCCGGACTGACCCTTCCGGGTGCCCGCCCGCCGGCCGCTCGCGCTCCAGTGCTCACAAGCCTCACAGAT
Source organism: uncultured Actinomycetes bacterium (assembly GCA_963835425.1). Classification (GTDB taxonomy): domain Bacteria; phylum Actinomycetota; class Actinomycetes; order Streptosporangiales; family Streptosporangiaceae; genus UBA9676. The sequence goes on along the minus strand of CAWIGE010000019.1, from coordinate 73,674 downwards.
ACCCCTATGGCCCAATACAGCTTTGACGTACACAATCAGGTGGGGAGGATCATTCGGCCGGGACGCACCAGCGTCCGGGCGGGAGGGTGAATGCGGCCTCGCTGGCCTGGCAACCGCGGCGGCGGCAGGCACGCGCGGGGGGCGCGCACGCTTGCGGGCCACACCATCTGGGTGGTGAGTGCCGCCACGGTCATCATCTGCGGCATCGTCGTGATGACCCCGACCGGCGGCGCGGTCCGGCTGGTCACCCGGATGGCCGACGCCGTGGGCACCCCGCCGCGCCAGGCGCCGGACGCGCCACCGACCCCCACCGATGGCCGGTCCTTCAACGGGACACCCGCCGTCGGTGCCCTGTTCACGCTGTCCGGCGGCCAGCTGGGCCGGCACTTCTGCACCGCGAGCGTGGTGGACAGCCCGCGCGGAGACCTGGTGATCACCGCCGCCCACTGCGTCAGCGGGATGGCGCCGGGCCAGATCGCCTTCGTGCCCGACTACCGCAACGGGGTGGCGCCGTACGGGGTGTGGCTCACCAGCGAGGTCCTGTCGGACGGCGTGTGGCAGGCGTCCAACGACCCCGATCACGACGTCGCCTTCCTCGTGGTCCACCGCACCGGCAGCAGCGACCGGATCCAGGACCTGACCGGCGGCGAGGAGCTGGGCATCGGCTGGTCCGCCCGGGCCTGGGTCGACGTCATCGGTTATCCGGACGGGACGGACCGGCCGATCAGCTGCCAGCATGAGAGCAAGCCGCTCGGCGCGAGCGAGATGGAGTTCGACTGCGGCGGCTACACCGACGGCACCAGCGGCGGGCCGTTCCTCGGCCGGGTGAACCCCAGCACCGGCGATGGCACCGTGATCGGCGTGATCGGCGGCTACGAGCAGGGCGGGGACCTCGCATCGGTGTCCTACTCGCCCGGGTTCGGCCGCGCCGTCCAGGCGCTCTACCAAATCGCGACCACCCGGGGCTGAGCGCCGCCGCAGCGAAACCAACACTGTACGCGGCTATCCACAGCCGCCGATGGCGCGGAGCTTGTGGACATCCATTGCCAGTTCAGATCTTGACCCCGATAGGGGCAGGAAGCTGAACCACTGATGGTCTTCCCGCTAGCGGCGGGACGGGGGCGGCACGACGCGGTCCAGGTCGGCGAGGTCCTCGGCGGTGGGTATCCACTCCGCGGCGGCGGCGTTCTCCTTGACCTGCTCCGGCGTGGTCGCCCCGGCGATGACGCAGGAACAGCCGTCCTGGGCGGCCAGGGCGCCGATCGCCACCTCGAGGACGGTGCGCCCGCGCTCGGCCGCCCACGCGATGAGCGCCTCCACCCGGTCGAGTTTGTCGTCGGTCACGTAGCCAAGCCGGCCGGCCAGCCGGCTCCGGCCGGCGGCGCCTGTCCCCGGCGGACCTTCCCGGTCAGCAGGCCGTTCGCCAGCGGGAAATACGGCAGCACGCCCAACCCGAAATGCCGTGCCGCCGGGACCACCTCCGCCTCGGCCCCGCGCTCGAGCAGCGACCAGTGGTTCTGCGCGGAGACGAACGCCGCGGTGCCGGTGGCGCGGGCCACGTGGGCCGCGTCCGCGATCTGCCAGCCAACGAAGTTCGAGTGGCCGAGGTAGCGGACCTTGCCCTCGGTGACGAGCTCGGTCAGCGCGGCCAGGGTTTCGGCCACCGGCGTCACCGGATCGGGGGTGTGCAGCTGGTACAGGTCGATGTAGTCGGTCCGGAGCCGGCGCAGCGACGCCTCGGCCGCGCGCCGGATGTAGGAGCGGCCGCCCTTGGCACCGGCGGCCGGGCCGTAGCCCATGTCGTAGGCCGAATGGCCGAACTTGGTGGCCAGCACCACCTGATCCCGCCGCCCGGCCAGCACCTCGCCGAGCAGTTCCTCTGATGCGCCACCGTCGCCGTAGCTGTCGGAGGTGTCGAGCATCGTGATGCCCGCGTCAAGGGCCGCGTCGACCACCGCCCTGGTGCCCGCCAGATCGACCCGGCGGCCGAAGTTGTTGCAGCCGAGCCCGGCAACCGACACCACCAGCCCGCAATCACCCAGTGACCTGTATCGCATGGCCTGCTTACCTGCCTTCGACGCCGACCGCGGCCGCAATGATGCTACGCCGACGGGAGTATCCGGGTCGTGGGCGCCATCATTTCAGGGCATTGGGCACTACGCCTTGTCAACACGGCCGCGAGTACGCCCGCGCTAAGCGTGGCATGAGGCATGGGCGATAGTCAGCACCGCCGGATGCCCGCGGCCGGGTCGCCCCCCGTGCCGAGGTAAAAGCCCGCCACGAAGCCATTGTGCGGCTTCACGATGTGGTACCAGACATTGTTCCCAAAGACCGTGCTGCCGTGGGTGAAGCAGTTCACCGTCACCTTGCTGCCGACCGCACCGAGTACGTCAACGACCTCGGCCGACGTGCTCGGCCTCTTACGCACCCTCAGACCCGTGTGCAGCGTGCGGAAGGCACGCTGCCGGACGGCGCAGGCCGGGACGCCCGCGGCTGGGTCGCCCCCGGTGGCGAGGTAAAAGCCCGCCACGAAGCCGTTGCGCGGGTTCACGATGTGGTACCAGATGCTGTCCCCCAGGACCGTGCTGCCGTGGGTGAAGCAGTTCACAGTCACCTTGCTGCCGACCGCACCGAGTACGTCGACGATCTTGGCCGACGTGCTCGGCCTCTTACGCACCCTCAGACCCGTGTGCAGCGTGCGGAAGACATGGCCGGATGATGCCTGGCGCACCACAGCGGCCTTCACCGGCTGTGGTGCCGCTGACGAGGGACTCGCGAGCATCACTATGGTCATCGTGGCCACTAGCGGCGCACCGGCCGCGGCCAGCGCTAGTCGTTTGATTCCGGTTGGCAAGACCATGAGTTTCCCCTCTGCGCCGACGCGGCCCAGCCTGGCCAATGGCAAAACGTGAGCAGATTTCCCCGGCAACGACGCCAGCGCCGCAGCAGGGGCCTTCGTTAGGTGCTATCCGGTACCTTAAGGCGGAAATGGGGAGATTCCTGGCAACGGCACGCGAATTTCGGCAATCCGAAATCAACCCCTCCGTGTGTTCTGGTCAGTCGTCGGCTGCGGCCGCCGCGAGCACGCATTTCCGGGTGTCGAAGCGGGAGACGATCGAGGCTCTCGAAGTTAGGCACCCGGCCCCGGGCATGACAGGCCTAGCGCCAGGCTCACGCGGCCGGACGGGCGACCCGCCCGTTTCTCACGCAGCCGCACCGCCACGTGCACCGGGCTGCCCTCGAACCCGAACTCCTCCCGCAGCCGCCGCTCGACGAACCTCCGGTAGCTGGCCTCCAGGAAACCGGTCGCGAACAGCACGAAGTGCGGCGGCCGGATGCCCGCCTGGGTCGCGAAGAGGATCTTGGGCTGCCGGCCGCCCCGCACCGGCGGCGGGGTGGCGGCGGTCAGCTCGGTGAGCCAGGAGTTGAGCCTGCCGGTTGGCACCCGCGTCTCCCAGCCGTCCAGCGCCAGCTGGAGCGCGGGGACCAGCCGGTCCAGATGCCGCCCGGTGACCGCGGACACGTTGACCCGGGGCGCCCAGCGGGCGGTGTAGAGCTGGCGGTCGATCTCGCGGTCCAGCTGCAGCCGGCGCTCCTCGTCAACCAGATCCCACTTGTTGTAGGCGATGACCAGAGCCCGGCCCGCCTCTATCACCATCGAGACGATCCGCAGGTCCTGCTCGGTCAGCGGCTCGCTGGCGTCGACCAGCACGACCGCGACCTCGGCGCGCTCCAGCGCCCCCGCCGTCCGCAGCGATGCGTAGAAGTCGGCACCCTGGCTCTGGCTGGCCCGGCGCCGGATCCCGGCGGTGTTAACGAACCGCCAGCTGATGCCGCCGAGCTCGATCAGCTCATCCACCGGGTCACGGGTGGTGCCCGCCACCGCGTCCACCAGGACCCGGTCCTGGCCCGCCAGCTTGTTGAGCAGGCTGGACTTCCCCACGTTGGGGCGGCCGACGAGCGCCACCCGGCGCGGGCCGCCCGGCCCGGGCACGGGCTCGGCCGGGGCCTGCGGCAGCGCTGCCAGCAGGATGTCGAGCAGGTCGCCGCTCCCCCGGCCGTGCAGCGCACTCACCGGCCAGGGCTCCCCGAGCCCGAGCGCCCACAGCGCCGACGCGGCCGGCTCGCCCGGCGCGTCGTCCACCTTATTCGCCGCGACCACCACCGGCTTGCCCGAGCGCCTCAGCACCGCGGCGACCGCGTCGTCGGAATCGGTGATGCCGACGGTCACATCCACCACGAACAGGACCGCGTCGGCCGTCTCCACCGCCAGCCGGGCCTGCGCGGTCACCTGCTCGGCGAGGGCGCGGCTGGCCTGCCCAGCCTCGGAGCCGGGGGACGGCTCCCAGCCGCCGGTGTCGACCAGGGTGAAGGCACGCCCGCGCCACAAGGCGTCATAGGCCACCCGGTCGCGGGTGACGCCGGGAGTGTCCTGCACCACCGCCTGGCGGCTGCCGAGAATCCGGTTGACCAGGGTGGACTTGCCGACGTTGGGCCGGCCGACGACCGCCACCACCGGGGCCGGGACGTATTCCCCGGCGCCGGATGCCTCCCCGCCGGCGGAACCTCCAGCCGCTCCCGCATCTGCCATGGTCATCCCGTCCGCGCCGGGTCCGCCTGCTGATCCCGCCCGCCGGGACCAGCCTGGCCCTTCGCCCGGCCGGCCCGTTCCCGGGCCAGGCCGACGATCAGGCCGATCACCTCATCCAGGCTGCGCGAGGTGGAGTCGATCTCCACGGCATCGGCCGCCATCACCGTCTGCGGCGCATCGGCCCGGTCCCGGCGCAGCTGCTCCCGCTGCGTGACCGCCGCCGTCGCCCCCGGGTCCACGGCCAGCTCGGCACTGCGGCGCTGAGCCCGTTCGGACTCGCTGGCGGTGAGGAATACCTTGACCGGTGCCTGGGGCGCGACGACGGTGCCGATGTCCCGGCCTTCGGCGACGATGCCGCCACCCGGTCCCGAGTTGCGCGCGATGATCTCCCGCTGCGTCGCGATCAGGTGCTCCCGGACCTGCGGCACCGAGGCCACCGCGCTGACGGCGTTGGTGACCTCGCGGGTGCGGATCGGGCCGGACACGTCCACGCCGTCGACGGTGATCGCCGGGGCATCCGGGTCGGTCCCTACCTCGATCACCGGCTCCGGTGCATGCCTGGCCACCGTCCCTGGGTCGGTGGTGTCCAGCCCACGGCTGAGCAGCCACCAGGTCAGGGCCCGGTACATCGCGCCGGTATCCAGGTAGCGCAGGCCGAGCGCGCGGGCCACCCCGCGGGCAGCACTGGACTTGCCGGACCCGGCAGGGCCATCAACGGCGATCACAAGGCGCTCAGTCACCCTGGCGATGCTACCGGCGCACGGGCCATCCGGCCGCCGCCAGCGCCTGTGTCAGCCGGGCCACCGCGTCCGGGCGGACCGTCAGCTCGGCCACTCCGACCGGCAGGCCGGGCGAGTGCTCGATCCCGATGTCCTCAATGTTGACGCCGGACTCGCCTGCCACCTGGAACAGGCGCGCCAGCTCGCCGGGCCGGTCGGGGATGACGACCTGCACCACCGCGTTGTCCCGCATGGGTGTGCCGCGCTTGCCCGGGATCCTCGCCACGCCTGCCGAGCCCTCCTCCAGCAGGCCCGCCAGCAGCTTCACCGAGGGGTGATCGGCAGAATGCGGCGGCACGCCGGTCTCGGCCAGCGCCTCGGCGACGGCGGCGAGATCGGCTGCCACGTCCGCGAGAACCCTGGCCACCGGGGCGGCGTTCGCCGCCAGGATCTGCGTCCACAACCCGGCGTCGCCCGCGGCGATCCTGGTCACGTCGCGCAGTCCCTGGCCCGCGAGGCCGAGGGCGCCGCCGGGAGCGTCGGTCAGCTGGGCCGCCATGGCCGCGGCCACCACATGCGGGGCGTGCGAGACCAGCGCCACCCAGTGGTCGTGCTCGTCCGCATCGGCTTGCACCAGCTCGCCGCGGCAGCAGCGCACCAGGTCGGCGACGGCCGCGATCGCCTCCGGCCGGGTCGACGGCCCGGGGCAGATCACCCACGGACGGCCGAGAAACAGGTCGGCCCGGGCGGCGGCCGGGCCTGAGCGCTCCCGCCCGGACAGCGGGTGGCCGGGCACGAAGCAGGCCAGGTCGCAACCCAGCTCGCTGGCCTGGTGCAACGGGAGCGCCTTCACGCTGGCAACATCGGTGTACCAACGGGCCAGACGGCGCGCCTGGGCGGCCGCGAGCGAGGACGCGACGGCGGCGGGCGGGACGGCGAGCACCGCCAGATCGGCCCACGGCCCATCCTGCGCCTGCGGCCGCCGTCCTGGTGGCGCCGCCGCCGGTGCGTCCTGGCCCCGCTCCGCCGCGCCCAGCGGCTCGGGCAGTACCTTTCCTGCCCCGAGATCGGCGGCGAGCTTGGCCGCGGCGGGGTCGTGATCGGCCAGCCAGACGGTCACGCCCTGCTCGCACAGGGCCAGCGCGATCGACGTCCCGATCAGGCCGGTCCCGATCACGACTGCGCTGCCCAGCCCGCCCGGGCCGGTCCCCGTCCCTCTCGGTGGCGGCGTCACTGGGCGATATCCAGCCGCAGGGCCGCCGCGCCCCGCAGGTACACGTGCTGCAGCGCGGCACGCGGCTTGCCGGTCTCCACGTGCATCAGCAGCCGCACCACCCGGGGCAGGGCACCGGGCACGTCGATCTCGCTGGCACACAGCAGCGGCACGTCCTGAAACCCGATCTTGCGGGCGGCGAGGGCGGGGAACTCGGCCGTGAGGTCGGGGGTGGCGGTGAACACCACGCTGATCACATCGTCGGTGACCAGGCCGTTGCGCGTCATGACCTCGGTGACCAGATCGGTGGTGCCATCCAGGACAGCCGTCCGCTCGTTCGCGTCAATCTGGACCGCACCGCGGATTGCTCTGACCGCCACCGGCCTGATTCCTTTCCCCACACCCGGGAACCGCCCGGGTCACTGCCGCCGCTCCAGGCTATCGGCAGGCGGCCGGCCGCATGGCCGTCCGTGGGGTGTCTCAGGCCGGGGGATGCGCGGTGGCCATCGCCGCGCCGGGCCCGTCCATGACCACGGGTCCGGCTGCGGCACGGCAGTGAGGCCCCCCGGCCAGGCCCCCGTGGCTGGCCGGGGCCCGCACGTCTAATCCGCCCGCACCGCGCGGCCGAGTCTCCGCTGGGCGGTCTTGCCGGGAGCGCTGCCGATGCTGCGGCTCACCGCGGCGAGTACCCGCCGCCCGAGGGAGGGCGTGCCGCCGTGGCCGCGGACGGCCTCCGGCGCGTCGAGGTCAGCCGCCTGCTGGCGAGGCGGGCTGGCGGCGGTGGTCCCCGCGGCAGCGCGCTCCATGGCCTTCACGACATAGAAGGAAGCCAAGCGCGACATGATGCACCTTCCACCGGCCAGTTGTGTACGCGGTCCGTGCCACCGCCTAGGTGTCTAGGCCGGCGCCAACGGTGCGCCACAGGGCCGACTATCCGTGATGCGCGGGGAGGAATTCCCTCCCTGTGGTTACGGAGCAGGCAGGGCTCGTCCTGATACAGGCAAGGGCTCGTCCTGGTACAGGACCGCGGGCGCGGGACGGGGCCAGGCGCGCGGGACCGGCCAGCAGCCCAGCACGGGCCGCCGGGCTAGAGACCGACGGCCGCGTAGAGTTCGCCGATTTCCCTGGTGGTCAGCGCCCTGGTAGTGCCGGGCCGCAGGTTGCCGAGCGTGACCGGGCCGACCCGGGTGCGGACCAGGCGGCTGACCGGATGACCGGCCTCCGCCAGCAGCCGCCGGACGATGTGCTTGCGCCCCTCGTGCAGCGTGATCTCGACCAGCGCCCGCGATCCCGCCTGCTCGACCACCCGGAACTTGTCCGCGCTGGCGACACCATCCTCGAGCTCGATCCCGGTGATCAGCCGTGCGCCCCAGATCCCTGGGCAGCGGCCCGGCGACGTCCGCCAGGTAGGTCTTGGCCACGCCGTACCGCGGGTGGGCCAGGCGGTGAGCCAGCTCACCATCGTTGGTCAGCAGCATGAGCCCTTCGGTGTCGTAGTCGAGCCTGCCCACGTGGAACAGCCGTTCCGCCCGGTCGCCGAGGAAATCGCTGATGGTGGGCCGGCCACGATCGTCCGACATGCTGGTGAGCACCCCGGCCGGCTTGTTGAGCGCCAGGTAGACCAGATCCTGCCGGCTGGGGATGCGCCTGCCATCCACCTTGATGATCTGGCGGTCGGGATCGACCCTCGCGCCGTACCGGCGCACGATCTCCCCATCCACCTCGACCCGGCCCTCACCGATCAGTTCCTCACAACGCCTGCGGCTGCCGACGCCCGCGGCGGCGAGCACCTTCTGCAGGCGGATGCCGCCGGGCACGTCGACGAGCGAGTCGTGCCCGGGATCGGTGGTCAGATCCATGCCGTGTGCGGTGTCGCTGCCGCCGGCGCCGGGGCGTCCTTCGCGCTGCGGCCGTCCGCCGGGGCCTCTCTCGCCCCCCGCACGCCCGCCACGGCGTTCGCTGCCGTCATTGGCCCGGGTGCTCATCGCCCGTATCCCCGGCGCCCTGCGGGTCCTGGGGGGGTCCAGCGTCCTCAGAACGGTCGGTATCCCGGGGACGGTCACCGTCCTGGGCACCGTTGGTGTCCCAGGCATGGTTGGTGACCTCGGCGCCGTCGGTGTCCCGGGTGCCGTCAGTGTCCTGGGCATGGTCACTGTCCTGGACACGGTCACCGCCCTGGGCGCCGTCGGTGTCTTGGGCACGGTCGGCGCCCGGGATGCCTTCCTCGGCGCCGTCGGCATCCTCGATCTCATCCGGCAGGAACGGTGCGAGCTCGGGCAGCTCATCCAGGCCGGCCAGGCCAAGCCGTTCCAGGAAGTACCCGGTCGTGCGGTAGAGGATGGCGCCGGTCTCGTGCTCGGTGCCCGCCTCCTCGACCAGGCCCCGCAGGGTCAGGGTGCGCATCACGCCGTCACAGTTGACGCCGCGCACCGCCGAAACCCGCGCCCGGCTGACCGGCTGCCGGTAGGCGACCACGGCCAGCGTCTCCAGCGCGGCCTGGGTCAGCCTGACCTCCTGCCCGTCGCGGACGAAGCGCTCCACCACCGGTGCGCACTCCTCGCGGGTATAGAAGCGCCAGCCGCCCGCCACCTCACGCAGGTCGAAACCACGGCCCTCGGTGGCGTAGGAGGCGGCGAGGCCGGCGATCTCCAGCGCGACCTCCTCCCGCGGCCGCTCAAGAACCTGGGCGAGCACCACCTCCGGAACCGGCTCGTCCACCACCAGCAGGATCGCTTCCAGGCAGGCCCGCAGGCCGGGGCCGGGCTGGGCCTCGCTGACCGCGTCCCCAGCCCCGTCGCCACGCATCATGTCCAATCGTCTTCCTCGCCGGCTCTGATGGGGGGACCGGTCTCCCGTCCGGCCCAGGTCACATACAGGTCGCCCAGCGGCACCAGTTGCTCGAAGGAGACGTTACCGTCCCGGTAGAGATCGAGCAGTGCCAGGAACCGGGCCACCACCTCGTAGGTGCCGGCGCAATCCGACGTCAGCTGCCGGAAGGTGGCCCGGCCCAGGGCCCTCAGCCGCCCGGCGATGATCCCGACCTGCTCGCGGACGCTGGTGCGCGGGGCATGGATGTGCTCGGTCGGGACGACCGGCACCGGGCGCGGGGCGAGAGTCAGCGCGGCGATCCGGGCGAACTCGGCCGGGCCGAGGCCCAGCAGCACCTCCGGCAGCAACTCAGCGAACTGGGGCTCCATCGGCACACGGCGGGGGAAACGGCGGCCCTGGACGGCCATCTTGCCCGCGAAGACGGCCGCGACCTCCTTGTAGGCGCGGTATTGCAGCAGCCGTGCGAACAGCAGGTCCCTGGCCTCCAGCAGGGCGAGGTCCTCCTCGTCCTCCACCTCGCCCGCGGGCAGCAGCCGGGCCGCCTTCAGGTCGAGCAGGGTGGCCGCCACCACCAGGAAGTAGCTGGCCTGGTCCAGGTCCCATCCCTCGGCCCGCGCCCGGATGTAGGCGATGAACTCGTCGGTCACCTGGGACAGGGCGACCTCGGTGATGTCCAGCTTGTGCTTGGAAATCAGGCCCAGCAGGAGATCGAACGGCCCCTCGAACACATCGAGATGGACCTCGAATCCGCCCGTACCCGGGCCCGGTGCTGCGTCGCCACCAGGATCGCTGGTCACCGCTGTGATCACTGAGCCCCCGCCGGGGCGCCAGCGACCAGACCGCCGTCACCCAGCGCGCCAGTGACCGGGCCGCCGTCAGCCAGGACGCCATCAACCAGGACACTGTTAGCCAGCCCGCCAGTCACCAGATCGCCGTCCGCCAGGACGCCAGCGACCGGGCCGCCGTCAGCCGGGACGCCATGAGCCATCACGCCGGTGACCGGACCGCAGTTATCCAGGGCGCCGCCGGTCAGGGCACCGCCGCCGACCAGGGCGCCATCGCCGGGCAGAGCGCCATGATGCGGCCCGCCGCTGGCGAAGGCGCCGACGGCCAGGGCACCATGAGCCCCGTTGGCCGGGAGCGGCACCGGGCCAGCCGGGCCCGGCCGGCCGGGCGCGCCCAGGCGCCGGGCGATCACGCTGGCGTCGATCCCCGCCTCCAAGTCCATCATCAGTACGGCGATTGCCTCCCTGACCAGTCTGCCCCGGTCCACGCCGATCCCGTGGGCGAGTAGCGTCAACCGGGCGCGCTCCAGATCGAGGAGCTCGTCCGCGGACAGGTACACCGTGATCTTTTGAGGGTGGGCTTCACGCCCACTGGCCTGCCGCCCGGAATCACTGGCGGGGCCGGGGCCGACGGGGCGGAGCAGTTCGGCGACTCCCGGCAGGCTCACCCGGCGCGGACGGGACCCGCGCGCTCGGCCTGCCGCCACCGCTCCAGTACCTCCTTGGCGAGTTCCCGATAGGAACCAGCCCCGGTCGATGCCGGGTCGAACCGCGTGATCGGCTCCCCGGCCACGGTGGCGTCCGGGAACCGCACGGTACGGCTGATGACCGTGTGGAAGACCTTGTCGCCGAACCCCTCGACGACACCCGCGAGAACCTCACGCGAGTGCAGGGTCCGGGAGTCGTACATGGTGGCCAGCAGCCCGTCCATGATCAGTCCCCGATTGAGCCTGCTCGACACCTTGTCGATGGTCTCCATCAGCAGCGCCACTCCGCGCATCGCGAAGTACTCGCATTCCAGCGGCACGAGCACGCCCTGCGCACACGCCAGCGCGTTGACGGTGAGCAGCCCGAGCGACGGCTGGCAGTCGATGAGGACGATGTCGTAATCCGGCAGGACGGGCTCGAGGCACCGGCCCAGCACGAACTCCCGGCCGACCTCGTGGACGAGCTGGACCTCGGCCCCGGACAGGTCGATGTTGCTGGGCAGCAGGTCCATGCCGGCCACGTTGGTCTTCATCACGATCTCCGCGGCCGTCGCGCCCCGCTCCATCAGCAGGTTGTAAACGGTGAGATCCAGCTCATGCGGCTGGATGCCCAGGCCCACCGAGAGCGCTCCCTGGGGGTCGAAATCCACCAGCAGGACGCGGCGGCCCAGCTCGGCCAGGGCCGCGCCCAGGTTGATCGTCGTCGTAGTCTTGCCGACCCCGCCCTTCTGGTTGCACACCGCCGCGATACGCGCGGGCCCATGTGACAACAGCGGCTCGGGTTCGGGGAAGACTGGCAGGGGACGCCCGGTAGGTCCGATATTGGGGATCTTGGAGTGGGCCCTTCTGTGGGAACCTGCCACCTTGTGTGCACCTCCCGGCGGATATCGCAGAAATGCCTCCGCTGAAACCGGGACTCTAGGGCCTGCCTGGGCCGACAGCAAGCCGACTCACCGTCCCGAGGCTCATCCGCGTGCCCGGGGGTGCGCCGCGGCGTACACTTCGCGCAGTTTGTCCACAGTCACGAGGGTGTACACCTGCGTCGTCGTGACCGAGGCGTGGCCCAGCAGTTCCTGCACCACCCGCACGTCCGCCCCGCCGTCGAGCAGGTGGGTGGCGAACGAGTGCCGCAGCGTGTGCGGGGAGATCCCGGCCAGCCCGGCCCGTTCCGCGGCCGCCTTGAGGATCCCCCAGGCGCCCTGCCGGGTGAGCCGCCCGCCCCGGGCGTTCAGGAACACCGCGGGGCTGGGGCGGGCGCGCCGCGAGCCGGCGGCGAGCGTGGGCCGGGCGCGGACCAGATAGGCGTCAAGCGACTCCCGCGCGTACCTGCCCACCGGCACGATCCGCTGCTTGCCCCCCTTGCCCGACAGCCGGAGTGTCGCGGGCGGCCCGTCTGACCCGCCCGGCCCGTCCGCCTGGTCGGCGATGCCGAGGTCGTCCACGTCCAGGCCGACCGCCTCGGAGATCCTCGCCCCGATGCCGTAGAGCAGTTCGAGCAGAGCCCGGTCGCGCAGGGGCCGCGGGTCGCCCGGTCCGTCACCCGCGCCGGTTGCAACGATCAGCCGCTCCACCTCGGCCACCCCGATCGCCCGCGGCAGCCGCCGCGGCGGGGTGGGCGGGCGCACCTGGCTGGCCACATCGGACCCGGCCATCCCCTCGGCCGCCGCGAAGGCGTGCAGCCCGCGCACCGCGGCGACCGCGCGGGCGGCCGAGCTGGCGGCGAGCGGCGCATGCCCGTCGCAGCCTTCCCGCAGCCCGGCCAGGAAGCCCGCGACATCCGCGGCGGTGACCTCGGTGATGGTCGTCCGGCCCTGGGCCGCCATCGCCGCCTGGTACCTGGCCAGGTCCCGGCGGTACGCCTGGAGGGTGTGGTCGGACAGGCCCCGCTCGACGGACAGATGGTCGAGGTAGCGGCTGACCGCAGCCGCCAGGCCCGGACCTGCGCCCGGGCTGGTCAGCGGATGATCTGCCCGGTCTCGGTCCACGGCAGCCCGTGTGCCTCGGCGACGGGCCCGCAGGTGAGCGTGCCCTCGTGGGTGTTCAGGCCACCCGCGAGCGCCGGGTCCGCCCTCAGCGCCTCCCGCCAGCCCAGGTTCGCGATCTCCAGCACGTAGGGCAGGGTGACGTTGGTCAGGGCGTAGGTGGAGGTGTGCGGCACCGCGCCGGGCATGTTCGCGACGCAGTAGAACACCGAGTTGTGGACCCGGTAGCTGGGGTCGGCGTGGGTGGTCGGGTGCGAGTCCTCGAAACAGCCGCCCTGGTCGATGGAGATGTCCACCAGCACCGAGCCGGGCAGCATCCGGGACACCAGCTCGTTGGAGATGAGCATCGGCGCCTTGGCCCCAGGCACCAGCACCGCCCCGATCACCAGGTCGGCGTCGATCACCGCGCGCTCGATCTCGTACGCGTTTGACGCGACGGTCTGGAGGTGTCCCTGGTAGATCGCGTCGGCCGACCGGAGCCGGGCGATGTTCTTGTCCACCAGCAGGACCTCTGCCTGCATGCCGAGCGCGATGGCGGCGGCGTTCATCCCGGACACCCCGGCGCCGAGCACCACCACCTTGGCCGCGTAGACCCCGGACACCCCGCCCATCAGCACCCCGCGGCCGCCGCCGTCGGCCTGCAGGCAGTGCGCGCCGACCTGCGGCGCCATCCGGCCAGCCACCTCGGACATGGGCGCGAGCAGCGGCAGCGAGCCGTCGGCCGCCTGCACGGTCTCGTAGGCGATGGCGGTGATCCCCGACCCCAGCAGGGCCTCGGTGCCGGGGCGGTCGGCGGCCAGGTGCAGGTAGGTGAACAGCACCTGGTCCTTGCGCAGCCGCGGGTATTCCTCCGCGATCGGCTCCTTCACCTTCAGGATGAGCTCCCCCGTCTGCCAGACCTCGTCCGGGCCGGGCAGGATGTCCGCCCCAGCGGCCACGAAGTCCGCGTCGGGGATCGCCGAGCCGGTGCCCGCGTCCCGCTCCACGAACACCTCATGGCCCGCGCGGACAAGCTCATGCACGCCGGACGGCGTGATGGCGACCCGGTACTCGTGGTTCTTGACTTCCTTGGGGATGCCCACCTTCATGGCTGCACGTCTCCTCGTTCTCCCGTCCTGACGGCCCCGTTGCCGGAAGGTCCGGGTGCCGGCGGCCCGCGCGGGCCGCCCGTCAGCGCTCGGGCAGCACGTCTTCTTCCCGCAGCGCCGCGAACCCGCCCTGCTGGACGGCATACGCGGACAAGATACCCACTGCCGTTACACCATTGTGCAGGTCGCCGGAAAGGAACAGGCGGACTGCCTGATGCAGCGGCACCCACCGCACCAGCAGGTGGGCTTCTTCGTGCTGGGGGGCATGCCCCCCGCGCTCCGATTCCGGGACAAAGGTGAGGCCGCGGGCGAGGAACACCTGGACGCGCTCGGTCAGGATGCCCGGCGAGGTGAAGAAGTCCGCGAGCTCCTGCCAGTCGCGGGCCCGGTAGCCGGCCTCCTCCAGCAGCTCCCGTTCGGCGGTGGCGCGCGGGTCTTCCCCGGCCACGTCCCGCAACCCGGCCGGGATCTCCCACAGCAGGTGCTCGGCCGGGTGACGGTAGTGGCGGATCAGCAGCACCCGGTCGTCGCGATCGAGCGCCACGATCGCGACCGCCCCGGGGTGCTCGATCACGTCCCGCTTCGCCCGCTCGCCGTCGGGCATCTGGACCTGGTCGGTCCGCAGGGTAACGAGAACACCGCGCAGGTAGCTCGGGTCACCCACGACCTCCCACTGCTCACTGACGTCACGCAGCCTCGGCCCGGTCCAGCCCCCGGGCTCCTCCTCCGGCCCCGGGCGCCCGGGTCCAGAGCCCTCAGCCGCGGGGTCCTGGCCGCGGGTCACGCGCTCGCCGCCGCCCGGCGGACGCCGGCGGCCCTGGTGGCGCGGGCCGCCCGTGAATGCTCCAGCGCGGCCGCCACCAGGCCGTGGAAGAGCGGGTGCGGCCGGGTGGGCCGGGACAGGAACTCCGGGTGCGCCTGGGTGGCCACGAGGAACGGATGGGCGTCGCGCGCCAGTTCCACGAACTCGACCAGCCGGCCGTCCGGCGACAGCCCCGAGCAGCGCAGGCCGGCCGCCTCCAGGCGCTCGCGGTAGGCGTTGTTGACCTCGTACCGGTGCCGGTGGCGCTCCTCCACCACGTCCGACCCGTACATCTCCCTGACCATCGACCCCTCGGCCAGCACCGCCGGGTACAGCCCCAGCCGCATGGTGCCGCCCATGTCCCGCTCCCCCGCGACCACGTCCTCCTGGTCGGCCATGGTCGCGATCACCGGGTGAGGGGTCTCGGGGTCGAACTCGGCGCTGTTGGCGCCGGCCAGCCCGGCCAGGTTGCGCGCGACCTCGATCGCCACGCACTGCAGGCCCAGGCACAGGCCGAGCAGCGGGATGCCGTGGGTGCGTGCGTAATTGACCGCGCCGATCTTCCCCTCGATGCCGCGCACGCCGAACCCGCCGGGGACGAGCACCCCGTCCACGCCTTCCAGCTGGCGGGCCGCGCCCTCGGGGGTCTGGCAGTCGTCGCTGGTCACCCACTGGATGTTGACCCGGGCGTCGTTGGCGAACCCGCCGGCGCGCAGCGCCTCGGCGGGCGAGAGGTAGGCGTCGGGCAGGTCCACGTACTTGCCGACGAGCGCGATGGTCACGCTGCGGGCGGGGCGGTGCACCCGGCGCAGGAGGTCATCCCAGTCGCTCCAGTCCACATCGTGGAACGGGAGCCCGAGCCGGCGGACCACGTAGGCGTCGAGCCCCTCGGAGTGCAGGACCTTCGGGATGTCGTAGATGGACGGCGCGTCGGCGGCCGCCACCACGGCCTCCTCCTCCACGTCACACATGAGGCTGATCTTGCGCTTCAGGCCGTCGCTGATGGCCCGGTCGGCCCGGCACACGATCGCGTCCGGCTGGATGCCGATGCTCCGCAGCGCCGCCACCGAATGCTGGGTGGGCTTGGTCTTCAGCTCGCCGGAGGGCACGATGTAGGGCAGCAGCGACACGTGCAGGAAGAAGCAGCGGTCCCGGCCGATCTCGTGCCGGATCTGGCGGATGGCCTCCAGGAACGGCTGCGACTCGATGTCCCCCACCGTGCCGCCCACCTCGGTGATGACCACGTCCACGTCGGGCCCGCCCATCTCCATGATGCGGGCCTTGATCTCGTTGGTGATGTGCGGGATGACCTGGACCGTGTCGCCCAGGTAGTCGCCGCGCCGCTCCTTGGCGATGACGCTGGAGTAGATCCACCCGGTCGTGACGTTCGCCGCCCCGGACAGCCGGGTGTCGAGGAATCGCTCATAGTGCCCGACGTCCAGGTCGGTCTCCGTGCCGTCGTCGGTGACGAACACCTCGCCGTGCTGGAAGGGGTTCATGGTCCCCGGGTCCACGTTGAGGTACGGGTCGAGCTTCTGCATGGTCACCCGGAGCCCGCGCGCCCTGAGCAGGCGTCCCAGGCTGGAGGCGGTGAGGCCCTTGCCGAGGCTGGAGGCCACGCCCCCAGTGACGAAAAGATGCTTGGTCGATGCCGGGCGTGAGGAAAAAGGTGCCGCAGCCAAAGGAAGGCTCCCGTGGTCGGTACGAAGCGGAAAATCCCGCCGGTCCACGGGCCATCAGGATATCAGCCAGCGGATACGCCCGTCGGCGCCACACCGGGACCCGAAGGTGGTCAGCGGGTGAAAAATGTGGTCAGCGGGTCACGAATGTGGTCAGCGGGTCACGAAGCGGTGTAGGGGCTGGGATCGGCCTCCGCCGCCTGCCTGACCCGGCGCTGCGCCGCGGTGAGCCCCTGCTCGTCGGTCTCCCCGAACCTGGCCAGCGCCACCGCGCAGACCACCGCGAGGCTGAACCCGAGCACCGCCACCCCGCCCATACCGGGCCTGGTGTGATCGCCCAGGAACATGATCCCCACCACTGCGGGCGGGACCGTCTCGGCCAGGACGACGGCGGCCGTCGCCACGGTCACGCTGCCGTCCTCCAGCGCGGTGGCGTACAGCATGAAGGACACCACGCCGGCCGCCGCCAGGGCGTACGCGGCCGGATCGCGGATGAGCTGGTGGACGTCGAAGCCCGGCAGCACCCGGGCGGCCACGGCCAGCACGCCGTACCCGAGGCCGGCCACGGCGCCGAGCACCGGGGTTCTAGCGGGTAGCGGCAGTCGGGAGGCCGCCACCCCGATCAGCGCGATGCCGGCTACGGCCAGGATGAGCGCCAGTTTGAACTCGGCGCTGACCCCGGTGACGACCTGCTGCCCCGCCGACGATCCCAGCATCCCGACGCCGACGACCACGCCCGCCACCGCGAGCCACTCCCGCCAGGACAGCTCCAGGTGGATCAGCCAGGCGGCGACCACGGCGGTGACCGCGAGGTTGGCGGCGATCATCGCCTGGACGGCGAATAGCGGGAGGCGCCGCAGCGCCACCAGCTGGGCGACGAACCCGACCAGGTCGAGCGCCAGGCTGGCGATGAAGCGCCATTGGTGCAGCATGCGCAGGACCAGGCCCGGGTCGACGTTCCCCAAGGCCGAACTGCCGGGCGACCTGGGGGAACGCCGACTCGCGGTGCGCGCGGCCATGGCCTGCATGACGGCGGCGACGCCGTAGCACAACGCAGCCACCACGGCGGCTGCCAGGCTCACCAACACAGCTTCGACCCTACGCCGGAAGTTTTCCGCCCAGCCACTGAGTATCCCCTCCTGGGATCACGATCTCCTACCAGTGACGGAACCGCAGGTCAAGGCCCCATGAACGCCGGGTGCCGAGAGCTGACGGCCCGCCGGCCGGCGCTATACGGACCGCGACAAGGCTGCGGATCACCGGGGAGGCGGCTGAGTACCGGCTGGGAGGCGGCTTAACACTGGCCATGGCTCAGACGCCCGCCGCCTGCATGCCGCGCAGCTCGTGCTTGAGATCCCTGATCTCGTCCCGGATCCTGGCGGCGAGCTCGAACTGCAGCTCCGCCGCTGCCGCGTGCATCTGGTCGGTGAGCTCGGAGATGAGGGCGATCAGATCGCCGCGGGCCTCCCCGCCGCCCCTGGCCTCACCGCTGGCCCGGGCTCGTGAGGACAGGCCCGGCACCGGCGCCTTCCCCCGGCTCTGCTGGCGTCCCGCGCCGCCGATGAGCTTCTCGGTGTCCGCGTCCTCCCGGACCAGCTGGTCGAGGATGTCGGCGATCCGCTTGCGCAGCGGCGTCGGGTCGATCCCGTGCTCAAGGTTGTAGGCGACCTGCTTGTCGCGCCGCCGGTTGGTCTCGTCGATGGCCCGCTGCATGGACGGGGTGATCTTGTCCGCGTACATGTGGACCTGGCCGGACACGTTCCGCGCCGCCCGGCCGATGGTCTGGATCAGCGACGTGCCCGACCGCAGGAAACCCTCCTTGTCGGCGTCCAGAATCGAGACCAGCGACACCTCGGGCAGGTCGAGGCCCTCCCGGAGCAGGTTGATGCCGACCAGCACGTCGTACTCACCGAGCCGCAGCTCGCGCAGCAGCTCCACCCGCCGCAGCGTGTCCACCTCGCTGTGCAGGTACCGGGCCCGGATGCCCAGTTCCAGCAGGTAGTCGGTGAGGTCCTCGGACATCTTCTTGGTCAGGGTGGTCACCAGCACCCGCTCGTTGCGCTCGGCCCGCAGCCGGATCTCATGCACCAGGTCGTCGATCTGGCCCTTGGTCTGCTTGATGATCACTTCCGGGTCGATCAGGCCGGTCGGCCGGATGACCTGCTCGGTCACCTCGCCGCCGGTCCGCTGCAGCTCGTACGGCCCCGGGGTGGCCGACATGTACAGGGTCTGCCCGATCCGTTCGCCGAACTCGTCCCAGGTGAGGGGCCGGTTGTCGATCGCGCTCGGCAGCCGGAAGCCGTGCTCGACCAGCACCCGCTTACGCGACACGTCCCCCTCGTACATGGCACCGATCTGCGGCACGGTGACGTGGGACTCGTCGATCACCAGCAGGAAGTCCTCGGGGAAGTAGTCGAGCAGCGTGTTGGGCGGGCTTCCGGCCGCCCGGTGGTCGATGTGCCGCGAGTAGTTCTCGATCCCGGCGCAGCTCCCCACCTGGCGCATCATCTCGATGTCGTAGGTGGTCCGCATGCGCAGCCGCTGCGCCTCCAGCAGCTTGCCCTGCTGCTCCAGCTCGGCGAGCCGCTCGGCCAGCTCGGTCTCGATGCCAGCGATGGCCCGCGCCATCCGCTCCGGCCCGGCCACGTAGTGGGTGGCGGGGAACACGTACAGCTCGTCGTCCTCGCTGATCACTTCCCCGGTCAGCGGGTGCAGCGTCATCAGCCGCTCGATCTCGTCGCCGAACATCTCGATCCGCACGGCGAGTTCCTCGTAGACCGGGATGATCTCGATCGTGTCCCCGCGCACCCGGAAGGTCCCGCGGGTGAACGAAAGATCGTTGCGCACATACTGCATGCCGACGAGCTTGCGCAGCAGCGCATCACGCTCGATGCTGTCGCCTACCTTCAGCTTGAGCATCCGGTCCACGTACTCCTGCGGGGTGCCCAGCCCGTAGATGCAGGAGACCGAGGCCACCACGATCGTGTCCCGGCGGGTGAGCAGCGAGTTGGTGGCCGAATGCCGCAGCCGGTCCACCTCGTCGTTGATCGAGGAGTCTTTCTCGATGTAGGTGTCGGTCTGCGGGACGTACGCCTCGGGCTGGTAGTAGTCGTAGTAGGAGACGAAGTACTCGACCGCGTTTTCCGGGAGCATCTCGCGCAGCTCGTTGGCGAACTGAGCGGCCAGGGTCTTGTTGGGCAGCATGACCAGGACCGGCCGCTGCAGCCGCTCGGCGAGCCAGGCGACGGTGGCGGTCTTGCCGGTGCCGGTGGCCCCGAGCAGGACCGTGTCGGTGGTCCCCGCCCGGATCCCGCGCTCCATCTCGCCGATGGCCCGCGGCTGGTCGCCGGCGGGCACCATGTCGGTGATCACCTTGAATGGCGCCACGCTCCGCTGAAGGTCGCTAACCGGACGCACGGCACCCACTCCTTCCCCGGCACACCGCTGGTTTTCCGCCCTTGGCTGGCAACACGCGCAGAGGCGGTCCTCTTCCCTGGGTGCCGTCCCGTCTCACTGTAGGACCGGGGTACGACAGCCCGGGCCGGCCAGATCGCCATCGGCCGGTGAGCCCCGCCCGCGAACCCCGGCCGGCGTCCCCGCCCGCGAAATCCGCCGAGCGGCCCGCCCGGTCAGTCTGCTAGGGCCAGCGCGCGCCGGCGCAGCTCGGACCACAGATCCCCGACCTCGCGGTCGAGCTCGGCCAGGGAGCCGGAGTTGTCCACCACGATGGTGGCGACCGCCAGCCGCTCCTCGCGGGAAGCCTGCGCCAGCATCCGCTCCCCCGCCTGGGCCCTGGACATGCCGCGCGTGCGCGCCAGCCGATCCGCCTGTACCCGCGGGGACACGTCCACCACCACGACCACGTCGAAGTTGCCCTCGAGGTGGTTCTCGGCGAGCAGCGGGATGTCGTGAACGACGACCGCCGCCCCGGCCGCAGCCCCCTCCAGCTCGGCCATGCGCTCGGCGACCCGGGGGTGAACGATCGCATTCAATTTCATGCGCAACGAATCGTCGGCGAACACGAGTTCCCCCAGCCGGTCCCGGTCCAGGGTGCCGTCGCTGCGCAGCACGTCCTGCCCGAACTCGGCGACCACCTCGGCCAGGCCCGGCGTGCCGGGGGCGACCACCTCCCGCGCCGCCGCGTCGGCGTCGATGACGGCGGCGCCGTAGGACGCCAGCCGCCGCGAGACCTCGCTCTTGCCCGCGCCGATCCCGCCGGTGAGCCCTACCCTGAGCGCGCGCACGCCAGCCAGGCTAGTGGGTCAGTAAGGGGCCACAGGGACCGCTCTGAGGGACCCCGCAGGTTCAGCTCTGGCCACCTGACAGCTTGTCGCGCAGGGCCGCGAGCGCCTCATCCGAGGCGAGCGCGCCCGTCGGGCTGTCCTCGTCAGCGGCGTCGCTGGTGGAGGAGGCACGGCGGCTGCCGCCGGGCTTGCCGGCCTCGCCGTCGGCGCGGCCGCCCTCGCCGTCATCGGCCTCCTCGGAGGCCTTGCGTGCCTCGGCCACCTGGCGGCGGTGCGCCTCGAACCGGGAGCGCGCCTCCGCGTACTGGCGCTCCCATTCCTCGCGCTGGGTGTCGTACCCCTCCAGCCACTCGTTGGTGTCCGGGTCGAAGCCGTCCGGATAGACGTAGTTGCCCTGATCGTCGTAGGTGGCGGGCATGCCATACAGGGTCGGGTCGAAGTCGTCGCCGACCGCCTCGCCGACCGTCCCCTCGTTGGCCTGCTTGAGCGACAGGCTGATCCGGCGCCGGTCCAGGTCGATGTCGATGATCTTGACGAAGATCTCGTCGCCGACCTGCACGACCTGCTCGGGGATCTCCACGTGCCGGTCAGCGAGCTCGGAGATGTGCACCAGTCCCTCGATGCCCTCCTCGACCCGCACAAACGCCCCGAACGGCACCAGCTTGGTGACCCGCCCGGGCACGACCTGGCCGATCTGGTGGGTGCGCGCGAACTGCTGCCACGGGTCCTCCTGGGTGGACTTCAGTGACAGCGAGACCCGCTCGCGGTCCATGTCCACGTCCAGCACCTCGACCGTGACCTCCTGGCCGACCTCGACCACCTCGCCGGGATGGTCGATGTGCTTCCACGACAGCTCCGACACGTGCACCAGGCCGTCCACGCCGCCGAGGTCCACAAACGCGCCGAAGTTGACGATGGAGGAGACCGTGCCCTTGCGGATCTGGCCCTTCTGCAGCGTGTTGAGGAAGTTCTGGCGGACCTCGGACTGAGTCTGCTCCAGCCACGCCCGGCGGGACAGGACCACGTTGTTGCGGTTCTTGTCCAGCTCGATGATCTTCGCCTCGATCTCCCGGCCCACATACGGCTGCAGGTCACGTACCCGGCGCATCTCCACCAGCGAGGCGGGCAGGAACCCGCGCAGGCCGATGTCGAGGATGAGGCCGCCCTTGACGACCTCGATCACGGTGCCGGTGACGACACCGTCCTCCTCCTTGATCTTCTCGATCGTGCCCCAGGCGCGCTCGTACTGCGCGCGCTTCTTGGACAGGATCAGCCGGCCCTCCTTGTCCTCCTTCTGGAGGACCAGGGCCTCGATGTGCTCGCCGGTCTTGACCACCTCATGGGGGTCGACGTCATGCTTGATCGACAGCTCGCGGGAGGGGATGACGCCTTCGGTCTTGTACCCGATATCGAGCAAGACCTCGTCCCGGTCCACCTTGACGATGGTGCCCTCGACTATGTCGCCGTCGTTGAAGTACTTGATGGTCTCGTCGATCGCGGCGAGGAAGGCCTCTTCGGACCCGATGTCGTTGACCGCGACCTTGGGGGTCGGGGTGGCCTCAGTGCTGCTCGTCATGTGGGGGTTGGCTCCGGCGGACAGATGGTAGGTGGATGGGATGCGCATGCACGGCTAAACCCGCCACACGGGCCCACAGGTCTATCGGACTTGCCTGGCCGACCTGACCAGCCGCGGTTTGCCTCAACGGCCATCCGCGACTGTGCCTGGCCATGGCGGACTGCACCGGTACACAGCGCAGCGTTCAGAATATGAGAGCCTGACCTGCCGGTCAATCTAAGCCACCAACCTGTGACCTCCCGCCCCACCCGCCACCCCCGCAGACAGCCAGCCCGCACCGCCCCGACCGACTTATCACGGATTTTTTCGCCACGCAAACCGGGACGAATCGGACACGATCATGACCAAGATCCGTGAACAGTGGTGAGTCGGAGGGGTCTGGGCCCCGAGGGAGTCGGGGCCGGGGTGGGTTTGAGGTGCGGGTGGGTGGGGTGAGGTGGGCAGGCGGCCAACCCGAACGGACCTCGTGCTCTCCAGCGGCCTGACACCGGGGGCGGCGCAGCGGGGCGCCCCCCAAAGCGCACCCCTCAGTGCCCCGCGTCCTCCCAGGTAAGGCCGGTGCCAAAGGACACGGCCAGGGGGACGGTGAGCTCGTACGCGCCGCACATGGTCTCGCTCACAAGCGCGCGCAGGCCGTCCAGCTCGCCCGGGGCGACCTCGAACAGAAGCTCGTCGTGCACCTGGAGCAGCATCCGCGACGCCAGGCCCCGCGTGCGGAGCGCACGGTCCACGTCCAGCATGGCCACCTTGATGATGTCGGCCGCCGAGCCCTGGATCGGCGCGTTGAGGGCCATCCGCTCGGCCATCTCGCGGCGCTGCCGGTTGTCGGAGGTCAGGTCGGGCAGGTAGCGGCGGCGGCCCATGATGGTCTCGGTGTAGCCGTCCATGCGGGCCTGGTCCACCACCCCGTAGAGGTAGTCGCGTACCCCGCCGAACTGCTCGAAGTACCCCTCCATCAGCCCACGCGCCTCGTCAGGGGTGATGCGCAGCTGCTGGGACAGGCCGTAGGGGGACAGGCCGTAGGCGAGCCCGTAGTTCATCGCCTTGATCTTGCTGCGCAGCTCGACGGTGACGTCGGCGGGGGGCAGGCCAAATACACGGGAGGCGGTCTCGGCGTGGAAATCGTGCCCGGAGGCGAACGCCTCCGCCAGCGCCTTGTCGCCCGACAGGTGGGCCATGATGCGCAGTTCGATCTGGCTGTAGTCGGCGGTGAGCAGGCACTCGTACCCGCTGCCGACCACGAAGCCCTGCCGGATCCGCCGCCCCTCCTCGGTCCGGATCGGGATGTTCTGCAGGTTGGGGTCGGTGGAGGACAGCCGGCCGGTGGCGGCGATCATCTGGTTGTAGGTCGTGTGGATGCGGCCGTCCTCGCCGGCCATCGGGATCAGCGAGTCGACGATGCTCTTGAGCCTGGCGACGTCGCGGTGCCGCAGCAGGTACGCCAGCACGGGGTGCTCGGTCTGCGCGAGCAGGCCGGTCAGCGCCTCGGAGTCGGTCGTGTACCCGGTCTTGATCCGCTTGGTCTTGGGCAGGCCCAGCTCGTTGAAGAGCACCTCCTGCAGCTGCTTGGGCGAGCCCAGGTTGAACTCCCGGCCGACCACCGCGTAGGCGGACTGCTCGGCCGCCTTCACCTCGCCGCCGAGGCTCGCCGACATCGCCGCGAAATGATCGGTGTCGGCGGCGATCCCGGCCCGCTCCATCCCGGCCAGGACGCTGATCAGCGGCAGCTCCACCTCGTGCAGCAGCCTGGTGGCCCCCCGCCGCTCCAGGTCCTCGTCGAGCGCGGCGCCGAGCTCGGCCGTGGCGCGGGCCTGCAGCACCAGGGCGGTCGCGACCTGCGCCTCGCCATCGTCGTCCTCGTCCTCGCCGGAAAGGTCGAGCGCGAGCTGCCCGGTGGCGATCTCGTGGGCGGGCTTCAGTTCCTTGGCCAGGTAGCGCAGGACCAGGTCGGCCAAGTCGAAGGAGCGCTGGCCGGGCAGGGCGAGGTAGGCGGCGAGCGCGGTGTCGGTGGTCAGTCCGTCCAGTTCCAGGCCGCGGGCGGCCAGGGCGTGGATCGGGCCCTTGGCGTCGTGCATCGCCTTGGCCTGGCCGGGATCGGCCAGCCAGCCCGCCAGCGCCCGGTCGTCGTCCTCGGTGAGCGTGGCCGGGTCGAGGTAGGCGCCGGCCCCGTCGGGGGTGGCCAGGGCCAGCCCACTCAGGGTCCCGGTGCCCCTCCCCCACGTGCCGCTGACCGCCACGCCGGTCCGACCGTCGCCCGCCGCGTGCTCGGCCAGCCAGCCGGCCACCTCCTCCGGCCCGGGCAGCGTGATCTCCACGTCGAACGTCCCGCCCGCCTCGGCGCCGGGGTCGGCGGCGGCGGTCACCCCGCCGATTCCGTTCGGCAGCGTGGAGTAGAGGCGATCCCGCAGGACCCGGAACTGAAGGGTGTCGAAGAGCTGGTGGATCTGCTCCCGGTCCCACGTGGCGGGGCGCAGCTCGGCCGGGCCGACGTCCAGCGGGACGTCGCGGGCGAGCTCGGTGAGCTGCCGGTTGCGCAGCACGTCGGACAGGTGCTCCCGGAGCTTCTCCCCGGCCCTGCCCTTGACCTCGTCCACCCGGTCCACCAGCTGGCCCAGCGAGCCGTATTCGGCGACCCACTTGGCCGCGGTCTTCTCGCCGACCCCCGGGATGTTGGGCAGGTTGTCGCTCGGGTCGCCGCGCAGCGCGGCGTAGTCGGGGTACTGGGCCGGGGTGAGGCCGTACTTGGCGGCGACCTCCTCCGGCGTGAAGCGGGTCATCTCGGTGATGCCGCGCCGGGTCATCAGCGCCGTGGTGCGCTCGTCCACCAGCTGCAGCACGTCCCGGTCGCCGGTGACGATGAGCACGTCGAAGCCGGCCTGCTCGGCCTGGGTGGCGAGGGTGGCGATGATGTCGTCGGCCTCGTACCCGGGCACCGACAGCCGCTGGATGCCCAGCGCGTCGAGCACCTCGAAGATGAGGCTGAGCTGGTTGCGGAAGTCGGCCGGGGTCTCCCGCCGGTTCGCCTTGTACTCGACCCACTGCTCGTGCCGGAAGGTCGGCTCGCTGCGGTCGAAGGCGACGGCCACGTGGGTCGGCTGCTCGTCGCGCAGCACGTTGATGAGCATCGCGGTGAAGCCGTAGACGGCGTTGGTGGGCTGGCCGGTGGTGGTGGAGAAGTTCTCCGGCGGCAGCGCGAAGAAGGCCCGGTAGGCCAGGGAGTGGCCGTCCAGCAGGAGCAGCCGGTCCCGGTGCTCGGCTGCGGCAGTGGTCTCGGACTTGGTCACTACGGATGGAGTCTAGTGGCCGGTGCCGACGGCGCCGGGACAAGCCCGGACGTGGACCGGGCAGGCGCCCGCTGGAGCGCCTGCCCGGCCGCATTCAGGTGGTCAGGACCCGAACTGGTAGATGGTGGTGGAATTGAATACCTGGCCGACCTTCAGCTCGGTGGAGGGGAAGTTCGGCTGGTTCGGCGAGTCCGGGAAGTGCTGCGTCTCGAACGTGTAGCCCGCGCTCTGCCGGTAGGTGTGCCCGCTGATCCCCACCAGCGTGCCGTTGAGGAAGTTGCCGCTGTAGAACTGCACGCCCGGCTGGTCGGTCCAGACGGCCAGCGAACGCCCGCTGCGCGGATCCAACGCGCGTGCGGCCAGATTGAGTCCAAGCGGGCCGGTGGTGGCCGGCGTCTGCTTGTTCAGCACCCAGTTGTGGTCGTAGCCCTGGGCGATCAGCAGCTGGTTGCCCCCGCCGTTGTCCGGGGCGGTGACATCGTCGATCCGGGAACCGATGGTGTGCGGCTTCCGGAAGTCGAACGGCGTGCCCGCGACCGGCGCCAGCACACCGGTCGGGATCTGGGTGGTGTTGGTGGGCAGGTAGCGGTTCGCGTTGATCTGCACGAACTGGCCGTAGGCCGAGCCAGGGAACGAGTCCTCGCCGGCCAGGTTGAAGTAATTGTGGTTGGTGAAGTTGATCACGGTGTTCTTGCCCGCAACCGTCGCGTGGTAATGCATGGCGAGCTGGTTGGCGTTGTTCAGGGTGAAGGTGACGGTCAGGGTGAGCTTGCCCGGGTACCCGGTGCAGTGGCAGCTGGGCTCGAACGCCGAGCCCTCGTCGCCGTCCGGGCTGACCAGCGTCATCGCCACGCCAACCGCGTGCGGGACCTTGACGATGTGCGCCGACCAGATGTGGTTACCGAAGCCGACGAAGCCGCCGTGCAGGCTGTTGCCGTTGTTGTTGATCGGCAGCGTGTAGGTCTGCAGGCCGTTGCTCTGCTCCAGCTGGAACGTGCCCTTGGCGATCCGGTTGCCGTAGCGGCCGATGGTCTCACCGAAGTAGGGACCGCCGGTGGCCGGCGGCGGCGGGCTGTCGAAGTTGACGTAGTCCTGCAGCGTCTTGAAGCCGAGGATGACGTCGGCCTTGTGGCCGTTGCGGCCGGGCACGGTGATCGACTGCTGGGTGGCGCCATAGGTGATGATCTTGACCTGCATGCCGCGGCAGTTGGTGAGCGTGTACCGGAACACCTTGGTCGGATTGCCGGTGAACGGCTCAACGGCGGTGCCGAAGAATTCCTTGGAGATGGTGGGGTGGCAGCTGTTCCCGGACGTGGCCGGGGCCTGGGCCATCGCCAGCGAGCCCGTCACGCCGAGCGCGAGCACGGCGGCCGTGGCAACGCCGGCCACCGAGTGCGTACGGAGGCGGGCTCCGGCCTGCGCTACCGATCTGGCAGTCCCCCTTGTTAGCGTTAACAACCACGGTGGACGCATGGGCACTTCCTTTCAGCGGTTGGTATCTGCCCGACATGTTCCATCCATCGCGGCCCGGAATTCAGCCATTCCGCACAAAAGCTCGCATAACTTTTTGTGTTTCTGTCCGGCCAGCGATCCCGTGCCGTTCGGGCCCGCGTCCTCACCTGCGCATCCGCCACGACGGCCGGCACCGACTCCGGGCAATAGCTCTAGCTGAACCGGGCGGTAGCCTGCCGCGGCCGGTGGCGACGGCGTCTCCGCGATGCGCCGCCTTAAGCTTCCGGTACGGCGGTGGCGCCGGTGCGGGAGGTGGGCGGTGGACCGGGAGGTGGCGGTGGACCAGGACAGCGCGCGGGGGATCATCGAGGCATACGTTGCCCGGAGCAAGGACACGCTCATCGACCAGATGGGGATCAGGATCCTGGAGGCGAGCGCGCAGCGGGTGGTCGGCACCATGCCCGTGGCCGGCAACACCCAGCCGCTCGGGCTCCTCCACGGCGGGGCATCGTGCGTGCTGGCGGAGACGCTCGGCTCGCTGGGCTCGGCGCTGCACGCCGGGCCGGACCGGATCACGGTCGGCATCGAGATCAACGCCACCCACCATCGCGCGGCGGCCACGGGCCAGGTGACCGGGATCGCCAGCCTGCTGCACGGCGGCCGGAGCATCACCACCTACGAGATCGTGATCAGCGACGAGCAGGAGCGGCGGGTCTGCACTTCGCGGCTCACCTGCATGCTCATGGACCGGGTGCCGGGCCAGCGGGACCCGGGCGGGACGGGTGAGCCGCGGCCCAGGCGGGGCGGGTGAGGCGTGGTCCGGGCACGGCGGGTGAGGCGCCGCCCCGCCGCTGACGGGACTCTGGGCGGCCAGGTGGTAGCTGTCCGTGTTGGCGCGCATCCGATGCGCCACTATGCGAACCATTCACGAAGGGATGTTTACGGCATTCCGACCGGGGAGTGAGCGGGCCTTTGCGCCGGATGCCCACCGGTCGCTACGGTGGTGCGGAGGACCCGGGGAAGCCGAGTAGAGAACATGTCGGCCCGGGGAAGGCCGACACGGCACCAAAGGTTTCCCCGGGTTCCCCATGCCCCAGCCCAGGCAGGCCGGTGACCAGCCTGGTTACCGGCCGTCGGTCCCGGCCGCCCCGCCACCGGCCGGATCCTCCCGCAGCTCCCCCGCGAGCACGGCCTCGGCCACGGCCCGCATGCTCACCCGGCGGTTCATCGAGGTCTTCTGGATCCAGCGGAACGCCTCTGGCTCGGAGAGCCCGCGCTCCGCCTGCAGGCGGCCCTTGGCCCGGTCCAGGACCTTGCGCACCTCGAGCCGCTCCCGCAGCGTCCCGACCTCGGTGCCCAGGGCCGACATCTCCTGGAATCGGCTGACCGCGATCTCGATGGCGGGCACCAGGTCCGCCTGCGTGAACGGCTTGACCAGGTAGGCCATGGCTCCCGCGTCGCGCGCCCGCTCCACCAGTTCCCGCTGGGAGAACGCGGTCAGGATGACCACCGGGGCGATCTGCTGCGCCGCGATCTGCTCGGCCGCCGAGATGCCGTCCAGGATGGGCATCTTGACGTCGAGGATCACCAGGTCCGGCTTCAGCGCCGAGGCGAGCTCCACCGCCTTCTCGCCGTCCGCCGCCTCGCCCGCTACCTCGTAGCCCTCTTCCTCCAGCATCTCCTTGAGGTCGAGCCGGATCAGCGCCTCGTCTTCGGCTATGACCACGCGCAGGGGTGTCTGGCTCACAGGCATGAGGGTACCGAAACCCAGCCAGGCCAGCGCCGGCCGCGCGGGGTCCACGGGGTTGGCGACGGCCCGATACCGTGTCAACCCGCCTGGATCAGGCGTCGCGCACCGCCGCGTAGCGCTCGCGGACCGCGGGATCGGGCTCGGACTCGTACCGCCGGGTCGCGGTCAGCGTCCAGTCCGGCGGCGCCTCGCCGCCGGACAGTGCCCAGGCGGCCTGCCGGGCCGCGCCGTCGGCGACGTACTCGGCCGCCTCGGGGACCTCGACCGGCGCGCCGAGGACCGACGGCGCGATCCGGCGCACCGCCTCCGACCGTGCGCCGCCGCCGATCAGCAGGACGCGCCGGACGCCGATGCCCGCCGCCCGGATGGCGTCGAGGCCGTCGGCGAGCCCGCAGAGCATGCCCTCGACGGCGGCCCTCGCCAGGTTCTCCGGCCTAGCGTTCGTCCCGGTCAGGCCGTGCAGGGAGGCGGTGGCGTCCGGGCGGTTCGGGGTCCGCTCGCCCTCCAGGTAGGGCAGCATGGTCACCCCGTCGGCCCCCGGCCTGGCCGACAGCGCCCGCTCGGAGAGCCCGTCCAGGCTGGTGCCGAGGATGTCGGCGGCGGCCTCGAGCACCCGGGCGGCGTTCAGCGTGCAGACCAGCGGCAGGAAGCGGCCGGTGGCGTCGGCGAAGCCGGCGATTATGCCGGTGGCGTCGGCCGTCGGGGTGCCGCTGACGGCGAAAACCGTGCCGGAGGTGCCGATGGACACGACCACGTCGCCGACCCCGGCGCCGAGACCGAGCGCGGCGGCCGCGTTGTCGCCGGCGCCGGCACCGAGCCGGGGGGCCGCGGCGCCGAACGAGGCCGTCCCGGCCGGTGCCGCCTCTCCCGCGGGCTCGGCCGGACCGAGCACGCGCGGCACGGCCGGCTCGCTGCCGCAGGCACGGCGCAGCAGGTCGGGCCGGTAGGTCCCGGCCGCGGCGGACCAGTAGCCGGTGCCGCTGGCATCGCTGCGGTCGGTGCACAGCCGGTCCAGGCCGCTGCCGCCCGCCAGCCGCCAGGTGAGCCAGTCGTGCGGCAGGCAGACGCCGGCCGTCCGGGCCATCTCGGCCGGCTCGTGCTCGGCGAGCCAGCGCAGCTTCGTCACGGTGAACGAGGCGACCGGGACGCTGCCGACCGCCTCCGCCCACCCAGCCGCGCCGCGCGCGGGATCGCCCGCGCCGAGCTCGGCCACCAGCTCCGCCGCCGCCGCCGCTGACCGGGTGTCGTTCCACAGCAGCGCGGGCCTGACCACGCCGCCATGCTCGTCAAGGCAGACCATGCCATGCTGCTGGCCGGCCACCGAGACGGCGGCCACGCCGTCCAGGCCGCCCGCCTCGGCCAGTGCCGACGTCAGCGCCTGCCACCAGGCGGCGGGGTCGACCTCGGTGCCGGGCGGGTGCGCGGCCCGGCCCTCGCGCACCGGCGCCCCGCCGGCGGCCTCGCGGATCACCACCTTGCACGACTGCGTGGACGAGTCGATGCCCGCGACCAGCACGGTCATCGGGCGCGCAGCAGGTGCTCGGCCGCCAGCTGGTTCAGCCGCACGAACCCGTAGCCGGGGGCGCCCACTGCGTCCGCGTCGAAGTCCTCGTACGCGCTGCGATCGGCGAGCAGCTCGGCGTAGGTCTCACCGGGCCCGAAGGTCGGCGTGGCGAGCTCCGCCACCCGGCACGCGGCCTGCGCCTCGATCACCTCCGGGTCGGCGCGGAACGCGGCCGCCCGCTCCTTCAGCAGCAGGTACATCCGCATATTCGCCGCCGCCGAGGCCCACACGCCCGCCTTGTCCTCGGTCCGGGATGGCTTGTAGTCGAAGTGCCGCGGCCCGTCGTAGGCGGGGCCGCCGCCGATCCCGCCGAACTCCAGCAGGTCGACCAGGGAGAAGGCGCTCATCAGGTCGCCGTGGCCGAAGACCAGGTCCTGATCGAACTTGATGCCGCGCTGGCCGTTCAGGTCGATGTGGAACAGCTTGCCGTGCCACAGCGCCTGCGCGACGCCGTGGGTGAAGTTCAGCCCGGCCATCTGCTCGTGGCCGACCTCGGGGTTCAGCCCGACCATCTCGTGGTGCTCCAGGCTGGCGACAAAGGCCAGGGCGTGGCCAACCGTCGGCAGCAGGATGTCCCCGCGCGGCTCGTTCGGCTTCGGCTCCAGCGCGAACCGGATGCCGTAGGCGTGGTCCTGCACGTATCCGGCCAGCGCGTTGACGGCCTCCCGGTAGCGGTCGAGCGCCGCCCGCACATCCTTCGCACTGTCGTACTCGCTGCCCTCGCGCCCGCCCCACATCACGTACGTGTGCGCGCCGAGCTGCGCCGCCAGGTCGATGTTGCGCATCACCTTGCGCAGCGCGAACCGGCGCACCGCCCGGTCGTTGCTGGTGAAACCGCCGTCCTTGAACACCGGGTGGGTGAACAGGTTCGTCGTCATCATCGGCACCACCAGGCCGGTCTCCTTCAGCGCGGCGGTGAACCGGTCGATGTGGCGGCCGCGGGCCGCGTCGTCGCTGCCGAACGGGATCAGGTCGTCGTCGTGGAAGCTGACGCCGTAAGCGCCGAGCCCGGCCAGCTCGTGCACCGCCTCCACCGGGTCGAGCGGTGCCCGCGTGGGGTCGCCGAACGGGTCGCGGGCGGGCCAGCCGACGGTCCAGAGCCCGAAGCTGAAACGGTCGGCGGGCGTGGGCTGAGCGGGCATCGGACCTCCATGGGTTCCTGACTGACCTGACCAAGCGGAGAATGGCGGGATTGCCGGGACTTTTCGCGACGTTTCGGCTCCCCCGCTGGTTCTGGCATCCCGGCGTTCTTGTGGCCATTGTGCCGCTTGCCGTGCGGAACCGAAATGGCCGCGGGGGCCGGCGGCGGGCGCCGGCCGGTCGGGCTGAGCGCCCGGGACAAGGGCATCCGCGCCGCCCCAAGCCGGGGCTCAGGCAGGCAGTGCACAAGATCACGGCTGCGGGCCATTCCCGGGATCTTGGACTATAGTCGGTCTGGCCCCACGGTGCATGTGAGCGTTCTCAGCCACGACCGCAACGCAGGTGGACGGCTGGCCAGGGACCAGAGGGATGGCTGCGTGATGTCTACCCAAAGCCGCCCGGCGGCGAGGCCGGTCATGGCCGACGTCGCGCGGCTGGCCGGCGTCTCCCACCAGACGGTCTCGCGCGTGCTCAACGGGCACCCGAACGTCAGCCCCGAAACCAGGGCAAGCGTCCTCGCCGCGATCCGTGCCCTGGGCTACCGCCCGAACGCCGCCGCCCGGACGCTCGTCACCGGCCGGACGAACGTGCTGGGCGTGATCAGCCTTGACAGCACCCTCTACGGCTCAGCGGCGAAGCTGTACGGCATTGAGCGGGCCGCTCAACCCACCTACTCGGTGGCGATCGCACACCTGGCGGGCTTTGACCGTACTTCGCTGACCGAGACGGTGGAGCGGTTCCTCAGCCAGGCCGTTGACGGCATCATCGCGATCGCGACGGAGACGGCCGCCGTCGAGGCCCTCGCCGACCTCACCGCCGACATCCCACTGGTTGCCGTGGGATGCGGGACTCGCGCCCCGCTGGCCTCGGTGGTCATCGACAACGTGTCCGGGGCGGCGCAAGCGGCGCGGCACCTGCTCGACTTGGGCCATCGGACGGTGCACCATATCGGCGGCCCATACAGCTGGCCGGATGCCCAGGAGCGGGTGGAAGGCTGGCGGCAGGCCCTGCGCGCGGCAGGCGCCCCCGAGCCCCGTTTGCTGCGCGGTGACTGGTCGTCGCGATCGGGCTACGAGATCGGCCACCGGCTGGCCGCCATGCCCGAGGTGACCGCGGTGCAGTGCGGAAACGACCAGATGGCGCTCGGCCTGCTCCGTGCGCTGGCCGAGCACGGGCGCCACGTGCCCGACGATGTCAGCGTGGTGGGCTTCGACGACTTCCCGGAAGCGGCATTCTTCCAGCCGCCCCTGACGACGGTCCGCCAGAATTTCGTTGAGCTCGGTAGGCGTGCTCTGCACCTGCTGCTGGACCACATCTCCGGCGAGCGCGGGCCCGGGCCCACATTGCCGGTAGAAGCGGAACTCGTCGTGCGGGCGAGCGCGGGACCGCCCGGAGGCCGCAGGCAGCCGCGCTGACCACCCCGCGGGCCAGGTGTCGTACACGCGGCCTGGTATGCGCCACAATGATCCTGTGAACGCTAACAACATGCAGGGCGGTTACGTCATCGGCGTCGACTTCGGCACGCTGTCCGGGCGGGCCCTGGTGGTCCGGGTCGCCGACGGCGCGGAACTCGGCACCGCCGTGCATGAGTACCGGCACGGCGTGATGGACGCCGTGCTGGCCTCCTCCGGCCGCCCGCTGCCGCCGGACTGGGCGCTGCAGGATCCCGAGGACTACCGGGACGTGCTGCGGCACGCCGTGCCGGCCGCGGTCGCCGACGCGGGCATCGACCCGGCGCAGGTGATCGGCATCGGCACCGATTTCACGGCCTGCACGGTGCTGCCGGTCCTGGCCGACGGCACCCCGCTCTGCGAGTTCGTGGAGCTGCGGGACCGCCCGCACGCCTACCCGAAGCTCTGGAAGCACCACGCCAGCCAGCCGCAGGCGGACCGGATCAACGAGCTGGCGCGCGTCCGCGGCGAGCCGTGGCTCGCCCGCTACGGCGGGAAGATCTCGGCCGAGTGGCAGTTCGCCAAGGCGCTGCAGCTGCTGGAGGAGGACCCGGACATCTACCGGCTCGCCGACCGGTGGATCGAGGCCGCCGACTGGATCATCTGGCAGCTGACCGGCAACGAGACCAGGAACGCGTGCACCGCGGGGTACAAGGGCATCTGGCAGGACGGGCATTACCCGTCGCGCGAGTTCCTGGCCGCCCTGCACCCCGATTTCGCCGGGTTCACCGACGACAAGCTGGCCCACCCCATATCCGCGCTCGGCGGCCGGGCCGGCTCGCTCACCGCCAGCGCCGCGGTCTGGACCGGCCTGCCCAGCGGAATCGCCGTTGCGGTCGGCAACGTGGACGCGCACGTGACCCCGCCCGCCGCGAACGCGGTGGCGCCCGGCCAGATGGTTGCGATCATGGGCACCTCGACGTGCCACGTGATGAACGGCGAGACGCTGGCCGAGGTACCGGGCATGTGCGGTGTGGTCGATGGCGGGATCCTGGCCGGGTCGTGGGGATACGAGGCGGGCCAGAGCGGCGTCGGTGACATCTTCGCCTGGTTCGCCGACCACCTCGCGCCGCCGGAAACCCACGCGGCCGCCAGCCGGGCCGGGCTCACTGTGCATGAGCTGCTGAGCGCCGAGGCCGCGGCCCAGCCCGCCGGGGCCAGCGGGCTCATCGCCCTCGACTGGATGAACGGGAACCGCAGCGTGCTGGTCGACCATCACCTCTCGGGCGCCATCGTCGGCCTGACGCTGGCCAGCCGGCCGGCGGAGATATACCGCGCGCTGCTGGAGGCGACCGCGTTCGGCACCAGGGTCATCATCGACGCGTTCGAGGCGGCGGGCCTTCCCGTCACGGAGCTGATCATCGCCGGCGGGCTGATGCGCAACCAGCTGCTGATGCAGATCTACGCGGACGTGACCCGCCGCCCGCTCAGCCTGGTCGCCTCCGAGCAGGCCCCGGCCCTCGGCTCGGCCATTCACGCCGCCGTCGCCGCGGGCGCCTACCCGGACGTGGCGGCCGCCGCGGCCGCGATGGGCAAGCTGCACGCGGGCGCCTACAAGACCGACCCGGCCAGCGCGGACGTCTACGATCAGCTGTACGCCGAGTACGTGGCGCTGCACGACTATTTCGGGCGCGGCACCAACGAGGTCATGCACCGGCTCCGGTCGCTGCGCAACCGGGTACGGGCGGCCGGGCCGGGCGGCGGGGACAGCCAGCAATGAGCCCCGGTCCCGGCCCGAACCCCGATCCGGCCGCCGTCACCAGACAAACCCCCGGCCCGGCAGCCGCCGATGCCGTCGCCCGGATCCGCCTCACCGTGGCGGAACTGCATGCGGAGCTGGTGCGCAACGGCCTGGTGGCATGGACATCCGGCAACATCTCGGCCCGGGTGCCGGGAATGGACCTGCTGGTGATCAAGCCAAGCGGCGTTGCCTACACCGACCTCACGGCCGAGAGCATGGTGGTGTGCGACCTGAGTGGCGCCAGGGTCGGCGGCGAGCTCAGCCCGTCCAGCGACACCGCCTCCCACGCCTACATCTACCGGTACATGCCCGGGGTCGGCGGCGTCGTGCACACCCACTCCCGGTACGCGACCGCGTGGGCGGCCCGCGGCGAGCCGATCCCCTGCGTGATCACCGCGATGGCCGACGAGTTCGGCGGCGAGATACCGATCGGGCCGTTCGCGCCGATCGGTGGCGAGGAGATCGGCCGCGCGGTGGTCGCGACCCTGTCGGGTCACCGCTCACCGGCCGTGCTGCTGCGCAGCCACGGGGTGTTCACCGTGGGCGCCACCGCGCGCGACGCGGTGAAGGCGGCGGTGATGTGCGAGGACGCGGCCTGCACGGTCCATCTGGCCAGCCTGATGGGCCTGGCTCACCCCGCTGCCGCCCGACCAGATCGACGCCCTGTACCGGCGATACCAGGACGAGTACGGCCAGCGCTGACCGGCTGGCACCGAACCCGGCTCTGCCTAACCCTCAGGGAGGCTGTGATGAGTGAGCGAAGGCCCCGGATCGGGATCTTGGGGATCATGCAGGACCTGTACGACGACATGATCCCGGGCATCGCCCGGCGGCAGGAGGGGTATGCCGCCGAGCTTGCCGCCAGCCTGGCCGGGGTCGGCGAGTTCATCCCCGGCAAGGTGGTGAAGTACCGGGAAGATGCCGAGCGGGTCATGCGCGAGTTCGAGGACTCCGACCTCGACGGCGTGCTGGTGGTGATGCTGACCTACGGGCCGGCCATGCGGGTCGCCCGGCTGCTGGCCGAATCCCGGCTACCCATCTGCCTGGCCAACATCCAGCCCGAGCCCACGGTCACCGCCGCGTGGGACATGGCCGACATGACCTACAACCAGGGCGTGCACGGGGCGCAGGACACCGCCAACGCCATGGTCCGTGCCGGGCGGCGGTTCAGCGTGCTGACCGATGACTGGCGGAGCGAGACGTTCCGCGCCGACGTGGGCCGCTGGGCGCGGGCCGCCGCGGCGGCGACGGCGTGGAGGTCGCTGAAGGTCGCGCTGGTCGGGTACGCGATGAACGACATGGGCGACATCCGGGTGGACGAGAGCGCGCTGATCCGCGGCCTCGGCCCGCAGATCCGGGCGGTGGCTCCCGGCGAGGTGTACCGGGGCATGCAGGCGGTCACCGACGCGCAGGTGGCCGGCGTGATCGAGTTCGAGGACGCCAGGTTCGAGATCGACCCGGCGCTGTCGGCCACCGAGCGCGAGGACCACGCGCGGATGCAGGTCGCGATCAAGACGATGCTGGACCAGGGCGGCTACGGCGCCTACACCGCGCACTTCGACGCGATCGGCGAGGACGGCCGGTTCGCCCGGCTGCCGCTGGCGGCCGCCTCCACGCTGATGGCGGAGGGCTACGGCTACGCCGCCGAGGGCGATGTGCTGACCGCCTGCCTCGTCGCCGCCGGGCACAGGCTGATCGGGGACGCCCATTTCACCGAGATGTACGCGATGGACTTCCCCTCCGACTCGGTGCTGATGAGCCACATGGGCGAGGGCAACTGGAAGGTCGCCCGCTCCGACCGGCCGGTGCGGCTGATCAAGCGCCCGCTCGGCATCGGCCGGCTGGCGGATCCGCCCACGTTCCTGTTCCAGTACCAGCCGGGCCCGGCCACCATCGCCACGCTGGTCAACCTGGAAGGCGGCCGGTTCCGGCTGGTGGTGGCCGAGGGGGAGAACCTGGACAGCCCGCCGCTGCCGGCGCTGGAGATGCCCTACGGCCAGTTCCGGCCGAGCTCCGGCCTGCGCAATGTCTGAACGGATGGCTGGCCGCGGGCGGGCCGCACCACGAGGTGATGAACCTCGGCCACCATGTCGACGTCATGGCGGGTGTTCTGCCAGCTCACCGGCATTGATTTCGTGCCCGTGTAGGGCACTGGCCGTCAGGCGCTGCGGTGGCGCTCCTCCAGGGCGCGGCGGTACTCGGCGATGACGATGTCGTTCAGTTCCTGGACCGAGGTCTCCGCGGCCGGCTTGTCGAGGGTGATCTCGCCGTGCTGGAGCAGGTTGACCCGGTCGCAGATCTCCAGCACCTGCCCGTAGTTGTGGGCGATGATGATGATGGAAACGTCGCTCCCTGCGCTTCAGGTCCCGGACCAGGTCCAGGATCATGGCCGCTTCCTTGGCTCCCATGGCGGCAAGCGGCTCGTCCAGCAGGAGGACCTTGGCCTGGGTGTAGACGGCCCGCGCCACTGCGATCGCCTGCCGCTGACCGCCGGACAGCCGGGACACCTCGGCGTCAACGGAGGGGAGGTCGATCTCCCATCTCGTCCAGGTACTGGCGGGCGGCCTTACGCATAGACCGGTTGGCCAGCAGCGGCCAGCGGACCCGTTCCCGGTTAAGGAACATGTTGTGGTACACGCTGAGCTGGTTGATCAAGGCCAGGTCCTGGTAGACCACGTCGATGCCGAGCGAGCGGGCCTGATCGACAGACTTGAACGAGACCTCCTGGCCGTTCAGGATGATCCGCCCGGAGTCCGGCGGCTGGAAACCGCAGAGAATCTTGATGAGAGTGGACTTGCCGGCGCCGTTGTCACCGAGCAGGCCGAGCACCTCGCCCTTGCTCAGGCGCAAATTCACGTCGACCAGCGCGGTCACGGCCCCGAACCGCTTGGCGATGTGCTCCGCTCGCAGCACGTCGCCGTCAGGGCTGGCGGGCGTGTCGCCGTCGGGGCTGGCGGGCGAGGGCGGTCCCGCGGGTCCGGACGTCATCGGGCTCTCCCTTCACCGCGGATTCGGGCGAGCGAGACGTTAGCGATCATGGCGACCAAGATCGCGACCCCGAAGATGATGTTCAGCGGGTTGGCGCTGATGCCCTAGATGGAGAATCCGTCGGTCAGCACGGCGAGCACGGCCGCGCCGAAGAAAGCGCCGAGGATCGTGCCGAACCCCGCCGAGCATCGCGGTCCCCCCGATCACGGCCGCCGTCACCGAGTAGAACATCGCCTGGTAGCCGCCGTTGCTCGGGTCGATCGAACTGGTCTGGAAGGCAACCTGCAGGCCCACGAGCGCCCCCATGAAGCCGGTGATCATGAAATTCCCGTACTTGATCCGGGCCACGTTAATGCCGGCCTCATGCGCGCCCAGGCTGTTCCCGCCAACCGCGATGGTGTGCAGGCCCCATCTCGTCCGGGTGAGCACGACATGGAAGATCGCCACGAGAACTACCGCCCAGACGATCTCCGACCAGGCGTAGGTGCCGAACCAGTGCCCGATCCCCTGCACCACGGCCGGGATTGACGCGGGCTCGCCGTGCGACGTCGTAAGCAGGATGCCGTCGAGGACGAACCCCGTGCCGAGCGTGGTGATGAACGACGGCACCCCAACGGTAACGGTCAGGAATGCGTTGACCCAGCCGACGACCACCCCCATGAACAGGGAGATCAGGATGGCCAGGATGCCCGGCACCCCGTAGAAGTCGATCAAGTAGTGCATGAGGAACGGCGCGAACGCGTAGATAAAGCCGACCGACAGGTCGATCTCCCCGCAGATCAGCAGCATGCACCTCGCCGATGGCGATGATCGCGATCGGCGCCAGATCCTGGGTGAACACGACCATGTTGTCTTTGGTGAGGAACGCCGAGTCGCTGAACGTAAAGTAGAGGAACAGCACGACCGCCACCACGAACACCGTGGCCTCGCGTTGCCGCAGGAACATGCGCCGACGCGTCGCGGGAAACCCGGACGGACGGCGGGCCGCCCGGTCGCGGCGTGTAAGGGGCTGCACGCTGTCTCGGCGGTCTCGCTCATACGGACTTCGCTTCCCGTGGCGCCATCCGGTTATGCGCCGACGGCGGGCGACGGCCCGCAGCCCGCGGGACGTGTCGCCCGCCGTCGGCGTGCCTGTCTAGGCCGAGCCTAGTGCAGGCGCTGTCAGGTGCTGGTGGTGGCCGGCGGCGCCTTGATCGCGCCGGACGGCCGGGGGACCACCTTCTGCGCGCTGCTCGTGCCCTGGTACCTGGACGTGGCCACGAACGGCGTGATGTTGTCCTTGTTCACCACGGTCAGGCCGGTGTCGGTGTCCGGCGGGGCCAGCACGCCTCCGGAGATGTTGTACAGGTACAGGTACAGCACCGGCAGGAAGCCCTGCAGGTAGGGATCCTGGAAGATGCTGAAGTTGAGCTGACCGCTCTTGATCGCGGTCAGCGTGGGGGCCAGCGTGTCGAACCCGCCGGCCGGGATCTTGCCCGCGAGGCCCGCTCGCCGCAAGCGCCTGGCCGAGGTCCTCGGTGGAGCCGGCATCGACCGCGAAGGCGCCCTTGAGGGTGGACTTGTTCGCCAGCAGGTACGCCTTCTCCGCGTTCAGCTCACCGGCGGTCGCCGCGCCGGTCGCGACCTCGTGCAGCTTGAAGCTGCTGCCGAGGACCGAAGCGGCGCCGTCGTACCGGGGCTGGATGTTCCCGGTGCCCGGGGTGGCGATGAAGATGACGATGTCTCCGCCGCCGGGGAGGAGCGCCTTGATCTGGTTCCCCATCGCCTGCCCCGACAGGAACAGCGCCTGGCCGACGTAGGCGAGCCGGTTTGTGCCGATGACGGGCTTGTCGTTAACGAACGTGCCGTCCGCGTTGTAGGTGAGCACCGGGATGCCGGCGTTCATCGCGTTCATCACCGGGGTGGTGAAGGCGGTGATGCTGATGGCGGCCAGGGCAATGCCGCTGGCCTTGGCGGCGACCGCGGTGTTGAAGTAGCTCACCATCTGCGGTACGACCGAGTTCTTCGACCCACCCCACTTGGGTGTGGGCAGGTCGAGCAGGGCGGCCGCGTCCGCCAGGCCGTACTGGGTCGGACTGAAGAACGGGTTGCTGGTGACGTGGTTCACGAACCAGAACTGCCACGCCGGGGTCTTCGGGAAATTGCCCGGGCGCTGCTTGACGCGGCGCTGCTGCTGCCGCTGGACGGGCACGCGGCGAGCAGCGCCGAGGCGGCCGCGGTCGCGCTCACCAGGCCAGTGCCCGTCAGCAGCTTGCGGCGGGTCGGCCCGTCCTTCATGTTGAGCGTTTGGATTGCCTCATCGACCTTGGGGTTGACTTCTCTCATCGCGGCCTCCAGTCACATTCCCTTTGATACGGAACGCCTCTGGCACAGCTGGGCTGCAGCGTTCCTGATCCCATGCCTTGACACCACCAAGCGGCCAGCAGCCCCCTCGGGCCGTGGCACCCGACAGAGGAACGGCACAGACCTCCGTCCGGAGAACCGGGCCGTTAGCCGGTGTGAGCGCTCACACCGTTGAACGATACGGCGTTGTGACGCCCAAAGCTAGATCATCGGACCAGGGGCGTCAACGAGAACTCCGGCAAGTCTGTTAGCAGTTCCATAACGGTTCGGAAGGCCGACCAGCCGTCACGCTTAGTGGCGCTGGCCAGCGGCGATGCCGGTGGCGCCGACCAGCGGTAAGACGGCGACGAGGGTGGCCCGGGGCCGCCTGACGCCTGCGCCGACGGCGGTTACGGTCTGATAACGGTCTCATCAAGGTCCATGCAGCCGGGTCCGGGTGGCCAGCCCTCGGTGCCCCGTGGCCAAGGGAATGACCGCGGCCGGGCGGGCCGCCTGGGCCGCAGTCAGAGGTGACCGAGCCGTCGCCCGTTCGCGATCTAGAAGGCCCAAGATCGTAAAGTGCCGCGTATGGTCCACCGTTCATAGCGGGGACGTGAGAATAGCCTCTCCCCGGCCGCCGACTTTCTCAATATTTGGCAGGCAGCACCCGGGGTGTCCGGGTGCCTCGCGTGGTGCCTGAGTGCAAGACGTAGTTCACGGGTGTCTCACGACATCGTTCTCATCCTGAGGAGCGGGGTGGTGGCCGATGTCGATGGCGGGGGTTGTGATCATGGCTGTAGTGGTGGAGGGCCGGTCTAAGGGCGCGGTGGCGTTCTAGCCGCGGTCCCGGCGCCCGCATACCAGCCCCGGCGGACCAGCCAGGCTGCCGAGGACGCGATCGTGGCGCTGCGCAAGAGCCTGGCTGAGGCGGGTCACAACGCCGGGGCGGGAGACGATTGCCTGGCACCTGCGCCAGCAGGCTGGCTGGTGCGCCGTCGGCGGCGACGATCTGTCAGATCTTGTCCCGGCGCGGGTTCGTCCCCCGCAGTCGCACAAGCGCTGCACGACTCGGCTTGCCTATTTCAGGGCGGCGAGACCAGGGCTGATCAGGGCCTCATCCCGGGCGGTCATGGCGCGAAGCGGGGCCACGCTCGCCCGTCGGACCGGCCCGAACCGGTACATTGACATTAGGCGGATCAGCGCGCGGTCGGCCTTGGCCCCGGTAGCCCAACGGCAGAGGCGATGCTCTCAAAAGGCATTGAGTGTGGGTTCGAATCCCACCCGGGGCACAAACTCAAAGGCTCACTAGAATGTCAGTGGCTACTGAGAACGTATTCTCATGTACCCACAGGCTACCGTCGAGCTTGCCAAGACCTTGTCCGATCTAAGGATATTAGATCGCGAGAACGCCGAAATCTGCGGCGTTTCAGTAGCTTC
The DNA here is from genome assembly GCA_963835425.1 of uncultured Actinomycetes bacterium. Taxonomy (GTDB): domain Bacteria; phylum Actinomycetota; class Actinomycetes; order Streptosporangiales; family Streptosporangiaceae; genus UBA9676. Next base: position 32,330 of record CAWIGE010000019.1, on the reverse strand, counting down.
CATAAGGCACTGGCGGCGCGGCAGTCGACGCAGCGGCAGTTGACGCAGAGAAGGCGAAGGTGCCCCTCGGTGCCCGCGCTGCCACGATCGGCCGCTCGATGAGCGCGCCTACGCGTACCTGCTTGGTCTCTATCTCGGCGACGGTCACATGACCGTGAGCAGGAAAAGTGTCTGGGCGCTATCGATCAAATGCTGTGACGGCTGGCCCGGGCTGATGGCGCAAACCCGGCTGGCCATGTCCGCGGTCATGCCCTCCTCGAAGGTATTCGCCGTTGCCAGGACGGGCTGCACAGAGATCAAGAGCACGTCCAAGCACTGGCTGTGCCTGTTTCCGCAGCACGGGCCGGGCATGAAACACCAGCGCGTGATCGAATTAGAGCCGTGGCAGGAGCGGATCGTGGCAGAGTATCCGGGTGAGTTCGCGCGCGGTCTCTTTCACTCGGATGGATACCGCGGGATCAACCGCGTCCGGCGGCCGCTCAACGACGGCGACCGGTGGTATGGGTATCCGCGTTATCTGTTCGTGAACCAGTCGGCAGACATTCACCGCCTCTGTGGCCAGGCCCTGGACCGGCTGGGAGTGGTTTGGCGGTTTTCCAAGCCGACCACGATCTCGGTAGCCCGGCGCGCGGCCGTAGCCAGGCTGGACGTATTCGTAGGCCCCAAGTACTGAGCCAACCGATGAACTCTAGAGATCGCGCCGTGACGGCGGCCGCTTGCCGACGTATGGCGGGGGCATGGGGCAACAGGGCGGGTACACACCCGTCAGCACCACGACCCGTACTCGGGAACCCCTATGGGTCAGCCGTGCCCGCCTTACCCGTGCGCGGCGGCCATGACGGCCTCGTTGACGTCCCGGCCCTCCAGTTCGGCGCGGCTGGCCGCAGCCAGCACCCGCTTGTAGTCCTTGGGCATGACCTTGACGAACCGCGCCAGCGCCCGCTCCCAGCCGGCCAGCAGCTCCCCGGCCACCGCCGAGCCGGTCTCCGCCCGGTGCCGTTCCACCAGCCGCTGGAGCAGGGCCCCATCGCCCGCGTCCAGCGGCTCCAGGTCCACCATCTGCGTGTTCACCCGGCCCAGGTCGGGGTCGAGCAGGTAGGCGATCCCGCCGGACATGCCGGCCGCGAAGTTCCGCCCGATCTTGCCCAGCACCACCACGGTGCCGCCGGTCATGTACTCGCAGCCGTGATCGCCGGTGCCCTCGGCGACCGCGGTGGCACCGGAGTTGCGCACGCAGAACCGCTCGCCGACGATGCCGCGCAGGAACATCTCGCCGCCGGTGGCGCCGTAACCGATCACGTTGCCGGCGATGATCTGCTCCTCGGCCGGGAACGGCGCCGCCGGGTCCGGCGCCACGATCAGCCGGCCGCCGGACAGGCCCTTGCCGAGGTAATCGTTGGCGTCGCCGGCCAACCGCAGGGTGATACCCGGGGGCAGGAAGGCGCCAAACGATTGGCCCGCCGAACCCTCGAACCGGACGTGAATCGTGTCGTCGGGCAGGCCCTTGGCGCCCCAGCGCCGGGTGACCTCGTAGCCGAGCATCGTGCCGACCGTCCGGTTCACGTTGCGCACCGGCAGGTCGAGCACGACCGGCGTGCCGTCCTGCAGCGCGCCCTCGGCCAGTTGGATGAGGGTGTTGTCGAGCGCCCGGTCGAGCCCGTGGTCCTGGCTGGTCGTCCGGTGCCGGGCGGCGCCCTCGGGCAGGTCGGGCACGTGCAGCACCGGCGCCAGGTCGAGCCCGGCCGCCTTCCAGTGCCCGACCGCCCGCGCCGTGTCCAGCAGGTCGGCCCGGCCGATCGCCTCGTCCAGCGTGCGGAAGCGGAGCGCGGCCAGGTACTCGCGCACCTCCTGCGCGATGAACTCGAAGAAGTTGACCACGAACTCGGGCCGGCCGGTGAAGCGCTTGCGCAGCTCCGGGTTCTGGGTGGCCACCCCGACCGGGCAGGTGTCGAGGTGGCAGACCCGCATCATGACGCAGCCGGAGACCACCAGCGGCGCGCTGGCGAAGCCGAACTCCTCGGCGCCGAGCAGGGCCGCGACGACGACGTCGCGGCCGGTCTTGAGCTGGCCGTCGGCCTGGACGACGATCCGGTCGCGCAGCCCGTTACGCAGCAATGTCTGCTGGGTCTCGGCCAGCCCGAGCTCCCACGGCGCGCCCGCGTGCTTGATGGACGTCAGCGGCGCGGCGCCGGTCCCGCCGTCGTGCCCGGAGATCAGCACCACGTCGGCGTGCGCCTTCGACACCCCGGCCGCGACCGTGCCCACCCCGACCTCGGCGACCAGCTTGACGTGGACCCGGGCGGCGGGGTTGGCGTTCTTCAGATCGTGGATCAGCTGGGCGAGGTCCTCGATGGAGTAGATGTCGTGGTGCGGCGGCGGCGAGATCAGGCCGACGCCGGGCGTGGAGTACCGGGTCCTGGCGATCCACGGGTACACCTTGTTGCCGGGCAGCTGGCCGCCCTCCCCCGGCTTGGCGCCCTGGGCCATCTTGATCTGCAGGTCGTCGGCGTTGACCAGGTACTCGCTGGTCACCCCGAAGCGGCCGCTCGCCACCTGCTTGACCGCGGACCGGCGCAGGTCGCCGTTGGCGTCGGGGAGGAAGCGTCCCGGGTCCTCGCCGCCCTCACCGGTGTTGGACTTGCCGCCGAGCCGGTTCATCGCGATGGCGAGGGTCTCGTGCGCCTCGGCCGAGATGGAGCCGTAGGACATGGCCCCGGTGGAGAACCGGCGCACGATCGCCGCGACCGGCTCGACCTCCTCCACCGGGATCGGCGTGCGCCCGTCCGTGGGCACGTCCACGCCCCGGATCCGCAGGAGCCCGCGCAGCGTCATCAGCCGCTTTGAGGAGTCGTCGACCAGCCGGGTGTAGTCCTTGAAGATCTCGTACTGCCGGGTGCGGGTGGCGTGCTGCAGCTTGAACACGGTCTCGGGGCTGAACAGGTGCGGCTCGCCCTCGCGGCGCCACTGGTACTCGCCGCCGGTGTCCAGCCGCCGGTGGGCGGGCGCCGCGCCGCGGGCCGGGAACGCGCGGGCGTGACGGCGGGCCGCCTCGGCGGCCAGCACGTCGAATCCGACCCCCCCGAGCCGGGACGTGGTCCCGGCGAAGCAGGTCTCGATGACCTCGCGGCCCAGGCCGATCGCCTCGAAGATCTGCGCCCCGGTGTAGGAGGCGGCGGTGGACACCCCCATCTTGGACATGATCTTGAGCAGGCCCTTGCCCAGCGCCTTGATCAGGTTGGCGGCGGCCCGGTGCGCGGAGAGATTCTCCAGTTCCCCGCGCCGCACCATGTCCTGCACGGTCTCCAGCGCCAGGTAGGGGTTGACCGCGGCCGCGCCGTACCCGATGAGCAGCGCGATGTGATGGGCCTCGCGGGCGTCGCCGCACTCCACCACCAGGCCCACCCTGGTCCGCGTCCGCTCCCGGATCAGGTGGTGGTGGACGGCCCCGGTGAGCAGCAGCGACGGGATTGGGGCCAGGCTGTGGTCCCAGCCGCCCGGGGCGGCCGGCCCGCGGTCGGACAGCACGATGAACCGGGCGCCGTCCTCGATCGCGGCCGACACCCCGGCGCAGATCGCCGCCAGCCGCTCGCGCAGCGCGGCGCCGCCGCCGGCGACGCGGAACCGCCCGTCCACCACGTGCGCGGCGAAACCCGGCAGGTCGCCGTCGTCGTTGATGTGGATGATCTTGGTGAGGTCGCTGTCGCTCAGCACCGGGTACGGCACCACGATCTGGCGGCAGGAGGCCGGTCCCGGCTCGAGCAGGTTCCCCTCCGGCCCGGTGGCACACGACAGCGAGGTCACCAGCTCTTCCCGGATCGCGTCCAGCGGCGGGTTGGTGACCTGGGCGAACAGCTGCGTGAAGTAATCGAAGATCAGCCGCGGCCGGTCGGACAGGGCCGCGATGGGCGTGTCGGTGCCCATCGACCCGACCGGCTCGGCGCCGGCCCGGGCCATCGGGGCCAGCAGCACCCGCAGCTCCTCCTCGGTGTAGCCGGCCAGCCGCTGCAAGGTGGTGAGCTCCGCCCGGCCCGGCAGCTCGCGCTCCCGGTCCGGCAGGTCGTCCAGGTGCAGCAGCCCGGCGTGCAGCCAGTCCTGGTAGGGGCGCTCGGCGGCCAGCACCGCCTTCACATCGCCGTCCTCGAGGATCCGCCGGCTGGCGGTGTCGGCCAGGAAGATCCGGCCCGGCTGCAGGCGGCCCTTGCGGATCACGTTGGCCGGGTCGATGTCGAGCACCCCGACCTCGCTGGCCAGGATGACCAGGCCGTCATGGGTCACCCAGTACCGGCTGGGGCGCAGCCCGTTGCGGTCGAGCACCGCCCCGATCAGGGTCCCGTCGGTGAAGGCGACGCACGCCGGGCCATCCCACGGCTCCATCACGGTGCTGTGGAACTGGTAGAACGCCCGCCGGGCGGGATCCATCTCCTCGTGGTTCTCCCACGGCTCCGGGATCATCATCAGGATGGCGTGCGGCAGCGAGCGGCCGCCCAGGTGCAGCAGCTCCAGGCACTCGTCGAAGCTGGCCGAGTCGCTGGCGTCGGCGTCCAGGATGGGGAGCAGCCGCTCCAGCCCCGCGCCGTCGGCCGCCGCCGGGATGAGGCCGGTGGCGAGCATCGCCTCCCGGGCCCGCATCCAGTTCCGGTTGCCGCGCACGGTGTTGATCTCGCCGTTGTGGGCGATGAACCGGTAGGGGTGGGCCAGCGGCCAGGACGGGAACGTGTTGGTGGAGAACCGGGAGTGCACCATGGCCAGGGCCGAGGTGTACGCGGGGTCGGACAGGTCGGCGAAGAACGGCTCCAGCTGGAGCGCGGTCAGCATGCCCTTGTAGACGATCGTCCGCGAGGACAGGCTGGCGAAGTACAGCCCGGCCTCATGCTCGGTCCGCTTGCGGAGGCAGAACGCCCGCCGGTCCAGGGCCAGCCCGCTCTCCCCGTGGCCGGGGCCGCGACGAACAGCTGGGCCAGCCGGGGCAGGACGGCCAGCGAGCCCCGCCCGCAGAACGAGGGGTCATGCGGGACCTCCCGCCAGCCGAGGACGGCCAGGCCCTCGGCCGCGGCGATCCGCTCCACCGTGGCCATCGCCGCCGCGGCGGCGGCGGCGTCCGACGGGCAGGAAGGCCATGCCCGCCGCGTAGAAGCCGGCGGCGGGCAGGCCGAACCCGCAGGCCGCGCGGAAGAACGCGTCCGGGAGCTGGGTGAGGATGCCGGCCCCGTCGCCCGTCTCCGGGTCGCTTCCCTTGGCGCCGCGGTGGTCCAGGTTGCGCAGCACCGTGAGGGCCTGGGCCACCGTGTCGTGGGTCCGCCGCCCGGACAGGTCGGCGACGAAGCCGACGCCGCAGGCGTCGTGCTCGTAGTGGCTGTCGTACAGCCCCTGGTTTCCCCTGTGATTCCCCGCTGAGGCGGCAGGCGCCATCGACTCTCCCGTCGTCTCGTCCGTCTACGCGTTCTCGCATGCGTGCGGTTGGGACGACGTTGGCCCTGCCGCGGGCTGCATGATTATCAGCCGTCGTCGGCTCGTCCGGCAATTTCCCCGGAGGTTACATGCAGGTTGCGCTACCGGTGCATACCTGCCCGCTCGGACCGGGTCCCGAAACGCCGCAAATGTGACAGGACCGGCCGGACGGGCCGGGCCGGCCCCGCCGCCGCTTCCCCCGGCCTGCCGCGGGTCAGGTACAGGTAGCCGAGAGCCCCGGCGAACATGAGCGCCATGACCCACTGATTGACCCGGAGCCCGAACAGGTGCGGCGCGAAGTCGATGGCCAGCCACTCCGTGCCGTACCGGCCCACGGCAAAGGCGGCCAGCCACACGGCGAAGGCGCGGTCGCCGGTGAGCAGGAACCGCCGCGCCGCCCAGATCACCAGCAGTCCCGTCAGCACGTCCCAGCCGAACTGGTAGCCGAACGTGGGCTGGAACGTGGCGTAATTCTCATAGCCGGGGACGCGGTGCGCGGGGGTGATCTCCACCGCCCAGGGCAGCGCGGACGGCCGGCCGTAGAGCTGCTGGCCGAACCAGTTTCCCCAGCAGCCGAGCGCCAGCCCGAACGCCAGGCCGGGGCCGGCCGCCCCGGCCACCGGGGCCAGCTTGATGCCGGCCCGCTGGCAGGCGAGCCATGCCGCCGCCGACCCGGCGGCGAGCGGGCCGCCGCGGCCGGGCGGCCGCCGTGGTCAGCGGGGCCGGGCGGGCCGGCCAGGGCGCCGGACACCGGCCGCGAGGTCCGCGGCGAGGTCCCGCACGGCGCCGATGCCCGTCGCCGGATCGGGCGCGTCCAGCAGGCGCTGGACGAACGCCGAGCCGACGATGACGCCGTCCGCGAAGGAGGCTACCTCGGCCGCCTGGGTCCCGTCCCGGACACCGAGCCCCACCGCCACCGGCAGGGACGTGCACGCCCGGATCCGCGCCACCAGGCCGGCCGCGTCACCGCTCACGCTGTCACGGGAGCCGGTGATGCCCATCAGCGACGCCGCGTAGACGAAACCGCCGCACACGCTGGTGATGAGCTTGATGCGCTCGGGGGTGGAACTGGGCGCCACCAGGAAGACCGGGTCAAGCCGGTGGGTGGCCGCCGCGTCCAGCCACGGGCCCGCCTCCTCCGGTGTCAGGTCCGGGGTGATCATCCCGGACCCGCCCGCCGCGGCGAGGTCGCGGGCGAACGCGTCCACCCCGTAGTGGTTGACCGGGTTCCAGTAGGTCATGACGAGCGCCGGGATCCCGGCGGCCGCTACCGCCTCGACCGTGTGCAGGACGTCGCGGACCCGGGTGCCGCCGGTGAGCGCGCGGTGCACCGCCTGCTGGATGACCGGGCCGTCGATCAGCGGATCGGAGTAGGGCAGCCCGATCTCCACGATGTCCGCGCCGGCCTCGGCCATCGCGAGGATCGCCGCGATCCCGCCGTCCACGGTGGGGAACCCGGCGGGCAGGTAGCCGACGAGGACCGCCCTGTCCCGCGCCGTTGCCTTCTCAAAGGCCTGCCCGACCGCGGTCACGGGGTGGCCTCGGCCCCGGAGTCCAGAGCGCCCAGCCACCGCGACGCGGTGGCGACGTCCTTGTCCCCGCGCCCGGACAGGTTCACCAGCAGCAGCGCATCCGGGCCCAGTTCCCGGCCGGCCTGCAGCGCCCCGGCCAGCGCGTGCGCGGACTCCAGCGCCGGGATGATCCCCTCGGTCCGGCACAGCAGCGAGAACGCCTCCATCGCCTGCGCATCGGTGATGGAGCGGTAGCTCGCCCGGCCGGTGTCCTTCAGCCAGGCGTGCTCCGGCCCGACCCCGGGGTAGTCCAGGCCCGCCGAGACCGAATGGGTGGCCAGCGTCTGGCCCTCGGCGTCCTGCAGCACATAGGTGCGCATGCCGTGCAGCACGCCGCCCGAGCCGGCGACCAGCGTGGCGGCGTGCCGGCCGGAGGCGATCCCCTCGCCGCCCGCCTCGCACCCGATCAGCTGCACCTGGGTATCGGGCAGGAACTCGTGGAAGATGCCGATCGCGTTGGACCCGCCGCCCACACAGGCGATCACCGCGTCCGGCAGCCGGCCCGCCGAGCTCGAGCACCTGGCGGCGCGCCTCCACCCCGATGATCCGCTGGAAGTCCCGGACCATCAGCGGGAACGGATGCGGGCCGCCGACCGAGCCGATGCAGTAGTGCGTGGTCGCCACGGTGCCCACCCAGTCGCGGAACGCCTCGTTCATCGCGTCCTTCAAGGTGGCGGTGCCGATGGTGACGGGGATCACCTCGGCGCCGAGCATGCGCATCCTGGCCACGTTCAGCGCCTGGCGGCGGGTGTCCTCCTCCCCCATGTACACCACGCAGTCGAGGCCGAAGAGCGCGCAGGCCGTCGCGGTGGCGACGCCGTGCTGCCCGGCGCCGGTCTCGGCGATCACCCTCCGCTTGCCCATCCGCCTGGCCAGCAGCACCTGCCCCAGCACGTTGTTGATCTTGTGGGAGCCGGTGTGGGCCAGGTCCTCCCGCTTGAGCAGGACCGTGCCGCCCGCGGCCTCGGAGAACCGGTGCGCCGGCGAGAGCAGGGTCGGCCTGCCCGCGTAGCCGCGGAGCAGGTCGGCGAGCTCCGCCTGGAACTGCGGGTCCGTCTTGGCCGCCAGGTACTGGTCGGTCAGCTCGGCCAGCGCCGCCATGAGCGGCTCGGGCGCGAACCGGCCGCCGTAGATGCCGAAGTGCCCGCCCGGGTCGGGCACCGGCCCTGGCGTGGCCAGCGTGGCCGCGGCGGGAGCCTCCGGGCTCATGGGCGGTCGCCGCGCAGGGCGGGGTGGGAACCCGCGGTCACCAGGTCGGCGACGGCTGAGCGCGGATCCTTGCCGGTCACCAGGCTCTCCCCGACCAGCACCGCGTCCGCACCGGCCGCGGCATAGGCGAGGAGGTCGCGCGGGCCCCGTACCCCGGACTCGGCGACCTTGATGACGTCGGGCGGTATGCGCGGCGCCAGCCGTGCGAAGACCCCCCGGTTGACCTCCAGCGTGCCCAGGTCGCGCGCGTTGACGCCGATCACCTTCGCCCCGGCGTCGAGCGCCCGCGTCACCTCGTCCTCGCTGTGCACCTCGACCAGCGGCACCAGGCCGATCGACAGCGCCCGCTCCGTCAGCGACACCAGCGCATTCTGATCCAGCGCGGCCACGATCAGCAGCGCCATATCGGCGCCGTAGGCGCGGGCCTCCCACAGCTGGTAGGAGCTGATCACGAAGTCCTTGCGCAGCAGCGGCACCGACACCGCGCTCCTGACCGCGGTCAGGTCCTCCAGGCTGCCGCCGAAGCGGCGCGGCTCGGTGAGCACGCTGATGATGGCCGCCCCGCCCGCCTGGTAGTCGCGCGCCAGCGCGGCCGGGTCGGCGATGCTGGCCAGTTCGCCCCGGGACGGGCTGGATCGCTTCACCTCGGCGATGATCGCCACGTCCGGCCGCCGGAGCAGGTTCATCACGTCGCGCGGCGGGGTGGCCCCCCTGGCGGCCTCCTTGAGCCGGTCCAGCGGTGTGTGTCCCTGCCGGACAGCGAGATCGGCACGGACCCCTTCAAGGATCTCGTCGAGCACGCTCACGCGGTTCCGTAATCTCCTCGGGTCGGATGCCTTGCGTCCCCGATGGTAGCGAGCCGGCTGCGGTGGGCCGGCAGCAGCCTCCCCGGGCCAGGGACGCCCGCCGCCGGGCCGTGGCATCGACCCACGTAGGGCGCGCCGGGCCGCGCCTGCCCGCCTCGGGCACGTTGATACGGAGCTGGATTGGTCATGGCAATCCCTGCGGGCAGGCCACCGCGCCTAGCCCACGATCTGGCCGCCGCAGGTGTCGCCGGCCGCGTCGCCGAGGCCGAGTTCCCCCGGCGACTCCTCCGGCGCGCGCAGCGGTGCCACGGCGTAGGCCCGTGCGACGGCGGGGTGAACCAGCGTGCCCAGGGTAATGATGGCGAACAGGGTCCCGCCCAGGTACCGGGCGGCGAAGAACCGGGACAGGCCGTAGGCGACGAAGGCCGCCTCGAACCCCACCGCCACCAGCCAGGCCGTCTTCGTGCCCGAGCGCACCAGGAACGCCAGCACGCACAGCGCCGCCACCATGGCCAGGGTGATGAGGATCGAGGAGAGCTGCCGCTTGCTGAACGGCAGGCCGACGGCGGCGGCGGCGATCGTCTGCGCGACCACCAGCCGCGTGACCAGGCGTACCAGCAGCCGGCCCGGCTCCCCGGGCGGCCGGACGGACGGGCGGCGGGCACGCTGCCCGTCCGGTTTCGTTGCCCTCACCGCTCACCTCCAGGCTCGCGCGCCACCCCAGGCAACATGAGGACGTACCTACGAGCCTAACGGCCTGCCGGCGGGGCCGGGCTGCTCGGTGGGATCCACGCCCCTGCTCAGAGACTCCCACAGGGAGGCCGAGTCCGCCACCGGCTGCCGCTCGGCCCCGCCGGCGTTGCGATATCTGCTGGACATGGCCGGCCACCGGGGGCCACGCCAGGCCACCACGATCCCGGCCGCCAGCACCGCCAGCCCGCCCACGGCCGCCAGCGGGCGCCAGGGGAAGCCCGCCATCATGACGTGTGCGGCCGCGCTCACCCCGGGGCTGCTGCCGCCGGGGAAGACACCGGGCTGCGCGGACGACCCGGCCGGGCCGCCGCCCGCGGTCGCCGAGCCGGCCTGGGCGACCGTGACCCCGTGCGCCGCGGCAAGCACGGCGGCGGAGCTCACGCGCGCGCTCACCAGCAGGACGGCCAGCGCACCGGACACCGCCAGGAACACCCCCACCAGCCGCCGGGCCAGGCCGCGGGTGGCGATGACCGCCGCCAGGCCGGCCAGCGAGGCCACCGCCAGCGCCCCGGCCAGCGGCACCACGGCCTGCCCGCTCACCGTCACGGTGCTGCCGGGGATGGGGGCGGGAGTGGCGGTGACCACCCGTGCCCACCCCTGGTGGACCGACAGCAGCACCAGCAGGGCGCCGGCTGCCGCCACGCCGAGAACGAGCACGTACTCGCGGGCGGGCCGTCCCGCCGGGGGCGGGCGCTGGCCGCCGGTCACCCGATCGCCGGTCACGGGACGCCCAGGGTGAGCGGGCCGGCCTTGAAACAGGTCCGGTCGCCGGTGTGGCAGGCGCCGCCGGTCTGGTCCACCTTCACCAGTACCGCGTCCCCGTCGCAGTCGAGCGCGGCGGACACCACGCGCTGCAAATGACCCGAGGTCTCGCCCTTGACCCAGTACTCCTGCCGACTGCGGGACCAGTAGGTGCACCGCCCGGTGGTCAGCGTGCGGTGCAGCGCCTCATCGTCCATCCAGCCCAGCATCAGCACCTCGCCGGTGTCGTACTGCTGGGCGATGGCCGCCACGAGCCCGGCGGGGTCGCGCTTGAGCCGTGCGGCGATCTGGGGGTCGAGCCGTGAGGGCCGCCCTGCCTGGCTCATCGCGGGTTCCATCCGGTTCGCATGACCCGATCCTATGAATGCCTGCGGCCACAGCCGCCGGCGGATCGGTGATCGGCAGGGATGACGGGCAGGGCGTACCATCGCGGGATGAGCTTCGCCCGTGACGAGCGCGTCGCCCTTTGCGACCTGCTGGACGAGACCGGACCCGAGGCGCCCACCCTGTGTGAGGGCTGGCGGACCCTGGACCTGGCCGCCCACCTCGTGCTCAGGGAGCACCGGCCCGACGCCGCGGCGGGCGTGATGGGGGGCCCGCTCGCCGGCCATACCGGACGGGTGCAGCGCACGCTCATCACCCGCAACCCGTACCGGCAGCTGGTAGAGGAGATCCGCGGCGGGCCGCCCCGGCTGTCGGTCTTCGCCATCCCCGGCATGGACGAGCGCCTGAACATGGTCGAGTACTTCGTCCATCACGAGGACGTCCGGCGCGGGGCGGACGGCTGGCAGCCACGCGAGATCGGTACGGACCTGGCCGACGCGCTGTGGCAGCGGCTCCGGGGCGCCCGGCTTGTCTTCCGCAAGGCGCCGGTCGGGATCGAGCTGGTCCGCGATGACCAGCCGGGCCCGGTCACCAGCAGGTGCGGATCACCGCCAAGGCGCGCACGCCGATGGTCACGGTCACCGGCGACCCGGCGGAACTGACGCTGTGGGCAATGGGCCGGACCACGGCCGCCCGGGTCCGGCTCGATGGCAGCGAGCCTGACGTGCGCAAGCTCACCCAGACCACCTGGCGCGCCTGACCGGCCCGAGTCCTCGTTCGCCCCGGCGCCATCCAGCCGATGCCCCCCGGTTGACCCGGCATCATCAAGCGTTCCGTGAACTGCCCGGAACGCTTCACGAGCGTGCCATGCGCCGCTCGGCAACAGGTTACGGATCGGACATCCGGGCTCGTCACGATGCACGCGTCAACGCCCCCGGGTGCGTGAAGCCCCCGGCGGTTTCGCGGCTCGGAGGGGAATACGCACGTGCCCACAAGAAAATTGTTCATGGCCGCGGCCGCGGTCAGCAGCGTGGTGCTCGCGGCAGGCTGCAGCAGCTCGTCCTCGGGCGGGTCAAGCGGCGGAAGTTCGGCCAGCTCCACCAATGCCGCCACGGCAACGTCGGCAACCGCGTTGGGCGGTATGAACGGCCTGGTCGCCGCCTGCAAGAAGGAGGGGACGCTCAACGTCATCACCCTCCCGGCGGCAACTGGGCCAACTACGGCACGATCATGAAGGATTTCACCGCCAAGTACGGCGTCAAGATCAATGACGCCAACCCCGACGGCTCCAGCCAGGACGAGATCAACGCGATGCAGCAGCTCAAGGGCCAGAGCCGCGCACCGGACGTGCTGGACATGGGCACCTCGTTCGCGATCAAGGCCGATCAGCTTGGGCCTGCTCGCCCCCTACAAGGTGGCGACGTGGAGCGCTATCCCGGCGAACTCCAGGGCATCGGACGCCCGCTGGTATGACGACTACGGCGGCTACGTGGCGATCGGCTACGACTCGGCCAAGGTGAAGGTGCCGCCGACCTCGTTCGCCGACCTGCTCGAAGCCCATCTACAAAAACCAGGTCGCCATCAACGGCAACCCGACCCAGGCCAGCGCCGCCTTCTCCGCCGTCTACGCGTCGGCGCTGGCGAACGGCGGCTCGCTGTCCAACATCGAGCCGGGCATCCAGTACTTCAAGAAGCTGCACCAGGCCGGCAACTTCGTGCCGGTCACCGCCGGGCCGACGACCGTGCAGAGCGGCCAGACCCCGATCGTGGTCTGGTGGGATTACCTGCTCGCCTCCGAGATCCAGAGCGTCGTCCCCACCTTCAAGATCGTGATCCCGACCGACGCGCACTACGCGGCCTACTACAGCCAGGCGATCAGCAAGACCGCCCCGAACCCGGCCTGCGCCCGGCTGTGGGAGGAGTACCTGTACTCGACTACCGGCCAGAACCTGTGGCTGCAGGGCAAGGCGCGCCCGATCGAGCTGCAGACGCTCGTCAGCAACGGCACGGTCAACAAGACGGCCAACGCGGTGCTGCCTGCGGCTCCGGCGGGCGGGCTCAACTTCCCCACCCAGGCCCAGGAGTCCGCGGCCGAGGCCAAGGTCGCCCAGCAGTGGTCGATCGTGATCGGCTAGCTGGGTGACGGCGAACGCCGCCCCAGCGGCCGGGCCGCGGCGGGGGCGGGCAACGCTGCTGCGCGGCGCCTGGACCCTGGCCGGGATCGTCCCGTTCACGGTCTACGTGCTGCTCGGGCTCGGGCTGCCCGCCGCGGCGATCGCGGTCGGCGCCTTCCAGAACCCCGACACCGGCCGGTTCACCCTCAACAACATCAACATCGCGACCCACGGCATCTATCTGCACGGCTTCATCATCACCGCGGAGCTGTCGGTGATCACCGCGGTGGTGCCGGGCATCCTCGGGCTCTTCATCGGCTATGCCATCTACACCGCCCGCCGCGGGGCGGTGCTGCGCCGGGTCACCATCACCGCCTCCGGTGTCTTCGCCAACTTCGGCGGGGTGCCGCTCGCGTTCCTGTTCATCGCCACGCTCGGCACGACCGGCATCGCCACCCGCTGGCTCACCGCCATCGGCTTCAACCCCTACGAGAACGGGTTCAACCTGTACGACCTCGGCGGCGTCGCGCTCGTCTACCTGTACTTCCAGATCCCGTTGATGGTGCTCATCATCCTGCCCGCGTTCGAGGGACTGCGGCCCGCCTGGCGCGAGGCCGCGCAGAACATGGGCGCGGGGACCTGGCAGTACTGGCGCCATATAGGCGGACCGGTGCTGATGCCGTCATTTCTCGGATGCCTGCTGCTGCTGTTCGGCAGCGCGTTTTCCGCCTACGCCACGGCGGAGGCGCTGACCAGCGGGACCATCCCGCTGACGGCCATCCAGATCGGGTCGTTCCTCAACGGCAACGTGCTGGCGGGCCAGCAGAACGTCGGCAAGGCGCTCGGCCTGGGCATGGTGCTCATCATCGCGGTCCTCATGGTGTTCTACGCACTGCTGCAGCGGAGGGCGGCGCGATGGCTGCGGTAATCAGCGACGAACTGGCCGACGAAGCCGCTGCCACGCCCGCGCCGCGCAGGCGGCGGTCCGTGCCGGTCTGGCGCTGGGTCATCCTGCTGCTCACCGGCGTCTACTTCCTGATCCCGCTCTACGCCGCGCTGCGCTTCGCCGGGATCGCCAGCTTCGGCGACGTGGTGCACCAGACCGGCTTCTCCGACGCCCTGATCCTGTCGCTGAAGCTCGCGGTCATGACCACCGTGCTCACCCTGGCCCTCATGGTCCTGACCACGATCTACGTGCACCTGCGCCTGCCGCGCCTGCGCCGCCTGCTCGAATCCATCACGATCCTGCCGATCGTCATCCCGCCGGTGGTACTCATCGTCGGCGTGCTCGAGGTGTCTCCCGGCTACCTCAAGAGCACGCCCTACCTGCTCGGCCTGGTGTACGTGATCCTGGCGATGCCGTTCGCCTACCGCTCGCTCGACGCGGGGCTGCGGGCCCTGGAGCTGCGGACCCTGGTCGACGCGGCCAGCTCGCTCGGCGCCAGGTGGCCGGTCACGCTGTGGCGGGTCATCCTGCCGAACCTGCGCACCGCACTGCTGTCCGCCACGGTGCTCACCGTCGCGCTCGTCCTCGGCGAGTTCACCATGGCCAGCCTCGACCTGTACCAGACGTTCCCGGTATGGATCGTGGCCTTCGACCAGACCAGCGGGCCGGTCTCCACCGCCGCCTCGCTGCTGGCACTGTTCGTGACCTGGGTGTTCCTGATGCTGATCGTCACACTGGCCAGCCGGCGGTCGCGCCGCACCGGCACTGGCCAGGTCGAGTTGTTCTCGGTCCGGCGGACCGTCCGGTAAGGCAGGGGGAAAATCGTGGAGGCGACCAACACCGCCTCGGGCACCGCGGCGGACGTCACCAGCCGCGCCGCCAGCGGCGGGGCGCCGGTCAGCATGCAGAAGGTGAGCCGGTCGTTCGGCACCGTCCGCGCGCTGAACGGGCTGTCGCTGGACATAGCGCCGGGTGAGCTTGTCGCGCTGCTCGGCCCCTCCGGCTGCGGCAAGACCACGGCGCTGCGGATCCTGGCCGGGTTCGAGACCGCGGACGGCGGCACGGTGACCGTGGACGGCAAGGACATCGCGCCGGTCCCGGCCGCCAGGCGCGACATGGGTATGGTGTTCCAGAGCTACAGCCTGTTCCCGAACATGTCTGCGCTGGACAACGTGGGGTTCGGGCTGCGGATGCGCAAGATGGGTGCGGCCGGCGCGGCGCCGGCGCGCCCACGAGCTGCTCGAGCTGGTCGGGCTGTCCGCGCAGGCCAGCCAGTTCCCGCACCAGCTGTCCGGCGGCCAGCAACAGCGGGTCGCGCTGGCCCGGGCGCTGGCCATCGAGCCGCGGGTGCTGCTCCTCGACGAGCCGCTGTCCGCCCTGGATGCCAAGGTCCGCCTGCAGCTGCGGGAGCAGATCCGCT
Organism: uncultured Actinomycetes bacterium; assembly: GCA_963835425.1. Classification (GTDB taxonomy): domain Bacteria; phylum Actinomycetota; class Actinomycetes; order Streptosporangiales; family Streptosporangiaceae; genus UBA9676. The sequence continues at coordinate 16,977 of CAWIGE010000019.1, read as the reverse complement.
CGCTGCAGCAGCGGCTGGGCATCACCACCCTGTTCGTCACCCACGACCAGGAGGAGGCGCTGTCCATGGCCGACCGGGTCGGGGTGATGAAGGACGGCTCGCTGGAGCAGATCGCCGTCCCCTCCGAGCTCTACATGCGGCCCGCCACCGCGTTCGTCGCCGAGTTCGTGGGGACGATGAACCGGATCGCCGGCGAGCTCAGCAGCGGCCAGGCCACCGCGCTCGGCACCGTCGCCGACGTCCAGGCCGGCTGCGCCGACGTGCCGCCCGGCGCCGTGGACGTGCTGGTCCGGCCGGAGAACCTGCGGATCGCCGCCATCGCCAACGGCAACGGGATCGTGACCAGCCGGACCTTCCTCGGCTCGGTGACCCGGATCCACGTTCTCCTGTCCGGCGACGTGACCGTGCAGGTGGACGTGCCGAGCGCGGCCGCCGCCCAGCTGGCGCCGGGGGCGTCGGTCCAGGTCAGCCTGGATGGCTCGCCGGTGCAGGTGGCCGGGCGCTCGTAACGGCTGGGCGCTCGTAACGGCCGCCTGCCAGGCCGGCGGCCCCGGTCAGGCGCTCAGCCCGAGCGCCGCGGGCAGCCCGGCCACCGAGTCGAGGATCACCGCCGCCTTGGCCTCCGCCAGTTCCTCCCGGCTGGCCCGGCCGGTCAGCACCCCCGCGACCAGGCCCGCCCCGGCCCGCCGCCCCGACTCGATGTCGCTCGGGGTGTCGCCGACGACGGCGAGCTCGCTGACGGCCCCGCCGCCCAGCCGGAGCAGGGCGGTCAGCGGGATGTCCGGCCACGGACGGCCGCGCCCGGCGTCGGAGGGCGAGAGCGCCAGGTCGATCAGCGGCCGCCAGCCGAGCTTGTCGATGACGGCGTCCCTGGTGGCGGGGGCGAAGCCGGTGGCCAGGCAGACCCGGATGCCCGCCTCGCCGAGGCGGGCCATCACCTCGGCCGCGCCGGGCACCGCCTCGACCCCGCCGGCCGCGACCGCCGCCGCGTAGCACTCCTCGAACGCCGCGTTGGCGCGCTGCGCGTCCGCCTCGTCGGCGAAGATCTGCCGGAACACCTCGATCTTGGACTGCCCCATGGTCACCTGGGCGGTCTTCATCGCCTGGTCGTGCGCGGGCGTTCCCTCGGCCAGCCCGCAGCGCCCGATCGCCGCCGCGAAGGCGGCGAGCACGCCGCCGTCGTCGGCGACGGTGGTGCCGGCCATATCCAGGCAGGCGATCGTGATCAGCTCCATCAGCTCTCCTCGGCGGTGGCGGCGGGTGCGGGTGGGCCGGATGGGCCGGATGAGTCCGGCAGGCCGGCCCGGTGAACGTCTCCTCGGCGATGGCCGGCGCGCAGGTCATCCCGCGCCCGCCCGGGCCGGTGACGAGGGTCACGCCGGGCGCCGCCTCCGAGGCGTGGTAGAGGCCGTCGGTGGTGACCATGCTGTAGACGCCCGCCCAGCGCCGGCGCGACACGCGGCAGCGCCGTGCCCAGCAGCGCCTCCGCCCGGCCGCGCAGGTGATCGTAGGCGTCCTCGTCCACGTCGAAGGCGAACGGCTCGTTGTACTCGTGCGTGTCGCCGATGGTGAGCCCGCCGTCAAGGCGCTGCACCAGCAGCAGCTGGGCCTTCGTCCGGGCCGCGACCGGGGCCTGCGGCGCCAGGCGGCCGCGGCCCGGCAGATCGTAGGCCGGGTAGTAGCGCAGCGAGTCGCCGTCGGCCAGCGAGGTCGTCAGGCGCGCGGGGAACGGCTCCGTCTGCATCATCTGCAGCCGCACCCGGCGCACCGGCGCACGGTCCCAGGCGGCCAGGTGCGGTCCAGCGATCCCGCTGTGCGCCGCGCCGGGGCACAGGATGACCAGGTCACCGCGGTGCCAGGCCCCCGTGTGGTCGCGGACGGCGTGGGGCGACAGCTCGACCGCCTCCCGGCCCGGCAGCCAGGTGTAGCCGGCCGGCGCTGGACGCCAGGTGGGCGCGCAGCACCCCCGGCGCCTGGCGGGGCTCGACGATCGCGTCCCGGCTGCCCAGGAGCCCGCCGGTGAACTCCCCGCGGAGCGCGCCGTTGACCGCCCGGCATTCAGCCGGCCGCGAGCAGCTCATAGCCCCTCAGGCCGGCGTTGGGCAGCGACGCGGCCTCCTTGAGCAGACCCAGCTCGGCCCCGTCCGCGGCGAGGGTCAGCGACGGGACGGCCCGGAAGCCGGTGCCGGGCACCCGCACGGCGATCTGCGCCCATCGTGCCCGGGCCCGCAGCGCGAGCTCGAGCTCGGCGCCGGGCGCCCGGCCGCTGACCCAGATCAGCCCGAAATTGCGGACGCTCGCGCCGCGGGGGACGGGCTCGCGCTCGAGGTGGATTACCTCGTGCCCGCGCCTGCGGGCTTCCAGCGCGTGCATCAGCCCAAGCACGCCACCCCCGACAACCACCACCCGTTGCACTTCCACACCCTTCCTGGGCCCGGGTCACGACAGTCAATCCGCTGCCGGTGACGCAACAGTGAACGGAAGCCGCCGATCGGCCCAACGGCCGCAGGCGGGGGCCCGGCCGTCCCCCCTGCTGGGCAGGGCTGGCCTCGCTGACACATTATGAGAGGAGCCAGGCGTCACGGCGGCGTTCAAACCGGACCGGACGTGGTAGGGAGGGCCAGGTGGACGTACTCGGGATCGACATCGGTGGCTCAGGGATCAAGGCCGCACCGGTGGATGTCACCACCGGCACGCTCACCGCGGAGCGGGTCAAGGTGCCCACCCCTCGGCCAGCGCTGCCCGATCCGGTCGCGGAGGCCGTCAAGAACCTGGTCGGCCGACTTCGGCTGGTCCGGCCCGATCGGCATCACCTTCCCGGGGGTGGTGATCGGCGGGATCACCTGCACCGCGGCCAACCTCGACCCGGCCTGGATCGGGCTGGACGCGCGGGCGCTGTTCGGCAAGGCCACCGGGATGGCAGGTCAGCCTGCTCAACGACGCCGACGCGGCCGGGGTCGCCGAGATGACGTTCGGGGCCGGCGCCGGCGAGCCCGGGACGGTGCTCCTGCTGACCTTCGGCACCGGGATCGGCAGCGCGCTGTTCACCGACGGCCTGCTGGTGCCCAACACCGAGTTCGGCCACATCGAGATCCGCGGCAAGGACGCCGAGGAGCGTGCCTCGGAACGCGCGCGGGAGCTGCACGACCTGAGCTGGGGCAAATGGGCGGGCCGCGTCGACGAGTACCTCGGCGCACGTGGAGGCCCTGCTCTGGCCCAGCCTGTTCATCATCGGCGGCGGCATCAGCCGGAAGGCGGACAAGTTCATCCCGCTGCTGAGCAACGTCCGGGCCCGGATCGTCGCCGGCCGCCATGCAGAACAACGCCGGCATCGTCGGCGCGGCGATGGCCGCGGCCGCTACCTGACGGGCTGCCCGGCGGCGCGCAGGGCATCCTTCACCTCGCCGATGCGCAGCTCGCCGAAGTGGAACACGCTGGCCGCCAGCACCGCATCGGCGCCCGCCGCGACCGCGGGCGGGAAGTGGGCCAGCTCACCCGCCCCGCCGCTGGCGATGACCGGCACGGCGACCGCCGCCCGCACCGCGCGGATCAGCTCAAGGTCGAACCCGGCCTTGGTGCCGTCGGCGTCCATCGAGTTGAGCAGGATCTCCCCCACGCCGAGCCCGGCCGCCCGGCTCGCCCACGCGACCGCGTCGATGCCGGTGCCCCGCCGGCCGCCGTGCGTGGTCACCTCGAACCCGCTCGGCGGCGGGTCCTGCGCCGCGGCGGCCCGGCGGGCATCCACCGACAGCACCACGCACTGCGAGCCGAATCGGTGCGCCGCCTCGGCGAGCAGTTCCGGCCGGGCGATCGCGGCGGTGTTCAGCGAGACCTTGTCGGCACCCGCCCGGAGCAGCCGGTCCACGTCGGTCACGCTGCGCACGCCGCCGCCGACCGTGAGCGGGATGAACACCTGCTCGGCGGTGCGGCTCACGACCTCGTATATGGTCTCGCGGCCGCCTGAAGACGCGGTGATGTCGAGGAACACCAGCTCGTCGGCGCCCTCGGCGTCGTAGGCGGCGGCCAGCTCGACCGGGTCACCGGCGTCGCGCAGCCCGCGGAAGTTGACCCCCTTGACCACCCGCCCGGCGTCCACGTCCAGGCAGGGGATCACCCGCACCGCGACCGTCACGCGCCGATCCCCGGCCGGTAGGCGTCCGCCTCCACCTCGACCAGCATCCGCGGATCGATCAGGGCCGCGACCTCGACCATCGAGGTGGCGGGCCGGATCTCGCCGAACGCCGCGCCGTGCGCGCGGCCGTACTCCTCCCAGCGGGAGATGTCGGTGACGAACATCCGGGTGCGCACCACGTCGGCCAGGCCCGCCCCGAGGCGTTCCAGGGCCTCCGCCACGTTGGCGATGGCCTGGGTGGTCTGCGCGGCGGCGTCGCCCTCGTGCACGACCTCCCCGTCAGCGACCGAGGTGCAGCCGGCCACGAACACGTAATCGCCGGCGGCCACCGCCCGGCTGTAGCCGGCCACCGGCTCCCACGGGGTCCCGCTGGATATCTTCCGCGTCACCGGGCCACCGCCGCCAGCGCCTGCTCCAGCGTGAACGCCCCCGCGTACAGCGCCTTGCCCACGATCGCTCCCTCCACCCCCAGCGGTGCCAGCGCCGCGATCGCCCGCAGGTCGGCCAGGCTGGCCACGCCGCCGCTGGCGATCACCGGCCGGCCGGTGCCCGCGCACACCCGGCGCAGCAGGTCCAGGTTGGGGCCGGTGAGCGTGCCGTCCCGGGTGACGTCGGTGACCACGAAGCGGGAGCAGCCGTCCGCGTCGAGCCGGGCGAGGGTCTCACCGAGGTCTCCGCCCTCCTGCGTCCATCCCCGGGCGGCGAGCCGGTCCCCCCGCACGTCGAGCCCGACCGCGACCTTCTCGCCGTATTCGGCGATGACGGCCCGGACCCATTCCGGCCGTTCCAGCGCGGCGGTGCCGATGTTGACGCGGGCGCAGCCGGTGGCGAGCGCGGCCGCGAGCGAGGCGTCGTCGCGGATGCCGCCGGACAGCTCGACCGCGACGTCGAGCCGGCCCACCACGTCGGCGAGCAGTGCCGCGTTGGAGCCGCGGCCGAACGCGGCGTCCAGGTCGACCAGGTGGATCCACTGCGCACCGGCTTCCTGCCAGGCCAGCGCGGCCTGGAGCGGATCGCCGTAGCTGGTCTCGCTGCCCGCCGCGCCCTGGACCAGCCGGACCGCCTGGCCGCCGGCCACGTCCACCGCGGGCAGCAGCGTCAGGCTCACCGCAGCGTCTCCAGCCAGTTGGCCAGCAGCGCCGCACCCGCGTCGCCGGACTTCTCGGGGTGGAACTGGGTGGCGCACAGCGGGCCGTTCTCGACCGCCGCGATGAACGGCTCCCCGTGGGTGGCCCAGGTAACCAGCGGCAGGGTCATGTACGGGGCCGGTTCCAGCGGGAGCGTGCGCGCGGCGTAGGAGTGGACGAAGTAGAACCGCTCGCCCGTGATCCCGGCCAGCAGCCGCGAGCCCTCCGGGGCCTGCACCGTGTTCCAGCCCATGTGCGGCAGCACCGGCGCGGACAGCCGCTCGACGGTGCCCGGCCACTGCCCGCACCCCTTGGTGTGGATGCCGTGCTCGACCCCCTCGGCGAACAGCACCTGCATCCCGACGCAGATGCCCAGCACCGGGCGCGACCCGGCCAGCCGGCGGTCGATCACCTGGTCGCCGCGGATGTCCAGCAGCCCGGCCATGCAGGCGGCGAACGCGCCCACCCCGGGCACCACCAGCCCGTCGGCCGCCAGCGCGGCATCGAAGTCCGCCGTCACGTCGGCGTCCGCGCCGGCCCGCACCAGAGCCCGCTGCGCCGAACGGAGGTTCCCCGAACCGTAGTCCAGCACCACGACCCGCGGCTGCCGCCGCGTCACCAGAGCCCTCTTCCCCGCTGCCCCGTCACCGGATGACTCTCCCCGGCCGCCGAACGCCGCCAGCGCCGGCTGCCCGCCTCATAGCACGCCCTTGGTGCTGGGCACGCCCGGCGCCCGCGGGTCCGGCGCAACCGCCGCGCGCAGCGCCCGCGCCACCGCCTTGAACTGGGCCTCGACGAGGTGGTGCGGGTTGCGCCCGGTCACGCTCAGGTGCAGGCAGATCCCCGCCGACGCGGTCAGCGATTCGAAGAAGTGCCGGGTGAGCGTGGTGTCGTAGGTCCCGATCAGGGGCGCCATCCCGTCCGGCTCGGCGTGCACCAGATAGGGCCGCCCGGACACGTCCACGGCCGCCCGGGCCAGGGTCTCGTCCAGCGGGACGGCCGCGTCGCCGAACCGGCTGATGCCGGCCTTGTCGCCCAGGGCCTCGCGCAGCGCCTGGCCGAGGGTGATCGCGGTGTCCTCGACCGTGTGGTGCGCGTCGATCTCGATGTCCCCCTCGGCCGCGACCGCCAGGTCGAGCAGGCCGTGCTTGGCGAGCTGGGCGAGCATGTGGTCGAAGAACGGCACGCCGGTGCTCACCCGGGCGGTGCCGGTGCCGTCGAGGTCGAGCTCGACCACGACCGAGGTCTCCTTGGTGACCCGCTCCAGGCGGGATGTACCGGCTCACGGGCGTGCCTCCTGTCGGGCGCCCGCCGAGCACGGGCAGCAGCGCATCGCGGAACGCGCCCATCTCGGCCGGTGTGCCGGCGGTCACCCGCAGCCAGCCGGGCGGGCCGGTCTCCCGGACCAGCACCCCGCGCTCCAGCAGGGCCTGCCAGATCGCGTGCGCGTCGCCGAACTCGCCGAACAGGACGAAGTTCGCGTCCGAGTCGGCCACCGCGAGCCCCTGGCCGCGCAGCCAGTCCACCAGCCTGTCGCGTTCGGCGCGGAGGGCCTGCACGGTGGCCAGCGGCTCGGCCGCGTGCGCCAGCGCGGCCCGGGCCACCGCCTGGGTGACGGCCGACAGGTGGTAGGGCAGCCGGACCAGCAGCAGCGCCTCGATGACCGCCGGGTCGGCGGCCAGGTACCCCACCCGGGCGCCAGCCAGCGCGAACGCCTTGGACATGGTGCGGGTGACGACCAGCCGCCGGTAGCGCGGCAGCAGCGCGAGGGCCGACGGTGTCCCGTCGCGGGCGAACTCGGCGTACGCCTCGTCCACCACGACCATGCCGGGAGCTGCGTCGCACACGGCCTCGACGACGGCGAGCGGCAGCGCGCCACCGGTCGGGTTGTTCGGGGAGGTGAGGAAGACCAGGTCCGGCCGCTGGTCGCGGATCGCCTGCACCGCCCGGCCCGGGTCCAGGCCGAAGTCGCCGTCGCGGGCGCCGCTGAGCCAGGCGGTCGCGGTGGCGCGGGCGATGAGCGGGTGCATCGAGTACGAGGGCTCGAACCCGATCGCGCTCCGGCCGGGGCCGCCGAAGGCCAGCAGCAGCTGCTGGATGACCTCGTTGGAGCCGTTCGCCGCCCATACCTGGCGCCAGCTGAGCCCGTGGCCGAGGTAGGCGGCGAGGTCCGTGCGCAGCGCGACCGCATCCCGGTCGGGGTAGCGGTTGAGGCGGCCGGCGACCCCCGCGACGCGCGTCGGCAATGGCCCTGACCAGCGCCGGCGAGGGCGGGTAGGGGTTCTCGTTGGTGTTCAGCCGGACCGGCACGTCGAGCTGCGGGGCACCGTAGGCGGTCCGGCCGGCCAGGTCGGGCCGCAGCGGCAGCCAGTGCTGGAATCTGGCTCATGTCCCTGCCTCCGGCTCGCGGGGGACGCGGGCCCGGACGGCGGCGACGTGGGCGGGCAGGTCCTCGGCCTCGCCGAGCGCGTCGATGTGCGGCGCGGCCGCGGCGAGCGCGGGGCCCGAGCACTCCACCACGTGGATGCCGCGCAGGAAGGACAGCACCGACAGCCCGCCGCTGTGCCGGGCGGTGCCGCCGGTGGGCAGCACGTGGTTGGACCCGGCGAGGTAGTCACCGAGCGAGACGGGGGCATAGGGGCCCACGAACACGGCGCCGGCGTTGCGGACGCGGGCCGCCAGGGCGGCGGCGTCTTCGGCCTGGATCTCCAGGTGCTCCGGCGCCCAGGCGTCGGCAACGGCCAGGGCGGCGTCCAGGTCGTCCACCAGCACGCACGCCGACTGGCCGGCCAGGGCCTGGCTCACCCGGTCCGCGGTGGCGGGTGGCGGCCAGCTGCGGGGCCAGCGCCGTCTCGGCCCGGTCGGCGAGGCTGGGATCGGTGGTGATCAGCAGGCACGCGGCCAGCGGGTCGTGCTCCGCCTGGGCGATCAGGTCGGCGGCCACGAAGCGCGGCGGCGCGGTGTGGTCGGCGATGATCGCCACCTCGGTCGGGCCGGCCTCCGCGTCGGTGCCGACGGTGCCGCGCAGCATCCGTTTGGCGGCGGCGACGTAGACGTTGCCCGGCCCGGTCACGATGTCGGCCGGTGCGCAGTCGGCGGTGCCGTAGGCGAACATCGCGATCGCCTGCGCTCCCCCGGCCGCGTGCACCTCCTCGACGCCGAGCAGGGCGCAGGCGGCGAGCACGGCCGGGGCCGGCTGCCGCCGTGCCCGGGCTGCGGCGGGCGAGGCCACCGCGATCTGGGCGACGCCGGCCACCTGGGCCGGGACGATGTTCATGACCACCGAGGACGGATAGGTGACCAGCCCGCCGGGCACGTAGACCCCGGCCCGGCCGACCGGGACGTAGCGCTCGGTGACGGTGGCGCCGGGCGCCACGACGGTCGTGTGATCGGCCGGCCGCTGCGCCTCGTGCACCAGGCGCGTCCGCCGGATCGCCTCCTCCAGCGCGGCCCTGACCGCGGGATCGAGGGCGGCCAGGGCATCGGCCAGGGCGGCGGCGCCCACCCTGGTGGTGGCCAGATCCACCCCGTCGAAACGGAGGGTGTAGTCGCGGACCGCGGCCGCGCCGCGCAGGCGCACGTCCTCGCAGACGGGCCGGACCTGGGCCAGCGCGGCCTCCACGTCAAGCGCCGCACGGGGCAGCACCCCGTCGAGCTTCTCCCTGCTCAGCGTCGCCGCCGGCTGGCCGCGAAGATCGATCCTGGAAAGCACCCGACCAGTCTAAGGAGCGAGCCGGTGTGCCCGGCCGCGCCATCGCCGCGGCGGGCCGACGGCCCGGTAAGCCGAGCAGCAGCCAGTCACGCAGCCCATCCAGCCGGTCAGCCCCTCCTTCAATCGAGGCGGGGCTGGCCGCCGGGAATCCCCGGCGCCTGCCATGGCGGCCCGGCCGGCGGGCCGGGTGACCAGGCCTGGGCATCGCCGGGGCCCGCCAGCAGCGGCGTGCCCATGGCGCCCCGGCGGCGGCGCTGATCCCGGGTCTCGAATGCCTCCAGGCCGCCGGCCACCAGGCCGGCCGCGAGCGGCCAGAAGGCGATCGCCCCGCTGGCCCCCAGCGTCAGTGAATCATGCAGGCGGGCGCCGACCGGCAGGGTGGCCAGCAGGTGATGGAACATGCCGGACCCGGACTGCTCGCCCGACCCAGCGGGCGAGAAAGCCGGCCGCGAGCGCGCCAGCCAGCACACCGATCATCGCCAGCGGACCGTACCTGCGCACCCCCAGCAGGTAGCCCAGCGCCCCGGACACCACCCCCCCGGCCAGCGCGATCAGGCAGAAGGCGCCGTCGGCGGCGATGAACGCGGTCGTCTCCGACTGCACCAGGCCGGCCGCGCCATGGCTGACGATCACCAGCAGCGCACGCGGCGCCACCAGCGACCAGACGTACCCGGCGGCCACGCCGAGCAGCGCGGTGCCGACCACGATCGCCAGCGAGACGCCGATCGCCGCCCGGCTGACGTCAAACGGCCGCGCCGGGCCGGCATCGCCGGGCCGGGCGGCACCGGGAGGCTCGGGCAGCTCAGACATTGTCGGCAGCAGCGTACGCGACCCCGGCCGGCTGCGCACCGGAGCGCCACGCCGAAGCGGCCCCGGAAGCTTGCTACCGTGTGTGGCTGTCGACGGGACGCGCGCGACAGTTCGCCGCAGCCAGCCCAGGTTCACAGCAGCGGAGGCCAAGCCTCACTGGTGAGGGGACCCACATGATCGAGGTGCGCGACCTCACCAAGCGCTACGGGGACAAGGTCGCTGTCGACCACCTGTCGTTCACGGTCGAGCCGGGCCGGGTGACCGGGTTCCTCGGCCCGAACGGCGCGGGCAAGTCGACCACGATGCGGCTGATCCTGGGCCTTGACCGGCCCCATGCGGGGACCGCGACGATCGACGGCAAGCGGTACAGCCAGCTGGCCCGCCCGCTGGCGACGGTCGGGGCGCTGCTGGAGGCCAAGGCCATGCACCCCGGCCGCAGCGCCTACAACCACCTGCTGTTCCTGGCCCAGAGCCAGGGCCTGCCCGGCCGGCGCGTGGACGAGGTCCTGGCCCTGGTCGGGCTCACCCCGGTGGCGCACAAGCGGACCGGCGGCTACTCGCTCGGCATGAGCCAGCGGGTCGGCATCGCCGCCGCCATGCTCGGCAACCCCCCGGCGCTGCTGCTGGACGAGCCGGTGAACGGGCTCGACCCGGAGGGGATCCTGTGGATCAGGAACCTGATGAAGCAGCTGGCGGCCGAGGGACGCACCATCTTCGTGTCCAGCCACCTGATGAACGAGATGGCGGTCACCGCCGACCACCTGATCGTGATCGGCAAGGGCAAGCTGATCGCTGACTGCCCCACCCAGGAGTTCATCGAGCGCAGCTCCGAGCGGTCGGTGCTGGTGCGGTCGCCGCAGGCGGACCGGCTCGGCGAGCTGATCACCACCGAGGGCGGCGATGGTGAAGCAGGAAACCAACGGCGCACAGCCCGCGGGGCTCAGCGTGACCGGGATGGAGGCGCCGCGGATCGGCGAGATCGCCGCCGCGAGCGGGATCGTCCTGCACGAGCTCACCCCGCGGCTCGCGCTCGCTGGAGGAGGCCTTCATGGAGCTGACCGCCGGACAGCGCCGAGTTCGGCGCCGCGCCAGTCGGGCCGGCCGGGATCCGGCCCGGCCGACGCGGTCGGGGGACCGGGGCCGCCCGACGGGCCCGCGACGGCGGGCGCCGGGCAGCCAGGACCGGCCGGGGAGAAGGAGATCGCGCCATGACCGCAGTTGCGCCCGCCGCCCCCACGTCCGCGGTCGATGCCGCCCGGCACGTCGGCTTCAGCCACCTGCTGATGGCCGAGTGGACGAAGATCCGGTCGGTCCGCTCCACCCTGTGGACGCTGATCATCTTCGTCGTCGTGAGCCTCGGGCTCACCGGGCTGCTCACCTGGCTGACGCTCCGCGCGCTGAACTCCGGCCGGGCCGGCGCAGGCTCGGCGCAGGATCGCCGCCGACCCGGTCAACTTCATCCTCGGCACCGGGCTCGGGCTGGGCCAGCTGGCCATCTGCGTGCTCGGCGTGCTGGTGATCACCAGCGAGTACAGCTCGGGCACGATCCGGGCGTCGCTGCTGGCGATGCCGCGGCGCTACCCCGATGCTGGTCGCCAAGGGCGCTGGTCTTCGGCGCGCTGGTCTTCGTCATCGGCGAGGCGGTGGCGTTCGGGTCGTTCTTCATCGGCGCCGCCATCGTGCACAGCCACTTCCCGGTGGCGCTGAGCCAGCCGGGCGTGACCCGGGCCGTGATCGGCTCCGGGCTCTACCTGACCGTGCTCGGCCTGTTCGCGCTGGCGATCGGCTCGCTGATCCGGCACACCGCGGGCGCCGTCACCACCGTCATCGGCCTGGTCCTGGTGATCTTCAACCTCACCGGGCTGCTGCCGTACAGCTGGGGCGCGCACATCCACGCCTACATGCCGACCGTCGCGGGCCAGCTGATCACCCAGGACAAGGCGCAGGCCGGGCAGCTGCTCTCGGCCTGGCAGGGGTTCGGCGTGTTCTGCGCCTGGACCGCGCTGCTGCTGATAGTCGGCGGCTACCTCCTCCAGCGCCGCGACGCCTGATCGAGGCGCAGCGCGGGCTAACCGACGCAGGCGGGACCGAGCAGCTGCTTGAGGTCGGCGAGCAGGCCGGGTGAGGGCTTCACCCGCAGCTTGTCGTCGAGCTTGACCACGGTCGTCCGGCGGCCGTTGCACAGCCGCAGGTGCACCTCGGCCAGCCCCGGGTGGCTACGCAGCACCTCCTGGAGCCGGTCCACCACCGGCGCCACGCACCGCTGCACCGGCAGCGACACCACAAAAGGGCCGCTCCGGCCGACCGACAGGTCGGGCACGCTCACCTCCCGCGCGACCAGCTTGGGCGAGTCGTCGCGGCGGTCGAGACGGCCCTTCACGACCACGATCGCGTCGTCGGCGAGCAGGGTGCGCGCATTCGGCGTAGGTGGCCGGGAAGAACAGCACCTCGATCGCGCCCTCGAGGTCCTCGAGCGTGGCCGCCGCCCACGGCATGCCCTGCCTGGTCACCTTGCGCTGCACCCCGGACAGGATCCCCCCGACGGTGACCTGCTGGCGCGTCGCTGCGCTCGCCCGGGGCTCCTCGTTCGGCATCGTCGGCGGCGGCGCCGAGCAGCTGGGCGACCGAGCAGTCGGTGGCGGCGGACAGGATGTGCTCGATCCCGAGCAGCGGATGATCGGACACGTACAGCCCGAGCATCTCCCGCTCGAACGCGAGCAGGGTGGACTTGTCCCATTCCCCGTCGGGCACCGGGACCTCGAACGATGCCTCGATCTCGGCGTCCCCGCCGAACAGCGAGTCCTGGCCCATCGCCTCGTTGCGCTTGACGTCGATCACGGTGTCGATGGCCTGCTCGTGGATGAGCACGAGGCCCTTGCGCGGGTGGCCGAGCGAGTCGAACGCCCCGGCCTTGATCAGCGACTCGATGACCCGCTTGTTGCAGACGTTGACCGGGACCTTGCGCAGGAAGTCGCTGAAGCTGGCGAACGCGCCCTTGGCCGAGCGGGCCGCCACGATGGCGTCGACCACGTTGGTGCCCACGTTGCGCACCGCGGCCAGGCCGAACCGGATGTCGCCGCCGACCGGGGTGAAGGTCGCCGCCGAGGCGTTCACGTCCGGCGGCAGCACGGTGATGCCCATCCGGCGGCACTCGTTCAGGTACAGGGCGCTCTTGTCCTTGTCGCCGGAGACCGAGGTGAGCAGCGCCGCCATGTACTCGGCCGGGTAGTTCGCCTTCAGGTAGGCGGTCCAGTACCCGATCATCGCGTAGCAGGCCGCGTGCGCCCGGTTGAACGCGTAGTCGGAGAACGGGACCAGGACATCCCAGATCGCCCGGATGGCCGAGTCGGAGTAGCCGTTCGCCTTCATCCCGGCCGCGAACGGCTCGAACTCCTTGTCCAGCACCTCCTTCTTCTTCTTGCCCATCGCCTTGCGCAGCAGGTCGGCCTTGCCGGGGGTGTAGTCGGCCAGCTTCTGCGCGGTGGCCATGACCTGCTCCTGGTAGACGATCAGGCCGTAGGTGTCGCCCAGGATCGCCGGCCAGCGGCTCGGCCAGCTCCGGGTGGATCGGCGTGACCGGCTTGCGGCCGGCCTTGCGGTCGGCGTACTCGTTGTGCGCGTTCGCGCCCATCGGGCCGGGCCGGTAGAGGGCGTTGACCGCGACGATGTCCTCGAACCGGTCCGCCCGCATGCTCCGCAGCAGCGCCCGCATCGGCCCGCCGTCGAGCTGGAACACCCCGAGCGTGTCGCCGCGGGCCAGCAGCTCGTAGGTCGGCTTGTCGTCCAGCTGGAGCCGCTCCAGCTCGACCTGCTGGCCCCGGTTGGCCCTGATCCCGGCGACCGCGTCCTCCAGCACGGTGAGGTTGCGCAGGCCCAGGAAGTCCATCTTGAGCAGGCCGAGATCCTCGCAGGCCGGGTAGTCGAACTGGGTGATGATGGCGCCGTCGGCCTCGCGCTGCCAGACCGGGATGTGGTCGATGAGCGGCTCGCTGCTCATGATCACCCCGGCCGCGTGCACGCCAGCCTGGCGGATCAGCCCCTCCAGGCCGCGCGCGGTGTCGATGACCTGCTTGACCTCGGCCTCGGCCTCGTAGAGCGCGCGGATCTCGCCCGCCTCGCCGTACCGGGAGTGCTTGTCATCGAAGATGCCGGAGAGCGGGATGTCCTTGCCCATCACCGGCGGGGGGAACGCCTTGGTGATCCGGTCGCCGAGCGCGTAGGGGAACCCGAGGACGCGGGCCGAGTCCTTGACCGCCGCCTTGGCCTTGATGGTGCCGTAGGTGATGATCTGGGCGACCCGGTCGTCGCCGTACTTTTCCGTGACGTAACGGATGACGTCACCGCGCCGGCGCTCGTCGAAGTCGATGTCGATGTCGGGCATGGACACGCGCTCGGGGTTGAGGAACCGCTCGAACACCAGCCCGTGCTCGATCGGGTCGAGGTCGGTGATGCCGAGCGCGTAGGACACGAGGCTGCCGGCCGCCGAGCCGCGGCCCGGGCCGACCCTGATCCCGTTGCTCTTGGCCCACATGATGAAGTCCGCGACCACCAGGAAGTACGAGCAGAACCCCATCGCGGCGATGATGCCCATCTCGAATTCGGCCTGCTCGCGGCGCTGCTCGTCGTAGCCGCCGGGTAGCGCCGGTCCATGCCCTGCCAGACCTGCCGCCCGGAAGCAGCTCTCCTCGGTCTGGCCGTCGGGCACGGGGAACTTCGGCATCAGGTTCGCCTTGGCGAAGCCGACGTCGGCCCGCTCGGCGATGAGCAGGGTGGAGTCGCAGCCCGCCTGCCATTCCTCGTCGGAGCTCACGGCCCGCATCTCCTGCGGGCTCTTGAGGTAGTAGCCGGTGCCGTCGAACCTGAACCGGCCGGGGTCGGCGAGGTTGGTGGCGGTCTGCACGCACAGCAGCACCTCGTGCGCGGTCGCGTCCCCCGGCTGGGTGTAGTGGGAGTCGTTGGTGACCACGAACGGCAGCGACAGCTCCCTCGCGATCCGGCGCAGGCCGTCCCGGACCCGCTGCTCGATCGGCAGGCCGTGGTCCATGATCTCGACGAAGAAGTTGCCCGGCGCCGAAGATGTCGCGGTAGGTCGGCGGCCGCCTCCAGGGCCTGGCGCTCCTGGCCGAGCCGGAGCCTGGTCTGGACCTCGCCGGACGGGCAGCCGGTGGTGGCGATGATCCCCTTGGCGTGCGCCGCGAGCAGTTCCCGGTCCATCCGGGGCTTGCGGAAGTAGCCCTCCAGCGAGGCCAGCGAGGAGAGGCGGAACAGGTTGTGCATGCCCTCGGTGGTCTCGGCGAGCAGCGTCATGTGCGTGTAGGCGCCGGCGCCGGACACGTCGTCGTCCTTTTGCGCTGGGGTCCCCCAGCGGACCGGCTGCCGGTGCCGGCGGTGCTCGGGCGCGACGTAGGCCTCGATGCCGATGATCGGCTTGATGCCGGCCGCCGTCGCCTTCGACCAGAAGTCGTAGGCGCCGTAGACGTTGCCGTGGTCGGTGATGGCCACGGCCGGCATGCCGGTCTGCTGGCACTCGGCGAACAGGTCCTTGAGCCGGGCGGCGCCGTCCAGCATGGAGTACTCGGTGTGCACGTGGAGATGCACGAACGAGCTGTCTCCCGCTGATCCCGCCGCCGTCACGACAACCTCCTTGGGGGCAGGCGCCAGCCAGGCGCGGGTCTACCGGGGCCGGGGGAAGTGGCTGGCGCCGCCTCTCCGGCAGGGCCCCGTTCCCGTCCGCCGACCCCACCAGGTGGCGCACGCACCAGCCCGGCTCCTTGAGCCTACCGACCGCCGGCCGGCCCCGGCGACCCGCCACACCGGGATGCCTGTCATGTCGTCAACGATTCGGCTTTCGCCCCTTGCGAGGGCGGGAAACGTAACTACCCGGCGGTTGTCCACAGGCAGGCGGGTTTGCAGCGCCGCCCGTCCACAGGGGCGGCGGCGGCCGTGGCAAGCCCAGCTCACCGGCCGATAGGGGCAAGAGGCGAACCACTAAGACTCGGCGCGGAGTATTTCGAGGGCGTGGGACAGGTCGGGCGGGTGGGGGCTGGTGAAGAGGAGGCGGCGGGCGTCGGCGGGGTGGGCGAAGCCCAGGCGGGCGGCGTGCAGCCACTGCCGGGTCAGGCCCAGGCGCTCGGCGAGCACCGGGTCGGCGCCGTACAGGCGGTCGCCCACGCACGGGTGGCGCAGCGCCGCCATGTGCACCCGGATCTGGTGGGTCCGGCCGGTCTCCAGGGTGACGTCGACCAGGCTGGCGGCGCGGAACGCCTCGATCGTGTCGTAGTGGGTCACGCTGGGCCGGCCGCCGGCGACGACCGCGAACCTGCCGTCGCCGGAGGGGTGCCGGGCTATCGGGGCATCGATAGTGCCCCGCAGCGGATCGGGGTGACCCTGCACCAGGGCGTGGTAGCCCTTGTCCACCGTGCGCTCGCGGAACGCCCGTTTCAGCGCGGAGTAGGCCCGCTCGCTCTTGGCCAGCACCATCAGCCCGGTCGTGTTCGCGTCCAGCCGGTGGACGATGCCCTGCCGCTCGGCGGCGCCGCTGGTCGCGATGGTGTGCCCGGCGGCGAGCAGCCCCTCCAGCACGGTCGGCCCGGTCCAGCCCGGCGTCGGGTGGGCCGCCACCCCGGCTGGCTTGTCGACCACGATGATGTCGGCGTCCTCATAGACGACGGCCAGCCCCGGCACCGGCTGCGGTACCAGCACCGGGGCGGGGGGTGGCGGCAGCGTGACATCGAGCCACTCCCCGGCGGGCACACGGTCGGACTTGGCGGCGGTCCGCCCGGCCACGAGCACCTGCCCGCCGGCGATCAGGTCGGCCGCCGCGGCCCGGGAAAGCCCGAACATGCGCGCGAGCGCGGCGTCGAGGCGCTCGCCATCCAGCCCCTCCGGGACGGCCACCCGGCGCTGGTCCCCCACGGTCATGGCCGCTGTCCCCGGCCGCGCTCCCCCGCTCCTGGGCCTGCCCACCGGCGGCCTCCCCCGCTCGGGGGGCTGGTCCTCGGGGGGCTGGTCCTCGGCCACCTGCCTGGCTGGGGGGGCGCCGGGCCTGCCGCTCACGCCGTTCCCGTCCCGGATCCCGTCAAGCCGGATGCCCCGCGCCGCGAGGAACACGGCGAGCGCCCCGCCGCAGACGATCGCCGAGTCGGCCACGTTGAAGACCGGCCAGTGCGGCAACTGGATCCAGTCCACGACATCGC
>CAWIGE010000018.1:0-683093 GCA_963835425.1 uncultured Actinomycetes bacterium | reverse complement strand
GCCCGGGCAGGGCAGCATGGCGCGGCACTAAAAAGACTTTAATCCCGGAGGTTACGCGAGCTGATGCCGGTCGCCGCGTGGTGCTATGCCGGGTGTTAGCGGCGGCTGGTTACCGATACGATCCTGGCGTATTGGAAGGATGCGGGCTAGGGGCCGGACATGGCGTGGCACGGTCCGCCAGGTCGGCAGCTCTATTACGAGGATAGCGGCCGTGGCGATGCTGTTGTGCTGATGCCGGGCTGGGGCGAAGCATCGCCGACCTGGGCCGGCTTCGGCGCGACCTGGCAGATGGATTCCGCGTCGTCGCCGTCGACCTGCCCGGCTCCGGCGGGTCGCAGCCCCAGCCGCGGCACTACACGCCCGGCTACTACCACGAGGACGCCGCCGTCCTGCTGGGCCTGCTCGACGCGCTCGGCATCGGTGCCGCGCACCTGGCCGGTTTCAGCGACGGCGGAGAAGAGGCGCTGCTCATGGCCGCCCTGCGGCCCGGCTGCGCGCTGTCGGTCTTCGCCTGGGGAGCGATCGGGCAGATCGTAGCCTCGCCCGCGGACCTCGACGAGCTGGCCGCGGCGATCGCCAGTCCAAGCGGCGCGCTGGCGCCGCTCGCTGCCTACCTGACGGCCGCGTATGGGACGGCCAACGCCACGATCATGACGCAAACGTGGTCGTCGGCGATGCGCGGCATCCTCGACGCTGGCGGCGACATCAGCCGGTCCCTGGCGGCGCGGATCCGCTGCCCGGCGCTGCTGGTGGCCGGGACGTACGACGAGTTCTGCTCGCCGAGAAGACCAGGGAACTGGCGGAAGCCATCCCGCGCGGTCAGTTCGCCGAGGCGCACGGCGCCGGTCACGACATCCACATCTCACACGGCGACTGGCTGTCGGCCACGGCGCTGCGCTGGCTGGCTGGGCACTGAGACATTCGTAATTGCGGGGGTTACAGAAGGGTGTGAGGTCGAGTCCGGTGCTGGCGAGGAAGCCGTCGAGCAGGCCGGGCCGGTACTGCATCCGTTTGAGCCGGGTCTTGACCAGGGCGGTGAGCTGGGCGAGGTTGCGTTTGGCCAGGTTGGCCAGCGACCGCTTGAGGTGCGACCAGACGGGCTCGACCGGGTTGAGCTCGTGCGCGTAGGCGGGAGCCGGTAGACCGTCAGCCAGTCCCGGGCCGCTATCAGCTCCGCCATCGCGTCGCTGACGTGGGTGTTGAGGTTGTCCCACACGACCACGATCGGGCCGCCGAGCTGCTGGTGGGCGGCGTCCAGCAGCCGGGCGTAGTCGGTCTCGGTGAAGCCCTTGCGCTGGTCCTTGCCGTCCGGCGGCCGTGGTGGACGCGGTAGATCAGCCGGGGCCGCTGGCCGGGCTTGACGCGCGATCAGCGCGGCCAGCGAGACGCGCCGGTTGGTTCCGCCGGTCACCTTCACCACCGGGGTGCGGCCGCGCCGTCCCCAGGTGCGGCCCTTCGGCGGCCTCAAGCCCTGGCCGGATTCGTCTTCGAAGCACAGCCAGGCGCCCAGGTCCGCCGCCGTCCTTTTATCACCGGCCAGGTCTCCTCCCGCCAGGCGGCGATCCGCTCCTCGTCCCGCTCGGCCGCCTGGCGGGCCGGGACCTGCACGCTCCAGCCCGACCGGTGCAGCAGCAGATCCAGCCCCGCCAGGGTGTAGTCCACCCCGAACCGGCGGCGCACCACCTCGGTGATGCGGGCCAGCGTCCAGCACTGGTCCTCTCCCATCCCCACGCGGCCGGGCCCGCCTCCAGCACCGCCGCCAGCTCCCGCACCTGCGCCGGGGTGAGCTTGCACGGGCCACCACCGGCCCCTTCGACAGCAGCGCCGCCCGGCCGCCGGCGGCCAGCGCCCGCCGCCACCGGTTCGCCGACATCCGCGTCACCCGGAACCGCCGCGCCACCTCCCGGTCGCTGGCCCCGGCCTCGATCAGGTCCGCCGCCGCTAACCGCACCTGCTCCCGGCGGGCCCGCTCAGCCGCAGTCAGCCCACCACCATCGGGATACCTCATGACCCCGGCATAGCATCACGCGGCAACCGGCACCAGGCCTTGTAACCTCCGCGATTAAAAATCTTTTTAGCGCGAGAATGCCGGTGATGAGTGTTGAGGAATTCCAGGACAGGGACGCCGAGTACCTGGGCTGGGTGGCGGCGCACCCCGATGGCTACGTGATCAACATCGGCCATAGCCGACGAGGCTACGCCCGGCTGCACCGCGCCGCCTGCGGCACGATCACCAGCAGGCCCCCGTTCACCGGTCCCTACATCAAGATCTGCTCGGGCGCGCGCTAATGGAACTTGATGGGTGGGCGCTGACCCGCACCGGCGCGGTCGCCGACCGCTGCGGGACATGCCGACCGCTGAGTGACGCGGCGTCCGACCAGCAGCCCGGACCAGCTGAGCCCGCCGCGCCGGCGCGGGCAGGGGGCGTTGCTTCGCCTGGCACGTCGGCAGGCCAGGAATGGGAGATCAAGGGACCCGCCGATGGCCAGCGGCAGGTATGGCTGTGGGACACCCGCTACATTCCATTTGAACGGCTCACCCCTGGTCAACACGCCGCTCGCAATGCGCTCCGGCTCCGGGTGCGATCGCTGGCAGCCGCAACCGGGGAGATCCTGCACGCGAGCTACGCCGGCTTCAAGCCAGCGAACATGGACGTGGAAAACCTGGTTCTGTACAACATCGACGCCACCGCGGGCGGCTGCTTCCGGTCGGCGGTACGGCATGGGGTGCGGTTTGAGATGGCGGTCGGCCCGCGCCGTGATCCGCCGTCCGGCCGGGACTTGGCCTGCTCCTACCAGTACCGGCTAATCAGTCCCGGCAGCAACCTCAGCCACTGGCGGCCCGTTCGCCGACTGGCCGACTTCACCGGAGCTGATCTCGGCCGGTTCCCTCCGGCCAGGCGGCTGGAACAGGTGTGGCTAGCCATCCACCACACGGAGACGCAGACCACTGGTCAGCCCACCGCTCCGGCAACGATGTTCGCGGTCTTCCTGACCCTCGGCTATCCGCACGCCAGGACGGTGGGCGCTCACCCGGAGCTGGTCAAAGCGCTTATGGACGGCACCGTCGCCGCGTTCCAGGCCCACGGCAACCAGAAGGCGGTCGCCGAACTCGCCGCCCGGCTCGCCCTTGCCACCGGGCGCCCGGCGGACATGATCGCACAGGCGCTGCTCAATGACGAGCGCGCGGTCCTCGGCATCACCGATATGCTCGTCCGCCTGCGCGGAACCGGGGTGCAATGGAACCCAGCTGATCACCTGTGCATGGCCGGACAGGTCCTGTGCCGACCAGCCTCAGGTGGAACGTGGACGCTGTCTGGCGAGATCCACGCCGTCGTGCAGGAACACCAAGCCTGATGAGCTCAAGAAGGATCTTGCCAAGGTCCATGGGAGGTACATCGCAGGTCTATGCGAGGTCAATCACTGCGTGCAACACCGAGCCTCTCCAGCCAAGCCACCTCACCAAGCGTTCGTGTACCTGAGCCTCGCGATATGCCATGAGCTGAGCAGTGTCCCCATGCCGCAGTGCCTCCGCCTTGCATCCACGCCAGCAGCGGCGATTACGGACTGTATCTGCCGCTGCCGCGAATGACCGTCGCCATGTTTGCTCCATGTTTGCTCGGATGTCGCGGTACGGGCCGGTAGCGGCCGGCACCACGCGGCAACCGGTCTCCCGGTTTGCCGTACAGTCCGGCACGTCATAACGTGGCTCGGCACCATGCGCCGCTAGCTCAACTGGCAGAGCAGCAGACTCTTAATCTGCTGGCCGGGAATCGCAGGTCAGTGACGCGGGGGCGGCGGCACGTTCAATTTGAGCACCCAGCGGCAGGCGCGACAGAGCGAGCGTGACGCTCTTTCCCGCGATGCCGCCCACGTCCAGATCCCATAGCAGAGACGTGATGGCCGACCAAACTTCCATCGCACGGCCTCTGCGCGGCAAGCGGTAGGGCCTTCACACGGAGGCATCCCCACTGTGCAGGCGGGGCCGGACAGCATCGAAGGCCGTGGCCGACCCAGAGCAGTCGCCCACGGTCGAGCGGCGGAAGGAGCTTCATGATCGCGGATCCTGTCCGCTATATGTCCGTGCACAGCTGGAAACAGCCGGACTCCCATGGACACAGCGGGACATCACAGCGCCCAAAGCAACAGTCCGCGAGACCGAGAAAACCCAGGCCACGGGCCGTTTTCGCAGGTGGTGGCAGGTGTTGGGTTCGAACCAACGTAGGCGAAGCCGACGGTTTTACAGACCGCTCCCTTTGGCCGCTCGGGCAACCTGCCTGGTGCCGCTCCGCAGGACGGCACAGTGAAGGATAGCGGACCGGCGCCGCCCAGGCGCGCCTGGCGGGCGGTGAAGACAATGCCGCCCCGTCCCGCGGCCCAGAGGACGGACGGGACGGGGCGGACAGCCGGGCGCTGGGAGTAGCCGCCGCCGGCGTCTCCGGGAAGGCGAAGACGGCGCGGCCTTGGCTGAACAGCGCCCGGCGTCGGGCGAGCCTGTGAGGCCCCCTTCAGACGGACGCCCCAGCGGCGCAATCGGTTGACACGGTGACATCGGCAGCAACGCTGCGCCGCGGCCCGGCCCCCGCCGGAGCGCAGTAACCTCTTGACCGTCGGTGAGTACCCGACCGGAGAAGGAGCAAAGATGCCCGCCGAGTCTTCTTTCGACATCGTCAGCCGTATCAACCGGCAGGAAGTTGACAACGCCCTCAACCAGGCCGCCAAGGAGATCGGCACCCGGTTCGACTTCCGCGGCGTGGGCGCGTCCATCGCCTGGTCCGGGGACCACGCCATCGACATCCGCGCCAACAGCGAGGAGCGGGCCAAGGCCGTGCTCGACGTGTTCAAGGACAAGCTGGTCAAGCGCGGGGTCTCGCTCAAGGCCCTCGATCCCGGCGACCCGAAGCCCTCGGGCAAGGAGTACCGGCTCGGTGTGGGCCTCAAGGAAGGCATCTCCGCCGACGACGCCAGGAAGATCTCTAAGCTCATCAGGGACGAGGGGCCAAAGGGAGTCCGGGCCCAGGTGCAGGGCGAGGAACTGCGCGTCTCGTCCAAGAAAAAGGATGACCTGCAGTCGATCATCTCCCTGGTCAAGGGCAACGACTTCGGCCTGGCCCTGCAGTTCGTCAACTACCGCTGAAATCGGCCCGTCCAGGCCTCGGGCCAGCTTCCGCCCCACAGCGGCCGAGTCAGGAGCCAGCCGATGAAGATCATTTCTGCGGCGATCGAGATCGGCGCACCGCCGATGACCATCTGGACGGTCCTTACCGACCTGGGTAGCTACCCGGAGTGGAACCCGCTGTTCCGCCAGGCGTCCGGGGAGGTCGCCGTCGGCAACAGGATCACGCTGCGCAGCGTCCACCCGGCCAATGGCCGCATGATGACCGTCAAGCCCAAGATCGTCGTCGCCGAGCCCGGCGTCGAGTTGCGGTGGTCCGCCGGCCTCCCAGGGATCATCGGCGGTGAGCACAGCTTCGCGCTGACCCCCCGCAATGGTGGCACCCTGCTGGTCCAGAGCGAGAGTTTCCGTGGCCTGCTGGCGCCCTTCTCCCGCAGGACCATGGCCTACACGAGCACCAGCTTCCGTGAGCTCAACGAGGCCCTCAAGAAGCGGGTGGAAGCCGGCTGAGTACCCGCCCCGGCGTTCAGGGGACCTGACCTCGCGCCTCCCTGGGCGGCGGGGCACCCTCCTCGTGCCGGGGGGGCGGCGGCACGGTCCACATCCATTCGCGCAGCCGGTCCTGCTCGTGGGTGAGGGCCGCGATGTCGGTCTCGGCGTAGGAGAACTCCGGCGACCAGAACAGCGCGTCGTACGGGCAGGCCTCGATGCAGATCCCGCAGTACATGCACAGCGAGAAGTCGATCGCGAAGCGGTCGAGGACGTTGCGTACCCGCTGCCGCCCGCGCCCCGCCGGGGCGCGGGCGGGATCCTGGCCGCCGTACTCTGTCCCGGGCACGGGCTCCTGGTGCGATTCGATGTAGATGCACCAGTCCGGGCACTCCCGCGCGCACAGCATGCACACCGTGCAGTTCTCCTCCAGCAGGGCGATCACGCCCCGGCTGCGGGCGGGCAGGCCATCGGCGGCCGGCGTACCGCCGGTCATGCCGGCCCCCATCCGT
Organism: uncultured Actinomycetes bacterium; assembly: GCA_963835425.1. GTDB lineage: Bacteria > Actinomycetota > Actinomycetes > Streptosporangiales > Streptosporangiaceae > UBA9676. The sequence goes on along the minus strand of CAWIGE010000018.1, from coordinate 676,977 downwards.
CGGGCACATGTGGCGGCCCCCGGCGGCGCGCCCGCGGCACCGGCCGCTCGCCCCCCGGCCCGGGCCGCTCAGCCTCAGGCCCGGGCCGCTCAGCCCGGGCGCTCCTTTCACGCCCGGCCACTCCTTCGCGGCCCGGGCCGCCAGCACGAAGTCCTTGCGCAGCGGGTGCCCCTCGAACCCGTCGGGGAGCAGCAGCGGCGCCAGATGCGGGTGCCCGTCGAAGCCGACGCCGAACATCTCGTGCGTCTCCCGCTCGTGCCACGCCGCGCCCCGGTAGATCCCGGTGGCGGTCGGCAGCCGCGGCGAGGACCGCGGCAGCGCCGCGGCCAGCAGCACGTGGTGCCTTCCGGCCAGCGAGTAGACGTGCACCACCACGGAAAAGCCCTCGTCCGCCTCGTCGACCGCGGTCAGCCAGTCGAAGAAGTCGCAGTCCAGGCGCTCACGGGCGAAGGCCAGCGCGGCGAGCCAGTGCCCGGGCGGGACCCGCAGCATGACGCCGCGGTGATCCGCCTCGCACCGAACCTCGGGCGGCAGGCCGTCGCCGACCGCGGCGATGATCTCCTCCGGCGTCACCGTCACTCCCCCGCGCGCAGCACCAGCGCCAGGCCCGCCAGCAGTGCTTCCGGCCGCGGCGGGCAGCCGGGAACGTAGACGTCCACCGGGATGAACTGGTCCACGCCCTTGGTGACGCAGTAGGAGTCCCAGTAGGGGCCGCCGCTGTTGGCGCAGGCACCGAACGAGAGCACCCGCCGCGGCAGGGGGGTCTCCTGGAAGGCTTCCCGCACATATGGGGCCAGTTTGTCGGTCACGGTCCCGGCCACGACGAATACGTTGAGCTGCTTGCCTGTCGTGACCGTCGCCAGGGCGCCGCTCCGCCGGAGCGCGGCCGCGACCTCGACCCCGCAGCAGGCCAGCCCGGCGTCGAAGACGCGCAGCGAGCAGCCACCGCCGGCGTCGACCGTGATGACGCCCGGGCCGGGGCCGGTCCCGGGGCTGCCCGCGACGCCCGGCAGCGGAAGGTCCACGGCGGCCATTCAGCCAGCCTACCGAGCGGCGGCCGGGCGCCCGTTGCGTGCGCCAGCCGGGACACGCTGGCCGCGGGCGCGCCCCGCCCGCAAACGATCGCGGACGGAACCGGAAATTTGGCGGGCATGCGAACCGCGCGTCGCGTCGGCCGTCGTCTATGACGGGGGGACTATGATTGAACATAGAATTGTCATAGCGGCAACGGTCGTGGGGGGTTACGGGGCCCGGCGCCAGCGGTCAGTGTGATCGGCGTCACAGTTCCGCACGAGCACCTGTGTACGACCCACCGCGGCCCGGCGTCGCGAGTAGCCTGAACGACCTGAAGCACATCTTGAATGACGATTTCATGAGCCCCAGGCCACCGGCGCCGGGGAAGCGCTCACGGACCCACGCCGAGACCGGCGCCCGCCCGCGGGCGTCGAGGAGGTCCTCTAACTGTGGCCAAGCAGGTCCAGCAGCTCGACCGTGTCATTATCCGTTTCGCAGGCGACTCCGGCGATGGCATGCAGCTGGCGGGAGACCGGTTCACGCAGGAGACGGCGGCATTCGGCAACGACCTTTCCACGCTGCCGAACTTCCCGGCCGAGATCCGCGCCCCGGCCGGCACCCTGCCCGGCGTGTCCAGCTTCCAGCTCCACTTCGCCGACCACGACATCCTGACCCCCGGTGACGCGCCGGATGTCCTGGTGGCGATGAACCCGGCGGCGCTCAAGGCCAACGTCGGCGACCTCCCGCGCGGGGCCGACATCATCGCCAACACCGACGAGTTCAGCAAGCGCAACCTGAGCCGGGTCGGCTACGACGAGAGCCCGCTGGAGGACGGCTCGCTCGCCGCCTACAACATCCACGCGGTGCCGATCACCTCGATGACCGTCAAGGCCCTCGAGGACTTCAAGATCAGCCGCAAGGAGGCCGAGCGGGCCAAGAACATGTTCGCCCTCGGCCTGCTCTCCTGGCTCTACAACCGGCCGCTGGAGGGAACCGTCAAGTTCCTGGAGTCCAAGTTCGCCGGCAAGCCCGAGATCATGAGGGCGAACATCGCGGCCTTCCAGGCCGGCTGGAACTACGGCGAGACCACCGAGGCGTTCTCGGTCCAGTACGAGGTCAAGCCGGCCAGCGTCGAGCCGGGCACCTACCGCAACATCACCGGCAACCTCGCCCTGGCGTACGGCCTGGTGGCCGCGTCGCGGCGGTCCGGGCTGCCGCTGTTCCTCGGCTCCTACCCGATCACGCCGGCCTCCGACATCCTGCACGAGCTGTCCAAGCTCAAGCGGTTCGGGGTCCGCACCTTCCAGGCGGAGGACGAGATCGCGGGCGTGGGCGCCGCCCTGGGCGCCGCGTTCGGCGGTGCGCTCGGCGTCAGCACCACCTCCGGCCCGGGCATGACGCTCAAGATGGAGACGATCGGGCTGGCCGTCTCGGTCGAGCTGCCGCTGATCATCTGCGACATCCAGCGGGCCGGGCCGTCCACCGGCATGCCGACCAAGACCGAGCAGGCCGACCTGCTCATGGCCCTGTTCGGCAGGAACGGCGAGTCGCCGGTCCCGGTGCTGGCCCCCTCCACGCCGTCGGACTGCTTCGACACCGCGCTGGAGGCCGTCCGGATCGCCACCAAGTACCGCACCCCGGTGATCATCCTGTCCGACGGCTACCTGGCCAACGGGTCCGAGCCCTGGCGCATCCCCGAGGTCCCCGACCTGCCCCGGCTGCGGGACGAGTTCTCCTACTCCAAGCCCCAGGAGTGGCGCGGCGACGACGGCAAGGTCGAGTTCCTGCCGTTCCAGCGGGACCCGCGAGACGCTCGCCCGGCCGTGGGCCATCCCGGGCATGCCGGGACTGGAGCACCGGATCGGCGGCATCGAGAAGGCCGACGGCGCCGGCACGATCTCCTACGACCCGGACAACCACGACAAGATGGTCCGGCTGCGCCAGGCCAAGATCGACGGCATCGCGCGCGACATCGGCCCGCTGGAGGTCGACGACCCCGACGGCGACGCGCGGGTGCTCGTGCTCGGCTGGGGCTCCACCTACGGCACGATCGGCGCGGCGGTGCGCCGGGTCCGGACGTCCGGCGGGTCGGTCGCCCAGGCTCACCTGCGGCACCTGTCCCCCTTCCCGGCCAACCTGGGCGAGGTGCTCAACGCCTACGAGAAGGTGCTGGTCCCCGAGATCAACCTGGGGCAGCTCGCGCTGCTGCTCCGCGGGCGCTACCTCGTCGACGTGATCTCCTACAACCGGGTCCGCGGCCTCCCCTTCCGGGCAGCCGAGCTGGCCGGCGTCATCCAGGATGTGATCACCGATGTCTGACAGCATGGCCAACGACGGCGCCGACGCTGCCGCTCACCGCCCGGCCTCGCTCACGCTGGTGCCGGTTGCGGACGAGAAGCTCACCACCAAGGACTTCAAGTCCGACCAGGAGGTGCGCTGGTGCCCCGGCTGCGGCGACTACGCGATCCTGGCCGCCTTCCAGTCCTTCCTGCCCGAGCTGGAGATCCCGCGCGAGAACCTGGTCATCATCTCCGGGATCGGCTGCTCCTCCCGGCTGCCGTACTACGTGGACAGCTACGGGATGCACTCGATCCACGGCCGGGCGCCGGCGATCGCCAGCGGGCTGGCCTGCACCCGGCCCGACCTGTCGGTATGGGTGATCACCGGTGACGGCGACGCGCTCTCGATCGGCGGCAACCACCTGATCCACGCGCTGCGGCGGAACGTCAACATCAAGATCCTGCTGTTCAACAACCGGATCTACGGGCTGACCAAGGGCCAGTACTCGCCCACCTCCGAGCAGGGGAAGGTCACGAAGTCGACGCCGTTCGGCTCGCTGGACACCCCGTTCAACCCGCTGTCGCTCGCCATCGGCGCCGAGGCCGGGTTCGTGGCCCGCACGATCGACTCCGACCGCAAGCACCTCACCAGCGTGCTGCGGGCCGCGGCGGATCACCGGGGCGCGGCGTTCGTCGAGATCTACCAGAACTGCCCGATCTTCAACGACGAGGCGTTCGGGCCGCTGAAGGACCCGGCGACCAGCCGCGACCTGCTGATCCGGCTGGAGCACGGCGAGCCGATCCGGTTCGGCCCGGGCAAGGGCCAGGGGCTGCGCTTCGGCCGCTACGGGTCGCTGGAGGCGGCCGAGGTGGCCGGGGCCGACGAGGACTCGCTGCTGGTGCACGACGCCGGAGCGGCCGACCCGGCCTATGCGTTCGCCCTGTCGCGGCTCGGCGATGCCGGCTTCGCGCACACCCCGATCGGGGTGTTCCGCAAGGTCCCGCGCCCCAGCTACGACGAGATGATGTCCGCCCAGCTCGAGGAGGCCCGCGCCCGGCAGGGCCAGGGCGACCTGGCCGCCCTGCTGGCCGGCCCCGACACCTGGCAGGTGAACTAGGACTGGCCGCACCGCGTGCCGCCAGCGCCTCCTCAGGCGAAGGCCTTCGCCTCATCTGACCACTCGACCTTAGCCCGTCCGCCGTCGCCGTAACGCACAGTCCGACGTCGTCCCTCGCTCCACGCCCGGTGACCCTGGTTGGCGCTGCCATGTCAGTGACGACTCGTGGTTGGCGCAACCATGACAGCCGAAGGGCTGAGGGAGCGCGCCATGACGGTGCGGGTGGAGCGCGACGGGCCGGTCACCACCGTCATCCTGGACCGCCCGGACGTGCGCAACGCGGTGGACGGGCCGACCGCGGCCGCCCTGGCCGATGCCTTCCGCGCGTTCGACGCCGACGACGGCGCCCACGTGGCCGTGCTGTGGGGCGCGGGCGGGACGTTCTGCGCCGGGGCCGACCTCAAGGCGGTCGGCGGCCCGGACGGCAACCGGGCCGAACCGGACGGCGACGGCCCGATGGGGCCGACCCGGCTGCGGCTGGCCAAGCCGGTCATCGCCGCGATCGCCGGGCATGCCGTGGCCGGCGGCCTGGAGCTGGCCCTGTGGTGCGACCTGCGGGTGGCCGAGGAGGACGCGGTGCTGGGCGTGTTCTGCCGCCGCTGGGGGGTGCCGCTCATCGACGGCGGCACGGTGCGGCTGCCCCGCGTGGTCGGCCTGGGCCGGGCGCTGGACATGATCCTCACCGGGCGTCCGGTCGCCGCCCCGGAGGCGCTGGCGATGGGCCTGGCCGACCGGGTGGTCCCGCCGGGCCAGGCGCGGCCCGCGGCGGAGGCCCTGGCCCACGAGATCGCCGCGCTGCCGCAGCAGTGCCTGCGCAGCGACCGGGCGTCCGCGCTGGAGGGCGGCTGGCTCGGTGAGGACGAGGCGATGGCCAACGAGTTCCGCCACGGCATGACGGTGCTGGCCGCGCCCGGCAGCGCCGCCGGTGTGGACCGGTTCCGCGGCGGCGCGGGCCGCGGTGGCGCTCCCGCCTGAAACCAGATAATTGCCGAACGGATCCTCCGGGGTGGCCGCCCTGCCCCCGGGCACTCCTAGCTCCCGGTACAGCTGCGCGCGCTGATCTGGCTCCACACCCGCGAGTCACCGACAGGGCGTCCTGGCCGCGTTACCGCCGCCCTTCTCGTTCGTCTTGTGTCTATGTACAGTTGACATATGGCGTTGGATCCGGACCTTCTGAGCGAGGCGAAGATCGCCGAAGCGGACCTCGTCGAGGCCGAGCACGCCGCCGAGGTCGCACGGGCGGAATTCAACCGGGCCGTCCGCCGCCTGCACCTGGCCGGCGCGTCGCTCCGCGAGATCGCCACCGCGCTCGGCCTCAGCCATCAGCGTGTGCACCAGATCGTGGAGGCCGCCGGCGGCAGCCGACGCTGGCGCAAAGGCGCCAAGACCCCCCGTCCCGGGCCCTGCTCGTTCTGCGGGCGCACCGCCGAGCAGGTGAAGAAGCTCATCGCGGGCCCCGGCGTCTACATCTGTGATCGCTGCATCCCAGTGGCCAGCGAGGCGATCGCCACCGGCGAGCCGTCCGGGCTCCACGGCACCGCCATCGCGCTGGTCGCCCCGGAGGCCAGGACCGAGAAGTGCAGCTTCTGCGGCAAGCGCCGCTACCAGGTGCCGGGCCTGGCCGCGGCCCACGACGCCCGGATCTGCGCCGAGTGCTTGGAGTTGTGCCATGAGATCCTCACCGAGCGGCTGGCCTGACCACGGCGCAAAATCGGCCCAGCGCATCGCCTGGCCGGCGCACGACCCCGCCTAGCGCACCACTGACCCAGTACGGCGCCCCTCAGCGCTTGACGACGCGGATCCACACGTCGGCGTAGGCGCTGCCCCGGCTGGCGTGCAGATCCCAGCAGCCGGGCGTGGTGAAGACATAGCCCGCGCCCCACTCCTGGCCTGGCTTGTTCCAGTTGCTCCCGCCATGCGCATCCGGGCCCCACACCGGCCGGTGCTGCACGCCCCCCGGGCTGACCGCGGTGAGCGTGAGCGGCCCCGACCCGGTCATCCGCCAGACGATCTTCTCCTGGTCGCCGACGCGGGGCGGCCCGACGTGGGCGAACATCAGCAGCCCCCAGAGCTGCGCGCCGTGACCGGTGCCCTGGACCTGCGACCCCACGCCGATGGAGCTGGCGGACAGCGGCGACGGCGGGTGGCAGCCGGGCCACCCCCAGCGCCGGGACGCTGCCGACCGGGGCCGGACTACCGACCGGGGCTGCACTTCTGACCGGGGCTGGACTGCTGCTCCGGGCCGGGCTGCTCGCCGCCGGTGCGCCGTGGCCGGAAGCCGCGCAGCCTGCCAGCGCCAGCAGAGCCGCGAGCACCGCCGCGAGCCGGGCCACCATAACCCCTATAGTCCCGCTGGTCCCAGACGGGAGGCAACCACGTAGATTCGGACTGGCCGGATCCGGACCGGCTGGCCCACCGGCGATCCAGAGCCGCTGGAGCGATCATGAAGCACGTCGGCATCCTCGCGCACAGCACCGAAGGAGCGGCGCTGTGCTTTCTCGCGTTCTGCCAGGAGGGATTCCACCGGCTGGGGCGCAACGAGCACCCGGACGTGACCCTGGACTACATCGCCTTCGGGTACAGCATGCCCGCGTGGGACGCCGGGGACTACGGGCCGATCCGGGCCACGCTGTCGGTCAGCGTTGACCGGCTGGCCCGGGCGGGCGCCGACTTCTTCATCTGCCCGGACAACACCGCGCACCTGGCGCTCGAAGAGCCCGGCGAGGATCTCGCGCTTCCGGGCCTGCACATCGCCGAGGTCGTCGCCGGCCAGGCCGCGCGCGACCACCGTCGGCGCGTCGGCGTGCTCGGCACCAGGTACCTCATGGACGGCCCGCTCTATCCCCGGGTCTTCGCCGCCCACGGCATAGCGGCCGAAATCCCCGCCGCCGATGACCGCCGCGTCGTCAACGAGATCATCTTCGGCGAGCTGGTCAACGGCATGTTCACTGACTCATCGCGCCGGGAGTACGTCCGGGTCATCGAGCGGCTGGCGGCGCGGGGCTGTGACGCGGTCGCGCTCGTGTGCACGGAGATCCCGCTCCTGGTGACGCCGGAGGCGTCCCCGCTGCCGACGCTGGACTCGACCCGCCTACTGGCCCGCGCCGCCTTCGACGTTGCGGTCGGCGGGCAGGCCATGCCCAGCTGGCGCGGCGGACCGGCCGGGGGCTGATGCGCGAGCCCGGCCGGGGCGGCCAGAGCATCCCGCGGGCGGCTGCCACCGGAATATCCTGGCGGTGCGGACGACGCCTTAACCCGGCGCGGGCGTGGCGCAGCGGTCCAGCCATGGCACGGGATGCGGAGGGCGGGCGCGCGCTCCGCCAGATGTGAGCGCGACAGCACCATCCGTACACCGGCGTCGGAGGTGATGTAGGACAAGCGGTCCGGCGGGTAGCTGGGATCGAGGGGCACGTACGCGGCGCGGGCCTTCAGCACCGCCAGCATGCCGAGATAGCCGTCCACCGCCCGGTCGGACAGCAGCCCGATCCGGTCACCCGGCCGGACGCCCTCGCGTACCAGGAATCGCGCCAGCTGGTTCGCGCGCGCATCCAGGCCCAGGTAGCTCAGCGTCCCGTCCATCGCGTCCACCGCGAGATGGCCGCCCCGGCCCTGCCGGCGCAGCCAGTCACACCGGCGCTCGAACAGCCACTCCAGCCGGTCGCCCTCCCGCCACCGGATCGAGTCGTCGTAGCCGGCGCTGGCCAGCACCCGGCCATCCAGGAAGCTGCGCGACCCCGGGCGGTCCTGCCCTCCGGGGTGCTGCCTCGCGTCGAACGTGGCACTCACGGTGCCCGCGGCCATCGTTCCTCACGTCCCGTCAGCCATGCCGACAATCGGATGCCCGGGCCGGTGGCGATACTTCCCGCTGCCACAGAGCTATCGTTGACCCACAAGGCACTGTCAGAAGGGTCGTGCTTCATGGTGGCGGGCACGCGGTGGTGTCGAGCTGAGGTGACCAGCCACGTGCCCGATCCTGGGCCGGTTTCCTTAGATCCCGCTGGGTGTCTCCGGCGACCTGCCTGAAAACCCGGTTTCGCCACGATTCGTGCCCGAATTCGGGGGCCCCTCGCGCCGCCGCTGCGTCCGGCACGTCCGTACATCCGGCGTAACATTGGCCAATGGCCGACGAGCGGGTCTGTGAGCAGTGCGGCACTGGGTTCGTGCCGCGCCGCGAGCACGCCCGGTTCTGCTCGGTTCTCTGCCGGGTCGAATGGAACCGCGATCATATGGGCGATCCGGCGGCCGGGGCGAGCGCGCTCCAGTGGTCCATTACGGCGATGAGCGAGACGGCAGAACGGCTTCCCGGGGTCGGTGTATGGGACCGGGACCGGGCGTTCGCAGCGCTCGGCGAGGCGGTGTGGTGGATCACCATCGTCGACGCCACGCTGGTGCGCCACCACCCGGCAACGTACGACGGCGTGATGGCAAGCCAGGCCGTGACCGAGCGGCGGCTGATCGAGGGCACCCTGGCCGGGCTGCGCTTCGTCCGGAACCGGATCGGCAGCGAAGCCGAACTCGCCGACTTCATCAGGCCCGGCGTGCCCGGCCCCGGCGCGGGCCAGGCGCGTGTCACGGGCTGGACCTGGAAGCAGGTGGGGGCGCCGGCGCTCCGGTCGCTGCCGCGGGGCGCCCGGGCGTGGGAGATGACGCGGTACCACGGGTACCGGGCTCAGCTGGCGGGCCGCACCACCGGGGAGACGTTCGGGCGGGCCGTGGCGTTCCTCACGCTGGCGGCCGCGGACGCCGCCTTCGTCAGCGATATCCCCGCACACGCGGCACGCTGACCAGCCGCGCCGGGCTCACGTCGCGCTGGTGCCGGTATCAGCGCAGATTCTCAAGCCGCTCGATCTCGGCGAGTATCTGCCATTCGGTGATCTGCTCGCGGGCCAGGCGGCGGTCCTGGCGCGGCCCGCGGCAGAGGTAGACGGCGAAACCGGCCAGCAAAGGACCGGCAGATAACGCCGATATCCATGCGATCATTAGAGCTCCCCTTCGGCTTCCCACTCTTCCCCGTCCCCGATATGCAGGCTACGGCGGCAGGTCACCGCCCATGCCAGCGCGGTGGGAACCTTTCCTTAATTCTGCTTCCCTGCGATCCGTGATGCAAGGCAGAGGCGGCAATGTCAATACGAGACGGCAGCAGCCCGGAAGCGCATCTATGTGACCAGGTCAGCGCCACTGAACGGTTCTCTTATGGATGTTCGGAGTTACGAAGAAGATACAGGGAAAACCCTAGGGAAATGCGCGGTGGCTGCAGGCCGACGCATCTCCTGTGGCGATGGGAGCCTTTACCGTCCGGCAGGTGGCGCGGCCAGCCGCCCGGAGGTGAGCCTGTGGTCAGTAAGCATGAGGTGCACGACCGGGTCATCGACATCTGGGAAATGCCGCCTACCGCTGGAGCGTTGAGGAGCGGCCGCGCGCGGCAGGCTTCCCGATCGGCCCTTCCGGCCGTCAGCGCGTGCTGGGGTTCCCCTCTGATCCGTTTGGCCTCTCTGACCTTGACTGGTTGCGGAGGCTCGCCCGCTCCATCCGCCCTCACCAGCGTTCTTCGGAAAGCGCACGCACCCCGGTGACCGGCCGTGCCATGGTCTAGACAGCAGCGCAGTCCGTGAGCGGGGCCGGCGTCGCGGCGGTGGACGGGCTGGCCTGGGTCCGCTGACTCAGCCTGGCCGGGATGGACAAGCAGGTGCCGGCCTTCGTGAGCCAGTCCGCGAACACCTGCGGAGGGTGTTGTGAGTGCACTGAGCTGGGGCTTCGTAGTCGTGGGGGCTATCGCTGTCTGCGTGCTGATCGCCCTGTCCCTTGCGTTCAGGCTGGATTTCGTCCTGATCGGCCTCATGGTGGTGGCCGCCCTGGCGGCGACCTATATGGCGGGGCGGCTCGACAAGCGGAAAGCGCGCGGCCCGTGGGCCAAGGGGACGGCGACAGCTGAGCCAGGCGGGCCGCCGGTCACGGTTTCCCGATCCCCGGAGCGGGCAGGGTCCGGGTGGACGCTGGGCAGCACTGTGGTCATCACAGGAGGGGCGCCATGGACCTGTACGTGATCTTGCGGCGGAGCGGGTGGCAGTCGCCAGCGGAGCTTCAGGAAGCCGCGGAGCGGTCAACCCGGGTCGGGAACGACGAGATGGCCGACGAGGTGCGGTGGATCCGCAGTTACGTCCTGAATGAGGACGAGGGCTCGGTCGGCACCGTGTGCATTTACGAGGCGGTGAGCCCCGAGGCGCTGCGCAAGCACGCGTCGCTGGCGGACCTCCCGGCCGACGAGATCATCCCGGTCGCGGACACCGTGATAGTGCGCGACGATCCGTAGCCAGAACCGGCACAGGTAAGGCTGCCGCCCGTTTTCTGCTGGGAGCCCGGCCCGCGCCGGGCCGGGGCGCCCGGCTCATGAGGAGCCGGTGGCGTCCCCGTTCCCGCCCGCCTGTGGGGTGCTCTTATAGCCCCAGAGCATGTACCAGACGAAGGCGGCCGCGGCCAGCGCGGCGCAGGCGAGGGCGAACAGGGTCACGGCCCCGTTGACGTGATGGGCGAGGGCCGACACGCCGGAGCAGGCACCTGGCCCCGTGTGCGGGTTCGGCCCCGTCCCGCACGGGCTGGCCAGGCGGTTCGTGGCCTGCAAGACGATCGCGCCGATGATCGCGAGCGTCATCGCGGCGCCCAGGAGGTTCTTGGCGACGCTGGACGGCGGCCACCGGGGGGCGGCGGATGGGTCCCGGCCCGGCTGCCACCGCTGCCAGCATCTGGCCCGGCCCGCCGGTCCGCCCGCTCTCATGCCTCAATGGGTTCCCCCATAGGCGCGGGCCGGAACCTCGGCCGGGCCGCTCCCGGCCAGAACGGCCCCGCGCCGCCGGCCGCCGATGGTCAGCGGGCGCCCAGTGCGTCCAGGACCGCCGGCTCTGGGTCAGGCTCCCCGGCCGGTCGGCGCCGGGGGACAGAGCCCAGCACGGCGAAGCCGAGCAGCACCAGCAGGGGTGCAGTGCCCGGATCGGTGGCCAGGCCCGACCAGGGCTGGCCCATGCCCTGGCCGGCCACCCAGTAGGCCAGCGACAGCCCACAGCCCACGACGACGGCCGCCAGCCTCACGCGGGGCGCCCAGAGCGCGCCGATGCCGGCGAAGGCCTGCAGCACGGCGAGATCAACGACGACGGACACGCCGCTGGCGGGCACCAGGGCGGCAAGGTGCGCGTCGATGGGCGCGAGCCAGGAGGGCGCGCCCGACGCGTTCAGGGCCAGGGACATGCCGATGGAAACGTTGGTGTCGCGCCCGGGAAGCAGCTGGAGCACGGCACCGCCGAGCCAGACCGCGGCCCACATTTAATGACGGCAGCGACGGGGGCACGGAGGGGACGGCCGACGGCCGTAGGTAGCCGCGGAAGGCGCCGGCGAGCGTCGCTCGCGGGCCGTAGTTGTCAGCCAGCGCCAAGCCCGCCGCAGCTGACGTGGAGCGTTCTGAGTGAAGGCGCACCGGACGATCCGGGCGGCGCGTAGCGGCCATCAGGGGTGCCGGATCAGTATGCGGGCGGCCCTAGGCGGCGGTGCGCCGCGGCGACAGGTTTAACCTTGCTCAGGCCAGACTGACAGATCACTCCGTGTTCCCCCCGCCCATCGCCCCACCCGGCGCGTCCGTCTCACGGAAACGCAAGCCCTCACTGAACCGGCCCACGCGGGTAAGGCCTCAAGTCGCGGTACCAGCTTATAGAGCTAGCCTCAATTAGCCGATAGCGCCAAAGTCATCTAACGGTAAACTCTCTAGCCCAGCCGCGCCGATTCTAGCGTGATGGCTTGCGGGACGCCCACATTTCCCGATGGCCGTCCGCGGTGTATTGCCGCCGCCGTGGGTGATGCTGCTACTTCTGTTCGAGAACGCGCCGCTTGGCTGCCTCGTAGTCCGCGTCGGAAAGCACTCCCTGGTCGTGTAGCTGGGCCAGCTTCTGCAGCTGCGTTATCCACGACGTCTCGTCGGCCGCGACCGTGGGTGGGGGCTGGGCGGGCGCGGCTGGGCTGACGGGAGCAGCGGGCCGGGCGGGCGCGGCAGGCTGGGCGGGCGCGGCGGCACCGGGATGGGCCGGAGCCAGCAGCTGCTGGCCCCCGGGATTCACCCCGATCTGGCGCCAGAACCGCTCGACCTGCGCCATGTACGCAGCCTCGGCGAGCCGCCCGGTGCGGAACGACGCGGTCGCGCCGGACATCGAGCGTATGTAGGGCAGCTGCGTGCTGCTGAGCTGAAGGCCCCGGCTGCAGACGGGACACACCAGATAGTCGTCAGTGCCGTAGGGCACGACCGGCACGAAGTAGAGGCTGACCCTCTTCTTCGACTGGACGTGGTGGAGAAACACCTGGTTGTGACAGTTCGGGCAGACGGCCGGCGCGACCTCACCCAGGTCGTCTGGTTTGCCCGGCCCGAACCCGAAAATCACCATGCGGCAATTGAAGCACGGGTTCCCGGCCCGAGGCCGACGCTGGCGCCCTCGTAGACGGGCCGCACGCCCGGGCCGCGGTAACCGCCTTGGCTTTGCGGTTTGACCGATTGTGCTGCTGCTACGGCGTCATGCTCGTTAGCGCCCGGAGCGGACTTGACCGACACTTATAGGCATGCGGTTGCTGGAGCGGGCTTCGCCGCTGGGATCGCTGGCTGCCTGCGTGGCCGAGGCCCGGCGCGGCGACGGGCGGCTGGTCCTGGTCGCGGGGGAGGCAGGCGTCGGGAAGTCGGCGCTGGTGGAGGAGCTGCAGCGGGATGTGCCGGATGCCCGCTGGTCCTGGGGGCGTGCGACGGCCTGTTCACCCCCCGCCCGCTCGGGCCGCCCGGCTTGGCCTGGTGGGCGGGGCCGGCGCGGCCGAGAACGCGGGGTGACGGCCCCGCCGCCAGCACGCTCGCAGCCGGCGCACCCGGCCTGACCGCGCCGGGATGCAGGTACCGGGGCAACCCGGCGCTCATGGCGAAGGACGCCGCGCCTCATGCGTTAAGGCGGCCGGGCGATCGGCGTTGATCAGGGCGGCGACCGCCGGATAGCGGCGCAGCTGCTCCAGGCAGCGGGCGCGGTCCGGCCCGATGCTCCCGGCCGGGATGCCCAGCCTGGCGCCGATCTCGGCGTCTGGCACGGGAGGATCCTCGATGAGCATGGCGATCAGCTGCTGGCAGTCCGGGGGCAGGTGCGTGAACGCCGAGCGCAGCGCCGCGCGGCGCTCGGCCAGTTGCAGCTCATGCTCCACCATGCCGGCCGCGCGCCCGGGATGTCCCCGGCATTCAGCATGTACTCCGCGGCCTGCTGCCTCCCCGCTGCCCGCAGGACCCGGCCGCATTCCCGCAGCGTTGCCGTGGCGAGCCAGCCGGGCAGCGTCGCCTGATCGTTGACCGTCGCGAGCTCGTCCACGAGCCGCAGCCATACGGTCCGGCCGACGTCGCTGGCTTCGGCGCCGCCGAGCCGGTGCCTGCGGCAGATGGACCAGACCAGCGGGGCGTACCGCTCAACGAGCGCGTCCCATGCCTGCTTGTCGCCGTTTCTCGCGCGCGCCACCAGGTCAGTGACCAGCAGCTCATCGCCCATCGTGCCCGTCTCAGCGGTCATGATCTGGTTCTCCTTTCCGCGGTTAGGCCCGGGTGACGTGCGCGGTGACGCGTTCCTGCCGCGCGGCCCGCGCACGGTCGTAGAGAACCGCCAGCACGGCCCCGGCCAGCACGGCCCCGATCGCGATCAGGATGGCCTGCCAGCCATGGATGCCCCCCATGGTCCCGGCATGGGCCGGGGCCGGCGGGCCGCCCCTTCCCGCGTCGGTGGTTCCCGGGGGCGGGACGGGTGCGGCAAAGGCGGCCGGGGCGCCGCCGGCCCAGGTGGCGGCGGCCGCGAGCGCGGCCAGGATGGCCGCGCAGCGCCGCTGGGTGCGTTGCGTCCGGTTCATGACGATCTCCCCCCGCAGGCGCCCGCGTGTACATGACGATCGTCGGGTGGGACGTGTCCCGTTGTCATGAGTCGGCTGTCCCGGGACGGCCGGGAATTTCCGGCCCTTAGGAGCGGGCCTGGTAGCCGAGGCCGGCGTCCCGGGCCCCCGGGGCCGCGTCCCTGGCTCCCAGACCGGCATCCCGGGCCCCCAGGCCGGCGTCCCGGGCCCGCACGATGGCCTGCGCGCGGTCGGCCACCTGCAGCTTGGTCAAGATGTTGGAGACGTGATTGCGGACCGTCTTCTGGCTCAGCTGCAGCCTGCCCGCGATGTCGGCATTGGGCCGGCCCTGCGCCACCAGTTCCAGCACCTCCCGCTCCCGGTCGGTCAGCTGCGGGAAGATGGCCGGCGCGGCCGGCGCGGCGGTGAAATAGGCCAGGACCCGGGCGGCGAGCTCGGTGCCAAAGATGATCTCCCCGTTGGCGGCGGCGTAGACCGCGCGGCGGATCTGTTCCTGGTCGGCGCCCTTGAGCAGGTAGCCGCGGGCCCCGGCGCGAAGGGCGGAGAATACCGACTCGTCGTCGTCAAACATGGTCAGCACCACGACGGCGATGTGCGGGCTGTCGGCCACTATGCGGCGGGTCGCCTCGATGCCGTCCATGCCGGGCATCTGCAGGTCCATTACCACGACGTCGGGCTGGCTGTGCAGCGCCAGCTCGACGGCCTGCAGGCCATCCGTGGCCGCACCGGTCAGTTCGGTGTCCTCACCCGCCTGGAGCATCGCCCTCAGACCGTCCCGGAAGAGGGGGTGGTCGTCGGCGATGAGGACGCGGATCGGGTCGGTCATCCGGGCCTCCCGGCCGGCAGTCGCGCGGCGATGCTCGTCCCGTGCGGCTCGCGGGGGTGGATGCCCAGGTCGCCGCCGAGTTCCGCGGCACGTTCACGCATCGCGGTGATCCCCACCCCGGCGCGCCACCCCTCGGGAAAGCCGACGCCGTCGTCGGATACGTCGATGGCCAGGCCCTGATCCAGGTTGATATGCACCTCGCATGAGCACGCGTCGGAATGGCGGACCACGTTCGTGAGCGCCTCGGTCACGATCCGGTAGGCGGCCACCTCCACCGCGGCCGGCAGGCCGGTCAGCTCGTCGCCCTGGCAGTGGAGCGTAATGGCCATCGCCGGCGCCTCGCGGCGCAGGCGGACGATTTCCTCGCGCAGCGACCCAGCCAGGCCCAGCTCGTCCAGCGCGGGCGGCCGCAGCCCGTAGACGATGCGGCGCACGTCGGTGACCGCCTGCTGCGTTTCGGCCTTCAGCCTGGACAGCAGCTGCTGCAGCGCCTCGGGGTTCGCCTGCCCGTTGGCGAGCGACCGCGCGGTATCCAGGCCGAGCGTCAGCCCGGCCAGCGTGGGTCCCAGCTCGTCGTGCAGGTCACGGCGCAACCGCCGCCGCTCCTCTTCCCGGGCGGCCACCCGCCTGGCCAGCGATGCCTCCAGCGCGCCGCGGAGCGCAACGGCATGCGCGGTCGGGCCCACCTGGCGGGCGAGATCTTCCAGGAGCCTTTCGTCCTCGGCTCCCAGCTGCTCGCCGGGGGACCGCTGGCCCACGAGCAGCCGCCCCACGGTCTCGCGCTGGGACACCAGGGGGAAGGCCTTCACCACGGCGGGCTTTACCCCCCAGGCGGCGGCGGGCGCCCAGGAATTCTCCTGCCGGAGCTCGACCGCGGCGTAGGGAAGACGCAGGCTGTCGGCCACGGCCCTGGCCACCGAGCCGAGCACCGACTCCGCGCCGGCCGCCTCTTCCACCTGCCGCCCCAGCCGGGCCATGGCGGCGTACGGTGCGTCCCGGTCGCCAAAGAACAGCCGCTGCACGCCACGCTGCACCCGGCCGCGAAGCGGCCACAGGGCCAGGGCCGCAATCACGGTGGCCAGCACCTGTACTTCCAGGCTGCGGCCGACTCCGAACACCCCGCCCGCGATGGCCACCACGGCGAGGTACACCACCGCCACCACCACGCTCAGCGCTGCGTAAAGCACAGCCCGGCTCAAGATCACGTCGATCTCGTACAACCGGTACCGCAGCACGGCCACGCCGATCGCCACCGGCAGCAGGCAGCCCGCTATCCCGAGAGCCACCGTCACCGGGTCCGGGAAGAAGTCGAAGGCGATGATCCCCGCCACCAGGATCGGCATGGTCGCGAGGAACCATTTGAGCTGCAGGCGCACGACCTGCCCCGACCGCCTCCAGCGCAGCACCACGCTGGCACTGACCGCGGCCAGGACGATGAGCCCGGACCCGACGGCCAGCAGCAACATCACCTCGAACACTGGCTCGGCGGCCGGTATCGGGTACGGGTTCGGCAGGTAGTTCAGTGAGCTGCCCATGTTCTCCGGAATGAACGCCCATCCCACCGCCGAGAGGGGGATGATCAGCAGCGCGGCCCACAGCACCGGCCGCCAGCGCCGCGACAGCAAGCGGCCATCCGGGAACACCAGCGGCAGCACGAAAGCCGTGAGGCAGGCCGCGGGCGCAAAGCCCCATGCGGTGATCCAGAGGAACGCGGTCCCGAAGGGCAGCGACCCTGGCGAGTACATGAGCGTGTAGCGCGTGTACACAAAGACGAAGTCGGAAAACGCGGTCGCGAGCGCGATGGCGCACAGCAGCGGGCCCATGCGGTGCCCCGGGCGCCGGGCCAGGATCAGGCTGCCCACCAGGGCGTAGCCCAGCGCGCCGAAGATCAGCGCTCCGTACACGTCCCGGTCCATGACCGCCAGCACCATGGTCGCCGCGATCAGGACCAGGGCCGCGCCCGACGCCAGCCATGCCCACGGAGCCAGGCTGAAGAACCGGACCCGCATGGCTGATGGCAAGACTCGAGCACCGCCCACAGGCCAAATGTCCTACACGCCGGTCCCGCTGTCATGGGGCCGGCGTCCCGTCCCGCCCGGGACGCGGCACCGGTCCGGCGGCACGGCCTCGCGTCCCACTGGCTCACCATGGTCGGTCACCGCACCCCCTGCCCCGGTTGTCTCATGGTCATATCGGCGGCAAACCGTTGCACGGAATGCCCCAGGGGATGCACCATATACGCGACATACGTCGCATCTCGCCCGGGCCGCGGTGTAGCGCGGGCGCCCTGACTCCAGTAGCCGACGCATGGAAGAGGCCGTGATGGCCCAGCATCGCGCCCCACGCAAGCACACCGGCACCTGGATCGTGATCGCGATCCTGCTGGCGGCCGCAGTGATCGGCACGCTGTGGGTGCCGTTCTACAACCACCTCACCCCGACGCTCGGGGATTTCCCGTTCTTCTACTGGTACCAGCTCATGTGGGTGCCGATCGTGGCGATCCTGGCCGGCACCGCCTACCTGCTGAGCAGGCTGATCCAGCGGGGTAACGGGGCCGACGGCCAGTCTCCGGACTATGACCAGCGGGAGGCGAACTGACATGAGCGGTAACGCCGTCGCGCTCACCATCGTCGTCATCATGTTCGCGGCCGTCACGCTGGTCGGCTTCGCCGCCGCCCGCTGGCGCCAGGCCGAGGACAGGCTGCACCTCAACGAGTGGGGACTGGGCGGGCGGGGCTTCGGCATATTCATCACCTGGTTCCTGCTCGGCGGCGACATCTACACCGCCTACACCTTCATCGCCGTGCCCGCCCTGGTCTACGGGGTCGGGGCGCTCGGCTTCTTCGCCGTCCCCTACACGATCATCGTGTTCCCGATCGTGTTCGTGTTCGCCCCGCGGCTGTGGTCGGTGTCGCGGGTGCACGGCTACATCACCCCGGCCGATTTCGTCCGCGGCCGGTACGGCTCTCACGGGCTGGCGCTGGCCGTCGCGGTGACCGGCATCCTGGCCACCATGCCCTACATCGCCCTGCAACTGGTCGGCATCCAGGCGGTGCTGACCGTGCTCGGCGTGCACGGCGACTGGCCGCTGATCATCGCCTTCGTAGTGCTCGCGGCGCTACACCTGGGTGTCGGGGCTGCGGGCGCCGGCCCTGATCGCCTTCATCAAGGACACCCTCATCTACGTGATGATCATCGTGGCGATCTTCTACATCCCGGCCAAGCTGGGCGGCTGGGCCCACATCTTCTCCACCGCGGGCGCGCACCTGGCGCAGATCAACCCCAAGACCGGCAAGCCGTTCGGCTCGCTGACCATCGGCCCCACCGCCGTATGGGCCTACTCCTCGCTCGCCCTCGGCTCCGCGCTTGGCGCTGTTCATGTACCCGCACGCGGTGACCGGCGTGCTGGCCTCCCGCCGCCGCTACGCCATCCGCTTCAACACCGCGATCCTGCCCGCGTACACGCTGATGCTCGGGTTCGTCGCGCTGCTGGGCTACATGGCCCTGGCCGCGCCGGGGGTGCCGCAGGCGGTCAAGGCCAACGGCGCCAACGCCCAGCTCGCGGTGCCGTTCCTGTTCCAGAAGATGTTCCCGCCCTGGTTCGCCGGCGTCGCCGTACTCGGCCATCGTCATCGGCGCGCTGGTCCCGGCGGCGATCATGTCGATCGCGGCCGCGAACCTGTTCACCCGCAACATCTACAAGGAGTACTTCAAGCCGGACGCCACCCCCGCCCAGCAGACCAGGGTCGCCCAGGCCGTCTCACTGATCGTCAAGCTCGGGCGCGCTGATCTTCGTGCTCGCGCTGAGCAAGACCTTCTCGATCAACCTGCAGCTGCTGGGCGGGATCTGGATCCTGCAGACCTTCCCGGCCATCGTCGTCGGCCTGTACACCCGCTGGTTCCACCGCTGGGCGCTGCTCGCCGGCTGGGCGGTGGCGATGGCCTACGGCACCATCGTGGCCTACAACACGCCCGCGGCGGGCGTGCCGGGCTCGCACTTCGGCGCGTCCACCGCGAACGTGCCCGGCTTCAACCACACCGTGTACATCGCGCTCACCGCGCTGGTCATCAACCTGGTGGTGGCGGCCGTCCTGACCGGCGTGTTCCGGCTGGCGAAACTTTCCCCCGGAGTGGACGAGACGCTGCCCAGCCACTACCGCGCCGACCCGCCGGGACTGCGTAGGCCACGGGTGCCGATCACCAGGATGACGGTCGGCAAGCCCTGACCCCGGCGGCCGGACAGGTGTGGCCGGTCAAGAGCTGACCGCCATTCGTCAGATCCGCTTCAGTACAGCACCTCGATAGGCGCGACCGTCACCAGATCCTTCACGGCATCGGCGAGTTGCCGGTCGGGCGTTATAAGTGCGTCGGCGCGCTCGCACAACCGCTCATCGGTGGTGTACCGCCCGAGAGCTGGCGCCGCTACTGCGTCGCCACGGCGTGGAACTCCACCCGGTAGAGCAGAGTGTCGTCGATGATCGGGCCGGCGTGGGCGGCCCGCTGGCGCAGGGACTCCATATCCTTCTCGCCACTGCGGCGGAGATCGGCTGGCGTAATGGCGGAAAAGGGCATCAACTCCACGGCGTTGACCTCGATATATCCAGGGCCGACGGAGTACCGGCCGCCCGCCTTGACCTGGGGGCGCCGCCACAGCCGGAAGGAGACGGTGATGTCGCCCGAGATCACGTCGTCCCGCAGCTCCCGGCTGAACTCCATTTGCCGATGCTAACCGGCCCGGCCGGGGCGTCCGCGTCCGGCGCTATGGTGAGGTGAGCTGGCCAGGCGAAAGGAACGGCTGTTAGAACCTAGCCGCCCCGCATCGGGCGGGCCCGCGGTGGAGTGGGCCTCGCCCTTTGTGGCGTGCCTGGTCACGTGGTGATGTAGCCACCGCACGGGGCCCGCCCGCCTTGACGCGGCGGCCGGTCCTGGCCTGTGCGGCCACGCCCGCTCATGATCCGTTACCACCCGCGATCTCGCATGCGCGCAGCCAGGCTTCACGCTTGCGCTCACCCGGCCGCCGTTCCGCGCGCAGTCCACCCAACATCAGCAAGGAAGCGTCCATCAGCATGGACAAGGACGAGTTGCTCGAACGGTACGAGGCGCTCGGTGAGGACGATGACTTCCTGGCGGCCAAGCCGCTGTTTGAGGCCGAGATCCGGCGCCGGGAGGAGAGCGAGGCGGGCCTGCACGGGCCGGATGCCGCGCTGTTGCTGCGCCAGTATGGCTACCTGCTCAACTGTCACGGGCGGATTACGATCCGGCGGCCCATCGAGCAATACCAGCGCTCGATCGACCTCGGCTGGGACGACGACCAGGTCGAGTACCAGTGGATCAGCGCGAAGGCCACGCTCGATGAGGCCGATGACGCGATCACCCGTTACGAGGAGCGGGTCGCCGCCTCGCCGGGGGCCGTGCGCGAACTGCGGTTCCTCTCACACGCCTACCTCGCGGCGAAGGACTTCCGTGCCGCCAAAGGCGTGATCGACACCGGGCTCGCGGCCGCCCCGACGACCCGGGGCTGACCTGGGACCGGGGCGAGGTCAAGGCCCATGGGGGCGATCCGGAAGGCGCGCTCGCCGACTGGCGCCGCGCGCATGAGCTTGAACCCGGGAATTTCATCCCGGTCTATTCCAGCGCCTTCCTGCTCGAACAGGAGGGACGGCTGGCCGAGGCCACCGAGGCGTGGCGCCACATCGTGGACTTCGCCACCGAGCGCGGCTGGGAACTGACCGCCGCGTGGCCCCGGCAGGAGCTTCGGCGCGTGCTCGGGCTGCTCGGGAAGCGCAAAGATCCCAGCGAGTAAGCCGCCAGCCGACTGCATCAGCCGACCCTCGCGGTGAACTGCTCGACTGCCTTGCTGACCGCGGCGGATCTGATTGATTTCGTACATGTCGAAGTCGTGGCAGGCACCAAAGTAGTTCTGACCAGGGAGGATGGATCAAGATCACGGGACTGACAACGCGTGCTGCCCAAATGCCTGAGACCAGGTGATCGTTGACGGATCATTGAGCCCTTTCATCCCTCCGATTCCGCGGTTTGCAGGACGTGATGGCTTTGACGGGCTGCCCGGCGCGCCGGGGCAGCAGCGGAGCTTGCGCAAGGTGTGCCGGGTCTTGAGCTGGGGGTTGGCGCGCTCGCCGGGAGCGCCCGACCGTGCGTGGCGCGGTCGGCCTGCTGCACCGCTTTGTTGTCAGGTACTCAGTATGCTCGTGGCATGATCAGCGGACGGAGATGTGATCGTGGCCGGGAACCCGCGGCCTCCGATCGATGATGGCGCTGTCCTGATCACCGGCGCCTCGGCGGGGATCGGCCGTGAGCTTGCGGGGCAGCTCGCGCCGCGCGGGCGAGGGGGAGTGCTGAACATGGGCTCGGGGGCCGGGCTGACGGTCATGCCCGCGGCTGCGGCGTATTCAGCCAGCAAGCATTTCATGGACGGTTTCAGCGAGGCACTGCGCGCGGATCTCACTGGCACCGGGGTGGTAGTCACACAGGTCTGCCCCGGCCCGGTGGACAGCGAGTTCGATCAGATCGCCGGGTCGGCGGCCGGGATGACCGGCGGCCCGCCGCAATTCCTGCGCATCAGCGCGGCGCCGTGCGCGCGTGAGGCACTGGCGGGCTTTGACCGCGGCGTGCCGCTGGTCTTCCCCGGCCGGGCCTACCGGGTCGCCATGCGGGCGCTCCCGCTGCTGCCCCGCGAGCTGTCGCGCCGCCAGGCCGCCCGGTCCGCCACCCGCATCCGCCGCACAGCCGGCGGCGCAGCCCATCGGGACCGGCCGGGAGGGCAGGTGGGGACATGAGAATCAGCCGTTCGGTGACGTACCGCCAGGCGGTGGCGGTGCCGACGCCGAACCCGGCGGCCAGCTCGGCGAAAGTTTCGCCTTGGCGCAGGTAGTCCAGCACCAGCAGGGCCTGCCGCCCCGGGTTCAGCTTGCGCCAGGGTGAGCCGATCTGCCTGCGGTGGCGACGGATGATCCCGGCGGTGTAATCCAGGGTCTGGCGGGACAACGGCAGCGCGGCAGGGTAGAAAAGCATCGGAGCCCCTCGGTGGCAGATGCGGATCTTGGTCGATCGCTTCATCTACCAGGGGCTTCACTATGCGCCAAGGCGACACGCCGTACCTGATCAGGACATACGCCCTGAGATCCCCAGATCAGGATGAAAACGTTCATTGTTCGGGTGGGTCTTGACGGTTTTCTAGGCTCATCGTGCCCGCGATCGGCAGTGGCGGCTGGGCGTGTGTGATAAATGCTGCCGCCCACTGGTGCCTTGGGTTGACGGGTGTTACTTCGCGGTCGTGCCGGGTTCCCCGCTGATGGACTCCTGATAGGTGTCCGCGTGAGTTCGCGAGTCCTTGATCAGGTCGTCGCAGAAGGCAGCGACGTCGTTGCCGATGAGTTCCAGGACTCCCTTGCCGGTCGCGGCGCCCTCCTCGAAGAAATCGACAATCTCTGAGAGCAGGCGCCCGTCAGGCAAGTCGATTGGTCCGACCTTGATGAGATACCTCTGAATCTCCTTGTAGACGATCTGGTAGTCCGGCGGGAGCGCCTTGACCCGCGCCATGTGCGCCCGCCACTGCTTCTTGCCCTCGATGATGCCTTGGATGCCCACGTCAGCCTCCTAGCTGGCCAATTTCCTTGCGACGTTCCTGTTCAACTGCTCGCGCCACCGGTCGCGATAGCTCCGGGCCCCTTCTCCGCCGGCCAGCGCCGCGCAGAAGCCCTCGATGTCGTCGCCCAGCACCTCGTGAATGCTCTGCCCATCCGCCGCTGTCTCTTCGAGCAGCCCCAGGGCGCCGTCGAGGATCGGCATCAGGTTGCGACCGGTGAAGCCCGAGTAGGGGAAGAGGTGAGCCTTGATCTGTTCCCACGCCGCCCGGTAGTCGGCCGGCAATGCCTCGGCCCGGGCTTCGAACGCCTTCCATTCCCTCGTGAGGTCGCTGCCTGTAATGGTCTCCCAGAAGTTCATCTCCCGCCCTCCTTGAGTTTGTCGATTCGTGATGAGAGGTACTCCCATTTCGCCCAGAACGTCGCGAGTTCTTCGCGCCCTGCGTCGTTGAGCGCATAGAACTTGCGCGGCGGACCCATCCCGGATGGCCGTTTCGTCACCTGGACGAGCCCGTTCTTCTCCAGCCGCACCAAGATGGTGTAGACCGTCCCCTCGATGACGCCGTCGAAGCCGAGCTCGTTCAGCCGGCGCGTGATGGCGTACCCGTAGGTCTCATCGCTGCCGATGATTTCCAGCACGCAGCCCTCAAGCGTGCCCTTCAGCATCTCCGTCAGGTCGTCCATCGCGGGGCCTCTTCGCTCTCCTGGTACTACGTACTACCGAGTACCACTATAAAGTATCACAGAGTAGTGGATCATGCCCAGCAAGCGGCCTACACGAGGCGGCCGGCCGTCCTCCTGGCGCCGGGCATCGTGTCGCCGGATCAAGATCACCATTAGGGCGCTGCGGCCTGCGGCCTCCGCGTCGCTTGCTCCGCAAGCGCAGAACCCCTGACGGTGATCTTGCCCGGCCAGACGCTGGCAGCTATCAGGAGGACGGAGGAGGATGGAGGGCGACGCATCTCAGCTGACCAGTCCCGCAGAGGATCAAATCATGCGCCTTCGGTGGCGGGCCCGGGAGTATGAAAGAACCTGCCGCGACTGCGGCTGGACCTGGTGTGTGCCACAGCAGCTCGCCCGGCGGCGGGTGAAGTCGATATCTGGCTTCGGCGTCACGTCACACGGCTGGCAAACAGGGGCTGACCGGGCTGAACTCCGGGCCGAGGTTGAGTCGAGCATGGCCATCGGCGCGCAAGCCGAGGCGTTCCGCACCTGCCCCAAGTGTGGCTCAGAACGTTACACACAGCGGTCCGCACGATCCTGAGTCGGCGAGCGCCAGGCCGAGCGACATAGCAGACCGACCTCCACGGATGCCCGTCCCTCAGGATGAACAGGTCCCCGGCGAGGACAGCGCGCACGGGACCTCCATAACGATCATGGTCGGCCCGCCGGGCGGACTGCTCACGGCCAGGATGCCGTCGAATGTACCCAGCCGCCGCTCGATCCCGGCCAGGCCGCTGCCCCGGGCCGGGTCGGCGCCGCCGCAGCCGTCGTCGGTGACCTCGATCCGGAGCATGCCGCGGACGTGCCGGATCCGGACCTCGACCTGGCGGGCGCCGGAGTGCTTGACCGCGTTGGTGAGCGCCTCGGCGACCGCGAAGTAGCAAGCGGACTCGACCGGCGCGTCGAGCCGTCCGGGCAGGACGATGTCGGTCTCGGTGCGCAGCGGCGTGTCCAGGGCCAGCGCCCGGACCGCCTCGCCCAGGCCGCGGTCGGCCAGCACCGGAGGGTAGATGCCGCGGACCAGGTCGCGCAGCTCGGTGAGAGCCCTCGACGAGGCTTCCCTGGCCTCGGCCACCAGCGCGACCGCGGCCTGTGGGCTGGTCGGGATCAGGTGCTCGGCGGTCCGCAGGCTCATGCCCAGGGCGACCAGCCGGGCCTGCGCGCCGTCGTGCAGGTCCCGCTCCACCCGCCGCAGCTCGGCCGCCGCGCTGTCCACCGCAACGGCCCGGGTCTGGGTCAGCTGCTCCACCCGCCCGGCCAGGTCGGCGTCGGGTTCGCGCCGCAGCAGGACTCGTGCGTGCGGAATGACCGTGCGCGGCACCAGCCAGAGCCCGAAGGCCAGCATCAGGCCTCCCTCGAGACCCGCCCCGGCGGCCCAGGTCGGGTTGCCGACCAGCACGGCTCCGAATCTCAGCGTTTCGTAATACGTGACGAACGGCGCAGAGGGCCAGGAGAAGGCGACCGCGATCCCGTAGAGCCCCAGGGCTATCAGGCCGGCCGCCGCCAGATCCGCCGCGCCGGCCGGGAACCGCCACACAATGAGGAGCACGGCCGCCGCCGCGGCCAGGTTCCACAGGAGGCTCCACCAGCCGGGGCTGAACCCGTGGTCCGGGCCGACCAGCTCGATGGCCACCGCGGCCACCGGCAGGAGCAGCAGGCGCCATGGCTTGCGCCCGAACAGCAGCTTGACCAGGCGGGAGCGCCGGCCCACCGTCCGCCAGAGCAGCCACAGGCCGAGGACCAGGAACACATAGGTCTGCGGCAGCACGAACTCGGTCCGGTAAGAGCCGGCACCGGCCAGCACCACGCCGTACAGCTTCTGGACGGAGTCGCCGCGCTGGTAGGCCCGGACCAGCAGGAAGCCGTACATCCCGAGCGCGATCAGCATGACCGCCACCAGCCACGCGGCCTGCCGTGGCAGCAGAACCAGCACCAGCCCGGCGATCAGCATCGCGATCAGGGTGGGCCAGTGATTCACCCCGTTCAGCCCGAACAGGCTGACGGCCAGGGCCAGCAGGGCGAGGCCCCAGCCCATCTCCCGAAGACGCCCCCGCGGGGTCTTCGGCCCCGTGCCGGAGGCCTCCATCTGGCGCATGCTGAGCCAGATGCACCCCGCGGTGTACGCCGCGATGAGGATCGTCCACTTCACCATGCCGGGCTCCTGCCGTGCCGCGGTCGGCTGGCCGCCGGCCACCCTCCATGGTGGCGGAGACGACACGGGCCACGCCACGGGGGCGACGCCCACTGCTGCGGTAGGTAAACCCCTACCACAGGGAACTATGTGACTCGGGAGACCCGTGGTCAGGGAGACAGGTCGGCAGGTCGTAAGACAGCGCCCACGCCGACGTACCCGCGCCCGGCGTAGGCAGCGGTGTTCGCTGGCGTCTCACCCAGCCGCTTCGAGGAGAGCCTCGTGTCGATCCGGGAGGCCGGGCTCGCCGATTGCGAGTCCCTTCAGCGGAACTGCCTGAGCGGCAACACCCTGGACCAAGTCCCAGCCGGCATCGAACGCGCCACCGCGGAGAGCGGCCGGGGGGGAGATGGCCGTGCTCGTGGCGATCGACGGTATGGAGGTTGTCGGCTGCATCCAGGTGTCGCGGAATCCGCATCGCCTTAAGCGGCACCGGGCCGGACTCACCGATTTCGTCATCCACCCCAGCGCCCGCGGACACGGCCTGGCGCGCCGTCTGACTATGGCCGCAGCCACCTGGGCGAGGAGCCAGGGCTGCCGGATCCTGGAGATCGACGCTCGTGGAGACACGCACGCCGAGGACGTCTACCGCGCGCTGGGCTCACCGAGCACGGACGGCTGCCCGGTGGGATCGACGACAACGGAACGATGTATGACCAGGTGAGCTTCTCTCTGGCGATCGCCACCTGGCTCGGGTAGCCAGGCTGGTCGGCGGTGGCCATGTGGGCCCTGTGCCCAGGTTCAGGTGATTGTTGAACGCGCCCTTGGGGCTTTCAGGCGAGTACGCTTCGGATTGCGGCTGCCAGCCCGCGGCCGTTGGATCCGTCCCTGTCGATGTCGGGGTTGTAGATCGCAATCTGAAGCCCGGCTGCCTGGGGCGAGGTGATGGCGGTGCGCAGGATCGCTATCCCGTCTTCCCAGGTGAGGCCATCTGGGCGCGGGTCGTCGACGGACTGCATGATGGTTTCGTCGAAGACGTCTGCGTCCAGGTGGATCCAGAACCCGTCAGCCGGGCCGCCGGGACGCGTCAGGAATGCCACAGCCTGGCGCGCAGCATCGTCGGCGCCTGCCTGCCGGACGTGATCGCGGTCGAGGATCAGCATGCCGGGCGGCAGCGGCTGGCAGCCGCGGCGTTCCCGGTCGGCCGCATCGCGGCAGGCAAGCACGACCACGTCATCGTCCCGCACCAGCGGCCGCCGTCCCTCCAGGTCACACACAATGTCAGGGCCGCGCCCGGTCGCGAAGGCGAGGTCGCTCGCGGATGCCGCGCCGCGCAGCGGGTTGACCTCGGGCTGGTAAAAGTCGGCGTCGCCGTCGACGTAGAGCACGCCGTACCGTCCGCGCCGCCGGAGCGCCAGCATCGACCCGAGCAGCAGCGAGCAATCGCCTCCCAGCACGACCGGGAACTCCCCGTTGCCAAGCAACGGTTCCACCTCATCAGCCAGCGAGATCGAATAGTCGCGCAGCGGCTGCGGGTTCATCACCTTGGTTCCCGGATCCGGCACGCTGCTATATCCGCTGGCCGGAACGCAGCCCGCCCGGCGAGCGTGGAGACCGTCGGCCAGGCCAGCTTCAAGCAGGACACCAGGCGCGCGTTCCACACCGAGATGCTCAGGAACGTGCCCGAGCGCTGACGGTGCTTCGAGAATCGCGTACCTTCGCTTCACCGGCCCTCCTGCACCTGCGTCTGCCTTCGATCGCTTTTCCTTCTGCCCGGACCCGGGCAAGCCATGCCGGAAGCTGTCGCGCCACTGAGCCTTGTTCATCCTCCGATCTCGCGGGTCTGGAGGACGATCCTCCGCACCGAAGGACTGGTCTTCACCGTCCTACGTCAGCCCAGACGCCAAGTAGCGGGCCGCAGAGCCACATCCTGGCATCTGCAGCCCGCCACTAGATGTTGACAAAGCTTCCGCGGCCTCAGCCGTCGGCGCGGACCACACCAATCGGGCATGAGACACCCGTCCCGTGGTCCGGGCAGTACCCGTGCGGGTTCTTGGAGTCCGACAGATACTGCTGGTGGTAGTCCTCGGCGAAGTAGAACTCACCGGCCGGCACGATCTCGGTGGTGATCTCCCCGTATCCGGCCTCGGACAGCTTCTTCTGATAAGCCGCGCGGGATTCCTCCGCCGCCGCCTTCTGGGCGGGCGAGGTGTAGAAGATTACCGAACGATACTGCGAGCCGATGTCGTTTCCCTGGCGCATGGCCTGGGTCGGGTTATGCGACTCCCAGAACACCTTGAGCAGTTCGCTGTAGGTGACCTTGGCGGGGTCGAACACCACCCGTACGGACTCGGCGTGGCCGGTCCGTACGCTGCAGACTTCCTCGTAGGTCGGGTTGGGCGTGAACCCGCCCTCATAGCCGACGGCCGTGGTCACGACCCCCGGCGTCTGCCAGAACATCTTCTCGGCACCCCAGAAACAGCCAAGCGCGAACTCGGCCACCTCGGTCCCGGCCGGATAGGGAGGCCGGAGCGGGCCGCCAAGCACCTCGTGATGGGCGGGAACCGGCATCGGGTCGGAACGCCCGGGCAGCGCCTCTTCCCTGGTCACCATCGCGCTCTTGTGAAAGCCGAACAGGCTCACTGTTGTCCTCCTCGTGTATTACCACGAGGGTAAGCGCAGCGGGGCGCGGCTCTGTTCCCGGCCCGCCCGCACCGGTCCCGCGGCCGGTCGGACCGGTCAGCCGGCGGCGTGGCGGCCGCGGGTTAACCGGTTGCGGCGGCCGGGACCAGACCGCCTGCGCCGGCCCTCCCCGCTGGCCACAGCCAGTACCCGACAGGGAAGATGCGGATGTTCTTGAAGTAGCCGGCGACCGCGACGATCGGCACCACCAGGACCCACGAGTACGGGGCGGGGATGCTGATCACCGCGATACCCCCGAGGGGGCGAGATAGGCGGCCAGCACCGCCTCAAACGGGGTTTGTCGGTTCAAGCGTGGCGTTGGTCTTCACGTGCGGGATCAGCGTGTTGTCGACGACCTTCATCTCGAAGGGGAACGGGCCCGAAGTCGCCTTCCACTGCACGCCGAGCAGGGGGGTGATGGAGACGCCCGGCGCCGGGCCGCCGGAGAAGTTGATGGGGCCGGACATGCCGGTGTAGTGCACGGCGTGCAGCGCGTTCGCGACCTCCTGCCTGTCGTGCGGGTCGCTGACCCTGCTGAACGCCTGGTGCGCCACCTCGAACAGGCTGTAGGTCCCCCCGATCGACTGGACCCACTGCTGGCCGGTCTGCGCCGTGAAGTTATCCGAGAGCTTCCCCGATGTCAGCGTGGGGTCCAGCGACGACCTGGTCCCCAGGTACGGGCCCCACCAGGAGTCGGTGGCGACGTTGTTGACCAGCGGCCCGAGCGCGACCAGGTCGGCCGGGAACAGCAGCACCTTGGCCACCGTCGCCAGCCTCGGCTTCCAGCCCTGCCGGTTCGCCTGCCGCCAGAAACGGTTGAAATCCGGCGGCAGCGGGCAATTGCTGAGGTACTGGCAGTGGGTGTCCTTGAACTTGGTGATCATCGCGGTGAAGTCGGTGGTCCCGTCGCTGTAGGCACCACCATCGATCGGCGTGAAGCCATCCGCTTGCATGAGGGCCGGCAGGGCCGCGCGGAACGAGTTGCCGTCGGCGTCGTTCGGGTACTGGAGGGCCACGTTCTTGGGGGTGGCCCCGATCCTGTTCCACATCGGCACGAAACAGTTATTGAGGTCCGTCAGTCCGAAGAAGAACAAGGTGCAGTACTGGAACACCGTAGTTGGCTTGGCCGGGTCGCCGCCCAGGCCGCCGTACCAGGACTCCCAGGGGTCGTTGGTGGCCGCGCAGGGCACACCCTCAGTCTGGGCCACCACCGCGACCGGGTTGACGGTCTCGGGGGTGGACGAGGTCAGCAGCATGTCCACGTTGTTGTTGAGAATGAGCCGGCGGGCGACTTCCGAGGCGCGGCTGGGGTCGGACTGGCTGTCGGTGGCGATGATGTTGACCTTGTAGGTCTTGCCGCCGGCCTTGAAGCCCTTGGCGTAGGCCGGGGTGTTCCGGATGGTGTCGATGACGAACCTGTCCGCCGACGCAAATCCCGCCAGCGAGCCGGTGAACGGGGCGATATAGCCAAGGGTGATCGTGCTCGTCGAGGAAGCGGCCGTCGACCCCTTCGTGCCTGAACTGCACGCGGCCAGGATGCCGCCTGCGCCGATGGCGACCGCACCCGCGCCCAGGCCACGCAGCACAGACCGCCGCGCAATGCTCCGCTCCTGCGACGGCTGGACGGCCGCTTCGTCAGGGCTCATTTCTACTCCTTCGTACCTAGCGCCGCGGGGCCAGTGACGGCCCATCGGCCACCATCACACTGCCGAACCTCGCGCTGGCGTGCTCCAGCCCGGGCAGCACGGTCACAGTGCATCACGGATGCGGGGCTCGTTTCGGCTCCTTCGCACTAACGCCATATGTCCGTGACTTTTCCTTGGGATCAGCGGCTGCCGGGGACTTCCGGTGCTGTGGCCCCAGTTCAGGCGGCAGGGCCACCGTGCATCACGGGTTGACCGACTTAAGTTTGGCCTCGATCGGGACGTTCTTGTTCAGCGAGTTGCCGACAAGCCTTCATCGCAGGCGGGTACTTGCCGGTGCTCACCTTCCACTGCACGCCGACCGTGGGGATGAGACACGCCCGGGCCGCTTGGGAAGCCCAGTGGCCCGCACATCCGGGCGTAGCTTACCTCGTGCAGCGCGACGCTCGCGGCCGAACCGCGGCACTGCGAAGCCCGCGGCCTGCGGCTCTGACCGGGCCTTGCCGTCCGCCGCGGTGCGGCCGCGGTCTCAGCCGCGCCGCGGCAGGGTGAGCAGCCTGCGCGGGCGTTCCTCGTCCACCCGGAGCCAATAGCCGACCGGGAACAGCCGCACGTTGATGCGGTCGTCCACCAGGCCCCAGAGCCCGCGGCGCGCGAACAGGGCCACGAAGATCGCGACCAGGCCCAGGATGATCAGGTACCACGCGTTGTACGAGGCCAGCGTCTGCTGCAGCACCATGTACACCGCGGTGCCGACGATCGGTCCCTCGATCGTCCCCAGCCCGCCGATGATGGTCGCGAACGCCATCACCGCGGTCCACTGCACGCTGAACACCGCGCTCGGCTGCACCTGGAGCTGGCTTATCGCCAGCACCGCGCCCCCGGCCCCGCAGCCGGCACCCGCCACCACGAACACCAGCATCCTGGCCAGGCCCACCCGCGCCCCGGAACTGCGCGCGGCCACCTCGTCGTCGCGCACGGCGGTGAGCACCAGGCCGAGCCTGCCGCGAAGCAGCAGGTAGACGGTGGCCAGCGCCGCCACCGTGACGGCCAGCCCGGCCCAGTAGGTATACGCGGTGAGCAGCGCCGGGTCCATCCCGGCGAAGCCCGGCAGCGGCATGCCGGTCCCACCGCCGATCGAGGAGAACTTCTCGATGATGAGCATGACGGTCGCGGCCAGCACCCAGGTGGCGATCGCGAAGTACCCGCTGCGCAGCCGGGAGACCAGCCACCACAGGGGCATCGCCGCGACGCCGCTGCCGATCACGGCGACGGGCAGCGCGGCGAACGGCGAGATGCCGTTGATGGCGAGGATCAGCACGAAGTACGCGCCGAGCCCTACGAACGCCTGCTGCCCGACCGACACCAGGCCCGCGTACCCCGCCAGCAGGTTCCACATACTCGCCAGCGTGAGCACGATGAACGCCTGCACCAGGACGGCGGTGGTGCCCGAGTACACGATGTAGGGGAACAGCGCGAGCACCACGACGACGATCAGCGCGGCCAGCCCGGTCCAGGCCACGTTTCTGCGCCCCCGCGTGACCCGGAATCGCCCGGCCGGCCGGGTGGTGGTTTCCGTAGCCAGGCTCACGACTGCGCCCCTCGGGAGATCAGGCCCTGCGGGCGCAGCACGAGCACGGCGAGGAACACGATGAACCCGGCGAGAACCTCGTCGGAGAAGCTGATCTGGGCGCCGATCTGCTGGGCCACGCCGAGCACCACCCCGCCGAGCAGGGTGCCCCACAGGGAGCCGAGCCCGCCGATCACCACCGCCGCGAACGCGAAGAGCAGGATCGTGTCGGTGCCGGTGGTCGGGGAGAGCTGGGAGTACATGCCGTAGGCGATGCCGGCCAGCGCCACGGTGCCGAACGCGATCGCCGCCGCGATGCCGAACACGTGCCGGTAGTCGGCCCCGGCCAGTTGCGCCGCCTCCTTGTCGTCGGCCACGGCACGGATCAGGCGGCCGTACTTCGATCTGGAGAGGAAGTACTGCAGCCCGAGCAGCACCACCACGGCGACCACGAAGATGACCAAGGGCAGGTAGCCGATCTGGATCTGTGAGCCGATCGTGAAGGAGCCGGTCACCAGGGCCAGCCCGGTGCCGATGGCCCGGCTGTTGGCGGTGAAGAACTGCAGCAGGCCGTTCTCGATCACCACCGACAGGCCGAAGGTGACCATCAGCGTGGTGAGCACACTGCGGTCGAGCGCGCCCTGGAGGATCGTGCGCTGCAGCACATAGCCGAGCACCGCCATCAGCGGCACCACGATGACGAAGGACCAGAGCACGGGAACGTGGGTGACGGTGATGACGCCGATCGCGAGGTAGCCCGCGACCACCGCGAGGTCGCCGTGCGCGAGGTTCACGACCTTCATCACCCCGAACATGAGCGACAGCCCGCAGGCGAACAGCGCGTACAGCCCGCCGACCAGCACCCCCTGGATGATGGCGTTGACCCAGGCCACTACGGTTCACTCCCTTCGCCGGGCCGGCAGCCGGGGCAGCGCCCGCCAGGCCGAAGTAGGCCGCCTCGACCTGGTCCGCGGTGACGTCGGCGGGCCTGCCTTCCAGGGTGGTCCGGCCCTCCAGCAGGCAGTGGATGCGTGACGCCACCCGCAGGGCCTGGCTCACGTCCTGCTCGACGAGCAGCACGGTGAGGCCGGTCTCCAGGATCTGGGGCAGCATGCCGTAGATGCGCTGGACGACCACGGGCGCCAGGCCGAGCGACAGCTCGTCGAGCAGCAGCACGCGGGGGTTGGCGACCAGTGCCCGGCCGATGGCGACCGTCTGCTGCTCACCGCCGGAAAGCTGGGCGGTGAGCTGGTTGCGGCGCTCTTGCATCCAGCCGAACATCTCATACACCCGCTCGATCGTCCACGGGCCCTTCCGCGCATACGTGGCGCCGACCTGCAGGTTTTCCTGGACGGACAGCGACCCGAACAGCCGCCTGCCTTCGGGCACCATGACGATCCCCTGCATGGCCCGGCGTTCGGGCCGCAGCCCGGTCACGTCCTTGCCATCGAACTGGATCGAGCCGGTCGTCGGGTGGTGCAGGCCGGCGATCGTGCGCAGCAGCGTCGACTTGCCCGCGCCGTTCGCGCCGATGATCGCGTACACCTCGCCGGGGAGCACCTGCAGCGAGATCGCGTCAAGTGCCCGGAGCTGCCCGTGGTGCACGACCAGGTCGCTGACCTCCAGCAGCGGTGCGCCGCCCGCCGCCCGCGCGCCGTCCCTCGACACGGTCACGGCGTATCACGTTCCCCGTCGGCCGTCCCATCCCCGGGCGCGGACGGCGGTGCCGCCAGCGACCCTCCCGCCAGCGCCGCGGTGACCTCGGTACCGAGGAAGACCTCCCGGACCGCGGGGTCGGCCAGCACCGTGGCGGGCTCACCGTCGCCGACGAACTTGCCGCCGGCCAGGCAGATCAGCCGGCCCACCACGGCGGTGAGCGCGCGCACCACGTGCTCGATCCAGATCACCGCGGTGCCCTCGGCGTTCACGCCGCGGACGATCTCGACCAGCTGGGCCACCTCGGGGTCGGTGAGGCCGCCCGCCACCTCGTCCAGCAGCAGCAGCGTGGGCTGCGTGGCGAGGGCCCGGGCGAGTTCCAGCCGCTTGCGCTGCAGCAGGCCAAGCCGCTCGGCGGGCAGGTTCGCCTGGCCGGTCATGCCGCAGCGGTCCAGCGCCCCGACCGCTGCCGCGTAGCTGGCCCGCCGCCGCAGCCCGCCGCCCTGCTGCGCGGCGACGAGCAGGTTCTCGAACACGGTCATATCCCCGAACGGCCGCGGCACCTGGTACGTGCGGCCGATGCCCAGCCTGCACCGCGCCGCCGCATCCAGCTTAGTCACCGCGCGCCCGGCGAAGCTGACCTCGCCGGCCCCGGGGGCCAGGTCGCCGGAGATGAGGCCGAACAGGCTGGTCTTGCCAGCGCCGTTCGGCCCCACGATCCCGACCACCTCCCCGGGGCCGACGGCGAACGACAGGTCCTCCGCGATGACGACCCGGCCGAACCGTTTCGTCACCTGGTCGAGCTCGAGGAGGGCGCTGGTCATCCGGTCACGTGTTGGTCGGCTTGAGGTCGGCGGTGATCTTCGCCTGCGGCTGCAGGGTGTTGTCCACGACCTGGGCCTCGACCGGGAACTTCGTGCCCTTCTGCCACTGGATGCCGACCGGCGGGGTGATTGCCACGCCCGGCGCGGGACCGCCGGAGGCGAAGTTCAGCGGCCCGGCCACCGCCTGCGGGAGGTTCACCTTGTGGATGGCGTCGGCAACCTCGGCCTTGTCGTGCGGGTCGCTCACCGACGTCAGGGCCGCGTGAGCGGCCTCGAACAGGCTGTAGTTGCTGATGTTGGAGTTCCACTGCCCGTTGGTGGCTGTCTCGAACTCGTTGGCCAGCTGCTGGCAGGTCTCCCCGGTGAACGAGGACTTCCACGGCAGCGACGGCGCCCACCAGGCGTCGGTGGCGACGTTGTACGACAGCTTCCCGAGCGCGTACGCGTCGGGCGGGAACAGCAGCACCTTGGCCACGGTCGCCAGCTTCGGCTTGAAGCCCTGCTGCGCCGACTGCTTCCACATGGTGGCGAAGTCGGGCGGCAGCGGGACGTTGGTGAAGAAGTCGGCCTTGGCCGACTTGAACTGGGAGATCATCGAGGAGTAGTCCGTGGTCCCGTCGGGGTAGGCCGCCGACAGCACCATCTTGTAGCCCGCCGCCTGGGCGATCGGCGGGAACACCGCGCGGAACGCGTTGCCGTCGGAGTCGTTGGGGAACGCGGCGGCGACAACCTTGTTGGTGTGCAGCTGGGCGTGGATCCGGTCCCACATCGGGATGAAGCACTTGACCAGGTGCTCGGCGCCCAGGAAGTACATCACCACGTACTTCGCCTTCTCCGTCGGCTTCTGCGGGTTGCCCCCGGGAACAGGTTGATGTACCACGACTCCCACGGGATGTTCGAGCAGATCAGCGGCGTGCCGAGCGACTCGGCCTGGCTCGACACCGCGTTGACGGTCTCCGGCGTGGACGACGCCAGCAGCAGATCCACCCCGTCGTTCAGGATGGCCGTCCTGGCCAGGTCCCCGGCCCGGGTGGGGCTGGACTGCGAGTCGTAGGACTTGATCGTGACGGAGTAGGTCTTGCCGCCGATCTTGAACCCGTTCTTATACGGGGTGGTCTGCTTGATCTTGGAGATCACCCAGTTGTCCGGCGCGCCGAACCCGGCCAGGGGCCCGGTCAGCGGGTGAATCCAGCCAATCGTGATGTTACTTGCTGCTGCCGCCCCCGCCAGCGCCCTTGATGCCGGAACTGCACGCCTGGAGCAGCCCGCCGCCCCCCACAACGGCTGCGCCAGCGCCGACCGCACGGAGCAGGGCGCGCCGGTTGAAGCCGCCGTCCGGGCCGGTGCTCCCAGAATCCACCGTCTGGTCACTCATATCTCATCGATCTCCTTGTGAGGTCGTGTTGCAGTGGCGGGGACCGTACGGCGGCAACCGAGCCGAAGCCAGTCCCTGCACCAGGGAGCGCCTGGTGACCTGCAGATGCTCGGCGGCCACCCCTCTCGCCTCCTGACGTTCCCATTCCCTCTCCTCGGCGCCAGCGCCCGGGCTAACGCGGCGAAGCCAGGGCCGCGCCCGGCCCCGGCTCATGCTTCGTGACTACAGTGTTACTCATAATCACCATATTTGTTCGCATAGCGTACAAGATTCGCAATACAGAAACCCAATCACGCTGGAACTTCGGGTGTCAACTGCATCCCAGGAGACATTCGAGCAGGTAACAGCGGGGACAAGATGCCATAACAAGTAGCGAAGCAGCCGGGATGAACATAACAGCAAACGCACAGCTTGTTACCAATATTGGCGACAAAATCTGGGCGGGCCCTGACGATCGGGGTGGGGCGTCGCCATGGGGGTGATTCTGGCGGGTTGGAACTCAGCCTGTGCGGCGGATTACGTAATCGCAGAGGGCCTCGAACGCGGTGCGGGCGGGGGCATCGGGCAGACCGGCGATCTCGGCCCTGGCCACCCCCGCCCAGTGCCGCAGATCTGTACGCGCCGCTTCCATCGCCGGGTGGGCCCGCAGCAGGGAGAGCGCCTCGGCGTGCAGGCGGGGGTCGGTCAGGTCGGCCGAGCCGAGCAGCTCGGTCAGCCGGCCGTCCGTCTCGGTGGGCGCGCGCAGCGCGTGCAGCACCGGCAGCGTCCGCACGCCTTCCCGCAGGTCGGTGCCGGGGGTCTTGCCCGACTGCTCGGACTCGCTGGCGACGTCGAGGATGTCATCGGACAGCTGGAACGCCACCCCGAGGGCGTGGCAGGCGGGCGTGATCCGCCGTACCACCTCGGCCGGTGCGTCCGAGAACATCGCCCCGAACCGGCCGGCCGTGGCGATCAGCGAGGCCGTCTTGTCCCGTATCACCCGCAGGTAGTGCTCCAGCGGGTCGGCGCCGTCCTCCGGCCCGATCGTCTCGGCGATCTGCCCGCTGACCAGCTGCGAAAAGGTGTCGGCCTGGATGCGGATGGCCTCGTCGCCGAGGTCGGCCAGGATCCGGGACGCACGGGCGAACAGGAAGTCACCGGTGAGGATGGCGATCATGTTGCTCCACCGGGAATTGGCGCTCTCGTGGCCACGCCGGACCGTCGCCTCGTCCATCACGTCGTCGTGGTAGAGGGTGGCGAGGTGGGTCAGCTCGATGGCCACCGCGGCGGGCACGATCCGCTCGTCGGCGGGGTTGCCGAATTGGGCCGCCAGCAGCACCAGGGTGGCCCGGAAGCGCTTGCCGCCAGCGTCGATGAGATGCCGGGACGCCTCGGCGAGCAGGGGCTCCTCCGCCCGCGCCGCTTCCCGCAGGCCCTCTTCGACCCTGATCAGGCCCTTGCTTACCTCGGCCTCCAGCGTGCTGTTGGTCAGTTCCAGGGGGACAGCAGTGACCACTCCGGCTCCCAGTCCTCAGGCGCACAGTGTCACCAGGGTGTCATGAGCCCGCCCGGCCACCAACCCTCAGGTGCCCTTAAGAGGCCCCGGCCATGGGGCGCTGGATCAGGGAGCGGGTCATCCGCGCCCTGATGGCAAGGCGGAGGAGGAGCTGATAGTGGAGCTATCGGCGACGACGACAACGCCGCCAGGCGGGATGCGGGGACCCGCGAGCCCCAGCAGTCCTATGGCCGGGGCCTCTGAGCCGGGTTCCATAGATCTTCAGCCCTGCTCAGCGGACGAACAGGTGCGAGGCCGCCTGGTTCGCGAGGCTGAGCAGCGGCTGCGGCACGATGCCGAAGACCAGCGTGGTCACCACCCCGAAGGTCACCGCGACGCCGGTGAACACGCCCGGCCTGAGCACGTCCGGCCCGTCGGCGGCGGGCTCGCTGAAGAACATCAGCACGATCACCCGGACATAGAAGAACGCGGCGATCGCGCTGGCCAGCACGCCGACGATGACCAGCGGCAGCGCGCCCCCGGCGATGGCCGCCTGGAACACGGCGAACTTGCCGATGAAGCCGCTGGTCAGCGGGATGCCCGCGAAGGCGAGCAGGAAGAAGGCGAACATGCCGGCCACCAGCGGCGACCGCCTGCCCAGCCCGGCCCACTTGGACAGGTGGTTGGCCTCGCCGGCCGGGTCCCGCACCAGGGTCACCACCGCGAACGCCCCGACGGTGGTGAACCCGTAGACGGCGAGATAGAACAGGCTGCTGGACAGGCCCGCCACCGTCGCGGCGACCACGCCGGTGAGCACGAACCCGCCGTGGGCGATCGACGAGTAGGCCAGGAGCCGCTTGACGTCGGTCTGGGTGATGGCGATGATCGCGCCGACCAGCATGGTCAGGATGGCCACCACCCACATGGCCGGGCGCCAGTCCCAGGTGAGCTGGCCGAACGCGACGTAGAAGACGCGCAGCAGGGCGCCGAACGCGGAGACCACGGTGCACGAGGCCATCAGCGCCGTCACCGGGGTGGGCGCGCCCTGATAGACGTCCGGCTTCCAGCTCTGGAACGGCACGGCGCCGATCTTGAACAGCAGGCCGATGCCGAGCAGGCCGATCCCCGCGTACAGCAGCGTCGAGCTGGTGACGTTCGAGGAGGCCGCCGCCGCGATCGCCGCCAGGCTCACCGAGCCCGAGTACCCGTACAGCATGGCCACGCCGAACAGGAAGAACGCGGATGAGAACGCGCCGAGCAGGAAGTACTTAACGGCCGCCTCCTGCGAGAGCAGGCGGCGGCGCCGCGCGAGCCCGCACAGCAGGTACAGCGGAAGGGACAGGACCTCCAGCGCGACGAACATG
Source organism: uncultured Actinomycetes bacterium (assembly GCA_963835425.1). Classification (GTDB taxonomy): domain Bacteria; phylum Actinomycetota; class Actinomycetes; order Streptosporangiales; family Streptosporangiaceae; genus UBA9676. The sequence continues at coordinate 638,797 of CAWIGE010000018.1, read as the reverse complement.
GTGAGCAGGTCGTTGGAGGCGGGGAACAGCAGCATGCCGCCGACCGCGAACAGGGTGAGCGGGTAGACCTCGGTGTGGCTGATGCCGGCCAGCAGGCCCTCGCGCTCCTCGGCGCTGCCGGGCACCGCGGCCGCCTGGGCGACGAACGGGCTGACGTCGTGCGAGGACTCGGCGATGAGCATCACGCTGACGAACGCGAGGACCAGGATCGTGCCCCAGATGAACAGGGTCGGCCCGTCCACCCCCACCGCGCCCTCGGCCGCGACGTGGCCCGGGCTGCCGTGGGCGAACAGGTTGGACGTGGCGGCGATCACGATCGTGATCACGAACGCCGCCGCCAGCCCGCCGAGCGCGAGCGCGATGTGGATCTCGCGGCGCCGCCGCCGGGGCACGAACGCCTCGACCAGCGTCCCGGCCACGGCCACCCCGAAGACCAGCAGCATCGGCAGCAGCTGCCCGTACTCGATGTGCGGCGGCGTGATGGTGTTCGCCGCGGCGGTAACTCCGGTTGCGGCGGCGGTGAGCCCGCCAGAGATCGCCGTCACGGGGCCAGCTCCTTCTTGCTCAGCGTGCCGCTCGCGGTCTGCGTGCCGTGCGCGGCCTTCGCGCCGCTGGCGCCCTTGCCGACTCCGGCGACCACCCGGGCGGGATGGGGCGGCACCGGGTCGGTCGAGTGCATCTGCACCAGGGTGCGGTGCACGGCTGGGTTGATGATGTTCAGCAGCGGCTGCGGGTAGAACCCGAAGAAGATGATCAGCGCGATCAGCGGCCCGACCGCCCACAGCTCCCTGGCCTTGAGGTCGGGCATGTTCCTGGTCTGCTCCCGCACCGGCCCGGTCATGGTGCGCTGGTACATCCACAGGATGTAGATGGCGGCCAGGACGGTGGCGATCGTCGCCGCCACCGCGGCGGCCTTGTACTTGGTGAACGTGCCGACCAGGACCAGGAACTCGCTGACGAAGGTGGACAGGCCCGGCAGCGACAGAGCGGCGAGGCCGGAGATCAGGAACAGCCCGGCGAGCACCGGCGCGACCGACTGGACCCCGCCGTAGTCGCTGATCATGTGCGACCGCCGCCGGACGATCATGAACCCGGCGATCAGGAACAGCGCGCCGGTGGAGAACCCGTGGTTCACCATGTAGAGCGTCGCGCCCGACTGCCCCTGGCTGGTGAACACGAAGATGCCCAGCGCGATCAGGCCGAAGTGGGAGACCGAGGTGTAGGCGATCAGCCGCTTGATGTCCCGCTGGCCGATCGCCACTATCGCCCCGTACAGGACGCCGACCAGCGCCAGCACGATGACGAGCGGCGTGTAGTAGTGGGCGGCGGCCGGGAACAGCTGGAGGCAGTACCGGATCATGCCGAACGTGCCGACCTTGTCGAGCACGCCCACCAGCAGCACCGCCGCGCCCGGCTGGGCGGACGTGGCCGCGTCCGGGAGCCAGGTGTGGAACGGCCACAGCGGCGCCTTGATCGCGAACGCGATGAAGAAGCCGAGGAAGAGCCACTTCTGCGCTTCCGGGCTGAACGTCACGTGGATGAGCTGGCTGAACAGGAACGTGCCCGGGTGCCCGCCGCGCGCGGAGTAGACGTACAGGGCGATGACCGCGGCCAGCATCAGCAGCCCGCCGAGCAGGCTGTAGAGCAGGAACTTCACCGCCGCGTACTGGCGCTGCCCGACCCCGTAGCTCGCCGATCATGAAGTACATCGGGATCAGCATGGCCTCGAACAGCACGTAAAACAGGAAGATGTCGGTGGCCGCGAAGAGCCCGACCACCATCGCCTCGAGCAGCAGCATCCAGGCGAAATAGGTCTTGACGCTGTACCTGGGCGGGACGCCCCCGGCGGGCGCCGTCCCGTTGGCCGACGGCCCGGCCGCGGCCGGGCGGGGGTCGGCGTCGTTCCACGACGCCAGCACCACCACCGGCATCAGCACGGCGGTCATGCCGATGAGGACCAGCCCGATGCCGTCCACCCCGACCGCGTAGTGGATGCCGAACTGCGGGATCCACTGGTAGGTCTGGGTGAACTGGAAGGCCGGGCCGCCCGGCTTGAAGCTGACGATCATGGCGATCGTCACCGCCAGCGTCAGCAGCGAGAACAGCAGCGCGATCACCTTGGCGAGCTGGCCGCGGGCGCGCTGGCCGGCCTCGCTGGCCCCGGCGGAGGCGCCGGGCATGACCGCGAGCACCAGGGCTCCGACGGCCGGGATCGCGATGGTGACTGTCAGCCAGGGAAACGTGCTCATAACGTTTGCCGCCTCCCCTAGATCCGCACCAGCAGGAGGGCGCCGACCAGCAGCACCGCGCCCACGAACATGGACAGGGCATACGACCGGACGAACCCGGTCTGCACCCGCCGGACCCGTCCCGATGTGCCGCCGACCGTCGCGGCGATCGTATTGACCAGCCCGTCCACACCCCGGTTGTCGAAGTACACCGACAGCCTGGTCAGCCACTGGCCGGGCCGCATCAGCAGCGACTCGTTGACCGTATTGCCGTACAGCTCCTTGCGGGCGGCCACGGTGAGCGGCCCCCCGTGCGGGGCGGTGGCGGGCACCGGCCGCCGGCCGTACATCGCCCACGCGAGGACGATCGCGGCGGCTATCAGCACCAGCGCCACGATCCCGGCCGGGGTGAACAGGGCCGGCTCGGCCGGCACGTAGCCGATCACCGGGCCAAGGAAGTCGGCGAGCCGGTCACCCAGCGTCTCGTAGGCTCCGAAGCCCAGGGAGCCGATCGCGAGCAGGATCATCGGCGAGGTCATGATCGGCGGCACCTCGTGCGGATGGACGCCCTCGTCCCACCGGCGTTCCCCGGCGAAGGTCATGAACATCACCCGGGTCATGTAGAACGCGGTGATGCCGGCCCCGAGCAGCGCGGCCAGGCCGAGGATCCACCCCGAGGTGCCGCCCGTCCCGAACGCGGCGTCGATGACCGTGTCCTTGGCGAAGAAGCCGGAGAACGGGGGGATGCCGATGATCGCCAGATAGCCGATCCCGAACGTGGCGAAGGTGATGGGCATGACCGTGCGCAGGCCGCCGAACCGGCGCATGTCCACCTCTTCGTTCATCTCGTGCTTGATCGAGCCCGGCGCCGAGGAACAGGCCGGCCTTGAAGAAGCCGTGCGCGAGCAGCAGCCCGATCGCGAACGCGTACCCCCGGGGCCCGAGCCCGGCCGCCAGCACCATGTAGCCGATCTGGCTCATCGTCGACCCGGCCAGCGCCTTCTTGATGTCGTCCTTGGCGCAGCTGATGATCGCGCCGAACAGCAGCGTGGCCGCGCCCACGATGGTGACCACGAGCCTGGCGTTCGGCGAGAGGTCGAAGATCGGGCCGGACCGGACGATCAGGTAGACCCCGGCGGTGACCATGGTCGCGGCGTGGATCAGCGCCGAGACGGGTGTCGGGCCCTCCATCGCGTCCAGCAGCCAGGACTGCAGCGGCAGCTGAGCCGACTTGCCGCACGCCCCGAGCAGCAGCAGCAGCCCGAGCGCGGTGGTCACGCCCGGGCCCGCCTTGCCGACCTGCCCGAAGACGCCGGTGAACGTCACTGAGCCGAAGGCCGCAAACATCAGCATGATCGCGATCGACATCCCGAGGTCGCCGACCCGGTTCGCGACGAACGCCTTCTTGGCCGCGGTCGCGGCCTCGGGCTTGTACTGCCAGAAGCCGATGAGCAGGTAGGAGGTCAGGCCGACGCCCTCCCACCCGACGTAGAGGAGCAGGTAGTTGTCGGCCAGCACCAGCAGCAGCATCGAGGCCACGAACAGGTTCATGTAGCCGAAGAAGCGGCGCCGCTCCGGGTCGTGCGACATGTAGCCGACCGCGAAGATGTGGATCAGCGAGCCAACCCCGGTGATCAGCAGGACGAAGCAGATGGACAGCTGGTCGAGCCGCAGGCCGACGGGCACGTCGAAGCGGGCCACGTGGATCCAGGTGAACAGGGTGAGTTCCCTGCTGCGCTGGTCGGCCGGGTAGCCGAGCATCGCGACGAAGGCGATCACGCCGTAGACGAAGGCGGCGAGCGGCATGAGGACGCCGACCACGTGACCCCACCGGTTCGTGCGCCGCCCGCCCACCAGCAGCACGACCGCGCCGGCCAGCGGGAATACGAGCAGCAGCCACGCGGCGCGCTGCACCCCGGCCGCGGCCAGGGGGACCTCGGTGGGTACCGCGGCCGCCCGCGCAGCCACGGCCGTAAGAGTGCCTGTCACCCCAACCCCTCTATGTTGGCCCCGGTCCCCGGGAGGACGACCACCCGGGCACCTGGCTCGGGCATGTCAATACTTGAGCAGGTTCGCGTCGTCCACCGACGCGGACCGGCGGGCACGGAAGATCGCCATCAGGATCGCCAGCCCCACGACCACTTCCGCGGCCGCGACCACCATCACGAAGAAGGCGACGACCTGCCCGTCCACCTGGCCGTGCTGGCGCGCGAAGGCGACGAACGCCAGGTTGACCGCGTTCAGCATGAGCTCGATGCACATGAAGATGACCATCGCGTTGCGGCGGATCAGGACCCCCACCGCACCGATCACGAACAGGATCACGGCGAGCGCCACGTAGCTCCCCGGGCTCATGACCGCGCCCCTTCCTGGCCGTTCCCGTTCGTGTCCTCTCCGGCCGGGTACGCCGGTTCACTTTCAGACTGGTCCGGTCCTGCCGGGCCGGACGGGAGCGCGCCGGACGCCTCCCGGAGCGCCTCGCCCACCGCCTCCCGGGCGCCGGGCCGCCCGGAGAGGACCGGGCTGACCGACAGCGCCGACGGGCTGCCGTCAGGCAGCAGCGCCGGGAAGTCCACCGCGTTGTGGCGGGCGTAGGTCCCCGGCCCCGGCAGCGGCGTCGGGTGCGCGCCCGCCACCCGCAGCCGGGACAGATCGCGCTGGGTCTGCTTGGGGCTGGTCCGCTCCCGGTGCGCGAGGATCATGGCGCCCAGCGCCGCGGTGATGAGCAGCGCGCTGGTGACTTCGAACGGGAAGAAGTACCGGGTGAAGATCAGCCTCGCGATGCTGCTCACGTTGCCCGCCCCGTAGCTGGGAAAGGCGGGGGCGGCCGGCCCGATCACCGCATGCCCGACGACCAGCACCAGCAGCACCAGCAGCGCGATGGCGGCCAGGCCGGCCCACATCCGCTGGCCGCGGATGGTCTCGCGCAGGGAGTCGGCCGAGCTCACCCCGACGATCATGATCACGAACAGGAAGAGCATCAGCACCGCACCGGTGTAGACGATGATCTGCACCGCGGCCAGGAACGGCGCGCCGGCCGTCAGGTACAGGACGGCCAGCGAGAGCATCACCACGGCGAGCAGCACCGCGCAGTGCACCGCCCGCGGGGACAGGATCATCCCGATTGCGGCCGCCACCGAGACGATGGCGAGCACCCAGAACACGACCGAGGTGGTGGTGGCCGTCGCGGTGCTGGCCGCCAGGACCGCCGGGGCAACCGCCAGCGGGGCGGTCACGGCTTCTCCCCGGACCCGTAGGGCAGATCGTCGCCGGGCTCGGGTTCCTCCGGCGTGCCCTCGCCCTCGCGGGCACCCACGATGCCCGCGGCGGGTTCCGGCGTCCAGTCGCCTCCCTCCCGGGGGGTGTGCCCCGGATGGCCCGCCCAGCCCTCGGAGGTGTCCGCGTCGCTGGCCACCGGCTGCTCCTCCTCGCCAGCGGCGGCCATCTCGCCGGAGGAGGGCTCGCTCAGCGTGCCTTCGGGAGTGTCCTCCGCGACGCCCGCCTCCGGCGTCGCCACCCCGCCGGTGCCGAGCAGGTAATAGTCACGTTCGGAGCGGCCGAGCCGCATCGGGTGCGGCGGTACCTCCATGCCCGCCTCCAGCGGCGCGAGCAGCTGCTCCTTGGTCCAGATCAGGCTCTCCCGGTTGTCATCGGCGATCTCGTAGTCGTTGGTCATGGTCAGCGCCCTGGTCGGGCAGGCCTCCACGCACAGCCCGCACAGGATGCAGCGCAGGTAGTTGATCTGGTAGACGGCGCCGTACCGCTCGCCCGGCGAGTAGCGCTCGCCCGGCGCGTTGTCGGCGCCCTCCACGTAGATGGCGTCGGCGGGGCAGGCCCAGGCGCACAGCTCGCAGCCGATGCATTTCTCCAGCCCGTCCGGCCATCGGTTGAGCTGGTGGCGGCCGTGGAACCGCGGCGCCGTGGCCTTCTTCTCCTCCGGGTACTGGACGGTGTCGACCTTCCTGAACATCTGCCGGAAGGTGACGCCGAAGCCCTTGACGGGGCCCAGGAACTCAGGCACCGGTGACCTCCTTGACGGTGCCGGCCTCGGTATCGCCCTCACCGGGGCGCGGGCCGCCGGTGGGAACCACGATGCCGACCCCGTGGTAGTGGGGCAGGTCCAGCGGCGGCACCGGGAAGCCGGCGTCCGCCCCGGCAGGCTCGCCGAGCCCGCCCGGGCCCGGTGCCCCCGGCGTGGCCGGCCGGCCGCGGGTGCCTCGCGCTCCCGTTCGGCGCGGCGGCGCTCGGCGGCCACATCGCCCCGCCAGGCCAGCAGCAGCAGGGCGGCGACGATCGCGCCGGCGATGACGTAAACGGGGGTGCTGTGCCGGTGCTGGAGCGCCACCCGGACGGTCGCGACCATCAGGATCCAGGCCAGCGAGACGGGGATGAGCACCTTCCACCCGAACGTCATCAGCTGGTCGTACCGGATCCGGGGCAGCGTCCCGCGCAGCCAGACGAAGCAGAACATCAGGATCAGCACCTTGGCCAGGAACCACAGCAGCGGCCACCAGCCGGTGTTCGCATCCGGCCACACCGTTATCGGCCACGGTGCCCGCCAGCCGCCCAGGAACAAGGTGGTGGCCAGCGCCGCGACCGTCGCCACGTTGACGTATTCGGCCAGGTAGAACAGCGCGAACTTCAGCGACGAGTATTCGGTGTGGAAGCCGCCCACCAGCTCGCCCTCGCCCTCGGGCAGGTCGAACGGCAGCCGGTTGGTCTCTCCGACCATCGTGATCAGGTAGATGAGGAACGACGGGATCAGCAGCACCGCGAACCAGGACGGGGCGTGCAGGGTGACCCCGAACAGGTGGAATGACGCGCCGTGCGCCTGGGCGGTGACGATCTGCGTGGTGGTCAGCGATCCCGCGTACAGGAACACCGCCACGAAGGACAGCGCCATCGCGATCTCGTAGCTGATCACCTGGGCCGAGGAGCGCAGCCCGCCGAGCAGGGAGTACGGCGACCCCGACGACCAGCCCGCCAGCACGATCCCGTACACGCCTATCGAGCTCATGGCGAGCACCAGCAGGACGCCGACGGGCAGGTCCGCGAGCTGCAGCGGGGTCCGCACGCCGAAGATCGAGACCTCGGGCCCGAACGGGATGATGGCGAAGCTGATGAACGCCGGGATCACCGCGATCGCGGGCGCCAGCCAGAACAGCACCTTGTCCACGCCCCGCGGGACGATGTCCTCCTTCAGCGGCAGCTTGAGACCGTCCATGAGCGACTGGAGCAGGCCGAACGGGCCGGCCCGGTTCGGGCCCGGCCGCTGCTGCATCCGGCCGATGATCCGGCGCTCGGCCCAGATCGCGAACAGGGTCAGCACCATCAGGAAGACGAAGAGGACCACGACCTTTCCCGCGATCATCCACCACGGCTGGCCGTAGAAGCTGGCCAGCGTCGGATCGGGCGGGGGCGTGGCGCTCGCCTGGATCATCATGGGCTCCTCAGGGTCACCACGGTGCCGTGCCCGGCCCCGAGCTGACGCCGGACCTCGCAGCCCGGCGAGTGGGCGGGCAACCACACCACCCGGTCTGGCATCTCCGTGACGCGCACACCGACGGTGACTTCGCCGGTGGCGGTGGACACAGTGACCCTACCGCCGTCGGCCGCGCCGGCCTCGGCCGCGGTCGCCGCCGACATCCGCGCCACCACCGGGCGTGCCGTGCCCGCCAGGAACGGCTCCCCATCGCTCATCCGGCCGTTGTCGAGCAGCTGGTGCCAGGTGGCCAGCACCGCCTCGCCGCGCCCCGGGTCCGGGACCCCCTGCACCTCCCGGATCGGCATGGGATCCCGCAGTCCCTCCCAGCGGCCCAGGCCGTTCAGTTCCCGGCGGGCGGCGGCGGCGTCCGGCAGGCCCAGATGCACGTCCATCTCGTCGGCGATCCGGCCCAGCACCTGCAGGTCCGACTCCACCCCGGGCACTCCGAACACGGCCTTGAACGTCCCCGGGCGGCCTTCCCAGTTCATGAACGTGCCGTCCTTCTCCACCACGGCCGCCACCGGCAGCACCACGTCCGCGCGGTCGGTGACCGCGCTGGCCCGCACCTCCAGGCTGACGATGAACGGCGTGGCCTCGAGCGCGTCGAACGCGGCGCCCTCGTCGGCCAGGTCGCCCGGGTCCACCCCGGCGATGACCAGTGCGTCCAGGTCCCCGTCCGCCGCCGCGGCGAGGATCTGGCCGCCGTCCCGGCCCGTCTCTTCCGGCAACGAGGCCACCCCCCAGGCCCGGGCCACCTCGGCCCGCGCCCGCACGTTCCACACGGGGCGGCCGAGCGGCAGCAGGCCGGGCAGGGCGCCGGCCTCGATCGCCCCGCGCTCCCCGGCCCGGCGCGGCACCCAGGCCAGCTTCGCGCCGGTCGCCGCGGCCAGATCCGCCACCGCGGTCAGCGCGCCCGGCACCTCGGCCAGCCGCTCGCCTGCCACGATCACCGCGCCGTCGGCGGCCAGCGCCTCCACGGCGGCCGCCCAGTCCCCCTCCAGTTTCGGGCCGCCGGTCAGGCGGGTCAGGGTGGATTTCACCCGGCCCTCCGCGCCGGTCTTGCCGGCCAGGTGGGAGAGGGCGTCAGCCTCGGCGCCGGGCACGGTGGGCAGCAGCACCCCGCCCATCTTCGCCAGCCCGCTGCTGGCGTACGGGGCGAGCGAGTAGACGGCGATCCCGCCCCGGCGCGATGCCTTCCGCAGCCGCAGGAAGATGATCGGCGACTCGTCCTCGGGCTCGAACCCGGCCAGCAGCACGGCGGGCGCCCGCTCCAGGTCGGCGTAGCTGACACCGATGTCCCGCCCGGCCACGGCGGCGGCCAGGAACTGCGCCTCCTCGGCCGAGTGCGGGCGGGCCCGCAGGTCGATGTCGTTGCTGCCCAGGGCGATCCGGGCGAACTTGGCGTAGGCGTAGGCGTCCTCGACGGTGAGCCGCCCGCCGGTGAGCACCCCGGCCCGGCCGCGGGCGGCCGCCAGGCCGGCCGCGGCGGCCCCCAGCGCCTCCGGCCAGGAAGCGGGGGCCAGCACGCCCGATTCGTTACGTACCAACGGGGTGACGAGGCGGTCCGGCTCGGTCGCGTAGGTGAACGCCCAGCGGCCCTTGTCGCAGTTCCATTCCTCGTTGACCTCGGGGTCGTTGCCGGCCAGCCGGCGGGTGACCTGGCCCCGCCGGGAGTCGGTGCGCTGGCGGCAGCCCGAGGCGCAGTGCTCGCAGATGCTGGGCGTGGAGACCAGGTCGAAGGGCCGGCTCCGGAACCGGTAGGCGGCGCCGGTCAGCGCCCCGACCGGGCAGATCTGCACCGTGTTGCCGGAAAAGTAGGAGTTGAACGGCTTGCCCTCGGCGGTGCCGATGAACTGGTCCGGGCCCCGCTCGAAGAACTCGATGAACGGGTCCCCGGCGATCTGCTCGGAGAACCGGGTGCAGCGGGTGCAGGAGATGCAGCGCTCCCGGTCGAGCAGCACCCCGGTGGAGATCGCGACCGGCTTGGCGAAGGTGCGCTTGTGGTCGGTGAAGCGGGTGTCGCCCTGGCCGTTCGACATCGCCTGGTTCTGCAGCGGGCACTCGCCGCCCTTGTCGCACATCGGGCAGTCGAGCGGGTGGTTGATGAGCAGCAGCTCCATCACCCCCCGCTGCGCCTTCTCGGCGACCGGGGAGGTGAGCTGGGTCCGCACCACCATCCCCTCGGTGCAGGTGGTGGTGCACGAGGCGAGCGGCTTGACCTGCCCGGTCACCTCGACCAGGCACTGCCGGCACGCCCCGGCCGGGTCCAGCAGCGGGTGGTCGCAGAACCGGGGGATCTGGAGCCCGAGCAGCTCGGCGGCGCGGATCACCAGCGTCCCCTTGGGGACGGTGATCTCGAATCCGTCGATGGTGACGGTGACCCCGTCGGTCACCGGCGCCGCGGCAGGCTCGTTGGTCTGCAGAGTCATCTCGCTGCCTTCCCGAACAGCGTGGCGGCGGCCGGGTCGAACGGGCAGCCGCCCTCCTTCTGGTGCTGGAGATACTCGTCCCGGAAGTACTTGATCGACGACTGGACCGGGCTGACCGCGCCGTCGCCCAGCGCGCAGAACGCCCGGCCGAGAATGTTGTCGCAGATGTCCAGCAGCTTCTCCAGGTCTTCCTCGCTGCCCTTGCCGTGCTCCAGCCGGTCGAGCACGCGGACCATCCAGAACGTCCCCTCCCGGCACGGCGTGCACTTGCCGCACGACTCGTGCTCGTAGAACTCGGTCCACCGCAGGGTGGCCCGGACCACGCAGGTGGTTTCGTCGAAGATCTGCAGCGCCCGGGTGCCGAGCAGCGACCCGGCCGCGGCCATCGATTCGAAGTCGAGCGGCACATCGAGGTGCTCGTCCTCGCCGGTGAGGATCGGGGTGGACGACCCGCCCGGCGTCCAGAACTTCAGCCGGTGGCCGGCCCGGACCCCGCCCGCGAGCTCCAGCAGCTCGCGCAGCGTGATGCCGAGCGGGGCCTCGTACTGGCCCGGCACCGTGACGTGCCCGCTGAGGGAGAAGATGCCGAACCCGGTGGACTTCTCGGTTCCCATCCCGGCGAACCAGTCCGCGCCGTCGGTGACGATCGACGGCACGGAGGCGATCGACTCGACGTTGTTGATCACGGTGGGGCAGGAGTACAGCCCCTCCACCGCCGGGAACGGCGGCTTGAGCCGGGGCTGCCCCCGGTAGCCCTCCAGCGAGTCCAGCAGCGCCGTCTCCTCGCCGCAGATGTACGCGCCGGCCCCGGAGTGGACGACGATGTCGAGGTCGTAGCCCGAGCCGAGGATGTCGCGGCCGAGGTAGCCCGCCTCGTACGCCTCGGCCACGGCGTGCTGGACCCGCCGGACCACGTGCAGCACCTCGCCGCGGACGTAGATGAAGGCCTTGTCGGCCTTGATCGCGAAGCAGGTGATGATGGCGCCCTCGACGAGCATGTGCGGGGTCGCCAGCATCAGCGGGATGTCCTTGCAGGTGCCCGGCTCGGATTCGTCGGCGTTCACCACCAGGTAGTGCGGCTTGCCGTCACCTTGCGGGATGAAGCCCCATTTCACCCCGGTGGGGAAGCCCGCCCCGCCGCGGCCGCGCAGCCCCGACCCCTTCAGCGCGCCGACGATGTCGTCCTGCGGCATCCGCAGCGCCCTTTCCAGCGCCTGGTAGCCGCCCTCGCGCCGGTAGCCCTCCAGCGTGAAGGAGTCCGGCTGGTCCCAGTGGGCGGTGAGGACCGGAGTGAGCACGCCGGTCACTGCTCGCCCCCCTCGCCTGGGGTGGCGGCCGCGGCGCTGGCGGGCGGCGGGGCCGTCCAGCCGCGCTCCTTGGCTATCTCCAGGCCGACCAGGGTGGCGGGCCCGGCCTGTGGGCCCTGTGTTGCCCGGCCGTCGGGGAAGCCGGCCAGGATCCGGGAGGCCTCGCGCCAGGTGCACAGGTGATCCGGGCCGCGCGGCAGGGTGATCCTGGCGCCGGACCGCAGGCCGTCGACCAGGCCGCGCGCGGTGTCGGGGGTCATGTTGTCGAAGAACTCCCAGTTGACCATGACGACGGGGGCGTAGTCGCAGGCGGCGTTGCACTCCACGTGCTCGATGCTGACCTTGCCGTCGGGCGTGGCCTCGTCGTCGCCGACCCCCAGGTGCTCGCGCAGGTCGGCCAGGATCTGGTCGCCGCCCATGATGGCGCACAGGGTGTTCGTGCACACCCCGACGTGGTACTCGCCGACCGGGTGCCGCTTGAACATCGTGTAGAAGCTGACCACCGACGCCACCTCCGACTCGGCGAGCCCGAGCCGGGCCGCGCAGTAGGTGACGCCGTCGTCGGAGACGTAGCCCTCCTCGGACTGGACCAGGTGCAGCAGCGGCAGCAGCGCGGACCGGGAGCGCGGGTAGCGGGCGATGATCTGCTCGGCGTCCGGGTCCAGCCGGGCGCGCACCTCGTCGCTGAACGGCATTACCTGTCCACGCCTCCCATCTGCACCTTGCGGCAGGGCGTCGATGCGGAACGGCGGCCAGCCGCCAACGGCGAGAAGAACGACCAACTCACCTGTCCACGCCCCCCAATACCGGGTCGATGCTGGCCACCGCCGCGATCACGTCGGCGAGCAGGCCGCCCTCGGACATCGCCGAGACCGACTGCAGGTTGGTGAACGAGGGGTCGCGGAGGTGCACCCGGAACGGACGGGTCCCGCCGTCGCTGACCACGTGGCAGCCCAGCTCGCCGCGCGGGGATTCCACGGCTGGCGTAGATCTGCCCGGCGGGCACCCGGAAACCCTCGGTCACGAGCTTGAAGTGGTGGATGAGCGCCTCCATCGACTGGCCCATGATCTTGGCGATGTGGGCGGGCGAGTTGCCCAGCCCGTCCGCGCCGACCGCGAGCTGGGCCGGCCAGCCGATCTTGGCGTCGGCGACCATCACCGGGTCGCGGGCGGGGCGCTTGGCGGCCAGCCGGTCCACGCACTGCTCGATGATCTTGAGCGACTCGTCCATCTCGTCCATCCGGACGATGTAGCGGCCGTAGGCGTCGCTGGTCGTCCTGGGTCGGCACGTCGAACTCGTAGGTTTCGTAGCCGCAGTAGGGCTGGCTCTTGCGCAGGTCCCACGGCAGCCCGGTGGCCCGCAGGATCGGCCCGGTGACGCCGAGCGCCATGCAGCCGGCCAGGTCCAGGTAGGCGACGTTCTTTGTCCGGCGCAAGGTAGACGGGCTGGGCGTCGAACAGCGCCCGGATCTCGCCGAGCAGCCCCGGCATGACGCCCAGGAACTCGCGCATCCGCTCCAGCGCGCCCGCCGGGAGGTCCTGTGACACCCCGCCGGGGCGGATGTAGGCGTGGTTCATCCGCAGCCCGGTGATCAGCTCGAGCAGGTCGAGCACCTTCTCGCGTTCCCGCATCCCGTAGATGAACACGGTCGTCGCGCCCAGTTCCAGGCCCATCGTGCCGATCGCGGTCAGGTGCGAGCCGATCCGGTTGAGCTCCATCATCAGCACCCGCAGCACGTTCGCGCGCGGCGGGACCTCCGCCTCGATTCCCAGCAGGCGCTCCACGCCCAGGCAGTACGCGGTCTCGTTGAAGAGCGGCGCCAGGTAGTCCGCCCGGGTGCAGAACGTGACGCCCTGCGTCCAGGTGCGGAACTCCATGTTCTTCTCGATGCCGGTGTGCAGGTAGCCGATCACCGGCCGCAGCTCGATGACGGTCTCGCCCGTCCAGGGTCAGGATCAGCCGGAGCACGCCGTGCGTGGAGGGGTGCTGCGGCCCCATGTTGACGACCAGCCGCTCCTCGCCCGGCCTCGCTCGCCTCGTCGGCGGCGGCGACGACCTCGTCCCAGTCCTGCTCCGGCGACGTTGTAGACGCGCCCCTCGGTCTCGGCCGTCACTGGTACGCCCTTCTGTCCTCGGGAGGTGGTACGTGGGCGCCGCGGTATTCGACCGGGATGCCGCCCAGCGGGTAGTCCTTGCGCCCCGGGTGGCCCTTCCAGTCGTCGGGCATCTCGATCCGGGTCAGCGCGGGATGGCCGTCGAAGATGAGCCCGAAGAAGTCCCAGGTCTCCCGCTCGTGCCAGTCGCAGGTCGGGTAGATGGCCACCAGCGACGGCACGTGGGGATCCGCGTCGGGCGCGCTCACCTCCAGCCGCAGGCGCCGGTTGTGGGTGATCGACAGCAGCGGGTAGACCGCGTGCAGTTCCCGGCCGGCGTCCCAGGGGTAGTGCACGCCGTTGACTCCGAGGCACAGCTCGAAGGCGAGCGACGGCTCGTCCCGCAGCACCTTCGCCACGCCGGCCAGGTGCTCGCGCCGCACGTGCAGGGTGAGCTCGCCGCGATCGACGATCACCCGCTCGATCGCCTCGTCGAACCCGGGTCCCTCCCGCTCCATCCCGTCGGCCAGCCGGTCGGCGACCTCGTCGAAGTAGGAGCCGTACGGGCGCGGGCTGGACGGCACCGGGGCGCGGCGGACCCGCAGCCCGCCGTAGCCGGAGGTGTCCCCGGTGGTCTCGGTGCCGAACATGCCGGTCCGCGCGATCTGCTCGGCCAGCCGTCCCTGGCCGGCCTCGGCCGCCTTGTCGGGCAGGTTCTCGCTGGTCACTACCGGCTCCCGGCCTCACGGTTGGCGTGTACCGGCTGCGCCTGTTCCGCCGGTGCCTGGCCCGGCTGGGGCTGCTGGCCGGGCTGCGCTCAGCTGGGCCGACGCGGGCTGGGCCAGGATCGGCCCGGGGGCGGGGCTGGTTTGGACCACCAGCGGCAGCCGGCGCAGCCGGGCCTGCTCCAGCTCCTCGATCTCGGCCTCCCGGTTGGCGCCCAGCTTCATGTTCTGGATCTTGTCGTGCAGCTTGACGATCGAGTCCAGCAGCATCTCCGGCCGCGGCGGGCAGCCGGGCAGGTAGATGTCGACCGGCACGATGTGGTCAACGCCCTGCACGATGGCGTAGTTGTTGAACATGCCGCCGCTGGACGCGCACACGCCCATCGAGATGACCCACTTGGGGTCGGCCATCTGGTCATAGATCTGCCGCAGCACCGGCGCCATCTTCTGGCGACACCCGGCCCGCCACGATCATCAGGTCGGCCTGCCGCGGGGTGTTGGAGGCGCGTTCCATGCCGAACCGGGCCAGGTCGTGCCGGGGTCCGCCGGTGGCCATCAGCTCGATCGCGCAGCAGGCCAGGCCGAAGGTGGCGGGCCAGACCGAGCTCTTGCGCGCATAGCCGGCGACCTTCTCGACCGTGGTCAGCAGGATCCCGCTCGGCAGCTTCTCTTCCAGACCCATGTGCCTAATCCCACTCCAGCCCGCCACGCCGCCAGACATACGCGTAGGCGACCAGTACCGCCGCGATGAACAGCACCATTTCCACCAGCCCGAAAACCCCGAGGGCATTAAAGGTGACCGCCCACGGGTAGAGGAAGATGATCTCGATGTCGAAGAGGATGAACAGCATCGCGGTCAGGTAGTACTTGACCGGGAACCGGCCCCCGCCCTGCGCCTGCGGCGTGGGCTCGATGCCGCACTCATAGGCCTGCAGCTTCGCCCGGTTCCACCGTTTCGGGCCCGCCAATGCCCCTGCGACCAGTGAGAAGGCCGCGAAGATCGCTGCCAGCGCCCCGAGCACAATGATCGGCACGTACAAGGTCAGCACCGCATGCCATCCCTTCCCGTCTGCTGCTCCGCCGGCGCCCGGCTAGGCCGCAGGCGTGATCCTCGATAGCGCATTGATCACCCGGTCGGCAGCGTCTCCGCCGCGCGGCTCGGTCAGGTTTGCCAGGAGTTTCATAGTGAAGCGCATGAGCGTCGGCCGTGGCAGCCCATGCCGGGTCGCGAACTTCATGACCCACGGATGGCCTATCGCCCCGACGAACTTGCGTCCGAGGGTGTAGTAGCCACCGTAGGCGTCCTTCAGCGCCTGCGGGTAGCCCCGCAGGGCCAGTTCCGTGCTGGCCTGGTCCGGCCGCGCCAGCGCCTGGATGATCACCTGCGCGGCGATCTCACCGGACTCCATGGCGGTGGAGATGCCCTCGCCGTTGAACGGGTTGACCATGCCGCCGGCGTCGCCGACCAGCAGCAGGCCGCGGGTGTAGTGCGGGGTGCGGTTGAAGCCCATCGGCAGCGCGGCGCCGCGGACCGGGCCGACCCGGGTCTCTTCGGTGAAGCCCCACTCGGCCGGCATGCGTCGCCAGCCAGTTGCGCAGCATCGCCCGGTAGTCGGCGTGGCCGAAGGAGGCGCTGGTGTTCAGCAGGCCCAGGCCCACGTTGCTGGTGCCGTCGCCGACGCCGAAGATCCACCCATAGCCGGGCAGCAGCGCGTTGCCGTCCCGCAGCTCGAGCCAGGTCTCCAGGTAGTCGTCGTCGTGCCGGGGGCTGGTGTAGTAGGTCCTGATCGCCACCCCCAGCGGGCGGTCGTCCCGCTTGCGCAGGCCCATGGCGAGCGACAGCCGGGAGGAGTTGCCGTCCGCCGCCACCACCAGTCGCGCCCGGTAGGTGCGCTCGCCGCCCGCCGTGCCGCCGCCCGCTGCGCCGTCGCTGGTGGCCGTGCCGCCGCCCGCTGCGCCGTCGCTGGTGGCCGCGCCGCCGGTGGCCGCTCCGTCGCCGGCTGGCTCGGCCGCGGCCGTCTCCCGCACGGTGACGCCGGTGATCCGGCCGGTCGCCTCGTCGAGGACGGGCCCGGTCACGGTGACGCCTTCGGCCAGCCGGGCACCCGCGCGCTGGGCGGCCCGGGCGACGATCTCGTCGAAGCCGCGCCTGGTGCGGACCAGGCCGAACCCGGGGTAGCTGGACAGCTCCGGCCAGTCGAGCTCGATCCTGACCCCGCCGCCGATGATCCGGATGCCCTTGTTCGGGAACCAGCCGTCGGCCGGCGTCCAGGGTGATGCCCATGCCCACGAGCTGCTTCACCGCCCGGGGAGTCAGCCCGTCGCCGCAGACCTTTTCCCGGGGAAAGGTGCTCTTTTCGAGCAGGAGCACGTCCAGGCCCGCCCGTGCGAGGTGGTAGGCGGCCGACGAGCCGCCAGGCCCGGCGCCGACCACGATGACGTCGGCATCGTCGGAGGCGCGCTGGGCACGCGATTGTCCGCCCGGGAATCCGTGCTGGGTCACCGAATCTGTCCTGACCGTCCTGTGAAGCACTGTGCGGAGAAGCACCGTCTTGTGAAGCCGTTCACAAGTGCTTTCTCTCCGGAGTCTAGACCTTTCCCCATGGCGGCATTGATCCGCCCTACCCGCTCTGGCGGCGATCCGCCTACCCGTCCCGCCGACGCGCCGTGTGCACAGTCACCACGCCCAGCGTCAGGTCACGCCAGCGTACTGCCGACCATCCCGCACGACCTATTCGCTGGGCAAGTTCCTCCCGGCTGGGCCAGTCCCGGATGGACTCGGCCAGGTACTCGTAGGCGTCGCTGGCCGGGGAGATCCGCCGGGCCACCGCCGGGAGCGCGGCCATCAGGTAACGCCCGTAGATCGCGTCGAGCCGGGGCGAGGGCAGGTGCCCGAACTCGCAGACGACCAGCCGCCCGCCGGTCCGGGTGACGCGGAACATCTCGGCCAGCGCGGCGTCCGGGTCGGCCACGTTACGCAGGCCGAACGAGATCGTGACCGCGTCGAAGGACTGGTCGCGCAGCGGCAGACGCGAGCGCGTCGCCGGCCACGAAGCGCACCGGGCCGGGGGTGACCGCGCCCGGCCCGGCCGGGTGGGCCCGCGCCCCCTGCGCGCCGAGCCGGGCAACTCCCGTTTGGAGCATGCCGAGGGAGAAATCGCACGCGACACAGGCGGCGCCCGGCGGCGGTGAAGGTCGCCGACGAGGTCCCGGTGCCGGCCGCGAGGTCGAGAACCCGCTCGCCGGCCCGGGCGCCGACCGCCTTCGCGACGACCCTGCGCCACCACCGGTCCTGGCCGAGCGAGAGCACGTCGTTGAGCAGGTCGTAGCGACCGGCGACCTTGTCGAACATGGCGGCGACGTCGCCGGGCCGCTTATCCAGGTTGGCACGCGTCACCTGGACAGCCTCGCATATGCCAGCAGGCCAGGCGCCGCCCGGCGGACGTCCCGCGCCGCTGATGGCGATGGCATTTGGCCAGACTCGGCGCAGCAGCACCCCCTCCGCGGGCTAGTCTGGGGGCCCGCAATTGGACCTGGGGACTCATGGAGGTGGGGTGGGCGGCTCGCGCGGCTCCGATCGTGGGCAGACATCCCACCGGCGCAAAGGGTCCCGGCGTGGCCAGCTTGTGGTCGTCCTTTTGCTTGCGCCGCTGTACCTGGCCCTGGTCACCGCGGCGGCGTCGCTGGTCCACTCCGCGGTGGCGGTACCGGCGGCGCAGCAGCGTCCCCGGCCGGCGCACAACCATCCGGCCGTTGTGCCGGACCAGGGACTCGCGGTGGTCAACCGCGCCCGCGCGGGACAGGGCCGGCCGCAGCTTCGTTTCTCCGCCGCGGCAGCCCACCTGGCCCGTCTGCAGAGCCGGGCGATGGCCCGCGAGCGGCGGCTGTTCCACCAGAGCTGTCTTGCCTGCACGAAATTGCGGATGGCGTGGGGAAGCATTGAGGAGAACGTCGGTTCCGGCACCTCCGTGCAGGCTGTCTACCAGCGGCTCACGCAGGGCCACACGCGCCGTGCCAACGTCCTGTGCCATTGCGTGACACAGGGCGGCACCGCGGTGGTTCGTTCCGGTGGCCATGTGTGGGTCACCGAGATCTTCTTCAGGCCCGCATCAGGGATTCTTCTCGGTGCCCGGGCCCAGCCCAGGCCCACCGACCCGGTCGTCACCGGCGACCCCGATGAGGACGCACTGGTGCAGCTGGAAGCCGAGATCGGCAGGAAGCTCGCCATCGACCATATCTATGTCCACTTGGGAACGCCGCTGCCCTACTCGCGGTTTGCCTGGGATCGCGCCAACGGGCGGTTGCCGCTCGTCAACTGGGACCTGATTGACCCGTTCTTCACCTGGTCCCAGATTGCCAAGGGGAAGGCCGACGGGCTCATCAACGCCGACGCCAGGGCAGCCGCGGCCTACAAGGGCCCCATCCTGTTGTCGTTCCACCACGAACCCGAATACGGCGTCCCGAGATACGGCACTCCTGCCCAGTTCGTGGCGGCGTGGAGGCACGTGGTGGACAGGTTCCGGGCCGCCGGGGCCACCAATGTCGTCTGGGTCTGGATCCTGGGGTCGGAGGTGTTCCGGCAGGGCGCCGCCGACGGCTGGTTCCCGGGCCGCTCCTATGTCAACTATGTGGGTGCGGACGGCTACAACTATGCCTTCGCGAAGGCCGGTGCCCAGTGGCGGACGGTGGCAGACCTCTTCAGCTCGTTCTATGCCTGGAGCGTCGAGAAGCACCTTCCCGCCATGATCACCGAGACGGGCTGCCTGGAGGATCCCGGCGATCCGGGCCGGAAGGCAGCGTGGTTCAACGAGGCCGACGCCTGGCTGCACACGCACCCGGACATCAAGGCTTTCGTTTATTTCAACACCACCGTGCGGTGGCCCTGGTTCGCGGACACCTCTCCCCAGTCGCTGGAGGCGTTCAGGGCGCTGGCCAACGATCCCCTGTTCCGGTAGCAGATCCAGCAGAATGGGCAGGCCCCGGCGGTAATACGCCGGGGCCTGTGCCAGTTCGCGTGGATTCCGGGCTCGCGCGGTCGCCGCCCGTGGCCGCCGTCAGCCGACAGTGATCTGCACCTCGTCGAGCCTGCCCTTGTACCAGTCGCTGCCCGGGTGCGCTCCTATCTCCACCGGAACGGTGTTCGAGATGGACCCGACAACCGTGGCGGAGCTGGCCACGGCCTTGCCGCCAAGCTGCAGCTTTTCCCCGGTGGGGCCTGCGATGCAGTTGATGTGATGCCATTTGCCATCGGCGAGGCCCGAGCCGCCATGGAGTACCACGTGCGCGCTAGCGCCGAGGAACTCACAGTTGATGATCCCGCCCTGCAGCAGCTCGATCTTGTACTCCTGCCCGGGGTAGTCCCCTTTGCGCACTAGATCATAGTCGCCCGAGGTGGGCAGCGACGTAGTGTTGAACCACACCGAGATGTTAATCGTGGCCGCCCCCGGGTTCAGCGAGGGCGAGGCAGGCACCTCCACGTATGACTTCACGGCGCTGCCGCCGAAGCTGTAGGCGGTGCCGACCTTTCCGGCTGCGCCGGCCGTCACGTTGTGCAGCGTCCCGTTGTTGCTGTTCCCGGAGCTATCGACCATGACCGTGCTGCCCTTGGCCTCATTCATGTGCCACTGCGCAGCCAGGGTGCCCGTGGCAAAGGCCGGCCCCGCCCCCCCGAGCAGCGTTACAGCTGCGGCGAGCACGCCCATGCCCCCGACTCCGCCCAACCATCGCCTCATCTCGCTACCCCGCTCCTTTGGCTCCTTCGCTGTCTTTCTCCGCACCTGCACCAGGCCGGTGCACCAGCAACAGCTGTTGCGCCCGCTTGGCCGCGGCGAGCGTACCAACATGGGCAGGTGCGGGCCGGGAGATCGCCGGATTGATACCGCAGTGAGATCCAGTCCGGATGTCCGGCTTGCCCGCACAGCCCGCAAACGTGTTCCTGGCTTGCCTGCCGGCTCGGGCCCGCTGGCGGATGCCGCCGGAACCGGCGCCAAGAAGCAAGGGCCCGCGCCTATCATGTGCCGGGTAGGGGGCGGGTCATGTGCCGGGGTATGGGGCGGGAACTTCCTCGTTCCACGGCGGAGCAGCTGGCGGTGTGGCTGCCTTTGGCGCGCTACTAGCGTGATCTACGGGACGGAGGACCATGGCCGCCTCACGGGGTCGCTCAGCGCTCATACCCGGAGCCGTGATCCTGGCCCTTGTGGCTGCCGCCGGGATCGTCAGCGTGGGCCGCAGCTGGCACCGGCCAGGCGCGGCCTCGGGCTTCGCGGGCGGCACCGTCAACCCGGCCAGGGCCCCGGTCCCGCCGGTGCACGGCGCCTACTTCGGTGCCCGGGTCCGGCCCCCCGTCTATACGCAGGCCGCCGAAATCACCGCGGTTGACAAGCTGCAGGGGCAGATCGGGCGGCGGCTCGACATCGTGCACGTCTACCACCTGTGGCAGGACCCCTTCCCGAACAGCAGCGACCTGGCCTTCCTGAGGCAGGGAAACATGCTGCTGCTGTCATGGTCCGGGGCCGATACCAGGGCCGTCGCCGCCGGCAAGTACGACAGTCTGATCCGGCAGCGGGCGCTCGCCATCAAGGCCGCCGGCCAGCGGATCTTCCTGGAATGGCGCTGGGAAATGGACCGGCCCGGGCTGAGGGCACAGATTCACTCCCCGGCCGCCTACATCGCGGCGTGGGACCATATCAGGTCCATCTTCGCCGCCGAGCACGTGGACAACATCGCTTGGGTATGGTGCCCGACCGCCGAGGGTTTCGCCGCCGGCACTGCCGCGGCGTACTACCCGGGAAATAACGAGGTCAACTGGGTCTGCGCCGACGCCTACCCCGGGCCCGGGCCCTACCGATCGTTCTCGGCCATCATCCAGCCGTTCCTGGACTGGGCCTCGCACCACCCCAAGCCCATCATGATCGGCGAGTATGGCGTACCAGATACGTACGGGCAACAGCAGCGGGCGCAGTGGCTGTGGGACGCGGCCCGCACGGTGCAGGACGACAGGCAGATCAAGGCGCTAATCTACTTCGACGCCAATGCGAAGCACGCCTATGCGCTGGTGGCCGGCACGCCCGCGCTGCGGGCGTTTCGCGGGATCGGCCATATGCCTTACTTCAACCCCGTCAGCCTGCCTGAGCCGTGAGCCGCTCAGGACCGCCGCGCCTAGGGCGGGCGCTTGCCAAGGTCCGGGCATGCCCCGGTGGTGGTGACGCTATGATCGGACTCTTGCGGTGCCTGGCGGAGGCGCTGCGAGCCTGATTCTCTCAAGGTAGCGAGGGGAAATCGTGCCTGCGGAAGGGTTGCTGGACGCCCGTTCGATCGTGGCGGCCATCGATGAGGCGTGCGAGGAGGACGTGATCGTCACGGGGGCACTCCCCCCTCGGGGCCACGATCTTGACCTGCTGGTCGGCGAGGAGCAGGCGCGCAGGCTGCCGGAGGTGTTGGCCAAGCACGGGTTTCTGCCCAGGGGCCGGGATATGGCTCCCCGCCGGTCGGCGAGTAAGCAGTGGGTCCTGATCGTGGGCTCCTCGGCGCTGGCTGTCGATCTCAATCCGGTGCGGCGCTGGGGGCTGCCTGCCGAGCAGGAACGCGCCCTGGTGGCGGATGCCGTGCCCATTGAGGGTTACCGCCATCTTGTCCGCCCGTCGCCCTACCACACCATCTTGATCCTGGCCCGCCGCCTCGCCACCGGCGGCTTGTCATCCGGCCGGCTGGGCAAGCTTGCGACGGCCACCGAGGAGGATCCGCTGGCGTGGGAGCGGGCGCACGAGCAGGCCGGCGCCTGGGGGGTGCGGGCCGCCGTGCCGATGCTGCGGAAAATGCACGAACAGGGCCGGCCGCCTACCCGCGCGGAACAGGCGAAAGCGCTGGCCGAGGTAACCATGGCCGCAGGGCTGGGCGGTGCGGTGGCCAGGGCGGGGGGCAAGCTGGGCGCCGCCATGCCGCGGCAGCCCAAAGTGGTCGGGTTTTCCGGGCTGGATGGTTCGGGTAAGAGCTCGCAGGTCCGGGCGCTGACGTCGATGCTCGAGCAGCTCGATGTCGCCGTGGTCGCCGAGTGGAAGCCGCTCGGGCACAACGTCTCGGTCCGGGCTGTCCGCCGGGTTGTCAAGCGCACCTACGCCCGGCTGCGCGGCCTGGACGACAGACAACTGGATCAGATGAAGCGGCCCGGCCGGTCGCTGATCGCGGGCGCGAACCCCGCCCTGCTCGGCGGGCGGCAGAACGCCGCGCTGACCCACATCTGGTCAACCATGGTCTGCCTGGCCAGCGCGGGCCACTACCGGATGGTCACGCTGCGCCACGCCGGCTCGGGGCGGCTGATCGTCTTCGACCGTTACGCCCTCGACACCACCGCGCAGCTGCGGTTCTTCTACGGCCCCGAGCACCGGTTCGTCTTGCAGCGGGCGCTGATCCGCATCCTCTGCCCGGCGCCCCTCGGCGCCTGGCTGCTCGACGTCCCCGGCGAGGTAGCTCTCGCCCGCAAGCCCGAGCAATACGACCTCGCCCAGCTCAAACAGCAGGAAGACCTGCTCCGCCAGGAGGCCGCCCGGCTGGGGGTCACCCGCCTGGACGGCACCCGCCCCATGCCCGAACTCACCCAGCGCATCGCCACCCAGGTATGGGAGCTGATGGGCCATTGACACCCCGCCCCGAATCCTCCGGCGGGGTGGGCGAGCGGGTGGGCCCCCAGCCAGAGCGGCCCCCGGCGGAGTCGCCCAATAGCCCTCGGCTACCGGCCGCCCAGCAGCGCCGCCCGCGGTGGCGGCTCCTCATCGCCGGTGCGGCGCTCGCCCTCGCCGCGCTGAGCGTGGCGACCGCACGGCTGTTCGTGTGGCCCCCGCATGGCATGCCCGCGCGGGCAGACGCGATTGTGATGCTGAACGGGCCGGGTGATCGGTTCGATACGGCCCTGAAGCTGGC
This sequence comes from uncultured Actinomycetes bacterium, assembly GCA_963835425.1. Lineage (GTDB taxonomy): Bacteria > Actinomycetota > Actinomycetes > Streptosporangiales > Streptosporangiaceae > UBA9676. The sequence goes on along the minus strand of CAWIGE010000018.1, from coordinate 615,613 downwards.
CTGGGAACATCGCGCTCCCGTGGTCGTGATCTCGCAGAGCTCGCCGTTCTGGGGCCACGGCAGCATCTGCGCGCCGAAGATACCGGGCGTCCGGGTGATCTGCTTCGACCCGAATCCGGCCACCACCCGCGGCGAGGCGGAGTTCACCGCCCGGCTCGCGAAACGCTACCACTGGCATTCCATCGCCCTGGTGACCACGGCACCGCAGGACACCCGCGCGCGGCTGCGGATGCGCCGTTGCTTCGCAGGGCATGTCTACGTAGTCAACGCTCCCCTGACCACCTATCAGTGGCCTGCTGAGGTCGTCTATGAGTGGGCGGCGACCATCAAGGCGCTCTTTTTGCAGCCGGGCTGCTAGGGCCGGTGCCCAGGGCCTCGGCCGTTAGCCGGGCATGGACTGGAGACTGGCGGGGATCGAGGAGTTTTCCGCGACCGTGCAGTCCTGGTTGGTGTTGCTCACCGACTCGACCCCCGTGAAGCTGCCGGCCGCGGCCTGCGCTTGCAGGCAGCCGATGTCGGACGCATAGGTCGTCGCGATCAGCGTGCTGATGCGGGACCGCACCTTGCCGGGCCAGCGGACCGCCCGGAACTTGCCGATCTCCGCGCGCAGTTCTCTGACGTAGGCGAGGGCTTTGGTACGGAACTGACTGAACGGCGCAGTGCCGGAGGCGGCGCTGGAAAGCTTGCTGAAGAGGGCGCTCCCTGGGCGCACGATCCGCACGTAGGCCAGTTCCGCCTGCCTCATCGTCAGCGCCCCGGCGGATGTGGAGCCGGCCGGGGAGGTGACCGCCGGGGAGCCGCTGGCCCCCGGTCCCGGGAAGCCGCCCGTCCCGGCCGCCGCAGAGCGGCCGGCAGCAGACGCCGAGGGTGCGGAGGCGGCCGAGGGCGAGCCGTGCGGGCCGCTGCTGCACGCGGCGAGCAGAGCTGCCGCCACCACCGCGGCAGCGGCATTTCTGATGCTGTTCATCTCTCCCCTTGTCGTCGTGTCCCCCGCCCGGGTCGAAGGCGCGGCCGGGTGCCCGCGCCACATGTGAGGTCATGGCACGGGCGACCCGTTCACTGCATCGACCTGCATCGCATGATCGGATCGTCCCGTGGCCCTCCGGTCAGCTGAAGGTCAGGGTCACATCGTCCAGCTCGCCCCAGTACCAGTCGGAGCCGGGATGCGCCCCCATGATCAAGGGAGTGCCACCGGGAGGGCTGACGGTCCCCACCACGAAGTTCGTGTTCTGCACGTCCGTGCCGTCGATCCACAGCTGGACCTGGGTGGCGGTCTTCTTGCACTCGATGAAATGCCAATTCCCGTCGGCCAGGTCCGGGCCGCCCTGGGCATGGTTACCGCCGCCGTTCGAGCCGTGGTAGGTGCAGTTCAGCTGGCCGTTCGGCTCCAGCTCGACCTTGTACTCCTGGAATGGATAGTCCCCCATGCGCACCAGGTCGTAGTCGGCCTTGAGGTTGCTGTCGTGGTGCGTGGTGTTGAGCCAGAAGGAGATGTCGATGTTGGCCGACCCCGCGACCAGCGTTGATGAGTAGGGCACGGTGAGATAGCCCTGCGGGCTCTTTGTGCCGGGGAAGCTGTAGGCAGTGGTGCCAGAGGTGTATCCCGGCACCCCAACTGTCACGGGGCCAACGACCGTACCGTTGTTGTTGTTGCCCGAGGTGTCGTGCACGACCGTCCCCGACGTCTCGTCCAAGGGCCAGTGCCCGGCAACCCCCGTCGGCGGCGGCGGTGGCGGTGACGAGGACTCGGTAAGCGACAGGCTGTCGGCCTGCAAGCTGTCGCCGGCCTTGGCGCCCGTCTGGGTGATCCTGAAGCCCGCCGTGTCACCCGAGTTCTTGGCGGTCAGGGTCGTGGCGGGCAGCGCCTGCCAGGTCCCATTGCCGGTCACGCATCCTTTAACGGTCTGCACCGACGCGCCGCTGGAGGTGTATTCCTGCAGCATGAGGCAGATGCTCCGGTCCGGGATGCCCAGTACCTCACCGGTGGCCTGCAGCTGCGTACCAGGCGCCAGGCCCATTGCCGGCTTGGGCGAGGCGTACACGCCGTAGGAGGTGGCAGTGCCAGTGAGTGTCACCTTGGCGGCATCGCCGCTGAACCCTGAGCTGACCACGCTCAGCGTGGCGTTGGTGGCCTTCCACCCCGAGGTGGTGCCGCCGTCGAATGTCCCGTTAGGGAGCAGTTGGGTATCGGCGGACGCCACCGTGGCCGGGGCCAGCACCATGCCGGCCACCACCACAGAAAGGGCGGCCGCCGCCGCAGCGCTACGCACGGGTCTGAACATGTGGTTGCTCTCCTCTGCTGCCTCGTCTGTCACACCCGGCCGCAGCCCGCCCCCCCTCGAATCAGGGCCACCTGGTGATTCAGGCACACTGGCGCGGCAAAGGATCAGTGAACGGTCTTGTTGCTAGACGCCCCGCGAGCCGTGTGGGTTTACGCATTTCCCGGCATGGATTTCGTGACCCTCGACATGACACTTGATGAATGAGACCCGGCGCTCGCCCTCCAATAGCTCATCGAGTGTGCGGAGCGAGACCACGCAGCCGCCCTAGTCCTGCGGGTACGTGCGGCGATTCCCTCGTGCCCGGAAGATGCTTTCCGGGGTGGCAGCCAATTTCGATCGTGCAGCACCCGGCGGTGAATCCCGCATTTACCACGGGACAAGGCGACCAGGTCACGGCGCGTGCCGATTCAGCATCCGGGACCGCTTGGCGGGCGGTGACGCTATGCTCAGACTCTCGCGACCAGGGCGAAGCCGCTGCGAGCCTGGTCCTCAATGTAGTGAGGGTAATCATGCCTGCGAAACGGTGGGATTGCTGATGCCGGCGCTGATGTGGCTGGGCCAGGCGCTTGGCGCGGTCCCGCACGGCGATGCGGAAAGTAATCAGATCGGGTATGTCGTGGTGCCTTCGGCTGCGCGTCCTCAGATGCTGGTCTCGCCGATCGAGCGGATGGCATCCTGGTCGGCTCTTCACCGGCACAGCGATGCCGCCCCGCTGAAGGTCCGGGTGGCCAAGGAACTCATGGCATGGGCATGCAGGGCAGGTCTCGCGGAGGTGATCTTCTCCTGCGCGGTGCCGGATTCGTCGGTCGGCCTGCAGACCGGATCCTGCCGGTGGCCCGATCTCGTAGCGGAGATATTCGGGCGCCGCGACCTGGCGGTGGCGATTTCGGTGGGGCAGGTCCGCCCGCAGATCAAGCCGATTCTGCACGTGGCGACCCGGGCCGGTCAGGTGCTAGGACACATCAAGGTCGGGTGGAATGACATCACGAGCTCGCTGATCCGCCACGAGGCGGCAAGCCTGGCCGCTCTGACTGGCCTGGCCCTGGCCGGCACGGCGAGCGGGGATGTGGCCGATGGGGCGGAAGGGGCAGGGTCCCTACGGGTGCCGCGGGTCCTGCACCATGGAAACTGGCACGGGCGCGACGTGCTGGCCGTGTCCGACATAGGGGGAAGCCCCTGGTACCGCCGCCGCCGCACGGGCCTGCCCGCGCCAGCGACGTGGCGGGTTAGCCGTGCGCTCGGGGTAGAACGGGGGGCGCTGGGAACGTCCCCCTTCTGGCATGACCTGTCCGATCGGGTAGGCCGCCTGGTGAGCCAGGAGGCCCTGGACGCCCCGCTGGCGGCGGCGCTGGCGAGGGCGCGGGACAAGGCGGAAACCTGGCACGCCGACGCGGAACTCGACTTCGGCTTGATGCACGGCGACTGGGCACCCTGGAACATGGCCTCGGTCGGCTCGTCGCTGGCGGTGTGGGACTGGGAGCGCTCGCGGATCCGCGGCCCCGTCGGATTCGACTGCCTGTTCTTCCGTTTCCAGGTCGGCCTCTGGATCCGGGGCCTGCCGCCGGAACAGGCGCTGGCCCAGACCCTCCGCTCGCTCCCGGAGGCGATGGCCGCCTCCGGTGCCGCGCCGGAGGCCGGCCCTGCGGTGCTCCGGCTGGTGATGCTGGAGGTGGCGCTCCGCCAGCTAGAGGGGGCGGCGGCCGACACACCGGTACCGGGCCGCGTCTACCGGGCTCTCACCGGCCTGCTGACGCAGGCCGGCGACGAGAGATGGCGCCTCGAAATGCCGAGAGGCGCAGCATCCTCCGCGCCTGCCACAGCACCGCCACGTAGGGAACCGTCGAAAGCATCACGAACAGGAGAAAACCCGTAAGGTTCGGCCCGACGATCTGCCGGATGATCAGCCCGGTCATGCCGAAGCAGATCGTGGACGAGATGGCCACCACCCAATAGCCCGTGCCGAACGGCCGGATCCCCATCAGGTAGTTCACCTCGAGCACCGCCGCCAGGTTATTAATGATGATGGCAGCGGCCCAGGCGATCGCCGCCCCGGTAATGCCGAGCCTGGGGATGAGGTAGATGTTGATGCCGATGTTCGCGGCCAGTGCCGCGGCAGAGTTGATCAGGTTCCAGGAGCTCTTACCGGCCATCAGCAGCACGATCGTCACGTTGCCGGTGCCCAGGTTGAAGAGCTGGGCCGCGCACAGGATCGTCAGCGCCGCCTGGCCCCCGACGAACCCGTGACCGTACACCCGGAGCAGGAACGGCGCGAAGATGGCGAGCGTGATGTAGCCCGGCCAGGTGAGTGCCATGAGCCACCAGGTCCCCGTCTGGAACACCGACTCCGCGTCGCGCATCCTTCCCAGTGCGGCCAGCTGGCTGACCTGGGGGGCGATGGCCATCCCCACGGCGCTCAGGGCGCTCGCGCCCAGTACGGACAGACGGCTGGCCGCGGCGTAGATGCCCGCCTGTCGGGTTGAGTGCAGGAACGCGCCGACCAGCAGGACGTCGAGCCAGGTGATCGTGATGCCAAACACGGCCGCGACGGCCCGCGGCCCGGCGAACCGCCAGAACTCCGATCTGATGGCCCGCCGCCGCGTGGTCCGCTTCGACCTCGGTTCCCTGGCGCGCGCCCGCAGGATCAGCCGCCACAGGAGCACGAATCCGAGGAGGAATGCCACTGCCAGCGGGGCGGCCCAGCCGAGGGCTACCGCCACCGTGCCAAGACCGAGGGCAATGGTGGCCTCGACCAGCACCGGCCGCAGGGTGGGTAGCACGATGTTCTGGATCCAGACGAACGGCACCATGGTGCCCATGCCGCGAGTCCCGGCCAGCACCACCGTGGTGATCGCCCCAAGCGGTATGAACGGTGTGAACGTCCGCAGGTACGATTCCACCTGGGCAACGCGCTGCCCGTGGGCCATGACCTCGGCGAGCTGCGGGGCGAGCAGCCACGCCACCGCCGCGAGCCCGAGACAGAAGAGGACCGGCGGCCATAGCGCGGTTCGGACGACCGCGGGCAGGTCCCGGTTGCGGCCCAGCGCCCGGTAGTGGGGAAGCATCTTCACGAGGCCGGTGTCGGCGCCCAGTTCGCCGACGTTGGAAAGGATGGTGAAGAGCGCCACTGCCTCGAAGAACGCCCCGGTGCCTCCCGCTCCCACGCCACGGGCCACCACGATGGTCAGGATTATCTGCATCGGCCCGCTTACCAGCAGCCCGAACAGGTTGAGCGCCCCGCCACGGGCCAGGGTGGAGAGCTGGCCGGTCGAGCTGTCGGCGCGCCCGAGCCCTAGCTCAAGAACCCCGCTGTCCTCACGCCACCGTGACCCATCGTGTATGACGGGCCGGTCCAGCGCGGGGGGTGGACGCCTGCGTTCACCGGGGCCGGGCCGGCGGAGCCGCGGCGACGGGTCGCGCCAGAGGGGACGCGGCGCCCGGCGCGGGTCCGGCCGGGCACGCCGCGGCGACGGATCACGCCACAGGGGAGCCCGCGTGCCGTTCCCCCGGCCACGGTTCTTGCCGGGCCGGGCGGGGCGCCATGCCTCGCTGCTGCCCCTGCCGTTGGCATCGGGCGGCTGAGGCCCCGGCGCCCGGCGCGGGTCCGGCCGGGCAGGCGGCGGCGATGGATCACGCCACAGGGGAGCCCGCGTGCCGTTCCCCCGGCCACGGTTTTTGCCGGGCCGGGCGGGGCGCCATGCCTCGCTGCTGCCCCTGCCGTTGGCATCGGGCGGCTGAGGCCCCGGCGCCGGGCGCGGGTCCGGCCTGCTACGCCTGATCCCGCCGGGCGCCGCTTCGCCGGTCCCGTTCCAGCTCGGGCGCCGGGCCCCGCCTTCCTCCTCGCCGCTAGTCCCGGGGCGCCTGCGGTGCCGGGCTCCGCCTCCCTCCTGGCCATTGGCGCCGACCGGGCCGGGGCGCGGAGCCCCACCTCCCTCCTCGTCATTGGTGGCGGCCCAGTAGGGATGCTGCGTCCCGGTCACCAGGCGCTCCACCAGGTCAGACCCGCATCGAGGGCAGTGGCGCCCGGAACAAGCCCGGGTCCGGGACAAGCTGATCCGGGACAGGCTGGCCCCGGTCGCGCCAGACGAGCGCCGCCACGGTCATGACAACGAACATTTCGGTGGGCATCCACCCGTAGAACGGAAGTTGGATCATGCCGATCAACATCGCCACGTGCACGGTGAAGGACACCGGGTCGTTGACCGAACGCGAGGACCAGAACACGTACAGAAGCCAAAGCAGGAAGAACACCGTCCCCGGGATGCCGACCGACACGAGGAGTAGCCACAACTGCCCTTGGGTTCCAACGTTCGGAAGCGTGTACTGGCTGACGGGCTGGGGGAGCGGGACCCCGTAGCCCACCAGCGGAGAACCGAGAACATTCTGTCCGGACTGCTGGATCAGCGACAGACGAAGCGATGCACTCCCTTCATGCCCGATCCGGGCTTGGACCACACCATTCAACGGTGTGGCGAAGACCACCATCGCGATCACGGCGAGCAACGCCAGCCCGCCGATCGCGGCCCGCCCGCGCCGCCGGGCGGCAAACCGCACCCAAGCGTACAGACCGCCGACGATCAGGCTGAGCCACGCCCCCCGGTTGATGGAGTAAATGAAAGGAACCAGGGAAACCAGCAGCATGCCTGCGAGACTCACCCGCACCAGACGCGTGCGGGCCTGGCGGATGGCGAGGATGACGAACGGCACGAGGAAGGCGAAGTTAGCCCCCCACCAGTTGGTGTAGGCGAACGGGGCGGCCGGGCGGGCAATGGCGTGGCCGATCGCCTGCACGCCGCCAAGCGCCTGGGCCTGGGCCAGGGTCGGATGGATCAGGGCGATGAGCAGCTTGTTCGTTCCGAGATGGCCAAGAATCTTCTGGGTGGGCGTGGGGAACGAGAAATGGGGCGCGGCCATGGCTGCGTATCCACCGATGACGATGACGACCCAGAAGACGGTGAGGGCGTTGATGATCCGTCTCGTCGGCAGTTCCTTCTCGCTGGTGTTCACCAGATAGACGAAGGCGAGGGTCGCCGCCAGGTAGGCAGCCCCGCGGTAGGCGTAGGTAAGCCAGTTGGTGCTCTTGGAGATCTGGATGGCCGACAGGGCTACCCAGGCCAGGAAGAACAGCCAGATGATGAACCCCCGCGGCACCCGCCAGGTCTTGGCCAGCACCAGGTGCGTGAACATGGGGATCGCCAGGATGATCCAGATGAACGCCCCGAGCCCGAGAAGGTACCACAGCGGGAAGAGCACCAGGATGGCGAGGACCGGCCATCCCACGGGAAGGTGAAGTCCCGCCGCAGGGGCAGCGGCACCGCCGGGTGCCGCGACGCGCTCCATACCGCGGACGGCCATTTCTCAGACCCCTTTGCCCATCGTGTGCGCCAGCGACATCACCCGGCGCGGCGACAGCAGGCGAGCGGAGACGAGCATCGCCAGATAGCCCCGGGGCTGCCGCCAGTTGCGGCGGATGGACCGGCCGGCCCACTGGCGGGCCTGCCGGGACATGCCAGACGCGCTGTAGGCGAACGCCAGCCGGCCATACATGCGGGCGGCGTTCCGCGCGTCAGCGGCGAGTTCAGGATGCTTATCGAGGTGGTACTGAATGCCAGAGATCATGACATCCCAGCGGTCGGCATAGTGCGAGGTCTGCCAGTAGACGCGGACCAGCGGTTCCGGGACCGCCACGATGGGCGATGCCTTCGAGGCTCGGAGGATCCACTCGTAGTCCTCGCCGTAGCTGCCGGGTACCGCTTCGTTGACTGGCCCGATGTCCCCAAAGAACCGGTCCCGCCTGATCAGCAGGGTGCTGGAGTGAACCGTTGCCTGACGGGAACGTAGCAGCTCCGCACGCGGCACGACGGGCCGCGCCGGGCTGCGCGTGTAACGACGGCTCCCGACGCACAGACAGATGCCGCACGTGGCCACGGCCGCCTCAGGGTTGGCCTGCATCGCCTCGACCTGCCGCCGCAATCTGTCCGGCAGCCACTCGTCGTCGTCATCGCACCATGCCAGCAACTCGCTCCGGCTTGCGGCAGCACCGGCGTTCCTGGCACCGGCCAGGCCCGGAGTGTGGTCATTCTCGATGACCCTGATCGACCGGGCCGCCGACATCTCCACATCGGGCATCCGGGGAGTCTGCTGGTCGAACACGACAATACACTCAAGCGGCCCGGGATACCGCTGGCCGAGAACGCCCTTGATCGCTCTGGCCAGCAACTCGGGCCGGTCCCGGGTCGGCACTACCGCGCTGACCGACGGCCAGTCCATCATGATCACTTCCCCCCCGTCGCGTCGAGTGCCGCCGGGATGTCCCCGGCGCTCACCGAAGGCGGCGGGCCCGAACGCGAGTAGTGCCGCAACAGGGGCCACGTCAACGCCGTGACCTGGGCTTTTTGCGCGAAAGGCATGGAGGCGCGCCATGCTTCGTCCAGCCCGATGCTGATGTGGCCTGCCGTCATGCGCATCGGATTCCCGGCGACTGTGTGGTGGACACCAAGCCAGGCGCCCCCTCCCCGCACGAACGCCAGAGCCCCGGGATCGAGCGGCTGGCCGACGAACGATGCGATCGCGGCGAGGGCTGCCTGCGGCTCCGCGACGAGGGCCTCGTAGCGCAGCAGGAGCCGCGGCACGCCAAACCATCCGAGCGATTCGACCATGAGATTGGAGGCCACCCATCGCAGCGCGGTCACCGGAGGGTAGAACCGCCGCATGTAGTGGTCTGGGTCAGACCGGACGACCTTGGCCCATGACCAGGCGACCCCACGGCTGTCGCGGACCAGGTGCACCACCCGGAAATCGACCCCAGGCATCCGACGGAGGACGTGCGCGTGGGCGGCATCCTTGGTCGAATCGATGATCACTTTCGCGCCGCTCACATCACGTATCGCCGCATACACCGGGCCCAGCATGCCGAGGTAACGGTCGAGCAGTCCGGCATGGCGGACGGGGGCGGCCCCGCCCATGGCCAGCAGGGGGATGTGGCGGTGCCGTGCGATCGATCGCTCAAGCGTCACCGCCTCGCGGGCGTCGATCTGGTCCCAGCCGCCGAACGCCCGCCTCCCGGCCTCGAGCCAGAAGGGACAATCGAGGAAACGGGCACCGCACCCGCAGTACCGGTTGTCCGCCAGGGCCTCGCTCCAGGTATACCGGAGTTCGCCCACGGCCACGAAACCCGGCAGCTCGCCCAGCAGCCGGTCGAGCAGCGTGCTGCCGCTCCGTCCCGTGCCGCCAATGAGCAGGATGGTGGGGGGCTTGGTCTCCGTCATGGGGTGGAGGGCCTATTCACTGGATAGCCATACGCCGCCAGCAGGGGCAGGGTGAGCGCCGTCACTACCCGGCGATCCCGTGGCGGCATCTGGCGGCGCCATGCCTGATCGGCCCGCAGTTCCAGCTCACCGGTCACGAATCTCATGGGGTTGCCTTCGGCGGTATGGTTGCGCTCAAGGCGCACCCGGTGGCCTTCGATATAGCTGGGTTCGGCGGCGTCCCCGATGAGTCCAGCATGCCGGAGGAGGCGCCCGACCTGGTCACGCGGAGCGTCCATCAGATCCTCATAACGGACGAAGGTGTAGGGGACTTGGAGCGGCCGGAGGGTCTGCGTAAGCCCGTTGTAGTACAGCCAGCGCAGCGACGAGCTGCCCAGGTCATAGCGGGGCAGAGCCGCCGAAGGCCCGGCTGACTTCTGCTTCTCTACATGCTTACGCCAGGAGAACGCCACCGCGCGGCTGTCTCGCACCAGATGGATCACCCGCAGATCGATATCCGGCATGGCCCGCAGCAGGAAGGCGTGTGAGGGCAGGTTCGATGAGTCAACGATGACCCTTGCTCCCGATACCTCCGCTATGGCGGTGTACAGACGCTGCAGTATCCCGGTGTAGGCCTGGATCCGGACACCGATGGGGTTCACCAGGCGGCCCAGCGGCAGCGCCGGGAAGGACCAGGGGCGGTCCAGCGAATAGCGCAGCCGGAGGATCTCGCGCAGCGGAATCCGATCCCATCCGCCGAACCCGGCTTCCCCGACCGCCTGCCAGAAGGGGCAGTCGCGGAACGGCCGTTCACAGCCGCACGGACGGTTTTCCACCAGGCCGCTCTGCCAGATCTCCCGGACCTCGCCGGCGGAGAACAACCCCTGCGCCTGGCCCAGGATGAGGTCCAGGAGCGTGCTCCCGCTCCGGCCCCATCCACCGATGTACACCACCCGGACAGCGCCGTCCGGCAGCCGTGCTGGCACGTCCTCCGGTAGCCCCTTTTCCCCGGTGACCGCCTTCATGCCTCCACCCTGCGTGCCTCATGTGGCACAGGCGTGGAACTCGCCTCTCCGATCACAACCGTGACCTACCGTGCGTCTCGGCCCGGGACGAGCGGGAGGATCCCGCCGCTAGGCGGCCGTCCGCATCAGAGTCATAACGATCGTCGCTCCGGCTGCCGCCCGCCGTCGCCTTCCGCGTTTCCCGCGGAACGAAGGGAGCCTCGGGCCTTGCGCTCCCGGCACGCCGTTTCGTGCTCTTCTTCGTCCTGCTCCGATCGTAGGTGTAGATCCCGCCCAGAATGTTCGCGCCCGCGCCTTCGAGCCGGTCCTGCGCTTTCCGCAGCGCCGGAGCCTCGAACTCTTCCCCGTTCCAGGTGATGACCGTGCCCTGGACCTGGCGGGAAAGGATCACCGCATCGGACGCAGATAGCACCGCCGGCGTTTCGAACAGGATGAAGTCCGCGCCCAGGCTCTTCAGGGTGGTGAGGACCTCCGCGGTGGCCGGGCTGGCCAGCAGCGCCGCCGGGTCCTTGGGCGCCGGGCCGGAGGTCATGACGTACAGGTTGGGGATTTGGGCTTCCTTCAGGAGCCTCTCTGGGTCCATTCCCTCGAGCAGGGCATTGCAGAACCCATGCCCGTTGGAAAGGCCGAAGATGAGGTGCAGCGAGGGGTATCGCAGGTCCGCTGAGACCAGGATGACCCGATGCCCGGCCTGGGCGAGTACCACGCCGAGGTTCGCTACCGTGGTCGATGCTCCCCCCCATCCTGGGGTGAGACAACCATCATCACTCGCACGCTGTCCCGCACGGCCAGGTGTTCCAGGGCGATAGCCGTCATCCGGTAGGCCTCACTGGCGGCACCGCGAGGGTCAGCGATCGTCGCCAGCGACTTCTCCGGCGACTGGGCGTCGAACTTGGGGATAACGCCCAGCACCGGCGCCCGCAGCCGGCTCTCCAGCCCCTCGGGGTTCTTGATCCGCCCGTCCATGGCTTCCCTGGCCAGCGCGAGGCATAGGCCGATAACCAGCCCTATCACCCCGGCGATGAGAAGGGTCTTGCTTACCTTGGGCGAGGAAGGTGATGAAGGGGGCGCCGCGTTCGTGATCACAGATCCCGCCGAGACCAGCTGCTGGTCGGCCTGGAACTGCGCGAGCTGGGTTACAGCTGCGCGCAGCTCCTGCACCAGTACCCCCCGCTGGACCTTTCCAGCGTGCGGGAGCTGCGCCAGCAGAGCCGAGATCGTGTGCTGCCGCTCCTTGATGGCGTTGCCGAGGGGCTTAAGCGCGGTGCTGTTCCGGTAGGTGATGTAAGCCTGGGCGAAGGCGTTGGCGCACCGCGCGGCCTGCTGGGGGTCGGGGTAGGTGCACTGGAATTGGAGGACGTTGGCGGTGCTGGCGGCACTTACCGTGAGATGGCTCAGCAGCCGGTCGCCATTTGTGCTGAAAGGTCCGAGCGCTTTCCGTGCGAGGACCGCGACCGGGCCGGAATTGGCCGCCGCCTGTTCCGTGTTCATGTTTGGAACGTTGCCCTTGGCGGTGCCGGTGCTCGTGGATGGGGTAATTATTGAATTGACAAGCACCCTGGCCTGGGCCGTGTATTGAGGTTTCTGCACCACGAATACGTACGCTGCTGCCAGCCCGAGGGCCAGGAGGGTGGGGATGATGACCGCGAATTTCCGCGATTTGAAAATCTCCCAGTACTGGTGCAGATTGATCGTCGATTGTCCGTTAGTCATAGTTGTACCGCTCCCCGCGACCTAGTGAGCCAGCAGCCTAGCATCCGCGAGCTGCGTTCTTCCGGCGCTCTGGCGAATCCTTTACCCTGCTCAGAGCAGTTTGCGGTTCCGGGTTTGGTTCATGCGGGCGCGTCCTCCCGGCGGTGCCGGACCCTATCCACCGCGGAGCCTGCCAGCAGGGTGAGGGCGAACGGCAGGTCGTGTACCAGGTACCTGCTGAACAGCCGTCGCGGCTCGCTGGCGAGCCGGAACGTCCACTCCAGGCCGGCGCGCTGCATCCAGCCCGGCGCCCGGGGTAGCTCATTGGCTGCGAAGGGGATGGCTGCGCCGCAACCGACGAACCAGGTGCCAGGGAAATGCGGGGTAAAACGGGTGATCAGGCGCTCCTGCTTGGGAAACCCGAGCCCCACGTAGACGATGCCGGGCGCTGCGGCCGCCAGCCGTTCATACACAGCGGCGATCGCCTGCGGATCGGTATCGAATCCGACCGGTGGAGCGTCCGCCCCGGCTACCTTCAGCTCTGGATAGAGGCGGCGCAGTTCCTCTCCGGCTTGCTGGGGGATGCCTGGCCGGCCGCCCAGCAGGTAGATCGAGCACCCGTGGCGGGCCGCGGCCCCGGTGAGTGAGAAGATGAGCGAGGCGCCGGTGACCCGCTCACTGAGCGGGTCACCGCGGAGCCTTGAGGCCCATATCAGCGGCATGCCGTCAGGCACGACCAGCGAAGCGCCGGCTACCAGGCGGCGCAGTGCCTCATCACGCCGGATCAGTCGGCAGTGGTCGATGTTCGGGGTGGCCATCCAGCCGCCCTGGCCAGACCGCCTGGCCGTGATGATGTGCTCCACAACCTGCGCCTCGGTGAGCCGGTCGAAGTGGAGGCCTGCCAGCTGGATGGGAGGACGGCCGACCTGTGGTGCGGTACGCGGCGACTGCGGCTCATGAAGCATCCCGAACCTCATTCCGTCGAGCTGAAGACATCGCACCACTATGGCAACACCGTGATCGCTATGGAGCCACTTCGCGTTAAGCGCCCATTAACTCGCCGTTAAGCACCCGGCTAGCCTCGATCTTGGCTTGGTGGCTTGAGGCTTCGGCTGGCGCTGTTTTTCAGTGCGCGGTCGTGGCCGGCGGCACGGCTGTCGCGCCGGGTGGGGGGTTCCACGGGCCCGCAGGTGTCCTTTCTGGTCGTAGGGCCGGGTAGGGCTGACCAGCTGGGGGCGAGGGGCCTGAAGCCGACTGATCGCGCCGGTGATCTGGATCGCCCAGGGCCAGCGGGCTGACAGGCGCACCGGTGTCGCCGACCACCACGCACCAGCCGCCCGGCGGCCGAGAACAGCCGCAGCCGCAGCCGTTTGGGTTCCCACCGGCGGGTGGCGCCGGTCAGGGCGAGCATGGCCATCCGTGCCAGCAGCTCGCATGCCAGCGCGACGAGCCCGGACCAGAGCTGATTCTGGTCATATCCGTGCAGGGGCAGGTTGTGCAGGCCGGTATCTTTGGCGTTGCGGATCCGGTCCTCACACCGCGCCCGGTGGCGGTGGCGTAGTTCCAGGTCAGCCAGCTGCCCGGTCCGGGCGGACGTGGCAAAGCACGTGAACCGGTGCCCGTCAATGTCGGTGAACCGCAGCTGGGCGCCGGGGTGCGGGCGTTCCTTCCGCACAATGACCCGCATCCCTTTTGGCCAGCTGGTCAAGGTGAGCAGCCCGGTGAGCTCGGCGACCCACGCGCCGTCCCGGACCTGGCCGCCGGTGTCGTAAGGCGGCGTCCACGCCCGGGCGGGAATGGCCAGGATGGCCGCGATCCTCGCCCTCGGCGACGACCTCGGGCAGGTCTGGGATGCGCCCGCCACCACCGATAAAGACCGCAAGCAGTTGCTGCGCACCCTGCTGGACGAAGTCAACATCACCATCCACCGCGACCACGACAGCGGCCGCGCTGACCTGATCTTGCGGTGGAAAGGCGAGGCGATCAGCGAACTGACCATTCCGGTCAAGCGCAAGCCCCCAAGACGGCTCCGCACCAGCGAGGACACCATCCGCCTGGTCCGCCGGCTGGCTGTCCACTACCCGGACGCGAAGATCGCCTGGATCCTCAACCGGCAGCACCGCACCGCTGCCAGGGGATTGTCGTTTACCGCAGTAGAGTCCACTCGCTGCGCCACCACTGGCACATCCCCTGCCACCGAGACACCGGCGATGCCCTCGCCGAAGGAGACCTGCTCAACGTGGCCCAGGCCGCCCGCGAACTCGGGATCGCCCCCTCCGCCCTGCTGCGCTGGCTTGACGACGGCTTCATCGCCGGCGAGCAGATCACCTCCGGCGCGCCCTAGCAGATCCGCCTCACCAGCCAACTGCGCGCCATGCTCACCGACAACACCTCCGACGGCTGGGTCCCCCTCGCCTGCGCCGCCCAAGCGCTCGGCATCTCCCGCAGACCGTATTGCAGATAGTCAAGCGCGGCGAACTGCATGCCGTCCTCACCCGCACCGGACGCCGGAGAGGCCTGCGTATCGAGCTAACCAGCCCCCCAAGACGACCCCTGAGTTAGCTCAAATTAGCCATCTCATCTGGGGATTTCCGGTCAGTACGCATTCGCGTGGCGGTGGATCTCGAACAGCCGGTGGTAGGCGCCGATGACGAACTCGGCGGTGATGGGTGTGCCGTCGGGGCAGGCGGCGAGGTTGGTGAGGTAGCCCTTGATCCCGGCCAGTGTGGGGGCTTTGGCCTCCAGTTCGCGGTTGACGGTGTGGGTGTCGCCGGAGAGCTGGATGAACCGGTTGCGCTTGATGGGAACCTTCCCGGCGATGGCTTTTTCGGCCTTGGCGACCTGCTCGTCGATGCCGCGCAGGGTGCGCCGGGCCCGGTCTTGGCGGTATTGGTAGTAGATGACCTGGTCACGGCGGCCGCCGTTCGGCCCGGCGGGCCAGGACTGGGTGAACACGTGGCCGTCGGGGATATGTTTGCCGGGGCGGCCGCGGTGCCACTGGGCGACCACATAGGGAACGTCGGGTATGCGCTGGCCGAGGATGAACGACAGCCCGACCGCCTCGATCTGTTTCTGGTTCGCCTCGCTCACCATCCCCGCATCAGCCACGACCGTGACGTCGGGCAGCTGATGAGCGGCCATGAACGCCTGGATCACCGGCAGCATGGTCTTGGTCTCGGCCTTGTTCCCTCAAACGCCGACACCATCAGCGGGAACCCGGCTTGGTCGGTCAGCAGGCCGATGGTGATCTGCGGGTCCAGGCGGCGCTCCTTGGAGAACCCGGGCTCGCGGAACCCGCTCCCCGGCGTCGGTCTCGAAGTACAAGGTGCTGACGTCGTAGAGGACCAGGCTCGCGCTGCCCAGCCGGGCATGCGCCGCGCAGGCGGCGGCCAGATGACCAGCAACGCACGTGGGAGCGGCCGCATCCTGGGCAGCCTGCGATCGGCCGACGGCGCAGGCGTCGTGCGCATCGAAGACCGCTACGACACCGATATCGAGGCCCTGTGGTCGGCACTGACCGATCCCGGCCGCCTCGCCCGCTGGCACGGCCAGGTAGACGGCGACCTGCGCCCCGGCGGACAGTTCCGCGTGTACAACGAGGCCGACGACATTGAGAGCACCGGGCGGGTGGAAGTATGCGAGCCCCCGCGGTAGCTGGTGGTGACGACCAGGGAGACAGACCAGTGCTACCAGCGCGGTAACGGCGTGCCACCGTTCGACGAAACCTGCGAGGCCACGCTGACCGCCGACGGCGACCAGACCATCCTGGTCATCGAGGTCCGGGGCATGCCGCTGGACAAGATCGCCTTCTACGGCGCCGGATGGCAGATCCACGCCGAAAACCTCGCCGCCTACCTCGCCGGGCGTGACCGCGGCGACACCGAGACGCGGTGGGGCGATCTCGTCCCTGCCTATCAGGACCTGGCGGCCAACCTCGGCTAGGATTTGGCCGCTGCAAGACCGAACGCGGCGCGTCATCCCTGACCGTGTCGGGCCCGGCGGGACCGGCGCGGCGTACTCCGGTCAGTGTCAGCATCTCGGTGATGCCGGGATAGCAGGAATACGTGATCTGCACCGCCGCGCCCGACAGCGTTCACTGTCCGCATATACGGCGACTTCCGCCCACGCCACGGCTCCAGGACTCAGGCTAGTGCGCAAACCTCACGCCGCACGAAGGCGAACCCGCAGGTCAGCGCGCGAAGGCTCGCGAAACTCCATGATCGTGATAAAAGTCAGGCTCTAACCAGCACAATCAGCAAAGGAGCAGTATGACCATGCGTCCAAGCACGCCTCGATGTCCGCGCCCAGCACCCAGTTCCTCTTCTGGCACCGATGACGGCAGCGGGCAACCGCATCCAGCGCACTGCGCCGCCACCGTCTGCGCCACCCGGTCCGCCACCGTCGGCACCCCCAGCACCCTCGTCCCGCCGCCATGCGGCTTGGGGATCTCCACCGCGCGCACCGGCGGCGGAAAGTAAGTCCCCGACGACATCCGGTTCCAGATCTTGTAGAGGTTGTCCCCCTCAGATCGGCCCCGAACGCCGCCAGCGACTGCCCGTCCAGCCCGGTGCTTTATTCGCCGTGACCCGCCTATACGCCTCCCACACCAGCTGCTTGGGTATCACAAACGACTTGTCCTTCGGATCTGACCTGCCCACGCGTCTCCTCCCAGCCAGCGGCCCGGTTGCTCGTGCGAACACGTCCAGATAAGCCGGCCCCTTTGCTCCGCACCCATTACGGCGCCTCACCGCGGCTGGGAATCAACCACAGCAGCTCACCTCCAAGGGAATCGGGGTCCGCGATCCCGGAGATAGGCTGGGGCAGGAGCCAGCCCGGAACCACGGCTGGCTCGACAACAGTCATCTAAAGCGTGCCCCGCTCATCCGCGCCTGTACATTCATGACCTGACGTGCCCTCATGGCGCCCGGGCGTTCATCTGCCATTCACCCGGCCTTTTATCTACCGGTGGCACCGCTGGCATGAAAAGGCGGCCCGCGCCAAGTCCCGCTCCGCGGAGCCGTGACCGGCCTACGGAGCCGCGACCCCGCCCCACCGGGTAGCGCGGACCGCTCGCCCTGCGCCGCGAGCCTGGCCGACCGGCCATGTCACGGCTAGGCCCCCGGGGCGACTGTGCCGGTATGCCGCGCCCGGCGCCCTGGCCGGCCGGGCACGCGGCGGAGGGCGACCCGGGGCCGGATAACGGGGGCTACCGGCCCCAGATCACTTGGGGGGTTTGACGTTACGCTCATCCACACTGGCGATATCCGTGTTTGCCTCGGCTTTACCTGCCGTTCACCTGGACAGGACGCCGAGCTAGCCTGGACACCTGCCTGACCCGGCAAGGTGCCCGGCTCGCGCCGCGGCCGGTACCACACCGACCCGGCAGCCAGGTGCTCCCTACACCGTGCCCAATGCTGTCAGCGAGCAAAATCACCGGGAGTATTGCCGCCCCGGCAGGTGGCGGCCGTACCGTCTTGATCGTGACATCGAGAGCAGAACGGACGCGAAATATCGAGCGGTGGGCCTTCTGGCTGTCCCTCGCCATTCTCCTGGGCGCGGCCGTCATCTACCAGCTGGTCTGGACGTTCTGTACCGCCGAGCGTTTCCAGCGTCGACACGAAGTTCTGCAGGAATGTCTTGCCGTGCTGGTGACCGTGGAGCGCTGTCTGGCCGGCGGGGTGATGTTGAACAGTGAACCGGTCCTTGTCGGTGCCGTGGTTGAACACCGTGTTGATGGCCGGGCGGCCGATCTGGTCTTCGTGGACGAGATGGCCGTTGTGGGGGATCAGTGTCCGCGCCAAGTAGCCGACCTTGGGGCTGGCTCCCAGACCGCGCCGGTTGGGACCTCCAGCACGATGCCGAAGACGTTCTTGTCGATGAAGAAGTCGCTGCCGGGATTGTGGACCTTCAGGCCCTCCAAAAAGGCCAGCAGGTCGAAGAAAAACGGGTCGCTGCCAAACCCAGCGAAGAACCGGAACCCCCCTGCCCCGTCGGTGATGTGCGCCCGCGTGGCGAATGACACCGGCGCGTGCTCGATGACCACCTGGTGGCTCGCCGTCGTGGCCGCCTCTGCCGGGCTTGCGGTGCGTGCGTTCCACTGTGGCGAACTGCTTGCCACCGCGTTTGGCTGAGAACGTGACCGGGTAACCGATGTCGGCGCGGGCATCACCGTCGGTATCGATCAGCATGTCGTAGGCGGCGCCGTGCTGGAACTCATCCGCCAGCGTGGGCGCCAGAGGATTGACGTTGAGGATGAGAATCGACTTAGAGCGCCCGGCAACTGGGGTGAGGCGGGCGTGTCGTTACATGGCACAGGCACGGGCTTGATGATCATGGGCTTGTCTAAGGTCCTTGATCATCGAGGTGTCCCCTGCCCGCCGTGCCATCATGCCTGCTGGAGCCGATCTGGGTCGAGTTCTGCGCGCTGACCGGAGGGAGCGCCCGCCGTTTGATCCGGGCCATCCGCTGGGCTGCCACCGCCGCCGCATCAGCGACCGGGTGGTCTTTGAGCATGTGGTCGCGGCGCTGGTGCACGGCGCGGCTATGAGCGGATCGCCACCGCAGGCTGCTCGAACCGCACGATCCGGTGGCGGCTGGCCGAGTGGGCGGAACGGGGCATAGCGCAGCGGGTGCATGCCCTGGCGCTGCGCGCCTATGACCAGCTCATCGGCCTGGAGCTGAGGGATGTGGCGGTAGATGGGTGCCTGACCAAGGCGCCGTGTGGCGGCCAGGACACCGGCCCGTCCCCGGTGGACCGGCGCAAAAGGCGGGCTGAAACGCTCGGTGGCCACCGAGGGCTATGGCATCCCGCTGGGGATCACCGCCGCGGGCGCGCACCGCCACGACTCCCCCGCTGCTGGCCCCCACGCTGAACGCCGCGATCAGCCAGCTCGGCGGCATCGTGCCCGATGAGCGCACCTGCCACCTGGACGCCGGCTATGACGGCCAGCCCAGCCGCCAGGCGCTCAGCGAACTCGGCTTTGACGGCCAGATCGCCCGCAAAGGCGTGCCCCCCCCCGTCCAGGCCGGGCAGCGCTGGCCCGTGGAGCGAACCCACTCCTGGATGAACCAGCCGGACGCCTCCCGGCCCGAGTCGTTAGCCCGGCGGGCAGGGTGACGCTTCACGGCCGACGGCCACAGCTTCGAGCCGGTCCGTTCAGGATTCGGGCTGCCCCACGTCACCGGGGTCGGCCCGGCCCGGCAATGGTCGTGGTCTTCGCTGCCTGGACGGCTGCTGAGCGAGACGGTCGGCGGCAAAGGCAAGCTGATCCCCGGCACCCACCCCAGCGTCCCGAGACCGTAACTGCGCCCGCCGCCGAAACGGCGCACCCATTGCTGGCCCCGGCGCGGCAACTGAGGCTCGCCACGCTGCGTGGCCCCGGACGGCCGTCCGGGGCCACGCAGCGTCGTTATGGATGATCGGACAGGCGGGTCAGCGAACCGGGCAGGCGTTCGCCATGTTCCCGCTGTTGAAATCCTCGAATAGCCTCTCGATGGTGAATCCGGTGGTGGGGAAGGCGACCTTCAGCAGCGGGCCGAATTCGGTCGTAGAACTGCCGCCGAAATCGTTCGTGGTGCCTGGGAGGAACCTGCCGCCTTCCTGCCACGTGCACGTCCCGTGCCTGACCGTCGTTGAGTAGAAGGGGTAGAACTGCGCGCCGTTCGGCGGGTTCACACAATTGGCACCGGTGGTCCGGTTGCAGAACGGCGGGTTGAACTGCGCGTCCGATGCCTCGATCCGCGGCAGGTCGGTCTCGAAGGCGATCGTTGAGTAGTTCCTCCCGCGGGTGGTTGGGCTGGTGAAAAGCAACGGGGACGCGTGCAGGGCCCGGTCCCTGGCGACGTTCGGGTTCGTGCCCGGCCAGTCGTTACGGTAGGACTGCCCGTCCCAATCCTCATCGTCTCCGAAGCACCCGTCGATGTGCACGACCGTCGAGTCGGTCCCCGGCACGCAGCCGACGTCGTCCCCATCCAAGCTGCTGTCCCGGCCGGTGGGCTTGGTGCAGTTGCCCAGCGAATCGATCGCCAGGCAGTTCTCGAAGTGGCCGATCTCATCCGACATGGCGATGTTGTACGTGTGCGCCGACCAGGTGTTCCCCCGCGGGTTCGCGGTCGAGTACTCGGGATGGAACGCGTACGGCGCCACGTGGCAGGTCTTGGAGTTCGGGGTGTAGAGGATGTGGCCGAACCCGTTGGCCTTCGACGCGGTCATCGAGCCGCTCTGGCCGGTGGTCAGGTCGGTGATGTTGATCTGCAGCCCGGCCGAGGTGTCGTGCATGTGCATCCGGATCCGGTCGCCCGGGCTCATCAGCAGGTCCTTGCTCAAGTCCGGGTCCACCGCGCTGAGGTTCGGGCTGGTGAACGTCCCGGTAAACAGCGGGTTCGCCGGCGCCTGGGACTTCCCGCTCCTGGTGATGTAGGCCCAGTTGATTGGCTCGACCCCGCCGAGAATGAAGTTGTTGCAGGCGCTGGTGTTGTTGACGCCCGTGTTCTGGTTCGACACGAAGCTGTCGATGGTCATCGCCGCGCAGTACTGGTGCGCGCTGCAGCCGAAGCCCTCGAACTGGGGAACGTATCCCGGGCCGTAGAACTGCAGCTCCATGAAGGCGTTACCGGGGTGCTTCCCGATGTAGTTCGGCGCCGCGGGGTTCGTGCCCACCAGGTTGTTGCTGTCGGAGTCCGGTGTGCACTTCTTGGTAAACTCGGGCGCGGACTGGGTGTCGCAGAGCGTCATGCCAAACCAGAATGTGGGCCGCAGCTGGAAGTTCCACGTGCTGCCGCCGACGCCGGTCGCGTTCGGCTGCTTCTTCGGGTCCCTGGGCAACGTGATCGTGTAGGTCAGGTTGTTGCCCGAGCCGGCCAGGCCGGACTTGAACAGGACCGACGGCTCGTCGTGGCCGACGTAATCGCCCCGGGGGTTTTTGAAAACGTCGGCGCACAGAGACTTGCTGCTCTGGCAGAGGGGTTCGTCGTAGCCCTTTGTGGCGCTACTCCGGGCCTGGGCGTGTGTGCTGGCACGGATCGCAGCCGTCGCGGGTAGCGAGCCAGTCGCGAGGACGAGGAAGCTCAGGAGGCTGATCGCAGCCATAGCGTAGCGCTTCACGCGTTGGTCCTTTCTTCATCGGCGAGGTCTCCGGTGCGGCATCCCCGCAAAGCAGTCAAACGTGCTCTTCTGCCTCACCATCGCGCTCAACCGGCGGCGAGGCGGAACCTCCCGGCCACGTCTCGCTTGGCTATGCGTCGAACCTGGGCCACAACCGGCTGAGGTCATCAGCTCTCTCACAAGGTGAATGAGCAGGGAACTGACATGTGCCGCGACGGGGGTGCTGACGGCCGATCTTCCCGTAACGGGCAGCGTATGGCAATGAATGTCCTGAGAAGTATGCGTCTTCGTAATCTTGAGCTGGCCGAACCAGCCGCCGGCCAGGGAACGATCGCCTGGTCATAGAGGCCCATGAGGTGACTGCCGATCCCTGCACGAGGCCACCGCCCGCCTCGCCGTCGCGGGCATTGCCAGGCTGGGCTACTACCTCGCCGTCATCGGCAAGCTGACGGCCGACCCTGCTCGGAGCGCCGGGTCCGCTCACCCGGCTCCGTTCAGCACCTATATCGCCGATCCACCCGGGACTGTCTTCGGCATGATTGCCGCCCGTTGCTTGGGCCGGACGCCGCCCCCCCAAAAACGTAGATCAAGACCAGGAGTGACACTGTATTTGAGACAGCTTCTAAGTTAAGACGATCATGGCCTAGAGATGTGCGCGGGCTGGAAGGTTCATCTCGTCCTGAATCGCCTGTGCAAGAGAATTGACACTGCGCCTGCGATCACCAAAATGGCGCCGAGGATGATCAGCACAACACCAAGTCGTGGCCGATGAGAGGCCGGTGATGACAAGTGCGGGAAACTCGGCAATGCAGATAGCGAGGGCGTGGGACTCGGAGATGCTGAAGGCGACCGCGAATGCGATGGTCGGGGCGACGGGCGGCCAGCGCAGGCGGCGGAAAGCACGTCCATATAGCAGTGCGAGGCAAAGTTCTTCGCTGCCGCCAGCGCGTCCACCGCGCTGTCCCCGGGAGATGCCCCGGGTGCGTCATACATCCAGTTGTGGGCGGTGCTGGAATCGAAGTACTCGATGGCCCTCACTGCGGGCAGCTGATTCTTCAGCTCGCTCAGAGCATCCTGCCACCAGGTCGCCCGTGTCGGGGCCCCGCCTCCGTAGAAATCGGCTGGCATGATTCCCACCTCGCCAAACATCAGTGGCTTACCATAGCCCTTGAAGGTGTCGTACCAGTCAAAACCGCTACGGCCGCCACTAGTGGTGGCGAGCTGCTGTAGGGTCAGCCATCTATTCTTGGGATAGGCGTCGATGCCTATCCAATCGACGTAGCTGGATCCCGGGTAGTAGGGTACTGGATCCTGAGCCTGGCTGCCGCCAACGCGAATGGGATTCCACAGCCACTTGACATTGTCGACGTTATCGCTGCGGAAGATACTAACGAAGTGCCGCCACGCGGCGATGAATTCACCGGGGTTGCTGTTATAGTGGACGTCATTCCATTCGCTGCCGGTGAAGTTGAATTCCCAGAATGGGCGAATCAAAATTCGCCCGTAAGGTGAGAGTTCGGTCTTGACCGCACTGGCGAAGCTACTGATATCCCGGTCATATTTTCCGGAAACGATGTCAGGGATAATGGTATTCGGATTGTTCCCGGTCGCCCACGACAGGGTGACGAAAGGAACGCGGTTGACCGCCAGGGACCAGTGAGCGTCAGCGAGATCGGCCGAGGTTACGTCGGCAGGAAGATAATAGAGGTGGCCGTCAAATTTCCTTCCGAACTGGGATTCGCGCCTAGCGAAGTTGACGGTCGAGCCATGCCCCTGGGTGGAGCGGTCGAAAAAATACACCCCTGCCCTGACGGGGGCCCATGTGGATAGATTGATCGAGGCAACGGCGTGGCCACCCTGCCCGCCAGTGTGGGCCCCGATGCCGACGGTGAGCAAGGCCGCCACCAGGCCCTCAGCCAACAGGCCGACTACCCGCATGCCAGGACACCTCTCTGTGTGTTCGACGGGCACTGGTCAACTGGAGCGGGGCTTCAGGCTACAGCAGGTCTGGGCGCTGCCACGGCTCGCCGAGCACATGAGTGGCGAGAAAGGCGAGCACCGCCTCGTACCAGACTCGGGCGTGACCAGGGCTCAGGATCCAGTGATTCTCATCCGGGAAGTACAGGAACTTCATGTCCGTCGCTCCGCCCGGCCGGGTGGTCAGCGCGGCCCACAGGCGCAGCGCCTCGCCGACCGGGACCCGGTAGTCCTTGTCCCCGTGGATCACCAGCATCGGGGTGGTGATGGCACCGAGGTGGCGGTGGGGTGAATTAGCCAGGTAGCGCTCAGGATTGGCGAGCGGGTCACCGAACAGGCGCCGCCAGTAGGACGGCAGGTCGGTGGTGCCGAACATCTGGTCCAGCGCCCACAGGCCCGCGTGGCTGACGATCGCCTGGAACCGATCGGTGTGGCCGGCGATCCAGTTCGCCATATACCCGCCGTAGGAGCCGCCCATCGCGGCCGTCCGCGTCTGGTCGATGTCGGGCCGAGCGGCAGCGGCGTCGGTGATCGCCATCAGGTCGGCGAACGGCCGTGCCCCCCATTCGCCGTGCCCGCGCCCGACGAAGTCGTGGCCGTACCCGGTGGACAAACCGGGATCGGGCAGGAGGACGGCGTATCCGCGGGCGGCCATCAGCCACGGGTTCCACCGCCACGACCAGGAGTTCCAGCTCATGCGCGGCCCGCCGTGGACCCACAGCAGCAGCGGCGCGGGCTGCTGCTCCGAGGCCGACGCGGGCAGCGCCAGCCAGCCCCGGATGACCACTCCATCGTCGGCGGCCGCCTCCACCTCTGTCAGCCGGCCCGGCAGCTCGATCTGGCCGCCGGGGCTGGGTAGGGCCTGCGGCGGGCTGCCCGCGAGGCTGAGGTCGATCCGAACCGGCCCCGGCGGGCTGTCCACCGCGGCGCGCAGCGCGTACAGGAACCGCCCGTCCGGTGACGGGCACAGGTTCGAGTAGGCGCCGTCGTCGGTGGTGATCCTGCTGACGGCGGATCCGGCGAGGTCGGCCCGGAAGACCGGGCACCGGCCGCGATCGTCCGCGGTGAAGTAGACCGCCTGCGAGTCGGGCGCCCAGGCGGCCTCGCCCGGCCGCCGGTCCAGCCTGGGGAGCAGGTCGGTGGGCTCGCCGCCGGCTATGGGCACGACCACCAGGGTCGTGTCGCCGGGCTTGTTGTAGTGGTCATGGGACCTGGCCGCGGCGACGACCAGCGCGCCGTCCGGCGAGATGCGCGGGTCGGCGAAGTCGCAGCCGGGGGCGGCCAGCAGCGTGCGGCGCTCGCCGGTGGCCGTCTCGATGACTGCGACCTCCACCCGCAGGTCGGCCAAGTCGTCGTCCCAGACCGCCCAGCCGGTGACGGCGTGGGCGCCGTCCGGTGACAGTTCGGCAGACTGCTCGTCCAGCGCCCGGCCCGGCTGCGGGGTCAGGTCGCGAGGCGGTCCGGCCAGGCCGCCGTTGGCGGCCACGGCCACCTGCAGCCGCAGCTGGTCGGGGCCCAGGTCGTGGTCCCAGTGCCGGACCGGCGCGGCCTCGTGCAGGATCGCGCTGACTCCGGCGTCCTTGCGCCGTTGGCGACGTTGCGCGTCCTCGTCCGGCCCGGCCGCCCCCGGCAGCATGGGGGAGGTGAACATCAGGCCGGGGACGCCGCGGGCGGTGATGATCCCGGCGGCACCGCCCGGCGGCGCGGCGATCCGGCGAGCGTCGCCACCGGCCACGGGCAGCAGCCACAGCGCGGGTTTGGCGCCGTCCTGCTCCCCGCTCTTGCCGTCCGCGGACCCGGCCGCCGGGTCGGGCCGCCGGGAGACGAACAGCAGGGAGCCGTCGGGCAGGAACGCCGGGCTGTCCTCGCCCTGCGCTGACTGGGTCAGCCGGGTGGGCTGGGTGGAAGGGCTGCTGGGCTGCGGCCCGCCGTCGCCGCCGGCCGGGATCCGCCAGATGCTGGTGCTGTATTTCTTGCCGTCCGGGTCCGGCTGCTGGACCGTTGCAGCCAGCCAGGTCCCGTCCGGCGAGAGGCGCAGGCCGGTAATCCGCGGAATCGCGATGTAGGCGTGCAGGTCCTCGAACGGCGTCACCGGGGCGGCCTCGTTGGGCCCGACCGAACCGGTACGACGCGGAGCAGCTTCATGGGCACAGTCTGGACTACGCCCGCGGCCGCGTGCCAGACCGGCCCGGCCGCGGGCCAGCTGGAGCCGCGGTGAACGGCGGGGGTGATCCCCGGGCACAGCCTGGCCGGGGGTCACCCGCTGCCTGCCCGGTCAGCAGTGGCCGGGGTGGGCGCGCTGACGTTGCATCTCTCGATGTCGTCCGCGTCGGTCCAGGTCTCCACGTTGCCGCAGTTGTCCTTGACGGACGTGTAGACCCAGGACCAGTCCTCGGCACCGGTCGCGGCCGGCCAGGCGCCGCCGAAATCGCTGGTCGATGCCGGGAAGACAACTTGTACCAGGAGCCGGGTCGCAGCTCGGTCACGGCCGGCCGACCGGCCGACCCGGGGTGAGGCGTACCGCTGCTAGTGGCCCTCGGTGATCATGGCGGCGCCGACGGTGCCGCTGGTGGCCTCGTCGATGAGGATCAGCCCGCCGGTCTGCCGGTTCCGGCTGTAAGGGTCGCAGAACAGTGGCTGCGTCAGCCGGAGGGTGGCGCGGCCGATCTCGTTCAGGCCGAGCCGGTCGATGCCCTCCTCCCGGTGCAGGGTGTTCACGTCCAGCCGGTAGTGCAGGTCGCGGACCAGGGCCTTCACCGTGCGGGTGGTGTGCTTGACGATCAGGCGGCTGCGCGGCGTCAGCGCGACCGAGTCGGACATCCAGGCCACCATCGTCTCGATGTCCTGGGCGACCATCGGCTGGTTGTGCGGCCGGCAGAGGAGATCGCCGCGGGAGATGTCCAGGTCGTCTTCCAGCACCAGGGTGACCGACATGGGCGGGAACGCTTCCGGCACCGGGCCCCGGGCGGTGTCGATGCGGCTGATCCTGGTGGTCATCCCGGACGGCAGGTGCATCACCTCGTCGCCGGGCTTGAGCACGCCCCCGGCCACCTGGCCGGCGTAGCCGCGGTAGTCGTGCAGCTCGGGGTCGGTGGCCTGGTGCGGGCGGATGACGTACTGCACCGGGAAGCGCACGTCGATCAAGTTGCGGTCGGAGGCGATGTGCACGTGCTCCAGGTGGCTCAGCAGCGGCGGCCCGTCGTGCCAGGCCATGTTCTCGCTGCGCTGGACCACGTTGTCGCCGTGCAGCGCGGAGATCGGGACGAAGGAGAGGTCCCCGATGTCGAGCTTGGCCGCGAACGCGGTGAACTCGGCGGCGATGTCCTCGAACACCGCCTGGTCGTAGCCGACCAGGTCCATCTTGTTCACCGCCAGCACCAGGTGCGGCACCCGCAGCAGGGTGGCGAGGAAGGCGTGGCGCCTGCTCTGCTCGGTCAGCCCGTTGCGGGCGTCCACCAGGATGATCGCCAGGTCGGCGGTGGACGCCCCGGTGACCATGTTCCGCGTGTACTGGATGTGCCCCGGGGTGTCGGCGATGATGAACTTGCGGCGGGGGGTGGCGAAGTAGCGGTAGGCCACGTCGATGGTGATGCCCTGCTCGCGCTCAGCCCGCAGCCCGTCGGTGAGCAGGGCGAGGTTGGTGTAGTCCTCCCCCCGGGCCTTGCTGGTCCGCTCCACCGCGGCGAGCTGGTCCTCGAAGATCGCCTTGGAGTCGTACAGCAGCCGCCCGATAAGGGTGCTCTTGCCGTCGTCCACCGAGCCGGCCGTGGCCAGCCGCAGGATGTCGGTGTGCCGGTCCCTCGGCCAGGGGCTTACCACCGGGATGCCCTCGGGTGCGTCGGGCATCAGAAGTACCCCTCCTTCTTGCGGTCCTCCATCGCGGCCTCGCTGGTGCGGTCGTCGGCGCGGGTCTGGCCGCGCTCGGTGATCCGGGTGGCCGCGATCTCCGTGATGACCTCCTCGATCGTCACCGCGGCCGACTCCACCGCGCCGGTGCAGGTCATGTCGCCGACGGTGCGGTAGCGCACGGTGGCATCGAACACCTGCTCGTCGTCGGCGCGCGGGATGTAGGGGTTGTCGGCCAGTAGCATCCCGTCCCGCTCGAAAACGCTGCGGGGGTGCGCGAAGTAGATCGACGGAATCTCCAGGTTCTCCCGCGCGATGTACTGCCAGACGTCCAGCTCGGTCCAGTTGGACAGCGGGAACACCCGGATGTGCTCGCCCATCCGGATCCGGGTGTTGTAGATGTCCCACAACTCGGGCCGCTGATTTTTGGGATCCCACTGGCCGAACTCGTCCCGGAAGGAGAAGACCCGCTCCTTCGCCCGTGCCTTCTCCTCGTCCCGGCGGGCGCCGCCGAACACCGCGTCGAACCGGTGCTCCTCGATGGCGTCCAGCAAAGTGACGGTTTGCAGCCGGTTGCGGCTGGCCCAGCGGCCGGTCTCCTCGGCGACCCGGCCCGCGTCGATCGACTCCTGGACGGAGGCCACCACCAGCCGCACCCCGATCTCGGCGACCCGGCGGTCCCGGAAGTCCATCACCTCCGGGAAGTTGTGCCCGGTGTCGACATGCATGACTGGGAAGGGGATCTTCGCAGGTGAGAACGCCCGCTCCGCGAGCGCGAGCATGACGATCGAGTCCTTGCCGCCGGAGAACAGCAGCACCGGCCGCTCGAACTCGGCCGCCACCTCGCGCATGATGTGGATGGACTCGGCCTCAAGCACATCGAGCTGGGAAAGGGAGTAGTCGGAACGCGTCAGGGCCATCGGGTGGACTCCGGTTGGTCGAACGTGACGGGTGGCGCTGGCGGGGGTGGAGGTGGGTGCTGCTCGGACCCGGACTGCCGCACGATGCTGACTGCAGCAATCAGCCGGTCCGCTAGCTTCCCCGGGCAGATCAGGATATCCGGCTGCCAGAGGTCTGCTTTGTTGTACTCGAGCTTCGAGCCGTCGAGACGGGAGGCGTGCAGCCCAGTGGCCAGCGCGACCGCCACCGGGGCGGCCGAGTCCCATTCGTACTGGCCGCCGTCGTGCAGGTAGGCATCGGCCTCACCGGCGATCACCGCGGCCGCCTTGGCCCCGGCCGAGCCGAGCGGCATCAGCGTCGCGCCGATGTTCTGGGCGACCCGCGCCGCGAATGACGGCGGCCGGCTCCGGCTGACCACGATCCGCAGCGGCTGGGCGAACGCGGGCTCCCCTGCCCGGCGTTTCCCGGTGCCCCCGGGCAGCGGTGACGGCTCGGCAGTGCTGAGGACCTGGTTCCGGGCGGGCAGGGCCACCGCCCCGGCGGTCAGTTCGCCGCGTTCCCACAGCGCCACGTGCACCGCCCAGTCGCTGCGGCCGAGTTCGCCGTACTCTCTGGTGCCGTCCAGCGGGTCCACGATCCACACCCGGTCCGCCGTCAGCCGGGCCGGGTCGTCACTGGCCTCCTCCGACAGCACGGCGTCATCGGGGCGGAGGCGCCCCAGCTCGGCGGCGAGGAACTCGTGCGCTAGCCGGTCCCCGGCCGCCCGCAGATCGCCGACGTCGCCGCCGCGCGCCCGCCGCGCCAGCAGGCGCCGCCCCGCCTCGGCCGCGAGGACGCGGGCCAGGTCGTCATCGGCTGTCACCGGAAGCTCCCTTCGGCCAACAGGTGCATAACGATCACCCTCACGGGCGGTGGTCCGGCGCCGGATCTCTTTCGGCGACTCACGGTCCATCCGCTGGGCCGTCCGGCCACATGCCGACCGACCCACCCTAGGGCATGTCCGGGCGGACCCAGGACCGATACGCCGAGATCGCCCGCGGGTCTGCTTGGATAGACTCTCCTGTGCGCACTCAGCCGGGACGCCAGTTGACGAGGTTCCGCACCGCCCAGAAACCGCGGACCGCCGGCCCGGGCCGACCGCGTCGGCGGCGGTTCCTCATTTCCGTGGCGGCACTCCTGCTGGCCGCATTCTGCGCCGCCACCGCGCGCTTGTTCGTGTGGCCGGAGCGGGGAATGCCGGCCCGGGCCGACGCTATCGTGATGCTCAATGGGCCAGGTGACCGCCTCCCCACCGCCCTCGGCCTGGCCTGGGCGCATCGCGCTCCCGTGGTAGTGATCTCCCGGGGCTCGCCGTACTGGGCCAACGGCAGCGGCTGTGCACCGCAGGTACCAGGGGTCAGGGTGATCTGCTTCTCCCCCGACCCGGCCACCACACAGGGCGAGGCGGAATATGCCGGCCGCCTAGCCCGGCGCTACCACTGGCATTCCATCGTCCTTGTGACCACCACGCCGCAGGACACCCGGGCGCGGCTTCGGGTAGGGCGCTGCTTCCCGGGCAGTATCTACGTGATGACCGCTCCGCTTCGCGCCTATGACTGGCCGTACGCGCTCGCCTACGAATGGGGCGCGACAATCAAGGCGCTCCTGCTGCAGCGCCGCTGCTAGGCCGGGCAGGCCGCAGGTCAGAGCTGGGCGGGGCCGTCGGCGCCGTCGCGCATCGCTGCCATCTGGCCGGGGCTGACGTAGGTCTCGGATAGCCCGCGCAGGATCGTGCCTTCGGCGTAGGCGAAGCCGGGCTCGACCGGCTTGCCCAGGACGTGATGACGTATCAGCACGTCCGGCTCGTTGTAGCCGACCATGGCGCGCAGCGACGTCGTGCCGGAGAACCGGGGGTTGATCTCGAAGACGTAGATCTCGCCGTCCACCAGGCGGCACTGGATGTTGACCGCGCCCTGGGCACCGAGCGCGGCGGCGATCCGCGCGCTGGGCACCGTCACCTCGGGGAAGCGGCCGATGTCGCCGTGAGAGAAGCCGCTGGAGATAACCAGCGTCGGGCCGAGCTCGGCGCGGCCGCTGACGTTGGGCACCCGGATGCGGCTGGAGATCGCGGCGCCGAGGTGACGGCGAATGGCGATCGAGTTCACGTACGTGCCGTCCATGCTGTGCAGCACGCCGACGGTGTATTCGCTCTGCGGCGTGCCGACGTACTCCTGGACGATAAACTCCGGGTACAGGCCCAGCAGGTAGTGGCCGAAGGTGTCCAGCTCTGCCCTGGTCTGGGCCAGGAACAGGTTCATTGAGCCCCCGCCACCGACCGACGGCTTGAGCACCGCGGGGAGCATGTCGATCGCGTCCAGGTCGGCGAGCGAGGCCACGGCGGTCCAGCGCGGCACCCTGAAGCCCAGCTCGGCCAGCAGCGCCGAGGTCTGCACCTTGTCCATGCATACGTCTATGACCCACGCCGGGTTGATCGGCAGGAAGATGCCCAGCTCAGCGAACGTCTCACGGTTCTTGCTGAGCACCTTCAACTCCGGCTCGGAACCGTGGAAGAGCGCGACCGCATCGTGCTTGCGGCAGATTGCGACGATCTGATCCAGGTAGGACGGGTCGTTCGCCGCAGGCACGAGGTAGGCGATGTTGACCTCATACAGCCCCTTGCTGTAGGGCTGCATGTCCGTGCCGACGATCGTGTAGCCCAGGCTGCTAGCGCGCAGCGCCTTGACGATCTGCTCGCCGTTGCCGCCGCCACCGACAGCCGTCACCACGACCGTGGGTCCCGTCATCCCGCCTCCCCGGAGTGCCCGGGCGGCCGGCGATCGGAGGGATCAGGCTGCGGCCAGCCAGGCCGGACAATGCTACCGAACGGTTCGGGTGTCCGCCGACTCAAGCACTCGGCCACCAGGTCGGACACCGGCTCCGCGAACTGACCAGTGACCTCCGCCGCATCCATCGGCACGCGCAGCACCCGGCAGTCGTGGGCCGCCGGGTCGTAGACCGCGCACGAGGCCAGGTTGCCCTGGTCGCGCGGCAGGCCGCAGGACCCGACGTTGACCACGAGCACCGGGCCGCGCCGGGCCGTGAACGGCCGGTGGGTGTTGCCCATGAACACCGCGTCGTAGTGGAGCGCGGCGATCCAGTCGATGTCGCTATCCGGGTAGACGTACTCGCTCAGGTGGTCCCGGGGGGAGCCGTGCACCAGCAGCAGCCGCCGGCCCGCGAGCGCGACCTCACGCACGTCCGGCCAGCCAGCCAGGACCGCACAGGCCTCGGGCGGCATCCGCTCCCGGACCGCGGCCAGGCCGTAGGCGCGATCGCGCCCACGGTCGAGCTCCAGGTCGCCGAGCAGCATCCCCTCGTGATTGCCGCGCTGGCAGATCACTCCTTCGGACCGGAGGATCTCGATCACCTCGGCCTCCCCCGGCAGGTAACCGACCGCGTCGCCGAGGAAGTAAACCTGCCCGGCGCCCGCCGCGCGCAGCGCGGCCAGGCAGGACCGCAGCCCCAGCGGGTTGCCGTGGGCGTCCGACAGCAGCCCGATCACCATGGCCGGGCGCACCCGGCCCGCGGCGGCCAGCGACGTCGGCCCAACGAGAGGAACCGGCCGGGTGCCGCGCCCTGCGGCATGCGGTCACCACGCCGGTGCCGGAGCGGAGCCCGCGGCTGCGGGCGCGCGCCGCGGCCCAGGAGCTGGAATGGCGCATGCGATGGCGGCGCTGGCGACGGTATGGGCTCCGGCCACGACGCCGGTGCTGACCCTGACGGCGGCCAACGCTCGGTGGCAGGCCGGGCAGGTCCGGGCTCGGCCTGCCGGGCTAGCAGCTGAACACGACATCGACGTAGTAATTGGTCCCGTCAGCCGCTCCAGCCGGGAAGCCAGCACCCGCCGCGTGTACACCGTTGCCCGTTCCCCGGTCGGCCGACGTCACCTCGGCGACCAGCGGCCACGCCGAGTGGTCGCGGTAGTAGAAGAAGTCGGGCTCCGCGCAGTAATGGCCGTGCAGGGCGGAATAGCTTGCCACATAGGTCTGCCCGGCCTTGACGGGCACGGACGACGAAAACTCCAGCGTCTGCCAGCCCGACAGGGTCTCGTGAGCGAACGTGCCGGACGCGAGCTGCTGCCCGTCCGCCGACCAGAGCGTCCCGGTATGCCGGCCGGTGTTGGCGGCGGCCTTATAGAAGCGGACGCCGGTCACGTAGCCGTCCAGCTCGCTGTGGAACCGGACACCCAGCTCCGCGGGCGCAGCCTCGCCCCAGTCCGGCGCCGACGGCTCCGCAAGCCCGAATAGCGTGCACGGCCCGGTCACCACGACCTCGACCTGGGACGGCGGCACCTCGGTGTTCGCGCCGTCATCGGTAGCCCGGGACATGATCGTGACCAAGCCCGCACCGTGGATCACGCCAGAGTAGGACCACGAGGAGGTCCCGTCGGCCGGATGCCAGCTATCACCACTGTCAATCGAAACCTCTACGCCTGCGACGAGGCCTCCGCCGACGTCAGCGGCAGTACCGCGGACCGTGATTACGCTGCCGTTCGCGATCTTCTCCGCCGGCGGCGGCGCAGTGATCACGGAGGTCGGCGGCGCGCCGTCGGCCGACCGGGCGGAGCGGATGAGCCCGGGCATGAGCGCTGCGGGCTGCACGTCCATGTCCGTGAGCATGTTCACGGTCGCCTGCTGGATGCGGCGGTCGGAGGCGCGCCGGATGCCGTCGTGGTGCCGGTCCAGGCCCCAGGCCCATTGTACGGTCCCGGCCGAGAAGACCAGGCTCCCGCTCGCCGCGCGGTAGAGAGTCACATGATGCTCGGTGTCGCTGGCCACCGCCTCGGCGCCGAAATGGGACATGTGCTGAGGGGACGGGCCGGTCGTCGTGGACAGCCGGATCAGGCCGGGCGGCCGGAAGCCATTGTCGACATCCTCGTCAGACTCGTAGCCGACGATGTGCGGCGCGAGCAAGGCCGACTTTGACCGCATCGACGCCAGCCCCGTGGCGCGCCACAGCCGGAGCCTGCCCTCCGCGGCGGTGACCCGGAGCCGGTAGTCGGCCTCGTTGGCCATCGTCATGGTCCCGGTCAGCGCATTCTCCGGCAGGCCCGGTCCGCCGGCCAGCCGCGGATCGCGCCACGTCGCGGTCGGCTCGCCACTGGGGTCGGCGACCTGGTTGTCCAGCGTGTCTTTGTAGCAGACGAGCGTCCGATATGGCGTGGCCATGCCGTCGGAGCTGGGCTCGAACCGGATCCGCCAGTACATCTCGTTGCCGGACAAGAACATGAGGTGGACGCCGGCGTCGCGTGCCGCCTGGACGTTCTCACGCTGCCGAGCCGACCAGTACTCGTCGTGGCCCACGGACAGGAACACGCGGTGGCGGCGCAGCGCGCCCGGCCCGCGCCGGTCGGTGTCGATCCCGGTCGCGTACGCGACGTGGTAGCCGTTGCGCTCCAGGAAGCGGAGCGCCGGATACTCCGCGCTGAACAGATGGCTGCGGCCGCAGGCGTCGCCGCGCGTGATGAACGGGCGGTTATAGCTGAGCTTGCGCGCCCGCGGTTCGGTGTACAGGCTGTTGCCGCCGTACCGGTTGTAGGCCTGCCAGGTCGTGTCGGACGTCTGAAAGAGGATGTCGGCCGAGCCGGTGTCGTCACGGACGACGAAGGGGATGTGGCTGGCACCGCCGGTGTCTCCCCGGGTGAGCTTGGCGATATAGACACCGGACACCGCATCGGCCGGCACGTCCCAGGACGCCGATACGGCCCAGTTGCCACAGTCGAGCAGCCCGGTGTCCGGATCTGTCACAGCCGGTGGCTGCCGATGCGCCGCAATCCAGCGAGCCGGGATGTCAGTGACCTTTCGTGCGCCCCGGCCACCGTAGTAGCCGAGCCGGATGATCTCGATCGAATAGGCGGTCGCGTCGGTGGCGATCTTGAAGGACACGGTGGCCCCGGCGGCCACGCTGATGTCAGTCGCGAAGCCCTGGATCGACGGGTCACCGCTGCCGCGGATGTCCCACGCGGACGGGCGCATGCCCTGGCGCCTGTTCTCCCTGACGATCGGGTTCTCGGCGATGCCGCTCGCACTCGCCAGGCGCTCGGCCGCGGCGCTCACGGCCTCATGCCAGAGCGCGGGCAGCTCACCATGCCAGAGCACGGGCAACTCGCGGATGTCGCGCCGCGCGCGCCGGACGATCCTGTGCAGCAGGCTCATCCGCCGCGCCGGGCTCGTGCACGCTGGGCCACGCAGACCCGTCGCATAACCAGTTGCCCCCCCTCAAGGCGATCGCTCTCAGGCGGCACCATGCGTGCCATCCCGTTGGGCCCTAGCATCTTTCAGCTGGCACCCGCCGACCAGCCCCCTCGGTCAGTACGCCCCGCTTCCCCGGAAGACCGCGGACCAGGTCTTCCAGAGGATCTGCAGGTCGAGGGCGAAGGACCAGTTTTCCACGTAACGCAGGTCCAGCCGGACGGCCTCGTCCCAGGGCAGGTCCGACCTGCCGTTGATCTGCCACAGGCCGGTGATGCCCGGCTTGACGACCAGCCGGCGCCGCATGTAGTCGCCGTACCGCGCGGCCTCGGCGGGCAGGGCCGGCCGCGGGCCGACCAGGGACATGCTCCCCATCAGCACGTTGAACAGCTGCGGAAGCTCATCCATCGAGTAGCGCCGCAGCCACACGCCCGCCTTGGTCACCCGCGGGTCCCAGCGCATCTTGAACAGCGCCCCGGCGCCCTCGTTGAACTCGGTGAGCTCGGCCCTGCGCTGCTCCGCGTCCACCACCATGGTCCGGAACTTCCAGACCCTGAAGGTATGGCCGTCCTTGCCCACCCTGACCTGGCGGAAGAAGACCGGCCCCCGGCCGGTTAGCTTGATCCACACCGGTATGGCCACGAACAGCGGGAACAGCAGGATCAGCGCAGTCACCGCCACCAGCTTGTCGAACACGCTTTTCAGGGTCTGCCTGCCGCCCGCGAGCTCCGGGTGGTCCACGTGCAGCAGCGGCAGCCCGGCAACCGGGCGGATGGTCGTGCGCGGGCCGGCCACGTCCATCAGCGCCGGCGCGACGTACATGTCGGTGTCGGTCCGCTCCAGGTCCCATGCGAGCTCCCGCAGCCGCACGCCGTTCAGCTCCGGGCAGGCGAGCACGGCCACGGTGTCCGCGTCGAGCTGACCCACGGCCGCTGTCACGTTGCCCAGGCCACCGCAGACCGGGACGCCCGCAATCTCGTACAGCATCGTGCCGCCCGCCAGGCACGCCCCTACCACGACCAAGCCGTGGTAAGGATCGCGGCGTAGCTCGGCGACGAGGTCGGCCACCGCGGGGGCATGGCCGATGGCCACCACCCGGCGCATGCAGGCGCCGCGGGCGCGCATCTTGTGCAGCCGCTTGCGCAGACGATGCCTGAACACCAGGTCGAGGGCCGTCACCAGCGGCAGCGATAGCAGCACGTAGCCGCGCGCGAACTCGAACTTCACCGCATACGATCCGATGGCCACCGCGGCGGTCAGGTTCACCCCCGCGGTCAGGATCCGGCGGAACTCATCGGACCCGACGCCGATGAAGCGTGTGTCGTACCCGCCGGCCAGCGCTACCGATGCCACCCACAAGACCGGGAGCAGGGCAGTGAAGAGCAGGTAGACGAGCGGACGGTACTGGGGGGCGCCGAAGCGGATCTCGAACGCCAGCGCCCCAGCCGCCAGCGCGCAGATGCTATCGACCAGTGCTGCCCAGCGTAGGTAGGCGGCGGTCCAGATGGCAGGATCTCGCGCGGCCAGCCGCGCCTGCACCCTCTTCCGGTCAGAGACAGCCGTGTTACCAGCCATCGCCCCTACCGCCCTTCCCCGTCCCAAAGGTCACCCCGCCCGGGCTCATACGGGAAAGACGCTCTAGCAAATCTTCCGGTTTACCACTGCGCGGCGAATGTGTCGGCAGCTCCCGGAATTCGGTCCGCGACGGACCGGTGGTGGGTCGCCCCGCGGGCGCCCCGGCGCGCGGTGCTGACATACTCGCCCAGGTGTCGCGGTGACGATCGCCCGGCCTGCGGGGGGCCAGGCCCGCGGCGGCTCATAGCGGCTGCCCCTACCCGCCGCGGCTGCTTTCATCTCGCAGCCAGTCCGAGTAGCCGCGCCGCCGCACCCCGTGCCGCGCGCGCCGCCGCGCAACGAGCGTAACGCCCAGGAAGACGGCGACCCGCGGCGCCATCCGGGGGTCCTGGCGGACGATCTCGAGCAGGTCCCGCGGCCGCGTCCGTGCTGTCGAGGCGGGGGCACCCGGCGTGCCCTCGGCCTGCTCGACCTGACTGACCCCCATGGTGACGCGGACCCGGCGGCGCAGCAGGTCGCCGACCGTCCGCGGGGGGTGGACGATCACCCGGGCGCCCGGCACGATGACGCGCTCGTCCGGTGCGAACACCAGGGAGGCGGCGAGGTCGTCGGCCAGTAGCGGCGGCAGGCTGGCCACGCGCTGGTGGCCTTTCTCGCTGACCCCGATGACGCCCCGGCCGAACAGCCCGCTTCGGACCTCCGGAAGCCGCGCCCACACGTCGTAGTACCAGCGGATCAGCCACGGGCGCCCGGCCATCGCCAGCTCCCGCGCCGGGCCGCCCGCCAGCGCGCCCGGGTGCTGCAGCGCCTCACCCAGCGCCGCGACGTCGGCCGCCCCCAGCTCGACGTCGGCGTCCACGTACAGGCGCGGGAAGCCGGTGGCGGCGCGGTCGCCGACCACCAGCGCCTCGCGCTTGGAGGCGACCGGGATCGACAGCACCCGGACCGGCGGGCCGAACGAGGCCGCCACCTGCGCCGTATCATCAGTGCAGCCGTTGGCCACGACGATCACGTCCAACTCGCTGGGCACGGGCGACGCCACAAGCGGCCCAAGCAGCCGCCCGATCACGCGAGCCTCGTTGTGCGCGGGAACGACAACACTTACCACATTGGGAAGTATGCATATCTGGACCGGCCATGTCAGGGGAGCGCCGTGAATGAGAAAGTTACCGTAGGCGAAATAGAGATTCAGGCCACGGCTGATGTGGATGGACGCGCCGTGCTCGGGCCCGGGACAACGGTCTGGCATCTGGCCCAGATCCGGGAGGACGCCCGCCTCGGCCGGGGCTGCATCGTGGGCCGGGGAGCCTACGTCGGGCCGGGGGTGACCATCGGTGACCACGTCAAGCTGCAGAACTACGCGCTGGTCTACGAGCCGGCCAGGCTGGAGGACGGGGTGTTCATCGGCCCGGCAGCGGTGCTGACCAACGATCTGCACCCCCGCTCGACCGACGTGATGGGCAGGCTCAAGCGCCCAGACGACTGGGAAGCGCGAGGCGTGGTGGTGCGCGAAGGCGCGTCGCTGGGCGCCAACGTGACCGTGATCGCCGGTGTCGTGATCGGCCGCTGGGCGCTGGTCGCGGCCGGGGCGGTCGTGACCGCGGACGTGCCGGACTTCGGCCTAGTGGGCGGGGTTCCCGCGCGGCGGATCGGCTGGGTGGGCCGGGCCGGTGTCCCGCTCCGGCAGGCGGGGGAGGGACGGTGGCAGTGCCCGGAG
This sequence comes from uncultured Actinomycetes bacterium, assembly GCA_963835425.1. Taxonomy (GTDB): domain Bacteria; phylum Actinomycetota; class Actinomycetes; order Streptosporangiales; family Streptosporangiaceae; genus UBA9676. Next base: position 578,022 of record CAWIGE010000018.1, on the reverse strand, counting down.
ACGGCTGAGCTCTACGCCGAGGCCGACGGCGCCCTGCGGGCGGTCACCGCGAGCGTATGACGAGCGCGCCAGAGGAGCCCCAGGCGGCACGGAGGGGGCGGCAAGCGCGCCCGGGCAGCCCAGGGTCAGCAACGAGAGATGACGCGGCGGTCAGGCCCTCCCGGCCGGCTCGCGCAGGCCGGCGGCGGCGTGGATCACCGACACAATCTGGTCCTGCTCCTCCTCGGTCAGCTCATGGAAGAGGGGGAGGATGAGGGAACCGGCGGTGACCCGCTCGGTCACCGGCAGCGGCGGGCACGGCACACCGGCGTAGGCCGGCTCCAGGTGCGCGGCCATGATGCCCCGCCGCGCCGAAACGCCCGCGTCGGCGAGCATGCGCAGCAGGTCATCGCGGGTCACCGGGAAGCCGTCCGGCAGCAGCACCCAGAACGACTGGTAGTTGGTCGTCCCATAGCCTGGGTCCCGGATCGTGACCAGCCCAGGGATGTCCGCCAGCAGCTCGTGGTAGCGGACGGCCAGCTCGCGTCGGCGCTCGATCTGGCGGCCCAGCTTGGCCAGCTGCACCAGCCCGATCGCGGCCTGCACGTCGGTCATCCGGTAGTTGTAGCCGACCTCCAGGTAGCGCTCGATCACCGGCTGCTGGCTGGCGTGGCGCTCCGCCGCGCCCACGTTCATGCCGTGCTCCCGCAGCCGCCGCAGCCGGGTGGCCACGTCCGCGTCCGGGGTGACGATCATCCCGCCCTCACCGGTGGTGAGGAGCTTGCGCGGATGGAACGAGAAGGTGGCCAAGGACGCCGTCGCGCCGGCGCTGGCCCTGGTACACCGCGCCCACCGCGCAGGCGGCATCCTCGATCACGGCGATGCCCCGCGGCTCGCAGAGCGCCCGGATGGCGTCCAGGTCGGCGGGCACCCCGGCCTGGTCCGCCACGATGACCGCCCGGGTGCGTTCGGTCAGGCGGGGCGCGATGGTGTCCGGGACGAGATTCAGGGTGGCCGGGTCCACGTCGGCGAAGACGGGCTCGGCCCCCACGTAGCGGGCCGCGTTCATGGTGGCGATGAACGACAGCGACGGGGCCACGACCTCGTCCCGGGGGCCGATCCCGGCGGCGATGAGCGCCAGGTGCAGCGCGGTCGTACACGAGGACACGGCGACCGCGTGCCCGGCGCCGAGCGCGTCGGCGAACGCGGCCTCGAACTGCGCCACCCGGGGCCCCTGCGCGACCCAGCCGGAGGCGACCGCGGCCGCGGCGGCCTGCGCCTCGTCCTCGCCGAGCCACGGCCGCATCACCGGGATGGTCACGGCGCGGCCCCCTCTGGCGCGGTTCCCGCCGACACGGGGGCTCCCGGGTCGGTGCCCTTCGCCCGCTCAGCACGCCACCAGGAGACGAGCCTGGCCAGGCCCTCCTCCAGCCCGACCTCGGCCTTCCAGCCGAGGCGGTCGGCGGCGGCCGAGACGTCGGCCAGCCGCCGGGTCACCCCGTTGACGCTGCGGGCCGGGCCGAACTCCGGCTCCAGGTCGCTGCCCATGACCTGGAGGAGCATCGCGGCGAGCTCGCGCAGGCTGGTCTCGGTCCCGCTGCCGATGTTGAACACCTCGCCGGTCACGTCGCCGTCCGCGGCGAGCACGTTCGCCCGGGCGATGTCCTCGGTGTAGACGAAGTCCATCGTCTGCAGGCCGTCGCCCAGGATGAGCGGGGGCTCGCCCGCCTCGATCCGCTCCATCCACCGGATGAGGACCTCGGTGTACAGGCCGTAGATGTCCATCCGGGGCCCGTACACGTTGAAGTAGCGCAGCGCCACGTAGGGCAGGCCGCGCATGGCGGCGAAGCTCCGCAGCAGCCCCTCGTTGAAGGTCTTGGCCGCCCCGTAGATGGTGTCGTTGTCATAGGGGTGGTGCTTCTCGGAGGTGGGAAACTCCTCGGCCAGCCCGTAGACCGACGCCGAGGAGGCGGCGACCACCTTGTGGACGCCGGCGTCGGCCGCGGCCTCGACGACCTCGTAGGTGCCGTTGACCAGCACCTCCAGCGCCAGCCTGGGCTCGGTGGCGCACTGGGTTATCCTGATGGCCGCCTGGTGGAACACCAGGTCGATGCCGGCCATGAGCCCGGCCACCAGCGCGCGGTCCCGGATGTCGCCCTCGGCCAGCCGGACGATCCCGGACGAAAGCGCGCTGGCCAGGTTCTCCCGCCGGCCGCGGACCAGGTTGTCCAGCACGACCACTTCCGCCGCACCCGCCGCCACCAGCTGGTCGGTGATCGTCGAGCCGATGGTGCCCGCACCGCCGGTGACCAGGCACCGCTGCCCTCTGATCATCCGCTCTCCTCCATCCCCACGGGCATCTCTACCGGAACCCGCATGCCATCTTTCTCCACGCTCTGCGACGCGGCTGCGAGCACCGCAAGCACCCGCACCCCCGACCACACGTCAGTCAGCGGCCGACGGCCCTCGTTGACCGCGCCGGCGAACTCGGCCATCACCGACATGAGCGCCTCATACTCGGGCAGGGCCGGCACGCTGGCGTCGCCAGTGCGGTAGGCGATCAGCGCCTGCTCACGCTCATCCAGCGCCAACGACCTGGGCGGCTGAAGGTCCACCCCGCGGTCGTGGATCATCAGCCGCGCCGACGGGTTCAGGTCGTCCCAGACGATCGTCCGCCGCGTGCCCCCGATAACCGTCGTCCTGATCTTGGTCGGGCTGAGCCAGTTGACGTTCACGTGGGCGAGCACACCGGTGGACAGCCACACCGATAGGTGGGCTAGGCAGGCGCGCCCGGTGCCGACCGGGTCGGAGGTATGGGCGGCCACCGCGACCGGCCTGACGCCGGGGGGCAGGACGAAATCCAGGATCGACAGGTCGTGCGGCGCGAGGTCCCACAGCACGTCCACGTCGGGCTGGAACAAGCCGAGGTTCACCCTGACCGAGTTCGACGAACTGGACGTCGCCGATCTGCCCCGAGTGGATCAGGTCACGGATCCGGCGCACGGCGGGGGTGTAGCAGTAGATGTGATCGCACATCAGCGCCAGCCCGGACTGCCGGGCGAGCCCGGCCAGCTTCTCGCCCTCGGCGACCGTGGCGGTCAGCGGCTTCTCCACCAGCACGTGCTTCCCGGCCTCCAGGGCCGCGCGCACCAGATCGAAATGCGTCGCCGCCGGGGTCGCTATCGCCACCGCACCGACGGCCGGGTCGGCCAGCACCTGCTCGTAGCTGGCGGTCGCCTGGATGGAGGTATAGGGGTCCAGCGCCCGCCGGGCGTGTTCGAGGTCGAGATCACACACCCACCTCAGGTGGAAATCCGGCGTCGCGCGGGCGGTGCGGACCAGATTGGGCCCCCAGTAGCCAATGCCGATCACGGCCAGCCCAATAGGCGACATGCAGTAACTCTCCAATCACCGAGTTGCGGCCGACTGACCCTACCGCCAGACTCCCCGTCCCCGGGCACGCAGCGCCGCACGATGGCTGAACACATATGTTGACGCGCAGACCGGCTGGCTGGATGACAATCGGATCATTTTCGCTACGGCATGCCTGGTCACGGCCCCGCCCCGCGCAGAGTGCTCCGCCGGGCGAGACCGGCTTAGTATTGGCGCCAGGAATTCGTCGGGGCGGGCGTGGTCCACGCGGGACAACCAACTCACGTTGTGGTGAGTCTTAACTACTGTGCGGGCCATGGAACTGGTCGCTCCGCAGGCTTACCGTGATCGCCTCGGCGGCCGCCTCCCCTTCACGGGATGATCAAGACGCAACATGATGGGGATGTCCGTGAGGTGCCTCAAACTGGCCAGACTGGCGGGGGTTCGCTGACCGTGACTAATACCGCCCGGCAGCCGCCATCTTCCGGTGGCGCGTCCGCCGACGGCCCGGCCGTCAACGGCTCCGGCGGCGCGGCCAGCAACGGCGAGCCGGGCGACGACGGCCACCTGCCCCTGTATGGCGGCGTCACCTGGCAGCCCGACGGCCAGGCCGTGTACGGGTTCCCGCGTCCCCCATCGGGCAGTCAGCGGCCCAGCAACCCGCTGGCCAGCCGGATAGGCCGCGCCATGGGCTGGATCTTCATGGACGCGGCGTCGGCCCGCTTCGGCACGCTCCTCATTGGCCTGGTGCTCGCCCGAATGATGGGCCCGACCGAGCTTGGCATGTTCGGCATCGCGGTCGTGGTGCTGCTCGCGGCGCACAGCATCGGCCAGTTCGGGATGGGCACCGCGCTGGCGGTGTGGCGCGACGCGCCGGAGCGGATGGCGGGCACGGCGACAACGGTCGCCCTCACCACCAGCGTCGCGGTGTACGCGGCCTGCTATCTGGGCGCGCCCGCGCTGGCCGGAGCGGTGGGCGAGCCGTCCGCCGCCAGCGTGATCCGGGTGATGGCGCTGAGCGTGGTGATCAGCGGCCTGGTCACCGCCCCCCGGGCGATGATGCAGCGGCGCGCGCCCCGAACCCGGGTGCTGATCGAGCAGGCGGACAACTGGCTCGGCATCGCGATCACTGTCGGGCTGGCCGCGACCGGGCACGGGCTCATGAGCTTCGCCATCGGCAGGCTCGCCGGCAGCCTCCTGTCGGCCCTGCTGTTCATCATCAGCGCGCCCGCCGCTTTCCGGATCGGCTACCGGCGCAAGGGCGGGGGCGTCCTGATACGGTCGGCGCTGCCGTTCGGTGCCTCCGCCGCCTTCGCCTTCGCCATCACCAACGCGGACCAAGCGGTCGTCGGGGTCCTGCTGCACACCGAGTCGCTCGGCTACTACGTGCTCGCGCTGTGCCTCGCCAGCTGGCCGATCACCATGTTCTCCCAGCAGGTGCGAGACGCCGCCCCGGTCGCGTTCGCCCGGTTCCGGCGCGGCCCGCAGGTCATGGGCTCGGTGTTCCTGTCGTCCGCGAACCTGCTCGCCGCCGTCACGCTGCCGGTCTGCGTCCTGCTCGTCATCCTGGCCGGGCCGATCGTCCAGCTGATCTACGGCTCGGCCTGGGCCCCGGCGGCGCCCGTCCTGGCCTGGCTCGCGCCGCTGGCCACCCTCCGGGTCTTCTACGCGCTCGCCAACGAGTACTTCGCCGTGCTCGCCCCGACCCGGCGGCGCCTGGTCTTCCAGCTGATCTGGCTCGTCTCGCTGGTGCCCGCGCTGGTCGCCGGCGCATGGTGGCGCGGGATCCTCGGGGTGGCGATGGCCGAGGTCGCCGTCGCGCTCCTGTTCCTGGTGCCCTGGTACCTGGCCGAGGTCAGGCCGCGCGTCATCTGGCCCCGGCTGCCGGCGATGCGCTTCGCCTTCCCGCTCACCGTCGCGGCCGCCGTCGGACTGATCGCCGCCGGGGCGCACCGGCTGGTCCCGGCAGGGCGCCTCGATCTGGCGCTCGGCGCGGCCGCCGCGGCGGCCGCTATGGGGCTGCTGCTCTTCCGGCTGCGCACGGTGTTCGTCGCGGTCCGGCGGGCCGCGGCAGGCTCGGCGCGCCGGCCGGGGCGGGTGGCCGACATCCTCGGGCCGGCCCTCGCCGTCACGATCGAGCCGCCCATCTACCCGGTGTACGCGCAGCTGCCCCATGGCCTGCAGCCAGCGGCCGAGCGGGGCCTGGGCAGTAAGGTAGCGGCCGGGGCCAGATGGAGCGCGCTGAACACCGCCGTCGTGCGGGTCTGCAACTTCATGGTCGGCGCGCTGCTGGCGCGGACCGTGTTCGGCCCATCGGCGTGGGGCCTGTACGCGGTGTCCCAGATCGTGCTCGCCATCCTGCTGGCTGCCAACGAGCTGGGGGTCAGCAGCGCCATCATCCGGTGGGACGGGAACATCCGCAGCTTCGCCCGCACCGTCTTCACCCTGTCAGTCGCCTCGAGCACCCTCATCTACGTGGTGCTGTACATCACCGCCCCGACGGTCGCCCGGCTGCTCGGCTCGCCGGCCGCCACCTCGATGCTCCGGCTGCTGTGCATATGCGTGATCATCGATGGCCTCGCCGCCGTCCCGCTCTCGCTGATCACCCGGGAGTTCGCCCAGGGAAAGCGCATGCTCGCCGACATCGCCAACTTCGTGGTCAGCACGAGCGTCACGCTCTGGCTCGCCTTCAGCGGGCACGGTGTCATCAGCTTCGCCTGGGGATCGCTGGCGGGCTGTACGGTCTCGCTCATCATCCTGATCGTGGCGGCGCCCTACGTCGTGCTGCCCGGATGGAACACCCAGGACGCGCGCCAACTGCTGCAGTTCGGCCTACCGCTGGCTGGGGCGGGGCTGCTCACGCTGGGTGTCGTCAACGTGGACTCGGCGATCGTCGGCGCCACCCTCGGGCCCGCCATGCTCGGCCTGTACCAGCTCGCCTTCAACATGTCGAGCTGGCCGGTGAGCAGCATCTCCCAAGCGGTCGAGCGGATATCGTTCGCCGGCTTTTCCCGGGTCGCCGACTCGGTGAAGGCTCTGTCGAGCGCCTTCACCCGGTCGATCGGCCTGCTCATGGCCATCACCGTGCCGGCCTGCGTGCTACTGGCCACGCTTGCCCGGCCGCTGATCCACGCCATCTACGGCCAGCGGTGGGTGCCTGCCGCCCACGCCCTCAGCCTGCTGGCCATCCTGGGCCTGATGCGGGTGGCGTATGTGCTCATGAACGACTGCCTGGCCACCACCCCGAGGCGGAGCATCCTGATGGGCGTGCAGGCCCTGTGGCTGACCGCTCTGATTCCCGTGCTATTCATCGGCGCCCGGCTGCGCGGGATCACCGGGGTCAGCTTCGGCCACGTCGCCGTCGCCGCCCTGCTGGTCGGGCCGGCCTTCCTGTGGGCGATGTCCAGATCGGGCATCACCGTGCGCTCCATCTTCCGCGCCTGCCTGCTGCCCTTCCTCGGCGGGGCGGTGATGGCGGTGGCTTCCCTGGCCGTCATCCACTATCTCGGGGATGGCCTGCTCGGGCTGGCGGCGGCCATCGTCGCGGGGCTGTTGGTGTACGCGCCCATCGTCTACCCGATGCGCAAGCTGATCCGGAAGGCGCCGGCGCCCGCAGACGAGCCGGACAGGCCGGACGAGCCAGATGGGCCGAATGCACAGGGACGTCACCGGCGCCCCGATGCTGAAACGCCAGCCACCCGATGAGGGCCAGGGATCACTGTGACCACTGACACCTGCCATCTGGTACTGGATCGCCCCCGTGTCGTGGGACGGCATACCCGGCACGGACAAGGCCATGGCGAGGGAGATGACGCGGTATGCCCGCGTGCTGTGGGTGGACCCGCCGGTCTCGGCTATGACACCAGCGAGGCGGCACGGCGACATCGACGCCGGGATCCTGCCCTCGCTGTCGGCCGTCGGGGACGGCATCACCCGGCTGACGACGGTCGCGCTGCCCGGCCTCACCCGCCCCGGGGTGCGGGCCACCACCCCCCCGCTCCTCCGCGCCCAGGTCAGGTGGGCCCTGCACCGGCTCGGCGTCCGGCCGGATGTGGTCGTGGCCGGCTACCTTGAAGACGTCCTCGGCCGGTGGGACAGCGCGGTCAACGTGCTCTACATCACCGACGATCATGTCGCTGGCGCTGGCCTGATGGGCCTGTCCGCCGGCCGCTCCAGACCCAAGAGCGGCAGGCGGCGGCAAGGGCGAACATCCTGGCCGTGGTCTCACCCCAGCTGGCCGGGCATTGGTCAGCGCTCGGCGCGGACCCGGTGCTGATCCCCAACGGCTGCTATCCCGCCGCCGGTGGCGCTGCCCCAGCGCCAGCCTTGACTGACATGCCCAAGCCAGTAGCGGGGCTCGTCGGCCAGCTGACCGAGCGGATCGATGTAGGCCTCCTCGAGGCCGTCGCGGACGCCGGCTTGTCGCTCCTGCTAGTCGGTCCGTATGACCCGCGGTGGGAGCCGGAACGGTTCGCCGCTCTGATTGCGCGGCCGAACGTCCATCACACGGGACGCGTTCCCGCCCGGGAGGTTCCGTCCTATCTCGCGGCCATGGACGTCGGCCTTACCCCCTACGCCAGCACGCCCTTCAATCAGGCATCGTTCCCGCTGAAGACGCTCGAGTACCTCAGCGCTGGCCTGCCCGTTGTGAGCACCGATCTGCCCGGCTCGCGGTGGCTGGAGGAAGACCTCGTCAGCAGCGATCCCGCGGCCGCGAGCCAGTTGATGGCGCTGGCCAGCGGCAAGACGGAGTTTGCCGCCGCCGTGCGCCGCCTGGCCGGGGAGCCGGGCGGCGCGGCCACGGCTAAGCGCTCCCGCGGACCGGGGGGCCGCGCGGCGCGGGCGGCAGCGGCCCGGGCCTTCGCTGACCGCCATTCATGGCCGCGGCGGGCCGAGGCGTTCGCGGCCGCGATCGGGCTGCGGGCTCTCCAGGCTACCGATCATGGTGGGTCGGCGGTCCATGTGTGAGATCACCAGAGGCGAGCCCTCTGCCTGGGGGAACGCGGGCGGGCACCGGGGCCGCTGGCGATGCTGGCCTGATGCCTGCATCGCCACGGCCCATTGGCTAGGCTCCGCGGGTGCTCCCCGCCCATCATCCCCTGGTCCCCGCCTGTCATCCGTCAGGAGTCCCGCGTGAAAGTCATGGTCTACCCGCACGCCATGGAGATCGGCGGATGCCAGCTCAATGCCGTTGAAACCGCCGGGGCGCTTCGCGAGCGGGGTCACGACGTCAGTGTGATCAGCGCACCGGGCCCGCTGGTCGAATTGGTGGGGCAACTCGGGCTCACTCACATACCGCTCGACCCGCGATCACACCGCCGTCCCTCACCGCGTGCCGCGGCACAGCTGACGCGACTTGCCCGGGAGCAGAAGTTCGACATCGTGCACGGTTACGAGTGGCCGCCCGGGGTGGAGGCGTTCGCGGGGCCGGGGCTGCGGCTCGGCCTGCCCGTCCTGTGCACGGTCTACTCGATGGCCGTCGCCCCGTTCCTGCCGCACACGATGCCGCTGGTCGTGGGCGCCGATGACATCCGGCTCCGCGCCGAGGCGGCGGGGCATGCCCACGTGACGACCGTCGAGCCGCCGGTGGATACGCGCGCCAACTCCCCCGGGTACGACCCGGGATCGTTCCGTAAAGAACACGGCCTTGATCCGGACATCCCGCTGCTGGCGGTGGTCACCCGGCTGGTCCCGGAGCTGAAGCTGGAGGGCATCCTAGCCGCCTGTGCGGCGGTCGGGGACATCGCCGCCTCGGGTACCGCGCTGCAGCTCGTGATCGTCGGCGACGGGGCTGCCCGCGCCGAGATCGAGAAGGCGGCCGCGGCGGCGAACGCCAAGGCCAACAGCAGAGTGGTCGTCCTGACCGGGCAGCTCGGCGACCCCCGCCCGGCCTATGCCGCCGCCGACATCGCCCTCGGCATGGGCGGCTCCGCGCTCCGGGCGATGGCGTTCGCCAAGCCGCTCATCGTCCAGGGCGAGCATGGCTTCTGGGAGCTGCTCACGCCCGATTCCGCGCCGATGTTCCTGCGGCAGGGCTTGTACGGCATCGGCTCCGACGTCGGTGACCGCGGCGCGGGCATCATGCGGCTGGAGAAGATCCTGAGCCGCCTGCTGGGCGACCGCTCCTCCTGGCCGAAGCTGGGCGATTACGGCCGTAGGCTGATCGTCGAGCGGTTCAGCCTGGACCACGCCGCGACCATGCACGAACAGCTCTACCTGGCCGCCCGCGAGACGTCGGCCCGGCCGCCGGCCCCCCGCCTGGCCGCCGACATCCTGCGCTCGAGCGCCCTGCTTGCCACCTACAAGGTCAACCGGAAGGTCCAGCGCTGGCGCGGGACCGGCCGGGTGGACGACTTCAACGCCGTCAGCGCGATTCTCCGTCAGGAGGTGCCTGGTGAATCCCATTCCGCTCGTTGACCTGGCCGCACAGCAAATGGCTGTAGCGGACGAGGTGGCTGAAGGATGGCGGGAGGTACTCGCGCGCAACGCGTTCATCCACGGGCCGCAGGTCGCGGCGTTTGAGCGGGAGTACGCGGAGTTCAGCGGCACCCGGCACTGCATCGGCGTGGCGAACGGGACCGACGCGATCGAGATAGCGCTCCGCGCGCTGGGCATCGGGGCCGGTGACGAGTGCATCCTGCCCGCGAACAGCTTCGTGGCGACAGCCGAGGCGGTCAGCCGGGCGGGCGCCACGCCGGTCCTGGTCGACTGCGCCGATGATGACACCTACCTGATCGACGCCGGCGCTGCGGAGGCCGCGGTGACGCCGCGCACCCGGGCGATCATCCCGGTCCACCTGTACGGGCAGGCCGCGCCGGCCGAGCAGCTGGCCCCGGTCGCCGAGCGGTTCGGCGGCTGGATCGTGGCCGACGCCGCGCAGGCACAGGGCGCCGGTCGGAACGGACGCAGCGCCGCCGTCCTCTCCCACGCCGCGGCCACCAGCTTCTACCCGGGCAAGAACCTTGGCGCCTACGGCGACGCCGGGGGTGTGGTGACCGACTCGGACGAGCTGGCCGGGCGGATGCGGATGATCGCCGACCACGGCACCCGGCGGAAGTACGAGCACGAGGTGTTCGGATTCAACAGCCGCCTCGACACCCTGCAGGCGGTCGTGCTGTCGGCGAAGCTGCGGCGGCTGGCCGGCTGGAACGCCGCCCGGCGTGCGGCCGCGGACCGCTACCACGACCTGCTCTCCGGGGTGGACGAGGTGGTCAGGCCGCAGACGCTGGCCGGCAACGAGCATGTGTGGCACCTGTACGTGGTGCGCGTGCCGGGCCGGGACCGGGTGCTCAAGGAGCTGCAGGCGACCGGCATCGGGGCCGGCATCCACTACCCGGTTCCCATCCATCTCGCGCCCGCGTTCACCCGCCTGGGATACGCCGAAGGCTCGTTCCCGGTCGCCGAAAGGACCGCGGATCAGCTGCTCAGCCTGCCGATCTTCGCCGAGATCACCCCCGAGCAGCAGCATCGGGTGGTTGACACGCTGAAGGCAGTCCTGAGGTAGATACTGGACAGCGGGCGGGACAGGCCGAGGGGGCCCGGCGATGTCACGGCACCGGATGGGCGGTGAGGGGATGAGCCGCGCGGCCAAGGTGGGCATATCCCTGACCGCGGTGGCGGCGGTCGCTGCGCTCGTGGTCGGCGGGACGCTGCTGATCACCCGTCACGGCGCCAAGCACCCGGCGGTGGCGCCGTCGCCCGTGCCCACGTTCACGGGCACGCCAAGCGCGCCGCCGTCGCCGAGGCCAACGGCGACACCGTCCGACTGCTCGAACGCCCCCCACCTGTGCGGGTTCCCCGACGCGACGAACAGCGGCGTCCCGGCAAAGATGCGGACGAAGCTGCTCTCCGTACCCGGCCAGGTGTCCAGCGGTCCAGGCTGGCACTACGACCCCGGTGGCTGGGTCGAGGTGGACGGCAACGGCGCGGTCCTGAAAGGCCTGTCCATCCCCTACAACGTTGACGTGACCGCGTCCGACGTCACCCTCGAGGACGACGTCATTGTCAATACGGGCGACGGCTTCGGGGTCAGCATCCGGCACAGCCACAACGTCACGGTCAAGGACTGCGACATCTCGAGCCCGTACACGGACTCCCGGCGGCTCATGGTCGGCGTCAAGGACGTCTACGGCGACGCCACCGGAACCAAGGTCATCGGCAACAACATCTGGCATACCGCGACCGGGGTCCAAGTCGCCGCAGGGCTCATCGCCAGCAACTATGTCCACAGCATGGGCTTCAGGCCCGGCGACCACGTCAACGGCATCACGGTCAACGGCAGCACCAGCCCGCTCACGATTCGGCGCAACACAGTCTTCGTCAACCTCGCCCAGACCGACGCCATCAGCCTGTTCGAGGACTTCGGCGTCGAGGCCAACAAGCTGATCAAGGACAACCTGGTCGCGGGCGGCGGCTACAGCATCTACGGCGGCTCGAAATCCGGCGGTCCGCGGAGCTACAACATCCGGATCATCGGGAACCGGTTCAGCCGCAAGTACTACTCCAACGGCGGGCAGTTCGGCCCGGCCGCGTACTTCGACAGCGGGCCAGGAAACGTCTGGTCCGGCAACATCTGGGACGGCACCAAAGCAGTGGTCTCCAGCCCATGACCGCCCGCGGGCCCGTGGCGGGCCTGGCCACAAGGAGCAGCACACGTCGATGAGCCTGACCGTCGGCATCCTCGCGTACAACAGCGAGCAAGCCCTGCCCGACCTGCTGGCGTCGCTACCGGACGGGCTGGCCGGGGTGGACGACTGGCACCTGGTGGTGGTGGACGGAGCATCCACCGACGGGACGGTCGAGCTGGTGCGGCGGACCGCGCCCGAGGCCACCTGCGTGGGCCTCGGCGGGAACCGCGGCTTCGCCGCCGCAGCCAACGCCGCGATCGGCGCGTTCCCGGCGACCGGCGCGGTGCTGATCCTCAGCCCCCGGGTACGGCTGACACCGGGCTGCGTCAAGGTGATGCTCGACGCCCTGCACGAGCCGGGCACCGGGATCGCGGTCCCGCGCCTGTTCCGCGGGCCCGGCCAGCCGTACCCCTCGCTGCGCCGCCGTCCCACCCTGTTGCGGGCCTTCGCGGAGGCGCTCCTCGGCGGCAGGCTGACCCGGCCCATCGGCGCCCTCAGCGAGCTGATCGCCGACCCGGCCGGGTACAGCAGCAGCAGCACCCGGGCGGACTGGGCCACTGGGGCGGTGACCATGATGAGCCGCGAGTGCGTCACCCGGGCCGGACCCTGGGATGAGAGCTTCTTCCTCTACTCCGAGGAGACCGAGTTCGAGCTGCGCGCCGCCGATGCCGGGTTCCGGCTCGCGTTCGCCGACGTGGACGTGGTCCATCTGGGCGGGGAATCCCGGGTGCGCCCCCAGCTGTGGTCGCTGCTGTGCGTGAACAGGGTCCGCCTGTACGGGATGCGTCACCACCGGGTGTCCGCCACCCTGTTCTGGGCGGCGATGCTGCTCGGCGAGTCGCTCCGCAGCACGCGCGCCCCCATCCACCGGGCCGCGGTCAGGAAGCTCATCCGCGAGCGGGGGGCCATTGTAGCCGGCGCCGGCCCGCCGCCCATGACAGGTATTAGCGCTGCAGGCTCGTTATACCGCCGGTAAAGTGCCCCTTCGGAGCGGACGCACCCCGCGTCGCGCATGGCCGCAAAGGGACATACCCATCACTGCAGCCCATCAGCGCCGCCCGTCGGGAGAAGTCCGCAGCGCGCGGTGCGCGGGCCATCGGCCAGCTTCACCACGCAGCGCAGCCGGGCGGGCCGGATCAGCGCGCTGCTGGCCGCCCTCGACGTGGTTCTGTCTCCGGCCGCCTGCTCGGATCGCGCGCCCGCGAAGACCTCCACGTTGTCCGTGTCACCGGCGGCCTGGGGCTACGACGCGCAGCGCAGCCCCGTGGCCTCCTCACCGGTTACGCGGAGGACTATGATTCCAGGACGGCGGCCCCGGCGACCCGTCCGCGGTGGGCGGCTTCTCGGTCACCGACATCAGCTTCGTCGGCAACTTCTTCAGCACCCAGGCCAGCGGCTGCATCGGGCAATTTGGCGTGTGGTTTGAACGGCCTTGACCGCCCTATGACGGAAGGCCGACCGACCGCTGGCGGCGCTCCGGCAACAGGTGCTTGAGACCCGGGGAAACGTGGATAATGGCAATCCTGGCGGCTCCTGCGGCTAACAAGTCGCCATGGCCGGGCCGGGAGGCCAGGTACGCTGATACGACCGGCATTATCAATATGCGAATGGGGCCGACCCACGCCGCGCAGGCGCGCTGGCGGGGGCCGATAGTGGGGATGGGTTGCCGATGACGCCGATTGCTGTGCAGGGATGGGCCGACCGCTGGCCGCGGTCCGGCGCCGTAGCTGGCGGCAGCAGGATGGGATCATGACCGCGGTCGCCGAACGGCCCGCGCCGCCGACCCCCGGCCGGGCGACGGCGGCCGGCAAGCCCGCGGGACGGCGCATCGATGCGGTCACCATCCTGACCGTTTGGGTGGTCCTGCTCATGGCTATCCCGGCGTCGCTGGTGGTCGCCCCGCTGGGCGCCGTTGGCGGGCCGGCCACTATCTTCGCGGCGGTGGTGCTCGTCCTCTACCTGGTGACCTGGCTGCACCCCGCACTGGCGCCGGCCAGGGGCCGCCAGCCGGTCCGTGCCGCGGCCATCCTGCTCACCTGTGCTGTGATCGCGACCTATGTGTCAGCCAACCGGCACATCATGCCCGGCCTGGAGCGGAACGGCATCGACCGGGGCATCATCCTGATTTGCGGGTGGCTCGGGATCCTGATCATGGCCTCGGACGGCATCGCCAGCATGGAGCGGCTCAAGAAGCTGCTCGGCCGGGTGGTGATCGGCGCCACCGCCATGGCCGTGATCGGCATAACTCAGTTCTTCACCGGCCTGGACGCCACCCAGTACATCGTCATCCCGGGCCTCAAGGAACAGACGCTCAACACCGATCTGCTCAGCCGCAACGGACTGAACCGGCCATCGGCGACGGCCGCGCATCCGCTCGAGTTCGCTGCGGTGCTGGCGATGGCCCTCCCAATCGCCATCAACCGGGCCCGGTTCGCGCCACCCGGCAAGCGTGGGGTCCGCTGGCTCCAGGTGGGCCTGATCTGCGCGGCGCTGCCGATATCGGTCTCGAGGAGCGCCGTCCTGGCGCTCCTCGCGGTCGCCTTCATCCTCCTGCCGACCTGGCCGAAGATCGAGCGGAGGTTCGCGTACGTCGTGATGGCCGGGGGGGTCGTGGCCCTTTGGATGCTGGTCCCGGGGCTGCTAGGGACGTTCCGCACCCTGTTCGCCACACTGACCGGCGATACCAGCACCACGTCGCGTACCTCGGCGCTTTCCCACGCCATGCCCTATATCTCCCAGCATCCGTGGTTCGGCCATGGCTTTGGCACGTTCTTCCCGGCGACCTATTTCTTCACCGACGACCAGTATCTCTTGTCGCTTATCGAGATAGGGGTCGTCGGGCTTTTCGCGCTGCTGGCGCTGTTCGTCACGGGACTGGTGACCGCGCAGAGAGTCCGCCGCACGACTACGGACCCGGAGATGCGCGACCTCGGGCAGTCCCTGACCGCCACGATCGCGGTCGCGATGGTGGCGTTCGGCACCTTCGATGCCCTGTCGTTCAACATGGCGGCCGGGCTCACCTTCTTGTTCCTCGGGTGTACCGGCGCGACCCTGCGGCTGCTGCGTGCGGAGGGGACGCAAGCCGACGGGCATCTGGTCGGCCAACTGATGATGCAGCCCGATCAGGAGCCGTCGGCCCTCACGCACCGGCCCAGGCTTGACGGGCCAGATGAGCGAGGCGCTCCAGGCGCGCTGTACGGGGTGGCCGGGCTGCGCGCCGGACAGCAGCAAAACGGGCACCTGAGCGCGCTCGATGAGAGGCAGCCGAGCGGCAAGCCGTCAGAGCAGGGAGTCAACGGGCACCTTCCCCCGTCGGCCGAGCATCAGCTGGAACAGTCGGCCGGATCGCGCCAGGAGGACCATGTCGGGGCGCAGATGGAGCAGGTGATCGACAGGTACCTCGGAGAGCGCGCCGTCGACAAGCCGCAACAGCAGGCCGACGGGCACCCGGCAGAGCCGACTGAGACAGCCCCCCATCAGCCGGCTGGGACAGCCTCCAAACAGCCGACTGAGACAGCCGCCCAAGAGCCGACCAAGGCGCAGGTGGAGCAGCCGGAAAAGGCCTACTGGGAGAATCAGCTCTGGCCCTGGGAGCCACAGGACCTGCAGCCGGGGCCGGACCAGGAGGAGCAGCCAGCCGAAACGCACGAGGAGCAGCCGGCCGAGGCACGCCAAGAGGAGCCGGGCCAGGCAGAGCGGTCGGCGCAGGCGCAAGTACCTGAAGCGCAGGGCGAACGGCAAGCGGCGCAGGTGGAGAAGCCGGCTGAGGCCGAAGCGCACGCGGAACGGCCGGCCGAGCCCGAAGCGCACGCGGACAAGCCGGCCGAAGCGCACGCGGAAGTGCCGGACCTGCCGGGCTGGACGGCCAACGGTGCAGATGGAAGTGCCGGACCTGCCGGCTGGACGGCCAACGGTGCAGATGGAAGTGCCGGACCTGCAGGCTGGACGGCCAACGGTGCCGACCGCAGAGACCGCCGACCAGCAGGCGCCAGAGCCAGCCGACCAGGCGGCGCTAGAACCCACTGGCGGTCGGCCGGAAGAAACGACGATACCTATACCGATCATCCGGGACTAAAGGCCAACTCCTGGCCGTCCCCGCTCAACGGGTAGGGCTCAGCGTCGCCGACAGGGCATCCAGGGCTGCCGGGACGAGCGCGTAGCAGGCCCAGACGCCACGCTTGTCGCGGGTCAAGATCCCGTTGTCCACGAGGATCTCCCGCGCAGCGCGGCGTCCCCAGGTGAGCACCCGCTCATCCGTTCAGCCGGGCCGCTGGGCCGGAGCGGGCCCGGGCCGCGGCGCGGCCCGCTCGGGTGCGCATCACCGCGTTTGCTATCACCGGGGCGCCGATGGCGGAGGGGAGCAGCCAGAACGCCAGGACCGGCAGGTGGCCCAGCAGCGGCAGGTGCGGGCCGTTGTCGACGTAGAACGCGGTCAGCATGGCCACGTAGGCGCCGCCCATGCCCACGATGTGGCCGGTGTCACCGGGACGGTGTCGACGCCGGTGCTGATAGCCGACGGTCGCGGCGCCGAACGCCACCGCGCCGATGATGAACAGGTAGTAGTCCTGCCGCCAGCGCATCGCGGCCAGGACCGTGGCGGTGACAAACACGACGGTGATCGCCCGGTAGTACCACCGGCCCGCCCGGATGTGCCGCGGGCTGCCCTTGCGCACCAGCGCCGCGGCCGCGCCGGTGCCCACGGCGGTGAGCCCGGCGAGCACATGAACGGCGAGGAACGCCAGGAAGACCTGCGCAGCGAGCCAACCTGGTCACCGAAGACACGGCCCGCTGTCACCATCTCAACCGGCCTCCTGCTGGCGGAAAACACTCCCTACCTATAGGTAGGGTAGCTACCTATACAAGAGACGTTACAGCAACAACCGCCTGGCGGGAAGCACTAAGGTAGCGTTGCTACCTATACGGTAGCCAGGCACAGCGTGGCCCGCCCCGCGGGTCGCTGCGGAGCGGGCCTCATGCTGACCGTGCTAGAAATCGATCCCGCTGGACGTCACCCCGCTGCGGTTCCCGGCCTCCGGCTCAACCTTGCCATTCGTCTCGGTCCGCTGGCCGACGGTGCCATTCGTCTCCGGCCGCTGGCCGACAGTCGGGGTGAGCTGGCTGGGCCTGGACCCATCACTGGCTGAGAAGGTGCTGACCGGCGGCTCGATGCGGGGCCACGGCCGCTGGCCGCCCTTCTTGCGCCGGGTACGCACGCGGTTCTGCGCCGCATCGACCATCTGCGGGATGGCGAGGATGAGGACGAAGCCGACCACCAGGACCGCGACCAGCGGCCGTGCCTTCTTGCTCACCATCAGCGTGGCCTTCGGGCTGCTGGTCACCACCATGCTGGTGATCTGGTTCTTGGGCAGGAGGTCTGACTGCAGCTCCTGCAGCTGGCTCTGCACCTCGTCGGTCACGGCCGCCTGGGTGGCCATGACGCCGGCCTTGGTGGGGCCGGTGGCGGTGATGTCCAGCATCGGCCCGATCCCAAGCGGGTCGTTCTCCACGTCGTAGGTGTCCGTGAAACCACGGGCCGCCAGCGCGGCCACGATCCGCGGGTCCATCACCTCGCGCCGGACGATGTCAGCCGTCGTGGTCAGCGTGTCGCCGAACGCCAGATAGGGGTTGTCACCGGCCGGCTTCGATGCCTGCTGCGACGCCAGGAAGACGACCTGGGACGTCAACTGATACGGCCCGGAGATCTTGGTCCATGCCCCCATGGCCGCGATCAATGTCAGCAGAACCAGTACCGAAGTCAGGATCCAGTGCTTGCGCAGGGTATGCAGTGCCCCACTCACATCCATTTGCCCGCCAACTGTCGCGGCGCGCTGCCTTTGTTCCCGCTCCAGCCGCGCGCCTGCCGGAATCTACCGCCCGCCCACTACGGGTCACCCCGCTCACCCAGGTGGCAGCAGACGCGATCTTTGTGGCATTCTACCCGCTCCAACGTGGGGGTACAGCCGCTTGAAGCAGCCTTCCGGGTGGGCTGCGTCACCCGGCAGCGGGGTGCCCGGCACGGATCAGCCGGGCGTTACGTGCCGGGTTGACCGGGATGTTACGCATTGCCTGCATCGCTTTTAACCCGCGGGGGCCCGGAACATTTCTGCAGCCTGTATTCTGCGTAATTGTTGCGGCTGCACGGACGGCGGATCAGCGCCCTCGCCGCCCGTCGGCGGGCGGCACCGTGGCGACAGCCAGGGTGCGCGGGGGAACCTCGGCACGGGCAGCCGGGCACGGGGAGGAATCCGGGCGGGAGGCACCGCGGATGGCCCGGGCGGGGCAACGGAACCTGGAGGAGCGGATGGGGCACTGCCGGTGAACATCTTCGAGATGGGGGCGCTCTTGCGGCGTCACTTCATCGCCGTGCTGGCCGTCCTTGTCTTGGCCCTGTGGCTGGTCCACGACTTCAAGGCCACGCCGATGGTGTGGAACGAGAGCGCCACCGTGGCCTTCAACCCCCCAATATCCCAGCGCTACCCGAACCCCTACGAAGCGGGCGGCGGGAGCATCGTCACGGCAGCCGGCGTGATCGCCAACTACGTGAATGGCTCGGAGGGGCAGAAGCTGGTCGGCGCCGCGGGCGGGACCCTGCCCTACACCGCGGAACTGATCAACACCTATAACCAGGACTACCCGAACTACCCAGCTCCCGATGTCAACGTGGAGGTCAACGGCACCGACATTGGCGCCGTCATGCGCACCTACGCAGCGGTGATCCAGGTGATCAAGGCACAGAACGTGGCCCGCCAGGTCGCGGCCAAATCGCCGAAGGTGGACTGGATGACCCTCAAGGTGATCGGCGGCAACGGCCCGCTGGCCCAGCCGGGCTCTTCGAAGCGGACCCTGGGCGGTCTGATGGTGCTCACCCTGGTCGGGATCTTCGCGGTCGCGATCCTCTTCGAGCGGCATCCGGTCCGGCTGCGTGAGTTCGGCCGGTCCAGGCGCAGCGCCGGCCGTCCCGCATACACGGCCGCCAGGGCGCCGGTGAGGCCCGAACGTCAGCCCACGCCCTGACCGCCCGCGGGCGCGTGGCCACCTCCCGGCATGTGACCCTCGGCCGGGGCCCCGGCACCAGCCGGGGCCAGATCGGTCGGCCTGAGGTGTCCGGCGACCCCGCGGCCGGAGATCAGGACCTCGGCGATGCGCTGCCCGGCGCGGCCGTCCCACAGCGCCGGTGACCGCCGCGGCGGCGGTGACTCCAGCACGCTGAGCGCGGTCTTCACGATGCGCTCCGGATCGCGCCCGACCAGCTGGTTGGTGCCCTCGGTGAGGGTGATCGGCCGCTCGGTGTTGTCCCGCAGGGTGAGGCACGGCACCCCGAGCACGGTGGTCTCCTCCTGCACCCCCCCGGAGTCGGTCAGCACCAGCCTGGCCGAAACCTGCAGTGCGACAAAGTCGAGGTAGCCGACGGGCGGGATGACCTGCACCTGCGGCGGGATCCTATGACTGCGCAGCTGGACCGCCGCCCGCGGGTGGGTCGGCAGCACCACCGGGCAGGTTCGGGCGAGCTCGCCCAGCGCCGACAGCAGCGCAGCCAGTGCCTCGGGATCGTCCACGTTCGCCGGGCGGTGCAGCGTCACCAGGGCGTACCCGCCCGGCTCGAGCCCGAGCCGCGGCAGCACGCCGGACCGGCGGGCGCGGTCGAGGTTGGCGAGCAGCGTGTCCACCATGACGTTGCCGACCAGGTGCACCTGGTCGTCCCGGTAGCCCTCGGCCCGCAGGTTGGACACCGCGTCGGCCGAGGGGGCGAACAGGTAGTCGCTCACCCGGTCGGTGACGATCCGGTTGATCTCCTCGGGCATGCTCCAGTCGCGGCTGCGCAGCCCGGCCTCGACGTGGGCGAGCAGGGCGCCGGACTTCGCGGTGACGAGCGCGCAGCCCAGGGTGGAGTTCACGTCCCCGACCACCACGACCACGTCCGGGCGCAGCTCGCCGACCAGCGGCTCGAAGGCGGCCATCACCTTGCCGGTCTGGGTGGCATGGCTGCCCGAACCCACCTGCAGGTAGTGGTCCGGCGGGCGGATGCCCAGGTCGGAGAAGAACACGTCGTTCATGGCCGCGTCGTAGTGCTGGCCGGTGTGGACCAGGACGACCTCCGCGCCGCGCTGCTCCAGCGCATCCATGACCGGCTTGACCTTCATGTAGTTCGGCCGGGCGCCGGCCACGCAGGCGATCCGCATGACCAGGTCAGAGGCTCTCGACGTTCGGGCCGGCCAGCCGATGGCGGCAGTCGAAGACGTACCGCGCGTGGGCCCGGATGTCGTCGGTGTCGAACGCGTCATGGTCGGTCAGCAGGACGACCACGTCCGCCGCCGCGAGTTCCTCCGGCGTCGGCTCGACCCGCGGGACCATCCCGTCCACGGCGCTTCCCTCGACCACGTGCGGGTCGGCCGCGCGCACGTCGGCCCCCAGTGCCCGCAGCAGCTCCGCCACCCGCACCGCCGGGGATTCCCGCGCGTCGCCGGTGTTCTTCTTGTAGGCCAGCCCAAGCAGCAGGATGCGTGCGCCCTTGACCGGCCGCTCACGCTCGTTGAGCGACATCATGAGCCGGTGCACAACGTAGTCCGGCATGTGACTGTTGATGTCGTCCGCGAGCTCGACGAAGCGGAAGCTCTTGCCGAGCGCCCGTTCCACCCGCCAGGAGAGGTAGGACGGGTCGATCGGCAGGCAGTGGCCGCCGACCCCGGGCCCGGGGCGGAACGGCATATACCCGAACGGCTTGCTGGACGCCGCCTCGATCGCCTCCCACACGTCGATGCCGAGGTCGCGCGCGAACATGGCCAGCTCGTTCACGAGCGCGATGTTGACGTGGCGGAAGGTGTTCTCCACCAGCTTGGCCAGCTCGGCCTCGCGCGGTGAGGAGACGGCGACGGTCTTGTTCACGATGGTCGAGTAGAAGGCCTCGATCACCCGCAGCGAGTCCTCGTCGATCCCGGACACCACCTTCGGGGTGCTGACCAGCGTCCAGATCGTGTTGCCCGGGTCGATCCGCTCCGGGCTGTAGCCGAGGTGGAACCCGGAGCCCGCGGCCAGGCCCGACCCCTCTTCGAGGATCGGCAGCACCTTCTCCTGGGTGGTCCCGGGGTAGGACGTGGACTCGATGATGACGGTCGCGCCGGGGCGCAGGTGCCCGGCCAGCGTGCGGGCGGCGTCCTCGAGGTAGGAGAGGTCGGGCAGCCCGTCCCGCAGCGGCGTCGGGGCGGCAACCACGGCGACGTCGAACCCGGCGCACGCGGCGCCGTCCGAGGATGGCCGGAACGTGCCGTCCTCCAGGACCTTCTGCAGTTCTTCCGACGGCACGTCCTCGATGTAGGACTCCCCCGCCTCCAGCAGCTTCACCCGGCGGGTGTCGACGTCAAAGCCGGTGACGCTGTGGCCGACGGCGGCCGCGCGCATGGCCAGCGGCAGTCCCACGTAACCGAGGCCGACCACGACGACCTTGGTCATGCGCGCTCTCCCGGCGCAGCTGCCTCGGCGGCAGCGAGCGGCGCTGCGGTCGCGCCGGGGACGGCCGACGCTGCGATCCCGGCCGGGCAGGCGGGCGCCGGGGCGCTCGCTGCCGGGCTGTCCGGCGCGGGCACGCCGCGGCGGGCGATGCGCTCGCGGGCGACCAGGGCGAGGAAAGCGAGGTTGGTCTTCAGGTACCGGTGGCCGAGCCGGATCGGCTCCTGCCAGGCGCGGTAGAGCCATTCCAGGCCGTGGGTCTGCAGCCACATTGGGGCCCGCCGCGTCTGCCCGGCCAGGATGTCGAACGACCCGCCGACGCCGTGGAGCACGTGCGCCTTGGCCGCCGGGCCCCACTCGCCCATGAACAGCTCCTTCCGGGGCGAGGACATGCCCAGGAACAGGATGTCCGCGCGGCTGGTGCGGATCTCCTTCGCGATCTCAGCCTCCTGACCCGGCAGGTAGTAGCCGTCCCGGGCGCCGGCCACGATCAGGCCCGGGAACCGGCGGCCGACCTCCTCCAGCATCCGCGCCAGCACGTCCGGCCGTGCCCCGAGGAAGTACACGCGGTAACCGTGCCGGGCGGACTCGGCGAGCAGCTCCATGAACAGGTCAACGCCGGCCACCCGTTCCGGCAGCGGCGCCCCGAGCACCCCGCTCGCCCACACCACCGCCTGCCCGTCGGCCAGGACCATGCCGCACCCGGCCACCACCTCGCGCAGCTGCGAGTCCCGCCGCATCGACACGATCTTGGCCGCGTTGACCACGCCGATCGAGAGCTGCTCGTGATGCTCGATCGCGTCGGTGCACCGGGCCACCGCCTGGTCCATGGTGAGCGGGTCCAGCCGGAGGCCAAACAGCTCGCGCCTCGGCAGGTCAGCCATGTTCGGATTCATCCACCCCTCACAGTCACGACAGCACCTCAGGACAGCCAGGTCATGAGCAGCCAGCCCAGTTCGTAGGGCCGGCACTCGTGGTCGACCGTTCCGGGCCGGTATGGACGGTCGAGCATCGGGACGCGCATCCCCGGGCGCACGCGGGTGGACGCGGCGTGCAGCCCGCGCACCAGCTTCCGCTTGTCGCCGCGGGCGACCTTGCGCCAGGTGATCGGCGGCTCGTCCAGCACCAGGTCGGCGCCGGTCTCGGGCAGGCTGGCCATCCAGCCCAGCCCGCGGCAGACCGCGTCGATGTGGCTGGTTCCGCCGGCGTCGGCCAGGTCGAGCAGCGCCATCGGTGCCATCGCGTGCTGGTGCACGCTGTACACCGGGTAGCCCTCGACGACGCCGCCGGTCCGGGAGTCATAGTGCCACCACCACTGCCCGGCGCCGCCCTGCGCGCCGCAGATCACGCCGGCGACGGTCTCGGCGGCGGCCAGCGCCTCGGGATCGCCGGCGCTGCCGTGCAGCCGGGCGAGCGCCTGGATGGGGTACACCTGGTCGGCGAAGCTGCCGACGTGGGCGCGGTACCACGGGCCGCCGCCGGTGGTGTGCGGGTAGGCCACGGCGCCGCGGGCGGCCAGCAGCCGTGCGCGGGCGGCCGCGAGGTGCTGCTCCACGTCGGCGTGTTGCCGCGCGGCGACCAGCGCCGATACCACCCACGCCGCCGACACCACGTCGATCGGGAGCCCCGGGCGGTCAAGCTCGCGCAGCCGCTCCACCGCGTGCGGCAGCTCGCCGTGGCGGGCCTCGACGGCGGCCCAGCACACCAGCGCGGCGTCGCCCAGGCCGGGGATCTCATCCAGCTGCTTGGCCAGCTTCCCCACCAGGTCGTCAGCGGTCTGCCCGGCCAGCACCTGGCGCTGCTCCGGCTCCGGGGCGCGCAGCAGGCCCAGCGCGGTGATCGCCCCGTACCGCAGGCTCGTCCCCGCGGGCTCCAGCCGCCAGCCACCGCCGGGAGCGGGGGTGCCGGTGACCGTGAACACGAACTCCCCGTCCGTGTGCTGCTCCGCGAGCCGGAGCAGGCCGATCCGGAGGAGCCGGCCGAGGAGGGCAGCGCCGTCGGCGTCACGCTCGGCGAAAAGGCCGAGCCGGACAGATCGCAGCGTCACCGCGGTGCCGCCGTGGACCGGCACTGGCTGTCCAGCGAGCGACCTGCCATCAGCATGTGTTACCTCAGCCTCCATGAGCGGCCCACCCCGCCCCGCGTACGCGCGGGCGCACCCTTCCCGGCTATGACTAGGGAGGCAGCAGCGCGAAAGCAGCGCGAAAGCAGCGCGAGAGACATTTGTATGACGCCTAGCTCAGCAGTGGCGTGGGCTCCCCCGTGGCGCTGTTACCGTTTTGTTATATATGGCTGGGCGGCCCAGTGGGCACGCGCGCATGACCGGTCGCGGGTATTGTGCGGGACGCCGCAGGCCAACCAGGGGAGCTTTCCATGGATCCGCTCAGCATCGAGGGCGCTTGGGCGTACACCCCGGCGATCCGTTCTGACGCGCGGGGAAGTTTCCTTGAGCTGTTCCGCGGCGGTGAGTTCCTCGCCGCGCTCGGCTACCGGCTGGACGTCGCCCAGGCGAACTGCTCGGTGTCGCGCCGGGGTGTCATCCGCGGCATCCACTTCGCCGACGTCCCGCCCGGGCAGGCGAAGTACGTCAGCTGCCTCAGCGGCGCGATCCTGGACGTGGTGGTCGACCTGAGGACCGGCTCCCCCGGCTACGGGCGGTGGGAAGCGGTCCGGCTCGATGACGAGAACCGGCGCTCGCTGTTCATCTCCGAGGGCTTCGGGCACGCGTTCACGGCGCTCAGCGAGACGGCCACCGTAGTGTACCTGTGCTCCACGCCGTACGCGCCGGACCGGGAGCACGGCGTGCACCCGCTCGACCCGGCCGTGGGCATTGCCTGGCCGGACGGCGAGCCGGTCCTGTCGGACAAGGACGCCGCGGCCCCGTCGCTGGCGGAGGCGCGCGCCGCCGGGCTGCTCCCCTCCTACCGCGACTGCCAGGCGTATACCGAGGCCCTGCGCGCGGCCGCCCGGCCGCCGGCCTGACCCGGTGCTGGCGCGGCTGGGCCCGCACAAGGCCGGCAAGGGCTGCCTGTACCTGCGGCGGCTCGACGACGTGGACGACGATGCGCTGCGCGAGCTGATCGACCGCTCGGTCCGGGTCCACCAGGGCATCGACCGGGCGTCCACCTAGGCCCGGACCGCGAGCCGCTCCGGCCTCACTCGACCGGCCGGGCGGCTTGGCGCCAGGACGCACGCGGTCAGAGGGGCTGGAGCCGGGTGTGCAGGAGGCAGAACTCGTTGCCTTCTGGGTCGGCCAGGACGTGCCAGCTCTCGGTGCCGGTCTGGCCGACGTCGGCGGGCCTGGCGCCGAGAGCGAGCAGCCGCTCCAGCTCGGCGTCCTGGTCGCGGTCGGTGGCGTTGACGTCGATGTGCAGTCGGAGCTTCCCGGTCCGCGGGTCGCTGCTGGGGCTGAGGACGAGGGTGGGCTGCGGGCCGCCGAAGCCGGCGTCGGGCGGCCCGATCTCGATGCTTCCGTCGTCCTCCCGGCCGAGTTCGACGTAGCCGAGGACCGTGCTCCAGAATGCGGCGAGCCGGTCGGGGTCGGCGCAGTCGATGACCAGCTCACTGATGCGGCATGCCATGCCCGTCAGTGTAGGCAGGCAACCGGGGAGTCGATCGCCGGCCGCGTGCTGGAGGGCGGCGCGCTACGCGATCGCGTTTTGCGTGAGGAAGCCGCGCAGGCCGGCGACGAACGTGGCGATTTCTGGCTGTGTGCCGCGCCGGGCGTCTGGCCATTCATCCACCCGGTCCCACCAGTACTCCCGCGGCGTTCCCGGGTACCGGGGCAGGAGGTGGACGTGCAGGTGTGCTGCCTTGTCGCCGATCACGGCGGCGTACACGTGCTCGGCGCCGGCGGCCTCGCGCAGGGCACGGCTGGCCTGGGCGCACCACCAGCCCACGGCGCGCGCTTCCGCGTCGGTCAGGTCGGCAAGGCCGGGCGCGTGACGGCGTGGTTCCACCAGCAGATGTCCCAGGTAGACGGGGCCGCTGGGGCGGTCTGGCGCGGCTGGTGTCAGGTGGGAGACGATGACCAGCTCGTCCTCGCCGACCGGTCCGCCGGGCAGCAGCGGCCCTTGCTCCCGGTGCTTGCGGCACACGAAGCACTCTGCGGCGCCGGTCATGGGGGTCATCCTCGCACCGGAGATCATCCGCCTGCGGCGCCGGGTGGAGAAACGGTGGAATCGGCATGGAGATCTGGCTGAACGGCCTGGCCCGGGTATTGGTGATCCCGTGGCGGGGGAAGGACGGAAGATGCCAATGAGGGATCAAAGATCGCCAGCTGCCGGCGAGGATCAGGAGAGCAGCCCCGCATCTTCGTCCGAGCCGTCCGCCTCCGGCGCTTTCGTGCCCTGGAGCCGGCCATTTGTGCGCCACGCGGCGCTGTGGCTGGCGGCCGCCATCGTGGCAGGCGTGGTGCTGGCCGGGATCGCGGACTCGATCGTGCACCGGCTGGCCGGGTTTTTGCAGATCATCGTGATCTCGCTGTTCCTGTCCTTTGCCATCGAGCCCGCGGTCGATTTCCTGGCCAGGCGGGGCTGGCGCCGCGGCGCCGCTACCGGGCTGGTGTTCGTCGCCGTGCTCGTGGCGATCGCGGCGCTGATAGCCCTGCTGGTCCCGGCGGTCGTGTCCGGCACCCGGCAGCTGATCTCGTCGCTGCCCGACCTGGTGAACAATCTGGCGCGGTATCTCAGGCCGTTCGGGATCCAGCTGGACCAGACCCACATCGAAGACCAGGTGCGGAAGTACGGCAGCCAGTTGCTCGCCGGGGCGGGCAGCCTCCTCGGCGGCGTCGTGCGGGTCGCCACGGGGATCGTCGGCGGCCTCTTCCAGGCGCTGGCGATCGCCTTGTTCACCTTCTACATGGTCGCGCAGGGGCCGCAGCTGCGGCGGGCCGTGTGCGCGCGGTTCCGCCCCGACCGGCAGCGGCGGATCCTGTTCATCTGGGAGCAGGCGATCGAGCAGACCGGCGGCTACTTCTACTCCCGGCTGCTCCTGGCGGTGATCAATGGCGTCCTGATGTACGCGGTGCTGCGCTGGCGGGGCGTGCCGTTCGCGGCGCCGCTCGCCATCTTCGAGGGGATCGTCGCCGAGTTCATCCCGATCGTCGGCACCTACATCGGCGGGGCCGTGCCGGTGCTGGTCGCGCTGCTGTACGAGCCGGTCAACGCGCTGATCGTGCTCATCTGGATCGTGGTGTACCAGCAGATCGAGAACTACTTCCTGAGCCCGCGGCTGACGGCGAGGACCATGTCCCTCCCCGCGCCGGTGGCCTTCGCGGCCGCGCTGATCGGCGGCGCGCTCGGCGGGATCCTGTTCGCCTTCCTCGCCCTGCCGGCGGCCGGTGTGATCCTGGCCGCGTTCAGGACGTACGGGCGGTATTACGAGGTCGTCGAGGACGACGACACGGTCGCGCCCGCCCTGGCGCCCGACAAGACCGCGGCGCGGCGCGGCTCCCGGCCGCGGTGGCTTGGCCGACGGAGGCACAGCCTCCCCGGCACCGCGGACGGCCCCCGGCGCGGCACTACGGACGGGCCCCCACCCGGCAACGGGTAGCCGGCCGCGGAGGCCCCGCCAGCCCTCCAGGAGGCCCCGGCGAGTGCAGGCCGTAGGCAGCGAAGGCGGCGAGGATGAGACGACGCAGCGCGATGGCCATCGGGAGGAGACGAGGATGGGCGAGCGGCTGACCAACTGGGCCGGGAACGTCACATTCAGCGCCCGGAGGATCCACCGGCCCGCGTCACTGGCCGAGCTTCAGCGGCTGGTCGCGGGCAGCGAGCGGATCCGGGCGCTGGGCAGCGGTCACTCGTTCAGCCACCTGGCCGATACTCCGGGGGATCTTGTCTCTGTTGCGGGCCTTCCGAAAATCGTGAGGGTCGACGCCGAGCGGGCCACCGTCACGGTCAGCGCGGGCCTGACGTACGCGGAGCTGGCACCACCCCTTCACGCAGCGGGCTATGCCCTGCGCAACCTGGGGTCGCTCCCCCACATCTCCATCGCCGGGACCTGCACGACCGGGACTCATGGCTCGGGAAACTCGAACGGCAACCTGGCCACCGCGGTATCCGCACTGGAAATGATCACGGCTGAAGGTGACGTCCTCGCCTTGAGCCGCAGCGGCGGCGGCCGGTTCTCCGGGGCGGTCGTCGGGCTCGGCGCGCTCGGGATCGTCACCAGCATGTCGCTCGACATCGTGCCGGCGTTCGACGTCCGCCAGTACGTCTACGAGCATCTTCCACGTGAACAGCTGGACGAGCACCTCGCGGACATTTTCGCCAGCGCCTACAGCGTGAGCGTGTTCACTGACTGGCGGAGCCCACCAATCAACCGCGTGTGGCTGAAGCAGGTGGTTGACGGGGACGGCTCCCCGGAGCCGGCGCCGCGATGGTACGGCGCGCGGCCGGCGGATGGCCCTCGCCATCCGGTGCCCGGTCTGCCCGCGGTCAATTGCACGCAGCAGATGGGCGTGCCCGGTCCCTGGCATGAGCGCCTGCCGCACTTCCGGCCCGATTTCACGCCCAGCGTCGGCGATGAACTCCAGTCTGAGTACTTCATGCCCCGGCAGTCCGCCGTCAGCGCCCTGCGCGCGCTGGACAGCATCCGGGACCGGCTGGCTCCCGTCCTGCAGGTCGCTGAGATCCGCACCATTGCCGCGGATGAGCTGTGGATGAGCCCCTGCTACCAGCAAGACAGCGTCGCGTTCCATTTCACCTGGATCAACGACGTCCCGGCGGTAATCCCGGTGCTGGCCGGAATCGAGGCCCAGCTGGCGCCCTTCGGGGCCAGGCCTCACTGGGGCAAGCTCTTTCGCACCAGCCCTGAGACCGTAAGCGGGCTGTACGGCCGGCTGCCCGGCTTCCGGCAGCTGCTCCGCGACCTCGACCCAGCCGGCAAGTTCCGCAACGAGCTGATCAATACCTACCTTCCGGCGGGCGCGTAGTCCAGCCTTCCGCGCCCGGCCCGGCTCCTGGCTAGCCCGCTGCCGTCGGCGCCGTCTGCGCGGCGAGCAACTCGGGAAGCGCACGGCGCAGCGACTCCTGCCAGCCCGGGAGCGCGCCGAGGCCGGCCGCGGTCCAGGCATCGTGGCCGAGCACGCTGTAGGCGGGCCGCGGCGCCGGGCGCGGGAACTCGGCGGTGGTGACCGGCCTGACCCGGGCCGGGTCCGCGCCGAGCAGGCCGAAGATCTCCCGCGCGAACCCGTACCAGGTCACCGACCCGGAACTCGTCGCGTGGTAGACGCCGGCCGGGGCCGCCGACCGCACCAGGGCGATGACGGCGCGGGCCACATCGGCGGTCCAGGTGGGCTGGCCGTGCTGGTCGTCCACCACGTCCACGGCGGGCCGCTCCCGCTCGCACCGGATCATCGTGCGGACGAAGTTCGGCCCGTGCGCGCCGTACAGCCAGGCGGTCCGGAGCACGTAGCCGTCCGCGGGCAGCTCCCGGAGCACGGCCTGCTCACCGGCCAGCTTGGTGCGCCCGTAGGCGGTCCGCGGGCCGGTGGCGTCGCGCTCCGCATAGGGCCGCGCGGAGTCCCCGGCGAACACGTAGTCGGTGGAGATGTGCACCAGGCGGGCGCCGGTTCCCGCGCAGGCGCCGGCGAGGTTCGCCGCGCCGTGCCCGTTCACGGCCAGCGCCTCGCTCTCGTGGGTCTCCGCGTCGTCCACCCTGGTCCAGGCGGCGCAGTTCACCACGATGTCCGGCCGGTGCTGGCTCAGCGCCGCGCGGACCGCGGCCCCGTCGGTGACGTCGAGCTCGCGGCGGCCCAGGCCGGCACGCCTGCTCACCGGCCTGCTCCAGGGCGGTGAGCAGGTCCCGGCCGAGCATCCCGCCCGCGCCGGTGATGACCCACCGGGTCACGGGCCGGCCGCGGGGGCGAGCGGGGCCGGCTGGCCCTTCAGCGGCTGCCACCACCAGCGGTTGTCCCGGTACCAGTCCACCGTCGCCCGCAGGCCCTCGCTGAACGGGACCTGCGGGGCGTAGCCCATGCCCCGCAGCAGCGAGTCGTCCAGCGAGTAGCGGCGGTCATGGCCCTTGCGGTCGGTCACGTTGACGACCATGTCCCAACCGGCCCCGCAGCTGTCGAGCAGGGCCTGGGTCAGCTCCACGTTGGTCAGCTCGGTGTCGCCGTTGATGTGGTAGGCGCGCCCCGGCTCGCCGCGTTCCAGCACCAGCTGGATGCCCCGGCAGTGGTCGTCGACGTGGATCCAGCCCCGGACGTTGCCGCCGTCGCCGTACAGGGGGACCTTGAGCCCGTCGAGAAGGTTGGTGACGAAGAGCGGGATCACCTTCTCCGGGAACTGGTAGGGGCCGTAGTTGTTGCAGCACCGGGTGATGCTGACGTGCAGCCCGTGGGTGCGGGCGTAGGACCGGGCCATGAGGTCGCCGCCGGCCTTGGCGGCGGCGTACGGCGAGTTCGGCTCCAGCATGGCGTCTTCCCGCCACGACCCGGTGGCCAGGCTCCCGTACACCTCGTCCGTGGAGACCTGGACCACGCGGCGGACCCCGGCCTCCAGGCAGGCGTCGAGCAGCACCTGGACCCCGGCGACGTTGGCGGTGACGAAGTCGGAGGCACCCGCGATCGACCGGTCCACGTGGGTCTCGGCGGCGAAGTTGATCACTGCCTCGTGGCCCGGGACCACCGACGCGAGCAGCTGGGCGTCGCAGATGTCGCCGCGGGTGAAGGTAAGCCGCTCGTTGTCCGCGACCGGGTCCAGGTTGGCGAGGTTGCCGGCGTAGGTCAGCTTGTCCAGCACGGTGACCCGCGCGTCCTCGTAGCCGGGGTAGCCGCCGGCCAGCAGCGTGCGGACGTAATGGGAGCCGATGAACCCGGCGCCGCCGGTTACCAGGATCTTCATGAGCAGATCTGCACCTTGCTGTGGTCTCCGAGAATCAGCCGGTGGGCGCGGGGGACGTTCGGCGAGGGGGTGACCTCCACATCATGGCCGATCAGCGACGCCTCGATCCGCCGGACCCCCTGGATGAGCGCGCCGCGCAGCACGATGGAGTACTCAATCTCGCTGTCGGTGATGGAGCAGTCCTGCGCCACGGAGGTGAACGGGCCGACGTAAGAGCCCGAGACCCGGGTCCCGGTCCCGATGATGGCCGGGCCGACGATCCGCGACCGGCTCACCTGGGCGCCGTCCTCGACGACCACCCGGCCGATGAGCTCGCTCGCCTCGACCGTCCCCCGCACCTGCGGGTCGATGGTCTCCAGCACCATCCGGTTCACCTCGAGCATGTCCGCCACGTTGCCGGTGTCCTTCCAGTACCCGGTGATCGTGGTGGACCGCACCTTGCGGCCCTGGTCGATGAGCCACTGGATGGCCTCGGTGATCTCGAGCTCTCCCCGCCAGGACGGCGCGAGCTGCGACACCGCCTCATGGACGGCCGGGGTGAAGATGTAGACGCCGACCAGCGCGAGGTCGCTCTTGGGGTGCTGCGGCTTCTCCTCCAGGCCCACCACCTCGCCGGCGGTGTCCAGCTCGGCCACCCCGAACTGCCGCGGGTCCGGCACGCTGGTCAGCATGATCTGGGCGTCCGGCCGGCTGGAGCGGAACTCCTCCACCAGGCCGGTGATCCCGCCCACGATGAAGTTGTCCCCCAGGTACATGACGAAGTCGTCGTCGGCGAGGAAGCCGCGGGCGACGCTGACCGCGTGCGCCAGCCCGCGGGGCGCGTCCTGCCGCAGGTAGGTGGCGGTGAGCCCGAAGGCGCTCCCGTCGCCCACCGCCTCCTCGATGGCGGGCGCGGTGTCCCCGACCACGATCCCCACGTCGGTGATGCCGGCGCCCCGGATGGCTTCGAGCCCGTAGAACAGGACCGGCTTGTTGGCGACCGGGAGCAGTTGCTTGGCGTAGGTGTGGGTGATCGGCCGCAGCCGACTGCCTGACCCCCCCGCCAGAACCAGGGCTTTCATTTGCCCGAACCTAGTGCATCTGCCGGTAACTCAGTGCAGTATCCCGCGCCGGGCCCGCGCCTACCACGGCGAGGCGTCCAGCCGGGCCGGGTCCGCCGCGTCCTCGGCCACCCCGAGCGCCCGGTACTCCCAGCCCCCCTCCCGCCACCGGGCCGGGTCGAGTGCGTTGCGGGCGTCGATGATGTTGCGCCTGGCCACGATGCCCTCGAGGCTGGCCGGCGTGAGCGCGGTGAACTCCGGCCACTCGGTGAGCAGCAGCACCACGTGGGCGCCCTGGGCGGCGTGGGCCAGGGTGGGGGCGTAACTGAGCTCGGGACGGGCCCGGCGGGCGTTGCCGAGCGCCGCCGGGTCGTAGACGGTGACCCGCGCGCCCATGCCGGTGAGGATCTGCGCCACGTCCAGCGCCGGGGAGTCGCGCACGTCGTCGGAGCCCGGCTTGAACGCGGCGCCCAGGACGCATACGGGCACCCCGGTCAGGTTCCCGCCGCTCAGCTCGTGCGTGAGGTCGGCGGTGCGGGCGCGGCGGCGCAGGTTGATCGCGTCCACCTCGCGCAGGAAGGCGAGCGAGTCACCCGCGCCGAGCTCCTCCGCGCGGGCCACGAAGGCCCGGATGTCCTTCGGCAGGCAGCCGCCGCCGTAGCCGAGCCCGGCGCGCAGGAAGGCCGGGCCGATGCGGGGGTCGGTGCCGAGGATCTGCGCCAGGTCCCGCACGTCTCCCCCGGCGGTCTCGCAGATCTCGGCCATCGCGTTGATGAACGAGATCTTCGTGGCCAGGAACGCGTTGGCGGCCGCCTTGGCCAGCTCGGCGGTTTCCAGGCTGGTGACGATGAACGCGGCGCCGGCCGCGAGCGGCCGGGCGTATACCTGCCGGAGTAGCTGCCCGGCCCGGCTGGAGGTGACGCCGACGACGATCCGGTCCGGTGACAGGGTGTCGGCCACGGCGCTGCCCTCGCGCAGGAACTCCGGGTTCCACGCGAGCTCCGCGCCCGGGCAGGCCTGGCTGAGCTCGGCGGCAAGCCGACGCGCGGTGCCCACCGGGACCGTCGACTTGCCGACGACCAGGCACGGCCGGTCCAGCAGCGGGGCGAGCGCCGCCACGCAGGCGTGCACCTGGGACAGGTCGGCCCGGTTGCTGCCCGGCTGCTGCGGTGTGCCGGTGCAGATGAAATGGACGTCGCCGAACGCCGCGACCTCGGGGTAGGAGGTGGTGAATTTCACCCGGCCCGCATCGAGCCCGGCCCGCAAGAGCTCTTCCAGACCGGGCTCATAGATGGGCAGGTGCCCGGCGTTCAATTGATCAACACGGGCGGCATCGGTGTCCACCCCGAGGACATCGAACCCGAGGCTGGCCATGCAGGCCGCGTGGGTAATGCCCAGGTATCCAGCGCCGAGCACAGTGAGCCGGAGCTCCCCGCTCATCACCCACCCTTCCCGCAGGCCCGGGGGCCGGCCGCAAGCGCGACGGAATCGCCAACCGGGAGAGACCTACCACGCCGAAGGTGACAGAACATGGGCGAACAGCAAACTTTAGAAAAACCATACCTGCAGGTTGCGTACAGAGTGACAAGTGGTCCCCGGGCTAACCTCTGATGCGCCGGTCAGCCACCGTCGGCGCCGTTAGGCTGGCTAATCATGCGTGTCCTTCTTTTCGGCACCTATGACACCTCGCTGCATCCGAGGGTCGCCACCGTGGCGGAGGGCCTGCGGGCCGCCGGCGCCGAGGTGGCTGAGTGCAATGCGCCGTTAGGCCTGGACACGGCGGCCCGGGTCGGCACGCTGGCCAGCCCGCGGGCCGCGCCGGCCTTCCTGGCCCGGCTGGGGCGGCGCTGGCTGACGCTGGCCCGGATGGCGCGCGGCATGCCCACCCCGGATGTGGTGCTCGTCGGCTATCTCGGCCACTTCGACGTGCACCTGGCGAGGCTGCTGTTCCGCCGGTCGCTGGTGGTGCTCGATCACCTCGCCGGCGCCAGCGAGACCGGGCGGGACCGCCAGCTGGACGCCGGCCCGCGCCACGCCATGCTCCAGCTGATCGATGCCGCCGCCCTGCGGGCCGCCGACATCATCGTGGTGGACACCGAGGAGCACCGGGCCGCCCTGCCGGAACGGCACCGGGCGCGGGCGGTCGTGGTGCCGGTGGGCGCGTCGGCCATATGGCACGAGGCGGCCCGCCCGGCCGACCTGAGCGAGGCGCCCGGGCCGCTCCGGGTGGTGTTCTACGGGCTGTTCACCCCGCTGCAGGGAGCCCCCGTCATCGGTGCCGCCCTGGCGCGGATCGCCGGGGAGCCCATCAGCGTCACCATGATCGGCGGCGGCCAGGACGAGGCCGAGACCAGGGCGGCCGCCGCGGCCAACCAGGCGGTCCGCTGGCTGGGCTGGGTGCCCACCGCCGAGCTGCCCGCGCTGGTGGCCAGCCACCATGTGTGCCTCGGCATCTTCGGCACCGGCGACAAGGCGCTGCGGGTGGTGCCGAACAAGGTGTTCCAGGGCGCCGCGGCCGGCTGCGCGGTCGTGACCTCGGACACCCCGCCGCAGCGGCGCACCCTGGGCGACGCGGCCGTCCTGGTCCCGCCCGGCAGCCCGGCGGCGCTGGCCGCGGCGCTGCTGGGGCTGGCCGGTGACCGCTCCGAGCTGGCCCGGATGCGCCTGCTGGCCCGCCAGCTGGCCGGGCGGCGGTTCATGCCCGGGCAGGTCGTGGCCCCGCTGGTGGAGCGGCTGCAGGCGGCCAGCGGCACCAGTCCCGGCGCGCAGTCCCCGCGGCAGGCGCAGCCTTTACGTTAGGAGGTAGGGAGCCCACCATGGCGTCCGCTTCCCCCGCGGCGGGACCGCCGAGCGTCATGAACGCGGTAGCCCCGCTGGCACCGAACGCGTGGCTGCGCTATGACGTGGTCGAGCGCATGCTGCCCGCCGGCGTCACCGACGTGCTGGAGATCGGCTGCGGCCAGGGCTCCCTGGGCGCGCGGCTGGCTCAGCGTTACCACTACCTGGGGATCGAGCCGGACCGGGCGTCCTGGGAGCTGGCCCAGCAGCGGATCCGCGCGGCCGGCCGCGGCGAGGTCCGCAACATAGCCTCCGGCGACCTGGATACCGAACGATTTGACCTGGTCTGCGCGTTTGAAGTGCTCGAGCACATTGAGGACGACGCGGCCGCGGTGAAGCAGTGGGCGGCCCTGCTACGTCCCCGCGGCTGGCTCCTGCTGTTCGACCCCGGCCCTCCAGCGCCGGTACGGGCCGTTCGATGAGCTGGTGGGGCACTTCCGCCGCTACGATCCGCCGGCCATGGCCGCGCTGCTGGATCGCTGCGGCTTCGCCGAGATCGAGATCCGCCAGTACGGCTTCCCCCTGGGCTACCTGCTCGAGACCGCCCGCAACGTCATCGGGCGGCGCCAGCTTGCCGCGGCGGCGGGCAGGTCCGCGGCCGAGCGCACCGCCGGGTCCGGCCGGATCCTCCAGCCGTCGGGCCGCGCCCGCGGCGCGGCCATCCAGTGGGGAACCGTGCCGTTCCGGTTCATGCAGCGGGCCTTCCCGCACACCGGGCCCGCGCTGGTGGTCCGCGCCCGGCTCGCTGGCTGACTCCCGGCCCCGCTGGCTGACCCCCGGCCCCGCTGGCTGACCCCGGCCCGCTGGCTGACCCCGGCTTGCTGGCTGACCCGGCCCGCTGGCTGCCGTGCCGCGCTGCGCCGCGCGGCCGGGTGCCATTAGGCTGACGGGCGTGATCCGCCACCTGGCGGCGAGCCGATGGGTCAAGCTCGGGCTGCTCGCCATCACGCTTGGCTTCTGCGGCTACGGGCTCTACGCCGAGCGGGCCGACATGGCCGCGGCGCTGCATCGCCTCGCCTGGTACTCGGTGGCCGGCGCGGCCGTGGCGGTCTTCGCCGGGCTGGCCTGCATGATGCTGTCCTGGCGGGCGCTGCTGGCCGACCTGGGCTCGCCGCTGCCGCTGCGCCCCGCCGCCCGGATCCTGTTCGTCGCGCAGCTCGGCAAGTACGTGCCCGGCGCCGTCTGGGCGATGGCGGCACAGGTCGAGCTGGCGCGCGGATACGAGGTGCCGCGGCGGCGCTCCGCGTCGGCGACGGTGGTGGCGATGCTGGTTACCCTGGCCACCGGGCTGCTGGTGGCGGCGGTAGCGCTGCCGCTGAGCTCGGGTGCCGCGGCCCGCCAGTACTGGTGGGCGCTGGCGCTGGCGCCGCCCGCGCTGATCGCCCTGTATCCGCCGGTGATGGGCTGGGGCCTGGACCGGGCGCTGCGCCTGGCCAAGCGTCCGCCGCTCGAGCGCCAGGTCAGCGGCTCCGGCGTGCTCCGGGCCGCCGCCTGGTCGCTGGCCGGGTGGGCGTTCTTCAGCGTGCATGCCTGGCTGCTGGTGGCCGGCGTGACCGGCAAGGGCGTCAGCGTGCTGCCGATAGCCGCCGGGGCGTACGCGCTGGCCTGGTCGGTCGGGTTCATCCTCATCCCGTTCCCCGGCGGCGTCGGGCCGCGGGAGCTTGCCCTTATCGCCGCGCTGGCACCGGTCATGCCGCGCGGCTCCGCGATCGTGGTCGCCGTCGTTTCCCGGCTGGTGATGACGATCGGCGATCTGATCTGGGCGGCCGTGGCATTCGGGCTAGGCCGAGGCGGCCGGCGCGGCGCCCTGGGCGTGACTGGCGATGGCGCACCGGCCCCGGCCGAGGACGGCACGGCCGCTCCGGCTGAGACGGGAACCACGGCCAGGGCCGGGAACGGCACAGCAGCCCGGTCCGGGAACGGCACCACGGCCCCGGCCCGAGGACGGCGACCGCCGGTAAGCGGCGCTGGCCGGACGGGGCGGCCGCCGGGCTGACGCGCCGGGGCCGGCCCTTCCCAGGCCGCGACTGCCCGGCGGAGATCGCCTTCCCCACGGCGGCGAGGTAGTCGTCCCAGAGCGGCCCAGAGACGGGGGGGACCACGCCAGCGCGCAGGCGCTCCAGCGCGCCAGGCTCATAGAGCGCGCTGATCGCCCGGGCCAGGTCTGCGGCATCGCCCGGAGCGCACAAGATCCCGTTGACGCCGTCCTGTATGGCGTCCGCGATCGCACCCGCCCGGGAGGCGATGACGGGCACCCCGAACTGGAGCGCGATCAGCGCGTTCTGGGAGGCCGTGGCCGACCGGTAGGGCAGCACCAGGGCGTCGGCCGCGGCGAAGAGCTCCGGGACGTCGGCGGTGGGCACGTATGCGCCGGTCATGGTCACCCGGTCCTGCAGCCCGAGATCGGAGATCAGCCGCAGGAGATCCTCCCGGCCGGACCAGATCTCCCCGGCGACGGTCAGCGATATCTGCGGCTGGGCCTCGGCGAGCGCCCGCAGCAGGATGTCGAGCCCCTTGTACGGGCGCACAATCCCGAAAAACAGCAGCCGGTGATGCGGGCCTGCCGGTTCTGTCCCGGCGGCCGCGGCCGCCCCCGCCGGAACCTCGGCCCCGGGGGGAGCCCCTGGCCCGGCGGCCCCGGTGGGCGCCCGGCCGGGGTGCGGCAGATGCGGTGGCAGCACCGCGATCTGCACCGGGGCGGAGGTCAGGGCCTCCGCCAGGGACGCCTCCGCGGCGGAGTGGACGAGCACCGCGTCCACCCGGCGCAGCAGGGCCCTCATCATGGGCTCGTCGGCGCCGCGGCTCTCATGCGGCAGCACGTTGTGGCACAGCGCGACCACCGTGCAGCCCCGGGACCGGGCCGCTCGCGCCAGGGTCAGGTAGGCCGGCGCCTGAACGGGCGTGACGACGGACAGCACCACCACGTCGCAGCCCTGGCGGGCCAGCCGGGCGGCCGGTCAGCCACCAGCTGTCCGGCCGGTACCAGGCCAGCGGCCGCTGCATGCCCGGGTACAGCGCCACCTCGGGCTCGGCGACGGTCAGCTGGCCGGGGTAGAGGAACCCGGGGTACTGCGCCCGCCAGGACGCCAGAACGGCGTCATGGCCGACGGCCGACAGTCGGTGGGCGAGAGTGGTGGTGTGCTGGGCCGCCCCGCCCTTATACGGATGGGCGGGGCCCACGATCGCGATCTTCACAGCGTCAGGTACCCCCAGGAACCGGGCCGTCAGGTTGACGGGCAGCGCGGCAAGGCCACGGTCAGGCCGGTCCTGAGGATTGAGAGCAGCTCCCCGCCCATCACACACCCTTCCTGCCGGGCGCCCATCATGCGGCCTGGAATAGGGCGACCGGGACAGATGTATCACACCGGGCGAGCCGGGCAGCAGATATCAAACCATGACATGGCCGGCCAGAGACGGACAGTCACCGGCCGGAGACGGACGGTCAGCCGCGCTTGCGCGCGCGGATCAGCACCACGCTGCCAGCCTCGTTCGGCGCCCGCCGGTCGCTGGCGGCAACCAGCGGCACGGAGATGGCAGCGGCATTGGGGGCGGCCTTGCCTTTGACCGTGGACATGGCGAGGTAAAAGTGCTCCGCTCGCTGGCCGCGGAACTGGTATGTGTGCTCGAGCAGGTCGAGACCGCGCTCACCGAGCAGTTCGGCGAGCCGTTCGTGGGTATAGGTGTGCTTCACCGCGTAACGCCGGCAGTGCGCGTCGAAAAGGCGGGGCCATTGCCCGGCCCTGGTAAGGGCATCGGCGGACATGACCAGCTCTCCACCGGGGGCCAGGACCCGCGCCATCTCGGCCAGCGACCGCGGCCCGTCGTCGAAGTGCTCGATCGCGCAGATCGACATCACCCGGTCGAAGCAGGCGTCCCGGAAAGGCAGCCGCAGCGCGTCCGCTTCCAGCAGCGCCGGGGCGTGACTCAGCCGCTGGCCAAAGATCATCTTCGACCGGGCCAGATCGATGGAGACGGCGTGAGCTCCGCGTTTACGGGCCAGGCCCGCCCAGTACCCGTCGCCACCCGCCACGTCGAGCACCCGCTGGCCGCGCAGATCGTCGCCGAGCCAGCGCATGAGGGTCCCCGCCTCCCGGTAACGGCAGAAGTGGACCTGATGCCCGGCGAAGGCGATGGCGCTGGAGAGCCGCATGTCAGGTGTCTCCCCGGGACCGGACGATCAGGTCGGCGAGCAGCGCGAGGGAGGCGATGATCAGGCCGGTCACGAAGATCAGCACGGTGTTGACCGCGAACCGCAGCGGGTGGACGACCATGTCGAAGATGCCCTTGGCGATGCCGATGCCGAGCAGGGTGAGCGCGACGGGCATGAGCACCTTGAGCGGGTTGAAGTACATCACCATCCGCAGCACCTGCAGGATGTAGCGGTAGGCGTCGGAGACGAAGCGGAACTTCGACGTCCCGGCCCGCTTGGCGTACCCGATCGGCACGTAGCGCACGTCGTGCTGGTTGGACAAGAACGCGATCGTGATCGTGGTGACGCAGGAGAACCCCGGCGGCAGCAGCCGCAGGTAGGGCAGCGCCACCTGCCGCCGGAACGCCCTCAGCCCGGAGTTCAGGTCCGGGATCTTGGTATTGGTCAGCCGCTCGGCGAGCTTGCGGATGAACCACTTGGCCGGCACCCGCAGGATCTTGTGCGAGCCTTCCTCGCTGGTCCTCGCCCCCACCACCTGATCCAGGGACGGGTCCTTCTCGAGCATCTGCACCAGTTCGGGGATGCGCTCGTTCGGGTAGGTCATGTCGGCGTCGGTCCACACGACGATCTCGCCGCGGGCCCGCTGGGTGCCGACCCGGCGGACCGTGCCGGCGCCGCCGTTGCGCTCGAAGTGCACCACCTGCAGATGCGGGAAACGCGGCGCGGCCTCGCGCAGCCGCGCGAAGGTCTGGTCGCTGGAGGCGTCGTCGTAGGCGACTACCTCGTAGTCGTAGCCGCTGGCGTCCATCGCCTCGCAGATCCGCTCCACCTCCGCCACGACATGGTCCTGCTCGTTGTAGCAGGGCAGGACGATCGAGACGTACGGGCCCAGGGGGGATGAACCGCTCACGTGGGCTGAGACTACTCGCGGCTGGGAGGCGGTGGAGCCGATACCGCCGGCAGGCATGCTCACGGGGCCGGCTCCGTCATCCAGACGGTGATCGGGCGCGGCCGGGTGATCTTCGGCGGCACGGTCCGCAGCCGGGCGTCCTCCCTGGTCCGCAGGGCCAGCACCTCCCGGGCCGGGCCGTACGGCGCGACCTGCGAGCGGCTGACCCCCAGCAGCACCGGCCGCCGGCCGACCTGCCGGATGGCGCTGACCACCTGCCGGACGTCGGCCGGCCGCCGGTCCATCCACGCCGTCGGCTGGCCGCACATCCCGCGGACCACCTGGGAGAACCACGCGGCGGTCTGGCCATCGATGATGACGACCGACGAGCCAGGCGGGATCGCCGCGCACATGCGGTTCACCGCGGCGATCTCACCGGCGTAGGTTCTCTTGAACGCCAGGCCGTGCGCGGCCAGCCGCACCCCGAGCGGCCCGCCGGTGGCCACCCCGAGGCCGAACGAGGTCACGGCGGCCGGGAGCACCAGCGCCACCGAGCAGACCGTCACCAGGCCGGCCTGGATCACCCGGTCGTAACCACGCTGGTGGAGCCAGCCGGCCAGCCAGGCCACCGCCCAGACCGCCAGCAGGATGAGGCCGGGCAGCACGCCGGGGACGAGCCTGCGGCTCGCCCACGGCTGGTTGGGGACGATCGCCGGCCGGGCCAGCACGGTGACGATGATCCACGCGAACACCATCAGCGGCAGCGTCCAGCCGGGCGCCCGGCCCCGCAGGCAGCGGCGGGCCAGCAGCGCGGCCCCGAGCGTGGCCAGCAGCACGGCGGGCACCCCGATGTACCAGAACACCCAGTCCAGGCTCATCGCCCAGAACACGCTCTGCGGGTTGACCCGGACGTGCGCGGCGGCCTGGACGGCGCTGCGGTGACGCAATGGCTGCAGGTAGGGGCGGACGGCCAGGCCGATCAGGATCAGGACGGCCAGCACGGCGGCCGCGTCCGGCACCCAGTCCGAGCGGATCTCCGGCAGGCCGCGTCGCCAGCGCACCACCACGACCACCGCCGTCACGACCGCGACCACCGCGACGGCCGCCACCAGCGGGCTCAGTGAGCTGCTGATCGTCGCCAGGTACGGCCGGGACAGGACCAGCCCGTTCACGGCGCCGTAGAGCGCGCCGGCCAGGAGGCCGATGATCAGCGGGGCCGCCTGCCGCCGCCGGGACAGCAGCAGGATCCCGCAGTACGGGATGACCGGGAGGATGTCGCTCGCCCCGTCGATGCGCACCACCAGGGTGAGGCCGAGCGCGAGGCCGCCGAGCGCCGCCAGCACCCGGGCCGCCCTGCCTTCGGCCGCCAGCGAGTCGACGACCAGGCACAGCCCGCCGAGGAACAGGATCTGCGCGAGCGGCTCGCTGTAGGCCGACCGGCTGGTGAACTGCTCGGGCAGAGAGAGCGCGAGGACGAGGGCGGCCAGCGGTGCCCACCGCGGGCCGGCGAGCCGGGCGGCCAGGCCGCCGAAGGTGAGCACCACGCAGGCCCCGAGCAGCGGCGGTACCAGGACCGCCGCGCCCACCCCGCCGGCCCAGAACCCGGCCGCCACGACCATCGGCAGGCCCGCCATGAACTGCGGCACCACGTTCGTGCCGACCTGGTAGAAGGCGAGGCTGTTGAAGTGGAGCAGCTGGTGGGTGCCGCCGAACGCCGCCCGGGCCTGCGGGATCGGCAGCGACCCGTGGTGGGCGATCCAGTACGCGAACTGCATATAGGACGCCGGGTCGCGCTCCACGATGATCTGCTGGGAGTGGTAGATCAGCTGGTGGGCGCCGAACGCGGCCGCCACCACGATTACCCCGGCGACCGCCCACCAGGGGGTGCGCGCCTGCTGCGGCCCCTGCGGCAGGGCGCTCTGGCACCGGCCGGGGATCCAGCGCAGGCCGAGGTAGAGCAGCAGCGCCGCCAGCGGCACCGACACCACCAGCATCAGCACCGGCGTGAACCGGCCGGCGAGCAGCAGCGGCAGCCCGGCGAGCAGCCAGGCCATCGCCAGCAGCGCGGGCAGCACCGACAGCCGCCCGAGCAGCCGCCGGGCCGCGCCCGGCGGCGGGCCGGCGCCTGGCCGGCCGCACCCGGCGCACCAGCCGGGCCCGGCGAGGCCGCCGCGGGGTCACCGTCCACGATGGCCGACAGGCCGCGCGGGTCGGTTTCCGCGTCGGCGCTCATGTCATGGCCTCCCTCGCGGGCGCTTCGCTGGCTTCGGGAGGCGTGTCCTCGCCGCCGGGACACCGCTGACGCGGCGTTCGACCCGCCGGCTGCGGCGCCCATGTCATGGCCTCCCTCGCGGGCGCTTCGCTGGCTTCGGGAGGCGTGTCCTCGCCGCCGGGACACCGCTGACGCGGCGTTCGACCCGCCGACTGCGGCGCCCATGCCCAGCCCAGGATGACAGCGCGTGTCTCATCGTGTGGCCTGCCGGGCGTCACTGCGGTGCATCACGAGATACCCGTCCCTGGAGAAGACGATCTGGTAGCCGCTGCGTCTGAGCAGCGCGACCCGCCGGATCTGCTGACCGCGGCCGACGAAGGTGAATTCCTTCTTGGCGACGTCAGCGACCACCCACGGCGGCCGGAGCGGGGACGAGCCGTCGCCGTCCCACAACAGAACGGTATCGCGTGCCGACAGCTGCGGGCCGAGATGATTGACCGCCTCGACGGTGACGCCGGGCGGGACGGCGGCGACCGCCGCCGCGGCCGCGTTCATCCGCGCGTCGCGCCGGTAGAACGAGGGGTGCAGTGCGGAGCCGAACGCGAACAGCGGGACGAGGACCAGCGCGACGACGCACATCGCCACGGAACAGGCCAGGCCGACCGTGCCCAGGTCCGCCGTTGCCGCCGCGGTGCCCCCCGTGCTCCCGGCCGCCGCGGTATCCCCCGTGCTCCCGGCCGCCGCGGGACCCGCGTGCCATTTGGCCAGCAGCGGCGAGCGGGCGAGCCGGGCGGCGCCGTCCACGGCGGCGCACACCAGCACCACCGCGAGAAAGGCGTTGTACTGGTCGGCGGTGCCCCACCAGGCCGGGAACACCGACCCCAGCATGCGCTCGAGCAGCAGCGGGATCGTGGCCAGCGAGATAGGCGAGCGCAGCGGCAGGAAGCAGAACGCCCCGAACAGCCACAGCATCGTGGTGAGCTTGACCCGCGGCGTGACGAGCAGGCGCAGCGAGCTGGCCGGGTGGGTGATCAGGTGCCCTACCGCCTGGCCCGCGTTGCTGCCGAGGGAGGTGTACGCCCAGTAGTAGTCGGAGCGGCCGCCGAAGGCCGGGATCAGCACGTAGGTCGCCAGCACGGTGTCCGCGATCCCGGCCACGATGATCGCGGCGGCGACGAGCCGCTGCCGGCGCACCACACTCGGGCGTGCCACGAGCAGGTAGAGGCCGATCCCGGCGACCAGCAGCCCCATGTCCTCCTTGACCAGCAGCAGGGCCGCCAGCGCGATCAGCGCGGTGCGCAGCTTGCCTGCCTGGAGGCGCTCGAGCGCGACCGCCGTCAGCACCGGGGCGAACGCGACCTCGTGGAAGTTGTAGGCCAGCGCCGCGGCGATCGGCCAGCTCAGCAGATACACCACCGACACCAGGTAGGCCGCGATGACGGCCCGCTGCCCGCCGCCGAAGGCCCGGCGGGTGAACAGCCACAGGGGCGGGATGGCCAGCGCGAACAGGACGGCCTGGGCCACCAGCAGGGTCTGCGGGCTGTCGTAGATCCAGTAGGCCGGCGCCAGCGCCGCGAGGATCGGCGACCAGTGGTCGCCGAGCACCGAGAAGTGCGGGCCGAACCCGTTGTGCACGCCCTTGATGATCGAGATCCCGGGCTGGAAATGCGCGTACGACCGCACCGCCTGATCGAAGATCACCAGGTCGTACGAGCCGGTATGGAAGGTGTAGTACCGGGCCAGCGCGAACACCGAATAGGCGGCTGCGGTCAGGCCCGTCAGCAGCCACACCGCGGCCCAGTGAGCCCGGCGCCTGCCCGCCCTCTCCGCGCTACCCTGTCCGGCTGCGGGCGTGGCGCCCGCCATGGTTGCGCGCATATCCATCGCAGCAGAACACTATCGGGCCGAGGGTAAACCGGAGTCCCCGTCTACCCCAGGAATGGCGCCGTGGAAGGCGTTCTGGGCGGCCACGAGTCCCTCGCCGAGCAATGCCTCCGCCGCGTCCGCGGCCCGGTCCAGCAGGAACGGGAGTTCCTTGCGCTCGGCCGCGGAAAAGTCACGCAGCACGAACACGGCGGGATCCATCCGCCCCGGGGGGCGGCCGATGCCGAACCGGAGCCGGTAGTACTCCCGCGTCCCGAGCGAGGCGGTCACCGAGCGCAGCCCGTTGTGCCCGTTGTCGCCGCCGCCCTGCTTGAGCCTTATGGTGCCAAACGGAATATCCAGCTCATCGTGCATCACCAGCAGCCGCCCGGGGGGAACCCGGTAGTAGCGGCACAGCCCGGCCACCGGGCCGCCGGACAGGTTCATATAGGTCAGGGGCTTGCCGAGGGTGACCGGCTGCCCAGCCAGCCGCATCTCCGCCACCGCCGCCTGGAACTTGCCCGCCCGGAACCCGGCGCCGGCCCGGGCGGCAAGCACGTCCGCCACCATGGACCCGGCGTTGTGCCGGTTGGCGGCGTAGCCGGGGCCGGGGTTGCCCAGCCCGACGATGAGCCAGCGCTCGCCGCTCATGCCGGTACGGCCCTCCCTGCGCGGCAGGCCCACCGGGCCCGCCGCGAACCTCAGCCGGACTGGTCGGCAGACTCCTGCGCCTGCCCCTCGGGCGCGGCAGGCGCCCCGGCGGCATCCTCGGGCGCGGGCGGGACCTCCTCCGCCTCCTCGGCGGCCGGGACCTCGCCGAGCTCGGCCTCGAGCTGCTCGGCGGTCGGGGCCGCGAGCACGTGCAGGACCAGCGCTTCTGGTTCGGTCACCAGCGTGACCCCGGCGGGCAGGGTGAGCTCGCCGGCGTGGACCGCCGCGCCGATCTCCATGCCCTCGATGTCGACCTCGAGCGCGCCCGGGATGTTGGTGGCCTCGGCCTCCACCGCGACCTGTATCAGCTGCTGGTCGAGCAGGCCGCCGGGGAACACCTCCCCGGTCACCTGGACCTGCACGTTGACGGTGACCTTCTCGCCCCGGCGGACCATGATCAGGTCCACGTGCTCGACCGATCCCCTGATCGGGTCACGCTGGACCGCCTTGGGCAGGACGAGCTGGTTGCCGCCGGGCAAGCCGTCGATGCGGATGAGGACGTTCGAGGTCTTCAGGGCCATCATCAGGGCGTGGCTGGGCAGGGTGATGTGCCGGGTGTCCGTGCCGTGCCCGTAGATGATGGCGGG
The DNA here is from genome assembly GCA_963835425.1 of uncultured Actinomycetes bacterium. GTDB lineage: Bacteria > Actinomycetota > Actinomycetes > Streptosporangiales > Streptosporangiaceae > UBA9676. The sequence continues at coordinate 533,458 of CAWIGE010000018.1, read as the reverse complement.
AACCCGTCCCTGCCGCCGCGTGCGGCGGGCGGGACCCTTGCCGAATTCGGTGCGCGGCTCAGCGGCGATGCGGACCTCAGGCACGGTGGTGACTCCTTTGGTACGGAAGATCTGGCGTCGGCGCGAGATGCTGGCTCGCGGCCCACGGGCCGGGCCCAGGCAGGCGGCGGCGTTGCAGACCAGGGCGCGCACAGGCACGCTGGGCCGAAGTCTAGCCAGCCGCGGCCATACCTGACGTCTACGCGCCGGCGCGGGGCGCGGGACAGACGCCGGCATGGGCGCGGCGCTCTAGACGTCGTATTTGGGGCCGGGCGCGGCGAGGTTGAACAGGTCGGTCAGCTGAATGCCGTTGTACTTGGAGCCGGGCTGGGCGGCGTGGTATTTGGTGGCGAGCTGGGCGGGATCGTATATGGTGCCCGGCGGGGCGGTGCCGAGGTGGACGGCCGACTGCGAGCCGGCTGAGGCCGCCACGACGACGGCGGCGGCGGTGCCGCCGAGCGGGGCGGCGATGGCGACGACGCCTGCGGTGACGGCGGCGCGGCTGCGGATGGCCGACTGCCGGTGCAGCCGGGCCTTCTTAGCCAGACCGGCGGCCTCCGCCTGCGCCAGCAGGGTCTTGCGGTGCTCGTCCGCCAGCGCGGCACTGATGTGGTGATGCATCATTTCGCTTGCTCCTCCGCTACCGGTTTCGGTTCGGACGTTGTGTGTGTTGGCGGGCGGGGCTCCCGTTCTGCATCACGCCCGCTGCGAGGTACATCACCTAGTGCGCGGAAGGGGTCCTAGCGTGACCTCTTCGCCAGAAACTCCTGACCAGAGAGGCAAAAGGCGCGGATCGGCGTTACACCCCGCTGCGAGGTGCCATCACCCAGTACGCGGAAGGGGGCCCAGCGTGACCTCGCCGACAGAAAAACTCATCAGCCAGGTCAGATACGACCCAGGGGCAGATGAGACCACGACCCGGGCGCGGCCTGACATCCAGGCAGAAAGGACGCCGCGCCCGGGGAGGCCCCCCAGGCGCGGCGTCCTTCAGCGCAATGCCGGACCAGCCCCCTGTTACTTGGTGGCCGGCGGGGTGTCTTGGAACATGACATCCGTCCCGGTCTCGGTCCCGCTCGCCCCGCTGGTCGCCGAGCTCGCGATACAGCGCCAGCGCCTGCTCGAAGAAGGTCACCGACTCCGGCATCCGCTGGACGCCGTAGGCCATGCCGAGGTTGTTGAGCATCCACGCCTCGCCCGGCCGGTCACCGATCTGGCGGGCGCTGGCCAGCCCGACCTGGTGTGTGGCCTCCCAGTCCGTCCAGTGGCTTCGCCGGTAGAAGAAGCTCAGCGCGGCGGCGGCCAGCTTCCAGGCGGCCTCGTACAGGCCGGACTCGGCGGCCAGGCGGGTGGCGGCCACCAGCCCGGCGCGCTCGCGCTCACACCAGGCGAGCGAGGACTCCAGGGACGAGAACTCCAGTGGGTCTACCGGCCCAGCGTGCGGATCCAGCGGCACCTTGGCGTGCTGCGGGGAGATGACCCGGCCCGCCGCCTCGGTGGTGTGCAGGTACCAGGTAAGCAGCCGACCGACCGCGTCCTGGCGGTCCTGCGTGCTTTCCTGCGCCAGGGCGCGGTCGGTCGCGTAGACGCGCAGCAGGTCGTGGAAGCGGTAGACGTCCGGCTCCGGTGAGTCCAGCAGGTGCGCGTTGACCAGCACCTCCAGGGCCTCGGCCACCGGCTGCTCCTCCTGCCCAAGCAGCGCGCAGGCGGCGGGCAGCGCGATGAACGGCCCGGTCCACACCCCCAGCAGGCGGAAGGCCCGGGCCGGGTCGACGCCGCCGCGCCCGGCGGGCCCGCCCAGACTGGCGAAACTCACCTCGAACGACGCCCGCACCGCCAGGTTCCCGGCCCGCAGCTCGTCCAGCCGCCGCCGCTCGTTGGAGAGCGCCGAGCTGGCGGCATCCGCGTTAAGTATGTCCTGGTAGAGCTGCTGCAGGTCGGGCCCGGGATCCACCCCGAGCTCATCCGCGATCACCTCCCTGGCCCGGGCGTAGGCCTCCAGCGCCTCGGCCTGGCGCCCCGCGCCGGACAGGGCGCGCATGAGCAGGCCCCACAGGCCCTCCCGCAGCGGATGGTCGGCGAGCAGCCGGCGCAGCTCGGGCGTTGCCTCGTCGTGGCGCCCGCAGCCGAGGTCGGCCTCTAACCGCAGTTCCAGGGCCTGGACCCGCGACTCCTCCAGCCGGTCGGCCTCCGCGGCGACTAAGGACGTGGCCGGGACGTCCGCCAGCGCCGGGCCGCGCCACAGGACCAGCGCCGCGCCGAGCAGGTCCGCCGCCCGCGCGGGGTCGTCTCCCGCCAGCGCCGCCCGCCCGGCCGCCGCCAGCCGGGCGAACGACTCGGCGTCCAGGTCGCCCGGCGACAGCATGATCTGGTAGCCGGGCGCGCGGGTGACCAGGACCCGTCCGCCGGCGTCGCCGATGAGCCGCCGCAGCCGGTACACGTAGAGGCTGACCAGGTTGCCGGCCCTCGCCGGGGGGCTGTCGCCCCAGAGCTCATCGACGAGCTGGCCTATGGCGACCGGCCGGCCGGGGCTGAGCAGCAGGGTGGCCAGCAGCGCCCGCCACTTGGGCGCGCTGACCGGGGTCCACGCCTCCCCGTCCCAGGCTTCGAGCGGGCCAAGGATCCGGAACAGCCCCCTGCGGGGCGGCTCAATCACATATCAATCGTGACTCAATATCCGGCTGCAATGCTCATTTTCGCCACGGCAAATGAGGTGACCGGCTGGCGAGAGCCCGGCCAGCCGCCGACCGCCAAGCAGGGGCGCGGTCGGCGGGGACGCGGGCCAGTGCCGGTGACGGCCGCCTCCGCAGGCGCGGGGGCGGCGGCGGTCACCACGGCATGCCCGGCGCTATGGAACATCGGCGCCGGGCATGCTCACCAGCTGCGGCCAGGGCTCTCCTGCCGGAGGCGCCGGTCTCTGTGGGGACAGGCAGCCGGTCGCCCGGATCGGCGGAGAGCCGGGGGGGCTGGGGCCGGGGTGCCCGGGATTTCACAGGGGACGGGCACCCCGGATCCCCGCCGCAGGGCGCCCGGCCAGCCTGGCCCCTCCCCGGGCTGGCTGGGTCCTACCCGAGCTGGCCGACGTCGGTCACCGTCAGCACGGCCTCACCGGCCTCGTCGGAGGCGGCCAGGTCCACCCGCGCGGACAGGCCCCAGTCGTGGTCGCCGGCCGGGTCGTCGAAGATCTGCCGCACCTCCCAGCGGCCCGGCAGCTCCTCGATGATCAGCAGCGCCGGGCCCCGCGCGTCCGGCCCGGCGCCGAGCTCGCCGTGCTCGGCGAAGTACGGCTCCAGCGCGTCCTCCCAGGCCTCCGCGTCCCAGCCGTCCTCGCCGTCCAGCGCGCCCAGCTCGTCGTAGCGGCGCCGCGCGGCCAGCTGGACCCGGCGGAAAAGCTCGTTGCGCACCAGCACGCGGAACGCCCGCTTGTTGCCGGTCACCGGCGGCGGCGCGGCCTCCAGCCGGACGCCGCCGGCCGCCGCGTCCTCGCCGCTGCGCAGCCGCTCCCACTCGTCGAGCAGGCTGGAGTCGACCTGCCGCACCAGCTCGCCCAGCCATTCGATCAGGTCGGCCAGCTCGTCGGTCCTGGCCTCCTCCGGCACGGTCTGCCGCAGCGCCTTGTAGGCGTCGGCCAGGTAGCGCAGCACCAGCCCCTCGGACCGGGCCAGCCCGTAGAAGCCGATGTACTCGGTGAAGCTCATCGCCTGCTCGTAGACGTCGCGCGCCACCGACTTGGGCGCCAGCTCGTAGTCGGCGACCCACGGGTGGCCCCGCCGGTAGATGTCGTAGGCGGCTTCCAGCAGCTCGGCCAGCGGGCGCGGGTGGGTGACGTCCTCCAGCAGCTCCATCCGCTCCTCGTACTCGATGCCGTCGGCCTTCATCTGCGCCACCGCCTCGCCGCGCGCCCGGGACAGCTGCGCCGCGATCACCGGGCGCGGGTTCTCCAGGGTGGCCTCGATCACCGACACCACGTCCAGCGCGTAGGACGGCGACGTGACGTCGAGCAGCTCGATGGCGGCCAGCGCCAGCGGCGACAGCGGCTGGTTCAGCGCGAAGTCGGCCTGCAGGTCCACGGTGAGCCGCACCCAGCGGCCCTGCTCGTCGGGCTCGGGCAGCCGCTCCACCACCCCGGCGGCGAGCAGCGCCCGGTAGATCTCGATGGCGTGGTGGATGTGCCGGCGCTGCGCGGGCCGGTCCTCGTCGTTGTCGGTGAGCAGGTGGCGCATGGCGGTGAAGGCGTTGCCCGGCCGGGCGATGACGTTCAGCACCATCGCGTGGGTGACCTTGAAGCTGGATTTCAGTGGCTCCGGCTCGGCGGCGACCAGCCGCTCGAAGGTGGGCTTGCCCCAGGAGACCATGCCCGGCGGCGGCCTCTTCCGCACCACCTTGCGCCGCTTCTTCGGGTCGTCCCCGGCCTTGGCCAGCGCCTTCTCGTTCTCCACCACGTGCTCGGGCGCCTGCACCACCACGTAACCCGTGGTGTCGTAGCCGGTGCGGCCGGCCCGGCCGGCGATCTGATGGAACTCCCGCGCCTGCAGCAGCCGGTTCACCTTGCCGTCGTACTTGGACAGGGCGGTGAACAGCACGGTGCGGATCGGCACGTTGATGCCCACGCCGAGGGTGTCGGTGCCGCAGATGACCTTGAGCAGGCCCGCCTGGGCGAGCGTCTCCACCAGCCGCCGGTACCGGGGCAGCATCCCGGCGTGGTGCACGCCGATGCCGTGCCGGACCAGGCGGGACAGGGTCCTGCCGAACCCGGCGGTGAACCGGAAGCTGCCGATCGCCTCGGCGATGGCGTCCTTCTCCGCGCGGGTGGAGACGTTGATGCTCGTCAGCGCCTGCGCCTGCTCGATCGCCGCCGCCTGGGTGAAGTGCACCACGTAGATGGGCGCCTGATCGGTGGCGAGCAGCTCCTCCAGCGTCTCGTGCAGCGGCACGGCGGCGTAGGAGAACAGCAGCGGCACCGGGCGTTCCGCGGAGCGCACCACCGCGGTGCTGCGCCCGGTCCGGCGGGTCAGGTCTTTCTCAAAACGGCTGACGTCCCCCAGCGTCGCCGACATCAGCAGGAACTGCGCCTGCGGCAGTTCGATCAGCGGCACCTGCCAGGCCCAGCCCCGGTCCGGGTCGGCGTAGTAGTGGAACTCGTCCATGACCACCTGGCCGACGTCGGCGGCCGCGCCCTGCCGCAGCGCGATGTTGGCCAGCACCTCGGCGGTGCAGCAGATGATGGGGGCGGTGGGGTTGACGGCGGCGTCGCCGGTCATCATGCCGACGTTCTCGGGCGTGAACGTGTCGCACAGGGCGAAGAACTTCTCCGACACCAGCGCCTTGATCGGGGCGGTGTAGAACGTGACCTGATCACGCGCGAGCGCGGCGAAGTGGGCGCCGGCGGCGACCAGGCTCTTCCCGGACCCGGTCGGGGTGGACAGGATCACGTTGCCGCCCGACACGATCTCGATCAGCGCCTCCTCCTGGTGCGGGTACAGGGAGAACCCCTGCTCCTGCGCCCAGGCGGAGAAGGCGTCGAAGACAGCGTCGGGATCGGGGTGGCCGGGGAACCGGTCGGCGAGCATCATGGCCCGTCCATCGTGGCCGGCCCGCCCGGCCGGGCGCCAGTTGGCGCAGGCATGATGCCGGGGCGGCTCCGCGTCCATCGTCACCTGCCCGCCCGGCTGGCGCCACCGGGCCCACAAGGTGCCGGGCCGCTAGCGCGCAGATAGAGCGCTCGAACGCGTCAGGTGTTGCCGTCGAACAGGCTGGTCACCGAGCCGTCGGTGAACACCTCGTTGATGGCGCGCGCCACCAGCGGCGCGATCGAGAGCACGGTCAGCTTGTCGAACCTCTTGTCGTCGGGGATCGGCAGCGTGTTGGTGACGATCACCTCGCTGATGCGGGAGTTCTTCAGCCCGTCCACGGCGGAGCCGGACAGCACCCCGTGCGTGGCGGTGACGATCACCTTGGACGCGCCCTGCGCGAACAGTGCCTCCGACGCCTTGATGATGGTGGAGCCGGTGTCGATCATGTCGTCGACCACGATGCAGGTGCGCCCCTCCACCTGCCCGACCACCTCGGACATGGTCACCCGGTGCGCGACGTCGGGGTCGCGGCGCTTGTGGATGATCGCCAGCGGGCAGCCGAGCCGGTCGGTCCACCGCTCCGAGACCCGGACCCGGCCGGCGTCCGGGGCGACCACCGTGACCTGGGAGACGTCCAGCTTGCGCTCGATGTACTCGGCCAGGATGGGCAGCGCGAACAGGTGGTCCACCGGCCCGTCGAAGAAGCCCTGGATCTGCGCGGTGTGCAGGTCCACGGCCATCAGCCGGTCCGCGCCGGCGGTGGCGAACATGTCGGCCATCAGCCGGGCGGAGATGGGCTCGCGGCCGCGGTTCTTCTTGTCCTGGCGCGCGTAGCCGAAGAACGGCGTGACCACCGTAATCCGTTTGGCCGAAGCGCGCTTGAGAGCGTCGACCATGATCAGCTGTTCCATGATCCAGTGGTTGATCGGCGCGGTGTGGCTCTGCAGCACGAACGCGTCGCAGCCGCGGACCGACTCCAGGAACCGGACGTAGATCTCGCCGTTGGCGAAGTCGGAGAGCTTGGTGGGGGTCGGCTCGATGCCGAGGCAGCCGGCGATCTCGGCGCCCAGTCCGGGATGGCCCCGACCGGAGAACAGGAGCAGGTTCTTCTTGGTGGTCAGGGTGATGCCGGTCACGCTTGCTGTGCTCCCTAGGTTGTAAAGCCACCGGGCGGGGCGGTGCCGGGCCCGGGTGCCCCGGCCAGCCGCTCGCCGGGCCCGATCCTGGTACCGGGCGGCAGGTGGACGAACGGCCCGACGACGGCCCCCGCGCCGATCACGGCCGACTCGCACACCGCGTGGGTCACGGTGGCGCCCGCGCCCACCGTCGTGTCGCGCAGCAGGCACCCGGGGCCGACCCTCGCCCCCGCCTCGATCACCGTGGTGCCCTCCAGCTGGGTGCCCGGGCCGATCTCCGCGTCCTTGCCGATGACCACGTCCGCGTCGATGGCGGTCGTCAGCGGATCGGTGATCGTCACCCCGGCGCGCATCCAGTGCTCCAGCAGGCGGGCGTTCAGGGTCCGCCGCGCCTGCGCGAGCTGGGCCCGGTCGTTGACCCCGAAGACCTCTTTGGCGTCCTCGTCCAAGACGGAGGCTACCCGGTGGCCCTCCGCGCGCAAGATGGCCACCACGTCGGTGAGGTACTCCTCGCCCTTGGCGTTGTTGGTCGGGACCCGTTTCACCGAGTCGGCGAGCAGGCTCGCCTCGAACGCGTAGACGCCGGAGTTCACCTCCTTGATCGCCCGCTGCCCGGGGGTGGCGTCGGCCTCCTCCACGATCTCCACGATGGACCCGCTGGCGTCGCGCAGGATCCGGCCGTAGCCGGTCGGGTCGTCCATCACGGTGGTGAGCGCGGTGACGGCGGCGCCGCGGGCCGCGTGCTCGGCCACGAGGGCGGCCAGCGTCCGCCCGCGCAGCACCGGGGCGTCGCCGTAGGTCACGACCACGGTGCCGTGCCCCAGGTTGACCTCCTCGAGCACGATGCGGACCGCGTGGCCGGTCCCGCCCTGGCGGTCCTGCACGACCGTCCGCACGTCGGGCGCGTGCCCGGCCAGGTGGCTGATGACCTGTTCGCGGCAGTGGCCCACCACGACGATCAGTTCCGCGGGGTCCAGTTCGCGGGCTGCGGCCACCACATGGTCCAGCATGCTCCGGCCGCAGATCGTGTGCAGCACTTTCGGCAGGTCGGATTCCATCCGCGTGCCCGCGCCCGCGGCGAGGATGATGACGGCGGCCGGACGGCTCTCACTCACGTTGGCGGCGCTCCTCGGTTGCTGCTCCCCCGGGCTGTCCGGGCTCCGCTTCCCGTTCGCCAGCGACACGTCACGGTACGTAGGCAAAACCTGCTACGTGCCCGGCCCTGGCAGGATACCGCCCGGTCAGGGGTGGGAGACGGCCAGCCCGCCCGTTGCTCAGCGTCACCAGCCCCGATCCCCGCCCCGGTCCGGGCCTGCCTAGGCTAATTGAGGTGGGCAGGCCGCCGCCGGTCTTCCCGCGCACCGAGGAGGGCGAACCCGTGGACTGGAAGCTTGAGCTGATCGTGGTTCCCGTGTCGGACGTGGACCGCGCCAAGGCCTTCTATCTGGATCAGGCCGGTTTTCACCTGGACGTCGACCACAGCGCAGGCGAGGACTTCCGGGTCGTGCAGCTGACCCCGCCCGGTTCGGCATGCTCGATCGCCCTCATGCGAAACGAGGATGCCCCCGGCTCTCTCAATGGCCTGCAACTCGTCGTGCCCGATATCGAGGCCGCGCGGGAGGAACTCGCCGGGCGGGGGGTGGACGTCAGCGAGGTCTTCCACTTCGAGGAGGGCCAGCAGCGGCCGGGCCCCGACCCGGAGCGCGCCGACTTCAACTCGTTCCTGTCGTTCAGCGACCCCGACGGCACCGGCTGGATGGTCCAGGAGTCCCGGCGATCTGCGGCCGGCAGCTGACCGGCCCGGCGGCCGTATTCCCGTTGACCTGGCCTTGCGGCACCGGGAACACTCGGCCCATGCATGCAGTAGTGGCCACCGTCAGCATCAAGGACCCGCAGGTGGCTCGCGCGGCGCTGGCGGACCTAAGGCTGACATTGGTCCCGCGGGCACCCGGCTTCGTCAGTGCCTACTGGCTGGAGCCGATCGATGGCGTCGGCATGTCCATCATCGTCTTCGAGACGAGGGAACACGCCGATAAGGCCCTCGCCTATCCGCTTCCGCCATTGCCGGGCGTCACACCGCTGAAAGTCGAGATCCGCGAGGTATACGCCAGCGCCTGAACCGTCCTCACGCTCTGGCCCAGCCCGGTCAGCGGGAGGTGCTGCGCCGGGCGGTCACTGCGGCCGCCGCCCGGGGCGTTGTGGGGCCGGGCACCGACTAGGTATCTGCGTGGCGCCCGCGGGCGCCCGCCGCGACCGGCACCCGCGGCGTGGCGCGGGCCAGCTTCGAGGGCCACCAGTTGTAGCGCCCGCACAAGATGACGATCGCCGGCACCAGCAGGGTGCGGACGAAGAAGGTATCGAGCAGCACCCCGAGCGCGATCGCGGTGCCCAGCTCCTTGATCTGGGTGGTGGCGCCGGTCAGGCCGGCCACGCCGAAGGTCGCGGCCAGGATCAGCCCGGCCGAGGTCACGGTGGTGCCGGTGTGGTGCATGGCGTCGGCGACCGCCTCGCGCAGCGGCGCCTTGCGTGCTTCTTCGCGGATGCGGGTCATGACCAGGATGTTGTAGTCCTCGCCGAGTGCCATCAGGAACACGAACAGCAGGAACGGCAGCACGAAGTCGAGACCGCCGTCGCCCGCGGCGTCCTGGAAGATCAGGACCGCGATGCCCAGCGCGGCGAAGTAGCTCAAGACAACCGTCGCCACCAGGTACAGGGGTGCGATCACGCTGCGCAGCACCAAGCCGAGCAGCAGTGCCAGCAGCGCGGCCACGATGGGCACGATCTCCTTCAGGTCGCTTTGGGACACGGTGCTCACGTCGTACGAGGCGGGCGCGAGGCCGTTGACGCCGTTGTCGACGGCGCCGACGGCATGCTGAACGCTGGCGACCGCGGCACGAACCGCCGGGGTGGCGTTCAGGGCCGCGGTCGTTGACGGCGCGCCAGCCTTAAGGGTGGTGTAGAACTGCACCGTCTTGCCGTTGGGGCTGACGAACTGCGTGGTGGCGCGGTAGGCGGCGTACTGCTGCGGCGTGACCGGGCTATTCGGCGGCTGGGTCGCGGGCAGCTTGCCGGGCGGCCCGAGCTCCTTATACAGGCTTTCGAGTTGCTGGGTGCTGACCGCGGTGCCGTTCGGGTTGAGCAGGCCGTTGACCGAGGCGAACTCCGGCTTTTTGGCTAGATCGTTCTCGGCGTGCTGCACCGGCGTGAGGTCGCTCCACACCGAGGACTTATACACCAGCAAAACGACCGTCGGGTTGGCCACCGCGGCCGGGTAGTGAGAGTTGATGGCGGCGGTGCCCGCGGCCGAGCCGCTGCCCGGCGGGCCGGTGGAAGTGCCGCCAAAGCCGCTGGAGGTGTAGGTGGTCGCGGCGAGGGCCAGGCCTCCCAGGAACACCACGCCGAGTACCAGGGTGACCACCGGGCGGGAGATCACTACGTCGGCCAGCCGTGCCCACAGGCCCTCCCGTTCGGTGTGGCGGATCGGGGTCGGCCAGAACACCGCCCGGCCGAACACCGCCAGCAGCGCCGGGGTCAGCGTGAGCGCCGCCAGCAGCATCATCGCCACGCCGAGCGCCAGTGCCGGGCCCAGCCCGGAGTACAGGCCGAACGAGGCAAGCGCCAGGCACAGCAGCGCAACGATAACCGTGCCCCCCGAGGACGTGATCGACTCTCCCACATACCGGGCCGCCCGCTCGATCGCCGACCGCGGCTCGGCCCCACGCGCGATCTCCTCCCGCACCCGCAGAATCAGGAACAGCCCATAATCTGTCCCGGCGCCCAGCAGCAGCACCACCAGCATCGTCTCGGTGACCGTGGACACCTGCAGGCCGTGCTCGGCCAGACCGCCGATGACGTGCTCAGACATCTGCAGCACCAGCACCGCCGGGCCAAGGGTCACCAGCGGGGCCAGCACGGCCCGGAACACGATGATCAGCATCACCAAGATCACCACATTGGACAGCACCTCGGTGCGCTTCTGCGCGCCCGCCTGGGAGTTCTGGTTGTCCACCGCCGTGGGCAACTGCCCGGTCAGATAGCCGCGCAGCCCGGACTTAAGATGCGCGCCGATCGTGGCACGGACGGCCGCCACCGTCGACGACGCATCCGGGCTAGAGGTCGACACGCTGAAAACAATCCCGGCCTTCTGCGCCTTGCCATCGGTGGACAGGCCCTGGTCGGACACCGTTACGACATGATCGTCTTTGGCGATCTTGGCTTCGAGGCTGGTGATACCCGATTGATCGCTGCTGCTCAGCTTGCCCTTCCCGACCACCACCAGCGTGCCGGTGGTCGTGCCTGCGGGCTGGAAAGGCGCCGCCAGTACCAGCGCGTGCTGGGTCGGCGAACTGGCCGGCAGGAACGTGCTGTTGTCGGTGTTGACCGAATCCGCCAGCGACGGCAGCAGCACCACACACAGGGCCGCGGCGATCAGCCACCCCGCGATCACTACATAACGGAACCGGATCACGACCCGCGCGAGGCCAGCCATGAAGTCTTCCACGGGATCCCCCAACCCGGCCGGAAGCCGCCTCACGGTCACGCCGCCGGTGCACACCCGGGCGGGGAGATCCCCTCTCTCCGCACCGGGCCCCCCGAGGCCACAGCCGACCAACTACCTGGCGCTGTTGAGCCTAACAACCCCCGGGTTCGCCGCATCACCCGCGGCAGCGCCAGGCACACCTTGGCCCGTGGCCCGCCCCGCTCACGCGTGGGCGCCGGTCGTCACCGTGCCCACCGTCAGCGTCGCCTCCGCCTCCATGACCGCGCCCACGAGACCGGCCTCGTGGTCGAGCTGCCGGCGTTGCGGCGCGGTCAGTTCGCGCAGCGGCTCGACGGTGATGGCGAGCTTCCGGCCGGAACGCCGCTGGTGCCACACCCCACCGACCACGCCGTTGACGAGCAGCACCGGGTAGTTGCCGGCCTGGCCCGCCGGGGTCAGCGCGCGGGCCGCGGCCGCGCCGGGGTACAGCCGTTCCCGGGGCTGGCCCGCGACGGCGTACGCGTCGAAGTAGGGCAGCAGGCGGATCCCCCGGTTCGGCCGGGGCGGCGTCCCGGTGTCGCCGGCCACGGTCCACGCCGGCTCGCCGTCCAGCTCGACGCACTCCAGCCCGCCGGCCAGCTGGCCGAACAGCCCGGCGGCGAACCGCGGCGGGATGCCGAGCCACCTGGCGAAGTGCTGCGGCGTGGCCGGCCCGTACGCGTACAGGTATCGCCTGACGAGCGTGCCCAGGGCCTCGTCGCCGTCCTCGGGGCGGAAGCCCGGCAGCCAGCGGTGCGGGTTGGTGTAGGTCACCCTGCGGCCCCGGTCCGGCCCGAAGCACAGCATCCCGCGATGCGCGGCCGTGCTCGTGAGCTGGCGCCAGCGCGGCCACTTGTCCTGGAAGGCCTCCATCGTCCGCTCGACGGCCCACGGGCCGGTACGTTCCGCGATCGCCTCGGTCAGCTCGTCGACGGTCAGCTCGGTGCCCGTCAGCGCGTCGCCGATGGCCGCGATGACCTCGTCCCCCTGCCCGGGGTTGAAGCGGACCCCCTCCGGATGCGTCGGCACCGGCGACGGCAGGGCCGACAGCGCGCCCGTCCACATCGGCAGGTCAGCGGTGGGCAGCAGGTGGATGGTGCCGCGCGGGCCAAACGTCTTGACCAGCGTGCGCTCCTCCCAGAGCGCGCGCTGCACGTCGGAGCGGGTCGCCCCGGCGATGCGCCGCCCGATCGAGAGCTCGGCGGCGCTGAGCACCTGGGCGTGCGCGCCGCACAGCAGGCCGGCGATACCGGCCGGGCCCAGGTCCGCGGCCGGTTCGGCCAGCGCGTGGCGCGCCATCCGCCGGGCCGTGACGCCGCTCCAGGTCAGGGCGGCCGGGGTCGTGGGCTTGTCGGTCACGAACGCGATTCTCCCCGTCGTGCCGGGCGAGCCGGGATCCCGGTCAGCCGCAGCGAGATCTACCCCGCTGGTGGTGGGGCGGACGGGTCGGTCTGCCAGAGCCCGAACTCGTTGCCGTGTGGGTCGCGGCAGGTCGCGAACCAGCCCATGCCCGGGACCGGGGCCGGCTCGTTCGCCTCGCCCCCCAGTTCCCTGACGCGCGCGGCACCGTCTTTGATGTTGTCCACCTCGAAGTAGGCGCGCGTGCCGCGCTTGCCGGGCTCCATGTTGGTGATCGCCAGGCCCCCCTGGTCGCTGATGCGTGTCATGTGGTACTCGAAGGGGCCGGGTGCGGATTCGAACTGCCACCCGAACAGGCCGCCCCAAAATTCGCGGCTCTTCGCGGTGTCGTCGGCGGGGATCTCGAAATGCACAATCTGACCAGGCATGGGTCCTCCCCCTTGGTGTCGATAGGGACCCGTGGACGCTTCACCTGGACGCGGGCCGACGCCGCCGGGCGCCGCACGCGGCCACGGCCGTCCACACCTCGGCGCAGTCTACGCCGCCGGATCTTCTGGCCGGTGTTCCCCATCGTCGGATGGGGCATCGGCGTGGTGATGAACGCATGGGACGTCTACTGGCGGCCGCGGATCACCGAGCAGGACATCCGGCGCGAGATGGAGCGCGAGGACAAGCCGGTCTGAGCGCGGCGGCACGAGCGCCGGCCGCTCCGCACCGGCAGCTGCCCCTCCGCCCGCGGTTTCGCGCGCCCGGATGACGGCGCCGGGCCCCGGCAGTGTCGGCGCTCAACAATCGCCGCCGGGCGGCGTCTTATAGGTATGCCGACCAGCCATCGCAGATGCCCGGCCGCGCGCCATCATGGGGATATCCGGGTCAGGTGGTGCGGATGACCGTACGCAGAGCAGGCACGCCCGGTCTGCCGACCACCGCGGCGGCGCCGCAGGCGCCGGCCGCCGGGCCGCGGGGGCCTGACGCCTCTGATCAACTCGTCGATGAGCTGTACCGGGGTCACGCGCTCCGGCTGACCCGGATGGCGCTGCTGCTGCTCGGCGACAAGCCCAGCGCGGAAGACGTGGTGCAGGAGGCCTTCCTCGGCCTGTTCCGCGGGCTGGGCCGGCTGAGCGACCCCGGCCGCGCCGTGGCATACCTGCGGATATCCGTACTGAACGGCTGCCGCTCGGTGCTGCGGGCACGCAGGCGCGCCCGGTTGCGCGGGACGGCCACCGACTACCCGGCGGTGTGGTCGGCCGAGTCGGCCGCGCTGGAGGGCGAGGAACGGCGCGAGGTGCTCCGGGCGGTCGCCCGGCTGCCCCGCCGTCAGCGGGAGGTGCTGGTCCTGCGCTACTTCCTCGGCCTGAGCGACTCCGAGATCGCGGCCGACCTCGGGATCAGCCGGGGAACCGTGGTATCCACCGCATCGCGGGCGCTGGCCGCCCTGGCCAGGAAGGCGGGAGAGCAGGCATGAAGGGGCTGGAAGACATGCCGATGCGGGCCACGGAGAAGCGGGTCCGCGATGCTTTCGGCGCCGCCGCGGAGACGGTCACCGCCGAGGACCTGCCCGGACCGCCCGCCCCGGCGGCCCGCTCTGGGGCGGCCGGGGGCCTGCGGGCATGGACGCCGCGGGTGCGTACGCACGCGCTCGTCCCCATCGCCGCAGCGGTGTGCGTCACGGCCATCGTCCTCACCGCCACCCTGGTGGTGCCCAAGCTGCTGGCCCGGCCGCCGGCCGGGCGAGCGGGCGGCGCACTGACGGGCCCTCCCAGCTTCTTCGCCGGGGTCGCCGAGCCGGTGCCGGCATACCCACCGTCCACGGTGCTCAACATCTACCGGTCCGCGACCGGCCGCGTCGTCGCCACCGTTCGGCCGCCCGGGCCGAACCATGTGTTCGCGGCGGTGAGCAGGCTCGGCAACGACCACACGTATGTGGCGGCCGCCATGACCAGTTTCCGGGGCTGCACCACGCAGCTCTACCGGTTCAGCATCGATGCCCAAGGCCGGCCCAGCGGGCTGACGCCGCTGAGCGTGCCGCGGGTCACCGGGAGCGTGATGGAACTCGTCAGCAGCGCGGACGGGAACGTACTAGCCTACACGGCCTCCGGCCGGTGTGCGCCCGGCCACCAGATTGCCGGGGTGATCCACCTCGCCTCCCGGCAGGCCACTACCTGGGCAATCTCGAATGGTTCACTGCATGGCGGCAGCGTGTCGCTGACCGCCGACGGTTCGGTGCTCGGTTTCGCGGCCGGCGGCACTGGCCCATACGCGCCGCAGGATGTGTGGGTCCTGCCGACCAATGCGCCGCCCGGCCCGCTCACCCGCCACGCCCGGAAGGTGGTGCACGTGCCCAATGGCGCGTTCCGGGTGATCCTCACCAGCACCGGTTCGCAGGCGTACGTGGAGACGCAATCGGCACCCCGCGGGGGCGTGGTGGTACTCGGCCTGTACAGCACCACCACCGGTAAGCGGATCCGGATGCTGGGCCGCCTCGGGAGCCTGGCCCAGGGCGAGCTGGACGTCAGTATGGACGCGGCCGGCCTGCACCTGCTCGTCTACACCGGTTCCCACCGGGTGAGGATGATGAACCTCGCCACCGGGCAGCTGGCCTCGGTAAGGGTCACTCAGATCCCCTTCCTGGACTCCCCGTTCAGCTCCGCCGCCTGGTGAACACCCCCGGGGGGCGTGACGCGAGTGAAAGCTTGACACCGGTCGGTAAGCGGGCGCGGATAAGCCAATTCTGTCGGTAGTGGTCGATAGTATTCGAATATGAATTCGACCAGATCAGCAGATGGCCGCCGGGAACAAGCGATCGCGTTACGGCGGGCGGGCAAATCCCGCAGAGAGATCAAGGAAATCCTCGGCGTCGGCAGCAACGCAACCCTGAACGAGTTGCTTGCGGGCGAGCCGCCGCCGGAGTGGACGCGCCGTCCCAACGCCAAAGACGATCTTCATGCCAAGGCCCGGCTCTTACGCGAGCAGGGCTACGACTACAACCGGATCGCCGCCGAGCTGGGCGTCTCGAAAGGCACGGTCTCGGCCTGGGTCCATGACATGCCCTGGCCGGATCGGCTCAGCTACGAGGAGTGCCGCAAGCGGGCAGCTGAAGGAGCCCGCCGCTACTGGGAGGCAGAACGCACGGCCCGCGAAGCGAACCGGGAGGCCACCCGTGCCGTCGCAGCTGCCGAGATCGGTGCCCTGACCCAGCGGGAACTCCTCATCGCCGGCGCCGTCGCCTACTGGTGTGAGGGCGCAAAGAGCAAGCCGCATCACCGGCATGAGCGCGTTTCCTTCATCAACGGTGACCCGGGGCTCATTGCCTTCTTCCTGCGGTTCCTCTACGCAGCAGGAGTTGACCGCGCACAGGTCCGCTATCGCGTCTATATCCACGAGACCGCCGACGTTGAAGGTGCTGAGTACTTCTGGCTTGAGGTGACCGGCGCGGACCCGACGCAGTTCCAGCGTCCTACACTCAAGCGGCACAACCCCAAGACCGTTCGCTGGAACACCGGCGATGGATATCACGGCTGCCTGCGGATCGACGTGCAGCAGGGAGCCGAGCTGTACCGGCGGATCGAAGGCTGGGCCCGCGCGGCCTTGGGTGTTGCCGAGGCCGACGCCACCACACTGTAGGTGCCAGTCCCGTCAGAGATCATTGCCCGACTGCGGCCCTAAGCGCGCAAGTATCTACGGCTGGCTCGGTATCGTGGGTATCGCTCCGTCGATCTTCGACAGAGCGCCATCCGGCGTGGGGTAATTGGCAACCCACCGGGCCTTGGCCCCGGTTCTCTTGGTTCGAGTCCAAGCGCCGGAACTCTCCCCTCCTGACCTCGATCGGCGGCCGTCTGCCTCAGCTGAAACTGTCCGGGTCCGGGCGTAGCATGAGGTACATGGACGGACCCGAAATTCAGTGCGAATGCCAGATGTGCGAGCTGGAGGCGGCGGGCTACGGCCCGGAGGCCTACGCGGAGATCATCATGGGCCACATCGGCCGGGTCGGCTGGGCGGTTCAAGGCATCCCCGGTGACGAGCAGTGCCCGTCGTGGGCCTACAGCATCGGGCTCCGGCATACGTACGGCGTGCCCGAGCTCGCGCTGTTCGGCCTGTCGCTGCCGAACATGGCGGCGATCATCAACGAGGTCGGGCGCCTGATCGCCGACGGCGCCACGGTCGCGGCCGGCGACCAGATCGACGGCGTCTCCCCCTGCACGTTCACGATCCGCCCCGTTCATGACAGCTGGCGGGCGACCAGCCTGTTCACCACGTCCGACACCATCTACGGCTACCTCCGGCCGTCGTACCTCCAGGTCTTCTGGCCGGACCGGCAGGGCATCCTTCCGTGGGAACCCGGCTTCGAGCCCAGGTTCGACGGCCTCCAGCCGCTGCTGTGGCTGCCCCGGGACGATCACCCGCCGGGCGCCTGGACCAAGATCGACGAACCTTCCGGCGGCTGAGCGCCGGCACATCGTCTCGGATGGTGAGACGCTGAGCGTCCTCCCGATGTTACCGACGCCACTTCTGGGTGAAATCTGAGTCAAGTCCTTGCGTAACCTACGGTGTCGTAGGTTACGGTAACGTAAGCGTATCCATCCCACCCGTGGCGCCTGAGGCAGAGCGAGGACCCGCTATGACCACCACCACGGCCACCGTCCCGGCCGCCCCGCCCACCGCGAATCCGGATGGGGCGGCGCGGACCCGCGCACCACGCCCCGACGTCGAGCCCGAGCCGAGCGGCCGTCTCGACCGGTTCCTGGTCGGGCTTTTTGTCGCGGTCCCCCTGCTGGCCGTGCTGGCCGCGGTCCCGCTGGCCTGGGGCTGGGGCCTGGGCTGGCATGACATCGTGATCGCCTTCGTCTTCTACGTAGTCACCGGCATGGGGATCACGCATGGGCTTCCACCGCCACTTCACGCATAGTTCCTTCAAGGCGGCCAAGCCGCTGCGCGTCGTCCCTGGCCATCGCCGGCAGCCTCGCCATCGAGGGGCCGGTACTGGTCTGGGTGGCCGACCACCGGCGTCACCACAAGTACAGCGACAAGGAGGGCGACCCCCATTCGCCGTGGCGGTTCGGCAACGACTGGAAGGCGCTCAGCAAAGGCTTCCTCTACGCCCACATGGGCTGGATGTTCAACCCGAACCGGACCTCGCAGCAGAAGTTCTGCCCGGACCTGCTCGCCGACGCCCCCATCCGCTGGGTCTCCAAGACCTTCCCGCTCTGGGTTGCGGTCTCGCTGCTCGCTCCCGCCCTGATCGGCGGTCTGTGGTCGATGTCGCTGGCCGGCGCGCTCACCGCGTTCTTCTGGGCCAGCCTGGTCCGGATCTGCCTGCTGCACCACGTGACCTGGTCCATCAACTCGGTCTGCCACACCTTCGGCAACGAAGACTTCGACGTGCGCGACAAGTCGCGGAACGTGGCCTGGCTGGCCATCCCCTCCTTCGGCGAGTCCTGGCACAACCTGCACCACTCCGACCCGACCTGCGCCCGCCACGGCGCGCTGGAGGGGCAGATCGACATCAGCGCCCGCGCGATCTGGATCGCGGAGAAGCTCGGCTGGGCCTGGGACGTGCGCTGGCCGGACGAGCAGCGGCTGTCGGGCAAACTCACCGGCAAGCGGGACAAACATCTCGGCTCGATGACAAAGCGCCGCCCGGCAGACCGGGATGACCTCATGGCCGCGTAACCGCGCCATGATGGGGCGGTGACCATTCCAGACTCCAGCTCCAACCACCGCAAGCGGATGACCGGCACGGAGCGCCGGGAGCAGCTGCTCGGCATCGGGCGCAAGCTTTTCGCGGCACGCGGCTTCGAGGGCACGTCCATCGAGGAGATCGCCGCCCAGGCGGGCGTCTCCAAGCCGGTGGTCTACGAGCACTTCGGCGGCAAGGAAGGGCTGTACGCGGTCGTGGTTGACCGGGAGGTCGAGCGGCTGCTCACCACCGCGACCGAGATCCTGGGTGGCGCCCAGACCCGGGAGAAGTTCGAGGCGGCCGCGGTCGCGCTGCTGCGCTACATCGAGGACAACGCGGACGGGTTCCGCATCCTGGTGCGCGACTCCCATCCCGCCTCGGGCGGGGGCAACTTCGGCAGCCTGATCTCCGACATCGCGAGCCAGGTCGAGTACATCCTGGGCGACTTCTTCCGCGACCGCGGCTACGACCCGAAGCTGGCCCCGATGTACGCGCAGATGCTGGTGGGGATGGTCGCCGTGACCGGGCAATGGTGGCTCGACGCCCGTAAGCCCAAGGTGGAGGTGGTCGCGGCCCACCTGATCAACTTGGCCTGGAACGGGCTGTCCGAGCTGGAGAAGGCGCCGAGCATCTCCAGCAAGGCGGCCAGGAAACCGAAGGTCGTGGCCGGGGAGAGCGGCCGGTAGCGGCGGCCGGCCGGGTCACCCTGGCCGCAGGGCCCGGCGCATCCGCTGCCGGCCGCGCCCCACCAGCACGCTCGCCAGCCTCCTGGCGTTAACCTCGCGCACCGTCTGGCACGCCATCCCGGCGGCGGCGAACCTCGGCCTGGACGCGGTCTGCCTGCACACCGGCACGTTCGGGCTGCGCCCGAAGATCCAGCGCCTGCCGGAGCTCCCGATCGAGACGGTGATCGGCCTGGCGCACCAGGCGGGCCTGGAGGTGCTGGCCTGGTCGCCCACCCCGGCGATGGCGGTGCGGCTGGCGTCCGCCGGCGCCGACGCGCTCACGGTCGACGACATCCCGGGGGTGCTGGCCGCCCTGGGGGCCTGAGCAACGCCGACGGCCCGGTCAGGACCCGGTGCGCTGGGCCACGACGAACACCCGGCGGAACGGCAGTATGGTCCCGTACGGCCTGCGCGGGTAGGCCTCGCGCACCAGCTTGCCGTAGTCGGCCACGAACTCCTCGGCCTGGCCGGGATCGAGGGCGGCGAGGACGGGCCGCAGCCCGGTGCCCCGGTACCACTCGGTCACCGGGTCCTCTCCCGGCAGCACGTGCAGGTAGGTGGACTCCCAGGCGTCAATCTCGCATCCGGTGGGAGCGAGCAGGTCCAGGTAATCGGCTGGGTCGGGCGCCTGGCGGTTGAGGACGACGCCTGCCAGCAGCGGCCGCCACCGGTCCGAGTTGACCAGATCGAGCAG
Organism: uncultured Actinomycetes bacterium; assembly: GCA_963835425.1. GTDB lineage: Bacteria > Actinomycetota > Actinomycetes > Streptosporangiales > Streptosporangiaceae > UBA9676. Next base: position 513,739 of record CAWIGE010000018.1, on the reverse strand, counting down.
GATCGCGTGGCTCGGCTGGTTGAAGTTACCGGGCAGCTGGATCGCGAGCCAGCCGCCGGGAGACAGCATGTCCGGCCAGCACCGCACCACGTCCATGTGGCCGGGAACCCACTGCAGCACGGCGTTGGAAACCAGCACATCGACCGGCCGCTCGGGGCGCCAGTCCCGCAGGTCCCCGAGCGCGAAACTCAGCCGCGGCCCCGCCTCGGCCTGCGCGGTGTCGATCATCTCCGGCGAGTTGTCCACCCCGACGACATCGGCCCCGGGCCATCGTTCGGCAAGGGCCGCGGTCAGGTTCCCCGGGCCGCAGCCGAGGTTGACGACGTAGCCGGGGTCGCTCGCCCTCACCCTGGTGAGCAGGTCGAAGAACGGGCGGCCCCGCTCGCCGGCGAACCGCTGGTACTGGCCGGGATCCCACATCGCAGCCCCCATCTCTCTTGATATCAAGGTATCAGCACAACGGATGACCCCGGCCGGTGCCCGGCATGCGCCGGCCCGCTGCCCGGTGATCATCCGGCCGGTCACCGCAGCCGCGCCGGAACCTGCCAGATGGAACTGGTTCAGGACCGCGCGGCGCCACCTACCCCGGCCAGGCCAGGGAGCGGTTCCGCCGCTGGGCCGGGCCTGCCTCAGGCTGATCCACCGGCGTCGCCGGGGGAGAACTCCGCCAGGAACGACTGCGTGTCGTCATAGGCGTACGCCGCCGCTTCGGGCGCCTGGCCGGCCCGCACCCGACGCAGCATGTCCGCGGAGGCCAGGACGGCTTCCCAGTATCGTTCCGCCACCGCCTCGAGTCCCTCCAGCACCGCGATCAGCAGCGCGGCGCCAGGTGGCTCGACCGCGAACAGGATGCAGATGTCGTCGCGGCTCAGCGCGCCGGGCCGCAGCGCCATCAGGCCTTCTGGCCAGGCCTCCTGGTCCAGTTCCCGCTCCATCTGGGCGGTGAGATCCGCCAGTCTGGCTTCCGCCGCGCTGATCTGTTCGCCACTGTCTTGCTGCCGCCGGCCGGCGTCATCACTGGCCAGGCCGGAGGCGGCGATGGTCTTGTGGACCCGGAGGCTGGATTCGGCCGCTGTGAAGCTCGCCTTCAGGACTTCCTTCTGGACCCGGAAGGCCTCGGCGCGCGCCTGGAGGCGCTGGCTCTGCGCAGCCAGCCGGCGCCTGGCCTCCATCACCCCCGGCAGCAGCCGCCGCACCTCGGCTGCCTGCCGCTGAATCGCGGCCAGCTCGGTCAGTGCCTGCGCGGCCTCCTGCGGCTGGCCCGCCGCCAGCGCACGGCGGTACCCATCGTCCAGCGTCACCCGCGCGGACTCCAGTTCCGCGATCTGACGCTCGATGTCCCTGGACAGGGTCGTGGCGTCGGCCTCACCCCGGCGCACGGCCTGCAGCCGGTCCAGGTACTGCTGGTAGGACCGGTCCAGGGCCTCGGCCAGCGCCCAGGGCCAGGACTCCGCCGTGGAGGTCACCAGCGGATCCCCGAGGCCGGCGCCTTCCTTCATCAGCGCGGCCAGCGCCGTCCGCACGCGCGTGGCCGCCGGTGGGTCGCTGTCACCGAGGCCGGCCAGCCAGTCGTGGATCTCGCCGGACATCCGGATCGCGTAGCCCGCGCCCGGAGGCGGGATCTGGGCCCCGGTGGCCTGGTGCTCGCTGATAACCGCGCGGCGGGCGGCGGCGTACGGCTCATCCGTCTCCGCCATGCGCTTGCGGGCCGCCGCCCTGATCTTGTCGTGCGACATCGTGCCCTCAATCCCGGCGGCCCCGTCCCGGCGCCTGGCCACCGCGGAGAGCGATCACGATGGAAGAAACTGACAAAATCCACGCAAGGGCTGCGCCGCTCTTGTCCTCGGTCACCGCCCCAGCGCCGGGCTGGGGCAGCTCGGATCAGGCAGGCGTGGCTGCCACGGCCAGCATACGCGCCGAGTCCCCAGCGGTGTCTGGCCCGCCACGGTCCCTGGGTTGCCGGCCGGCCATGAGGTCGGCAACCGGACGCCACGCGCCCGCACCAGCCTCCGCTTGAGTCTTGACATCGAGAGATAAGCTGCCCCAATGGACGAGGAGGTGACCGGGCAGGCCCTGCGCGACGAGGTGGACGACCTGGTCGCCGCCTGGCAGGCGCAACGGCCTGACCTCGACGTCGAGCCGCTGCAGGTGCTCAGCCGGGTGTCCCGGCTGGCCAGGCATCTGGACCGCGCCCGCCGTGCCGCGTTCGCGGCCCACGGGCTGGAGACATGGGAGTTCGATGTCCTGTCGGCGCTGCGCCGCCAGGGCCGTCCCTACCAGCTCAGCCCGGGGGCATTACTCCGGATCACGCTGGTGACCTCGGGCACCATGACCAACCGGATCGACCGGCTGGAAAAGGCCGGCCTGGTCAACCGGCGCCCCGACCCGCAGGACAAGCGGGGCGTGCTGGTCAGGCTCACCGCCCGGGGGACCGAGCGGGTGGACGCCGCGCTCGCCGACCTGCTCACCAGCGAGCGGGCGTTCCTGCATCCGATCCCGGAGGACTCCCGGCGCGCCCTGGCCGGCCTGCTGCGTGATCTGCTGGCCCCGCTGGACGCCGAGTAGCCCGATGGCGGCCGGGGGCGGGGGACGGCTGACCGGGAGCGAGGTGCGCGAGATCGCGCCCGGGATCTGGTCCTGGCAGCGCCGCCCCCGGGGGCTGCGCCCCGGGGAGTTCGGCGCCCGGACGAGTTACGCGCTCACCGCCGGCGGCGAGACGCTGCTCGTGGATCCGCTGGTGACCGGCGACGACGACCCGGCGCTGACCGAGCTCGACGGCCTCGCCCGCGGCCGCGTGCGGATCCTCATCAGCAAGCCGTACCACACCCGCAGCGCCGAGCCGCTGTGGCGGCGCTACCGCCGCGCGAAGGCGCGCATCTACGGGCATCCGGAGGTGGCCACGCGGCTCGGCGACGTCTCCGGCTTCCAGGCCGTCACCGGTGGCGATGTCGGCGGCGTCGCCCGCTTCCACCCGATCGGCAACCCGCCCCGTTCCGAGCAGCCGATCGAGATCCCCGCCTACCGCGCCCTGGTCTTCGGCGACGCCGTGGTCGAAACGGGCGGCGGCGAGCTGCGCGTGTGGGAGGACCCGCTGGACAGCGAGCGCCGCCGCCGCTGGTGGCGCGAACGCTACCTGCCGACGCTGGAGCCCCTGGCCGCCCTCGAGCCCGGGCATGTCCTCGTCACGCACGGCGAGCCCGTACTCGGCGAGGGCGCGGCGGCCCTGCGGCGTGCCCTCGGGCGCGACCCCTGGCAGCGCCCCAGGCGGTGAGCGCCGGCCTGGGCCGGAGCCGTGCTGCCGCGCCGGATGTCGGCGGTGGGGTCTAGCGTCGCCGATAGCGCGCGACAGCCGCGCGGCTCGGCTGGGCAGCTTTGGCATAGGAGCAGGGCATGGTGTTCTGGCAGCTGACCATCGACGCGAACGACCCGGCCGTGCTGGCGCGGTTCTGGGCGCAGGCGCTGGGCTACCAGCCGGTGCCGCCGGCCGAGCCGGAGACGACCTGGCACGCGCACTACCGCGCCCGGCTGGGGGAGGATGCGGCCTTCGGCGACCGGCTGTTTGACCCGGCCGGGCTCCGCCCGCCGATCTGGCTGCAGGAGGTGCCGGAGGCGAAGGCCGGGAAGAACCGGCTCCATCTCGACCTCTACCCCACCGGCCGCGACAGGGCGCTGCCGATGGAACGGCGGATCGAGATCGTCGAGGCCAAGGTGGCCGAGCTGACCCGGCTGGGCGCGAGCGTGGAGCGCCGGGACCGGGAAGACGATCCGGAGGACCCGGTCTACTTCGTGGTCATGCATGACCCGGAGGGCAACGAGTTCTGCGTCGGCTGAGACTCACGGCGGGACGCACCCGGCCGGTGCCCGCCGGCCTGGTCAGGGCGCGAGGACGACGGCGCCGGCGGCGTGGCCGCCGACCACCTGGGCGAGTGCCTGGGCGGCATCGGCGAGACGGTGGTCGGCGGCGACCGGGATCTCCAGCTGCCCTGCCGCGAACCGCTGCGCGAGCCCGCGCAGCTGGGTTCCGTCGGGGCGGACGTAGATGCTGGAGACCGTGATGCCCCGCTCCCCGGCGGGCGGATCTGAGGTGATGGTCGCGAGGCGCCCGCCGTCGGCGACCGCCCGCATCGCGGTGGCGCCGCCGCCGGGTGCCGCGTTGGCCGCGGCGGCCACCCCGCGGCCTCCCGTGATCTCGCGGACCTGTGCTGGCCATTGCTGGTCGTGATAGTCCACCACGTGGCGGGCCCCGAGCTGGGTCACCCGCTGCTCGTCCCAGTTGCCCACGCCCGCCGCCATCACCTCGATCAGCACCTCATCGCCCGCCAGCGGCCGGGGCTCGCCCACGTCGATCAGCTCGACCTGGGCGCCGATCTCGCGGATCCCCGCTACCCGCATCTCCCACCTCTGGGGTGCCAGCGGTCGGCACCGGGGCCGTCGGCGATGACCGTGAACTGGTTCCCCACCCTGATCGCGCCGGCCGGGCCGTGCCCGGTCACGTGAGCGGCGAGCATCTGCCCGGTCGTGAGGTTCAGCACGGCCACAACCAGCCAAGCTATCCCGGCCGCGGGTGTCCCGCCCTGGCCGGCCTGTCTAACGATCTTCAATTGCGGGGGTCACGGCCCTGTTAGCAGCGGGTCTGCTGCGGTATGCCAGAACCATGAGGGTATGCCGATGGTGGCGGGCTGGATGCACCGGAGCGGGCCGCCGGGAGCGGCTGCGGTTAGAGGCTGCGGAGTTAATCGAGGCGGGCGCGGGTGACCGGGACATCGCCAGGCGGTTATGGCCGACCGAGATGAGCGTGCGGACCACGGAGAGGAGCCAGCCATGACGCAGCCCGCTACGAGTAACCAGGCCACGGACCTCATGGACTACCTGACCCAGCAGCGCGAGCACGTGCTGGGCATCTTGGAGAACCTGCCCGAGGAGGCGATGCGCCGCCCCGTGCTGCCGACCGGCTGGACCTGCGCCGGGCTGGTCCAGCACCTGGCCCTGGACGTCGAGCGGCTCTGGTTCCGCCAGGTCATGACCGGTGAGCAGGTCGAGCCGGACGAGTTCGGCGATGACGGCTGGCAGGTGCGCCCTGAGGTGCCGGCCGCGGCCGTGCTGGATCTGTACCGGCGGGAGATAGAGCTGGCGGACAAGATCATCACCGCCACCTCGCTGGAAGCCCCGCCCGCCTGGTGGCCGGACTTCTTCCCGCCCAGTTTCCACCTGGACAACCTGCGCCAGGTCCTGCTGCATGTGATCGCGGAAACCGCCTCCCATGCCGGTCACCTCGACGCCGCCCGTGAACTCATCGACGGCCAGACCTGGCTCATCCTCACCTGAGACAACGGGCGGCCCGGCCCCGCCCACGGTCCAGGCACCGCATGGCTGAAAGCTCACTGCCCAGCTATAAACAGCGAACCCTCAACCATGCCGGGCCGGCACCGGCCACATCTCGCAATGGCGCAGGAACTAACCTTGACCACCGTGACCTCCGCCGCGCCGCCCGCCGGGTTCGTGCATCTTGTCGTCGGGTATGACGGTTCGGCTCCCGCCGCCCGGGCCCTCGACTCCGCGGTCAGATTGCTGCAGGGCCGGACCGGCCGCATCGAAGTCGTGTACGTGGCTCAGCTGTCCAGCGTCGCCATGCTGTCGCCCGGCGCCATCACCGAAATAGAGTCCGACTTCAACGAGATCGAGCACGAGCTCCGCACCGTAGCCGCCGCGCAGCTGAGCGGCAGCGGGGCAGCCTGGGAGTTCGCGCGGCGCCGGGGCATCGTCGCCGACGAGCTGATCGCGGCGGCCGCCGCCATCCGCGACGCCGCCGGCGAGCGGACCGTGGCGATCGTGGTCGGCAGTTCGTCCCACGCCGCCCACCGGGTAGTCGGCTCGATCGCCGTCAGCCTGGCCCGCCATTCGCCGGTTCCTCTCGTTATCGTGCCTTAACGGCACGGCGAAACCGTGGCATCGCCGAAAACCGAATGGCTCTCCGAATACAGGCTGATGCCCGGCGATCAGCCGCCGTATGCCCGGCCGGCGGCATTGGGTCAAGCGGGCTCGCTTACCCCCATAAAAGGCCGCCTCGACCAGCCGCTTATGAACTTCGGACCGGGCCTGTGGCCGAATGCCGATTCGGCGTGGGATAGATCACGCCGCGCCGCCATGTCCCGTCCCCGCCGACTGGCCGCGGCCGCAGCCAGGGGGCCGCGCACCCGGCCGTCTTGACAAGCTCACCGGGGCCGGGCCCGGCCCGCCTCGCTCCGCGGAAAGCTCCCTCATGTAGTCTATCGATAATGAAACCTCGCGAAAGAGGACGAGCTGATGACCGTCCTGGTGGGCCGCCGCGAATCATTCAATGCCGCGCACCAGCTATACGACCCGGGGCTGTCCGATGACGAAAACCGGCGCCTGTTCGGGAAATGCGCGAATCTGCACGGGCACAACTATGTCCTGGAAGTGGTCGTGGCCGGCCAGGTCGACCAGGCCAGCGGCTACGTGCTGGACCTGAAATTGCTGTCGGACGTCATCCACACGCAGGTCATCCGCGACGTGGATCACCGCAACCTGAACACCGACGTCGCGTGGCTCAAGGGGTGCGTGCCGACCGCCGAGAACCTGGCCCAGGCCATCTGGGAGCGGCTCCAGCCGGAGCTCCCGGACGGGCTGCTGCGGTCGGTCCGGGTCTGGGAGACCGACAAGAACTGGGCCGAGGTCGGTGACCAGGCCTGAGACCCCGGCCCGGGCCCGCCCGGAACCGGCGGGGGACCCAGCCCCGGCGGGCGCGGAACCCCCAGGGGCCCCGGCCGGGGAGCCCCGGGAGCTGCGGAGGCGGTACACGGCCGCGGACCTGGCCGTGTTCACCCGCGCGGAGGCGAGCCGGTTCGTCCCGCGGGGGGACGGTGATCCGCAAAACGACATGGTCCTGGCCTGGGAGCTGCTGTACCGGCTCGAGCCGGGGCTCTATGACCGGCTGGCCAGCGCCGAGCGGCTCCATCCCGGCGTGGTGGGCTGGCTGCCGCGCCGCGTGAACCAGATCGCCGAGGTCGGCGCGGGCACGGGACGGCTGACGATGGAGCTCGCCGGGCGCGGGCAGCGCATGGTGGCGGTGGAGCCGGCGCTGCCGCTGCGCCGGATCCTGCGGCGCAAGCTCGCCGCAGCGGGCCACGGGGACCGGGTCCGGGTGATCCGCGGGTTCTTCGACCAGCTGCCGCTGCCCGATGATTTCGCCGACCTGGTAATCGCCTGCTCGGCCTTCACCCCCTCGGCGGCCCATGGCGGCGACGCCGGCCTGGCCGAGATGGAGCGGGTGTGCCGGCCGGGCGGGTGCGTGGCCATCATCTGGCCGAACCACCTCGACTGGCTCGCCGCGCGCGGCTACGCCTATGTCAGCTTCCCCGGGCCGATGTGGGTGGAGTTCGGCAGCTTTCCCGAGGCGGTGGAGCTGGCCGGGATCTTCTACCCCAAGGCGGCCGGCGAGGTCCGGCGGCGCGGCTCGCGGAGGGTTCCCTTCGAGGTGCTGGGCATCAACCCGCCGCGCGACCTGGCCTTCAAGGTGCTGGCGGCATGAGGATCGCGATCATGGCGCCGCTGGTGACGCCCATCCGGGAGCCCCAGCGCGGCGGTTCGCAGGCGTTCGTGTCCGATCTGGCCCGCGGCCTGGCCGGCCGGGGCCACGACGTGCACGTCTACGCCGCCTCCGGATCGGAGATCCCGGGGGCCGAGGTGATCGACACCGGGGTCGACGCCCGGTCCCTGGCGGGCACGCTCTACCGGGCGTCCGGGCCGCCCACGGGCGGCCGCCCATCCGCCGGCGACCCGGGCGAGGCAGCAGCCGCGGCAGCGGCGGCCGAGTCCGCCTTCACCGCCGCCTACCTGGCCGTGCGGGCGAGCCGGTATGACGTGATCCACAATCACGCCTTCGACGCGCCGGCCGTCCGGCTCGCGGCGGCGCTGCCGGCGCCGGTGGTGCACACGCTCCACCTGCCGCCGGACCAGGCCGTGTCGGCGGCGCTCCGCCAGGCGGCCCGGCACGGCAGACGGCCGGCGGTGGCCGCGGTATCGGCCTTCCAGGCCGACGCCTGGCGCCGGGTCGTCCCGGTCGACGCGATCCTGCCGCCGTACCCGCCCACCGGCGCCATCGCCTGGTCGGGCACGGCCGGGCATGGCGCGCTGTACGCGGGCCGGCTGAGCCCGGAGAAGGGCGCGGCCGAGGCCATCGACATCGCCCGGGCGGCGGGAGTGCCGATCGACGTCTACGGCGACGTCTACGATTCTGGGTACAGCCGGGAGCAGATCGACCCGCGGCGGAACTGGCCGGGGGTGACCGTTCACCCGGGGGTGCCCCGCACCACGCTGTGGGAGGCCATGGCGGGCGCGGCCGTGGTGCTGTATCCCGCCCGCTGGGACGAGCCCTTCGGGATGGCCGCCGCCGAGGCGCAGGCGTGCGGGACTCCCGTTGTCGCGTTCCGGCGCGGCGGACTCAGTGAGGTGATCATGGACGGCGTCACCGGTTTCCTGGTGCGGCCCGATGACGTCGGGGCCGCCGCCGGGGCGGTGTCGAAGGCGGCCGGGCTTTCGCGGCCGGCCTGCCGCAAGCATGCCGAGGGCCAGCTCGACCTGGAGCTGAGCCTGGACGCACACGAGCGGCTCTACCGGCAGGTGGCCGGTGGGTGAGCCGGTGCCGCGCCCGCCCGGCGGGGCCGCCCCCGCCCGGTGGCTGGCGGGACGGCTGGCGGTGGTCACCGGGGCCAGCCGCGGCATCGGGGCGGCCACCGCCGCGGCCGTGGCCGCGGCCGGCGCCCACGTCGTGCTGGCCGCCCGGGACGGTCAGGCGCTCGACCGCGTCGCGGGCCGGATCAAGGACGCGGGCGGCCAGGCCACACCGGTGCCGACGGACGTGAGCGACGAGGCCGCGGTCGGGCGCCTGTTTGCCGAGGCCGCCGGGGTCGGCCAGCTGGGCGTGCTGGTCTGCGCGGCCGGGGTCCTGACGACCGCGCCGTTCGCCGGAACGGCGACGGCCATGTGGCACGAGACGCTCGGGGTGAACCTGACGGGCACGTTCCTGTGCTGCCGCGCCGCGTTCGCCGCCATGGTCCCCGCCGGTGATGGCCGGATCGTCAACTTCGGGTCGCTGTCGGGCATCTACGCCACCGAGAAGTTCCCCGGGCTGGCCGCGTACAACGTGTCCAAGTACGGGGTGATCGGCCTCACCGAGGCGATCGCGGTCGAGGGCAAGGAGCACGGCATCAGCGCCATCTGCCTGAGCCCGGGCGCCGTCGACACCGAGATGCTGCGCCGGGCCAATCCGGCGCTGCGCCCGGGCCTGACCCCGGCGGACGTCGGGGAGCTGATCGTCGCGCTGCTGGACAGCCCGCTGGCCCCGGTCAGCGGGGCGAACATCCCGCTGTTCTCGAACGCGTAGGACGGCGCGTCAGCGCCGGACCAGCGACCACAGGTCGGTGTGGTCGTCGGCCAGCACGGCCGGGGCCGGCCGGGCCCGGGCCGCTACCAGGCGGGCGCAGGCCGCCATCTCGCTGTCGAGGTCCAGCTCGGGGTCACCACCGCGGTCGAGACCGACGGCGGCCAGCACCGCCCCGCCCACCAGGTAGAAGCCGATCAGCTTGCCCTCGTCGACGCTGCCGCGGACCACGAAGTCATCCCACTTGGTGACGTAGCCGACATACTCGATCTTGTGCTCGTACTGGTCGGACCAGAAGCTGTAGATGTAGTCATAGGGGGCCGTTGAGCCGAGCATGGACCTGGCCGCGGCGGCGCCCTGTTTCTCAGCGTTGTTGTAGTGCTCGACCCTGACCCGCCCGAACAGCGGGTGGAGAATGTTCGCCAGGTCACCAGCCACGTAGACGTCGGGCGCGCTGGCCCGGCACAGCTCGTCAACCAGGATCCCGTTCTCCTGCTCCACCGCGACGGCCGGGCTGTCGGGCTCGATGCCGATGCCCGCCACGGCGAAATCACACGCGACACGGCGACCGGCGGCGGTCACGACCGCTTCCAGGCGTTCGGTGCCCTCGAAGGCGGTGACCTGGTCTCCGGGTAGCAGCTCGACGCCGTTCGCGCGGTGAATCGCGCCCATCACCCCGCCGACCTCGCCGCCCAGGACCCTCTCCAGCGGGGCCCGGCCCGGGAAGGCCACAGTCACCCGGACCCCGAGCTGGGTCAGTGAGGCCGTTACCTCGGAGCCGATGAATCCCATGCCCACGACGACCGCGCGCCGGCCCGGCACCGCCTCCTGCTTGATCGCGTCGCACTCGGCCACCGTGCGCAGGTAATGAATCCCGGGCAGATCGGCGCCGGGGATCCTCAGGCGCCGGTTGCGTCCTCCGGTGGCGATCAGAACCTTCTGATAGCCGAGCTCTTCGCCCGAGTCCAGGGTGACCGCGTGCGCGGCGGGATCGACGGCCACCACGCTCTCGCGGCGAAGCTCGACATCGTGGCCGGCGTACCAGTCGGCCGGCCTGACGTACCAAGCGTCGAGATCCTCCTCGGACCGCAGGTAGGTCTTGGACAGCGGCGGGCGGCCGAAGGGGACGCCCGGCTCCCGGCTGATGAGCACGACGCGCCCGGGGAAGCCCTCCTCCCGGAGCGTCGCGGCGGCGTTCCCGCCGGCCATGCCGCCGCCGATGATCACAATGGGGTTTCCGGTGGACCGCTCAGCCATGCGCTAGATTCTGCCGCCAGAGCCGCCGCGGGCACGATCCGGCCCCCGCGCAGACGATCCCAGCGGCCCGGTCGCCGCGCTCGGCGGCGGGCTCGAAGTCCGGTCCGCTCCCACCCACGGCACCACCATCACCGGGCACCTCCCCACCGTGCCGTCGGCGGCGGCGATGGTCAGCTCCTGACCGCGGCTGAGGCTCAGCCCGGGGGGACGAGCTCATCGAGCGTGTCGGCAAGACCGGCCAGGTCGGGCAGCTCCCGCGTCGGCGCCGGCTCGGCCCGCTCGGCGAGGCGGTTGATCCAGACCGAGCGGATGCCGAGGTCGTGGGCGGGCACGATGTCATGGAAATGGCTCTGGGCGACGTGGACGTGGCGGGACGGGTCGGCGCCGGTCGTTGCGTAGAACGCGCGCCAGTGCCCGGGCGCGGGCTTGTACGAGCCAACCTCGGACGCCACGATCGCCTGCTCGAACGGCACGCCGATGGCCTGCAGCGAGGCCTCGATCAGGTCCCGGTCGGTGTTCGAGAGCGCGGCCAGCTGCCAGCCCCGCTCGCGGGCCTCGGCCAGCGCGCCGGGCACCTCGGCGAACACCGGCCAGCCGGGAAGCGAACGGCCCAGCGCGTCCCGCTCTGCGGGCGGAAGGACGGCCCCGGACTCGGCCGCGAGCTCGGCGAGCACGGCCGCCATCACGTCCCGGTAGCTCCACGTGGGGTGCTCGTTCTGGACGCGTGGCTCGATCACGTGGTAGCGCGCCAGCAGCCGCCCGCTCTCCGGTGGGCCGAACAGCCGGCCAAGCTCGGCCCCGATGCCGGCGTTCCAGTCAACCAGCGTTCCGTAGCAATCGAAGGTCGCCCAGCGCGTCACCGGCCGAGCGTATGCACCACACTCACGGCAGCACAAGCCCACCGTGACCCGCCTTGACCCGGCCGCCCGCCCCAGCCTGCGGCGCCGCTCCCTGCGTCCCGCGCGGGCCTGGCGGGTCGGGGGACGCCGGCTGGATCAGGCCGCCGGCGCATGGCCAGGCATGGCGGTCCGTGTTTGACTCAGATCAGGCCCGGGCCTGCGACCCGGGACGATGCGGCCTCCGGTGGTGCCCGTCGTTGCGGCCGCCGGACGCGAGGTAAGAGACGGCTTGGCTGCCGTGAGGGGGCTCTGATGGCGGACTATTTCCTGAGGATCGACGGCATAGCGGGCGAGTCGCAGAACCCGCGGCACCAGGGCGAGATCGAGGTGGAGTCGTTCAGCTGGAGCGAGACCTTTCTGGCGTCTGCCGCGGGTGCCGGCGGCGCCGGCAAGGTACACGTCCAGGACCTGCACATCACGAAGCAGATCGATAAGGCATCGCCGCTGCTGATGCTCGCCGCCGCGTCCGGCCGGCACCTCACGTCGGCGGTGCTCACGGCTCAGCGGCCGGGGAAAGAGCCGCTGGACTATCTCACCATCTCGCTCGGCGGTGTGATGGTGAACTCCTACCAGACCGGGGCGCCGGCCGGGCAGCCCGTGCCGACCGATCAGGTGTCCTTCAGCTTCCGCCAGATTGAGATCGTGTACCGGCCGCAGCTGCCCGACGGCTCGCTCGCTTCGCCGGTAATGGCGGGCTGGGACGTCGCAGCGAACCACAAGATGGTCCCGGCGAACCCCGGCACATAGCCGCCTCAACCGCGGACCGCCGGATCCCCGGGGTGACGGGGCTCGCCGTCCGGGGGCAGCTGCTGGGGCTGGTACAGGCCGATGATCAGTCCGTAGCGCTGGTGGCCGCCGCCGTCGTCGTCTAGCTCGGCGAGGTTGCGGAGAGTCTCGTGGAGCTGCCGAGCGTGCTCGGCGGTGAGCCTGATGGACCGCAGCACCAGCAGCGGGTCGGGTTCGGCGGCGGCGATCTCCGCGGCGAGCGCGCGGAAGGCCACGGCGGTCGTCGCGTCGTCGTCATATTCCAGGCGGCGGGTGCTGCGCCGGTAGTAGCGCTCGGTGCCGCCGCGGACCTGGCGGGTTCCGGCCGGGCTGACCAGCCCCGCACCGGTCAGCACCTTGAGATGGTGGGCGATGTTGCCCTTGTTGGTGCCCAGCGCGGCGGCGAGCTGGCTGATCGTCGCCTCCCCCTGGCCGAGGGCGAGCAGCAGCCGGTGACGCATCGGGTGGCCCAGGGCCTTGAACTGCGCCGGCGTCGAGATCCTGGCCACCTCACCGTCGTTGTCCATGCAGAAAGTGTTAACTGCTCTTGACACTTACGCAAGGGCCGGCTTCGCTGTCGGCATGGACCAGCATGAGCTGACCCGGGTCGTCCACGAGGTTCAGGCCCTGGTCGAAGCCCGCTACGTTTACCCCGGCATCGGTGCACAGGTGGCGCAGGTGCTGGCCACCGGGCTGGCCGAGGGCCGCTATCCGGCCGATGAACGCCGGCTCGCCGAGGCGGTCACCGCCGACCTGCAGTCGGTCAACGGCGACAAGCACCTGCGGCTCCTCCACCATGACCAGCCCATCGGCCACCGTGAACCCGGGGACGACGCGGACGAGTATGCAACCGTGGCCCGGTGGGCGCAGCAGACCTGCGGCGGCGTCGCCAGCGTGCAGCGCCTGGCGGGCAACGTCGGCTACCTTGACCTGCAGCCCATCCTGTTCCCCACCGTCATCAGCGGCGAGCTGATCACCGCCGCGATGGGCCTGGTCGCCGGCGCCGAGGCCCTCATCATCGACGTGCGCCAGTGCCTGGGTGGTGAGCCCGCCATGGTGGCGTTCCTCATCAGCTACCTGTGGGACCACGACCCGGTCCAGCTCACCGGCCTGCAGGAACGCCAGGACGACCGGCCCAGGCAGTCCTGGACGCTGCCATATGTGCCCGGCCGCCGCTTCGGCAAGACCAAGCCCGTGTACGCGCTGACCAGCGCGGCCACCTTCTCCGGCGGCGAGCAGCTCGCCTACGACCTGCAGCAGCTCCGGCGGGCGGTCATCATCGGTGAAACCACCCGCGGCGGCGGCCACGCCCGTGAGGGGTTCCGCGTCGGCCCCCACCTGGAGGCGACCATCTCCGTCGCCGCCGCCGTCAACCCGGTCAGCGGCACCAGCTGGGAGGGCACCGGCGTCACCCCCGACATCCACACGCCCGCGGCCCGGGCGCGCGACAAGGCGCACCGGCTGGCGCTTGAGCAGGTAGTCGCGGCGGACGGCCCGCAGGCGGCCGAGGCCCGGTCAGCACTGGCCGCACACTCTGCCTAACGGTGATCCGCGCGGCCCGCCAGGCCAGGAGTGCGTCCCCTACGGGCTGCTGGCCGTCGCCGGCGCGGCCGTCGCCGGCGCGGTCGTGGTCGGCGCGGGCGTGGCCGGCGCGGGCGTGGCCGGCGCGGGCGTGGCGCGCATGGGCGCGGCTGCCGCGCGGTCGTGCCGCCGGAGTCGTCGGCTCTGTGGTCGTTGGCTCTGGGGTGGTTGGCTGCGTGGTGGCCGACTGCGTCGCCGGCGGCGGCTGGGAGGTTGACGCCGACGGAGACTGCGGTGGTGACTGCGGCGAGACCGTCGGGGTGGCTGACTGAGGGACAGCTCCCCCGTTCTGCGAGGGCCGGGACGACGGGGAGTTGACCGTGCTGCTCGTCTGGGTCGGCGGCTGCGTGTGCGAGACCGTCGAGTCCTCCATGGCTTTGGGCACGAGAATGGCCGCCGCGACGAGCACGGCAAGCAGCCCGGTGGCGAGCAGTGCCCACACCGGGCCCCGCCGCTTCTTAGGTGGCGGCTGGCCGTCCGCACCGGCTGGCTGGGCCCGGAGAGCTGCCTCCGTCGGTGGCCGGAAAGCTGACCCCGTCGGTGGCCTGGAAGCCCCCTCCGTCGGTGGCCGGACCGCCGCCTCCGTCGGTGGCCGGAAAGCCGACTCCGTCGGCGGCGGGCGCGGCTTCGCGCTCGTCTTCGTGGCGGGCCCGCCGGTGCCGCCGGCCGGCGGCGGGGCGTAGCGGCTGAGCACATCGGTCAGTGGTCCCGGCAGCCAGTCCTCCGCGGGCTGCGGATTCCCCAGCGCGGCGAGCAGATCAGTGGTGGCCGGCCGCTGACCCGGGTCTTTGGCCAGGCACCGCTCGACCAGGGGCCGGATCTGCGTGGGCAGGCGAGCGGTATCCGGCTGCTGGTACACCACGCGGTAGATCAGCGCTGGGGTGGCCCCGGTCCCGAAGGGGCCCTGCCCGGTGGCCGCGAAGGTGAGCACCGCGCCCAGGCTGAACACATCGCTGGGCGGCCCCACCTCCCGGCCCTGGGCCTGCTCGGGGGACATGAACCCGGGCGAGCCCATGACCGTGCCGGTCTGGGTCAGCACACTGGCCTCCGCCGCCCGGGAGATGCCGAAGTCGATCACCCGCGGCCCGTCCTCGGCCAGCAGCACGTTCGAGGGCTTCAGGTCCCGGTGCACCAGACCGGCCGCATGGATCGCCTCCAGGCCCTCCGCCAGCCCTGCCGCCAGCGTCAGCACCGAGCCCACCGGCAGCGGCCCCTGGGCGTCCACCGCGTCGGCCAGCGACGGCCCGGCCACATACGCCGTCGCCAGCCACGGCACCGGCCCCTGCACGTCCGCATCCGCCACCGGTGCGGTGAACAACCCGCACACCGTCCGGGCGGCGGCCACTTCCCGCGCGAACCGGGCCCGGAACCTGGGCTCCCCGGCCAGGTCGGGGCGGATCACCTTGACCGCCACCAGCCTGCCCCCGGCCGAGCGGCCCAGGAACACCTGGCCCATGCCGCCGGCCCCCAGCCGCCCCAGCAACCGGTACGGCCCCATGGACTGCGGATCCCCCGCCCGCAAGCCTTCCACCATGCCGACCCCCCGGGCGAACGTGGTAACCACCATGTTGCGCACGGTGAAGTGCCCACGGCAACCCGGTTTACGGCCGTCAGGCTCCGCACCCCCGCGGAGGCCGCCTGCCGCAGCCGCAGGCCGCCTCGCCGGATGCCAGGATCCTCAAGCATCCGTGCACAGCCTGCGGATCACCGGATCCAGCTAAGACGCCTCCGTGCCGCCGTCGCCGGATCCGCTGAGCAGGAGGAGCGTGTAGGCGGCGACCGAGGAGTCGTCGGTGATGACCCCGGTGCGGATCATGTCCTCCACGTCGGCGCGGGGAAACCAGCGGTGCACCAGGTCCTGCTCCTCCAGCTCCAGCTCCGCCGTCCCCGGGGTGAGGCCGGTGGCCAGGAACACGTCGAAGCCCTGGCTGGACATCCCGCTGGCGCAGTACAGGTGCCCCAGATGGCGCAGGTGGCTGGCCGTGATGCCGGTCTCCTGCCGCAACTCCTCCCGGGCCAGGTACTCGGGATCGTCCGCCGCGGTCATGCCGGGCAGCGTGCCCTGCGGGAACTCCCAGGACCGCTCGCGCACCGGGTAGCGGTACTGCTCGACCAGGTGGAACCCGCCGTTCTCGGCCGCGATGACCAGCGCGAAGTCCGGCTTGTCCGCGTAGGAGTAGATGCCCTCCGAGCCGTCGGGGCGCCTGATCTGATCCTCGCGCATCCGCAGGTACGGCGTCTCATACGCCACCCGCGTCGACAGCTGCTCGATCGCCGGCCCGGAGGTCTCGCGCACAGGGCTCACACTCTTCTCATCAGTGGACGGATCTCGCCAGGGTAAGTGCCCACTCCTTCCAGAGGGCAGAGGCCCTGGGGTTGCGTGAAGGAATGGGGAGGGTCCGGCGAACTACCGGTGACGGGTCAGAGGATGGCTGCTGGAAGGTGGTGCCATGACGGAGCTGTTGATGTGAGGGCGCGGCACCGGACGGCCGCCGAACCCGGCTCCGCGCCTGAGGGCTTCGCCGACGTCTACGAACGGTACTTCGCTGATATCTACCGCTATATCGCCGGGCGGCTGGGACGGGACGCCGCCGATGACATTGCGGCCGATACGTTTGTCATCGCGCTGCGCAAGCACGCCGACTTCGACCCCGGACGCGGCCCCGTGCGCGCCTGGCTGTATGGGATCGCGACGAATCTCGTCGCCCAGCACCGGCGCGCGGAGAATCGGCGGTACCAGGCGCTGGCCCGCGCCGGTGCGCAGGCGCTGGCGGCCGGCCGCGACAATAACATGCCGCCCTGGGCCGGCCCGGAAGGAATGCAGCCACGGCTGGCCCGGGCACTGGCCAGGCTGTCCCGGGAGGAACGGGACGTGCTGCTGCTCGCCGCCCTGGTGGATCTCTCCTATCAGGAGATCTCCCAGGCACTCGGCATCCCCGACGGCACGGTCGGCTCCCGCCTGAACCGGGCCCGCAGGAAGATCCGCGCCGCCCTCGATCAGGAAGGCCAGATCGGTGAATGAGCTGAACATGATCCGCGTGCTCCTCGACGAGGCGCCGCCGTCGGCCGAGGTAGTCGCCGAGGGCCGCCGGCAGATCGCCGGCGGCCCTGCCCGGCGGCGGTCCAGGGCACGCTGGGCGATAGCGGGGGCGGGTCTCACCGCGGCCGCCGCGGTCGCTATCGCGGTGGCCTACGCGCTGGCCCCGGCCGCGGGCGCGCCCGGGGCGGGACCCGGGACCTCCGCCGTCCCGGTTGTCTCGCCGCGGCCATCCTTCGGCCCGGCCGCCACTCCATCCGGCGTCCTGCGCAATGCCGCCCTGGCCGCGCTGCAGCTGCCGGTGGGCGCGCCAGCCCCCGGCCAGTTCGTGTACACGAAGCTGTACCTGCGGCAGGCAGCCGGCGCCAGCGTGATGCAGACCTGGGCGTCGGCCGATGGCACCCGCCTCGGGCTCCAGGACGCCGGCGTGAATCTGAGCGGCGCGCTCCCCGCCTGCCGGGGCGGGTTCTGGGTCCTCAAGGCCGTCGGCCAGCCCGCCGAGGAGTCAAAGACGCGCTGTGACCCGGCTGCGGCCGCCGCCTACCAGCCGACCATGCCCACCACCCCCGCCGCCCTGGGCAGCTACCTGCACAAACAGTTCGGCCTTGACCCCGGCGACTCCGGCGGCCTGGTGACCCAGACCGAAACCATGATCACCACCGGCTATCAGACCCCGGCACAGCTGGCGGCGATCTACCGCCTGCTGGCGCAGACCCCGGGCCTGACCGTGGTGCCTCACGTGACCAACGTGAGGGGGCAGACGGGGGTGGGGATCCGTTCCGGCGTCTGGAAGGGCAGCGTCTACACGATCATCTTCGACCGCCGGACCTTCGCGCCGCTGGGCATGAACTGGACCGGCGTCACCGGGCCCATGAAGGGCACCCACAACGGCGAGGTCGTGCTGAAGACCGCGATCGTTGACAGCACCCCTCCGCTGCCATAGCGCCACTTGGGCCCGGGCGGCACGGCGGTCACCGGCCGGTGCGGGGTGGATCGAGCGGCAGGCGGCGTTCCGCCAGGGCGTGGCGGAACGAGCTGAGATCGGCATCGCTGTGCGCCTCAGCCAGCGCTGCCGTGTCTTCCAGCAGGGCTTCGGCAGCCCGGAAGGCCCCTGTCAGGGGGCTCGCCGACACCAACTCCAGCCGCTCGGCGAGCCGTTCAGGAACCAGCTCCAGCCCGGTGATCAGGTGGTGCTGCCACTTGATCAGGGGGTGTGGCAGATACACGCAGTTGACCGCGAGGACCGCCCGGACCACCGCCTGCCCTGCCCGGGTCAGCAGGACCTGCGCCGCCAGATCGTCTCCGCGGCTGACGAGAGCGTCGCGGGCCGCCCAGCTGGTGAGCACCTCCGGGGCCAGGGCTTGCCGCACCAGGGCCGAGACGAGCTCGCGGGGGAAGCTATCGGCCCGGGCCCGCCAGGACGTAACCAGCTCCGCGCCGAGCAGCGGGCGTGAGCGCTGCAGCGCGGCCAGGCGCATGTGCTTGACCGGGGCGGTATCGGTATTCAGGACGACGTCATCGAGCCATCGCCCGATCGTGCCCGTCGTGAAGTTGCTTATGGTCACGCCGAGGTCGCCGATGAGGTACTCCTCGCCCCACTCCTGGTCGCCGGAGTCGTAATCCCAGAAACCGGTCAGCTCGCCGCCCAGCGCATTGATCGGCCCGGTGCGGTCGGCGTCGCCGGGCGGGCTGGACCAGTAGCAGTCCAGTTCCAGATCGGAGAACCGGTCGGCCAGGCCGGCGCCCACCGAGCCAGCCGCGGTCAGCGCCGCCAGCTTCCCGTTCCCCGCATACGCCTGCGCGGCCCGCCCGGCCACCTCCATCCGCCAGGCAGCGTGAACGTTCACCTCGCCTGGCTTGCCCCCGGCTGGCTGCACGGCTCCCCATCCTGCCACCGGAACCAGCCGCGTAAGCGGTGCCGGGCGGCCGCCGGTGCCGCAGGCATGCTGGCCGGCCGGCGGCGATCGGATAGGTTGCGCTCGTGGTGGCTCTCCGTGCGGTCTGCGTGTTCTGTGGGTCTTCGGCACCTGCTGACCCCCGCTACCGGGATGCGGCCCGTGCCCTCGGGGCCCTGCTCGCCCGCCGGGGCGTCAACCTGGTCTACGGGGCCGGCGGCGTCGGCCTCATGGGTGAGCTGGCCGATGCCGCTCTCGGTCACGGCGGCCGGGTCATCGGGGTGATCCCGGCGGGCCTGTTTGCCCGTGAGGTGGGCCATACCGGCCTGACCGAGCTGCACGAGGTCGCGTCGATGCATGAGCGCAAGCAGCTCATGTACGACCTGTCCGACGCCTTCGTCGCCCTCCCCGGCGGGCTGGGCACGCTGGAGGAGCTCGCCGAGGCCGCCACCTGGTCACAGCTGGGGCTGCACAGCAAGCCGGTCGTCCTGCTCGACGTCGATGGGTTCTGGGAACCACTGGTCTCCCAGCTGGACCGGATGGCCGGCGTCGGGCTCCTCAAGCCAGCCAGCCGGGATCTCATCCACCGGACCCGGTCCGCCGAAGAAGCGCTCGGCGTCCTCGCGGCCGCCAGGCCGGCCCATCCGAAGAAGTGGATCACCGCGCAGGAGCGGTAGACCCGGATCTAACCCGCCGCCACGCCCCGGCTGGCCGGGCCGGCCCCAGCGGGCCGGTGCAGCGCCTCGTACAGCGCGCCGCTGGGCGGGGATGGCTCGTCTGGCAGGCCAGGGGTGCGGCGCAGCTGGCCGTCGTGGAGGTTGTAGTGGCCGATCGCCCGGATCGGCGGCGAGTAGACATGGATGGTGATGGCGCCGGCCTGGTGATCCATGCGGTGGATGCCGTCGCCGGGGAAGCAGAACGACTCGCCCGGACCGTACTCACGCGGCTCAGGCGGCCCGCCGATGGTGAGCGGCTCGTTCCAGGCGCGGCCTTCGATCACGTGGACGCCGACGCACGAGCCGGTGTGGTCGTGATAACCGGTATCGCGCGGCTGCCACCACAGATTGAGCCACGCTTCGGAATGCTCATCGCGCCACAGCAGCACCGCCTCGCCGGGGCCGGAGCGGTCGAGCCAGGCCGGGCTCGATCAGCGCGGCCGCCTGCCGGGCCCGTTCCGCGCACTCCTGCGGTGCCAGCGGCCGGTCGCTGGCGGCGATCGCCCGCAGCCGCGCCCCGTCCAGCTCCCCCGGTGGCGTCCCCATGGAGCGCGATCCTACCGGCGCCGCAGGCGCGCCCGACGACGGTGTCTGCGGTGGCCAGATCCCGCCAGGAGGTCCAGATCAGGCTGAGCGGGCATCCTGGCGCCGCCTCGACTCACCCTGTGATGGGTGATGGCACTGATCCGCTTAGAGGTAGATGATGAGCCTGCTCAGGGGCGGGACCCGTCAGCTCGCTGCCGCCGGGAGCCTCCCTGGGCGCGAAGGAGGAGCAATGCCACTGGCCGATTCGTCGTATCCGCTGCTGAACGTCTTCTGGTCGATATTCATCTTCTTCCTGTGGGTCATCTGGATCTGGATCCTGATCTCGATCTTCATCGACATCTTCCGCAGCCACGACCTGTCCGGCTGGGCCAAGGCGCTGTGGGTCCTGTTCGTGCTGTTCATCCCGCTTCTCGGCGTTCTGGTCTACCTGATCGCCCGCGGCGGCAAGATGCATGAGCGGGCCGTGCGGGGTGCCCGGCAGCAGGACCGGGAGTTCCGCCATTACGTCCAGCAGGCCGCGGCGAGCGCACCGGCCAGCGTGGCGGACCAGCTGTCGAAGCTGGCCGACCTGCGCGACCGGGGAGTGATCTCCGCCGAGGAGTTCGAGCGCGAGAAGGCGAAGGTCCTGGCGGCCTGAGCGGGCTGGCATACAGCAGCGACGGCAGCCCAGGCATTCTCCGGAAATCACCCGGCAACTGTGGGGCGACCTGCCCGCCGGGGACCTGGCCACCGCGGGCCGCGTGCTGGCCATCATCACCGAGCGGGCGAACGCCCAGCTGGCCCGCTAACGATCTTCAATGGCGGGGGTTCCGTTCGCCCGCCTGTGCCGGTCAGCGGTGTCCGGTCTGGGTCGCCTGCTGGGCGAGCGAGCGAGCGTGGAGTGCTGCGAGCAGTCGTTCGGCGGCTGGGTTGGGCCGGTGCCGCTTCGGGAGGTAGGCGCCGATGTAGCGGGTGGGCTGGGGGGTGATCTGGAGGTCGCGCACGTCGGGGTGGCCGGTGAGGGCGAGGCTGGGCACCAGGGCGACGCCGACCCCGGCGCCGACGAGGGCGCTGATGAAGCGGTAGTCGCTGGAGCGGCAGGCGACACGGGGCTGGAAGCCACTGAGGGCAGCGAGCATGTCGATGACAGCGCCGGTGTCGCCCCACCCATGGATCCAGCGTTCGCCGGCGAACTCGGCCAGGCTGACGGCCGGCCGCCGGCCAGCGGGTGGCCGGCGGGAACCAGCAGCCGGAGAGGGTCAGCCACCAGCGCGGTGTAGGTGCCAGGACCGGCAGCGGCCGGCCAGGCGCGCGGCGGCTGGGGAGTGTGGAAGTGGTAGACGAGCGCGAGATCAGCCTGGCCGTCGCGGACCGAGCCCAGCGCCTGATCTGGCTCGGCCTCGATCACGGTGACCTCGACGGGGCGGCCGGCCGCGGCCGTCATGGCGGTCAGGGCAGGCGCGAGCAGCGGCTCCCCGGCGCTGGGAAAGGTGACTACGGTCAGGGCCTGCGGCCCGTCAGCCTGCAAGGCGCGCAGCTGCTGCGCAGCGGTCTGCAGCTCGGCGTGGATCGCGTCGGCGGTGGCGAGCAGGACCCGGCCGGCGTCGGTGAGGGTGACGCCGCGCGTGCTGCGCTGCACGAGCACGACGCCCGCACCTCGTTCGAGCGCGGCGATCTGCTGGGACACCGCCGACGGCGTGTGGTGCAGCACCGCAGCCGCCCCGGCGAAGCTGCCCGCGCGCGCGACTTCCCGCAGCACGGCCAGGCGATGTGCGTCGATCAACAGTTTTCCTAATGGCGTCATCCGTATTCTGCCACTTCCGCTAATGTCCTTCCCGCCCCAGGCTGGTCACCATGCAGGGCCTGAACAAGCAAGAGCGCACCGGCGCCGGGCTGGCTGCCGGGTCGATGCTGCTGGTCGGCGGGTCCGTGGCCGCGTCCAGCCTGCTGGACGGCTATCCGGTCCTCGGCGGCCAGGCGGTCCGCTACCTGGTGGCGGCGCTTCTCCTGGCGGGCTGGGCGCGACTGCGGCGCACGCCCCTGCCCCGCCCGGCAGGCCGGGAATGGGCGTGGCTGGCCGCACTGGCCGTCATCGGACTGGCCGGGTGCAGCGTGCTGCTCATCGAGGCCACCCGGGTGGCAGGCCCCGCCAGCGTCGGGGTCGTCATCGGAGCGGCCCCGCTGGTCATCGTCATCGCCGCCGCGCTCGCCGCAGGCCACCGCCCCACCCGCCGGGCCCTGCTCGCCGCAGCCGTGGTAACCGCCGGATCCGCAGCGGCCCAGCTCGGCGGCGCCACCGGACCGACCTGGAGCGGAGCAGGACTGCTGCTCACGGCCGGGGCGGTGGGCGGTGTCGCGGGCACGTCCCTGCTGGCCGCACCGGTACTGCCCCGGCTCGGCGCACTCAGCGTCACGGTCTACGCCTGCGGCCTGGCCGGCATCTTGCTGCTGGCCGCCGCGGCCGTGGTCAGGTCCGCCGGCGGCCCACCGATCCTGCGCACACCCACCGCGACCGAACTGGCCGCGCTGTCCTACCTCACGGTCGCGGTCACCGCCGCCGTGTTCGTCGCCTGGTACATGGCCATGGAACGCCTCGGGGCGGACCGCACCGCACTGTTCAACGGGCTGATCCCCGTCGCCTCCCTGGCCGCCGTCGCACTGACCGGCACCGGCGCCATCACACCGCTTCGATTCCTCGGAGCCCTCACCGTCCTCGCCGGCGTGATCCTCGGCCTCGGCCGGGCCCCGCAGGCTGCCGCCGGCATCGTGAACCAGGCCGGCCAGCGCGCTCAGGTCAGCGCTGAAACAACGCCCGCCCCCGCAAGGTGAACCCGCGCCCCACCATTGAAGATCGTTAGCGCCAGGACGCGCGGGCACCACCGGGCCGCCGCCTGGCATCTTCACGTGGTTTCCACAGGTTGGGCAACCGGCCTTCACATGGGACTGGTCGGCTGCGATGGCGGCCCGGCCGGGCCGGAGGGGGGCAGCTGGATGTCGAACGGGGCAGCCGATCGACGTGCGGGATATGGCGATCGTCCACCGCACGTTCCGCAATGTGTACGAGGAGTCCGCCCGGCTGGTGCGCGCCGCGCCGGCGCCATCACCGGGGCGGGTCACGTTCCTGGCCGATCACGTTGATTTCGCCCTCGCGGCGCTGCACCACCACCACGAGGGCGAAGACGAGCTGCTCTACCCGAAGCTGATCGATCGGGTACCCGAGCAGGCCCCGGTGACCGAGCAGGTCGAGCACGAGCACCTGACCATCAAGACGGCCCTGGAGTCCGCATCGGCCGCGTGCGCGGCCTGGCGCGGACGGCCCTCGGCCGACACCGGTGAGGCGCTGGCGGCAGCGCTCGATCACCTCAACTCAGTCGTCGAGCCCCACCTCGACGACGAGGAGCAAAAGGTCGTCCCGCTCGCGGCGGTGACGTTCACCCAGCAGGAGTGGGACGAGATGGGCAAGCACGGGGCGGCGTGGATCCCCCGCAACAAGCGGGGCATTGCCTTCGGGATGATGCTCGAGCCGCTCGGCGAGGCTGACCGCGTCTTCATGATGCGCGCCCTGCCCGCCCCGGTTCGGATGCTCTACCCAGTCCTGATCGAGCGGCCCTGGAAGAGGTACGCCTCCACGCTGCGCACCGGGACCTGACCGCGCGAGCTCCGGGCCGGGATGGCCGGTACAGCTGGTGCCGGGGCACCGGCCTGACCCGCCGGCCGCAGCCGGGACCCGGGTCAGTGGGCGGCGGCCAGCATGGTTATGTCGCGGCTGGTGCGGGGGCCGGGTGGGCGGCCGCACCAGGCGGCGCACTCGCCGATCGCGCTGGCGAGCAGGTCGCAGAGCATCTGGTCGGGCTGGGGGACGCATGCCTGCGCGATTCCCTGCACCGCGGCATGCACGGTGGCGGGCGCGGAGTCCGGCGGAACGCCTTCGCCGAGATGGCGGCGGCGCCGGTGAAGCCGCGGGCCCACCGGGCCGCCTGCGGCGCCTGCGCGAGCGCGGCCCGGCTCTGCTGGTCCAGCCAGCCCTCGGGGCGCCCGTCCAGGCCGGCCAGCACGCGCTCACACGCCAGCACCGCCACCGCCATGACCTGCTGCCGGGGAGCAGCCGCCACCGGCAGCGCCATCCGCGCGCACAGCAGCGCGATCCGCGCGTCAATATGCAGATCGTCACCGGTCAGCCCGATCACCGACGGGATCAGCCGCGCCAGCCGGGAGCGGCCGGCATCGGAGCTGTAGTCGTTGACGTCGCGGGCGAGCGCGGCCAGCAGCGGATGCGTGCAGGCCGGGTGATCACTCCACCGCTCCCCCGCCAGGTACGACGCCAGCTCCATGAAGCACGCCCCCTGGCGCGGGCTGCGGTGCTTGCCCCGGGACAGCACCGGGACCAGTTCGGGCAGATGGGCTTCAGTACCAGGCATGGCTACCTCCGCAGCGTCGACAGACCGCTAGGACCAGTGTGCGCCCTGCCGGGTGACTTCGGACCGGAGTACCCCCGGGCTGATGCGCCGGTGACCGGGGTCGCGCCGAAGCTGGCCCTGGCCGGTGTGGTCACCGTTCACGTGATGCACTTTGTATGGGCTGCGGCTGAATCCTGGTCCGCGAGCGCGAACAGGGTGGGGTCGGCAGAGCTGGACTTGAGCCCGGAAGCCTTGACCGCCTTCAGGGCAGCCACCAGGTCGGTAATGGCGACGCGGCAGCTGTCGTTCAGCAGCTGGTAATAGGCATCGCCCAGGTGCGCCTGGGCGATGGATTCCTCTATGAGGGAGTGGGTCAGTTCCACATGACCCATGAAGATCCTCGCGGCCGTCATCATGTCCCGGTGCCCGGTCACATTCTGGCCCAGCGAATAGTAAAGAGATGCCATAAAACGCCAGGCGTCGCCCCGGGTCCCCACGTCAGCGCGCGATACAGCGATCGCATCCTTGTAGAAGGTGATCGCCTGAGCTTCCTCGCCTCCCGTCTGGAGCGCACGGGCGGCCTGGACGTACTCGATACCGGCTACCCCATTACCGTGAAGGCTCTTGATGAGCACCGCGGCGGCCTGGCCCTCGGCCCAGGAGATCACCAACGGCACCTTCGACATCGACGCCCGGCCCACGCCACTGGCCGACGTCGAACAAGCCTGGGCCGACGCCGCCCACACGACACAGCGCATCGTTCTCACCCCCCAGCCCTGACCACCCCCGGGGCGCCTGCGGGCCTGGCTTCCGGACGCCCGCTCACCCGGTGAACGCGCCTGGAGCACGCGCGTTCGCAGCTCCGGCCTGCAGCTGCCGATCCAGGCGTAATCCAGTTGCCGTCGTCAGTCCCGGGTCCATACGGTGGGGGTATGTGCTGATGAGCCACCTGACCGGCGTCCCGCGGCGCTGCACCACCTGCCGCCACCGGTAATCAGTGAGTGGTGGCCGGCTGGCTGGCCAGCTTTCATGGCCGGGCAGCGCGCGGTGTGTCAGTGAACAGCGCGCCCTGAGCGTGCCAGCGCTATGGGCGGATCGTTTCCACGTTCCTCGATGGGGCCGGGTTGCCGTCCCGGCCATCCCGCCGGCGCGACCAGCTCGGCGCGGACATGCGCCGCCAGCTACCCGCCTGGGGCATCATGCACCGCTACAGCAACTTCACGTGGGGGATGCGGCGGCTGCCTGAGCGCCGATCCGCAGTCGCGATCTATGGGCCGACGTCGTCCGGCAAGACCGCACTGTCGCTCGACGTTTGCGAGGCCGCGTCCGGGCGTGGCCTGCGCCCGGTCGTTCTTAATGCCGACTCAAGGCAGGTCTACGCCGGTATGGACATCGGCACGAGCAAGATCAAGCCGTCGGAGATGCGAGGGTTCGAGCACCGCTTGCTTGACGTGGCCGACCCGTCGTCGAAGCTGTCGTTGGAGGCGTACGCGCAGATGGCGCGGGACGAGCTCGCGTCACTCGCCGCGTCCGAGGATGCCCTGCCGGTCCTCGTCGGCGGCACGGGCGTGTATGTCCAGTCCGTGCTGGATGGCTGGGACCTGACCGGGACGGGAACACTGCGGCGGTCGCTCGAGCGCGACTTTCCACGCAGCGACGTCAGGGGCGCCTACCAAGTGCTCGCGCGGCTCGCGCCCGGGGTGGCCCGGCGCGTGCACCCCGGCAACTACGAGGCGATCCTCAACGCCTTGGTGCGCCGCATGGCCGGCGAGGCGGGCAACGAGGTGGCCACGCCGTTTGCGTTCGCGGTGTACGGCGTCAACCGAGGGGAAACGGAGACCGACCGGCGGATCGAGACGACGCTGGACGCCCAGATCCGCGACGGGCTGCTGGAGGAGATTGCAGAGCTCGACCGCCGGTACCGGCTCCTCGAGCAGGCTGGCCGGCCAGGGCGCCGGTGCAACGTGGCGTCGCAGACGCATGGGTATCGCGAGTTCGTCCGCGTGGCCGCGTTGACCGGGACGGCAATCGCGGAGCTCGACGGCGCCGGCCTTGCCGGCGCGCGAGCCGAAGCGCTCGGCCACATCTGGGCGTACTCGAGACGGCAGAGGTCGTGGTTCCGCAAACTTGGCGCGTCGCGGGTCGGCCATCAATCAGCGGTGAAAGTCATAGTGTCGCGTCTGCGGTAATCTGCCCCGGCGGCCAGCTGGCCGGATGCGAGCCCGGTCATCTAGCCGTTTGGCCTTCGGGACGGTGGCTCACCGGGGTCATGCCAGGCCCATCACGGCCGGCTAAGAAGCCACCTTGGACGGCTCAAGCGCGCCGTCCTACAGTTCCCCCGTGCGGATCGGGATCATCGACGCGTTCACCGACCGGCCGTTCGCCGGCAACCCCGTCGGCGTCTGCCTGCTCAACGCCAGCACCTGGCCCGGCACCGAGTGGATGCGGCGGATCGCCGCAGAGCTGAGCCATGAGACCGCCTTCGCCCGCCCGCTACCGGACGGCGCCGGCGCCGACTGGGCACTGCGCTGGTTCACTCCCGCCGCCGAAAGCAACCTGTGCGGTCACGCGGACGGTCATGATGGGCGGCTGATACCGGATCCGCCGGGGCGGCCGGCCGGGGCGGCCGGGCCGCCGACCCTGGCCCCTGGGCCCGGCTGGAGCTCGACCGTGCCAGCCGGCCCGTGCACCACGGCGAACTGCCGCCCGAACGGGAACTCGTACATGTCATGGAAGGCCCAGCCACCGAGCCCGAACAACGCCGCGGCCACAACGAACGCAGTGATCGCGACGAGCGGCAGCTTGCGTGGCACCCGGACCAGCAGCCAGGCGCCGAGCAGCGAGATAGCGCCCAGGGCCGGCACGTAGAACCGGGCCGCCTGCAGCGTGCTCAGGCCCGGCCCCGCGGTCCACGCATAGGCGGCGTACAAGGCCCAGACAGCGGCCCAGGAGGCGGCCAGCGCGGCCCCGGCCGGCAGGTCGCGCCCGGCCAGCGCGGCCCGTTCGCCACCTGCCCGGCGGCCGCGCAGCCAGGCTACGGCAATGCCCGCCAGCGCGGCGAGGCCGAGCACCAGCATGGGCATGGCCTGGATCAGGTGGGCCGGCATGTAGCGGAGGTTGGGGCCGATGGCGCTGAGGCTGAAGCGGATCTCCCCTGGCCGGTAACCGGACCGCAGCGGACCGCCGTAGATGAGCGTGTTGAAGATCGCGACGCCCGCGCCGAAGGCGCAGACCGACGCAAGCCACCAGGCGACCGTGCCGCCGGGCAGCCGCGCGGCTCGCAGCCGCCACGCCACGAGCACCGCGATGACCGCGCAGCCCAGCACCACGACGTTGGTGTATCTGCTGAACGTGGCCGCCTCCAGCGCCACAAAGCCAGCCAGCCCCACCCAGGTCCGGCGGCCGGCGCTCGCCTCGGCCGCCAGCACCGCCCACAGCAGGGCGCCGGTACCCGCCGCGATCAGCGAGGCTTCGGTAAAGGTCGGCATGTAATCACGCCACGCGAACAGGATTGCCGCGCCGGACGAGCAGTACAGCCCGGTGGCGGCGCCGCCACCGAACCTGCCGAGCCAGCGCCTGCCGCCGAAGTACAAGCCCAGGCAGGCCAGTGCCCCATAGAAAAGCGGAGCCAGCCGGATGACACCGAGCGCCTGGAACACCACGGCGAGGTACGGGTAGCCCGGATCCTTCTCGCTGATCCACCTGCCCCCCGGCAGCTGCACCCACTGGACGGGGCCGCCACCCGGACCGGGGCTCAGCCTGTTGTGGCCCATCACAGGCGCCAGCTGCTGGGCGAGCGCGTGCGCCTGCGCTCCGGACAAGGTGAACAAGTGCCCATCGGTCATCGCCACGATCGAGGCACGATAGGCGTTATCGTCCGGCTCGGGGAGATAGGGGGAGGCCCTGAGCACCAGGAAACACAGCACCGCGAAGGCGGCTGCAGCCAGGCACACCTCGGCCACATCCCACAGGGACCTGCCCCCTGGCCGCGCCACATCCGCGGCCGGCGCGAGTGCTGTCACACGTATAGATCCTGCCCGCCCGATCCTGAGCAGTCGCGCGGATAACGTGTGAGTTCGGTGTGAATCGCAGCGGACGCACCGGGGCCGACGGTGCGGGGCAGCTCGTCCGCTTCTGCGAGCCATCGGCCGCACCGCAGCGGCTAGCGCCGGCCGCGAGGTGACCGCACGCAGATCGTCTGGACCGGTGCGGCGGGGAGCCCGGCCGGTGGGAACGTGGCCCCTGCGGCCGGGACCGCCCGCGCTAGTGGTCGTGCCTGGAAGTATGCCGGTGTATTCGTGTGTGCTATGCCGGCGTGTCCCGGGGTGGTTTTGTCGGTGTCAGCTGGTGCGCTGGATGCATGCCACGACGCCGCAGCCCTCGATCGCCGAGGGTGGTGCATCGCACCGCCCGGGCGGGCTGCGTGTTACCCGGGGGCAGCGGCGGCGGCTGCTGGGGTTACTGGTGTCGGCGGGTGATATGTGGGCGTGCGTGCTGGAGCTGAACGGCTGGCGGCGGGCCCGGCAGGACCGGCCGCTGGTCTCCTATCAGGAGCTGTGCCGGGAGCTGGCTGCGTCCGGGCCCGGCTGCTTCGGGGAGCTGGACACCACCGGCGCCCGGTCGGTGCTGCGCCGCTATTCCGACGCCTGGTTCGCCGCCGCCCAGCGCCGCAAGGAAGGCGATCGGACGGCGCGGTTCCCGCGGCGGCGGCGGGCGCTGATGCCGCTGCGCTGGTATCGCGGCAGGTTCACGCTGACCGGGCGGCGGCTGCGAATACCGGTCGCTGAGGGCCGGCCAGCATTGTGGGTGCGGCTGGACCGGGACCCGCCCTATCCCCCGGAGCAGGTCCGCTCGGTGACGCTGGTCTATGACGCCGGGCGGCTGTGGGTGGATGTCACCGCCGAGGTGCCGGCCGCCCGCTACCCGGCCGGCCTGGAGCCGGACCCGGCCCGGGTGGCGGGGGTGGATCTGGGCATCATCCACCCGTATGCGGTCGCCGGGCCCGGCGGCCAGGGGCTGCTGGTGTCGGGGCGGGCGATCCGCGCCGAGCACCGGATGCACCTGGCCGACACCAAGGCCCGCCGGAAGGCGGTGGCCGGCCGCGCGCCCAAGCCTGGGCAGAGGGGGTCGCGGCGGTGGCGGCGCTACCGGCGCCGCCAGCGGCTGGCCGAGGCCCGGCACCGGCGGCGGGTCCGCCAGGCCCAGCACGAGGCCGCCAAAGCGGTCATCGCCTGGGCGGTAGCCCGCCGGGTCGGCATGCTGGCGGTCGGCGACCCCCGCGGCGTCCTCAAGCTGGACGCGGGACGGCGGCACAACCAGCGCACCCGCGACTGGCGCATCGGCCACCTGATCGCCATCCTGAAAGACAAGGCCGAGGTGGCCGGGGTCAGCCTGCAGATGGTGGATGAGCGCGGCACCTCCTCCACCTGCCCCGCCTGCCACACCCAGATCCCCAAGCCGCCCGGGCGGGTGCTGGCCTGCCCGGGCTGCCGGTTCACCGGCCACCGCGACCTGACCGCGGCCGCCAGCATCGCCGCCCGCGCGGGCGGCGGGACCACGCCGGCCATCCCGGCTGGCGTCACGCACCGCCGCGCCGGCGCGCACCTGCCCGGTGTCGCCCCCTCGCGACGTGACCCACGCCGCCGCGCCCATCACCGCGGCGCCCGCGGGTCCCCTGGCCAGCACCGGCCCACCCGCGCCAGCCCCACCCGGGCTGGCCCGGGAGTCGCTCGCCACCCCGGCGAGGAGCCTTAATCCGTATGGAATTACAGGCAGGTGCACTAGACCAGAACCAGAGATGCCGGCGAGTGCTCGGGCATGCTGGACGCCACGCACCAGCCGGCGTCGTCGTGGCCCACCGGCAGCACCGGACAGGAGACGGGCAGCTTCAGCCGCACCGGCCCCGAATCGCGAGGTGTGGCGGCGGGGACGACAGCGGGACGGCCGTCGGGATCATCGGGATGGCGGCGCGTGCCGAGGATTGCTTCTGCCCGGGCGGGCAGGCCCAGCCGCCCGGCACCGGCCACGGTCTGCCGATCCGCCCGTTCGGTACGGACCACGGTCTGCCGCTCCGCCCGCCACAGCACTCCGCCGCCGCGCCAGTCGAAGGCCAGCACCCGCCCGGACAGGACAACGGTCAGCGCCGTGGCGCCGCGGCCCGGCAGCCCCGGCAACCTCCGGCTCGACAGGGCGTGGAAGCCGCACGTGCACCCCGGATCGGGCGCGTCGTGAACGCCCCGGCGCCGGCAGGTGGCCCGTGCGTCGGCCGGATAGCCGGAACCGCCCGTCAGCGGGAGGAACTGATCGCCTGCTTGCCAGGCCAGCTTGTGGGCCCACACCACCCACAGCCCGTCCACGGTGGTGGTCAGATGCTCGTCGAGTTCTCCGGGCAGGTCAGGCCGGGCGCTGGTACCGGCCACGAAGTCCGCTACCAGCCGATCTCCGCTGCACATGGCGACCTCTTCTCTGCAGTAGCTAATCCCGAGGGTAAACCCCTGACCGGGCACTTCAGCACGGAAATCCCGGACCGCGGCCACCGGCGCCCCAGATCGGGCAACCCGCTCCAGCGTGGCACCGACGCCACCGGCTACCCGCGGGTCAGGAACTTGACGCGTCCGCCTGGGGGGCCGGGCGATGGACGGACCGTACTGCCGGATCGCCGATGTGGGGCAGCTGCGGCCTTACTGCTGGGTGGCGATGGCCGGGTCTGCCGTATCCGGTTCTGTCAGGGCGGTGAGCATCTCGCCGAGATGATCATAAATCCCCAGGTGGCCCTCGCCGTTCCGCAGGACGAGCCGTGCGCCGGGCAGATTCTCCGACAGCCACAACCCGTGCACGGGCGGTGCGAAGCGGTCATCGCTGCCATACCACAGCAGAACCGGGCAGCGGATGGCGCTCAGATCGATGTCCCATTCCCCGATCCAGGAAACGTTGTCCCAGCCGCCGCCGCTGGTTCCCTGGCGCAATGCCTCGCACATTGTCTCCGCAAATAGCGAGGCGTATCTCTGCTCGTGCAGCAGCTCACTGTCGCGCGGCGACAGCAGGTCCTCGAAGGCTGACACCAGCCCAGCACCGCCCGGCATGCGAGACAGCTCAGCCAGCGGCTCGAACCCGGCGGCGAACGCCGATGCCGCCCCGGCCGGATCATCTGGCAGCAGCGCGGCCGCGCCGCGGTCGTTGTCGTCGAGCTCGTCGAGCGCGCCCGGGACCAGCCGGAACGGCCCGGGGCCCGAGGCGACCCCGGCGCGGATGACGCGGCCGTCCGGCACCGTGGCGGCCGCCAGCGCCCCCGGTCCCCCACCGGACATGCCGAGGGTGGCGAACCGGGCCACGCCCAGCTCGTCGGCAACCGCGTGCGCGTCGGCGGCGATCGATGCGAGCCCGAACGGCGCCGGGGTGGAACCGCCGTAGCCCGGCCGGTCGAAAGAAATCAGCCGGACGCCGCACTCGGCCGCGAGCTGCTCCCCAAAACAAAGGTCCAGCCGGGAACCAGGGGTCCCGTGAAAATACATCACCACGGCGCCACTGGGTGCGCCGGTGTCACGCACCCGCAAAAGCCGGCCGCCGCGGTTTATCTCCAGCTCGAGCATCTGATGACAATAGCGGGTGGCCATGCCGCCGCTCAGCGCTCATTGCCCGCCCGCAGCCAGGCGATGTAGTCGGCGGCCGCGCGTTCGGTGTCGTAGGCGGGCCGGTAGCCGGTGTCCTGCTGGATGCGGGTGATGTCCAGGTACGTCCGCTGGCCGGTCCCGCCGGTGGGCAGCTCGATCTGGGCGTCAGGCACCACCTTCTTGATCGCGGCAATGACCTCGGCGTTCGTCGTCGCGCGGCCGGAGGCGACGTTGTAGGTGCGGTGGCTGAGCTGGCCTGCGAGCTGCAGGAGCGCGATGGCCCGGCCGCAGTCCTTGACGTAGCACAGGTCGATCGAGTCTTCGGCGTACGCGGGGAAGCGCAGCGACGACAGGTCCGGCGCCGTGCCGCGGGCGGCGGCATGGACGAGCTGGGGGGCGGGGAAGAACGGGCCCGCGGGCCGGCCGAGCGGGCCCCAGATGGCGGCGATGCGGTAATTGACGACGTCGATGCCGGTGGCGCCGGCCAGGTAGCCGGCGAGCAGCTCGCCGATCTTCTTGAATGCCGGGATCACGTGGCCGGAGGTCATCGGCAATGGCGTGTCCTCACGCGAGCGGGCCCCCGGCGGTGACGCCGCCGTACACGCCGATCGTGCTCGCGACGCCCACGCGTGCCACGCCCCAGTCCTGGGCGGCCTGCAGGACGTTGAGCAGGCCGCCGATGCGCCTTCCGCGCGGCCTCGATGGGCTGGTCGGAGCTGGGCGGCCAGGGCATGGACCCCGCGAGATGCACGATGCCGGTGATCTTGTGGCGGGTGCCGACGTCGAGCAGCGCCGTCAGATCGGTGATGTCGGCCTGCTCCACCGCCACCTGCGCGCCGGCGAGGCTGGCCGGCGCCGCGGCGGTCCGGCGCTGGACCAGCACGCAGCCCTCGCCCAGGTCGAGCAGCGCCTGCACCGTGTGGGAGCCGATAAAACCCAGGCCTCCGGTGACCAAGATCATCGCATCGCCTTCTGTCGTCGAGCTGATTATCAGTACTACTGACATTCAGCTTAACGATAGAATCGGCGGGTGTCCAGGACCGACGGGCCGGGGCCCGAGCTGAGCAGGCGCCTGGGCTACCTGCTCAAGCACGCGCAGCTCCGGATGGCCGAGCTGACCGCGAAGGCGCTGACGCCCTACGGCATCGACGGGCGCGAGCTGGCGGTGCTGCTTGTCCTCGCCGGCGGCGAGCCGGCGTCTCAGCAGCAGGCGGCGCAGCGGCTGGGCATCGACCGCACGACGATGGTCGCACTGCTGGACGCGCTCGAAGGCAAGGGCCTGGTCGCACGCCATCCGCACGCGGACGACCGGCGCCGCAATGTGGTCGAGCTGACCGATGCCGGGCAGGACGCCCTCCGGCGGGCTGCCGAGGCCAGCGATGACGCCGAGCGTGAGTTTCTCGCACCGCTCAGCCCGCAGTCCGGACAGCAGCTGCGGGACTCACTGCAGACGATCGTGACGCATCCGGACAGCCAGAGTCCCTGAAGGATGTCGTGGTGGAACTGGTCCTGCGCGACCGTGATGTGCTGACCTGGCTGACCGCCGCGGATGCCGTGCGGTGGGCGGGTGAGGCGGTCGACGCTCACCATCGTGGTGAGCTGGCCGCGCCCGCGAGGATTCATGCGGACTTCGGCGACGGCCGGCTCGTGTTCACCGCCGGCCACCTCCGCGGGTCCTGGTTCGGATACCGCTCCTACGACACCTTTCCCGCCGACCCCGGCGCCCAGGTGGTCGTCGTCCACGACGAGACGTCAGGCCAGGTCCGGGCGGTTGCCATCGGCAACGAACTCGGCCCTCGCCGGACGGGAGCCATCGGGGGGGTAGCGGCCGATGCCCTTGCCCCGGCCGGCGCCGGGATCGCCGCCATCATCGGCTCCGGGACCCAGGCCTACACCCAGCTGTGGGCGCTGGCCGCCGTCCGGGACCTGCGGGAGGTCCGGGTGTACTCCAGGGACCCGGCGCGCCGCAGCTCCTTCGTGGCCCGGGCGCAGCAGCCTGGTACCTGGCCTGTGCCGGCCGGCTTCCGACGCCCGCGCCGCGGTGGAAGGCGCTGACATCGTGGTCCTCGCCACCAGCAGCCCAGCCCCGGTTATCGACGCTGCCTGGATTGCCCCGGGCACCTATGTCACCACACTTGGCCCCAAACAGCAGGGCCGGGCCGAGTTCGGCCTGGACCTGCCGGACGCCGCGTCGCTGCTGGTCACCGACTCCGTGGACCAGATCGGCGCCTACCACCCGCCGAACGTGCTGGCCGGTACCCCGCACCACCAGCGGCTCGTCCCCCTGGGAGCAGTCCGCGCTGGCGAGGTCCCCCCGCCCGGGGCAGATCAAATCTCGCTCTTCTTCTCGGTCGGGCTGGCCGGGACCGAAGCCTTCCTGCTCGACCGCCTGGCCGCCCATATCGAGGCAAAGCGCTACTAACCCGGAGGTATCCCTGCGGCGGCGGCCGGGTCCCGCATCCGGCCGCCACATCGCACTGGTCGCTCCCGGTCGGTATCGGCACGCAGCGAACCGAATCGGCAACGTTCTTGTTTGCCTGCAGGGTTGGCTACCGCGCTGACGCTGTGTCCCTGCTGGCGACGGCACTGAGGGCGCTGGCGGTGGCAGGCTAGCTGGCCGACCAGAGGGTGTGGGCCCTCGCTGCAGGACATCGCCTGTGTCAGGCCAGCTTCCAGTGCGGGCGCGGCGCTGGCGGCGTCGAGCAGGTCGGTGCCCATCGCGGCGGCTGCCGCGTTGTCTGGTGTGATCACCAGCGTGGCCGCGGTGCCGAGCGCGGCCAGCTCGTTTTGCAGCGGGTCAGGCGGGGTCAGGTGCCCGATGGCGTTGAGCACGATGACGGCCGAGGACCCGGCCGCGAGGTCGGCGTTAGTAGCTGACCGGATGCCGCCATCCATATACTGCCGCCCGCCGATCGTTACCGGCGGGTAGACGGCGGGAACGGCGCAACTCGCCGCGACGGCACGGTCCAGTGGGACGCCAGAGCCGCCGTCCCAGGCAACCGGCTCACCGGACTCGGCGTCCACAGCGGTCACCAGGAACCGGCGCTGCGGCCAGCGGCCGGTGGCGGGCAGCAAGGAGGCGATCCGCGCGATGTAGGGCTGCTCATCGCCGCCCGCCGCGCGGGCAGCGGCCCCCACCCGGCGGCGCGCCTCCGCGGGATCCAGCCCCTGGTCGAACAGCGGCGCCAGCGCGGCGAGGATGACCTCCAGGCTGGCGGCCGGCAGCGCGGCAGCGCCGGCTCCCGGGGAGGCAGGCGACATAGCGGCCAGCGCCTGCAGGTCCGTGCCGAACGCCACGTGCGAACCGACAATCGACCCGGCCGACGTACCGACGATCACATCTGCCGACGACAGATCAACCCCCGCCCGCCGCAGGCCGATGACGATTCCCGCCTCCCAGGCGACCCCCGCTATTCCGCCGCCGCCAAGCACCACCCCCCGGGTCATACGCCCAGTCTGCCCTTAGCCGGCGGCCCGCGCAGAGCAGGCGGCGCCGGGGGCGATCACACAGCTGGGCAGGAGCCTCCTGCCACCGCCAGTCACCCACCGACCGGCATCCGATTTCCGCCTTGAGGCACATCGTGCCGCGAGCCCGATTGCTGCGGGCCCCAGTTACATCGAGCACGGGCGCGCCAAGTCGAGGACCAGCGGCGGCATCGGCGGACACCGACAGCAGTTGATGCGGACACGCAGCCCAACCGGCTCCAATCGCAGGGCGTGGCCGGCACTACGGTGGCCGACGCGCGAAGACCCTCCTTCTCTGCGCGGCGAGAGCGCGTGCAGTTCGTGCAGTCGTGCGCCACAGAACCGGATGCTCGGGGTGGTTTCGCTATGCGGGCCGGGCCAGCCATGGCAGCCCGGCCCACGACTGCCACCAAGATGTACGGCCTGGGTGGGTAGACCTAAGCCCACCGCGGATGTGGGTCCTGCCCGATAGCTTGCCAGCGTGCCGCGGGCCGACAATTGCCTGCATGGGACTGTGTGACGACGCGCCGGCCCCCGAGCCTGCGCCTCCGCGAGCCCGGGCCAGCCGGGCCAGTGCTGTACCCGTACGGCGGCGCCGGCGGACCGCACTGGTCCGTCTCCCGGTGGTGGACGCGGCCGGGAGGGCGCTTTCGTCCCTGACTCCGGGCTGAGTGCGGTGCCATGTTGACCGGCACACATTGACCCCGATAGCGGCGACCAGCAGGCGATGGCAAAGGGGCATGGTCATGACGGAGGGCGCCACCCAGCCGGCGGCAGGTTCCGGCGCCGGGATCGAGGTCTTGCGGGCACCTGAGGAACTGGATCTGGCCACCGCCGACGGCCTGGCCGCGCGGGGCTGCGCCATCGCCGGCCATGCCGGGGTGCTGCTGCTCGATCTGACCAGCCTGTCCTTCTGCGACGCTCGTGGGCTCAGCGCCTTCGTCCGGATCGCCAACCAGGCCGACAGGGCAGGATGCCGCCTGGCGCTCATCGCGCCCCAGCCGCCGGTGGCGAAAGTGCTGCGCATCTGCCGGCTAGACCAACGGCTACCAGTGTTCGCCACCCAAGGCCACGCCTTGGCCGGCCTAACGGCCGTGCCAGTACCGGCGTGACGCCGGCCGTGCGGGGCGGGCGGGGGGCGCCCCGGCCGAACGACGGGCGCGATCGCGGACCGCATGGCGTACCAGGTCTCGCTGGCTTGTGCACCTCGGCCTCCTGTTCTTCGCCGCGGCGGCACTCGGAACTCTGCAACTCCTCCACATCCGCAACGCCATCCATGCCGACGTGGGGCTGGCCTTCGCAGGCCTGGTCGTTGTCCACCTGGCACAGCGCCGCCACCGGATCGCTGGGATGTTCGCGCGGCTCTGGGGCTTTCACCGGCAGGTCGCGCGCGAGCTACGTCTGCTGGCCTCGGATGCGGTCCTCGCCTTCGTCACGGTCAACGTCGTGGTTTCTGGGATCCTCGACTGGAATCGGGGAGCCCCACTGCTCCTGCCCGTCCTCCCACAACCTTTCGACAGGTGGCACTTGCTCGCCTCTGTCGTGCTCGTCGTGTACCTGGTAATCCACGTCTCGCGCCGGTGGAGACGCCTTCGGCGATCCACAATCCGATAGCCCGGCGGAACAGTGGGTGCACAGGGAGCAGCGTTGCCAAGGCCGCCTCAACCCGCTGTTTGCGCCGTCACGCGCGCCGCGTCGCGCCGGTAGGTGCTGGGCGGCATACCGGCCAGCTCGGTGAAGCGGGTGCTGAAGGTGCCCAGCGACGAGCAGCCGACCGCGAAACAGACCTCGGTGACGCTCAGGTCGCCCCGGCGCAGCAGCGCCATCGCGCGCTCGATCCGGCGCGTCATCAGATAGCCGTACGGCGACTCGCCGTAGGCGAGCTTGAACTGGCGGCTGAGGTGGCCGGCCGACATGTGCGCGCCGCGGGCCAGCGCCTCGACGTCCAGCGGCTGCGCGTACTCCCGGTCGATCCGGTCCCGGACGCGGCGCAACCGTGCCAGGTCGCTCAGGCACTGCGCCGCCGTGAGTGCGCGCGTCCACGAGGGGTGACACATGACAGAACTCCCTTCATCGATGTCCGCGAGCACCCGGTTATATGCCGGGTAGCCACCGCGATGTCGGGCCGGCTGTCGCGGCCGAGCCCGCGGCTTCGCCCGCGCGCAAGCACGCTGACCCGGTTGCCCGCATCGCTGACCGGGCAGCGCCATGCGCGGCGGCCGCGGCAACGGTCAGGAGACCGCGGCCTTCACCAGCTCGGCGACCTTCTTCTCGACCGCGGCGCTCCACTTCTGCAGCGCATACGACACCGGCCACAGGTCCCCGTCGTCGAGGTTGGCGGTGTCCTGGAAGCCCAGAGTCGAGTACCGGTAGTTGAACTTGCCCGAGTTCTGGAAGAAGACCACCACCTTGCCGTCGGTGTCCGCGTAGGCGGGCATCCCGTACCAGGTCTTGGGCGACAGGTCGGGGGCGGTAGCGGTCACCGTCACATGCACGCGCTCGGCGAGCGCACGATCGGCCGGCGCCATCGCCGCGATGCTGTCGAGGAGCGCCTGCAGCCCGTCGGCCTTCTTGGCGCCCTTCTTGCCCTCGGCGCGCAGTTCGGCGGCGTGCGCCTTCATCGCGGCACGCTCCTCAGCGGTGAAGCCGCCGGACTCGGTCATGGAATCGTTCGCAGTCATTGTCGGGATCCTTCCGGCGTCACGGCTCGGCATGATGCCGGCCATCTGAGGCAACGCTAGGCCCGGCGGCACCCTGGCGCTTCTCGATTCCTGACCGGTTCAAGGGCCAGCCGAGGCGGTCGAGTCGCGGCGCTCTTCACCCACGAATCGTCCAGATCCGCCGCATCCGCGCCCCCTGTGCCGCAGATCAATTGACGAACGACTGGTCGCGCATCTACCGACGGTGGACAGCCCTGGCCAGCACCGGCTGCCGAGCTCTGGGACCTCATAAGCCAGGGTCGACCCCGATGCGTTCCGCGATGCGCCTCAGGGACAGATCAGGGCTGATCCCGATCGACGCGGGCAACCGGCGGCGGCAGCCTGGGACATGACCACCACCACTGCGACATGAATGGAGACCGATCGCCATGCTCGCGATCATCGCCGTCATCCTCATCGCCATCGTGGCCCTGGCCATCCTCGGCTTCGCCACGCACATCCTGTTCTCGCCCTGGCTGCTGCTAGTGGCCGCAGGCATCCTGCTCTGGATCAAGTTCGGCCCGCGACGCTCCCGCCAGTAGCCGCGGTTCACCCACCGCTACCTGCCCGGGCGGCGACGGGGACGGCGAGGCCATGTGAGGTCTCGGGTGTAGCGGCGAGAGCCTGACCCCGGTGACCTACGATCGAACACGGCATGGGCGTTTACCGATTCGCCGGTCGCGACGGCGTGGAGCTGGCTTGCCGTGAGGCGGGGTCCGGGCGTCCGCTGGTGCTGCTGCACGGCTTCATGGGCGCGGGTTCGCACATGCTCGGCTATGGCCGGGCCAGCGCGTTCGCCGAGCGGGGGTATCGCGTCATAGCGCCGGACTTCCGCGGCCACGGGGACAGCGCGAAACCGCACGATCCCGCCGCCTATCCGCCGGACGTGCTGGCCGAGGACGGACTGGCGCTCGTCGGGCATCTCGGGCTCGGCGATGGGGATTACGACCTTGGTGGCTACTCGCTCGGCGGGCGGATCGTTGTGCGCATGCTGGTGCGAGGCGCCAAGCCGGGCCGCGCGATCGTGGCCGGGCAGGGACTGGCGAAAGTGAGCGGCCCGCAGGGCGGCGGGGTGAACCACCGCGTGCTGACCGCGCTCGTCGACGGGGTCGCGATCGAGCCCGGCTCGCCCGACGCGCGGATCGCGCACTGGATCTCAGAACTCGGCGCCGATCCCCTGGCGCTGTTGCATGTGCTGAACTCGCTCGTTCCGACGCCCGAGGACGCGCTGCGCCAGATCGCGATCCCGACACTCGTCGCGATCGGCGAGCAGGATGAGCGCTCTGATGCCGACGAGTTGGCCGCGCTCCTGCGCGATGCCCGGCTCGTCCGCGTGCCCGGCGATCATGGCAGCGCGTTCGCCGCGCCCGAGCTCACCGCCGCGATCGACGCGTTCCTCAACGAACGCTGATGCGGGCGCTGTACGGCACGGGCGGGGATCAGTACGCGCCTATGAGGGCACACCTCCGATGAGGTAGTACTCAATGCCGGTCAGATCTTCCCGATTGGGCACACAATCTGCTCTGCGCGGCCACGTCGCAGGACGCGCTGGTGATCGGCCGGCTGCCTGAAAGAATCGGCTTATGCAGGACACAGCCGGCGATCCGCCCGCCGAGTCCCCCGACGCTATGCGGGCGCGGGTGCTGGCCAGCTTCAACCGGCAGGCGATGATGGCCACGCTCGGCGCGGAGGTGACCTCTGTCACGCCAGGCCGGGTAGAACTGGCCTTGCGCCATGACAGACGGTTCACCCAGCAGCACGGCTTCCTGCACGCCGGCGCGGTAGCCGCGGTGCTGGACAGCGCGTGTGGGTACGCGGCGTTCAGCCTAATGCCCCCCGACGCGGCCGTGCTGACCGCGAGCTACACCATCAACCTGCTCGCCCCGGCCGCCGGGCAGCGGTTCACCGTGACCGGCCAGGTCGTGCGGGCCGGGCGGACGTTGACCGTGTGCCGCGGCGAGGCGTTCACCGACGGAGCCAGCACACCGTTCGCGATCATGCAGGCCACCATGACCGCCATCTACGGCCGACCTGGCATCCAGCACTGAGGTGGGGTCGTGAGGGGCGAAGCAGCGAGCGAGCGGCGTGCCTTCCGATGCGACTACCTATCTACTACACCGGCCCCACCGACCAGTTCACCGGTCTGGAAATGCGCGACGGTCAGGTCGTCGGGACCTACCAGACGCCGCGGCTGCAATAACCCCACCCCACCACCCGCGGTCCCGGGTAGGGGCGTGGCAGCGGCGGGGGCGGCGGGATCGACGTTGCTGAATTCTGGACGGGCCAGCCGGTGCGGCCGCGAGCGCAGCGCAACAGGGAGCAGGGCCAGGGAATCCGCCCTGGGCTCAGGCTGCCAGAGGGCTCGCCATCAGGGGGCGAGGGCTCGGCCTGGCTTCCAGCCGGCCCACCGCTCCGCGATCTTCCCGTCCGCGATCCGGAAGATCACGATGGCGGCGAGCTCGATAGCCCTATTCCGTCACCCGCCGCGCTGGGTCCGCTGCATGGGTTGAACGGTCAACATGGGCCATGTCGATGTGCGACATCACGCTGGGCGATGGGGCAGGTCCAAGAGAACGCGCGCCGAGCCGCCGATCTGCAATGGTTGCCGCACTTCCTGCTTGTCGCTAACGACACGCGCGAACGGGCGCTCTGCACGCTGACGGTTCTGCAAGGTCATTGATTACCATCGCCGGGTCAACGCAGCAAGAGAGGCAGAATGGGGTGGTGGCTTCGGACTCCCTGCGCCCGGTGACCCTTGCTGAGCTTGTGGCGACGTTGTCGCTGGTGGCGGACCTGGGTATGGGACGGCCGATGGAACGGGTCCTTCGCCAGACCGTGATCGCCATGCGGCTGGGGGCGGCGGCCGGGATCGATCAGGCGACCTGCGCGTCGGCGTATTACATCTCGCTGCTGACGTGGGTGGGCTGTGCCGTTGACACCAGTGAGGTGGCGGCGCTGTTCGGCGACGAAATGCAGTTGTACGCCGAGACCCATGATGAGGACCTCGGCGGCGTCAGCTTGGCGGTCTTCGTCGCCCGTCATCTCGGCCGTGGTAAGCCGGGTTTCCACCGGATCGGGATGGTCGGGAAGTTCCTGGTGAGCGCGGGCCGGTCGGCGCGGCGGCTCATGCAGGAACATTGCCAGGAGGCCAGCGATCTTGCCGAGCAGCTGGGGCTCGGCCCGGCGGTGTGCGAGCCGCTGCTGCAGGCCTTCGAACGGTGGGACGGCAGGGGCGTGCCCGGGCTGGCGGGCGCCGATCGCCTGGCTCCGGCCATCCGCCTGGTCCACCTGGCCGACAGCATCGAGGCGTTCCACCACACCGGTGGTGCCGAGGCCGCGCTGGCTGTGGCCCGTGAGCGGCGTGGCTCGCAGTTCGATCCGGACCTGGTTGACTGCTTCTGTCCCCGGCACGCCGAGATCCTTGACGGGCTGGACGGCATTTCGGCGTGGGATGAGGTGATCGCGCTCGACCCGCGGCTGGGCGCGGCGCTGACCGATGACCAGCTGGACCGGGCGCTTGGCGCGTTCGCCGACTTCAGCGACCTGAAGTCGCCGCTGCGCCTGGGCCACTCGCGGGGGGTGGCCGAACTAGCCGGCCAGGCCGGCACGACCCTCGGGCTGTCCGCCGCCGAGGTGGTCACGCTGCGCCGGGCGGCGCTGGTGCACGACATCGGCATGATCGGTATCCCCAGCGCTGTTTGGGACGAGGCTGGCGGGTGGAGCATCTCCCAGCGCGAGCGGGCCCGCACTCACCCGTATCTGACCGAACGGATGCTGGCTCGCACACCGCTGCTGGCCCAGGTGGGACAGTGTGCGGGGCTGCACCACGAGCGTCTGGACGGCTCGGGCTACCCGCACGGGCTTCGGGGTGAGGCCATCTCGCTGCCGGTGCGGATCCTCGGTGCCGCCGACGTCTACAACGCCTTGCGTCAGCCGCGCCCGCACCGCGCGGCGCTTGAGGCCGGCGATGCCGAGCGGGTGATGCGCGGCGAGGTACGCGCCGGGCGGCTCGACGGGGAGGCGGTGCAGGCGGTGCTCAAGGCCGCCGGCCACCGGGTGCGGCGCCGGGCCGGCCTGCCATCGGGGCTCACGGCGCGCGAGGCCGAGGTGCTGGTGCGGCTCGGCCAGGGCCGGTCCAACCCCGAGATCGCTGCCGAGCTGCACGTCAGCCGCAAGACGATCT
Organism: uncultured Actinomycetes bacterium; assembly: GCA_963835425.1. GTDB lineage: Bacteria > Actinomycetota > Actinomycetes > Streptosporangiales > Streptosporangiaceae > UBA9676. The sequence goes on along the minus strand of CAWIGE010000018.1, from coordinate 471,310 downwards.
CCTCTCACGTGGAGCACATCTACGCCAAGCTCGGGGTGAAGACCCGCACCGAGGCGGCCCTGTTCGCCATGCGCCACGGCCTGATCGGGATGGCGGACGAACCGGGAACCTGACAGAAAGATCGGGTAGTTACCCGATTCGCCGTCGTCAGCGAATCCGTACAACGGATCCATGACGACCGCAGCTCATAGTCACGGCGCGGCCGCTTCCGTGCCCCAGTTTGCCCTGGCCGGCTCGTTCCTTGAGGGCCTCGCCGCTCAGGACTTCGCCAAGCTCGGCGGCGCACTCGCCGCCGGTATCCGCCTCCGCGCCCTGCTGCCCTCAGGCCCGTTCGAGTGGACCGGTGCCGAGGCGATTGCGGACCGGTTCACGCGCTGGTTCGGCGTCACTGAGGATTTCGAGCTCATCGAAGCCACGGTCGGCGAGGTCGGGGGGCGCCTGCACCTGCACTGGCGGCTGCGGCTGCGGGCGAAGCGGCTCGGCGGCGGCTGGTTCACCGTCGAGCAGCAGGCCTACGCCGACACCGACGAGAGCGGCCGCATCGCAGCGATCGACCTGCTTTGCACCGGCTACCGCCCCGAGGGCGACGATGGTTGACATCCTGCCCAGCTGGGGCGGCTGGGGGCCAGCGGTCCGCGATGACCCGTTCGGTCACTTCGCCGAGGCCCGGGCCCGGTGCCCGGTGCAGAAGGTGCGCCTGGCCGACGGTCACCCGGCCTGGCTGGTGCTCGGCTACGACGCTGCCCGGCAAGCGCTGGGCGACCCGCGGATCTCCAAGGACATGCTCGCCGCGCTGGCGGCCGATGGCGACGTGGTGGCCGAGGGACTGCCCGGCCCGGAGTTCTCCCGGCACATGCTCAACGTCGACCCCCCTGATCACACCCGGTTGCGGCGGCTGGTGTCTCGGGCCTTCGGGCCGGGAAGGATCGCCGCGCTGGAGCCAGCCATCCGGGGCATAGCTGACAGCCTCCTCGACGAGCTGGACGTCGCCGGCCCCGGCGCCACCGTCGACCTCGTCGAGGGATATGCCTATCCCCTGCCGTTTCAGGTGATCGGCGAGATGCTCGGCATCCCGGCAGCTGACCGCCCGCGCCTGCATGCCTGGTTCCAGGTGCTGCTGACCGGGTGGGCCGGTGACCCGCCGCCAGAGGCCGTCGAGGCATCGGACGGCATCGTGGCCTACCTGGGCGAACTGGTCGAGGCCAAGCGTCACAGCCCAGCCGAGGATCTGGTCAGCGTCCTGGTCACCGCCGCCGAAGGCGACGCGCTCACCACGCAAGAGCTGCTGTCGAGCCTGTTCCAGCTCGTGGTCGCCGGCCACGACACCACGGCCAGCCTGATCGGCAATGGGGTGGTGGCCCTGCTGGACCACCCGGATCAGCGGCAGGCGCTGCTGGCCGATCTCGGACAGCTTCCGGCCGCGATCGACGAGCTGGTCCGGTTCACCGCCCCGGTCCCGCACGCCACGTTCCGGGTGACGGCCGAGCCGGTGACTCTCGACGGCTTCCAGATCCCCGCCCGCGAACAGGTGCTGGTGTGCCTGGGTGCGGCCAACCGCGACCCGGGCCGCTTCCCAGAGCCTGAAGTACTCGACATCGGCCGCAGCGACGGGCCGAACCTCGGGTTCGGCCACGGGATCCATTACTGCCTGGGCGCGCCGCTGGCCCGGCTCGAAGCCCGAGTCGCTTTCGAAGAGCTGCTGGGCCGTTACCCGGGCCTGCGGCTGGCCACCGGCCGTGACGCCCTGGCCTGGGCGCACGGTGACGGCTTGGTCCTGCGCGGCCTCGTCTGTCTTCCCGTCGTTCTCAGTCCCAGCCGATAACAGCGATGAGCATGCCCGATCCCGTCGAAACCAAGGAGACACCGATGACCGTCACCGACCGTCCCATCGACAATGGCGTCAACGTCGCCGCCCTGCTCGGAGCGCGCGAGGCGCTGTCCGCCGCACCCGAGGCGGCCCAGTTCACCTGGCGGGCCAGCTGCACCTGGCGCACCGGCACCCACAGCCACTCCACCGTGGACAGCTTCACCGGCCTGGGCGCCGAACAGCAGCACCGCACCACCTACGAGTTCGACGTTGACCACCCCGAGTGCTTCGCCTCGGAAGACAACGGCGCCACACCGGTAGAGATCGTCCTGGTCGGCCTGGCCGGATGCCTGACCGCAGGCGTCGCATCGGTCGCCCAGTACCGGGGCATCCAGCTCCGCTCAGTCACCGCCACCATCGAAGGCCCGATGAACATCCTGGGCATCCTCGGCGCCGATCCCGCCGTCCGCAACGGCTTTGAGGCGGTCACGGTCCGGTTCGCCATCGACGCCGACGCCGCCCGCGACGACCTCGAAGCGCTGATCGCCCAGGCCCAAAAGCGCTCGGCTGTCTTTGACATCGTGACCAACCCGACCAAGGTGCTCGTCGAGCTGGCCTGACCGCCACAGCCCGGACGTCCGCATGATCCAGACCACGGCAGTCATCGTCGGCGCCGGGCACTCCGGCCTGGCCATGAGCCGCCGCCTCACCGAATGCTCGATCGACCACCTTGTCCTCGAGCGCGGTGAGGTGGCGAACTCGTGGCGGACCGGACGCTGGCCCAGCCTGCGGCTGCTCACCCCGAACTGGCAGACCCGGCTGCCCGGCCACCACTACGCCGGCGATGACCCCGCCGGATTCATGCCCGCCGCCGACCTCGTGGCCACCCTCACCGGCTACGCCCGTCTCAGCGGCGCACCGGTGCGCACCGGTGTGACGGTGCACGCCGTGCGGGCCTGCCCGCAGGGCTTCCAGATCCAGGCCGGCGACGACCTCGTCTGCGCCCGGGCGGTGGTGCTGGCGACCGGGGCGTGCACCCTGCCGGCGATCCCGGCCATCGCCGCCGCTGTACCCCCGTCGGTGACGACGCTTACCTCGCTGGCCTACCGCGATCCTGGCCAGCTCCCCGACGGCGGGATACTCGTGGTCGGCGCGTCAGCCACCGGCGTCCAGCTGGCCGGTGAGATCCGCCGGTCCGGCCGTCCGGTGACCCTGGCGGTCGGCGAGCACGTCCGGCTGCCCCGCACCTACCGCGGCCGCGACATCTTCTGGTGGCTGGAGGTCACCGGCCTGCTGGCCGAACGCTGCGACCAGATCGACGACCTCACCCGGGCCCGCCACCTCCCCTCGCCGCAGCTCGCCGGGACCCCCGCGGGCGACATGACAGACCTCAACTCGCTGACGGCGCAGGGCGTCCGCATCGTCGGCCGCCTCGGCCGCATCACCGGCGGCGTGGCCCAGTTCTCCGGTTCGCTCGCCAACACCTGCGCACTCGCGGACCTGAAAATGAAGCGGTTCCTGAACCGGGCCGACCAGTGGGCCACCCAGCATGGCCTCGACGGCGAGCTCCCGCCACCGCACCGGTTCGCGCCCACCTACGTCGACCCCCGCACCCCGCTCGAACTAGACCTGACCAGCGGAGAAATCACCACGGTGCTATGGGCGACGGGCTTCCGGCCCGACCACTCCTGGCTGCACATCCCCGTGCATGACCACACCGGGCACATCCGCCACGACGGCGGCCTGGTCACCGGCGCCCCTGGACTCTACGTCCTCGGCCTGCCCGTCCTGCGCACCCGCGCCTCCACCTATATCCACGGCGCAGCCGCCGACTCCCAGGCCCTGGCCGACCACCTGCATTCCTTCCTCAGCAGCCGATGCCGATAGAACCCGGGGCACCGGGACCGCCGGGTTTGTCATCTTGCCCCCATCTTGAAGGTGGCGGCACCGGCCGCAGGATCGGACCGCATTCATAACCGGCTGATCTGCCCCTGACCGGCCACCTGAGATGCGCCGTGGGGCCCGCGCCGAATCGGCAGGGGCACGCTCGGCCTAACGTCGGATCACGTTCAGTGACCGACCTAGGTCAGGGGGTGAGTGCGCAAATAGCCGTCGTTAGGGACGGCTGAGGCCGGTCCTTCGTGCTCGTCAACTGACGCACCGAGCGGGACGATCTGCATGGGACTGCTCTGCCCGCTCTGCCGGGGCCACGCCAGCGCAGCAACGCCGACTGCCATGTGCCGGTCTGGCCGTGGGATGACATCATGCCTGTTCAGGTGGGCTTCGCCAGGCCGGGCCGTAGATCCCGGCGGCGGCCAGTGCCTGGCGCGTTGAGGGCGTCTCATACTGATGATGGTGCCCGGTCCCGGCGGCCGTCCGGCCGGCATGGCGTGGCCGCGGCCTCATCAGCTGGCCTGGGTTAGGAGGTGCCGAGGTGGCACATCAGGCGCGGCGCGAGGGAAGAGCCCCGCCCGGCGGCGGTCCTGGCGGCCCGCTCACCGGGCGGGTAGCGGTCGTGACGGGGGCAGCGGGTGGCCTGGGTAGCACAACCGTGCAGGCGCTGCGCCGGGCCGGCGCCACGGTGGTGCCGGTGGACGTGCACGGCGATGACTGCCTGATCGCCGACGTGTCGACGGCCGAGGGCAACCGGGCGATGGTCGAGGCGGCGCTGGAGCGGCACGGCCAGCTCGACATTGTGGTCCTGAACGCGGGTGCGCAGGCGATGAACCCGATCGCCACCTACCCCGAGGCCGACTGGGACCAGCTGATGAACCTGATGGCCAAGGGCCCGTTCCTGGCGATGAAGTTCTCCTGGCCGCACCTGACCCGCCAGCCGGGCGGCCGGATCATCGTGACCGCATCCACGGTCAGCCTGACGGGCGCGCCGTACAAGGCGGCCTACGTCGCGGCCAAGCATGCCGTGCTAGGCCTGGTGAAGGTGGCCGCCCTCGAAGGCGCCGCAGCGGGCCTGACCGCCAATGCCGTCGCCCCCGGATGGATGGGCACGCCGCTCGCCGAGAACCAGATCGGCGACCACATGCGCCTGCGCGGGATGAGCCGGGACGACGTCACCGCCAGCATGCTGGCCGAACAGCCCGCGAACCGGTTCGTCGGCACCGCCGAGGTCGCCGCACTCATCACGTTCCTGGCCGGCGACGGCGGATCCGCGATCAACGGCGCCTGCATCCCGGTAGACACCGGCACACTCGCCAGCTGACCAGCGCCCAGCCGGCCCGCCAGCTCATCCCCGCCGTTCGGGGCGGCTTCGGGATCGAGCTCATGTGGATCGGTGACCGTGCATATCAGGTGGATCTGTGCTGGTGCAACATTGAGCTCGCGGCCGGCGCGACCGGGGCGTATGTGAAGTTGCGGCCGGGAACCTCTCCGGAGGCGTTCGGCCAGGCGGCCACCCGGTTGCTGGCCACAAGCTTGCCGGATACACCGGCGCTGGCGGCGCTGGGCCTGACCCGCCGGCAGCTGATGGCGGCGGGGCTGATCAAGGTCGGGGTGGCCGCCGCCATCGGTGCGGCGGCGGCGGGGGTGGCGGTCGCTGCGTCGCCGCTGATGCCGATCGGGGCGCCCTGCCTGGCCGAGCCGGACCCCGGCGTCAGCGCGGACGCAACGGTGCTGGCGGCGTGTTGTTGCGGTTCCCCGGGCCCGCCAATCGGGGCCACTAGGGCCGCAGCGCTACGACCTCATCGTGGATGCCGAGCTAGGGATACTGCTGCGCTGCGAGACTTTCGTGCGGGGCCTGCCGCTGTCGCTGGAGGAGCTTGATGCCGTGCGGGTCAAGGTGCCGGAGGTGGCTGACGAGTCACTATTTGCGGCGCCGCCGGACGCGCTGAAGGACGTTCGGGACCTTGCGGGGGAAGTCATGCCGCGCGGTCTTGCTACCCGGGCCACGCGCATAACCGGCGTCACCCTGCGAAGCCCAGCGCTGATCTACGACGAAGCCGTCGCCGTTGTTGACGCCGAGCTTGGCCTCATCACGCGACTTGCGTTCTACGCTGCCGGAAGACCGACCGAGCGCCGGGAGCTCCGCGACGTTCGCGTCCCGGCCTCGATGAACCCGGAGGACTTCCGCGTACGGACGCCGCCCGGCGTGCGGGTAGAGCAGGAGGCAGGACCTTTCGACGAGGCGCCCGATCCAGTTCGGCAGGTAGTTCGAACCGCTGAGCAGATCGGCCGCGTCGTCGGACCCGTCGTGTCAAGGACAGCCGGCTTCTCCTCGGCTCGCTCAGGTCACACGGCCAGCAATGACCGTCCTCCGCGCTGCATCCGACCACGATCTCCGACCTCCAGGCTGGCGATTATCCGTACACGCCGCGCGCGTCGGAGTTCCGGTCTGACTTGCCGCCGCCGGGGATCAGCAGCGCTGTAGCCACGGGATCGGCCGCCTCGGTGAACGTCCCGGCGATGGCGCACCCGCCGCTGCAGAAGGTCACTTCCTCACTTGGCACTCTGGTCGCTGCTTCCTGCGTTGTGCTGTTCACTGTCCGCCCGGTGGCTGACCGCTGCCTTTAAGGACCCTGCCGAAGCCGCCCCTGCCGGCGATCACGTAGAGCAGGCCGCCCCAGGGGCACGAGAGCAGGCAGATGAACGCCCACGTCCCCTTGCCCAGGTAACGGACCGTTGCCGGATCAGTGCGGATGAGATCCCGCAGGCAGAAGCCGTCCCAGGCAACGACCAGCACGACGCCGAGGGCGATGACGGTGATCAGTGCCGGGTTCATCGGGCCTGCCCAGGCAGGGCCAGCTTGCCGCTGCCCTGCCAGCGTGATGGTGACGCCGCAGCGGTGCCGGCCGGGCTGAGCCCGAGGTGCTTACCGGGGCTGGTCCGCAGGTCAGCGCAGGCGGTCAGGCAGTGGTTGCGGATGATCAGTTCCTGATCGTCGCAGCGGATTCGGCCATCGTCATAGGCGGGCGCGTTCATGCTCATCTGCTTCTCCTGATGGTCAATCCGCTGCCCTGCAGAGCAGCGGTTCACGGGGTGTCCGGGTTGAGGATGAAGATTGAGACGACCCTCTCGTCCGTGTCGAACGCAACCCGGGCCTTCATGTCGCCGGCCTCGTAGCACAGCGGGATGTTGACGACCGTGAGGTCGCCGATGCGGCGGACGAACGGCTCGCCCTCACCGAAGCCCTCGAACGCGCCGACGTGGCCGGCGATCGTGGCCAGGGCGCTGCCGCGGACTTCGTCCGTGAAAGCCTCCAGGACCTGCGCGTTGAAGGACTGCCTGGCGTCGTCCATGCGCCCTTCGAGGACGGCCGTGACGATCGTGATCGCGCGTTCCGCCGCGTCCGCCATGCGGACTGTCTTGTCCATGGGTTCTCCCGTCCGGGGATCGATGGGCTTGCCGAACCGCTGGAAGGCGGCCTGGCGTGTGACTCCGAGCAGGTCGCCGATCTCCTGCCAGGTGTGGCCCGCGTCCCGGCTCTGCTGAACGCACAGCCTGAGCACCTGCTCCGACAGGTCATCCAGATCCTGAGCGCGCCGGACCAGGTCGAGGTAGGCAGGTGGAGCAAACGGGCTGCCCACCGCCCGGGCCAGGGCCAAGGCCCGCTCGGCCAGCAAACCGCTCAGGCTCGTCAGGATCTGAGGGTAATCACCCACGTGTAAAGAATACCTTTACACCTATCCATGTCAAGGTATCCTTTACACCTAGGGCATCGGGACGTGCCGTTGAGATAGTTCGTCACACTTGAACCCCAGCGAAATCCGGGCTGCCGCCGAGGTTCATAAAAGAGCCGGGCCGGAGTACCGCGACGCTCGGCGTCGTGTGTCATCGGCGCGGTGTTCTTTAGCCAGCTGGCCAGCGCCGACCGTTACGGGGACGGGTTTGATGCCGTCGCGATCGTGCACGTTATCCAGCTGGCCGGATGCGCGGGCGTTCACCGTGGCCCTGCCACGGCGCGTCGCGCCCAGCGCCTGCGAGCCTGCCGTCTCGACCCCGGGAGTCCAGCGATGCCACCGGCCGATGAGTCAGCAGCATCGGCGCCGGATCCACCGCCGGCGCCGGGCGAGGACCGGCGCACGGCTCAGCCGGTGTTGCACACCGCGCGACTGACCCTCGTGCCGCTGACCGACGAACACCTCGAGCTCGAGGCCGAGCTGGACTCCGATGCCGAAGTCATGCGCTACCTCACCGGGCGCGCCCTGTCTCGTGCCGAGGCCGAACGGGCCCATCGGCGCCGGATCGCCGCCGCGCGCACGGTGCCCGGGCTCGGCTTTTGGGCCGGATTCGACCGCGGCGACTTCATCGGCTGGTGGATCTTGCAACCGCCGCACGGCCCAGATCAGCCGGAAGTCGCCGGCGAGGCCGACCTTGGCTTCCGGCTGCTGCGCCGGCACTGGCGCCGCGGCTACGCCGCCGAGGGCGCGCGCGAGCTTATCCGGTACGGCTTCGGCGCCTGCCTCAACCGGATCTTCGCCCAGACCATGGCGGTCAACACGCCGTCGCGGGCGACGCTGGCCGCCGTGGGTCTCACCTTCGCCCGCGCCTTCCTTTCCGCAGACCCCTACGACGATCTCGTGCCGGGCGCCGAACAGGGCGAGGTCGAATACGAAATCACCCGCAGCACCTGGCAGCAGCGCCACCGCGGAACCGGACAATGACAGCCCGGCGAGTCGGCGACACCCGATATCCGCCTCATAGGCGCGCTTGCTTCTGCGGAATAGCTGCGCTGCGGTGGCTGCAGAACCGGCACTCCTGTGCGGTTCCCGGCGCACACGCTAGCTGCGTGAGAGGTGCCTTCGTGCCAGGTCACTGCCCGGGAACGGCTGGAGACGGTAGAACTAGCGCATGAGTGAATTACTGGGCGGCCTTCAGGACCGGACGTTCGCACGGGCGACCGCCGCGACCGCTATTTCCTATCCCCCGGAACGACGGCTTACCGCCGCGCAGTTGGCTTCGTACCTCGACCGGCGTGCTTTTGCCGTGGTTGGTTCCAGTCGTGCTGACGGCTGGCGACACGCGGCGATGTCCGTCTTCATCCGGCGCGGCACTACCTTCTGGCTGCCGACCATGGCCGGTTCGGTGCGAGAACGGAACCTGCGCGGCACGCCCTGGCTCACGATGGTGATCGCCGAAGGGGACCACCCTGACCACGTCGCGGTGATCGTCGAAGGGCCTGCCGAGGTCGTTGCGCCGTCGGAGGTGCCCGCGGACGTGCGGGCCGCTGCCACGGCCGACTGGGTCAGCGCCTGGATCTGTCTGACGGCCGACCGCCTACTGTCCTACGCAGACGAAGGCGCCTTGCCTTAGCGACTATGAACCGCCTGGGCGGTTCGAAAGGCTGGGCTCTTCTAGGGCGTGTCCCGTGGATCTATGCCGTCGCGAGCGTTCGCCGGCGGGATGGACCGCAAGGCGGAGGAGGAGACGGTAGTGGAGCTATCGGCGACGACGACAACGCCGCGGGACGCCCGTCCGGCGGGCGCGCAGCAGGCTGGAGATCCACGGGACACGCCCTAGGTCGAGGCCGCCCATAACAGGCGGATCTGAATACCGCCGGTAACTCGCTCGTCTCGACTGTCCCCTGGCAGGCCATCGCGATGGATATCTTCCGGCGCCGGGGCGAGGTCAGGTGCGCAGGTCTTCGAGCGCGGCGGCCCGGGCATGGAGTTCCGGGTTGACGATGCTGGCGGCGAGGGTGCGGGCCAGTGGGAGGTGCGCAAGGTCACCTGCTTCGGCCTGGTAGATCACCGCCCATGCGGTGAACTCGGGCAGGTCCATCCGCAGCGCATCCTGGTAGAGGCGGCGCGCTAGCGGCGTGATCAGCTCGGGCCGCTGGCGTGCCGCGATCTCCAGTTGCCCGAGCGCCACGAATCCGGATACCCAGACGTAGCGGTCGGGCAGCCGGTCGCAGCGGCGCCGGGCGTCGGTGATCCATTGGCCGGCCGCCGCGGGGTCGCCTGCATGCAGGGCCAGCAGCGCCAGGGCCCGCCCGGCCATCCCCTCCCAGCAGGGGTCGCCCAGCTGGCAGGCCAGCGCGAAAGCATTCTCCGCGTCGTCGCGTGCCTCGTCGCAGCGCCCGGCCGCGGCCAGGCAATGCGCCCGAAATGCCTGTGGCCAGGGCACGAACGCATTCCAGCGTTCCCGGTCGCAGATATTGATGCTGCGCTCGGCTGCCACCCGGGCCTCGTCCACCTTTCCCGCGAGCAGCAGCGAGCGTGCCATAACGCCCGCCGACCAGGCCTCCTGCCGCGGGCTGCCCGCCGATGCCGCGGTCTGCGCGGAGTGGGCCAGCAGCCTCACCGCGGTGTCGTGATGGCCCTGGTCCGCCTCGTTCATGCCGCGGATCGCCAGTACCCGGGCGGTGAGCGCCGGATCGCCAGTCGCCTCGGCCTGCGCTGATGCTTCGCGCAGCGCGCGTGCCGCCGATGCGTGCCGTCCGGCTTGCACATCAACGAATGCCAGCTCCCGCAAGATCTCGGCGGTGAGCCGCTGGCTGCCTGCGGACCTGGCGGCCGCGAGCGCACGGTTCAGCACCACGGCCCCTTCGCCGTCGAAGCCGCGCACGGCGTGCACCAGGGCGGACCCCAGGGCCGCCAGCACATCCGCGAGCACCAGCGGATCCCTGGCGCGCCCGGCTTCCTCGGCCGCGCGCCGCAGCGTCTCGACGCCGGCGTCGGCTGAGCCCGCGTCGAGGGCTGCTTTCCCGGCTCGCAGCAGCGACCTGGCGACCACGCCGGCCCGCAGCCCCACCGGCGAAGCCGTAGCAGATGCCAGCGCCGCGGATCGCAGAGCCGGGGAGCAGGCCAGGCCCTCCCGGGCAAAAAGCGCCTCGCACCAGGACAGATGCACGGCGGCCCGGGCGGGATGCCCGGCCGCGACCAGCGTGCGCAGGAACAACTCCTGCGCACCGTCGTCGAGCGGATCCAGCGCTACGGCGCGCCCGGCCGGTTCGATGGCCGCCTCGGCGTCACCCGCGCTCAGCTGGCCCAGCGCCGCCTGGCGAAGCTCCTCCATCGACCGGGCCGCGCATCTGCCGCGGGCCAGCATGAGCCAGACGTCGAACGCCGGGCAGTTCCGCGGCTCCACACCCTCCAGCAACATCCCGCCGATCTCGGCGGCGGGCAGGGAACCGTCCCACAGCGCCCGGACATCAACCCACAGGGACCCGTCGGCCAGACGGACCGGATCGCCCCGGAACAGCTGCGGGTTCTGGCAGCAACGCCGCAGATCGGCCAGCGACCACCGCAGCGCCCCCAGCGGGTCATCTGCCTCGCCGAACAGCTCCGCCGCAAGCTCTCCCCTGGTCAGCGGCCGGTCGGCTAGGACAACCCGGGCCAGCAGCGCCCAGGATTTCTGCCCGCGCGCAGGCCGACACGGCTGCCCGGTCCCGTCTTCAATGCGCGGACGCCCGAGCAGCCGTATCCGTAGGGTCACCGGACGCGGGGCTCAGCCCGCTGTGGCCGCAGCCGGCTGCGCCTGCAAGGCGTGCACATCGGCCGTCGTGAGACCGCTGCCCGCGATACCCCAGTCACCGCTGTGAACCTCCTCGACGAGGACCCAGGTGACCGGCCGGAGGTTCTCGCCCTCGATTTCGACCATCGTGTCGGTGATCCTATGGATCATCTCCTGCTTCTGCTCCTGAGTGAAGACTCCCTCGATCACCTTCACCGTGACCAGCGGCATCTTGGTTCTCCCTTCATCACTGATACCCGTGCCGCCGACGATGCTCCCTGGCCGTGTGAACCCGCGTGTGACTGCCAGGGCCGCATGCGGCGCCGTCCGCTCCGAAATCTCACACGCTGAGTCACATGGCGTGCGGGGATAGTCGGGCGAGGCGCGCACCCCACAGATAGGAGCAGCCAATGCCGACGCTGCTGTATCAGGACGCAGGGTGCCCGCCCTGTAGCACCGGAGAGTGCGCCGGTTCCGCTGCCGTCACCGGCCGGCCCGGCCGCACGGCAGCGGGCGCAGAGAAAGAAGGTGTCGATGATGACTGACGTCGCGTGTTTTTGCGGTTGCCTCTTCTCGTTCGATGGTGGCGTGGGGGCCTGTCCCAGGTGCGGTGAGGTCGCGAGTGTGACGGCCGGCCCGGTGCCCGGGAGCCCCGGGCGCAGCCGGCCCGAGATTCCGGTTCCGGTCATGAACGGGATCGGGCAGAACGGGCAAACGCGGGGGCATGCCCGGAACGGGCCGAAGCCGGCGCCCCGTCCCGCACTCCAGCGGGCGCTGTTTATGACCGCGGTGAGCTCGTGGCTTGCCGGCCACTACGCACCTATTCCCGGAACTGACAAAGGAGCACGGTGACATGCAGAGAGAAACGACCGCCACGGCGGAGCCGTCCGCCACCGATGTCTATGCACTGGGCCGCGACCCGGGCGAAAGCGCGCGGCTGCAGCGCCAGTCCAGGGAACTGCGGCCCGACAGCGCCGCACTGCTCGACCGGGTTGGCCTTGGGCCAGGCCAGGACGCGATTGATCTCGGCTGCGGTCCGCGCGGAATCCTTGACCTGCTCGCCGAGCGGGTTGCACCCGGCGGGCGCGTGGTCGGGCTGGACGCCGACCCGGCCCACGTCGCCATGGCCAGGGAGTTCGCCGCACAGCCCGGACTTGCCAGCGTGCAGATCGTGGCTGCTGATGCCCGGCGCACCGGCCTGCCGCCCGGATCATTCGACCTGGTGCACGCCCGCACCCTGCTGGTGAACGTGCCCGAACCGGCCGAAATGCTCGCCGAGATGGTGCGGCTGGCCAAGCCCGGCGGCTGGGTCGCCAGCCTGGAACCGGACGTGGAGCACGCGCTGTGCTACCCGGCCCACCCGGCCTATACCCGGATGTGGGAGCTGTTCCGCGCCGCCTTCAGCCGGAACGGCGCCGACCTCCTCATCGGCCGCCGCCTGCCCGAACTGTACCGGCAGGCCGGGCTGCACGACATCGGCGTTGAGGCGCGGGCAAGAGTGTGCCAGCCCGGTGACTCCCGCCGGACAATCGGCCCTGACCTGGTACGCAGCCTGCACCCGGCCATCGTCAGCCTGGGCCTGGCCGACCAGGAGGAACTCGACGCGCTGGACGGCGCGGTCCGGGCGCACCTCGATGACCCCCGAACTCTGGTGGTGCCCCACCTGATCTTCCTGGCCTGGGGCCGCAAGCCAGAAGCCCAGCAGGGATGAATGAGCCCTAAGCGAGCCCGGCAGTGCCAACCCTGCCGCATCGCGCCGACGTGCCCGTCTGCGGCCTGCTGATGCTGGCGCCGGGGGCGGGCCGTTGCCGATCACGCCCTCGCGGATGGGCATCTGTGGGTCGCCGCGGACTCAGGTGCCTGTCGCCACCCACCAGGCCGCGATCTGTGTCCGGGAGCGGAATCCGAGCCGGATGCGGATGCGCTCAACGTGCCCTTCGGCGGAGCGCTCGTCGATGCCCAGTCGCTGTCCGATTTCCCTGTTCGTCAGCCCTTCGGTGACGAGTGCCGCCACCTCGCGCTGCCGTCTGGTCAGGGTGGGCGCCGTCGGCCGGTGGCGCGGCGGCAGGCGGCTCATGGCTGGGTCAGCCGGGATGGGGGTGCGGGTAGAGGTCGGTGGTCAGCGCGGCCAGATCGGCGTGGGTCGGGGCGGTGAGTGCATGGCCGGCTCGGCGCATCAAGCTCGTCCTTGGTCAGCCTGTCCCTGGACGAACGCGGCCTTGAGCACACCGATCACCTGCTCACGGTCGGCGTCAGAGGCCCGGCCCACGGGTGGCTGAGACGGCGCAGGCGGTGAGGCGGCGATTGGGCCGCCGCCACGGCCCCTGGTGCCGGGCGATCTGCTGGCCAGTCCCCCGCCGAGGGCACCGAGTCCGGCGCCGAGGAACGGTGCGAGCAGGAGGAAGGCAAGAGGCGTCTGGCCCGCTTGGCCGACGCTGATTTCCACCCAGTACTCGTGCCGCAGGCCCGGCGGGATCACGGTGTTGTTCGGGTCGCAGGTTTCGCACCCGCCCCCGGCGATGTACCCGGCGTCGGGCCCGCCGCCAGCCGCCGGGGTGCCCTCGAGTGGCACCCGGTGCGGGAACAGCGCGATCGTGACCGCGGTGAGCACCGCCACCAGCAGGGCAGCCGTCGCCATGGCGCAACTCGCGGCCAGGCAGGCCTGCTGGGCAGGGTTCAGGGCGCGTGGCCGCACGTCCCGGGTGGCCAACCGCCCCGCCAGCAAGCCGACCGCCACGGGCAGCGCCAGGGCGGCCACCCCCCACCACGCCAGCGACGGGCTGTTGGGGTCTACCTTCACGCCGAAGGGCGCGAGTGGGTACAGCACACCGGCGGTGACCGCACCCAACCCGATGGCGGCCGGCAGGCCCCAGCGGGTGAGGCGGAGACGCTCCGAGGTCAGGATGAACAGCCCGGCCACATAGCCGACGATGACCAGCAGCAGGACGATCTCAAGGACCCAGATGCCGGGAACGACCACGAAGTAGGCGCCGAGCCGGCTGCCGTCCCGGTCCTTCACCGCCTTGGCGGCGATCAGTACGAGCACCAGCGCGTAACCGCCCGCCCGCGCCGCGCGCGGTGCCCAGCCGCGGCGCACCGGCCCGAAATACCGGCGGACCACCCACGGCAGCACGGCCAGCGCCACCACGGTACCGGTCACATACACCCGGTTAAGCGGTGTGGCCGAGTTCGATGACGCGCCCGGCCAGCCGATCCACACCAGTCCCACCGCCCCGGCGGCGAACGCCAGCACCCGTATGACCCCGCTCATCACAGCCTCCCTCGCCACCAGCCACAGTCCGCCACACAGCCAGGCCGCCCGTCCCGCCCCGGCCGGAACCTCGCCCGCCTCGGCCAGCGCGGCCTGTGCCCATTCGCGGCGGGCCGCCGGAAGCAGCCCGGCCGAGCGCCCCAGTAGCCCGGCCAGCACCCGCGTGATCCGGTCCATCACACCCCCTCCCCCGCCACCCGGCGCCTGCCCGCCCGGCCCACTGCGGCCGTGCGGCGGTGCTGCAGCCGGTCCCGTTCGGCCAGCGCCGCCTTCGCCGCGGCCAGGCCGCCAGCGGTCAGCCGGTACAGGTGTCGGCGCGGCCGCCCGGCCGGCTGCTCTTCCTCCCACCGCGCCTCGACCAGGCCTCGATCAGCCAGCCGGATCAAGATCGGGTACAGGCTGCCCGACTTCAGCCCGGTGTCTTTCGCGATCGCATAGCCATGCCGCCACCCGGCCGGTTCCGCACACAGCGCCGCAAGAACCGACAGAGTCTGCACCGAGAACCTGGTACGTTCCGTCACGGCAGCGAACTCTACCTAGATAGAGAGAGGCTGTCCACTCCGAGCCGGTGATGGCATCAGAAACCTCCTCCGCTGGAGGGGGGCAAGCCCAGGGCCTGGCGGATGCGTCCCACCTGAACCTCGACGGCGGCGGTGGCGGCCTGGTCAGCGCCGCCGAAGGACCGCAGCTGCCTGAGCGAGGTTGACTGCGCCTGCAGGCTGATCAGCTTGATCCGCTTCATGTCGGCCTGGATGAGCACACCAGCCGCGGTACCCGCTGCGCCCGGGAAGGTGATCAGGGCCAGCTGAGTGTCGAACGAAGCCTCCGTTTTCGCCTCTCTCCTCAGGTCCAACCTGGCCGCGGCGAGATGGTGGCGCCGATTGTGGGTGTAACCGCCCACCTCGGCGGTGAGGGCCTGGCTGGCGGGGGCGGCAACGGCCATATATTGGCTGGCGATCCTGGCCGATGAGCCCGAATAGTAAAGCAGGCCAGCCACGATCAGCGCGATAACAGCCACCGGGGCCAGCGCTGCCAGTGCAACGAATCCGGTCCCGACTGGCCGTGTCCGGCCGTGTCCGGCATAAGCGTAGCTCATAAAGTCCACCTCCCGCCGGTTTGGGCGTGGCTATTCCATAGGCGTCTAATGTGAAAATGCAGGCATGCATTCACTAAGAACACGGCGGTCCGGGCCTGCCGGTGCCCGCTTGGGTATGTCAGCCACTGTCCCAGTCTCCGTACTGGTCCAGGTACGCGCCCCCTTCTTCGATCCGGTAGTCGCCGTACTCGAAGTAGAGGGCATCCGGCCGGGTGCCCACGATGACATACGCCGGCGTTGTCTCGGCGGCGAGATCGAGGGTCTCCTCGATCTCGCCCTTGGTGAAGCCTTCAGCCTGCAGGTAGCGCTGAACCTGGGCCTCTCCGTCGGCCAGTACCTTGCCCGGCCCGTTAGCCATGACGGCGCTCCGTGATGATCATGACGCCTCCGGTTGGCTTGGGTTGCTCACCCTGGAGAATTGCGGGGGCCCCGATGAGCTGGCCCTTTACGATGCTCACCAGGGTGGGCGGTGGCGGTACGTTCCGCACAACCCCCGATGCGCCGCCACAGAATACGAAGCAACTGCAGGGCTATCTCTGCCTCCGCGCCCGTCTGTAGACATTGCGCGCATGGATACGGTCTATGTTCGCGAACGCTGGCGCCAAGACTCTAGCCCCGCTAGTAACGCTTACGGCGTGGTTTTGGCGTCACATTGCCCTAGCGTCATCCGTGCTTTGCGGTATCCCGGCCTTTATCAGGCGAGTGCGCACTCCGGCTGGCGTGGGGCGCGGGCTCGGGCTACGTGAGGTCGCTGATGATTTCGTTTGCGGCGCGGACGCCTTCAGAGGCACCCCCTTCCATGAAGCCCTGGAAGCTGGTGGAGCAGTGTTCCCCGGCGAAGTGGATGTTGCCCTGGCGCACGCCTTCGTAGCCGCTGAAGCCGGTGTACTGGCCGGGCTTCCAGTAGGAGTAGGAGCAGAGGAGGTTCGGGTCGGTGAAGGGGGTGGAGAGCATCGCTTTGCCGTTCCACTGGGCGGTGATGCCGGGGAAGATCGGCTCGAGCTGGGACAGGAACTGGTTCGCGAAGGTCGTGACCTTCCGGTTGGTCGCCGTGGTGGTGTAGGGGCTGGACTGGCCCATCGACTGCGCGGTGCTGGCGCCGGGGTATTCGACGAGGATTCCGGTGGTGCCGCCCTGGCCGCGGGTGACGTCCCAGGCGCTCTGGAATGACTGGTCGGAGTAGAGCGAGCCGGTGCTGCCGGCGGCGTTCCACGGCCGCGAATTGAACTGCAGGTTCAGCTTGGCGTTGCGGCCCGCGCCGAGCTGGGTGATCGCCGTCTGCTTCAGCGAGTCGAAGCCGGCCTTGCTGTAGTTGAGCGTGCGCAGCACCGCGAAGCTCATGCACAAGATCACATGGTCGGCCGTGATCGCCTTGCCCTTGCCGAACGAGACGCTGATCGATCCGTCGCTGTTGAGGGCGATCGCGGTCATCGCCGAGCCGAGGTGGATGCTCGCGGCCGGGAGCGCGTTGGCGATCGCGACCGGCAGATTCGAGTTGCCGCCGGCGATGTGGTAGCGCTCGTCGGAGGCGCCGTAGATCGACCAGGTGCCGGGGCCGGCCTTGTAGCCGAGGAGGTAGATCAGGTTCAGCGCTGACTGGCCGGTCGTCTCGGCGCCGTACTCCTCGTTGTAGGCGGCGTTGAGCAGCGTCCCCAGCTGTGAGCCGTGGCCGCCGGGGACGTAGTTGGTGATCCAGTCGTACACCGTCATCTGGTCGAACATCTGACCGGCCGGGGTGGAGCTGTTGTACTGCGTCGGGAACCCAGCCGCCTGTATCTGCCCCTGCAGCGTGTTGTGCACCGGCTTGAAGTCGCTGCTCGCCTGCGCGTACGGGTACTGAGCGCCAGAGATCCAGTAGGTGTCCGTCGTCCCGTTCGGCTGTGCCTGGACCAGGTTGACCGTCGCCAGATTGAACCGCCGCGCGAGCTGGAGGATCGTCTTCTGGTTGGAGTCGATCAGCTCGCCGCACAGCTCCGCCTGCTGCCCGTTCGCCCAGAAGCTGTGGCCGAACTCCTGCCAGTCCGAGTGCATCCGCCCGCCCACCCGGCCCGCCGACTCATACACATCGGCGTAGAACCCCTTGTCCTGCAGGGTCAGCGCCGCCGCCAGCCCGGCGATGCCGCCGCCGACGATGGCGATCCGCGGCGCGGCCGCCGCTCGCGCCGGCCGGGCCAACGCCAGCGGCCCCGCCACCGCCGCGGCCGCCCCGGTTGCACCGGCACGTTTGAGGAACTCCCGCCGCGACACCCCCGGAAGCTCGCCGCGCTCCCGCAGCTCCTCAACTCCGATCCCCAGCTGCGACGCCGCCCGGTGCTCCCACGCAAGGCGCTGCAAAGCCCGCATCAACGGCGTCCGTGCCATCGGTCCCCCCGCTCGAGGATTCGGCGACGATCTCGCATCCCGGCCAGCGAGCTCAAGAGAACGATCGCCATGCGCAGCCGCCGGCACCGGCCGTCGCGCCCCGCTCACCCCACGCCCGCAGAACCGGGTAATTTGCACACGATCATGACGGCCCTGACACCCGGATCGCCGGTCTTTACCGAGTTTCACCCGATGTCATACGGTTGCCTCGATCCCGGTCTGGGAGGGGGAGGCGTGAGCGAACTGTGGCGCAAGAGCGCTGTCGAGCTGGCGGCCATGATCCGCGATCGCGAGGTCAGCAGCCGCGAGGTCATGCAGGCGCACCTGGACCGGGTCAAGGCGGTCAACCCTCACCTCAACGCGATCGTCCGGCTCCTGCCTGATCAGGCCCTCGCGGCCGCCGACGCGGCCGACCGGGCGGTGGCGGACGGCAGCGGGCTCGGCCCGCTGCACGGCGTCCCGTTCACGGTCAAGGAGAACATCGACGTGGCGGGCACCCCGACCACGCAGGCGGTCCCGGCCCTGGCGGAGGCGGTCGCCCCGATCGACGCCCCGCAGGTGGAGAGGCTGCGCGCGGCCGGTGCGATCCCCTTCGGCCGCACCAATCTGCCGGACTTCGGCCTGCGGGTCCACACCGACTCGGCCCTGCACGGCCTGACCCGCAACCCGTGGGACCCGCAGCGCACGGCGGGCGGGTCGAGCGGCGGCGAGGCCGCCGCCCTGGCGACCGGGATGAGCCCGCTCGGCCTGGGCAACGATCTCGGCGGATCACTGCGCAACCCGGCGCATTGCTGCGGCGTCGCATTGATCAAGCCCTCTACCGGGGCGGTGCCGGCCGCGACCGTGATCCCCCCGGAGGACCTGAGTATCTCCTTCCAGCTGATGGCCGTCGAAGGTGTCATGGCCCGCCGGATCGCCGACGTCCGGGCCGGCTTCACCGCGATCGCGGGCCAGCATCCACGCGACCCGCTGAGCGTCCCGGCGGTCTTCACCGACCTGGCCGCCGACGAACGGCCGAAAGTCGCCGTGCTGGCCGAGCCGCCCGGCGGCAGCACCCACCCAGGGGTGGCCGCGGCGGTACGCCGCGCCGCCGACGCGCTCGCGGACGACGGATTCGAGGTCACCGAGGCCGTGCCGCCCGGCTATGAGCAGGCGATTGACCTGTGGGCCACGATCCTCGCCGCTGACCTGCGGGTCATCCAGCCGGAACTGGACCAGCTCATGGGCCCGGGCGGCCGCAAGTTCCTCGGCTACGCGATCGAGCACCTCCCGGCATCCGACCTGGCCGGCTGGGCGATGGCGCACACCGCCCGGGATGGGCTGGCCCGGGCCTGGAGCCTGTGGTACCAGGAGTACCCGGTGCTGCTCAGCCCGGTCTGGTCCCAGCCCGCCTTCCCACTGGACTTCGACATCGCCAGCCTCGACGGCGCGTTCGCGACGCTGGAGCTGATGCGCCCGGTGCTGCCGGCCAACCTGCTGGGCAGCCCGGCCGCGGTGGTGCCGGCCGGGATGGCCGAGGGCGTGCCCGTCGGCGTCCAGGCCATGGGCTGGAAGTACACCGACCTTCGCTGCCTGGCCGTCGCCGAGGCGATCGAACAGCGGCTCGGCCCGCTCACCCCGATCGACCCGGTCACCGGCTGACCCGGATCTCGCCGCCGATCCAGACCTGGTCGACCTCGGCGTCCAGCCGTACCCGGCCATATGGTGCGCACTCCCGACCTCATCCCGCCCTTGCCGGGCCGCGCCCGGGAACGACGGCCGGGCACTTCGCGCGGCGCGCCAGCTGGTAGAGACTCGGGCCATGGCCGGTCACGCCGAAGCCGACGTTGTGGTGGTGGGCGCCGGCCTGGCCGGCCTGACCGCCGCCTGGGAGCTGCAGCGGGCGGGGGCCAGCGTGCTGGTCATCGAGGCGCGGGACCGGGTTGGCGGGCGGGTGCTGAACCACCGTCTGGCCGACGGGCATGTCGTCGACGTGGGCGGCCAGTTCGTTGGGCCCGCCCAGCGGCACATCCTGGGGCTGGCCGCCGAGCTTGGCGTGGCAACGCAGCGCATCTTCACCAGCGGGCTGACGCTGCTGGAGCTCGGCGGCCGGCGTTACGGCTACCGGCTGATCCCCCGCGCAGGCCCGGTTCAGCTGGCCGACGCGGGCCGGGCCATCCTCACCCTTGACCGGATGGCGCGGCGGGTCCCGGTGCAGGCGCCGTGGCAGGGTGCGGGGGCAGCTGCGGCCGATACCCAGACGCTGGCGGACTGGGCCCGGCGGCGCGTCCGGACGCGGCTCGGGCGATTCGCGATCGAGGCTTTCAGCCAGGGGGTGCTCGCCTGCGAGCCGGGTGAGGTCTCGCTCTTGCATGTGCTGTTCTACCTGCGGTCGGCGGGCGGGTTCCGGCAGCTCACCGAGACGTCGGGGGCCGCGCAGCAGGACCGGTTCGGCGGCGGCGCGCAACTGATCGCGATCCGGCTGGCCGAGCAGCTCGGCCTGGGCACCGTGCGGCTGGGCGCCCCGGTGACGCGGATCGAGCAGGCGGCGTCACGGGTCACCGTGCACGCGGCGGGCGTGGTGCTCGCCGGGCGCCGGGCCGTGGTCGCAGTGCCGCCCGCGCTGGCCGGGCGGATATGCTACGACCCGCCGCTGCCAGGTGACCGCGATCAGCTCACCCAGGCCGCGCCGATGGGCTCGGTGATCAAATGCCTGGCCGTGTATGGCGAGGCGTTCTGGCGCAAGGCCGGGTACAACGGCCAGGCGACCTCGGACGGGCCGGGAGCCCGGGTCACGTTCGACACCGGGCCCCCGGCGGGCGCGCCCGGCATCCTGCTCGGGTTCGTCACCGGCGCGGAGGCCCGGCGGCTTGCCCGGGCCGATCCGGGGCAGCGGCGCGCCGAGGTGCTCGCCTCGTTCGGCCGGTACTTCGGCCATGCCGCGATGCGGCCCGACGACTACATCGAGCATGACTGGACCGCTGACCAGTGGACCCGCGGCTGCTACGGCGCGCACTTCCCGCCGGGCACCTGGACGCAGTTCGGGGCCGCCCTGCGCCGGCCGGTGGGCCTACTGCACTGGGCGGGCACGGAAACGGCTACGCACTGGAGCGGCTACATGGACGGGGCGGTTCAGTCCGGCCAGCGCGCCGCCCGCGAAGTGCTGGCGGCCCTGGATCCGGGATGAGCGCGTCGGCCCGGCAAGGCGCTCGCCGGCACCGGCCCTTGCCCTGGCCTGGTCCTGGGGGGAATATGCGGGCAGAGGCTGCTGGGAAGGTCGGTGTCGGGCGATGGTCGTTGAGCGGCTGGTTGAGGGCCGTCCGCCGCGGTGTCATGAGGCGGCTGGGCCGTGACCGGCGCGGGGCCGTGGCTAGCTGTGCTGCTGGCGGTAGCCGGGAGCGCCGCCTTTGCGGTCGCCGCGGTGACCCAGCAGGGAGCCGCCGCGCGGCTGAAGGCGGGCCGGGCGTTCGACCCGGCGGTGCTGGCGCGGCTGGCCCGCCGACCGGCCTGGCTGGCGGGCCTGGCCGCGGTCATCGCCGGCTTCGCGCTGCAGGCCGCGGCGCTGGGCCTGGGCCGGCTGGTCGTGATCGAGCCGGTGCTCGCCAGCGGCCTGCTGTTCGCGCTGGTGCTGGCCGCCCGGCGCGAGCGGCGTCCGCTGAGCCGCGCCGAATGGGCGGCCGCGCTGGCGGTCGTCGGCGGCCTGGCCGTCTTCCTCGCGGTGGGCCAGCCCACGGGCGGCCAGCGCACCGGGAGCGCGGCAGCGCTCGGGCTGGCCGTCGCCGCCGCGGCCGGCCTGACCGGGCTGTGCGCGGTCGTGGCTGGCCGGTTCTCCGGCCCCCGCCGGGCCCTGCTGTTCGGGGTGGCCGGCGGAGTGGCCGCCGGGGCGACCGATGCGCTCACCAAGTCGGTGGCGGTGCTGGCCGCCGGTCACCTGCTGGCGTCGTTCGCCGACGCCCGGCTCTACCTGCTCATCGTGGTGGGCCTGCTGGCCTTCACGATCCAGCAGAACGGCTACCGGGCCGCCGCGCTGGCGGCCTTCCTTCCCGCGTTCGCGGTCATCGAGCCGGTCACCGGGTCACTCGCCGGCCTGATCATCTATCACGAGCGGCTGAACGCCGGCCCCGGTCAGGTGGTGGTGGAACTGGCCGCCTGCGCCGCCGCAGCCTGGGGCATAGCCCACCTCGCCGGCCTGGCACCGGCCAGCGGCGCCGGGCCGGGAGCCGGCGCCGGGTCCTGGATGCCGGGCTCAGGCAAGGTGTTCCAGGCCCGGTTGAGCAGGCGGATTAGGTCGCCCCCTGTTGCGGCTGCCTGGGAAGCAATGGGCGCATGAAGGTCCGGTGGTAACGGAGTACGCACCCGCTTTCATCTCTTATCCGATCGGCCGCGGCGAACTCGGGATCCGTGCCGAACAGGGCACGGTACTGCTCGTATGCGGCAAGGCTGGGGAAACTGAATAGCGCGAGTGCCTGGTCGCTGGCGCCCTCTGCTGGCAGGAAGTAGCCATGGTGAGTGCCGCCGTGCAGATCGACCAGTTCCATCCAGCGCCGGGCAAAGCGCTCGAAGGCGTCGATCTTGGCCGGATCGATCACGTATTCAACGACGCAGGTGATCACAGACTGCAGGCTAACCCGTCAGCTCATCGGCTACCTGTGACTGAGCGGTCAGCATTGGAGTGCCCGCACGGGTTCACGATCGCGTCATCGAGCCATAACAAACGGGCATGCCGAGGGCGGTCAGGTATCCAGCTGCAGGGCTTGGCCGATACGGGCAGCCAACTGGTCCATCACCTGGGCCGGCACATGACCGGCGGGATCGCCGCCCAGGTGCCCGAACACCCGCGGGCCGCGCAGTCCCGGGTCCATGTCCGGGCTCCTGGGCACGACATGGAAGTGGACATGCTCGAAGCCCTCTGCCTCGGCGAAGAGCGCGACATAGGTCTTGCTGCACCCCAGCACGGCCCGCATCGCCGCGGTGAGGGCGCGCAGCAGCGGGCCCAGATCGGCGGCTTCTTCGGCCGTCAGCTCATCCAGCGCGATCACGTGCCGCCGCGGCACCACAACCAGCCACCCCGGCAGCGAGGTCCCGAACGCATGGGCGACCCGCCACCCCGGGCCCACATACACCCGGTCTCGCGGCGGCAGATCCGCCACGGCGGCGTTGCTGGCGCAAGTGAGGCATCTGCTGTCGGCGGCCACGGCCTGGATTATCCCGGGGGTGAGCCTGGGCCGGGCCGGAAGCCTCTCAAGCTGGGGGTTGCTTGCCAGCGTCAAGCGCGGTGCGCATGCGCGCGAGCTCGGCCCGCAGTTCGCCCCAGGGGAACTCGGCCTGGCCGGGGCTCTCATCATCGGGCAGGTGCGCGGGATCGAAGATGACCGTGATCCCGCAGCCGCGCAGCG
Source organism: uncultured Actinomycetes bacterium (assembly GCA_963835425.1). Classification (GTDB taxonomy): domain Bacteria; phylum Actinomycetota; class Actinomycetes; order Streptosporangiales; family Streptosporangiaceae; genus UBA9676. The sequence goes on along the minus strand of CAWIGE010000018.1, from coordinate 447,995 downwards.
TCGCGATGCTGCGCCCGAACGCCGGATGGCGGGCCAGGGCCACGTTCGGCCACGGCACGGTGACGATCGGCAGACCCAGGCCGATCGCCTCGTTGAGCAGGCCCAGCGCCAGCGTGTCGCTGATCCCGGCCGCCCACTTGTTGATGGTGTTAAAGGTGGCCGGCGCGGCGGCGAACGCGCTGGCGGGCGGCAGGACATCCGGCGCATCCGGATCTTTGAAGCTTGTGCGGACCGGATGGCCGGTCAGCTCGGTGACCCGGGCGATGTCGAAGAACCGTGCGCCCTCCGGGGTCGTGATCACGCACGTGTCCCAGTCGCCGGTCAGGGCGGAGATCAGCGTGGGCAGCTCACGCGCGGGCGCGGCGCCGGACACGATCACATACAGCACCGGCCGCCACGCCACCTGCGCCTCCCTCGGCTACGCTCAGCCCAGCTCCGTCCGCACGCTATCAGGGGATATCAGCTGGAAATGCCGTTGCTGCTGGCTGGGTGGGCTGTCACTGTCGGTTCATGAGGTTCTTCGACGATGTGCCGCATCAAGATCTGTATGTGCGGCGGCGGGGTGGCCCCTGGGATCAGCCGGTGGACGAGTTTCCCAGTGCCGTCGCGACCGGCCCGCTGGTCCTGGCCCAGACCGAGGAGGTCGCGGTGGCGGTCATCGGGGTGTGGGCATTTCAGGCAGGGTTCGAGTTCTGGCTGGATGCCCGCTTCCACCACACCCAGCCGCCGGTCGAGGGGGGCATGGCACCGCAGGAGTCGGTGCATGTCGGCGTGCAGTTCGCTGACGGCAGGAAGGGCGCCAACTTTGGCCGCGGTCCTGAGCTGGCCCCGGACACCGCGTTCACCGGCGTGGCGCTGAACCCGGGCGGGTTTGGTGGTGGGCTGCGTCACCGGCACTGGAGCTACTGGGCGAGCCCGCTGCCACCGGCAGGGCCGGTGTCGTTCGTCTGCGAATGGGCCGCCGCGGGCATCGCCGAGACGCGGGCCAGCCTCGACGCGCAGCTGATCGTGGATGCGGCCGGGCACAGCGTCCGGCTGTGGCCAGAGGACGGTCGTTAACCCGCCGGGGGTTATGGCGCTAGGTCGAAGAGGGGTTTAGGGAGCCGCAAAGCAGAAAGCTTCCTGGCACGCAGGATGACGCCGGAGAGCTCTCATGACAAATACGCAGCAGCGGGCGGGCAGGCTTGAGGTCCGCTCGATCGACTACGTGCCGCTCAACGAACGGCACGGCAAGATCTGGCATCTTGGCCCGCTGTGGTTCATGTCGAATGCGCAGATCGCCACGCTCGCAGTCGGCCTGATTGGCATCAGTGAGGGTGGATCGCTGTTCTGGTCAGTGCTGGCGATCGTGGCCGGTGTGCTGGTCGGGACGCTGTTCATGGCGTTCCACTCCGCGCAGGGCCCGCAGCTCGGGCTGCCGCAGATGATCCAGTCGCGCCCGCAGTTCGGCTACGTCGGGGCGCTGCTGGTCTGGCTGTTCGCCTACCTGCAGTACGCGGGCTTCAACGTCTTCAACACCATCCTGGGCGGCGAGTCGATGAGCCGCGTAACACACGGTTCGGTCAAGCTCTGGGTGGTCATCTTGACCGCCGTGGCCCTGGTGATCGCGCTGGTCGGCTACGACCTCATCCACCGGGCCGAGCGGTGGCTCACCGTCTTCATGATCGTCATATTCGGCATCTTCACGGTCACGCTGTTCTTCATCCACTACCCCGCGGGCACGTTCGACGTCGGCAGCTTCCAGGCCAGCCCATTCCTCGGCCAGTTCGGCGTCGTGGCCGGCTACCAGATCAGCTGGGCGATCTACGTCTCCGACTACTCGCGCTACCTGCCGCCGGACGTGACGGTGCGCAAGACGTTCTACTGGACCTACTGGGGATCGGCGATCGGCGGCGCCTGGATGATGATCGTGGGTGCCACCCTCGCCGCGTGGGCGGGCAAGAGCTTCGACGGCACCGGCATCGCCGAGCTCGACAGGGTCGGCGACCACGTCTTCACCGGTTTCGGGGCGATCGTGCTGATCCTCGCCGCGGCCGGTCTGGTCTCAGTCACCGCGCTGAACATGTACGGCGGATCGCTGACGCTCATCAGCGCGATCGACTCGTTCAAGAGGGTGCGGCCGACGCTCAGCGCGCGGGTCATCACCGTCGGCTTCACCGCCGCGCTCTCGCTCATCGGCGCGCTCGCGGCGACCCAGAACTTCCTCGGCAACTTCAGCAACTTCCTGCTGCTGATCTTGTACCTGTTCGTGCCGTGGACCGCGGTGAACCTGGTTGACTACTACATCGTCCGCCGGGGCCACTACGCGATCGCCGAGATCTTCAACCCCCACGGCATGTATGGGCGCTGGGGATGGCGCGGCATCCTCGCCTATCTCATCGGCTTCGCCGCCATGGTGCCGTTCTTCAACGTTGGCACCCTCTATGAGGGCCCCGCAGCCAAGGCACTTAACGGAGCCGACATCTCGTTCTTCGTTGGGCTGCCGGTAGCGGGGCTGCTCTACTACGCCTTCACCCGGTCGGTTGACGTGGCGGCCGAAACCCGCATCGCCGAGGCCGAAGCCGCCGACCTGGAAAGGGCAGCCGAACAGCACAGAACGTCCTGACCGGCCGCGTGAGGAGGCCGGGTCATCCCCGGCGGGTTCACGCGTGGGGAACCGTGGGCGTCCACGGGCCTCGCTGTGGCCGGGCCTCATCATCACGGTCCAACGGCCACGGTGGCATCGTGGCGGCGACGATCCTCAGTGGCTCCCCCGTGTCGTCGCTGGCGCGGAACTGGAAGGTGGTGCCGAGGGGGATGGTCAGGCATACCCCAGGTGCCAGTTCCACAGTGGTCGGCTCATCGCCTCCCTGCTGCCGCCACATGCATCCCGATCCACCGATGATGTACCAGACCTCCTGGACCGTTCGGTGGGAGACAGCAGTAGAGATCTCGCCCGCTTCGAGCTGGAAGTGCGCGAAGCTGCCAAGGCTGGTGATCCGGCACAGAGGCCGGACCGTGGACCCATCGGGTGCTGTTACTTCCGGAGCGCTTTCCAGCGCCCGTGTGTCGGGTGAGTCGTGCATGAGTCTTATCCGCTTTCAGGAAGGCGGGCAGCCGATACCGTGACCAGCCGGAGTGCTTCATACCCTTCCGCTCTTGGTCCTCGAGTCTGGGTGACACCCACCCTTCCTCACGGCAGCTGGGGCCACATTGACCGCCTGCACCTCCCCAGGACCGGTGTTGGTGACCAGCAGCGTCTTCCCGTTCGCCTCCAGGGCGAACTGATGGGGCCTCCCCTTGGGCGCAGAGTGCTTGATACCGCAACTGGGGGATGTACTTATGCCACAGATCCGTTTGATGGCGTAACGGACGTCTAGTACGGCAGTCTCCATTCGGGGTTTGACCTGCGGTGAAGGGCGTCGAGCTAGCTGAGTTCGAACGGGCGTAGCCGTCTCGCCATCGTGCATGTGCCGGCTGGTGCCGTGGCATTGTTGGCGATGGCAGCCCGCCGCGTTCACGGTCACCACAGTGCGGCGAGGGTGCAGCGGCGAGCGGCCCGGTCACCTGGTACCAAGCGCTCCGGTGCCGCGGTCAGATGTCGAGTTCTTCGATGTCGGTGGCGGCGATAGCATCGGCCACGATCTTGGCGAACTCGGGTGGCACGTGCTCCGCGAACTCGTCGATGGTGTCGTAGATCTCGAGAACGGCGTCGCTTTCCTCGTCCCAGGCCTCGGCCTCGGCGATGGAGTTTGCGGGCCCGGCCCAGGTGCCGCCGCCCTGGTTCCCCCGGCCAGGCCTGGTTCGGCGGTGGACAGCTATCCGCTCGCCCACCGTCCAGTAGGCCGCCAGGTCTTCAACCGAGCCCGCTTTGCCCGCTGGCTGCTGCCAGCGCGCCAGGCAGACGGCCGTGAAGCGCTTCTTGCGGCGGCTTCCGGCTGGGCCCACGGTTACGGTGTGGCTGTCGTACTGGTGAAGCCTCGCCGCTTCGGCTGCCCGGACATGCTCCTTGAGCGCCTGCGCGATGGCTGCGGAAAGCTTCCCGCCCGCCAGCGACTGTGCCTGCTCGAACAGGGGCAGGTCGCGATCGGAGACGTAGATCGTCTTGTTCGGCATAGGGCATTATTGCACGTATACGTATACATGGCAATATGGTATGTGGCAGCCATTCGCTAGCTGACCAGGGGAATTTCCGCGTCGCGGGCAAGGCGGGTGCGCTGGTGGTACCAGCGGGCACGGGCCTGGTGGCGGCGCCGCCAGTCCAGCCAGTGCACGGCGTGGCCAGGCGGGTGGTGGGTGGCTGTTGCCTCGCGGAGCAGGCGAGCGGTCTCGGGGACGGTCAGCGGGGTCATTCCAAGGTCAGCGGGCGGCGGCTGATCAGGGTGCACCGGCGGCGGCGCTTGGGTATCAGTGCGGTGGCGCAGCAGGGCGGCGGTGACGGTGCAGATCGCTAATGCGGCCATGACCAGCACCGTGTGGCGGGAGATCGCGGTATACAGACGGACCTGCGACTGGCCGGGGCCGAAGCGGTCCTTGCCAAATTCGAAATCTTCTTCCACCGGCCACCTGAGCCCAGCGGCCCGGATCAGCCGGGCCATGCTCATGCGTTGGCCTTCAGGGACGAAACAGTAGTGAAAGGCCAGTTCGCCGCTGCCCAGGTGGCGGCGGATCAGCAAGTGATGCCGCGGCGAGGCGGTGGCCAGCAGCGCCCACGCATACCAGCGCTGGCCCTTGGAGCCGGCCCCAGCGGAGCGGACCTCCCAGCCGCGAGAGCCGGCCAGCAGGCGGGCAGCCGCCTGCGGGCACGTCATGGTGACTCCCGCGGGCCAGCGTGAGGCGGAAGGTGGACCGAACCCGCAGTACATAGCCCTGGCCGTGCTCTTCCAAGAACTCGCGCAGTTCGGTGCAGGCGCCATACACCTCGTCCCCGCAGGCGAAGTCCAGCTTGATCCCATCGCTGAACGCCTCGGTGAAGATGTCGATGGCAAGCTGGCCCTTGGTGCGGAACACCAGGTCCAGCGGCAGCCCCATGACCAGCGACCTCACTGGGTCGTCGATCTGCTCGGCCGGGATCCACGGCCGGGCGCCGATCAGTGCATGCCCGGTGCGCTCCCGCACATACGACAGGTGCACCGTGGTGATCCCGTTCGCGACCTTGCCCACACACCCCAGGTAGTGGCGTTTCACGCCCGCCGTCGCACTGCCCTGCTTGACCTGGCTGGTCTCATTGATTGCCGCAACCCGCAGGCCACGCTGCCTGCCTCCATGGCGGGCTGCTTCATCCAGCCCCGCCACCGCGAACCGTCGCACCACCCCCATCGCCGCGAAGGTATCCCAAGCCGCGCGGTTCAGCAGCCGCTGTGTCCGTTGCGGCACCCGGTCCCCCGCCTGCTGCGCAATCGTCCACCCATTCCGCTTGGGCGTACCACTGGCCACCGCCGCGACATACTTGCCAGCCTGCAGCCACGGCCCCACACGGGCGAAACACGGTCGCAGCAGCGCCAGCAACTCACTGCGCTTCCGGGCCGCCAGCGCGCCCCCTATCCTGGCAGCCGCAGCCGCCTTCGGTTTTGTTGCCGTCACACACGCATGATCGACAGGCGGCTGCGCCTTGTCGAACCGGCAGCCTCACCGCGCTCCATCGCAGGTCAAGGACCGAATGGAGACTGCCGTACTAGGTTCCAGAGCCTGGTAATGCCATCATCGTTGCCGCTGGCCAGTGGGCCCTTTTCATCCTTATCTTGGAGTTCTCCGCCTGGGCAAGCGCCGCCTGCCTTACCAGGTCTCGCGGGCTGGAAGCGTGCCGGGCCGCGCCGGGTAGCATGACAATCATGCGATTCCGTTAGCCCTAGATCTCTGCGTACTGCCAGGCCGCTGCCGTCCGCAGCGGCCGTTTTGGCGTGCGCGGGCGCATCGGCTGTCCCGATCGCCTTGTCCGGGGTCCTCCTTGACCGCTCGGTCCTCCCATCGGTCCGAGCACAAGGAGTACTCCCGCCATGTCCCCTGCCAGCCGCACCCCATTCGTCGCGCTGCTCACCTTGCTCCAGCGCCGCTTTCCCGGCCTGAACGATCCCGCCCGGCTGATCAACGAGGGCAAGGTCCTGGTCAACGGCCTGCCCGCAGCCAGCCCGCGCACCCGCGTGCGGGCGGACGCTGCCATCCAGATACGCCATCCTCGCCCCCTGCGGGGGACGATCAAACTCGCCCGCGCCCTGACCGCCTTCGGGGTCGATACGGCCGGCGCTGTCGCACTCGACCTGGGCGCGGCGGCCGGCGGCTTCACCCAGGCCCTGCTCGACGCCGGGGCGGCCCGCGTCTACGCCGTTGACGCCGGCACCGGCCAGCTCCGCGGGTGGCTGCGCGCCGACCCCCGGGTCATCAACATGGAGCGCACCAACCTGGCCCAGCTCGGCCCGCACCTCATCAGCGAACCGGTGGACCTGATCACGATGGACCTGTCCTACCTCGCCATCGCCGACGCCATCGGCCAGATCGACCGGCACCTCCTGGCGCCAGCCACCCAGCTCATCGCGCTGATCAAGCCGACCTTCGAGCTGCACGCCGCCGCGCTCGCCGACCAGCCACACCAGGTCACAGCGGCCACAAACGCCGCCGCCCGCGCGCTGGAAGACCACGGGTGGCACGTCCTGGGCCAGCAGCCATCACCCATCCCCGGAGCAAAGGGAGCAGCAGAGGCATTCGTGCACGCCGCATCCTGCCCACCGGCTCCACAGGCATAGCACCAGCTCAAGACCTAGCACATACCCGCTGCTGCCGCTGGAACGACGGGCAGCTCACCGAAGCCATCCACGTCCGCCGAGCCCGCGAGATCGCAAGATGAAAACGGCCAGGCGAACCCGGGCTCACGTGGGACACGCGAGGAGAGGTGTAGGGGCCAGCCAAGTCCGTTGGCGTTAGGATCACGTCATGCCACGCACGGACAGGGCGTCGCGGGTGATGGCCGCGTCCCCCGCGCGCGTCTGGGCCGCTCTCGTCGATCCCGATGCGCTCCTGGCATGGCTTCCTCCCGGCGAGATGACTGGCAGGTTCGAGCGGTTCGATGCCCGGCCGGGCGGTTCGTACCGGATGGTGCTGACCTATGCCGACGCATCTGGCGCACCGGGCAAGGCGACCGCGGAGTCCGACATCGTCGAGGCTCGCTTCGTTGACATCGTCCCCGGCGAGCGGGTCATACAGGCGGTGGACTTCATCTCCGATGACCCCGCCTACACCGGCACCATGACCATGACCTGGGAGGTCACCGCCGTCGATGCCGGGACGCGCGTCGACATCGTCGCCGAGGACGTCCCGGACGGCATCTCCGCGGAAGACCACGCCGCGGGGCTCGCCTCTTCCCTGGCCAACCTCGCCGCCTACGTGGAGCACTAGCCCCACCAGCCGGGCCCGGACCACACACGGTCCGGGCCCGAATGGCACTTCAGCGGATCGGGCGTTCAGCGCAGTTCCCGGCGCAGGCTCACCCGGGTGGCGGCCAGCGCCAGCGCCAGCGCCCATCCCGTGAGCACCACGGTGGCCACGCCCCAGGGCAGCAGCCCGTGCGTCTGGCCGGGCGTGGTGATCGCGACGGCGGCGCCGGTGGGCAGCCACTTGGCCAGGGCAGGAACGAAGTGCTGCAGCAGCCCGACCTCGACGATCTGCACCCAGGCCAGCCCGCCGAGCACCGCCGCGATCGTATTGCGGGTCAACGCCCCGAGAGCGACGCCGAGCAGCCCGTAGCAGGCACCGGCCACGGTCGCGCCGGCCCACAGAGCCGGTATCGACACCGGCAGCACGTGGATTCCCCTGGCCGCGTACCAGGGCACCGCGATGGCCAGCGCGAGGCCGAAGGCCAGCGCGCCCATCGCCGCCCCCACGGCCCCGAGCACCGCCAGCTTGGCGGCCAGCACCCGGCCCCGGCGGCGCTCGGCCAGGACGGTCCACATGATCGTGCGGTGGCGGAACTCACCGGCAGTGGCCAGTATGCCCAGCACGAGCATGACCATCGAGCTCAGGGCGGCGATCGACAGCGTCTTGGTGACATTGGGCTCCGACCCGAGCGCGGGCGTGCCCTGCTGCGCCGGCCAGCATGATCCCGGCGGCCACCGACAGCACCGTGAACAGGGCGACGATGCCGGCCGACACGTACAGGGCGGGGGTCGTGGTGAGCTTGCGCAGTTCGATGCGGGCGAGGGTGATCATGACGCCACCTCCAGGTTGTCGAAGGTCTGCTGGGTGGATCCGGGGGCGCCGGCGGCGAAGCCATCCCGCGCGCCGTGGACGAGCGCCGCGAAGACGCCCTCAAGGTCGCCCGCCCGGCCGTTGAGCAGGTCGGCGATGGGCCCGGCGGCGACCAGCCGGCCCCGGTCGATGATGATGCAGTTGTCGGCGACATGCTCGATCTCGCCGAGCAGGTGGCTGGACAGGAAGACCGTGCCGCCGCCGTCGGCGAACCGCCGCAGGAACGCGCGCAACGCGGTGATCCCCTCCGGGTCCAGCCCGTTGAACGGCTCGTCCAGCACCAGCACGCCCGGGTCCCCGATCAGCGCGGTCGCCAGCGCCAGGCGCTGCCGCATGCCGAGCGAATACCCGCCCACCCGCCGCCGCCGCCTCGGTGAGGCCGAAATAGGCCAGCAGTTCGTCGGCCCGCCCGGCCGGCATGCCCGCCTGGAGCGCGGCGATGCGCAGGTGCTGGCGCGCGCTCCGGTTGGGGTGGAAGCCCTGGTCGAGGACCGCGGCCACCACCCGAGCGGCGGCTACCGGGTGACTGCTCGGATGCCCGAAGGCACCGCTTCTCAAGCCGCGAAGGCTTGACCAGAGCCCAGCCCGGCCCTGGTGGCGATGTTGCGTGCCCCATTGAGGTCGGCATTGATCGTGCCGTGGGTCGGGCAGATCACAGTGTCCTGGCGCGGACGGGTGCATTCCCGCCCGCACTGGTGGCATTCGATACTGGTACCGGCTGGGTTCACGAACACGGCTCGCCGCCCGGCGCTTTCAGCCTTGGCAGTGAGGATGGTCGCGAACTGTGCCCAGCCCGCATCAAGAATTGCTTTGCTGAGCCCGGCCTTCGCGGCGGCCATGTTCGGCAAGAAGACCCCCGAGTTGCCCGGGTCGGGCTTCGGTGCGGGCCTGCGGGTCATCCCGGCTATGTTGAGTCTTTCCAGGCCGATCGCGTCGTAGGTGTCCACCAGGGCGCGGGCGGTTTTGTGGTGGAAGTCGCGGCGCCGGTTGCGTACCTTGCGCCATTCCTTGGCCAGGGCGCGGCGCCTGCGCTTGCGGTTCCCCGAGCTGGGGCGCGCGCGTTCCTTGCGCCGCTGCAGGTCGGCGATCGTCTCGGCCGAGGCGGCCAGGAATTTCGGGTTGGCGATGATCTGCCCGTCGGAGGTGGTCAAGAACCGGGCGACCCCGACATCGACACCGACAGCCCGCCCGGTAGCCGGAAGCAGCAAGGGGGCTGTTTCGGCGATGACGATGACGTACCAGCGGCGGTGTTCCCGTTTGAGCTGCAAGAACTTGACCGTCCCGGGGACTGTCCGGTGCTGGCGCACTTTGAGCGATCCGACGGCCTGGAACGCCGCCCGCGCCCACCCGCCGACATCGGCCGGGGTCCATTTCGCGCCGTCGCCGGCGACGAACCCGGCCTGGCTGAACCGGTTGTAGGGCTTGAACCGCGGATAGCCCGCTTTTCCCTTCTGAGCGCGCGCATAAAAGGCGGCGAACACGGCGTTGAGCCGACGCAGGGTCTGCTGCTGGGCGGTGAACGAGTGCCGCCCCTGGCCCTGTGGGTCGGCCCGGCGGATCTCTTTCAGCTGAGCGGACTGCATGCCGTAACTGATGCTGACCCGGCGCATCCGCCACGCCTCGCGGCGCTCCTCCAGCGCCGCGTTGTACAGATCACAGTGATCAGCCAGCAGGCGCGCCACCCGTTGCTCTTGCGGGCGGGTCGGATAGGCCCGGAACTTGAAAGCGTGTCTCACCACGCCGGTTCCTTCCGCCACCGCCGGCCGTGCTGCGTGCCGGTGTACTGGCACACGGCCTGCGCGGGCACCGCACCGGCCGTTGCCGCGGAATACGACCGGGACCATCGGGCCGACAGGCGGGACAGCAGGTGCAGAAATCCGGTCCGCAGCCCCAGCGAGGTGAACCCTTTGACCTGGCTGGCGACCCGGGGAGGACAGACGGATCGATGGACCTTCGCGAAGAGGTGCACCTGATTAGGCATGATCTCCAGCGCCACAACCGGCCAGCCGTGCCCGTCGGCCCTCGCGCGGATCAGCTCTTCACAGCGAGCCGCGCTCCGACCGGTGCGGACAGTGCGACGGAACTTCGGGCACCATACGAAGTGACAACCCGGGCCGCACACCCTGTGAGCTGAAAGCTGCACTTCTTTGACCACGCGGCCGACAATACGCACCGCCTCGGTCAAAACCCGCGATTCCGCTGCCGACCTAAAGACAGCAGTCCACGCATGAGGGTGCTTGATGGCGGCCCGGCTGCCCTACGCGGCGTCCGCCGGGGCCGGGGAGGGCCAGCTGTGATCCGGGTGCTGGTGGCCGATGACCAGGCGCTGGTCCGCGCGGGCTTCAGCGTCCTGATCGACTCCGACCCCGGCCTGGAGGTGGTCGGGGAGGCGTCCAACGGCGCCTAGGCGGTCGAGCTGGCCGAGACCACCCGCCCCGACGTCGTCCTGATGGACATCCGGATGCCGGTCATGGACAGGCTGGAGGCGACCCGTCAGATCCTGGCGCTAGACGGCGCGGGCACCATCCGGGTGCTCATGCTGACCACGTTCGACCTGGACGAGTACGTGTTCGGCGCGCTGAAGGCGAGCGCGAGCGGGTTCCTGCTGAAGGACACCCCGCCGGCCGACCTGCTGGCCGGCATCGCGACCGTGGCGGCCGGGGAGGCGCTGCTCTCGCCGAGCGTGACCCGCCAGCTGATCGAGGAGTACGTGCGCCGCCCGCAGGCCGTCCCGCCGGCCGGGCACACCCTGGAAGGGCTCACCGAACGCGAGCTGGAGGTGCTCGCGCTCGTCGCCCGGGGGCTGTCGAACGCCGAGATCGCCCAGCACCTCTACGTGAGCCCGGCCACTGCCAAGACGCACGTCGCCCGGCTGCTGATGAAGCTGGACGCCCGCGACCGCGCCCAGCTGATCGTCATCGCCTACGAGAGCGGCCTGGTCACCCCGGGGCCGCGGCCCTCCTAGCCTGTTGGCCTGGGCAGCCGCCAGCGTCTCGTACCCTGATCACCGGTTGCGGCGGATCGAGGGAGGGCGAGGTGTGATCGGGGTCCTCGCTGTTGCCCTCACCGCGGTGGCCATTCCGCCGCTGGCGGCCCGGGCGGCCGGCGGCGAGCCCCCAGATCCCTATCCCAGGCTCGCGGCGCTGGCCCCGGTGGCGACGCTGATCGCGTTCGCCGGGGTGGCGGTCGCAGCGGCCGCGTCCTGGTGGCTCGCGCTGTTGCTCTCGATCCCGGCCATGACCCTGCTGGCATGGCAGCTGCCCCCGGCCAAGCGGCACTGGCAAGGAGACCGCCCCGGTGCCCCGACAGCTGCCGGATCCCGCGCCGGGTGCCCTGACACTGCGGGTTCTCAGCCTGAACGTTCGGGGAGGTCGGGCCGATCCGGCCGCAGTCGTGCGGGCACTTGAGCGGCACCAGGTGGACGTGCTTGTCGTGCAGGAACTGACCCCGGGCATAGTGCACCGGCTGGCGGATGCCGGCATCGGCACCCTGCTGCCTTATTGCCATCTCGACCCGCGCCCCAGAGGCGGATGGGACCGGGCTCTGGGCATGCTGGCCCTTGACTCCCCTGCCACCAGTGCCGGGCCTGGTGGCGGCGGCACCCCGTGCGCTCATCCAGCCAGTGGACGGCTGGCCGGTGACGGTGACCGGGGTGCATCCGAAGGCCCCAATGCGCCGCAACGTGCGGCGGTGGCAGCAGGAACTGGCCGCCATCCGGTCGACGCTGGCCGACACCGACGGGCAGCAAGTAGTCGCGGGGGACTTCAACGCCAGCCGGGACCACCTGCCGTTCCGAGATCTGCTGGCAGCCGGTTTCCTGGACTGCGCCGACGCCGCCCGGCGGCGCCCGTGGCCGGGCTTCACCTGGCCCGCCGGCCGGTGGATCCCCCCGGTCATGCGGCTGGACCACGTCCTCGTTTCCCGTGGCAGCGCCACGGTCAGCGCGTCACGGGTGATCCGGGTTCCCGGTACCGACCATCGGGGGGTCCTTGCGGTTATCCAGCTGACGTTTCGGCCACCACCAGCCACCGCTCCTCCAGCGAGGCCTTCTCCTCCTGGATAGCGCGCAGTTGCCGCGCCCAGCTCGATCAGCTTCTCGTAATCGCTCGCATTGGCCGCGAGCTCAGCCGTCAGTTCCTCCTCGCGAGCAGCAAGCCGGTCGATCTGCCGCTCCAGCCGCTGCAACTCCTTCTTGGCCGCCCGCTGCACCCCCGCCGTCCCCAGCCCAGGCCCCACCCGTGCACTCGGGCCAGGCCCAGACGCCGCCTCCTCCTGGGCTGCCCGCCGGGCCAGGTACTCCTCGATCCCGCCGCCGAGATACGACAGCTTCCCGTCCCCGAGCAGCGCGATCACGTGATCGGTCACCCGCTCCAGGAAATACCGGTCGTGACTGACCACCACCAGCGACCCCGGCCACCCGTCAAGCAGGTCCTCAACCTCGGTCAGCGTCTCAACATCCAGATCATTAGTCGGCTCATCCAGCAACATCACATTCGGCTCGTCCACCAGCAACCGCAGCACCTGCACCCTGCCGCCGCTCCCCACCCGACAGCTCCCCTGCGGGCGTGAACTGCGTATCCCCTCGCAGCCCCAGCATCTCGAGCAGCTGACCCGCCGACCCCTCCCCCTCGCTCGCCAACAAATTCCCCCGCACCTCGGCAACGACCTCTCGCGCTGACATCCTCAGATTCAGTCCGGCATCATCTTGCGCCAGATACCCGAGCCGCACGGTCTTCCCGCGCACGACCCGCCCTTGGACCGTCCAGCCCCGGCCCCGCTTCGGCGGCGCGGCCCGGCCGCCTCGGCGTTTCTGCTGCCGAGGCGGCTGGGTCGGGCTGCCGGTCCACCCCCATGTCCTGTCCCGCAAGGACCCGCAGCAGCGTTGTCTTCCCGCTCCCGTTCGGCCCGACTAGCCCAACCCGATCGCCGGGCCCTAGCTGCCAGGTCACGTCATCGAGCAGCACCCGCTCACCGGCGCGGACCGTCAGGTCCTCGGCATCGATGACCGTCTTGCCCAGCCGGGCGGTGGCGAGCCGGACCAGCTCTACCCCGTTGCGCGGCGCGGGCTCGTCGGCGATCAGCGCGTTAGCCGCATCGATCCGGAACCGCGGCTTGCTGGTCCGGGCGGGCGGCCCGCGGCGCAGCCAGGCCAGTTCCTTGCGCAGCAGGTTCCGCCGGCTGGCGCTCCGTCGGCGTCGGCGATCCGCGCCCGCTCCGCCCTGGCCAGCACGTAGGCGGCGTAGCCCCCGTCGTAGGCGTGCAGCTGCCCGTCGGCGATCTCCCAGGTCCGCTCGCAGACCGCGTCCAGGAACCACCGATCGTGGGTGACCACCACCAGCGCCTTCCCGAGCCCGGCCAGGAAGCGCGCCAGCCAGTCGACTGCCTCCACATCGAGATGGTTGGTCGGCTCGTCGAGCAGCAGCAGGTCGTGGTCGCCCAGGAGCAGGGCGGCCAGCGCGACCCGGCGCGATTCGCCACCCGACAGCCGCTCCGCCTGGGCGGCGAAGTCGATGCCCGGCAGCAGGGCGGCCACCGCGGACCGGGTGCGCGGGTCCCCGGCCCACACGTGCTCGGGGCGGCCGCCGGTCACCAGATCACCCACCGTTCCGGCCAGCCGGTCCTGCTGGGCCAGGTGGCCGATCCGCAGGTCCCGGGCGTGGGTGACCCGGCCGCTGTCGGGCTGCTCCACCCCGGCCAGCAGTGCCAGCAGGGTGCTCTTGCCCACTCCGTTGCGCCCGACCACTCCTATGCGCTCACCTGCCGCTACCCCGGCCGATACGCCGTCCAGGAGCAGCCGCTGCCCGTATCCCTTGACCACCTTCTCCAGGTTGACCAGGTTCACGCCTGCTCCGCCGGGGTGGCCACGATGGTCGCGCCCGGGCGCGGGCCCGGTGACCTGGGCGACGGTCCGGCAGACACCGGCCCCGGCCAGCGCGGCCGCCAGGTCCCGCGCGTGGCGGCGGTTCTTGGCCAGAAAGGCGCAGGTCGGCCCGGAGCCCGAGACCATGGCAGCCGAGGGCGCCGAGTTCCCGGCCCGCCGCCAGCGTCCGCCGCAGCTCCGGGCGGAGCGAGATCGCGGCCGGCTGCAGGTCGTTGGACAGCAGCGGGCCGAGTTCGGCCGGGTCGCCTGAGCGCAGCGCCGACCATGAGCGCGTTGTCCAGCGCAGGGTCGGGGACACTCCGCGGTCCCCACGCTCGCGCTCCTTCGCCCCTGGCGGCTTCCGGGAGGCGCGGATGCGATCGCAGGCCGCGTACACATCCGCCGTGGACAGCCCGCCGGTGGCGAACGCCAGGACCCAGTGGAACGTACCGGAGGTGAGCGCCGGGGTGACCTGCTCGCCCCGCCCGATCCCGATCGCTGTCCCGCCCAGCAGGGCGAACGCGACATCGCTGCCGATGCCCGACGCCAGTTCAGCACAGCTCTTGCTGGCTCAGCCCGGTGCGCCACAGCTCGTTGCAGGCGACCAGGGTGGCCGCAGCGTCGGCACTGCCGCCGGCCAGGCCAGCCGCCACCGGGATCCGCTTGGTGATCCGGATCGCCAGCCCGGGGGCGTCCCGGGCGCCGGGCCCGACCGCCTGCGGCCAGCGCCTCGGCGGCGCGGACGGCGAGGTTGCCGCCATCCGCCGGCACGCTGTCGGCGCCCTCACCGGTGACGGCCACGCTGTCGCGCTCCGCCGGGGCGACGGTCACCTCGTCGAACAGGGAGACCGCGTGATACACCGTTACCACGTCGTGGTAGCCGTCGGCCCGGACCGGGCCCACGGCGAGCTGGAGATTCACCTTCGCCGGCACACGCACGGTCACAGTGGTCACAGGGCTCACGATGCCCTGATGGTAGCCGCATGGGCGTATGCCCCGAATCGTGATCATGACTAAAGTGGTTATCCTTCGCCGACTTATCGCTGTGTGGGCGATTCCTGCGTACAGGTCGGCGGCCACAGGGAACTGCCCGGCGGGGACGGGCCGCCACTCGGTAAGTGGGACCACACCTGGTGGGACCATCGGGAGCCCGGCAAACAAGGCGCTGACTTGAGAATGGGTGCGCGGGATCAGGGTGGTGGGGACCAGATTGTTGTAAGCCTTCACACCGGCCAACACGGGGCCGGGCGCAAAATCGCTGGTCAGATGCGAGATCACCACATAGCTTCCTGGCGCCAGCTGCTGGGCCAGGGCAGCGACGATCGCCACCGGGTCATCTGTGTCAGTAATGAAATGCAGCACTGCTAGTAGGAGCACAGCAACGGGCTGCGACAGATCCAGCGTCTCTGCCGCCCCGGCGAGGATAGTAGGAACGTCACGAAGGTCTGCCTCAAGGTGATCACAGGAGCCTTGTCGAGTGCCCGTGAGCAGGGCACGCGCATGCACCAGGACCAGCGGATCGCTGTCGACGTAGACGATGCGGCAATTAGGGGCGATCGCCTGGGCGACCTCGTGAGTGCTGTGAGGGGCTGGCAAGCCCATGCCGATATCGAGGAACTGGCGAATACCGCACTCGGCGGCCAGGAAACGCACTACCCGCGCCAGGAACGACCGGTTCGCCCGAGCTCCCATCACTACCTGCGGGCGGCAGCGGATCACCTGCTCAGCAGCCTGGCGATCGGCCGGGTAATGGTCCTTACCACCCAGCCAGTAGCTGTACACCCGGGCCGGGTGCGGCACCGAAGGATCGAAGCGGGAATCTGGGTCAGCGAACTCGAAACCGAACATCCAGGTTGGTCAACAGGCGGGACGTGCTGACGCAGATTCAGCCAGATGTGATCTCGCAGGCACAGGGCTGCTGCGCTGGATGGGCAGGCTGCCGCCCGCGTCCGCTATGGGGATCACTGCTTCTCCTCTCGGGCCGTGTTGTGGTTCCGCTGGGTGAAGCCAGTCCAGTTCCGAGGGTGGGCTGTGCGACAGTGGCAGTTAGGGACAACGGCGGATGACAATCGCGGACAAGTCGGATGTCCGGGATTGTCACCACGAAGGGTGCCACGGTGCCAACGGTCGATGGCGGTTGGCTGCGCGAGCAGCGTCAAGCGCGGAGCTGGGACGTGCCTGAGATGGCAAGGCGGCTGGCCAGCGCGGCCAAAGACGGCAGGGGCGACTTGCCAGACCATGAGTGCCTGGTCCGATACATCCGGCGCTGGGAGAGCGGTAGCGGGATGAGCGAACGCTACCGGCTGCTGTACGCAAAGGCGTTCGGGCTCCATGGTGATCTGCGCACATCCAGCGAGAACACTTCGGATTCAGGTGCCCAGAGCCCATATGCGCCCGAGGTAGTGACTGCGATCGGCAGAGCGTTGCATGCCGGAGGGCAGGATCCGGGTGAAATCCGAAACCTTGAGGCAGTGCAGCGGGAAGTAATGCAGGCTTGGCGGCTCCGGCAGTCTGCCCGCTATGCCGAACTTGGGGATCTGCTGGCGGGATTGCTGCGTGAGACCGCCGCTCACCTCGGCTCCACGGAAAGTGCCATAGACATGCCGACGGCGCTAAAGGCCGCGGTCCATACGCACAACACGGTGTCGTCGCTGCTGAAGCGACTTGAGGCGTTCGAGATGGCGGCGATCGCGGCTGACCGGGCGTTCCGCCTTGCCGAGCAAGCGGGGGACAGCCTCCTTGTCGGGGCGCCCACGTTGCGGCTGGCGAACGTTTTTCTGGCCGGAGGTCGTGACGCGGAAGCGATGGATACCGCAGCCCGGGGGGCGGAGGCGATCCCACCGAGGGCAGGAACACGGCCAGAAGAGCTGGCGACCTTTGGGGCACTCCTACTGACTGCTGCGGTTGCCGCAGCGCAGATGAATGAGGCCGCGCAGGCCTGGGAGTTCTTGGGGCATGCCAAGAGCGCGGCCAGCAGTCTGGCAGGCGACTACGCCGGGTTGTGTGCGGTGTTTGGGCCGGTCAACCTTGCCATTCATGGCGTGCAGGTGGCCACCGAGCTTGGCGACGGCCACGAAGCGCTGCGCCGGGCTGAACGAGTCGATGTTGCCAGACTGCCCGCCAGTCTGGTCGAACGCCGGACAACACTGCTTATCGACATTGCGCGCAGCCACGCAGGCCGGGGTGATCACGGCGCGGCAGGTGACACGCTGCTGGAAGCGGAACGGCTAGCGCCGCTGGAAGTCCGCTACAACAGAGTCGCACGAGGGCTGCTAGCTGCGTTGCTTGCCCAGAGGCAGGTGCCCACCGAACTGCGGGAGATGGCCGCGCGAGTGGGCGTGGCGGCTTGACCGCAGGAAATCCAGACCAGCGGCGGGTGCTTTATGTCATCGCGTGCGGTGGGCGTGCTGCCGCTGATCTACCTGAATTCGTGACCTGGGCGCAGGAGCAGGGATGGGATGTGTGCCTGATCGCCACCCCATCAGGGACCAAGTTCCTTGACGTGCCGCGGCTTGCCGAGATGACGGGCCATCCGGTGCGCGATGACTACAAACAGCCGGAGGAACCTGACGTCCTGCCGTTCCCGCCTGATGCCTTTGTCGTCGCTCCGGCCACATTCAACACGATCAATAAATGGGCTAACGGGATCAGCGACACACTGGCACTTGGGCTTCTCAACGAGGGTCTGGCCGCAGGCCAGCCGATCATCGCGGTTCCCAATCCGAACCAGACTCTAGCCAGGCACCCAGCGTTTCTGCGGAGCGTTGCCTTTCTGCGCGATTGCGGGGTGACGGTCATCTTTGACCCCAACACATATCCCTTGCCGACACCAAATCTCGGTGAGGCGAGCCGAGGCCTGTTCCCCTGGCGGCCCCTTAAGAATGCTCTGGTTGAGATAAGCGCCAGGCGGTGACGCGCGTAGCCTTTGAAGCCATTGACCATGACGACGTTCAATGCATAGGTGGCTGAGCGCCTGCCCGCAGCATCAGCGCGTACTGGACGCCGATGATCGTGCCCGCCCCGATAATTTCCCCGCTGCTGATCATGGCGGCCGCCTCATCGAGGGAAACCCAGCGGACCGCCGCGGTCTCATCTGCTGCCGGTTCCCGCACAAGGTCCGCGCCGCGGCCTACGTAGAAATCCTGCGAAAAGTCCGCGTTGCCGATCATCGGCTGGTAGGACAGCACGAATCTGACCTCGCGCGGGCGCCATCCAGTTTCTTCCTCCGCCTCGCGTACGGCTGCTGCTGCACCGTCCTCACCGTCATCAATGTATCCGCCGGGCAGTTCCCACACCCATTTGTCGATAATGAAACGGTGTCGCCACGTGAGCAGGACATGTGAACCCGGCTCGTCCAGCACGAGAACTATGGCGCAGCGCCGCAGCCGGAAGACGTACTGGGTGAACATAGTGCCGTCTGGCAACTCGACATCGGCAAGGCTCACCCGGATATGAGGGTTCTCGTCAACGAGCCGTTCACCGTGAGCGACCCATTGCGCATGGTCGGACTCGCTGTCTCCTGCCACATCCGGTGACGCTACCCGAGCGGTGGGGCTGGTCAGCGTCACCGGGCGCGGAGCAATCCGAACTGGCTCGGCGCGGGGAACTCGATCTGCACCACGCGCCGGCCGCTGGCGAGCTGCACCGTCTCGATGCGCGCACTGGGAAAGAAGTCACCCAGCTGGTGCACGAAATCAGACATCTGTCGCGCCTGACCGGCCGGGTCAAGACCGGCCTTGGCGCCGGTAACTACCAGGTCAGCGGAACGGAACGGGATGCCGGCACTGGCACCCGGGGCACGGTCACCGAACGCCACGATGCTGACCGGCCACTGAACCGCCAGCTCCGCGAACGTCAGCAGGAGCCGGGAATCGACCTGTCCGCCCTGGAGCTCCTGGCGGGCCACGGCCGATGCCGTGATCGGGCCCAGCAGCAGCAGCGAGCTCCCGGCCGTCTTCCGGTCCGTGATCTCGTTGCGGAGAGCGGCGGCGTAAGCGGCGGCTCCCCGCGGGAAGACCATCCCGATGACAATTCGGCCCGCCCCAGAGCCGAAGCTCGCGATGGCCGCCGGCACTTCAGCGGCGAGGCGCTGGCTCCCCACGATCCTCTTCACCGCCGCGGTCACCACGACAACGGCCGAGTGGAGCGGGCCGACCCGGCCAGGCTTGAGCACCACCAGGTCTTCAGCAGGAACGCCGCTAGCCCGGAGCGCCCGGCACATGGCCTGATCGCACGAGATCAGGTCGGACCGGCCGACCTGGTTGGCCACCCAGTCCGCGGCGCGGCCGCGGACCGCCATCTTCGTGCTGGCGCCGGGGCTGGGGTTCGCCGTGCTGGCGTCGGGGCTGGCGCTCGCCGTGCCTGCGTGCCGGGTCAGGAGCAGGGCCGATCCCGCCGAGAGGAGGACCAGCGTGGCGATCGCGCTGCCGGTGATGATGGCGCGGCCGCGGCCCCGCTTCCGCGGACCGGCTGATATCGGTGGGGATGGCGGTGCCGTCGGGGGGCGCGACTTCGGCGGCGCTGGCCTGGGCGGGGGCGGCGGTGCCTGTTGCGGTGGCCGGCTTCGGGCGGCGGGGCAGCGCCCTCGTCCCGTGGAGCTGCGCCTTCTCCAGGCCGGCCTGCCCGTCCTTCGGGACGGCCGGTGCCTTCTCCCGGCTGGCCGGCTCCCGCTCCGGGCTGGCCTTCTCTTCCCCCGGCTGATCTTGCCGCTCCTCCCGCTTTTCCGCTGGGGCTCGCTGAGCGGGAACCAGCTGCGGGCCAGCCGACGGGGCCGCGGCTGGCCCGGGCTGGGCGGTGGCGTCCGGCCGCCGCTCGGTCTCCTCCGTGACCCCACCCGGGCGGGGTGGGGGTACGGCTGGAGGTGACTCCTTGCGAGCCTTTTTCGGCCGGGTGGGCAGGAAGGCGGCCGGCAATTCCGGCGTCGTGTGTGCGGGCGGCTCGCTCCCGTTGCCCGCATCAGGAACCCGCTGGGGCAGGGGTGCCGGCAGCTCGGCCGGGGGTGCGGACGGCTGGGCCTGCGCGCTGTCGAGAGCCGCGCGTATGCGCTGCAGGTCAGAGTCGGACAGCACCGGGCGTGTTAACGGCCCGGCGCCTGGCCCCCGTTTTGTACCCGGCACACGCCGTGGAAGAAGGGGGCCGCCCTTGTCCTCTGCCACGCCAACCCCCCTGGCTGCGTGCGCGACGGCGCGATCGTTCCAAGACAGAGGAGCACAAAACGGTCTGCCAATCAACACAAACCGGTCAACTAATGACCAGCAAGACTTAATGTTATTGATCCGCTACATAGCGAATGCAGGTGCGGCCCACCTTTAGGAGGGTTTGCGATGTTTGCCGGGTTGTGAGCCGGGCCGTCTGTCCACAGGACAGTTCCCGTGCCGGTGTGCCCGATCCGGCGCGATTAGCATGCTGTGCCCAGCTCACCGCGGCAGCGGGCGCTGGCCAGGGCGGACCGCACCCGCCTGCCGGGCGATCCGGGTGAACTCCGCCACCGTCAGCGACTCGCCCCGCGCACCCGGGTCCACCCCGGCGCCGCGCAGGATCCGCTCGGCCGCGTCCGGGCCGCCCGCCCAGCGGGCCAGCGCCGCCCGCAGCGTCTTGCGCCGCTGCGCGAACGCCGCGTCCACCACCGCGAACACCTCCTCCCGCGGCACCTCCGGGTCCGGCGGCGGGCGGCGGGTGAAGGCGACCAGCCCCGAGTCCACGTTCGGCACCGGCCAGAACACGCGTGCGCGGCACCGGCCCGGCCCGGCGCGCGGACGCGAACCAGGCGAGCTTGACCGACGGCACGCCGTAGACGCGGCTGCCCGGCGGCGCGGTCATCCGGTCGGCCACCTCCGCCTGCACCATGACCAGGCCGCGCTCCAGCGACGGCAGGGCCGCGAGCAGGTGCAGCACCACCGGCACGGCCACGTTGTAGGGGAGGTTGGCGACCAGCACGGACGGCTCGCCGCCGGGGGCGGCGGAAGGCCGGCGGGCGTGACCCTGGCCGCGTCGGCGGTCACCACCGTCAGCCGTGGCGCCAGGTCCGGCGCCCGGGCGGCGACGGTGCGCGGCAGTTCCGCCGCCAGCACCGGGTCCACCTCCACCGCGATCACCGGCCGGCCGCGGCGAGCAGGCCCGAGGGTGAGCGAGCCGAACCCCGGGCCCACCTCCAGCACGACGTCACCGGGATCCAGCTCCGCCAGCGTCACGATGCGCCGGACCGTGCCCGGGTCGATCACGAAGTTCTGGCCCAGCCGCTTGGACGGCCGACCCCCAGCCGCCCCGCGATCTCGCGGATCTCGGCCGGCCCGAGCAGCCCAGCCGCAGGCAACGCCGGCTACCAGGCGCCGAACATGCGCTCACCGGTCGCCGTGAGCTGCGCGCACATGTCAGCGACGCCGATCTGCTTGATGCTCGGCGAGCGCGCGCACGGTGTGCGCCACCAGCGCGGGCGAGTTCGGCTTGCCCCGGTTCGGCACCGGGGTGAGGAACGGGGCGTCGGTCTCCACCAGCAGCAGCTCCAGCGGCGCCGCCGCGGCCGCCTCCCGCAGCGCGCCCGCGTTGGAGAACGTGATGTTGCCGGCGAAGCTCATGACGTAGCCCGCCTCGGCGCAGCGCTTGGCCATCGCCGCGTCCCCGGAGAAGCAGTGGAAGATCACCTTCTCCGGCGGGCCCTCGTCCTCGAGGATGTCCAGCACGTCCTCGTGCGCGTCCCGGTCGTGGATCACCAGCGCCTTGCCGGCCTGCTTGGCGATCGCGATGTGCGCGCGGAACCAGTCCCGCTGCACCACCGGGCTGGCGTAGTCCCGGTAGTAGTCCAGCCCGGTCTCGCCGATCGCCCGCACCGGTTCCAGCAGCGCCAGCTCCGCGATCTGGGCCAGCACCCGCTTCGCTGCGCGGGCGAGGACGCCGCGGCCAGCGGTCTCGTTGGGGTGGACCGCGACCGCCGCGTAGACGCCGGCGTGCCCGTACGCGGCCTCCGCCGCCCAGTGCGAGGAGGCAGGTCGGTGCCGATCGTGACGACCCGGCTGATGCCCGCCGCCCGGGCCTCCGCCATGACCTCGCCCACCGGGCGCTCGATCATCTCCAGGTGGCAGTGGCTGTCCAGCGCCTCGGCGGGCAGCGGCTCCGGCGGCGGCACGGCGGCCGGCGCCGGGCGCCCCGCCCGGGCCCTCGCGGCCAGCGGTCACGACGTCTCCAGCCGGGCCAGTTCCTCGTCGATGACGGACGTGTCGAGCTTGGCGAACAGCGGCTCGGGCCGCGCCAGCGGGACGCCGGGCCGGACCGGCGCGCTCTCCCACCGGGCGGGGCTGTCGTAGTCGCCGGTGATCACCGGGTAGGAGGGGCCGCCGTCCTCGTCCACCTGCTCGATCCGCGGCGTCCCCGACCACGCGGCCCTGCCCGCCCAGCATGGCGTGCACCTTCGCCGACGACCGCGGCAGGAACGGGGTGAGCAGGGTCTTCGCGTCGTCCACCAGCTGCAGCACCACGTGCATGACGGTCCGCATCCGCTCCGGGTCGGACTCGCGCAGCTTCCACGGCGCCTGGTCCGACATGTACTTGTTCGCCTCGGCCACGGTCCGCATCGCCTCGGTGATCGCGGCCTTGAAGTGGCTGCGCTCCGAGGCCACCCCCGACGATGCCGAACGACCTGCGGGAACGCTCGAGTATCTCGTGGTCGGCGCCGGTGAGCTCGCCCGGCGCGGGGATCTCGCCGATGTTCTTGGCCGCGAACGACACCGACCGGTTGACCAGGTTCCCCCAGGTGGCGACCAGCTCGTCGTTGTTGCGGCGGACGAACTCGCTCCAGGTGAAGTCGGTGTCCTGCGTCTCCGGCCCGGCCACCGCCACGTAGTAGCGCAGCGCGTCCACGTCGTAGCGGGCCAGGAAGTCGCGCACGTAGATGACGACGGCGCGGGAGGAGGAGAACTTGCGGCCCTCCATGGTGAGGAACTCGCTGGAGACCACCTCGGTCGGCAGGTTCAGCGCGCCCAGCGAGCCGGGCGTGCCGTCCCGGCTGCCCCGGCCGTTGTAGCCGAGCAGCATGGCGGGCCAGATCTCGGCGTGGAAGACGATGTTGTCCTTGCCCATGAAGTAGTAGGACTCGGCGGCGGGGTCCTGCCACCAGGCGCGCCAGGCGTCGGGGTCGCCGGAGCGCCGCGCCCACTCGATCGACGCCGACAGGTAGCCGATGACCGCGTCGAACCACACGTAGATCCGCTTGTCCGGGCGGTCGCGCCAGCCGTCCAGCGGCACCGGCACCCCCCAGTCCAGGTCCCGGGTGATCGCCCGCGGGTGCAGGTCGTCGAGCAGGTTGAGCGAGAACTTCAGCACGTTCGGCCGCCACAGCCCGCTCTTGCTCTGCAGCCAGCTCCCCAGCACCTCGGTGAACGCGGGCAGGTCGAGGAAGAACTGTTCGGTCTCCCGGAACTCCGGGGTCTCCCCGTTGATCTTCGACCGGGGGCTGATCAGGTCCTCCGGGTCGAGCTGGTTGCCGCAGTTGTCGCACTGGTCGCCGCGCGCGTGCTCGTACCCGCAGATCGGGCAGGTTCCCTCGATGTAGCGGTCGGGCAGCGTCCGCCCGGTGGACGGGGAGATCGCGCCCAGCGTGGTCTTCGGGAAGATGTAGCCGTTCTGGTAGAGCCCGAGGAAGATCTCCTGGGTGACCGCGTAGTGGTTGCGGGTGGTGGTCCGGGTGAACAGGTTGTAGGACATGTCGAGGCCGTACAGGTCCTCGCCGATCACCCGGTTGTACCGGTTGACCAGCTCGCGCGGCGTGGTGCCCTCCTTGTCCGCCTGGACCTGGATCGGCGTGCCGTGCTCGTCGGTCCCGCTGACCATCAGCACCTTGCTGCCCGCCATCCGCTGGTACCGGCTGAACATGTCGCACGGCAGGGCGAAGCCGGAGACGTGGCCGATGTGACGGGGGCCGTTGGCGTAGGGCCAGGCCGGGGCGGCGAGGATGTGACGGCTGGTCGCGGACATGGCCCCAGCCTAGGCGCAAGACCGCGCAGCCCCGAACGCATTACCGGCGCGGTAAAGGGTGCCTTCGGCGGGTATCCGGCCAGCAGGTGCACGTGGTCGTCTTCGCCGTTGTACTCCACCGGGGTCGCGCCGAAGTCCTGGCAGATTCTGGTGAACACGTCCCGCTGGTGGGTGATGTGTCCGGCGGTGAGCGCGGCACGCCGGTACTGGTCGCGAAGACCGGGTGGGCGTGGGGGGCGGAGACCACGTGCCTGCCACGGCGGGTAGCCGCCGACTGTCGTAGGCCACGGGTATGGTCAGCGGCTGTGGCGGTCAGGAACCGGCTGTACCCGGCGGCAACGCAGGTGGGTGTTCTGTGGCGTCATTGTGAGGATGCCCGGTTGGTGTGGAACCTGGCTGTGGAGCAGCAGTCGTGGTGGTGGCCCGGCCGGGGGCGCGCGCCGGGCAGCCTCGAGCGTCAGCGGCAGCTGGCCCAGGCGCGGGCCGCTGAGCCGTGGCTGGCCGGGGGTTCGTCGTCGGTGCAGCAGCAGGCGCTGCGGGATTTCGACAAGGCGATGGCCGCGTTTTCCGGCCAGACAACCCGGCGGGCAAACCTGGGAACCGCAGTAAGCGCGGCCCGCAGCAGGAATCCCCGTCCATCAGGACGGGGCGGATGTCAAACCTACTGGAGCCAGTACACCCCACCACCAGCCAGACCACCGGCGCGGCCGGGACGGTGGTGAACGCGGGCGATACCGGCCCCGACCAACGACCAGTGGAACCTGGTGGCGATCGAGCTGCTCAGCGACGACACTGACGCGGGGCCGCCGGGCCCGCTCGGGATGCCAGCCGGTTACCTGCTGAGCAGCCCGAATGGGCTTGGTGCCGCGAACTCGATCTGCACCACGTCCTGGCCGTTGGCCAGGCGCACCGCCTGGATGTGCGCACTGGCGAAGAAGACCTTCAGCCCGTGCGCGAATGCGGACATCTGCTGCGCCTGGCCGGCCGCGTCACCGGTCACCGCCAGATCGGCGGAACGCAGGGGGACGCCGGGGCTGGCACCCGGGGCGCGGTCACCGAACGCCACGATGGACAGCCGCCACTGCGACGCCAGCTGCGCCAGGGTCAGCAGAAGCCGGGAATCGACCTGGCCGCCCTGGAGCTGATGGCGGGCGGCCGGCGGCGCCGTGACCCGCGGGTTCTCCAGCAGCGTGCCCTCGCTCGCTTTCCGCTCCGCGATGTCCTGGCGCAGCGCGGCGGCGTAGGCGGCGGCTCCCTGGGGGTAGATCAGCCGGACGGAAACCTGCCTGCTCCCGGAGCCGAAGCTGGCGAGGCTGGCCGGGGCGTCAGCGGTGAGGAACTCCGTCCCCACCATCTTGGTGACCGCCGCCGTCACCACGATGACATGGGAGCGCAGCGGCTTACCCCCGCCGGGCTTGAGCACCAGCAGGTCGGCAGCGGGAACGCCATGCGCCTGCAGCGCCTGGCACATCACCGGATCGCAGGAGATCGGCATAGCCCGGCTGACCTGGCTGGCGACCCAGGCCGCGGCGGCGGCGCGGACCTCCGCCGCCGTGCCGGACGCGGCGCTGGCGCTGGGGCTGGCCGTTGGGGCAGTGGCCTGCACCGTGCGGCCCGGCCGCTTGACCAGGAAAATGAGCGATCCGGCCAGGGCGAGCACCAGCGCTAGGGCCACCGCGACCTTGACGCCGCGGCCCCGCCGGGCCCGCCCAGGCGGCCGCGCTGGCTCCGGCGGGGCGCCTGGTGCCTCCGGCGGGGTGACTGGTTCCTTCGGCGGAGCGGCCGGCGCCTTCGGCGGTGCCGACTGCTGCGGCGCCGGCTGTGGGAGTGCTGGCTGTGGCGGCGCCGGTTTCGGTGGCGCCGACTGTCGCTGCTGTTGCGCGGGCTTGGGCGGCGCTGGCTTGGGCGGCGCCAGCGGCGGTGATACCGGCTTCGCCGATACCGATTTCGGGGGCCCGAACTTCGAGGGCGTCGTCGCCGGCGGGGGCACCGGTGCCCACGGCGGGCTCTCCCCCGGGCGCCGGGCCAGCCCTTTGGTCCCATGGAGCTGCGGCTTGCCCAGGCCGACCTGCCCTTTCTTCTGATGGGACGGCACCTCGTCCCGGCTGGGCGTCGCCTGCTCCGCGCCGACCGACTCCTGCTTGGGACCGGCCGTCTCCTGCTTGAGGCTGGCCGTCGCCTGCTCCGCGCCGGCCAACGCCTGCTTGGGGTTGGCCGTCGCCTGCTCCGCACCGGCCGTCTCCTGCTTGGGACCGGCCGTCTCCTGCTTGAGGCTGGGGGTCGCCTGCTCCGCGCCTGGCCGAACGCCTGCTCGAGGTCGCCCGTCGCCTGTTCCAGGCGAGAGGTCTCCTGCTTGGGGCTGGGGGTTGCCCGCTCTGGTCCGGCCGTCGCCTGCCTGGGGCCTGGCCTCGCCTGCACCGGGCCGACTGTCTTCTCGTCCCGCTGATCCGGCCGGCCGGGCCTGCTCGCACTGGGCCTCGGAGGATCGCTGGGCGCGCAGGGGCCGCTGGGCGGGAACCACCGGAGGCTCAGCGGCCGGGACGGCGGCGGGCACAGGCTGGGTGGCAGGGTCCGGCTGTTCCTCGGTCTTCTCCGTCGCCCCACCTGGCCTGGGCCCGGGGATGGCCGGGAACGGCTCGGTCGGGGCCTCCGCCTGCCCGAGGTACGCCCACATGGCCACCCGCGTCATGGGTGTGCGCGGCGGGCCGGGCGGCCGGGCCGCGTTGCCCGCCTCCCGGCGATCGTGCCGGTCCGGCAACTGCTCCGCAGGGGGCCGCTGGGCGGGCACCAGCGGCTCGGCGGGCGCGGTGATGGTGAGCGCGGGCTGGACGGATGGTGGCGCGGGCCGCGCGGCGGCTGTGGACGGGTGGCAACCTCCGGCTGGGTGGCGACCACCGGCTCGGCGGCGGCCTCCGGACGCGTTACGACCTCCGGACAGGCGGCGACCTTGGCGGGGCCGCCTGGCCGGCGGATCGGCGCGGCGTTCGCCGGGGTCCCGGCCGCCGCTGCTATCGCGCCTAAGCGTGGCCGCAGGGACGGCCGGAACTGGCTCCGTCGGCCGGGGGTGCACTAAAGCGGGCAGCATGGCCGGCCGCGCTATGTGCGCGGGCGGCGCAGGACCGTTGTTCGCGCCCGGCACCCGCCGGGGCAGGGATGCCCGCTGTTGGCCGGCGGCCTCGGCCGCCTGCGGCGGCGCGTCTTGCTGCTGCAGCGGCGCGCTGTGCTCCGGCGGCGAATCCTCGTCTTCGTCGGTGTCGAGCGCCGCGCGTATGCGCTGCTGCACGGAGTCGGGCAGCACTAACGGCTGGGTAAGCCCGCCTCCCCAGCCCGGTTTACCCCCTGGCATAGGACGCCGGTCGTCTGGCGTACGCCGGGGGAGGGGCGGGACATGGGTGTCTTCTGCCACCGGCCAACAACTCCCCGTGCATGACGCGGCAATCCCTGCCAGAGGAGCACATAACGCGCCACTAATCAACTTGCAAGAAGCTGCTGCTGATTGACGGCTGCTCCGCGCGGGCCGCAGCGCCCAGATTGTCCTGGTTTGTTGTAGTCGACGGTCCCCGCCTTCACGACACCGCCAGCGTAACGTATCCGCTGTCACGATTATGCGGATCCGCCCCATGTGTTCCGGACGCCACCTGGTGCCCGCGGGCCACGGGCGGGGGCGGGCTGGGTGATTGGGCCGACGGCACGTATTGGGTGTGGGGTTATTGACCGCTGGGATCGGGCAAAACGCCCACTTGGGGTAGCGGTGAACTGTAGCTTAGTCGTGAGGTACCCCTGCGCGGGGTTATTGATGGTGGCGCGTGATGCTGCCGCGTGTGTGGGCTACGGGGAGCGGCGTGGCTGTTTCTGGTTTGCCCTGCGCGATGGAATAAGCACCAATCAACGACGGCGTGAGCTCAGGATTTGGGGGGCCTCCGATGCCACAGCCGATGATGCCCTCTGGGGCATGACCGGTCAGACATGACGGAAGTGGGAACGCCGCCCGCCCCGGTGACCCCGGGCCCGCGCTGAGGGCGCGGCGGCCGCCCGGCCGCGCGGGTCGCGCCGGGCGGAAACGCGGCGGCGCAGGCCGAGGCTGGCCGGCGGCCGGGAGCACCTTGCCGTTGCTGGTGTGCTTGTGGTGCAGGCGGCGCTGTCGGTGCGGCTGGTGCGGGCCGACACGGCGTTCCAGGATGAGGCGCACGTACTTGTGGGCGGGCCATCTGCAGTGGGCGCACTGGCTGCATGGCACCCCGATCCCGCCGTTCCCGTACCTACTTTTCCGGCGCGCCGGTGATCTACCCGCCGCTGGGGGCGCTGGCCGACAGCGTGGGGGGGCTGGCCGGCGCGCGGGTGCTGTCGCTGGTGTTCATGCTGGGGGCGACCGCGCTGCTGTGGGGGACGGCCGGGCGGCTGTTCGGGCGGCGGGCGGCGTTTTTCGCCGCCGCGCTGTTCGCGGTGTCCGGGCCGGTGCTGCACCTGGGGCGTTCGCCACCTATGACGCGCTGTCGGTGTTGCTGGTCGCGCTGGCCGCCTGGTGCGTGGTCCGGGCCGGGGACCGGGGTGAGGCGGACCGGCTGGATGGTCGCGGCCGGGGTCGCGCTGGCGCTGGCCAACGCCGTGGCGTACTCCTCGGCCCTGTTCGATGTGTTCGTGCTGGCGCTGGCGCTGCTGGCCGCCTGGCCGGCCGGGCGGCAGGGTCGCCGCCCGGCGGGGCGCGACGCTGCTGATCGTGGTGGTCGTCCTGCTGACCGCGGGGCTGCTGGTCGGCGGGCGGGACTACCTGACCGGGGTCGAGCTGACCACGCTGGCGCGGGTGCGCGGCGCGGAGTCCCCGCTGTCGGTGCTGGCCGCTGCCTGGTCATGGACCGGCCTGATCGTGCTGCTGGCCATCTGCGGGGTGATCATCAGCTGGGCCGGGCGGCGAGGGTGGGCGCGGACCTGGCTGCTGGCGGTGCTGGCCCTCGCCGCGGCTGGCCGGGCCGCTGGAGCAGGCCCGCCTGCACACCCTCGGCCTCGCTGAACAAGCACGTCGGCCTGGGCGCCTGGTTCGCCGCCATCGCCGCCGGCTACGCCATCGACCGGTTCATCGCCGCCGCCCCGGCCGGCCGCGCCCAGGCCCTGACCACCGGCGCCTGCGTGGTCGCGCTGGCCTTCCCCGCCGTCGCTGGGCGCCAGCCAGTCCTGGCAGTTCTCCACCGACTGGCCCAACGCCACCAGCTTCATCGCCATCTTCCGCCCGCTCGCCAACCACGGCAACGGCCGCCTGCTGGTCGAAGACCGCCTCCATCGCCCGGTACTACCTGCCCTCCGGCAGCCAGTGGCAGCGCTGGTCCTCCACCCGCAACATCGTCTTGCCCTCCGGCGCCAACACTGCGGCCCGCCGTCCAGGCCAGGGCATCACCGGCGCCGGCAACGCCGGCGTCTTCGCCGCGCTTCATCACCCAGCGGCTACTTCTCCTACGTCGCGCTCAACTACGCCGACACCACCGCGCTGGACCACCAGATCACCAACGACCTGCGCACCAGCCACCACTACCGCATCGTCGCCGTCGTCCCCTACGGCACCGAAGTCCCCCCCATCGGCCAGGGCACCTACGTCATCTGGCGATACGAGCCCAGCCGGTGACCAGTCCCCGCCAGCCGCCGATCAGCCCCGCGATAGTCGCCGAATGGCGCCGCCGCCGCCAGGCCAGCACGGAAACGCTCCCGCTGGCCGTCACCAGCCAGCCCGGGAATGAGTCCCGCCCCGCTGGCGGCCAGTCTGGGGACGGGTCCCGCCCCGCTGACGAGCAATCTGGGAACGGGTCCCGGCCCGCTGAGGGCCAGCCCGGGAACGGGCAGCTCCACCACGGCGGCCAGCCCGGGAACGGGCAGCTCCACCACGTCAACGGGCAGTTCCACGGGGAACCCCGTCGGCGCAAGTGGCGGCCCCCCAGCGGGCTCGACCACGACGAGCAGTCTGGGAACGGGCAGCTCCGCCACGTCAACGGGGAGTCCAGCAGCGGGTTCCGTGTCCCGGCGTACGTGTCCGGTTCACATCCGCCAAAGACGCCCGCCGATGGTTTCGCCGAGGCGCAGCGGGCGGCCCTCTCCGCGATGATGAGCCTCGCGACAGCCAGCGCGCCACCCCAGCCGCCCCCCGTTGTCAGGCCCCGGACGCCAGAGCCGGAACCTCCGGCCGCGCCACCGGACCCGGCCGGCGCCGTGCCCGCCCAGCGCATGCCGCACGCCGCCGAACTCGCGGTGCTGGACCGGCCGCGGGACGCGGCATCCCCGGCCACGGCCGCCCCCCCGCCTCACGCCCGCCCCGGACAGGCAGGAAGGGCAGCGGCCGAAGATGACCAGGAACCTGCAGGACCTGGTCAACCTGCCGGTGCTGTCGCTCTTGGCCATCCTGACCATCCAGGCTGCGCTGTCGCTGCGGCTGGTACGGAGCAACTCCGCGTTCACCGACGAAGCGCTCTACCTGTGGGCCGGGCACTTGGAGTGGGCGCACTGGCTGCATGGCACACCGATCCCCCCGTTCCCCACCTACTTCTCGGGCGCGCCGGTGATCTACCCGCCGATCGCGGCGATCGCGGACAGCCTCGGCGGCCTGGCGGCCGCGCGGATCCTGTCCCTGTGCTTCATGCTCGGCGCCACGGCGCTGCTGTGGGCAACCACCAGCCCGGCTATTCGGGAAGCGGGCCGCGTTCTTCGCCGCGCCTGTGGGCCTTGCTGGGGCCGACGCTGAAGCTCGGCGCATTCGCCACCTTCGACGCGATGTCCCTGTTCCTCGTGGCTCTCTCGGCCTGGTGCGCGGTGCGAGCGACGGAGGTGCGGGACTTTACCCGCTGGATCGTCGCCTCGGCTGCGGCGCTGATCCTGGCCAACGTGACAACGTACTCGTCAGCCATTTTCGATCCGGTGGTGGTGGCCATCGTGTTGCTGGCGGGGAAGGATCTGTCCACGAAGGTGCCGAAGATGCGCGCCGCCTCGCTCGCGGCGTACGTGATCTCGGCGCTCATTTTTCTTTCCTACGCCGGGCGCGGGTTCTGACCGGACGGTGTCAGCCAGACCGTGCTCAGCCGCCTGAGCGGCGTCAACCCACCGGCCGAGGTACTGGGCGACGCGTGGCGGTGGACGGGCTCGGTCGCGCTCGTCGCTCTGGTGGGACTGGTGGTCTGTGTCAAGAGCGAGCGGAACCGCCGTCAGCGCGCGCTGCTCGCCGTGCTGGCCGTCGCGCTGCTGCTCGTCCCGCTCGAGCAGGCCCGGCTCCACACCATCACTTCGCTGGACAAGCACTCCGATTTCGGTGCCTGGTTCACGGCCATCGCCGCCGGTTACGCCGCTGTCGCACTCACCGGCTCGCATGCCGGCATTGGTGCGCACGGCCGCGACGGCCGCCGCCGCGGTGGCGCTGGCCCTCCCGCCGACCATCGGGTTCGCCCAGGCGTGGCAGATGTTCGGGTGGCCGGGACGCGCGGCCGTTCGTCTCTGCCTTTCGCCCGCTGGCCGAGCACTCGAAGGGCCCGCTGCTGGTCGAGTCCCTGTCCCCCGCACGCTACTACCTGGGCACCGCATGCCGTGGCAGCGCTGGTCAAGCACATGGGCCATCACGCTGCCCGACGGCCGCACCGCGGGCAGGCCGTCCGTGGTCAGCAGCCCCGGCGTGCCCCAACCTCTACACCCGGATGATCGACAAGGGCTTCTTCGTGCTGGTGGCCCTGAACTCCACCACCACGCCCGGGCTCGACCGGGAGATCACCCAGGCGATGGAGAGCAGCCGCCGCTACCGGCTCGTCAAGTCGGTTGAGTACAACACCGGCTCCTATTTCGGCCAGTACGTGATCTGGAAACGCACCAAGGCGCCGGGGGCCTCATGACCGTGCTCACGGTTCCCGGCCGTCACCGCGACAAGGGCCTCGTCCTGCCGGGGGCGCCCGGCGATGCCGAACGGGAATCGTACGCATGGCGGGCGCTCCCGTTCCTCACCATCGCCCTGTTCATCAGCTCCCTGTCCATCGTGCTCGCGCAGGTACTGATGGAGATCCGCAACGCGCCGATCCTGCCCGCCGCCGTCGCCCTGTTCGGCACCTATACCTTGATCTACCTGGTGTACCAGCTAGTAAGCCTGCCGGTGAACTTCACCGGCCGCAGCTTCGACATCGCGGCCCATGACGCACTGGTGTCGTCCTGGCGGCCGGAGCGCTACCCCGACGTGGACATCTACCTGCCCATCTGCGCCGAGCCGATCCCGGTGCTCCGCAACACCTGGCAGGGGGTATGCGAGCTGGTCAACGCCTACCCCGGCCGGGCGAAGGCGTTCGTGCTCGACGACGGGGACGATGACGATGCGGCGCGGCTCGCCCGGTGGCTCGGCCTGACCTACATCCGGCGGCCGGTGCACGAGTACAAGAAGGCCGGGAACCTCAACTACGCCTTCGCCCGCACCAGTGGCGAGCAGATCGTCGTTTTCGACGCCGATTTCCGGCCGCGGCCGGATTTCCTCGCCGAAACCCTTCCCTACCTGGATGATCCCAGCATCGGCCTGGTCCAGACCCCGCAGTTCTTCCGGACCAGCGAACGCCAGACCTGGGTGGAACGCGCGGCCGGGGCCACGCTGGAGGTCTTCTACCGGGCCGTGCAGGTCTCCCGCGACCGGTTCGGGTCCGCGCTGTGCGTCGGGTCCAACTGCGTGTACCGGCGCGCGGCGCTGGCGCCGAACGGGGGATTCACGGTCATCCCCTACGCCGAGGACTCCCACACCGGCCTCGACGCCCGCCGGTACGGCTACCAGCTCGCCTACGTGCCCGTGCCGCTCGCGGCCGGGATCTGCCCAGGCAACCTTGATGCGTTCATGCGCCAGCAGTACCGGTGGTGCTGCGGCGCGAGTTCCCTGCTGTGGACCCGGCACATGTGGTCGGTGCCCATGCCATGGCGGTCCCGGCTGCCCTATGTCGCGGGCTGGCTCTGGAACCTCACCACCGCCCTTCGGACCCTGATCCTGCCGCTCTTCCCCATCACGCTGCTTGCCTTCCTGCCGGGCGAGATCGAGCTGCGCAATGCGCTGCTGCTGGTGCCGGCGATCATCACCGGGACCGTGCTGTACCCGCTGTGGCACAACATCCCCTATTCGCCGCGGGTCTGGCCGCTGTCGCTCGCGGTCGGCTGGGCGCAGATCCTGGGCATCTGGGATTTTTCCCGGGGCAAGGTAATGTCCTGGCAGGCGACGCGCGGGCCCGGCGACACCCCCCGGCGGTTCTGGCGGGGAGTCGCCCTTTGGAACGGCACGCTGGCGCTGGTGTGGCTCGCCCTGGCCGGCTGGCGCATCGAGCAGACAGGATCGCTGAGATTTGCCATCGTCGCGGTGTTCGGCCTGCTCAATGCGTGGACCGTCCTCCGGCTGATCTTCCCGGGAAGGAAGGCCTCATGACCACCCCCACCCGGCGCCGCGCCGGGATCATCAAGCGTGGCGCCGGGCTGGTCCTCATCGGCGCGTGTGTGGTCGCCTTGGCGGCGGTCATCGTGAACGGCGTCGTCAAGACCCCCGCCCCGCATGGCGTGCCGCCGGCCAGCGGAGAGTTCAGCAGCCGCCATGTGGTGGTCACCCTGCCCGCCCATCCGGCGTCCTACCTGGGCGCCTTCGCTAAGGGCGTTCCCCGGACCTACGACCCGGTCGTGTCCTTCGCTGACGACACTGGCGTCCACCCGAACATCGCGCTGTACTACAGCGGCTGGTACGAGAAGTTCCAGTCCACCTTTGCCATCGAGGCAAAGGAAAACGGCGCCGTGCCGTTTATCCAAATCGAACCGCGCGGAGTCCAGTTCGCCGCGATTGTCCATGGCGTGTACGACGCCTACCTGAAGGCCTACGCCACCGCGGTGGCCAGCTACGGCGCGAGATCGGGCCAGGCTGTCATCATCGGCTTCGGGCATGAGATGAACGGCTACTGGTACCCGTGGGGCCACGGACACGTGTCCCGGCGGTGTTCGTGGGCGCCTGGCGGCACATCGTCACCGTGTTCCGGCAGCAAGGCGCCGACAACGTGACCTGGCTGTGGACGGTCAACATCATCGACCCGGCCCGCGGGATCCCGTCCCCCGCGCCCGTGGTGGCCAGGCGACTCCTATGTGAACTGGGTGGGATCGACGGCTACTACCTCAAGCCCTGCTGGACGTTCGCCTCCGCTGTTCGGGCCGACCATCAAGGCCATCCGCGCGCTGACCCTCGCCCCGATCCTGATTTCCGAGACCGGCGCGGCGCCCGCCGCGGGCCAGCCGGCGAAGATCTCTGACCTGTTCACCGGCGTTAAGGCCTACGGGCTGCTGGGATTCGTGTGGTTCGACGCCACGGGCACCCAGGACTGGCGTCTCAGCGCCCCCGCGGCCTTCGCCGCGTTCCGCCAGGGCGCCAAGACGTACCAGACGGTCCCCCCATGAGGACCAGGCCAGGCGGCGGAGGATCGGCCGGACCGCTGGCCGCCGCGCGGATCGTGGTCAGTCGCGGCCGGCGGTCATCGCTGTGGCCTCGGCCGTGGCCGGGTGGCCGGCGTCAGCGGCCGGCCGGGCGGCGGCGCGTCCGCCGATCTCTGCTGGCGCCGCCATCGGACGCTCCCCGGCAAGCCCCGGCCGTTCCTCGGGGTTTACACGCCCGGGGCGCCCGAGACCTAGGCCGGGGTCAGGGCCTTCTCGCCGCCACCGGGGTCCGGCCAGGCTGGTCGTGTACTACAGCGGATGGCCGGAGCCGTTCCAGAGCCGGTTCGCCGCGACCGCGGCCAGGCACGGCGCGGTGCCGCTGGTCCAGATGGACCCCACCGACATCAGCCTCGCCGCGATCGCAGCGGGACGGTACGACCCTTACCTGCGCTCCTACGCCACCGCGGTGAAGGCCTTCGGCGGCCGGGTCATCATGTCCTTCGGCCACGAGATGAACGGCCACTGGTTCTCCTGGGGCTTACCGGCACACGTCCCCGGCGGTGTTCGTGGCCGCCTGGCGGCATATCGTCACCGTGTTCCGGGCAGCAGGGCGCCCGCAACGTGACCTGGTTGTGGACGGTCAACGTCATCGATGCGAAGCGCCACGGATCCCGTCCCCGGCCCGCTGGTGGCCCGGCAGCTCCTACGTGAACTGGGTGGGGATCGACGGCTACTACCTCAAGCCGTCCTGGACGTTCGCCTCGCTGTTCGGGCCGACCATCAAGGCCGTCCGCGCGCTGACCCTCGACCCGATACTGATCTCCGAGACCAGCGCGGCGCCCGCCGCCGGCAAGCCAGCGAAGATCGCCAACCTGTTCGCCGGCGTCCGCGCCTACGGGCTGCTGGGGTTCGTCTGGTTCAACGTCGACAAGACCGAGGACTGGACGATCAGCGACCCCGCATCGTCCGCCGCGTACCGCCGCGGCGCCAAGAGATACCAGGCACCGGCGTTATGACCGCACAACGCACCCGGCAGAAGCCGCCCAGTACCCGCCCGCCAGAGTGGGCCGACGCTCCCCCGCCGGAGCTGGCCGGCGCCGCGGTCTGGCCGCGCCGCCAGGCCGCCCCGGTACTGGCCCCACCGCCCGACGACAGCGAGAAGTACGCCTATATCGACCGCAACCTGCCCTACCTGACCACCGGGCTGGTCATCAGCGCGGCCTGCCTGATCATCAGCCAGCTCCGGTTCGAGGCGCACAGCCCGGCGCTGTGGCCGTTCATGGCCTTCACCGCCACCTACGTCATCTACCAGGTGATCAGCCTGCCGGTGAACTTCGCCGGCCGCGGCTTCGACCTGGCCGCCCACCAGGCGCGGGTCCGGGCCTGGCACCCGGCGCGCGTACCCGAGCGTCGACATCTACCTGCCGATCTGCGGCGAGCCGATCGAGGTGCTCCGCAACACCTGGACCGCGGTCGCCGAGCTCATCGCCGGCCTACCCGGGGCCGGCCCAGGCCTACGTCCTCGACGACGGGCCGTCCGACGAGGCCCGCTCGGTGGCGGAGTCGCTTCGGCTTCTGCTACGTCCGCCGGCCCGATCTGCGCGCCTACAAGAAGAGCGGCAACCTGCGGTACGCCTTCGCGCGCACCAGCGGCGAGTTCCTGGTCATCTTCGACGCCGACTTCGCGCCGCGGCCGCGACTTCCTGGCCGAGACGCTGCCCTACATGGACGACCCGGCGATCGCGATCGTCCAGACGCCCCAGTTCTTCCGGGAGAGCGCCGGCGCAGACCTGGATCGAGAACGCCGCGGGCGCGATCCAGGAGGTGTTCTACCGGGCGGTCCAGGTGGCCCGGGACCGGTTCGGCGCGGCCATCTGCGTCGGGACCTCCGCGGTCTACCGGCGGGCCGCGCTGGAGCCGCAGGGCGGCCCGACGCTCATCCCCTACGCCGAGGACGTGCACACCGGGCTGGACGTGCGCCGGGCCGGCTGGTCCATGGTCTACCTGCCGATCGTGCTGTCGACCGGCATCTGCCCGGACAACCTCGACGCGTTCGTGCGCCAGCAGTACCGGTGGTGCACCGGGAACGCCGGCGTCGTGTTCTCCCGCCGGCTGTGGTCCGTGCCGATGACCATCCCGGCCCGGCTCACCTACATCTCCGGGCTTCTTCTACTACGCCTACACCGGCCTGCTGTGCTTCTTCGGGCCGCTCATCCCGATCGTCATGCTGGCCTTCCTGCCCGGCCAGGTCCGGCTGCGGAACTTCGTCATCCTCGTGCCCGGCCATGATCACCGGGTTCATCCTGTACCCGCTGTGGCACCGGTGCCAGCTACGGGCCGTCGGTCTGGCCGCTGGGCATCGCCCGGGGCTGGGCGCACGTCTTCGCCATCTGGGACAGCGCCTGGGGCAAGACGATGAGCTGGCATCCGACCCGGACGCCGGGCAGCGCGCTGCGGCGGTTCCGGCTCTGGGTCACCGGGTGGAGCGGCGGCACGGCGCTGCTGTGGGCGGCCCTGGCCATCTGGCGGACGGTTACCCTGGACTCGGCCCAGTTCGCGGTCCTGCTGTTCTTCGGCCTGCTCAACCTCGCGGTTGTGAGCCGCGTCATCTTCCCGGGGGGAGGGCGGCATGAAGTCCCGCCTCGTGTCTCCCGGCTGGTGCTGCTGGTCGCCGTGGCCATCGCCGCGGCGGCCATCGTCTCCTCGGGGTCCGCTTCAGCTACCTGCCGACCCAGCCCGCCGGCCGCGCACGCGCCGCTGCCGCCGAACCCGGCCTCTTACCTGGGCGTCTACGAGCCCGGGGCGCCGCCCGGCTACCAGCCCGTCGCCGAGTTCGCCCAGGTGCGGCCGGGCAAGCCGCCGAACCTGGTCGGCTACTACAGCGGCTGGGCGGAGCCCTTCGCAGACGTCGTTCGCGGAGCAGGCCCACGCCCACGGCGCCATCCCCTACGTGCAGATCGACCCCACCTTCGCGTCGGTGCCGGGATCGCCAGCGGGCGTCTACGACATCTACCTGCGCACCTATGCCGACAGCGTCCGGGACTTCGGCCACGCGGTGGTCATCGGCTTCGGGCACGAGATGAACGCCCCCTGGTACTCGTGGGGCTACGGGCACGTCCGGCCGCAGATCTTCGTGGCCGCGTGGCGGCATATCGTGACGCTGTTCCGCAGCGAGGGCGCCGACAACGTGACCTGGCTGTGGACCATCAACCAGGACCGGGCCGGGCACCGGGCCGATCTCGGACTGGTGGCCGGGACGCGAGCTACGTCACCTGGGTCGGCATCGACGGCTACTACTACCGTCCCTCCGACACCTTCACCAGGGTCTTCGGCCGCACCATCGACCAGGTGCGGATCTTCACCGACAAGCCCATCCTGCTGTCCGAGACCGCGGTCGGGCCGGCCGCCGGCGTCCAGTTCGCCAAGATCAGCAACCTGTTCGACGGGATGCGCCAGTACAAGACGCTCGGGCTGGTGTGGTTCGACATAGCCCAGAGCGGCGGCCTCTTCCACCAGGACTGGCGCATCGAGGACAGCCAGTCGGCCAGCGCGGCCTTCCGACTGGGCGTCTCGACGCTGAGGCTGGCGCGGCCCTCAGCGTGACAGCGGCCCGCGGGCGCTCACCGCAGCCCGCGGTCAGGGCAGGCGCGCCGCCACGACGGCGTTGTAGACCTCGCGCCGGGGGAGGCCCGACTCGGCCGCGACGGCGGCGATCGCCTCCTTGCGCGGTGTCCCGGCGGCCTCGCGCGCGGCCACCTCCGCCGCGGCCGCGGCGGCGTCCATGACCGGGGCCTGCTCCCGCCCGGCGACGACCAGCGTGACCTCGCCCAGCAGGCCGCCGGCCGCCCACTCGGCCAGTTCGCCCAGCGTCCCCCGGCGGATCTCCTCATGGGTCTTGCTGAGCTCGCGGCACACCACGGCCCGGCGGCCCGGCCCGAAGGCCGCAGCGAGTTCGCCCAGCGTGGCGCCGGCCCGGCGGCCCGCCTCGAAGAACACCAGGGTCCGCGGCTCGGCCGCCAGCCCGGCGAACCGCCGGGCCCGCGGCCCGTCCCGCCGGGGCGGGAACCCCTCGAAGCAGAACCGGTCGCTGGGCAGCCCGGACACCGCGAGCGCCGCGGTCACCGCCGAGGGGCCGGGCAGCACGGTCACCCTCAGCCCGGCGTCAGCGGCGGCGGCCACCAGCCGGTACCCGGGATCACTCACCCCCGGCATGCCCGCGTCGGTGATCAGCAGCACGTCATCGCCGGATTGCAGCGAGGCCAGCAGCCCGGGCACCCGGTCCTGCTCGACGTCGTCGTAATAGGACACGGTCCGCCCGGCGGGCGTGACGCCGAGCGCGGCCGCCAGCCGGCGCACCCGGCGGGTGTCCTCGGCCGCGACGACGGCCGCCCCGGCCAGCGCCGACGCCAGCCGAGGCGAGGCGTCCTCGGGGCGCCCGATGGGCGCCGCCGCCACGATCAGGGTGCCCGGCCCGGTCTCTTTCATCCTGGCGGTCACGCTAGCGCGCCGGCGCAAATACGATGTGGCTCGATGGTGGCATCACGGGCCGACACTATGGCCGGCGACACGGGCATCGACGCCGCCGCGCTGCGGGCGCGGCTGGTGCCGCCGATGCCAGGCAGCCGGTTCTGGGGGTGGCTGGGGCCGCTGCTGGTGACCGCGTTCGGCACGTTCCTGCGGTTCAACCGGCTCAGCGTCCCCCACGCGGTCATCTTCGACGAGACCTACTACGTGCCCGACGCGCTGGGGATCTTGCGGTTCGGGGTCGAGCACAACTACATCGCGAACCGCAACGCGCTGATCGCCCGCGGCGACCCGCACATCTTCTCGCCCGGCGGGGAGTTCGTGGTCCACCCGCCGTTCGGGAAGATCCTCATCGCCGGCGGTGAGTGGGCGTTCGGGCTGAACCCGTTCGGGTGGCGGTTCGCGGTGGCGGTCGCCGGGTCGCTGGCCATCCTGATCCTGGCGCGAGTGGCGCGGCGGATGACCCGCTCGACGCTGCTGGGCTGCGTGGCCGGCCTGCTGCTGGCGCTGGACGGGCTCGAGTTCGTGATGAGCCGCACCGCGCTGCTGGACATCTTCGTCATGTTCTGGGTGCTCGCCGCGTTCGCCTTCCTGGTGATCGACCGCGACCGGACCCGCACCCGGTACGCCGAGGCGGCGATCGCGGCCGGGGCGGTGGGCGGCCCGCATGCGGCGCCGCCGCGGCTGGGGGTGCGCTGGCTGCGCCTGGCGGCCGGGCTGTGCCTGGGACTGGCGTGCGCCTCCAAATGGAACGGCGTCTGGTTTGTGCCGGCGTTCTTCGCGCTGACCCTGGCCTGGGATGTCGGCGCCCGGCGGGCGGCCGGCCTGACCCGCGGCCGCGACACGGGCGCGGCGCTGCGCGCCGTCGGCGGGCGGCTGGCCACCTTCACCGTGCTGCCGCTGGCCACCTACCTGGCCACCTGGAGCGGGTGGCTCGCCACCAGCAGCGGCTATGACCGGCAGTGGGCCGCCCAGCACGGGATCCACACCCCGGTGATCGCGCCGCTGATGTCGCTGTTCGAGTACCACAAGGCGATGCTCGCCTTCAACACCGGGCTCACCACCCACCACCCCTACGAATCCAAACCGTGGACCTGGCTGCTGATCTCCCGGCCGGTCTCCTACTTCTGGTGCCCCAACACCGGCGCCCACCCGGTCTGCAGCGGCGGCCGGGCCCAGGAGGTGCTGGCCATCGGCACCCCGACGATCTGGTGGACCTCCGTCATCACCCTGCTGTTCTGCCTGGGCTGGTGGCTGGCGCGGCGGGACTGGCGGGCCGGGGCCGTGCTCCTGGCGGTGGCGGCGGGCTGGCTGCCCTGGTTCCTGTTCGCGGACCGGACCCAGTTCTACTTCTACGCGGTCGCGTTCGTCCCGTTCCTCGTGCTCTCGATCACCCTGTGCCTCGGCCTGGTCATCGGGCCGGCGCGGGGCGGCGCCGTCCGGCGCGACGACCGGCGCCGCCGTGGCCGGCGCCTACCTGCTGGCGGTGCTGCTCAACTTCGCCTACCTGTACCCGATACTGTCGGCCCAGGTCATCCCCTACACCCAGTGGCTCGCCCGCATGTGGTACCACGGCTGGATCTGACCCAGCCTGGGCTGCTGGCCGGGACGCGCGGTCCCGCCGGGCTGGTGTACTGGCAGGGTGGGCGAGACGATGAACTTCGATCTGGCCACCGCCGCCGGGTCGCGGGCGGTCATCGTCGTCGAGGGGATGAGTGACCGGGTCGCGCTCGAGACGCTGGCCGAGCGGCGCGGCATCGCGCTCCGCGCGCAGGGCATCTCCATCGTGCATCTGGACGGCGCGACCAACATCGGCCGATTCCTGGACCTGTTCGGCCCCCGCGGGCTCGACGTCAGGCTGGCCGGCCTGTGCGACGCCGCCGAAGAAGGCCACTTCCGGCGGGCCCTGGAGCGGGCGGGCGTCGGCTCCCCCCTGTCCCGCGCCGACATGGAGGCGCTCGGTTTCTACGTGTGCGGCGCCGACCTGGAGGAGGAGCTGATCCGGGCCCTCGGCGTGGCCGCGGTCGAGCGGGTCATCCAGGCGCAGGGCGAGATCCGGTCGCTGCGCATCTTCCAGCGGATGCCCGCGTGGCAGGGGCAGAGCCCCGAGAGGCAGCTCCACCGGTTCATGGGGACCCGGTCCGGCCGGAAGAGCCTGTACGCGCGGCTGATGGTGGGCGCGCTCGATCTCACCCAGGTCCCCCGCCCGCTCGACCGTGTCCTCGCCCACCTGTGACGGGCCTGGCGGGAAGGCGGCCGGGCGCGCCGCGTCCTCGCCCATCCCTGACGTGCCTGGCGGGAAGGCGGCCGGGCACGCCGTCTCGTTGTGCTAGTTGAGGCGTGGGTGCGGGTACTGCGGCGCGCGGTGCTGAAAGGACAGGATGTCCGGGTTCTGGATGACGCCATCGTGGATCTCGATGGCGCGCCGGATGGTCTGGTCGGACTCCCAGGCGTCGGGGCCGCCGAGCACGGTCCCCAGGTACGGCAGCAGCGCCTCGCTGATCTCCCAGGTGGCCGAGTTCCACAGCAGCGAGGGGCTGTGGTCCACGGCGTAGTAGTGGATGCCGTCGCCGACGGTGAACATCGGGTCCGCGAACGTGGTGGGCCGGGCCCAGCTGAAACCCATTCCCGCGTCGCACGACACGTCGACGATGAGGCTGCCCGAGCCGAACGCGGCCAGCTCGTCGCCCGTGACGAACATGAGCGGCGCGCTGGTGTGCTGGAGCACGCAGTTGACCACGATGTCGAACCCGGCGAGGTAGGCCGCCAGCGGCACCCGGCCGCGTTCGCCCAGCGCGTGGCAGCGGGCGGGGTCATCGGCGTCGCGCTCGAAATGGATCATGCGGGCGGAGTGGATCGGCGAGGCGACGGCGGTCACATCCCGGTGGGTGAGGACGTGGACGTCGTTCACGCCGGACGCGTTCAGGGCGGTCACCGCGCCCCGGCCGGTCGCGCCGAAGCTGATGACGGCCGCCCGGAGCGGGCGCCCGTATTCGCCGGTGACGCCGATGAGCTGCATGGCGTGCAGCACCGAGCAGTAGCCGGCCAGCTCGTTGTTCTTGTGGAACACGTGCAGGCTGAATGAGCCGTCGCGGTCCCAGTGGTGCATCGCCTCGAACGCGATCATGGTCAGCTTGCGGTCCACGCCCAGCTGGGTGATGTCCTCGTTCTGGACGCAGTGCGGCCAGCCCCACAGGATCTGGCCGTCGCGCATCTCGGCCAGATCCTGCGCCAGCGGCTTGGGCAGCAGGATGACATCGCAGTCCGCCAGCAGCTGGTCACGGGTGCGCAGGCCAGCGACCTGGCCCGCCAGCTGCCCGTCCGGGATGCCGAAACGCTCCCCGTAGCCGGACTCGAGATAGATGCTCCGCCGCAGGCCGGCCCCGATCCGCTCGATATGCCGTGGGTGGATCGCCAGCCGCCGCTCGCTCTCCTTCTGCGACCGTGCGAGCACCCCGAGGCTCAGCTGATCCACCCGCGCTCCTTTTGGCAAGGAATCGTCCGCCACAAGACCACCGCTACCATCCCAGCTTCCGCGCGCCGTGGCGGCGCCGCAACCGGCTGCCTGGATGTGGCGATCAGCCGGGCGGATCCTCCCCCGTGAGCCCGTCGAACGGACTCCCGGATGAGGTCGGCGTGGCCGGTGTGCCGCGCGTACTCCTCGATGAGGTCGATCAGGATACGCCGCAGGCTGGGTGACTCGCCGCGGGGGCTGGCCCACCGGGCCAGCTGCCCCAGGTCGCCGTCGGCCAGCGCCTCGCTGACCGCGGAGCGGGAGCGGGCCACGGCCTCTCGCCAGAGCGTATAGAGCTGCTCGGGGGAATCCGCGGCGGCCGAGTGCCATTCCCAGTCCGGGTCGGCGTCCCAGTCCACCGTGTCCCACGGCGGCCCATAATCCTGCCCGAGCAGCCGCCGGGTGAAGTACTCGTCCTCGATCAGGGCCAGGTGCTTGAGCAGTCCGCCCAGGGTCATCGATGAGACGGCGGCCGTCGCCCGCAACCCCGCCGCGTCCAGTCCCCCGCACTTCCACGCGAAGGTGGCGCGCTGGCGGTCCAGGGAGCCCAGGAGGGTGGCGGCCTCGTCGCCCGCGACGGGAGGTCCGGGACGGCCCTGCGTGTCCTGGTCGGTCATGGGTACCGAACCTACTCGCCGTCTACGACAAGATCGAGGGGCCTGCCCCGGTGTGGTCTCGCCGGTGGGTGAGGGTCTCGCTCATGACCCCTGAGGCGTGCCGCCTCGCGGGGGCTGGGCCAGGATCGGCCCGGGGGCGGGGCCGGCGTGGACCACCAGCGGCAGCCGCCGCAGCCGGGCCTGCTCCAGCTCCTCGATCTCGGCCTCCCGGTTGGCGCCCAGTTTCATGTTCTGGATCTTGTCGTGCAGCTTGACGATCGAGTCCAGCAGCATCTCCGGCCGCGGCGGGCAGCCGGGCAGGTAGATGTCAACCGGCACGATGTGGTCCACGCCCTGCACGATGGCGTAGTTGTTGAACATGCCGCCGCTGGACGCGCACACGCCCATCGAGATGACCCACTTGGGGTCGGCCATCTGGTCATAGATCTGCCGCAGCACCGGCGCCATCTTCTGCGACACCCGGCCCGCCACGATCATCAGGTCGGCCTGCCGCGGGGTGGCCGATGCGCGTTCCATGCCGAACCGGGCCAGGTCGTGCCGGGGCCCGCCGGCATGGAATAGTTCGATGGCGCAGCAGGCCAGGCCGAAGGTGGCGGGCCAGACCGAGCTCTTGCGCGCATCAGCCGGCGACCTTCTCGACCGTGGTCAGCAGGATCCCGCTCGGCAGCTTCTCTTCTAAGCCCATGTGCCTAGTCCACGTCACCCAGGCCCATCTGCCTAGTCCACGACAGCAATGCTGCAGGGCGTTGGGCGCGGCGGCTGGGTCAGTGCCGGTCAGGGGCCAGGAACGTGGTCAATGCCGTCAGCGCCTGCTCGGGCGCTGAGGCCGTTAAGCCCCGCTTAGGCCGTGACCGTGACGACGGCGTAGCGGTCGCGGGAGGCATCGAAGTCGGTGTCGACCTCCCGCAGTCCCGCGAGTTCAAGCCGTGCCCGCAGCTCGCTGATAGTGAAGGGACGGAACGTGATCTGGTATTCGTGGGGCTCAACCCGGTCGCCGTTCTCGAAGACGAACACCAGGTGGGCGACGTGCTCGTCACCGAGGCGATCCGGCACCTCCCAGGCATAGAGCACCAGGCATCGCCGCCGGTCGCGAGTGACCACCCGGTCGGCGATCTGCACGATCTGGCGTTCGGCATGGAGCTTCTCCCAGTTGCGGGAGTCGATCACCACGTATCCCCCGGGGCGGGCCATCCGCCGCAGCCCGGTGAGCGCCTGGACCATTGCGTCGCGGCCGGCGGCGTGTACCAGCGAGTTCCCGACACAGAGCACAACGTCAAACCGCTGGTCGGTGGCCGCGGGAAGATCCGCCCAGTTGCTGCGCAAGACCGGGATCGTCAGCTGTTCTCGCCGGAAGCGGGCGGCCGCGCCCCCGGCCATCGCCTCGCTTCCGTCGGCCGCCCACACGGTGAAGCCACGGCGCGCGAGCGCCGCCGCGTTGAACGCCCGTGCCGCACGCCGCGTCCAG
Source organism: uncultured Actinomycetes bacterium (assembly GCA_963835425.1). Taxonomy (GTDB): domain Bacteria; phylum Actinomycetota; class Actinomycetes; order Streptosporangiales; family Streptosporangiaceae; genus UBA9676. The sequence continues at coordinate 403,446 of CAWIGE010000018.1, read as the reverse complement.
CACGGCGCTTGAGGGACTGATCCGCCGCAACAGGCGGGCCGTCGCGGGATGGTTTATTGCGCGTCCGCTGGCCAGCGCGTCGTCGTCATACATCCAGTCGTAGTCGGCCGCGAGGTTCTCATAGGCGCCAGCCATGGGACCGTAGTCTGCCAGACAGCGCCGGAGCCCTGATCTGTCCCTGGTCCGGCAGCCAGGCCGGGCATTGGCTGGTCCTGCTCAAGGCCAGGGTCTGGTGCATGACGGCTGGACAGGCCGGTAAACAAGGCGATGTCACTTTCGGTCAGGCCGCCCAGCTGGGCGCCATCCGGCGGATCCGGCGCCCGCCCGGGGCCTGGCGGCCCGCCGCCGCCTCGCCGCGGGCCGCCCGGGCCCCTCGCCGCGTTGTCCCCAGGGTCAGGGCCCCCCATCCGCTCAGCACGAGCGCGACCAGCGGGAAGGCGATGCAGATGATGAGGTACGTCGCCGCGTCCACGCCGGCGGTGAGCTCATGGCTGTACGCGATGGCTCCCGGGTCGCCCCGCAGGAGAACCCGCAGCCCCGCGACACCGAAAGCGGGTGCTGACGTGGTAAAGCCAGGTTCGCAGCCATGCCGCCTTGAACATCAGCGCGATCGCCCGATCCTTGCGACTGGGCCATCGGCCAAACGGGCTGCCTGGCGGCCAACCGCGACCCTGAACAGCAAAGCTGGCCCCTCTGACCCCCAGCCCCTCCAGGAACGTTGGCCATTCGGGGTGCGAGAGGCCCCCGGCGCAACTGCGGGCGGTGCGGGTTTCCGCGACGGCTAGCGGGCGGGGAGGCCGAGCGTTTCGGGATGGACCCGGCGATAGTGCTCGGTCAGGACCTCGCTGATCTTACCCGGCTGGTATGCGACGGTGCGGTCGCAGAGCTGACAGCGGGTAACCGGCAGTTGGGTAACAGTCACAGGAAAGCGGCGGGAACTTGATTTGCTCATCACCTCTATGATGCCAGCTCCCCCGGGATGGCCTTGCCCCAGACCACGAGCACTCTTCGCGGGATGACCGGATATTCAGACGGCCGACATGATGGAGGGTCGGCTTGAATGTCGGTGATGGCCCGTACGCTGCGGGCATGGCCAATTTCGCGGTGCGGCTGGTCCACGGCCCAGGCTGGGACCTCTCGCGTCAGACCCGGAACCAGGAGGGCTGGGCCGGGCACGCGGCATTCATGGACGGGCTCGTTGACGATGGCTTCGTCATCCTCGGTGGCCCCGTTGGTGACGGCGAGCAGACTCTGCACGCCGTCGAGGCAACAAATGAGAACGAAATAAGGACACGTCTTGCCGCAGATCCCTGGGCGGCTGCCGGGCTACTCCGGATCGGCACGATAGAGCCCTGGGCGTTCTGGCTCGACAGCCGACCGGAGAAGCCAGCGCGTTCACCAGCATGATGTGACCAACCTGTGTGCCCCGCGGCAGAACCAGGCGTTGACTGCGCTCAGCCGGAGTGGATATTGATGCGGGGTGTCCGCCTGGAATTGTCAGGACACTACAGCAAACAGTTCCCACTGGTCCGCGACGCCTTTGAGGGTGTGCGCCCCCCGGCTGGCGAATCCGATCTCAGATCCGCCCACGAGCTGCTTGACGGTAGACGTCACGAGCACTTCACCAGGCTCGGCCAGGGCGACAACCCTTGCGCCCACATGTACCGCGTGGCCGGTGGCCTTGGCCCCCCGGTATTCGATCTCGCCGGTATGCAGGCCGGCACGGATCTCCAGATCGATCTCCTGGACCGCATCGCGGATAGCGCAAGCGCAGCGAATGGCCCGTGTCGGCCCGTCGAAGGTCGCGAAGAAGCCGTCGCCAGCGGTGTCGATCTCGGTCCCGGCGTAACGTTCCAGGAGCTGGCGAACCCGGGCGTGGTGGCTGTCGAGAAGCTGCCGCCAGCGCTGGTCGCCGATTGCCTCGAGCTTTTGGGTGGAACCGACGATGTCGGTGAACAACACGGTGGCAAGCACGCGGTCCGCTGCGGGGGGAGGCCGTACTCCGGTGACGAAGGTCTCGATCTCGGCGAGGATCTCCCCGGTAGCTGGCCCGGTGAAGAACGGGTGATCGTCCCCGGGGAACTCAACGAACCGGGCACCTGGGATGCGGGCAGCAACGTCGCGGGCCGCCTCGACGTGGGCGACCGGATCTCCGGTTCGGTTCATCACCACCACCGGGACGCGAACGCTTGGCAGGATGTCGCGCATATCGATCGAGTAGAGCATGCGCTCGAGGGCCGCCAAAGCCGACGGGCTGGCCGATGCCTTCAGATACCGCATGAAGAACCTGACGTGAGGCAAATCCTTCGGAATGCCAGCCCCGGGCCCGGTCAAGTATTCAAGGGTGACGCCATTCTCGGCGAGATAGGCAATCTCCTGGCCGGCTTCCTCCCGGGTTGGCCCCCAAGGATAATCATCGGCTCTGATCCAGCGGGCCTGAGTGCCTCACAGCACCAGCGCGCGTGCACGCTGGGGGAACGTTGCCGCGAAAAGGAGAGCCAGGTTGGCCCCTTCGGAGTACCCGAATACGACTGCCCGGTCGCTCCCGGCTGCATCCATCACGGCCCTGATGTCGTCCATCCGCTCCTCCAGCGTTGCGGCGTCGGTTGGACGATCCGACAGGCCCGTTCCACGTTTGTCGAAACGGATCAGCCGGCAGAAAGAGCCAAGCCGCTCCAGGAAGCTGGCCTTCTCGGGCCACTCCCAGTCCAGGTCGAGATGAGAGGCGGTACCCGGCGCCAGGACCAGATCGACCGGGCCCTCACCCGTGACCTGATAGGCGACCCGGACATCCCCGCTCTTCGCATACTTGGTATCAGGCTGCATCGACGGCCAGTTTCCGTCACGATCTGACAGCCGCGCAACCCCGCGGGACTGGCGCGAGCGACTGGGAACGCTCCAGCGTGGACGCGGTTGGCCGCACAGACCAAGGTCGTTCTGCGCGTCGCCGAGCCGCACGGCCGTGGGACGCGGCCCGTTTCTCCATGCCATCTCCATGGCGTTGACACGGCGCCGTCACATCCGCGCATTGGCCTCTAATGCCATAGGCCGAGGCTGTGTCGCCGTATCGGCGTTGCGCTGTGGGACAGAGCCACCGCCGGGGCGGGATTCCGGCTGCTTCGGTGGTGGTGAAGGCTGCCGCCGGGGTGCGGGTGGGGTTGGTGTGGCCGGGATCGGCGTGCTGGGTGGGGCATCTGGGGCGGCGGATGGATGAGGGCAGGCGATGGTGCTGCCAGCGGAGCTACTGTGGAGCTACGTTCCCGCATTCCTCGCGTCCCGCTTCCCGGCACGGCCAGTGCCGCTGGATGCTCCTGGGGTAGAGCGCTTCTTGGCCGCAGTCCTCTTCGCTGACATCTCCGGGTTCACGCCACTGGCGGAACGGCTAGCGCGGCGCGGTCCCACCGGTGCTGAAGCGCTGTCGAACTTGCTCAACGCCTATTTTTCCGAGCTCATGTCGCTGATCGCCGAGCACGGTGGCGAGGTGATCACCTTCGCCGGTGACGGGCTGTTGGCGGTGTGGCCGGCGGGTGACGGGGACGAGGGCCTGGTCACCGCGACGTGCGGCGCCGGGCGGTGCGCCCTGGCCGTGCAGTCGGCTTTGGGGGGCTACCAGACGCTCGATGGCCTCAGGCTCTCGCTGCGGATCGGTGTCGGCGCCGGTGAGGTCATGGCGCTCCGCGTTGGTGGGGGCGATGGGGGCTGGCAGCTCCTGCTGTCTGGTGCGCCGGTGGTTCAGGGCGGCCTAGCCGAGCAGCAGGCGGCACGGGGTGAGGTGGTGCTATCGCCCGAAGCCTGGGAGCTGGGCCATGACGGGTGTACCGGCGAACGGCTGCCTGCAGGCGGCGTGCGGCTGACGACCGCGGCCATCTCGAATGGCTCGCGGCCACGGCCGCGCGCGAACGAGGAACTCAGCGACGATGTGGTGCAGGCGTACGTGCCTGAAGCGGTCCGCACGCGGCTGGCGGCTGGACAGGCCGAGTGGCTGGCCGAACTGCGGCGGGTCACACCCTTCTTTTTGAACCTGCTGGATGTCAACCCCGGCGCCGCCGACATGCTGGAGCCACTACAGCTGGCCATGGCGGCGGTCCAGCCGATCCTCCAGCATTACGAAGGCAGCCTCAAAGAGGTGATCGTCGATGATAAGGGCCTCACGCTGGTCGCGGTCTTTGGGCTGCCACCCCTGGCCCACGAGGACGACCCGGCCCGCGCGGCCCGGGCAGCGCTTGCGACGCAGCGAGCCCTCGGTGAACTGGGCCTGCGCTGCGCGATCGGGCTCGCCACCGGCCGGGCGTTCTGCGGCGCCGTCGGCAGCGACCTGCACCGCGAATACGGCGCCATCGGCGATGTAATGAACCTGGCGGCCCGGCTGATGCAGGCCGCGCCAGGAAGGATCCTTTGCGATGGGGCGACCTATCGGGCAGCCCGACCGCACCTGGCGTTCCAGGACTTGCCTGCCATTTCGGTGAAGGGAAAGGCGGAGCCGATCACCGTCTATCAACCGGTCAAGCCGGCCCGCACGGTTGACAGTCTGGCGACGATGCTGGGACGCACCTATGAACGCACCACCCTCGCCGAGCGCCTGCGGGCGCTCCGGGATGGCGCCAGCGGGCTGGTGGTGGTCGAGGGCGAGGCCGGGATAGGCAAGTCACGGCTGATGGCCGACCTGCTCGAGCAGGCGCAGGCTCAAGGCGTGCGGAGCCTATCTGGAGCGGGTGATGCGATCGAGCAGTCCACGCCCTACCACGCGTGGCGGTCCGTCTTCACCCAGCTCATCGGGCTGGGCGGCGCCGAGGACATCGAGGAGCGCCGCGCGATCGTCCTGACCCATGTGCGGGCCGATCCGGCGTTGGCGCGGCTGGTGCCGCTGCTCGACAGCGTGCTGCCGCTGGAGTTGCCCGACAACGAGCTGACGGCCCAGCTGACCGGGGAGGTGCGGGCCGACAACACCCGGGAGCTACTGGTGCGGCTCCTCCAGGCAGCGGCGACCGGACCGGGCGGTGGGGCGTCGCCGCTTTTGCTGGTTCTGGATGACGCGCACTGTTTCGACTCGGCCTCCTGGGCACTGGCCCGGCAGGTGGTTGCACGGGTCAGGCCGCTGCTGGTGGTGCTGGCCACCCGGCCGCTGGTCGAGCCGCTCCCCCAGGACTACCGGCGGCTCCGCCAGGATCCGGCCGCCGAGCGCCTGCGGCTGGAGCCGCTGAGCCCGCACGACACCCTGGCCCTAGTCTGCGACCGCCTCGAAGTCCGGCGCCTGCCCGAACCGGTCGCTGCCCTGATCGAGGAACGCGCCGAGGGCAACCCGTTCTTCAGCGAGGAGCTGGCCTACGCCCTGCGCGACGCCGGCCTCATCCGCATCACCGACGGCAGCTGCACCATCGCCCACGGCGCGGGCGCCCTCAGCGCGGTGAACTTCCCCGACACCATGCAGGGCGTGGTGGCCGCACGGATCGACCGCCTCGCGCCCGGCCAGGAGCTGACGTTGAAGGTGGCCAGCGTGATCGGGCGGCTGTTCGCCTTCCGGCTGCTGCGTAACATCCACCCGATCGAGGCGGACCGGACCGTGCTGCGGGGATTCCTGGATGACCTGCAGCGGCACGACTTCACGGTGCTCGACACCCCCGAGCCAGACCTGGCGTACCTGTTCAAGCATGTCGTGACACAGGAGGTCGCCTACGGCCTGCTGCTGGCCGTCCAACGCCGGCAGCTGCACCGCGCGGTCGCGGAATGGTACGAGCAAACCCAGGCCGATGATCTGCCGGCACTGTACCCGCTGCTGGCTTATCACTGGGGCCGAGCCAAGGAGCCGACCAAGACGCTCACCTACCTGGAACTCGCCGGCGAACAGGCTCTGCGAGCCGGCGCCTACCAGGAAGCAGTCGAGCTTCTCACCGACGCCGTGTCCCGGTCGGGAGCAGTACAGCCGGCCCCCGACGCTCTACGGCAGGCGCGCTGGCACCGGCAGCTCGCTGACGCCTACGAGGGGCTGGGCAAACTGTCCGCGAGCCGCCAGCATGCCGAACGCGCGGTGGCATTGCTGGGCTGGCCGGTACCGGCGACCCGGCTGCGGTCGCTGGGTGATCTGGCCGGGCAGGCGCTGCGGCACGGTTCCCGCAGGATATGGCCGGGGCCGCTCCTGGCAGGCGCCTCCATCGGTCACGACGCTGCCCTAGAGGCAGGCCGAGCGTACGAGCGACTGGCGATTCTCAACTACTACGCGAGCGCCAGGGTGCCGGGAGTCAGCGCCGTGCTCCATCAGGTCAATCTGGCCGAGCGGGTTGGACCATCGCCGGAGCTGGCGCGCGCCTACGGGTCGATGAGCGTGGCGGCGGGCGCCGTTCAGCTCCACTCCCTTGCCGGGAAGTACGCCCAGCGGGCGCGCGAGATCGCCCGCGAAGCCGAGGATCTTCCCGCGCTCGCATGGGTCCTGGAGACGACTTGCGTCTTTGACATCAGCGTGGGGAACTGGACGACCGTGCGTGCATCGTCCACGGAGGGATTGCGGATCGCGCAGCATCTCGGGGACCAGCGCCGATGGAATGAGCTGTCGGTCAGCCAGGCCCTGGTGCTATACCACCAGGGCGAGTTCGGTCGTCTGGCCGAATGGTCGGCCGAAATGGCCGCCAGGGCGAGCCACGCCGATGATCCGCACCGCAGGGCTCACGTGCTCCTGGTGGAAGCGTGGCATCTGCTGCCCCAGGGCCGGACCGATGCCGCCGTGCCACGGCTGCAAGAGGCAGCCGAGCTGCTGGCCGGGCGCGGGGCACGGGCGGATGAGATCCTTGCCGACGGCGTCCTGGCGCTGGCCTGCCTGCGCCGCCACGACGAGGAGCAAGCACGCCTGGTCGCTGGACGGGCCGCCCGCCTAATCGGGCAAGCCCAGCCGGGTGCGGTGCACATCTTCGAGGGGTATGCCGGCGTCGCCGAGGTGTACCTGAGCCTGTGGGAGGCAGGAGACCATGCCGCGGCGCGGCCGGCGCGGCAGGCCTGCGCCGCCCTGCGGCAATACGCGAGGGCGTTTCCGATTGCCCGGCCACGCGCATGGCTGTGGCAAGGCCTGGGCGCCCACCTGTCTGGCCACCATCGAGGTGGCCTGGCGGCCTGGCGCAAGAGCCTGGCCGCGGCCGAACGCCTGACGATGCCTTGCGAGCAGGGTCGGGCACACTACCAGATCGGCCGGCACCTGCCCGCACGCGATCCAGCGCGACAGGCACATCTGACCGGGCCGGCGAGATCTTCGCCGACATTGGTGCGCTGTATGAGCTGGATCATGTTCAGGCGGCGATGTCGCGACAGTAGGAGTAACGGCGCTTCCGCAGGAACCGCCGCAGATCTTGATCACGCCCGCCCGCTCGCCGGGCGACATAACAACCTATCGGTGCGGTCGCGGGCCGGCTCGAATCTGAATCTGCGGCCGCCCATAGCAGTTAGCGCAGCTCAGCGATTCAAGGCATGGTCACTAGGCGCGCCTCGCGGACCCGGATGGGTCAGCGGCCGACGATCTCGCCGGTGCGCTGCTCGCGCAGCGCGCGCAGGTGGACGGCGGCCCAGGTGCGGTAGGGCCGCCACGCCTCCGAGACTTCGGCGAGGGTGCGGCCGGGGCCGTACTGCTCGGCGATCTCGGCGTCGAGCCGGCGCTCGTGATGGGGCAGCGCGTCGGGGGCGTTCGCGCCGCGCAGCACGACCAGTTCGGCAGCGAACGGGCCGAGCCCCTTGACCTGCTGCACGCGCTGGACGGCGTCATGGGGGTCGAGCGCGCGCAGCGCCACCCCGTCCAGCAGCCCCTCCAAGGCTGCCTCGGCGACCGCTCGCAGGTACTCACCCTTACGGCCCGGAAGATCCAGGTCAACCCGGGCCAGGGTATGCGGCGGGGGGAACGCGCCATCCTCGCCGTGGCGGGCGATCAGCTCAGCGCGCAGCCGGGCCGCCTGCACGATGCGCAGCCGCTGCGCCAGTACCGACCAGGCCGCAGCCTCGTAGGGGGAATGGAAACCGCACGGCCGCAGACCGGGCAGGCGCGCCTGCGCATCGGCGATCACCGGGTCCCGGCGGCCCACCTGCGGCCAGCCACGCCCGTCGACGTCCAGCGCCAGGAACCGGCACACCTGCGCGGCGGCCGCATCAAGATCACCGTCGCCGGCCAGCACCACGTGTGCGGTATCCCCGGACTGGGTCACCTCTGCCTCGGCGCGGCGCCAGTCACCCTCGGCACAAAACACCGTGCGCAGACCCAGCCCGGCCGGCTCGCCTGCCAGCGCTGCAGGGGTGAAGCCCTCCCAGAACTGCCGGCTGGTCTCCAGCGACCACGGGCCCAGGACCTCGAACTCGGCCACCCGTCCTGCCATCGCCTGCTCCGCTCGATCACCGATAACCGCACGGTAACGGATGGCCCGGACCCAAGATTGATTGGGTCCGGGCGCCCATGGGACAGCACGCCGATCACCCCAATCGGCGCTGCCGCCTACCTCGCCGATCTTGACTGGGCAGCCAAGCTGCAGCAGACCTGCCATCGACGCCTGCCGCCATTGGTGGCCGGAACTGTGGAGGACGCAGGCGGCCGTTTCCCGGCCGGGTCAGGCCGCGCGGCGGCGGACCAGCCAGACGGTCGCGGCGATGAGCAGCACGGACAGCGCGAGCAGCCAGCCGCCCTCGATCCACTGGAAGGGCCAGAACCGGCTGCCGGGCTGGTAGCTGGTCCACAGCGTGTAACCGTGCTGGGTGAGGCACTGCGCGGGCGAGACACCATTGGAGTTCGCGCGGGGCGCGGGGCAGAGCCGCGAGACGGCGCCCACGAGCTGGGAGCCCCGGGCGGGCGAACGCGAACTTGCCGCCCTTGGTGTACCAGCTGCTGATGGCCGCCCACGCCGAGCCGGGCGGGTTCGGGTTACTGGTGACCAGCGGTGTGATGTAGTGCTCGCGCAGCCACAGGCCGGTGGCGAAGGCGAGCCCGGTGTAGACGGCCAGGGTGGCGGCGATCGCGGGGACGGCCCGGCGGATGAGCATCCCGGCCAGGACGCCGATCGCGAAGGCGGCCAGGGTCCAGGCAGCGAACGCGACGCCGAGCAGCCCGAACACGCGGGGCGCGAACGGGGTCACGTAGCCCGCGGCGACGAACGGCTGGGTGTACCAGGAGAACAGCACGGTGAACGCCCCGGCCGCGGCTGTCACCGCGACCGCGAGCGGCACCAGCTTGCCGAGCGTCCAGCGGAGCCGGCCGATGCCCTGGGTCCAGGCGTACCGGTAGGTGCCTGTCTCCAGCTCCCTGGCCAGCACCGGCGCCCCGATGAACGCCCCGATCAGCGCCGGCACCGCCTGCAAGACGATGCTGACCAGGATCGCGGTAGGGCCGTATCTGCCGGTGAAGTTGATGTTGCAGGCGATTGAGCTGGCCGGGTGGCAGTAGGCCGCCTCGGCGTGGTGCATCTGCAGGCCGGTCAGCCACAGGTACACCGCGAGCGCGCCGAGGAAGGCGGCCACGGCGCCCAGCGCGGCCCGGTGCTGCCGCCAGGTGACCCAGGCCATCCGCCGCCACGGCACCGGCCGCAGGCCGGCGTCGTGCTTCGGGCGGGCGGGCATGGTCAGCGCGGTCATCGCGTCACCTCCGATGGCTGGGTGTCCCGGCCGCGGGCCGGGCCGGGCAGCGCCGCGGCGCCGGGCTCGCGCAGGTAGGCCAGGGCGAGTTCTTCCAGGCCGACCGGGTGCGCCTCCCAGCCGGGCGGGACCGGGTCGTCGGCGGTGGCCCGGACCAGCAGGTGGGCCTGCGCCTCACCGCGGCGCACGTGCACCACCGGCCGTTCGGCAAACTTGCTGGCCTCGGCGGCCGGGCCGGTCAGCATGCGGTGGGTGGCGAGCAGGCCGTCAACCTCGCCAGCCACCTGCACCCGGCCCCGCGACAGCAGGATGAGGTAGTCGGCCACCCGCTCCAGCTCGGCGAGCACGTGCGAGGACAGCACCACCGACACCCCGTCGTCGGCCGCCGCCGCCAGCACCGTGGCCATGAAGTCATGCCGGGCGACCGGGTCGAGCATCGCCACCGGCTCATCGAGCACCAGCAGCCGCGGCCGCCTGGCCAGCGCCAGGGTCAGCGCGAGCTGCACCTGCTGCCCGCCGGACAGCTTGCCGGTCTTGCGGTTCAGCGGGATGCCCAGCTCACCCAGCCGGGCCCGCGCGTAGTGCTGGTCGAAGCGCCGGTTCAGGTTGGCCGTCAGGTGCAGCATGTCCGCAGCCGACAGGTTCTTGTACAACGGCGTGTCCTGGGCGACGAACGCGATGCCATCCAGCGCCGCAGGAGACCCCGCAGGCAGGCCGCCGAGCACGGTGACGGCGCCCGCGGCCGGTTCCGCCAGGCCGACCGCCAGGTTCAGCAGGGTGGTCTTGCCCGCGCCGTTCGGGCCGACCAGCGCGGCCACGTGCCCGGTGGGGATCGCCAGCGTGCACTCGCGCAGCGCCCACGTGCTGCCGTAGCGCTTGCCCAGACCGCTGGCCTCGATGACGTTCATGCTCATGCGACGCCCTCCGTTTGGCCGCTCGCCGCGCCGCGGCGCTCCCCCGTGCCGCCGCGGCGCTCATGGAAATCCCGTAGCGCGCTGGTGAACAGCGCCACGATGCCGTCCTGGTCCAGTCCCGCCGCGTCGGCGGTGGTCAGCCAGCCGAGCAGGGACTTGTGCAGCCCGGCCAGTTCCGGGAGCGCGACCTGGCTCAGCGTGGCCTGGATGAACGTGCCCTGGCCGGGCCGCCCGGCCGTCAGGCCCTTGACCTCCAGCTCCTTGTAGGCCTTCAGCACCGTGTTCGGGTTGATCGCCAGCGAGGCGACCACGTCCCGGACCTTGGGCAGCTGATCGCCCGGCCTGAGATAGCCCAGCCGCAGCGCGTGCTCGACCTGCTGCACCAGCTGCAGGTACGTCGGCACCCCGGAGGCCGCATCCAGCCGGAACTCGATCGGCGACCCCGGCCCGCGTGGCCCGCCTCCCGGCGTGCTGCCGCCGCCCCGCGGAAGCTCCGGGACTCCCGGAGCCCCCGTTTCCGACAGGTCGGCGAACAGCCCGTTCAGGTCGGCCCGGGTCCTGGCGCTCATGGCGCGCCCGACCCGGTCGTCGAACTCGGCCTCGTCGAGGCGGCCAGCGGCGAAGTGCTCGGCCAGCCGGCCGGTGGCCGCCTCGCGCTCGGCGTCGGAGACGCGCAGGTGCTGGTCGGAATACAGGCCGCCGCCGGCAGGCGGAGCACCAGCCCCGCCGCCAGGCGCGCCGTTACCTTTATCTATGGCCATAAGACATGAGATACACTCGATAATACGGCCTGTCAAACCTGGCGGCCCAGGGCAGCAGCGCAGCGCCTGCAAACAAGACCCGCCCATAGGCACGCCTTCCCGCATGGACAACGACGCCCAGGATGACTTCCGGGGCGCTGCGGCGCCTGCCGGGATCGTCCCTCCGGTCAGGGTCTTCCGGGTGCGGCGGTCAGGACTCAGCTGTACGGAACATGGCCGTCACGGTAACGAGGACACCGGGCATGCGAGAGAAACGCTGAGCATCACAGGTGTGTGAGCCGGACAGCCCGATCACGGCATAGCTCTTATCCCGGCAGCCGGACAGCCAGACGTTCAGCCGGGCAGTGTCAGACTCCTCGGCGCTACCGATGCAACGTGTCGCTGCGCTGACGTATCCAGCTCGCTCAACACCGGCCGCAGCTGCTGACACGAAGTGAGAGATCCGCACCGACACTCAGGCGAGAGATCTCATCCGCCCAGAACTGCGAAAGTCGAGTTGCCATAGGGACGCCAAAGAATTGATCACGGAAAAGAGGGATAGCAGCCCTTCAATATGGACATTGGATTACCTGCGTTGGGCTTCCCCTCGTAGCGTGGAGACATCGCCTTAAAGGAGAACGGCGATGGCAGAGACACGCAGGAAGTTCGATCATGATTTCCGGGAGGGCGCGGTCCGGCTGGTCCGGGAGACCGGCAAGCCGATCGCGCAGATCGCCCGGGACCTGGGCATCAACGCGGGCACCCTGGGCAACTGGGTGAACGCCGATGCCCGTCGCCGCGGCGGTGACGGGGAGCTGAGTGAGGGCGAGCGGGCGGAGCTGGCCCGGCTGCGCAAGGAGAACGCCGAGCTGGCTATGGAACGTGATGTCCTCAAACGCAGCGTGGCCCTCTGGGTGAAGGACGCGATGGGGCGGTAGCGGTGGCCGCCTTGATCGCCGCTCAGAGGGAGCAGCACCGGATCCCGCATGCGACCTCGTGCCGGGCGCTGGGTGTGTCGCAGTCCTGGTTCTACAAATGGCGCGGTGGGGCATTACCGCCGCGGGCACAGCGCCGGGCGCGGCTGGCGGCTGAGGTGCGGCGGCTGTTTGAGACCCACGGCGGCAAGGCCGGGTCGCCGAGGATCACCGCCGATCTCAAAGACGCCGGGTGGCGGGTGAGCGAGAACACCGTGGCGGTGCTGATGCGCGAAGCCCGCCTGGTGGCCAGGCCGAAAAGGAGGCGCAAGGCCACCACCCGGCCAGGCAAGGGCCGGTGGCGGGCACCTGACCTGGTCAAGCGGGATTTCGGTGCCGCCAGGCTCAACCGCAAATGGTATGGAGATGGCACCGAGATCGGAACCGGTGAGGGCAAGCTGCACCTGGTCTCGGTCATGGATGCGGCCTCGCGCAGGATCCTCGGGTTCGCCCTCGGCGAGCGTCATGACGCGCAGCTGGCCTACGGCGCACTGGCGATGGCGCTAGCCATCCGCGGCGGCCAGGCGCCTGGCGTGATCATGCACACCGACCAGGGCAGCGAAGGCGGATTCAACTGGTCGTCGCAACACCTCGATCTGGAGGTGTGGCGATGGGTGTCGGGAAGCGGCAGCAGGCGATTCGTGCGATGCGGGGTCAGATGTGTCGCCGGGCCGGCCGCGGTGGCGCGGCGGGAGGACCGGGTCGCGGTTCTGGGCGGCGATCGCCCGCGGCGCGTCGAGCGAGGATGCGGCGGTCGAGGCGGGCGTGTCGCAGCCGGTTGGCGTCGCGGTGGTTCCGCCAGGCTGGCGGGATGCCGCCGGTCATCCTGGCCCCGCTGTCGGGGCGGTACCTGTCGTTCGCTGAGCGCGAGGAGATCGCGATCTTGCGCGCGCAGGAGCTGGGTGTGCGCGAGATCGCCCGCCGGGTGGGCCGCTCGCCCTCGACGATCTCGCGGGAGCTGCGCCGCAACGCGTCGACGCGCAGCCACGCGGTGGAGTACCGGGCGACGACGGCGCAATGGCATGCCGAGCGGCGCGCGAGCCGCCCGAAGGTGGCCAAGCTCGCCGCGAACGAGCGGCTGCGCGACTACGTGCAGGATCGCCTGGCCGGGGCGATCGCCACGCCCGACGGTGAGCTGGTGCCGGGCCCGACGGTCCGCTTCATCGGCCGCCGCCACGGCCGCCGGGCAGATCGGCGCTGGGCGACAGGTCGTGGAGCCCGGAGCAGATCGCGAACCGGCTGCCGGTCGATTTCCCTGATGATGAGTCCATGCGGATCTCGCACGAGGCGATCTACCAGGCCCTGTATGTCCAGGGCCGCGGCGCGCTGCAGCGAGAGCTCGTCGCGTGCCTGCGCACCGGCCGGGCGCTGCGCGTCCCGCGAGCGCGCACCCGCGGACGCGGCAAGAAGTTCGTCACCACCGAGATCATGATCAGCGAGCGGCCCGCCGAGGCGGCGGACCGGGCCGTGCCCGGGCACTGGGAAGGCGACCTGATCATCGGGCTGAACAGCTCAGCGATCGGCACCCTGGTCGAGCGCACGACCCGGTTCACGATGCTGCTGCACCTGCCCCCCATGGAAGGCCACGGCGGCCCCAGAGCCAAGAACGGCCCCGCGCTCGCCGGGCACGGCGCCGAAGCGGTCCGCGACGCGATCGCCGCGACGATCACCACGCTGCCCGAGCAGCTGCGCCGGTCGCTGACCTGGGACCAGGGCGCCGAGATGGCCCAGCACGCCCAGCTGCGCATCGAGCACCGGCCTGGAGATCTACTTCTGCGACCCCCACAGCCCCTGGCAGCGCGGCAGCAACGAGAACACCAACGGCCTGCTGCGCCAGTACTTCCCCAAGGGCACCGACCTCAGCCGCGCACAGCCCAGACGACCTGGCCGCCGTCGCCGCCGCGCTCAACGGCCGCCCCCGCAAGACCCTCGGCTGGAAGACGCCAGCCGAGGCCCTCGACCAATTCCTATACTCGGCCCAGCAAGCCGGTGTTGCGACGACCCCTTGAACCCAAGGAATACACCGCCCGGCTGTTCCGGGCTGCCTGCCAGCGGCTGGGCGTCACTCAGTCCATGGGCCGCCCGGGGTCCGCCCTGGACAACGCGGTCATCGAATCCTGGCACTCCACCCTGGAGTTCGAGCTCCGCTCGGTGGAACACTTCGCTACCAGAGCAGCGGCCCGGGCCAAGGTCGCGGCCTGGATCGAGGACTACAACACCCACCGCAGGCATTCGGCCTGCCAGATGATGTCCCCGGTCAACTATGAGCGCGCCCTGGCAGCCGGGGAGGCGGCCTGACATGCCTGCGCTTCTCCCGCCCCCGACAATGCGCCCGTGCTCGGCGAAGTCCAGGTCGTTCCTCCTCGGCGGGCCTGACGGCCCCGCCTGCGGGGGCTCCACCTGGACAACGCCTGCGCTCTGGCGCTCTTATAGGGCAAGGGAGACCGCGGGCCAAAGCAAGATCCGCATTACAAAAGTCTCCACGGTTTCAGGGGAACCCCGGCGTGCAAAACTGAAGAGCAATCTGTAGTGATTCCTTGCGAGCTGGACATCCTCGAATAGCTAACGAGGCTGCTAGCTGGACATTCCTAGAAGCTAGCGACCAAGACATCCGATGCTCTTTAGTTGTCAAGAGGGCTGGCGAGAGTTTGTCTTGTCAGGCTGCGGCAGGGGCGGCGGTTTTGGCCGGGAATGCGGTGGCCTCGTTGTAGTGCTGGCCGGTGGCGAGGCAGTGGTGGAGGCAGCCGAGCAGGCGGCTGAACAGGTTGCGCTGGGCAGCGGCGTGCCGGTCGCCGTCGTCGCGGCGGCGGTCGTAGTGGCCGCGGGCGCCGGGTGATGCGGTGAGGGCGGAGAACGCCCAGATGTAGCCGCCTGGGCGAGCCGGTTGTTCTTGACGTGCCGGCGGGTGACGGATCTCGTCTTGCCGCTGGCTCGGGTGATGGGCGCGGCGCCGGCGTAGGCCTTGAGTCCTCTGGCATCTTTGAAGCGGGACCGGTCGTCTCCGATCTCGGCGAGCACCCGGGCGCCGGTGAGCGCGCCGATGCCTGGGAAGCTGGTGATGATCCCGGCGTCCGGGTGCTGGTTAAAAGACTCGGTGGCGGCCTGCTCGAGGTCGTCGGCGCTGACGCAGGCGGCGGCGAGCCGGTGGAGAAGCGCCAGTGACTGGCGGCCCATGGCGTCTTCCACGAGCGGCGGCTGGCGCATCTGCTTAGCGCGGAAGGCGTCGCGCAGCCGCTGGGCTTCGCTGTCGATGCCTCGGCTGCGGCCGGCTCTTTTGAGCAGGGAGCGCAGCTGCGCGAGGGTCAGCTTCGCGGCGTCGGCTGGGGTGGGCGCGGCGGCGAGGATGACGCGGGCTTCCGGGCGCATGATGCCGCCTTTGGCGCCGGCGAAGGCCGCGAGGAAGCCGGGGTAGTACTCGCGCAGGTGGGAGCGGAGCCGGTTGTGGGCCTGGGTGCGGTCCCAGACTGCGTCCTGCTGGGCGCGGGCGAGCACCGCGATGGCCTGGGCAAGCTCGCTGTCGTCCGGCAGCGGCCGGTGCGCGTGCAGGTCGGGTGCGCAGGATGTTCGCCAGGACGACCGCGTCACCGTGGTCGGACTTACGGCCTGCGGCCGAGTGGCGGTCCCGGTAGCGGGCCACCGCCATCGGGTTGACCGGGTAGACCTTGCGGCCGGTGGCGCGCAGGCAGGCGGTCAGCAGGCCGCGCGGTGTCTCGATCGCCACCGGGACCGGGTCTTCGGCGCTGTCGCCGTGGGCGGCGAGCAGTTCCAGCAGCCGGGCAAGGCCGGCCGCGTCGTCGCTGATCCTGGCGCGGGCGAGCAGCCCGCCGTCCCGGCCTGCGAGGGCGATGTCGTGGTGGTCCTCCGCCCAGTCGATCCCGCAGAATACGTCCAACTAAAGCCTCCTTCTCCGCAGTCAGCCGCTGTCCGGGCTGGCCAGGGCCGTGCAGGGCACGCGCGCTCCCTAATGGAAGGGCTCAAGGGCACCGCCATCCGATTGGCCGTTCGTGACCCCGGCTGCCCGCAGGCCCCGGTCCTGGCCAGGGCTCGGCGGCTCCCGGCGCTGATGAGGGGTAGGTCCTGCAGGTGGCTCAGGCCACGACCACCCGTACCGGCGCGAACCGCCGATTTCACGCAAGCCGCGCGGCGTGTCGCACGCCAGCACAGAAGAAGCCCGGCCGGCGCCGGGACCCGGATCTTCGACGAGAGGTCCAGCCCCGGTGATGTCCACGGGTCACCCGGCACCAGCCGCACCAGCCAGGTCTGCCAGCCTTGGTCAAGGCGTCCCGCGCCCAGATCGCTACGGGCATCGACCGGCAAGCAGACCCCGCAGCCTCGAACAAAGGCTCCAGCCTCGGGAACAAGTAGCGGTGCTCTGCCATAGGCCCATTAGGATCGCTAGCACGCCGCTGACGTACTCATCTGGCCGCGAAGAGGTACACCGGGATCACTACATATGGGGTGCATCCCAGGGGGCACAAGCCCGCGCCCGCTGGCGAGGGCGCCGGTGGTGCTCACATGTGAGCGGGGCGACCGGGCGCACCCATCTGACCCTGACCGGGTGCACTCATCTGACCAGTCCGTCAACAGGTGATCGCGACCGCTGGGCAGGCGTATTCGTCATTATGGGCGTGACGCTGCGTGCGGCTTTGGGATCAGCCTTGGTGTCCGGGATCTGCCGACGGTGGCAGGTAACCCTGCTGGACCAGGCGCTGCGCCCCGGCGGCGTAGAGAGCGGGATCTTCGGGGGCGATCGTGGCCAGCCCGTTGACGTACCGGTTGAACATGCAAAACGCTGCCGCGATCAAGACCGTGTCGTGGATCTCCATGTCCGTCGCGCCCGCCGCCCGGGCGGCGGCAACGTGCTCTGCGGTGACGGCGCGCCCGCTGCGCGCTACCGCCGAGGCGATCGCAAGCAAGGCTTTCAGTTTGGCGGACACCGGCGCGCTGACGGGGTCGGCGCGGACCTGCTCCACCAGCGCCATCCCACCCGGCAGCTGGGCTGCTGCGCAGGCCGAGTGTGAAGCCGAGCAGTACCGGCAGTCGTTGAGCGCTGACACATAGGCCGCGATCAGTTCCCGCTCGCCCCGGGCCAGGGTGCCCGGCCCGCGCAGCAGCACCTCCGTCAGCTCGCTCAGCGGGCGGGCGGTCTCCGGGCGGTACCGGAGCAAGCCACGGATCCCCGGTTCGGCGGAATTCAAGGCGATATGCGGCATGCATGCTCCTCACCGACACGCACAGGGCCGCGCCTGTGCCCGTCTTGCTGGTCATACTGCACCCGGCGGCACCCGCCACCTCTGCGACGCGGGGACCGGATGGGTTACCCGCAGGCCGATAACCCCGCAGGCATGCCGGCGTCTCCACGGTATGCCCCGGCCCTGGACAGATGCCATCAAGTGCACGGCCTGCCGGCGAACTCGCGCAAGCTCTTGCCGGGGCACAGGGGCAGCACGGCCGATAGCAGCACCTGGGCTAACCCAATGCGCCCCGCACGTCCCGGGCAGATGCCGGGCAGGGTTGCGCGTTCGTCAGCACCCGGCCGGAACGCGCCGTCATGCCGTATTGGCGCCCGCGGTCCGGCAAGGCCGGTGTGCCCGGCCGACGATGCAGCCAGGCTCGCTTGAGGTGGAACCCCCGGTGGTGGCGGTGGCTTGGCCAGCCGGCGTTGCCCGGGGTGTGTCATGGTGTGGGGCGTGGGTGAGGACCTGTGGGCTGCCTACGACACGATGGGCGCGGGCTTTCAGCAGCACGCGGCGGACAGTGCGTACAACGCCCATTACGACCGGCCCGCGGTGCTGGCCGCGCTGGGACCGGTCACCGGGCGGCGGGTCCTGGACGCAGCCTGCGGCCCCGGCCTGTACGCGGGTGAGCTGCTGGAGCGGGGGGCCGAGGTCACCGCCTTTGATGCGAGCCCGGTCATGGTGGACTTGGCCAGGCAGCAGACCGCAGGCCGGGTGCGTATCGACCGGGCGGCGCTCGGGGAGCCGCTGCCCTACCCCGATGGCGCCTTCGACCTCATCGTCTGCGCGCTGGCCATTCACTACGCCAGCGACCGCGCGGCCGCATTCGCCGAGTTCTGCCGCGTCCTGCGCCCCGGCGGGGCAGCGGTGGTATCGGCGCAGCACCCGGTGATGGACTGGCTGCGCAAAGGCGGCTCCTACTTCCAGACCACCCTGGAAACCGACCTGTGGCATACCCCATCGGGAGACCAGCCAGTGCACTTTTGGCGTGAGCCGCTGTCAGTTTTGTGTACGGCTGCCACCGATGCTGGATTCCTCATCGAAAAACTCATCGAGCCGGTCCCAGCCGAAACGATGCACGAACGCTATCCCGAGGACTACGAGAAACTGAGCAAGGAACCAGGATTTCTGATCCTGCGCCTTCTCAAGCCAGCCAGACCGAATCCCAGCCCTCCGGACTGACTCAGCACCACTGCCTTCGCGTCCCGGGCACGGCACGCAACACTCGCTCATGCCGCATGTAGCCCGTCTTGG
Organism: uncultured Actinomycetes bacterium; assembly: GCA_963835425.1. Taxonomy (GTDB): domain Bacteria; phylum Actinomycetota; class Actinomycetes; order Streptosporangiales; family Streptosporangiaceae; genus UBA9676. The sequence goes on along the minus strand of CAWIGE010000018.1, from coordinate 384,739 downwards.
CCTCATTCACCAGCAGGGAGGGTGCCTCGGTCTGGGCGATAGAAGCAGCATGCGCAATTGGTAGGCCTTGGTCCTCGGGCACGGTCTCGCCTCGGAATCCTCACGGTCAGGAACCCAGCGCGTTGCCATGTCCGAAAGATGCCTGCAGCGTATCGGTCAGCAATGCGACCAGCGCCTCGAGCTGCACGTCGGCCGACGAGGAGACCTCTTGGTCCGACCCGTCCAGCGCCCGGGCGGCGAGCCCTGCCTTGCTGTCGATCAGCCCGGCGATCCGGGCGTCGATGGTCTGCGCGGCGATGATGCGCCACGCGGTCACCGGTTCGGCCTGCCCGATGCGGTGGCTGCGGTCGATGGCCTGGGTCTGCTCCGCGTCGGTCCAGGACATCTCGGCCAGCACGATGTTCGAGGCGACCTGCAGATTCAGGCCCACGCCAGCCGCGGTCAGCGAGCACACCGCGACCGCGACGTCCGGGTCGTTCACGAAGGCTTCGACGTTCGCCTGCCGCGCTGTGGGCGTCTGGCCGCCGCGGATCGACGAGAAGCGCACCCCCTGCCGGGCGAAAATCTCTTCGGCGGCGTCCATCACGTTGACGTGCTTGGCGAAGAAGACGACCTTGCCGGCGCTGCGGGCCAGCTGAGCCGCGTAGTCCGCGGCCAGTTCGGCCTTCGCCTGGCCGATGCGTCGCATCATGGTGAACACGTTCTCGCCGGACTGCGCGGTCGTCGCCTCCTTCAGCTCCGACCGGGCCACCCGGCGGACGAGGTCATGGTCGATGCCCTCGACGCCGACGTCGGGGGATCGGTTCGCGAGCGCGGCCTTGTACCGCGCCACCATCCGGTCAGCGAGGTGCCGTTCTGCCGCCCGGATCGACCGGCCGACTCGTTCGTCCAGCTCAACGGGGAGGTCTGCGATACGGCGGGCGGGGATGTCGGCGGCCACATCGATCTTGCGGCGACGCACGATGCCCAGGTCGATCACGCACTGGCGCGCCGCGGCGTAGAAGCTTCGGTCGGCGGGCGTCAGGCCAGTGTCCTCAAGCGTGTCCATTAGCCCGTCGAGGGGCTTGCTGTCGTCGATCCAGCCGAGGAACTGCCAGATCGCCCGGAAGTCCTCGATGTCGTTGATCAGCGGGGTGCCGGTCAGCGCCATCAGCAGGGGCCGGTCCGTACGGGACCGGATGCGGTCGGAGAGCGCGAGGACGTTCTGCGAGCGCTGTGAGGTCTTGTTCTTGATGAAGTGAGCCTCGTCCACGACCATGCCGCGGAAGCCGAAGTCACCGAGCCAGCCCATGTGGCGGTCGAGAACCTCGTAGTTGAGCACGACGATATCGGCGAAGCCGTCGACAGCCTCGCCGTCGCCCTGCACTACGGTGGCCGGGCGGTGGGGAGTCCAGCGGGCCGCCTCACGAACCCAGTTGGTTTTGACGACGTTCGGCACGACGACCAGCAGCGGGTATGCGTTGGCTGCCTCCGCGGCGAGCAGCGCCTGGGCCGTCTTACCCAGACCCGGCTCATCGGCGAGCAGGAACGTCCGGTGACCGGCGGCGGCCGCGGCGACCAGTTGCCCCTGGTGCGGCATCAGTTCCAGGCCCGCCGGGGTGAGCCGTGCCGTCGGCGCTGGGAGCGCCATGCACGCCGGGGCTCCCCCGTCGGCACGCTCGAAGGAACTCAGCAGCGGGCCGAGCAGCTCCCAGCCGGCCAGGCGGCGCGGAGGCGAGGTGCGCCGCGCAACGGCGGAGGAGTCGGGAGCGAGAAAGGGGTTCGCCAGTTGCCGGGAAACCACCGACTGCGGCAGGACGCGCCGCTCCGAGTCGGCGGAAGCCGTAGCGGTCTCCGTAGGCGCGATCTCTTCGCGCGCCGGCTCGATGCCGAGGTCCCGCAGCATCTCCCGCTTGAGCGACCGGGCCGCGTCGGAGGGGGTGGAGCCCTCGGCGAGCAGCGCCAGTAGCCCAGCGTCCTGGACGGCGGTCGTCGCGAGGATGGCCGCGACGCCGTCCAGGCGCTTGAGCTGCTTGGCCCGATGACTGTCGCTTCCGGCCGCCGCCCAGACACGGGCACGCTCGTCCCGCAGCAGCAGGGCGACGGCCTCGAACTTCGTGCGCACGGCAGGCGTCACGCGGCCGCGCCGGGCCGCCGCCTCGACCTCACGGACGGCTTGGGCGAGCACCGGGACGACATCGCCGCGGTGGTGGACGCGTCGCCGCTTCCGCGGGGCGGTACGGCGAGCGCCCGTCTGGCGCTGGCCTGGTCGAGCCAAAGACTTCTCCTCTGGAATGCCGGGACACGGTGGTCACGGCAGCATGCCGCACGGCCCGCGGCCGGGGCGAGAAACGTCCCGGACAGAGGGCCTGGTGCTTTGAACGCCGAGCCGACTTGCGGATCTCCGACGATCGACGCAGGCAGGCCCGGCAGGCCTTTGCGCGAACCCTGAGCCGCCGGTGCTGATGACACAGCACGGGAAAGTCGTCGCCGGACGACCGGCTCGGTTCTCGGCTACCGTACATGTTAACGCGCGCGAGAGCGCATAATTCCCGGCCGCACCGTGGGTGTACGTCCTCAATCGCCGCCGGGCGCGCTCACGCACGACCATGCGGCATTAGCGCGCTCAGCCGCTGGGTGTGAAAGTGGCTTCGGCTCTACGTATGGGTGACGGGCCTTGGTCTGTCGATACGGACCGCCTCAGCCACTTCGCTCAGGTCGTTGTTCAGCTGATGATCCCGCCCCGGCAGCTGGCACACCTGCGCCTGCGGGATCGCCAGCGCATACAGGTCGGCATGCGAAGGCGGGGCGGTCCCGTCCTGGAGCCCGTGGAACACGTGCACCCGCACACCTGGTGGCAGCCTCGCGCCAAGGTCGCTCGTCAGCCCGAACTCGTCGCTGGGCCAGCCGCCCTCGCCGACGAACGGAGCGGCGATCAGCACGATCGCCCTGAGCCCGCTCTCCGGAGGCTGCTCGGCGAGCGCATTGACGAGGATTGCCGCGCCTACCGAATGGCCGACCACGACCGCCCCGTCGTCCAAGTCCGCCATCTCGCTCCGGATCGCCCCGGCCCACCGGGCATAACTCGGGTCGCCCTCGTCGGGCATGCGCGGATAGCGGACCTCATACTCAGTCCCGAGCTCTCGCCGCAGGCTCTCGACCAGCTTATTGTCCCACTCGTCGTGCGCGCCCGCGCCGCCGCCCTGGATGAACAGGATCTGCCGAGTACGTGTCATGGCCATCCCCTTCACGCCTTCGTGACGACCCGAAATCGATACTGGCACCGCGCCCGCCCGCGCTTGCCAACCAGACGGAGACGAGCGCGCAGGACGATGCTCGCGCGCTCCAGACACCGCATCAGAGCACACGCCGTGGTTTGGCGCCCCATAGGCACAAGAGAAGGCCGGGCTCCGCGAGTCGCCGCACAAACCGGTTGCGAAGCACGGCCGCAGCGTGCACGCGCCGTGGACGCGAGCCGAGCTGGTGCCACGCCGCGGGCCACCGGGGTGGCCTGCCGGGGCGACCCTGGGGCGTTACTCCTCAAGCGCTAATTCTCGACGTAAAACAGGCGCTTATTGACGAACTCGTCGATGCCGAGGGGGCCTAGCTCGCGGCCAAAGCCGGAGCGCTTGGTACCGCCGAACGGCAGATCCGCGCCCTCGCCTGCCGGGGTGTTTACGTTGGCCATGCCGACCTCCAACTGCTCGGCGACCTTGATTGCCCGCTCCTCGTCGGTTGACCAGACCGCGCCGCCAAGGCCGAAGTCCACCACGTTGGCGAGCTGGACCGCCTCGTCGTCGGTGCTGACCTTGTAGACGACGGCGACCGGGCCGAACAGCTCCTCGCGGTAGGCCCGCATCTCCGGAGTCACACCGGTGAGCACGGCCGGGGCGAAGTAAGCGCCCTTACCGTCGTCGAGCGTGCCGCCGACGTGCAGCGTGGCGCCCTTCGATACCGCGTCCTGCACCTGGGCGAGGAGGTTCTCCGCTGCCTTACGGGACACCATCGGGCTGTAGGAACGCGGGGAGTCATCGCCCGGTTGGCGCGGTGACATCGCGGTGGCACGCTTGACCAGGGCGGCCACGAAGTCGTCGTAGATCTCGTCCATGACGATCATCCGCTTGTTGGAGTTGCATGCCTGGCCGACGTTCTCCATCCGGGTGACCCAGGCGGTCTTAGCTGCGTCCTCGACGTTGTCGGTGTCGAGGATGATGTACGGGTCGGAGCCGCCAAGCTCAAGGACGACCTTTTTCAGGTTGCGGCCGGCCGTCTCGGCGACTGCGGTGCCGGCCCGCTCGGAGCCGGTCAGCGACACGCCGCGCAGCCGCGGGTCGGCGACCATCGCGGCGACCTGCTCGTGGGTCGCGAAGAGGTTGACGTACACGCCGTCCGGCACGCCCGCGTCCTTCATGATCTGCGCGATCGCCAGGGCCGAGGTAGGGCAGTTTTCTGCGTGCTTGAGTATGACGGTGTTGCCGACGATCAGGTTGGGCGCGGCGAACCTGGCCACCTGGTAATACGGGTAGTTCCATGGCATCACGCCGAGTACCGGGCCGACGGGCCGGTACTCGACGCGCGCGGTGTCACGGCCGGGCAGCGGTTTGTCGGAGATGAGCCCAGGGCCATTGTCGGCGTAGTAGTTGAAGATGTCGGTGCAGAACTCGGCCTCGCCGACGGCCTGCGCGGGGCGCTTGCCCATCTCCTTGGTGATCAGTGCGGCCAGGTCGGCGGCGCGCTCGGTGAACAGCTCGGCGATCCGCTTCACGACCGCGGCGCGCTCGGCGACCGGGCGTAGCCTCCATGCCGCGAACGCCTCGGTCGCGGCGGCAAGCGCCTCCGCTACCTCGGCGTCGGTGGCGAAGGGGAAAGTCTCGGTCACTTCGCCGGTCGCCGGGTCGGTTACCTGATAAGGCGGGGTCTGCGCCATGACTGCTCCTGGTGTCACTGCGGTAAGGGTCCAGTGAGACAACGCTACGGGAGCAAGGTACCGAGCCCAAGACCTGATCCCCCTCCTGGGGCCGGGACCGGGCCTGCGGGCCCAGATGATCATGAACGGTATGCGCGGCCTGTCTCCGGCACTGCGCCGAGCGTCTGATATGCGCACCCTGCGTTCACGGTGTTGACGGTACGTGCTGGGACTGGCATTCTCCCGCGCCAACGTGCTGGATCATGTCCCAGGACGTCCAGTTGAGCCAGCCACGTCCCATTCCCCGCTGCCATGCTGCCAGCCGACGGCGCGCTTACCGGCACTGGATGCCGTCACACCTGCATTTGGGTTGGGCGGTTGCTGGGCCGGTGGGTTGTATGGGCCGGTCAGCCGGCGCGGACGGCGATCCCGGGGTAATCGAGTACCAGGCCGGACTGGTCGTAGACCAGACGGCAGTGGAAGTCGAAGGCGGGGGCGGTGTAGTCATAGCACTGGCCGGTGGACTCGTCGGCGGCCCGCACGTAGGTTTGCTCGAGCCGTTCGACGGCCAGGCCCACGGCATGGATGTAGGCGGCGGGAGCGGCTGCCGCCGCGCCCACGGGCAGGCCCATCCGCCGGACGGGCAGGGCGTTGGTCATCGCCGAGGCCTCTAGGTCGGCGTCGAGGCAGCCGTCTAGGTAGGGCGCGGGTTCGCCGTCGACGAGCCAGTGGCCTGCGCCGTCGGCCTCCAGCACGGTCGAGCGGAATCCCTCGGCGGATCGTCCGCGGGCCCGCGCGCTGCGGGTTGCCCCGGCCGCGTCTGCCTCGATGACGTATTCCACGGCCCAGGTTGTGCCGTCCTCGATCGCGGTCGTCCACCCCTCGATCAGGCACCGGTCATCGCGGGCGCCGAAGTACACCACCTCGAAGCCGGACCGGGCGCCCTGATGGCGCCAGGCGGCGGTCGCGGGCAGCGGCGCAAAGGACTCATCACCCACATTCCCACCGATATCAGCAGCGGCCGGGCCAGCGCACACCGGGGCCTCACGATCGGGCCGTGTGTCCTGCGGTAACACGCCGCCGGTGGGACTCGCTGGCGGGCCTGGCCGGCGAAGGGCGCCGCGTCGCCATGCGCTTCATGCCGGGATCTGGGCCCGGGCTGGGTATGGGGATCTTCTTCGGCGCACTGCGTCCGGGGGCCGCGCCGGCTCAGCTCGGGCGGCTTCGTCTGGGGGGACCTGCGGCTTGTGGACCGTCGGCGGCGAACCTATGGTGGCTTCATGAATGCGGTACCGGACCCCACAGAATGGCTCGCGTGGTGGTCTCGTCTGTGGGGCGAGATGTATGCGCGGGCTATGCAGTTTCCTTCTCTTGCCCCGCAGGTGCTTACCCAGCCGATTCTCCCGGGCTGGCTCGTTGGGAATAACATTAGCGTGACGGAGGAGAATTCAAGCTCGCCTGAAACGGAGCAGGAAATTGTCGCTAAATACAGTTATGGGCGCCAGCTCGGCCAGGTCATCGACCTGCTCGGTGATTTGATCGATAATTGGCCGGGTGGGGTGCCCAATGATCCGTCTGTCCAGCGCTTCGCCGAGTTGAGGGACGGTATCGAGGGGATCAAGGCGGAGCGGATCGCCCGGGCGATTTCCGATCTGGCTGAAATGAAGCAGCGTAATCCGGGTGAATACGAGCGCCTGGCGCCGAGGCTTCAGGAAATCCTAAAAGCTGGCCCGGGTCATTCGCCCTGACCAGCGGCAGCGGTAACATCGCACGTCCTAGGCGCAGCGGAGAAATCGCAGGTAGCGACCATCCGGGATCATCCCGGACCGGCCCGCACCGGAGGGAGCCGGCCAGTAATGCGATGAAAACAGCGCATTCTCATGCCGCTGGGAGGGCGGCTACACTCGCCCGGTAGTGCCGCGGAGTCAGCAGGCCGTCCAATACAGATGGCTCGCAACTGCTTTAAAACCAGCCTGCGCCCAATCCAGGTTCATCGATGGACGCGGCTAGCTTCGCTCTACCTCCGGTGTCGCTCCTGCGGTGTTTCATCGGGCGCTGTCACCGAAGGAGGCAGGGGTGGCCGTCAACCTGGTGCCGGGATCTACTCCGTCGCTGAGGTTTCCCAGACCGTCCACTCATAATCGCGGGTGAGCGCTCCCGCCTCGATGAGGCTCAGCACCTTAGCGACCTCGCTTTGCGCGTTTTGGCGTTCCAGTGCCTGACGGTCCTCGAACACCTCGATGACCACGAAGGTATCCGGGTCCGTCAGACTGCGAGCGACATCGAAGTGAACGACGCCGGGCATCTCACGGCTTGGTGCTTCCACGGCGGCGATCGCCGCGCCCATCTCCTCGGTGCGCTCCGGCCGGCACTGCACCTTGAACCGGGCGACGATCATCGAGCCTCCTTGTCTCTATTCGACCGCGAGAGTACGCCTCCACGCATCAGTGGGTGCAACGGCCGGCCCTCAGCCGATGTGACTCAGGATGTCGGATTTGGCGACGCAGGAGCCCTGAGCCTGTACCGCGGGGTGTCGCGCACCACAGGCGACCCCGAGCGTCGGCGAGGTCGTCGCGTCCGTCAGGCCGGCGGCTCGGCCCATATCTCGGCGCTCAGCCGATGCGCTCCGCCAGCGAGACGATGATCCCCTCCGGGCCCCGGACATACGCCATCTTCCAAAAGCCCTCGTACTCCCCGATGCCCCCGACCAGCCCGAAGCCGTCCTTGGCAACGCGATCGACGGCCGCCTGCAGGTCCGTGACCTCGAAGGCCACGTTGCGCAGCCCCAGCTCGTTGGCGGGCGCGGCCGTCGAACCAGGCAGGTGGTCAGGCCGGGCGAAGCTCGAGAGCTCCAGCCGCGTGCCCCCGTCAGGCGGCTGGAGCATCACGATCTCGGTGCGCGAGTCGGGAATGCCGATGACCGTGTCCAGAAACTCGCCCTCGACGAACATCCTGTTCTCGACCTCCAGGCCCAGCGCAACGAAGAACGCCGTCACGGCGTCGAGGTCTGCAACGGTGATGCCGACGTGGTCGAAGCGTCGTACGTGTGACATGTGATCCATCCTCCAGATGATCGCGTCGAGCGCGTTACCGCACCGAGGCGGACGCTCAGGTCGCCTCAATGCCCGCGAGGTAAGAATGGACGGCCGAGATGACCACGGACCCCTCGCCAACCGCCGATGCCACCCGTTTGACGGACCCGGCACGCACGTCACCGACGGCGAACAGCCCAGGCACCGAGGTCGCGAAGCCATCGCGGGTGACCACGAAACTCTTTGCGTCGAGCTCGACGCCCACCTCGTGCAGCCACGTCGTGCAGGGGTCTGCGCCGATCATCAGGAAGAGAGCGGCTGCGTCGAGCCGGACGTCCCGGTCGAGGGCGTGGTCACGCCAGGTCAGTGCGCTGAGCCGGCTCGTGCCATGGACCCCGCACAGCTCCGAACGAGGGTGGACGGTGATCCGCTCGTGGTGGGTGAGGCGCTGCGCCAGGTAGTTCGACATCGTGTCGCGAAGGTTGTCACGGCGGATCAGGACGTGGACCTGGCCGGCGTGCCGCGCGAGGAACAGGGCCGCTTGGCCGGCTGAGTTGGCGCCCCCGACGACGACGGCGTTCCGGCCGGACACCACCTTGGCCTCGAGCTGGTTCGCGGCGTAGTAGACGCCGCGACCCTCTAGGTCGGCAAGGCCGGGCAGGTCCAGGCGTCGGTACCGGACACCGCTGGCGATGATCACGGCGGAGGCGACGACATCGTGCTCGTCATCGAGCCGGACGCGGAACCCGCCGGGTCCTTGCGACAGGCCGGTGACCGAACGAGGAGACACCAGCCTCGTCCCGAATTTCACGGTCTGCAGCATCGCGGCCCGCGCCAGTTCGACGCCGGACACACCCTGGTAGAAGCCGAGGTAGTTCTCGATCCGCGACGAGCTGCCGGCCTGGCCCCCGATTGCGACGTCCTCGACGACTACTACGTCCAGTCCTTCCGACGCCCCATAGACGGCGGCGGCCAGCCCCGCTGGTCCAGCGCCCACGACCAGCAGGTCGCATCGGGAGTCGTCGGATATGCCCCACAGGTCGATCCCGAGCGCGGTCGCCAGGTCGCGTGTCGTCGGTGCGGTCATCACCCGGCGTTCTCCCGTCACTACGGCCGTGCCAGCCGCGGGCAAGGCACAGGTCTCCGCCAGATCTGTCCAAGCCGACCGATGAGAGCGCAGCACCGTTCGGTAAGGGATCTGGTTACGCTCGGCGAAGTCCTGGAGCCGGTGCAGGTCGCGGTCGTCGTCTCCGGCGAGCACGAGACCGCCCTCTCCGATCCTCTTCAGCAGACGCCGCCGGGCGTCGAACGCAGAGAGCAGGACATCGCTCAGCTCCCCCGAGATCTCCACGAGCTTGCGAAGCTCCGGGACCCGCACCCGGAGCAACGTGGTCCCCTCCATGGCCACTCCGGGAAGGAAGGCCCGCTGCCCCATCAGCATGCCTAGCTCGCCGACGAAGTCACCTTCTTCGATCACGAAGACGACTCGGTCGTCCCTGCGGTCGAGAAGGAGAACTCCGCCGGCGAGGACAAGGTTCAGGTCGTAGGGGTCACCGGCGTCCCACAGCAGCTCACCGGGCTCGGGGTGCAGCACCTCACCGGCCGACCGCAGCATGCCCAAGGCGTGCTCGCTGAACACGGGCCAGGCCAGGGCATCGACATCGTCCTGCCGGTGAGACGAGTAGATGGTCCGTTCGTCGGGCATTGGGATGCTGCTCATATGTCGTCTCCCTCCGGTCCTTCGCCAACGAGCGTGCTCGTGGCGCCCCCCAGCGACCGGATCACGAACAGCCAGACCAGCATCACGGCGCTCATGACGACCAGCAGGCAAGCGGAGAGCCGAATGCCGACAGCCCATACCGTACGTGAAGCGCGACGAAGACAGCCGTCAGTGCAATGCCAACCACGGCGTCAAGTCGGGGAGCCTGGACACGTTGACCGCGCTGGGCATCAACTGCCGGTGCTACCGGTTAGCTCCGGCGGTGACGCTGAGCCACCTGGGCCGATCTCGGCCTTGAGCGCCGCAAGCTCCTTGTCCACCTCGGCGGCCGACCCGGCTTCGTCGAGTTCCTTCTGGATATCGTCGGTATCTCCCCCGACGTCTTCGAGCACTCCAGACTGGATCAGCTCGTCGACGGCACCGGCCCGGGCCTGCATTGTGGCGATCTTGTCTTGCGCCCGCTGGAGCTCCTCGCCCGAGTCCCCAAAGGTCTTCGAGATTCCCGCCGCGCTCTCGTCCACCGAGCTCTCGGCTTTCGCCGCGGTGTACTGGGCCTTCAGCACTTCCTTTTGCGTGCGGAAATCGTTCACCCTCTTCTGCAGCGCGGCGAGGGTCTGCTCAAGTTTTTGCTCCTGCTCAGTGAGTTGCTGGTGCTGGGACTCCATCGCGTCGATCTGGGCCTGGGCGGCGGCCTTGCGGGAAAGAGCCTCCCTCGCCAGATCCTCCCTGCCCTGCGCCAGCGCCGCCTTGGCCTGGTCCTGGAGGTGGTCCACCGAATGCTGCAGCTGCTGTTCCTGCAGTTCGATCTGCTTGCGCGCCGCGGCGACGTCCACCAGCCCCCGGCGGACCTGGGTGAGCTGATCGAGCATCTGCTCGTAGGAAAGATCGAGCATCTCGTCGGGCTTCTCGGCGGCGTCGAGCGCCTTGTTGGCCTTGGCCTGCACTATCTCGTGGGCCCGCTGGAAAAGGCTCATCTCGGGCTGCTCCTCGTCATGATGGACGGACCGCGGCGATTCCGCTGCCGAGGCGGCTCCGGGTCGATGGCGGAGCTCGTACCGGCACCGATATCCCAGAGGCTACCGCCGAGGGGCCGCCCGAGTGACAGGCCACCCCAGCTGGTCACCGGGTGTAGGGACCGCCGCCTGGCAGACGCCGCGGGTGTCCACAGCCGTAGCGGCGGCAGCGAGGCGTCAAGGGCGGCGTTGGTGCCTGCTCAGGCGGTGGGCGGCCTGGGATTAGGTCATTCGCCTGATGCGGTGAGGCACGTCTTACGGCGATCGTGTAGCGCAGGACCCAACCGAGGTCATGGTTTCGAGACCAGGAAGTGTGTGATGTGAGTGCCGCCGCATATGCCGGCCACCGGGTGGAGATCGGGGAAGACCTCATCCGGCTCCGGCCATCGACGCGGCGGGAACCGCCCACTGACCCCGGGCAACGCACAGAAACGAGGGCGCTCCGATGCCAGATACCGGATTCCCCCGGGCAGATGCCGAGAATGATTTCCTGCGGGCCCCGAGACCAAGGAGTTCTGAGATGCGCAAGCTGATAGTGCGCGCGTTCAACATCTCGCTTGACGGCGTGAGCGCCGAGTACGGCACCGAGTACTTCGAGTGGTGCATGAGCGGCATTGATCCGAGAGTTCCTGAGGTTGCGAGCCAGCACCACCTGCCCGCCGACGAGTCGCAGCTTGACCCGACGGGCGAGCTGTACCAGCGCGCGTACGCGCTCATCATGGGCCGGGTCTCCTACGAGCGAATGGCCGGGAACTTCGCTCCGGGCGGCGCCCAGACCGACCATCCGTGGGCGGCATGTTCAACGCCGCGCGCAAGGTCGTATTCTCCCGCACGCTGAAGACCGCCGACTGGGCCAACACCACGATCGCCGCCGGCGACACGGCAGAGGAGATCGACAAGCTCAGGCGGGGCGGCAACGGCCACATCGTGGTTTACGGCGGCATCAGCTTGTGGCAGTCACTCATGCGGCTCGACCTGGTCGACTACTTCTACCTGAGCCTGTACCCCTATGTGGCGGGCGAGGGCAGGCGGCTGTTCGACGACGTCGGCAAGTACGGGCCGCTCGACCTGGTGTCCAGCATGACGCTCAGCAACGGGACCCTCGAGCTGGAGTACCGGCGGCACCGCTGACGCGGACGGGCCCGCCCTACGGGGCAAGGAGGCTGCCGAGCCGCTCAATTCGTCCGGGCGGTACATGGCGCAGATATGGATCTTCTGTGCTGTGCCAACACCTCCCACTGGCCCGTGGTTCCTGGCCGGTTCACTTAGCATCTGCTGCTTGCGGCGTTGCCGTCATGGACGAGTTGGGACGTGCGATGCCGGTGGCTTGCGTAGTGGCAGGGTCAGCGAGGCGGCGATGATCCACAAGGCCTCGGCAGCGACCAGTACGTTGATCGCCGCGCCGACCGGGCCGTTGTTGTTCGCGGTGACCGTAAACAGCCCGGCCAGACCCAGGAACGGGGCGATGACGCCGAACGTCACTGCCAGCAGGGCGAACAGACGCGGCAGTATCGCCGTGCGCAGCAGAATCAGGCCAAGGGGCAGGAATAGCGGTGGGGCCAGCAAGAACACGTGCTCGGTGGCGGCAAACAGTCCGTAGGCCACCAGCGCCGTTGTCGTTTGCCGCCCGCCGAGCGCGGCCGACTGGGCGAGCGCGATCAACGTGACGTCATAGACCAGGCTCACGGCGAGCACGACCGCCGATGCCAGTATGGTGACCCGGCCGGCCAGGCCCGCCCTGGCACCGGCCAGGTGGACCAGCGCCAGCACGAAGATCACGTACAGCGTCGTGCCGGTACCCTCCAGCCAGGCCGCGGCCATCAAGAGGTGCTGATGGGCGGCCCCGTAGCGGGTTAGCGCCGCCAGCGGCGCGTTGAGCGCAGGCGGGGACGGGAGCACGCCGAATGAGAAGCCAAGGGCTGCCGCTCCTGCGAACCCGGCAGCGCCGGCCAGCCATCTCCACCTGGCTGAGACGATGGGCCCGCTGGCAGTGGGCGCGGAGGCTGTCCGCTGCTGGTCTGCGGCCACGGCTGTCTGGCTCAGGCCTGTGCTGTTGGGCATCGGGAATCCTTACGAGAGCTCGATCTGCTAGAATCTCCAGTAGCTTATACTTCTTACTACTAGATTGGCAAGCTATGACTGCGCGAGCGCTGCCACGCCAGGTCGCCGCCAGCCTCCGCGCACTGAGCACGGAGATCGACCGCCTCGACCAGGTGGCCGCCGACCGGTACGGCCTCAACCGGACCGACATGCGCGCCCTGGACATCGTCGGCCAGGCCGGCCCGCTGGCCCCCACCGCCCTGGCCCGCCTGCTCGGCCTCACCACCGGCGGCGTCACCACGGTTCTCGATCGCCTCGAGCAGGCCGGCTACATTCGCCGCCAGCCCGACCCCACTGACCGCCGCCGCCAGGTCGTGCACGCCACCGAGGCCACCGCCGCCCGGGATCAGGAGGTCTTCGGCGACCTCATCCACCGCACCAGCAAGCTGCTAGCGACCTACACCGACGACCAGCTCCAGGTCATCCACGACTTCCTCGACCGGACCCGGCAGCTCACCGCCGACTACACAGACACCCTCAGTGGCGACCACGCCACCGCAGCCAGGCCATCAGACCCGTGATCGGTCCCAAGGTCATCGCCGGGCCAGGTACTCAGGAGATGACCGAGCACCTCGGTCATGACAAGCACGCCACGCCCGGCAACGAGAGCGGGAACGTGCGTAACGGGACCCGGGCCAAGACGGTGCTGGCCGAGGGCAGCGGCCAGGTCGGCATCGAGGTGCCCCGCGACCAGGCCGCGACGTTCGAGCCGCAGATCGTGCGCAAGCGGCAGCGGCGGCTTTCTGGCGTCGATGAGATGGTGCTGTCTTTGTATGCCAAGAGTGCGACAGGCGTCGCTCGGCACAGGCCTGGTGAACGCGAGACCATAGGTTCGGTCGCCACCCGCGCGCTGACCGAGGACTCGGTCGAGATGGAGTTCCTGACCGACGACCCGGTGGCGCAGGCCGTCACCTACCAGCGAGTGACGTTCGACGCGCGGGCACCACGCTGCGGCCGCTGCGGCTGCGCTACTGCTGGGCGAGTGAGCTGGACCTGATGGTCCGGCTGGCCGGCCTGCGGCTGCGGGAGCGCTACCAGGACTGGGACCGCGGCCCGTTCACCGGGGAGAGCCAGGACCACATCTCGGTCTACGAGGTCACCGCAGCGCCTGCCGGATGAACGTGGCCACGGCGACCGGCTTCGCGATGAACGCGGTGTGCGAGCCGTCAATGGTCTCGGTCGTGGCGCCCATCCGCTGCGCCATGAATCGTTCCGCGTCCGGCGAGATCGCGTTGTCATGCTCGGAGACCAGGAACCAGGACGGCTTGCTCTTCCAGCCCGCCGCGGTGGCGTTCTCGTTGAGCGCCGCGGCCGCGAGCGGGCGCTGGGTCGCGAACATGACATCGGCCATGTCCACCGGCACGTCGGCGCAGAACGTCTCCCGGAACTGCTCCTTGTTGACGTACAGGTCGGGACCGCCCGCGGCGCCGGGCGCGTCGTAGGGGGTCGGGGCGGCCGTCTTGGCGAGCAGAGGCGGCGGGAACGGCTGCTGCACGCTCGCGCAGCTCTCGCCCACCTCCAGCCCGAACGCCGCGAGAAAGACCAGGCCGGTCACGTTCTCCAGGCCGGCCGACGCCTGGCCGATCACGGCGCCTCCGTAGGAATGCCCGACCAGCACGACCGGGCCGTCGATGGCCTTGACCACGTCGCTGACGACGCTGGCGTCGAAGGCGACGCCTCGCAACGGGTTCGGCGGGGCGAGCGCCGTGTGGCCGGCGCTCTCGAGCTCGCGGATCACTCCCGCGAACCCGGATGCGTCGGCGAAGGCGCCGTGGACGAGGACGACGGTGGGACCAGGCATGGGGTTCTCCTCGGGGTTGGAGAGGTGGCCCCGATGACGTTATGTCACCGGACCCGAGCGAGTCGGCCCAGGGATGCGCCGCCGGGCACGTAACCGGTTGTTCTGTGCCGCTCAACCGCCATGCGACCACCACCTGCAAGCGGTACCGAGCCGGCAGGGAGGCCGCCTCAGGATTGGGTCAAGCGCTTGGCCCGCCACCTCCGACGAGATTGCCGATAGCGAATGTGCATGCTGATCGGCACATAAGCATGTGCAAGAGCAACGTCCTCTATTCGGCAGAATCGGGCGTAGGTGAGCCGTGTCGGCCATGCGCGCGGCCGCACCGATCACCCCTTGGCCGCGCGCGGCAAGGCGGCCGCGTCGGCGGCCAGCTTGCTGCCCGTATAGGCGGATATGGCGCACCGGCGCCAGGGCCCAGTGGCCTTTGAAGTGGCCGTCGCCCCCCGGGCGGTGTCCAGGGTGGCTCGGCCAGCCGAGTCGCGGGCGCCGTCGGCAAAGGGCAGCCTCGGTACGCTCTGTCCACGGCTACCTGGTCTGCTCACGGTGCGGATTTCATCCGGGCTGGCCGGGAAGGAGCTCCATGGCACAGACACAGGAGGTCCGGGGTGTGGGATGGCGTGACCCGGCAGCCCGGCCTTGCGCGTGTGGCGGTGGCCGGCGCGCATCGGTGCCCGCGTGAGCCCGCCACAGCGCGACGACCCGATCGCCGCCCTCAACCAGGTGCTCAGCGAGGTCATTGACGCGATCCTGGACGTCGGGCAGGCTCACCGGAGAGTTCCCCAGACGCACGCCCTCAACGCGGTGCTCGACCAGCTCTTCGCCGACCTGAGAACCTGGGCCGGGCTGCTCGCGGACCAGGACCAGGCCCTCGGGGTGTCGCCGCTGGCGTACATGCCGAGCGCGGCCGGCCGGACGCCACCGACCCCCTGGCACGGGGCCGCGAGCGACGAGGAGGTCCGCCGGATCGTCGGCGAGCATCTCGACCGGCTCGGGCAGCACCTGGCCGCAGCGCTCGCCGGGCAACACGATGACACGGTGCGAACGGCCCTCGCCGAGGTGGAGCGAGGAATCCTGGTCCACCGGCAGGCGCTGAATGAGTTCTGACGCATGCATCGCCGAGGCGAAGAAATCGCCTTGCCCTGGGGAGGATCTGTGCGTGGCAGATCACCCTGATCTTGCGCCTGCGCCGACTGCCCGGCGGCTGGTGTGTGCCGCGCGGGTCAGTGCATGGGGGTCAGCACCTTGTTGATGATGTAGACGGTGGCGTTGGCGGTGTGGATGTTCCCGCAGATGATGCCGGCGTTGTTCACCTCATACACGGCGCCCATCTTCGACGGCTTGAGCGTGCTGCCCTCCAGCGTCGTCAGGGGCTTGCCGCTGGCCAGCTGGGCGGTGGTGACGTGGCCGGACACGACGTGATACTTCAAGACCTTGGCCAGATCCTTCGGGTTGTGCATCATGCTCATCGCCGTGGAGTGGGGGAGCTTGCTGAATGCGGTGTTGGCCGGGGCGAAGACGGTGATGCTGCCCATCGAGTTGAGCTCGGTGGTGAGCCCGGCGACCTTCACATCCGCGGCGAGGGTGGTCAGCAGCGGGTTGTGCGAGGCTGCGGTGACGACGGGATCGGTCATCATGCCGTGCAGGCTCCCCATGCCCGTCGCGGGGACCATCCCGCAGTCCGACCCGAACGCCGCTGAGGCCGCAGCCGAATGCGACGCCATCGGGTGATGAGTAGAGCTGGCACCCGACGCCGCTGGCGCGCGCCGAGCTGCCGCACGCCGCCGCCGTCAGCGCTAGGGCGCCGATACCGGCCGCCAGTGCGCTGGCTCTGCCGCTCTGCTCGGAGCATTGATTCGCATGACTTCTCCTGTCCGCTGGATGGGACCTGTATGAAGGAAGGCCAGGCCAGTCGCCGCTGGCTGATGGGTCAGCTCGAGCGGCGCCGAGACGGCGGTTTGGGTGCAGCTGGGATGCTCCCGGTTGTCCCGGCGGCCGGGCCAGCCACGCCGGCCGTGACCGCCAGCAGGCCGGTGATGACGCCCCGGCCCGTGCGGCGCACCTGGGGGTGGGTCCTCACAGCATGTATTCGGCGCGGAAACGGCGCCGCATTGCCCGGGCGCCGGGAGAATCTCTACCGCGGTCACGCGGCTGGCCAAGACGCGCGCGCGCTGGCTACGAATAACCGGTGTGCGGACAAGCGGCAGTCACCTTTCGCCATACACCGGCGCCGGAGCTGGCGAGGCGCCCGGCGCCGACCTGGCGACCCTGCTCAGCGAGGTGGCCCGAGGTGACCGGGACGCGTTCGAGGCGGTCTGCCATCACATCGCCGCGCCGGTGTTTGGCACTGTCCGCAGCGTGGTGCGTGACCGGTGCCAGTCCGAGGAGGTCGCCCAGGAAGTCCTGCTCGAGGTCTGGCAGGCCGCGTCCAGGTTCGACACCGCCCGGGGCAGCGCGATGGCGTGGGTGATGGTGATCGCGCACCGCCGCGCGGTCGACCGGGTCCGCTCGGAGCAGAAGTCAGCCGAGCGGCAGCTGCGGGCCGCGTCGCACGCGGTCGCCTACGACGAGGTGGCGGAAAAAGCAGAGGCCAATCTTGACCACGAACGAGTCCGGCGGTGCCTGGGATCGCTGACCGAGCTACAGCGCGAGGCCGTCACCCTGGCCTACTACGGCGGCTACACCTACCGGCAGGTCGCCGGGCTGCTCGGAGTGGCGGCCGGGACGGTGAGCACCCGGATGCGCGATGGCCTGATCCGGCTGCGGGACTGTCTCGGGGTGCAGCGATGAGAACCCGGCGGCCTGAACCGCACACCCTGGCCGGGGCCTACGCCCTGGACGCCCTGACCGGCACCGACCGGGCACACTTCGAACAGCACCTGGCCCGGTGCGAGCAGTGCAGCCGGGAGATCAATGGGCTGTGGGAGGCCACCGCCCACCTAGCCGCCGCCGCGGCCACAGAACCACCTCCCGGGCTGATCGCCCGGGCCCTGGCCGCCGCAGAACAGACTCGCCAGCTCCCCCCGCTCACCCGCCAGACGCCGGCCCGGTGGCCGGCCCGGCACGCGGCCATGACCGGCCTGGCGGGTGCCGCGGGAGCGCGCGCTGGCAGCCGGCTCCGGCGGCCCTGGATGCCCAGGCTGGCGCTCGCCGCAGCCGCCGCCTGTCTGGCCGTCGCCGCGATTGCCGGAGTGGCCGCCCACACCGCGGCGCACCAGCTCGGCGAGCAGCAGCTACACGGTCACGCGATCGCGGCGGTCCTGGGCGCCCCGGATGCGACCATGCTCACCGCGCGCATAACCACCGGCGGAACCGCTGCCATCGTGATGTCCCACCGGGATCGCTCGCTCGTCTTCACCGCGGCTGGACTGCGCCCGCTGCGGTCATCCCAGTGCTACCAGCTATGGCTGATGGGGCCCGGCGGGGACAAGCCCGCCGGGATGCTGCCCGGCCCCCGCCACGGCATGACCGGCCCGGTGATCGCATCCGGCCTGCAACCCGGGGACCACCTGGGACTGACCATCGAGCCCGCCGGCGGATCACCGCACCCGACGTCAGCGATGATCATGGTGCTTGCGCTCTAGAGAGAGCGCTTCGTCTCCCGAAGGACGAATGGGTGAAGGCTCTCTACGGGCACGAGAATCCGCCATCGGCTCAGGACGTGATCGAAGGACGGCTCATCCAGATCGGGCTGCGCGCCCTCGAACTCGGCAGCAACGTCGTGATCGACTACGGCCTCTGGGGCCGGGACGAGCGCTCCGCTCTACGGCAGGCAGCAGCAGACCTAGGCGCGATGGTGGAGATGCGCTACTTCGAACTCACCCCAGCCGAGCAGCGGAGACGACTTGATCAGCGCCAAGCCGAAGCGCCATACACGACTTGGCCTATGTCCGGCGAGGAACTCGCCGAGTGGGCTGCCAACATCGACATCCCAACGCCAGGCGAACTCGACGGCAGTGAACCCATTGATGACCCACCGGCTGGATTCGCGACATGGGACGAGTGGCTGATCGCCGTGGCACTGGCCGGTGTCTACTTCGTCTCTAGCGCGAAGATCGAGGAGCACTACTTGACCGAGCGGTTCCCAGACGCCTACCCGGTGTACAAGCGCTCGGCCAAGATGCTCGTGCCGCTCATCCTTTAAGCGGCGCCCGGTCGGCTTTGTACAGGAGAGGACAGCCTCGGAGCGCGAGGCACGCTAGGTGTGCAATCTGTCGGCTGGGAGTTCCTTGTCGAGCTCGCGGCCGGGGAACGATGGGAATTACCGGCCTGCGTGATTCGGGCAGCGATGACATAAGAACAGGCCGTCCGACTCCAGGGTCGGACGGCCTGTGATGGCGGGGCGCGCAAGCTACCTGAGGTCGTCAGGTGCCCTTGGCGTCGTTGCCGTACCGGCGGCGGAACTGCTCCACCCGGCCGGCTGTGTCGAGGACGCGCGCCTGCCCGGTGTAGAACGGGTGGCTCGCCGACGAGATTTCGACGTTGACAACGGGATAGGTACTGCCGTCCTCCCAGGTGATGGTTCGCTCGCTGGCCGCAGTCGACTTGGTGAGGAACGCGAAGTTCGCCGCGCGGTCGCGGAAGACGACCGGATGATAGTCCGGGTGGATTCCCTGCTTCATGATTACCGCTCCTCCCGGAACGCAACGTGGCGGCCGATCACCGGGTCGTACTTGCGGATGACGAGACGATCGGGATCGTTTCTCCGGCTCTTCCTGGTCACGTACGTGTAGCCAGTCCCAGCGGTCGACCTCAGCTTGATGACGGGGCGAAGTGTGCTGTGACTCATGCTCAGCACAACCACCCGCTAATGAAAATCATTCCCGATAGCGGGTGCCTTCCGGTCCCGTCGGCGGCGCCTCAAGTGGCCCGAGACCCGCTCATCATGACCGGGCGGCCCATCCGGGCTGCTTTGGTGCACCCGAGGCTGAACATGTCGGCCGAGCCGGACATGACTTCGCGCACCGTAGCGCTGGTAGGCCTCCTCGACCGCCCGCTGAACATCGTCAGCGGCCGGCAGGTGGCCAGTCGAGACGTACCTGACCCCGGCCGCCTCATCCCCGTAACCGATCGCCGCCATGGTCCCTCCACGCCGCAGACGCGAACCAGACAATAGCCAAAGACCCGCCACCACCGCCTGCCCACCCCGCGGCTCACACACGCTGCCCGGCCCAGCCCCCTCCCACCCGGCGGCATAGCGGACGTTCCCGGCGCGTCTACGCACTCTCATCTGCTACTTATGTGCAATGGAAGATTCGGGAGCATTCAGTTGGCCAGTTGTCAGGACCCACCTGGTCCAGGATTGGCTGCCACCGGCCGCGATTAGCTTGCGGGTGTTGCTTCGTTTGCGGTTGGGCCATTCTCTTCTGTACTGCTGCTCTTAGGCCATGCTATCTTAGGCCATACCTCCTGCAGGAAGGATGCTGCTGCACCGCCGGCTATGCCCAGCAGGATTCCCGCTAGAAATGAGTAGGACTAACTTCCTGCTGGCCAGCCAGATTCGAAACTATCAGGCTCGGGCTAAGGCTGGAGAGCCCGGTCCAGATGTAATTTTCTGCGGCGCCCTGGCCTGGGCTGCCTTTGCCGGGTCCAATCTGCGGAGCCGGGAAAATTGACTCGACCTGGTAGCCGGTCAGATTAACGTTTGTGAGGGTTTCCTTGGTCTGCACTGATGCGGGAAGATAGTACTTGCTGAACGTTGCGTCCGTTTGCCCCTCGCTAAAGCAGCCAGGGATTCCCGGATTGGGCGACGAAGCTGGGGCGGCGGCAGCTCAGAGGGCCAGTTTCAGCCCCTCGTGGGAGGCGATGAAGAGCTCCCATGGTCCCACCCAGCTGCGCACTGCTCAGGGCCACAACGCGCGCGATGACATGAGAGTGCGGGGTATTTGGTCGCGGCCGGCGCTCGGCCGCGACTACGGCGGTGCTCAGTAGTCGCTGTCGCGGTGCCTGTGGTCCCGCCGCGGCCGGTCAGACCTGCGTTCGTGGTGGGCAGGTGCGCCGCTGATCCAGCGCCCCAGCAGCAGAACGCCCGTTATTCCAGGCACCCACAAGAACCACAGGCCGCCGCTCGCCCCGCTGACCAGCCAGATCACGAAAAACAGCAGAGTGATCCCGAGCCAAGACCCCCAGGCCGCCCGCCACGCCGGGGAGAACCGGCCCCCGCTGGCCCGGACCGATCCGTCGGGCCGCTGCCCGGGCAGCGGCGGGCTGCTACCAGCGTGGTGCAGCGAGACATCCGCAGGCTGCTGCTGGAGGTCGGTCCGCGGCAGGTCCGCCATCAGGTCATCAAGATCACCCAGCGTCTTCGCCGCATAGACCTTGTCCAAGCGCTCATCGAACTCCTCGGTGGTCAGCCGACCTGCGGCCATGTGCTCGCGCAAGGCGGCGGCGGTCCGGTCGCGGTCCGCGTCGGAGGCGCGGATCTTTGGATCTCTGGCCATGGCATGCTCCTGAGCCGTCGCGGTGCTGCCGGTCATAAGCCCACATTCTGAACTTACGCATGGCCTCCCGGCAGGTGAAGGCCATGGGCCTCAAATGCGCTGGCCCGGCCTCAATGCGCCGGGCCAGACCGGCTACCGACGCGATGCATGAGCAGGCGGCCTGGCCGGGCGGTGAATCCGTGATCGGGGGTTCTTCCCTAAGATGACCGACATGTCTGAGTCTTCGCCTGGAACCTTCCCAGTCACTACCGCTCTGGGGCTGGAGGGCATGACCGTCGAGCGGGACCTGGGGCTCACATTCGGCCTTGTGGTGCGCAGCATGGGGTTTGCGAAGTCCTTTGGCGCGGGGCTCACAGCGTTGCGCCAGGGCGAGGTCCCCCAGTACACCGAGTTGCTCGAGGACAGCCGCCGCCACGCCATTGATCGCATGATCGACAACGCGCGGCTGCTCGGAGCGAATGCGGTGATCGCGATGCGGTTCGATTCCTCTGAGATGGGCCAGCAGCTGACAGAGATCGTGGCGTATGGGACCGCGGTCGTTGTCCGGCCCACGGGGTAGCCGTGCCCGGTTCAGCGTCCGGCGGTCCCCGGCGGCTGGCCGGTGAGGCCGACCGCGAACAGCTGGTCGCCTTGCTCCGCGAGCACTACGCGCTGGGCCAGCTTGACGATGACGAGCTGGATCGCCGGGTGGGCGCCGTGCTGAGTGCCCGGTATATGGACGAGGCCGCCTCGGCGGTGGCGGACCTTCCGCAGCTCGCGGCGCCGGGAACCGCAGGCGGGCGTCCCGTCAGGTGGCGGCGCGGCCACGCCCAGACAGCCAAGCCAGCTGCCGGGTGGATTCCAACGGACGAGCGGTTCCGCGACCCCACCACGCGGGCGGTGATGCGTGTGTGGATAGACCCCGCAGACCAGAGCCGGCACTACGTCCCAGAGCCGGACGCCTGACATCAGTCTCCGTCCGGTGGGTTGCTACTTCATGCAGACGCAGAACCGGTCCTGCAACTCATCGAGCGCGGTGAGGCGGCCCTGGTCGAAGGCCTCGTCCCACAGGCTGGCGAGCGCCTGCCGGGCAGGGCCGGACGGGCATGACGGGCAGGACCTTCTGCCCAGACGGTGACCCCGGCTGCGGCGGAACTCGGGGGCGCCGATGGCGGGCAGTCAGGAGTAGAGCTGGCCAGCGAGGTATTTCAGGCCGCTGTTGACCTGGATGGTGACCACGCGCTGGCCAGGGCCGAGCCGGCGGGCGACGCCGATGGCGGCGGCGAGGTTGGCGCCGGTCGAGGGCCCGGAGAATATCCCCTCGGTGCGGGCGGCCTGACGGGCGATCTCGAACGCCTGGGCTTCGGGAATCGCCACGACCTCGTCGTAGTCGGCGGGGTGGAGCTGGGGTGGGCGCTGGCCGATGCCGCCGCCCTCGATGTGATGGGTGCCGGGTGGGCCGCCCGATAGCACAGCCGATTCAGCGGGTTCGACAACGACCCGGTGCACTTCGGGCAGGGCGGCGGACAGCGCGCGGCTGACACCCAGGAAGCAGCCGGCGGTGCCGACATAGCTGCAGAAAGCGCCGATGGCCGGCGGCCCGGGGAGCTGATCGAGCAATTCCTCACCGAGGCGGCGGTAGCCGTCCACCATGTCGGTGTTGTTGAACTGATCGGTGGCGAACGCGCCCGTCTGTGCCGTGATCTCGGCTGCCCTGCGCATCATTGCGGGGATCAGATCGGGCGTGATGCCGTCGGGACTCGGGATCAGCTCGACCTCGGCGCCGAACGCCCGCATCGTGCGGATCTTCTCGTCCGCGAACGCATCGGAGGACACGATCCGCAACGGGTAGCCCTTGACCGCGCAGACGAACGCCAGCGACGAGCCGGTGCTGCCACCGGTGTACTCGACGACCAGCTGGCCCGGCCGCAGGCGGCCGTCGGCCTCAGCGGCCTCGATCATCGCCAGGGCCATCCGGTCCTTGTACGAGCCGGTAGGGTTGGCCGCTTCCATCTTCACCCAGACCTCGGCGCAGCCCTCACCGGCCAGATGTGCCAGCCGGACCACGGGCGTACCGCCGATGGCCGAGATCCCCCCCGGACGATCCACCCGCAACCTCCATTCCACGCGGCGCAGCCATCTATAGCCTAGGGCGACGTGAGCGCGAGCACGTGAAGGAGGCCGCGATGCCGAGGGTCCAGCTGCGCCGATGGCCCCGGCTCGCCGCGCGGGTTCTACCTCCGCTACGGCTTCACCGACACCGGCCGGGTCATGTGGGGCGAGAACGTCCCCGCGCTCGACCTCGCGGCGCGAGGCTGACCGGGGCCCACCAGACGGCCAGGCAGGACCTACCGCTGGTCCGGCCCGCCCGGCTAGTGGTCGTGCCTGGAAGTATGCCGGTGTATTCGTGTGTGCTATGCCGGCGTGTCCCGGGGTGGTTTTGTCGGTGTCAGCTGGTGCGCTGGATGCATGCCACGACGCCGCAGCCCTCGATCGCCGAGGGTGGTGCATCGCACCGCCCGGGCGGGGCTGCGTGTTACCCGGGGGCAGCGGCGGCGGCTGCTGGGGTTACTGGTGTCGGCGGGTGATATGTGGGCGTGCGTGCTGGAGCTGAACGGCTGGCGGCGGGCCCGGCAGGACCGGCCGCTGGTCTCCTATCAGGAGCTGTGCCGGGAGCTGGCTGCGTCCGGGCCCGGCTGCTTCGGGGAGCTGGACACCACCGGCGCCCGGTCGGTGCTGCGCCGCTATTCCGACGCCTGGTTCGCCGCCGCCCAGCGCCGCAAGGAAGGCGATCGGACGGCGCGGTTCCCGCGGCGGCGGCGGGCGCTGATGCCGCTGCGCTGGTATCGCGGCAGGTTCACGCTGACCGGGCGGCGGCTGCGAATACCGGTCGCTGAGGGCCGGCCAGCATTGTGGGTGCGGCTGGACCGGGACCCGCCCTATCCCCCGGAGCAGGTCCGCTCGGTGACGCTGGTCTATGACGCCGGGCGGCTGTGGGTGGATGTCACCGCCGAGGTGCCGGCCGCCCGCTACCCGGCCGGCCTGGAGCCGGACCCGGCCCGGGTGGCGGGGGTGGATCTGGGCATCATCCACCCGTATGCGGTCGCCGGGCCCGGCGGCCAGGGGCTGCTGGTGTCGGGGCGGGCGATCCGCGCCGAGCACCGGATGCACCTGGCCGACACCAAGGCCCGCCGGAAGGCGGTGGCCGGCCGCGCGCCCAAGCCTGGGCAGAGGGGGTCGCGGCGGTGGCGGCGCTACCGGCGCCGCCAGCGGCTGGCCGAGGCCCGGCACCGGCGGCGGGTCCGCCAGGCCCAGCACGAGGCCGCCAAAGCGGTCATCGCCTGGGCGGTAGCCCGCCGGGTCGGCATGCTGGCGGTCGGCGACCCCCGCGGCGTCCTCAAGCTGGACGCGGGGCGGCGGCACAACCAGCGCACCCGCGACTGGCGCATCGGCCACCTGATCGCCGTCCTGAAAGACAAGGCCGAGGTGGCCGGGGTCAGCCTGCAGATGGTGGATGAGCGCGGCACCTCCTCCACCTGCCCCGCCTGCCACACCCAGATCCCCAAGCCGCCCGGGCGGGTGCTGGCCTGCCCGGGCTGCCGGTTCACCGGCCACCGCGACCTGACCGCGGCCGCCAGCATCGCCGCCCGCGCGGGCGGCGGGACCACGCCGGCCATCCCGGCTGGCGTCACGCACCGCCGCGCCGGGCGCGCACCTGCCCGGTGTCGCCCCCTCGCGACGTGACCCACGCCGCCGCGCCCATCACCGCGGCGCCCGCGGGTCCCCTGGCCAGCACCGGCCCACCCGCGCCAGCCCCACCCGGGCTGGCCCGGGAGTCGCTCGCCACCCCGGCGAGGAGCCTTAACACCGTATGGAATTACAGGCAGGTGCACTAGTCGGGCAGGCTCCTGGGCAGCCCGAAGTGGGGGAACAGGCTGTTGTCGCCGAAGCGGGTGATCGCGCAGATCTTGTCACCGGCGAGGGTCAGCACGATCAGCCCGTGCGCTCGCGCAACCGGGGCCTGCGGGTCGCGCAGGTAGTAGCCGAACGCGGGCTGATTGTTCGCGCGGGTCGGCACGAGCCGGGCGGGCTGGACGCCCCACCAGGTCCGGCTCACGTAGAACTGGGCGATCGCGGCGTGGCCCTGGTACTCCAGCGGTTCGGGCGGCATGGTCAGCCACGCGTCGCCGGTGAGCAGATCCATGAGTTTCCCGACGTCGGCTGCCTCGAACGCGTCCACGAACCGGCCGACGAGCTCGCGCTCCCGCGGTGAACGCGGCGCCGGCGCGCGGTCGCGGCTGGCCGCGGGGAACTGGGCGCTGAGCGTGGCCCGGGCCCGCTGCAGGGCGCTGTTCGTGGAGACCTCGCTGGCCTCGAGCATCTCGGCGGCCTGCGCCGCTGGGTAGCCGAGCACGTCACGCAGCACCAGTACCGCCCGCTGCCGCGGGGGCAGGCGCTGCAGCCCGGCCATGAACGCCAGCGCGAGCGCTTCCCGGGCCTCGTAGCGGGCTTCCGGGCCGGGTGCGGTGTCGGGCAGGGCGTCCACCAGCGCGTCCGGGTAGGGCTCGAGCCATAGTGGCTCGGCCCGGCGGGTGGGCTCGGGCGCGGCGCCGCCCGGCCAGGACTCGGCGGCGCGCTGGGGCCGGCGCCCGGTGTCGCGCAGCGCGTTCAGGCACCGGTTGGTCGCGATCTTGTACAGCCACGTGCGCATGGAAGCCCGCTCCTCGAACCGGTCAAGCCCGCGCCAGGCCGCCAGCAGGGTCTCCTGCACCATGTCCTCCGCGTCCTGCACCGAGCCGAGGATCCGGTAGCAGTGCAGCTGCAGCTCGCCCCGGTAGGGATCGGTGAGCTCGCGGAACGCGTCTCCGTCGCCCGCCCGGGCGCGGGCCAGCGCCGTCCTGGTCACCATCGCATCCTCGCATCGCCTCGCCCTTCGCCAGCTCTCGCAAGTAACGACACCAGCCGGGCCGGAAAGTCACCGGTCAGTTCGCCGTTCCCCGCGGTGTCTCAACCAGCAGCAGGCAACGGAACGCGGACTGGAGGAGACATGGTGACCTCGAGCAGGCAGGTCGCCGTGACCCGCGCGCAGGGCTGGGCCCTGGCGCTGGCGTCGGCGGCGTCATTCATGGTGGTGCTCGACCTGCTGGTCGTCGCGACCGCGCTGAGCACGATCCGCCGTGACCTGGGCGCTTCGATCGGGCAGCTGGAGTGGACGGTCAACGCCTACACCCTGGCCTTCGCGGTGCTGCTCATGACCGCGGCGGCGGTCGGCGACCGGTTCGGCCGGCGGCGGGTCTTCGCGGCCGGGTTGGGTGTGTTCGCGGCAGGCTCGGCGGCCTGCGCGCTGGCCCCCGGAGTCGGCGGGCTGATCGCGGCGCGCGCGGCGCAGGGCGTGGGCGCGGCGATGGTGATGCCGCTGGCGCTGGCGCTGCTGAACGCGGCCTTCCCGCCGCAGCGCCGCGGCTGGGCGATGGGGATCTTCGGCGGCGTGACCGGGCTGGCGGTGGTAGTGGGGCCGGTGCTGGGCGGCGCCATCACCCAGGGCATCGCCTGGCAGTGGATTTTCTGGCTTAACGTGCCGATCGCGCTGGCCGGCATCCCCCTCGCACTCCGCTGCCTGGCTGAAAGCTACGGGCCCCGGGCCACGCTGGACCTTCCTGGCCTGGGGCTGGTGACCGGTGCCGCGTTTGGCCTGGTGTGGGGGCTGGTGCGTGGCAGCTCGGCCGGCTGGGCCAGCCCCGAAGCCGCCGGGACGCTCGCGGCCGGCGCGGTGCTGGCCGTCATGTTCACCGCGTGGGAGACGCGTGCCCGCTCGCCGATGCTGCCGCTGCGCCTGTTCGGCTTCCGCGGCTTTTCCGCGGGCAACGCAACGATCTTCTTGCTGAACGCGTCGCTGACCGGGATGGTGTTCCTCACCGCCCAGTTCCTGCAGGTCAGCCTCGGCCAGGACCCGCTCGGTGCCGGTCTGCGGCTGCTGCCCTGGGGCGTGGCGCCGTTCCTGATCGGGCCGCAGGCCGGGCGGCTGGCCGACCGGATCGGCGAGCGCCCGCTGGTCGTCTCCGGCCTGCTGCTGCAGGCCGCCGGGCTGGCCTGGATCGCCGTGATCGCCGCGCCGGGCCTGGCCTATGCAACGATGGTCGCGCCCATGTTCGTCTCGGGCGCCGGGTTCGCGCTGGCCCTGCCCGCGCTCACCAAGGCCGTGGTCGGCTCGGTACCGCCGGGCGACATCGGCAAGGCCTCAGGGACCTTCACCACGATGCGCCAGCTTGGCGGCGCCTTCGGGGTGGCGATCCTGGCCGCCGTGTTCGGCGTGGCCGGCAGCTATTCCTCCGCCGCCGCCTTCAGCGACGGGTTCGCGCCCGCCGCCGCGGCCGCGGCCGGCCTGGCCCTCGCCGGGGCGCTCGCCGGACTGGCGCTGCCCGGACGGCACATCCCGGCCGGGCCGACGCGGGCCGGCGAGGCGCTGACGCCGCAGGAGGCGACGGCCAGCCGGTGAGCGCCGGCCGCCTCGACAGCACTGGCAAGCCCGGGAAGCTCCCGCCGGGGCGGTCTGAGACCCCCAACGGGAGCTTTCCTGGTCAACCGGGGACTCTGGCGCCGCCCGTTCCGGAATGCCGCTGACCATTCTCCGATATCAAGGAATTGCTGTCAGACTAGACTGATGGCACAGGTATTGTGCCCGGTCGTGATCGGCAGGGACGCCGCGCTGGAGGCAGTCGACGCGGCGCTGACGGCCGCTCTGGCCGGGCACGGCGGCTGTGTAGTGATCACCGGGGAGCCGGGGATCGGCAAGTCGCGGCTGGCCCTGGAGACGGCCAGCCGGGCGGCCAGCCGTGGCATCCGGGTCGTTAGCAGCCGGTCGGTACCGCAGTCAGCGACCACCGCTTACCGGCCGCTAACGGACGCGCTTATGCAGCTCCTCCGGGACCGGGCCGTTCCCGATGACGCGACGATGGAGCCCTGGCTGCCCGCGCTGAGCGCCCTGCTGCCCGGGATAGCTGGCCGCGCTCCGGCGAGTGGAGAGGTCTCACCTGGGATCCGCGGTGAGGCGCTGATCCAGCTTCTTCGGCGACTCGCGCCGCAGGGCCTGGTCATGGTGCTAGAGGACCTGCACTGGGCGGACCCGGACACCGTGGCCCTGATGGAGTACCTCGGCGAGCACCTTGATGGCGAGTCGTTGCTGTGCGTACTTACCCTGCGCGCCAACCGGCCGTCGGCCGCACTGGACGTGGCCCGCCGGCTGCGGGGCCGGCCCGGTATACGTCACCTCGATCTTGACCGGCTCAGCGATGAGGACATGGCGCGCATGGTCCATGCCTGCATCCCGGGAGCAGATGCGGAACTCCTGCGCCGGGTACAGGCCTCCGCCGAAGGAGTACCGCTGCTGGTCGAAGACCTGCTGGCGTCGCCCGGGCTGCCGGAGTCGTTCACCGAGACGGTCCGCGAGCGCCTGGCCGGGTTCAGCGAACCGCAACGATCAGTGATCGAGGCCGCTGCCATCCTCGGCCGCCACTTCGACTGGGAACTGCTCCCGGCCGTGAGCGGCCAGACTGCGGCCCTGGTGGCGGAGACGCTCGGGCTCGCTGTCGAGCAACTGCTGGTGAGCGCCGACGGCACGGCCTTCCGCTTCCGGCACGCGCTGACCCGCGAAGCCGTGCTCGATACCATGCTGCCGCCCCGCCAGCGGGCCCTGGCCTCGGGGGCGCTCGCCGTTCTGGACGCCGCACACCCGCACCTGGAGGGCGACCTGCGCGAGCTGGCCGCCGAGCTGGCGGACCGGGCCGGAGACCGCCGCCGGGCCGGAACGCTGCTAAGCGAGTCCGGCGCCCAGGCGCTGGCCTGGGGGGCGCTGGCCACGGCGATCGGTACCCTACGGCGTGCCGCTGACCTCCTCGAAGGCACTCCCGAGCGGGAACAGGCGGAACTTCTGCTGGTCGAAGCACTGGCCCTGGCCGGGCGGGTTGAGGAGGCAGCAGCGGCCGGCGGCCATCTCATCACCCGGCTCGGGACCGAGGCGCCGGAACTCCGGACGGAGGTTCACCTCCGCCTCAGCCAGGCGGCGGTGGGCGCCTCGCGGTGGGAGATGGCCCGTCACCACCTCGGCGCCGCCCAGCGCCTGGCCGGAACCACCCCGCCGGCTGGCGCGCGCGCCCGCATGGCCCTCATCGATGCCGAGGTGGCTTTCGCCGCCGATGACCTCGATGGCGCCCGGCTTTTCGCCGAGGACGTCCTCGCCGCCGAGGGCAATACTCCGGATGTCCGCTGTCATGCGCTGGAGCTCATCGGCCGGAGCCACCGGCTGCATGATCTCAGCGCCGCCCGCGCGGCGTTCGAGAACGCGCTGGTCACCGCGGAGGCAGCCGACCTGCCGTTGTGGCGGCTGCGCGCCCTGCACGAGCTGGGCACCATCGACCTACTTGATCATGCCGGAGTGGAGCGATTGTCCGAGGCGCGGCGCGCTGCCGAGCAGATGGGCGCGCTGAGTACCGTGGCGATTCTGGACCTCCAGCTCGCCGCGGCCTTCACCTGCCGCTGGGAACTGGACACGTGTGATGCCCACGCGCAGGCCGCCGTCAGCCTCGCCGAGCGGCTCGGCCTGGACCAGGTCCGGGCCAAGGCGCTGACGGTACTTGCCGGCAGCGCCAGCATGCGCACCGACGCCGGGCAGACAGAGCGCTACGCCGCCCGCGCCATCGCGGCCGCTCCGGACGACCAGATGGTCGAGG
This sequence comes from uncultured Actinomycetes bacterium, assembly GCA_963835425.1. Classification (GTDB taxonomy): domain Bacteria; phylum Actinomycetota; class Actinomycetes; order Streptosporangiales; family Streptosporangiaceae; genus UBA9676. The sequence continues at coordinate 355,046 of CAWIGE010000018.1, read as the reverse complement.
GCATCTGCTGGGCCAGCCGGGGAGCGGTGGTTCTGCTCGGAGGCGAGGCCGCGGCGGCCGTGGAACCCTACGCCCGGGGGATGACGATCCTGGCCCGCCTCCCGCATGCCGAACCCGCGGGGCTCCGGGCGCTATGGCCGCTGCTCCTGGCCTCACTTGGTGATCACCGGACGGCACGGTCGATCGAGGAGGGCCGCCGGCTGGGCGTCGGCGCCATCCGCTCGAACCGGAGCCTTATCGGCTATGCCGAGGCGGTTCTGGCCGGGCGGGCCGGGAAGCGGCAGCGGGCCGGCGAGCTGGCGGCGGGCTGCGACGCTGGCTTCACGAACTGCGAGGCCTGGGGTGAGCTGGCGAGGTTCTGCGCCGCCCCCGCTGCGCTCGCCGACGGATGGGGCGACCCGCTTCGCTGGCTGGCCGAGGCCGAGGCAGGATTTGACCGCCGGGAGCTGCCCCGCCTGGCCGAGCGCTGCCGCGAACTGCTCAAGGAGTCGCAGCCCAATCCCTGGGTGGCGGCGGGAATCACCGCCCGGGAGGCAGACGTGCTGCGCCTGGTCGCCGACGGGCTGACCAACAAGCAGATCGCAACGCGGCTGCGTCTGTCGCCACGGACCGTGGAGAAGCACGTTGAGAGCCTGCTGCGCAAGACCGGCGCTCGCTCCCGGACCGGCCTGGTGGCGGCTGCATCACAGGCCGCAGCCCGCGACTCCTAGCGGGCGTTCCTCCCTCCGCCACTACGTAGTCCCGGCCGGCATCTACGTGTTGTTCCCGATGTGACGGCAGGCGGCCAGCTTGCATGCTGGCCTGACCAGCCAGGCCGAGGGAAGGCAACACGAGATGTTCGAAGCTACGAGACTGATCGTGGCAGCCAAGAACATCGAGATGCCCGATGAGCGGCACGCGTGCGAACACTCCTCGCTCAACGTGGTCAACCTGCCCGGCGTCACGATCGCCCGCATTGTGTATCAGCCCGGCTGGAAGTGGTCAACCGACGTCAAGCCGGTCGTCGGCACGCAAGCCTGCCAGGCGGCCCACACCGGCTACATCATCTCCGGCTGGCTCCACGCCCGCATGGACGACGGCCGCGAATACGACTTCGGCCCGGGTGACGCGTACGTGGTGCCGGCCGGTCACGACGCCTGGGTGGAGGGGGACGAGCCGTGCGTCGCGCTCGACCTGGCTTTCACCGGACGCGCACTAGCCGGGCACGTCGGCCGCTGCCCGTGCGGGGTCGAGTTCCGGGTCGCCAGCGACGACCAGTTCGGCCAGCTTGTCGCCGCCATCCGCGAGCACGCGCGCAGCTCCCACGGGCACGAGCTCACGACCCAGCAGGTGCTTGCCGAGGTGATGGCGTGAGCGGCTGTAGCAGCATGCCGGAGCAGCCAGGAGGGGACTGCTCCGGCATCAGCACGACGCGGCTCCGGCTGCGCCGACGTCTACCTGCCCGTACAGGGGCCGTGCAGGTAGAGGTCGCGTAGCCGGAGCCGTCCGTGTGCCTGCTCTTGTGGCCGCCGGCGCGGCCCCTTCCAGGAGCGCCTGCCCCATCAGCCGACCCCAAGCACTTGACCGGTGAGGCAGTGGCCATGGTCGCTGAGCAGGTACGCGACGACGTCTGCCACCCGGTCGGATGCGCACCGTCTGTGGACCTCGAGCGCCACCGCGTTGACGGTGATGTCGCGCTGACGCAGCTCGAGCGCGAGCGCGCGGGTGAGCACATCCGTGGCGGCCTTGGTCGCTGCGTAAGGACCGTGGGCCATCAGCGATGAACCTTCCGCCGAGCTGGACAGATTGACGATCGCACCGCCGTTGCGAAGGTGACGGGCTGCCTCCCGGTTGACGATGAAGGTGGCCCGCGTGTTGATCCGGGCCAGTCCATCGAACTCGCCGAGGCTGGCCTCGGCCACTGGAGACGCGGTGATCCGGCTGCCGACGGCGTGGACGACAACGTCGATGCCGCCGAACGCTGCGATCGTCTCGGCGAAGAGTCTCTCCACGTCCAGGTCGTCAGCGACGTCCGCGCGGACGGCCACGGCATCGGTATTGCCGGCGAGGATCTCTTCGACGGTCGACTCGGCCGCACGCTGGTCGTGGAGGTAGTTGACGACGACGGCGTGGCCGCTGGCCGCCAGCCGGCGGATCGTCGCCCGGCCAACGCCGCGGGACCCTCCGGTGACGATTGCCACGCGACCGGCCGGCGGCCCGTCGAGCGCGATATTCATGGCACGAGTCTGGATGGCATCACGCCGTCTCGAATCAGGGTGTTCACGGGTCCCGATCACCGGCTTATCGTTACGGCATGGCCGGACCCAGGGCGTCGGCCTTCCGGGGGCGTGCTCGCGAGCGTCAAGTCCTCGACGGCCTGTTGGACCGCGTTCGTGACGGCGAGAGCGCGGTGCTGGTCATCCGGGGTGAGGCGGGGATCGGCAAGACCGCGCTGATGCGCTACTGTGCGCGCCAGGCAGCTGGCTGCCGGGTGGTTCAGATCGCCGGCGTGGAGTCTGAGATGGAGCTGCCGCTCGCGGCGGTGCACCAGCTCTGCACGCCGATGCTGAGCTGCCTGGCCGTGCTGCCGGAGCCCCAGCAGCGCGCGCTGCGGGTGGCGTTCGGGTTAGCGGCCGGGACGGCGCCGGACCGGTTCGTGGTGAGCCTGGCGGTGCTGAGCCTGCTGGCCGAGAATGCCGCCGCGCGGCCGCTGGTCTGCCTGGTCGATGACGCCCAGTGGCTGGATGAAGCCTCGTCCCAGGTGCTCGGGTTCATCGGGCGGCGGCTGCTGGCTGAACCTGTTGTCATGTTGCTCGCGGTCCGGGAGGCGGCCCGCGAGCAGATGTTTCCCGGCCTGCAGACGCTAACGGTCGAGGGGCTTACCGACAAGGACGCGCGGGCGCTGCTGACGGCCGTGGTCCCAGGTCAGCTGGACGAGCGGGTTCGCGACCGGATCGTCGCCGAGACCCGGGGAAACCCGCTGGGGCTGCTGGAGCTGGCACGAGGGATGAGCGATGCCGAGCTGGCCGGTGGCTTCGCCGGGCCGCCCCAGGCAAGCCGGTCTGGTCATCTTCAGGGCCAGCTCCAGGACCACTACCTGCGCCGGGTGCGGGCACTGCCGGAGCCGGCTCAGCAGCTAATGCTGCTGGCGGCGGCCGACCCCACCGGGGATGCCACGCTGTTGTGGCGTGCCGCCCGGACGGTAGGCCTCGGACGTGATGCGGCGGCGGCGGCCGATGCCGAACAGCTGCTGAAGATCGGCTCTCAAGTACGGTTCCGGCACCCCCTGGTGCGGTCGGCTGCCTATGTGGCCCGGTCTCCGGAGGATCGCCGCGCCGCCCACCTGACGCTCGCCACGGTGACAGATCACCAGAAGGATCCGGAGCGGCGGGTGTGGCACCTGGCCGCTGCGGCCACCGGACCGGACGAAGACGTTGCCACCGCGCTCGAGCAGGCGGCGGCCAAGACCCAGGCCCGTGCCGGGCTAGCGGCCGCTGCGGCCTTCCTCCATCGGTCGGTGACGCTGACCGCCGAGCCGGGACGGCGTGCCGACCGAGCACTGACAGCAGCCCTCGCGAACCTGCACGCCGGTGCGTTCGACACCGCGCTGGGCCTGCTGGCCGAAGCTGAAGCCGACTCGGTTGACGATCTCCAGCGTGCCCGCGTGGAGCAACTGCGAGGACAGATCGAGTGGGCATCCGTCGCCGGGCGCGAGGCGCCCGTTCTGCTGCTGCGGGCGGCCAAGAAACTCGAATCACTCCATATCGGGCTCGCCCGGGAGACCTATCTTTACGCCTGGGTGGCATCCTCCCTCGCTGGTCCTCTCGCAGGACCCGGCGGGCTTCTACTGGAGGTTTCCCGGGCGGCACGAGCTGCCCCACGGCCAGCGGAGGCTCCGCGGCCTTGTGACCTCCTCCTCGACGGTCTGGCGACGATGGTCACCCACGGGCATGCGGCAGCAGAGCCGGCCCTGCGGCCAGCAGTGGACGCATTCCTCGGTGATCAGGTGTCCGGGGAAGAGTGGCTGCAATGGGGGATTCTCGCCCAGATGGCGGCCATGGCCGTATGGGACTTCGACAGCTGGGTCGTGTTGAGCACCCGGCATGTCGAGCTCGCCCGCGCATCGGGCGCCCTCGCCCCGTTGTCCATCGCCTTGAACGGACGCGGACAGGTGGCCACGCAGAGCGGCGACTTCGAGACTGCGACGTCGCTGGCCGCAGAGAAGGACGTCGTCAACGAGGTGACCGGGATTCGCCTGGCTGCTACCTGTGATCTACTGCTCGCCGGGTACCGGGGCCGGCCTGGGGGAGCGATGCCACTCTTCTCCGCGACCACCGAGGACGCGATCGCCCGCGGGGAGGGATTCGCCGTCCAGATGGCCAGCTGGGCCGAAGCGGTCCTCCACATCGGCCTTGGGCAGTATGCGGAGGCGCTGGCACTGGCGGAGCCGGCGGCCGAGGAAACCTACCAGCCCCTGAGCACACAGCTCATCCTGCCCGAACTGATCGAGGCCGCCGTGCGAACCGGGCGGACCGAGCTTGCCCGGGAAGCGCTGGGCCGGCTGTCGGTAATGACGGCGATCGAGCGTTCCGACTGGGCGAAGGGCCTGGAGGCGCGCTCCCGGGCGCTGCTCAGCGAAGGCCACAATGCAGAGCACTGCTACGCCGAGGCGGTCGAACGCTTCGGCCGCACACCGCTGCGGCCCGAGCTTGCCCGGGCCCACCTGCTCTACGGCGAGTGGCTCCGTCGCGAGCAGCGGCGGCTCGACGCACGCCACCAGCTGCACGCCGCGTATCACCTGTTCACTGTGATCGGCGCCGACGCCTTTGCCGAGCGCGCACGCAGGGAACTGCTCGCCACCGGCGAGAAGGTCCGCAAGCGCGAGGTCGGCACCCACAACCAGCTCACCCCGCAGGAGGAGCACATCGTCCGCCTGGCCCGGGACGGGCGCACCAACCCCGAGATCGGCGCGGAACTGTTTATCAGCGCCCGCACCGTTGAATGGCACCTCCGCAAGGTGTTCACCAAACTGGGCATCACCTCCCGCAGGGACCTCCAGAACGCCTTGCCTCCGCGAGGTCAGCACACGCCATCCGACTAGCCACGTTCTGGCCTGCGGGCGGGACGGACCAGGGTAATGACCAGGGTGTCTCCCTGGGGAGACGCAGTGGTCGAGATCGTTAGCGTCGTCCCTGACACAACCCCCAGGGAGGGCGCAATGAGCACGACCGAAGACCACGCCAGTGCGAGTGGGATGGCGGAACACCGGGCGCCAGGACACCGACAAGCTGACCGGCGACATCCGCGACTTCATCCACGAACGCGGTGCCCAGTCCGCGCTGCTGGCCGGTCACGACTGGGGCGGATCGGTCGCCTGGGCCACCGCGATGAGCCACCCCGAGGTCGTGGACCGGCTGGCCATCCTCAACGCAGCACACCCGCGCAAGCTCTCGCAGGGACTGCACCACCCGAGCCAGCTCCGCAGGTCCTGGTACTTCTTCTTCTTCGACCTGCCGGATCTGCCCGAGTCCGTCGCGCACGCCAACAACTGGCACTTCTTCCGGCACTTCCTGCGCGACGCCGATCCGGCTTACACGCCGGAGGAGATCGACCGTTACGTCGAGGCGTGGTCGCAGCCGGGGGCAGCCACCGGGATGATCAACTACTACCGGTTCTCGGTGCGTGAGTCGCCGAAGAAGGCTGAAGCGGCGCTTCGCCCCATCTCGGCGCCCACCCTGGTCATCTGGGGGGAACGCGACCGCTACCTCGGCCCCGAACTGGCCGGGCCCGAGCACGACGATGTACCCAACCTCGAGGGCGTCGAGCGCCTGCCCGACGGCTCGCACTGGGTGCATCACGACGAGTCCGAGCGCGTCAACCAACTGCTCACCGACTTCTTCGCCCCCGCCCGGACAGCCGGGCACTGACCAGGGAACTGGCGAGGGTGTCCGCTGGCCCTGAGTCCGCGGAACGGCTATGACTGTCTGGACGGCTCATCTGCCCGGAGGTCGTTATGCCGGATCTTGCGAAGCCTGTCCAGGGCGCCTCCGCCAACATGCGGCACGGACCGGGCACGGGGGAACATTCCGGGCGCAGGACGCTGCCGCGGGCGGCCGCGTTCTGGATCCTGGCTGGGCTGTTCCTGATGTTGTTCTTTGCGTCGGCGGCCGCGTCGCCCCTGTACCCGGTGTATCAGGCCCGGTTCCGCTTCTCGGCGGCCACGCTGACCGCCGTATTCGCGGTTTACGTCCTGATCCTGCTGATCACGCTGCTGTTCTTCGGGTCGGTGTCGGACTACCTGGGCCGGCTTCCGGTGATCATCACGGCGCTCGTCTTCAGCGCCGCCGCGTGCGCGGTCTTCCTGGCCGCGCACGGCACCGGGGCGCTGTATGTGGCCAGGTCCCTGCAGGGCATCGCGACCGGGCTGGCCACGGGGCCGCTCGGTGCCGCGCTGATCGATCTGCAGCCAGCCGGCAGCCAGCGGGCGCCGGTGGTGACCAGCGCCTTCTCAACCCTGGGCCTGGCCCTGGGCGCGCTGATAACCAGCGCGCTCGTCCAGTACGCCCCGGCGCCGACCCACCTGATCTGGTGGGCGCTGCTGGCCGTCTTCGCCGCCGGCATCGTCGCCGTGCTGGCCATGGCAGAACCTGGGTCCAGGCGTCCCGGTGCCCTGGCCTCGCTGCGGCCCCGGGTCGCCGTGCCGCAGCAGGCACGGGCAACCTTCGCCGGAGCGGTACCGTGCTTCGTCGCGGTCTGGGCGCTTGGCGGCCTGTACCTGTCGCTGGGACCGTCGCTGGCCGCTCAGCTGACGGGGTCGCCGGACCTGCTGTGGGGCGGGCTGGTGATCTTCCTGCTCACCGGCACCGGGACCGCGGCGGCGTTTGCGCTCCGCACCATCAGCTCCCGGGCGGCGATGCTGACCGGCTGCCTGTTCCTGCTCGCGGGCGCCGCGGTGACGTTCGCCGCGATCGCGACGGCGACGCCCGCCGCCTTCCTGGCCGGCACCGTGGTCGTCGGCGTGGGCTTTGGCCCCGCCTTCCTGGGTGCCTTCCGCATGACCACCGCCCCGGCCGCACCGGCAGAGCGCGCCGGACTCCTCGCCGCCATCTTCATCGTGACCTACCTGGCGTTCAGCGTTCCAGCACTGATCGCCGGCGTAGCGACCACCAAGTTCGGGCTGCACCCGACCGCCCTGGTCTACTCCGCTGTGCTCGCCGGCCTGGCCGCGGCCGCAGCCGGCATCCTGCTGGTCCGCCCAGGCAAGACCACCCAGCCAGCGCCAGCCTCGCCCGCAGTTATGCCACCGGGCCCGTGCACCGGCCCGCCATGCCCGCAGGCCATTGACCCGGGGCCGGGGCGATGATTTTCGAGTTGCGGTGATGTCGTAGTGCTTGAGGCGGCGTGCGGGCGGCGCCGGTGCCGGTGCCGGTGAGGAGGCTGGGTGATGGGTTCGGCGGCAGGACTGACGGCGGCAGGACTGACGGGGCTGCACGCGGCGGCCGAGCGTCACGTCGGTGATGAGAAGATCCCCGGCCTGGTCGCGCTGGTGGCCCGCGGCGGCCAGGTACATGTCGAGGCGCTGGGAAGGCTATCGGCCGGCGGCCCCCCCGTGACCCGCGACTCGATCTTCCGGATCGCCTCGACGACCAAGCCCATCACCGCCGCGGCAACGCTCGCCGTGGCCGCCGAGGGGCTGATCGGGCTGGATGAGCCGGTCGACCGGCTGCTGCCCGAGCTGGCCAACCGCAGGGTGCTGCGCCGGATGGATGGCCCGCTGGACGACACCGTGCCGGCGGCCCGTGCGATCACCGCCCGCGACCTGCTGACGTTCACGTTCGGTTCCGGCATGGTGGGCGAGATGTTCGCCGCGGCCCAGCCGTGGCCGGTCGTCGCGGCCGCCAGTGAGCTGCGGCTGGCGACGATCGGCCCGCCCGATCCGCCGGTGCCGCCGGACCCAGACACCTGGATCGCGGCCCTGGGCAGCCTGCCGCTGCTCGGCCAGCCCGGCGAGCGCTGGATGTACAACACCGGCGCCCAGGTGCTCGGCGTGCTGGTGGCGCGGGCGGCCGGGCAGCCGTTCAGCGAGATGCTCGCAACCCGGATCTTCGAGCCGCTCGGCATGCGCGACACCGGGTTCTGGGCCGCAGATACCCGGCGCCTCGCCACCGCCTACGCGCCCGCCGCGGGCGGGCTGGCCGTGTGGGATGAGCCTGGTGGCAAGTGGAGCCGCCCGCCGGAGTTCGGTGACGGGGCCGCCGGGCTGGTGTCCACCGCCGACGACCTGCTCGCCTTCGCCCGGATGCTGCTGCGCGGCGGGGCGCCGGTACTGCCGCCCGACGCGGTGCAGGCCATGACCACCGACCAGCTGACCCCGGCGCAGAAGGCCCGCGGAGGCCTGTTGCCGGGGTTCTTCGACGGCCGGTCCTGGGGGTTCTGCCAGGCGGTCTACGACAGCGGCGCGTTCGGCTGGGACGGCGGGCTGGGCACCTCCTGGCTGGTGGACCCGTCCCACGACCTGACCATCATCGTGCTCACCCAGCGCATGTTCGAAAGCCCAGACCCCCCGCAGGTCCACCGCGACATCCAGGCTGCGGCCTACGCGGCGCTCACCTGAACTCCGGGGACGGCATCGAAGGATGCAGCCGGGCCTGGCACCGCTGAAAGACCCCAAGTTATTGAGCCGCCCAGGTTCCCGGGGCCTCTGGGTTTCTGACGGCGAGTCCCTGATCGCCCTTGATCATGCGCCCCCTTAAACTGGCTTTACAGTCCAGGCCAAGGAGGGCAGGGATGGCTCAGAGAATCACCGTTGAGATGACTGACGATCTCGACGGCTCAGAGGCAAACACGACAGTTCGCTTCGCCGTCGATGGCACCGCATACGAGATCGACCTGTCGAAGAAGAACGCAGCGAAGATGCGCCGGGATTTCGGTCGGTATATCGAGCACGCACGCAGAGCGACCGGTGGCCGCCGCTCCGGCCGGCCACGTCGCGACCGTCACCACTCGTCGGCCGTGCGTGAATGGGCGAAGCAACAGGGCATCCAGGTCAGCGAGCGAGGACGCATCCCTGCATCCGTCGTCTCCCAATACGACAAGGCCCACGCCTAAGCTAGGCCAGCCGGTCAACTTGCCGAGGCCCTGCCGGCACTGACGACAGGCCGGGCCGCTCTAGGCGTATCTGGCGACGTGCGGTGCTCGTCAGGGCCATGCACGCCAACCAGACCGGCCTGGCGCATAGTAATCCCTTTACCAAAATCCGTCCAATCTTTTACGCATGTCCAACGGATTACTGCTAAGCCCATATATGTCCGGTTTAACCTGGTTACGACGCCTCAGTGGGCGGCGTGGCGAATGAACGGCACTCATGCCAGCCGCATGCATCTGAAATACCCTTGTCCCAGACGTTTTTCGGAGTAACGTAACAAACCGTAACCCTCTGCTGACGCTTTGGGTGATATTTGGGGCTATTGATACATTAGTGACGGGGGATATCTTCGTTTCACCGCGACAGTTGTGGTGCGCGGTGCGAAAAGTCAGGGATCCGCGGACTCGCGTGCTCCTCGGCTTCGGGGCCGCCGAAGCAGTGACCATGCTCACGCCGGTGATCTTGAGCTTCACCAGGAGCTTCTGGCAAGCGCTTGTAGCTGAGGCAGCGCGGGATTCGGCGCATGGCGTGATTGAGTACGTCAAGGCACATTTCCCGGGGCGTCATGAGGCCGCTGCCGGGCCGCCGCTCACAGCAGGCCAGCTCCAGCTCGTGCGGACGGTGGCGGAGCGCGAGGCCCGCCGGCTGGACATAGCCGAGGGCCAGGCGGCGCTTCTCGCCGATGCGACGGTAGGGGCCCTGACCGCCCGCACGGTCTCATGAGTTCCCAGCCGGGTCCTGCACCCGCAAGCGAGCGCCCTGTAGGCAGTGCTGGCATTGATCGTTTACTCGCTCCGCAACGCGGTCCTGCGGTCACGTGAGTTCGACGCGGACGCTCGGGCACGAGAACTCGACCCCGAGACCCAGCTCGGCCCGGTGCTGGCGGCCCTGCCAGCCCGCACCGGGCGGCGCGCCTGGCATCTGGGCTGGACACATCCGCCGGGTCAGGCCCGCGCAGCGGCTCTGGTTGACCCCGCACCGTTGTACCGGTGCGGGTTCTGGGATGGGCTGGCGGTCGGGCTGGTCGCGGCCCTCGGCGCGACCGCCGTGCGGGAGATCGTCACCCTTCTGACCACGACCTATGGCATCAGGCTTCTTGTTCCGACGGTCGTCTTCGGGGCCTTCGCCGGAGCCGCGCTCGCGGTCGCCATGTGGCGAAACCAGCTGCTGGGAGCGGGCACGGGCACGGTGAAGGGATGGGCAGCCGGGTCGGGGCTGGGTTTCGGTTTGGCGGCTGGCTGGATCATCGCGCTGCCCAACGGGGCAGGCCCGGCGCTCCCGCTCGCGCCCGACCAGTTGAACCCGGCGGCCTTTGGCATCCTCGCCGTGTGGATCGGCCTTGCCGTCCTGGTCTTCATGCCCTTCCCGGTATGGGTCGGGTTTTGGGCCGACGCCTGGCAGCAGCGTGCCGACACGATGACGGCGCCGCGCGTTCCCGCCCGGCGCGGCATGGTCGCTGCGGCCATCGCCGCCTGGGCCGTCATGGCCATTGGCCTGTATTTGCTGCTGCTGAGCGACACCGCGATCCTGGGCGTATCCAGTGCGGCATCGGTATGGCATCGGCTCCCGCAACTGCTCAGGGACATGGGCTTTATGATCACTGCCCAGGGTGGCGGTCAGCTCGGCGGCTGGGTGGTGTGCCTGGTTATCGTGGCCATGCCCCTGGCTGCGGCGGTGGCGCACCGCCGGTGGCGGCGATCAGATGATGCGCACGACGCCGCCGTAAGACGCCGACGCTGGGTGGCGACGGCGTTGCTGTGCCTCGCTGGGTGCCTGGCGGCGGCCGCGTTGATGCTGGCGATCAGCGCAGTCACGCATGCGCGCATCGCCGAAGGGGTGCGGTGGAGCACTGACTTCCTGATTCGGCTCGTTTACTTCGAGGAGCAGGCGATCGTCGTCGTCGCGGTCGTCTGCGCGCTGATCGCGGCGGCGCGGGCGAGATCCGCGCGCACGGTCGCGCTCTCCGTCGTGGTCGGGGCAGCGGTCGCGGCGGCCGGCGCCATAGCGCTGCCCACCGTCGGCGTCATCGGCCACTGCTTTGGATCGCTCAGCATCCAGTACGCCCATCCGCCGGCCGGGAACTGCCTCACAAGCCCAGGCTCCATGACGGTCCGCCAAGTCGCCCTCGGTGCAGCCTTGGTCGGCATCCTTTTCGTGCCCGCCGCCCATGCCGCCGGGATGCTCGCAAGCCGGCGTATCCGCCGGGCGCGCCCGGCGGCGGGCGCCAGGGCGCTTGGCTGGCTTGCGGCCGGGATCGCGGTCATCGCGGCCGTCGCGGGTACGGCCCTGTGGGGGCCTGCAGCCAGCGCGCACGGCGTCGTTCCCGCGGGCAGCATCGGCCGCGACGGCTGGATCCGCGGGAACGGCTATGGAATCCGCCTCATCCCCACCTGGTACGCCCTTACCCGGGCCCGCAACCCGAGGCTGATAGTTTTCACTTTCCCAGCCGACGGATCGACTATCGACCTGCTGAAGGTGCCAGTTGCCGATCCCACCAAGACTGCGGAATACAGGTCGTTGCTCCTTCGGCTCGGTGCGCGCCCAGCTCGGCTTTGACGGCGCGCCGGGACTGCGCATCGCGCGTTCTGGCTTGCCCGGGGGGATACTGGAACAATGGTTCATTGTCCGTGATCCCGCGGTGTACCTAATAACGCTCAACAAATCGCCCGATTGGCCCGGTGATTCCCCAGACCTTCGAGACTCCCTGGCCAGGATGCTCCGCACCTGGCACTGGACGAAGACTGGCTGATCAACGGCTCCAATCGCTGCGGCCAGGAGTCTCGGGCCAGCAAGTCCCGCATCCGCCGCCTGGCGGGATGGCTCGCCCTGGCGCGCGGTCTTCCCTTGTTTCGCAGCGTTGTACGGCCAAAATCAGGCCACGCTAGCTGTTGGGACATCGCTCAGTTGGGGGCGTGCCGCAGGATCGCCGGGAGTCGGATGGCGTGTCTGAGGTCGCCGTGCGGATCGAGCCACTATCGGCGGCAGACGTCGCATCTGCCGTCGAGCTCGCCGTGCGTGTCCTTCGGGTGAAGGCCGGCGACCGCGGGGAGCAGTTCGCAGCGGACATCACCGGTGAGCAACGGCAGATGTTCGTCGCCAAGGTCGACAGCCAGGTCGTGGCCTACGGCCGGGTCCTCGAGCTGGTAGCCGATGAGGCGGGTCCGGGGACTCCGGCTGGCTACTATCTCAGCGGCGTTCTGGTGGAGCCGGCGTGGCAGGGCCGGGGTATCGCCACCGCGCTGACGCGGGCCCGCCTGCGCTGGGCCTTCGCCCGCACCGGCACAGTGTTCTATGTGACCGGCGCCGACAACACCGCCTCCATTCATCTTCACGCAGCTCTCGGTTTCCAGGAGATCAAGCGTTTCGCGAGCGAACGGTCCGCCGCTGGGGTGGACGTGCTGTCGCAGCTGGTGAGCTCGGCCGCCGATACTGCCCATCGTCCCTTCACCGGCAACGAGTGACCGCGGTTCGGCACCGGCGCTCGGCCGCAGACGGGTGGTCGTAGGGTGTGGCTACCTCACCAAGACCATCGGCCCGGCGGTCGCCGATGACCAGCTCGGGCCGGTGGACCTGGTGCTGGTCAGCCACGACAACCACCCCGATAACCTGGACGACCGAGGCCGCGCCCTGGCCCTCGCCGCCCCACTGGTGCTGACCACCCGCAGCGGAGCCAGGCGCCTCGGCCAGCCGGCCATCGGCCTGGCCCCTGGACCAGCCATACCGTGCGACGTCCCGGCGGCGGCGAACTGACCGTGACCGCGGTCCCCGCCGTGCACGGCCCTGAAGACGGCGAGCGTGACGCCGATGGCTTCGTCAACTGTGAGGTCGCGGCTTTGTGTTGTCCGGCAGGACCTGCCCACCGTCTACGTCAGCGGAGACAACGCCTCCATCCGGACCGTCACCGAGATCGCCCGGCGCTCCCCGGCCATCGACGCGGTCGTCCTGCACGCCGGTGCCGCCCGTGTGCAGGGCAAGTTCCGGGGCCGCGCGTTGAGCCTGGACAGCATCCGGGCCGCAGCCGCGGCCGCGGTCGTGGGGCCTGCCGTTGTCATCCCGGCGCGCTACGACGGCTGGGCCCACTTCAGCGAAGGACGCGCTGACCTCGCCCGCGCTTTCGATGACGCTGGGCTGACCGCGCAGCTTCGCCTCAGCGATCATGGAACCTGGATTCCGCTCAGAACCTTGTTACCGAGCTTCAAGGATGAGGTTTAAGGCCGAGCCGCAAAGCCATACTTACCGGGCCATAAGGCTGGGCATCCTGGAGGATTGCGGCCGGTTGGCCCTGAATCGGATCATTGCGTATCAACCTGCAGCGGCCTACCATAATTCGTTAAGGGGATAGCCAAGTTCGGGTGGGCGAACCGGCTGGTCGGCGTGGTGACGGTACGGCACTACGTTGACCTGGGTGCTTTCGGATGCACTGAGCATTGCTGAGGGCATCCGGGTCGGCCGGCAGCCGGGCCGCGTGCTCGGCTAATTGACGCGCACGCTCACTTTTCAGGTTCCAGTTCAGCCAAGGGGGCATCATGGAATCGGCCGCAGATTTTGTATTTGGGCCTCTGCCACCAATCGAAGAACCGGCGGCGCCGGCCGCAGCCGGAGAACCCGCTCCCCTAGCCGCAGCGGCGGCGGATCCGCTGGGCCCGCTCGCCGGGCTCGCCGGGAACTGGGCCGGCCGGGGCTTCAACGTCATCTGGCGCCCCCATCCGCTCAAGCCGAGCGGGCAGGACCGCTTCCTGGAGCTCAACGTGACCAGTGAGCAGCTCGACTTCGGCCCGGCCCTGCGGAGCATCCCCAACCGTGGCCTGCTGATGCCCAACATCAGCCTGGCCGGCCTGAACTACCTGCAGCAGATCGCCGACGCCAACACGAACACAAACCAGCACTTCGAGCCCGGCCTGTGGGTCGCGGTCCCGCAGACCAGCGATCCCAATGAGCCCCGCACCGTAGCGCGGCTGGCGTCCATCCCGCACGGCACCACGATCTTGGTCCAGGGCACCGCCCAAACCTCGGCCGGCGCTCCCTCCATCCCGGTCGTCAGCATCAAGCCCTTCCCGGACAACCTGCCCCACCCTCCCACTCCGCCCGACAGGATCGACTTCCCGGAGCAGACCCTGACCACAGCCACCCAGTTCCGCACCAGCGGAACTGGGCTAACTGGCATCACCCAGCAAATGGTCAACAACCCCAATAGCGTCCTCAGCGCGGCGCCCTCACCGCAGATCACCACCACGACCACGCTGCACGTGGCATCCCGCGACGCCTCGCTCCCAGGCGGCGGAACCGCGAACATCGCCTTCCTGACCGGCACCAAGGATGGCCCGAACGCGGTCACAGCGCGCGTCACCGCCACCTTCTGGCTGCAGACGCTCCAGGGAGACACCGAACCCCGCCGGCTGCAGTACTCACAGCTCGTGCTGCTGAACTTCAACGGCCTCAGCTGGCCTCACGTCACAGTCGCCACGCTCCAGAAGCAGGGCTGACCGGAGGGCCGGCGGCCGATGAGGGCTCTCACCGGTCAGGCGCGCTTGTATTCCTGCACCGCCCACATGTTCCCGTCGGTGTCTTCGAAGAAGCAGTAGCGTGAGCCAGGCGTGCCTTCAGGGCCCATCTGCTGCACCTCACTGATAGCCACCCCTCGCCCGGCCAGTTCGCTGCGGACCGCGTCGAGATCCTCGACCACGAGCTGGACGCCTTTGACCGAGCCCGGCTCGCCCAGCGGCAGGCCCTGGCCAATCACCACCGAGCATGCCGAGCCGGGCGGGGTCATCTGCACAACCCGCATGGTGTCGTTTGGTCTGATGTCGTGGTCGAGGCGGAAGCCGACCTGCCTGGTATAGAAGTCCTTCGCGGCATCGACATCGCGGACGGGTACGGGAACGACCTCGAGCTTCATGTCCATGAACCTCACGCTAGCCAACCCGGTTATCCAGGCGTCATGCGGACGCCCCCAGCCCGGGCATCCGCCATGGGTGGGGCGAAACGTGCGCTCTCACTCTTCGGCGGTCAGGTCCGGCGGCCAGGGGCCGATCGGCTTGCCGATCTCCCAGCCGGCTTCTGCCGCTGCGAGCGCGCAGCTTGCTGGGGTATCGGCTGGTTGCCATCGGGTGCGGCGCGCACGACGATGACTGACATGGCAGTGGTGTACCGCCGCCCGGCTGGCGTCATGCGGCAGAGTGTCAAGCCGCAGCTGGCCAGCTGGGAGCGGGCAGCGCATCCCAGCCAGGTGAAGCTGCGCCGTTTCCTGGCGCACGTGGACGCCATAGCCGGGCCGGTGCTGGCGGCGGTGAGCGGCCGGGTTGCTGCCGAGCTGATCGTCGGGTTCAGCGATGGCGTCTCGCTCCTTGATGGCGGCCATGACCTGGACAACTACCTGTTCCCGGTCGCTCAGCAGCTAGGACCGGAACGGGTGGCAGCAATCTTCGGCCGCAAGATCCACGGGCCGTCGTCACTCGCGGTGGGACCCGCCCAGCCCGACACGGCCCGGGCCACCCCCCAGTTCTCGGCCCGGATCACTGGGTCCTACGAGCGCAAGCAGTGGAAACAAGCGCTCCACGACCGGCTTGCGGTGCAGGCGCCCGTCATCGATCCAGGCCCGGTCGGGCTGACGATCGCGCTGACGACCGGGCCGGACCGCAACTGGGCCAGCCTCTGGAAGCCGCTCATCGATGCCTTCGGCCCGGTGCTGGGCGAAGACCCCGCCCGGCCGTTCCACCCCCGCGATGACCGTATCGTCAGCCTCGGCCTGCACCACGCCATCGACACCGGCATCGCCCACGACGTGATCATCGACGCCTGGTGGAGCAGCCTGTAGCCAACCCCGCCAACTCCTCGCTGCGCGAGCCATAGCGAGGCCGGTCCTGGCTCCCGATATGGGTGCGCCGCGTAGGTTGACGAAATGACTCACTACAGCAGGCTGTCCAAGATCGTGATTGATGTCCCGGCTGCCGATCACGACCGCGAGCTGGCGTTCTGGAGCGCAGCTGCCGGCCAGCCGCTGACCCGGTTCGACACTCACCCCGAGTACCACGGCGCCCCGCTCCACGGCACAGAATTCGGGCTGCTCATCCAGCGGCTCGGCGACGGCCCGGGCCGGGTGCACCTGGACATCCACACCGACGACCTGGCCGCCGAAATCGCCCGGCTGGAAGAACTCGGCGCCGAGCGGGTACAGCAGGCGCACTCCTGGTGGATCCTGCGCGACCCCGCCGGACTGCTGTTTTGTGTCATCCCGGAGCCCGCCGGCTCGCTCAACGACAGCAACGCGCAGCGCTGGGACTAATGCCGCCCGGCGGCGGGCGGTCGCGCAGGGACGGCCGCCCGGCGGCGGGCGGTCGCGCAGGGACGGCCGCCCGCACGCGGCGGGCGGCCGTCGCGGGCCGGCGCGAGCCGGCCCCTGGTCATGGCGCTCACGGAGCACCGCCTGGCGCCGCCGGTACTCCTCGGCGTCGATCTCGCCGCGGGCGTACCGCTCGGCCAATGTCATCTCGGCCGGGCCGGTGCCGAACCCGCTGGTGGCGGCCGGGGCCGGCCGCCGCCAGATCAGGTAGGCCGCGCCTGCCAGCAGGCTGCCCCAGAACAGGACCATCAACGCGAGCCAGATCCACCCGCCCGGGCCCCAGTGGCCCCAGTGGCTCCAGCCGGGATGTCCGTACCAAGCGATCATGATTCTCACCTCCTCCCGTTGCTACGGGTTGGCTGCGGTTCTACGGGTTGGCTGCGGTCGCCTGGGTCTCACCCGCGCCGGCCGACCGTCCGCCGGAGGGCGGGCGTCCCCGGCCCGCCGGGCCGGGACGGCGCCGGGCGCGCGGGGGATGGCCGGGTGGCGGATGCCCGGCCCGCGCCGGGCCGGGACGGGACGGGGCGCGCGGATAGCGGGCCAGCCGGGAGCGGGCGGGAGCGGCGGTAGCGGGCGGCCAGGCCGCGGCGCTCGCCGATCGCCGCCAGCGGCGCCATCACCGTGCGGGCCAGGGCGGGCGCGACAGGGGCGGCCACCTCGTGCTCGAACTCGCGCATGAACAGCGCCAGATCCAGCGGGCGGGGCATGCCCGAGCGCAGGGTCCGGCCTTCGGCCGCCAGCGCGGCCACGGTCTCGAACAGCTCCTCCATCCGCAGCACCGGGGTGATCCGCACGCGGACGATGGCTGGCTCGTCGCCGGCGTTGGCGAACCGGTGATAGGTGCCCGGCTCGACCACCACGAGGTCACCCGGGCCGGCGGTCACCGTGCGCAGTCCCTTGCGGAACCTCATGACCCCGGCGCGGATCTCGAAGCTTTCCTGCTGGCCCGGGTGGACATGCCCGCCGGGCACCCGCCCGTGCGGCTCCACCACCGCGTCGAACTCCAGCAGCTCGCCGCCGGACTCGGCGGCGGTGGTATGGAAGACGAACCGTTCCCCGCTGAACGAGTTGACCAGAACCTGCCCCCGAAACGCCATCGTGATCCTCTCCTCACTGGCCCGGCTGGGTGGCCGGCCACTGGCTCGTCGTCGGACACCCTTCATGCAACCCGGAGCGATGCCGCCCCGTCGTCGGCCCGCGGGAGGCGCTTGCCCTGCGCCCGGCGGAGTAAGCCGCGGCGGGCCGGGCCCGCCCGGGAGCAGGCCCGAGTGCCTCGCCGCGCACGGCCGGGCGGGAAACCGGCGCCCACCGGGCGGGAAACCCGCTCCCGCTGGCCGCGGCGCGGGCCGACCGGGCACGCGCGCGGCATCCCGCGTACTGCTGCCTACGCTCGGCGGCGTATGCGCAGCTGCTCCCGGGGGGGCGGCCCGGCGGCCGGCTGGTCTTCGCACCGGCGCGATGACCACGCTTGTTCTCCATCGTTTCTGCACCCCGCCGGGATCCGGCCTCCATTCCGGCCGTCTTCGCTGGCGGTATCCGCAGACGAAGGAGGAGATGTGGCATTGCCTCAGGCCACGGCCGAAGACGCTTCCGCGCAGGAGACCGCCGACGGCTATTTCTCGCCGCTGGCCCCGGCGAAGCGCGTGCTGCTCGCCACGTTCAAGTGGGGGCGCACCCCGGTGGCCAGCCCCACGCGGATGGTGGTCCACGGCGACCGTGCCT
This sequence comes from uncultured Actinomycetes bacterium, assembly GCA_963835425.1. Lineage (GTDB taxonomy): Bacteria > Actinomycetota > Actinomycetes > Streptosporangiales > Streptosporangiaceae > UBA9676. The sequence continues at coordinate 336,861 of CAWIGE010000018.1, read as the reverse complement.
ACTTCCAGACCTGGTCCACGTCCCCCACGGGCAAGCGTCTGCGGCACAACGACTGGGTCCAGATGGCGCCGTGCACCGCCCTCGGCCTGTACCGCTGCGGGCCCTGGCTCGACGCGACGGCGCGGCTGCTGGACGGCGAGGAGGCCAGCCAGGCCGCGGGGAAGCTGGCCCGTCAACACCCTGGCCAGCACGGTGGCCTGGCCTCGCTGGCCTACCGGTTCCGGCGGGCGCGGCCGGTGCACTACGAGCTGCGGCCCTGCGGAGGGGTTAGCGTCTGAGTTGCCAGACATCGCGCTGGGCGGGACCGGGAGTGCGGACATGACGGTGACGCTTGATGAGCAGCGGCTCGGTGCGCTGCGCTGGATCGTGCTGAGCGGGCCGGGGACGCCCACCGCGACTCCCCCGGTATCCGCAACGAAGATGGCCCCGCCGCGGGTCATGGCGCGCCAGTCATCCTCCTGGAGGGCTTCTTCTTGCTGCAAGCTGGAACCGAACGCGCCTGGGGCGTCGGCCAGCGCGGCCAGGCGGACCTCACGCCACACCCGCCGGTCATCCTCACCCAGCCGGGTGACGGCGACTCCTGCGCGCGAAGGCACGGGCTCGGTGGCCATGCACGCCATCCTGCCGCCACCGAGCGCGGCCCAGCGCCGCCTCGGTGCAAGACGTTGCGGCCGCCGCCGTGTCGCGCCAGCTCGCCTGCTCCAGCCCCCGTTCAAAGCAGGCTCTTAGCTGCTGCCGGGGAGAAGGCCGCCAAGATAGGGCGTCCGCCCGATGCGGGGTGGGGGGCCTTAGCGCGAGGCTCGATGATGTCCACATCCGAACGGATCAGCAATGTAGGTGGTCTCGATGACAGCCAACCAGTCCACACCTCGCCCCCGGGCCCTGCAGGCAGTGCGGCGCGCCGCTCGCGCGCTCAACTCCCTCAACGGCCAGCAGGTCCAGATGTGGGAAGCCTTCTGGCGGGCCCGCCGGTTCCCGTCGGACTAAGCAGGGCCAGCGGTGCTAGCCGCACACTGCCCCCTGGCCCCCTGCCGGCCGACGGTGACCGGGGGCAGCCGGCAGAACGGGCGGCCTCACCGGGACCGCGTCGGCGCAGCGGAGCAGCTTGGCGCGGAGCAGCTGCAGCTCCTCACGGCCGAAGCCGTGCCCGGCCAGCCACCGGGCGGCCCCGCCGTAGTGGGAGTCCAGCTCCTCCAGGAACGCTGCCATCGTCTCCGGCCGCGGCCGCTGCGCCTCGTCGGGCTCGCTGCTGATGTCGTCCGTGTACGTCGGTGACCTGCGCAGCCGGGCCAGGAGCGGCCCGATCCGCTCGCCCGTCGCGGCGTAGTCAGCGATCACCGCCTGCCGGCGGACACCGATGGCGCTGAGCGCGACCGCCACGACCACCCCCGTCCGGTCCTTGCCCGCCGCGCAATGGACCAGCGCGGCACCCTTGGACTGCGCGACGCTGCGCACCGCCGCCGCCACCTGATCGGGGCGGTCTTCCAGATAGCCCAGGTAGTGCCCGCAGATGGGATCGGTGGGATAACGGGACCGGTCGCGGTCGGCGCGGGTCAGCAGCACGTCACTGGCCGCATCGGTCGCCGATCCCACCTCGGGGAGCACCGGGTGGTGAACGTGCAGCACGCCCGCGACGCCATCCAGCGGCGCCGGGCCCTCGGACGCCAGCTCGTCCGAGCTGCGCAGGTCCACCACCGTCGTCACGCCGATCTCGCCCACCAGCGTCGCGATGTCCGCGGGCGACAGTTGCTGCAGGTTGTCGGCGCGCAGCAGCCTGGCATCGGCGGTCTTGCCGCCGTCCTCGGTGGGCAGCCCGCCCAGGTCGCGCACGTTCACGGCCCCGTCCAATTCGATCCACGCCACGACGCCATCCTCGCAGCACCGGCCGCGGGCCCGGCAGGCAGCAACCGCGAACCCGCGATGAACACTGCGCGGCGGCGCGCAGGCTACCTGATCAGGAAGGTGTCCAGGCCTTCGGGCGGCTCGGCCTGCACCGCGACATCGGCCACCGCGGCGCGGGAAGGACCGCGGCGCGCCCAGGCCACCAGGCGGTCAACATCCTCGGGCCGCCCCTCGAAGACCGCCTCGACGTGGCCATCGGGAAGATTGCGCACCCACCCGGCCACCCCGTGCTCACGCGCGACGCGCCGGCAGGCGTCACGGAAGAAGACGCCCTGCACCCGGCCAGAGATCAGCACCCGGTACCGGACCATAGTCAGACGCTACGACGTATCAGTGAAGGTGCGCTGTCTCCCGGCCCGCAGGCGGGCGGGGTCACCAGATCGCCGGGCCGCCGGGCTGTCGGCGCCCGTGTCTACTCTTGGCGCATGGACACGCGAGAGGCAGCCCAGCGGTGGGCAGAGGCGTGGGAGCGCGGATGGCGCGAGCACGACGCGGCCGCCATCGCCGCGCTCTACGCCGAGGGTGCGTTCTGGCAGCACCATCCGTTCCGCGATCCGGACCCCGGATACGTGGCCCGCATGTTCGCGGAGGAGGAATCGGCCCAGTGCCAGTTCGGCACGCCGATCGTTGACGGCGACCAGGCGGCCGTGCCCTGGAACGCGCAGACCAGGCTGACCGATGGCGGCAGCGAGGACCTGGCGGGAGTGTCAGTGCTGCGCTTCCGGGCCGACGGGCTGGTCGTGGAAGAGCGCGACTTCTGGAATGCCGCGGCAGATTGACCGGTTGAGCGCGGCATGAGCGTGTTCACCGGCAAGGAACTCGAGTACCTCGCAGAGCAGCGACTGGGCCGGATCGCGACCGTCGGCCCGGACGGGCAGCCGCACGTGGTGCCGACCTCGTTTCGCTACAACGCCGAGCACGATGCGATCGACGTGGGCGGCATGCGGATGAGCAGGACCAAGAAACTGCGCGACGTCCAGCACACGGGCCGGGCGAGCATCGTGATCGACGACGTGCTCCCGCCATGGCAGCCACGCATGATCGAGGTGCGCGGGACCGCGGCCGTGATCCCCTCCGGGGGCAAGGCGTTCGGGGAGCGGTTCGAGGACACCATCGTCCGCATCCAGCCCACGCGCATCATCGCCATCGGCATCGACCCCGGCGAATCGGCCAACGCGCGATCGGTCGGCACGGCCTGACCTGGGCCGAGCCGACGGCTGCTGGCCTGACCGAGGCTGAGCCGGGCGGCTGCTGGCCTGACCGGGGCTGAGCCGACGGCTGCTGGCCTGACCGCAGGCCGGGAGGCCGCCGGCGTCAGCCGCGCTGCTCGCGAACCTGGCGCTTGATCCGGCCCAGCATCGCCGCCATGCCGCGCAGCCGCAGCGGGCTTACCAGGTCCTGCAGCCCCAGCTGGCCGGTGAACTCCGCCGGGGTGGCCAGCACCTCGTCGGCGTTCAGCCCGTCGAGCCCGGCGTGCAGAATGCCGGCGAATCCGCGGGTGGTCGGCGCCTCCGGCGGCGCGTCGAAGAACAGGTGAACCGTCGCGTCCGGTTCCACCTCGGCGGCCAGGAAGAGCGGGGTCTGGCACTCCGGCACCGGCTCGAGCAGATCGTGCTGCTCGGCGTAGCGGGCCGGGAGCGGCGGCAGCTCCTGGGAGAACTCCAGCAGCAGCTGCAGCCGGTCCTGTCCCATGACGGCGTTGAAGTCGTCGGCTATCTCCTGCAGCCGGGGATTCAGCGTGGCAGCGGTCACGGGCTCTCCCCACGGGTGATGGGGACGCGGACGCTGTTCCCCCACTCGGTCCATGACCCGTCGTAGTTGCGCACGTGCGGGTAGCCGAGCAGGTGGTGGAGCACGAACCAGGTGTGGCTGGACCGCTCACCGATGCGGCAGTAGACCACTACGTCATCGTCGGGGCGCAGGCCCGCCTCGCCCTCGTAGATGGCCTCCAGCTCGGCACGGCTGCGGAAGGTCGCGTCCTCCGCGGCCGCCCGCGCCCACGGAACGCTCTTGGCGCCGGGGATGTGCCCGCCGCGCAGGGCGCCTTCCTGCGGGTAGTCCGGCATATGCAGCAGCTCGCCGCTGTACTCACCGGCGGAGCGCACATCGATCAGCGGCTTGCCGAGGTGGTCAAGCACCTGGTCCTGGAACGCCCGGATCTCCTTGTCGTCGCGGTCGATGACCGGGTAGGACGTCTGCGGCCGCTGGGGGACCTCGGTGGTGAGCGGCCGGTCTTCCGCGATCCACTTGGCCCGGCCCCCGTCCATCAGGCGCAGGTCGGGGTGCCCGAACAGCGAGCAGACCCACAGCGCGTACGCGGCCCACCAGTTGTTCTTGTCGCCGTAGAGGACCAGCGTGGTGTCCCGGCTGATCCCCTTCTGCGACATCAGCCGGGAGAACCCGGCGCCGTTGACGTAGTCGCGGCTGACGGGGTCGTTGAGCTCGGTGTGCCAGTCCAGCTTGACCGCGCCCGGGATGTGGCCGGTCTCATACAGCAGCACGTCCTCATCGGACTCCGCCACCACTAAGCCGGGGTCGTTGAGGTGCTCGGCCACCCACTCGGTCGAGACGATCATCTCCGGGTGGGCATAGTCGGCGAACTTCGCCGCAGTGTCATAAGGCAGCGTCACGGTCACCCTCACCTCCACCTGCTATCGGCCTAATAGGCGCAACAGTCCCCACAGGGACATGCACTAACCATCCACGCACTGTAACGCGGCGGCCGGGCCCGCCCTTCCGCACGGCCGGTGCCCGGCATCCGTCGCGGCGGTGGGCAGGCCGGCGCGCCGGCCAGCAGGGCGGTGAGCCCGTGATCAGCTGCTCCCGGGCGGCGGTGCGGGACTGGGCTGGTCAGTCCACCGCCTCCGGGGGCCACCCCGAGAACCCCACGTCAGGGGTCGTTCCGGGACATCTGGGCGGAGCGCAGCTCGTTATGCATCTCCCAGGGTGCGCGCGGCAGTACGTGGCCCGTCTCCAGCAGCGACTTGAGGTTGGCGCAAACGGCCGGCCAGCCGGCGGAGACCGCTTCCAGCGCGTCGCCGTCGGCCAGGTTCTCGTGGGTGACGGTGAGCCGGACGATCTCGTGGTAGGGCTCGATGTCGAAGGTCACCGTCGAGGGGCCCTCCGGCCGGGCCTCGCCGGGGGGCTCGAACGTCATGGTGAGCCGGCGCGGCGGCGCGGACTCCAGCACGGTGCCGATCACATCGGCGATGCCCGAGCCGTCGGCGCGCCGGTGCTCCCAGGACGAGCCGGCCCGCCAGTCGGAGACGTTGCTGTGGCCCCAGTACCGGGCGGTCAGGTCCGGGTCGGTCAGCGCCTCCCACACCCGCTCGGGTGAGCTTCCGATGTAGGTGACGTACACGTAGCTCGGCCGGTCGGCCATGGTGTCCTCCTCTGCCCGCCGCTTGATGGCGCTCAGCGCGCGCAGGCGGGGTTGCTCGAACTTGGCGATCCAGCGTTCCTGGATGGCCCACAGCGGGACGGGGTTGAGGTAGTGCAGCTTCTCCCGGCCCCGGCGGACGGTGGTGACGAGGTTCGCGGCCTCCAGCACGCCCAGATGCTGGGTCGCCGACTGCCGCGCCATCGCGATCGGCTCGCACAGCTCGCCCAGGGTCTGGCCGTTGCGCTCGCGGAGCCGGTCCAGCAGGGCCCTCCGCGTCGGGTCGGCCAGCGCCTTGAACACCGTGTCATCGCCGCCCACCCCGACATTATGCAGGTATTTACCTGCATACGTCGAGGCGCCCGCGGGCCTCGCCACGATCCGGGGGAGCGTGGCCGCCGGGAGGGTAAACCATCGCTGGGTGTCCGCCGTCTAGTGACGGACAGCGCATTGCCGCACGTGTGCCGGAGCCACCAGGCCGCACCCAACCGACAAGGAGAAGAACACCCATGCCAGCAACGCTTCAGGAGCTCCTGCTCGGGCCGGACACCCAGCCACAGGTGATCGCCGACTGCTATGCGCTGATTCAGCAGGAAGTCTCGGACAAGTCAGGGGTCTCCGGGACCGCGATCAAGCTCGCCTACAAGACGGTGAACACCTTCATGCCGGGCCACATCCGCAACATGGTCGGGAAGCTGCTGCCCGACGTGGTGGGCCAGCTCCAGCCGTTCTGGGCGGACTTCAACAGCTCCGGCGGCTCCGAGTTCGGCGACTACCTGGCCAAGCGCGGCGATGAGGTGGCACAGGCCCTGCTCACGGTGACCGACGCCAAGGCCGAATCCTCGGGCCGGCCGACGATCGTCAAGGCGTACCGCAGCGTCCGCGGCAGCGCCGTCAAGCACATCGAGGCCGCGCTCCCGCGCGTCGGCGACCTGGTGCTGAAGTACGCGGGCTGACCACCGCCCACCCTCCTATGCGGCCGGATTAGCTCCCGCCGCCTCGCTCAGCCGAGCGGCCATTCCGGGGGGTGTCGATTGGGGCGAAGGCCGTTCGTGAACAGGATGAGAGAGCCGATGCGCCGCCGCACCAGGCAGGCCGCCACGGCGCCATCCAGGTACAGACGGGCAGAGCAGGAGGCCACGATGGGCAAGCTGGTAGTCACCGAATTCATCTCCCTGGACGGGATCATCGAGGACCCGGGCGGAGCCGAGGGCACCGAGCACGGCGGCTGGTCCTTCCGCCACCCCACCCCGGACGGCGACCAGTTCAAGAGCGACGAGCTCGGCGCCAGCGACGTCCAGCTGCTGGGGCGGGTGACCTATGAGGGATTCGCGGCCGCCTGGCCGGCGATGGAGGAGGCCACCGGCGAGTTCGGCAAGAAGATGAACGCGATGCCGAAGGTCGTCGTCTCGACCACCCTCACCGAGGGGTCATGGAACAACACCACGATCATCTCGGGCGACCTGGCGGGCGAGGTGGCCCGGCTGAAGGCCCAGTACGACGGCGACATCCTCGTCCAGGGGAGCGCCACGCTGGTCCAGGCCCTGGCCGAGCAGGGGCTGGTCGACGAGTACCACCTCATGGTGCATCCCGTGGTGCTCGGGAAGGGCAAGCGGCTGTTCTCCGATGGCGCCGCCGGGACCGACCTGGAGCTGGTCGAATCGCGCAACGTCGGCCCCGACGTGCTGCTGCTGACCTACCGGCCGGCGAGCAGCCCGGCGGAAAAGCCCGACGCGGGCTGAGCCGGCGCCGTCAGGCGGGGCCGCCCGCCGCTGTCGCGGTCATCGGCCGCGGCAGGAGTGTTGCGAAGGCGTCGGCCCCGCACGAGCGGTGGCGGGGGGAGCCGGCGGTGCCCGTCCTTCGACGGATGCGGTGTCAGGACCGCTCGCCGCCCGCTGCTCATCACCGGCCGGCTTCCCTGGGCCGGAGATGACGGGCTGCTCATCGCGAGCACGGGCACCGCCTGCCTATCCCCAATGGACGGGCGCACCCTGCCGGGAGGTGACCGTCCATACTGCCTCTTAAGCACACCCTGGCCACGTGCAGCTCATCTGCAGGCGGTGTATACGCCATGTGGAGACGGCTCTGGCCCGGTCCTTGCCGGTAGCCTGATCGGTCAGGCAGTCGTGACGCTGAGTGCGGAGGCAGGCTACGAATCCGCTGTCCCGGGTCGCCGGCCAGGCGGTCGACCGCGTGCTTGGCCTTCCCGCCCCGGCAGTGCCCTATCTGCTGCGGCGCGACGTCCCGGTCGCGATGCCGGACGGCGTCGTCCTGCTTGGCGATCACTACCGGCCCGCCGGGCATGACCGGCCGCTGCCGGTCGTGCTGATCCGCTCGCCCTACGGCCGGGGAGGCGCGTCGATCCTTTTCGCGGCGCCGCTGGCGCGCCGGGGCTTCCAGGTGTTCATCCAGAGCATCCGCGGGACGTTCGGCTCGGGCGGCCAGTTCCGCCCATTTTTGACCGAACGGGAAGACGGGCTGACCACCGTGGCCTGGGTCCGGGGCCAGCCGTGGTGCGATGGCCAGGTGGCGATGGCCGGCGCCAGCTATCTGGGTCACACTCAGTGGGCCGTCGCGCCGTATGTCGATCCGCCGCTGCTGTCGGTCTCGCTCAACGTCACCGCCTCGAAGATCACCGCGGCCTTCTACAACCACGGCGCCCCGGGCCTGCAGAACGCGCTGAACTGGACCGGGCTGGTCGGTCGGCAGGAGCGCGGCCTGCTCGGCGCCCTCCCGAACCCGCGCCAGATGGCCAGGATGAGGCGTGCCCTGCGGAAGGTTCCGCTGCAGGCCGCTGACGTCGCCGTCGCGGGCGCCCCGGTCGCTTTCTGGCGGGACTTCACCGCCCACGCCGGCCCGGGCGACGAGTTCTGGGCGGGCGCTGATCATGACCAGGCCGATCTGGCCCGGCTTCCGCCGGTCAGCATGGTGACCGGCTGGTGGGACCTGTTCCTGCGCGGGCAGCTGCACGACTACCAGGCGATCCGCGCGGCCGGCGTCCCGGCCCGGATCATTGTCGGGCCCTGGCTGCACGGCGAGCCCGGCGAGCTGAGGGAGATCACCCGCCAGGACATCGCCTGGCTGGATCACCATCTGCGGGGCGGCCCGCCACCGCCGGGCGCACCGGTACGGGTCTTCCTCCAGCAGGCAGGCACCTGGCTCGATTTCGCCGACTGGCCACCGCCGGCCGCCGCCACCGCCTGGTACCTGCGCGCATCAGGCCGCCTGGGCCGGGACGCCGAGCCCGGTGATGCCGAGCCCGGCACCTTCGTATACAACCCCGCGGACCCGACGCCCTCGGCCGGTGGGCCCCTCCTGCAGCCGCCGGGCAAGCAGGTCGATAACACAGCGATCGAGGCCCGGCCCGACGTCCTGACGTTTACCAGCGACCCCCTGCCCGCCGACACAGACCTGGTCGGCCCGGTCAGCGCCCGCATCTTCGTGCGCACCGGCCGCGAGCACGCCGACCTGTTCGTCCGGGTCTGTGACGTCGACCTCAAAGGCGTCTCCCGCAACATCACGGACGGCATCCGCCGGCTCAGCCCGCAGACGGTCCCCGCCCCCGACGCCCAGCCCGGCGACGACGGGATCCTGGCGGTTAACCTGGAGCTCTACCCGACGGCGTACCGGGTGCGGGCCGGGCACCGGCTCCGTGTCCAGGTCAGCGGGGGCGCGTTCCCGCGGTTCGCCCGCAACTTCGGGACCCCGGAGCCGTTCGGCGTGGCGACCAGGGCGCTGCGCTGCCGGTTCGAGATCCACCATGACTACCGGCACCCCGCCCACGTCCTGCTCCCGGTCCTGCCCACCCCCCGGACCGCCGACCAGCCCGCGGCGCCCCACTGACAGGCCGCCCCGCCAGATGAAAGTGCGCCAGGGGCTGCCATCACGGCCGTTAGCTGACAAATTTCCCGTCGGCGGACCCCCGCCCGGCGGCGGCCGGGGCGTAGGCGGGCAGCAGGGCGGGGACGGGGACCGGCAGCCGCTCCATCTCACCCGGCTCGAACTTGGTCAGCCCGCCTGCGTAGGTGCGCCCCTGCCCCGCGGTGACCGACCGGCGCAGGTAGGCGGCCAGCCCGTCCAGGGCGGCCGGCGGCAGCGGCTCGCGTGGGTAGAGGCCGTGGGCGATGTTGATGTGCCTGGCCCCGGCGAGGTTGCGCACGAACGCGGGCGGCCGCCGCGCCATGTAGGTGGCGAGGATGGGGGCGGGCGCCCGCAGCCGCACCCGCCACCAGGGGTTGCGGTGGCAGGCGATGTAGGAGCCCGCCGCCCCGGCCGCCTCGGCCTCGGTCAGGAACCGGGTCACGAGCGTGAGCTCGGCAGGCGCCAGCTCGCCCAGGTCCGCCGGGAGATCGATGACCGAGCGCAGCCGCGCGGTCGTCGCCAGCGTGCCCTCGGCGCGGAACAGCTCGCTGGCCCGGGTCACCGCCGGGAACAGCAACCGGCTGGGCAGGCCGGCCGGGTTGCCCGCCGTGACCCATACCTTGTTGGCGCCGGTCACCTGGCCGCGGTGGACCCGGCACAGCTCCCCGAGCTCGACCTGGCCCACGGGAAGCCGGCCGTGCCCATTGGGCAGCTGCCCACGCCCACCGTTCCCGGCGGACCGGGCGGCCTCCCAGGCAGTGGCCCCGGCAGCCCCGACGGACCGGGCGGTCCCCCAAGCAGTGGCCTCGGCAGCCCCGCCGGCGGCCCCAGCGGACCGGGCGCCCCTCCAGGCGGTGGTCCCGGCAGCCCCGGCGGTCCCGATTTCCTGCGCGGCCCGGCCCACCAGCGGGGTCCAGCGCGACGCCGCGCACAAGACCGGGGCGGGCACCGCCGTCCCGCCCGCCAGCTCGCCCAGATCGGCGAGCCGGGCCACCCGGCACAGCCGCAGGCTGGCGGGATGGCTGCCGGGGAGGAAGCAGGTGATGGCGGTGGTAGCCGCCGCGTCGGTGAACGCCGGGACGGCCGGGTCGAGCAGGTGGACCGAGTGGCCGCCGAGCGGGCCGAGCAGCAGCGAGCGGACCAGCGAGCCGTAGTTCACGTCCAGCCACTCGGCCGCGGTGACCAGCACCCCGGCGTCGCCCGGCACCGCGTGCAGCGCGGTGGCCAGGAAGAAGTGAACGTGGAGCCCGGCCAGGCCGCTCGCGGCCAGGCCCTGGCTGGCCGCAGCGGATCGCAGCCAGCTCTTCCAGCCCGGTGGGATCTGGTGATGGCGCACGTACGGCGGGTTGCCCAGGAACAGGGTGGGGCCGGCGGCGGGTGCCAGCCGCAGTGACCGGTAGTCGCCAAGCGTGATGCCCGCCCGGCCGGCCATGCCCGCCGCCGCGAGCGTGGCCCGGCCAAGCATCGCGGCGAGCGGGTCGGTCTCCACCCCCAGCAGGGCCGTTTCCGGCCAGCGGCGGCCCGCGGCGGCAAGGAACCGGGCTGAGCCGGTGCCCGGGTCGACGACCCGGGCCGGAACCAGGGTGCGCGCGGCCCAGCCGACCATGCCCCGAATCACCGGCCCGGGAGTGAACGTCTGCCCCGACGGCCGCCGCTGCGCCGGACCGCGCAACCGGCAGAACGCCTCCCCCAGCGGATCCTCACCGGCCAGGATCTGGCTCCTGACCTGCGAGATCTCACCCTCACTGGGGTATGTAGCGGCGTCGGCGAGGCGCTGCTCCGCCTCCGACCAGCCAGCCACCTGCTCGGCCCCCAGCCGCACCGCCACGCCGGCCAGCGCCTCTTCCGCCTCAAAGGTGGGCACGCACCCCATTGTGGCGGGCCAGCACCCTCCAGACCCGCAAGGACCGGACATGGTCCCCGGCCGTCCCGCCCCGGCGCGGCCCTCCTCCGGCTGAGCCGACTTATCACCGATTCTCGTCACAAAATCGGGACGAAACGACGTGATCATGGCCAAGATCCGTGACATGAGGGTCCGGCGGGAGGCGCCACGACGACGGATGGGAAACGCGTAGTATCGTGGGATGGTTTCTGACTAAATATTCAGGTAACTTTCAGAATCCGCGGGTAGAAGGGAATCCTTGGCCCAGCTTGTAGATACGGTCACGACGACCGAGCCAAACGGGGGCTTGCGCGCGTCTATAGGTTGAGGGTCAATGAGAAGCGGAGAGGCACGATGGGGAACGCAGAGCAGGCGCCGGACAGCAACGAGCGGTTCGAGCGCGATGTGGTGCCCTTCCTGGGACAGCTGTACCCAGCCGCCCTCCGCATGACCCGCAACCCGACCGACGCCGAAGACCTGGTGCAGGAGACCTCGGCCAAGGCGTACGCGGCTTTCCACCAGTTTCGGCCGGGCACCAACCTGAAGGCCTGGCTGCACCGCATCCTGGCGAACACGTTCATCAACGGCTACCGCAAGCGGCGCCGCGAACCCCGCCAGGCGACCGGCGGCGACTTCCACGACTGGCACCTCCCCACCGACCCGCTGGCTCCAGCGGCCCGGTCGGCCGAGGCCGAAGCCCTGGACCGCCTGACTGACTCCGAGGTCCTGCGAGCCCTGCGCGACCTCCCAGAAGAGTTCCGGGTGGCCGTCTACCTAGCCGACATCGAGGGTTACGCCTACAAGGAGATCGCCGAGATCATGGGCACCCCCATCGGCACGGTCATGTCCCGCCTCCACCGAGGCCGTGGCCGCCTCCGCGACAAGCTAGCCTCCTACCGCCCCGGCCACGGCCTGGCCTTCTAACCCCGGCGCCGATACAGGCTCAGCATCCCCGCGCCCACATACCACCGCCGCACCAGCGAGAACGACCTCAACAGCCGGGCTTCGGCAGGTTCAAGCCCCCCGTCCGGGAACGGGAACATCCGGCGCCCGCTGACCACCCACACCCTGCCCACGGTGCCGAACCGGGCCCGCAGGACCCCGGCCGTCACCTCGGCGCCGGACAGGTTGGCCGCGGCGGCCGGGGACTGCGCCAGCGCCACATCCCGCAGCCGCCGGAACGGCGCGGGATAGGCGAGGCTAAATACCCGGTTGCTCGGTGGCACGTAGAGCACGGCGTCGCCGCGCCTGCCCTGAGCCGCCAGGACCGCCGCCGTCCCGCGCAGGTCCGCCAGCCGGGACGGGGCGACCCGCACCGACCGCTGCGGCCCCACCACCAGCGCCCCCAGCAGCGCCAGGATCAGGATGGCCGGCAGCCAGACCGCGGCACCGCCCGTCCCCCGCACCGTGATCGTCGCCGCAAAACGAGTCACCCACGCCACCCCGCACGCACCGAGCAGGCCAAGCGCGGGCAGGCAGAAGACGAGGTAGCGGGCGTCGTACACCGGACGGCCCTGGGAGGCCGTGAGCAGGACCGCCGCGGGCAGCAGCAGCCACGGCAGGGCCACGGTGACCATGTCCAGCGGCGGCCGGGGCCGGTCGGTGACGGTCGCGATCACGCCCACCAGAACCAGCAGGCCCAGCAGCGGCACCAGCGCCTGCGACCCGGCGAACGTGACGATCAGGTGGCTCACCGCGGCCAGGCCGGGCCGCTCCAGCCAGCTGATCTGATGACGCTGCGCTACCCCCGCCACCAGCAGCGGGCTCAGCACCGCCAGGGCCACGCCGACGGCGGTGAGCCATCGGGACAGCGGCCGGGCAGGCCCGGTTCCCCTCGCGAGCCCGGTTCCCCCACCTGCCGGCCCGGTTCCCCCACCTGCCGGCCCGGTTCCCCCACCCGCAGGCCCGGTTCCGTCACCCGCCGGCCTGGCTCCGGCGCCCGCCGGGGCCACCCCGGCAGGCCCGGCCGGGGCCAGCGCCGACCGCTGCCTGGCCCGCGCGATCCACACGGTCACCCCGTGCGCGGCCACCAGCAGGAAGGCCAGCAGGTTGAACAGGCCCAGCGCGACGATCGCCGCCCCGTAGGCCGTCCACCAGCGCCACCGCCCGTCGGCGAGCGCGCGGAGCAGCAGGTAGGTCGCTACCGTCGCGCACATGGTGACGAGACCATAGGCGCGGGCGTCCTGCGCGTACCGGGTCACCTGCGGGGCCGCCGTGAACAGCAGCCCGGCCACGACACCGGTCAGCGCCGGTGCGGGCAGCCGACCGGCCCGGGCGAGGCGGCCGCCAATCGCGGCGGTGACCACCGCCGCCACCGCCATCGCCAGCAGGGACGGCAGCCGCAGCGCTGTCGGCGAGGTGCCCGCCACCCCGGCCCAGGCGTGCATGAGGACGTAGTAGGCGCCGTTGACGGCGTCGGTATGGGCCAGCATCGCCAAGACCCGCGGCAGCGGGCGGCTGATGGCGTCAACCGTGTAGGCCTCGTCGCGCCACAGCGACAGCCGCCCGAGCCGGTAGCCGTCCGCCAGCAGCAGCACGATCCCCGGGATCAGCGGCGGGACCCAGCCGGCCACCGGCCGTTCCGCCTCACGCACCATGGACTGTAGAGAGTTACCCGATGGCACCCCGGATGGCCGCAACCTGGCCTAACAAGTGCCCAATCATGGACAAGCCGTTACCCGCCTGTGCTGCCCGCTGGCCGGCGGCGTTTCCGCTAGACCGGCCTATCCTGGAACTGGAAAGGATGCCGTGCAGACCGGATTCCCCCGGGCCGACGCCCAGGATGATTTCGAGCGCGCCCTGCGGGAGGCGCGGCTGGCCAGGCTGTCCGGGTGGCTGTTCGGCCGGGCGTCCGACGACCGCCTGCCGGTACTCGGCGAGGTGACGGTCACCCGCGGCACCCGCCAGGAAATGGTGCCGATCGATCGGATCGTAGGGTCGGTCGAGCCGATGGTGTGCTTCGACCGCCATTTCCGGCCCACCTCGCAGCTGCCGCGGGAACGTTTTGTGCGGATAGACGCCGACGTCCGGAACGGCCACGGGATGGATCCCGTCGAGCTCTACCACTGCGGCGGCCACTACTACGTGGAAGACGGGCACCACCGGATCGCCGTCGCCCGCGCGCTCGGCGAGCGCCGGGTCTGGGCCACCGTCAGCGAGGTCCGCCCGACCGGCCGGCCGCGCCCGCAGCTGGCTGACGGCCGGTGGTGGTCAGCCCTCCGGGGGTGGGGCGCCCCCACTGGCCGGCGGACGGTGGACCGGTCAGCTGCCGAACAGCCGGTCGCAGATCCGCGCGGCGGCCTTGCCGTCGTCCAGCGGGCAGTACTTCGCGGCGAACGCCTGGTAGGCGGCCGCGTAGCCGGCGGTCGCCGCGGCGGTGTCCCTGGCCGCCGCCAGCACCTCCTCCGAGCTGGCCAGCAGCGGCCCGGGCGCCTCCGCCTCGAAGTCGAAGCAGAACCCGCGCAGCTGATCCCGGTAGCTGCTCCAGGTCGTAGGTGAAGAACAGCATCGGCCGGCCGGTCACCGCGAAGTCGAACATGACCGACGAATAGTCGGTGATCAGCACGTCGGTGATCAGGAACAGCTCGGCGATGTTCGGGTAGCCGGTCACGTTGAGCGCGAAACCGCGCCGGGTGCCGGCGGTGACGTCGTTCGCGAGATGGTGGTGGCCGCGGATCAGCAGCACGTGGTCGGGCCCGAGCACCTGCCACGCCCGCTCCAGGTCGAGCCGCAGGTCGAACCGGTACCGGCCGGAGGCGTAGAACTGGTTGTCCCGCCAGGTCGGGGCGTACATGCACCACCCGCTTGCCGTCGGGGATGCCCAGCCGGCGCCGCGACCTGCGCCGGCCAGCGGCCCGCCGCGGGTCAGCATGTCGTTGCGCGGGTACCCGTACTCGCAGATCTCGCCGTCGTAGCGGAACGCACGCCGGAAGATCGGGGTGCTGAACGGGTTCTGCGACAGCAGCAGGTCCCACTTGGCGACGTCGGCGGCCAGGCGGTCGAAGTAGGCGCGTGCCGCTGGCGAACTGCGGCGCGCCGATGTCGAAGCCGATCTGCTTCAGCGGCGTGCCGTGCCAGGTCTGCAGGTAGACCTGGCCCTCCCGCTTGCGGAAGTACGGCCGGCATGTCGTCGTTGGAGATCACGTACCGGCACCGGGCGAGCGCCTCGAAGTACTCCTCGGTCCCGGTCAGCACCGCGCCGGCCGCCCGGCGGCACCGCGGCCGCAGTAGTCGTTCACGACCCAGATCTGCTCCCGGTCGTCGCCGCGGCGCCGCAGCTCCTCGGCGATGCCGAGCGGGTTGTCGGTGCACTGCTTGCCGTTCCAGCTCACGAACAGGACCGCGTCCCGCAGCGGCCGCCGCGACTGGATCGGGTACAGCGCCCGGCGCAGCACCCGCCGGTTGAAGTTGCCCTGCTCGGACAGCCGCAGCCGGGGCTCGGCGGTGATCACCGGCGTGTCGTAGCCCGGCGGTGGTGAACGCGTACAGCTTCGGGCCCGGCCGCGACCTTCTTGTGCGAGATCTCGGCCAGCCGGGCGTGGTCGTAGCCGACCGGGCATGCGCCGTGCCCGTCGCCGGCACTCGCGCCAGCGACGCTCCCACGGGCCGTCGCGCAGCGGCAGCGGCACGCCGAACGTGGGCATCGCGCGCGACCGGATCACGGCGCCGAGAACGCGCTCGCCGTCCCGCTGGCAGGCCGAGCACGTGCTCCTCGCCGACGTCGCGGGCAGCGCAGCACCAGCGTCCAGCCGGCCCCGGCCGGGCCGCAGGTAGCTGCCCTGCAGCAGCAGGCTGCCCTCCGGCGCTCCCAGGCGTGCGTCTCGATGACCGGCCGGGGCGCGCGCTCGGCCAGCGTCGACGTTGCCGTAGCGCGGCCGCTCGACCGCCACCTCCCGCGCCGTCCGCGGGCGTGAGCGCGCCTCGGCCACGCTCCGCCGGGAACGTCACCCGGATCCGCCCCCGGCCGGCCGGCTTCAGGTACAGCTCCCAGCGCGCCGTGCCGGCCGCGGCCTCACGCCTGCGCCCGGCCGCGGCGCTGCGACGGGACCGGGCCCGGCCGGCGCCGTCGCCGGCGGTGCCAGCGCCGCCAGACGGGACTCAGCCGCACGCCAGCGGCGCGGTCCGCCGGGCCCGGCGTTGACGCATCTCGGCCGCGGAATGCCGGTACGCGTGCGCCGCCCTGGCGGGCCAGGCACCAGCCTCGGCGCGCCGCCGGACTCGCCCTGCCCGGCCCCGGCCAGGTCCAGGTCCGCCTCGAGTCGCCGAGGCCGTCGCCGCCGCGGGCAGCGAACGCCGGCCAGCCGGGCCGGGGTGCGCAGCACCCCCACGTGCAGGTGACGGCCCACCCAGGTGGGGCGGACCTGCACGCCCGGCACCGGCTCGAGGAAGCCGGGCCGGCCCGCGTCGCCCAGGGCCGGGCTGTGCAGCCGGGCGGGCCGCCACACGCCGTGGCCGCGGACCAGGATGAAGCAGTCCCAGTCCCCGGTCAGCCAGCGGCCCGGCGACCCGGAACCAGCGGGAGCTGATCTCGCAGCGGAACCCGGCCCAGGCGTAGTCGTAGCGGTCCTGCCCGGACAGCACGGTCGCCCGGGGGTGCCGGGACGAGGCGGCCAGCGACACGATCGGCGGCCGGAACCGGCGCCGCGGCCGCAGGATCACGATCTTGTTGGTGTACCGCCGCTTGCTGATGTCGATGGACGGCACGTAGGCCAGGCCGGCGATGACCAGGTTGCCGCGCTGCCAGGTCGACGCTCTCCACCTGCGACGAACGGGTCGAGGTCCCGCCAGTGCGGCCGGTAGACCCGGCGCGGGATGCGCAGCCCGCGATCGGTGCGAAACGGCAGGTCCGCCCGCAGCCTGCCGTGCCGGCGGACCACCGGGATCGTGGCCACCTGCTGGTCGAGCAGCCAGGTGATGTAGCTCGAGCAGCGGCTCGCGCAGCCGCCTGCGGGTCAGGTGGTAGGCGAGCTTGTGGGTGGCGGGCAGGCTGCGCGAGCACGCGCGGGCGCACCGTGGTCCAGGTAGGCTGCCGACCAGGTCGAAGTACTCGGCCAGGTAGTCGTCGCTGACCCGGCACAGGTCCCGCACGTACAGCCAGAGGTCGTTCACCAGCGCCTTGCGCTGGTGCTGGCGCGAGCGTCTTGGCCGGGGCGTGCCCGCGCAGGAACGCGTCGATGGCGAGCAGCGCGGTGATGCGGTCACGCAGGTTCTGGATGTCGGTGCGGTTCTGGGTGATGGAGAACTCCCCGGCCGCCCGCTCACGCCAGTAGTAGATGTAGTCGGGGATCACGTCCACCGCGCTGGCCAGGACGTGCGCCCTGGTCATGAGCTGCAGGTCCTCCCAGACCATCGCCCTCGGGGTAGTGCAGCTCGTGGGCGTCCCAGAACGACCTGCGGAACAGCTTGTTCCAGACCGAGATGTCGTAGAGCAGTTCCGGCGCCTGGGTCACGTGGGTGCCGATCTTGCGGCCCTTGATCGCCCGCTCGTGCAGGGCGGAGGGGTGCACGCCGCCGGTGCCGATCCGGTTCACCGCGCCGGAGACGAAGTCCGAGCCCGAGCTTTCCAGCGTGTGCAGCAGCACCTCGTAGGCGTGCGGCGGGAGCATGTCGTCGCCGTCCACGAAGGCGAGGAACTCGCCCGCGCGCCTGCTCGACGCCCAGGTTGCGGGCCCCGCCGGGCCCACCGTCTGGCTGACTGGATCAGGGTGAACCTGGGGTCGGCGGCGGCCCATTTCCTGGCGACCTCGCGCGCCGTCGTCGGTGGACCCGTCGTCCACCATGATCACTTCCAGGTCGGTGAACGTCTGGGCCGCGATGGACGGCAGGCAGTCGCCCAGCACATCAGCGTTGTTGTAGAACGGCACGACGACGCTGATACGCGGAGTGTTACTCGGCCGATCACCTCACCTGGGCGGCTCCCGTGCGGCCCGCGTCCCAGCCGAGCGCGACCGGGTCGTAGGCCCGCTCGACGTAGATCTGGTGCCACAGGGAGAACACGATCAGCACCCACAGGTGCCGCCATCTCACGCCCGGGCTCCCCGGCCCGGAAGCGCTCCAGCAGCCGCAGCGCCGCCGCCCGGTTCACCCACTGGTCGGTCTGCGCCTCGCTGCAGCAGCTGCTCGGCGAAGCCGTAGGCGTCGCCCTTCAGCCAGTGGCCGATCGGGACCGGGAAGCCGAGCTTCGCGCGCTCGGCGGCCGCCTTGCGGCAGCACCTCGCTCATCGCCTCGCGCAGCGCCGCCTTGGTGGTGCCGGCGCCGATCTTCTCCTCCCGGGCCAGCCGCGCCGCGACCGCCATCACCTCGCGGTCCAGGAACGGAACCCGCAGCTCCAGGCTGTGCGCCATGGTCATCCGGTCGGCCTTGACCAGGATGTCGCCGGCCAGCCAGGTGTTGATGTCCACCAGCTGCATGGTGGAGACGTCGTCCAGGCCCGCGTCCTCGGCCTGGTCGTAGATCGGGTCGGTCACGTCGCACGGGCTCGCCGCCGCGCGCGGCCCGGTGATCAGGTCGATCTCGCTCGTCGGTGAACACGTGCGCGTTGCCGATGTAGCGGTCGCGCAGCGGGATGGAGGTGCGCTCCAGCAAGCCCTTGCCCTTGACCCCGGCCGGGATGAGCGCGGCCGCCCGCCTGATCGGCGCCCGGCCCCAGTCGGGCAGCTGCTCCCCGGCCCGCACCACGCCGGGCTGGTGGTAGATCGCGTAGCCGCCGAACAGCTCGTCGGAGCCCTCGCCGGACAGCACCACCTTGACGTGCTTGCTGGCCTCGCGGGCGACGAACCACAGCGGCACCGCCGCCGCGTCCGCCATCGGGTCGTCGAGGTGCCAGATGATCTGCGGCAGGTGGTGGAAGAACTCCTCCGGGCTGATCACGTAGGGGATCGACCTCACGCCGATCGCCGCCGCCGTCTCCTGCGCCCGGTCGATCTCGCTGTAGCCCTCGCGCTCGAACCCGACCGTGAAGGTGAGCAGGTCCGGCCGGTGCTCGGCGGCCAGCGCGCAGATCGCCGCGGAGTCGATGCCGCCGGACAGGAAGGCGCCGAGCGGGGCGTCGCTGCGCAGGTGAACCGCGACCGAGTCGCGCATCACGTCCAGGATGGCGCGCGGCGTGCCATCGCTGGGGGCCTGGGCGGGCCGCAGGTCGGCCCGCCAGTAGCGGTAGACGTCCACCGGCTCGCCGGGGCGGGCGATCATGGCGTGGCCGGGCGGCAGCACCTGCACCGGCGGGGTCAGGGTGCCCGGCGGCGGGCACGTACTGGAAGGCCAGGTACCGGCGCAGCGCGTCGGGGTCGAGCGTCCGGCAGCTCGCCCGGGTCGGCGAGGGCCTTGCGCTCGGAGGCGAACCGCAGCATCCGCTCCGGCCTGCCGGCGAGAGGCCGGCCGATGGCATCCGGTGGCCGCGGAAGCCGGCCGGTCAGGCCGGGGTCGCGTGCCGGGTCGGCCGCGTGCCGGCCCGCCCCGCCCGGCCGGAGGTTGGGCGCGAACCAGTCGTCCGGCTCACCGGCCGGAAAGGCCTCGATGTCGCCGTTGCCGTCGTCGGGGCCGGCGGCCGCGTGCCGCCCGCCGCTCCTGCCACCCGCGCCTGGCTGCGGGTTCTCGTCGAGGCGGTAGTAGAAAGGCTTGATGCCGAACGGGTCCCTGGCGCAGAACAGCTCGCGCGTCCAGCTGTCCCAGATCGCGAAGGCGTACATGCCGCGGAGCTTGTGCACCACGTCCTTGCCGACCCGGGCGTAGGCCTCGAGCAGGACCTCGGAGTCGCCGCTCGACCGCAGGACCACGCCCTGCGCCAGCAGCTCCTGTCCCAGCTCGACGTAGTTGTAGATCTCGCCGTTGAAGACCATCCAGTAGCGCCCGTCGGCGGACCGCATCGGCTGGTGGCCGGCCTGCGACAGGTCGATGATGGCCAGCCGCTTGTAGCCGAGGGCGACGTCGTGGTCGGTGTAGAAGCCTTCGTCATCGGGCCCGCGGTGGCTGATCCGCTCGGTCGCGGTCGCCACCCAGGCCGAGTCCGGTTCGGCCTCGAGGACCAGCGCCAGGCAGCCGACGATTCCGCACATGCACATCCCCAACGGTGTCCACGATGTTTCTGGGCAACGATCCTACGGTGGCGCCCGGCACCCGCGTGGACAACCCGGCCAGAGCGCTGCTCTCGCCGGCGTTACTCGCCACGCCAGACCGGCGGGCGTTTCTCGCGCGAAGGCGGCCGCGCCCTCCCGCGCGTCGGCGGAGGTGAACACCGGCCCGGCTGATCGCGTTCTGCCGGTCGAACGCCTCGCCGCGGCGGCCAGCCGGCCGACTCCACGATGATCCGTTTCGTCGCCGCCACCGCGAGCGGGGCGTTGGCCGCCACCTTCGCGGCCAGGCCACGGGCCGCGCTCGAGCGCCGCGCCGGCCGGCACCAGCGCGGCTGATCAGGCCCGCCTGGTGCAGCCGTGCCGCCGGGACACTGCCCGCCGGTGAGCGCGATCTCCATGGCGAGGTGGTAAGGGACCCGTCGCGGCAGCCGGAACAGCCCGCCGGCGGCGGCGACCAGTCCCCGGGTCACCTCCGGGCAGGCCGAAGATCGCCGCCTCGCTGGCGACGATCAGGTCGCAGGCAAGCGCGATCTCGAAGCCGCCGGCCAGGGCATACCCCTCGACCGCGGCGATGATGGGGGTGACGGGCGGGCGGGCGGTGATGCCGCCGAAGCCGCGGCCCCCGGCCGTCGGGTTCTCGCCCGCCAGGAAGCCCTTCAGGTCCATGCCCGCGCAGAACGTGTCGCCGGCGCCGGTCAGCACCATCGCCGCCACGTCGGGCCGCGGGTCAAGCTCGTCGAAGGCCGCCGCGATGCCGCTGGCGACCGCCTCGTTGACCGCGTTGCGCGCCTGCGGGCGGTTGATGGTGATGACGGCGATCCCGCCGTCCACCTCGACTGTCACGGCGTCCGGCATGTTCGCGCCTCCCGGGCACTGCGCTGCTGCGGCTGGAAGGGAGTCCAGCATCTCCGCGGCCTCGCAGCGTACCAGCGCTGGCCTGGGCAGCCACCGGCACAGGCTTCATTCCCCGTGGCCGTGAACCGGCCGGGTCAGCGGGCCGCCGGCCCCTCATCTTCGGGCCTCGGCCGCCCGATCGGCTGGGTGCCGGTGGAAACCTGCCGCGCGGAGTGCCCGGGCTGGTCCGGAATCACGTCCGGGGCCGCATGCTCCTTGGCCTCGAGGTAGGTGTCTGCATCGCCGTGTTCCCGGGGGCGCAGCCGCCGGTGCGAGAGCCAGTACGGGATGCCCACGGCGAGCAGAAAGAGCAGCACAGCGACGGCGATAGCCGCCCACATCAGAGTCATGGCATGTCTCCTTCACGGTCGGCTCCCCTGCCGGTCTTCGATGGGTCTCCACTGCCCCAAGGAGACGGGAGTTAACTCGGGGATAACAGCGGAGTTAACCCGGGGTAATAGAGGCTGCCCGGCGGGCGCGCCCCCGGGCGGCCAGGCCGGGTGTCCTGACTGCGGGTCAGGCTCTGCTTCCCGTCACTTCGGCTGGAACCTGATGCCGCCGTCGAAGCGGATGACGTCCGCGTTCATGTAGTCGTTCTCGATCAGCGACCGCACCAGGGCGGCGAACTCGGTCGCCGTGCCCATCCGCTTGGGGAAGACGACCGGGGCGGCGAGCTTGGCCTTCCACTCCTCGCTGGAGGGCCCGGTGCCGTAGATCGGGGTGTCGATGATGCCGGGGCAGATCGTGTTCACCCGCACGCCGATGACCGCAAGGTCCCTGGCCGCCGGGACGGTCATCCCGATGATCCCGCCCTTGGACGCGGAATAGGCGAGCTGGCCGGTCTGGCCCTCGAGGCCGGCGACGGACGCGGTGTTGATGACCACCCCGCGCTGCCCGTCGGAGTCGACCGGATCGGTCTTGGCGATCGCCGCCGCCGCGATCCGCATCAGGTTGAACGTGCCGATCAGGTTGATGTCGAGCACCTTGCGGAACGTCGCCAGGCTGTGCGGGGCGCCCTCCCGGTTGACGGTGCGCTCAGCCCAGCCGATGCCCGCGCAGTTCACGACCGTGCGCAGCGGAGCCTCCTTGCCGGCCGCGGCGGCCACGGCCGCCGCGACCGACGCCTCGTCGGACACATCGGTCTTGACGAACTCCCCGCCTATCTCGTCGGCGACCTTCTTGCCCCTCTCCTCGTTCAGGTCGGCAATGACAACGGTGCTTCCCACCGCGGCGAGTTCGCGCGCAGCCGCCTCACCGAGACCGCTGGCGCCACCGGAGATGATCGCTGCTGTTCCGCTCAGTTCCATGGCCGGAGCATACTGGCCCCGCCGCCGCCCGGGGCGGCCGCCTGGGAGCGAGCACCGCGGCGGCCGTTGTCGGTACCGCCATCTACGATCAGAACAGGACGGCTGCCCACCACGGGCCGTTACCCGGTGGTGGCGCTATCAAGATATATCTTGAATGAGTCCCCGTTTTCTGGTTAGCCTGTAGTCTCAGGCGGGCCGCTCCGGCGGGGGAGACGCCAGGGAGAGATTGTGAAGAAGTTCCGCGGCAACCCATGGGCCGTATTGCTGGTCGTCTCGCTGGGGTTCTTCATGACCCTGCTCGACCTGACGATCGTCAACATCGCGATCCCCAACATGATCACGAAGCTGAACGCGTCGCTCGACGACATCCTCTGGGTGATCAACGCGTACGCCCTCGTGCTGGCCGTGCTGGTCATCACCGCGGGCAGGCTGGGCGACCTGATCGGGCCGAGGCCCATGTTCACCGCCGGCATCGCGGTGTTCACGGTCGCGTCGGTCGCGTGCGGCCTCGCGCAGACCCCCGGCTGGCTGATCGGGTTCCGCGCGGTTCAGGGCCTGGGCGCAGCCATGCTCATGCCCCAGACGCTGACAATCATCACGAATACCTTCCCGCCGGAACGGCGGGGCGCGGCATTCGGCGTCTGGGGCGCGGTAGCCGGGGTGGCCACCATCGCCGGGCCGACCCTGGGCGGGCTGCTCGTCACCGCGTTCGACTGGCGGTATATCTTCTTCGTCAACCTGCCGATCGGCATCATCGTGCTGATACTGGCCCCGCTCATCATCCCGAACGTGAAACCGGGCCGCAGGCACCGGCTCGACATCCCCGGCGTGCTACTCGCCAGCGCGGCCCTGCTGGCCATCTGCTACGGCCTGGTCGAAGGCCAGAAGTACAACTGGGGCACGATCACCGGGTTCATCAGCATCCCGCTCATTCTCGGCCTCGGCGTGCTCCTGCTGGCGGCCTTCCTGCTGGTCCAGCGGATGACGCAAGGCAAGGAACCGCTGGTCCCCTTCGCCCTGTTCCGCGACCGGAACTACACGGTGACGAACTGGATATCGGGCGTGCTGGCCATCGGCATGATGGGGATCTTCCTGCCGTTCACCATCTACCTGCAGTCCGTCCTCGGGTTCACGGCGCTGAAGGCCGGGCTGGCGATGGCGCCGGCCTCGCTCATCTCGTTGTTCGTCGCCCCGGTGGCGGGCCGGATGACCGACAAGATCGGCGGCAAGTACATCCTGATGTCCGGGCTGATCCTGTTCGGCGGCGGGATGGGCTGGCTCGCCCTGGTCGCCCACCCGAACTCCACCTGGCCCAGTTTCCTGGCTCCGCTGATCGTGGCCGGCCTCGGCCTGGGCTGCATCTTCGCCCCGCTGGTCACCACCGCCATGCGGAATATTCCGCCGCAACTGGCGGGGGCTGCCTCGGGTGTGCTGAACACAGTCCGGCAGGTCGGCCTGGTGATCGGCACCGCCGCGGTGGGCGCGCTGCTGCAGAACAGGCTGGTCTCCTCGATGTCCGGCCAGGCCGAACGCCCGGGCGGGCGCGTTGCCGCCACAGGTGCGCAACCGGTTCGTGACCCAGATCCACAATTCCGCGAACAACGGCATCCAGGTGGGAGCGGGACAGAACGGCGGCAGCACGCATCAGATCCCCGGCGCCCCGCCGAGCCTGGTGGCCGAGATCACGCGGATCGCTCATGAGGTGTTCACCTTCGCCTATGTGACGGCCATGCGCCAGACGATGATCCTGCCGGTCGTCCTGCTCGGCATCGGCGCTCTCAGCTGCCTGGCGATCAAGGGCGGCGGCAGTAAGCCTGCCCCGGCGGCAACCCCCCAGCAGGCGGAGGAAGCGCCCACCCGCGCCTGAGCAGACCTCGCATCCGGGGCAGCACCTGGCTGAACGGGATGTGGGCACACCTCGTCACCGGCCCGGGCCCCGGAGCAGGAATGCCGACCGGCGAAGCCGGGGCAGGAGTGAGAAGCTTGTGACCATGCGCGACCCCCTGGCCCAGCTGAGCGATTGCTGATTGGCACCGGACCGCGCCCGTGTCAGAGGACTCCCCGCCCGCCGAAAGCCCTCAGCGACCTACCATCGCCGTGGACGCGATGGGCGGCGATCACGCTCCGGCCGAGATCGTCGCGGGCGCGATCGCCGCCGCGGCCGGCCACGGCATGACCGTTGTCCTGACCGGCCGGCCGAGCCAGCTGCGCCCCCTGCTGGGCAAGCACCAGGAGGGGGGCGACATCATGGTCGCGCCCGCCGACGAGCTGGTCGGCATGGACGAGGGGGCGCTGGCGAGCTGGCGCCGCCCCCGGTCAAGCCTTGCCGTCGCCTGCCAGCTGATCAGGCGCGGCCAGGCGGCGGCGGTGGTCTCCGCGGGCTCCACCGCCGGGATCGTCGCGACCGCCCGGCTGCGGCTGCGATCCCTGCCCGGGCTGCTGCGGCCCGGCCTGGCCGTGGCCCTGCCCACCGGGCCGAAGCCAACGCTGCTGGTGGACGCCGGTGCCATCGCCGACCCCAAGCCGGAGATGATGGTCCAGTTCGCCCAGCTCGGCGTCGCCTACGCACAGGTGGCCTACGGCATAGAGGATCCGCGGGTCGGCCTGCTCACTATTGGCGCCGAGCCGATGAAGGGCAACAAGCTCGCCCGCCGGGCGCACGAGCTGCTCGCCGCGCCGCCGCACGGAGGCCTGCCGATCCGCTTCACCGGCAACATCGAGGGCGGCGACCTGCTGGCCGGCAAGGTGGACGTGGTGGTGACCGACGGCTTCACCGGCAACGTCGCACTCAAGACCATCGAAGGCGCGGGCGACTTCGCCGCCGGGCTGGTACGAACTGCGCTCCAGGGCTCCCGGGCGGCCCGGTTCGGGACCCTCTTCCAGCAGCGGGCGCTGCGCGAGCTGGCCGGGCGGATGGACGCCGAGACCTACGGCGGGGCCGCCCTGCTCGGCCTGGAGGGCACCATTGTCATCGCCCACGGGGACTCCAAGGCCAGGGGGATCACCTCGGCCTGCCGGCTCGCCGCGGATCTGGCGCGCGGCCAGATCACCGAGCGGATCAAGGAACGGCTCAGGCCCAGCCACCGGGCCGGCCACTTCCTGCGCCGCCAGTAAGGCCCCATCCCATCACGACGCCGGCCCGATCCCATCATGGCGGCGGCCCGGGACCCTTAGGCCGCCAGGGCGACCCGTCATATCACGGATCTGAGCCACGAGAACCTGGACGAAACGGACATGATCATGACCAAAATCCGTGAAGAGTTGGGGCGGGGAGCGCCACTTCAGCTGCCCACCCGCCCGGGTGCGAGGATGACATGGAGAGCGTGCCGATGGGGGGAAGTGTGGAGACCCACCCGCAGCACAGCGGGCTGACCAGCGCGCAGGTGGCCGAGCGGGTCGCGGCCGGAGAGACCAATGACACCGGCAGGCGGACGAGCCGGCCGGTGTCGGACATAGTCCGCGCGAACGTCCTCACGAGGTTCAACGCGATAGTCGGCGCCCTGGCAGCGGTGGTGCTCTTCACCGGGCACCCGCAGGACGCCCTCTTTGGCCTGGTCATCGTGGCGAACACCGGCATCGGCGTGATCCAGGAACTGCGGGCCAAGCAGACATTGGACCGCCTCGCCGTATTGGGCGAGGAGCAGGTACGGGTTAGGCGGGACGGGGCGGAAACCGCGCTGCGGCCGCGGGACATCGTCCTGGACGATTGGATCCTCATCGGGCCGGGCGACCGGGTCATGGTCGATGGCGAGGTCACCGACGGGCCCGGCATGGAGGTCGATGAGTCGCTGCTCACCGGCGAGATCGACCCGGTCACCAAGAAACCCGGCGACCAGCTGCTCTCGGGCAGTTTTGTGGTGAGCGGCTCGGGGGCATTTACGGCGGCCCGGGTGGGCCGAAGTTCCTACGCCGCCCGGCTGGAGGGCGAGGCCAGCGTATTCAGCCTCGCCCATTCCGAGCTCATGGCGGGCATCAACCGCTTCCTGCGCCTCATCACCTGGGTGATCGTGCCCGTCGCCATCCTGCTCACGGCCAGCCAGCTCGCGTACGCCAACGGGGCCTTCTCCGATGCGGTGGCCGGGGCGGTGGCCGGCATCATCACGATGATCCCCGAGGGGCTGGTGCTGCTGACCAGCGTGGCCTTCGCGGTGGGAGTGGTCAGGCTGGGCAGGCGCCGGTGCCTGGTCCAGGAACTGCCCGCCATCGAGGTCCTCGCCCGCGTCGACGTGCTGTGCCTGGACAAGACCGGGACCCTGACCGAGCCGGGGATGGAACTCGACCAGGTCATCGAGGTGGCGCCGGACATGCCCGTGCGGAAGGTGCTCGCCAGCCTGGTCGGGGCCGAGGAGCGGCCGAACCCGACCCTGCAGGCGATCGCCAGCGGGCTGGCCGACCTGCCCCCGGCGGGCGATTCGGCGGGGCCAGGACCCGCGGACGGGATCCCCGCAGACCGGCCGACGGAGAGGATGCGCGCGGGGAGGGTGCCTGCGGAGAGGGTGGCCGCCGGCCGGGCCTCGACGGAGGGGGCTTCCGCCGAGGCTCCCGTCCTGGCCGGGGCCCCGGACGGCGAGGCGCGCTGGCGGCCGGTCCATGCCGTGCCGTTCTCCTCGGCACGCAAGTGGAGCGGGGCGGTGTTCGTGGACGCCGGCCCGGCCAGCGGCGGCTGGGTCCTGGGGGCCCCCGACGTGCTGCTGCCCGCCGGAGATCCCGCCCGCCAGCAGGCTGAAACGAAGGCCGCGGACGGCCTGCGCGTGCTGGTCCTCGGCCGGGCCGACGCGGCCGACGTGACCGAGACCGGCCATCCCGGCGCGGACCGGCCGAAGGTGGAGGCGGCCGCCCTGCTGGTGCTGCGGCAGCGGCTGCGCGCCGAGGCGGGCCGCACCCTGGACTACTTCGCCGAGCAGGACGTCGCCGTCAAGGTGATCTCCGGGGACAGCGCGGTGTCGGTGGGCGCCATCGCCAGGCAGCTCGGGATCGGCGGCGCCGATCATCCGGTCGATGCCCGCTCCCTGCCCTCCGGGGGCGAGGGCCAGGAAGCGGACGGAGCCGCGCCGCGGGACAGGAACGGGCCCACGGCACGGGACGGGGACGGGTTCACGGCACAGGACGGGGACGGAGCCGCCGCGGCCCGGGACGAAACTGCCGCCACTGGGAGCGGAGCTGCCGCAGCCGGGAGCAGCGTTGACACGGCCGGGGACAGAGCTGGCGCGGCCCGGAGTGGGGCTGCCGACGCCGGGGACCGGGACGGGCCCGGCGGTGGGCCGCTGGCCGCGGCCGAGCTGCCGGAGCCGGAACTGGCGGCGGTGGCCGACGCGCTGGAGGGCAACTCGGTGTTCGGGCGGGTCAGCCCCCGCCAGAAGCAGATCTTCGTGAGCGCGCTCCAGTCCCGCGGCCATACCGTGGCGATGACCGGCGACGGCATCAACGACGTGCTCGCGCTCACCCGCGCCGACCTGGGCGTGGCGATGGGATCGGGCAGCGGCGCCACCCGTGCCGCTGCCAAGATCGTCCTGCTGGACGACAGCTTCGCCACCCTCCCGTACGTGGTGGCGGAGGGCCGGCGGGTGCTCAGCAACATCGAGCGGGTGGCGAGCCTGTTCCTCACCAAAACCGTCTACGCCGTACTGCTGTCCGTCGCGACGGCGGTGGTGGCGCTGGCGGCCGACGAGGGCCTGCAGGGGCTGCGCTTCCCGTTCCTCCCCCGCCACCTGACGCTCATTTCCACGCTGACCATCGGCGTGCCCGCGTTCGTGCTGGCGCTCGCGCCGAGCGCACAGCGGGTAACACCTGGATTCGTTTCGCGTGTGCTGCGGTTTGCCATACCGGCGGGCATCGCCTGCGCGGCGGCCACGTTCTCCGCTTACATCATTGCCCGGCTCAGCCCCGGCAGCAGCCTGGTCGCCGACCGCACCACCGCGGTGATCACCTTGTCCGCCACCGCGCTGTGGGTGCTCGCCCTGGTCGCCCGCCCCTACACCTGGTGGCGGGTCGCGCTGGTGGCGGCGATGGCCGCCGGGATGGTGCTCGCCCTGACGGTCCCGGTGTCCCGCACGTTTTTCGACCTCCACGACCCCGGCCTGGCCAGAGATCTCATCGCCCTGGCCATCGCGGCCTGCGCCGGGATCGTGCTGACGGCGTTCCTCGCGCTCTCGCACCGGCTGCCGGGCGGGCACGGTTCCCGGGCCGGCCAGGACTGAGAACCGCGCCCCGGCTGAGGTGCCGGGATGTGCCGGGCCGACGGGGATTAACCCGTTGCCTCTCCTGCCCGCCGACGCCTGGGAGCACTTCATGGCATCAGCGCGCTCCGGCCCGCCCTCAGCTTCCTGGCCTATTCCGGTGGCGAGCCGCTCGGCCTGGTCATCAGCCACGAGTACGAGGCGTACAACGAGGCCGTCGGCGGGCGCGACCTCTACGTCGCGCTGGTCGCCACCCGCCGGGCGGGGCGGAAGCGCGGCATCGCCTCTGCCCTCCTGGTGCGGGCGCTCACCGGGGCCCGGGCCGCGGGTTTCACCTCCGCGTCGCTGGGGGTCGACGCCGATTCGCCCACCGGCGCCCTCGGGCTCTACCAGCGGGCCGGGTTCACGGTGATGCTCACCTCCATCACCCACACGAAACCGCTGCTGGCGGCGCAGCCGGGCGGGAAAACCCCTCGCCCCGACCACTAGGCTGGAAATATGGCCGATCCCCAGGAGGTACTCGCGGCGCGGGTGCGGACGGCGCTCGCCGCCGCGTTCGGCGCGGAATATGCCGACGCCGACCCCGTCATCCGGCCATCCACGTTCGCCGACTACCAGGCCAACGTGGCCCTGCCGCTGGCCAAGCGGCTCGGGCGCGCGCCCCGCGACGTGGCGGAGGGGATCGTGCGCCACCTGGACGTGGCCGACGTCTGCAGCAACGTCGAGGTGAGCGGGCCGGGGTTCATCAACCTCACCCTGCGCAACGAGTGGATCGCCCGCCAGGCCGCCGGGCTGCTGGACGACCCCCGCCTCGGGGTGCCGGTGTCCGACCCGCGGCAGGAGGTCGTGGTCGACTACTCGGCCCCCAACGTCTCCAAGGAGATGCACGTCGGGCACCTGCGCACGACCGTGGTCGGGGACGCGGTGGTTCGGATCCTGGAATACCAGGGGCACGAGGTGATCCGCGCCAACCACCTGGGCGACTGGGGCACCCAATTCGGCATGATGATCGAGCACCTGCTGGACGTCGGCGAGGACACCGCGCTCAAGCAGCTGTCGGCCGGCGAGGTCAACGCCTTCTACCAGGCGGCGCGGGTCAAGTTCGACGGCGACCCGGCCTTCGCGGAGCGGTCGCGGCGCCGGGTGGTCCTGCTGCAGGGGGGCGATGCGGAGACCCTCCGCCTGTGGCAGGAGCTCGTCGACGATTCCAAGCACTACTACAACACGATCTACCAGCGGCTGGGGATCACCCTCACCGACGACGACCTGGCCCCGGAGAGCTTCTACAACTCGATGCTCGCCAGCGTCTGCGACGAGCTCGAGCGCGACGGCATCGCGGTGATCAGCAACGGCGCGCTGTGCGTGTTCCCGCCGGGGTTCACCGGCCGGGACGGCGAACCGCTGCCGATGATCCTGCGCAAGAGCGACGGCGGCTACGGCTACGACACCACCGACCTGGCCGCGATCAGGTACCGGATCAGGGACCTGAAGGCCAACCGGCTCATCTACGTGGTCGGCGCCGACCAGTCGCTGCACTTCCGGATGCTGTTCGCCGTCAGCCCGCCAGGCCGGCTGGCTGACCGACGAGGTCAGCGCCGAGCACGCGGTCATCGGCCTGGTCAGCGACCCGGGTGGCCGACGGCTGCGGACCCGCACGGGCGAGCCGGTCAAGCTGATCACGCTGATCGACGAGGCGGTCGAGCGCGCCGGGCGGGTGATCGCCGACCGGTACGACGACCCGGTCCTGCGCCAGGAGATCGCCGAGGCGGTCGGCATCGGCGCGCTGAAATACGGCGACCTGTCGGTGGCCAGGGACTCTGGTTACGTATTCGACTTCGACCGGATGCTCGCGCTCACCGGGAACACCGGCCCCTACCTTCAGTACGCGACCGCCCGGATCCGCTCGATCTTCCGCAAGGCTGGGCTTGACCCGAACGCGGTCGCCCCCGGCCTGCACCTGGACGAGGGCGCCGAGCGGGCGCTCGCGCTCGCTGTGCTCGGGTTCGGCCCGGCGGTCGCCGGCTGCCGCCCGTGGCGCCGAGCCGCACGTGCTGGCCGCCTTCCTGTTCGGCGTCGCCAGCGCCTTCACCACGTTCTACGAGCAATGCCCGGTGCTGGGCGCCCCGTCGCCCGAGCTGCGCGACAGCAGGCTCGCGCTCTGCGCCCTGGCGCTGCGGGTCCTGGCCTCCGGGCTCGGCCTGCTCGGGATCCCGGTGCCCGAGCGGATGTAGCCCCCGGGGCACGCCCGGCCCGGGGAGGACGGCGGGATTCCAGCGGGCTGTCCCCGGGCGTCGGCACGGGCCTGGGGAATACGCAGCGTGCTCCCAGGGAAATCCCAGCTTTGGCCGCCCGATGTCACAGGCCGGGCGGCCAGCATGGCAGCCATGGACAACTTCAACCGGCCCGCCGGCGGCGATCCGCGCGACCACCAGCCCACCGAGCAGTTCTGGCCCGGGCCTGGCGTGCCGCCGGGCGGTCAGGGCCCCGGCCATGAATACCCCTGGCAGCAGCAGCCGGGGGCGCAGGCGCCTCTGGCCGGCGGCCGCCGCACGGCCCGGCGCTGGACGGTGGGGATCGCCCTCGCCGCCCTGCTCGCCGGCGGCGGCGTGATCGCCGGGGCATCCCTGGCCAGCACCACCCTGTCCGCCGCCCCCGCGGCCAGCACCGGCACCGGCGGGAGCGGGAGCGCGGGCAGCACCGGCGGAGGGGCCGCCGCCGCTCAGGGTGGCGGCGCGGCCCCGGCCAGCCAGGCGGCCCTGCTCGACGCCACCCTGAACGCGGCCGGCGCGCCGGACGCCTCCGTCACCACCAGCGCGCCAGGCGCCACGGCCCCGGCGGCCGGGCGGCCCCGCGGCCGCCCCGGCGGTCCGGCGGTGCGCCCGAGCTGGCGAAAACGGCCCGGGCGGCCAGGCGTACCGGGCATCCCCGGCTGTCGGGGGCGGCCCGCGCGGCCACCGCGCGCTGCCGGTTCATCCGCCGCCGGATCGCCCGCTTCTTCCTCCTGCGCGGGGTGGACGGCCAGTTCTCCTTCCGGGCCGCCGACGGCACCGTCCGCACGCTCGCCTACGTGCGGGGCGTGATCGAGTCGGTGAACAACGGCACCTCCATCGTGGTCCAGGCCGCCGACGGCAGCAGCTGGGCCTGGCAGCTGGTCAGCACCACGGTCGTCAGGGAGCGAGCGGCAAGATCAGCGAGTCCTCGCTCGCCGTTGGCCAGCAGGTCTGGGTCGGCGGGCCGGTGGTCGGCGGGGTCAAGGACGCCCGGCTCATCTTCGTCCGGCCGCCCAGTGGGTAACCAGGGCACCCGCCCGCCCGCCTCCCGCGGCCCCGGCCGCGGGAGGCGGTAGCCTGGGCTGCCCCCGTTCGGCATGATCGGCGGTGCGATGCCCAGCCCGGGCCAGGCCGCAGAATGCGCCACGGTGATGACAGACAACGACCGGATCCCGCAGGTGCTCGTCGTCGACGACGAGCCGAACATCCGTGAGCTGGTGCAGGTCGCGCTGAAGTTCCACGGCTGCGCGGTGAGCACGGCGGCCGGCGGGATGGACGCGATCCGGCAGGCCGAAGCGCTGCGGCCCGACCTGATCGTGCTCGACGTGGTGATGCCCGACCTCGACGGGTTCGAGGTGTGCCGCCGGCTGCGCGCCATGGGCAACGAGGTCCCGGTCATCTTCCTGACCGCCCGGGACACCTCCTCCGACACCGTCACCGGGCTGGCGCTCGGCGGCGACGACTATGTCACCAAGCCGTTCTCGGTGGAGGCGCTGGTGGCCCGGGTCCGGGCGGTGCTGCGCCGCGCGTCGCGGTCCGCCGCCCCCGGGGACGCCCACGCCGGCACCACGCTCCGGGCGGGCGACCTGGAACTGGACGAGTCCCGCTGGACCGTGCACCGGGCGGGTGTGCCGGTGGAGCTGTCGCCCACCGAGTTCCGGCTGCTCGCCTACCTCATGCGGCACCAGGGACGGGTGCTCACCCGCGCCCAGCTGCTGGAGAGCGTGTGGGGCTGGGACTACGCCGGGCAGTCGCAGATCGTGGAGACCTACGTCAGCTACCTGCGCCGCAAGCTCGACCCGCTCGGGCCGCCGCTGATCCACACCCAGCGCGGCGTGGGATACACCCTGCGGGCCGGCGAGGGGCAGCGGGCGGAGCAGGGCCACTCCCCCGCCGGGCCGGGCGGCCCGCCCTGATGAGCGGCTCGGGGCGGCTGTCGCTGCGCTCCCGCCTGCTGGTCCTGCTCATCGCGGTGACCGCCGCGTTCCTGCTGATCATGGGCGCCGTCACCACCCTGGTGCTGACCCGCCGGCTGACCGGGCAGTTCAACGCCGACCTGGTCGCCACGGCGGCGCGCAATCCGCAAACCCTGGCCGGCAACACCGGCGGCTACCTGGCCGCCGCGTTCTCCCGCCGCACCGGGCAGATCACCCTGCTCACCCCGGGCCGGGCGGGCGACGAGCTGCAGCAGACGCTCGGCCAGATGAGCCGGGCCCAGCTCGTCCAGCACCTGGCCAGCCAGCCGTACACCCTGGTGCTGCCCGACGGGACCAGGCTGCGGGCGGTGGAGCGGCTGATCACGCGCCGGCCACGTGGACGCGGCCGCCCTGCCGCCGGGCGTGGCCCTGCTCGTGGTCGCGCGGCCGGTCACGACGGTGAGCAGCCAGGTGGGCGGCGTGGTCGTGGCCGAGCTGATCACCGGCGGGGTGCTGATCCTGCTGCTCGTGACCGGCGGGCGGTGGCTCATCGGCCGGGGGCTGGCGCCGCTCGGCCAGATGGCCGGCACCGCGCACCGGATCACCACTCAGGGGGACCTCACCGCGCGCATGCCCGACGCCGACGAGAGCACCGAGGTGGGCCGGCTGGGCTGGGCCATCAACACCATGCTGGACCGGATCCAGCAGGCGTTCGGCGCCCGGCTGCAGTCGGAGCAGAAGGTCCGCCAGTTCGCCGCGGACGCCTCGCATGAGCTGCGCACCCCGCTGACGACCATCCGCGGCTACGCCGAGCTGTACCGGCAGGGGGCGCTGGGCCCGGAACAGCTGCCGGACGCGATGCGCCGGATCGAGCAGGAGGCGCAGCGCATGAGCACGCTCGTGGCCGAGCTGCTGGAGCTGGCCCGGCTGGACCGCACCTCCTCCCTCGACCTGGCCGAGGCCGACCTGACGGCGGTGGTGCGGGACGCGGCCGCCGACGCGCGGGCGGTCGAGCCGGCCCGGCCGGTCCAGGCGGAGGCCCCGGCCGGGCTGATCGCCGTGGTCGACGAGGCGCGGATCCGGCAGGTGCTGGCGAACCTGCTGGCCAACGTGCGCGAGCACACCCCGGCCCAGACGCCGGTGGCGGTTCGGCTCGCACCGGTGCGGGGCGGGGTGGTGCTGGAGGTGGCCGACGCGGGCCCTGGCATGCCGCCGGAGGACGCGGCCCGCGCCTTCGACCGCTTCCACCGTGGCGGGGACCGCGCCGACGCCGGGGCGGCCGCCGGGCTGAACGGCTCCGGCGGCGGGGGCAGCGGGCTGGGGCTGTCCATCGTGCAGGCCATCGCCGTCGCCCACGGCGGCCAGGCCACCCTGGAGTCGTGGCCCGGCCAGGGCACCCGGATACGCGTCTGGCTCCCCACGGTCACCCACGCCTAGCCCCGCCGTTCCCGTCACCGCTGCCCGCTCCCGCCGTCACCGCCACCCGCTCCGCCGGGGCGAGCTCAGGGCTGCTCGCTACGAAACGAGACCGGGTGGCCCGCCTGCCGGGCCCCCAACTGAGTCGCGATCCCGTCGAGCAGAAAGCCGAGCCCGAGGCCGAACTGCTCGTCGGCCGGGGAACCGGCGGGGCGCGCGAGCCAGCTCGTCAGGAGCGGGTACCGGCCGCTGGCAGCGGCCAGGCCGTGGACGGCCGCCATCGCGGTCTCCAGGCCCGCGTCGTCGTCCAGCCCGTGCCGCCGGTTCATCCGGGCCTCCTCCGCTTCCTGCAGCCCGCTGCCGAAGATGTGCCGGTCGATCAGGGCGGCGTAGGTCATGGCCGCGGCCGTGCTCGTGCCCTGCGCGGTCAGCACCTGCAGCATGAACTCCAGCCGCTGCATCATGTGCGGCCCGACCGGCGGGCGGGTGTGGATGAGCACGGCATACCAGGGATGCCGCTTGATCATCAGCCGGGTCTGCGCGGCCAGCTCCAGCAGGTCGGCGCGCCAGTCCGGTCCCGGCTGATGCGGCAGGGGAACCTCGGCGGTGGCCGCGTCGAGCATCAGGTCCACCAGCCCGTCCTTGTTGTACACATACCGGTACAGCGCCATGGCCGTGTACGGGCCCAGCCGGGCGGCGACCGCCTTCATGGTCAGCGCGTCCGGCCCGGCCTCGTCGGCCAGGGCGATCGCGGCGGCCACGATCTCCTCCCGGCCCAGCGACCGCTGCCGGGGCGGCGCCGGCGGTTGGACCCAGATCAGCGGGGCAGCAGCTCCGGCGGGTTTGCGCACGGGCTGAGTATACGTTATAAACGATAAATATACGAGATAAACTCACCTCGGAGGAGATGGCAACGGTGAAACCCCGCATCACCATGACCAGCGCCTTCGACCCGCCGGGGATCCGGCTGGGCGTCGTGCGTGGCATCAGCTACGGCCTGTTCGGCAAGCCCGGGGAGTTCGTCCCGCAGGCCCGCGCCCTGGGGGCCGGGCTGATACGGGCGTACCTGTACTGGGGTCAGCTGGAGCCGGAGCCCGGCAGCTACCGGTGGGAAGCGCTCGACGCCCTGCTGGGCCAGCTGACCGGCGACGAGGAGGTCTGGATCACGCTGTGCTCGGCCTCACCGTGGGGCACCCGGGTGGCCACCGACTTCCAGCCCCAGTCACCGGCCCACGACCAGGGCGCGTACGGGGAGTTCGTGCGCCAGGTGGTGCGCCGCTGTGCCGGGCGGGTGCGCTACTGGCAGTGCAACAACGAGCCGAGCAACACGGATGTGCTGTGGGCGGGCACCGCGCCCGAATACGTCGAGCAGCTGACGACCTTCTACCGCGCGGTCAAGGACGCCGACCCGGCCGCGGCGGTCGTCCTCGGCGGCTGCGGCTACGACGTGTTCAGCAGCGAGCCCGGCAGCGCGCCACGCCAGTTCTTCGACCACCTCGCCGGCGCCGGGCGGGACGCCTTCGACCTGTTCAGCGTGCACCTGTATGGCGACCCCGCCGAGGTGCCGCACTACCTGGACACCGCCCGGCAGTTCATGCGGTCGCACGGGTACCTCAAACCGGTCATCGTTGGTGAGCACGCCGGCCCGCAGCCGTTCGAGTTCCCCGACGCCAACGCGGTCATGCAGGAGGTGTTCATGGCCGCGTTCACCGGGGCGCTGCCGCCGCAGAGCACGGGCGAGCTCGCGGCGCAGGCGGGCCAGGACACCCCCGAACGGCGGGCCATGTCCGCCCTCTACGGCCAGATGGACGGCCTCCCGCCCGCGCTGCAGATGTTCCTGGCCGGCTGCCCGGCCGAGCTGGAGGCCAAGCGGGACCGCATCAGCTGCCGCCAGCTGGTGATGCGCACCCTGCTCGCGCTGGCCGATGGCGTCCACCGGACCGCGTACTGGAACCTCGCACCCGAGTACCCGGGCCCGGTCGACGAGCGCCAGATGATGTACCTGCTGATCGGCAAGCTCCCACTGCTGGGATACGAGGGCGACGGCCTCGACCACCGCCACCCCGCCGCCGGCACCTTCGCCCTCCTGGCCGGGCAGCTCGCCGGCGCACGGACGGTGACCCGCGTCGGCACCGGCGACCGGCCCACGCTCCACGCATTCGAGGTCGACCGCGCCGGGCGCGGGCCCCTGCTCGTGCTCTGGGACCACCGCGACACCTTCGGCGGCGAGGACGAACCGCCGGTCACCATCACCTGGCCGTGGCACGCCGCCACCGCCACCATCACCGACGTGTTCGGCCAGGCCCAGACCGTCGAGGGACGGGACGGCCAGATACGGCTGCCGGTGTCCGTCACCCCCGTCTTCGTCGCGGAATGACCTCCTGGCCGGCGCCAAGGGCCCCGGCCGTGCCGGGCGGGCCAACGTATTCTCGGCACATGGCAGCCCGCGCGGTCGTCTCATGAAGCCGCTGCGGATCTGGCTGGTCGGCACGGGCACGGTCGGGACCTGGCTGGCCGGCGCGCTGGGCTCGCAGCGGGAGCGGCTCACAGGTCACCATCACCGGCCCCGGCGCCGGGCCCCAGCTGGCCGGGCAGGGGGTCCTGAGCGACATCATCGCGGTCGCGAGCCGCCGGGCGGCAGGCGGGTAGCGGCGGCGTTGCCGCCGGAGGGTCAGACCCGGGCGGTCCCGTCGCTTCCCTGCCGTAGCAGGCCGCCGGGCCCGTTGCGCCGGGCGTACTCGTGCCACCGGCCGCCGATCCTGGTGCTGGCACCAGGCACATGCGCCGCCGGCCCGCGTCACCGGGACTTCCCCGCCGCATGGCTGGACAATGGTGTGGGCGGTGCCCAGCGCACAGCCCGGCCACGAGGAGGGTCTGACATGAGTGAGCGGGCACCGACGCCGGACAGCCCCGGCGACAAGCCGAACGACGAGCCGGGCGTGATGGACGACGCCCACGAAGCTGCCCTGATGCGGGAAGTGCTTCGCGAGCAGGAACAGCACCGGGAGGGCGGGGTCGAGCCCGGGCTCGATGATCCCGAGACCCCACCCGGGCCCAGCGCCTAAACCTGCGCCGCTGGGCCCGAAGTGTGCGGAAGGGGCACCGTCATGGCCGCGCAACCGCCGTGGGCGGCGCGGGGTTGCCGGCGGGGCCGTCCGGTTGCAGACTGGCGCGGGTGGGCCTCATGAGAGGCGATCGGTGAGCGAGGATCCGACGGCCAATACGGTCATCCGGACTCCGGACCGGCGGCTGCGGGTGTTCGTGAGTTCCACGCTGGGCGAGCTGGCGCAGGAGCGGCGGGCGGTCTCGCGTGCCATCTCGGCGTTGCGGCTGACGCCGGTGATGTTCGAGGTGGGGGCGCGGCCGCACCCGCCGCAGGAGCTGTACCGGGCGTACCTGGCGCAAAGCGATGTGTTCGTCGGGCTGTACTGGCAGCGGTACGGGTGGGTCGGGCCGGGCATGGGGATCTCGGGGCTGGAGGATGAGTTCCAGCTGTCGCGGGCGCTGCCCCGGCTGCTGTATGTCAAGGCGCCGGCGCCGGGCCGCGAGCCGCGGCTGGCGCAGATGCTGGCCGGGATCGAGGCGGAGGGCTCGGAGTCCTACCGTCATTTCCGCACACCCACCGAGCTGGGCCGGCTGGTGCGCGACGACCTGGCGATGCTGCTGAGCGAACGGTTCGCCGCCCGCGCGCCAGCGACGGCGCCAGCGCCGGCCCGGCCCGCGGCACCCGTTCCGGCGAGGTCACCCGGTCCCCGCCCGCTGCCGGTGGGCACCACCTCGCTGGTCGGGCGGGAGCAGGCCATCGGCGAGGTCGCCGCCCTGGCCGGGCGACCCGGGGTGCGGCTGGTCACGCTGACCGGCCCGGGCGGGGTCGGCAAGACCCGGCTGGCGGTGGCGGCCGGTGAGCGGCTGCGTGAGCACTTCGATGCGGGAACGGTGTTCGTGCCGCTGGCGGCGGTCACCGACCCGGGGCTGGTGCTGGCCGCCGTCGCCCGGGCGGTGGGCGCCGACCTGTCCGGGACGGGCTCGCCGGTGGACGCGCTGACCGAGCGGATCGGCGACGGCGCCTGGCTGCTGATCCTGGACAACATGGAGCAGGTGACCGGGGCCGCTCGCGACCTGGGCGAGCTACTGGCCCGCTGCCCCGGCTTGACGGTCCTGGCCACCAGCCGCACGGCGCTGGGGCTACGGGCCGAGCAGGAGTACCCGGTGCCACCGCTGCCCCTGCCGGCCGGCCCGGCCACGGCGCCGGTGGAGGCGCTGGCCGCCGCACCGGCGGTGGCGCTGTTTGTTGACCGGGCCCGCGCGGTGCGCCCCGGCTTCGCCCTCACCCCGGGCAACGCACCGGCGGTGGCGGAGATCTGCCGGCGGCTGGAGGGCTTGCCGCTGGCCATCGAACTGGCCGCCGCCCGCACGCGGCTGCTCGATCCCGCCACACTGCTGCGCCGGCTCACCGCCTCGTTCGACGCGCTGGGGACCGGCGCGGTGGACCTGCCCGAGCGCCAGCAGACCCTGCGGGCCACGGTCGGGTGGAGCGTGGGCCTGCTCGACGACGCCGAGCGCTCCCTGCTGGAGACCATGGCGGTGTTCGTGGACGGCTGGACCATCGAGGCCGCGGCGCAGGTAGCCGGCCTGGACGAGGACCGGGCGCTGGAACTGTCTGAGGCCCTCGCCCGGCACAGCCTGATCTACCTGGACGACGGGGCCAGCCCGCGGTCGCGGATGCTGGAGACCATCCGCGCCTTCGTCGCCGAGCGGCTGGCGGGCCGGCCCGACGCCCGTGAGATCGGCCGCCGCCACGCCGGCTACTACCGGGCGCTGGCCGAGCGGGCCGACCGGCCGCTGCGCGGGGCCGGCCACGACGCGCTGCTCGATCGCCTGCAGGCCGAAGCGGGCAACCTCGCCGGCGCGGTGCGCTGGTACCTGGGCAACGATCCCGCGCCGCTGCCGCATCTGTTCCGGGTCCTGTGGTCGTTCTGGTTCCTGCGGGAGCACCTGCCCGAGGCCCGGGGCTGGGTCGATCAGCTCCTGCCGACCGCCGGCTCGCTGGGCCCGCAGGCGCGCGCCGAGCTGATGTGGACCGCGGCGGTGACCGCCAACGAGGTGGGCGACGACGCGGCGGCGCTGGCGGCCCGCCGGAACCTGGAGCCGCTGCTCGACACGATCGAGGACCCGTTCCTGCGCGCGGTGGGCCTGCTCGCCCTGGCGTGGACGTCGCCGATCACCGGCGACTTCGACGGCGCCCGGCGGGAGGCGTCGGCGAGCCTGGCCCAGCTCCGCGGCCAGGACGAGCCCTTCTGGACGGCGCAGGCCAGCGCCGACCTCGGCGCCGTGGAGATGGCCACGGGCCACTACGACGACGCGCTGAGCCACTTGGGCGAGATGCACGACCTGGCGGAGCGCTTCGGCTACCCCTGGCTGGCCGCCTGGTCGCAGGTGCTGATGGGCACGGCCGCCGTCGCCCAGGGCCGGCTGGACCAGGCCCGGGACCTGCTGGATGAGGCGCTGGAGCAAGGCCAGTCGGCCAACATCACCAGCTCCATGGCCCTGGGCCTGATCGCGTTCGCCCGGCTGGCGCTGGCCGAGGGCTACCCCGGCCGGGCGGCGCTGCTGGCGGCGGCGGCCGAGGGCCTGCGTTCGACGGGCCGGGCTGCAGGTATGGCCGGTGATGCGGCGGTGGGAGGCCGAGCTGGTGGCCCAGATCCGCCAGGCGCTGGGGGCCAGCGCCTTCGACGAGAAGTACGCGGCCGGCGCCCGGCTCAGCCGACGGGAAGTGATGGCCGCCGTCCGGGACCAGCCCGGCGCCAGCACCCCTACGTGATCAGCCCGGCGCGATTAGCCCGGCGTGAGGCACCTCCCATCCAGCCGGCCTGGCCGCCCGGCGGGCCGATTCCGGGCTAGCGTCAGCCGGCGGGCGGCTTCCCGGCGGCGGATTCCTCGGCTGGGCTGGGCAGGTGCTCGAACAGGTAGTAGACGGCCAGCATGCCGAAGATGATCAGCGCGATGACCGGCGACCAGAACGCCGCGATCAGGGTTGCCCCCACGTAGGCGCCCCCGCCCAGGGTGAAGCCGGGGATGGACTGGCGCAGCGCGCCCTGCGGCACCGCCGCCCCGAGCGCGGGCGCGTGCGTGGCCACGTATATCCAGACGGCTGCGAAGCCGGCCGAGATCACGATCATGACCAGGCCGTAGGTCACCGTGGCCGCGGTCCCGCCCTCGCCGCGCAGGTGCTCGGACACCAGCGCGGTCGGGAACGGGACCGCCACGATCCCCATGAGCAGCAGCAGGTTGAATACCAGCAGCGGCCGGTCCACCCGGGTGACGTGGGCCAGGATCGTGTGGTGGTTCATCCACATGATCCCGATCGTGAGGAAGCTAACCACGTAGGCGAAATAGTTAGGCCAGGCGTGCAACAGCACCGCGGCCGTGAGCTTGTGGGTGCCGATCGACAGCAGGTCAAAGACCAGGATCGTGATCGCCACCGCGAACACCCCGTCGCTGAACGCCTCTGCCCGCCGGCTGTCCATGCCCGGTTAGCCGCGCCCGATCAGGTTTCGGCGGCGGGCGGGGCCGCAGGCCCGGGCGGAGCGGACCCGTCGGCCGGGGCAGCCCCGTCGGGCGCAGCGGACCCGCCGGGGGCAGCGGACCCGCCGGGGGCAGCAACTCCGTCCGGCGCGGCGGATCCGTCAGGCGCGATGGACGCGCCAGAGGCAGGGGCATCGGAGCCGCCGGGGGCAGCGGGCGGCGCGGCCGGGACCACCGATCGGGCCAGCAGGGTCGCCACGTCCACGATCTCCAGCGACTCGCTGGCCTCGCCGGAGCTCTTCTTGGCGCTGATCGCGTCGCCGAGCATGACCAGGCAGTACGGGCAGGCGGTGGAGATGGTGTCCGGGCCGGTGCCCAGCGCCTCCTCGATCCGCTCGATGTTGATCCGCTTGCCGATCCGCTCCTCCATCCACATCCGGGCGCCGCCCGCCCCGCAGCAGAAGCCGCGGTCCTTGCACCGGTGCATCTCCTGCGGCCTGGACGCCCGGGCACCTGCTCCAGGATCTCCCGCGGCGGGGAGAACACCTTGTTGTGCCGGCCGAGGAAGCAGGGATCGTGATAGGTGATCTTCTCCTCGACCGGGGTGACCGGCGCGAGCTTCCCCTCGGCGACCAGCCGGGCCAGCAGCTGGGTGTGGTGGATGACCTGGTAGTTCCCGCCGAGCTGCGGGTACTCGTTCGCGAGCGCGTTGAAGCAGTGCGGGCAGCTCGCGACGATCGTCCGCGGGGCCGCCTCGTTGAGCGTCTCGACGTTCTGCTGAGCGAGCATGGAGAACACGAACTCGTTGCCCATCCGCCGGGCGGGATCGCCGGTGCAGGTCTCGGCGGGCCCGAGCACGGCGAACTTCACGCCCGGCCGTGTGCAGCAGCGTGGCGATCGCCTTGGTGGTCTTGCGGGCCCGGTCCTCCAGCGCCCCCGCGCAGCCGACCCAGAACAGGTACTCGACGTCGTCGGGGATCTTCCCGTCCACGACCGGCACCTCGAAGTCCAGCTCGGAGATCCACTCCGCCCGCCGCGCCTCGCCCATGCCCCACGGGTCGCCCTTGTTCTCCAGGTTCTTCAGCATCCCCGCCGCCTCGGTGGGGAAGGCCGACTCGATCAGCACCTGGTAACGCCGCATGTCGTCGATGTGGTCGATGTGCTCGATGTCAACCGGGCATTCCTGCACGCAGGCGCCGCAGTTGGTGCACGACCAGATCACGTCCGGGTCGATCACGCCGTCCGGCCGCCGGGTCACCAACCAGCGGTCGTTCTGCTTCCTGCTTGACCTCCTCGGGAAGCGCGTCCCGTTCCTCGTCGCTGGACGCGAGCAGGTAGGGAGCCTTGGCGAGCGCGTGGTCGCGCAGGTCCAGGATCACCATCTTGGGCGACAGCGGCTTGCCGGTCACCCAGGCCGGGCACTGCGACTGGCACCGCCCGCACTCGGTGCAGGTGCGCCATGTCGAGGAAGCCCTTCCAGGTGAAGTCCTCGATCTTGCCGCGGCCGAAGACGTCGGTGTCCGGGTCGGCCTCCTCGAAGTCGAGCACCTTGCCGCCCGCTCCGCATCGGCTGCAGCGCGCCGAGGCCGTTCGGGCGGCGGGAGAAGAGCACGTTCACCGGGGCCAGGATGATGTGCAGATGCTTGGAGTAGGTGATGAACACCAGGAAGCCGAGGATGACGGCGAGCTGGGCGAGGATGAACACCGTCTCCAGCACGCTGTTCACGCCCGTTCCCAGCGGCGCGAGCCAGTGGCCGACGATCTGCGACGCGAACGCGCCGTGGGCGTACGGGAAGTGGCCGGTGTTGATCTGCGCGCCCCGGTACAGCAGCAGCGTGGCGATCACCAGGAATATCCCCAGCAGAACGAGCCAAGCGGCGCCGGTGTGCGATCCCGGAGAACCGGGAGTCGCGGCCCTCCCGGTTGGGGTTGTTGCGCAGCCGGATCACCGCGAAGGTGATGATGCCGGCCAGCACCCCGACCGCGAACAGGTCCTCGATGAAGCCGATCACCGGCCAGTGGCCGATCACCGGGATGGCGAAGGTCGGGCTGAACAGGTCGCCGTAGGCCTCCAGGATCGTCAGCAGCAGGACGATGAAGCCCCAGAACGTCAGCGCGTGGGCGATGCCCGGCACCGTCCACTGGAGCAGCTTGCGCTGGCCGATCACCTCGGTGGCCTCAACGCCGGCATCCCGGCCCGGGTGGCCGCGGACGGCGGCGACGCGCTCGGGCGCGGGCTGGCCGGTGCCGGGCGACCCGGTACAGCCACCACAGCCGCCGCCCCGCGAAGGCGAACGCGGCCACGGTCAGGGCCAGCCCGATGATGATGCGAACTGCCACGCGGACCTCCTTGCATGGTGCCTGACAGATCTTGCGATGGTGCCGGGCTGCCAGCGTACGCCGGCGCGTGCTCAGGCATGATCACCAGGCCGGCAGCACGTGCTCACGGTGCCTCACCACGGCCCCGGACCGCGCCGGGCCGCCTCGTACCCCCGCTCTGGGCGGCCTCGTAACCCGCGCTGGGCGGCCTCGTGGCCCGCGCTGGGCCGCCCGGTGACCCGCTCTGCCCGCTCTGGGCCGCCTCGTGACCCGCTCTGGGGCCGCCTCGTAGCCCGCCTAGGGGGCCTCGGGAGGCCCGGTCGAGCGCCGCCAGGACGATCCTGAGCTGCGGGAATGTAGATCCTGGGCTGCGGGAATGTATCCACGCGCAGAAAGTTGAGCCAAATAGACTCAAGTCATTTGCACAGGGCACCAAGCCGCTGGCAGGCTTGCGCCGACAGGACTCAACTTCAGACCACGATTGGATTCAAGGACAACACATGGCACGTGCGGTAGGGATCGACCTCGGGACCACCAACTCGGTCGTCGCTGTTCTCGAAGGCGGCGAGCCGACGGTCATCGCAAACGCAGAGGGCTCGCGGACCACGCCGTCCGTGGTCGCCTTCGCCAAGAACGGCGAGGTGCTCGTCGGCGAGGTCGCCAAGCGGCAGGCGGTGACCAACGTCGACCGGACGATCCGCTCGGTCAAGCGCCAGATGGGCACCGACTGGAACGTCAAGATCGACGACAAGAAGTTCACCGCGCAGCAGATCAGCGCGTTCATCCTGCAGAAGCTGAAGAGGGACGCGGAGTCCTACCTGGGCGAGACGATCACCGACGCGGTGATCACCACGCCCGGCGTACTTCAGCGACGCGCAGCGGCAGGCCACCAAGGAGGCCGGCCAGATCGCCGGGCTCAACGTGCTGCGCATCATCAACGAGCCGACCTCCGCCGCGCTGGCCTATCACCTGGAGAAGGAGAACGAGGCCACGATCCTGGTCTTCGACCTCGGCGGCGGCACCTTCGACGTGTCCCTGCTGGAAGTCGGCGAGGGCGTGGTCGAGGTGAAGGCGACCAGCGGCGACAACCACCTCGGTGGTGACGACTGGGACCAGCGGATCGTCGACTGGCTGGTGCAGGACTTCAAGAACGGCTACGGCATCGACCTGTCCAAGGACAAGATGGCGCTCCAGCGGCTGCGTGAGTCGG
This sequence comes from uncultured Actinomycetes bacterium, assembly GCA_963835425.1. Lineage (GTDB taxonomy): Bacteria > Actinomycetota > Actinomycetes > Streptosporangiales > Streptosporangiaceae > UBA9676. The sequence goes on along the minus strand of CAWIGE010000018.1, from coordinate 292,732 downwards.
CGGAGAAGGCCAAGATCGAGCTGTCCGGCTCGCAGGAGACGCAGATCAACCTGCCCTACATCACCCACTCCGAGCAGGGCCCGCTGCACCTGGACACCAAGCTCACCCGCGCGGAGTTCCAGAAGATGACCTCCGACCTGCTCGACCGCTGCAAGTCGCCGTTCAAGCAGGTCATCAAGGACGCCGGCGTCAAGCTCGGCGACATCCAGCACGTGGTGCTGGTCGGTGGCTCGACCCGGATGCCCGCCGTGGTGGACCTGGTCAAGGAGCTGACCGGCGGCAAGGAGCCGAACAAGGGCGTCAACCCGGACGAGGTCGTCGCGGTCGGCGCTGCCCTGCAGGCCGGCGTGCTCAAGGGCGAGGTCAAGGACGTCCTGCTGCTCGACGTGACCCCGCTGTCGCTGGGCATCGAGACCAAGGGCGGCATCTTCACCAAGCTGATCGAGCGGAACACGACCATCCCGACCAAGCGCTCGGAGATCTTCACCACCGCGGATGACAACCAGCCGTCGGTGCAGATCCAGGTGTTCCAGGGCGAGCGGGAGATCGCGGCCTACAACAAGAAGCTCGGCATGTTCGAGCTGGCCGGGCTCGCGCCCGCGCCGCGCGGCGTGCCGCAGATCGAGGTCGCCTTCGACATCGACGCCAACGGGATCGTCAACGTGTCCGCCAAGGACCTCGGCACCGGCAAGGAGCAGTCGGTGCAGATCACCGGCGGGTCCGCGCTGGGCAAGGACGACATCCAGCGGATGGTGGACGAGGCGGAGAAGTACGCCGAGGAGGACGCCAGGCGGCGTGACGAGGCGGAGACCCGCAACCGTGCCGACACCCTCGCCTACTCGACGGAGAAGTTCGTCGCCGAGAACGCCGACAAGATCCCGGCGGACATCAAGGCCGAGGTCGAGTCCGCGATCGCCGACCTGAAGCGGGCCCTTGAGGGCACCGACATCGAGGCGATCAAGGAGGCCACCGAGAAGGCCGCCCAGGTCAGCCAGAAGATGGGCACCGCGATCTACGCCCAGTCGCAGGCCAGCACGTCCGCTGGCGGAGCGTCGGACGGCGGCAGCGCCAGCGAGGACCGGCCGACGATGACGTCGTCGAGGCCGAGATCGTTGACGAGGACAAGCCGGGCGAAGAAGGTGGCGCCGCCTGATGAGCTCACCGGAGGAAACCAATGGGAAGCCGGTGATCCGCGACCTGAGGCGCATCGACCCGACGACCGGGCAGGTCAGGGGCCCGGGCCAGGGGGGTCCGGCGCAGCCGGGCCCCTCCCGCGGGCCCAGCAAGCCCCGGGCAAGCACGCGGCCTCCAGGCCGGGCGGTGCGGCCGGCATCGGGAGCGGCCGCCCCGGCCGGGCCGGGCGCGGGGGCCGGTGCCCGGCCGGGCACGGGCCCGGCCGGTGCCGAGCGCTCGGACGAAGCGGCGCGCGCGGCGGCTGACCTTCAGGCCGCCGAGCAGAAGCTCGCCGAGCGCACGGCCGACCTGCAGCGGGTGACCGCCGAGTACGCCAACTACCGCAAGCGCGTCGAGCGCGACCGGCCGGCGGTGCGCGAGCAGGCGGTGGCCAACGTGCTCTCCGGGCTGCTGCCGGTGCTCGATGACATCGGCCGTGCCCGCGAGCACGGGGAGCTGGTCGGCGGCTTCAAGTCGGTGGCCGAATCGCTCGATGCCGCCGTCACCAAGCTCGGGCTCGAGAGCTTCGGTGAGGACGGCGAGCCGTTCGACCCGAAGGTGCATGAGGCCCTGATGCACTCCTACTCCACCGACGTGACCGAGCCGACCTGCGTCCAGATCCTCCAGCCGGGATACCGGGTGGGGGAGCGGATCCTGCGCCCGGCCCGGGTGGACGTCGCCGAGCCCGGCGAGGCCGAGGCCCCGGATGAGCCGGACGTACCGGGCCCGGACGAGGGCCGGGACGGGCCGGACGACGCGGCCGGTGGCGGTGACGCGTCCGGCCGGCAGGAGACAAGTGCTGACGACGACTGACGCACGGAGATACCAGTGAGCACCAAGGACTACCTGGAGAAGGACTACTACAAGGTCCTCGGTGTCTCCAAGACCGCGACCGCGGACGAGATCAAGAAGTCGTACCGCAAGCTCGCACGCAAGTACCATCCCGATGCCAACAAGGGGGATGCGAAGGCCGAGGAGCGGTTCAAGGAGATCTCCGAGGCCTATAACACCCTGTCCGATGAGAAGCGGCGCAAGGAGTACGACGACGCGCGCTCCCTCTTCGGCAGCGGCGGCTTCCGCGGCCCGGCCCGGCGGGCGCGGGCGGCGGCTTCGGGGGGTTCGACCTCGGCGACCTGTTCGGCGGCCAGCCCGGGACCGGCACCGCCGGCGGCGGCCGTCTGGGCGACCTGCTCGGCGGGATGTTCGGGGGCGGCGGCACGGCCGGCACCCGGGGACGCAGACGCGGCCGCGCCGTGGCGCGGACGTGGAAACGGAAACCACGCTCGGGTTCGGCGACTCCATCGACGGCGTCACCGTCAGCCTGCGGCTGACCGGGGAGGGAGCCTGCCCGGCCTGTCACGGCACCGGGGCGAAGTCGGGAACGGTGCCCAGGGTCTGCCCGACCTGCCAGGGCACCGGGCAGACCAGCCAGAACCTGGGCAGCTTCGCGTTCTCCGAGCCGTGCAAGGAGTGCCGGGGCCGCGGCCTGGTGGTCGATGACCCGTGCCCGGAGTGCGCGGGCAGCGGGCGCGCCATGAGCAGCCGCACCATCCAGGCGCGGATCCCGGCCGGTGTCGCCGACGGGCAGCGGATCAAGCTCAAGGGCAAGGGCGCCCCGGGCGAGCGCGGCGGCCCGGCCGGCGACCTTTACGTGAGGATCCACGTCACCCCGCACCCGGTGTTCGGGCGGACCGGCCACAACCTCACCGTGACCGTTCCCGTCACCTTCCCCGAGGCGGCGCTCGGCGCGGAGATCAAGGTCCCGGCCCTGCGGGGCGCGCCGGTCAGCGTCCGCATCCCGGCGGGCACCCCGAACGGCCGCACGTTCCGGGTGCGCGGGAAGGGCGTGCGGCGCACGGACGGGACCAACGGGGACCTGCTCGTCACCGTCTCCGTCCAGGTGCCGCAGAAGCTGACCGGGCCGGCCAGGGAGGCGCTGTACAGCTTCCGCGACGCCACCGCGGGTGAGGACCCGCGGGAAGAGCTGCTGCAACGGGCGAAGCAGGCGTAATGAGAACGGAATGGCTAGCGGGCCCGGCGGGCGTTGTATGCCCGCGGGGCCCTGGCCCGGTGCTCGCACCGGGCGTTGCAGGGCGCGGGAGGTGACATGAAGAACCCTTATGAGATATCCGACGACACCCCCGTGTACGTGATCTCGGTGGCGGCGGAGCTCTCCGGCATGCACCCGCAGACCCTGCGGGACCTACGACCGGATGGGGCTCGTCTCGCCCGGCCGAAGCGCCGGGCGGGGCCGCGGCCGCCGGTACTCGCTGCGCGACGTCCTGGTGCTGCGCGAGGTGCAGCGGCTGTCACAGGCGGGCGTCAGCCTCTCGGGCATCAAGCGGATCATGGAGCTGGAAGGCGAGCTGGATCAGTACCGCGCGGCCCTCACCGAGATGGCCGCCGAGATGGCGCAGCTCCGGACCGAGCTCGAATCGACCAGGGCGGTGGCCGCCCGGCTCGCCGGGCTGCTGCGCAGCCGCGGGGCGGGCGGCACGCTGGTCCCGGTGCGGGACGGGCGGACCGGCGGCCGGCCGCAGCGCCGGCACCGGCCGCCCCCGGGCCCGGGCCGGCCGCACGCGAGGCGGGGCCGGACCTGCCAGCTGCCGGAACGGCAGGCGATCCGCCGCCGGAATCCGCATGACGGCCGCCTTGTCCGCCCACCCAGTAACTCACCCCACTGACCTTTGAATTCCAGGAAAGCAACCTGATGGCTGACAAGTTCACCCGCAAGAGCCAGGAGGCGCTGGCGGACTCGGTCCGCCGCGCCACGGCCGAGGGCAACCCGCACGTTGACCCCCTGCACCTGCTCGCGGCGCTGATCGAGCTGAGCGGCGGGACGGCCGCCCCGCTGCTGCGGGCGGTCGGCGCCGACCCCGATGCGGTGCTCGCCGACGCCCGCGGCCGGCTGGCGAAGCTGCCCAGCGCGGCCGGCGCCACGCTGAGCGCGCCCGGACATGTCGCGGCCGGTGCTGGCGTCGCTCACCACGGCCGGCAAGCGTGCGCAGGAATTGGGCGACGAGTACGTCTCGACCGAGCACCTGCTGGTCGGCCTGGCCGCAGACGGCGGTCAGGCGGCGGAGGTGCTGCGCAAGGCGGGCGCCGGGCCCGACGTGCTGCTGGAGGCGTTTGAGAAGATCCGGGGGCATGCCCGGGTCACCTCCGAGGACCCGGAGGGCACCTACCAGGCGCTGGAGAAGTACGGCGTCGACTTCACCCAGCGCGCCCGCGACGGGGATCTCGACCCGGTGATCGGCCGGGACGCCGAGATCCGGCGGGTGATCCAGGTGCTGTCCCGCCGGACCAAGAACAACCCGGTCCTGATCGGCGAGCCCGGGGTCGGCAAGACCGCGGTGGTCGAGGGCCTGGCCCAGCGGATCGTCGCCGGGGACGTGCCCGAGTCGCTGCGCGGCAAGCGCCTGGTCGCGCTCGACCTGGGGGCGATGGTCGCGGGCTCGAAGTACCGCGGCGAGTTCGAGGAGCGCCTCAAGGCGGTGCTGGACGAGATCAAGGGGAGCGAAGGCCAGATCATCACGTTCATCGACGAGCTGCACACCGTCGTGGGCGCGGGGGCGGCCGAGGGCGCCATGGACGCCGGCAACATGCTCAAGCCGATGCTGGCCCGCGGCGAGCTGCGGATGGTCGGCGCGACCACCCTGGATGAGTACCGCAAGCGGATCGAGAAGGACGCCGCGCTGGAGCGGCGCTTCCAGCAGGTCTTCGTGGGCGAGCCGTCGGTCGAGGACACGATCGCCATCCTGCGCGGCCTCAAGAGCCGCTACGAGGCGCACCACAAGGTGCAGATCTCCGACGCCGCGCTGGTCGCGGCGGCCACCCTGTCCGACCGTTACATCACCGCGCGCTTCCTCCCGGACAAGGCCATCGACCTGGTCGACGAGTCCGCGTCCCGGCTCCGGATGGAGATCGACTCCCGTCCGGTGGAGATCGACGAGCTGCAGCGCAGCGTGGACCGGATGAAGATGGAGGAAATGGCGCTGGAGCGGGAGGACGACCCGGCCAGCAAGGAGCGGCTGGAGCGGCTGCGCGCCGACCTGGCCGACCGCCAGGAGCAGCTCACCGCGCTGATCGCCCGCTGGGAGCGGGAGAAGGCCGGCCTGAACAAGGTCGGCGAGCTCAAGCAGCGTCTCGACGACCTGCGCGGGCAGGCCGAGCGGGCGCAGCGCGACGCCGACTTCGAGGCCGCCTCCCGGCTCATGTACGGCGAGATCCCCGCGTTGGAGGCCGAGCTCGCCGAGGCCTCCGCCCAGGCCGCCGAGGAAGGAAACGCGGGCGACGGCCAGAAGTCGGCCATCCCCGAGAGCGCGCCGATGGTCAAGGAGGAGGTCGGGCCGGACGACGTCGCCGACGTGGTCTCGTCCTGGACCGGCATCCCGGCGGGCCGGCTGCTCGAAGGGCGAGACCGGCAAGCTGCTGCGGATGGAGGCCGAGCTGGGCAAGCGGCTCGTCGGGCAGTCCCGGGCGGTCCAGGCCGTGTCGGACGCGGTGCGCCGGTCCCGGGCCGGCGTCTCCGACCCGGACCGGCCGACCGGGCTCGTTCCTGTTCCTCGGGCCCACGGGCGTGGGCAAGACCGAGCTGGCCAAGGCGCTGGCCGAGTTCCTCTTCGACGACGAGCGGGCCATGGTCCGCATCGACATGAGCGAGTACAGCGAGAAGCACTCGGTGGCGCGGCTGGTGGGCGCCCCGCCCGGCTACATCGGGTACGAGGAGGGCGGCCAGCTGACCGAGGCCGTCCGGCGGCGGCCTTACTGCGTCATCCTGCTCGACGAGGTGGAGAAGGCACACCAGGAGGTCTTCGACATCCTGCTCCAGGTGCTCGACGACGGCCGGCTCACCGACGGCCAGGGCCGGCACCGTGGACTTCCGCAACACGATCCTGATCCTCACCTCGAACCTGGGCTCGGCGTACATCGCCGACCCGGCGCTCGACGAGGACGCCAAGCGGGAAGCCGTGATGGGCGTGGTCCGGACGACCTTCAAGCCGGAGTTCCTCAACCGGCTCGACGACATCATCGTCTTCGACGCGCTGACCACCGAGGAGCTGAGCCAGATCGTCGACCTGCAGGTGGCCCGGCTGGCGCGCCGGCTTGCCGACCGCAGGCTCACGCTCGAGCGTCACCCCCGCGGCCCGCGAGTGGCTCGCCGTGACCGGGTTCGACCCGGTGTACGGGGCGCGGCCGCTGCGCCGGCTGGTCCAGTCGGCCATCGGCGATCAGCTGGCCAGGGAACTGCTGTCCGGGCGAGATCGCCGACGGGGACACGGTGCTGGTGGACCTGGACGAGGCGGCCGATGCGCTCGCCGTCTCGTCCTACAGGGAGCCGGAGATGGTGCCGGGCCCGGACGGCAGCTCGTCCAGCAGCCGGTCGTAGTCGTCCTCGGGCAGCCCGAGGTCGTTGCGGATCCGGAACCGCAGCGTGAGCAGCAGTCTCAGCTCGGCCCGGTCCCGCGGGCGGCAGCGCCGCCACCCGGCGCTCGGCTGATGCCCACTCGCCGTCCTGGCCCGCTTCCGGCTCGCTCGGTGTCCGCATCGCCTGCCGTGGCGACCGGGCCGGGCGATCCGGCCCAGGCACAGCTCGACGCCCGCGCCCGCCCAGGCCAGCGCGCCGATCAGGTCCGTGCGCTCGACCAGCAGCTCCGCCATCAGGTCACATATCCGCGGCTCGCGCGGCGGCTCGGCGGCGAGCCGGCTGATCAGCGCCTCGGCCTCCTCCGCCCGGCCCATCATGAACAGCGCCCGCGCCAGTGGCGCCCGCGGGTCGACGACGGCGGGGCCGCCGTCCTCCAGCGCGCGCATGAACCCGTTGGCGGCCGCGGCGGGATCATCGGCGAGCAGCCACTGTTCCCCGGCCCGGGTGTAGGCCTCGGCCCGCGGCATCGCCGAGGTCTGGGTCCCGGTATCGGCGAGCAAGGTCATCTGCTGCGCCGCTGCCCGGTGATCGCCGGTGCAGCGCGGCGTCGAACTCGATCGCGTCAAATGTCTCTCGCGCTCAGCACTGCCACGTCAGTCAAGGTACCCACCATGGCGGGGGCACCAATGCGGCAAGCGAGGATTCCGCTGGCGGATGGATGCGCTGGCATGTAACTCCCGGGGAACGCGTGGTGCCGCCGGATCGGCGGGATGGTCGCGGCGACGCTGTGTCCCTTCGGTCGCGTGCCGCTCTCAATGACGGGCTCTCTCCAGGGCATCCCAGAAACCCCGCCGCAGCGCGTGGCGGACCTCATCGTGCAGCAGCGAATCGATCGGCAGCGCCGAATCCTGCAGCAGCCTGGCTTCCAGGTCGGAGGGCATGCGCGGCTTGCGGGCGAGAACGGCCTCCAGCCAGAGCGCGGGCGCGTCCCGGGCGACCGACCTGCCCGAAGTTGAAGCCCTCACCGTGCGCTGCCTGCACCGCGTCGGCCAGGGAGACCGACGTCTGCTGCGGCACCAGGTGGTGACGGGGCAGGCTGCTGCCCAGCGTACATGCCCTGCTGCGGCGGCATATACCGCACCGCCGGCCACCTCGGGCTGGTCGGTGGGCGGGCCGGGGAACTGCTGGCCTGGATCGCCTGCTGGTTCTGCGGCCCGCGGGCGAACCGCCCGGTAGCGGCAGCGGGGGCCCGCGCCGCTCCGCGCCCCTGCTGTGCGGGCAGGCCGGCTGGCCCGCCGGCGCTGGCTGCATCGGGACGGCTCCCGGTGGCCCTGGCTGACCAGGCATGGGGCCCGGCAGCCCAGCCAGCGCGGGGGCAGGCTGCTGGCCGACCGGGGCCTGGTGTGGGCCTGATTGCCCTGGCCCGCCTGGCCCGCCGCCCGGGCCGGCCATGGCTTCCGGGCCGGGACCCTGGTAGGCGGGTGGCGCAGGGTAGATCGGCTGCTCCGCTGGCATGCCCGGCGGGGCCTGGGGGACCTGAGGGGCCTGGGGGACCTGAGCGCCCGCGGGCCCGCCCTGGTGCGGCGCCATGCCGGGATGACCCTGCTGGACCGGGGGTGCCTGCATCCCGGGCTGGCCGGGCATCACCTGCTGCCCCGGTACCGTTGCTGCCCGGGCTGACCGGGCACCATCTGCTGGCCCGGCTGACCCGGGACCATCTGCTGCCCGGGCTGGCCGGGACCATCTGCTGGCCCGGCTGGCCGGGACCATCTGCTGGCCCGGCTGGCCGGGGACCATCTGCTGGCCGGCTGCCGGGACCACTGCCCGGCTGGCCGGGCTGCTGCCGCTGCGCATCTGCTGGCCCGGCTGGCCCGGCATCACCTGCTGGCCCGGCTGACCCGGGACCATCTGCTGGCCGGGCTGGCCGGGAACCATCTGCTGGCCCGGCACCGCCTGCTGACCATGTACCGCCTGCTGGGCGGGCGCCACTTGCTGGCCGGGCGCCATCTGCTGACCATGTACCGCCTGCTGGGCGGGCACCGCTTGCTGGCCGGGTACCGCCTGCTGGCCCATGGGCGCCGCCGGGGCGGCCTGCTGCCCGGGGTGGGGTGCTGCTGGCATGCCGGTGGCATCCTGGCCGGCGCCCGCCTGGCCGGCACCGGCGTTGCGGCCCCTCCGCTGGCGCGGGGCGGCATGGCCTGCTGCGCAGCTGGCGGCTGCTGGGAGGCCCGGCTGGCCGGCCATCCCGGGTGCGGCGGCAGGCTGGCCTGCCGGCTGCGGGCATGGGCCCGGAGGTCTGGGCCGCCTGAGGCTGCGCAGGAGCGGCCTGACCCTGCGCAGGTGCGGGCTGGCCGGGGGGAGCGGCCGGCTGGCCGGCCATGCCCGCGGACTGCTGCATGCCAGGCATGCTTCCGCGGTGCCGACTGCATGTCCTCGGCCTGAGCCGGCGGCCGCGTTCCTGGACCGCCTCGGCTGCCGCGCCTGCTCTTCAGGTGGCGCCATGCCGCCCGGGCCGGAGACATTGGCCGGCTGCTGGGCGCCGGGCTGGCCGTTCATGCCCGGCTGCGCCGTGCGCTGGTACTCGGCGATGACGGGCGCGGTGTAGATCTCGGGCGGCGCGGGTCTCGACCCGACGGGCAGCGCATGCTGATGGCCAAGCGGGCCGACCGGCCGGTGGCCGTTGGTCAGGGCCCGGCCCGGATAGGCCCCGACGCCCTGCCGCTCGTCATCATGGACCGGCTCCGCGCCCACCACGAGTTCCACGTACGGCCGCAGGTGCGCCTCACCGATCTCGACGATGTCGTCGCATTCCTGCCGGAGGGCACGGGAGATGGTCCAGTTGCCGTCCACCGTGATGTGGACCAGGGTGACCCGCAGGCCGAGATCCTGGACGTCCGCGATGACCTGCGCCAGGTCCTCCTCGGCACTGACCACGAGCGCGTCCTGAAGGGCGCCGTTACGCGCCAGGGTGGTCAGGTCGCGGTGGATCTCGCTCTCCACGCCCTCGCGGCGGCCCGGCCTCATCCGGCCCAGCCGCAGCTTCACCCCGGGCAGGTCGGCGAGCGCGTCATGCTCGGATGACCGGCGGCCCTCCACGGTCGCCTCGTACCAGTAGCAGCGCAGCAGCGGCAGCCCCGTCCGGTCACCGGCCACGCTGCCCAGGAACTGGAGCAGGCCCGCATAATTCCAGGAGACGGACTCCCGGTGACGAGTTCCATGGACGGCCATCGCACCATCGGCCAGCACGTAGCCCGCGTCCACGAACAGCGCACACCGATCCATGCGGCACCGTCCTTTCTCGACGCGAGACGGGTCAGACGCGAGACGTTACCAGCGCTCAGCCGCCGCCGTGCCGGACTGGCGACAGATCGTGGGCAACCCCGGACACGAGCGGAAGTCAGCTCTTGGCGGAAGCTAGTCAGCTCTTGGCAGAAGGTATCGTCGCTGTGACCGGCCGCCCGGCAGGATACCCAGACATGCGACTTCTTGTTCTTGGGGGCACCCGCTTCCTCGGACGTGCCATCGTGGATGACGCGATCAGCCGCGGCTACGACGTCACGACCTTCTCGCGAGGGCTGAGCGGCCATCCCCGGCCGGGTGCCGAGGTGCTGCACGGGGACCGCACCAGCGCCGAGGATCTGCGCCAGCTGGCCGGGCGGGACTGGGACGCGGTCATCGACACCTCCACCCTCGCCCCCGTGCATGTCGCGGCCTCCGCCCAGCTGCTCGCCGGCCACGTGGGCCACTACAGCTACGTCTCCACCATCTCGGTCTACCAAGATCGGCCGGGCGAGCCGATCACCGAGGAATCACCCGTCGTCGACTGCCCCCCGGACGCGTCGGGCACCGCCGAGACACTCGACTACCCGGAACTCAAGGCCGGCAGCGAACGGGCGGTCCAGGCGGCGATGCCCGGCCGGAACCTGATTGCCCGGCCAGGGCTGATCATCGGGCCGCACGAGGACGTGGGCAGGCTCCCCTGGTGGCTGACGAGAATCGCGCGCGGCGGCCCCGTGCTGGCCCCGCCGCTGGACAGCGAGCTGCGGATGACCGACGCACGCGACCTGGCGGCCTGGCTGAACGACAACACCCGGCGGCGCATCCCCGGCGTGATGAACGTGCCCGGGCCGGAGGGGACGACCTTCGGCGACCTGCTGGCCGCCTGTGCCCAGGTCACAGCGCCCCAGCGCGGCAACGGCCTGGAACTGCGGCCGATGGCCGACCCGGTCCTGCTCGGGGCCGGGGTGGAGCCCTGGATGGAGCTCCCGATGTGGGCACCGGACACCCCCGAATTCGCCAGCATCTGGCAGGTCTCCGGGGACCGGGCGCTGCGGACCGGGATGCGTTACCGCCCGCTCATCGACACCGTCCGGGACACCTGGCGCTGGCTGACGCAGGAGGCGGCCAGCCAGGACCGCCCGGTCTCGGCCTTCGCGCGGAGGCCGGGAATCGGCCTCGATCCCGGCCGCGAACAGGAGATCCTGGCCACGCTCTGACAGCCGGCTACCCGCCCCCTTTCCCGGAGGGTACGGCCTGCGCCCCACCTCCGCCCGGCGGCCGGCAGGGCTGACGGACCCATCTCCGCCCAGCGGCCGGCACGGCCGACGGACCCGTCTCCGCCCGGGAGCCGCCCCGCCTGCGCCCCACCAGCGCCAGGCGCTGGGTAGGCTCGCCAACCGTGAGCGACCGCGACGATCTGCTGCGCGTGATCAAGGAAATGGCCGTGGTGCACGGCGACTTCGTGCTGTCGTCCGGGCAGCGCGCGAGCTGGTACATCGATCTGCGGCGGGTGCTGCTCAGCGGGCAGGCCGCGCCGCTGGCGGGCAGGGTCATGCTGGCCGCCACCGCGGACCTCGGCTATGACGCCGTCGGCGGGCTCACCCTGGGCGCGGACCCGGTCGCCGCCGCGATGCTGCACGCGGCCGCCAGCCAGGGCCAGATCCTGGATGCCTTCGTCGTCCGCAAGGCGGAGAAGGCCCACGGGCTCCAGCGCCGGATCGAGGGGCCCGACGTGGCGGGCCGCCGGGTACTGGCGGTGGAGGACACCTCCACCACCGGCGCCTCCGTTCTCACCGCCGTCGACGCGCTGCAGGAGGCGGGCGCAGAGGTGGTCGGCGTCGCGGTGATCGTGGAACGGGGCGCACGGGATCGCGTGGCCCAGCGCGGGCTGCCCTACCGCGCGGTCTACGACATGGGCGACCTGGGCCTGGGCTGAGTTCCGCGCTCCCCGCTGCCCGTGTCCTCGCGCCCTCCAGCGGCGTCGTCTTCCAGCTCCCACGGGGGCTTCCCGCTGGCGGGGTTTTCGCGTCCGCCGGTTGCCTGGTCTTGGCCGCCCTCGGCCGGCGGAGCCGGGTGCTGCCCCTCCCGGCGGACCTCACGCACCCGGTAGGCGATGAACGCCGCGATGGCGATGACCGCCAGCACGACGATCACGTATCCGGCGAGGGCGAGCCCGTGTGCGACGCTCTGCCAGGCGCTGCCGACGCCGTAGCCGATCAGCGAGATCACGGTCACCCAGATGGCGGTGCCGATGAGGCTGAGCACCCCGAACAGCAGCGGCGGCACCTTGAGGAAGCCAGCCACGATGGACACGAACGTGCGCACGACCGGCAGCGCACGGCCGACCGGGATCGCCCATATGCCGCGCCCGGCGATGAAGCGCTCTGCCCGGTCGATGTCCGCCTGGGTGATCAGCAGGTAACGGCCGAACCTCTGCACCAGCGGCCGCTCACCGACCCGTCCGATGGCATAGGCGACATAGGAGCCGAGGAGCTCGGCGATCGTTCCCACCACGATGACGGCCACGATATTGAGGTGTCCCTCGCCGGCCAGCACCCCCGCGAACCCGAAGGTGATCTCCGAGGGAATCGGCACACAGCACGCCTCGAGGAACCCGAACAGGAAGACCGCGGCGTAGCCCCAGTGGATGAGAAAGCTCTCCATAGCACACTGTTGTACAGCATGATCTCGGGTGCCCCGGCCGCTGGCGGCGCAGCTTAGGAACACCTTTACCCCACGCCAGGCATTTCCGGCACGGCCCGCCGCTCCTTCCCCGCCCCGACCGGGACGCTCCCGGCGGCCCGCGGGCCAGCCCATGCCCCAGCCGCCACTGCTGGCGCGCATCATGGCCCTGTCCAGCCCGAAAGAGCCGCCGTCGCAGATACTGAGTGCACGCCAGGGAGACAGGGAGCCGACCGTCATGCCTATCGCGACGCCAGAGGTCTACGCGCAGATGCTCGACCGGGCCAAAGAGCATGGCTTCGCCTATCCGGCGATCAACGTGACGTCGAGCCAGACGCTGAACGCCGCGCTGCAGGGGTTCGCCGACGCCGGAAGCGACGGGATCGTCCAGATCTCCACCGGCGGCGCCGAGTACCTCTCCGGCCAGGCCGTCAAGGACATGGTCACCGGGGCGGTCGCGCTCGCGCACTTCGCCCGCAGCGTGGCCGTCAGGTACCCGGTGCACGTCGCCCTGCACACCGACCACTGCCCCAAGAACAAGCTGGACGGCTACATGCGCCCGCTGGTCGCCCTGTCCAAGGAGCGGGTCGCCCGCGGCGAGGATCCGCTGTTCCAGTCGCACATGTGGGACGGCTCCGCCGTTCCGCTGGCCGAGAACCTGTCGATCGCGTCCGAGCTCCTCGACGAGTGCGCGCAGGCCCGTGTGATCATGGAAATGGAGATCGGCGTGGTCGGCGGCGAGGAAGACGGCGTCGTCGGCGAGATCAACGAGAAGCTGTACAGCACCACCGAGGATGCGCTCGCCACCGCCGAGGCATTCGGGCTCGGCGAGCGGGGCCGCTACATCCTGGCCGCCACCTTCGGCAACGTGCACGGCGTCTACAAGCCCGGCCACGTCACCCTGCGCCCGTCGGTGCTGAAGGACATCCAGGAGGCGGTCGGCGCGAAGTACGGCAAAGACAAGCCGTTCGACCTCGTCTTCCACGGCGGCTCGGGCTCGGCGCTGTCGGAGATCCGGGAGGCGATCTCCTACGGCGTGGTCAAGATGAACGTGGACACCGACACCCAGTACGCCTTCACCCGGCCCATTGCCGGGCACATGTTCAGCCACTACGACGGCGTGCTCAAAGTGGACGGTGAGGTGGGCGAGAAGAAGCCAGTACGACCCACGCGCCTACGGCAAGGCGGGCGAGGCAGCCATGGCCGCCCGGGTCGTCGAGGCGTGCGAGGACCTGATGTCGGCGGGCAAGCACCTGAGCTGAGCACGCCCACGGGCGGTTACGCAGGCAGCGAGCCAGTCTCCGGGGAGGGCAGGCCCGGCGCGCGGCCGGGTTGCGGCAGGATGAGCGTCATGGAGCACCAGAACCTGCTGGGAGGGCCGCCAGCCACCCAACTGCCCGAGGACCCCGGCGCGGCAGAGCTGTCGGCCGGGGCCGACCCGGCCGCGGTGGCATCGGCCCACCCGGCCTGCCTGGCGGCATGGGCGGCGCTGGCCGAGCTCGCGCTGGCGCAGGGCGAAACGGTTACGGCCTACGCCTACGCGCGGACCGGCTATCACCGCGGTCTTGACCAGCTGCGGCGGGCGGGCTGGCGGGGGCACGGGCCGATCCCGTGGGAGCACGAGCCGAACCGGGGTTTCCTGCGGTCGCTGCACGCCCTGGGCCGATCGGCCGCCGCGCTCGGCGAGGAGGACGAGGCGGAACGCTGCCGGGCCTTCCTGCGCGACTCCAGCGCCACGGCCGCCGCCGAACTCGGGGATTTCTGACCAGCACCGCGACGGCCCGGCCACGCCCGCAACCGGACGGCGGCCACACCGCCCGCCACGGCCTGGCGAAATGCCAGGCGGCGGGAGTCAGCCGTGCCAGCCGCGGGTAGTCGGCCACGGCAAGCCGGGATGCCAGCCACGGCAGCCGGGACAGTCAGCCATGGCAGCCGGGGTAGCCGGCCACGGCGGACCCTCGTGGAGTAGCCTCGGGACGCGCGAGGCGGAGCCGGGAAGGGGCTGGTCTGATGCCGGCCATTGTGCTGGTGGGCGCGCAGTGGGGCGATGAGGGCAAGGGCAAGGCCACCGACCTCTTGGGCGACCGCGTCGACTACGTGGTCAGGTACCAGGGCGGCAACAACGCCGGCCACACGGTTGTCATCGGCGACGAGAGCTACGCGCTCCACCTGCTGCCCTCGGGGGTGCTCTCCCCCAAGGTCACGCCGGTCATCGGCAACGGCGTGGTCATCGACCCCGAAGTCCTGCTGGCCGAGATCGACGGCCTCACCGAGCGCGGCGTGTCCTGCGACCGGCTGCTCATCTCGGCCAACGCGCACCTGATCATGCCCCACCACCGGGCACTCGACAAGGTGACCGAACGCTACCTGGGCAGCGCCCGCATCGGCACCACCGGCCGCGGCATCGGGCCGACCTACGGCGACAAGGTGGCGCGGACCGGGATCCGGGTCCAGGACCTGTTCGACCCCGGCATCCTGGAGCAGAAGCTGAACCTGGTGCTGATGGAGAAGAACCAGCTCCTCACGAAGGTCTACAACCGGCGCGGCATCGACGCGGCCGCCGTGGTGGCCGAATACCTCGGCTACGGCGAGCGGATGCGGCCCTACGTCGCCGACACCGCCCTCGTGCTCGGCCGCGCCCTCGACCAGGACCGGACGGTGCTGCTCGAGGGCGCCCAGGCGACGCATGCTCGACGTGGACCACGGCACCTACCCCTTCGTCACCTCCTCCTCTCCCACCGCCGGGGGCGCCTGCGCGGGCTCGGGCATCGGCCCGACCCGGATCACCAAGGTCATCGGCATCGTCAAGGCCTACACCACCCGGGTGGGAGCCGGGCCGTTCCCCACCGAGCTGCTCGACGAGCAGGGCGAATGGCTGCGCAAGGCCGGCGGCGAGTACGGGGTGACCACCGGGCGGCCGCGCCGCACCGGCTGGTTCGACGCGGTGATCGCCCGCTACGCGACCAGGGTCAACGGCATCACCGACTACTTCATGACCAAGCTCGACGTGCTGTCCGGCCTGGAGAAGGTGCCGGTTTGCGTGGCCTACGACGTGGCGGGGACCAGGCACGACGAGATCCCGATGACGCAGACCGAGTTCCACCACGCGGTACCGGTCTACGAGTACCTCGACGGCTGGTGGGAGGACCTGTCCGGGGTGCGGGAGTTCGCCGGGCTGCCGCGCAACGCCCAGGCCTACGTGCGGGCGGTGGAGGAGATCATCGGCGCGCCGGTGGCCGCGGTCGGCACCGGCCCGCGGCGCGACCAGACCCTGCAGCTGCGCCCGCTCATCTGAGGCCAGCCCCGAATCCGGCAAAAACGACCTGCGGCAGCGCTCTCAGCAGCGGCGCCATCGGGCCCGCCCCAGGTAGGCTCGCGCCGTGCGAGTCCTTCTGCTGGGGTCCGGTGGCCGTGAGCACGCGCTGGCCCGCGCGCTCGCCGCCGATGCGGACGTCAGCGACCTGCACGCGGCGCCGGGCAATCCCGGCATCGCCGCGATAGCGGCCACTCATCCGGTGGACCTGGCCGACATCGGGGCGGTGACCGCGCTGGCCCGCTCGATCGCCCCCGGGCTGGTGGTGGTCGGCCCGGAGGCGCCCCTGGTGGCCGGGCTGGCCGACGCGCTCGCCGAAGCGGGCATCCCCTGCTTCGGGCCCGGCCGCGAGGCGGCGATGCTGGAGGGATCGAAGTCGTTCGCCAAGCAGGTCATGGCGGCGGCCGGCATCCCGACCGCGCGGGCCCGGACGTGCACGAGCGAGGGCGAGGCGGTGGCGGCGCTGGCCGAGTTCGGCCCGCCGTACGTGGTCAAGGCGGACGGGCTCGCCGGGGGCAAGGGGGTCGTGGTCACCGGCGGCCTGGCGGCCGCCCTGGCGCACGCGCGCACGGCGGGCACGGTGGTCATCGAGGAGTTCCTCGACGGCCCGGAGGTGTCGCTGTTCGCGCTCGCCGACGGCGTCACCGCGGTGCCGCTGCTGCCCGCGCAGGACTTCAAGCGGGCCGGGGACGGCGACAGCGGCCCGAACACCGGCGGAATGGGCGCCTACGCGCCGCTGGGCTGGGCGCCGCCCGCGCTGGCCGGCGAGGTCCTGGCCGGCGTCATCCAGCCCGCCGTGGACGAGATGCGCCGGCGCGGCACCCCGTACCGGGGCCTGCTGTACGCGGGGCTGAGCCTGACCGCGGCCGGGGTGCGGGTGGTCGAGTTCAACGCGCGGTTCGGCGACCCGGAGACCCAGGTCGTGCTCGACCGGCTGGCCAGCCCGCTGGCCGGGCTGCTGGCCGCGGCGGCCTGCGGCTCGCTGGCGGGTGCCGGACCGCTGCGCTGGGCACCGGGAGCGTCGGTGGCGGTGGTGATCGCCGCCGAGGGCTATCCCGCGGCACCCGTGCACGGCGATCCCATCGACGGCATATCCGATGCAGAACGGATCCAGGGGGCCCATGTCCTGCACGCGGGCACGGCCACCGACGTGGCTGGCCGGCTGGTCTCGTCCGGCGGCCGGGTCCTGAACGTGGTCGGCACCGGCCCCGGCCTGGCCGCCGCGCGCGACACCGCCTACCGGGCGGCCGCCGCCATCCGGATGCGCGGCGGCTGGTACCGCCACGACATCGCCGAAGCTGCAACGCAGGGCCTGTCGTCCCCGCCCGCGCAACCCCAGACGTCCCCCGCCGGCCGGGGTGTGGGCGGTCCCCCGGCCTCATCCCCAGGCTCCTGACCGACAGTACCGTGTCCGATACGCCCAGCCACCCCCCCGACCGGCCAGCCAGTCCCCCGCCCGGCCAGCCGGCCAGTCCCGTCCCCGGCGAGTCGACCAATCCCATCCCCGACCGGCCGCGAGGCGGCGTCCCGCTGCGGGTGAGCACCCTGGAGCTGTTTTTCGACCTGGTCTTCGCGTTCACCCTCACCCAGCTCACCGCGCTGCTGGCGCGCGATCTGTCGGTGAAGGGCGTGGCGCAGGTGCTGCTCATCTTCGGCGTGCTGTGGTGGATGTACGGGGGCTACGCCTGGCTGACCAACACCCGCACCCCGGACCGGGCGCCCGAGCGGATGCTGCTGCTGCTCGGCATGGCCGGGTTCCTGCTGGTCGGGCTGGCCATCCCGCGCGGGTTCGGCCCGGAAGACGCCGAGAGCGGGGCCGTGCTCGGGCTCGGCTACCTCGTCGTGGTGCTCGTGCACACCTCGCTGTACTACCGGCTCAACCGCAACATCATGCGCATCGCGCCCTTCAACATCACTTCGGCGCTGCTGGTGATCCTGGCCGGGGAGGTGGACGGCCCTCCGGTCTACGCCCTGTGGGCCGCTGCGCTGGCCATCCAGGTGCTCTCACCGCTGATCGCCAGTCCCGGCGGCCGGTTCGAGATCCAGCCGGCCCACTTCGTGGAGCGCCACGGGGCGCTGATCATCGTCGCGCTCGGCGAGTCGGTGGCCGCGGTCGGCATCACCGCCTCCCGCGAGGACGTGACCGGCTCACTCGTCGCCTCGGCCGTGCTCGGCCTGACCCTGACCGCCTGCCTGTGGTGGGCGTACTTCGGCACCGGCGACGACGACCGGGCCGAACGCGCCTTCACCGCGGCGGCCCCGGCACAGCGGCCCGGCCTGGCCCTGACGGCGTATTTCTTCGCCCACATACCGATGCTGCTCGGCATCGTGGCGATGGCCGCGGGGGTGCTGCTCACGATCGGTCACGCGACCCAGCCCCACCCGGTGGGCCAGGCGATCGCGCTGTCCGGCGGCGTGGCGCTGTTCCTGGCCGGCGACGCCTGGTTCCGGGCCGCGCTCGGGATCGGGAGTCCCTGGGCCCGGCTGGCCACCGCCGTGTTCGCGCTGGCGGCGACCACGCTCGGGGCGACCGTCGCCGTCGAGGCCCAGCTGGCGGTGCTGCTGGCCGCCCTGGTGCTGATGCTGGCAGGCGAGCGGTACGCGGCCTGGCGCTGGCCCGCCGGCTGGCTCCGGCAAAGGCGTGCGGGAGGATGGGAGGCGTGATCGGGCGGTACACCCTGCCGGAGATGGGCCGCGTCTGGAGCGAGGCCCACAAGTACGAGCTGTGGTGCCAGGTGGAGACGCTCGTGCTGGAGGCGCAGGCCAGGGCCGGGACCGTCCCGGCGGACTCCGTCGCTGCGGTGCGCGCGGCCCCGCCGCCTACCCCGGAGGCGGTCGCGGCCTACGAGGCGGTGACCGATCACGACGTGATCGCGTTCCTCAGCGCCTGGGCGGACAACACCTCGCCCCGCGAGGCGGCGGCGTACGTGCACTTCGGGATGACCTCCTCCGACCTGCTCGACACCGCGCTGGCGCTCCAGCTGACCGAGGCGAGCGACCTGCTGGTCGCGCGGGCCAGCGAACTTGTCGCGGTGCTGCGAGAGCACGGCCTGGCCCATTCCGGCACCCTGCGGGTGGGGCGGACCCACGGCATCCACGCCGAGCCCGACATCTGGGGGCACCGGGTGGCCGACTTCGCGTTCGCCGTGGCCCGCTGCCGGGACCGGCTGGCCCGGGCGCGGGAGGCGGTCGCGGTCGGCAAGCTGTCGGGGCCGGTCGGCACGTACTCCAACATCGATCCGGCCATCGAGGCCACCGTGCTCGCCGGGCTCGGGCTGCGCCCGGCCGACGTGGCCACCCAGGTGGTGTTCCGCGACGGCATCGCCGAGTGGGCGAGCGTGCTCGCGCTGCTCGCCACCGCCTGCGACGCGATCGCGCTGGAGGTGCGGCACGGCCAGCGGACCGAGGTGCGCGAGCTGGCCGAGCCGTTCTCGGCCGGGCAGAAGGGCTCGTCCGCGATGCCGCACAAGAAGAACCCGATCCGGTCCGAGCGGATCTGCGGCCTGGCGCGGGTGGTCCGGTCGTATGTGACCCCGGTGACGGAGGGGATGGCGCTCTGGCATGAGCGGGACATCTCCCATTCCAGCGTGGAGCGGGTGGCGCTGCCCGACGCCGCGGCCGCCACCGACTACCTGCTGCATCTGACCACCGGCCTGGTCAGCGGGCTGGTGGTGGACGCCGCCCGGATGCGCGCGAACCTGGACCTGACCGGGGGACTGATCTACACCTCAAGCGTGCTGCTCGTCCTGGTGGCGGCGGGGATGTCCCGCGAGGACGCCTACGCCCTGGTCCAGGCCGCGGCGATGGAGACCTGGGAGGCCGGCACCCCCTTCCGGGAGACGCTCCGCAAGCAGGCCGCCAGCCGGGGCCGGGAGCTCGACGAGGCCGCCCTGGACGAGGTGTGCCGCCCAGAGCGCTACGTCGAGCGGCTCGGGCCGGTCTTCGACCGCCTCCGGGCCCTGCGGTGACGGCCCCGGGCTCGGCCGACACGCCGCCGGGCCAGGCCAGCGCGGCCGGTGCGCCGCTCAAGCACCTGTACTCGGGGAAGGTGCGCGAGATCTACCAGCTGCCCGGCGGGCCGCTGCTGCTCGTCGCCACCGACCGCATCTCGGCCTACGACTACGTGCTGCCCACGCTCATCCCGGACAAGGGGAAGATCCTCACCCAGCTCTCGCTGTGGTGGTTCGGCCGCCTCGCCGACCTGGTCCCCAACCACCTGGTGGACGTCCCCATCCCGGCCGAGTTCGCGGGCCGGGCCATGGCCTGCCAGCGGCTGTCGATGATCGGGGTGGAATGCGTCGCCCGCGGCTACCTGGCCGGGTCGGGCTGGCACGACTACCAGCGGACCGGGGTCGTCTGCGGAGTCGCGCTCCCGCCCGGCCTCACCGAGGGCGCCCGGCTGCCGGAACCCATCTTCACGCCGGCGACCAAGGCGCCGCGCGGGGAGCACGACGAGAACATCCCGGTGGCGTCGGTGGCCGGCCTGGTGGGCGGCGATGCCGCCGCCGAGCTGGAACGCATCACGCTCGAGGTGTACCGGCGTGGCGCGGACCTGGCGGCGGGAGGCGGCATCATCGTCGCCGACACCAAGATCGAGCTTGGCTACGACGCGCAGGGGCGGCTGCTTTTGGCCGACGAGGTGCTCACGCCCGATTCGTCCCGGTTCTGGCCGGCCGGCCAGTGGCGGCCTGGCCACCCGCAGCCGTCGTTCGACAAGCAGTTCGTGCGCGACTGGCTGGACTCACCGGAGTCCGGCTGGGATCGCCACCGCAGCGGAGAGCCGCCGCCTGACCTGCCAGACTGGGTCGTGACACGCACCAGGGATCTCTACATCGAGGCTTACGAACGCATCACGGGTGACCGATGGCCCTAGGGCAGTGACCAGTGAACGGGGTAAGAACAGACGGTGGGCGAGTCGCGTGGTGTGACCGGGGTTGTGCTGGCGCATGACGCGCGTGAGATGCCCGCAATGACCTGCGGACTGCAAACCCGGTGGGATACTGGATCGCGCGTGTCCACCACGCTTCCCGCTCACGACTTAACCGGCGGACGGTCCGTGCCGGGCTGGCCCGCCGAGCTGTCCGGCCGTGGGCTCTGCCCGGTCGGCACCTGAGGAACAGGAGTAGCGCGCCCATGACCGTTGGCCCTGAGACCTGCTACCGCGTGCAAGGCGGCATACCGCTGCAGGGCACCGTCTTCGTGCAGGGCGCCAAGAACGCCGCGCTCAAGATGATCGCGGCCTCGCTCATGGCGTCCGAGGGCCGGACGGTACTGCGGAACGTGCCGCCCATCGAGGATGTGCGCAGAGCGGTAGAGCTGGCGCAGGCGGTCGGCGCGGTGGTCAAGTTCCATGAGGCCGAACGCACCCTGGTGGTCGACGCGTCCAGCCTGACCAGCCCGGTTCTCCCGGCGGAGATCGCCCGCCGCTTCCGGGGGTCGGTCGTCTTCGTCCCCGCCCTGCTGCACCGGCTGGGCGAGGCGGTCATCGAGGGCATCGGCGGCTGCAACCTGGGCAGCCGCGACCTCGACTTCCACTACCGGGGGTTCGCCCGGCTCGGTGCCACGGTGGACGAGGCCGGGGACAAGATCTACATCAAGGCCGGGAAGCTCCACGGCGACCACCTGTACCTGGACACCCCCTCGCACACGGGCACCGAGAACCTGATCATGGCGGCGTCGCTCGCCCCGGGCACCACGGTGATCGACAACACCGCGTCCGAGCCCGAGGTGCTCGACATGATCTCGTTCCTGACCAAGATGGGGGCGCAGATCAGCGGCGGCGGCACCGGCTTCATCACCGTCCACGGCGTCGGCAAGCTGGCCGCCACCGAGCACACGGTGATGGCCGACCGGATCGACGCCGGCGTGTTCGCCATGGCCGCGGCGATCACCGGCGGCGAGCTGAGCCTGGTCGGGGCCAACCTGGAGCACTTCGGGGTGGCCCGCTGGAAGCTGGAGCAGATGGGGGTGGAGTTCGCCGCCAACGGAGCGGTCCTCCAGGTACGCCGCGAGCGCCCGCTGCGGCCGATAAACGTGATCACCAGCCCGTACCCCGGGTTCGCCACCGACCTGCAGTCCCCGATCATGGCGCTCAGCTGCCTCGCGGACGGCACCAGCTACCTCCGCGAGAACATTTACGACGGCCGGTTCACCCTGGCGGGTGAGCTCACCAAGATGGGCGCCGAGGTCGAGGTGGACGGCAGCGTGGCCATCGTGCACGGCCCGACCTCGCTCAGGGGGACCAAGGTGATCGCGCACGACCTGCGCACCGGGATGGCGCTGATCCTGGCCGGGCTGGGCGCGGAGGGAGAGACGCTGGTCGCACCCGGTTACCTGATCGACCGCGGGCACGCGGCCATCGCCAGCCGGCTCACCACCCTCGGCGCCGAAATATCCGCGGAGGAGAGCGCCTGACGTGGCGGGCAGCCCGCCGCCTGGACCGCAGGGAACCGCGACCGCACCGGCCCTGCTGCTCCCGTTATTGCCCGCGCCGCGCCGGCGGCGGCCGGGGCACGCCCGGCTCTTACCGGGCCGTGACCCAGGATGACCGGGCAGCGGCAGCCCCCGGCCGAGCTCACGATCGGGGTGGTCGGGCCGCATGACCTGGTCGAGCGGGTCATGCTGTCCGGGGCGGCCACGCCCGGCCACGCCCTGTCCGTTACCGGTCCCTGGCCGGCCAGGCGGCTGGTGGCCGCCGCCTACCGCGGCGAGCAGGAGGCCCCGGACAAGGTGCTCCGGCTCGGCCCGGCGATCGATGTCTTTCTCTTCGCCTGCCCGGTGTCCCTCGAGTACGCGCGCCGGGCCGGTGTCCTGCGCGTCCCGGCCACCTGCGTGCCGCTGTCCGGCAGCGCCCTGTTCGCGGCCCTGCTGCGGGCCCGCGCGGACGGCCGCCATGACCTGTCCAGGGTCAGCGTGGACGTGCTGAGCCGCGGCGACGTCGAGGACGCCTTCGGTGAGCTCGGCATCCCGGCCGGGGACATCCACGTGCGGGAGGATCCCGCTGGCGCCGCCGCCCTGGCCGCGTTCCACGAGCGGCTCTGGCGCCGCAGCCAGACCTCGGTCGCGTTCACCTGCCTGGAGGCGGTGGCCGATCGCCTCACCGCCGCCGGGATACCCGTCATGATCATCCGCCCCACCGGCAGCGCGATCAGGGCGGCGCTGCGGACCGCGACCCTGCTCGGCGCGCACCGCAGGCTGGAGGAGGCGCAACTCGCGGCCGTGGTGGTGGAGGTGCCGACCCTCCGCGAGACGGCGCGCCGCCCCACCCCCCGGCATTCCCAGGAGGAACTGCGCCTGACCGTCCACCGGTTCCTGCTGCAGGAAGCCCAGCGGATGCAGGCGGCGGTCAGCCCGGTGGGGGATCACACGTTCCTGGTCACGGCGACCCGCGGGTCGCTGTCCGGGGCGACCGACGGGTTCCGGGTGCCGCCGTTCTCCGACCGCGCGCGCAGCGAACTGGGCATCGCGGTCGAGGTGGGCGTGGGCCTGGGCCGGACCGCCCACGAAGCGGAGGCGCACGCACGGGCCGCTCTCGCCCGCTCTCACGCCGCCCCGGGCGCCCGGGGCTTCGCCCTGGACCGCGAGGGCTACGCGCTGGTCCCGGCGCCGCGCGCGCCCGCCACGGCCCCGGCGGGCAAGCCAAAGGGCCTGGACACCCTGTCCCGGCTCGCCGAGAAGCTTCCCGACGACGACGGCGCGCACGTGGTCGACGCGGAGACCGCCGGGCGGCTGCTCGGCGTCACCCCCCGGACCGCCCGCCGGCTCCTCCACACCCTGGTCGAGGAGGGCCTGGCCTGGCCGCTGCCGCCGGCCCGGACCCCGCAGCCGGGGCGCCCGCGCCAGTTCTACCGCATCATCACCGAGAAGTTAGCCCACCGCCCGTCCCAGTAGAGGCCCCGGCAATAGGGCGCCGACCCTGCCCTCTGGCGCACCTGCGGCACGACGCGGAGCGGGTCATCCGCGCCCGGATGGCAAGCCCCACGCCGCCGGGCGGGGTGCGGGGACCCGCGAGCCCAGCAGTCCTATTGCCGGGGCCTCTTGGGCAGGGGAGCCGGCGCGGCCATCGTTAGGCAGCTATCGCGGGGTTTCGGGCGGGCATTGGCCCTAGGCCGTGTCTCGCAGACACGGCCTAGTGGCGACGGGGGTAGGCGCGGGCGGCGGCCAGGAACGCCTCGTTGTCCTGCTCGTCGCCGATCGAGATCCGGGCGCCCTCACCGGCGAACGGCCGGATTCCAATCCCGTCGCGGGCACAGCTGGCCGCCAAGTCCTCGGTGTCCTCGTTCAGCCGCAGCCAGACGAAGTTGGCCTCGGTGGGCGGCACCGACCAGCCCTGGGCCAGCAGCTCGTCGCGGACCCGGGCCCGCTCCTTCACCACCTGGTCCACCCGGGCCAGCAGCTCGGGCTCGGCGGCCAGCGAGGCGATCGCCGCCGCCTGGGCGACCGTGTTGACCGAGAACGGCAGCAGCGTCTTGCGCGCGGCCTCGGCGACCGGCTCGTGGCCGACCAGGAAGCCGACCCGCAGCCCGGCCAGCCCATACGCCTTGGAGAAGGTGCGCAGGACCGCGAGGTTCGGGCGGTCACGGTACAGCTCCAGGCCGTCGGGCGCGTCCGGGTCGCGGACATACTCGGCGTAGGCCTCATCCAGCACCACCAGGCAGTCCGGCGGCACCCGGTCGAGAAAGTCCTCGAGCTCCGCGCGGTGCACCACCGTCCCGGTCGGGTTGTTCGGGTTGCAGACGAAGATCACCCTGGTCCGAGGGGTGATCGCGGCCGCCATCTCGTCCAGGTCGTGCGTCTCGTCCCGGAGCGGCACCAGCAGCTCGGCCGCGCCGGCCAGCTGGACCAGCCGCGGGTAGGCCTCGAACGAGCGCCACGCGTACAGCACCTCACCGCCCGGCTCGGCGACGGCCTGCAGCAGTTGCTGGGTGACGCCCACCGAGCCGCATCCCACCGCGATGTGCGCGGGCGGGACGCTGTAGCGCCGCGCGATCGCCTCGGTCAGCGCGACCGCCCCGTTGTCCGGGTACCGGTTGACGTCCGCGGATGCCTCCGTGATGACCTGCACCACCGAGGGGAGCGGGCCGTACGGGGACTCGTTGGATGACAGCTTGAAGGCGCGGCCGTCAGGCCTTTCCACCCGCCCGCCCGGCTTGTAGGGGATGAACTGATCCAGGATGCTGCGGAAGCGTGGCGATGATGATGCCGGCACCTGTCCTCCCAGGCCGAATCGTGCTCGTCCCCAGTCTGCCACCGGCGGCGGCACGCCCGGCGGCGGCGGCCACCGGGCCGGGGCGGTCAGGACGGCTTCAGCCCGGCGTGCACCCGGGCGAAGATCGCGTGCATGTCCGGTGTGAACAGCACGAACCGGGCCTCCGCGACCCGGCACGATGCCTGGCTCACGGTGGTCAGCGCGATCCGCGCGGCGTCCTCGTGCGGCCACCCGTAGATTCCCGCCGAGACCGCGGGGAAGGCCACCGTCTCGGCCCCGAGCTCGTCCGCGACCCGTAGCGATTCGGCGTAACAGGACGCGAGCACGGCCGAGCGGTCCTCGCTGGCGGAGTACACCGGGCCGACGGTGTGGATCACCCAGCGCGCCAGTAGCTCGCCCGCCGTGGTCGCCACCGCCTGGCCGGCCGGCAGGCCACGCCCATAGTGGGAGGCCCGCAGCTCGCGGCAGGCCGCGAGGATGGCCGGGCCGCCGCGGCGGTGGATCGCCCCGTCCACCCCGCCGCCGCCGAGCAGGGACGAGTTCGCCGCGTTGACGACCGCGTCGACCCGCTGCGCGGTGATGTCGCCGGTCTCCAGGGTGATCCTCATGGCTTGTGGCTTATCACGATAGCTGGCCTCATCGTCAACGAGTATGGCCCTATCCACGGCGTGCCGGACTCCGCCGGCCGGGCGCGGCTCGCTCGCTGCCACCGTCCGTGCCGCGGTGTGCGCGGATGAACCACTTCTGTGCGATTGACCGGCGCGAAGGGGAACCGTGGCGGGCCGTGGCCCGTCCAATCTTGCAGCCGGGGCCGGGCGGCGAGGCCGGACCGGCTCCCCGGAATGCCGCCCGCTGGCATCTGACCGGGGGAGGCAGACCGTAGGTGACCGGAGCGCACCAACCCCGGCAGATGGGTGACAGAGAAGGAAGGCTGCGATGGCGAGTCATGGCAAGCCGGCGGATACGGCTGGCAGGCGGAGCGGGCCGCTGGACGCGGGCGTGCAGTGGGTGCTGGCCGTGATCGCCGTCAGCGCTGTGGCCGTGCTGGCCGCGTGTGGCAGCACAGCGGCCGGCGGTGCGGGGCACCCGGCCTCGGCGGGCACCGGCCACGCCACGGGGCCGGCTGCCGTTGCGGGTGCGCCGGCGGGCGTGCCGCTCTGTGCGGCCGCCCAGAAGGTGGACCGGGTCGTGGCCAGCGTGCCCGCGAGCCACCTCGGTCAGATCCCGCGCGGCATCACGATCACGGACGCGGCCCAGGTTCGCGCCCTGGCCGCCGCGCTCTGCGCTCTCCCGCGCATGCCGCGGGGACTGCAGTGCCCAGCCGACTTCGGTGGGATGTCCCGGCTGGTGTTCGCGTCAGGAGGGCGTGAGTTCCCTGCGGTCCGGATCCAGCTGTCGGGTTGCCGCGCCGTCGCCGGAATTGGGCCGACCCGATCGTGGTCGCGGTCTTCCCGGTTCGGACAGCTGCTGACCGGGGCGGTTGGCGGCAAAGGCCGGCTGATTCCCGGCCTGCACCCGAGCAGCGTCCCGACGCCGTGACCGCGCCGCTGCCGGGCGGTTGACCGGTTCCAGCCTTCCATGGGACCAGCCGACCGGGAGCTGCCCACAGCAAGGTGGCGGGCCCATGGGCCCGGCCACCGTCTGTCCTGCTCAGCCGTTGGCTGTCGCCCACTGGTCGGTGAAGCTGACCTTCTGGGACAGGGGACTCGGGGTGTCGAGGACGGTTCCCTCGGGGATCGCGTCTCCGGTGATGGTGAAGTTGGTGCCGCTGCCGGCCGCCTGGGTGATCCGGTAGGTGTTCCAGAACGAGGACTGCAGTCCGCCGCGGTGCGTGCCGGTGGTGTTGGTGATGGAGGCATTGGTGAAGCTGGCGGTCCCGAAGCCGGCCAGCGGCAGGACGGAGGAGGTGGTGGCGTCGAACGGTGCCTCGCTGATCGCCTCGGCGCTGTTGCGCCGGCAGGTGGCGCCGGCCGGGCAGGCCCTGGTGCGGGTGAACTTCTGGCCGTTGGTCGTGTCGGAGAAGGTCAGCGAGAACTTGCGGGTGGACCGGTTGTAGTACACGGACACGCTGATCGTGTCGCCGGGATTGACGGTGATGCTCGGGTAGCCCGGCGCGTTCGGGAACATCTCCCAGAACGGCGCATATTCCGGCGTGGTGCCGTTGCACCCCGCGAGCAGGCCGGTCTGCTCGACCGTGGTGGACCTGAAGCCGTCCAGCCCGACCCAGTGCGCGGACCACGCGCCGTTGGCGGCGGTGACCCCGGTGCAGTCCAGGGGCGGCGCGGTGAAGTGCGCCGACACGAAGCGGAAGGTGGTGGTCCCGAAGCTGGCGGCGTACCCAGCCCGTACGGCTGGCCGCTCGTCGCTGGCGCGAGCGCCGCGCTCACATCGAGTTGACGCGGGTGGGTGCTGCTGCGGCGCCGGTGAGCGCCGGGCGCGTGGCGCTGAAGGCGCTGACGGGGAACCGGCTGGAGCCGTCGAGTGCGAGTTCGGTGAGAATCCGGCCGAGCAGCGCGGCGAACTTGCCCGCGTGCCCCGCGCCTGCGCAGACCAGCACGCGCTGCGACCCGGGCACGTAGTCGGCGATGAAGTCCCGGTCGGGTGGGAAGTCGTAGCAGCAGGTACGGGTGTACAGCTCTGGCCCCGCGGCGGCGGGCAGGTAGCGTTCCAGGAACGCGAGTACCCGGCGCACCCGCGCCTCGTCCGGGGTGAAGGTCCGGGTCTGCGGGGTGACCACGGGCCCGGCACCGTCGATGCCGATCTTGGTAGCGACCTCGCCGTAGACCGGGAAGCCGTAGTACAAGCCGTCGTCTGCGAGGTAGCCGTAGACGCCAAACCGGTCGGGCGTAAACTCGGCGACCTTCGGCGTGGCGAAGTAGGTGACCTGCTCTTCGGTGAGCGTGATCGGCAGCTGGGCGCCCAGCATGGCCAGCAGGACCGGATTCCAGGCGCCGCCGGCCAGCACCACCCGCCCGGCCAGGTACTCTTGCCCGGCCGCCGTGACCGTCACGCCGCCGGCCGATTCGGCGATCGCGGTGACTTCGGTGTTGGCCAGGATCGTCGCGCCGCGGTCGCGGGCCAGCGCAATGTGCGCGGCCGTGGCCCGGCGGATGTCAAGGATGCCCGATTCGGGGTCATGCAGGGCGATGTGCTCCCTGCCGAGCCGCCACTGCGGCCAGCGTTGCATCACCTCGGTGCCGGTGAGCTGCTCGAACGGCAGGTTCGCCGCGTCCATCGCGTCGGCGGCCGCGGCCACATACGCCGCGCCGGCGCTGCCGTCCTCGGCGAGGATCAGCCCGCCCGTCCGGTACACGAGCTGCAGCCCGGTACCCCGCTCGGTTACGTTCCAGCTCTGGTAGGCGGCCGGGGTCAGCGCCGTGTACTCGGGCCGGCTGTAGGCGTGCCGGATCACCCGGGAATGATCCTCCGACGCCCCGCGGGAGTGCCCATGCGGGTACTGCTCGAGCGCCAGCACGCCGCCGCCCAGCCGGCGGCTCAGCCAGTAGGCAGTGGCGGCGCCGACGGCCCCGCAGCCGATGACGATCACCCGGTACTGCTGTGCCATACGTGCTCCCCGCAATCAGCCGGCTGGATGGAGGCGCACCGGGTCGCCGCCCGGCGAGCGTCCATCGGCGGTGATGCCCATCAGGGCGCGATACCACGCGTAGTACTGCGAGATCACCAAAGCCTCGCTGGGCACCAGCACGCCGCCGCGGCGGTAGGCGCGTGAGCTCATGTTGGGCTGGCACCACTGCGCGGCGGCGAAGTCCTGCTCGTTGACCTTCGCGAACAAGGCGACCGCGTCGCCGACGTCGTACCGGCCCTCGGCCAGCGTGCCCGCCGGGAACAGCCACTCGCATACCGCCCGCGTCCGGTCGGCGGCGACCGGCTCGAACCTGTGCACGATCACGTGGTCGCTGTTCAGCGACAGGAAGCAGTTCGGGCGCAGCACCATGCCGTAGAACCGCCCGTCATCGGCGGGCAGCAGGCCGGGCAGCCGGGGCAGCACGGTCTGCCCGGTCAGCGAGAACGACGCCCGGCCGGGGGCGATCGGGTAGCCGTCGGTGTCGTAGCCGCCGGTTCCCATGGCCGGGGACCGGAACTGCGGGATCGTCTGGACCAGTTCGGGGTGGATGTGGTTGCAGTGGTAACACTCCTGGAAGTTCTCGTAGATCAGCTTCCAGTTCGCCGCCACGTCGTACTCGGCCCGGCCGCCAACCGCCAGCTCGCCGATCCGGTACCGCTCCAGCTTGCCGTAGCCGCCCAGCCGGGACTCGATCTGCAGGCGCACATGGTCTTCCAGCGGGCCGGGGTCGCCGTCCACGCACACCCAGATCAGGCCCTCCCAGACCTGCGCCCGCACCGGGTGCAGGCCGTAGCCCCCCTTGTCGATATCGGCCATCGCCCGCCAGTTCGGCGCGGTGATCAGCCCACCGTCCAGGCCGTAGATCCAGTTGTGGTAAGGGCAGTGGATCGCGTTGCCGGTGTCCCCGGCATCCGTTAGGCACAGCTGTGCGCCGCGGTGCCGGCACACGTTGAGAAAGCCCCGGATCACCTGGTCCTTGCCGCGGACCAGCAGCACGGTTTCGCGCCCGACCCGGCGCCGGATGAACCGGCCAGGCGCGGCGATCTCGTCGGCCCGGCCCACGTAATACCACTGCCGCTCGAAGATCAGTTCGCACTCGGCGGCCAGGACGGCCGGGTCGGTGTAATACCGGCCCTCGAGCGTCGGCGCGAGCACGGCCTGTGTGCCAGCAGACACCGGCTGCCTCCCTCCCTGGCGGTAACACCCTTCTTCAAACTGCCACGGGCGGTGCCCAGCGCGGCTGCGACAGCTGACAGATTTTTGGCAGGGCTGGATTCGACAGATGTAGGAACCTGCCCGCATCGGCCGCAGGGCCGCAGGGAATGACAACGAGCGTGTTCGAGCAGCACCTGCAGTACGTCGCCGAGCAGCTGGCCAGGGACCTGCGCCGGTCGGTGATCATCGACGATGCCGCGCTGCGCCCACTGGCCACCACCGCGCAGACCGGACGGCTGGACCGCAGCCGGGTGGAGGCGGTCCTGCAGCGCGGCACCAGCGCCCGGCTGCGCCGCAGGCTGACCGAGCTTGGGGTGTTCTCCGCCCGTGAGCCGGTGTCCATCCCCGGCGACCCGCGGCTGGCCACCCTGCCCCGCCTCTGCCTGCCGCTGCGAGCCGATGATCAGCTGCTCGGGTTCCTGTGGCTCATCGACGAGCCCGCGCTGACCGAGGAGCAGATCAGGCAGGCCAAGGCGGCCGCGGCGCAGGCGGCCCACCTGCTGGCGCAGCGGGCCATCGAGACCGACGGCCAGTTCGCCGTGCTGAGCGACCTGGCCGACGGGCTGTTCCACCCGCAGGAGCAGGTCCGCCAGGAGGCCGCGGCCATGCTGGCCGGGCAGGCGGCGCTGACCGGCGCGCGGCCCTACGTGCTGGCCGTGATCCGGCCCGCGGCCGGCCGGGCGCCCGCGGCCGGCCGGGCAGCGCCCGCACCAGGCCCGGGCCGGGCGGCAGGAAACCTGCGCCGGACGGCGGGAAACCTGCGCCGGCGGGCGGCGCCGGGCACCCTGGTACTGGCCAGCCCAGGCGAGGGCGAACTGGTAACGATCACAACCACCGGCGCGCTGGCCGAGCTGCACCGGGCGGTCCGGGCGCTGCCCGGGCCGCCGCTGGCCGTGGGTACCTGCGGCGGCATCGCGGCGCTGGCCGACGCGCACGCCAGCCTGGGTGACGCTCGGTACGCAGCCCACGTGGCGGCGCGCGTCCCGCGGTTCGGGCGGGCCGCCGACTGGGCGAGCCTCGGCGTCTACGCGGCGTTCCAGCACCTGTACCGGGACCCGTCGGCACCCGAGCGGATCTGCCCGGGCGTCAGCGCGCTGCTGGACCAGCGGGCCAGGACATACCGGCAGACCATGCGGTGTTACCTCGAGTGCGCGGGCCAGGCCCAGCAGGCCGCCGCGCAGCTGCACATCCACCGGACGACGCTGTACTGGCGCCTGGCACGCGCGGCCGAACTGATACCGCTGGACCTGCGCCGGGGCGAAGACCGCCTGAAACTGCACCTGGCCCTCGCCCTCGCCGACCTCACCCATCCACCCGCCGGGCTCGCCAGCTAAGACCATCACCCAGCCGTGGCGGCGAGTGGCGGTGGGTTTGGCACCGTGGACGAGCCTTAACCCGGGGACGGCAAGACTCCGCCCGGAAGCGCGCACGCCGGTGCGAAGACCCCCAGATGACGGCGTCAGGCGCCGGCGGTGCCGATGTTGATCTGCCAGCCGATGCCGTACTTGTCGGTGACGGCGCCGAAGACGTCGCCCCAGAACTGCTTCTCCAGCTTGGCCCGGACGGTGCCGCCGTCGGCCAGGCCGTCGAACAGCGCCCGCAGCCGGGCGTCGTCGGTGCCGATCAGCGACAGTTCGATGCGGGTCTGCGGGTCGGTGCTCGTGTCCTGGCGGTCGCTCGCCCGCAGGGTGATGTCACCGCCGATGAGCTGAGCGTTGATCACCAGATTCTTCTGCTCGGGAGCGGCGGTCGGATCGACATCACCAACGCGGGTGATGGTGACCTCTCCGCCGAAGACCTGCTGGTAGAAGGCGATGGCCTGCTCGGCGTTGCCGGGGAAGAACAGGTAGGCGTTGAGCTCGACTGACATGACGTACATCCTTTCGGTGAAAGATGACGGGCCCCTCCCATACCCGGACTGACCGCCTGGTACCGCCAAACTCATCGGGTCCGGCGGGCACGGAAATCCGTTTGCGGCCGGTGAACCGGCCCGCCTACGGTCGCCTCATGGCCTTCTTCCTGAACATGGTCCGCCATGTCCGCCTCCGTGCGGTCGCGGCGGGCGTGGGGCTGGCATCCGCTCACTGACGAATGGGCCGCGCGGATCGTGGCTGACGCCGCGGTGCGGCCCGGCGAGCTCGTGCTCGATATCGGCGCCGGCCACGGGGCGCTGACCGCGGAGCTGGTCGAGCGGGGCGCCCGCGTCATCGCCGTCGAATTGCACCCCGCTCGCGTCCGCCATCTGTGCCGGCGGTTCGCCGGGCTGCCGGTGACCGTGGTGCAGGCCGATGCCCTGTCGCTGCGGCTGCCCCGCCGCCCGTTCCGCGTTGTCGCCAGCCCGCCGTATGCGATCACCAGCCCGCTGCTGCGGCAGCTGCTGGCGCCGTCCTCGCAGCTGACCGCCGCCGACCTGGTGCTGCAGCGGGCCGTCGTCCGGCGGTACACCAGCGGGCGGACGGCTGACCCGGGCCGCTGGCGGAGCCGGTGGCGGTTGCAGGTGGGGCGCTCGCTGCCGCGCCGCGCCTTCCGGCCGGCGCCCAGGGTCGATTCCGCCATACTCGTCGTGCGCCGCCGCTGACCGCGGCGGGCAGGCGGACGCGGAAAATTCTTCGCCGCCGGGTGTATCAGGACGGCGGCGGCTCGCTCCGTCTTTATAGGTTGCGGCAACGTGCGCTGGAGCCTGCCCGCTAGCCGTACAGGAGGATGTGAGGAAGACCGCGTGAACGGCGCGGCCCGGCTGGGCGCGCCGGCCCGGAGAGGACACGCCATGCGCGACGACCCGTCGGTCATTGCCCTCGTCGCCCGCGTGGGCGACGGCGACCAGGAGGCGTGGAACGAGCTGGTCGAGCGGTATGCCCCGCTGGTGTGGTCCATCTGCGTCCGCTACCAGCTGAGCCGCCAGGACATTGACGACGTAGGTCAGAGCGTCTGGCTGCTGCTGGTCGAGCAGATCGGGAAGCTCCGCGAGCCAGCGGCGCTGCCCGGCTGGCTGGCGACCACGACCAGACGTGAATGTTTGCGGATTCTGCGGGCAGGGCGGCGGTATGACCACGAGGGCCTGCCCCCGGACGATCAGATGCCGCCCGACCCGTCAGCCACGATGATCGAGCAAGAGATCATCGTGGCGGAGCGCGACGCCGCGCTCCGGGCCGCGTTCGCTGAGCTGCCGCAGCCCTGCCGGGAACTGCTGTCAATGCTGATGAGCGATCCGTCGCCCGCCTACGCGGAGATCAGCGCGAGATTGGGCATGGCGGTGGGCAGCATCGGCCCGACCCGGGCCCGCTGCCTGGAACGGTTGCGCCGTTCACCGCACCTGGCCGCCGTTCTCGGCGATCAGGCGGGGGACGATATCGAGGTTAAGGAGCCAAGGGGTGAGCAAGGTGACTAAAGGCTGGGACGACGAGGAAGTCCTGGCTGCGCTGCAGCAGGCTCTGCGTGCCGAGCGCGCCGTCCCCCCCGAATTCATCGAGGCCGGGAAGAACGCCTTCGCCTGGCACAACATCGACGCCGAACTCGCGCAGCTCACCTACGACTCCACCGTTGACTCCGGCCTGGAGCTGAGCCTGCGGGCCGAGGCGGCGTCCATCCGGGCCCTCACGTTCACCTCGGCGCATCTGACCATCGAACTCGAGGTGGCCCAGGACTCGCTGCTCGGCCAGATCATCCCGGCCCAGCCCGCGACGATCAAGATCCAGCCGCGCGGGGGGGCCGAGACGGCGCGCGCCACCGACGAGATCGGCTGCTTCTCGATCCAGCCCATCCCCTCCGGCCAGTTCCGTATGCACTGCCATACCGAGGCCGGCGTGGACGCCCTCACCGGATGGATCACGCTGTAGAACCGGCGGAGGCGGCTGATGCTCCTGCGGCCGTCCCGGGATAGAGTGACGTCGTGAAGCGACTAGGCGAACTCGAACGGGCCATCATGGACGTGCTCTGGGAGAGCGCCGAGCCACTAACCGTGCGTCAGGTGGGGGCGCGCCTCACCGACCGCGATCTTGCTCACACCACGGTGATGACGGTCCTGGACCGGCTGGCGAAGAAGGGTTTCGCTAAGCGCCAGCGTGACGGCCGTGCCTGGCGCTACTGTGCTGCCGCGGACCGGGAAGCCTACGTCACCGAGCTGATGATGTACGCGCTCGATCAGACCGGTGACAGGTCCGCTGCGCTCGCTAGTTTCGCTCGCCGCGTGTCCGACGCCGAGGCGAAGGTGCTGCGCAAGGCACTGGAATCGCTTGGGGAAACCGCCCGGGACTGACCGCCTGTGTTTCAGCCTGTCCTGCTTCTTGCCGCTGTCGCCGTCGGCACCGTTCCCGCCGCCGCCGCGCTGGCGTCCGCCCGCTGGCCCTACCGGTCGCCGGCGGCGGCCATCCTGCTCTGGCAGGCGCTCGGGCTCAGCTGGGGCCTGGCCGCGGTGGGGGCGCTGGCCGGGCTGGTGGCGGTGCGCGCGCGCTGGGGGGTCGTGGGGGGCGTGCTGGCCGGGGCGGCCCAGGCCTTGCGTGACGCCGCGCTCGGGTCCACCGCCGCCACCCTGATCGCACTGGCCCGGCTCGCCTTCCTGATGGCGGGCGCCGCCCTGCTGATCCTGCTCTGCTGGGTGCTGCTGGCGGCTTCTACCACCGTCCTGCTCGCCCGGCGGCGGCACCGCGTCCTGCTCAGCCTGCTCGCCCACGGCGACCCCAAGGTGCCCGGAGCGCTCGTGGTGGACAGCCCGGCCGCGGCGGCGTACTGCGTGCCCGGTTTCCGCTCCCGGATCGTCATCAGCGCGGGAACCCTGGCCCTGCTCGACGCGCCGGAACTCGCGGCGGTCCTGGCCCACGAGCGGGCACACGTCCGCGCCCGGCACGACCTGGTGCTGCTCCCATTCAGCGCCCTGGGCCAGGCCTTCCCCCGCTCCTGCCTGGTCCGGCGGGCGCACGCCACGGTGGCGCTGCTGGTGGAGATGCTCGCCGACGACCGTGCGCTGCGGCACCGGCCGGCCCGGGAGCTGGCGACCGCGCTGCTCCGGGTGGGCGCTTCCGGGGCGGGCCACGCGCCGTCGGGCGCCCTCGCCGCCGTCCCCGCGGCGGACGGGGAGACCGTGGCCCGGGTCACCCGCCTGCTGACGCCGGCCCCGCGGCTGCCCGCCCCGGTGCTCGCCCTGATCTGGTCCACCGCCGCCGTGCTGGTCGCGGTTCCGGTGGCGCTGCTGCTCCTGCCCCTGTGGTGACGCAGGCCGGTGCCCGGCGGGCCCTCAGACGTCCGCGACGCGGATGCGCAGGCGCCGGAAGCCCTTCCCCTTGTTCTCGATCTTGACGACCTCGATCCGGCCCACCTGGCGGGTGGAGGCGACGTGCGTGCCGCCGTCCGCCTGCTGGTCCAGGCCGACGATGTCGATGATCCGCACGTCCTTGACCTCGGGCGGGACCAGGTTGGTGGCGGTGCGGATGATGTCGGGCAGGGCGAACGCCTCGTCCCTCGGCAGGACCCGGACGTCGATCCGCCGGTCCGCTGCCACCTCGGCGTTGCACGCCGCCTCGACCGCCTCGCGAAAGCCGGCCGGCACCTCGGGCAGGTTGAAATCCATCCGCGCCGAGAGCGGCTCCATGTTCCCGCCGGTGACCGGGGCGCCGAAGTCCCGGAACACCACCCCGCAGAGCACGTGCAGGCCGGAGTGGGTGCGCATCAGCGCGGTCCGGCGCTCATCCTCGATGGCCCCGCGCACCGCGGTCCCCACGGGGGGCAGCGGGTCCCCTTCGGCCGGGATCAGGTAGAGGTCGTCGCCCTTCCTGACGTCCATGATGCGGGTCTGAACCCCGCCCCACAGCAGCACGCCGTGGTCGGGAGGCTGGCCGCCGCCGCCCGGGTAGAAGGCCGACTTGTCCAGGACGATGCCGTCGGGTCCGGCCGCGAGCACGGCCGCGTCCCAGTCCCGCAGCGTCTGGTCGTCGAGTTCAAGCCGGTGGGTCCGCCAGGAGTCCTCGCTCATGACGGCAGCCTACTGCCCACGTCCCGGTGGGCATCCCGGGATGGCGCGCCACTCCTACCAGGGGCCGTAGGGCCCGGAGCTCGTTCCGCCGCTGCTCTTGAACTCCCTGACCTTGGGCCGCACGTCGGCGAGGTAGATGGCGGCCGCGACGAAGGCAACGATCGGGAAGATCGACAGTGGCGACGCGCTATAGGCGACGCTGGCCAGGCCAATGACGCTGGCCACGCCGAGAATGATCAGCCAAAGTGGCTTGGTCTGCTTGCCGGCCGCGGGAAACGCGGGGGTGGGCCGGCGGATGGCGTCGACGAAGGCCCACAGCTCGACGACCAGGGCCGCCAGCCAGAGCGCCTCGAAGAACCAGGCGAGCGGGGTCATAACTCCGGCGGAGAACACGCCTCTAGATTATCTGGTCCGGGCACTATATGGGCCGAGAGCCAGCGACCGGGGCTGTCGCCCCGGTCGGTCCAGCGCCGATAACGATGGCCGCGGCTGCGGGCCCGGCCCCCGGGGGAGCCGCCTGGCGGGATCCCCCGGGGCCGACCCGAGAGTCAGGACTTGCTGGACCGCGAGCGGCTCTGGTGGCTTGGCGTGCCGTTGAGCGCGCTCTTGCCCGGGCCGGTGCTGCGCCCGTTGAGGGCCTTCTGGCCGCGCTTGGCCAGCTTGTCGTACTCGGCCGATGCCCGCGTGCGGGCCGTGCTGACGTATTCGTTCGCGCGGGTGGACAGCGTGCCCACCGAGGCCTCGTTGCGCATCTTGGTGAGCCAGGCGGTCAGCTCCCTCAGCGTTTCCGAGGCGAGCACGCCGGCTCCTGCCGCGGCGTGCACGGGCTTGCTTTCGGCAAGCTTGCGCATCTCGGTCCGGACATCAATGGTGCGATTCATTACTGATCTCACTCTCCCTGGCCTGAACGGGCAGGCCTTCTTGGGTGGTGCGCCGGTGCTTTCGCGCCGGAGCTCTTCTGGCCGGTCCCGTCGGGCTCGTCGCCGGCGCTCCCCGGGCCGACGCTCACGCCTGCACCGCCCTCCGCGCCCGCGCCCGCCGCGCCCATGCTCTCCAGCCCCACGCCCTCCAGCCCCGCGCCCTCCAGGCCCACGCCCTCCAGGCCCACGCCCTCGGGGCTGGTGCCTGCAGCGTGCAGGCCGGGGTCCGGGACTGCCGCCTCGCCGTCGGCGGCCGCCGCGCCGGGATCCTGCCCGTTCAGCGCGGTTTCCCGGCGGAACGACTCGTAGATCTCCAGCAGCACTTGCTTCTGCCGCTCAGCGAGTTCGGGGTCGGCGAGCACCGCTGCCCGCACGCCCGAGTCGGGCCGCCGGTCCTCCAGGATCCCCGCCTGCACGTAAAGTGCCTCGGCGGAGATGCGCAACCCCTTGGCGATCTGCTGCAGGATCTCGGCGCTGGGCCTGCGCAAGCCCCCGCTCGATCTGGCTGAGATAGGGGTTGGAGACGCCCGCCGCCGACGCGAGCTGGCGAAGCGAGATCTTCGCCTGCTCACGCTGCTGGCGGATGTACTCCCCGATGGAGCCGACGTTGACGGGACCCACCTCCTCAGTTAATCACAAGGTGCTTGCAATTGCAAGCACACCGGCAAGCACCCTCAATAGGCCACCACCAGCGCAATTAATGCTGCGCGCGCCCTGAGTGCCGCTGCCCAGCAAGCACTGGGACGTGCGCCGTGCGCCGGCGGACGGCGGTGCCCAGCGGCCTGCCGCCGCGTGTGTGGCCGTCCGCCGATTCCACTCTTTGTCAACCGGGCGGCGTCGAAACGTCCCTGACCCGGCTCCGGCCGGGCCGGCCGCTCAGCAGGGGCAGCACCGCGCGGATATGCCCAACAGCCCGCCCGCCCCCGAGCACCGGGACGGTGGCTATCTGGTCCAGCGCCGCGCCATCGGCCCCGTACGCGGTGTCCGCGCCGAGTCGGCGCAACAGGGCGACGGCCAGCGCCGGCAGAGCGCGCGGAGCGCCATCGTCGATCTTGACAGCGGCCGCGTGCCCATCGGGCAGGGCGAACGCCACGACCCCCTCGGCTCCCGACTTCACCAGCAGCCCCGGGACCGCCTCCATCAGCGCTCTTTCGGGGCGATTCGTGCCCGAAGTCCACTCGGGGTACGCGCGCATGGCGTCGGCCACCCGGCGCGCCGCTGACCCCGGCTCCGCCCGCACCATCGTGCTGAAGGCGCGGGCCAGGCCGGTCAGGGACAGCGCGAACAGCGGCGCCCCGCAGCCGTCGATGCCGGTGGCGCCCGACCGGCTCCCCCGACAGGTCCTCCACCGTGCGCCTGATCTCCCGCTGCAGCGGATGATCCGGGTCCAGGTAACTGCCGGTCGGCCAGCCCGCGGCGGCGCAGGCGGCCAGCATGGCCGCGTGCTTGCCGGAGCAGTTCATGTGGACCCGGTCCTCGTCACCGCCCTCGCGCAGGATCCGCCGCAGCGCCCGCTCGTCGAGCGGCAGCGCGGGCGGGCAGCGCAGGGCGTCCTCGCCCAGCCCGGCGCCGGCCAGGATCTCGCGCACCCCGGTTACGTGGAAGGCCTCGCCGGAATGGCTGGCGGCGGCGAGCGCGAGCAGCTTGCCGTCCAGGTCCAGCCCGGCGCTGCAGCATCCCGGCGGCCTGCATCGGCTTGTTTGCCGAACGGGGGAACGCGGCGGCCCTCGTCTCGCCCGCGCGGAGCACTGCCTGGCCATCGGGACCGAGCACCACCACGGAACCCCGGTGCCATGATTCGGCGAAGCCCGACCGGATCACCTCGGCCAGGATCACTGGGTCTCAGCGACGGCCGTTCACCCCCAGCAGGGCGCGGGCCTGCTCCGGCCGCATGCGGCGGGCGCTGCGCCAGCTCCGCCAGGGTCGCCGCCCGCTCGACGAGCTCGGCGTTGCCGGTGACCGGCCGGCCGCGCGCGAAGCTGACCGTGTCCTCCATTCCCGACCCGCAGGTGGCCGCCGGCCGACAGCGCCGCGAACATGACCGGCAGCGACGTCCGGCCGATCCCGGTCGCGGACCAGGTCGCCCCGGCCGGGCAGCGCCGAGACCGCCTGGACCAGCGTGGCGGCGTTGCCCGGCATGCCGCCGGGGACGCCCATCACCAGGTCACAGTGGACGTGGCCGCCGTGCGGGGCGCCAGATCGCCGAGCAGCCGGTGCAGCGTCGCGATGTGGCCGAGGTCGAAGAGCTCGAACTCGGGCACCACGCCCGCGTTCCTTGGTCAGCGCGTAGAGGTCGCGGATGAACGGGCCACGGGTTGCTGAACACCTCGTCGCCGAAGTTGACCGTGCCGCAGGTGAGCGAGCAGGCGTCGGGCGCCGCGTCGAGGACCGCGAGCCTGGCCTCGAAACCGTCGGTGACCGCGCCGCCGGTGGACAGCTGCACGATCAGGTCGGTGCTCTCCCGCAGCGCGGCGACCGTGTCGGTGAGCCGGGCCAGGTCCAGGGTCGGCTGCGCCTGACCGTCGCGGATGTGCACGTGGATGACGGCCGCACCGGCCGCCTGGCATTCCTTGGCCGTGGTGACCAGCTCGTCCAGGGTGACCGGGAGCGCGGGGACGGCGGACTTCTGCGACTCGGCACCGGTGGGCGCGACGGTGATCAGCGTCCCGTGCTGGGCGGATGCGACGTTGCGTCATGATCCGCAGGATGCCTCGTTCCGGGACCGGCCGTCCAGGGGCCAGCAGCTCATCGACCTTGGCCGGCGGGACCTCCATCGGCCCATCCGCCCGACATATCACGGATCCTGTCGCCATGACCTGGGCAGTAGCCAGATCCATCCTGGTATGCGGAGGGTTACGATCACGCTGATAACACCGATCCCGCGCGTGTCCAGCCGTGTGGCACCAGGCCGCGATGCCGGGTCATCGGCCGCTGGCCTGCGCCAGCTTCGCCGTAACGCCGATCCGCGCGAGCCGACCGGATCCGCTCCCGGCCGCCGACCTGGCCGCCGCCCGGCTGCCCGCCGCCCCTGGCGCGGCGGCGCCGCCCCGCGGCCTGGGCGCGTCCCCGGCCCGCCGGGAGCGCTGCCCGTCCCGGCCGCGGCCGCGGCGCCGAGGTGGGTGCGGGTGAACTCCAGGGCCTCGGTCAGGTCGGCCAGCCTGGCCTCACGCGAGACCGCACGGCGGGTGTTGACCTCGAGCACGACGATGCCGGAGTACCCGTCAGCCGCAGTTTCTCCAGCAGCGGCGCGCAGGGCTGGGCGCCGCGGCCGGGCACGAGGTGCTCGTCCCGGTTGGTGACGCCGGTGCCGTCGGCCATGTGCACGTGCGCCAGCCTTCCGCCCAGGTCCTCGGCCATGGCCAGCGCGTCCGACCCCGACGCGGCCGTGTGCGACAGGTCCAGGGTGACGTGCGGCGCGTCCATCAGGACGGGGTTCCAGTGCGGCGCGTACGCCGCCACCTCCGCGCCGCCGGCCCGCAGCGGGTACATGTTCTCCACCGCGAATATGACGTCGGTCTCCTCGCCATCCGCTCCAGGCCCGGCCCGAAATCCCGCGCGTAGTCGCGCTGCCAGCGGAACGGGGGATGCACCACCACGACCCGCGCGCCGAGCTTCTCCGCCATGTCCTTGGCCCGGACCAGCTTGCCCCAGGGCTCGCGCCCCCACACCCGCTGGGTGATGAGCAGGCACGGCGCATGCACGGCCAGCACCGGGACGCCGTGGTAGTCCGCCAGCCGCCGGAGCACCTCGACGTCCTGGCTGACCGCGTCGGCCGAGACCATGACCTCGACCCCGTCATAGCCAAGGCGTGCCGCGGCCTCGAACGCGTCCGCCGCCCGGTCAGGGAAGACCGAGGCGGTGGACAGCGCGACGAGGGGCCTGGGCGCCTGTGCCGGCGCGGCTCAACCTGACTCCTTCCCCTGCCGGCTGCCCGGGGCGCTCCCGCCTGGTCAGCTTATGCGGCCCGGCCGGGCCCGGGCATGGATCCCATTCCGCCCTGCCCAGCACCCTCGCAGGTGTCGCACCCCGTCGCTACCGTGCGGGTCATGGGTAAGTCATCCACCGGCTCGCTGTACCGCTGCGCCGAGTGCGGCTGGCGGACCACGAAGTGGTCCGGGCGCTGCGGCGGGTGCCAGGCCTGGGGAACGGTCGAGGAGACCGCCGGGCCGGCGCCGGCCCGCGGCCGGCGTGCGGGCAGGCATGCAGGCCGCGGCGGTGGCCGGGACCCCGGCCGTTCCCATCACCGAGGTTGACTCCCGGGCGGCCAGCGTCCGGCCCGACCGGGCTGGACGAACTGGACCGGGTCCTGGGCGGCGGGCTGGTGCCGGGCGCGGTGGTGCTGCTGGCCGGCGAGCCCGGGGTCGGCAAGTCCACGCTCGCTGCTGGAGGCCGGCGCGCTCGCGTCCGAGTCCGGGCCCGTGCTGTACGTCACCGGCGAGGAGTCCGCGGCGCAGGTGCGGCTGCGCGCGGACCGGATCGGCGCCGTCGGCCCCAGCCTCTACCTCGCCGCCGAGACGGAACTGGCCGCCCTGCTGGCGCACGTGGAAGCCGTCCAGCCGCAGTTGCTGATCGTCGACTCGGTGCAGACCATCACCGCGCCCGGCGTCGACGGGACCCCGGGCGGGGTGACCCAGATCCGTGAGGTCACCTCGGCGCTGATGGCCGTGGCCAAGCAGCAGTCCCTGACCACGGTGCTGGTCGGGCACGTCACCAAGGACGGGGCGATCGCCGGCCCGCGGGCCCTGGAGCACCTGGTCGACGTGGTCCTTCACTTCGAGGGCGACCGGCACGCCGCAGCTCCGGATGGTGCGGGCGCTGAAGAACCGGTTCGGCCCGACCGACGAGGTGGGCTGCTTCGAGCTCGGCGAGTACGGCCTGATCGGCCTGCCCGATCCGAGCGGGCTGTTCGTGTCGCAGCGCGCCAGGCCGGTGCCCGGAACGTGCGTGACGGTCACGCTGGAGGGCCGCCGCCCGCTGCTCGCGGAGGTGCAGACCCTGGTGGCGGCCTCCGCGCTGGAGACCGCCGCGCCGGGTCACCTCCGGCCTGGACTCCGCCCGGGTGGGGATGGTGATGGCCGTGCTCCAGCGCCGCGCCGACGTCAAGATCGGCAGGCACGACGTGTACGCCGCGACGATCGGCGGCGTCCGCCTGACCGAGCCTTCCGTTGATCTCGCGGTCGCGCTGGCCATGGCCAGCGCCGCCGCCGACCTGAGCGTCCACGGCTCGGTGGTGGCCATCGGGGAGGTAGGCCTGGCCGGCGAGGTGCGGCGGGTGCCGGGCGTGGCCCGCAGGCTCGCCGAGGCCGAGCGCATGGGCTTCCGGCGGGCCATCGTGCCGGCGGGCTCGGCCGGGCATCCCGGGGGCGGCGGACGGCGGGCGGGGCGCCGGCGTCAGGGGCACTGACCGACGTGCGGGAGGTAGAGGACGTCAAGGAGGCGATAGCGGCCGCCCTGGGCGGCGGCTGACCCGGCCAGGCCGCCGTGCACACGAGGCAGCGGCTCGCAGGCCCACCGTACGCCATCCGCGGACCCCGGCAGCCGCCACAGACCCGAGGCAGCCGCCCGCTGGCCGCCGAACCCATCCGCGGACCCGGCAGCCGCCACAGACCCGAGGCAGCCGCCGCAGGCCGCCGAACCCATCCGCGGACCCCGGCAGCCGCCACAGACCCGAGGCAGCCGCCCGCCTGGACAGCTATGGGATGATCCGGTCGTCATGACTGTGGAGCAGGTCGCGGCGATCTTGCGCTGGTATGGGTCGCATGCGCGTGATCTTCCCTGGCGCAGGGCGACCGCCAGCTCCTGGGCGGTGCTGGTCAGCGAGATCATGCTGCAGCAGACGCCGGTTGCGCGGGTGCTGCCCGCCTATGAGGCGTGGCTGGCACGGTGGCCCACTCCGCCCGCGCTGGCGGCGGCCGCGCCCGCGGACGCGGTGCGGCAATGGGGCCGGCTCGGTTACCCGCGCCGCGCGCTCCGCCTGCACGCGGCGGCACAGATGATCAGCGAGCGGCACGGCGGGGAGGTGCCGGGCTCGGTCGATGCCCTGCTCACGCTGCCGGGGGTGGGCTCATACACGGCCGCGGCGGTGGCGAGCTTCGCGTTCGGCCAGCGGCACGCGGTCCTCGATACCAACGTGCGCAGGGTGCTCGCGCGGATGGCCATGGGCCAGCAATGGCCGGCCAGCAGCACCACGGCGGCCGAGATCGCGCTGGCACGCTCGCTGCTCCCGGCACGGCCGGAGGTGGCGGCCCGATGGTCGGTCGCGGTGATGGAACTGGGGGCACTGGTCTGCACCGCCGCCCGTCCGCAGTGCGCGGCCTGCCCGGTGGCCGCCGGATGCGCGTGGCGGCTGGCGGGCAGCCCCGCGGGCAACGGCCGTCGCGCCAGCCAGTCCTACGAAGGCACCGACCGGCAGTGCCGGGGCCGGCTGCTGGCGATCCTGCGGGACTCCGATGGCCCGGTGCCCGCGGCTTACCTTGACGCCGCCTGGCCGGACGCCGCCCAGCGCAGCCGGGCCCTGGCCAGCCTCATCACCGACGGGCTGGCCGAGCCCCACCCCGACGGCGGCTACGCCCTGCCCGCACACCCGCCGGCCAGCCGCCCTCACTCACCCGCCCAGTAACGGACCCCCCGCCCCCGGCCGCTAGTGGTTCAGTTTTCTGCCCTCAGGGGGCGGAACCTGAACCACTAACCGTTTTCCAACAGCTGGGAGCGGCCGGGCGGGCTCGAGGATGCCGGTCATGGGCTCGAGGACACCGGCCACGGGTCCGAGGACGCCGGCGGCGGGCGACGGAGCCTGGGACACGCCAGCGGCCCGGGCCGCTACCGGGCCCGGGCCGCTGATCGCTGCGGCAGCCGGCTAGGCCTGCTGCGGCTTGCTCACCCTGTCTTCGACCTCGCCAGCGGGCACCGGCACGGGGGCTCCGGCAGGGCCTCGGGCTTGGGCACGCCCTTGAACGTGAACTCCGCATCCTCGCCGGTGCCCTTGACGTTGACGATGACGATCTGGCCCGCCTTGAGCTCGCCGAAGAGGATCTTCTCGGACAGGGCGTCCTCGATCGCCCGCTGGATCGTCCGGCGCAGCGGCCTGGCCCCGAGCACCGGGTCGTAGCCCCGCTCGGCGAGCAGCGCCTTGGCGGCCGGGCGCAGTTCCATGCCCATGTCCCGGTCCTTGAGCCGCTCGTCCACCTTGGCGATCATCAGGTCCACGATCGTGACGATCTCGTCCTGGGTGAGCTGGTGGAAGACGATGGTGTCGTCCACCCGGTTGAGGAACTCGGGACGGAAGTGGTGCTTCAGTTCCTCCGTCACCTTGGACTTCATCCGGTCGTAGGAGCCCTTCGACTCGCCGGCCTGGGCAAATCCCATGGACACGCCCTTGGAGATGTCCCGGGTGCCCAGGTTCGTGGTCATGATAATGACGGTGTTCTTGAAGTCGACCACCCTGCCCTGGGCATCGGTCAGCCGCCCGTCCTCCAGGATCTGGAGCAGGGAGTTGAAGATGTCCTGGTGTGCCTTCTCGATCTCGTCGAACAAGACCACCGAGAACGGCTTGCGGCGCACCTTCTCGGTCAACTGGCCGCCCTCTTCATACCCGACATAACCGGGCGGTGAGCCGAACAGCCGTGACACAGTGTGCTTCTCCATGTACTCGCTCATGTCGAGCTGGATCAGCGAGTCCTCGTCGCCGAATAGGAATTCGGCCAGTGTCTTGGACAGCTCGGTCTTACCGACCCCGGAGGGCCCGGCGAAGATGAACGAACCACCGGGCCGCTTGGGGTCCTTCAGCCCGGCACGGGTCCGCCTGATCGCCTGCGAGAGCGCCTTGATCGCATCGTTCTGCCCGATAACGCGCTTGTGAAGCTCGTCCTCCATGCGGAGCAGCCGCTGCGACTCCTCCTCGGTCAGCTTGAAGACCGGGATCCCGGTGGCGGTGGCGAGAACCTCGGCGATGAGTTCCTCGTTCACCTCGGCGACCACGTCCATGTCGCCGGCCTTCCACTCCTTCTCCCTGGCGTCCTTCGTGGCGATCAGCTGCTTCTCGTTGTCGCGCAGCGGCGGCCGCCTTCTCGAAGTCCTGGGAGTCGATCGCCGACTCCTTGTCCCGCCGCACCTGCGCGATCTTC
The DNA here is from genome assembly GCA_963835425.1 of uncultured Actinomycetes bacterium. Classification (GTDB taxonomy): domain Bacteria; phylum Actinomycetota; class Actinomycetes; order Streptosporangiales; family Streptosporangiaceae; genus UBA9676. The sequence goes on along the minus strand of CAWIGE010000018.1, from coordinate 247,900 downwards.
TCGTCGTACTCGCGCAGGTCCGGCGGGGCGGTCATCCGGCGGATCCGCATCCGCGACCCGGCCTCGTCGATCAGGTCGATCGCCTTGTCCGGCAGGAACCTGTCGCTGATGTAGCGGTCCGCGAGCTGGGCGGCCGCGACCAGCGCGCTGTCGGTGATCGAGACCCGGTGGTGGGCCTCGTACCGGTCGCGCAGGCCCTTGAGGATCTCGATCGTGTGCGAGATCGTCGGCTCCGCCACCTGGATCGGCTGGAACCGGCGCTCCAGCGCGGCGTCCTTCTCCAGGTGCTTGCGGTACTCATCCAGCGTGGTCGCACCGATCGTCTGCAGCTCACCCCGGGCCAGCATCGGCTTGAGGATCGAGGCCGCGTCGATCGCGCCCTCGGCCGCGCCCGCGCCGACCAGGGTGTGCAGCTCGTCGATGAACAGGATGATGTCGCCGCGGGTCCTGATCTCCTTGAGCACCTTCTTGAGCCGCTCCTCGAAGTCACCGCGGTAGCGCGACCCGGCGACCAGCGCGCCCAGGTCGAGCGTGTACAGCTGCTTGTCCTTGAGGGTTTCCGGCACCTCGCCCTTGACGATCTTCTGGGCCAGCCCTTCCACCACGGCGGTCTTGCCCACGCCGGGCTCGCCGACCAGCACCGGGTTGTTCTTGGTGCGCCGGGACAGCACCTGCATGACCCGCTCGATTTCCTTCTCCCGGCCGATGACCGGGTCGAGCTTGCCCTCCCGGGCTCCCTGGGTGAGGTTGCGGCCGAACTGGTCGAGCACCAGCGAGGTGGACGGCGCGGACTCCGCCGGGCGCGCCCGCCGCGGCCGGCTCCTTGCCCTGGTAGCCGTGGAGCAGCTGGATGACCTGCTGGCGGACCCGGTTCAGGTCGGCGCCCAGCTTGACCAGCACCTGGGCGGCGACGCCCTCGCCCTCACGGATGAGGCCGAGCAGGATGTGCTCGGTGCCGATGTAGTTGTGGCCGAGCTGCAGGGCCTCCCGCAGCGAGAGCTCAAGCACCTTCTTGGCACGCGGGGTGAAGGGGATGTGCCCGGACGGCGCCTGCTGTCCCTGGCCGATGATCTCCTCAACCTGCTGCCGCACGGCCTCCAGGCTGATCCCCAGCGACTCGAGAGCCTTGGCGGCTACGCCCTCGCCCTCGTGGATCAGGCCAAGCAGGATGTGCTCCGTGCCGATGTAGTTGTGGTTGAGCATCCTGGCTTCTTCCTGTGCCAGAACCACAACTCTCCGGGCCCGGTCGGTGAACCTCTCGAACATCTCGTCGCTCCCTCACAGAGCGGTCGGTGAGGCCCTGATGTCCGGCCCCGTCCTTCCGCATGGTAGCCCGCATGCCGGATGACGGACCGCGCGACTTTGTTCGCGCATGTGAAATGTTCCCCGGCAGGGGCCGTTCATCCCATCCAACCCCTGCTAAGGGGCGCTGTGTTCCCGGCTACGCCGCGAGCGAACGCATGCCTGGGGGCGGCGTTTGGCAGCGCAAAACAGCGGCTGCCAAGCCGACAGCCGCTACGGTTCGGGACTCGTCAGAAGGGGGTGCCCGCTGCCCCCGGTGGCCCGGGAACGAGAGGGCCTGCCATCCGGGAACGGGACGGCCAGGAGCAAGCGCGCAAGCACCAGGCGCGGGACCACAAGCGCCCCGGACGCGGGACTGCGCGGGGCCACGAGCGCCCCGGGCGCGGGACTGCGCGGGGCCACAAGCGCCCCGGGCGCGGGACTAGCAGAGGCTCCGCGCCCGGTGACCCTGCGGGTGGGCCGCCCGGAGTATCAGTGCGAGGACTCATACTCCGCGATGATCGCCGCGGGGATGCGGCCGCGCTCGCTGACCTTGTGGCCGCGCTGCTTGGCCCAGGCCCGGATTTCCGAACTGCGCTCACGACCGGGCCCGCTCCGGGCGCGGCGGCGACGGCCACCGGCGGCGCTGGCACGGCGTGCGTGCTCTGTGTACTGTCCGAACTTCTCGCGCAGTTCCTTGGCGTGTGTCGCGCACACGTCGATCTCATAGGCGGTCCCGTCAAAGGCGAACGAAACCGTCTCCGTTCCCTCGACCTCACCGTCATGTGGAAGGTCACACACGACCGTCACCACTGTCTTCTGTGCCATGGGGGCCAGCCCTTCCGCTGGAGCATCTATTTATTGGGTGCCAAACATATACGAGACTCTGTCTGTTTGACAATTCGACCGCTCCGAGTTTTGCTAACGAGTTCACCACAGGCAAGTCAGGGAGACACTAACAGGAGACGCACGTAACTCTCCGTAATCAGAGCCCGGATGGGCTGTTACAATCGACAGATGCTCTATCGCACTCGCCACGCGGAGTACGTTCGGGTTCTGTTCGGCCTAACAAGACTATGACATACCGCGATCGTCTGATGACACCGCTTTGGGATCATCAGTATCGGCATTACTGCCGTCACATGAATCTCAGTCTCGGCTTCACGATCCTCGGGCCGCCCCCCCGCTCCCATCTGCCGGCGGAGGAAGAGAACCACCCCGACTAGGAAGGCGCCGCACACGACCAGTGGCGGAGTCAGCGCTCTAGATCCTGGCAGCATGCCGGCCTCCTTTCCCCGCTCGAGTTCGCCCTGTGCTCTCCCTACCTGGCATTGTCACCCACCCCCGCGACCGCCTCGAACCGGGGCCTGCCGAGCGGCCGCGGCCTCTTATCACCGGATCTGCGCCATGATCATGTCCGTAGTGCCTCATTCCCGTGACCAAGATCGGTGATATGCCGGGAACACGGGCGGTGGCCTGAGCCGGGCGGGGCGAGGCTCACGGCGCGACACGGCGCGCGGCTCGGCGCGAACCCGGCCCGGGTGTCACTGGTGCGTGACAGGATCGAGCGGCATGTTTCACGCCGACCTGCACATCCACTCGCGCTTCTCCCGCGCCTGCAGCAAGAACTGCGACGCCGAGGCGCTGGCCTGGTGGGCGGCGCGCAAGGGCGTCAGCGTGGTCGGCACCGGCGACTTCACCCACCCGGCCTGGGCCGCCGAACTCGCCGAGTCGCTCGAGCCTGCCGAGCCGGGCCTGCTCCGCCTCCGCCCGGACCTCCAGTCGGAGCTGCGACGGACCACCCCGGCCAGCTGCGAGCCGCAGGTGCGCTTCCTGCTCTCGGCCGAGATCTCCACCATCTACAAGCGCGACGGGGTGACCAGGAAGGTCCACCACCTTATTTATGCCCCCACATTCGAGGCGGCGGGCGCAATCACCGCCGCCCTGGCCAAGATCGGGAACCTGGCGTCCGACGGCCGCCCCATTCTCGGCCTCGACTCGCGCCACCTGCTGGAGATCACGCTGAACGCCGGGCCGGGGTGCTACCTGGTGCCCGCGCACATCTGGACGCCGTGGTTCGCCGTTCTGGGCTCCAAATCGGGGTTCGACGCGATCGCCGACTGCTACCTCGATCTGGCCGAACATATCTTCGCGGTCGAGACCGGGCTCTCCTCGGACCCGCCGATGAACTGGATGTGCTCGGCGCTCGACCGCTACCGGCTGGTGAGCAACTCCGACGCGCATTCACCGCCGATGATCGGCCGGGAGGCGACCACATTCAGCACCGGGCTGGACTACTTCGCCATGGCGGAGGCGTTGCGCACCGGCTCGGGACTTGCCGGGACCATCAACTTCCATCCCGAGGGCGGCCGTTACCACCTGGACGGGCACCGCAAGTGCGGCATCCGGCTTCGAGCCCAGCCAGACCGATGCGCACTCCGGGATCTGCCCGGGCTGCGGCAAGCCGCTCACGATTGGCGTGCTGCACCGGGTATCCGAACTGGCCGACCGGCCGCCGGGCCAGCAGCCGGCCGGGACGGCCGGCTTCCTCAACCTGGTCTCCCTGCCGGAGATCATCGGCGAGATCTCCGGCAGCGGCCCGAAGAGCAAGAAGGTCACCGCGGAAGTGGACCGGCTTGTCGCCACCTTCGGCCCGGAGCTGCACATCCTGTGCGAGGCCGACCTGGCCGACCTGAGCCGGGCCGGCGGCAGCCTGCTCGCGGAGGCGGTCGCCCGGCTGCGGCGCGGCGAGGTGATCAAGGAGGCCGGCTACGACGGGGAGTACGGCGTGATCCGGCTCATGCGCCCCGAGGAGCTGACCCCGTCCGCTTCCCTGTTCGACCTCCCAGCGGCTCTCCTGTCCGACCTCCCAGCGGCTCTCCTGTCCGACCTCCCAGCGGCTCCCCTGTCCGACCCGCCGGCGACGGTGCCGGAGACGGCCGGCGTGGCGACCGCAGCCGACGCCCTCATCACCAGCACCCCGCCCATCAGCGGGCAGCAGGCGGCGGCGCGCATCGCCGCCGGGCCGGGGGGCGATCAGGAGACGGCCGGCCCTGGGCGGCCCGGATCGCTGCTGGACGGCCTCGACCCCGATCAGCGGGCGGCGGCGGAGGCGGCGGGACCGCTGATGATCATCGCCGGGCCGGGCACGGGCAAGACCCGCACGCTCACCTACCGCATCGCGGCACAGGTATCAGAACGCGGCGTGCCGCCCGGGGCCTGCCTCGCCCTCACCTTCACCCGGCGGGCGGCCCGGGAGGTGCGCGAGCGGCTGGAGCAGCTGATCCCCGCCCAGGCGTCCCGGCTGACGGTCACCACCTTCCATGGGCTTGGCCTGATGATCCTCCGGGAGCATGCAACGCGGGCGGGCCTGACCCCTGACTTCGGCATCGCGGACGAGCAGGCCCGGCTTGGCGTCGCGGCAGAGATCGCGGGCTCCCAACGCGGAGCCCGCCAGCTGCTGGCGGCCGCGGCAGCCGACCCGGAACGCCGGGCCGACTTCAGCAAGGCCCTGACCGGCCGCGACCTCGTGGACTTCGACGGCCTGGTCGAGCTGCCGGTGGCGCTGCTGGGCGGCGAACCCGCCCTGGCCGAAGCGCTGCGTGAACGCTGGCCGCTGATCAGCGTTGACGAGTACCAGGACATCGATGCCAGCCAGTACGCGCTGCTCCGCCTGCTGAGCGGCGACGGCAAGGGACTCACCGTCATCGGCGACCCCGACCAGGCCATCTACGGCTTCCGCGGCGCGGATGTGGGCTTCTTCCTACGTTTCGATGCGGACTACCCGGGGGCCACGACCGCCCACCTGACGCGCAACTACCGGTCGGCCCCGGTCATCGTTACCGGTGCGCTCCAGGCCATCGCGCCGTCCACCCTGGTGCCCGGGCGGGAGCTGCGCGCCGCCGCGCTCGCTGCCGGGCCGGGCTCGCGGCGGCCGGGGCGCGAGCACTGGCGCGCCCGCCATCACCGTCCATGAGGCCGGTGATGAGCAGGGCGAGGCCGCCTGGATCGCAGCGGCCATCGACCGGCTGCTCGGCGGGTCGTCGTTCCACTCCCTGGACACCGGCCGGGCGGACGGGCACGCCGCCGCCCATGGCCTCGGCCTGGCCGACATCGCCGTCCTGTACCGCACCGACGCCCAGACGGGCCCGCTCGGCCAGGCGCTGACCCGCGCCGGGCTCCCCTTCCAGAAGCGCTCCCACGACCTGCTGCAGCGCCGGACGGCGGTGCCGGAGATCGTGCACGAGATGTGCCTGGCCAGGCCGGCCGGGGAGGCTGAGCACGACGGCGCGGTCGCTGCCCGGCTGGCGGCAGCGGTCCGCGCGCTGGCCGGCCGCAGCGGCGGTGGCCGGGCAGACGCCGTGGATGTCCTGGCGGCGGGCGAGGTGCTGACCCCGCTTGCCCGCCGCTGCGGGGCCGACCTGGAACGGTTCCTGACCGAGATCGCGCTCGGCGCCGAAGCCGACGCACTCGATCCACGTGCCGATGCGATCACCCTGCTGACGCTGCACGCCGCCAAGGGGCTGGAGTTCAGCGCCGTGTTCCTGGCCGGCTGCGAGCGCGGCCTGCTGCCGCTGTGGCTGCCCGGGGCCGGCACACGCCCCGCCGACGGCGGGAGCCAGGCCGGCGAGGGCTCAGCCGATGGCGGGCGCCCGGCGGTCCGGCCGGGCCCGGACCCGGCCGAAGAGCGGCGCCTGCTGTTCGTCGGCATGACCCGGGCGCGGACCCATCTGTTCCTGACCAGCGCCGCCAAGCGGCGCCGGCACGGCGCGGTGATCGAGACCGGCCCGTCTCCCTTCCTGGCCGCGATCTCCCCCAGCCTGCTCACCCGCACGGCCCCGGCCCGGTCGCGCCGTCCTGCCGACCGGCAGCTGCGCCTGCTGTGAGCCGCGGCGGCACGTGATCAACGACCGCACGTGATCAGCCGCCGCACGTGATCAACGGCCGCACCTGATCACAGGTGCAGCAGCATCCGGGTATTGCCGAGGGTGTTGGGCTTGACGCGGTCGAGGTCCAGGAACTCGGCGACGCCTTCGTCATAGGAGCGCAGCAATTCCTCGTACACCTCGTGCGAGACCGGCGCCCCGTCGATCGGCTTAAAGCCGTACCCGGCGAAGAACCCGACCGCGAAGGTCAGCACGAACACCCGCCGCACGCCCAGTTCGCGCGCGCTGCCCAGCAGCGCCTCCACCAGCCGGTGGCCGACGCCCCTTTCCTGGCAATCGGCGCGAACCGCGATGGTCCGGATCTCGGCCAGGTCCTCCCACAGGACGTGAAGAGCCCCGCAGCCAATGACTTCGCCGTCGCCGGCGCGCTCGGCAATCCAGAACTCCTGGACGTCCTCGTACAGGGTGACGGTTGCCTTGGCCAGCAGCCGGCCGGAATCGACATTGTCGTCCACCAGCCCGCCGATCGCCCGTACGTCACTGGTCCGCGCACGTCTGATCGCATATTCCATTGCCCGCACACCCTAATGGGGACGGCCGCCTGCCCACGCCACCAGCGGCCGGCCACCATACCCGCATCCGCGCGCCGCCACCGGCTCCCCGCCACTGCCCGCGCCCCGGCCTGCTACCCAACGCGACCAGCGACAATTGCTCAACGTAACGTCACGACGCAGCCACAGATTGCCGCAAGCGATTGCGGGCGCAAATCATTTCGCGCACATCACAAGCACATCACGCAGCCGCATAAAAGGCCTCAGATGCGCTTTGACCTGCAAAGACGCCGATCCGGCTAGGCCCTGCCCGCTCGCTGTGCGGAGGTGAACTGTAGCCACCCCCGCATTACGGAGCCTCACAGCTGCACTTTCATGACAAAATTTCATGTGTTCAGCCTCCCGACGGGACGCTGAGCCATTAATATTCCGCGCTAGTCAGGCGTCTATCGCGGCTGACCCGTCCCGCGCCAGCACGACCCCCCGGATCCCCGGGCGAAGCATAGGCGCCCGAGGGAGAGGAGCTCACGTGGAGCACGTGCCTCCCGTTAGGCATGACGAAAGTGATCCACGACAGGCTCATCACAGGCGATACGGCCGCCTCTGGCGGCGGGCGGCCACTCTGGCGGGGGCGGCCGCCCTGGCCAGTGTCGTCCTCCCCAGCGGTCTGGGCTCCGCGGCGCCGAGGCAGCCCGCGCCCGATCTCAAGACCCTGATGGCCAAGGCGCGCGTGCTGTCAAACCAGATCAACCAGCTCGACGAGCAGTACAACGGGCTCCGCATCCAGCTCAGCCAGGCGCGTACCCAGGCCAAGGTCGCCCAGCGCACCTACGGCCAGGACATCGTCGCGCTCAGCGCCGGCCAGCTCAGCATCGGCCAGCTCGCGGCCCAGAGCTACATGAACAACGGGCTGGACACCGCGCTGTCGCTGCTGACGACCAGCAACGCGCAGAACATGATCAACCGCGCCGCGATCATGCAGCAGCTGCAGACGCAGAACAGTGACCGGGTCGACCAGATGGTCGCGGCGGTCGCGGCGGCCCAGCGGGCCAAGGCAAGCGCGGAACAGCAGGGCAGGATCGCGGCCCGGCTGGCCGCCGCCATGACCGTCAAGCGACAGGCCGCCCAGAAGAAGATCAACCTTCTCAACAGCAAGGTCTTCGCCAAGGCCATGGCGGTCTTCAAGCAGACCGGCAACTACCCCAACATCAACATCCCCACCGCCAACACGATCGGCGCCCAGGCCCTGCGGCTCGCGCTGACCAAGCGGGGAGACCCTTACGTCTGGGGAGCGGCCGGGCCCAGCTCATTCGACTGCTCGGGCCTGGTCCTGTGGGCCTACGCCCAGGTCGGCATCAGTCTGCCGCACTTCACCGGCGACCAGTGGAACATGGGCGTGCACGTGGCCCGGGCCGACCTGCAGCCCGGCGACCTGGTGTTCTTCTACCCCGACATCGGCCACGTGGGCCTCTACATCGGCAACGGCCTGATGGTTGACGCCCCCAACTTCGGGGAGACGGTCCAGGTCGAGCCGGTCATGTGGGACGTCTACGTGGGCGCCGTCCGCATCGTCGGCTGAGCCCGCCGCCGGATCCCGGCCGGCGCGCCCGCGAGCCGGTGGGTCAGGCACAGGTTGTGGTCCGCCCGGTTACTCCGGGCGGACCATCGGGAACAGGATCGTCTCCCGGATGCTCTCGCCGGTCATCATGATCAGGATCCGGTCGATGCCCGCGCCCATCCCGCCGGCCGGCGGCATGCCGTACTCCAGCGCGCGCAGGAAGTCCTCGTCCAGCTGCATCGCCTCGGGGTCACCACCGGCGGCGAGCAGCGACTGCGCGGTGAGCCTGGCCCGCTCCTCGACCGGGTCGTTCAGCTCGGAGTAGCCGGTCCCGATCTCGGTGCCGAACGCCACCAGGTCCCAGCGTTCGGCCAGCCGCGGGTCCTGCCGGTGCGCCTTCGTCAGGGGCGCGACCTCGACCGGGAAGTCCCGGTAGAACGTCGGCGCGACCGTCTGCCGCTCCACCAGCCGCTCGTACATCTCAAGCACGATCTGGCCCCGGTTCCAGCCCGGTTCGACCGGCACGTCCGCCTGTGCACACAGCTTGCGCAGCTGCTCCTCGCTGGTGCCGGGCGTGACTTCCTCGCCCAGCGCCTCGGACACGGCCCCGTGCACGGTCTTCTGCTGCCACTCGCCCGCGATGTCGAACTCGATGCCGTCCACGCGCTGCAGGACCGTGGTGCCGAGCGCCGCCACCGCCGCGGCCTGGATCAGCTCCCTGGTGAGGGTGCCGATCGTGTTGTAGTCGCCGTACGCCTCGTACGCCTCGAGCATGGTGAACTCGGGGTTGTGGGTGGAGTCCACGCCCTCGTTGCGGAAGATGCGGCCGATCTCGAAAACCTTCTCGATGCCGCCGACCAGCAGCCGCTTGAGGTGCAGCTCCAGCGCGATCCGCAGGTAGATGTCCATGTCGTAGGCGTTGATGTAGGTGGTGAACGGGCGCGCGTTGGCCCCGCCGTGCACCGGCTGCAGCACCGGCGTCTCCACCTCGAGGAAGCCGCGCGCGTGCAACTCCTCCCGTATCGACCGGATGACGGTGCTCCTGGTCTCGGCCATGCGCCGCGTCGCCGGATTGACGATCAGGTCTACATAACGCTGACGGACCCGCGACTCTACGTCCGACAATCCTCTGTGCTTCTCGGGAAGGGGCCGCAGGCTCTTGGCCGTGATGGCGAAGGAGTCCGCCAGGACGGAGAGCTCCCCGCTCCGGGACGAGATGACCTCGCCTTCCACGCCGACGTGGTCCCCGAGGTCCACGTCGTGCTTCCACGACGTCAGCGCCTCGGGGCCCACCCGGTCCGCCGAGATCATGACCTGGATGTCGCCGGTGCCGTCGCGGATGGTGGCGAAGCAGAGCTTCCCGCCGATGCGCGACAGCATCACCCGGCCGGCCACGCCGACCCGCTCACCGGTCGCGGTGTCCGGCTTCAGGTCCGGGTAGCGCTCGCGGATCTCGGCGATGGTGGCGGTGCGGGGGAAGCCGACCGGGTAGGGATCGGCGCCGGCCGCCAGCAGCCGCTCCCGCTTGGCCAGCCTGACCCGCGTCTGCTCCGGCAGGTCGGGCACGCCGCTCAGGTCGGACCGTCCGCTCTCGCGCCGGGGGGCGCCACCGCCCGGGGCCTGATCGTCTCTCACCCGGAAGAGGCTACCGGGCGCGGCGCCCGCCAGTCGCCTGAGTAAGGCCCGCACCGGGGGGCAGCCGACGCGGCCTGGGAGGCCGGCCGGCCGCGCCCGGCGCTCAGGGCGCCAGCCGGAATGGCGGGTACCGGTCCGTGACCAGGGTGAGCGCGTAACCGACCACGCGGTTGTGCCAGCGAATGACCCCCTCCACGAAGTCGAACATCGCGCGGGGATAGCGGCCAGTGAACAAGATCGCGAACCAGGCCACGATCACGACCACCAGGGCGGCGATGTCGAGGAAGAAGAGCACGATGTAATGCGGGATCGCCAGCAGCCATTTCACTACCGGCATCCATCGGCCGAGGTCATGTGCCACGTCCGGGTAGCGGTACTCCAGGTGCACCGACTGGTGCTCGTCGGTCGAGGGGTAGCTGTCGTCCATCAGCGCGAGATAGATGCCCACGCGGTTGCTGAAACGCTGCAGCTCAAGGTTCCAGTCGAACCACCAGCGCGGGTACTTCTGGCGGAAAAGGATCATGAGCAGCGGCCCGAAGAAGAGCAGGCCGCCCGCCGCCGCAACGAGGGTCTTGGCCCCGTTCGGGTACGAGTACTGCCAGCTGCCACCGGAGACGGTGCCGAGCACGATGGCGATGGGGATGATCGTGAAAATGCGGAATGCCGTGGTCGCCCGGTTAAGGTCACGGTCGGGATAGTCGACGGAGAACTGGACCGGATATTCAGGTTGCTGCGGCAGCTGCGTTGTCACTTTGCCCTCCTTCTCTCGAGCTTGAGGATCTCGTCACGGTCACCTGCCATGGGCGAAGGCGCGCCGAGGGCGGCAAGACGGCCGTGGTGGAAGGGCCGCGCACGCCGCGGCGAGGCGCCTTACGCCAGTTCGCGGCGCCGGCCCCGGCCGCCGCCGTGGCGGCGCGAGCGTGGAGTCAGCTTCCCCGGCTGCGTACCTCATCGGCGATGTAGGGAGCCTCGATATACGCCAGGCCGGCCGACTCGACCACCGCGCGCGCCGCCTGCGACGCCGCGTGGTCCATCCAGCAGCCATCCGGAGCCTTCGTCCCGTCGCTGGCCACCCCGGACTGAACCCACACGGCCCGGGCCCCCAGGCCCCGAGCCATGGCCGCGATGCCCGCGAGCTCCTCGACGGGCCGGTAGGAGTACACCAGATCGACGCCCGCCGGCGCCTCACCGGTGCGGCGGGACACCACCTCCCCGTCCCGGACCTCGTAGGCCCAGTAGTTGTCCGGTTCGGGGCCGCCCTTGACCAGGACGGTGTACCCGGCCCGCGTCAGCGTCTCGGGCACATCCTTCGAGGGCCAGTCCACGACCAGGATGCTGCCGGTCTCACGCAGGATCTGCCCAGCCTCGGTCACCCGCGACCTCCCCGTTGAGGTAGCACACGCTCTCCGCCACCCGGTGGGCCCGTCGACGTCCACGGTAGACCGGGCCGCACCGGCGGGCTTTCGGGCCCCCATGCTGTCATGTCCGCCCAAGAGATCACCCGGATCCGGGCCGGTGGCGGCCCGGTACGTTCTGGGCATGCGCCACACAGCCGGCAGCTTTGAACTCGACGACGACCCGGGCCGGGTAGACCGCGACGCCGTGTGGGCCTTTCTCTCGCAGGAGGCGTACTGGGGGCGCTGGCGGAGCCGCGCCGACCTGGAACACCAGCTGAATTCCGCCTGGCGCGTGGTGGGGGCCTACGAGACCGGTTCCGGCCGGATGGCCGGCTTCGCCCGGGCGGTCTCCGACGGCGTCGCCTACGCCTACCTCGCGGACGTCTTCGTGGTGACCGGCGCCAGGGGCCAGGGGCTTGGCACCGCGCTGGTGGAAGCCATGATCGACCGCGGGCCCGGGACAGGCTTCCGCTGGTGCCTGCACACCTCCGACGCGCACGGGCTCTATCAGAAGTTCGGCTTCACCCACCCCGACCAGTCCTACCTGGAGCGCCCGCCGGGGCGGCCCTAGCCGGGACGCGCCCCAACCGGGGATGCGGCCCAGCCGGGGATGCGGCCCAGCCGGGGGTGCGGCCCTAGCCGAGGATGCGACCCCGCCTGCGGCCCCCGCCAGGCCGACCCGCCCGTAATCCAGCCCAGCGGCCCAGCCGCCGGTCGGCTCACCACATCTGGGTCAAAGCGGGGGCGTTCACTCGCCCCTGATGATGTTCCGCTCGTAGACCAGCCGCAGCCCTATCAGCGTCAGCCAGGGCTCGTGCGCGTCGATCACGCTGATCTCGTCCAGGACCAGCGGGGCGAGCCCGCCGGTGGCGATGACGGTCACCGACCCGGGATCGCCGGGGACGAGCTCGTTTCTCATCCGCTCCGCGATGCCCTCGACCTGGCCGGCGAACCCGAAGATGATGCCGGACTGCAGCGCCTCCACCGTGTTCTTGCCGATCACGCGCTGGGGGCGGGCGAGCTCGACCTTCAGCAGCTGGGCGGCCCGCCGGGACAGCGCGTCCACCGAGATCTCGATCCCCGGCGCGAGCGCCCCGCCGACGAAGTCCCCCTGCGCGCTCACCGCGTCGAAGTTGGTCGAACGTGCCGAAATCCACCACCACCGCCGGGCCGCCGTAGAGGTGGACGGCGGCGACGGTGTTCATGATGCGGTCGCTGCCGACCTCTTTCGGGTTGTCCATCCGGACCGACACGCCGGTGCGCACGCCCGGCTCGATGATCAGCGCCGGGACGTCGCCGTAGTACCGCTGGAACATCTCGCGCATCTCATGCAGCACGGAGGGCACCGTCGAGCACAACGCGATCCCGGTGATGTCGGGGTCCTTCAGCACGGCGCTCTGGGCGAGCAGGCCCTGCAGCACCACGGCGAGCTCATCGGCGGTCCGCACGGGATCGGTGGCGATGCGCCAGTGCTCGATCACCTGCTCGCCCTCGAACACGCCGAGCACGGTGTTGGTGTTTCCCACGTCAATCGTCAGCAGCATGGCCTTCCCGCGCCTCCCGGCCGACCGTAGCACCACGATTCTGTCAGTGATCGCCGCGGCCCCGGCCAGGGCCATCCGGCGGGTTCACCGCCCGTCGTGCCCGCCCCGCCGTGCCCGCCCCGCCGTCCCCGCCCGTGGCGCCTCCCGTCCCCCGGCCTCGTTGGTCATGGTTGCGCCAACCATGACCAACGCCTGCGCCCGGGCACCGGCCGCCGGTGCCATCCGCCCCCGTCCCGCGCCGCCGGGCGGGGAGGTCAAGCGCGATCAGCTCTGGCCTGCCAGCACGAGCTGCATGTTGTCGATCAGCCGGGTTCCGCCTACTTTGACGGCCGCCAGCAGCAGCGCCTCGCCCGCGTACCCGGCCGCCACCGGGGTGAAGGTGTCCGGGTCGGCCAGTGACAGGTAATCGGTGACCAGCGGCGGCGGCGCCGTGGCCGCCTCGTCCAGGACCGCGCCCGCCGCCTTCAGCACCGCCTCCGGGCCCGCCTCCTGCGCCTCCCGCCCGGCCCGCAGCGCGCGGGGCAGGGCGAGCGCGGTGCGGCGCTCGGCCGCTGAGAGGTAACTGTTCCGGCTGGAGACGGCCAGGCCGTCTGGGTCGCGGACGGTGGGTACGCTGGCGATCTCGACCCCCAGATCCAGGTCCCCGGCCATCCGGCGGACCAGGGCAAGCTGCTGGGCGTCCTTTTCCCCGAACACCGCCACCTGCGGCTGGACGAGCTGGAACAGCTTGAGCACCACCGTGAGCACCCCGGTGAAAAACCCGGGCCGGGACGCCCCCTCCAGTACCTGCCCCATCGGCCCCGGGTCCACGGTGATCAACTGCTCCCGCGGGTACATCTGGGCGGCGCTGGGCGCGAACACCACCGTCACCTGCTCCTCGGCACAGATCGCCAGGTCGTCGTCCAGGTCGCGCGGGTAGCGGCCGAGGTCTTCACCCGCCCCGAACTGCAGTGGGTTGACGAAGACGGATACCACGACCGATCCGTTGGGCATGGAAATCTCGTGTGCGCGGCGGAGGAGGGCGCGGTGGCCGTCGTGGAGCGCGCCCATGGTGGGGACCAGCACCACCGGCGCGCCGAGGCCGCGGCGGGCGGCGGCCATCCCGCGCCTGGTCCGGGCGAGGATCGGGATCATCGCGGGGCAGCGGCCAGCACGTCGAGCAGGCGCTGCGCCGCGGGCGGGTCCAGGATCCCGGCCGCCAGCGCGCGGTCGGCGGTGAGCCTGGCCAGCGCGACGTAGGCGCGCAGCGCCTCCGGCGACACCTCGCGCAGCGCGTCCAGGTGGCCGGCGACGGTCTCCGCGTCGGCTCGGGCGACCGGCCCCGTGAGCCCGGCGTCCCCCAGCCGCAGCGCGTTGTCGAGCGCCGCCGACAGCAGCGGTGCCAGCATCCGGGCCGGGTCGGTGACCCCGGCCACGCCCAGCAGTTCGGCCGCCTGGACCACGAGCGTGACGAGGTGGTTGGCGGCGCTGGCGAGCGCCGCGTGATAGAGCCCACGGCTCTCTTCGGCGATGAAGACGGGCTCGCCGCCCATCTCGATCACCAGCGCCTCGGCGGCCGTCCGGAGCGGCTCGGGCGCGGTGACGCCGAACGAGATGCCGGCCAGTCGGTCCACGTCGTCGGGGCGGCCGGTGAAGGTCATGACCGGGTGCAGGGCCAGCGGGAGGGCGCCGAGGCTGGTCGCGGGCGCGAGGACCGCGATGCCGTGCCTGCCGCTGGTGTGCACGAGGAGCCGGCCCTCCAGCGGGGCGCCGGCCGCGCTGAGTCCTGCCACCAGGCCGGGCAGGACGTCGTCCGGCACGGTGAGCAGGACAAGGTCGGCCGTGGCGAGCACCTCCGGTGGCCGGGCGACCGGCACCCCGGGCAGCATCCGCGCGGCGCGCTGCACCGAGGCCTCGGAGACCGCGGTCACCCCGGTCAGGTGGTGCCCGGCCCGGCCGAGCGCGGCGCCGAGGGCGGTCCCGACCCGCCCGGCGCCGATGATGCCCACCCGGAGCCGCGCAGGGTGGGGCGAGGTCGGCGGTCCCGCCGGGTTCGGCATCGCGTCAGTGTCCCTCCCGGTATCGGACGGCAGTGATCAGCATATCCACGCCCGCCTGCCCAGGAAGGGTCCCGCCCGCCGGCCACTAGAGTCAGCGTGATGTGGATGACCTGGCGTGAGGCCATGCGGACGGCCCTCTACGGCCCGGCTGGCTTCTACGCGAGGGGCGAGCCGCCGTCGGCGGCATTTCCGCACCTCCACGCACGTCTCATCCGCCTACGCCGGGGCGATGCTGAGCCTGCTGCGCGAGGCCGACGCAACGCTCGGCCACCCGGCCCGCCTCGACCTGGTCGACATCGGGGCCGGCCGCGGCGAGCTGCTCGGCCAGCTGCTCGGGTTGATCGACGAGGCCACCCCGGCCGCGCGGAACGGCGGGCTGGCGGCGCGGATCGCCGCCCGGGCGGTGGAGATCACGCCCCGGCCGGACGGGCTCGACCCGCGCATCCGCTGGCAGGCATCGCCGCCCGCGGCGATCACCGGGCTGGTGATCGCCAGTGAGTGGCTGGACAACATCCCGCTTGATGTGGCGGAGCTCACGCCCGACGGGCCGCGGCTGGTGCTGGTGGACACCGGAAGCGGCGCCGAACGGCCCGGACCGCCGCCCCGGCCGGCCGACCTGGCCTGGTCGCGCGCGTGGTGGCCGCTGCATGAGCCGGGCGACCGCGCCGAGCTGGGCCGGACGCGGTGCCGGGCCTGGGCCGGGGTCGTCCGCCGGATCACCCGCGGCCTCGCGATCGCCGCCGACTATGGCCACCTGCGGGCGGGCCGCCCCCCGGGAGGCACCCTCACCGGGTACCGGGACGGGCGGGTGGTGCGCGCCATCCCGGACGGGTCACGCGACATCACGGCGCACGTCGCGCTCGACGCGTGCGCGGCCGCCGGGCGGGCGGCGGGCGCGACCGCGACCGTGCTCACCACGCAGCGCCAGGCCCTCCGTGCGCTGGGCGTGGCCGGCCGCCGGCCGCCGCTGGGGCAGGCGGGGAACGACCCGCTGGGTTATGCCCGGGCGCTGTGCCAGGCGTCCGGGGAGGCCGAGCTGATCGACGCCGACGGGCTCGGCGGGTTCGGCTGGCTGGTCCAGGCCGTTGACCTGGACCTCCCGGCCTCGCTGGCGCGCCTCAGCGGGCCGCCCGCCTGACCGCCGTCGCTCGGCGGCCCGGCTGCCTGACGCCGTTGCCCCGGCCGCCCGCCGCAGGCCTGCCCGCCGTTGCCCCGGCCGCCCGGGCCACCGGCCGTCGGCCTGCCCGCCTACGCTGGGCCGCCCCGACTGGCCGCCGTCGCCCGGCTGCCGCCTCCGCCGCTTAGCGACAATCCGGGCATAACGCCCGTCCTCCTCGCGCCATCTCAGATGTCGGACACCCAGCGGGCTCAGATCACGAATCTTGGTCACGCGAATCGGTACGAACCGGACGTGATCATGACCAATATCCGTGACAAGTGAGTTCGGGGGGCTTGCCCGTGCCCAGGAGCGGTTGGGGCGATGGCCCCGGGGGCGTGGGACCATGAGGGCCATGGTGCAGCGCCATGCTGAGGCGGTCACGGGGGGCTGGACGCCGACGGGCACCGGTGGCGGCGCGCCGGAGCGGCTGCTCATCAACCTTGGGCCCGGGCACCCGTCCGGTCACGGCATGCTCCGGCTCAGCCTGACCCTGGACGGGGACATGATCACCGCGGCCGAGCCGGTGATCGGGTACGTGCACCGTGGTGCGGAAAAGCTGTTCGAGGCCCGGGACTACCGGCAGATCATCGTGCTGGCGAACCGCCATGACTGGCTGAGCGCGTTCTCCAGCGAGCTGGGAGTGGTCCTCGCGGCCGAGCGGCTGGCCGGGATCGAGGTGCCGCCGCGCGGGGTCTGGGCGCGCACCCTGCTCGCCGAGCTGAACCGCGCCCTCAGCCACCTGGCCTTTCTGAGCGCCTACCCGCCGGAGATCGCTGCCTCCAGCGCCGCCCCGGCCGGGGGGACCAGCCCGGAGACGGCCGCCCGCGCGGCGTTCGACGCCCGGGAGCTCGTCCAGGCCGTCATGGAGGAGATCTCCGGTGGCCGGATGCACTACATGTTCAACCGGGTCGGGGGCCTGGTGGCGGAGCTGCCCGCGGGCTGGCTCGGCCGGGTGCGGGACGCCGCCGCCCGGGTGCGGGACGCCCTGCCGGTCATCGGCGCGGTGGTCCGGGAGCATGAGGGCTTCCGCCAGCGCACCAGGGGCGTCGGAAGGCTGACCGGCGAGCAGGTGCGCCAGTACGGGGTGAGCGGGCCCGCCGCCCGCGCCAGCGGGGTGGACTTCGACCTGCGCCGCGACGAGCCGTACCTCGCTTACGGCGAGCTAGCCGACGTGCTGCGGGTGGTCACCAGGCCCGACGGCGACTGCCTGGCCCGGTTCGAGTGCCTGCTGGACCAGGCCGGGGGATCGCTGGATCTGGTGGATGCGTGCGCCAGCCGGCTGGCCGCCCTGCCGCCGGGACCACTGAGCGCCAGGCTGCCCAAGGTCTTCAAGGTGCCCGAGGGCCACGCCTACGCCTGGACGGAGAACCCGCTCGGGATCAACGGGTACTACCTCGTCTCCCGGGGCGGCAAGACGCCCTGGCGGCTGAAGCTGCGCTCGGCCTCGTTCGGCAATGTCCAGGTGCTTTCCGAACTGCTGGCGTCGAGCCGGGTCGCGGACCTGCCGGCCATCCTGGGCTCGATGTTCTTCGTCGTGGGCGACATGGACAGGTGAACGGGTCCGGCCGGTTGGTCATTCGTCCGGCGGCTCGCCGGGCCCGTCCTGCGGGGTGGGGACACGGCAGCCGTACTCCAGGTAGAGGGCGGCCAGGGCAAGGACCACGGCGGCCCCGAACGTGGCCGCGGATACGTAAGCGTCCGCGCGGTAGGCGGCCTTGTCCAGCGACGACGCCACATACAGCAGGAACCCGGCGGCGAAGCCGCCGACGAAGGCGGTCGCCAGGGATGTGGCCTTGGCGAGGGCAGCCATCCTGGCCACGGCTATCGGGGGAATCGGCTTGCCGCGGCCCCGCAGGCGGCTCCGGAGGTTCCGGCCGCTCCACCCCTCCGCCACCGCGAGCAGCAGCAGCGCGGGCACCCCGGTCCACGGCAGCGGCGGGAGCGACGAATAGGTCTGCCGCAGCAGCAGCCAGGCGGCGATGGCGCAGACCGCGGCGACGATGACCAGCGTCCGCACCCGGGTCGGGGTCATCCAGGTACCGCCAGGTGGGGACGGGCTGCCGCCGCGCGGAAACGGCCCGTCGGACGGGGACGGGTCACCATGGCGCTCAGGTCGGTGTCTGCAGCACGGCGTCGTCCAGCCGTTGTATGTCGGCCGAGCCGACCTTGGCCAGCAGATCCGATACCTGGCCCCAGCCCGGGATCTCCGCGTCCGGGTCGATGTCGTTCCAAGGGCCGAGGACGAAGGCGCGTTCATACGCACGGGGATGCGGCAGGGTCAGCTCGGGGTCGTCGCTCACGACGTCACCGTAGACGATGATGTCCAGGTCGAGGGTGCGGGGCCCCCAGGTCTCCTCCCTGACCCGCCCGAAGACGGCCTCGACCCCGTGACAGCGCTCCAGGACGGCATGCGCGGGCAGCGTCGTGGTCGCGATGAGCACGGCGTTCAGGTAGTCGGGCTGCTGAGGGCCGCCCACCGGGGCGGTCTGGTAAACGGGCGACACCGCGACCAGGGCAAGACCTGGCGCGTCGAAGAGCGCGTCGAGGGCACCCTGCAGATTCTCCAGCCGCTGGCCGAGGTTGCTGCCCATAGCGATCGTGACCCGGGTCCCCCCGGCCCGGGATGACAAGTTGGCGGGCCCCGGCCCGCCTCTCCCGTCGCCGCTCATCTGCGCTTCCGCCGGATCGCCAGGGTCACGTCGCTGAAACGGTGGGACAACGGGGCATGGGGCTTGTGGACGGTGATCTCTACCTCCTCGACGCCTGGTTCCGACAGACACCCATCGGCCAGCCGCTGGGCCAGCGTCTCGATGAGCCGCACCGGCGGACCGCTGGCCAGGCGCACCAGCCGGTCCGCGACGGCACCATAGTCGACGGTAAGGGACAGATCGTCGTTAGCCGCTGCTGCCCGGGTATCCAGCCACAGAACGGCGTCGATGATGAATTCCTGGCCGTCGCGCTGCTCGTGCTCCAGTACACCGTGCCGGCCGAATACGCGTAGCCCCTCCAGGGATATCCGGTCCAGGCTCATCCGCCCTCCCCGGCCGGCCCGGCGCCCCCAGCCCTCCCGGCACTGCCTGGTACTGAGGCACCCGAGCCTGCTCCGGCACCTGCGGTCATCCCCGCGCCCGCGGCTGCCCCAGCCTGCCCGGCGGCCTCACGCCAGGCCTCCCCGACCCGTACCGCGTCGGCATTCGCCGGCACCTCATGGACCCGGGCGCACCAGGCTCCCGCCGCCGCCGCCAGGGCGGTGACCGCGACCGTCGCGTCGTCACAGCCGGCGAACGTGCGCGGAGAGCCGTCGGGAGCCGCCAGCAGCCTGCCCAGGAACCGCTTGCGCGAGGCACCGATCAGGATCGGGAAGAGCGGGCCGCCGCCAAGGCCGGCGATCTGCCCGAGGTGGGTCAGCAGCGCCCAGTTGTGCTCAGCGAGCTTGGCGAATCCCAGGCCCGGGTCGAGGATGACCAGTCCCGGATCGACTCCCTGCGCCACGACCGCATCGACCCGGCGGCGCAGCTCCTCACACACTTCGCCCACGACGTCGCCGTACACGGCGCGGTCCTGCATCTGGTGGCTGTGCCCGCGCCAGTGCATCACCACATAGGGGACACCGGCCTCGGCGACCAGCTGGGGCATCTGGGGATCGGCCAGGCCGCCGCTGACGTCATTGACCAGCCGCGCGCCCGCCTCGAGCGCGGGCCGCGCCACCTCGGCCCGCATCGTGTCCACGCTGACCGGCACGCCGGCGGAGGCGAGCGCGCGGATGACCGGTCCCACCCGCCGCAGTTCCTCGTCCACCGACACCCGCTGCGCCCCCGGCCGGGTCGACTCCCCGCCCACATCGACGATGTCCGCCCCCTGCGCGGCCAGTTCCAGGCCACGGGCGATCGCGGCGTCGGGACCGAACCAGGATCCCCCGTCCGAGAACGAGTCGGGGGTGACGTTGACCACCCCCATCACCAGGCAGCGGGCCGCGCTTGGCAGCCCCGGCGGGCTCGGCGCACGCTGTGCGTGGCCGGGCCCGCCTGGACGGCCCGGCCCGCCGGGACCCGCGGCCCCGGCGCCTGCGTCGCTCGCCATGAGCGTCACCCTATGCGGCCAGCGGATCATTCCCCAGCGCCACGCCCGTGGCACACCGCCCCTCCCGAGAGCCCACCGGCGGCAAGAAGGGCGGGCCGCCAGGTTGCCGGGGTGGCGGGCTCAGCGGCCGGCGTGCGGTGAGGTCGGGTGGGCGGGGAAGACACGGCGCAGGCGGCGCCGCGCACGGGCCAGCCCGAGCTTGCGGGCCAGGCGGCGCAGTTCCAGCCTGGGCCAGACCAGGAATGCCTCGGCCTCCAGCGCGGCCACGCCGACCCTGACCGCGTCCCCGGGCCCGGGGAAGACGCAGAAGCGTGGCTCCCAGTCCGGGCAGAACTTGGCGTTGAACTTGTACAGCGACTCGATCTGGAACCACCGGGAGATGAAGATGAGGAAGCGGCGCCAGATCCGCAGCACCGGGCCCGCACCGATCCGCTCGCCTCGCTCCAGGGCGGCCCGGAAGACCGCGAAGTTGAGCGAGATGCGCTTGACCCCCAGCTCGTCGGCGGCCTTGATGGCCTCCACAATCAGAAAGTCGTTCACGCCGGGCTGAGCGCTGCGGTCCCGGCGCATCAGGTCCAGCGACAGCCCGTCGGACCCCCAGGGAACGAAGTGCAGCAGGCCGCGCAGCACCCCGTTCTCGGTCGCGGTGGCGACGACGCACTGCCCGTCCTCGGCCCCGCCGACCCGGCCCAGCGCCATGGAGAAGCCCCGCTCAGTGGGGCTGCCCCGCCAGGAATCGGCCCGCGCCACGATGCGGTCGATCTCATCGCGGTCGATGTCAGCGACCCGCCGGATCTCCGCGACGTATCCCTGGCGGCACACCCGCGCCACCATCTGACGGACGTTGCGCATGGACCGGCCCTGCAGCGAGAAGTCAGCCACCTTCATGATGGCCTCGTCGCCGAGTTCCAGGGCGGTGAGCTGACCCTCGCGGCACCAGATCTCTGCGCCCAGCTCTCCGCAGCCCATGACGGCGGGGACCCAGGCGTGCCGCGCCGCCTCATCGAGGAACGCGTGGATCGCGCCCGGCCACGCCTCCGGGTCCCCGATCGGGTCACCGCTGGCGAGCATCACCCCGGACACGACCCGGTATCCGATGCAGGACTTGCCGCTGTGTGACCAGATCACGTTCTTGTCGCTGCGGAGCGCAAAGTAGCCCAGCGAATCGCGGTCGCCGTACTTGGCCAGCAGTTCCCTGATCCGCCCGGCATCGGCCTCGGTGGCCCTGGCCGACGACTTGGCGGGGCGCAGGAACAGGTAGGCGGTCACCACCAGCGTGAATATGCCCAGGGTGCTGGTCAGCAGGTTGAACAGGTCGGCGCGGGAGTCCGGGACGAACCGGACCGGTCCGGAGACGCCCACCAGGCCGTAGACCGTGTGCACGGTCCGCTGCCACAGCGAGTAGTCCTCGGCCAGGTGCCGGGCCAGCAGCATGTACGTCAGGCCGATCGCCACGTCCGCGATGACCAGGCCGACAAAGACCCCGGCTGCCCGCCACCGGGTCCGTGGGTCGCCCACCGCGTAGAACTCGCCCCGGAAGTACAGCAGTACCACCAGCACGGCCGCGGCGGCGGCGCCCTGGATGCGGTAGCCGTGCATCAGGTGGATCACGGAGCTGAACGCCAGCAGAACGCGTGGTGGCCTGCCACGCACGGCGCTTCCGGCGCCGGAGCCCATGCGAAAGCATCAGCAGGAGCAGCCCGATGATCACGGTCGCGGTGCTGGTGACGTTCGTCATGGTGCCGGGGACGAAGGGCGTGATGCGATGCAGCCGGTAATGCAGGTGCAGGCCCGGGATCGCGACCCCGATCACGTCGGCGAGCCCGATCAGCAGGCAGAGCCACCCCGTCGTGATCGGCACCCACTTGCGCTGATGACGCCGGTCGGGCGCACGCGTGACGCGCGCCCTGAAGTAGCCCCCCTCCTCACCCTCGGTAGGTGCGGCGGGCGGCGCAGCGCTGGCCTCGTTTATCTGCGTCATATGCTGCTTCAGCCCCTGCATCACGGGGGATCAGCGTAGTCGCGCTGATACAGGGCGCGGGCAATCTCCCGGAATAGGGTTACCCCCGGTTGTGCCTCTCCTGAGTGAACAGCTGCCCAGCCGACGGCAAGGCATTCCGGACCGCTCCCCCGGGCGGCGGCCGGGATTTAAGCGCCCCCGTTTTACTGCAAACACCTTAGCCACGGTACGTGAGTGGGTTGGCGCCTTTAGCGGTGGGTTGGCGCACATGCGGCAGTGGGTTGACGCGCACGCGGCAGTAGGTTGACGCGCGGCATGGGTCGGCTTATGCGCGGCAGTAGGTTAGTGCGCCGGGGTCAGGCGCGGTGCAGCAGCAGGCTCATGGCCTCGGCCCGGGTGCGGTCGCTGTCCCTCATGCTGCCGCGGACCGCCGACGTGACGGTCTTCGCGCCCGGCTTGCGCACGCCGCGCATCGACATGCACAGGTGCTCGGCCTCGATCACGACCAGGGCGCCGCGCGGCTCCAGCACCGTCATCAGGGCGTCCGCGATCTGGCTGGTCATGCGCTCCTGGACCTGGGGCCGCCGGGCATAGAGGTCCACCAGCCTGGCCAGCTTGGACAGGCCCGTTATCTGGCCCTTCTCGTTCGGGATGTACCCGACGTGCGCGAACCCGAAGAACGGGACCAGGTGGTGCTCGCAGGTGCTGTAGACCTCGATGTCGCGGACCAGGATCAGCTCGTCGTGGTCGGCGTCGAACACCGTCGTCAGCACGTCCTCGGGCCGCTGCGCGAGCCCGGAGAACTGCTCGGCGTAGGCGCGGGCCACCCGGGCCGGGGTGTCGAGGAGCCCGTCCCGGTCGGGGTCCTCCCCGATGGCGAGCAGGATCTCACGCACCGCACGCTCGATACGCCCGGTGTCGATGGGCTCGCTCAACGGGACTCGCCGCCGCCTTCGTCGCCGCCGAGCGCGGGCAGTTCCGCGGTCGAGCCGCCGTACGAGGCGGCCGAGCCGGACCCGTTGCCGGGCGAGGCCATGTCCTTCACGTCCGCGGCGGCCGTCAGCGCCAGCTCCTTCGGCGTGAGCACCGGCGGCCGGTCCGACGGCAGCCGCTTTCCGTAGCCGGTGTAGGAGCCACGAGAGGGCCGGGTCTTGATCGGGGCGAAGATCCGCAGGACCTCCTCCCGGCTCAGGGTCTCCTTGTCGATCAGGTTCAGGACCAGGTCGTCAAGCACCTCGCGGTACTGGACCAGGATCTCCCAGGCCTCGTCGTGCGCGGACTCGATGAGACGGCGCACCTCTTCGTCGATGGTGGAGGCGATCTCCTCGGAGTAGTCCCTGGTGTGGGACATCTCCCGGCCGAGGAAGGGCTCGCCGTCGCCGGTGCCGAACTTGCGGGCGCCGAGCCGCTCGCTCATCCCGTACTCGGTCACCATGCCGCGCGCGATCTGAGCTCGCCTTCTCGATGTCGTTGGCGGCGCCGGTGGTGGGCTCGTGGAAGACGAGTTCCTCGGCGGTCCGCCCGCCGAGCAGCATGGCCAGCTGGTCCATCATCTCCGAGCGGGTGACCAGGAACTTGTCCTCCTGCGGCGCGGAGGCCGTGTAGCCGAGCGCCCGGCCGCGCGGGATGATCGTGATCTTGTGAACCGGGTCGGCGTTGGGCAGCGCGTGGCCGACCAGCGCGTGGCCGCCCTCGTGGTAGGCGATGAGCTTGCGCTCCCTCTCCGACAGCAGGACGCTCTTGCGCTCGGGCCGGCCATTACCCGGTCGATGGACTCCTCCAGCGCGGCCATCGTGATCTGGGTGCCGTTGTGCCGCGCGGTGAGCAGCGCGCGCCTCGTTGATCACGTTGGCGAGGTCGGCGCCGGTGAACCCGGCGGTCCGGCGCGCGATCACGTCGAGGTCCACGTCGGAGGCGAAGGGCTTGCCGCGGGCGTGCACCCGCAGGATGCCCTTGCGGCCGTTGAGGTCGGGCTGGGCGACCACGATCTGGCGGTCGAACCGGCCCGGGCGCAGCAGCGCCGGGTCGAGGATGTCGGGGCGGTTGGTGGCGGCGATGACGATGACCCCGCCCTTGACGTCGAACCCGTCGAGCTCGACCAGCAGCTGGTTGAGGGTCTGCTCACGCTCGTCGTGGCCACCGCCGAACCCGGCGCCACGGTGCCGCCCGACCGCGTCGATCTCGTCCACGAACACGATCGCCGGCGCGTTGGCCTTGGCCTGCTCGAACAGGTCGCGCACCCGGGAGGCGCCGACGCCGACGAACATCTCCACGAAGTCGGAGCCGGAGATCGAGTAGAAGGGGACGCCGGCCTCACCGGCGACCGCGCGCGCGAGCAGGGTCTTGCCGGTCCCGGGCGGGCCGTACAGCAGCACGCCCTTGGGGATCTTGGCGCCGATCGCCTGGAACTTGCCGGGCGCCTGCAGGAACTCCTTGATCTCCTGGAGCTCCTCGATCGCCTCGTCGGCCCCGGCCACGTCGGCGAACGTGGTCTTCGGCGTGTCCTTGGTGATCAGCTTCGCCTTCGACTTGCCGAAGTTCATCACCCGCGACCCGCCGCCCTGCATCTGGTTGAGCAGGAAGAAGAAGAACAGGATGATCAGCACGTAGGGCAGGAAGCCGATGATCAGGCCCAGCACCGAGTTGCCGCTGGGGACGACGACGTTGTAGCCGTCCGGCGGCACGTTCTTCTGCAGCTCGGTGGCCAGCTGCTGCCCCTGGTTGCCGACCCAGCTCGCCTGCCAGTGGTCGCCGGACTTGGTGACGATCTGGATGATCTGGTTCTTGTCGGTGAGGACGGCCGACTTGACGCTGCCATTTTCGATGGCCGCCACGACCTGCGACGTGTCCTTCTGTGCGTACGAAGTGCCGCGGTTGGCATACGTAAACACAATGAAGAAGAGCAGCAGCATCACAAGGACCGCTACGAAGGGCCCGCGGAAATAGCGCTTCAGATCCATCGGTGCACGACCCCGCCTGTTCGGGACGGGTCCCTCCTGATCAGCGTCGTAGCCCGCCGACCTCCGGCGAGCCTGTGGTGCTTCCCAGTGACCATGCCCGGCTTCCTTCTCATTCCCGGCTGAGGTACGGGGATACTTGACGGTACACCGCGACCGGGACCCGATGGGCTCGGGAGACGCCGGGTGTTCCCGTGCCCTCTCCAGGCATCAACGCTATCGATCACTGATCGTGTTCCCTTCAGCGCTGTCGTCCGGCTCGCCGCCATAGACGTGCGGCGCGAGGGTCCCGACGAACGGCAGGTTCCGGTACTTCTCCGCGTAGTCGAGCCCGTACCCCACCACGAACTCGTCGCCGATATCAAACCCGGTGTAGGCCACCTCGACGCCCATCTGGTCCGCGCCGGGCTTGCGGAGCAGCACGCAGACCTGCAGCGAGGCCGGCTCGCGGGACCGCAGGTTCCCCATCAGCCAGGACAGGGTCAGGCCCGAGTCGATGATGTCCTCCACCACCAGCACGTGGCGGCCGGAGATATCGGTATCGAGATCCTTGAGAATCCGCACCACGCCCGAAGACTTGGTCCCCGACCCGTAGGAGGAAATGGCCATCCAGTCCATCTTCACCGGCAGCCGGATCGCCCGGGCCAGGTCGGCCATGACCATGACTGCCCCCTTGAGCACGCCCACCAGCAGGAGTTCGCGCCCGGCGTAATCGGCGTCGATCTGGGCGGCCAGCTCGGTGACCCGCTGCCCTACGCGCTCAGCCGGGATGAGCACCTGTTTGAGGTCGGCTCCCACGTCAGTCGCGTCCAACCATCACCTCCGCCTCGTCGGGCCCCGGCCGCCCGTCCCGGCGGTCCTGCCGGGCGGTGACGGCGAAGGTCAGCCTGCCACATTGGAGCATGGCCCGGACTCCCCCGGGAAGGGTGGCCCAGCGCTGCCCGTGCCAGCGGGTCACCAGGGCGTCGAGCGCGTCGACGTGCCGGGCGGTGAGCTTGCCGGGCGGGCACCCGGCCTCGATCGCCGCCATCCGCAGCACGCGGGCCCTGATCGCGGCGGGGACGCCCGCGAGCGCGCCGGCCGACCAGCCGCCGTCCGGGTCGCGCAGCAGCGGCACCTGGCCGGCTGCCAGTTCGTCGAGCGCCTCCGCATCGGTCCGCAGCTGGCCGGCCGTGCGGGCCAGCGCCTGCGCCACCCCGGGGCCGAGCGCCGTCTCCAGGGCCGGGAGCGCCTGGTGCCTGACCCGGGCCCGGGCGTAGGCGGGGTCGGCGTTGTGCGGGTCGTCCCAGGGCCGCAGGCCGAGGGCGTCGCATGCAACCCGCAGCGTGGCGCGCCGCACGCCGAGCAGCGGGCGCCGGTAGTGGCCGCGGGCGGACGGCATCCCGGCCAGGGACCTGGCGCCCGAGCCGCGGGCCAGGCCGAGCAGGACCGTTTCCGCCTGGTCGTCCATGCTGTGGCCGAGCAGGATGGCGCGGGCGCCGGTACGCCGGGCCACCTCGTCCAGTGCCTGGTAGCGGGCGCCGCGCGCCGCGGCCTCCGGGCCGCCCGCGCCGGGCCCGGCCGCGACCGTCACCGGCACTGCCTCCACCGGGTCGAGGCCGAGTCCGGCCAGGACCGCCGCGACGCGGCGGGCTCGTTCTGCTGATCCGGGCTGGAGCCCGTGATCGACGGTCACGCCGCCCGCCCGCAGCTGCTGGCGCGGCGCCTCGTGGGCCAGTGCCGCCGCGAGCGCCAGCGAATCCGCGCCGCCCGAGCAGGCGGCCAGCACCAGGTCACCGACGGTAAGGCCGTCCAGCCCGCGGCGGACGGCCCTGCGGACCTCGGCCACCGCGGGGTGGGGGCCCATGGCTGGTCAGCCCTCGAGCGCCTTGGCGCCGTTGCCCCCGACGCGCTCCAGCCAGAGGGTGGGAGCGGTGATCTCTTCCTTGGTCGGCAGCGTTTCCGGCGAGGTCCAGATCCGATTGAAGGTGTCCATCCCGGCCTCGGCCACGACGGCTGCCACGAACCGTGAGCCCTGGGCGTACTGCTTCATCTTCAGCTCGATGCCCAGCATCCGGCGGATGGTCTGCTCCAGCCGGCCGGCCGACCCGCGGCGGGCGTTGAAGGCGGCCCTGATCTCGGCGACCGAGGGCACCACCTTCGGCCCGACGGCGTCCATCACGTAGTCGCCGTGGCCTTCCACCAGTGTCATCACGCAGGTGAGGCGGTCGAGAATCTCCCGCTGGCGCGGGGTCTGGATGGCCTCGATGAGGCTGTCGCCGTCGCCGCCCCGCACCGCCCCGGCCATGGCATCGGCGGCGGCGCGCACCCGGTCCAGAATGGTCGCCGGGTCGAGGTCGGAGGCGAGCAGGAACTGCGTCATCTGGTCCTGCACGTAGCCGCGGAGCCAGTCGACCGAGGTGAACTGGGTCCGGTGGGTCTCCTCGTGCAGGCAGACCCAACGGCGGAAGTCGTGCGGGTCCACCCCCAGCTCGCGTTCCACCATGAGGATGTTCGGCGCCACCAGCGTGAGGCGGCCCGCGGGCGCCGCGCCGTCGGGGGTCTCCGCGTCGGGGGGGAGGAACAGCTCGTACTGGCCCAGCACCCGGCCCGCCAGGTAGGCGAGGATGAGCCCCGCCTGCATCCCGGTGACGCGCGAGCCCACGCTGGCGATCATCGAGCCGGGATCCGGCGCCCGGCCCTGCTCGCGCAGGTGAACGGCGAGCGGGTCGAGGACGACCCGGAATCCGTCCACGTTCGCGCGGATCCACCCGGGGCGGTCCACCACCGCCACCCGGCCGGCATCCTCGGCGCTGATCATCCCGGTGACCTGGTGCACCGGTTCGGCTACCGCGACGGCGAGCTCGCGCAGTTCCGCGACCACGGCCCGCGCGTCGGCCAGGCTGACCTGCGGCCCAGGCCGCACCCACCTGACACCGGTCGAGATAGCGACATCCCAGTCGATCATCTGTCCGCTGTTCACCCCTCCACCGTACG
Source organism: uncultured Actinomycetes bacterium (assembly GCA_963835425.1). GTDB lineage: Bacteria > Actinomycetota > Actinomycetes > Streptosporangiales > Streptosporangiaceae > UBA9676. Next base: position 219,877 of record CAWIGE010000018.1, on the reverse strand, counting down.
TGCTCACGCGATAGGACGCGTCACGCCGGGCCTTATGGCGGGCGGCAGACCTCGCCGCGCGGGGCGGCGGCCGGCGTCGCGGCACGGGCGGCGCCCGGTCTCGCCGCACGGGGCGGCGGCTACGAGCGGCACCCGCAGCCCGCCAGCGCGGTGGCCATGGCGTCGATGACGCCGGCCGCGTGCACCAACTGGCCGCCGGGGAGCCGGTCCGCCATGAAGGCGAACGCGAGCAGCCGGCCGCTGGCGTCGCTGACGATCCCGGCCAGGCTGACCACCCGGGTCAGGTTTCCCGTCTTGGCCTGGACCATCCCGAGCGCGGCCGGCCCGAAGTTGCCGAACACGCTCTGGCCGGGAGCCAGGGTGCCGGAGAAGCCGGCCACCGGCATCCCGGTGATGGCCGCGCGGAGCGCGGCCTGCCTGCCGCCCGCCACGCGGACGAGGCCGGCCAGCGCCATCGGGGTGATCCGGTCCCGCGGGGAGAGGCCGCTCCCATCCACCAGGTGGATGCCGCTGCCGACGCCGAGACGGGCCGCGACCGCCGTGACCGCCGTCGCCGCCCCGGCGAACGAGGCGGGCCGGCCGGTGCGCAGCGCGACCTGCCGGGCCAGGTTCTCGGCGATCACGTTGTTGCTCTCCCGGAGCATCCAGCCCACGATCGCGGACAGGGCGGGGGAGTGGACGCTGGCGATCGTGGCCGCGCCCTTCGGCGCCGTCGTGGCGGAAACGCCGCCGAGCACGCGGATGCCCTGGGCGCGCAGGGACGAGGCAAAGGATGCGGCCGCATCGGCCGCCGGGGTGAAGGAGCGCGGCCGGAAGTTGACCGGGTTGTCGGCGTCCTCCGGCTTGCCCGACGCGGTCAGCCGCCCCTGGTCCACCGCGAGTGAGGTGATGGGGGTCACGTTGCCGGTGGTGACGTAGCTGTTGGTCCAGCCCGGTGCCATGAGCGGGCCGGTGTACAGCGAGACGTCATATCCCAGCCGCACCGACCGGTGGCCGTGCGCGCGCAGCGAGCGGGCGGTCTCGCGGGCCAGGGAGGCCAGAGTCGCCGGCTGCGGGTAGTCCGAGGCGGGCACCCGGCCCGCCGCCAGGGTGGGGTCCCCGCCGCCGACCAGGATCACCGATCCGGGCGAGGGGCCCTGGACAACGCGCGTGGTGAAGCGCGCGGCCGGGCCGAGGACGGCCAGCGCCGCCACCGCGGTGGCCACCTTGGCGCTGGACGCGGGCGTCGCCGGGACGCCGGCCGCCCGGGCGAACAGCACCCGGCCGGAGGCCAGGTCGGTGACGACCACGCCGACCTGGGGGCCCAGCGAGCGGGATGCCATCAGCGGTGCCAGTTCGGAGGACAGGCCCTGGCTGGTGGGGAGGGCGCCGGCCGAGACCGCGGGGGTGAGGACGGCGGCGGGCGCGGCGACCCGGACGGTCGCCACCCGCGGGACCTGCCAGAGCGCCAGCCGGGACGGCAGCAGCGCGGCAACGGCCACCCCGGCGCCCAGCGCGAACACGTTGAGCATCGCGAGCGCAATCACCACGGTCAGCCGGACGCGGTTGGCCACCACCGGTCCTCTCACGAGATGCTTGGCACGGAACCGGAAATCCCAGCGGCGCTGGGCCTCCTCTACCCAGGATGCCGGGGCTGGCGGTACACAGGTACTGGCCCGCTGGGCACAGCGAGTCAATCATCTTTGCGCGCGAGGAGCGACGTGATGCAATTCGACGTGACCGTTGAGATCCCCAAGGGCCAGCGCAACAAGTACGAGCTGGATCACGAGACCGGCCGGATCCGGCTGGACCGCATGCTGTTCACGTCCACCAGGTACCCGTCGGACTACGGCTTCATCGAGAACACGCTTGCCGACGACGGCGACCCGCTCGACGCGCTGGTGCTGCTGGAGGAGCCGACCTTCCCCGGCTGCATCATCCTGTGCCGGGCGATCGGCATGTTCCGGATGCGGGACGAGAAGGGCGCCGACGACAAGGTGCTCTGCGTCGTGGCGACGGATCCCCGGATGGCGCACTACCAGGACATCAATGACGTGGAGGAGTTCGACCTGCTGGAGATCCAGCACTTTTTCGAGGTGTATAAGGCGCTGGAGCCCGGGAAGGCCGTCGAGGGGTTCCGCTGGGTCGGCCGGGCCGAGGCCGAGGAGGAGATCGAGAGCTGCCGCCGGCGGCTGGCCGCCGCGACCGCGGCGCCGCCCGGGTGATCCTGGTCACATCCAGGCCCGCGGATGCGCGACACTGATGACAGCAGATGTGCGAGGAGGCAGCTCGTGGCTCACGCTGAGGATGTGCTCAGCCGGGCGCCACTTTTCGAAACGCTCGACGACGAGGGAGCGCGCGCGCTGCGGGCCGGCGTGGTCGACGTCCAGCTGGCCCGGGGCGACCGCCTGTTCGACGAAGGCGACGACGGCGACCGGCTGTACGTGATTCTCGACGGCAAGATCAAGCTGACCCGGACCGCGCCCGACGGGCGGGAGAACCTGTTGAGCGTGCTGGGCCCGGGCGAGATGTTCGGCGAGCTTTCCCTCTTCGACCCGCGGCCGCGGACGGCCAGCGCGGTGGCCGTCACCGATTCCAAGCTGGCCGGGCTGGGCCACGACTACCTGCGGCACTGGCTGACCGGCCGGCCGGATGTGGCGATGCACCTGCTGCAGGCGCTCGCGCAGCGGCTGCGGCGAGCCAACGACGTCATGGCCGACCTGGTGTTCACCGACGTCCCCGGCCGGGTCGCCAAGGCCCTATTGGACCTCGCGGACAGGTTCGGGGAGCAGCAGGAGGGCGGGCTGCAGGTCCATCACGACCTGACCCAGGAGGAGCTGGCGCAGCTGGTGGGCGCGTCCCGGGAGACCGTCAACAAGGCGCTCGCCGATTTCGCCGCCCGGGGCTGGCTCCAGCTCTCGGCCAAGTCGGTGCTCATCCTGGACCGCGAGCGCCTGGGCAAACGGGCCCACTGACGGCGGTTCCCGGCGCCGACGCAGCACCCCTGAAGCCGTCTCAGATGCTGGACGGTCACCGGGCACGTATCACGGATCTTGGTCGCCGAAACCCGGACTAAACGGACGTGATCATGACCAAGATTCGTGATATGTCTTCCAGGGCCACCCCGCCCCGCTCGGGGCATCCGGGTTACGGCGGTCAGTAGCGCAGTAGCTACGGCGGTCAGTAGCTGACGCCCGCCGGGAGGCCCTCGGTGGCGGCCAGGTAGTCCAGTTGTGCGCGGACCGACCATTCAGCGAACGGCCAGAGCGAACGGTCCACGTCCGCGTACACGCGGGCCACGATGTCGGGCAGGCTGCGGTCCCCGGCCGCCAGCGCCGCGGCCACCTCGGCGAGCCGCTCCCGGCGGTGGGCGAGGTAGTAGTCGAGCGTGCCGGCCGGGTCGCCCAGCAGCGGCCCGTGGCCGGGGAGCAGCACCCGCAGCCCGGCCTCATCGGCCAGCGCCCGCAGCCGCTCGATCGAAGCCAGATAGTCGGCCAGGCTGCCATCGCCCGCGATCACCGTGGTGCCGCGCCCGAGGACGGTATCGCCGGTGAGCAGCGCCTCGTCGGCGGCCAGGAGCAGGCAGACCGAGTCGGGCGAGTGGCCGGGCGTGGCCACGACCCGCACCTCGCAGCCGCCGGCCGTCACGGTGTCCCCGGGGGACAGCCCCTCGCTGCCGAGCCGGTGGGCCGGGTCGGCGGCGAGCACCGGCGCGCCGGTCATGGCGGCGAACGAGGCCGCGCCCTCGGCGTGGTCGGGGTGCCCGTGCGTGAGCAGGATCTTGCCCACCCGCTGCCCGGCGGCGGCAACCATGTCGCTGACCCGGCGCAGGTGCCGCTCGTCGTCCGGCCCCGGGTCCACCACCAGGGCCGAGGAGGACCCCGGCTCGGCGATGAGCCAGGTGTTGGTGCCGTCCAGCGTCATCAGGGAGGGGTTGGGCGCGAGCACACACCGCGCCCGTGACGTGCCCTGGCCGTCCACGCGGCCCCCGGCCCCGCCGTCGCCGCCGGCGCTCACAGGGGGTACTCCGTCCCGGCCGGGACGGTCAGCCAGACGGCCCCGTCGGCCATGAAGACCTCGGGGATCAGCGCGGTGATCCGCCGCCGGACGGTGAGCGCGGCGGACAGGTGGCCGCAGCTGCCCAGCTCGCCGAGGGTGACGGCGGTCGGCGGCAGCAAGAAGATCTCCCTCCGGCGGGCCGCGGCAAGCGCGGCGGCGGGCTCGACCCAGGCCGCGTCGTCGGCCTCCCCGCTGACGTCCCTGGCCCGCTGGCCGGCCGGCAGGGCGGCCGCGAAGAACCTGGTGTCGTAGCGGCGTTCCTCGGTCACGGGGGTGACCCAGCGCGCCCAGGGGCGCAGCAGGTCGCTGCGCAGGACGAGGCCGCGCCGGCGGAGCAGGCCCGCCAGGGACACCGAACGGGCCAGCAGCGCGGCGCGGTCCGCCTCCCAGTCCTCGCCGCGGGTGTCGGCGACCACGGTGTCCGCGGTGGGCCCGGCCAGGAGCACCCCGCACTCCTCGAACGTCTCCCTGACCGCCGCGCAGACCAGCGCCCGGGCGAGGCCGGCCGGGGCGTCGATCATCCGGCCCCACTCCTGCGCGTCCGGCCCGGCCCAGCCGACCTCGATCTCGGCGTCGCGGGCGTCCACCGAGCCGCCGGGGAACACGAAGGCGCCCGGCGCGAACGCCATCGATGGCTGGCGCCTGAGCATGTAGACCTGCAGCCCCGGAGCTTCCGGCGGCCCCTTGGCATCCAGCGGGCGCAGCAGCATCACGGTGGCGGCGTCGCGCGGTTCCACCGGAGGTCTCCTGCCCTCCAGGACCTCGCGGGCACGCTGGGCCATCCAGCTGGGCAGCCGGATGGGGGGACGTGCGGCCGAGCTCATGTGTGCCTGCCGGTCAATCCCTGACCTCTGCGATCAGCTCGATCTCGACCGGCGCGTCGAGCGGCAGGGCCGCCACCCCCACGGCGCTGCGGGCGTGGCGGCCCGCGTCGCCGAACACCTCGAGCATCAGCTCGCTGGCCCCGTTGACGACCAAGGGCTGGCCGGTGAAGGAGGGGTCGCTCGCCACGAAGCCGACGAGCTTCACGATCCGGGTCACCGCCGAGAGCCCGCCCGTCACCGACGCCACCGCGGCCAGGGCGTTCAGGGCACAGGTCCGCGCGAGCGCCGCCGCCTCCTCGACGCTCACCTGCGTGCCCACCCGGCCGGTCATCAGCAGCTTGCCGTCGGCCAGCGGCAGCTGCCCGGCCGTGTACACACATTGCCCGCTGCGCACGGCGGGCACGTACGCCGCCAGCGGGGCCGCCACCGGCGGCAGGGCGAGGCCGAGCGCGGCGAGCCTGGCCTCGGGCGGGTCACTCACTCCTTCGGCCGCTTCATGTAGGCGACCAGCTGCTCGGAACTCGGGCCGGGCACCAGGGCCACCAGCTCCCAGCCGTCATCCCCCCAGTTGTCGAGGATCTGCTTGGTCGCGTGCACGAGCAGCGGCACCGTCGCGTACTCCCACTTCGTCATGGCGCCACCCTAGGGCATGATCACGGTGGCACCCCGGGGCACGCCGATCCGCCGGGGCTCGCGCCGGGCGCCGGGGAGCCGGCCGGTGGATCGTTAGGAATCCGGCTTCTTCTGCCGGGCTGAACGGCGGGGGCCGTTCGCGGCGGCGGGGGCGGGGTCGGAGGCAACGATCTCCTCCGGGCTCTCCGGCTCGGCCAGCTCCTCAGGCGCGGCGAGCTCGGGCATCGGGGCTTCCGCCGGGGCTTCCGGGAGCTGCGCTGCGAGCGGCGACCCGATCTCCGCCTCCGCCTCGGCCACCTCCGCGTCACCGGTGTCCAGGGGCGGGGGCGCGGCCGGCGGCGTCCCGGGGCTGGGCGCCATCTTCTCGAAGAACCGGAGCAGCTCGACCGGGACCGGCATGACCAGGGTGCTGTTCCGCTCGGACGCGACCTCCACCACCGTCTGCAGCAGCCGCAGCTGCAGCGCGGCCGGGTCGCGGGCCATCACGTTGGCCGCCGCGGCCAGCCGCTTGGACGCCTGGTACTCGCCGTCGGCGGTGATGATCCGGGCCCGGCGCTCACGTTCCGCCTCGGCCTGGCGGGACATCGACCGCTTCATGCTCTCGGGCAGCGAGACGTCCTTGATCTCCACCCGCTCGACCCGGATCCCCCACGGCCCCTCGGTCGGCTCATCGATGACCCGGCGCAGCTCCCGGTTGACCGTGTCCCGCTCGGACAGCAGCTGGTCCATCTCGGACTGGCCGATGATCTGGCGGAGCGAGGTCTGCGCCTGCTGGGAGACGGCGAACATGTAGTTCTGCACGTTCACGACCGCCTTGATCGGGTCCACCACCCGGAAGTACACGACGGCGTCCACCCGGACGGTCACGTTGTCCCTGCTGATGCCCTCCTGGGCGGGCACAGCCATGGCGACGATCTGCATGTTGACCTTCTGCAGCCGGTCGCCGATCGGCCGGATGACCGTCAGCCCGGGACCCCGGGTGCCGGGCAGGACCTTGCCGAACCGGAAGATCAGCGCCTGCTCATACTGCTGCACAACCTTCAGCGAGCGGCCGGCCACCACTGCCCCGCCGATGACAAGAATGATGAGGATGACCAGGAGGATTCCTAGAACCTCCATTGGGAACACCTCTTCTCCGACGACAAAGTCCCGCACTCCCACCCCCAGCCTAGTGACAATTCGTCTGTACACAATCCGGGCCGGCCCCGGGGGGCGGCGGCCCGGGCCCGGCCGGGTCAACCGGCGGCCGATCCACCTGGCCAATCCGCTTCACCGGCACAGATAGCCTCGTAATGGTGAGGTCTCGGGACACCGACTGGGAGGGCGTGCGGCTGCACGTCGTCACCGGCAAGGGGGGAACGGGCAAGACCACGGTCGCCGCGGCGCTCGCGCTCGCGCTGGCGGCCGAGGGCGGCAAGGTGCTGCTCATGGAGGTCGAGGGGCGCCAGGGCATCGCCCAGCTCTTCGACTGCCCCCCGCTGCCGCGCGAGGAGCGCAAGGTGGCCGTGGCGCCGGGCATGCCCGGGCGCGCGGGCGGCGACGTGTACGCGCTCGCCGCCGATCCCGAATCGGCGCTGGTGGAGTACCTCGAGACCTTCTACAACCTCCCGCACGCGGGGCGGGCACTCAACCGGCTCGGCGTCATCGACTTCGTGACCACGATCGCCCCGGGGCTGCGCGACATCCTGCTGACCGGCAAGGCCGCCGAGGCCACCCGGCGGCGGGCGGGGAGGCGGCCCGTCTACCAGGCGGTGGTCATGGACGCGCCGCCGACCGGCCGGATCGCCCGCTTCCTCAACATCGCCACCGAGGTGGGTGCGCTGGCCAAGGTGGGCCCCATCCGCGGCCACGCCGACACCGTGCAGGGCGTCATCCGCTCCCCGCAGACGGCCGTCCACTTCGTCACCGTGCTGGAGGAGATGCCGGTGCAGGAGACCCTGGACGGCATCGCCGAGCTGCGCGGCCTGGCCCCGGGCGGGCTGCAGCTGGGGGGCATCATGATCAACATGGTGCGCCCGGTGGAGCTCACCGATGACCAGCTGGCCGCCGCCGGGGCCGGGAGGCCGGACGTGCACGACCTCGCGCTGGGGCTAAAGGCGGCCGGGATCGAGGACAGCGGCCCGGACGGGAACCTCGACCTGGCCAGCAGCCTGGCCGTCGAGCTCACCGAGCACGCCAGGGAGGCGCTGGCCCAGCGCGGGCAGCGGGAGCTGCTGACCGGCGTCGGCCAGCCGTGCTACGAGCTGCCGCTGATCACCGACGGGATGGACCTGGCCGGGCTGTACCGGCTGGCCAGCGCCCTGCGGGAGCAGGGAGCGGCTTAGGCCATGTCTCGTGGATCTCCAGCCTGCCGCGCGTCCGCTGGACGGGCGTCTCGTTGCGTTGTCGTCGTCGCCGATAGCTCCACTGTCGTCTCCTCCTCCGCCTTGCGATCCCCCACCCGCCTCCCCATCCCCCTTCATGGCGCCGCTCGCGACGGCATGGATCCACGAGACACGGCCTAGCCCATGCCGCCACAGGACAGCGCCTCGGTCACGCTTGGGGAAGTGGAGCTGCGCCCCAGCCGGCTCGAGGTGGACCGGCTGCTCGACGACCCGCGCACCCGCATCATCGTCTGCTGCGGCTCCGGCGGGGTGGGCAAGACGACCACGGCGGCCGCGCTCGGGCTCCGGGCCGCCGAACGGGGCAGGCATGTGGTGGTGCTGACGGTGGACCCGGCGCGCCGGCTGGCCCAGTCGATGGGCCTGACCTCGCTGGACAACACCCCACGGCCGGTTCCGCTGCCGGACGGGCACGGGGAGGGCGGCGGCAGCCTGCACGCCATGATGCTCGACATGAAGCGGACCTTTGACGAGATCGTCGAGGCGCATTCCGACCCCGACCGCGCGGCGCAGATCCTCGCCAACCCCTTCTACCAGTCGCTGTCGTCGAGCTTCGCTGGCACCCAGGAGTACATGGCGATGGAGAAGCTCGGCCAGCTCCGGCGGGCCGACGAGTGGGACCTGATCGTGGTGGACACCCCGCCCAGCCGGTCGGCGCTCGACTTCCTCGACGCGCCGCAGCGGCTCAGCCGGTTCCTGGACGGGCGCCTGATCCGGCTGCTCACGGCGCCGACCCGGGTATCCAGCCGCGCGTACCTGAAGGTGGTCAACGCCTGGGTTCGGCATGGCCACGGGGGCGGTCACCAAGGTGCTCGGCACCCAGCTGCTGCGGGACGTGCAGACGTTCGTGGCCGCGCTCGACACGATGTTCGGCGGGTTCCGCGAGCGCGCCGAGGACACGTACCGGCTGCTGCAGACGCCCGGCACCGCGTTCCTGGTCATCGCGACCCCGGAGCCGGACGCGCTGCGGGAGGCGTCCTACTTCGTGGAGCGGCTGTCGCAGGACCGGATGCCGCTGGCGGGCCTGATCCTCAACCGCGTCCACCCCTCGCCGGCGGCACGCCTGTCCGCCGCGCGCAGCCTGGCCGCGGCCGAGGCGCTGCAGGCGGCCGGCAACGGCTCACCCCGTTCCATGCCTAACGATGCTGCCGCGGACACCGCCGAGGGATCGCGGCACCCGCTCGCGGTGACAGCCTTGCGGCTGCATGCGGAGCGGATGCAGCTCGCCGCCGCCGAGCGCGGCTCGCGCAGCGGTTCACCGCGGCTCATCCAGGGGTGCCGGTCGCCCGCGTCCCGGCCCAGCCGGAGGACGTGCACGACCTGGCCGGGCTGCGGACGATCGGCGAGAGTTTCGCCGCCGGCTAGCCCGGCGGCGGGTAGCTGGCGGCCACGCTCCAAAGGCTCATTAGCGGGGTGGCCGCGCCGGAAGGGCGGTGAACTGCGGGGCCGGTCAGCTTGCGACCAGCTCGTCTTCCGCCCGGCGCTCGTACTGGTTGCGGGCCTGCTCAAGCAGATCCCGCCAGGAGGTGACGTCGGGGCGGCGGCGCAGCAGGGCACGCCGCTCCCGCTCGGTCATGCCGCCCCAGACGCCGAACTCGATGCGGTTGTCCAGGGCATCGGCCAGGCACTCGGTCCGCACCGTGCAGCCACGGCAGATCAACTTGGCCCTGTTCTGTGCCGCACCCTGGACGAAAAGCTCGTCTGGGTCAGACTCTTTGCACGCGGCACGGCTGGTCCAGTCAGCGATCCACATGTGGTCCAACTCCTCCTGATCGTCACGCCCTCGAGGGGGTCGTCACGCCGGGACGGCGCTCACTCACGGTTCGGGGCGAGCGACAGCTTGTCGTCCGCCCCGGGGAAGTCGTTGCGAAAAAGTAACTTACGGAAGGTCCGGCCCCGCGCGCTAGACCCCGTTAGGCCCATTTAGCAGATAGTCCGCATGGGCCATGACCGTTAGCTGGACGGTTAGTCACCGGCGCCGGTCCGCGGCCGTGACGGGTGGTGGCCCGGCGTACCCTTGATCCGTGCCGAAACCACGTTTCGCCAGTAAGGCCGCTAGTAAGGCCGTTGCTGTCGCGCAGCTAGCCGGGCTGGCTGTGGCCACCGGTGCGCTGGTCGCCGCCGTCGCCATCCCCGCCGTGGGCTTCGCTGGGATGGCCACTCGTGACACCGCGACGAAGTTCAACACCATGGCCACGCCGGAACTCGGCCAGATCCCGGTCCGCTCGGAGATCCTGGACCGGCACGGGAAGGTGCTCGCCTACTACTACGGCGCGGGGCATCGACCGGGTGCCGGTCAGCTACGCGCAGATCTCCCCGGTCATGCGGCAGGCCATCGTCGCGATCGAGGACTCCCGCTTCTACCAGCACGGGGCGATCGACTTCAAGGGCACGGTCCGGGCGATCCTCAACAACCTCCGCACAACCCGGTCCAGGGCGGGTCCACGATCGCACAGCAGTACGTGAAGAACGTGCTGTACCTGTCGTCGCCCGACCCGCAGGCGGCGTTCGCAGGCGCGACCAGCGAGACGATCGGCCGCAAGATCCGCGAACTGCGGATGGCGGCGCGGGTCGAGCACCAGATGAGCAAGAACCAGATCCTCGCCGCGTACCTGAACGTGGCCTACTTCGGCAGCTCGGCCTACGGCATCGAGGTCGCCGCGGAGCGCTACTTCAACACCGACGCGTCAAAGCTCACGCTGCCGCAGGCGGCGCTGCTGGCCGGGCTGGTGGAGAACCCGACGGCGTACGACCCGATCAACAACCCGAAGACGGCGCTCGCCCGCCGCAACCAGGTGCTCCAGCGGATGGCCCAGCTCGGCGACATCACCCAGTCGGCGGCCGACGCGGCGGGCAAGCAGCCGCTGGGGCTGAACGCCACGGTGCTGCAGACCGGCTGCACCAGCAGCTCCGCCCGGTACGCGGGGTATCTTCTGCGACTACGTGCTGGCGTCGATGAAGCGAGGACCCGGAGTACAAGCAGGCGTGGCAGCGCCTCAACGGGATCGGCGGGCTGAAGATCTACACCACCCTCGACCCGGCGACCCAGCACGCGGCGCAGACACGCGGTCAACTACATGCTGCCGCACCCGCCCTCGTCGTCTAACCCGGGCAAGAACGCCGACGACCGAGGTGCTCGTCCAGCCGGGCACCGGCAAGGTGCGCGCGATCGCCATCGACCGCCCCTATGGCTACGGCAAGCACGCCAACGTCGTCGACTACGCGGTCGGCCCGCAGTACGACGGCGGCGAGGGCGTGCAGATCGGCTCGACCGGCAAGGTCTACGTCCATGGTGACCGCGCTAGAGCAGGGCGTCCCGTTCGGATACAGCAAGAACGTGCGGCTTCTCGGCCGACGTCAGCGGTTACACCAACTGCAAGGGCCAGCCCACCGCCCCGTGGCAGGTGCACAACGACGAGAGCGAGCCGGGCGGCCACTACACCCTCTACACCGGGACGACCTTCTCGATCAACGTGTTCTTCGCCTACCTGGAGCAGAAGGTCGGCCTGTGCAACGTGGTAAAGACCGCGGCCAAGATGGGCCTGACCTGGCCGGACGGTAGGTCGCTGCTGAAGCGCGACCGCGCAGGGAGCACCACTGGCAGAGCGCGGACAACCTCCCGTCGTTCACGCTCGGCGCGGCCAACGTCGCCCCGATCGACGTCGCGGCCTCCGACGCGGTGCTGCCCGCCCGCGGCATCTACTGCCACCCGATCGTCGTCACCAAGATCGTGACAATGAACGGCGACAAGCTGCCGGTGGAGTCGCCCAACTGCCACCGGGTGCTGTCGACCGAGGTCGCGGACGCTGCCAACTACGTCCTGCAGGGCGACCTCACCAGCGAGGGGACGGCGCCGGGCGACGCCATCGGCCGCCCGGCGGCGTCCAAGACCGGGACGGCTGACCAGTACGTCTCCGCCTTCTTCGTCGGCTACACGCCGCACCTGCTGGGCGCGGTCTGGGTCGGCAACCCGGCCGACCCCTACACGTTCCCGATGAGCGGCTACCCCGGGTCCTGCTACCGGCTGGAATGCGGCGGGGTCATGTACGGCTCGATGGCCCCCGGGCAGACCTGGCAGATGACGTTCCTGCACGCCCCGCTCGGCCCGCCGACCAGTTTCGTTCCCGTGTCCCCGTCCAGCGAGTTCTACTCGATGGGCACCGGCATCGTCCCCGACCAGCGTGTCCAAGCCCAAGCCGCACCACAACGGGGGTGGCGGCGGCAACGGGGGCGGCGGTGGCAACGGCGGAGGCGGCGGCGGTAATGGGAACGGCAACGGCAACGGCAATGGCAACGGGAACGGCGGGGGCGGCGGCGGGTAGCTGACCGGCGCACGATGCCCGTGCGGCAGAGGCTAGCCCGCGAGCTGGCGGCGGACCTCGGCGGCGACCCGCGCGCCGTCGGCCCGGCCCGCGACCCGGGGCGTCAGCGCCTTCATCACCTGCCCCATCGCCGCCATGCCGCTCGCGCCGGTCTCCGTCGATGACGGCCGCCGCCATCGCGGTGAGTTCCTCGTCGCTGAGCTGGGCGGGCAGGTAGGCGTCGAGGACGGCTCCCTCGGCCCGTTCCGCGGCCGCCTGCTCGTCACGGCCGGCGGCGGCGAACGCCTCGGCTGCCTCGCGGCGCCGCTTCGCCTCCCGGGTGAGCACGCCGATGACCTCGTCGTCGCTGAGCTCCCGCGCGGAGGAGCCCGCCACCTCCTCCCGCGAAATCGACGTGAGCGCCATCCGCAGGGTGCGGGTGCGGACCTCGTCCCGTGCCTTCATCGCCGCGGTCAGGTCGCCGCGGAGCCGGTCCTTCAGTGCAGCCATGGACCCATCCTGGCCGGCCCGGGACGGCCCGCGCCCGGGCGGTGCCCGGGGCAGGGGCCACCGGCCGCGGTGGCCCCATTGGGTTGGCCGGAGTGCCACCGCTGGCATGGCACCATGTGTGGATGCGAGCTACCCCTGCGCGCCCTCGCCGTCGCGGCCGCCGCCGGCGCGGGCGGCGCCGTCTACGCGTGTGCATGTCGAACGGAACTGGTTCGCCCTGCGGCGCTACGAGGTTCCGGTCCTCGCCCGCCGGCGCCGCGCCGCTGCGGGTCCTGCACCTCTCCGACGTGCACCTGACGCCGGGACGGCACCGGCTCCTGTCGTGGATCAGGTCCCTGGACACCCTCGACCCCGACCTGGTCGTGAACACGGGCGACTCGATCGCGCACAAGCAGGCCGTTCAGCCGTTCCTGGACGCGCTCGGGCCGCTGCTGGACCGGCCCGGGGTCTTCGTGTACGGCTCGAACGACCTGTACTCGCCGATCCCGAAGAACCCGCTGCTCTACCTGTACGAGACCCCCGACCAGGCGCGGCGCCGGCACATCCCGGACCTGCCGTGGGCCGAACTGGGCGAGGGCATGGCGGCGGCCGGCTGGCTGGACGCGAACAACCAGCGCGGCCGGGTCAAGGCCGGGGACCTGGACATCGAGGTGGGCGGTGTGCACGACTCGCACATCCGCCGGGACCGGTACGACGAGATCGCCGGGCCCGCCGATCCCGCCGCCGACCTGCGGCTCGGCGTCATGCACTCGCCCGAGCCGCGGGTCATGGACCGGTTCGCCGCGGACGGTTACGACCTGCTGCTCGCCGGGCACACCCACGGCGGCCAGGTCTGCCTGCCGGGGTACGGGGCCCTGGTGACCAACTGCGGCATCGAACGCCCGCGCGCCCGCGGCCTGCACCGGCATCCCGGCCGAGGGCGAGCCCGGACCGCCCGTGGCTGCACGTCTCGGGCGGGCTCGGCACCTCGCCGTGGGCGCCGTTCCGGTTCGGCTGCCGGCCGGAGGCAACCCTGCTCACGCTGGTTCCGCGGATCGGCTAGACTTCCGGGGGTTCCGGGGTTCACCCGGGCCCTCGCGCCGCTCAGGCAGGCGGCGGGGTGTGGCGCAGCTTGGCAGCGCGCTTCGTTCGGGACGAAGAGGCCGCCGGTTCAAATCCGGCCACCCCGACAGAGAAGTTCCAGGTAGATAGCATGATCGCCAAGCGCGGCGGTCATGCTATTGATCGTTTGTTGGTCATTCGTTGGCGAGACGGGACCTCTGTGCGCGGCATGCGACGGGGAGCATCGGCAGGGAATGCCACCGCGGTGGGACAGCAGCCTTCACGAGTTGAACGGGTTCCCGGCTCCCCTCCTGTGGCAAGTCCGGCGGCGATAGAGCCGCGCCCTCGTTCGCATCGAGGGGGTCAGGGGTTCAAATCCCCTCAGCTCCACCCAAACCCGCAGGTCAGGGCCATGATTCTCAGCCTTGATGAGAGGCCGGCCTCGAGCCCGATTATTTCGCGACCTACAACTACGTCGTTGAGTGGACCGCGGACGGCCAGACCGCGCTGCTGCGTTTCTGGACCCGGCCGCTGCACGCGATGACCGGCGCCTTCACCGCGGCCGGCTTCCGGATAGCGGTCATCAGCGAGCCAGCGCCCGCGCCGGCCGCCCGCGAGCTGTTCCCCGACGACATCGCGGCCAAGCCGCGCTTCCTATGCTTCCTGTTCTTCGTCCTGCAGGCCGGCTAACCGCCGCGGCGGCACCCGCCGGACAGCACGGATCCAGCCGCCAATCGCGCCAAATCGGCGCCCGGCAGCAGACTCGCGACGGCCGATTCAGGGAACCCGTTCACACTCTGAAAGCGGCCGGTCCGTCTTCACAGCCGTCCCGGCAGAACTTGATGGCCGCCAGCACATGCTCGCGAACGCGTTCCACCACGGGTGCAGTCAGAACTCACAAACATCGACTTTGCCGAAACAAGGCTGCGGTCAAGTCTGGCAAGCAAGCGCGGTCGCTTCTCGCGAACGAAACCACGGCAGAGCCGGAAGTTATTGGCGCAGCCAGATCGCCGATTCCGCGCGGGTAGCGGCCGAGCCAACCGGCGGAGCAGCGGTATGCAGATTGCCTCGTTCTGCGCGCCTGGACGGCCGGGGCTTGGCGGGATCACAAAGCGCCGGATCGGTTCGTGGGCCTGGCCTGCAAGGCAAGGAGTAGGCACGTTCGATTGCGGCGGTCATGCGCTTTCGGCGGTGTCCTGATTTTGTTCGAGGCTGGCGGCGAGTTTGGCGAGAAGGCTTGCGAGGGCGGTGCGGTCGCGCGGGGTCAGCCCGCCGAGGAGGGTGGCTTCGGTGGCGAGCAGGTCGGGGTGGACCTGGTCGAAGGCGGCGCGGCCGGCCGGGGTGAGCTCGACCAGGACTGAGCGCCGGTCGCGGCTGGCGGGGCGGCGCCGGATGAGCTTGCGTCTTTTCGAGCCGGTCGAGGCGCTCGGTCATGGTGGCCGAGGTGACCAGCACGCTGCGGTACAGCTCGGTGGGGGTGAGCCGGTAGCCGGGCCCGCTGCGGGATAGTGCGGCCAGTACGTCGTATTCGCCGGAGTCGAGCTGGTGGCGGCGCCAGACCTGGCGCAGCGCGGCCGCCTGGTAGCGCTCGATCCGGGTGATCCGGCCGAAGATCGCGACGGGGGAGACGTCCAGGCCGGGCCGCTCGGCGCGCCAGGCGTCCAGGATCGCCGCCACGTGATCACGGTGCTCCTCCACGGCCCCATGGTAGCTCGGCTCCAAGTTACTTGTTGACGAGCTAGCGCATCCAGTGCCTAGTATCTCGGCAACGAGCTAACTAACTCGGCACCGAGCTATCTACGGAAGGGGCGCCATGGCGGGCGGCGCGGCGGCACGCGGCCAGCCGGGCGGGGCTGCCGCGCGTGGTGCGGGTGCTGGCCGCCGGGTCGCTGGTGAACTCCTCCGCCAGCTTCGTGGTCCCGTTCCTGGTGCTATACCTGGTGCACCGCGGCTACAGCGCCAGCCTGGCCGCGGGTGCGGTGAGCGCGTATGCGGCCGGGAAGATCGCCGCCGGCCCGGCTGGCGGTCTGCTCACCGACCGGGCCGGCGCCCGGGCGGCCATTGCGGGGTCGATGGCCGGGTCAGCCCTGGCCACGCGTGGCGCTGGCCGTGGTGGGCGGGCCCGTTCTGACGTCGTCACGGCAGGGCTGGCTGGCCTGGTGACCGAGTTGTACCGGCCCGCGGTCAGCGCGTTCCTGGCGCCGCGGTGCCCGGCCCGCAGCGGGTGAGGGCGTTCGGGGTCTACCAGCTGGGGGTCAGCGCGGGCGCCACCGCCGGGCCGGCGGTC
Source organism: uncultured Actinomycetes bacterium (assembly GCA_963835425.1). GTDB lineage: Bacteria > Actinomycetota > Actinomycetes > Streptosporangiales > Streptosporangiaceae > UBA9676. Next base: position 203,862 of record CAWIGE010000018.1, on the reverse strand, counting down.
GGCGGGCTGATTGCCGAGCACAGCTTCCTGCTGCTGTTCGCCGGCGACGCCGCGACCTCGCTGGCGTGGGCCATCCTGGCCTGGCGCCTGTTGCCGGGCGGCCGGGCCGCTCCCGCGGTGGCAGACCCGCAGCTTCGGACCCGTCACGGCGTGCTGGGCGACCGGCGGCTGGCCCGGCTGCTGGCGGTGACGGTGCTGGCCAACCTGGTGCTGTTCCAGGCGCAGACCACGCTGCCGCTGTGGGTGCACCGCCAGGGCCTGCCCACCGCCGCCTATGGCCTGCTGCTGGCCCTGAACTCCGCCCTGGTCGTGGTCCTGCAGCTGGCCGCCGCCCGGCTGACCGGCCGGTGGCGGCCGGAGCCGGTGATCGCCACCGCCTGCGTCATCATCGGGGCCGGGTTCGCCCTGCTGGCACTGGCCCACACCGCGGTCTTGCTGGCCGCCGCGGTGACGGTCTGGTCGGTGGGGGAGCTGGCCCAGTGGCCGGTCGCCGCCGCCTACACCACCCGCCTGGCCCCGCCCGGGATGACCGGCCGCTACGCCGGCGCCCGCAGCTTCTGCTACGGCCTGGCGCTGCTGCTGGCCCCGCTGGGCGGCACCGCCCTCTACAACCTGAACCCGGCTGTTTTGTGGGCCGCGTGCGGCGCGGCCGGGATCTGCGCCGCCGCGATCACCACGCCCAGGCCGGCCCGGCTTGCGCCGCGCCGCCGCCTCGGGGCGCGCCCGCCGCCCGGGCAGCGGCACGCGGAACGGGCTTCCGCCCGGCCACTGGCGGAGCATCGCAAGCCCCAGCCGCAACCTGGCCCCCGCTCCCGGCCAGCCGTCCTGGCCCATAACGCGGCCTTGGTGCCGCACCCATCCGCCAAACCGGCAAGGAGGCAGTCATGACTCACACCACCCCCGCGACATCGCAGGCAAGCCTTCGCGTCCCGGCGACGGGCCGGTACCGCCTCGACCCCGGGTCATTCAGTCGTGACCTTCCGGACCCGGCACCTGTTCGGCCTGGGCACAGTGACCGGAACCATGGCCATCACCGCCGGGCAGATCAGCATCAACCCCGCGGCCCTGCACGCCACAGTGACCGCAACGATCAGCGCGGCCTCCTTCAGCAGCGGGAACCACGCCCGCGACCGGGACGTCCGCTCGCCCCGGTTCCTGCACGCGGACCAGTACCCGGACATCACCTTCCGGGCCGGGGCCCTCGGCTACGACCAGGGCCGATGGATGCTGGCCGGGGAGCTGACCGTCCGCGGGGTGAGCAAACCGGTAACCCTGGCGATCGAGTCGGTCGAAGAAACCGGTCCGGGATTCCGGGCCCACGCGACCACGCGCATCGACCGGTACGCCTTCGGGGTGACCGCGGCGAAAGGAATGGCCGCCCGCTACCTCGACATAGACCTGACCGCCGCCGCCGAGCCCCTCTAGCCACCAACAACCGCCAACCGGCATGTTCCAGGAGGTTCGCCATGTCGGTACCAAGCGCTTCCGTGTCTCCTCACGTCCGCCAGGCCAGCGGACAGCGGCCGCGCAACCGGCCCGGCGGGTAACCGCAGGGCCACAGCGCATTCGGCGCCAGATAATCACTGTGATCGGAGGATTCCCCATGTCAGAACCCAGTGTTTCGCTGCGGCCCTACATCCGCCAGGCCACCGAGCACCAGCGGCTGGCGTATGGCGGCGCCGAGCTCGCGGTCATCCTCGACGCCGCGATCACCGGCGGCCAGCTCAGCGTCTTCGACACCCACTCCCGGCGCGGGGATGCGTCGCCCGTGCACGTCCACAGCCGCGATGACGAGGCGTTCTTGCTACTGGACGGCCAGATGACCGTCTGGGTCGGCGAGCAGCGCCGCATCCTGCAGGCCGGCGGGATCGCAGTTCTGCCCCGCGATATCCCGCACGCGGTCCGCTGCGACATCGCCACCCGCGCGCTGGTGCTGTCCACCCCGGCGGGACCCCAGGAGACCGTGTTCCGGACGGGGGGCTGGGACCTGAGCCGGCCCATGCCCGAGGGCTGGCAGCCCACCCAGGATGCGCTCCGCGAGGCCGCTGAGAAGGCCGGTGTCACGCTGATCGGCCCACCTCATGGGCTCGACGACTAACCGCCCTGGTTGTTACGGATGGCAGGGCAGCGGCGGCTGACAGATCGGATGGCGGAGCACTGGTTGCGTAACCACCCGATATTACGTCAGCTCCGGTCCTCTCCGGCTTCAACGCACAGCCGCGCCGAACGGCCCTGGTTTTTCACGACGGCGGGCATGGCAGAGCCAGGTGGAAGGGCGGGGCTGGGGCCAGTTGGGCCGTTAGCTGCGTCAGGTGACTGGTTCGCCCGTTCGTGCCTGGCCTTGGCCCGTGAACAGCTTGGCGGGCTGCGCGGATGGCGTGCTGCGTGGTGCGGCGGAGGCGTGCGACGGTCTGGGCGGTCTGAGCGCGGGTCAGTATGCGGGGCAGCAAGGGCAGCGCCCGCATGGCGAGCCGGTAGCCCGGGCCGGGGAGGACAGGCAGGCATCTCCCCACCGGTGCTCTCGGCTCCGCAGGCCCGGGGCCGCGTTCGTTAGGCGAGGTGGTGCTGGTGGGCGTAGCGGGCGGCGGCGGCCCGGTCCGGGGGAGCCGGTCTTGGCGAAGATGTGGTTGATGTGGCTTTTGACGGTGTGAGCGCTCAGGTACAGGTCGATCTGGCGATGTCGGAGTTGGACCGCCCCCGGGCGATCATGGACAGTATTTCGGCTTCCCGCTTGGGTGAGCCCGTCGGGAAGCACGTCGGGCAGCGTTGGAGGGGCCAGGTCAGGCCCGGTGGGGCGGGTGGCTGCTGCCACGAGCCGGTGGCCTGGACGCCCGGGTCGAGGACGGCGAGGCCGCTGGCGGCGCTGTGCAGCGCCTGGGCGATGTCGGCCCGGTCGGCGTCTTTGGTCAGGTAGCTGCGGGCTCCTGCCCCGCAGCGCGGCCAGGACGGAGGTGTCGTCGGTGTAGGTGGTGAGAACGACGATCGCGACGTCGGGGTGCTCGGAGGTGAGCACGCGGGTCGCCTGGATGCCGTCGAGGACCGGCATGTGCAGGTCGAGGAGGATGGCGTCGGGGTGGTGTTCGCAGACCAGGTCGATGGCCTCTTGGCCGTTGGCGGCGGAGCCGACGACCTCGATGCCGGGGAGCAGCCCGAGCAGGACGACGAGTCCTTCCCGGACGCTGGCTTGGTCGTCGGCGACGACGATCCGCAAGTTGGGCCTGGCCTGGCCGGTCATTGGGGGATCGGGCGGTTACCACCCAGTTGCCGTGGTCGGGTCCGGCGGACAGGGCGGGCCGTTGATGAGACAGGAGCCGTTCTCGCATGCCGGCCAGCCCGTAGCCGCCATTGACCGTCTCCAGGGGTGGGGTGACCGGCCGCGGCGGTGCGCAGTGGGTTGGCCTCACGGTGAGAGTGGTGCAGGCCGTCCTGGTAGTCGAGCGTGACGTGGACTGGCTGGTGCGGGGCGTGTTTGGCGGTGTTGACGAGGGCTTCTTGGGCGGTGCGGGTGAGGGCCAGGCTGGCGTCGGCCGACAGGGCCCGCGGTTGGCCGGTCACATCGAGGTCCACCTGGGCGGCGTAGTGCCGCTGGTGATTGGCGCCGAGGTCGGCTAGGGCGCCGGGAAGCGGCGGCGTGTCAGTTCGCAGTGCGTGCAGGGCCCGGCGGGTTTCGCTGAGCCCGTCGGTCGCGGCGCGCCGGGCCTGCCCGAGCATGGTCCACCGCTCGTTCGATGTCCTCCCTGGTCGGTGAGCAGCGCCTGGGCGGCCTGGATCTGCACCCCGAGCGAGCCGAGGGTGTGGGCCAGCACGTCGTGGATCTCCCGGGCGATGCGGTTGCGTTCATCCACTGCGGCGGACCGGCGCTGCTCGGCTTGGAGTTGTTTGAGGTTGGCCATGAGGGCGGCGGACTGCTCGGCGTGGATGCGGTAACCGCGCAGGAGCAGGCCGAGGAGCAGGCCGAAGAACATGACGAGCGGGTAGCCGAAGGTTCCCCAGGTGCCGACTCCGTAGGCCAGCCCGGTGGACAGGACCGCCAACGCCCCGGTCGCGGTGATCGCGGTGGCGACGCCGAGGCTGAACGTGCTGCCTGCGATGGTCGTGGCGAGGGAGCTGAGCAGGCTGAACGGGCCTCCGCTGGTGGTCAGCGACGCCCCGCCGCTGGTGACGGCCATCGCCGCCAGCGCAAACGGCAGCAGCGCCAGCAGCCGTGGCCGAGTTGGGGAAGGTCGGTCGGCGGCCCTCCACAGGGCCAGGGTGGCCACGGCCACAACGAGGGCCACGATCATGGAGACGAGGTTCCGGGTCCGTCCGTAGGGCTGGGTGAGCGTCGAGACGGCGACGACAGCCAAAGCCACGCCTGGCACCAGCCAGCCCGCCCACGGAGGTGTCCCAAGCAGCCCCACCTGTCGCGGGGGGATGGCTTGTGGATCGGTCCGTCTCGGCAGCATAAGCCTCAGCCACCAGGTTCAGGGTCAGCGGCTACCGCGGGGCGCACCGGCTTGGCTAGATCGAACGGGACAGAGTCGATCATGGCTGGTTCCTGGGCCCTATTGTCCGTGCATGCCGGCGTCGCCGTCCACCCTACGAGCCGCACCGTCGTCCCGCCTCAACCTGGCGGGCCGATCAGCGGTATGAGCGTGCGGCCTGTTCTCATTCCAGCCTCATACCGAGCTCACCCCAGCACGGGCCGCCAAATCCAACCAGCGGGCCGATGCCAGCCCGGTCGCTGAGACCGACACTCGTCTCATGCGCACTTCCGCCGTCAGCGACCGCCAAGCCGCGCCCGCGGCCGTGGCCTGGATCTTCGGCTGGGCGGGTACCGGCGCCCGGCCGGCAGCCTCCCGCGACGCCTGACAAGGAGCTCGCCATGCTTTCCTCGCCCCGGCGGCGCGCGGCCAACGCGGCCGCGGAAGGGAAGGTTCCTGTCTTGCGGTCACGGCCGGAGCCTGGCATCGGCGTGGCCGGGTCCGGGACGGGTGCGGGTGCCGCTGTCACGCTGCCTGAGGCTGGCCCTGTTGACCGGCGGGTGATCTGGGTTGGCGGCGTGGTTTTCGCGGTGCTGATGGCGCTGTCGGGGCGGTATGGGTTTGCCCACGATGAGCTGTATTTCCTGGTGTGTGCCCAGCATCTGCAGGCCAGTTACGTCGATCAGCCGGTGCTGACGCCGCTGCTGGCGTGGGTGTCGCTGAAGCTGTTCGGCCTGTCGCTGCCCGGGCTGCGGCTGTGGCCGGCGCTGGCGGCCTGGGCCACGGTGGTGATCGCCGGGCTGACCGCCCGCGAGTTCGGCGGCGGCCGCCGCGCGCAGCTGCTGGCCGCATTCGGGACGGCCGCGATGCCGGTCGTGCTGGCCGCCGGTCACCTGGCCGGCCCGACGGCCTATGACCTGCTGGCGTGGGTGGGCCTGGCGCTGATCGTGGCCAGGATCCGGCGGACCGGTGAGGTCCGCTGGTGGCTGGCCGGCGGGGTGGTGCTGGGCCTGGGGCTGGCTAACAAGCACAGCGTGGGCTTGTTCGCTGTCGCGCTGGTTATCGGCGTCTTGCTGTCCGGCGGCCGGCGGCTGGTCTGGAACCGCTGGTTCGCGGCCGGCGTGGTGATCGCGGCCGTCTTCACCATTCCCCGACATCTGGTGGCAGGCGCAGCACCAGTGGGCGGCCATCGCCATACCCGCGCGCTCAGCCAGGAAAACGGCGGCCTGGGCAAACATCGGCACCTGGGTGATCGGCCAGCTGCTCATAGCCCTGGTGCTGGTCTGGGTCTGGGCCGCTGGGCTGCGCTTTCTGTGGCGGTCAGGGCGGCCGCTGTGGCGTGCGCTGGCCTGGGCGTATGGGCTGCTGTTCGTGTTCTTCGTCCTCACCGCAGGCGCGAAGATCTACTATCTGGCCGGGGCGTACATCTACCTGCTCGCCGCGGGCGCGGTGGCGATCGACAGGTGGCTGGCGGCCCGCCCGGGCCGGCTCCGCACCTTGCTGCTGGCCACCGGGCTGACCGCAGCCGCGGCGCTGCCGCTGGCCCTGCCGGTGCTGCCGGCCGCCGACATCGGCTGGACCTAAATCAACCCCCTCCTATCGGCTGGCCCCAGCTCGTCAGCACCGTCCGCATGGTCTGGACGTCCCTGCCGCCCCGGCAGCGGGCCAGTGCGGTGATCTTCACCTCGGATTACGGTGAGGCCAGCGCGATCAACGTCCTGGGCCGCGCGATGGGCCTGCCGGACGCCGTCAGCGGGCACAACACCTACTGGTGGTGGGGGCCGGGCAACCCGCACGCCACCACCGTCGTGGCCGTCATGCCTCCCGGCGGCGGGGACGCGGCCTACCTGCGGCAGTTCTTCACCAGCGTCCGGGCCGTGGCCACCCTGTCTAACCTCTTCCACAACGGGAACTGCGGCGGCCACGTCTACCTGTGCACCGGGCCCCGCCACCCATGGGGCCAGATGTGGCCACAGCTGCGCAGCTACAGCTGACAGCAGACCATGACAACCGCGCAGCCCCGCGCCCGCCCACCCGCCGGCACGACCAGCCGAACCGTGACCACCGGCACCGTGGCGGGCCTTTACTCGACCCTGGAGCCTGTGTGGACTCTCAGGTCAGAAGACAAAGGGCCAGGAGGGAGCCTGCCCGGGCCCGGCGCAGGCCATCCCCTGCAAGGTGCGGGCGGTCACGGCCCAGTTCCCAATGTAAAGCCGTGGACAGATATGGATTGGTCACGAAATATGGCTAAGGCAAAGACGACAGGAGAGGTCAACCAAAGATCAGACCGCTCGTTCGTGGGCGGTGTCACGACCCTTATTGGCACCTGTTTGCTGACGATCAGGCTGGGGCTATACCCCATAGGGAGATACCTTTTTGGTCGGCATGGCCCGAATCCTTGGGGTTTCCATCGTGGGCGCGCTTCTCGTGATGGCTATGGGTCTCCGCCTAGGTCAGGGTTGGAACGGCCCGTCCCGAGTCGACAGCGACGGCGCCAGCACGCGCGGCTCGCGGCAAGCGGCAGTCACCCGCGACAGCGCAGCACCGGCGCACGGTTCATAGCCGCGCGCGACGTTTCCGCCGTCTTCGCCACCGTGGATCGGGTATGCACATCAGGCGCGGTTAAGCTACGCCTTGCCGCCAGCGCCAACGATCTGGTCCGAGTCGACCCTACCGCCGTCGGCCGCGAGCGGGCGCATACGGCGTTACGCGCGCGTGTCGCCACGCGTCGGCCACGCTCCGTCAGCCTTGACGTACTCCGTGCCCAGCCCTGCGGCTCGGACGCTCCCGGCAACGCCGCCCGGCGGCAGGGCCGATGGTGCAGGTCCTTGGTGGCGGGCTTCCGGGTCGGGATGCCGAGCGTTTGGGGTCGCCCGGCGGTAGTGCTCGGTCAGGACCTCGCTGAGTTGCTGGGCGGGTCGGCGACGGTGCGGTGGCAGATCTGGCAGCGTGTGACCGGAAGCTTGGTAAGGTCACAGGGAAGCGGCGGGAACTTGACGTGCTCATCACTTCTATGTGCCAGCCCTTCCGGTGACCTTGCCGTGTGCCATACGCACGCCCCGCCGCCTAGTAAGTCCAAGGGGACGCTTTGAATCGCAAACCCACAAACCTGTGTCTCTTCAGCTGCGGTGGCGGAAGCATCGTGGCAATGGAGAGCATCCCATGAGTCACTTCTTCGACGATTGCGGCGCTCTGTTGTCAGCCGTAGTGGCGCAGCTGGGGCCATATCTGGGCCCACGGCTGGCGAGGGCCGGTGCAGATATAGACGTGGCCGCCCCATTCCTGGTTGTGGAGGCCGTACGGATTCGACAGCGTGGCCGCCACCCGCACGCTGGTGAAAAACCGCGTGAGGTAGAGGTAGGCGCCGGAGCCTGTGACGTCGACGGGCCCCGGCATGACGGCCACGATGGTGGTGGCGTGCGGGTTGCCGGGCCCCCACCACCATTCGCTGTTCTGCCCGCTGACGGCGGCCGGCAGCCCGGTCCCCCGGCCGAGCTCGTTGATGGCCGCGGCCTCGCCGTAGTCGGCGGTGAAGATCACCGCGCTGGCGCGCTGACCGGGCGGCAGCGACTTCCACACCCCGTCAACGGTCTGCACGAACTGGGGCCAGCCGACGGTCTCGCCCGGGGTCGGGTTGGTCTTGTAGGTCCAGGCGACGTCAGCCGCTGGGAGCACCGGCAAGACGATCGGGACGGCCACCGCGGTGGTGAGCGCGCTGGCCAGCAGGAGATTGCGCAGCCGCCCGGGCCGCGCCTGCAGCCATGCGTCGATGGCTACGGCGCCGGCGGCGAGCAGGTACACGTACGCGGCGCCCAGGTAATAGGTCTGCTTCCCGGTGGTGACCGCGAAGAGCACGAACAGCAGCCCGTACGCCCAGGCCATCGCCCGCCATAGCGGCCGGCCAGACCGCCACAGGAACCGCAGCCCGGCTACCCAGACCCAGGCCAGGGCCAGGGTGACCATGCCCGGCTGGCCGACGACCCAGGTGCCGATATTGGCCAGGCCGCCGTTCTCCCGGTTCAGCGCGTGGGTCATGGCGATGGTCGCCCACCCGTGCTGTGCCTGCCACCACAGGTCGGGGACCTCGAAAGCCACCGCGATCGCCGCGCCGGCCAGGAACCAGCGATTCCAGATCGTCCGGCGGCCGCCGCTGAGCAGCGCGCCGATGACCAGCGCGATGGCGAAGAAGCTCATGCTGTGGTCGTCGGCCACGCCGAGGCCCGCGACCAGGCCCCCGGCCAGCCACCAGCGGCAGTCGCCGGTCCGCCCGATCCTGGCCACGACCAGCGCCAGGCCCGCCCACGCCAGCAGCTCGTAGGCGGTCGTGTTGGCCACATGGGCGGCCCCCAGCAGTACCGGCATCGTCGCGGTGCCGATCGCCGCCAGCAGCTGTGCCCGCTTGCCGCCGCCGAACTCGCGGGCGATCAGCCCGCCGGCCACCACCGTGGCCCCTGCCGCGAGCGCGGGCCACACCCGCAGCCCGGGCAGCGACACGCCGAACAGCTTGAGTGACACCCACGCCAGCAGGGGCCCGAGCACCGGCTGATCAACATAGCTGGCCTGCAGATGCCGGGCACCATCTAGGAAGTACAGCTCGTCGCGGTCAAAGCCATACCGTGCCGACAGAGCCATCAGCACGGCGAAGACGATTCCGCCAACCCAGATCACGCGCCGGTCGAACGGGCTGGCGACCGGCATCACGGCAGCGGCGGGCGGGGCCTGCCCCGATCGCTGGCCGGATTCGGCGGCTGGGATCGGGCCGGCGTGGAAGGCCTCGCTCAGCCCGGGCAGCGCTCGGTCACGGCCGGCGCCGGATGCCCCGGGGTCGCCGGGTGGATAATCGCCGGCGGCTGTGTCCATGATTGGTGCTCCTTCGGCGCGGAGGCCGGGGGTAAACCTGGCGGTGATGCTCCTCGCAGCGGTCCGCCATGGCGGCCGCTCCTTCTCTCTGCCGGCAGCGCACGGGCCGCTGCCCTCCCGGAGGGCAGACGCTGCAGCCGACCGGAATTCACCGGCGGCCCCGGGACGCGGCGGGCGGCGCGTCCTCTGGCCAGCGACCCAGAGGCTAGCTATAGCCAGATCCCACTCGACGGACACACGAAAAGTCGATGCCGACATCGAAGCGTCACTCCAGGAGATGACCCCGAGCCCGGCACGTGTGCACCCCGACGCACCGGACACCACATCCTCGCCAGGTCAGATGAAAACCCGCCACCCGCTCCGCCACATCCAGCAGGCGCTCGCCAGGGTCATCGGCGAACTCACGTCGCAGGGGATCGGGTACACCGGCCCGGAGCAGACTGATCAGAGGCCGATCTCCGGCAGCGGAAACCGGCCATGTCTGGGCTGCCGCCGCACATATCAGTCCTTTATGCAAGGTCGCCGGCCCGCCGATGATCAACAGCACAGGTGAGCCGAACGGCGGGTCGGCGCGCGGTTATCACGAGCTCCTGACGTCGCTGGCTGCGTAGCGATCCCCAGCTACAGCCCGGCGGACAGCGAGTCGGCTGGATTTTTATGCATCGCCGCCTACGTCGAGAACTCACTATTCTGCCGCATAGGGCGCGTGCCCAAGCGGGGTGGGACCCCGCCATCGGAGGCTAGGCGCTTGCCTTCAGAGCCGACGAGAACCCTGGCGCACGGCATCCCGAGACCCAATCACGCCGTACTGAGTCCGGCAGGCCGGAGTCGGCAAATTGCTGAGTGATGGAGGAGCTCGGAGAGAACACACGCCGAGACGTCGTTATGCCGCAGTCGTACCCCGCAACACGTCGGCATTCGGTATGACGTTCTGTACGTGGACTGCCCCCGAGCGGCACCTCGGGGACACGACGAGCGTCACCCCGGCCAGAAGTCGAACCTCCGCCAACGGATGTCGTTCCGTCGCCGTTGGTCCCCGACGACCAGTTCACGGATCGCATCGGGAACCCCCGCGGGCAGCCGCACGCGTAGCGTCGCCGCCATGCCTGCCCCGCACTGGTTCTTTCGCTTCATGTACGACCGCGAGAGCGCGGCCTGGGAGCGGGGACGCGACGAGCCGGAGCAGCGTGAGCTGGTCGAGCGGACCGCCGATGAGCTCGCGAACGTGGTTGCACCGCCCGGACCTGTAGCCGACCTCGGCTGCGGACCTGGCGCGCACGCGCTCGCACTCGCGCGGCGCGGTTACGACGTCGTCGGTGTCGACGGGTCACCTCGCATGGTCGAGGTCGCGCGGACACGAGCCGCGCGCGACGAGGTCGACGCGACGTTCGACGTGCACGACGTCAGCGCGCCGCTCCGCTTCGCGGACGCGTCGCTCGGAGGTGTCCTCGCGATCCTCGTCCTACAGCACCTCCCGCATCCTGCGGCCTTCATCGCCGAGATCCGGCGCTGCCTCCGGCCGGGCGGGCACCTGTTGATCACCGCTCCCGCCCGCGACAGCACGCCGCTCACGTCCCAGAACCTGTACTGGCGGCTGCGCGCAGCGTGCTATCACCGCGTGCCCGGCGTCGTCCGCTTCTACGACACCAACTCCCTTTCTCGTTTGGTCGAGGACCAGGGCCTGACCGTCATCGAGTGCAACGGCGAGCCCGGTCGCGTGAGCGTGTTGGCTCGCGCATAACGTCGCTCGTCGAATGCGCCCCCCCAACGCCGGTTCGCGGACGCCCAGAACACGGTCCGACATGATGCCCGTCTGGACACAGACTCGGCAGGCCGTGTGGTCGCCCAGCTCAATGTCACTTTCTGTGATTCGTCCTGCTCATGGCTAAGGTGCGCCGACCCGCCGTTACGCGCACCAGATGACGATCGTCTTGCACCGCCGGTGGAACACGGAATGGCCGTTATGGCTGGCGCAGCCCGGGGGGTTCCCGTCGGCGGCGTGACCGCCTGCGCCCCGGGCCGTGCTGTGGGGAGCAATCCCGGTACCCCCGGCCGCCGGCAGTGGACGGGCGTATGCTCCGTTGCGTGTCCGGCGGTGACGACGATGCGTTTTGCGCCGGGGCCGCGGACCGTCTTGCCGCCCTGCCCCGGGGTGCTGGCGGTCAGCCTCGGCGGGTCGCGCGCGAGGGGGACGGCGCGCCCCGACAGTGACTGGGATTTCGCGGTGTACTACCGCGACGGATTCGACCCAGCGAGCCTGCGAGGCGCTGGGCTGGCCGGGAGAGATCTTCCCGATCGGCGGCTGGGGCGGCGGGGTGTTCAATGGCGGGGCCTGGCTGCGCGCCGGCAGCCGCCACCTCGACGTGCACTACCGCGACCTCGGCCGACGTGGAGCACGAGCTGGCCGAGGCGCAGGCCGGACGATTCGGCATTGAGCGGCTGCTGTTCCACCTAGCGGGGATCCCGACCTACATCGTCGTCGCCGAGCTGGCACTGCACCGCGTGCTGCGCGGCACACTGCCCCGCCCCGCCTACCCGCCCGCCCTGTGCGCCGCGGCGCCACGGCGCTGGCTGGCCGACGCCCGCGCCACCTTGATTACGCGCGCACCGCGCACGCCGCCCGCGGTCATCTGGCCGACACCGGTGGCGCGATTGCCACCGCCGCCTGCCAGGCCGCGCACGCGGTGCTGGCCGGGCGCGGGCAGTGGGTCACCAACGAGAAGACCCTGATCGACCGGGCCGGGCTGCGCGGCATCGACGTGATCCTCGCCGGCCTCACACCCGACCCCGTCCGCCTTGCCGCCGCGGTAGACCAGGCCGAGCGGCTGATCAGCAAGTCCTCGCAGCGACCGATGCCAACCTTCTGTGATTAGACCGGCCTCCTGGTCACGCGCGCCGACCCGCCGTTCGGAGCGGGTGCCGGCATGTGGAAGGACTCCCGCGGGACAGGCCAGATGGAACATTCTGGCGTCCATCTCTAGCGTGGGTTCATCGTGCCGTACCTGGTGGTCCGGCCCCTCCCGCAGGTGACGTGACCGTCCCGGCGACCGTCATGAGTCGGCGTTCCCGGCTCACCTGACACACCATGAGGAAGGCCGGGTTTGGCCGCCGCTTCGACCACCGCGTGGGTTCCGGAAATGCCTAGCATGTCGTCCCGACATTGGTGGTGGCCTGCCTTCGCCGACCCGTTCCCCCGTGCTAGCGTTCGCCCGGAGGGGATGGCCATGGGCATGAGCTACGACCGCCGCGTTCCCGAACGAGCTCTTGAAGGCCCTGGAGCCCGGTGGCTTCGCTCACTCGCTGGCGGGGTTCGGCGGCAGCGGCATGTGGGCACTGGACCTGCAGCTGCGCGGTCTCGGGGAGACGAAGAAGCAATATAGAGCCACCTTGTACGTCGGCACTACCAAGGTGCTCGACCTTTAGTTGATAGGCCAGTCGTTCGCGCTGTCGGCCAACCCGATATTCGCAACCGAGGCCAACGGGTGGAGCCCTTGCATGGGCGAAGCCGCACGACGCCGGCTGGCTCGGTCCCCGCTGGGCCGAGGTCGATGACTACCTTCAAGCAGTCATCGGGGATATGGTGGTCGGGCGGGCAGCTACGTCAAGGAAGGCATCGTCCAGGCCGCCATCGGCCGATTCCCCTCCCACCGATTCACCGTGATCGACCGCGAGGCAATCGTGTCCTTCGGATCGCAGCCTGAGAAGGACGCCTGCAAGAGCGAGTTGGCCGCCAGATGGCTGGATGCCCTGCACCGGCCGGACCCTCCCCCGTGGTGGAAGACCAGGCCTACCCGCCTGGGAGACGAGTGCGACGCTCTCGCCGTGTCCACTTGAGGGCGAGATCCTGGCGATCGAAGTCAAACCACACACAGCCTCCGACAAGGACATCGCCTGGTCGGTGCTGCAGGCTGGCATGTACGCCGATCTCTTCCAGCGATGGGCCGACCACGCGGGCGGCAAAGCACACGAGGTCCTGCACGGCATGGCGGCGCAGCGCAACCGAATCGGCCTGTCGAGCGGCATGGGAATTCAGCTTGCCGCACCCATCAAGGTTCGCCCGGTCGTCGCACTCGACCGAAGAGCCAAGAGCAGCGCAAAGGAGAAGCTTGCCGAGGTCCGCGCACACCTGGCCGCCCGCGGGTCTTGCCACTGACCTCGACATGCGGCAAGTCAACCTTGTCGGACGCCTGGATCCGCTGGCGTGACGGCACTTCTCAAGCACCGAGCCGGGGAATCCGTCGCCCACGAAGGCGAGACTTCAAGGATGAACGAACGAGAGCGCCGGCACCCACTCATCTACCGACATGATAGTTGTTCGGCAGTTGGTCATGGACACGCAGAGTGATGACAGCCTGAGGTCGGTAGCGCGTATATCCGCCGATCTGGGCGCTCTGCCGAAGGTCGTCGCCAGCAATCGACTGGGCGCATAACGGGGTGATCTGCGCGCGGCCGCCGGGACGCCTGTTGGGAGCCTCGCCGGCGCGCGCGGCGCTGATCTGGGGGGCCTGATCCTTGATCGCCTGGCTCGCCCGGCTGCCTGGGCCGTCAGGCTCCGCCTGGTTGTGGTGGCTCGCGCCGGCGACGACCAGGAGGTGCTCGTCAACCCAGGAGACCTCGGGGCTGGGCAGGCGGGCCAGGAAGGCCGCGATGGATGCGCGCAGCTCTTCCGGGGTGTAGAGGGAGAATGTCGAGTAGTGGCGCCCCTCGGCCTGGGCCTGGAGCCGCTCGGCCGTGCTGGTGCGCGGATGCTGGAAGGTCTGTGTTGCGACCAGTGAGCCCGCCGGTCCGCCTGACGGCGTCCCGGAGCGCGGCCTGGCTGTGCAGGCGCTGCTCGTGTTCGGTGAAGCCCGGGAAGTAGCGGCCCCAGATCGTTCGCGCGTTCTGCTGCGGGGTGCGGGTGTAGATGAACAGCTGGCCGCCGGGCTCCAGCACCCGGGCGACGGCGGTCAGGAAGCGGCCGAGGTCGAAGTGGTGAACGCAGTTGAACGCGGTGACCACGTCGAGGCTGGCGGCCCGCAACGGCAGCTGTTCGGCGGCTGCCAGCAGCGGCACCACCCCACGGGCGTGGCCGCGGCTGGCGGCCTTGAGCTGTGCCAGCATGGCCGCCGAGACGTCGCTGGCGGCCAGCAGCGAGCCGTCCGGCAGCAGGCGCGCAGCAGCCCGTGTACCGTCCCGTCCCGCAGCCGATATCCAGGCCGGTGACCGGGCGGTCAGGCAGCAGCTGGCCGATCCTGCGCACCGGCGCCTCGTCGGTGGTGCGCAGCGATTCGTAGACGGCGGCTACCCGCTCGAAATGCTCGCCCACGGTCACCTCCGGCACCTCCCGCCTGGGCCTGCTGGCTACATCATGCGCTCGCCTTGCCCAGTTCACACACTGTTCACCCGCACGACAGACCGGGAGCCCTCATGGATGCCGTGTGGCGTGCGTGTGGCGCACGGCAAGGTCACCGCGGCGGGCTGGCATCATCAGAGGTGATGAGTAATTCACGTTCCCGCCGCTTCCCCGTGACCGTCACCCATCCTGCGGTCACGCGCTGCCAGATCTGCCACCGCACCGGCGCCGCCGGCCCGGCAACCTCAGCGAGGTCTTGACCGGGCGCTCCCGCCGGGCCCATCCCGAAGCGCCCGGCCTCCCTTCCCGGTCGCCGGCCAGACCCCCAGCGCCGTCCGCAGATGCCGCCCCGGGCCTCCCACCCGGGACGAACTTGCCCCTGTTCCGCTTACGGCCACGTGCCCGTGTGGATTGTGGCAGGGCCGCGTGACTGGGGGATGACTGCCAGGGGCGAGCATGATCGCAAGCAGTGCTCACGCCGGTGACCGCCTTTCGCGGGGTTCTGGCTGGACTACCGGTTGGCTTTGGGTTGAACTGGATTGGCAGTTGCCCACCCGTGCCAAGATGCGCGGCTGGGTTCGCATGCCCAAGGGCTGGTTTCCCGGCAGCCTCCGCCGCCAGGCGCAGGTGCAGCGCGCCGGCTTGATGGCGGTGAGGCCGAGGCGCCAGTCGCGGCGGCCCTTGAAAGAGATCGGCAGCGGAGGCGAGCCATGAACATCGTCTGTTTCGGCGCCAACGGGGCCACTGGCCGGCTCCTGGTCAGGCAGGCGCTGGCGGGGGGCCACGCGGTGACGGCATTTACCCGGCACCCGGAGGCACTCCCGATCCGGGATGACCGGCTGCCGAGCTTGGCCAGCGGAGACGTTTTCGACCTGTCCGGGGTGGACAAAGCCCCGTCTCCGGGCGGGAAGCCGTTCTGTCGTCCCTTGGCGTTCCCTTCAGCCTCAAGCCCATCACCGTCTTCTCGCAAGGCATGGCGAACATCGTGCAAGCCATGCGGCACCACGGCGTCCGGCGCCTGGTCTGCGTCAGCGCCACGCCTGTCGATTCCCCGGTATGACACCAAGGGCGGGTTCATCTTCGAGAAGGTCATGAAGCCGGTCATGAGCCACACACTCGGCCGGACCATGTACACCGACCTCACGCGGATGGAGAAACTGGTCATGCAGAGCGATCTGGACTCGACGATGCTTCAGGGCATCGGGCCTGTTCGGGGCACCATCTGTCACCGATTATCAAGTCACGGACGGACTTGTATCCGGGCAGTTCACCTCCAGGACAGATCTGGCCGACTGCATGCTCCGCCAACTCTACGACGACCAGAACGTGCGCGAGGCGCTTGTGGCTGTGGCGGCGGCTCCGGTCCGCCCGGCTTCCTCAAGTTCTTCCTGACCGAGGGCATCAGCAAGGAGGCGGCTTGAACTCGCCTGTGCCAGTCGCTGATTGGCCGATTGGCATCGTTAGGCCGGGTTACTGACTCGCGAGACCTTGACGCGACCTTGCCGCCGCTCTGTGCGGCTCGCGGCGGCGATCAGGCCGGTTGCGGGTTCATCGGTGAAACTGGTCTGGCCCGGCGCCGGTTTTGTTGGCGGGGAGAAGCACCATTCTGGCGGTCGCCGATGGGGAGGCGAGGGACGGTGCCGGTTGGCTCAGGGGGTGGCGTAGCGGGCGAGCAGGGGGATGAGCACCTGGCGTTGGGGCTGCCCAGCCGGTGACGGGGTCCCAGCCGGGCCTGCCCGGTAGCCGGTGATCGTTTTGGGGGGAACGTGACCGTGTTGGTTCCGGTGGTGACGTCGTGGAAGGCGTGGTGGTAGAGCGGGCTGTGGGCGATGCGGTAGAGGGCAGGGTTGACAAAGCCGAGGTGATGGCCGGCGTACTGGTCGGCCAGGGCGATCAGCCCGGCCCACAGCGGGGCAGTGGCGCTGGTGCCACCACTGTTGCTGATGTGGTCTTGCTGCCGCCTGCGCTGGTGGCCACCGCCATGCCGGTGTGGCCGGAGGCATCGGCAGCGACGTCCGGCACGCCGCGGCGGCTCCGATGCCGGGGACGCGATCTTGTAGCTGGGCCGGGCGAACAGGTGGCTGAGGCCGCCCCCGGACGCCTGGAAGCTCGATCCCGGCTCGCCGTAGGGCAGGCCCCACGCGGTCTCGCTGAGGTAGGCGCCGGTGGTGTGGCTGGCGGTGAGGGTGGTGCCACCGGCGGCGAGCACGAGCGGGTCGAGGCCGGCAGGCTGACCTCTTTGACCGGGGTGAAGGCGCCTCCGATCAGGCCCTTGAAAGCGGGCACGGCTCGCCGACCGCGCCGATGTCACCGGAGGCGGCGACCACCGTGACGTGGTGGGCGGCGGCCGCCTGCAGCGCCGCGTGCAGCCGGGTCACCTGCCCGTGGGTGTCGCAATGCTCTCCCCCGGTCTGGCCGGCGGCGCTGATGGAGATGACGCCCCCTAGGGAAGGCCCAGCCGCAGCGCGGCGACGGCGGCCGCGACCGCGCTGGTGGTGCTGTTCAGCGACGTCGCTTTGACCAGGATCTCGATGATGGCGGCGCCGGGGGCGACCGCGTGCACCATCTCGGCGTCCAGCACCTCCTCGCCGTTGGCCAGCCACGGCGAGCCGGGGGGGCGAGGCTGATCACGACTCGGAGCTGCGCAGCGGGCAGACGAAACAGCTTTCGAATCGCGCCAGGTCCTGGCGGATGTCGCTGACCTGGGGCGGGGACACTGCGGCTCGGCGAGCTCGGGCAGCACCACGGTCTCGCCCCGGCCTCGATCCCGCGATCAGCAGCGGCCGGATCCATAGGCCACCTGCAGCTGCCGCGGGCGTGTAGCAGGTGGTCACCGAATCGCAGTCACCCGTCGCGCTGACCCGCGGACCGGCAGACCCCGGCGCTGTGACCGGGTGGGCTGCCGGGCTGCACCCGCCAGCCGCGATGAGCAAGCCGGTCACGGCAATGCCCGCCGCCACGACCCGCAGCGCCCCAGGTACGGCAACACACCCGGTCGGGCGGCCAGCCGGATCTTGATCACGCTGTCTCCTAACGACCGAGGATCATCTGCGTAACGCCATCGCCAGCCCGGCCGGTGCCAGACGGCGGGCGGGGAAGCGCCGACGGTATCGCCTCACTCGCACCCGGCGCCGCGGGTGCGGCGCCGTGGTAGTGCTGTCCGGTCGGCGAAGGCCGGGCGGCGCAGGGCGCCGCGCCCAGCTGGTGCGGCGGCCGCGCCGGCCGCGGCCAGCTCATCGTCGCCCGTCGCTTCTCCTATTGCGTTTTGGTGGCAACCGGTTCACCCAGGAGGCGAGGTCCTTTTCCGCGGGCGCGGGCCGGTGGCCAGTCGGCGCTGCGGCGGGGCGGCGACTCATAGGGTCCAGAGCGCCTCGGTGGGTGACATGCGGGCGGCGCGCAGGGCGGGCAGCAGCCCGGCGAGGGCGCCGATGAGCAGGGCGGCGGCCCAGGCCGCCGACCCAGGCTTGGGTGGGGATGACGATGCCCCAGCCTTTGGCGTGGGCGTAGATGGCGGTAGCGGCCGCGCCGGTGGCGACGCCGGTGATGCCGCCGGCCAGGGCGAGCAGGATCGCCTCGGCCAGGAACTGGGTGCGGATGTGGCCCTTGGTGGCCCCGAGGGCGCGGCGGAGCCCGATTTCGGAGCGGCGTTCGAGGACGGAGATGACCATGATGTTGGCCACCCCGACCGCGCCGACCAGCAGCGCGACCGCGCCCAGCCCGAGGAACAAGGTGTTGAAGGCGCCCTTGGCGGCGGCCTGGGCGGTCAGCGCGGCCGAGGGCTGGGTGACGTGCGACATAGGCGGGGTTTTGCGGGTCGGCCTGGGCGGCCAGCAGGTTGTCAACGGCCCCGGACCTGGCTGGTGGCGGCGCGCAGGTAGATGGTGGTGGGGTGGCCGCCGTAGTGCAGGTAGGTGTGGGCGGCGGGATAGCCGATCAGCACCGCCGCGTCGATCTCGGGCGCCAGGGTCGCGGGCTTGAGGATGCCGGCCAGGTAGAACCACTGCCACCGGCCCAGATCCGCTCCCCGGGCCAGATCGCATCAATGCCCAGCCGCTGGGCAGCGGCCGCGCCCAAAACGGCGACCGGCTCGGCGGGCGGTGGCCGCGTTCAGGTAGCGTGCCGCGGGCGAGGTGAGGTGCCGGCCGCGGCGGGCAGGCCCAGGGTGGTGGCGTCCACCGACAGGGCGTTGGTGTCGATGGTGGGGATCAGCGGGCTGCGGTAGGCGTTGACGTTGTCGAGAGTGCCGGTGTCTTGGACGTTGGTGACGCCGGGCAGGCGGGAGATCATGCCGGGGGCGGCCGTGGGGAGCGCGGCGGTGCCGCCGGTGAAGTTCTGCCCGGGGGTGACGGTCCAGCAGGTTGGTGCCCAGCTTGGCGATCTCGGCGTTTAGCCCGGCTGCCGAGGACTGCGACAGCCCGAGGACGGCGACGACGCGGCCACTCCGATCGCGATCCCAAGGGCGGACAGCGTGGCCCGCAGCTTGCGGGTGGCAGCCCGACGCTGGCCAGCCGGGCCAGATCCGGCAGCCGCAGCCGGGCGGGGACGGGTACCCATGGCCGGCCCGCCGGGGTAATGGCGGTCATCGGGTTCCCTCCTCGCCCGCCGCGGCTTGCCCGCCCGGCCCGGCGCCATAACCGGCGGAGGGGGTGGTGGCTGGGCCGGTGTCAGTGATGATGCGGCCGTCGAGCATGTCGATGCGCAGGCGCATGCGGGCGGCGATGGCCTGGTCATGGGTGACGACCACGATGGTGGCCCCGGCCGCGTTCAGGTCCGCGAACAGGTCGATTAATGCGGCCGCCGGTGGCGGAGTCGAGGTTGCCGGTGGGCTCGTCGGCCAGCACGATCGCCGGGTGAGCCCACGATGGCGCGGGCGATCGCGACCCGCTGCCGCTCCCCGCCTGACAGCTGGGTGGGGCGGGCGGCCAGTTTGTGCCCGAGCCCCACCCGGGCTAGTGCCTGCGTGAGCCCACTTCGCGTCGTTCCGCGGCCCCCGCCCCGGCATACAGCAGCCCGTCGGCCACGTTGGCCAGCGCGGTCTGGTGCTCGGACAGGAAGTACTGCTGGAACACAAACCCCACCGCCGTGGCCCGCAGCCCCGGCCAGCTGCCGGTCGCTCAGGGCGCGCCACCTCCAGCCCGGCCCAGGCGCACGCTGCCGCTGGTGGGCCGGTCCAGGGTGCCGGCCAGGTGCAGCAGCGTGGTTTTGCCCGACCCCGACGGCCCGGCGACGGCGACCCGTTCCCCGCCGCCACACTGAAACTGACTCCTCGTAGCGCGGTCACCGGTGGGGAACTCGGGTAGGTCTTGGTCACCTGCTCAAGCTCCAGCACCAGCGCGGGTCCAGGCGCCGGGCCCGGCGGCAGGCCCCCGCGGGCCGCTGTGGCGGCGGTGTGGGCGGTCATAGCGCTGATACACACACGCTGCCCGGCGTGCAGCCCGGATCCGCTGACCTGCACCAGCCCGGCCGCGTCGTCGAACACCCCGGTGGTCACCTTCACCAGGTGGTGGCGGCCGCCGGGCCCGCCACCTCCACCGTGTACCCGCCGGAGGTGGTGGCCAGCAGCGCGTTCACCGGCACCACCAGCACCTCCGGCGCGCGCCCGGTGGTGATCGTCACCGTCACCGGCGCCTGGCTCCCGCCGCGCCACCGGTGGGTGTTTCAAGGTGACATCGACGGTGACCGTGGCCGGGCCGGAGGCGCTGGTGGTGGCGACCTTGCCCACCGATGAGATCACCCCCGCCGTGGTGGACCCGTCTGGCAGCGTGACGGACACCGTGTCACCGGCCTTCACCTCACCCTGCTGGGAGGCGTCCAGGCTGATCACCACCACCTGCCGGGCGCCGGTCGCGGTGAAAATCCCCCCCGACGCGGGGTTGGCCAGGCTCCCGGTCAGCGTGGTGACCCGCAGCGCCGACGGCTCGAACACCGCCTGCCCCAGCGCCAGGCTCCCGGTCGGGTGCCCGCGGCCGTGGTCATCCCCACCGCCAGCTGCAGCTGCTGCAGCGCGTACTTGGTGTCCCAGCCGAAGTAATCCCACCCCAGCGCCGCGATATCGGCGCGGTTGGCGTACCCCAGCGCGACCCGGTCATGGTTGAGCTGGGCCACGTCCTGGCCCCTCACCCCCTCGGCCAGGGCCCGCCACAGCGGGACCTTCCCATACAGCAGATCACCGGCACGGCGTTGTCCACCCGCCACAGCACCCCGCCTTGGCGGATCGCCCGCCCCAATGGGGGGAACCACGTCAGCGTCCCGCTGCCCTTGCCGGTCACCGTGAACGAGCCCGCGTACTCCAGGGTCGCGTTCACCGTAGTCTGCGACACCAGCGTCCGGCGGGTCACCACCGCCGTCGCCGTCCGGTACGCACTGGCGGCCCCGCCCGGTGAACCGGACCGCCGGAACACCCCCGCCAGCGCCGCCCCCACCACACCGGCCACCACCAGCACCACCACCACCAGCACCAGCGCCACCCACCGCCGCCCCCGGCGGCCCCCGCCGCCAGCCCGCAGGCCGGCCCCGGCCTGCTCACCGGCCGCCGGCCCGGCGAAACGATCCCGCTCACGACCCACCTCCCAGCCCAGGCTGAAGCTTCCGGCAGGCTTGCTGCGCGGACTGGAACTGCGGCGAGTTGACATCGACGCTGGAAGGGATGATGTCGATGCTGGTGTCCGGCCGCCACACCCCGGGGGGGCCGGGGAAGGACGGCAGCCCGTGCGCGCGCATGCACGCGGCGAGCTTCACCAGCTGATTGAGGACCTGCTGCCGCTGCACCGGAGTCATCCCCGGCCCCTCCACAGTGGGCGCAGGCCTTGTTGGCCGACTACGGCAGGCCGAAGAAGGCGCCGCTGTTGCGCTTGGTGGTGGTGAAGGTCCCGTCGCTTTGCGGGTCGGGAAAGCCCAGATCGCCATGGGCGCGCATGCACCGCGCGTACGCGAGCTCCCGCCCGTACCCGGTCTGGTGGGTGCCCGGCCCTGCTGCCGCGCCGCCGCCACCGCATGCCGCGGCGAGCAGCACGACGCCGGCCAGCGCGGTAACCCGCCACCCCACCCGCCGCAACCGCGGCCGCCACCGCAGGGCCGACCGCTGCCGGTGAAGCAGCCCACGCCGTCGCCCATTCTGCCACCCCTGGGGAGCAGACGGTGACCGCCGCCGGCCACCCGGCCAGCACAAACCATCCCGCTCACGGCCCGCCTCCCGGCTGAAGCTTCCGGCAGGCCCGCATCGCGGCCTGAATCACCGGCGACCCCGGCGCCTGGCGTACCGGCCAGCGTGAACTGCACCCCGCTGGCGTTCACCACGGGGTCCTGCATCTTCGGCAGGCCGTGCGAGCGCATGCACGCGACGTACTTCAGGGCCTGATTCGTCAGCTGCCGCTGCTGCGACGCGGTCGATGGGGCGCTTTGGGGGAGCAGGTGCTGGCAGGCCTTGTTCGCCGGCTGCATCAGCGCGCCGTTGAGATGATCTTTCTTCCCGTTGAGGATGAAGCCGCCGTTGCTCAGGGGGTCCGGATAGCCCGGCTCACCGTGGGACCGCATGCACTGCGCATAGGCAAGCGACTTCTGGTAGGCGGTCAACCCGGCTAGGGTGGTTGATCCCGCCGCCACCGCACGCCGCGGCCGCTAGGGTGATCCCGGCCACCACGGCCGCGAACACGCCCGTCCGCCGCAACCCCGTCCGCCGCAACCCCGCCCGCCGCAGGCGCCCGTGTGCGCCGGTGGCTACCCCGGTATTTGCCGCTGGCTTTCTGGGCCCGGCCGCCGCGGCCCGCTGGCCAGCTATCCGGGCCGCCCCAGACGATGCCGCTCCCCATCACCGTCACCTAGATCCGAGCGGGGCAAGGAGTTTCTGACAGGCATTCTGCGCGGACGTGAACCGCGGCGAGTTGGGATCAATGCCGCTGGCGGGTGTGAACCCAACTCCGAGTTTCTGTGTGTCCCAATGGATCGTCGGGTCCGGGAAGTTCGCTATCCCGTGCGAGCGCATGCACGCGACGAACTTCGGACATCGCCGACATCCTGCCGGAACTGCACCGGAACACCCCACGCCCTTGCAGGTGCGCGCACGCCTTGTTGGCCGCCTGAGCGCGGGGGGCGGCGAAGTCGCCGCGGTTTGCCGTGGTGGTATTGAACGACCCGTCGCTTTGCGGATCGGGGAAGCCCGGATCACCGTGGCCGCGCATGCACTGGGCGTAGGCGAGCTCCTTCTGGTAGAGCGGGTGCGCCGCGGTGGTGGGCGGAGCTGCCGCCGCAGGCGGCGGCCAGCACCGCGATTCCCACCGCGGCCGCGGCGATCACGACCGGCCGCAGCGGCCCGGCTCGCCGCTTCTGGCGTCGGCTGCCGCCGGTGCCGCCCTTCCTGGCGCGGTTCATGCCGCAGCCCGCAGGAGTCCTGGCTGGTGTCTCATGGCGTGCGACGGTACGGGGGCGGCGATAACACTGGCTTAACATCGCGGTCCCGGCGGTGACCTGCGGCTGGCGCCCGCGGCGGTGTTATCGGGGTGTTATGGCCGGTGAGGCAGCATGGGGGGTGCGGGTGCTGGTGGTGGAGGACAACCAGGTGGTGGCGCAGGCCGTCGCCGAAGGCTTGCGTGACCAGGGTTTTGCCGTGGATGTGGCGGGCGACGGCGCGGCCGGGCTGAACAAGGCCGGGCTCACGGCGTATGACGTGATCGTGCTGGACCGGGATTTGCCGGCGGTACACGGCGATGAGGTGTGCGGCCGGCTGGCCGGCCGCCGGGACGGCGCCCGGATCTTGATGCTGACCGCAGCCGGGGCGCCCGGCGACCGGGTGGCGGGACTGGACCTGGGCGCTGATGACTACCTGGCCAAGCCGTTCCACTTTCCCGAGCTGGTGGCGCGGGTGCGGGCGCTGGCCCGCCGGGCGCCCTCGGCGCCGCCGGTGCTGTGCCGCGAGGAGCTGGCCCTGGACCGGTCGCGGCGGCAGGCAACCCGCAGGGGGCAGCTGGTGCCGCTGAACCGCAAGGAACTGGGAGTGCTGGAGATCTTGATGTGCGCCGACGGTGGTGTGGTCAGCGCCGAGCAACTGCTGGAGCGAGTGTGGGACGAGTTCGCCGACCCGTTCACTAACGCGGTCGCGGTGACCGTGATGCGGCTGCGGCGCAAGCTTGGCGACCCGCCGCTGATCGAGACCGTGATCGGCGGAGGGTACCGGCTGCCATGACCGGGGTGCCGGTCCCGCGCAAGCCGTGGCGTCCCGGCGTCCGGGCGCGGATGGCCATCGCCTGTGCCGGGCTGTTCCTGGTGCTCGGCGGCGTCCTGGTCGGCCACCACCTACGTCCTGGTCAGCCACACCCGCGCGCAGGCCAACGGCAGCGGCGGCATGCTCCAGGTCCCGGCGGCCAGGTGCCCGGCGGGCCCGGCCGGGACAACCAAGCCGCGTCCGGTCTCGCCCCGTCTGGGCAGCAAGCCGCCAGGTGCCAGAACACGCGGCGCGACTTCCAGGCCGGTGTCACCGATCAGGCAGGCGCCGACCGGCACAGTTTCCTGGTGTACTCGATAGCCGGGCTGGGCCTGGCCACCCTGCTGGCGGGCGGGCTGGGCTGGCGAGTCAGCGGCCGGGTGCTGCGGCCGGTGCGCGCCATCACCACGGCGGCCCGCACCGCGTCGCAGGAGAACCTGGACCAGCGGCTGGCGCTAACCGGCCCGCCCGATGAGCTGAAAGAACTGGCCGACACCTTCGACGGCATGCTGGCCCGGCTCGACAGCGCATTCGCCAGCCAGCAGCGGTTCGTGGCCAACGCCTCGCATGAGCTGCGCACGCCGCTGACCGAAATGCGCACGCTGATCGACGTGGCACTGGCCAAGCCCGCCCGCACGGCCGAACAACTATACGAAGCGCTGGCCGGCGTCCGCGCCGCAGTCGACAGGTCCGGGAACTGATCGAGGCGCTGCTGACGCTAGCCCGCTCCGACCGCGGGCTCCGCGAGACCGAGATAGTCGACCTGCCTACCGCGGTCGAGGACGCCATCGACCAGGCCAGCATCGCCGCAGCGGCCAAACGGTCAGGATCGACACCTCGCTGCAGCCCGCGCAGATCACCGGGGACCGGATACTGGTCGAACGGCTCGTCAGCAACCTCATCGACAACGCAGTGCGGCACAACATTCACGGCGGCTGGATACGAGCGGCCACCCGCGTGCGAGCAGGCGCCGCCGAGCTGACCATCATCAGCAGCGGCGCCCCCATCCCCCCCGACCAGGTAAGCGGGCTCTTCGAGCCGTTCCGCCGGCTGTCGGGCCGGGTGGACAACCGGTCAGGCGCCGGGCTTGGCCTGTCTATCGTGGCCTCGGTGGCCGAACACACGGCGGCCGGGCAGAAGCACACGCCCGGCCCACAGGCGGCCTCGACGTGCGGATCAAACTGCCAGCCACAGCGCCCCAGCACGCAGACGGCCCAGTCCGCCAGGCCGCAAGCCAACCCGCCCTGCCCCGCTGACGCGGCCCAGCCAGCCGAAGCGCCCGCAGTCAGCCGCCCGGCGCTGCCGCTGGGGCAGCGACATCACCGGGGCTGAGCAAGAAACCGCAAGCGGGCCCTCCGGCAACCAGGTGACACACGCAGCGCTCAAGGCCACCCTAATCGGCGACCACCACCGCCGTGACGGCCGATCGCACGGCAGGCCCGGGACGCGCAGAACTAGCTCATCTGGGTGCACGCCCACCCATGGCGCACGCAGTTCTCATCCGTTCCGAGTCGGCGATCGGCGCGAAGCGCACCACATTGGCGCCTCCCGAGTTGTCACCGTCCGCGCATGCGTTGGCCCGGCTTGAATGCCTGGCGGGAACCTTGCCAGATTGCCGGTTCCTCCCGGACGGTATCGGCGTGATCCATGGCTGTTCCAAGATCGTTTTGACCGTCATCTGACCGTTGTTCCCGGCATGGCCTGCGGTTTGACCGGCACTGATCGCCTGTTGCTGGCATCTGGCGGCAGTTGAACTCCGGCATTTCCCATGGCATGCAAGAGGTCCGGGGTTCGAATCCCCGTAGCTCCACAAGCTTTCCCAGGTCAGACCCCAATCTCTAGCCCGCCAAGGCAGCCTTCAAGATCGTCTGACCGTCATCTGGCCGTCGTTTTGGGCGGGATGAATGAACATCGAGCGCCACGACCTGACCGCAGATGACACCCCGGACACCGGCGACCACAAGCGTCATTGAACAGCTGCCGCCCGGGACGCGAGGCCGTGGCGGCGTCATCTGCTTCCCGCTGAGCGTGGTGGCGCCTCGAGGCTGGGTCGGCGATGACCCTGAGCGGGTTGCCATCCGCAAGGGCCTGACGTTCGGCAGGGCACTGCAAGCGCATCTGCGTCTGCCACTGGTCGCAGAGCGTGGTCAGCCAACTCGGTAACCCGCGCGCCCAGCCGCCGTTCTGGACGGCCAGTAACATCCTTGCGCTGATCAATTCAGGCGGGACCTATCTGGGTGTTCTGTACGCCTGGGGGGGTCGGGTCGATCTAGGGGAAGAATGGCTGCGGGCTGCCGCTGGCGGCGTACCGGCCAGTCGGTGCAGGATCAGCGCCCAGGTCTGGGCGGTGTGGGCGAAGTCGATCTCGGCGTATCCTTCGGCGAAGCCGTAGTGGCGGAACAGCACGCCGGTTCCAGTTGGGGCCCGGGCAGCCTCGCCCAGTTCCCATTCCCAGGTCGAGCCCTCCGGAATGGGAAGCCGGCGGTGACGCGCATCCGGACGAGCTTGCCGGGCTCAGTCATCACGTCCGTCAGCAGGTCCACCGGAGCCTGCGGGAAGCCGAACCGCGCGCGGCTCGCGGACACCTCGCAATCGGCGGTCCAGAAGCCTCGCTGCCCGCCGGTCGTGGACAGGATCTCAAAGACGGCGGCACGGTCTGCCTCGATATCGGTGGCCAAGATGATGGATCGGTCCATGGGGGTCCTCCTGTTGCTCCGGCCTGCACTGACTGTTATTTTAGTCCTATCTAAAATAGCTGGCTGGCGTCAAGCTGGTCACCGCAGGCCGGCGGATGGACGGGGAGCGAGGCAGTCGTGGAACTACTGCAGGTGATCGCCGCGCCGCGCCGGCTGCGCATCCTTGAGCTGGTCTGGGACCAGGAGCTGTCCGCGGGACAGATCGCGGCACAGTTCGAGGTGTCCTGGTCGGCGGTCAGCCAGCACCTGCGCGTGCTGAAGACCGCCGGGTTTGTCGTGGAGCGCCGCGAGGGGACCAGCCGCATCTACCGGGCCGACAAGGCCGCCCTCGGGCCGCTGCGCTCGGTCGTCGAAGATTACTGGCGGCGTGGCCTGGGCCGGGTCAAGGACCTGGCCGAAGCCGAGCAGCGGGCTAAGGACCAGCATGACCAGTGACAGCGTGGTCGAGATCCGCGTGCATATCGCCGCCCAGCCCGAGACGGTGTTTCCCTACTTCACCGACCCCGGCCGCTACGTCCAATGGATGGGCAGCGACGCCACGCTAGAGCCGGTACCAGGCGGCTCCTACCGCGTCCTGATGCGAGACGGCGTTGAGGCGGTAGGCGAGTTCGTCGAGATCGACCCGCCGCGCCGCCTGGTCTTCACCTGGGCTGGACCCACGACCACGCCGTGCCGCCCGGCACCACCCACGTCGTCGTCACGCTGTATCCAGAAGACGGCGGGACCAGGCTCGTACTGCGCCACCACGGCCTGCCCGACGACGGGCAACGCGCACACCACCGCAAGGGATGGGAACTCTACCTCGGCCCGCTCGGCCAGCTATCCGGGGCAGCGATCCCGGCCCGGACCCCAACACCTGACCGCACACTGCTGCCAGGAACCTCCCCGGAAACAACATCCGGAATTGCCGCGATGACGCCGTTCGGCAACTGGTCACCCCAATGTGGCGGCACCGCCGCCGAGGCGAGCACACGTAGCCGCCGATATGCTCGGCCGCTGGCTGATTGATGATCTCCAGTCGGGTCACGCAGATCCGGTCGTTCTGAGCCGCCTTTCTGCCGTGGGCTGACAGCGTGATCTTTCACCATTCGCCCCATCAAGGCGGGCAGCGTAGGTTTCGCCAAGCTGCGGCCTCAGGAGCTACAGCCTCCGGAGCGGTGTTCCTTTCCCGCTCGCTTGCGGTGGGCAGGGCGGCGATAAGGCCGACTGACTGGGACTACTGCCAGTGCGAATCGTTCGCGGCGCGGCCCTCCATGCGAGAGCGAGGACGGCCGGACGGCCAGCATGCTGGCGGGTGCCGGTTCATCATCGGCGGTGACTGGACCGTCGCTGCGGCAGGCCGGACGGCGGAGGACTCAGCGGCCTCGGCGGCGGGTGAGGGCGCGGACGATGGCGCCGACGGCGACCAGGCCGAGGACAGCGGCACGGCTGCCAGATCCCGGGCTCCCGAGAGGCGGGCTGGCGCCGCGGTCGCGCGGGTGGCCGCGTCCCGCTGCCCGGGACACCGGCCAGCGCTATCTGCGCATTCTCTGCATAAAGGAGGCTGCGGCCTTGCAGGGTGAACAGCAGCGCGAACGCCGGCACTATTACGACCACGACGGCGACGGCCAGCACGATGATCGCGACCAGGGTGGGATGAGGGGCGCCAGCATTGCTCAGGGTCACCTCCGTGCGGGGCAGCAGCGTCGGGTACTGCGCCACTCCCCATCCCCAGATGACCGCAGCGACGCCAAGGGCGGCGATCCCCCGGCGGCGATGACCCAGCACCGTTGGCCGGGCAGCCTACCAAGGCCAGGACGGCCAGGCCGCAGAGCCCGGCAGGACCACCAGCGGTAGCGCCCGGCCGGCGAGGCGGCTGATATAGTGCCGGGTCCGAGCTGTGCAGTTCGCCTAGGGCAGCCAACGACAGCGCCCCGGCGACGATCGCCGCGACCCGAGCCCGGCGAGAGAAGTAGGCCTGCAGCGCGCGGTCGCCGCGGCCCGCCGCCTCGGCGGTGAGGTACACCGCGGCGAGGTAGCCGCAGGCGGCGACGAACAAACAACCAGCCAGCAGCGAGGTTGAGTTCGTCCAAGCCCCCCAGGCTGGCGTGGACTGGCCTGCGCGGGGATCGCGCCGGAGGCGACGGCACCGACGACGGTGCCCATGAAGAACGGGGTCACCAGCGATGACAAGGCGAACGTCGCGCCGCAGGCGCGCGCAGGCTCAGCGGGTGATCTCTTTGCGGAAAGCGAATCCCGCTCCACGAAGCACGATGCCGGCCAGGGCGAGCCAGAGCGGCAGCGCCACGGCTGTCATCACCGCGGCGAACGCGTGCGGGAAGGCGGTCCAGAAGATGACCAGATCGAAGACCAGCCAGACGTGGTTCGCCTCCCACACTGGGGTGATCGACTCGTCGATGAGCTGGCGCGGTGCCCGGCCCCGCTGGTCGCCGCCGGCGAGCAGGTCCCAGAAGCCGCCGCCGAAGTCGGCCCCGCCCAAGCACGGCGTACAGCGTGACCGACGCCAGCAAGATGGCCCCCACGGCATCGGCCGCGTCATGACCGGCCCGGCCCGTGCCGGTCCAGGGCCCGGTCGGCGGGACCGTAGGGAACCGCGGCCTCCTCGGCGTCGGAGGACCGCCAGCGTCGAGACAGCAGCCGCAAGATCAGGACTGTCGATACGCCCAGCACGGCGTACAAGGACGATGACGATGCTCAAGGTGGTGATACACGCCACCGTTGGTGGTCGCCGCCTGCGGCGGTGGTCTGCAGTCTGTAGACCACCCATGGCTGGCGGCCGACCTCGGTGACCACCCAGCCGCACTCCATGGCCACGATCGCGGCCGCCCCGCTGAGCGCCCGGCAAGCCAGAACAGCCGGTGCGGGGGCAACCGGCGGCGACGCACCCACTCGTACAGGGCCCACGCGCCGAACAGCAAAAGCAAGATCCCGAGCCCGACCATGGCATCGAAGCACAGGTGGATCAGCCACGCCACCGGCGGACGGTCGGCAGCCGGCACGCTGTCCCAGCCGATGACCTTGGTGCGGGGGCTGAAGCCGACCAGCAGCGAGTCCAGGTCGGGGATCTTGATGCCCGCGTAGATATGCCCGTTGACGTAGACGCCGCCGATCCACTCGGGGACGTGGCTCGACGTGCGCGTCACGTACTCCATGGCGGCGAACTTGACCGGCTGGTCCTGGGCGATGGCTCGGGCCGCGGTGTCGCCGACGAAGATCTGGAACGGGGTGAGCACCGCGGCCGGGACGAACCCGAGGGCGAAGCCGGTGCGGTGGTAGCGGTCCCGCCGGCCGCGCAGGATGCCCACCGCGTACACCCCGGCGACGCTGAATCCGGTGACCATGTAGGCGGCCAGGATCATGTGCGGCATCTCGTAGATGGCCGCGTGGTTGAAGAACACCTGCCAGGGATTGACCGACACCATCCGGCCGTCCCGCATCGGTGAACCCGCCGGGCTGGTTCATCCACGCGTTGACCGCGACCACCGACATCGCCCCGAGGATGCCGCTCAGCGCGATCGGCACCCCGGTCCAGAAGTGCGCCCAGCCGGCGAGCCGCCGCCAGCCGTAGAGGTAGATCGCGGTGAAGATGGCCTCCAGGAAGAAGAACATGCCCTCGATGCCGAACGGCATGCCGAGCACCGCCCCGTACGGCGCATCAGCCCCGGCCACAGCAGGCCCATCTCGAACGACAGCACCGTCCCGGTCACCGCCCCGACCGCGACCAGCACCCCCATCGCCTGCGACCAGCGCCGGGCCAGCCGCATCGCCGTCTCGTCGTGCCGCCGCAAGCCGATGAACTCGGCCAACAGCACGATCGTCGGCAACGCGATGCCCAGGCAGGCCAAGATGATGTGAAACCCGAGCGTCGTCGCCATCTGAGCCCGGGCCGGGACCACCTCGCCGCTGGTCCGGGCAACAGCGACAACAACCACGCCAGCGAAGCGCATTACCATCCTCCGGCCTCGCAGAAGCTCCTGCACACCTGCATGAGGCAAGACCTCAACCAGCTCAGTTCGCAACGGCCGCGGCCGCTACCTTACTCCCCGGCGTCCGCGACACTGGGTGCCCCGAAGGCCGGGTTCCGCGCCCCCGAGCGCGATCGGCAGCCCCGCCTGGGCCAGCGGAATTACCCCGCCGCCCCGGCGAGCGGGCGTCCCCGATGGGCGACGGGAGCTGGACGCCCATGGATGCCGGGCGGGATCGATCAGGGATGCCTCGTCGGGGCACTACGCGAGACGCCTGTTTCGCTGCCTGCCATCTCGCCTCCCTTACCCGATGCCGGTGATCCGCATAGAAGAATGCCGCGCACTGGCTGCGGTCATCCTTGCCAGCTGCAGCACGCGCCTCCCGGCAGCCGCACCCACACCGGCACCCGCCCAGCCCCGCACTCCCACGCCAGCCGGCCACCGACCACGCCTGGTTGCCGCTCGCCCGGCCGCTGCCGCTCGTGTGCCCGGGCATCGCGGGCGCCCACGACGCCGGCGAGCGCATATAACCGGCCGATCTGCGCGTAGTACCCGCGCCGTCGCCGCGGTTGCGAGCCGCGCAAATTCGGGCGATCTGCTCGCCGTTCGTGGCGAACTGGTCGGTGCTATGGTCACGCTCGGTGATTGGCCATGGAGCCAAGTCCGCGCAAGGCGGGCGGGCCCGGCTAGCCAACACGGCGGTACCGGCGTACCGCCAGCGGTGCGAAGACGACGGTGATCGCGATACTCCAGGCGATGGAGTGCCAGGCCGAGGTCGCGACCGGCCCGCCCAGCATCAGGCCGCGGACGGCGCCGGTCAGCGCGGTCACCGGGTTGATCCTGACCCAGGCTTGCAGCCAGCCGGGCAGGGTGCTGGTGGGGATGAACACGTTGCTCCCGAAGGCGAGCGGGAACATGACGATGAACCCGAATCCCTGCAGGCTCTGCGGGGACTTCACGTACAGGCCGAGCAGCACCCAGATCCAGCCGACAGCAAAGCCGAAGACGAACATCAGCCCCACCGCGCCGAGCGCGGACAGCGGGTTGGTGGCGATCCGGAACCCCAGCAGCGACCCGTAGGCGAAGACCATCCCGACCGAGACGAGGTAGCGGATGAAGTCCCCCATGATCGTCCCGGTCAGCGGGGCCGACCGGGAGATGGGCAGGCTCCGGAACCGGTCGAAGATGCCCTTGGTGACGTCGGTATTCAGCCCGATGCCGGTGCCCATGCTCGCGAACACCACCGTCAGCACCATGATGCCCGGCAGCACGTACTCCAGGTAGGTGTGCCTGCTCTCACCCTTGATCGCGCCGCCGAACAGGAACACAAACAGCGTCACGAACACGATCGGCTGCAGCGTGACGTCAAGCAACTGCTCCGGATTGCGCCTGATCCGCACCAGTGACCGCCACGCCAGCGTCAGCGCATGCCGCAGCGCCCCCACCGGCGTCATCCTCCGGGCCCGGCCCGGGCTGGTCACGGTGGTGGCCGTCATGGGGTGCCCTCCTCCGCGGCGTGCCCGGTGAGCGCCATGAAGACCTCATCCAGGCTGGCCAGCCGCAGCGCGAGCTCGGTGACCTCGACCTGCGCGGACTGCAGCCCGCTGACCACGGCCGGCAGAACCTGGGCGTCGTCGACGGGGACCGACAGCAGGCCCGGATCCTCCGCGGCCTGGGTCGGGGCACGACCCACCGCAGCTGTGACGATCCCGGCGACCAGCGTCAGGTCCGCCGGATCAGCCGGACGCACGTCGAGGGTCTGCCGGCCCACCTTGGCCTTCAGCTCGGCGGCGGTGCCGGTAGCGATCACCCGGCCCCGGTCAATGACCGCGATCTCACCGGCCAGCCGGTCGGCCTCATCCAGGTACTGCGTGGTCAGCAGCACGGTCGTGCCCTCAGCGACCAGCTCCCTGATCATCGCCCACACCTCACCCCGGCTGCGCGGATCCAGGCCGGTCGTCGGCTCGTCCAGGAACAGCACCTGAGGCCGCTGGACCAAGCTCGCGGCCAAGTCCACCGGCGCCGCATGCCACCGGAATAGGTCTTAACCGAACGCCCAGCGGCGTCGGCCAGGCCGAACCGCTCCAGCAGCTCGCCCGACCGCCGCTTCGCCTCCACTTTGGGAACCTCCAGCAGCCGCCCGATCAGCAGCAGATTCTCAAAATCAGTCAGATCCTCATCGACCGCCGCATACTGCCCCGTCAGCCCGATCAACTCACGGACCCGGCCGGCCTGGCCGACGACGTCCGCGCCGCAGACCCGCGCGTAACCGGCATCGGGCCGCAGCAACGTGGCCAGCATCCGGACCACCGTAGTCTTCCCCGCCCCGTTCGGCCCCAGCAGGCCCAGCACCATCCCCGGCCGGACAGCCAGATCGACGCCATCCACCGCCAGCGTCTTCCCGAACCGCTTGACCAGGCCCTGCGCCTCAATCGCGCACCTCATAGCATGCGTTCCTCGGTGCTGGGGGGACAGAAGACACTCATAGCTGGAACCTACTTGCCTGTCATGACCCAGCTGATCCTGGCCCGCCAGGGACACACCACCCGCGGCTCAGCCGCCGCGGGCTGGGCAGCCGCAAGCCGCCGCCGCGCAGATTGCGACGCAACCGGAGAGCGTACGCGGTCGCTCGCGTCATCGTGCCAGGACTACATCAAGCCGCGGCCCCAGAGACTCTCGCCCCGGCACCGAACAGCGTCACCTGCGCGCAATCAGCTGCCCACAAGATCCACCCGATACGCCCTAGTAGACCGGGCGCCGTAGCGCCGGGTGCCCCTTCCCGGCAGCAGACTCACAGTGCGTTATCGGAGCCCGGCTTGGCGAGGCGCGCACTCCCGCCGATCTGCGCGGCAGCATGGCTGTTGGCCTGGCTTTCCGGGCCGCGCCCGAACGGGGTGATCTGTGTGTGGACTTTCCGTTCGGCGGACGGTAGCGAACGTGTGCCCGGCCTGTCGCTCCGTTCGATGGGGCCGGCAAGCAGGGAGAATTATCAGCCAGTAACGCTGGTAGCTGGGTGAGCCGGCAGGCCGGGCCTCGTAGGACCATTGGCAGAAGCACGGGTTCCCGGGTGAGGCCTGCCCGGGGATGCCCGGACAGGGACTATACCCAGGTGATGTCGGGGAAGGCGCTGGCGGCTGCGGCGGTACGGCTGGAGACGCCCAGCCGGGCGTAGATGTTTTCCAGGTGCTTGCGCACGGTGCCGCGGGATAGCCCGAGCTGGCGCGCGATCGCGGCGTTGTCGTAACCTGCGGTGACCAGCTGAAGGATCCCGGCCTGGCGTTCGGTCAGCAGCCGGGCGGCCCGAAGCCGGGCGTGGCGGCGCAGCGCCCGGGAGATGTGCGGCTGGAGCAGGATGGCCGCGTCGCGCTCGTCGTCGGTGAACGGCCTGCCGGGCCCGCGGAAGAACACTAGCCGCCGGGCGATGCCGGGCGGGGCCGGGAGCGGGATGAGCAGTTCCTTTTCGATCCCGGCCGGGTGCAGGACTTCGGTGTACATGCCGGTGGAATGCCACTGCCGGTCGGTGTAGAAGTCCCCGGTCCCCATCACCTTGGCTTGTGTGCCGGTGACCAATACTCGTCAGGTGAGTAGAACCAGTCGTCTCAACTGTCGGCCAAGTGGGGTCACCCACGCTGGCGACCCACCGTGCCAGAGTTCTCGCAGGAGTCGCTGACCAGGGTAACTGTGGCTTCATAAAGCGCTAGGCAACGGCTGCGACGGCCGTCCACCGCGGCCCCCGGAAGCCGACGTCGCTGGCGCATCTGACAAGGGTTCGGTAAGCATGGAATGCCTGGAATCGCCGCCATGGAGGGCCGACGTCATGAGTGAGCCCACTGCCTTACCACCCGATCCCCTTTGCGGATCAACGTTGGTGGCCTACTGGTCGTACGGGTACGACATGCCCGACGATCTCGGCGGTGGATTCGTAACCGGCGAACTCCTGCTGCGTGCCGATGGAGTTCTGTTGCGTCGTCAGACGCTTTACTTTCCTGCCGGGGACGGCAAGCTCTATCCAGGGTTCGGCCCCTGGCAAGAAGTCACCTGGTGGGAAGGCGAGGCCGACTCCGAGCGGGCTGGCAGGGTGCTCCACTACTGCGGTTACGACCTCCGCAAGCTCGATCCAGCGAGCATGGGTGAGCCCGGCGATGATCTGGGCACTCGCTCGTGACCGGGAGCCGGGCCGCCCGGTTAGTGGATGTCGAGCCGGCGGAAGGCGAGCATCGCTGCCGCGAGGGCGCACAGGCCAGTGATGATCAGGACCGCGTAGCTGCCGGGGCTGACGCCGTGGCTGATCTGGCTGTTGCCGACCGACCAGTAGAACAGTGAGGCGTACCGTGCTGGCCGGATCCACGAGACCACCGGTGCGAGCGAGCTGAGCAGGTAGGAGGCGGCGGCTAGTGCCGTCGCGGCGCCGATGGCGGCTCCCTTTCTGCCTGTCAACGCCCCGGCGGTCATCGCGAGCAGGCCGAAGTCCAGGCCCATCAAGAAGATTGCGGCCGAGATGGATGCGACGTTGACGATGGTGATATCCAGTTGGAACGACCGGCCGATGATCACCAGCACCGCGACGGTGACGGTGAGCACAGCGGCCTGTATCGCCATCGCGGCGGCCTTTTGCGCCACGATGATGGTGCGGCGGACGGGGAGAGCGGCGAGCAGGCCGAGCGTGCCGTCCTCGTCCTGGCCTGCCAGGCAGGCCGCGCCGTACCCGATGGTGAGCAGCAGCATGATGAGGGGGAAGAAGTTGGCGTAGATGTTGCCGTTGAGCCAGCCGCCCGATGAGGAGATGCGGCCGGTTACCCCGAACAGCGCGGCGGCTGTGGAATCGCTGTGGATGAGCTTGTCCAGGGACGTGGAGGTCTTGAACGCCGGGTACATGGCGACCACGACCAGCGCGTACACGCCCATGCCGAGGCAATAGCCGGCGAGGCTGCGGCGCCTGTTGGCCAGGTCGAGCCAGGCGATGTCAGTATGCATGCGGCACTCCCGCTGCTGTGGGTTCGCGGTAGTAGGCCAGGAACAGCTCGTCCAGGTCGGCGTGCTGGCAGGTGAAGTCCACCGGGTCATGGTCGGCGATCACCCGCAGCACCGGGCCGATCGCGCCGGTCACGTCAAGCTGGACGACGTCACCGTCACATGAGGTGACAGACACCCCGTCGATCCCTGCGAACAGTGAGGGGGCGACGGGCGTGGCGAACCGGGCGTGCACGGTCTGGGGCGCGCTTTCGCGCAGGTGCTCGACGGTCTCGGTGGCGATGAGCCGGCCTTGCTTGATGATCGCGACCCGGTCGGCCAGGCGCTGCACCTCATCGAGTTCGTGTGAGGACCAGAACACGGTCCTGCCCTCGGCCACCACCTCGCGCGCCAGCCGCGCGAACTCGCTGCGCATCAGGGGGTCCAGGCCCGAGGTCGGCTCGTCGAGCACGAGCAGTTCAGGCCGGCTCATGAAGGCCATGACCAGGCCGATCTTCTGCCGGTTGCCCTTGGAGAGCTCCCTGGCGGGGCGGTCGAGCACGGCATCGAAGCGCTCGGCGAGTTCGGTAGCGGGCGACAGATCCCGCAGGCCCCTGGCCCTGGCATGCCAGGCGATGTGCTGGCGCCCGGTCATCTTCGGGTACAGGGCGAGATCCCCGGGGAGATAGCCGATCCGCCGGTGGACCTCGACGCTGTCCCGGCCGCAGTCCAGGCCCAGGACCGCCGCACGGCCGCTGGCCGGCCGCTGAAGGGCGAGCAGCATCCGGATGGTCGTGGTCTTCCCCGCCCCGTTGGGGCCGAGGAACGCGAAAACCTGACCTGGCTCGACCACCAGGTCTAGGTCGATGACGGCATGGGTCGGCCCGTAGTCCTTGCACAGGCGCGAGGTTTCGATGGCCGCTGTCACTGGTACGGCTCCCCTCCTGCGGCTGGCTGGTCTGGTGCCGGCTTGCCCGGCCCGGCCGGCCCTGCTGGCGCAGCGAAGATGCCGCCCGTGTAGACGTCCATCACCACCGCCGTCCAGCGGGCGAGTCCTTCCCTGGTCAGCGGGTCGGTGCCGGTGACGCTGGTTATCTGGCGGCGCAGCAGCACCAGCGACAGGTCGTTTGCCAGCAGAAACGCCGCCCGGGTCTGCTCGTCCCGGGCTGGCCGGACAACCCCGGCTTCCACCAGGGAGCGCATACCCGCCAGGGTGGTGCCGAAGAGCTTCCCGAACAGCGCGTCGGCGGCCTCACCGCCGTCTAGCAGCAGCCGCCGGATGTAGTCGACCATCACCGGCTGGGCCTCGAGCCGGGTGGCGAACAGTTCCGCGAGCGACGCGCTGCCGCCCTGCTCGCCGATCCGGGCGAGTTCGCCGAGCATCTCCTCAAAGAAAGCGGCGGCGCGGCGATCCACGGCGTCTTTCAGCCCGTCCTTCGACCGGTAGTGGTGCATGACCAGGCCCGGAGAGACCCCGGCCGCGGCGGCGATCTCGCGGATGGTCACCGCGGCAGCGCCCCGGTCGGCGAACAGCCGCATCGCCGCCTCACGGATGACCGCCGCCGCCTTGAGGTCGTCATCGGCTGTACGCACATTCAGTATCCTGAACATTTGTTTCGTACATGTCAAGGTGCGGGCCGCCAGCCCGCCTCCAGGCGGTCAGGTCCGCCGACCCCGGGGGACGGGCTCCGTCAGGATTCCGGCCTCGCGACCACAACGGGCTCCTCGGAGCCCTGTGTCACTAAGGTGCAGGCCACGTTCTGCCAGCGACCAACGGCTGACGCCCTGCGTGAGGTAACAGACCTCAAAGCGCCGGTTGGGTTGACGCAGGAAAGCCCTCTTGCTGACGGATCTTCTGGGCTTGCCGGGAAACTGAGGTGCGGATCACCCGCTCCCGCAGCTCATCCGGATACTTCCGTGGTGCATCCTCTGGTCGGTTCAGAGTCTCCACGAAACCCGGGGTGATTCAGTCATCGCACGTTCAGTCGCGGGATCGCACGGCGGCCGGATCGGATTCAGCGGGCTGGCCGGTGTCCTGCCTGCCGGGGCTGGCTTTCTCAGCCGGGCCGGTCGCGGCCTGCGCCCGATCGGCCCTGGCCTTGGCCTTGAAGTAGGCCTGTCCCTCGGCCACGTCAGCTCCCTGCCGGCGGGTCTTATAGATGTTGTATAGCGGCCAGCCGGTCCACACGCAGAAGGCCACACCAGCGAGGCCGATGGCGATCCAGACTACGGGCGTCAATGGAATTACCTCCTCCTGGGCTGGCGGCTGGTTTGCCGGTTCCGGCCCGTCCAGCTAGGCGTGGCCGTCGGCCAGACCTAGCCGAGAGCGCTGAGCTTGACATAAGCAAATATTGCTATTAACAATAGTTGTGTAAGGCAAGGCTGGCAATCGCCTCAGCGCTCCTGCCGGGTCTTGAAGCAGCGAGGCTCTCCATCAGCGGCCCGGTGGGTTGCTCGTTGGAGCTGTTGATGTGCTGGCCTCGCCCGTTGCCGCAGAATGTGCCCGGGTCCGGCTGGCTGTCGGTCCTTGACGCTCCGCTCGTGGCGCGCCGGGCCGGAGGCAGCCGCGCCCGGATTGCCGGCTTTCACCGAGATCTCGATTCCAGCGGCGGTCTGGCCGCCCTCAGCTAGGAGCGCATCCGTGGAGATCGTCAAGAAGGTGACACCAGCCTGGCCAGGATGGGTCACTCAGGCAGGCAGTGCATACGTTCACGCCCGGCTGCGGATCTGTCGGCCCATCGCCATCAGCACGGCCCAAAGGCGGTGAATACCTGGCGGGAGATGATCCCATGCCCGATGTCGCCGCCGCCCCAGAGGGCGAAATGCTGGCCTGCGTCGAGAGGAGCCACCGTACTGTCGCTGGTCAGCGTGATGGTCACCACTGTATGCATGCCAGGCCGCAGCGGATTGTCGTCATCCTGCGTGATTACCGCGGGGAAGAACATGTCGCCACCGGCTCTGGCGGGGCGAGTGTGGACCATCAGGGCGTGTGTCCCGCTCGGGTATTGCCTGGCAGGACCCCCGCCCGTGACCGCGTCGAAAGTGACCAAAGCCCGGAACCTGAACTGTTTCACTGCGGACACTCCCTCGCTGACCGGGATCGGCCCCTCAAGCGGCTGGCAGCCGACGGAACGGCAACTCTGGGCCAGTACTCTCCGGCGTCATCTAGCCACGGTGTTCCTCATCAGGCCCGCATGACGGGAATACCCCCACGTAGCGTCGGCCGGCCGGAACAAGTGTGTTGCGTATTACAATACTTGTCTATGACAAGACTGGCAATCCAGCGGGCAGCGCCCGACGAGCCCGCGGCTGCCGAGATGATGGAGGCGTGGCCACGCTTGCGTTGGCTGCCGGGGCCGCCAGGATGCCCAGAATGGCCACGGCTGCGAGTAGTCATGCGTGGTGTGCGCGCGCTGACTGCTGTGATCATGTGTCTCCGTGGCCCGGCGCGGTTGCGATGGCCGCGTCCTCCGGCTGCGAACCAGGCTCGCTCGTACGGTCCCGTGCGCTTGGGTGCGCTATGAGGCGAGAGGTTGAG
Source organism: uncultured Actinomycetes bacterium (assembly GCA_963835425.1). Classification (GTDB taxonomy): domain Bacteria; phylum Actinomycetota; class Actinomycetes; order Streptosporangiales; family Streptosporangiaceae; genus UBA9676. The sequence goes on along the minus strand of CAWIGE010000018.1, from coordinate 164,862 downwards.
CAGGCTCGCTACACCGGGTCCGTGCCCGAACGACGCAGGCTCGCTTCGTCCGGGAAGGCCCGGATCCGCGCCGGCCAAGCCGGGTGCGCGCTGCGGGCTGCGTACCGGCCGGCTCTCCGCGCGGCGGTGGCCGCCAGCGCAGCGCCCTACGGCTATACGCTCACCATCTGGACCAGCGGCGCCGTCCTGTCGCATGCGCGCGGGATCCCGTCAGCGGCAGATGCGCTTCTGTTTCTAGTTGGCGCGGTCGTGGCGTACGCGCTCGTCGGCGGCCTTACGCTCGGCGGGGTCCCGGAGCGACTGGCACCCGAGCCGGCTCATGCCGTGATCTGGGGCGGCCTGCATCTGTTCTCCGTCGGCCTGGCAATTGGCGCGGCCACGCTTGTCGCCCACCTGGTCACAAGCCCGGCTGCCTGGCCGCTGGGGGGCTTCCTCGCCACCGCGCTCTACCTCATCGCCTCCGCAGGTCAGCTGGCCTTCGCCCATACGGCCCGCCGTGGTAACGCGGACAATGATGACGATGACCACAACGGCGCCGGGGAAGCCCGGCGGTCACCGGGCCGCTGATCTCACAAGTCTCCCCCGACGCCGGAGCGGCGATAACCCGTGAGCATCGTGAGCGCGATGGCGAACTGGATCACACCCACTGCGCCCTGGAGGACGACGTACCAGGTAGGGCTGCCTGCCGCCAACCGCCCTGAAAGTTGCAGTACCGCCACTGGCCCGCGGACCGGCCGCATCACCGAGTTCGAGCACGTCAGCGCCGGGACCAATTGCGCGCCAGTGAGGCTTTTTCATCCTGATCTTGGGTGCGTGGGCACGGGTTGATTACGGTCGGTGTGCCGTCTCATCGCGTGGTGAAGCCCCTGGTAGATGAAGCGATCACCACAATCACCCTCATCTGCCCAGACCCTGTCCTATGTGGCCGGGGTCATCGGCCGCCACCGGGCGAAGATCGGCTCGTGCTGGCGCAAGCGAACGCGGGCCGGCCTGTCCATCACTGACCGGGAACAGTTCTGGAAGGATGGCCGGCATGACATTGCCTGCCCTCCCCGAGGAGTCTTTCCAGCGCGTGTTGTGCGTCGTCGCGCACCCTGACGACATGGAGTACGGCGGGTCCGCGGCCGTCGCTCGCTGGACCGCGCACGGCATCGAGGTCGGTTATCTCCTGCTCACCCGCGGCGAGGCCGGCATGCCGAACCATCCCGGGGAGACGGCTCGCCTGCGCGTCGCCGAGCAGCAGGCCGCCTGCGCTGTCGTCGGCGTCAGGCACCTGACCGTCCTCGAACATCCGGACGGCGTGCTCGTCTACGGCCTCGACCTTCGCCGCGACATCTGCCGGGAGATCCGCCGGTTCAAGCCCGACGTCGTACTCGGCGCCGGTTACGAGATCGAGACGCCCTATGGCTTCGACCAGGCTGACCATCGCGCGGCCGGGCTCGCGACACTCGACGCGGTGCGCGACGCGGGCAACCGGTGGGTCTTCCCGGAGCAGGTTGACGACGAGGACCTCGAACCGCACTCCGTGCGCTGGTTCATCGTCCCCGGGCTCGCGGGCTCCGCGACCCACGGCGTCGAGGTCACCGGTGAGCCGCTGCGCCGTGGCGTCGCCTCGCTCGAGGCGCACGCCGCGTACCTGGCCGCGCTCCCGGGCCATCCCGCCCCCGGAGACTTCATCCCGAAGTTCACCGCGATGAGCGGCAAGGCCATGGGCGTCGAGCACGCCGTTCTGTTCCGCGCCCACGACCTGCAGGCACCACCGGAGTTCTTCACCGAAGCCATGCAGGACTGACTCCGGGCCGCTCGGTGACGATGCCCGTCCGCCATGCCCACGCGGCGATCTCGCCCCTGGTGCGGGTCGCGACCAGCAACATGCCACCGATTCGCGTGTGACAGCGCCGAGGATCTTGGTAATAGGCTGTTCGCGCCCACTGAGCGTTTTTTCATCCTCCGATCACGCGGGTCTGAAGCTCGCGGGTCTGAAGGACATGGATGGCTTTGGCCAGTTGCCCGGCCCGCCACGGGCAGCAGCGGAGTTTGCGCAGGATGCGCCGGGTTTTGAGCTGGGCGTTGACGCGCTCGCCAGGGCGCGTAGCGTCGCGTGGGCGCGGTTGGCGGCCTTCTGCGATTCCGGCTTGTCCTTCCCCTTGTAGGGGGTGGGGATGTGGTCCCCGGCACCGTGGTAGCCCTTGTCCGCGAGCACCATCAGCCCGGCGGCGGCCAGTTCGCGCACGATGCCCCGGATCCTCGCGGCGGTCAGGTCGTGCACCGCACCGGGCAGCGGCCCAGGCACCCACAAGATGTCTCCGTGCGGGCTGGCGATGACTTGCAGGTTCATCCCGTGGCGGCGGTGCTTGCGGAGTAGAACGGCCGGTCCGCAGCGAGGCGGTCGATCGGTATTAACGTGCTGTCGATCACTACATACGCATGACCTGCCTTCTTCGCCTGGCGCAGGGCCTTGCGCAGCTTGGGGGACCGGGCGGCCAGCAAGGCCACGGTCTCGGTCACATACCGCCAGGCGGTGGCGGTGCCGACGCCGAACCCGGCCGCCAGCTCGGCGAACGTCTCGCCCTTGCGCAGATAGGCCAGCGCCAGCAGGACCTGCTGCCCGGCGCTGAGCTCCCAATCTGCCTGCGGTGACGGCGGATCACCCCGGCGGTGTAGGCCAGGGTCTGCGACGACAACGGCAGCACAGCACGGTAGAAAAGCATCAGAGCCCCTCGGCAGATGATGATGATGATCGTGGCGATCGCCTCATCTACCAGGGACTCTGCTCTTCCCCAAGCCGGCACGCCGCACCTGATCAGGGCATACCTGCGGCCACCCCAAGATCAGGATGAAAAGGTTCAGTGTAGATCCACGCCCAAGAGGGTGGCGCTTCAGTCTGGAAGCTCGATGAGATCAAGGAAGCAGACAGCGATCCGCCGGATTACCTCGGACATGCCATCAAAATCTTTGGGCTTGGTCACATATGCGTTGGCGTGCAGCGAGTAGCACCGCTGGATGTCCTTCGGGGAACGCGAGGACGTCAGCACGACCACAGGAATCGTCAGCAGGTCGGCGTCGAACTTCACCTCGGCAAGAACATCTAGGCCGTCGCGGCCCGGCAGGGACAGATCGAGGAGGATCAGGCCTGGCCGAGGTGCGTTGGTGAAACCGTTCGTCCGCCGCAGGAAGCTCAGCGCCTGCTCGCCGTCGCCCACTGTGTACAGCTCGCCACATTGCTTCGATTCCTCGAAGGCTTCCCTGATCATCATGACATCGCCGAGGTCGTCCTCGACCAGCAGCACCACTGGTTCAGGCGCGCCCCTCCGAGTCATGCCCGGCTCCTCGTTGCTCAGAAGATCTGTCACCTGACCAGCGGTAATCACACTTCCCAGACATCGCGGGCCGAACCCAGTGCAGCAATTGCCTGGCGTCGCTTAGCTACTGCCGCTGAGTGGGGTGGTCACGTTACGCCGGACGGAAGAACCGGCCCGCACGTCTGGGAACGCGAGCGGTCTGGCGCATCGCAACCGTTGTTTCCTACAATACTTAGCTATGGGAAGATCATCAAGGACGGCTAAGGCGCTGCCGGAGCTGGAGTCGGGCACGATAGAGGTGCTGCAGGCAGCCACGCGAGTGCTGGCTGGCGTCGCGCTGCGCAGTGTGGACGTCCTCGGCGGGGCGGTGACCTTGCCGCAGTTGCGGATGCTGGCGGTGCTGGCTGACCTCGGACGGTGCCGGTCGGTGCAGGTGGCGCGGGCGCTGGGGCTGGAGGCCTCGACGGTGACCCGGCTCGCCGACCGGATGGTCGCCGCCGGTCATGTGACCCGGGGCAGTGAGCCGGGCCACCGCGGTGTGGTGACGCTGGAGCTCACCGCCACCGGCCAGGAGCTGGTCAGACAGGTCGCGGCCTGGCGGGAGCAGGAACTGGCGCGGATCTTCCAGCAGATACCGCCCGCCAAGCGCATTCAGGTGACCGATGCGCTGTGCCAGCTGGTGGAAGCTGCCGGGGAAGGCTACGGATTGATCTCGCGCAGCCTGGTACCGGTGTGACCGGGCCCGGCTGGCTGGATTTCGCCGTCTCCGTGCCCGCGCCTTCCTGGCGCACCTTGCCGGCGATGGCCACTGCCTACAGGCACCCGCTTGCGAGTTGCCCGAGGATGCCGGGATGAGTACCGGGGCCCAGCGCCTACTGAAGCTAGCCGGGCAGATGATGGTGCGCGCCTTCCCGGCCCCGGAGTTGCTAGGGCACCTGCCGTGCGCAAACCCGTCGCGCCGCCTGCAGCTCAAGACAGCCGCCTAACCGCGATGCGGGGGAGAAGCGCCCAGCACAGCAGGCCCGGATGGGATGCTGACCAGGCCGTAACCGTGCTCTATGGTGCGCACCACCGTACCCTTGCCCAGATGGCCACGCTCCTGGTGAACGACGTGGTGGTGGCAGAAGAGATAGTGGAGGCTGCTTTTGTCGCGCTGCACTCTGCATGGCGGCGGCTGCGGAATAGCGACAGGGCCCTGCCCTACCTGCAGCGGGCTGTGGTCCGCCGGGCGCGCTCCTGCCGCGCTGCCAACCTCGATCCCTCTGGGCAGGGGCTAATCCCGCCTCAGACTGGACAGCCGGACATCACCTCCTCGGACGCCCTTCTCGTGGCGGCCCTTTACGCCCTTCCAGCGCGGCAACGTGAGGCGCTGGTTCTGCGGCACTTCGCGGGCCTGCCCGACGCCCAGATTACGTTTGTGATGGGGGTCCCCCAACGCTCCACCACCAAGCACGTTGAACGTGGCACGGCCTACCTGCGAGCTACCTTGGGGCGCCACCGTACGCCCGCCGTCGATCAGCTGGCCGGAGATGCCGCCACCGTCACGACCCCACCAAGCTCCAGCTGATCTTCGAAGCCGCCGGAATACGCGCTCAGCCTCGGGGGAAACACGGGATGCCCGAATATGCGCGAGCCCAGCGGTTAGGGCTGGGCTGGACCACAACTGTCCCGGAGTTCGACAACGAAGAGGGCTCGGTGCTTGCCGGGGGAACATCCTCAGGTGGGCCAGCTAAGGTGCGGCAACGCGGCTCACGTGGTCAGCTTTTTGCAGAGCCTGGTGTCGATGACTTTGCGTCGTTACTGGCGGGCCGGATGACGGTGACCGGGCAGTGCGCGTGGTGAACGCAGTCTGTGCTGACCGAGCCGAGCAGCACACCGTAAATCCTCCGTAGCCGCGGTTACGGATGCAACAGTCGGGGCGGCGGACGCAGCCGGCGCCAACGCCAGGCCTCCACAGCTGATGACCGCGGCCAACACGGCCGCAGCGCCAATGCGGCGGCCCATGAGCCTGTTGTTTAGTTTCATGTTTCGTCTCCTTCTTTCACTTAGGAAGACTGGCTCCCGGCGGAAATCTGGGGGCGTAGGCCGTAGAACAAGGCGACCCCAAGACCGGGCACGACAATGCCAGACGGGTCGCCGACACGGATGAATGCCGACGGCTTCCTCAACGAACGTTGGAAATTATGGCATGCTCGGCCTCACGCGTTCCCCCTTTAGTGGTACTATCTTTTGCAATCGACTCCTGACATGTCTAATTTAGTTTGATGGCTCTACTCTCTATAGGCGTCCGGGCACTACCGTTGCTGCATGGGGAGGCAGAAAACCTTGGCTGAGTCGAGATCCAGGACTGGTCCTGTCGTGATCTTGGCTGGCGGCGCCCCCAGCCTCAGCAGCCTGCCGCGGCTAGTGCCCGCGGCGATCTGTCCGTTACGTCCCCCCGCCACGGCCAGGCGCACTGGCGACTGCTGAGCGTGGTCGCCCGCTGCCCCGCGGAAGCAGGCGCAGAGCGAGGTGGCGGGGGACGCGGTGGCCCGGTACGCCAGCGCTGTCGGCGCTGGTCCCGTCGTCCCACGTCACTGCACCGCGAGTAGGTCACTGGCCCGGGATGCGAGTGGCGATCCTGGCCGCTCGGCTAATCATCGCTTCCTCGTTCAGACGCCCACCAATAACGACCTGAGCGCGCGGACCGGTTGCTCGCGCTCAGCGGGAGAGAACAGAAGGGGGGCCATGAACGTAGTGACGGAAAGCGGCCACGAGTTCGGAGAATTTGTTCGTGGCTACCGCGAAAAGCTGCGGAAATTTTGCGTTTTGGATGTGTGGCGACTGGCACGCATCGGAGGACGTCGTCCAGGACGCGCTAATGGCTATCCACCGCCGCTGGACGGGGCTCGACGACGCTGGGCGAATCAGCTATGCCCGAACCGTCGTCGCGCATCTTGTCATTCGCGAGGTGGGCAGGCGCGGCCGGTCCAAGGAGGATCGACGGGATGAGGAGGCAGGAGCTTGCGAGGAGGAGCAGTGGGCCGATCAATTAACGGTCCGGGATGCCGTGGCTCATCTGCCGGCGCGGCAGCGGGAGATTGTTAGGTTACGATTCTGGAACGCGCTCGGCACCGGGGAGATCGCGGACAGGCTGTCGATGCCCGCAGGAACAGTACGGAGCGACTTGACGCGCGCGTACGCTACCCTCCGGATGCTGTTGCAGGAGAGCAGGCCCGGGCTGCCGCTGCCGGGCGCGAGCGCGGCGCTGGCGGTTGTCATTGCCCGCGTCCGGCCGACGAACCTCTCAGCGGGGATAACCCGTTCAAGTGCCTTTTGCTGCCTCATATCGGGTGACGTGCCGGGGTGTGCGGCGACGGTTAGCCGGAAGTCTGCCGCGGCCGCGCCGAATAGCGCCGGGCACGCTACTGATATCGCCGGGTATGGCGTTGCTAGCGGGACCGGCGCGATTTCCCGCATTGCAGCACCCAGCGCCTCAGGCAGGCTCGCACCGCTCACCAGTCTGGGGTACAGGTTCGTGGCTAGGCTGATCGCGAAGTCGTCTGTCACCGGGTAGCGCATCGCTAGCACCGCGCACCCGAGCCTGGCCAGGTCAGCGGCCAGCGCGGACGGCAGATGACCAGCCTCTGGTTGCGGCCCGTTCGCATGGGCCTCCGGGTTGCCGTCCGCGGGTAGGCCGAGGAGTTGTCGCCGTGTCGTCGCGGCCGACCAGCATGCTGAGACGGTCACCAGCTTGAGCCGGTTTCCCGCCAGGCCCAGCAGCGCGGTCAATTCGGTGCCGCCGATCGGGTCCGGTGAGCCGTCTTCGTGTTCCAGTAGCAGCTCACCAGGCGCACCGTGACCTGAGATGTGGATCAAGTCCCATCCGGCGGGCTCTGCGAGTACTTCCTCCAGCCGCGCCCGGGTGACGCCGTATTGCAGGACTCGTATGTCGCTCTCCATGCCAGTCGCAGCGGCGGAGAACATGTGGGCCAGAGCCTGCCGTTCCTGGCGCAGGTTCAAGGCCCTCTGCCCGGTCGGGAGGCTGAACAGTCCGAGCACCCTGAGCGGCTGTCCCACCGAGGCGACGGTGTCGTAGGTGTCCTCGTCTGAGGGCTGCATGACCAGCGTCACGCCCTGTAGCGCGATCGGCGTGCCATTGACATGTGCCAGTTCCAGCGGCCGAAGGAAGAGTTCGTTGGCGCCCCCCGAGAGGACCATGCGCACGGTTACCGGACTCGCGGCCGCAAGGATCGGGGCCACTGGGCCGAATACGTGGGCGCCGATCCACTCGCCGACCTCAGTGATGATCCGCGCCTCATCCTCGGCACGCCGATCTGGGATCACGTGCGTCCGCAGGTATCCGGCCAGGTCGGCAAACGCCTCGTCGTCGCGGCGGTGCTGATCCCGCTGGGCGTCTGGCTCGCATTCACCAAGGCGACCCCGGCCACCACCATTGGCAGGGCACGGCTGCCTCGCCCCGTCATCGTGATAATCGCCGCCGCCGCGGGCTGTGTCGGCGGTATCTACGGCATCGGAGGCGGATCGATCCTCGCCCCCATTCTGGTCGCCGACGGCCATCCCTCGTCGCGGGTCGCGCCCGCCGCGCTCAGCTCGACCTTCCTCACCTCGGTCGCTGGCGTGGTGACGTTCTCCATCTTGTCGGTTCACCAGCACGGCAGCGTGGCGCCCAATTGGCCGACCGGCATCGCTCTAGGAATCGGGGGCCTGGCCGGTGGGTACGTCGGCGCCCGGATGCATGCCCAGATGCCGGAGGCGATCATCCGGCGGCTGCTGGCGCTGGTCGTGGTGGCGATCGGCATCCGTTTCTTGTGGGCAGCCCTGGCCGCCGCGTCGTAGGCGGAACCCGTCATTAGGGTGGGGCCGTGCCCGAGCCCGGCGAGCAGCAACTATTGCTGTCGGACTGGCTGGTGTTGTGCGTTGTCTGCGAGCAGCCGATCCATGGCTTTGCCGTTGCCGGGCTATTTTCCCGTGACGGGAGCCTGGGCCGGGTCTGGCAGGTTTCTAAGCCCGCGGTCTACGCGGCGATGGCGCGGCTGGAGCGGCTCGGCCTGGTGCAGATGGCGGGAGAGCAGCGCACTAGCCAAGGACCAACTCGTTTGCTGGTCGAGGCGACCCGGGCCGGGCGGATAGCCGCGAGAGGGTGGCTGCACACGCCTATTGCGCATGGCCGGGATGTCCGGTCGGAGCTGATGATCAAGCTCGCGCTGCTGGACCGGGCCGGGGACGATCCGAAGCAGCTGCTCAGGGAACAGCGCGCCCAGTTCGGCCCTCTTGCTGTGGCGCTGGCTGACCGGGTGCACGCGACCACCGGAATCGAGCACATGCTGGCGCACGCAAGGTCGCGAGCGGCCTGGTCGGGGAATCGAGTGCACGGGCGAGATCATCTAGTGCGCTGACCACTAACGTTCACCGGCTCAGGCGGCTTTGAGTTTGGGCCGTCCCCAGCGTTGCTGGCGTTCGCTGCGGATGCGGGCGCGTTCGCGGCGCTGGGCGGCCAGGACGTCGGGGTGGCGGGCGTAGGCGTTGCGCCAGCGTAGGTAGGCGTGCAGGCGGCGGGCCAGCGCGGGGTGGTTGCGGTGGTCCGAGCCGCCCATGACAAAGGTGCGGATCGGCCCGAACTGTGGCTCGATCGGGTTGGCCCAGGATGCGCTGGTGGGCGTGAAGCACAGCTCGACGTTGGCGTGTTCGGCCCAGCGCCGGATGGCGGGAGTCTTGTTCGCCGGCAGGTTGTCCAAGATCACGAACAGTCGGCAGCCGCCGGGCTGGGCGTGCCGGATCGACTTCAGCGCGGCGAGCGTGTGATCCGCGCCTTTGCGCTCGCGGAGCACGCCCCACAGCTGGTCGTCGCCCAGGCAGTAGCAGCCGTGGAAGTAGCGGATGCCATGGGTGCGGTGATAGGTCGCGCGCAGCCGGGAAGGCTTGTTCTGCGGCGCCCAGCAGGCGCCATGGCAGGGCCGGATCGGCAGCGGCCCGAACTGGTCAAAGGCGAAGCAGCGGTCCGGGAAATGGCTGGTCACGTACTCGATCCGGTCCAGTTTGGCGTCCCGGTCGGGGTCAGTGGACTCCTTCCAGGTCCTGGTGCGCTGGAAGGTGAGGCCGCGGGTGCGCAGGATCTGCCGCAGCCGCTCCCGGCTCACCCGTCCCGGCCGGCCGGGACGGCTGGCTAAATACGCCGCCAGCTTGCGCAGGCTCCAGCAGGTGAACGGCAGGCCCAGCTTCTCCGGCCGGGTGGTGGCCGCCGCGACGATGACCTCCACGTCATCGTCACTAATCCGGCGGGGACGGCCTCCCGCCCAGTTAGGGTCCAGCGCGGCCAGGCCTTCTGGTTGAACAGGTGGATCACATCGCGGACGGTGTCCTCATCGGCCGAGACCAGCCGGGCGATCGCCGGCACAAGGGTCCCGGACGCCGACGCCATGATGATCATCGCCCGGCGGACCCGGATCGACCCATGCTTACCGCGCCGCACGATCTGCTGCAGCCGTTGCCCTTCCTGATCGGTCAGCCGCCGCGCCCTGACCGGCTCGGCCATCGCGCCTCCCAGCACTCGACATCGTCATCACAAGATCGAGTGTGGGACCAAAGCACCTCGGTGTGTCAGCCGACCCGGTGAACGTTTGTGGTCAGCGCACTAGCTTGCTGGTTGCGTAGTTGCTCGCTTCGATCGCATCGGCCAGAGCCTGATCCTCTGCAAGAGCGACAGGGATCCCACGCGAAATGAGCGTGGCCGTGGCGGGGCGACGCCACTGCGTGGCCGGTGCTCACGGTAAGAGACAGCACCCCTTTGCCTGTTCAGCAGACAGTCTTCAACCACCACGTCCGATGGCACGATGATCTTGGGCGGCTAGCAGATGGCGGGGATGGGGTGAGCGCTTAACGTCCCGCGTGCACGCTTGCATCTGTGCTGGCGGGGGTATTCACGGCGGCCGGCTGGAGGAACGCCGCGGCCCGGCCGAAGACCTCCCCGATGGTATGGCCGGCCAGGTGGGCCTGGTAGGCCAGGTAGCGCGTCATCTCCCACGCCCGCCCGCGCGGTGCCAGCGACGCCAGCGCCGGTTCCGGCACCAGTTTCCACCTCCAGCCCGTAATGGCCCCGTCGGCTGCGCCCGGGCCGGGCTGGCTGGGATCGATGAAGTCGGCGAGATCGGCTTCGCCGCCGATCCGGTTCCGGACGAAACGCAGCCCGGCCAGGGTTCCCTCGATCAGCTCGCGCTGTGCGGGATTCTGGGCCGCCATCACGCCGTCATAGGTGTCCTGATGATGGCGGACCAGCGTGGCGTCAACGATGGTGACCCACCACACCGCCTCACCGATCACCACCAACGCCCGCGCCTGGTCCCACGCCCGCACCCGGGAAAGCCGTTCCGCCGCGTCACTCATGGCGGTGATGGACCACATCAGCGCGCTTTCCCCGGCCTTCAGGTCGCCCATATGCTCGTGGTTCCATACGGCCCGGCAGCCGGCACCGCAGAACCGGGCGTGCTCGCGGCGCGGCACAAACGAGGTGCCGCACTGCTCACAGTCCCGAATATCAGCCACCACTGTTGTGCTCCCTGCTGGACGCTGGTACGGCACTGCGGTCAGTGCCCGGCCAGCAAATGTGCCGTGGGCAGTACTAGCCGTCGCCGGGAGCTTCCCGGGCGCCGGCCAGTCCTGGATTGGTCAGGGCGGCCTGCAAGTTGGGATAAATCTTGAGTAGCCGGTCGACTCCGGTGATCGCCAGGACACGAAGCACGGCGGCAGACTCGGTGACCAGCCTCAGCTCTGCGTTAGCCTGTGCGGCGTGCTCGCTGGCCAGCAGGAGGTAGCGGATGCCAGAGGAGTCCAGGAAGGCCGTCCCGGTCATGTCGGCGATCACCACAGCCACACCCGGCCCGAAGGCCGCCTGCAGCTCATCCCCGACGCTCTGGGCGTTGGTGACGTCGATCTCACCCGGCAAAGTGACGATCTCCGGGAGAACCAGCGGCTTTGCCGTAGCGTTGCGGGCGCTGTTATCCACTTCGAACCTCCGGCCGGGGTCTGGAGCCAGCGATTCCGCAGAGCACCCACTAGCGACAGCCAGACTTCCGGGCTGAGGTCCAGTCGGCCGCCCTGACCAGGCCATTATCTGACAGTCTGTCGTCTCAGTCCAGCCGCGACAGCTGCCACCCCGGCTCGTACTACAACGGAGCATATGCCGGGCGGCCCGCTGAACCCGCGCGTCAGGGCCTTGAGGCGCGGCTTGGGCCCTCCCCGCCCAACCGGGCCGACGGGCGCGCCCACGACCAGATCGGCGTCCCCGGCAACAGTCATTGTCTGTCCTCCTTCGGTGCGGTCCTGGACGGGCGGCACGGCCTGGCGGGAAACGCCCGCGGCAATCTTGTGATGAGTCACGGCCCATGGGCCGGGCAAGCTCGTGATCAGGCCAGCGAGGGCGGCCAGGCCGGTGCCGGCAGCACCAGGGACAGGTCATTAAAAGGACACGCCACCAAGCGGCCGGGCACGGCTAGAGTCACCTGGCGCCACCGGCCACCAACCTTGGCTGGCCCCAACCCTGACACCCGGTACCGACATGCCAAGACTCACAGGCACGCTGATCTTAAACGCTTAGCATCCCACCCGGCGGCGGGCGCTGGCACGCCTAGGCGGCCTGGGACTTTGGACCCTATCCCGTGATCGTTGGCGCAGATTTCACTTGGCCGATGTCTGACGGCGATGCAGCTGAACGCCGGCTTCGATGCCGCCCAGGCCGGGCCGGCGGAGCTGGCGGCGTGGCGGCTCGCTCACTGCAGCCTCCGCCGAAGCCCTCCGCAGAGCCAGTCCCGCCGAGAATCGGCGGCGCACCACGACGTCGTCAACCTCGCTGGCTATGCGGTCGCGATCTTCTATCAGTCGCCAGGCCGTTTCTGAGCAGCAACAGCGCGGTGACCGCGCTGCACGAGAATATCGATCAACGGGCGGGTGCCGTGCACGACTGGCGAGTGAGACAGCTGGCCCGTCTCGGCCTGGCATGGCCGGTGGCCGAGGCGGTCGCAGATCGGATCGACTGGCATGATGTCGCGAAGCTAGTGCAGCGGGGCTGCCCGGCCGCGCTCGCAGTCACCATTCTTGACTGATGACGGCCAGCTCCAGCCGCGCGCCCGGCGGCCGATGCGCGCGACGTGACCCGGCAGATGGCACGGGCCGGATCGGGCAGCCTGCCGGCTTGAGATCCTTCGCCCCGGGGACACGATGATGCCCGCTAGCCAGCTCGCCAGCGCCCTGCCACCACCGGCTCCGGGCGGCCCAGCACCTTGTGCTCACTGCGGCCGTCCGCTCTTGGTCTTGGAGCCGACCGATCGCCCCGCCGCTGCATGCGACCAGAAATCCGGCACCACACCTCTGGCTCAAGCCAGGCGGGAGGGTGCACGTCATCTGCTGGCTGTGCCGGATATCCGGCTCGATTCTGGACAGCTAAGACGAGGAACGGGTAACGCCGACCCGACTGAGGAGCTCAGATGCCGTCCAAGTCCGCCAACGTCAAGAACGAGAAGCAGTACGAGAAGCTGAAGGAAAAGGGCATGTCGAAGTCGCGCGCTGCCCGCATTGCCAACAGTCCCGGTGCCTCGAGCCGCGGCGGCAAGAAATCCGGGTCGGGCTCCAGCCCTAAGCAAGGTGGCACAACTGCGCAGAAGAAGAAAGCGGGCGCCAAGGGGGGCAAGGCGGCCGCGCGCAAGAAGTAAGCCCCGGGCGCAGGACTGTCTGGGCTTGCGGCTGATGAGCCCGCTCCGGGCCCTTCGCGCCACCGCTGGGACTAGACAGCCGGTCGAAGTGCAGTAAGTTTGCGACGCTGGGCGAGTTGCCCTCCAGGGCGCGGCAAAGTAGCACGCGCGCCATGGCGGGCTTGAGCTCGCCGCCTCCTGACGCGCAGCGGCCAGGGTCAGAGCCTGCGCGCAGCAGCTTGTCGGGGGCCGGTGCTGACTACTCCCTGAACCGGACCTGATGGCGGGAGCGGATGACAGCTGCCACCTGTGCAGATCGACCGGCCACGATGTCGGTGATCTAGCCGTCCGGCTGTTTGATGAAGCTGATGTCGCCGTTGGTTTCCAGCACCGCCCATCTGATGTCATCGATGGCGGCGATCTCGCTCAGCCGGGCTTTCTCCGCCAGGTCGTCGAGGGTCAGCCGTTCGCGGCGCATATTGCGCTCGATGAGCTTGCCGTTTTCGACCAGCACGATCGGCTCGCCCTGCAGGAACGGGCGTACCCGGCGGAAGCGGAACCCCAGGTATGAGGTCAGTACCTCCAGGGTGCCGATCGTGCACAAGACCATGATCACGCCGGTCACCGACAGGTCGTTCTGGGTCACCCCCGACTGGATCAGGTCCCCGATGACGATGAGCAGGATGAGGTCAAACGGCTGCAGGGTGGACAGCTCCCGGCGTCCCAGCGCCCGGGTGAACGCGAACACCAGCACGTAGATGATGACCGCCCGCAGCACAACGTCCATGGCTAGGGGAAGACCGTGAGGGCGCGGTGAACGGTCATCAGCTCAGTGCCTCCGTCATACAGCGTGACCTCCTGGGAACGCCTGCCAACGGTCGTCGGGTTGGTCTGCCAGGAGACCCACACCCGGTAGGCCACGCCGGCGGGGACCTTCCCGAAATCCCACACCTGCCACCGGCCCTGGGCGCTCTCGCTGGATGGCTGCGGGGCGATCCCGTTGAGGGTCATGCCCGCAAACCAGCCATTGTCGAGGTACAGCCGCGCGTCCTGCAGGCTCTGGTGCGGTGTAATCACGATCTCGGTGGTGAACACCAAGCCGCCCCGCACGTGCGCCGGTGAGTTGATCAGCATCGACGCCGCGGGGCTCTGGGCACTGTCGAACACCGTGCGCTGCCCGAACACGTTCAGCAGTCCCAGCAGCGGGATGACCGCGATCACCACCAGCGCGGCCCGCCGCTGCCACACATGGTGGCCCCGGCCCGCCAGGTCCTGGTGCCGTGCCCGGTCGATGCCGACCGGGGAATCCGCACGAGCCATCAGCGCGTCAGTCAGCTTGCAGCTTGGCGTAGGCAAACTGGAGCACATCGGCGCCAGCTAGCACCGCGAAGATGCTCGCAATGGCGCGGGTCGGGCGTGGGGCCACGAGCAGCCCGAATACGCCTACCGTGGCCACCCAGTGGCCCAGGCAGAAGGGGCAGGTGACCAGTTCGCCGAGCGCCTTGCGCATCCCGCGGCCCCGCACCTCCTCGGCAACCTCCGCCTCGCCGCTGGTGCCCGTGTAGCGGGTAAAGGCGGCGCGCAGCGGGCTGGTCACCGGATCCTTGGCGAGCTGCCGGGACAGCTTATGCGTGGCCACCGCGACCAGGGCCAGGTCCGGCCATGCGAGCCTTTCAGGAAGACTGTGCCTGGTTGCGCCCAGGAACCCCGCCATACCGGTGACCATGGCCGCATAGGCGCCCATGATGATCACAAATGAACCGAGTGGACGCTCTCCCCCGTTGGCATACGCCTCAGCCTCGCTCATCAGCATCCCAGCTGCCCGGTTCTTACTGCCCACAGATGTCACTGTCCCCATTCCTCCTGTCCCGCGAGCCCGTCAACCGCTTCAGCTCAGGTACCCCTCAATTGCCGGTTTATCTTCCAGACCCGGTGTGGGCGCATCTGTGTCTGCCCGGCTCCCTCAGCCAGCGCCGGGGAGGCAGACCTGGACTGTCCCGGCCACCACGCGGGTCTGGAAGGCTGGTTGTGGCGCGGTGGCGGGGCCGCGGGCTACGGATCCGTCGGCGAGCCGGAAGACGCTGCCGTGCCAGGGGCAGGTGAGGCAGCCGTCGGCCAGCTGGCCGTCGGACAGCGGTCCGGACATGTGGCTGCAGCGGTCGGCGAGAACGTGTACCTGGCTGCCGGTGCGGATGGCGACAACTGGGACTTCGCCAACCATCTTGCGGACCGGCCTGCTATCGGGAAGGTCGTCCCAGGTTGCCAGGTGATGCCAGCCGGGCTCCACAACGTGGGGGATGGGCTCGGCGTGATTGGTGCCGCCGGCGAGCCGGAAGGAGATGTGGCCGCCGAGCATGCTACCCAGGCCCACGGCCGCCAGGCCGGCCAGGCGGAGGCTGCGGCCGGCGCCCGGCGTGCGGGCGGCCAGCGATGCCCCGTACAGGCCGACGGCGAGGCTGTTCGCCAGCGCGTGGACCGCGCCGACCCGCATCTGCTGTTCGTGCTGTTCCGACCAGTCGACCGCGCCAGCGACGATGGCGGGCGCCGAGGCCGCCAGCCCAGCGGCCACCAGGCGCCGAGCTGCCGTGTCCGCTCGCGGCGCCAGCAGGTCCAGCGCGCTCGCCGACAGCCACATGCCCACTGGGAGCTGCACCAGCAGCGGGTGCAGCGGGTGGCCAAGCCATACTCCGTGCAGCGTATCCCGTACTCTGCCTGGCCGGATCCACCGGGCGGCGCGCTGGCCGACGGCAACCGTGCTGTCCAGCTGATCGGCATCCTCAAGCCGGGAGATGGTACGCATGGGCCTGCGCTGCCCGCCGCCAACCGGATTAAACGGCGGCAATGGAGGTAGAGCGGGTCATCAGGGGAGGGCGCTGCGCCGCTGTCCCAGCTGAGCGACCTTCGCCGGCGCGGTTGCCTGTTTCTCGCACACAGTTGAGGCCACGGTAACGCCTTGGCGTCAGGCCATGTCGCCACGATTCGCGATCAGCGAGGAGGTATCCGCATGACGGGCTGCACCGCTGCCGGGAACGGCCTGATCGCCGCGCTGCCCGGCTGGGCGGAGCCGCTGGTGGAGGCCTCGCGGAAGGCAGGAGAGGACACAGCCGCGGCGCTGCGGCTGGCCGAGGAGCTCGGCCGTTTGCTGCCGCAGCCGGGGGGCGGAGATACCGCAGCACGCTGGGCGGTGCTGGCCGCCACTAGCCGGGAGAGCCTGACGGTCGGCAGGGTGCTGGAGGCACACAGCGATGCGCTGGCGATCCTGGCGGAGGCCGGTGAGCCGGTCCCGGCCGGAACATGGGGGGTGTTCGCGGCGGAGGCGGCACCGCACCGGCTGGAGGCACACGAGTGCGGCGGGAAGATCGTTCTGCATGGTGTCAAACCGTGGTGCTCGCTGGCCGGGCAGCTTGACGCCGCCCTGATCACTGCCCACGCCGGCTCTGACCGCCAGCTTTTCCGGGTGCCGCTGCGGCATCCGTCGGTGAGTTTCGAGCCGGCCGACGGCTGGGTCGCCCGCGGCCTGCGGACCGTCACCAGCGCCGCCATCCGGCTGGATGGCACCCCGGCGGCGCCGGTGGGCGCGCCGGGCTGGTATCTGGCCAGGCCGGGGTTCGCCTGGGGTGGCATGGGCGTGGCCGCATGCTGGCACGGCGGAGCCACCGGCCTGCAGGCCACGTTGGTTGCGAGGTCGGCCGAGCGCTCCGGTGAGCTTTCCGCGCTGCACGTGGGGCTGGTCGATGCCGTCCTGCACGCATCCGGGGCCGTGCTAGTCCGCGCGGCGGCGCTGATCGACGCGGGAAAAGCCAACGGAGCGGCCGGGCAGGAACTGGGCCTGCAGGTGCGGGCTGTGGTGGCTGATGCGGCCGAGCGGACCCTGCGCCAGGTCGGCCACGCGCTGGGGCCGGCCCCGCTGGCGTTCGACGAGGATCATGCGCGGCGGGTGGCTGATCTTGAGCTGTATGTGCGCCAGCATCATGCCGAACGCGATCTCGCCCGGCTCGGGGAGCTGACGGTGACACGGCACCGGCAGGAGCCGGGGCGTTGATCCGCCGGCTGGCGGTCATCGTCCCCGCCGCGAACGAGGAGCAGACCATCGCCGCATGCCTGGCGAGTATCGCCGCGGCGCGCGCGCACCTGGCCCGCCGCCACACGGCTGGTGTGCAGGTGCAGGTCGTCGTGGTGCTGGACAGCTGCCAGGACCAGACCGCTGTCATCGCCGCGCGCTTTCCCGGCGTGCGGCCCGTCATGATCAGCGCTGGCCAGGTGGGCGCTGCCAGGCACGCCGGGGCGCGGGCGGCCATCGCCAGCGCCCCGCCAGCCCGCGAGTTGTGGCTGGCCAACACCGACGCGGACTGCGCCGTGCCGCGCGACTGGCTGTCGTTCATGGTCGCCGAAGCGCGCCGCGACACCCAGATGGTGCTCGGCACGGTCCTGCCCGGCCCGGGCTTGCCCGGCCGCCCTGAAGGCGGCCTGGCTAAGCAGGCATCACCTCAGGGACAACCATCCGCACATCCACGGTGCGAACTTTGGGATCCGCGCCGACACCTACCTGACGCTCGGCGGCTGGCAGCCGCTGAGCCGGGGCGAGGACGTGGACTTGGCCGGGCGGGCCGCGTCGGCCGGCCACCTGCGGATCACCCG
This sequence comes from uncultured Actinomycetes bacterium, assembly GCA_963835425.1. Lineage (GTDB taxonomy): Bacteria > Actinomycetota > Actinomycetes > Streptosporangiales > Streptosporangiaceae > UBA9676. Next base: position 147,239 of record CAWIGE010000018.1, on the reverse strand, counting down.
GACGGCGTCCATCCCCGTCATCACCAGCAGCCGCACCGCCGCCCGGGCACCCGGCGGCTTCGCCAGCTACCTGACTGCCATGGCGGAGCCCCGGCAGGGTGTCCCGCAGCTGAGCCGGGCGCTGTGAACCCGATCGACGCACCCGGGACCCCGGAGGATGGCTGGCTGGCGTGGCCGGGCCTGGCCCACCTGCCGCCCGGCGGCCTGGGCAGCCCGGCCAGCGTGGTGGTGCTCGCGGCGCACCCTGACGACGAGGTCCTCGGCACGGGGGGAATCCTGTCCCTGCTGGCCTCGGCCGGTGTCCGGCTCCGGCTGATCGCGGTGACCGACGGCGAGGCCTCCCACCCCGGCCACGCCGATCCCGGCGATCTCATCAGGCGCCGCTGCGCGGAACGAGCCGCTGCCTTGCGCGAGCTCGGCGCGGCCGCGGCCGAGGTGATCCGGCTCCGGCTGCCCGATGCCGGGCTGGGCCGCCGGGAACCGGAGCTCACCACGCTCGTGGGTCCGCTGGTGACCGGCTTCGGCGCCTGCCTGGCGCCGTGGGAGAACGACGTCCACGCCGACCACGAGACAGTCGGCCGCGCCGCCCGGCAGGCCTGCCCGCGCCTTTTCTTCTACCCGGTATGGATGTGGCACTGGGCCCACCCCGGCGACCCGCGCGTGCCCTGGGCACAGGCCATCCGCGTGCCCCTTCCTGCCGCTGCCGCCGAGCGCAAACGGGCGGCCATCGGCTGCTTCGCCAGCCAGCTGGACCGCAGGGCAAATGGCCTGGGCCCGGTCCTGGAGCCAGGGTTCGTTGCCCATTTCACACGCGATTTCGAGCTGCTGTTCACAACGGAGTGCCGATGACTGTCAGTGCCAGCTACTTCGACGGCATGTACGCCAGCTCACCTGACCCGTGGGGATTCACCAGCCGCTGGTATGAGGCGCGGAAATACGCCATCACAATGGCCATGCTGCCCAGGGCCCGCTACCGGGACGTGTTCGAGCCCGGCTGCTCGATCGGCGTGCTGTCAGACCTCCTGGCGCTCCGCTGCGAGCGGCTGCTGTGCTGCGACATCGCCCCAGCCGCCGTGCGGTCGGCAGCACAGCGCACCGCCGGCCACCACAATGTCGTGGTCCAGCAGCGCGCCCTTCCCCGGGACTGGCCAGCGGGCCAGTTCGACCTCATCGTGTTGTCGGAGATCCTGTACTACTTCGCCGGGCCCGACCTGGACCAGATCCTCAACCTCACCGTCGCGGCGCTGCGTCCCGGCGCCACCCTGCTCGCCGTGCACTGGCGGCACCCGGTCGCCGAACACCCCCGCAGCGGCGACAACGTCCACGCCGAGCTGGCGGCACGGCCAGAGCTGGCCAAGCTCGCCGAGCACACCGAACCCGATTTCCGCGCCGAGGCCTACCTGGCTGGCCAGGGAAAGCCAGTCTCGGTCGCGGCCGCTGAAGGGCTCTTGGCGAACGGGGACGGCCGGGCCGGTGAGTGGATGGCAGGCCGGCGCGGGATGCAGGCCCGGACTGCGATGTGATGTTTAGCGGCCGGCCCGGGGGTCAGCTAGGCCGCGCGGGAGCAGGCATCCGGCGAGGGGTGCCTTTGGGGACATCGACTTAAGGGAAGACCGCTCAGCGGCCGCTGGGCGGCGGCAGCAGATGGGATTTACCGTGGCTGGTGATTCGGGCGAGTTCAGCGAGGCCGTGTACGGGGATGAGCGGGTCCGGCGGGGCCGCGGCGGGGAGACCCATCAGCAGGCCGGGGATGGCCGCCCGGCCCTGACGACGCAGCAGGGCGTGGTGGTCGCGGATGACCAGAATTCGCTGCGGGTCGGCGAGCGCGGCCCGGGCGCGCTGGAGGACTTCCACTTCCGGGAGAAGATCTTCCACTTCGATCACGAGCGGATCCCCGAGCGGGTGGTGCACGCCCGCGGGTATGGCGCTCATGGCTTCTTCGAGAATTACGGGTCCCTGGCCGAGGTGACCAGGGCTGACCTCTTCCAGCGGGCCGGGGAGCGGACCCCCGCGTTCGTGCGGTTCTCGACCGTGGCGGGCAACAAGGGCTCCGGCGATCTTGCCCGTGACGTGCGCGGCTTCGCGGTCAAGCTCTACACCAAGCAGGGCAACTGGGATCTGGTCGGCAACAACATCCCGGTGTTCTTCATCCAGGACGCGATCAAGTTCCCCGACGTCATCCACGCGGCCAAGCAGGAGCCCGACCGCGGGTTCCCGCAGGCCCAGACGGCGCACGATAACTTCTGGGATTTCGTCTCGCTGATGCCCGAGTCCACCCACATGCTGATGTGGGTCATGTCCGACCGGGCGATCCCGCGCTCGTTCCGGTTCATGGAGGGCTTCGGGGTCCACACCTTCCGGCTGGTGAACGCCGGGGGCAAGTCCACCTTCGTGAAGTTCCACTGGAAGCCGAAGCTGGGCCTGCAGTCGGTGGTCTGGAACGAGGCGCTCAAGATCAACGGCGCGGACCCTGACTTCCACCGCCGCGACCTGTGGCACGCAATCGAGCAGGGAGACTACCCGGAGTGGGAGCTCGGCCTGCAGCTGTTCGACGACGAGTTCGCCGATCAGTTCGGGTTCGACGTCCTCGACCCGACCAAGATCATCCCCGAGGAGCTGGTGCCGGTCCGCCGGGTCGGGCGGCTGGTCCTCGACCGGCTGGTGGACAATTTCTTCGCCGAGACCGAGCAGGTGGCGTTCTGCACCCAGAACATCGTGCCTGGCATCGACTTCACCAATGACCCGCTGCTGCAGGGCCGCAACTTCTCCTACCTCGACACCCAGCTCAAGCGGCTCGGCAGCCCCAACTTCACCCACCTGCCGATCAACGCTCCGAAGTGTCCTTTCGCCACCTTCCAGCAGGACGGCCACATGGCGACGGTCAACCCGGTCAGCCGGGCGAACTATGAGCCCAACTCCTGGGGTGCGGACGAGGGCGGGCCGAGGGAGGACCCGGCCGGCGGATTCCGCACCTATCCCGCGGCCGAGGCCGGGCCCAAGCGCCGCCTGCGGCCCGAAAGCTTCGCCGATCACTACAGCCAGGCCCGCCAGTTCTACATCAGCCAGACCGAGACCGAGCGGCAGCACATCGGCGACGCCTTCGTGTTCGAGCTCAGCAAGTGCGGCCAGCCGGCGATCCGCGCCCGGATGGTCGCCGGGCTGCGGAACGTCCACGACGACCTCGCCCGCTATGTGGCCGACGGCCTGGCCCTGGGCGACCTGCCCGACCGGGCCGAGCCGGCGCGCGAGCCGGTCACCGATCTGCCCCCCTCGCCCGCGCTGAGCATCCTCGCCAACGGCCCGGAGAGCTTCGGCGGCCGGAAGATCGGCGTGCTGGTCAGCGACGGCGCCGACGCGGCCCTGATCGCCGGCCTGCAGGCGGCGGCGGAGCACGAGGGAGCCATGGTGGAGTTCGTGGCACCCGCCATCGGCGGCGTCGAGACCAGCGACGGGAAGCGCATCGAGGCCGACCAGCAGATCGAGGGCGGTCCCTCGGTCCTCTACGATGCCGTGGTCCTGCTCGTCTCCGCGGCGGGCGCGTCCAGGCTGGCGCGTGAACCAGCGGCCCGGGACTTCGTCACCGACGCCTACGCGCACTACAAGTTCATCGGCTACACCAGTGATGCGGCGCCGCTGCTCGACGCCACCGGCGTCAGCGAGCTGAAAGACGACGGCTTCATCGAGCTCGGCAGCAATGGCAGCGCCGAGGGCTTCCTGTCCGCTTGCCGCCAGCTCCGGTTCTGGGAACGTGAGGCCGCGGCCTGACGCTGCCATCGGCAGGGATCTGGACCGCCACTGCGGGTTAACCCGGCCGCTGGCCGGCGCATGCAGGCGTGGGGAAGAGATGTTTACCGGCTGTGAGCTGGGAAGATCCGAGGCCAGGAGATACCGGTATCGGGCCACGGTAGGTGAGTTGCATGGCGGGCGCTTTAGCAGGACCCGGTGCTGGGGTGCCAGACGAGTGGGGGAAGCGCGATGATGCGGAGCTGCTGGCGCTGGTCCGGTCGCAGCCGTTAAGTTCCCCGCAGCGGGCTGCGGCGTACGAGGCACTGGTGAAGCGGTACGAGCACCTGGTGCGCAAATGCGCCCGCCGCTACCGCGGCCCAGAACCGGAAGAAGACCTGATGCAGGCCGGGTATGTCGGCCTGATCAAAGCGATCAACAACTTTGACCCAGACCGGGACGTGGGCCTGGCCGCCTACGCGCAGCCCTGTATCAGCGGGGAGATCAAGCGCCATTTCCGGGACAAGCGCTGGCAAGTGCACCTCAGGCGGTCCCTGCAGGAGCAGGTGCTGACGGTACGCAAGACCCGCGACAGCCTGCGCCAGGAACTGGGCAAAGAACCCGGCCACGGCGATATTGCCAGTGCGGCAGGCCTGACTACCGACGAGGTCCTCGAGGCGGGCCAGGCCGAGCTGGTATTCCGGCCCTTTTCGCTTGATGCGCCGGTGAGCGACGAGCTGGGAGCCGAAACGCTGGGCGAATTGACGGGCCAGGAGGATGAGGCTATTGAGCAGGCGCTGGCTATGGAAGCGATAGCCAGCCACTGGAACGAACTACCAAAACGGCAACAGCGCATTCTGACGATGCGGTTTTACGGGAACATGACCCAGGCCGAGATCGGCCAGGCGGTAGGCGTATCCCAGATGCACGTGTCCCGGCTCCTCGCCGCAGCTCTGGCATACCTGCGCAAGTGTCTCACCGGCCCGGCGCCGGATCAGCAGGATTAGCACCGGAAACCCATCACCGGCCAGGGCTTTTGTGCCGACGTACACCAGGGACCCGCGGCCTAACCCGGCCCAGCGGGTCCCAGGAACATGGGCCCGCAACGGCAGGTAATGCCGGAGCGGCTCTAGGGTGCCTCTGTCGTGGGCAGGTGGTCGCTGATCTGTTCGGCGACCGGGCGGAGAGAAGGCATGAACAGCTCCGCAAGGCGCTCCGGCGCGGCGGCCAGTTCGCTGGCGGCGGCGCGCAGGTCGTCGTCGGTCGCGCTGGTCAGCAGATCGGTCTCCTCCGTGGTGAACGGCGTGCCGTTCCTGTGCACCAGCCGCTGGCCGGAGCCGGTGCGCTGCAGGTCAAAGTCGGTCAGCAGCGCCACTACTTCGGGTCGCGCAGCCATGGTGGTGTCCTTTCGGATGGACGGCCGCAACGCGGGTAGCACTCCCAAGGACCTACCCCGGCGGCCAGGTTGTCACCGCGCCGCGGCCGGGCCGCCGTTGTGGCCCAGGTGCCGGCCGGTCTGCCTTGCCTCCCCGCGGCGCGGAAAGGTGGTTCTGTGCAGGCCGAGCCGTTACGTTGGCCGGAGCGGGACCGTGATGGTTGCTGCGAGGTTGTTCAGGCTGGCGGGCGTGGACCGGTATACGCTGCCGGTTACGGTTGTCGCACCAGCCGGTGTTGGGCTGGCGTGCTCGTTCCCGGTCCCACCGCCGGCGCCTCACGTTCGAAGAGGGCGGGATATGACCGGTGGGCTACGGTCGGCGGGCGGCCGCGCACCCGGCGCTCCGGTTGACCTGTCCGCCCTCGAACCGGGCACCCACCTGATCGCCCTGTATCAGGGTGACGCGGAACTGGCGCGGGTCGCTGCGGTGTTCGTCGGCGCGGGCCTGGCGGCCGGGGACCGGGTGCTGTATGTGGCCAGTGACCGGCCACTGCCCATGGCCTTGGCCTCCCTGGAAGCCAGCAATGCAGCCGCCGGGCCCGCGATCGCCGCCGGGCAGCTGGTGGTGCGCAATTTCTCCGGCCTTTATGGCGGGGTCGGCAGCCTGGACCTGGTCGCCGCTGCCAGCGCGTTCCGGGCCACCGCGGACCTGGCCCGCGCGGAGGGGTTCCCCGGGTTGCGGGTCGCCGTCGAGATGGGGGGCTTCACCCGGGTGCTCGGGTCGATCGGACGGGTGCTGGCCTGGGAGCGGATGGCTACCCGGCTGCAGCACGAACAGGGCATTAGCTCGGTCTGCCAATACGACCAGCGGTGGCTGGGCGGCGAGCGCAGCGGGTTCCTGGTCGCCGAGCACGCCGGGGCCGCGCCGGAGTCAGCCTCGCTGCCGCAGGCCAGTTTCCTGGCCACGCCGCAGGGGCTGCGGATCACGGGCGAGCTGGACATGGCCAACCGGAAAGGGTTCATCCGGGCGGTCCGTGCCCGGCTGGCAGCCATGAGCCAGCTGACTGTCGATGTCGGGGAACTGACGTTCATTGATGCGGGCACGCTCGGAGAGCTGCACCGCATCGCCGCCGGGCTGCCGCCGGACGCGCGCATCACGCTGACCAGCGCATCACCACAGCTGCAACGCATAATGGGGGTCCTTGGCTGGCGGCATCCGCAGCTCAAGATCGAGCCGGGCGCCGCCCTATGACGTGGATGGAGCACCGGGATCTTTTCGCTCTTGACGGGTATGTGCGAAAGGGCCGGGCCCGGGTCACTGCCCGACCGCCCCCGCCGGCCGCCCGCCGGATTGCAGACCTGACGGGGCGGGGGCACCTGTTCATGGATATGGGAGTTGTGTGATGAGGACGGGCGCGGCCCGCGGCCACGTGGGCCACTTCCACGAAGCCGGCTTCTACGGCTCTGACGCCGAGTTCGCTGCCTTGATCGTGCCCTTCGTTGAAGAAGGGGTGGCCGCGGGCGAGCCGGTCATCATCGGATACGACGACCGGAAGGCCGACCTGCTGCGGTCGTGGCTGGCCGACCCGTCCGCCGTCGAATTCGTCGGCGACCGGAGCCTGTACGCGACACCGGCCCGGGCGATCGCCACCTACCGGCGGCTGTTTGAATTCCACCTCGCCATGGGCGCCCGGCAGATCCGGATCGCCGGGGACGTGCCGCACCCCGGCAACGGGGGGCGGTTCGAAGGCTGGGACCGCTACGAAAGCGCGGTCAACACCGTCTGGCAGGACGTCCCGGTGTGGGGGCTGTGCCTGTATGACACCAGTACCGCGCCCCAGAGGGTGCTTGACATCGTCGAACGCACCCACCCCCGCCTCGTTTCGCCATCCGGGCAGCGCCGGGCCAGCGAACACTACCAGGAGGCGCAGATATTCGAAGGCCTGCCGCCACCGCCCGACCCGCTCGAAGCCTCCAGCCCCATCGCCACGCTGACCGACCGGCCCGCGGCCGACACCCGGCACGCGCTCACGCAGATCGGCCGGAGCCGGGTCAGCAACACCACGCTCACCGACTTGATCATCGGCGCCTCGGAGGCGGTCAGCAACGCCTTGCGCCACGGCCAGCCGCCCGTGACGGTCCGCATCTGGGCCACGCCCGACCGCATCGTGGTCAGCGTCCACGACACGGGTCCTGGCCCCGCCGACCCCCTGGCGGGCCTGATCCCGGCAGCGCAGAGCGCCCCGGAACCGGGCCTGGGGCTCTGGGTCATGCACCAGCTCGACGTCGATACCGCGATCATCCGCACGGGCGACGGCTTCACCGTCAGGCTGCGCGCTGGGACGATGCCCGACTGACCCCCGCGCGCTCAGAAAGGCCACCCGCGAAGATGGCAAGTGGCCTGGGGCGGTGCCGCCCGGGCGTCTGGCCGGTGCGGCACCGCTCCGTCTTCCTGCATAGTTCAGGCGGCCGCTGCGACCGTGTTGCGGCGCGCGACCCGCGCGCGGTCCAGGAGCACCGCGACTGTGCCGGCGAGCAGCGCGGCGCCGACCGCGATCAGGGCGATCTGCCATCCGGGCATGCCGCCGATGACGATGGTCTGAGTGTGGGCCGGAGCGATCGGTGCATGCCCGACGGGGTTGCTGCCGAGCTCGCCCGGGGGAGGCACCTGCATGGCGAACGCGGCAGGTGCAGCGGCAGCGGTCGCCAGCAAGGCGGCGGTGAGCGCCGTCAGAGCGGCGGCGATACGGCGGATGTGGTTCATGACGGTCTCCTTTCGGCCCGGGTGTGCTCCCGGGACGCGTTCCTGTTGATGCCAGCCTGCGGTCGGGTGCGTGACTCCACATCGGTGGCGGGCACGGATTCACCACTGACGGGGTACCGATTCCGCGGCTAGCTGCGACGACGGGGCCGGTGAAGGGCCTTCGCCGCCCGCGGCGATGCCGCGTGGCTGACGTCAGGAGCTCGTGAGGATGACGAGTTGCTGGGTCGCCCGGGTCATCGCGACATAGCGGTCGACCGCTCCCTCGATGCCCCTGCCGAACGTCTCTGGGTCGATGAGGACGACCAGGTCGAACTCGAGCCCCTTCGACAGCTCCGGGCTCAGCGACCGGACGCGCGACGTCGCCCGGAACGTGGGATCGCCGATGACGCAGGCGATCCCCTCGGCATGCGCGGCGAGCCAGGCATCGAGGGCCGGGCCCAGATCCGCAGCAGATCCTCCTGCGACGGGGACGCCGCTGCCGCGGATGGAGGTCGGCACGTTGGCGTCCGGGATCACGGCCCGGATGACCGGCTCGGCTTCCGCCATGACCTCTTGCGGCGTCCGGTAGTTGATGCTCAGCGAGGCCAGGCTGATCTGGTCGAGCCCGATCCGCTCGAGCCGTTCCCGCCACGACTCCGTGAACCCGTGCCTGGCCTGGGCGCGGTCACCGACGATGGTGAAGCTCCGGGACGGGCAGCGGAGCAGCAGCATCTGCCATTCCGCGTCGGTCAGTTCCTGCGCCTCGTCCACGACGATGTGCGCGAACGGGCCGGCGAGCCGGTCCGGGTCGGTGCCCGGCAGTGCTGCCCCGTCAACCAGGGCGTCCTGGAAGTCCTCGCCGCGGAGCATCGTCACCAGGCCTACGCCGTATTCGTCGTCGGCGGCCTCGATCAGGTCGTCGACGACCCTCGCCATGCGCTCGCGTTCGGTGGCGACGGCGGCGTCATGCCGGCGCTTGCGCCGGGACGCCTGCGGGTCGCCGAGCCGCTGCCGTGCCGCGTCCAGGAGCGGCAAGTCGGACACCGTCCAGGCGTGGGCGTCGGCGCGCTGCAGCTTCGCGACGTCATCGGCGCTGAGCCAGGGAGCGCAACTGCGCAGGTAGGCGGGTACCGACCATAGGTCTCCGACCAGGTCGCCGGCTCGATCAGCGTCCACGCGCGGTTGAGGGCCGTGAGCAGCTCCTCGTTCTGCGACAGCGACTTCCGGAGCAGATCAGCCGAGACGTCGCCATCATGGGAGTCGACCAGGATCTCGAGCAGTCGCTCCCAGATCACCTCGCGTGCCTCGTTATGCGGAATACCGGGGTCTGGCGCTTCGAGCGCCTCGGCCCAGTCGTCGGCGCTCAGCCGGATGTCGGACCAGGGGGTCTCGACCGTCATCCCCTTGGTGGGTGGGTTCTCGTAGAACCTGACGGCCGGCTCGATCGCCTTCACCATGTCCGCGGTCGACTTCAGGCGGGCCACCTCCGGGTCGGTCTCGATTGCTGCCGCGGCTCCCTCGGGGACGAGGTCGCGCAGGGTGCAGATCTCCACGCCCTCCTCGCCGAGGCTGGGGAGGACATCGGAGACGTAGGCCAGGTAGGGCTGGTGCGGGCCGACGAACAGCACGCCGCCCCGGCGGTGACCGAGGCGAGGGTCGGAGTAGATGAGGTAGGCGGTGCGGTGCAGCGCGACGACGGTCTTGCCCGTACCCGGGCCGCCGTGGACGACGAGAGCGCCGCGGGATCCCGCGCGGATGATGGCGTCCTGGTCGGCCGCGATGGTGCCGAGCACGTCCCGCATCCGGGGCGACCTGCTGCTGCCCAGGCTGGCGATGAAGGCGGACTGGTCGTCGAGCGCGGCGTACCCTTCGAGCCCGTCCAGGGTGAACACCTCATCCCAGTAGTCGCTGACCCGGCCGCGGGTCCAGCGATACCTGCGGCGGCTGGCCAGGCCCATCGGGTTGGCGTGGGTCGCCCCGAAGAACGGCTCAGCCGCGGGGGAGCGCCAGTCGACCAGCAGTCGGCGGCCCGCCATGTCGGTGAGGCCGAGCCGTCCGATGTACACGGGCTCGGGGTTGTCCGCGCCGACGATGCGTCCGAGGCACAGGTCCAGACCGAAGCGACGCAGGACGCGCAGGCGGGCGGTCAGCCGGTGGATCTCCATGTCCCGGTCCATCGCCTCCTGGCCGATGCCGCCGGGCGCCTTGCGCTCGGCATCGAGCCGGTCGGACAGGTCGGCGATCGACTGCTCAAGGCTCTCCGCGATGGCCGCGAAGTGCTGCTCGTCGGTGGCGATCAGCGCCGGGTCGGCCTTGGCGGAGAGGCGGTCGGGGAGGTCAAACGCGCTGGTAGTCAGAGGATTCACTCATCAGCTCCGATCTGGGGTCGCTGGCAGCCATTGCGCGGCAAGGCGCCTGACCGCCGTGACGAGCCTGGTGGCCAGGACGAGCACCGATTCCGCGTGGTTCACGCGGGCACTGGCGGCTTCTCGCGGCTGCAGGCGTCGAGCAGCAGCGCCGCGGCCACCGTCGCCCCGCCGGTGCGGATCGCACCTGCCACGGTGGTCGCCCGTGCGCGGATCACGGGCGTGAAGGCCGTCCCGAGCGCGTAGGTGGACAACAACAAACGCACTTGGCAACCCCCATCTGTCAACAGGTTCTGGCCCCGGCCTGCGATTATGCGGCACGACCCGGGTCTTGCGGCAAGCCCCCCTGTGCGCTATAGATTGAAAATGGAGGGGAGTGTGTATTCCTCCCTCCGCCTCCCGCTCGGCCCGAAGTCAAGTCCGGCGGCGACCAGCCTGGGCTAACCCGTTGCTGACCCGCCCGGCACCGTCCGCCCGAGTGGCTATGCCATGATCTGGAGGTCCGCAGGACGCCCACTGGCAGCCATCCCCGCGATCCGCAGGCGTAGTCACTCGGTGCTCAGAACTAGCGCCGTTCGAGCGTGAGCAGGGTCGCATGATCAGCAGGCGCCGGTCCGCCGGGATCTGCGGCGATGGCCTGCTCCAGGCGGCGGAAGCCGGTCTCCAGCTCGTCGGGAGTGAAGTGGGCGAAGGTCGAATGGGTGCGCAGGCGCAGCCGTTGGAGCATGTCACCGCGGGTGCCGGAAGACGGCTCGGTGACCATGCCGAAGCTGGCCACGCGCCAGCCGGCCGACGTGAATGTCGCGACGACCTCATGCAGCGGCTGAAACAGCGCGGCGTCCACCTCGAAGCCGCGGGGGAAGTGCTCCAGCCACCACCCTGATGGGGGGATGTGGTCGCTGAAATTCGAGCGCAGTAACAGCCGCCCGGCGGGCCTGAGCGCCCTGGCCAGCTCCCGGGCTGCCCGGGGCTTGTCCTGAACGTGGTGCCAGGACAAGAACATGAGAGCGTAGTCGGCGCTGCCGGACGGTACTGGCATGTCCTCGGCGGAGCCTGCCAGATACCGCACACTGGGATACATGGCCTGCGCCTGCGCTATCTCGCGCATGCGGACCGACGGCTCGACGCCGGTCACCGGACCGAACGCCCGCGCCAGGGCGGGGGTGAACCTGCCCGTTCCTGAGCCGACGTCCAGCCCGGCCAGCGGGCGCCGCTCGGGCAGCAGGGCTCCGAAGGCGCTGATCCATGCCTGCAGCTGCTGCTCGGTGAGCGCACGGCCACGTGCGTAGTCCTGGTACTGCTCCGTGTCGTAGTCGATCCGCCTCATCGCAGCTCCCGCGTCGGCCGGGCTCCGGACAAACCGTCGGCCCGATATATCGACTTGATACATCGGTATGATATGCCGCGTCGCGTCATGTCGCAAGTCGGGCAGGTCCGGGCAGTCGGCCCACCACCAGGGCAAGCTCGCGCTTGTCCCGTGACCTCCGGCACGCGCCGCCAGATAGCGTGGCCAGCGTGACTACCGACTGGACCGCACCCGCGGTTGAGCGTGCTGACCCGGACCACGTCGCTGCCGAGCGCAGGGCGCTTGAGCAGTGGCTCGACTACCACCGTGACATCCTGCTGACCAAGTGCGCGGGACTGACGGCGGGGCAGCTGAAGCGGCGTGCGGTTCCGCCGTCTAACCTCTCGCTTCTGGGCCTGGTTCGGCACTTGGCCGACGCGGAGCGCGGGTGGTTCCGCCAGTGCGCTGCCCGCGAGGATGTGCCTGACCTGTACTGGACCGAGGCTGACAACGATGCCGACTTCAACGACATCGAGGCCGCCGACGCCGAGGCTGACCTGGACACCTATCGGCGCGAGATCGTCGCGGCGCGCAAGGCGGTGGCCGGCAAGGGCCTCGATGATGTCGTGCCGTTTCGGTGGGGCGGCGCCGATCGTGACATCCGGTGGATCTACCTGCACATGATCGAGGAGTACGCGCGCCACAACGGCCATGCCGATCTGATCCGCGAGTGCATCGACGGCGTGACCGGCGACTAGATCCGCCCAGGACGCTGATGAAACACATGACTTACGGACCAGGTCATGGACCCGTTGCGTCGCGGGGCTCTGTGAGTTACCATCCATATAGATGGTGAGGGGATGGCGAGAGGATGGCAACGAGTGAGGGGGAGAAGACCGAGAAGATCACTATCAACCTGGGATTGGTGGACATCGGGCAGATCAATCTGCTCGTCCAGGAAGGCTTTTACACCAACCGCACCGATTTCATCCGCACAGCCATCCGCACCCAACTCGCCGCCCGGGCCGAGGCTCTTGACCAGACGGCGGCCCGGCGCACTCTCACTTTGGGCAGCTGCCACTACACCCGCCACGATCTGGAGCAGATCCGCGACACCGGGCAGATGATCCACATCCGGGTGCTGGGGCTGGCAAGCATTGCGGCCGATGTCTCCCCCCAGTTGGCCCTGGCCACGATCGCCTCGGTGGAGGTGCTCGGCGCCTTCCGCGCACCCGCTGCCGTCAAGGCCGCCCTGGCAGCTCGCATCGCCTGAGCCGCCGCGACCCTGACGGCCGGCCGGGCCGCCGATCCGCGCGGCGCGGCCATCCGCGAGCAGACCAGCGAAGACATCCGCGAGAGGAAATACCGCCATGGATACACGCCAGATGGCTGCGATGGCTGAGGCCACCCGGCTGACCCGCCAGGGGCGCCTGATCGAGGCGACAGCGCTGATCCAGCAGACCCTGGCCGGCCCGCCGGTGAGACGGCGTGCGCCGGATGCGCCATCGGCCGGGGAGGAGAACGATAGCGCGCGTGGCCGCCACCCGAATGTCCCGGCACCGCTGCCCGCCCACCGGGGGAAGCCGCCAGGGCGGGTCATTCCCGGCTGGACTCGCCATTTGCGCGCTTTCCCCAGCCCCGGCGCGTACGGTCCCGGCCTCGCCCACAGGCCCGCGGTCGCGCCTGCAGGGCGAGCAGGCGGGCCGGTTTGACGCCTTGTCCTACACCAACGCTGCCGGTACCCGCGCCTATCGGCTCTACGTACCCACCGGTTATGACGGCGGGCCGCTGCCCTTGCTGGTGATGCTGCATGGCGGCACGCAAGACGCCGTCGCCTTCGCCGACGCTACAGCCATGAACGGCCTCGCCGAGGATCAGACGTTCCTTGTCGCCTACCCCGAACAGGCCCGCTCGGCGAACGCAGGCCGGTACTGGAACTGGTTCGCCCCCGCTCACCAGCGCCGCGACGCCGGCGAACCGTCACTGATCGCCGGGATTACCCGCCACGTCACAGACCGCTACGGGGCAGACGCCAGCCGGGTGTATGTGGCCGGGTTTTCAGCCGGAGGGGCGATGGCCGCCGTGATGGCCGCGGCCTACCCCGATCTTTACGCCGCCGTCGGCGTGCACTCCGGGCTGCCCTACGCGGCCGCCAGTGACCTGGCCTCCGCGTTCACGGCGATGAAACAGGGCCCAGCGCACCCGGGTCGGCCCGCATGCCCCTTGCCGCTGATCGTTTTCCACGGTGACCGGGACACGATCGTGGCCCCCGTCAACGCCGCGCGCCTCATCGATCACGCCCTGGCAGGAGACAACCCAGGCGTCGTGCCCACCGCGGTGACCACCGGCGGACAGGTGCCGGGCGGCCATGCCTACACACGCACCTGCTACCAGGATCCCGCCGGCGCGGCCTTGGCCGAGCACTGGATCATCCACAAAGTCGGGCATGCCTGGTCCGGCGGCGAGCCGCATGGCTCCTACACCGACCCCCACGGGCCCAGCGCCAGTGCCGAGTTCATCCGCTTCTTCGGCCAGCACCCCGCCCGCAGGCCAGGCCGCTGACCCGAACCGCCCCGGCCCTGCCAGAACACCGCTACAGGACCAGCCCAGGGGCGAGGTCGAGGAGCAACTCGACGTCTTTTCATCAGGACTCAGACTGGTGCGGCAAGAACTCCTGCATTTTGGTCTTGACGCCCTCCTTGATAACGCCCCACCGGCTAGGGTCGCCCTTCAGCAGCGCCTTGGCGGCGTCCTTCATCTGTTCGAAGGTGGCGTGTGGCGGGATCGGCGGTACGTCCGGGTCGGTTCGCGCGTCGATCACGACCGGCCGGTCGGCCGCCAGCGCGCGGTCCCAGGCAGGGCCGACCTGCTCCGGCTTGTCCACCGCGATGCCCTCCAGGCCCAGGCTGGTGGCGAAGGCCTCGAAGGACACGTCGGGCAGCCGCTGGGATTCGGTGAACTTGGGTGCCCCCTCCATCGCCCGCATCTCCCAGGTGACTTGGTTGAGGTCGTCGTTGTGCAGGACGGCGACGATCAGCCGTGGGTCGGGCCATTCGTGCCAGTAGTGCTTGATGGTGATCAGCTCGGCGAGGCCGTTCATCTGCATCGCGCCGTCTCCGGCGAATACGATGACCGGCCGGGCCGGGTTGCCGAACTTCGCGCCGATGCCGTAAGGAACGCCCGGGCCCATCGTCGCCAGGTTCCCCGACAGTGAGCCGCGGACGTCGCCGCGGAACTTCAGCTGCCGGGCGTACCAGTTCGCCGACGAGCCGGAGTCGGCTGTCACGATGGCGTCGTGCGGTAGCCGGGTGGAAAGCTCGCGGAACAGCAGCATCGGGTTGATCGGGTCGGCTTCGACATCAGCCTCCATCGCCATGGTCTCCCACCAGCGGGCGACGCCAGCCTCGATGGCCTCCCGCCAGCTGCGGTCATCCTTGCGCCGCAGCCGCGGGATCAGGGCCCTGAGGGTGGCGGCCGCGTCCCCGATCAGGTTGACCTCGTACGGGTACCGCATGCCGATGTACTTGCCGTCGATGTCGATCTGCACCGCCCGGGCCTGATCGAACGCGGGCAGGAACTGGGTGTAGGGGAAGCTCGAGCCCACCGTCAGCAGCGTGTCGCAGTTCATCATCAGCTCGTAGCTCGGCCTGGTTCCCAGCAGGCCGATGGAGCCGGTCACGTAGGGCAGCTCGTCGGACAGCACGTCCTTGCCCAGCAGCGGCTTGGCGACCCCCGCGCCCAGCAGGTCGGCCACTTGCTCGAGCTCGCGCCGTGCTCCGCGGGCGCCCTGGCCGGCCAGGATCGCCACCTTGCTGCCCGCGTTGAGAACCTCGGCCGCGCGCCGGATCGCGTCATCGCCCGGCGAAGTGATAGGCCATTCGGTCCCGATCGATGACGGCACCATCTTGAACGCGTGGGTGGGCGCCGAGTACTCCAGTTCCTGCACGTCGGCGGGGATGATGATCGCCGTGGGGGCACGCTCGGCCTCGGCGGTGCGGATCGCCCGGTCCAGGACGTTGGGCAGCTGCTCCGGCACGGTCACCATCTGGACGTACTCGCTTGCCACGTCTTTGAAGAGCGAGAGCAGGTCCACTTCCTGCTGGTACGAGCCGCCCATCGCGCTGCGGTTGGTCTGGCCGACGATCGCCACCACCGGAACGTGATCCAGTTTCGCGTCGTACAGGCCGTTCAGCAGGTGGATGGCGCCGGGGCCGGACGTCGCCATGCACACGCCGACCCGGCCGGTGAACTTCGCGTAGCCGACGGCCTCGAAGGCCGCCATCTCCTCATGCCGCGCCTGGACGAACTTCGGCTTGTTCTCCGCCCGTCCCCAGGCGGCGAGGATGCCGTTGATGCCGTCGCCCGCGTAGGCGAACACGTGATCGACGCCCCAGGCCCGCAGGCGCTCGAGCAGGAAATCAGCAACTGTCGCAGCCATTTGCTTTTCCTTCCATGGCCAGATGTCTCAGCCGGTCCCGCCGCGCGCGCCGGAGATCAGGTGATCCGCAGCCCGCGCGGTGACGGCCATGATCGTCAGGGCGGGGTTGGCGCTGCCCTGGGTGGGCAGCACGCTCCCGTCGGTGATGTAGAGGTTGGGCACGGCGAAGGTCCGGCACCTGCCGTCCACCACCCCGTTCCTTGCGTCCTTTGCCATCCGGGCGCCGCCCACCAGGTGGGCGTAACGCTTGATCGTGATGACCTCGTCGGCGCCGGCGGCCGTCAGGATGTCCTCCATGACGTGCTGCGCGGCCTCCATCAGGGCCCTGTCGTTGTCACACTGCGAGTAGGCGAACCGCGCGACCGGCATGCCGTAGCAGTCGGTCTCGTCGGCCAGCGTTACCCGGTTGCCGGCCAGCGGGAGGAACTCGCACAGCGACCCCAGGCAGGACCAGTGCACGTAGTCGCTCATGTAGTCGCGCAGCGCCCGGCCCCAGTGCCCCTGCGCGGCCACATGCTCGGCCCAGGTGATCGGCAGCGGCGACACGGTCTGCACCGCGAACCCGCGCTTGTAGTCCTTGGCCGGGTCGGTCTCGTAGAACTCCTCGGTGCTCACCTCGGGCGGCGGCGCCTTGTACATCCGGACTTCCGCGTCGAAGCGGCCGGCTGTCTGCGGCGCGCCCTGCACCATGAGGTAGCGGCCGACCTGATCGAACTCGTTGCACAGGCCATCCGGGTAACGCGGCGAGGCGGAGTTCAGCAGCAGCCGGGGCGTCTCGATCGAGTAGCCGGCGATGGCCACCATCGCGGCCCGCTGGAACCGGCTGGCGCCGTCCCGGATGTAGTGCACCCCGGTCGCGCGGCCGGTGCGCTCGTCCATACCGACTCTGGTGACCATCGCGTCCGCCCGCACCTCGGCCCCGTGCGCGAGCGCGTCGGGGATGTGCGTGATGAGCGGCGACGCCTTGGCGTTCACCTTGCAGCCTTGCAGGCAGAATCCGCGGTAGATGCAGTGCGGCCGGTTCCCGAACCTGCCGTTCGCGATGGCGACCGGGCCCACCTTGGCCTCGATGCCGAGCTTCTCCGCCCCGCGCAGGAACAGCTCGCCGTTGCCGCCGACCGGGTGCGGCCGGTGCGGGTAGCCATGCGGGTCGCCCCACGGCCAGTGCTCCCCGGCGACCGGCAGTTCCTGCTCGATAGCGGCGTAGTAGGGGCGCAGCTCCTCGTACCCGAAGGGCCAGTCGGCACCGACCCCGTCGTCGCGCAGGGTCGAGAAGTCGCTCGGGTGGAAGCGTGGCGTGTAGCCCGCATAGTGGATCATGGAGCCGCCCACGCCCCGGCCCGAGTTGTTGGAGCCAAGCGGCACCGGATCGGCACCGGTGATCACCCGCGGGTCGGTCCAGTAGAGATGATGCGACCCGGCCTCGTCGCTGACCCAGTCGGTGTCGGGATCCCAGAACGGGCCCGCGTCCAGGGCCACGACCCGCCAGCCCGCCCTGGCCAGCCGCTGCGCCAGCACCGACCCGCCGGCGCCGCATCCAACGATGACCAGGTTGACCTCGTCATCGTCGCTGAACCGCCGCATGTCGTGCCGGAGCCGATGGTTCGTCCGCGTCCCGTCGTTCGGCAGCAGCCACGCGGACTCGTTCCGTGCGCGCACGCCCGCCGTCACAGCCGCTCCCGGACGGGGTCCTGCGCGGGCCGGGCGTCCCGGACCTCGAAGGGCTCAAGGGCATCGACGCCGATGTTCTTGTAGCCGCGGGGGTACGCCGGGCCGGAGAAGCCGATCTCGTCCCACGCCGCGGGATGCGCATAGAGCGCCGTGCACGCGTACCTGGTCCACAGGCTCCACACTTGGCCGGCAGGCAGGCCATGCCAGTCGCGGGAACCGAGATCCTGGACGGCCTGGATAATGGCCGCCTGCTCGCCGACCTGGCAGGCGGCGAACCCGGCGCCGAACCGCTCCTTGGCGTCGTTGTCCAGGTGCGCCAGCGAGTCGCGCCAGGCCTGGCCGTCCTCGGGCATGTCCTCGTACCGCCAGCCGTCGGTCTGCCCGTCTGCCAGCCGGGCGTCGATCATCTCCATGACCGGGACGCCCAGTTCGTTGTGCGGCTGGTCGAGAAGCTGGCCGGCCAGCGCCCGCGCGGTAGCCTGCTCGGCTGCCGTGAAGAACCGCGGTTCTGTCGGCGGTGCGACCCGCGACCGGATGGTCAGCGCGGTCAGCTCATCCCAGCGCGGTGCCTGCCGCATGACGGCGAAGCCGGGGAACCGGTGCTGGGGATCGGGTGCTGTCACGGGCCGTGGCTCACTTCTCACGCCGCAGGATGGCGGCGAGCAGCCCCATGCCGCCCACCATGGTGACCAGCAGAGGCGCGAGCAGTGGCGGCCCCATCTCCATGTTGTATCTGGCGTTGGACCATCCGCCCGGCTTCTGGGAGATGCCCCGGGCGTGCAGGAAGACCCCTTGGAGACCGTTGGCGACGATGGTGGCCGAGGCGACAGGCAGCGCGGTTTTCGCCATCCGCTGGCTGAAGAAGCCGGCGATGCCCGCGGCCGCACCGACCGGCCCGAGCGCTACCGGGATCCACATCATCTTGTTTCCGAAGCTCGCGCTGTCGTGCTCGAAAAAGATCTCTGCCGCCGTCACCAGCGCCCCGGCTGCGGTCAGTGCCGACAGGCTGCGCTCGAAACGTCCGGTCTCGACGTTGCGGATCATCCGGTCGATCCCGTGAACCGGCTGCCCTGTGACAGCGCGGCGCGTCCGGAACACCGCCATGTCGTCGCCCCCAGACTGCGCGGCGCCGAGCGTCTAGCGTGCGGCGCCTTTCGGATTCTGTGTTGCGAGCGGCATCTACCCCTGCTCAAGCGGGCAAACACGGGTAATGCTGGAACCCGCCGCATGCCAGTAGAGGGCTGGGCCCACGAGCGGAGGCCACGAGCCGGGCGGGGACCGCTGGTTATGCCCCCGCGCCGACGGCCGTCGGTCAGCTCAGTCGAGGTAGTCCCGGAGGACGTTGGACCGTGACGGGTGGCGCAGCTTCGACATGGCCTTGGACTCGATCTGCCGGATGCGCTCCCTGGTCACCCCGTAGACCTTGCCGATCTCGTCGAGCGTCTTGGGCTGGCCGTCGGTCAGCCCGAACCGCATGGACATCACGCCGGCCTCGCGCTCGGAGAGCGTGTCGAGCACCGAGTGCAAATGCTCCTGCAGCAGCGTGAAGCTGACCGCCTCGCCCGGCTGGATCGCCTCGCAGTCCTCGATCAGGTCGCCGAACTCGCTGTCGCCGTCCTCGCCGAGCGGGGTGTGCAGTGAGATCGGCTCGCGGCCGCACTTCTGCAGCTCGATGACCTTCTCCGGGGTCATGTCGAGCTCGGCCGCCAGCTCCCCTGGGGTGGGCTCCCGGCCCAGGTCCTGGAGCATCTGCCGCCGCGCCCGGGCCAGTTTGCTGACGGCCTCGACCATGTGCACCGGAAGCCGGATCGTGCGGGCCTGGTCGGCCATCGCCCGGGTGATGGCCTGCCGGATCCACCAGGTCGCATACGTGGAGAACTTGTAGCCCTTGGCGTAGTCGAACTTCTCCACGCCACGGATCAGGCCCACATTGCCCTCCTGGATCAGATCCAGGAACAGCATCCCCCGGCCGGCATACCGTCTGGCCAGCGAGACGACCAGGCGCAGATTGGCCTCCACCAGGTGGTTCTTGGCCCTCCTGCCGTCCTCGGCGACCCGCTCAAGGTCAATGCTCTGACCGGGGCGCAGCACCCCGTTGCCTTCGGCGAGCTTGTGATCGGCGAACAGGCCCGCCTCGATCCGCTTGGCCAGTTCGACCTCCTGCTCGGCGTTGAGCAGCGGCACCTTGCCGATCTGCTTGAGGTAGTCCTTGACCGGGTCGGCCGTAGCGCCGTCGGCTGCCACCCGGGCGGCGGGAAGGCCCTCGTCATCGTCGCCGGAAACGAACGGCTCGTCCTGGCTCTCCTCCCCCGCCGCCTTCGGCGGGGGGTCGGCAGCCGCGACGCCGCACTGGCCGGTGCCTGGCTCCGGCCCGCCGGCGGGAGCAGCCGTACCCGGCCCAGCTTCGGCGGGGCGAGCAGGTAGTTGCTGGGAGCAGCCGACCCGCGCACTTTTGGCGGATGCCGTTCCGGAGCCTGCCGCACCTTCCACCGCGATCACCTCTTCGATCGCTGGACCGCAGCGCGCCGCGGCGGGCTCGACCCCTGGCTGGCCGGGCTGGCTCGCGACACAGGCATCCTCTACCGAATATGCAGGACAAAAAACGAACATGCTGCTGAACCCGCGCTGTCTGCCAGGTGCCGGAAGACAAGATGACAGAAAAATCAGAGCCGCTGCCTCGCCCTCTTCCACCTCACAATAGGCGGAGTCAGGGGCAGGTTGAACTCCGCCGGGTGCCGGGTCAACCAAAATAGCTGCCGGACTTGCCCATACCCCGCCGCAAACACTTGAGCTGCGCCGGGGCGGCTTCAGAGCTTGGACAGTTTGGCGGACGGTGTCGGAATGCGCTGTACGTGGGAGCCGAAATCGATGAGCAGGGCGGTTCCCTCTTCGACGCCGGTGACCGTGCCGAGGCCGTACTTGTCGTGGGTGACCCTGTCGTCTACCGCAAAGCGCTCGGCAGGCGGCTCAGGGTCGGGAGCGTTGAACGGGCTGGTTGCCAGGTGACGCCGGGGACCGGCGGGGTAAGGGCTCATTATCACCAGTATGCGCCTGCCTGCGGCCGCGGGCCGCACGAAGTCTTCTGCGTGGCCCGGTTCAGGGGTCGCATCTGGACCTGCGGTAGCTGTGTCAGCAGCCGGTTCCGGGCTGGCCGTCTGGCCGGTCGCGTGGAGGTGGCGCAGTACCTGGGCGTAGGAGGCCAGCAGGCCTGTCTCCGAGTAGGGCATGCCGCGCTGGGCGCAGAATGCCTGCACGGGCGCCTGGGCGTGACGCAGACTCGGCCGCGGCATCGACGGGAACAGGTGGTGCTCAATCTGGTAGTTAAGCCCACCGAGGGCGGGGTCGGTAAGCAAGCTGCCGCGGATGTTGCGTGAGGTGAGGACCTGGCGGCGCAGGAAGTCGACCTTCTCGTCCGGGGGTGAACGCGATCGCCCGGCCGCCAAGGGGAAAGGAGCCCGCGGCAGGCCCGCGCCCAGAGGTGCTGGCCTGCCGCGGGACCGTTAATCAGAGCGCGTGGACCTGGTCCGCCTGCGGACCCTTGGGGCCCTGGCTGACGGTGTACTCCACCTTCTGGCTCTCTGCCAGGGTGCGGTAGCCGCCCATGTCGATCGCTGAGTGATGTACGAAGACATCGGCGGTGCCATCATCGGGGGCGATAAAACCGTAGCCCTTGTCCGAGTTGAACCACTTCACGGTTCCCTGAGCCATCTGCTGTCTCCTTCGCGGGACGAGCCGGGGATCCGCGCACCTTGCGCGGATCAGCTGCTGGCCGCTCACCGCCCGAGGAAAAATCCACTAGCAAAGCGAAACGCCCACTGTCAAAACCGCGGGCGTCTTCACGATCGCTGACTTCGACAACAACAGCAACCTCAAGCACGTTCGCGGCCAGTCTATTCCCGCGCCGGCCCATCTTCACCGCGATCCGCAGTCTCTGCGGACGGGCCGGACCCCCCGCCGGACGCCCCACACCAGGTCAGAGCAGGCCGGTGTTCTCAGAACCCTGCCGGAGGTACCCGACGTGACGGGCGAGGTCTTCGGGGAGTGCTGGACGACGCGCTGGATCGACTCGTCCGCTAAACGCCTCGCGTGCGCCCCCGGCCTCAGGTGAGAGGACGCTTGCTCAGCCCACGGTCACTGATGGCCGCTCCCCCGCGGTCGTACAGCGGAGGTTCCAGGGCCGCGGGACCCGGCAGCGAGGAACGCGGTTCCGAAGAACAACTCGGTCCAGGAGGGATCGGCCAGTTCTTCCTGCATGGCTGCGCGAATCTCCTCCCACGGACGGCGCATGATCCACTCATCTATGGAGGCGAAAGGCCGCACAATTGCGGTTCCGAGCTGCGCTAGCCACCCAGGCGTGTTGCCGGGAACCTTGAGATCCAGCACGACCCAGCGTCCGCCTCCGGAGAGGGCCGCGGCGCCGTGGGTGATAACCTCTGCGCACTCGGGCACCTGCGACAGGGCGTACGTGGACAGGATCGCGTTGACCTCGGTTGGGAAGTTGAAGTCGGCCGCGTCGGCTTGCACGAGGCTGATATTGCTCCAGCCGTTCGTCTCTATCCGATCCTGGGCACGGGCGAGCATCGCGTCGGTCAGATCGACGCCGACGATCCGGCCGTCGGGACCGATCACCTTCTCAATCAGCGGGAAGTTCAGACCCGTGCCGCATGCGATGTCGATCACGCTGTCACCCGCGCGAAGGCCGAGCGCTTGTACGGCCCGGAGGCGTTGGGCCCGCTGGGGGTAGCCGGGCGCGGGGTAGAGCCGGGAGGTGATGTCGTAGTGCTTCGCCTTCTTGCGGTATGTCTCGATCAGGTGCTCTCGCGTAGGGCTGGTCTGGCTCACGGTGTGCTCCTCGATCTCGGTCGCGTCGCGGCAGAATCGCGCCACCCCATCTAGGACTCCGCGCCTCCCCGCGTAGCGGACTCGACAGCAGCCTTGATCGCTACCATCTCAACATCGCTTACGCGCTGAATTCTGCCTTTGAGAATGCGGCCGGGGAACGCGCGCATGATGCCGGCGAGGTTGACCTCAATCCACATCATGGCGTCGGTCTGCCTGCCGTCCACCGGCTCGAGTTCCATTCCCCAGCGCGCCGCGGAAGTACCCATTGGCCCGGCGAACGCCACGTAGCGGGGCGCCTCGACAACGGTCACCTCCTGGCTCCGGCCGCGGCTCAACCCGAGTGGCAACTTCGCCCGCTGCTCCACCCGCGAGCCGGGCTCAAGCGGAGCTCCGCCGCGCACCCGGCATTCGAGAACCGTTGGCGCCCACTCCGCCCAGCGGCCGACGTCACAGACATACGCCCACACCTCACCGACGCTGCTGGCGATTGTGATGCGGCTCTCGGTTCTGAATGTCATCGAGCGCACTTTCTGTTGATCAGTTTCCAGTTGCATGAAGTCTCCCGCGACGCTACATCCTGACTGAGACGCCTGTAAGTACGCTCCGATGACGGGAGGATCAGGCAGATCTCGCCGCCAGGCTTAGCAAGTAGGGGTCAAGGTGAGCCACACCTGCGAGGCCACGTCTGGTGTCACGGGCCGAGGCGGCGGGAGGTTCAAGCCCGGCCGCTGGTCTTTCCAGGGTGGTGGCGGTTCACCCCGGGCGGCGCAGGCTTGCTGCGCCCGTGGGCGGTCAGTGCGTTCGCTATCTCCTGTGTGGTCTGTTCCCAGCCGCGCAGGGTTGACCGCCGCTGTCGTGCGGCGGCCCGTAGCCGGTGTCGGTGGCGCTCGTCACCCAGCCATTCTCCGAGCGCGGCGGCGAGGGCAGCCGGATCGCCGGGAGGGACCAGTTGGCCGGGGCGGGTGCCATCGGCGGTGGAGCCGAGCGCTTCGGGTAGCCCACCGACGGCGGCAGCTATGACGGGCAGGCCGTGGGCGAGCGCTTCGGTGACGGTCATGCCGTAGGTCTCCGAGCGGGACGGCGCGACGAGCAGATCGGCGGTGGTGTACGCGTGGCTGAGCGCCGCGCCGGTCAGGACGCCGGTGAGCCAGACGCGGTGGCCGTAGCCGAGGCGCGTGATTCGGGCCTGCAATTGTTCGACGAAGTCCGGGTCGCGGTCGAGCGGTCCGGCCAGCACGCAATGCCAGTCCCGCTCAGCGAGGTCGGCGAGCGCCTCGACGAGGAGGTCCTGCCCCTTGTGGCGACCGAGGACTCCGACGCATATCAGGTGGCCGCGGACGGGCCGGGCCGGGGCAGCGACCCGATCGACGCCGGGCCGGGCGACGTGCACCCGGTGGGCCGGGATCGCGTATCGGGTCAGGACCTGCTGGCGGGTCCATTCGCTGGTAACGACCACGCCGGTGGCCGCGCGGAGCACGACCCGTTCGGAGCGCTGCGCGCTGGCATCAGCGTGTGCGTCGAGGGCGGTGGCCAGTGGCATGTGCAGCAGCACCGTCATTCGTATCCGGCCGGTGTGTGGCAGCAGCTGCGCGGCGGCCGGCGAGGCGATGAGCCCGTCGATCAGGACGGTCTCACCGTCGGGGATGGCGGAAACGATGCGGGCCAGGTCGGCGCGGGCGCCCGAGCCGGGATCCGGCCACGCCCCGGGGACGGTCGTGACCAGCACATCCCATCCGGCCTCGGCCAGACCGGCGCAGACGCGCCGGTCGTAAATGTTGCCGCCGGTGGGCCGGCCGGGATTGTCGAACCCCTCGGGGACTACTACGTGGACCCGCACGATGTTCCGGCCCTCCAGAGCGCCTGCCGCACCGAGCCAGCCTCCACCCTGCGGCCGAGCTGAACCACACCCGCCGCCGGTCCGTCAAACCTGACACAGAGTGGTACGTAGAAACGGCAGTCGCGGTTCGACCCGACACGATCGGCGTCCGCTCGGCGCGGGCGCGGCGCGGTCCGGCAAAATGGCCCTGCCGGGCCGGGTGGCACCGCACCGCCGGGCCGGACACCGTGCGGGATCTGACGTGAGACAGGATCAGCGAGCACCATTGTTGACGGCGCTAGAGCGGGCCCGGGCGGCCGCCTACCCCGCGGGCGAGTATGTAGGCCAGGAGAGCTTCATGCGGGCGGGCGAGGTCCGGAAGCTGGCTCGGCAGGCCCGGGTCGGTCCCGGCGTCCCAGTGCTCGACCTGTGCTGTGGGGTGGCCGGCCCCGGCCGGATGATCACGGCGGAGTCGGGGTGCCACTACCTGGGTGTCGATTGCTCCGCCAGCGCACTGGCCACCGCCCGGGAGCTGGCCGGGAATCTCCCCTGCCGCTTCGAGCAAGCTCACCTCCCGCCTCTGCCCGAGGGCCGCTTCGAGGTGGTACTCCTGCTGGAGACGATGCTGGCCTTCCCCGACAAGGACGCCTTGGTGGGTGAGGTGGCGCGCGTACTGGAGCCGGGCGGGCGTTTCGCTTTCACGGTCGAGGAAGGCCTGCCGCTCACCCAGCAGGAGCGGGCGCGGATGCCCGGCGCCGATACGGTCTGGCCCATCGAGCTGGCGGAATTGACGGCCGTGCTGCGCAACGCGGGGCTGACCGTGATCTGGCGGCAGGAGTACAGCTCCTCCCATCACGCGATAGCGACGGCGCTGCTTCGCTGTTACCGGGCTGGTTCTCCCCAGATCGCCGGCGAGATCGGGACGCACGCCACCGCCGATCTGATCACGGCCCATCAGCTGTGGGGTGACTGGCTCGGCAGCGGGCGGGTGCGCAAGTTCGCGATGGTAGCCGAGAAGCAGTGACTTGCTTCGATGAAGCGTCTATGACCTCCGACTATGCCCGCTACCTGGCCGCGAAGACGACCGTGGATGACCGGGCGCTTAACCGGCATGTGCTGGCCGAGTTGCGCCGCCTGATGCCCGCGGGTGCGCCGCAGGTACTGGAGGTCGGCGCCGGCCTGGGGACGATGGTGGCCCGTCTGCTGGACTGGGGCGTTGTCGGCGCCGGCGAGTACATCCTGCTGGATGCGGATCGGCAGCTGCTGGATCGCTCGCGCCGGTGGCTGCGCGATTGGGCGGCCGCGCGGGGCCTGCGCAGCGACCTGCTGCCAGACGGGCTGCAGGTGGGTGATCTGCGGGTGCGCCTGGTGCACGCCGAGCTCGGCAGTTACCTGGAGGCCGCTCGCGGGGCGCGGGCCGATGTGCTGATCGCCAACGCCGTCCTGGACCTGGTGGACGTGCCGGCCGTCCTGCCCGGATTGCTGCGGCTGCTTGTCCCCGGCGGCGTCTACTGGTTCACGATCAACTACGACGGCGAAAGCATCTTCGCGCCCGGCCACCCCCACGACGACCAGATCATGCAGGCCTACCACCGCGACATGGATGAGCGCGTTCGCTACGGCCGCCCGGCCGGGGAAAGCCGGACGGGCCGCCGCCTGTTTCACCACCTGCGGGATACCGGGGCGCCCGCCCTGGCGGCGGGGTCGTCGGACTGGGTCGTGTACCTGGCCCCGGACGGGAACTACCCGGCCGACGAGGCTTACTTCCTGCGCAGCATCCTTAACACGATCCGGGACGCATTGCGGAACCGCCAGGACCGGGTGGAACCGGCGGACCTGGCCGACTGGCTGGCTGAGCGCGGCCGGCAACTGGCCGCGGGCGAGCTGGTCTACATCGCCCACCAGCTTGATTTTGTGGGCCGCTCGCCCGGCTCGTGCCCGCCAGCGCCCGGCGACGGCGGCCGGCCCTGCTCGCCGCAGCTACCACAGCCGGGGCCGACATCGCCTGCCGCAGCGCGATCCACCCGCGGTGCCGCTGGAAGGGAAGCTCGAACACAGCGGCGAACAGACGGGCGAAGCACACGGTAACGGGCAGCAGGATCGCGGCCAGCACGAAGAATGTCGGCGTCCCGGTAGCGACCCGGCCAGCACCAGGCCGTACGACACAGCGATGACGATCGGCATGTGCGTCAGGTAGAGGCTGTAGGAGCAGGCGGCGGACGATCGCGGATGTCTGTCATCGGCCCTTGGACCCTAGGTCTGCGGGACCGGCGAGCGGGTCGGCGTGCCAGTGCGGCTCGGCGACGCGTTCAAGACCCCGCACAAGCAGATCATGCCCACCACGCCGGGCCTTGGTGGCCAGGTAGGCGGCGTTGGTTCCGGTAAGGTGCAGCGCGGTAGGGACACGCTTGGCGATCGTGATGCCCAGCCGGGCCAGCTGAGCGCCCTTGTCCGGGTTGTTGCTCAGCAGCCCGATGCGGTTGGCGCCGAGCGCGTGCAGCATCTGGGCCGCGCTGGTGTAGTCGCGCTCGTCGGCCCGGTGACCGAGCGCGAGATTCGCGTCGTACGTATCCAGACCACGATCTTGCAGCGCGTAGGCGTCGAGTTTGTCATACAGTCCGATGCCGCGCCCTTCCTGGCGCAGATACAGCACGTAGCCGCCGTGCTTGGTGATCCGCTCGACCGCTTCGCGCAGTTGCGGCCCGCAGTCGCATCGCTGACTGCCGAACACGTCACCGGTGAGGCATTCACTGTGCAGGCGCACCAGCGGCAGCCCGGCCGCGGCGAGGCCGAGTTCGAGGGCCACGTGCTGCTGCGCGTCGGTCAGGCCGGTGAAGCTGACGACCGTGGCAGTGGTTGAGTAGCCGTCACCGAAGCGCAGCGGGATGCGAATACCCCGGCGGATCGCCGCCTGGGCTGGCTCGGTCACGGGACGAGCCGTTCGGCCTCGCACCGGGTCGGGGGCGCCGTCAGCGGCGTGCCGAGGTCGGTCGCCGGGTAGGGCCGGTCAGCCACCAACGACCTCCAACGCCCGCGGCGCCGGATCGGGTTGTCTCGGCTCGCGCGGGTGACCCGGGCCGCGACGGCGGCGAACGGCATCCCCCAGCAGCAGGCCAGCGCCCGGGGCAACCGCGGCCAGCATGAGCACCGCATAGAGGGTGGCGACCGTGACCCCGGTGGCCGCGCCGAGCCCGGCCGCGGCGAAGGCCCAGGCGGCGGCTCCTTCCCTCAGCCCCCATCCGCCGATACTCAAGGGGATCACCACCGCTGTCTGGATCACCATCAGCAGCGCGACCAGTTCGCCCAGGGGTGCGGTGCAGCCGGCGACCCGGGCCGCGATGACGAACGTGGCCGTGTGCCCGGCCACGACCAGCACCGAGGCCAGCGTGAGCTGCGGCCACACGTCCCGGGCCAGCAGGCCGCGACGCATATCAGCGGAAACGGCCCGGGCGGCGCGTGCCAGACTGGGCCGGCCGCGGCGAGCGGCGCGCCGCGCGACCAGCGCAGCACACCCGGCTACGCCCGCCACACCCGCCAGAACATACGGCAGCGCGGGCCGGACCGGCGACGGCAGGGTCAGCAACACGACGACGGTCACCACGGCCTGGATGACCTGACCCCACAGCCGTTCCCACCCCACCGCGCGCAGCCCCCGCACCACGTCTCCAGCGCGCCGGCCGTGCGTGACCGCCCGGTGCACGTCGCCGAGAACCCCGCCGGGGAGCACGGAATTGAGGAACAGGGAACGGTAGTAGGCACAGGCCGCGCCCGGCAGGCCAATGTCGACGCCGAGTGCCCGGGCGACGACCCGCCACCGCCAGGCCGAACACACCGTAGTCAGGGCAGTGAGCGTGATGGCGGCCACGACCGCCTGCCAGGTGACCGCGCGCAGCCCGTCCTCGAACGGTGCCGCGCCCACGTGCCGCCCGAGAAACCACAGCACGGTGACGCCGGCGGCCAGGCGCAGCAACGCTGGGCCGAAGCGGCGGACGGCCGGACCGATCCGGGCAGGAACCGAGTACAAGTCAGCCACCAGGAACTGAGTACAAGACAGCCACGCCGGTTACACGGGCCGGCCGGACACATAGTTCAACCGTCCAGCTAGTTCAACCGTCCGGCTGGGGTAGCGTAGCGGGCCGCGGCCGGTCGCGGTGAACCAGTGTGATCGCGGACCCGTTGTCCCCATCAGTAACAGCGGCAGATGGCTACGGAGGCGCGGTGCGGACGGTTCAGCCTGCGGGCAAAGGCGCGCCGCCTACGGTCCGGCGCGCGGGCAAAGGTGCGCTGCCTGCGATCCGGCTCGCGACGATCGTGGGGATGCTCGCCACAGCGGCCCTGCTCGGTGTCGTGTCCGCGACGGCTGGTCTCGGCGTCGCCGGCTGGATCGCCGGGCTGGCCACCGGTTCGGCGGCGACCGCGCTGATTGTCACTGCCCGCAGGCGCAGCGACCAGCCGGCGATGTTCCCGGCGGACTGGGTCACCCTGACCCGGGCGCTGCTGATCGCCGGGGTCGCGGGCCTGGCTGCCGACTCGTTCGTCCGGCCGGTGTCGATCACAGCGCTGGTCACCCTGTCCACCGTCGCGCTGGTCCTCGACGCGGTGGACGGGCAGGTGGCGCGCCGGACCGGCACCGCCACCGGGCTGGGCGCCCGCATCGACTGCGAGACCGACGCGTTCCTCATCCTGCTGCTCAGCATCTTCGTGGCCCAGGACTACGGCGGCTGGGTGCTGGCCATCGGCGCCGCCCGCTACGCGCTGCTGCTAGCGGGCTGGCTGATCCCGTGGCTGGCCGCGCCGTTGCCACCCCGGTACTGGGGCAAGGTCGTGGCCGCGGTCCAGGGCATCGTGCTCACCGTCGCCGCATCCGGGCTGCTCGACCGCCGTGTCGGGATGATCGCGGTCGCCGCCGCGTTGCTGCTGCTGGCCGAGTCGTTCGGCCGGAACGCGATCTGGCTGTACCGCACCGGCGCCGGCCCGGGCACCCGGCGGGCTCTGCGGCTGGCCATCACCGTGCTTTCGGTCGTGCTCGTGTGGGGTGTACTCGTCGCGCCCGACCGTGTCTTTCAGTTCACACCGGCCGCCTTTGCCCGCATCCCCGTGGAGGGGCTGGTCCTGGTTGCCATCGCGCTGGTCCTGCCGACCTGGCCGCGACGGATCGTGGCCGCCGCCGCTGGAATCCTGTTCAGCCTGCTCACTCTCATCAAGATCCTCAACGCAGCGTTCTACGAGCAGATCGGGCGGGCCTTCAATCCGGTCTTCGGCTGGGTCAACATCAGCCCGGCTATTGGCGTGGTACGCGACACGATCGGCCCCACGCGCACTAACGTCGCGCTCGTCGCGCTCTGGCTCGGTGTCATCCTGCTCGTCAGCGCAATCACCGCAGCAACGATTCACATCACCACCGTGGCCGCGCGGCATCGCCGCGCCGCCGTTCGCGGACTCGCCGCCCTCACAGCGGTCTGGGCGTTGTGCGCGGGCCTGTCACTGCAACTCATCCCAGGATCCCCGGTCGCCTCGACCAGCGACGCCAGGCTGGCCGTAGCGCAGGTGCGCGACACCCAGACAGCGCTCCGCGACCAGCGCCGTTTCGACAAGGCCCTGCACCGCTCCGACCCCGAAGCCAGCGTCCCCGCTTCGGACCTGCTCACCGGATTGCGCGGCAAGGACGTCATCATCGCCTTCGTCGAAAGCTACGGGCAGGTCGCCGTTCAGGGCACGAACTTCTCCCCCGGCATCGACGCTTTCCTGCGCCGGAGCGCCGCCTCACTGGCCCGCGCCGGCTGGTCCACGCAGAGCGCCTGGCTCACCTCCCCGGGTTTTGGCGGGGTCAGCCAGCTCGCCCACTCCACCCTGCAGTCGGGGCTGTGGGTCAACACCGAACAGCGGTATGCCGCGCTGGTCACCAGCCGCCGGTTCACCCTCAGCGACGCCTTCGACAAGGCCGGCTGGCGCACCGTGAGCGACAGCCCCGAGGACGACGTCGTCTGGCCGCCCGGCCTGCAGTTCTACCACTACAATCAGCTTTACGACCGGCGCAACGTGGGCTACCGCGGCCCGGCCTTCAGCTACCCCTCGATGCCCGACCAGTACACCATGGCCGCGTTCCAGCGGAACAAACTCGCCCCCGGCCACAAGCCCGTGATGGCCGAGATCGACCTGGTCTCCTCGCACCTTCCCTGGGCCCCGCTGCCGACCATGGTGCCCTGGAACAAGGTCGGCAACGGCTCGATATTCGACCCGATGCCCGCGCGCGGCGAGACCCCGCTGTCTATCGTGGGCAACGCCAGCAAGGAGCGCCAGGCCTTCGCCACGTCGATCAAGTACTCAATGCAGGTCCTCACCTCATGGGTCACCGAGGTAAACGACCCAAACCTCGTCCTCATCCTGCTCGGCGACGAGCAGCCCGCTGCGCCTATCACCAGCCCCGGGGCCAGCCACAAGGTGGTGATCTCGATCATCGCCCGCGACCCTTCCGTGTTCAGGCAGATTGCCTCCTGGCGCTGGCAGGACGGGCTGCTGCCCGGTCCCTCCGCTCCGCTCGAGCCAATGGACGCCTTCCGCAACCAGTTTCTCGGCGCCTTCAGCACGGCCTCGTCCCAAGAGGCCTCGTCCCAAGCGGCGTCGGCCCATCGAGCCGCAGCACCCGCCACGGTGAGCGGGGCCTCCGGGCGGTGACGTCTTCTCCCGTGGCGCCGGCTGCTTCCCCGGTCGCGCCGGCGCCACCTTCCCGGCACCGCCCAGTCGCCACTCAGCCAATCGGCGACGCCAGTGAGCATGTCGTGAACCGCCATCTGGTGACCGCCGGGATCGCTAGTCACGCCAGCGGCCCACAGTCCGGTCGGCATATGCGGACCTGCGCTCGCGGCGGGACGAGACGGGCCCGGATGAGTCAGGGAAGGTGGCTGGTGTCGTTGACGCAATGGACGGCGGCAAATCCACGGCCGTGCCATCGGATCTCGTTAATGCAGGCGGAGCCGAGATATAGCCGGTAAAGGGTGCCAAGCGGGACGCCGAGAGCCCGGCACAGCAGGATCTTTATCGGGGTAATGTGACTTACCACCAGGACGGTCTTGCCGCCGTGGTCCCGCAGCAGCCGGTCACAGGCCCGGTTCACCCGGTGTGCGGTGTCGGTGAAGCTCTCCCCGCCCGGCGGTGCCTGTTCGGGGCCGCGCCGCCAGGCTGCCGCGGCCGCGGGCCATAGCTGCTGGATTTCTGCCAGGGTGAATCCATCCCAGTCGCCGAAGTCGGTTTCACGAAGATCATCATCGATGGCCGCGGTCAGGCCCAGTTCGCCGGCCGCAATGGCGGCGGTGGCGACAGCGCGCTGCAAGGGCGAGCTGACCACGGCATCGATCGGGGCACCGGTGGCTAGGCGGCAGGCGGCGGCCTGGGCCTGCCGGGTTCCGTTGGCGCTAAGCGGGAGGTCGCGCAGCCCGCTGAAGCGATGTTCGGGTGACAGTCGGGTATCGCCGTGCCGCAGCAGGATGGTGGTGGTGGGATCTGCTGTGGGGTTATCCCAGCCCAGTGTCATATGGCTGTCCCGCGAGGATGACGACAATGTTGTGTCGACTGTGCCCATGACAGCAAGACGAACAGGTCAGCGGAACGGTTCAGCCGCCCAACCTTGGTCTTGTCACAGTGCCCATGCCGCATGACCTGGCCGGGCTGGTCACCGGTGTGGTACCGGTACCCGCCCATCAGGATGGCCAGGTCGCCCAGTTGATCAGGCAGAGCGTCAGCATCGTGCGCGGTATCCGCCAAACGCGACAGGAGTCTCCCACACCCGCACTGCCAGTGCCTCGCCGCCCGCGGCAGCGACGGCGGGCGAGAGGCTGTCATGCACCCAGCGGGCGAATACCTCGACTGTGACCGCCTCGGCCCCGGCTGGGCGTATCTCCTCCAGGTTGCGGCCTTCGACACGACTGGTCAGCTCGGTCAGCGCCGCTTCCAGTACATCCAGATCACAGACCATGCCCCGGTCGTCGAGCTGCTCGCGGTCCACCACGATGTCAATCCGGTAGTCATGATCATGCAGTTGCCCCTCTGGCCCGGGCAGTCCCGGCATGATGTGGAAAGCATGGACGCTTCGGCTCAACCCGACCTCACAGGTCACCGGCAGCACTCCTGTCGTAGTCAAGAACGGCATGCATCAACCCGGGTATCCCCTGGTCCACGGCTCGGAACGCCTCGGCTGCGTGGCCGAAGGCGAAGACGTGAGTGCACAGCTGTGCCAACGGTAGTTCAGTCAGCAGCTCAACGGCCTCCCGGCGGCGCCGAGATCGGGTCCAGGCCCCAGACAGCCGGGCCGGCACCGTCGAAACTTGAGTGCTGCGGATGATCAGACGCCGCCGGTGGAAGGCGCCGCCGAGCGGCAGCACCACTGGTTTGGCGCCGAACCACGACGCGATCAACAGGGTTCCCTCGTGGGCCAGCATGTTCAGCGCCATCGCTGGCGCCTCCGGGTTACCGCTGGCGTCAATGACCAGCGGAACCTTCTCTTCCGCCAGTTCCTCCGGTGCTGTGGTGGTGACGCCGAGGCTGCTGGCCATGGCGCGGCGCCACGCCTGTGGCTCGGCAATCAGCGGCCGCCATCCGGAGCGCTGCAACAGCAGGCCGGTCAGCAGCCCGAGGACGCCGGCGCCGAGCACGATGACCCGGTCGCGATATCCGGCCCCCGCATCAAGCGTCACCTGCAACGCCGTCTCGACCAGCGGGAACAAGGTTGCGGACGCGGGATCGATGGCGGGCAGCGGAATCAGTTCACCAGCCCGCGCCGCGAATACGTCCTGGTGCGGATGGAACGCGAAAACCACCTGTCCGGACTCCGCTACTTCGCCGACACACGCATACCCATAGGCGAAGGGATAGGAGAAGGTGCCGCCAAGCGCGTCGATCGTGTCGTCCAGCGCCAACTCGGCAGAGACCTCGCCGCGGTACACCAGCCGTTCGGTGCCACCGCTGATGCCAGAGCACAAGGTGCGGACGAGGAGCTCACCGGCCGCAGGCAGCGGTGTGGGCAGTTCCCTGATCTCCACACAGCGCGGCGCGGTATGAAATAGCGCGCGGGCAGGCACGCAGCTCATTTACCCGCCATCTATATACACAAAACGGTTGATTTGCCCACCTGGTGTAGGAGTGCAAATACAACGGCTCTGGCTCGCTTTCGCTGGTAACAGCGCGTCAGGCTTTGCCGCGATGAGTCACGCGTGTCATGGAACAGGGCCGCGGCGTTCAGGACGGCGACCACACCGAACCCGAGGCCGGTCCAGATGGCGATCTCTGCCCGCCCGCGGGCGGTGCCGGCCGGGGCACGCCACCGGCCGGGTAGGACAGTGCTGGGCGGTTTGGTCCTGCCACGCCGGGGCAGTCGGAGGGACGCACCTCAGCCGCCCGCATGGCCTGGGATCCCGCAGGATGCGGTGGCGGGCACCGGCACGCGGTGGCTAGGCCGACGGCCCGCTATCCGGTATGAGAGAAGTGACGGAGATGACACAGATCAAGCTGCTGGTGGTCATGCCAGTACCCGAGGACCAGCGGGGCGACGATGCGTCCCGCGCCGCCAGCTTCTCTGACGAAGTGAATGCGATCCTCCGGTTCGACGGCGGCTGGCGGCTGACCATGAGCGAGACGGACTACCCGCGCGCAACCGAAGAAGGCACCGAGCTGGCCGGGGGCGCCGACGATCCGCCCGTCAAGGAGGCTGTCGAATCCCTGGCCCGGGCCGCGGTCGCGGAACCTGAGCCCGAAGCAGATGCGGCCGACAGCACCGGCGCCGATGCCGATACCGATGCCGACAGGCTCAAAGCGCACACCCGGGCTAAGGTGCTCGAGCTCGAGGTGCCAGAGGGAAGTAACACGGTGCAGGTCCGCCTGGAGCCAGAGGTCTTCGTCGAGGACGGCGAGCCCCACGTCAGGGTCAAGGTCAACGATCCCGGATGGGTAACGGACACCAGCTCCGAGAAAGACACCAGCTCCGAGAAAGACACCAGCTGACCTGAGTAGCCCACCCGTAGCCCGGAACTGCCGCACCACCCCGCCACCGGCCCTGATCGGGGGCGCCTGATCGCCGCCGCCGCCACCAGGACTTCACCGCGCCGCACACCAGGGCAGGCCAAGGTGCCGAAGCCAAATCATGGTGCGGACTACCAGGGCTGCGGTCCGTCTGATCTGGGAACGACCGTCCGTCAACGTCCGCCAGCGTCCGGTGATGAACTCGCCGATTGTTACTCAATTACCCGGCTCACGAGGGGTGTCTCCCCACGTTGCTGTTGGTACTGACGACGCTCACTCGATCACTTCAGGTCAGTATGGCGTCAAGGCCTGACCTTGACGCCTAGGCGTACGTCCTCGAACTGGTCGAGCTTTACCCGGAAGGAGACACGATGACCACCGCAGTGATCGGCGCCACCGGCCGCGTCGGCAGCGAGATCGTCCGCGGCGTACTCGCGCGCGGTGACGCGGTCGCCGCGCTCGTTCGCGACCCCGGCAAAGCCCGCCGCGCCTTCGGCGAACCCGGCGGGCTGCACATCCGCCCTACGCGCCTGGACGACCCGCGCGACATTACCGAGGCATTAGACGGGATCCGCACGGTATTCATCGCGATGGGATCGGTCGGGATCGAGGGCGTCCTGCAGCGGATCGCGATCAACGCCGCCGCCAGAATCTCCTCGATCGAGCAGGTCACCCGCCTGTCGGTGCTCAACACCTCGGCGGACTCCCTAGGGATCAACCAGCGAGCCCACTACAGCATCGACCAGTTCGCCGCCTCGACCGCAGTGCCGTACTCGACGATCCGCCCCGCGATCTTCTCGGCGTCGCTGCTCGCCGCGGCGCACGAGGTGCGCGCCTCGCGCACCTGGACCGGCCTAGCCGGCAGCGGCCGCACGGCCTTGATCGACCACCGCGACGCGGCCGAGGCCGGGCTGCGCGTGCTCACCGACCCGGCGCTGTGGGGTGCGCACCACGACCTGACCGGACCGGTCCCCCTGTCGTGGCCGGAGGCGCTCGAGCTGCTTTCAGCCGAACTCGGCGAGCCCGTCACCTTCCAGGTGGCGGCCGAGCGACAGTTCCTCCAGCGCCTCACCGGCGCCGGGGTACCGGCCGGGACGGCTGAACTGCTCATCACCCGCGAGTGGGCGATCCTCGCCGGCGAGAACGACTACACGACCGGCAGCTTCCAGGAGATCACCGGCCGCCCCCCGCGCCCGGTGGCCGAGTTCCTTCACGAGCACCGCGCGGAATTCATCTGATGCCCGCGCGTCGCCCTGACCCGATCCCAGGAGGGGACTGACTCGGATACTTAGTTACTCAGCACCGGTTGCGAGCCGGTCCGCTGCGAGCTGTAAGCCCTGTGACCTGGTCGGGGTGGCCGGATTTGAACCGGCGGCCTCTTCGTCCCGAACTGAGCGCTCAGGCCAGCAAAACCGCTGCTTGGTGACGTTCCAGCACGTCAGAGGTACTCGGAGCAGCCGCGATACGACGCCTGACCGCATCTGACCGCAGTTGACGGCGAATCGCCACTCCCAATCCGCTCCCAGCTTCGGACACAGTTCGCCGAGCAGACCACAGCTCCGAGACGAATCTGCTGGTGATCATCCGCCTGCCACTCGTGGCCATAACGGGCCGCTCAGAGAGAAGCAGTCTTGTTACGAAACGTGACAGAGTGCTGAACCCTGACCGCGCCTGATCCGCTGGTATGCGCGCAAGTCACTGCCGACTGGCCAGCTGTCGCGAGGGCACCCAGTCGGTGCCGCGCGGGTGCGCCTGGTTCAGGTAACGAGCCTGCAGCAGCCGGCGGGCATAGTCGTGCGGCCAGGCGGGACCCGGCGATCTCGTCGCAACCGTGGCCATGCCTCGCCGACATTGCGGACCACCGCCGCCGCCCGGGTAGGGGGCAGGCCGGGCCGCGACAGCCAGCCCCCTGATCACCACTATGCCCGCTCCCTTCACCTAGCCAACTGCCTCCCTGGATGGCTTGAGGTGACCGGATGACTGGTGGCGACGGGGTCCAGCCGGAGTCGCCCGTTGGAGCGCTGACGCAGCGCCTGGCGGAGCGCGTCGCGGGTCGCGAACGTGAGTAGCGCGGGCAGATCCGCGGTGAACGACCCCCTGACGTCGCTGGTAGAGTGCAGTTGGTAGGTCAGGCAGCCTCCCGGGAACAGGTCGTACCAGGTCGCCGCGAACTCGCCGGTGCGCGGCCCGGCCCTCCGGTAGCGGCGGACCCCCGGCGCCGGAGACTGCGCCTGTACGGCGCCGGCCGGGTCGCAGGCGGCGGTCAGGCGCAGCACGACCGCGCTCGGGCCGGCCTGATCGTGGTTGAAGATGACCACCGACCGGCCGTCGTTGACGGCCACCTCTGCCACCGTCCAGCCGGGCAGCGGTGACCGTATGCACGGCACCAGCGACGCCGACGGGACCGATTGTGCCTCCAGCCACAGCGACTCTAGATCCCCGCAGCCCAGGGCGTTGGCGCCGAGCGGGGCCTGGATGGCTCTCTGGTAGCCGAGCAGGGGGGTCCAGTTCGCGGCGGTCACGACAAGGAGAAGCACGATTGCCGCCCATAGGCCGATTCGGCGGGCACTCCACCGCTGGACCCTGATCGGCTGGGGCGGGGCGGGCAGCAGCCGGGTGAACTCGGCATGCAGGTCGCGACCTTGCGCGCGCAGCATGCGGCGCAGCTGCGAGGGCAATGCGAGCCCGCGGGCCGCGGCGAAGCCCTCGCTGATCTCCTCCACGCTGAACTGGCGCAGCGCCCGCCGGTAGACCTGCTCGGCGCTGGAGTGCAGCGCCAGGCACAACATCATGTTGGCCAGGTCGACCGCCTGCCGCCAGGGGCTGGGGCGTGCCTCCGCGAAGGCCACGTCAATCAGCAACATGTGGCCGTCGCGGACCAGCAGGTTGCCCGGCTTGACGTCGCGATGCGCCAGCCCGGCGTCCCACAGCTTGCGGATGATCCCCAGGCCGTCGTCGATGACACCGTCGTCGGCTTCGGCGTCGCCGAGCTCTACCGCGCCGGCAAAGAACTCGGTCACCAGCAGATACTCCCGGTCTGGAGTGAGTTCGACAAAGCCGTAGGGGCCGGGGGTGGGCAGCCCGGCGTCCCGCATGACGCGCAGCGCGTAGTCCTCCTGCTCCACCAGCCGCCGCACGCTGTTGAACGGTTTCTCGTCCTCCAGCTGGCCGTACAGCAGCTCCCGGCCGAGCTTGTACCAGCGGTCTGCACGCAGGTGGCTGCGGGCGTAGAGCTTGCCGAACAGCTGCCTGGCTGGC
This sequence comes from uncultured Actinomycetes bacterium, assembly GCA_963835425.1. GTDB lineage: Bacteria > Actinomycetota > Actinomycetes > Streptosporangiales > Streptosporangiaceae > UBA9676. Next base: position 109,711 of record CAWIGE010000018.1, on the reverse strand, counting down.
GCATCGCTGACCGTGATCCGCAGCGGGGTGGAACCGGCCGAGCTGGCCAGCCCGAAAGGCTCGATCTCCCCGGCGGCCAAGCCCAACTGCTCCTCCAGGGCCCGGCGGATCGCCACCCCGCGCGCCCCGCCGACGTCCAGATGGGCGCTGCGGCCCCGCCGGTATACGACCGGGAACACCTCGTCGGGGGCAAACCAGCGGAAAGCCAGTAGCGGGATGGTGACCCCGATGCCCACCCCGACCAGCACGTCGGTGGGGGCGTTGACGCCCAGCGCGATCCGGGCGACGCCGACCAGCGCCACCAGCCCGGCCGCGACCCACTTGCCGGTGTTGCGCCAGCGGCCCTTGGGCACCAGCGTGTACAGGATCGCAACCAGCACGGCCGCAAAGGTCGCGACCTCCGCCGCCGGCATCGCCCAGCTACCCCAGCTGGTTCGCAGGTCCACCCCGAACGGCCGTGGCCGCCGCGCGGTCGTTGCCACCAGGACGTACGCCAGGGCGTTCACCAGCGGCCAGGCCACCAGCCACACCAGCAGATGACGCCAGCGCCGCAGGACCAGCAATGCCAGCAACAGCCCGGACTCCAGCGCGGTCAGAGTCCACCATGAACCGCCGTACGCCAAGCCCTGCCAGAGCACCCCCAGACCGGGCGCGTGCAGCTCGCCAAGCCTCCGCACGACGGCGTCGTCGGCGACTGTGACCGCCACGGCGGGACCGCGCAGCCCAGGAGCAAACACCGCCAGCGCCAGCCCAACCAGCACCACCGCGGCCACCAGCCAGCCCACCCCGCTGGTCTGCAAGTGATGCGGCAGGGGCGGGGGCGCCCCGGTGGGCCGCCGCCGCCGTGACCGGACAGCCTTCCGCGGGGTGAGGTGGGCCCGCGCGGCGCCCGTCGGCGCCGGCTGGTCCGAAGGCGCGTCCATCACCTCTCCCAACCGGGCAGCTCAGCCAGCACGAGGGCCGTCCTTAGTGGCTTCCTCCCAGGTGTTTTCTGCCCGCATGCTACGGGCTGCCACCGTGCCAGTTCCTAGCGTGCCAAGTGACACCAACGACCAGGCAAGGATTGATGACAATGAGCATCACTCCTTCCGGTTTGCACCGATGGGGAGAGCCTGTTCCAAACTGCGCCTCCGGTGACGACCCGGCCAAGATGGCAGTCCTTATTGCGTCGGCGGGAGGATGAAGACGGGAAGGAGCCGATGCGATGAACGCCGCGCCGACGCAAGAACGGGGCAGGGCCACCCGGCGAGTTGAGTCCGGCGGCCGACCCCACCTCGGCGAGACCTGACCAATCGTGCCGCTGGATCAGCGCTGCTCGAACGCCTGCCCTCTGATGTCCCACTGGTCGCACGCGATCGCCTCCCGGCCGCGCTCATCCCGCTGTTCCGATCCAACGCCGTCGTCTGGAACACCGACATCGCCCAGCTACCCGCGTCCCCGCCATGGAACTCCTCGCCTGGATGACGCCAACCCGCGCCGCCAGGCCTGGTCACCACGCGGATCCCAGCAGCAAATGCGCGCCACCGCCGACCTCGCCTTGAACACGTGACCGTCCCGCACAAGTCATCAGCAACCAGCTCAAACAGGTACATAAATGGCAGGTCTGCGGACAGTGCAGGCACCGATGACCAGGCACCTGAGCCCGTAAATAATCGATCCGGCGGCCGCCGGGCCCAAGACGGGGATCACGTTCAGTGATTGGCCCTGGTCAGCGCCCGCCGCGCAAGTATCCGATCTGGGCGGCCGGGCTGACCCGCGGGTCGGTGCTCTCGCTCGCACGGAGCGGGATGTTCTGAGCGGGTAGGTGCTCGTTGCTGAGTTTCCCGCCGAGCGCAGGCGCTGGTGTGCCGGGCCTTGGGTGGTGCTGAGGCGGCCTGCCTGGCTGCCTGGTCCGGGTCAGCGCGGGCCCGTGCTCAGGCAGCAAGTGTCGGCGGTCACGGGCCCCGTCGCGCGACAGGCTGGGATGGCTAGCCGCGGGAGCCCTCATCACAAGGCCGTGCGATCCACGTCTTGCCGTCCAGGTGGAGAACGATCGTCAGCGTGCCATCCGGCAGCTCGAGGAAGACGCTGCCTGACTCGGTGATGTGGCGGGCGATGGCCGCGGTGACCGGGTCTGGCCGACCGGAGATAGTGACGCGGATCAGGGGGGCGTCCGGCGGGTACAACGGGTTGGCGTGGGCGGTCCCGGCAAGGGTTGTGACCTCGGTGAGCGTCGGCGCGGCGGGCTTGATCATGGTTCTCCTCCCGGGACGGATCAGGCGGCTGGCGCGGTTGCGCGGCAGCGCGCTCGGGACCGCTGATTTGAATCGAACCGGTCGCAGTCCGGCACAACCAGAGCGTGAATGTTGCAGGAATGCCGCACAGGATCAGCTGACCTGCGCCAACCGTCAGCCATTCATTACCGGCGAGGCCTCAGCGGCACTCGGGCGTATGCTGAAAAAAATGGGGCTCAGCTGTCATTCGGATGGCGGGATACTGGCTATGCCGGACGGCGCCGTAACAAACGGGGCAGCGAAGCGGCGGCGTCTCGCCCAGCGCCGCAAGGCAATAGGCCTGACCCAAGAACGGCTGGCCGAGCAGCTGGGCGTGGAGCGCACCACGGTGGTGCGCTGGGAACGTGGCGAGACACAGCCGCTGCCGTGGCTGCGGCCCAAGCTGGCTCAGGCGTTACGGGTTTCGGCTGACCGCATCGAGGAGCTGCTGGCCGACGGCGCGCCGGCCAGCCCACAGGGCCCGACGGCGGTGCCGCGGCAGGTGCCCGCGGCAGTGGCTGACTTCACCGGCCGGGCCGCCGAGCTGCAGGCGCTGACCGCGATGCTGGACCAGGCCGGGGCCGGCGCGCCGGGCACGGTGGTGATCAGCGCGATCGGCGGGACCGCCGGGGTAGGCAAGACCGCGCTGGCGCTGCACTGGGCGCACCAGATCGCCGGCCGGTTCGGTGACGGGCAGCTGTATGTGAACCTGCGCGGCTTCGACCTCTCGGGCACCCCGGCTGCCCCGGAGGCGGTCATCCGGGGGTTCCTGGACGCGCTCGGCGTGCCGCCCGAACGCTTCCCAGCCAGCCCTGAGGCCCAGGCAGGCCTGTACCGCAGCCTGCTGGCCGATCGCAAGATGCTGATCGTGGCCGATAACGCCCGCGACGAGCAGCAGGTGCGGCCGCTGCTGCCGGCCAGCCCGGGCAGCCTGGTGCTGGTCACCAGCCGCAGCCAGCTGGGCGGGCTGGCCGCCGCGGACGGGGCGCGGCTGATCAGCCTGGACGTGCTGAGCCACGCCGAGGCGGTGCAGCTGCTGGCCGCCCGGCTGGGCGCCGGCCGGGCCGCCGCCGAGCCCGCCGCGGCCGATCAGATCGCCCGCTTGTGCGCGTGCCTGCCACTGGCGCTGGCGGTCGCCGCCGCCCGCGCCGCCGCCCGCCCCGGGTTCTCGCTGGCTGCCCTGGCCGGCGAGCTCGCCGATTCCGCTGGCCGCCTGGACGCGCTTGATGCCGGCGACCCAGGCTCAAGCGTGCGCGTGGTGTTCTCCTGGTCCACCCGCCAGCTCACCGCCGAGGCCGCGCGGATGTTCGGGCTGATGGGCATCCACCCCGGCCCCGACATCTCCGTCCCCGCCGCCGCCAGCCTCGCCGCCATAGCTGAGGCCGACGCCCGCCGCCTGCTGCGCGAACTGGCCCGCGCGCACCTGACCGCCGAACACCTCCCCGGCCGGTACGCCTTCCACGACCTGCTGCGCGCCCACGCCGCCGAGCAAGCCCACCATACCGACAGCCAAGCCGGCCGTGATGCCGCCATCGGCCGGGTGCTCGACCACTATCTGCACACCGCCGCCCGCGCCGCCCGCCTGCTCAACCGAGCCAAGGAGCCGCTCGTCCTCGCGCCGCCCCGGCCCGGCGCCGCAGCCGCGCATCCCGCCGATCACCGGCAGGCCCTGGCCTGGTTCGAAGCCGAGCACCAGGTCCTGCTCGCCGCGGTCACCCTCGCCGCCGAGTCCGGGTTCGACACCCACGCCTGGCAGCTCCCCTGGGCCATGGCATCCTTCTTGCAAGCCCGCGGGCACTGGCAGGAACGGGCCGCGACCCAGCGCACGGCGCTGGCCGCCGCGGCACGCCTGGGTGACATTGCCGCGCAGGCCGTATGCAGTCGTCTCCTGGCAGCCGCCTGCAACGAACTCGGCGACCATGATCAGGCTCGTAGCCACTTCGCCAGCAGCCTCACGCTGTACCAGCGGCTCGGCGACCGCCTCGGCCAGGCCAAGGTCCACCAGAGTCTCGGCGTGCTGGCCGAACGTCAGGGCCGCTACGCCGACGCGCTCGAGCACGCCGAGCAGGCGCTCCGCCTGTACCAGGCCATCGGCGACAAGGCGTCCGAGGCCGACGCGCTCAACAACGTCGGCTGGTACCACGGCCTTCTCGGCGACTACCAGCAGGCCCGCGCGTTCTGCCGCCAGGCACTCACCCTGAGCGCGGAAGCCGGCCACCACTGGCTTGAGGGATATGTCTGGGACAGCCTGGGATACGCCGAGCACCATCTGGGCAACCTCGCCGAAGCCGCCGCCTGCTACCAGCGCGCGCTCAGCATCAAGAGGGAAGCCGGCGAGCGCTTCGATGAAGCGGACACGCTCACCCACCTCGGTGACACCCGCCACGCCGCCGGCGAAGTGGCGCAGGCCCGGGAGGCCTGGCAGCAGGCGCTCGCCATCCTCGAGGACCTGCAGCACCCCGACGCCGGCCAGGTCCGCGCCAAGCTCGCCAGCACAAACGACCACGCCTCTCCGAACCCATCCGCGTAACAACGCGCCGCTCGCCACCCGCGAGCATTGCTGCTGGACGGGCCACAGGATTCGCGGCGAACCAACGCAAAGCACCGACCGGGCGGGTCATGCTAACGGCCTGTCAGCAACGGCTGATCTGGGCAGTGCCCTAGGCGCTCCGGCGCTCTCGCCTCCCCGTCGGCCCGTCACACCCAGTGAGCCTCCCCCGACATTCCGAAGCGCACAATGCCGCCTGATTGCGCGGGCTGGTGCTCGGTAACGTCGGGCGGTCGGCTCATCCCTATGGCTCGTTATGTCTCGCTGACGGGATCGTGAACGGAGGCTGGCAGGCCTGCGTGGAGCCGGCCTCAAGCTCAGCGGGGTTGCTGCCCATGCGAATGTGTGGCGCCTGCCACGGGACTGGGGCGGCGGCGCCGGCTCGGCTCCTTTCCTATGTGGCCTAGCCAGAGGCAACGTCACCGGGAGCCTGCTTTGTTCGTACTTGGATAGTGGCAGAAGGAGGCAACCTTCGTGGCGCAGGATCCGCGGGTCGAGAATCTGGAACAGTTCCTTGCCCAGCGCGGGCAAGCCCTGCTGCGCACTGCGGTCCTGCTCACCGGGAGCATCGAGGCGGGCGAGGATCTGCTGCAGAGCGCGATCGAGCGGCTGCTCCGGCAGAAGAGACGGCTCGCCGGCGACCCCGAGGGCTACCTGCGACGCACGCTATGCAACCTGGCCACTGACGGGTTCCGGCGGCAGGGCAGGTGGCGGCGGAAGTTTGTGATTCTTCAGGCTGAGGCGCATGCGCCAGCTGATGCGACCGCTGAGGTAGATCTGCGGGACGCGCTGGTGCGCCTCCTGGTCCAGCTGCCACCGCAGCAGCGCACGGTCCTGGTGCTCCGCTACTGGGAGCAGCTGAGCGGGGCGGAAACGGCGGAACTTCTCGGCTGCTCGGAGGATGTCGTCAAGTCCGCCGCGTCCCGCGGCCTCAGGCGGCTCCGCGAACTCGCCGGCTGCTGGCAGCGTGACGAGGCGCAACTGCACGGCATGACGGCGAGAACCACGGAGGAAGGATCATGAACATGGACGTGGAAGATCTCCTGCGCGAGGGCATGGAGCGGTTCACCGAACAGGTCCCTGTCCCCCGGGGCCTGGCTCACCGGGCCGCCCGGGCCCGCCGTCGGCGGATGGCCGTCCGTGCCGCCGCGGGGGCAGGCGCGGCCGCAGTCACCGCAGCCGCCGTGATCGCGGCGACCGTCGGGGCGGGCGCAGGCGGCGGCGCTATGCAGGCGCGCACTACCGCTTACGTGGTCAGCCGGGTCGAGAAGGCACTGGCCGGCCAGCACCTCGTCCTTCGTGGGCGCACGACCGGCGTCTGGGGACCGAGCATCTCCTGGGCGTACGGTCCCCGGAACCGGTTTGAGGAACTCACCGGAAGCGGCGAGCCCTACCTCGCCGTGGGAACCACCCTCATCGGCGGGAAGCTCACCGGCGTCTACGTCACCTACTACAACCGCAAGTGGAGCCTGCTGCCGCAGTCCATACCGGCGAACGCGTGCTCCCGGACGGGCGCGCTGGAGATGGCCGGGCCGCCGGTCCCGACCAGCGACTGGCCGGCCTTCATCCGCGCCACGCTCGCCTGCGGGGCCGCCACCGTGACCGGGCACGCCCAGATCGACGGCGTGGACACCCTGAAGATCACCGGGGCGCCGGTCACGTTCAAGCTGCCGCCGGGTGAGGCCAGGGCCGTCCGCGAAAAGTGGGCGCGGGACCGGTGGACCCTGTATGTGAACCCCAAGACGTATCTCCCGGTGCGGATCTCCGGGTCGGGGTACACCTACGGCGGCCCGGCACCCAGCACATACACCACATCCGCGACCGACATACAGTGGCTGCCGCCGACCGCTGCCAACATCGCCAAGACCATGGTCACCATCCCCGCCGGGTTCCGCCAGGTGAGCTCACCGGCAGACCAGTAGCCGCCGGCACCGGCGGGTTAGCTCACAGTTGATCCGTCTCTGCCGGCCGACGTGTACGGTTCTGTGCACGACCCCCGGGGACCGGGCGCGAAACATGAGACAGGCCGCCTCATCAGATCCAGGCTGCCGGACGTTCGCCCAGGCTGGCGCCCTTTCCAGAGACCCAGCATCGGTGGCGGATTCCCAATACCACTGCGCAGGCGTGACTTGGCCGACCGTAACCGGCTGGGGTGACGGCGGGTACCCGGACGCGTGGCTCAAGGGCAATCTGCGCGCAAGCTGTGCTGGCCAGGACGAGCGCGGCGTCGGCCGACAACATGGGCGCGAACAGTTCCTTCAGCGGAGGCTGGCGAGGTGGCGGTTACGACGCGAAGTCGGGCGTGGCGGACCTTGCGGACTCGCTGCGTCCCTTGGGTTCCTCCCACTCCTCTTGCCGACCGAGCGCGGTGAGGTCGAGGAAGTAGTAGGAGCCGCCGGTGGACTCCAGGCCGCGAGCGTACTGGGAGTAGGTGTGGAACACCCGCCCGCCGGCTTGGAGGAAGCAGCTCCGGCCCGGCATCTCGAAGGGCTGGTCTGAGGCGAAGAAGTCCGACCCCATGGCCTCGAACTCGGCCTTGGTGCGGAAGTTGTACTCGCCGGGCGCGACCGACTCATCGATCGTGACCCCGAAGTCGTAATTGAAGTCGGTCCCGAACGAGGAGTACCAGGGGATGTCCCAGCCCTTCTTGGCCTTCCACCGCTCGAGCTTGGCCAGTGGCGCCCGTGACACCATGGCGTAGCTGGTGTCGCGGGTGTGCAGGTGCGCGAAGAAGCCGGCCGACAGCTCGTCGGTGCCGGCGGTGCAGCTCGGGCAGCCGTCCTCCCATCCGGGGTCGAACATGAAGTGGTAAATGATCAGCTGGGGACGGCCCTCGAACATGTCGATGAGCCGCACGGCACCGTTGGGGCCGTCGAATATGTAGTCCTTCTCGATTTCGACCATGGGCAGGTCGCGGCGCTCGGCGTTGAGCTCATCCCGCAGCCTGGTCAAGTCCTTCTCCTTGGCGAGCAGCTCCTTGCGGGCGGTCAGCCACGCCTCCCGGGTAGCGATCTGCGGAAGGCTCATCACAGTCTCCTTCGCGTTCGCGGCATGGTCCGGTGCCCCGGCCCACATTAGTTATGACCAGATGGCGGGCTCAAAGTCATCGACAAGGGTGGGCGCGGCCTAGTCGTCGCGTTCCTGCTCGTGCCTGAAACCGCAGTCACAGCCCGGCGGACATATCCACCACACCCGCCGCCAAAGCACCAAGCGCCACAGATAACTGCCGGGAGCACCGATGCCGCACGCAGCGGTCGCCCCGCACAGAACAGCGACTCAGAAGAGACCGCGCCAGAACTGGCCGTTCGGTGCCGCCCGGCGCGGCGAACTTGCAATCCACAAGCAGCGCATGCTCGGCGTTAGTGCGACGCCGCCCCGGTTCAAAGTCACTTTCTGTGATCAGTTCGGCTCTGGCTCACGCGCGCGAACCGTTCTTTGGGTGTCCGCGCCAATCCTGCCTCAAGATCGGCTCCCAAAATCGGACACCGCCGCTCCCATAATCGGACAATATGGACCCGCGCAAACCAACATGATCGCAAGTCAGAGCGCTGACATGCGATTATTTGGTCGGGGTGGCCCGATTCGAACCGGCGGCCTCTTCGTCCCGAAGCCAAGTCGCAGTGCTGACTGCCAGGACTGCGTGATGGCTGACCTGGCAGCCACCGTCCGTCAGTGTCCGCTGGCGTCCGCCGCTGGCGGTGGCGGTTGTTACTCACTTGGTTACTCGGTCGCTTCCGCCCGGTGGCGCGAGGGGCTGCTGCGCACCTGGCATGACCGCGAGAGCCAGCCTGACTCCGATTGGCCGGGCCAGTCGCCGGTAGGCCCCGTCAGGCCCGCAGAATCGTAGCTGACCAGTGCGTATTCGTATCCACATGTCCCAGTGCAGTACCCAGGGACCCGCTGTGTGGCTTGATACGCTAACTAGCGTTGGCGCGAAGATTCAGACCGAAAGCGGCGGGCCGAATCCCGCGCCGAAGGAGCGTGAAGTATGGATGGAGTCGGCAGGGGCTTTCCGCCGGGCGACCTCCGGGTATCTGACGCCGACCGCGACCGGGCACAGTCCGAGTTGAGCGAAGCCTTCCGGGTCGGCCGGATCACGGCCGACGAATTCGACCAGCGATCCGGGCAGGCCCTGCGCGCCCGCACCGGGAAAGAACTGACCGCCCTGCTCGCCGACCTGCCACTAGCTGGCCCCCCCGCGACACGCACCGCCGTCCCGGAACCACGCAATCACGCCTTCGCGGTCCGGAGCGTCATGGGCGCATCCGCCCTCGCCGCCACCCTCCTGTTCGCCAAGACGGTAACGCTCGCCCTAACCCCCAGCCATTTCCTCGGCGACACACTCGCACCAGCAGGAATCGCTGTACTGCTCGTCGGGCTGATCATCTTCCTGCATGGGAGCCGCGCCCACCGCGCCTAGCCACGTAGCTACGGGATGCTTAGTTACTCAGCACCGGCGATGGGCCGGTCCGCTGCGGGCTGTATGCCCTGTGACCTGGTCGGGGTGGCCGGATTTGAACCGGCGGCCTCTTCGTCCCGAACGCAGTTTATGCGTTCAAAGCGATTCTGATCAGCTGCCACAAGTGCTGCTAAGCTGCTGGTCAGAGGCCCTGCGCTGGTGTCGAATGGTGACGGCGGATGCCGGAGTCTGGTGCACCGGCCGCCAACAAATTGCCAACAAGTGATCTTGATGGGCGGGCGTTATGGGATACGCGCAGAAGCGGCTCGGGCGAGGCGGCAAGTCGCGCTACACCGCCGTGTATCACGACTTACGGGGGGAGCGGAGATCGGCAGGGACCTTCTCCAGCAAGAAGGACGCTAACGCGGCATGGCAGAGGGCTGAAGCGAAGGCTGCTGAGGGCCGGGTGAACGACCTGCGGCGCGGCAGGCAGACCTTCCACCGGTATGTCACCGAGGAGTGGCTGCCCCATCACGTGATGGAGCCCACGACCCGGGAGGCACACACCTATCAGATCAACAAGCACATCCTGCCGTGGTTCGGCCCGATGCGGATGAACGAGATCATGCCGAGCCATGTCCGTGAGTGGGTTACCGGCCTGCAGGCCGGTAACCCCGGTGACCGTCAAGAGGCTCAGGTTCGTCCTGAGCGCGATCTTCACCACTGATCTGGGCGACGTCATCTTCCTGCACCCGTGCAAAGGGGTGAAGACTCCCACTGTTGCGCGCAAGCCCTTGAAGATCATCACGCCCCAGCAGTTCGACCTGATCTACGAGGCTCTGCCCGACCCCGCCTCCCGGCTGCTCATCGAGACCGACATCGAAAGCGGCCTGCGATGGGGTGAGCTGACGGAGCTGCGGGTCAGAGACGTCGATCCCGCGGCCCGGATGCTGACAGTGAGCCGGGCGGTGGTGCAGGTCAACCCGAGGTTCCACCCCGACGGGGTGCGGTTCCTGGTCAAGCCGTATCCCAAGGACAAGGAGTACCGCCGCTTCAAGCTCAGTCAGCAGCTCGTCGACAAGCTTGTCGCTCACACCGGAGCTCGCCAGCTCCGCGAGGATGACCTGCTCTTCACCATGACGCGGCAGGATGCCCCGCCGTCTGCGCTGCGGGTACTCCCCGACCCGGCTGCTCTTGGGTTGACCGCGCCGAACGCCGCTGGGCGTCGTTACCGGCATGGCAGCCTGAGCGGTTACGCGGCGGGCAGATGCCGGTGTGAGCACTGCCGGGCGGCGTACGCCATCTACCGAGCCAGGCGCCGCGGGGAAGCCAAGGACCGGTCGCGACAGATGCGGACGGTGGATACCGATGGCCATATCCCGCGTGACTGGTTCCGGCTGAACGTGTGGCGGCCAGCTTTGGCTAAGGCCGGAATGACGTTCCATGTCCGGGGCCACGACCTGCGTCACGCGCATGCGTCATGGCTGCTGGCTGGAGGTGCCGATCTGCAGGTGGTCAGGGACCGGCTCGGGCACAGCAGCATCTCTACCACGGAGAAATATCTGCACACCCTTCCCGATGCGGACGATACCGCGCTCGATGCGTTCGCCAAGATCCGTAACAGGGCCAGGGAGCAGTCAGCATGAATCCCAGGACGCGGCGGGCGGCGCTGTATGCGATCGGGGCGATCGCGATCCTGGCGAGCGCGAACGCCCTGGCGCACAGCTACGCAGGGCTGTATGACTGGGCGGTCCACCACCGGCTCAGCGGCTGGCAGGCGAAGTCGTGGCCGGCGGAGATCGACGTGTTCCTGGCGGTCGGCGAGCTCGCTCTGTATGTCGCCTATCTCGATGGCTGGCCTGCCCGGCAGCGGATCTGGCCGTGGGCGACCGCGCTGATCGGCCTGGTGGTGAGCGTGGCGGGGAACATCGGCCACGTCCAGGCCGAACCTGGCCAGCCGGTCATCCTCGCCGACCGGCTGACCGCGGCCACCAGCCCGCTCGCCGCGTTCGCAGCCTGTCTGTCGGACTGCTAGTAGTACTTTGTTAGGTTCCGGCGAGGGCGGCGGCGAGCCGGTGGAGGGTTAGCGGCTGGCAGCACGGGGGGCAGGCGCCGAGGATGAGGGCCAGGATGATCTGCAGCTCGTGCAGGGCCTGGTAGAGGGTCATCCCGGCGCACGGGCTTTTGGGTCGGTGCGGAGCATGGTGCAGAACGCCTGGGCGAGGGCGGTGAGGGTGACGTGCCGGTGCCAGTCGGCGAACGAGCGGCCTTCGAAGTGGTCCAGGCCCAGGCCGTGCTTGAGTTCCCGGTAGTCGTGCTCGATCCGCCAGCGGATCTTGGCCAGGCGCACCAGTTCGTCGAGGGGGGCGTCTTCAGGGAGGGTGGACAGCCAGTAGCCGCCGGGTTCTTCGGCCTGGGGTGGCCATTCGGCCAGCAGCCAGCACGCCGGGAAGCTCCGGTCAGCCTCGCGGGCGATGTGCCGGCTGGCCGGCCGCACCCGGATCGCGACAAAGCAGCTAGTCATCGCGGCCTTGGGGTTGCCGCGGGTGGTCTTGGTGCCTTGCCGCCAGGTCACCGGCTGGACCTGGTCTGCGTGGGCGATAGCGAGCTGGCGCAGGCTCGCCGCCGGGCCGGGTAGGCGGGCTTGGGCGGCTGGCCCAGCCCGCCGTAGCGCCTGGCCTCAGGAACGGCCCCGGCCGGGTGCGCGCGGGGGCTGCCCTTGACCGCGACCACGTACTGCCAGCCGACGGCGGTCAGTCCCTCCCGGAACGGCGCATTGTCGCCATAGCCGATGTCGGCCACCACCACCGGGCGGGTGCCGCCGGCCGCGGTGACCTGCTCCAGCACGCCCCACCCGCCGGGCCCGGTCACCTCCTCGATCATCTCCAGCGCCAGCCGCCACTTTTCGGTATGCCGCACTTGGCCCGGGATGCGGGACAGCTCGCGGCGGCGCCGCGCGGCGGCCGCCGCCACCGGATCGGCCAGCGCCTCATCGTCCCAGGATCCCGGGCAGAACAGCCGCCAGTCCGCCGCGCACGAGGCACGCTCGTTCACCAGGTGCACGCTGACCCCGACCTGGCAGTTGGCGATCTTGCCCAGCGTGCCGGAGTACTGCCGGGCCACACACGGCGACGCCGTCCCGTCCTTGGGAAAGCCGGTGTCATCGACCACCAGCGCCTCCACCGGCTGGCTGGCCGCGAACCACCGCGCCACATTCCCCCGCACCGCCGCATAATCCCAGGTCGAGGACGTGATGAACTGCTGCAGCCGCTGATGATCTACCCCCAGCCGCGCCGCCATCGGCTGCATCGACTTGCGCCGCCCATCGGTCAGCAGCCCGCGCACATACAACTCACCCGCGGCCCGCTGGTCCTTACGCACCAGCCCGCCAAACATCTGCCCGGCGAAGGCCAGCAGCCGGGGCCGGACCTCCGCGATCTGCTGAGGGGTCATCCCGGCATGACAGTACGAGGAACCGCGTAACCGCGGTAGAGGAATCGCCATGACCTAACAAAGTACTACTAGAGCGCCGGTCAAGTAGCCGTCAGGCTGCTATCGGGTAGCCGTTGGTGCTGGGGCTGGCGGGCTATGACGTGGAGGTTGTGGACCGCGGCGACGCGCCGGTTCAAGGCCTGAATGCAGCCTGTCGCCGACATATGCTCGCTGTGCCCATGCCATTCTGCGACGACGGCCGGGCGCTCCTGCGTCCCGGTTCCGCCGCATTTGGGGCAGGTGCCGGTTGTGCGTGTGTGCAACGGCCGCAGGTGCGGCGCCGATGGCGCTGTGGCAGCTGGACATCGTGGGTAGGGCGCTTTTGGCTGATGGCATCGAGGCGAAGATCGTCACCGGTATCGATGGCTATTCCGGGTACTGCGTGATCTGTCAGGTCGTGCCCCGGGCGGTCTGCCTGGCGTTCGCCGCATTGCGGACGTTCGGCGTCCCGGCCGAAGTGCTCACTGATAACGGCAAGCAATCTACTGATCGTTTCGGCAAGGGCGGGGAAGAGGGTCACTCGATCGCGGCGCCTCCTTGTTCGCGGCCGAGCTAGACCGGGGACTTTCCGCGAGCGCGTCAACCCGTGCCAGCACTGCGGTCCGCGGCACGACGGGAGAATGAGAACGGCTTCTGCAGCCACTTTCCGAGTCGACCGGGCGCTTTCGCTCCCGCCCGCTGCCCGCTTCCGAGCGTTCTGTCGACGCCACGCTGCGGCCAGATCGAAAGCCGCGGCAGCAGGAAGCCGAGGATCAAGAGCACGATGCATACACCGACTATCACGAGCACAATCATGGGTCCTCCTTGTCAAACGACCACCACCTACCCGTGGCGCCCCGTCGCAACCATGGCTAGAGCTGAAGTGCTGTTCGACCGGATCTGCCGCGACAACGGCCTGCGACGCGCGTGTGATGACGTCCTTGACGATGTCGAACTGAACCTCAGGCGGCCCGAGCACCTGTGCCCGGGCCAGCGGCGCGAAGGTCTCCCGGGCGCCGGCCAGCACGGTCGTCATGATCGTCAGCCACTCCGGTTCGCCGCTGGCCTGCCGGAAGTAGACCCTGGTTACCTCACTGATCTTCTGCCCGCGCTGATCATAAGCGGTGGCGCCGATCAGGGCGCGATCTGCTGTCCGGTAACACGAGCCTCCTCCAGCTCCCGCCGACGCGGGAGTCGGTTACGTGCGTGTACCTCTGCGGCTACCCGGCCCGGCTAAGCGATTCGCACGAGCGCCAAGATCTTCAGATCACACCCAGTCATGCATCAGTGATCACTGAGATGCAGATAGTGAACGGGCAGCCTATGGCTCAGGAGCTCACCCACTGGCGCGTAGGCCGGCCAACCCGCCCGTGGCGTTCTGGTCCACCAGTCTTGCGGGCGGCCCGGATACGGACAGGCCGCGATGTCCGGGGCAGGGCTTGTCATGTTTATCCCGGTATGCCGGGGAAGGCATAGCTTATCAGCCGGCGGCGGTGCGCAGGGCCCGCCGTTCGCCGCGGTTCAGAAGGACGCCATGCCGGAGACCCCGTGAACAAACAGCCCAAGCACAACATCTGCGCGCAGCGCGCCTGGCAGCGCCCAAGGGTAACGACCACAGACCGAGTACCGCAACGACGGGACTGCAGGAACGGGATCTTCCAGCGGTTGGCATGATCGCCCCGGCCAGGAAGACGAGATCCTGGCTGCACTGTTCGCCAGGCTCGCCGAAGTAGCCGCCGCCCACGACCGCGAGATCGCCGTCGAAGGCGTCGAAGAAATTAAGGCAGGGCTTGCGGACCCGGCAGAACAGCCGGTCAGCAGCCAAACGCCAGGTGATCGGCTGCCGCACGAATACTGGCATCGGTCGCCAGGCCAGCCCTAGTTTCTGGGCTGGCCTGCTGGTGTGCAGGGTCATCGTGGGAGATCGCGGCCTTGATCTCCAGGTTGATCGCCATGGTAGGAGCCGGTCCCGCGACCCGGCTTGGGCCCAGCCGGTCATCGTCCCCGCGCACCGCCGAGATCGGCATGGCCAACGCTGACAGCATCGGTGAGCAGCCGCCGCGGCGTCTGCCCCCGGCGCGTAGGTCATGGTGGCAGACATGACCGCCCCATGTTCTGCGACTCGCTGGGCATGCGCATGCTGGTGATGGCGTGCCGCCAGCAGCACCGAACTGCGGGAGGCTGCGGGCGTGCACCCACGTCGTGCGGGTCATGAAGATGCGCGGCGTTTGATGCCGCCCTGCCGCTCTGCCACAGCGGTGACGGAGCACCGGCAGGTCATGCGGTGACGGCCAACGCCGCCTAACACCACGCCATCGGGCACCTGCTCCCCGGCAGCTGGCTCAGGTCGGCCCGTGGGATCGTGACAGCCCCTTAACGGTGGGCTCGCGCCAGTGGATCGTCTATGCGTGGTCGTCGCTCTTGACCGGGTCAATAGCGCAGTGCGCTGTGTCTGGCGGATGGTCGCTACGAATCTAGCTGGCGGCCGGTTTGTGGGTCAGTCCTTGGTCTGATCGCAGGTGTCTGGTTTTAGGAAGGCGAGCATGCCGTACAGGGCGAGCGAGGTGATGATCCATCCGGCTGTGGCGAGCAGGAGGACGATGACCGGGTTGAACTGGCCGAAGGCTGCTTTGCCGCTCATCGCGAAGACGACCAGGCTCAGGCTGCCGAGGACGGCGCCGATGGCATTGCGGCCAGCGCGGCGGGTTCCCTCCTTCTGCTCCAGCAGGGTGAGGCTGGCGGCAGGATGGAGGGGAAGGCCAGGAAGGCCCCGCCGAAGCGGGCGCTGACGGTCTTGCCGATGATGCCGGCCACAATCGAGATCGCGGTCCCCAGCGCGAACCGTAGCAGGTACTCCTTCGGCTGGTGCTGCCGGATCTCGCCGAGGTTGAGCGTGGGCAGTACCGGGGATCGCTGCCGGTCAGAGCGCCGGCCGTCACTACTGTGCACCGATGAACACCGCCCAATACAAGCCGAGGCCTATCGCGAGCCAGCCTGCCCAGGCGGCCAGCGAGCCCCACCGGGACTGGAGGCGTGGGATGGCCACGGCGGCCAGCACGCAGGACACGGCCATAGCGATGCTCCCCAGCACCATCCCGGTACTGGCCTGCTGTGCCTTGGCGGTGCTTTCGGTGGCAACAGTGATGGCCAAGCCCGCGATCGCCACCGCGGGTGCGAGGCAGCGGGCAAGGGGAATGAGGTTGGCGGCGACTTCTATGACGTGTTCGAGATTGCCGGGGGGCGTTGGCGGTTCACCATCGGCGATGTCTGCGGCAAAGGTCCCGAAGCGGCCGCTGTAACCGGCCTGACCAGGCATGCGCTGCGCATCCTGGCCAAGGAGGACCACGATGTCCCGGCAGTGCTCGAGCGGCTCAACGCCCTTATCGTCGGCGAAGGCCCCCGGGTGCCATTCATAACCCTGATCCATGGGGAGCTCATCCCGGCGCCTGGCCGTGCCGCCACCATCTCCCTGGCTTGCGCAGGCCACCCGCCGCCACTGATCCTGCGAGCAGACGGCGACGTACAGGCCGGGGCGCGGCCGCAACCACTTCTCGGCGTGCTAGACCACGTCACGTTCGGCACCGACACCACCCACATATCGCCGGGGGATGTGCTGGCCTGCTTTACCGATGGGGTGACCGAACGCCGGGCTTCCGCCGGCTCCTCGACGATGACGACGGCCTGAGCCAGTTGCTCGGTGAATGCTCGGGGCTGAACGCCGGGGCGATTGTGGCCAGAATTCAGCGGGCGGTCCATGAATTCGGAACCGGCCCGCCCGCCGACGACCTAGCGCTGATAGTGTTCCGCGGCCTATAGGCCAAGGAATGTTCGGTACGGCTGCCGGCGCTCGGTCAGGTAGGCCGATGACGGCATGGTGGCCTGAAGGTGGGGTGGCAGGCGGTCAGTTGGTGCGCTGGCCCCAGGCGGTGACGATGGGCGCGCCGATGATGGTCCGGGTGTGGTCGTCCAGCGCTGCCAGCGCGTGGTCGAGGTCGGCCCGGCTGGCACCCTGCTGGTGGATTTGCTCGCGCATCCGTTCCATGCCCAGCCGCGCAACCAGCCAGGCCTGGCCGCCTGGCCGGTAACTGCGGTGTGCGCGGCCGCCAACCTGGCCGAGCCCGGCGCGCCGCAGGCCGGTCACCAGGTACCGGCCGTAGCACGGGTTCCATCCCGCGGCCCGTGCTGCCTGCTGCCACGGCCCGGTGATCGCCGCGAAGGCCTTCTCCGCGGGCTCGGCGTCGAACAGCACGCCATCGGCGTCTTCCAGGATGAGCCAGCCGCCGGCGCGCAGGGCGGAGGCCAGCTTGGCCACCGCGGCCGCGGGTTCGCGCAGATGCTCCAGCACCAGCCGGGCATGGATCAGGTCGAATTCGCCCGCGGGCACATCCTCGCGCTCCAGGTCATGGCAGGCGACGGTGAGATTGGCGCCGTGCAGGCCGGACAGGCCGCTGATGTCGATATCGGTGGCCAGGACCGAACCGCTGCCGGTCACCCGGTCCGCCAGCCAGGCCGCCATTGACCCACCGCCCGCGCCGACCTCCCAGCACCGCCAGCCAGGAGCCAGCCCGAGTTGCCCGATAGCAGCCTGGCTGACCGGATCAAGCTGGCGTTCCAGCGCCGCGAGGCGCTCATCCTCCCGGCCCCAAGACCGCGCGAACGCGTACCTGCCCATCTCCTGATACTGCCCGCCGCCAGCCCCGCAAACGGGGCCCGCTGGCTCACCCGCTCCAGCCAGGGCAGCCCCAGCCGCGCCCGAAACACCCGGCCTCCGGTCCCGGTAGCCGCCCCAGGTGCCTGCACCACCCGCCGCCCACGCCCTCCAGGCGTTGACAACTTGAGGAGGGCGGGGCTTCACGCATGACTTGGACGGCAGAGGGTAGGCACGCCGCTCAGCGGGCATGGCCCCCGGATTGTGGGCGGTGGGCGTAGATGATCACAGAGTGGGCGGGCTGCCGGTGAACGGCGCGCTGCAACTGGAGCTGGACCGCTATGGTCGTGCCGTCAGCGTTGATGTGCACTGCGGCTGGCGGCGCAGTTGCAGCGTGGGTGGAGGTGGCCGGGTGACGGGCAGCGCCGATGCACAGATCACTGATCTGACGGTCAGCGATCACGCGTGCCTGACCTTCGGCGAGCCGGAGG
This sequence comes from uncultured Actinomycetes bacterium, assembly GCA_963835425.1. Taxonomy (GTDB): domain Bacteria; phylum Actinomycetota; class Actinomycetes; order Streptosporangiales; family Streptosporangiaceae; genus UBA9676. Next base: position 91,902 of record CAWIGE010000018.1, on the reverse strand, counting down.
AGCTGCTCGACCTCACCGCCGCGTTCGTCCGCGACGGCCTGATTGGCGGGCTGAAAGTCATCTGGCTCGGCGACAGGACACCGGCGCAGGCCGTGTCGGAGCTGGCGCGGCGCGGGATCGCCATGGAACCAGCGGTGGCACGTGGGCAGATGACGGCGGCGGAACCGGAGGGCTCGCTGCTGTCGGGGCAGGCATTCACCGCTGATCATGCGATGGAGTGGCTGACCGGGCAGATGACGGCCTGCCGCGGCGAGAGGTTCCCGGGCCTGCGGGTCGCTGTGGACATGAGCTGGGCGCTGCGGCCGGTCACCGGGATCGAGCAGCTCCCCCAGTTCGAGGAGAGCGTCGCGGCGGCGCTGGCAGGCACGAGCGTGTCGGTGCTGTGCCAATACGACCGGGAACGGTTCGACCCGGTCACGCTCGCCTCGGTCGCCGCCTTTCACACCCGCTCAGTCGCGGCCGCGACCTACCACGCCGACGCGGTGCTGCGGATCTGCCGCCAGTACGCCCCGCCCGGCATCCGGCTCGCCGGAGAGATCGACTACCTGGCGGAGGGGCCGCTGTCGCTGGCGCTGGCCGAAGCGATCCGCCTGGATGGCGACATCACGATCAACATGGCCGACCTGGCCTTCATCGACGCCTCGTGCGCCCGCATGATCGTCGAGGCCGTGCGCGGCCTTAACGGGTCCCGCGCGGTTGTGCTGCGGTGCCATCCCGCGATAGCGGCCCGGTTCGCCCTGCTGGGCGCGGCCGACCTTCCCCGTGTCAGCCTGGTGATTGCCCATGACCGATGATCCTCGCCGTCAGCCGCGCAAGCCCGGGCGCAAGCCCACCGAACCGGCGGCAAGAACCGGCGCGCCACACGGGCCTGGCGCGGACGTCCCCCCGATTCTGACGCAGGATTTCGATGCCGGGTCGCTGTATGCGCTGCGGGCGGCCGTGGCCGCCCACGCCACCCAGGCCGGTGTGCCCGAGCCCCGCGCCAGGGACATTGTTCTTGCCGTGCATGAACTCGCCGCCAACGCCATCCGCCACGGCGCCGGTCACGGGCGCCTGCTGATCACCGAACACGACGGCGTGCTGCACTGCCAGGTGACCGACCACGGCGCGCCACGGGCCGCACGGGATGGCGCAGGACCGGAAACACAGACCACTCCCCAAGAGGGTGCCCTCTGGGCCAGTGAGAAAGGCCATGGACTGTGGGTAGCCCGCCAGATCGCCGACCACGTCAGCCTGCAATCTGGCCCCGGCGGCACCATCGCCACGGCCAGCTTCACGCTCCCACCGGCTAGTCAGCAGCGGCCACCGCCGCGCTCCTGCTGGGATAGACCGCCAGCACCTGGTCAATCCCGGTCTAGGTAAACTGCAGCATCAGCCGCGCAGGCACAACAACCCGCAGGTCAATGCCCTCCGCCACCGCTGCCTTACGGGCTAGCAGCATCTCCTGCACACCAGCCGTGTCGCAGAACGTGGTCGCCTGTAAATCAGGCAACTGCCGAGCTGTCTGCAGATAACCGGATGCACCGCGGCCGCGTCGCAATGTTGCTATACCTTCTCGAACGCTTCAGCGATGGCTGTTGCTGGGCTTCCCCTCGTAGCGTGGAGACATCGCCTTAAAGGAGAACGGCGATGGCAGAGACACGCAGGAAGTTCGACTCCGATTTCCGGGAGGGTACGGTGCGGCTGGTCCGGGAGACCGGTAAGCCGATCGCGCAGATGGCCCGGGATCTGGGGATCAACGCGGGCACGCTCGGGAACTGGGTGAACGCCGACCAGCGGCGCCGCGGCAGCGGTGGCGTGCTGGCTGAGGATGAGCGGGCGGAGCTGGCCCGGCTGCGCAAGGAGAACGCTGAGCTGGCGATGGAGCGTGATGTCCTCAAGCGCAGCGTGGCCCTCTGGGTCAAGGACGCGATGGGGCGGTAGCGGTGGCCGCCTTGATCGCCGCCCAGAGGGACCAGCACCGGATACCGCACGCGGTGAGCTGCCGGGCGCGCTGGGGGTGTCGCAAGCCTGGTTCTACACGTGGTCCAGCCATGGCAGGGCGGGGACGTTACCGCCGCGGGCGGCGCGGCGGGCGCGGCTGGCGGCGGAGGTCAGGCGGCTGTTTGAGTCCATGGGGGCAAGCGCGGCTCCCCGATGATCACCGCCGACCTGCAGGATGCGGGGTGGCGGGTGAGCCAGAACACCGTCGCCACGCTGATGGCAGAGCAGAACCTGGCGGCCCGGCCCAGGCGCGCGGCGCAAGTCCACCACCCGGCCCGGCCGGGGCCGCTGGCGTGCCCCGGACCTGGTCAAGCGCCAGTTCCCCGCCACCCGGCTGAACCAGAAGTGGTACGGCGACGGCACCGAGATTCCCACCGGTGAGGGCAAGCTGCACCTGGTCTCGGTGATGGACGCAGCCTCCCGCAGGATCGTCGGGTTCACCCTGTCAGAGCGCCACGACGCCGCCGCGGCTTACGGCGCGCTGGCCATGGCCGTCACCGTGCGGGGCGGGCATGTACCCGGGGTGATCATGCACACCGATCAGGGCAGCGAATACACCGCCCGGGCCTTCCAGGCTGCCTGCCAGCGGCTGGGCATCGCCCAGTCGATGGGGCGGCCAGGCTCTGCCCTGGATAACGCGGTCATCGAATCGTGGCACTCCACCCTCGAATTCGAGCTGCGCAGAGTGGAGCACTTCGCCACCAGGGAACAGGCCCGCACAGCGGTGGCGGCCTGGGTCGAGGACTACAACACCCGGCGCCGGCACACGGCCTGCCAGAAGATGCCGCCAGCGGCCTACGAGCAGCTGCTCGCAGCCCGGGGGGAGGCAGCCTGACCATGCCCCCGCCTCTCCCGCCCGCCAGTATCCGCCGGTGCCCGGCGAGATCCAGGTCGTTCCTCCTCGGGCCTGACGGCCCTGCGGGGGCTCCACCTGGACAGCGCCTGCGCTCCGGCGCTCTTATAGGGCTACGGCAGAACCGGGAGCAGAAACAAGATCCGCATTACAAAGTCTCCACGGTTCGAGGGGAACCACGTTGCTGCCATTGGCAACGATCAGATATTGGCTTCAGAACCACCCACCGCGGGAAGGACGTGCCGCTGCCGCCGGCACTAGTACGGCAGCAGCCATTCGTACGGCAGCAGCCATTCGCTAGCTGACCGGGATGATTGCGGTATAGCGGCGAGTCTTGTTCGCTGGTGGTACCGGCGTGACCGGGCTTGGTGGCGGCGGCGCCGGTCCAGTCAGTGCGCGGCGCTGCCGGGTGGGGGCGGCCGGGCGGGCAGGCGCCTGGTCTCCGGGGCGGTGAATGGGATCATCTCGAACTCAGCAGGCGGGGGCTGGTCTGGCAGGGCTGGGGCGGGTACGGCGGTGCAGCTGCGGCGGCGGGGCAAGGCGGCGGTGACGGCGCAGATGGCCAGGGCGGCCATGACCAGCATGGTGTGCCGGGCGGGGCGGTGTAGAGGCGGGCCTGGGACTGGCCGGGCCCGGAGCAGCCCTTGCCGGACTCGAGATCTTCTTCTGCTGGCCAGCGCAGCCCGGCCGCGCGGACCGGGCGGGACGGGGAGGCCGGCTGGCCTTCGGGCAGGTGGCAGTAGCAGAAGGCGGGCTCGCCGGTGGTCAGGTGGCGGCGGATCAGCAGGTGGTGCCTGGCGGAGGCGGTGCCCAGCCAGGCCCAGGCGTACCAGCGGTGTCCTTTTGATCCGGGCCCGGCCGGCCGGATCTCCCAGCCGCGTCGGCTGCCCAGCCGGGCGGCGGCCTGGTTGCAGGTCAGCGTGACCCCGCTGGCCAGGGTCAGGCGGAAGCTGGAGGCGACCCGCAGCACGCAGGCCTGATCGCGGGCTTCGCAGAATTCGCGCAGCTGGGTGCACGAGCCGTACACCTCATCGCCGCACACGAAGTCCAGCCGCACGCCGCCGGCGAAGGCCCCGGTGAGGATGTCGATGGCCAGCTGGCCCTTGGTGCGGAAGACCAGATCGGCGGGCAGGCCCATGCCCGCCGATGTGGCGGGATCGCCGATGTGCCCGGCCGGGATCCATTCCCGGGCGCCGGTCAGCGCGTGCCCGGTCTGCTCCCGGACGTACGCCAGGTGCACGGTGTTGATCCCGTTGGCCAGCTTGCCCACGCAGCCCAGGTACTGCCGCTTGACGCCGGCCGTGCAGGTGCCGGCCTTGACTTGCCCGGTTTCATCGATCGCGCCGACCGCCAGGCCGCGGCGGCGGCCAGTCTTGGCGGCGGCCTCATCCAGCCCGGCCACGGCGGACCGGCGCACCACCCCCATGGCCGCGAAGGTGTCCCACACCGCGCGGCTGAGCAGCCGCTGCGTGCGGTCCCCCGAACGCTCCGCGATCGTCCACCCGTTCCGCTTCCGCAGGTCGCTCATGACCGCGGCGGCGTACTTGCCTGCCTGCAGCCACGGCTCTGTCCGCGCGAAGCACGGCCGCAGCAATCCCAGCAGCTCACTGCGTTTCCGGCGCGCCAGCACGGCGCCTACTCTGGCGGCAGCAGCCGCCTTCGGTTCTGTTGTCCTCGCAAACCGCATGATCGGCAGGCGGCTCGCCGCGCCCGCAGGCGGTCAGCGGTCTGCTTGAATCACTGCATGAATGCGGAGACCGCCGCCCGCCGCTGGGCAGACACCTGGTCGCGCGCCTGGCCGCAACGCGACGCCGAGGCCATCGCCGCGCTCTACGCCGGCACGGCCGTATACCGCTCACCCGCGTTCCGGCAGCCGTACTCCGGGCTGGCCGGCGTTCGCCGCTATCTCGGCGAGAACCTTCCGGTCGAGGAGAACATCCAGTGCTGGTTCGGCGAGCCGATCGTCTCCGGCGACCGCGCCGCGGTCGAATGGTGGGGCAGCTGGCGTGAGCAGGGGCAAGAACTCACCTTCGCCGGGGTGACGGTCCTCCGCTTCGACGACCAGGGCAAGGTGGTCGATCATCGCGACTACGACAACCACGTCGAGCGACGCGAGGCACCGTATGAAGGCTGGTGAACATCAGCCAGCACGCCCCGCCCCGCCGGGACTAACGTCCGGACCCGCTTTGCTACAGGTCAAAGCCACAATGGCGGCTGCCGTACCAGGGGCCCGCCGTTGCATGGCCGGGGGTGACCCGGCTTCGCAGACAGCACCTGCGCTAAGTGGCCTAGGCCGCCCCGGGCAAGATGGCCTGGCGGCACCACTGCGCCGGCTTCAGGCAGACTAGTGCCGCATCAGGCTACGTTTGCCCGGTCGACGATACGGCGGAGCCGTTCGTCGTAGGCGTGGTTGTTGCGCCAGATGATGTAGCGGCGGATCATGCTGGCCTGTTCTTGTGGGTGGCGTGATCGGTGCCGTCGAGCGCGAAGTACCGCAGCGCTGTGAACTGCGCCTCTACCCGGTTTAACCAGGATGAATTCGTCGGCGTGTAGGCGATCTCGGCGTTGCTGGCCGCGGCCCAGGCTCCGACGCGCTTGTCCTTCCTGGTGGTCAGGTGCGGGCGAAGTTGTCGCAGATGATCGCGATCCGGACATCGGGCGGGTAGAGGGAGCGCAGGTAGCGGCAGAACTCCAGGAACCGGGCCCGGTTCTTGCGCGGCTTGATGTGCCCATACAGTTTGTCTTCGCCCAGCTCGTAGGCGGCGAACAGGTGCCGGACCCCGGCGGTGCGGGTATAGGTGGCGCGCATCCGGGGGCGTGGCTTGCGGCCGGGCTCTTTGTTCTTGCCGCTGACCGCGGCCCACTGCCGGCCGGGCTGGGGCTGCAGGTTCAGCGGCCCGAACTCGTCCACGCAGAAAACGATCTCCGGTTCGCCGGGCTCGGGGATGACCTCACGGTCGGCGATCGCATACAGGTGCTCAACCCGGGCCTTCTTCACTGCGTAGTCCGGGTCTTTGGAGGCCTTCCAGGTTTTCAGCCGTTGAAAGGTGACGCCCTCCTCGCGGAGCAGGGCACGCAGGCCCTCGTGGCTGATGTCGTCGACCACCCCCTCAGCCACCAGGAACTCCGCCAGCTTGGACAGGCTCCAGGTGGAAAACGGCAGGCCGTGCTCGGCCGGCTCGGACTTGGCGATCTTCTTGATCTCCCGCCGCTGCGGCAGCGTGAACTTCGGCGGCCGGCCACCCTTGTACCGGGGATACAGCGAGCTGAACCCATCAGCGTTGAAGTTGTGGATCACATCGCGGACCCGGTCCTCGCTGGTGAACGCCACCTTCGCGATCGCCGCCACGTCCATGCCCTGCGCTGACAGCAGCACCATCTGCGCCCGCCGCCAGGTCACCACCGACCCACTGTCACGGCGCACGATCCGCACCAGCCGACGGCCCTCATCATCATCGATCTCACGCACCCGCACACGCCCGGCCACCGGCCCAGTCTGGAGGATCACCGTTCACCGGACCAGTGCCCAGACCGCAGGGCAAACGTGACCGGCTACGGCACTAGTAACCGGGGAAGGGACGGGAGGACGGCCCGCGCGGTGGGCCTGCCTTGCTCACCTACGTCCTTCGCGCATATAGCCGGCCGTTCTGTGCCCTCCGTCGCAGCGATCCGGCCGCCGGCAGGCATGCAGCTTCGTTAGCCGCGACTATCATCGGCTCGGGCTGGCCGCCGTCAGGCCCCGAGGCAAGTTAATCGTGCTTCGCTGCAATCTCCGGAGCTCCATTTTGGCGTTGCCGTTCGCGAGTCTTCGCCGACGTACACACGGTTGCGGCGGCCCGCTGTGAGCTCGCCGCGGCGTTTACCGAGGACCTGCGCGGCATCGACGCCCGGATGCGGGAGACCAGGACGAAGCCCCACTGCCGCCGTCCAGGCAACCGGAACCAGCCTGACCGGGCTGTTCGCGGTCGTATACCCGGATCCTGCCCGCGCTGCTTCACTCTTGTACTAATCGTGACGGGAGTTATCGTCAGGGTGAGCGCCACCGCCGCGGCGGCCGAGCTGGTATGGCGGTGGCGCACGCGGAAGACAGGCGCGGCCCGCGTCATGCCCCCCGCTTCGCCAAGAAGATGGCGCGGGCCGCGTCGCCGCTCCCGCAGGCGCGGCGCCCGAACGCCCTACCCGGCGAAACCGCACGTGAACTACCCGGCGCGCTTCTTTTGCCCTTTCATGGCGTGAGCGCCGAGGACGTCGCTGAGATCGTGCGGCGGGAGTTGCGGTAACCACGCGCCACGCTGGCGCGTCCTAACGACGCCAAGGGTGGACCGCCACGCCGCTGGTACCGGGGGCGGCCCTGAGGCCGGGCCCGGGGGCAAGCCCGGCCCCAGACTCCTATCCCGGGGAGGAAGGCGACGCTATGGCTGCTCACCCGGCGGCACGCCGCGTTTGCCGCGCCTTTAGCTAACGTTCAGGTCAGCAGCTGCCCGGCTCGTGCCGCGGCCGGTACCACACCGGCCGACAGCCCCCGCCGTGGCCGTGCTCGTTTACCTGCTCCTGATCGTGGTAGCGGCGAACGCTTGACGCCGCCGTCCGGGCTGGCCGTGCAGGGCCGGTGCCTGCGTCGCATGGCGGTGGCGCCGCAGGCGGCTGGACGCGGCCCGCGCCCACTCCCCGTCCCCACCCATGGGGGTGCGGGCCGCTCCGCCACTCCAGCCCAAGGGGCTGGCACCCGAGTTACCCGCCGCCCGCGGCATGAACTTCCCGACGGCCTTGACGTACATCCGTTATCGCGTAAGCGTGGAGGATATCGCCGCCATCCTCAATCGTATGCGTCTGAGCCGGGAGGGGCACGCGCCGCACGGACCGCGACCCTACCAGCGCCCGCTACACCCAGGTCGCCACGAATGCTTATGCCGCTGAATTACCGTGCCCTGGCCGAGTGGCCTGCCTGCCAGACGACGGAGACATCGCCTGCCTGCCGAGATGTCAGTCAGCGATTGGTTCCCAGATCAGCTCGGCGACATCGACGACCAGATCGGGTCCGGGCTGACGTGGATCGCTGGGTGCGCGGACCTCCTTGGCGCTGACACAGACAACATCGTTCAGCCGGTGATAGGGCTCGCGGTCGGCCAGGTGAAACAACGTCCCGACGATCTGACGGCGTCCCGGTGGGCAGGCGCGGCCATACCCGTGCCACTCCACCATGATCGTGGCCCCATCGTCGGCCTCGATGACGGCACGGAAGTCGGGCCGGAAGGGGCCTTCCGCGCCCTCCTTCCGGGGGAAGTTCGCGCCCCGAAAGCGCCCGATTATCGACCCCTCACAGCGCCCCTCAGCGATAAAGAACAGCTGTTGCCAGCCGCCGGCCAGGCCGACCGCCCAGCTCTCGGGATGGGTGAACCGGATGCAATAAAGCGGCTCAAGCCTCATCAGCTACTCCTGCAAAACGACCTCAGCCCAGTTTGCGGCCACGGCTTCATGGACTTATCCGCAACTGTCCCAGCGTTGCCCGGACACGTCAGGCGGCAGCCCACGGCCAAACGTCGGTGCGCGCTGCTGCGCTGTCACCTACTGTGAGGACGTGCCGGTCCGCTAACCGCTGTTATGGGCGACCGGCAATGCCACATGGTCTACCCGGCAAGCGCGCAGATCGGGGTCTTCTGTCGCCCAGTTCAGGCTGGCTGCGTCCGCGGCGGCAGGAACGGGCAAGGAGGCCAGGACTTCACCGAACCGCCGCTGGTGCAGTTTCCGCGACGCCGGGAAAGCCTCTTCGGGCTCAAGGAACGCCCGAGCACCGCCCCCGCTGACGCATCCCTGGGGCACCTGGCCTCCGCCAGGGGGCTCGGCCGCCGTGGGCCGTGGAGCGGGGTTGATACGATCGGCGGGTCCAGGAGGCGGGGCCCGGGAGTCCCGCCCGTCACGCGGTTGCAGGAGAAGACGATGTCGTCTCGGCTGAATCCGTACCTCAACTTCAACGGCAACGCCCGCCAGGCTCTGGAGTTCTACCGGAGCGTGTTTGGCGGCACCCTCAACATCAGCACCTACGCTGACTTCGGCGGCAAAGACTCGCCCGACGCCGACAAGGTCATGCACGGCCAGCTTGAGACCGGCGCCGGCTACACCGTCATGGCTGCCGACCACGCCAGCAACATGGGGGATTACCATCCGCCCTCTGGCTTCGGGATCAGCCTGAGCGGCGACGACGGGGACGTCCTGCGCGGCTGCTGGGAGAAGCTGTCCGCCGGCGGGAACACCACGATGCCGATGCAAAAGCAGCCCTGGGGCGACGAGTTCGGCATTGTCGTGGACGAGTTTGGCATCACCTGGCTCGTCAACATCAGCCAGCCGCAGGCATAGCATCCCAGCCACCATCCCGGCAGGAAGCCGGCCCAGGGCATCGCCGCGCCAGCCTTGCGCGATGCGGGGCAGCCGGGGAAGTGGCAACGCTACTATTCAGGTCGGCCACCGGGAGTTATCTTCTGGTTGCGGTTGAAGAACCAGCCGGGGCCCCGTGCGTGCTCGTGTGGCGTTCCAGCCCCTAGCGAGGTGACAGTAGTAGCCCAGACCGGCTCGCACCCGGCCGTTGGCTGGTGTCTGCCTGGCGGGCTTGCGCGTGCCCCCACGTTGCCCCAGGCGGGCGCGGCCCGCGCCGCGTTGCCCCCGTGCGCCGCGCGGGCCGCTCAACCGTCCACCTGTTCGCCGGCTGCGCCATCGCCGGAGCAGGCGGTAGGTCCGAGGCTCGGAGCAGGGCCGGCACCACCGGCCGGGCGCGGTGTCCCTGCCCCACGGAATGGCGCGGGCCGCCCGGCCGCACCTACAACCGCGGCGCGCGATCGAACACGCCCAAGAGGTCCACCTGCGCCCGGTACGGCCTACCGGCGGGAAGGGCATCGGCGCCATCGTTGGCCGGGAAGGGATTGCCAGGACCGGACGTGAACCGGCCAGACCCCGGCAAGTTCGGTAAGAGATCGTGGGAGCCCGCGGTCACCAGACCGGGGCTGCCTGCGCGGCGGGCTCCCACGGCTACCTGGTCTGAGGCCGGACACGGGGGCAATCCCGGCCTCAGTCCCCACTCCGGGATAGGAGACGGACGCTACACCTGTCAGCGGTGGACTACCCGGTGTTTCCCCCGCATTTACACAGAAATGCTGCCGGCATACGACCGGGGCCGGGCGACTCCCGCGCTCGCGCCGGTCTTTGCGGTGTACTTCGCCGCATCCGCTGACGTGCGGCTTCCCCAAATCCCCTTGGACGGCATGTCCGCAGCCGCTACCGCCGCCGCTCGCACCCCGGCCGGTACCACACCGACCGGCAGCCCGGCGAGGCAGCACAATACACCGCCAGATGCCCCTTCGCTCCGCTCTGCTGGCGGCTACCGCCGACCCGCAGTCGCACAGAAGCGCGGCTATTTCGGGCTGCGGCCATGGTGGTGAGCTGGGCCCGGAAGGGGTTCTATGGGGGCTGCTCACGATGATCGTGCCGCGTGGGCCTGCCACCCAAATCAAGGGTGTCTGTGAAGGCAGACGATGGCTCGTGCGGATTCCCCGGTCGGCATCGACCGGGCACGGCACCAGGACCTGGCGGGCCGGGGCCACCATGTGTGGCAGCGGCGGGCCGCGCTGGTGGTGATCGCGGTCATCCCGCTGCTGGGACTGCTGAACGTGTTCGGGCAGCGCACGGTGTTCGACAGTGCCCAGAGCCCCGCGGCGTCGATGCTGATCAACTCACCGGCGCACGTGCGGGGCGGCTTGGTGTTCACCACCGAGATCGTGATTACACCGCACCAGAGCCTGCAGGACGCGCGGCTGTACCTCGACAATGGCTGGTTTGCGGGCATGACCCTCAACGGGATCGCCCCGCAGCCATCCAGCGAGAGCGCCCAGGGCCGGTGGCAGGTGTGGGATTTCGGGAAGGTCCCCGCCGGCGTGGCCTACCGGGTGTGGGTCTCCTGGCAGACCAACCCGACGACCGTTGGCAGGCGTTCCCAGGAGGTCACGCTGTATGACGGAGGCACTGAGCTGATGACCGTTCACCGCGCCCTCACGGTCTTCCCCTAGCCATGGACGTCGTGCTGCGGGCGGTCATCATCTACGTGCTGGTGTTCGCGTTCACCCGGGCGCTGGGACGCCGGGAGCTGTCCACCCTGCAGCCGTTTGACCTCATCCTGCTCATCGTCATCGGGGACCTGATCCAGTCGGGGGTGACCCAGAACGACCTGTCGGTGACCGGCGTGATCATGGTCTTGTGCACGATCGGCACCCTGGAGGTACTGACCTCATACCTGGGGTTCCGCTTCCGCCGGGTACGCCCGTTCCTGCAGGGCGAGCCGATCGTGCTGGTCGAAAACGGCAAGCTCATCGAGCGCAATATGCGCCGCGAACGGCTGACCCTCGACGACCTGGCGGAGAAAGCCCGGCTGAGCGAGATCGCCGCCATCAATGACATCAGATGGGCGGTGCTGGAAACCAACGGCGACATCAGCTTCATCAAACAGCAAAGCAGCTGACTCTCCACGCTGACCTACCGCATCGCGGCTGATCCCGGTCCACTGCCCGCCCGGATCATCCCCTCACGCCCACCTGTCACCAGTTCACGCCACTGCCATGAGCTACGGGCTGGCTGCCATGAGCTAACGGGGAACTCTGCCACGGCTGCCGTTTACTGGCGTGCGCGGGCGGCCGCCTGTTGTTCGGTGCTGGCCCCGGAAGTGCTCAGCGACCCGCTCGGGCTTTCCAGGTGCGCCCGGACGAACCAGTGATACTGCTCCAGCTTGGCTGCCTGGCCGATGAGCATGTCCTGGGTGACCGGATCGGGCTCCTCCGTCGCCTCGATCGCCTTGCGGTGTGCCTCAATGACGCCCGCATAGACGATGTCGAGCGCGCCCATGTGGGCCAGAGCATCATCGCGGCCGAGGGAATAGTCGTCCCATGACCTGGCCTTGACCAAGGCGCCCGGTGTGCCGCACGGCGATCCGCCGAGGGTCGCGATACGCTCGGCGGTCTCATCAACCATAAGACGGACGGCATCGACCTGCGGGTCGAGCATGGTGTGCACGGCGATGAACTGCGGGCCTACCACGTTCCAGTGGATGTGCTTCAGCGTCAGGGCCAGGTCGTTGAGAGAGTTAAGCCGGTCCTGCAGCAGGTCGATGACCAGCGTGGCATCCTCCTTGCCGAGACCGGGGACACCGTACTTGAGTGAGCGTGAGTTCTTGGCTGCCGCCATGATCGCTGCCTTTCGCCAGGTGGTGTGATGTGCGGTGGGTGCCGCATCAAGGCAGTCGCCCTACCCGCGCCCGGAATTGTCATGCGGCCACACGCAAGCCGCTCTCGTAATCGCGGCTGGTCTGGCGGGCGCCCGCCTACAGGCCCAGCGAATACCGCAGGCAGGTGTCGCGGTCACCGCAGGCGATATGCGCCAGTTGGTCCAGCTGGCGGATTACCAGCAGCCGCTCACGCATCGCGCTCGCCACCGGCCCCAGCTGCCCTGCGGGTCGTTGAGGTAAGGGAATGTGCTGCGCCGATGAGTGCCAGGTGGGACAGGCCTTGGGGGAAGTTGCCGAGGAAGTCTCCGGTGGTGGGGTCGATTTCTTCGGCGAGCAGGCCGACGTCGTTGCAGTGGGCCAGCATGGCTTCGAAGACGGCGCTGGCTTGTTCGGCTTGGCCGGTGTGGGCCAGTGCTTCGGCCAGCCAGAAGGTGCATGCGGCGAAGGCGCCTTCCTTGCCGCGCATGGTGGTGTAGCGGTAGAGCAGCGGGCCGCTGGCGGTAAGGTCGCCGCGGATCGCGTCGATCGTTGACCGCAGGCGGGGGTCGTCGCCGCGGCAAAAAGCGGTCCGGGCCATCAGCAGCACAGCGGCGTCGAGGTCGTCGGTGCCCGGGTGCATGGTGTAGGAGTTCTTGCGTGGTGACCAGCAGTGCTCGTCGATCCAGGTGTGGATCTCGGCCGCGGTGTCGCGCCAGCGGCTGGCGTGTCCTGGTGACAGGTGGCCGTGTTCAGCGAACCACGCCGCCCTGGTCAGGGCCACCCAGCAACCGAGCTTGGAACTGGTGTAGTGCTGGTAGTTGCTGAGTTCCCAGATGCCGGCGTCGGGTTCGCGCCAGCAGTCGCAGACCTTGTCCGCCATCTGCGCCAGCAAGCTGCCGGTGGGTGTGCCGAGCAACCCGCCGTGCCGGACATAGCGGTAGGCGGCGTCCATCAGGTGGCCGTAGCTGCCGAGCTGGCGCTGGCTGGCGGCGGAGTTTCCTTCGCGCACCGGGCCGCTGCCCCGGTATCCGGGCGCCCCGGTGATCTCCCGTTCGCCCGGCGGCGCGGGCTCACCGCGCAGGGTGTAGAAGGGGTGAACCTCTGGCGCGGTCCCGCGCACTGCCCGCAGCAGCCAGGACAAGGCGGCGTGGACTTCTTCGGTCAGGCCCAGGCTGGTGAGGGCGTCGAGGGCGAACGAGGCGTCGCGGACCCAGGTGAAGCGGTAGTCATAGTTACGGTCACCGCCGATGGCCTCCGGCAAGCTCGTGGTCGGCGCCGCGACGCTAGCCCCGTTGGCTGCCGCGGTGAGCAGCCGCAGGACCAGCGCGCTGCGGATCACCGCGTCAGCGTGCGGTCCGGCATAGCGGATCCGGCACTGCCAGGCCTGCCAATGGTCGGCTGTGGCATCGACCCGGCGGATCACCTCCGCCGCGGCCGGGAGCATCAGCGGCTCGTTATCGGTCGCGATCAGTGCCAGCAGGCTGGTCACGCCCGGCTCGGCGGTGAACTCCCCGGTCACCTCATGATGCGCGACCACAGGACTGCCCGCATTGCTGGCCAGGACGGCGAACGTTTCCTCGCCCACCTCGATCAGCGGACCACCGCCGTGGGTGTGCGCCCACGGCTCGGCTGAGCCAAACCTCCGGCCTGGCCTTACCCGCCACCGCATCGGGACCTTCCCACCGTCGGCGCGTACCACCCGGGCCAGCTCCGTCCACGGCAACGGATGATCATCCCGCCGGTTCAGGCAATCAACCACCGTGACCGCGCCGTCTGCGGTGACGAAGGTGGTTTCCAAAACAGCCGTCCCGGGCCGGTACCGCCGCCCGGTCGAGTACGCCACCGCAGGCTCCAGCTCGACCTGGCCCCCGTGCGCTGGATCCAGCAGGGCAGCAAACGCCGGCGGCGCGTCAAAGGCAGAGCCGGGAAACCAGTCGATGGCGCCGTCGCGGGCAACCAGCGCCACCGTGCGGCCATCGCCCAGCATCGCGTAGGAGTTGATCGGGACATAGCCGTCGCAGCGACCCGCATCCGCCATGCCTGATCGCTACCCGGGCGCCAGACGATCACTCACCAGCCAGCGGCCGTGGCACCGGCGCCGGTCGAGCCAGGTCGGCCAAGGCCGTGGAGTTGGCCTGTGGCCGAGGCTCATTTCTTGCGCGCGGCGGCCTTGCCTCCCTTAGCGCCCGCCTTCTTCTTCTGCGCCGTCGTGCCACCTTGCTTAGGGCTGGAGCCCGATCCCGACTTCCTTCCTCCACGGCTCGAGGCACCGGGACTGTTGGCAATGCGGGCGGCCCGGGACTTCGACATGCCCTTATTCTTCAGCTTCTCGTACTGCTTCTCGTTTTTGACATTGGTGGACTTGGACGGCATCTGAGCTCCTCGGTCGGGTCGGCGTCAACCATTCGCCGGGTCAGCTGCCCAGAACCGGGCCGGATACCCGGCACAGCGGCCAGATCGCACGTACCCTCCAACCTTGCCAGTCCCGGTCTGGCTCCTCGTAGCTGGCCGCAGGTGCTGCGCGTCTTGCCACGAACGAGCCCATACCGGCAGCTGTCGCCAGCTCCCTGAGCTTGGTCAATCACATCTACGCCACCGCCAACGGCAGTCCTCAGCCGACGGCGACAGGCAGGCCCGGGCTGAGGAGGCACCGCGGTCCGGAAGGAACGCCAGGACGGCGACGGGGCAGGCGCCCGCGCCGCTTGCCATGTTTATCCGGATGGTCCGGGGAAGGGCACCGAACCGGTAAGCAACCGAAGCGGGGAAGGCGCGATGCCAGGCGTGTTCGGCGCGCCGGGCCACGACCACGCACGACCCCTGGCACGGGCCACCAAAGAAAGGCAAACGATGACTGCAAGCGAGACCGGTCATGTCACCGGAACGGCCGACAAGGATTACAACCTCATCTGGTTCACCGAGAAATGCCTGAACAACGCGCTGCGGCTGGAGACCTATGTCCAGGACGCGGAGCGGCAGGGCGACAGCGAGCTGGCGGACTTCTTCCGCAAGGCGCAAGCCGACAGCCGCAAGGGGGCCGAGCTCGGCAAGCAGATGCTGCGAAAGAGGCTCAGCGCCTAGCGACGGCCCCGGGACAGCACCATGGCGCATGCCGTTATGAATTCCATGGGGAAGAAACCCGGCAGAGGGTTTTGCCTCAGGACGGTTTCGCCGGGTGAGCGGCGGGGAGCGGAAACGCGTCCGGCCCGCGTGGCCGGAGTCATGAGTCAACACCCATCTGCCGGGAGGCGCCATGAAGGCGGTTGTGTACAAGGGGCCGTTCGAAGTAGCGGTGGAGGAGGTGCCGCAGCCGCGGATCGAAGAGGCGAACGATGCGCTGGTGCGGATCACCACCACCAATATCTGTGGGTCTGACCTGCACATGTACGAGGGCCGTACCTCGGTGGAAGAGGGCAAGGTGCTCGGCCACGAGAACATGGGGATCGTCGAGGAGACCGGCCCGGGAGTCAGCTGGATCAAGGTGGGTGACCGGGTCTCGGTGCCGTTCAATATCGCCTGCGGCTCCTGCCGCAACTGCGTCGCCGGATGGACCTCGTTCTGCCTGCGCACCAACCCGACCGAAGGCGTTGACGGGGCCGCCTACGGTTATGCCCAGATGGGCCCCTACCAGGGCGGCCAGGCGGAATACCTGCGAGTGCCGTTCGCCGACTTCAACCTGCTGCCGCTGCCGCCGGGCAATGAGTTTGAGCGGGACTTCACCATGCTGTCGGATGTCTTTCCCACCGGCTACCACGGCGCGGCCCTGGCCGGGGTGAGCCCGGGCGACACGGTCGCGGTCTACGGCGCGGGCCCGGTCGGGCTGCTCGCCGCGCACAGTTCCTACCTGCGCGGGGCGGCCCAGGTTTTCGTGGTGGACATGCAGCCCGACCGGCTGGCGCTGGCCCAGCGGTTCGGCGCCACGCCCATCAGCATCGCCGACGGCGACCCAGCCGGGCAGATCGTGGATGCCACCGGTGGCGGCGCGGACCGCGGCATCGAGGCCGTCGGCTACCAGGCGCACGACCCCACCGGCCAGGAGCACCCGGAGATGGTGCTCGACAGCCTGGTCCAGGCCGTCCGCACCACCGGCGGGATCGGCGTGGTCGGCGTCTACCTGCCTAGCGACCCGCAGGCGGCCACCGAGGGCGCGCAGCAGGGCCGGATCGGCTTCGACTACGGCACCTTCTTCCAGAAGGGGCAGCGGATGGGCACCGGCCAGTGCCCGGTCAAGCGCTACAACGAGCAACTGCGGGACTTGATCATCGCCGGGCAGGCCACCCCGTCACTGCTGGTCTCGCACGAACTCGGCCTGGAGGAGGCACCAGCCGCCTACGAGAAGTTCGACAAGCGGGTAGACGGTTACACCAAGGTCCTCCTGCACCCCTCAGCCGCCTGACGTGCGTGGCGATCACGGCGGGCATTAGCCACCAAGCCGCACGCCCGGCAGATCGTGCTAGCGCGCTGGTGGCCCGGGCGGCGCTGACTCTGGCCGCCCCCGCCAGCCAGGCTTGCCTCCCATTACAGCCCCCTCGTAGCTGCATCTGTCATTACGTCCTCCTACGAAACCTGCTCTCCAGGGAGCTATCCATGCTTATGGGACCAAACCTGGACAGGTGTCACCCCTGCGGGGATGCGCCCCATATCCGCCCAAACGCTGTTCCGGGCGGCGGCCGCTTGCCGCATATGGAGCACGCGACTGGGCAGGTTGAGCCGAATACACCCGGTGGCGCCTCCTGACATCCAGGGCGCTCCCCCCCGCGGTAGCCGGTTGGTTTCCGTCGGCCGGGCGAACCAGCGAACATGGAGAATCTGATGGCACAGCCAGATACGTCCACGCCGTCGGCGGACAACCCACCCCCTCCGCAGCAGCAGCCCTATCCGGGCAGCACCGGGGAGATGAGCCCCGAACCCGCGGACGAGATGCGCTCCTACACCGGCCGCGGATTGCTCGCGGGACGGCGCGCCCTGATCACCGGGGGCGACTCCGGCATAGGCCGGGCGGTCGCGGTGGCCTTCGCCAAGGAGGGCGCCGACGTGGCCATCGCCTACCTGTCGCAGCGTGAGGACGCCGACGCCCGGCATACCGCCGAACTGGTCCAGGCGACCGGCCGCCGCTGCGCGACCATCCGTGGTGACCTGGCCGTGGAAGCCAACTGCGGTGAGGCTGTGCGGCGCACGGTCGGCGAGCTGGGCGGCCTGGACATCCTGGTCAACAACATCGCCACCCAGAGCCCGGTCAACGACCTCGCCCGGCTGTCTAGCGAGCAGTGGGAGCGTACCTTCCGGGTGAACGTCTTCAGCTATTTCTGGACGGCCCGCGCCGCGCTGGAGCACCTGCCCGACGGCGGCTGCATCATCAATACCTCCTCCGTCAACGGCTTGCGCGGCAACAAGACCCTGATCGACTACGCAGCAGCCAAGGGTGCCGTCCTCGCCCTGACGTACTCGCTAGCCCAGTCGCTGCAGGGCCGGGGCATCCGGGTCAACTGTGTCGCGCCCGGCCCGGTGTGGACTCCGCTGATCCCTTCCACCTTCCCGGAGAAGAAAGTGGAGGAGTTCGGGCAGCAGGTCCCGATGGGGCGCGCCGCGCAGCCGGACGAGATAGCCCCGTCGTATGTGTTCTTCGCCGCTCCGCGGCTTTCCAGCTACTACTCCGGCGAGGTGCTAGCCCCCACCGGAGGCGAGACCATGCCCGGCTGAGGTGTGCGATAAGTGACACAGCCGCCCGGACGTGGGCTGGCGCGGCTGCGCGGCCCGCTCACGAGCTCTGGCCCGCGGCCACCCAGGCCCGCGTTTAGCGTGGGCAGGCAGGGTAAGGGCCCTCGCCATGGAAACCACAATCACGCTCACGGTCAACGGCGAGGAGCGGACCGCGACCGTGGACACCCGCGTGACCCTGCTCGACCTGCTGCGTGAGCACCTGGCGGTGGTCGCGCCGAAGAAGGGGTGCGACCACGGTCAGTGCGGCTCGTGCACCGTCCTGCTCGGCGGCCGCCGCGTGACGACGTGCCTGGCATTCGCCGTGCAGCACGACGGCGCTGAGATCACCACGGCTTCCGGGCTTGGCACGGCCGAGGACCCGCACCCGGTCCAGCAGGCGTTCCTGGACCATGACGGCTTTCAGTGCGGATACTGCACGCCGGGCCAGATCTGCTCGGCGGTCGGGATGCTGGCCGAGCTCAAGGCGGGCTGGCCGAGTCACGTGACCCCTGCCGTCGGGGCAGTCCCGGAGCGCACGCCGGCGGAGATCCGCGAGCGGATGAGCGGCAACCTGTGCCGCTGTGGCGCCTACGTGAATATCGTCGCGGCCATCGAGCAGGCGGCGGGGCGATGAGGGCATTCGACTTCGAGCGGCCGGCCGACGCGCAGGCCGCGGTGGCGCTGGTCACCGGCCGCCCTGGCGCGGCGTTCCTCGGCGGCGGCACCAACCTCGTCGATCACATGAAGCTCGGGATCGCCTCCCCGGAGATGCTCGTCAACGTCACCGGGCTGCCGTTCGGCGCCGTCGAGCAGCGCGAGGACGGAGGGGTGCGCATCGGCGCCGCGGTACGCAACTCCGACCTGGCGGCGGACCCGCTGATCCGGCAGCACTATCCGGTCCTGTCGGAGGCGCTGGTGGCGGGCGCGTCCGGCCAGCTGCGCAACCTGGCCACCACGGGCGGCAACCTGCTGCAGCGCACGCGCTGCGTGTACTTCCAGGACCGCACGACGCCGTGCAACAAGCGGACTCCCGGATCCGGCTGCTCGGCGATCGGCGGCCACTCGCGCGAGATGGCCATCTTCGGCGTCTCGGAGCACTGCATTGCGATCCACCCGTCGGACATGGCGGTGGCCATGGCGGCGCTCGGCGCCGTGGTGCAGGTGCAGGGCCCGGACGGGCCACGCAGCCTCCCGATCGGTGAGCTGCATCGCCTGCCGGGCGACGCCCCCGAGCGCGACACCACGCTGGCCCACGGCGAGCTCATCACCGCCATCGACCTGCCGCCCGTGACCGGCCGCTCGGCCTACCGTAAGGTCCGCGACCGGGCCTCCTACGCGTTCGCGCTCGTCTCCGTCGCCGCCGTCCTCGATGTCGCGGGCGGGAAGGTCGCCGACGCGGCGATCGCGCTCGGCGGCGTCGCCCACAAGCCCTGGCGTGCGGCGACGGCCGAGGCGCGGCTGCGCGGCGGCCCGGCCACCGAGGACGCGTTTCGCGCGGCGGCCGAGGCCGAACTCGAGGCGGCCGCGCCGACCGGGGACAACGCGTTCAAGGTGCCGCTGGCGCGCAACACGATCGTCGCCGTCCTGCGCGACCTGAGCGACCGGAGATAGGCCATGACCGTCGTCGAGCAGCGCGAGATCGGCGCCGACCGCGAGCGGCGCGACGGCCCGGCCAAGGTGACCGGCACCGCACCCTACACCGCCGAGCATCCGTTCGCCGACCGCGCCTACGCGCACGCCGTGCAGGCCACTGTGGCGCGCGGCACGATCACCGCGATCGACACGCGGGCCGCGGCCGCCGTCGCCGGCGTCATCACCATCGTCACGCACCAGAACGCCGAGCGCCTCGCCTCCGACGAGGACAAAGAGCTCTGGGTGCTGCAGTCGCCTGAGGTGTGGTTCCGCGGTCAGTTCGTCGCCGTCGTCATCGCCGGCAGCGCGGAGGCGGCGCGGGAGGCCGCCGAACTGGTCGAGATCGCCTACGACTCCCGCGACCACGATGTCGTGCTGCGGGCCGGCCATCCGGGGTTCTATGCGCCCGAGCACGTCAACCCGGCATACCCGACCGACACCGAGGACGGCGACGTCGAGGCGAACCTCGCGTCCGCGGCGGTCAGCGTGGACGCGACCTACACCACGCCGGCCTACCACAACAACCCGATGGAGCCGCACACCACGGTCGCGCGCTGGGACCCGGCGGCCGGGCACCTGACGCTGCACGACTCCACGCAGAGCGTCCATCAGGTGCGAGAGCTGATCGCGCCGCTGTTCGCCCTCGACGTCGAGCAGGTGACGGTGATCGCACCGCACATCGGCGGCGGCTTCGGCTCCAAGGGCAGGCCGCACGCGCACGACGTCCTCGCCTGCCTGGCCGCCCGCGCCGTGGCCGGCCGCGATGTCAAGCTGCCGCTCACCCGGCAGATGCTGTTCTCCGTCGCGGGCTATCGCACGCCCACCCTGCAGCGGCTGCGGCTCGGTGCCGACGCGGACGGGCACCTGCTCGCGCTGGTCCACGATGTCTGGGAGCAGACCTCGCGCATCAAGGAGTTCGCCGAGCAGACGGCCACCCCCAGCCGCCTCATGTATGCGTCACAGACACGCCGGACCACGCACCGGCTCGCGCCGCTGGACGTGCCGGTCCCGTCCTGGATGCGTGCGCCAGGCGAGAACCCCGGCATGTACGCGGGTGAGTGCGCGATGGATGAGCTCGCGATCGCGCTCGGGATGGACCCGATCGAGCTACGCATCCGCAACGAGCCCCAGGTCGATCCCGAATCGGGCAAGCCCTTCTCGACCCGCAACCTCGTCGCCTGCCTGCGCCAGGGTGCCGAGCGCTTCGGCTGGGCCGACCGCGACCACGCGCCGTCGCGCAAGCCCGGCCCGGACGGGCTCCTGGCCGGCACCGGCATGGCCGCCTCGACGTACCCGGTCTACCGCATGCCCGGCTCCGAGGCGGCCATCGACGTGCTGCCCGACGGCCGCTTCCGGGTGCGCATCGGCGCCGTCGACATCGGCACGGGCACCTGGACCGCCCTCGCGCAGATCGCAGCGGACGCCCTGGCCGTACCACTGGAGCGGGTCGAGCTGCAGATCGGCGACACGTCGCTGCCGCACGCCTCCGTCGCCGGCGGCTCCTCGGGCACCACCACCTGGGGCACCGCCGTCTACGATGCGGCCCGCAACCTGCGGGACCGGCACGGGCAGCGCCCGGACGCCGGTGCCACCGCGACCGGAAAGGCCGGCCGCAACGAGGCCGCGGACCGCTACGCCATGCACGCCTTCGGCGCCCAATTCGCCGCGGTCAGCGTGGATCCCGACACGGGCGAGATCACGGTCCCGCGTGCGCTCGGCATCTTCGCCGCCGGCCGGATCGTCAACCCGCGCACCGCCCGGTCTCAGTTCCTCGGCGGCATGACGATGGGCCTGTCCACGGCGTTGTGGGAGCAGAGCACCATGGATCCCGTCACCGGCCACTACATCAACCACGACTTGGCCGAGTACCACATCGCCACCTGCGCCGACATCCGCGACCTCGAGGCCGGCTGGATCGAGGAGGACGACCCGCACGTCAACCCGATGGGCACCAAGGGCATCGGCGAGATCGGCATCGTCGGCACCGCGGCCGCCGTCGCCAACGCCGTACACAACGCGACCGGCATCCGCGTACGCGACCTGCCGATCACTCCCGACAAGCTGCTGCGCGCAGGGCTCTGACCCCGGTCACCGCGCGTCAGGAGGCGGCACCCGGACAGGTTCGGGCACGGCGTAGTCGGTCCGGTCCCGGGTAGCGGGCCCAGGGTGACACAACGCAAGCAGGACAGCGAGCCTGCGCTGGAGGAGTATCGCCGCAAGCGGGACTTCGGCCGCACCGGCGAGCCGCGTGGGCGGCGCGGCCGCCGCGGCGCGCGGCCCCGGTTCGTGGTGCAGCAGCACGACGCCAGCACCGAGCACTACGACTTCCGGCTGGAGGCCGATGGCGTGCTGAAGTCCTGGGCGGTGCCCAAGGGCCCGTCGCTTGATCCGCGCGACAAAAGGCTGGCCGTGGCCACCGAAGACCACCCGCTGGAGTACGCCGGCTTCGAGGGCGTCATAGCGCCGGGTGAATACGGCGCCGGGCCGGTCATCGTCTGGGACCAGGGCTACTACGTCAACCACAGCCACGATGCCGCCGGGCGCCCAGTCACCGCCGCGGCGGCCATCGAGCGCGGCCACGTCACCTTCGACCTGCGCGGCCGCAAGCTCCGCGGCCGGTTCTCGCTGACCCGGATGCGGGGCCGCGGGAAGGGCCAGTGGCTACTGGTCAAGTCCGACGACGAGTCCGCCGACCGGCGCCGTAAGCCTGTGCGCAGCCAGCCGGAGTCGGTGAAATCGGGGAAGCGCATCGATCAGATCGCCGGCGGAAATGGCTCATGAGCATGACGAAAGCCCCGGCGATCCGGCCATGACCGGCGAGAAGGCACGGGCGGGCGGCTGACGCAGATTGCGCCGACAGCCAAGCCGCACGGCGGCTGATGTCACCCGGCGCCAGCGGTGGCCTGACCAGCCTCCGGCCAGCGGAGGTTGATTCGTGCTCGCGGCCCCCCAGCCGACAGCTACCCAGCCGCAGTGGCACTGGTCGTTTTTGCCCGGTGGAACTGCTTCGCGGGGTCACCGCGTTCCTGGCCGCGCCGATCCTGCTCTACCTGGCCACCGCGATCGGCACCAGCCTGGCGGCCGGGACCCAGGCCGCGATATGGATCTGCCTGGGCATCGCGGTAAGCGGCGGCCTCACCGCCACGGCCCTGTTCGCGCTCGGCGGCACACGGCTCCAAACACCCGACCTGAAGCGCTGGAACGAAGGCGAACCCGCCTGGACCTCCCCGGCGCTGCTCGCCCGCACCCGCCAGCCCCAGCAGCAGGCACCCCCGCGGGCACGGGAGGCCGAAAGCGTACGCAGGTAGCGCCCGGCAGGCCAGTCAGTCCTCTCCGGAGAACCGCTCCCATGCTGCCTGCTTCGACACGCCGAGCGCTTGCCCGATGCGGGTCCAGCTGATGCCCCGCTCGCGCAGGACGGCCACGTGGTCATGCACGGCGGCGTCGGCCTGGGAGACCGCTGCCTGAATCCGCGCCAGGCTCGCCAGCATCTCGTCGTCCGGGTGCTTGTCCCATGAGACGAAGCCGGGCGCGGGCTCCTCGGCGAGGATCAGGTCGCACAGGCTCACGCACTCGTTGCAGATATACACGCCCGGCCCGGCGATGAGCTTGGCGACTGCATCTTTGTCCTTGGTGCAGAACGAGCAGCACACGGTCTGGAGCCGGCTGGCGCCCGGTCGGGAATCCGTCATAGCGTCAAGGTAGCCCTGACGCCTGCTTTGCGTCAAGGCTGCCCTGACGGGTTGTTGTCGCATGGCGTTCGGGCTCACCGGGGCAGCACTGGGCCGCTGGCGCCCCCGTCACCGCCCCCACCTGGCCGCCTTGGCCCGCACCGGGGCGGCCTTTCACCGGTGGCAAGATTGTCGAACGGCTGGGCTTGGCATGCGGGTCAGCGGCTGGGCCCGGCTTCCGTGGCGGGTCCGAACACGACCAGCCGCTGTCCCCAGTGTCGCCGCAGCTGGTGGACCGGGTCCAGGTGCAGGCCATGGGCCAGCCGGCTGCCGCGTTGCCTGCCGGTGGCCAGGATCACCTGGTCATAATGGTGGGCACGGGTTTCGGCGCGCACCGCCGCGGCCAGGTCCTCGTCGCTGATGATGCCGCTGGCCCGGTAGCCGATCGTGGTCAGGTGCTGGACGGCCAGGTTCATGCGGTGCTCGGCCGCGGCATTGATGTCATGGTCCGGCCGGGGCGCGACCGGGAACTTTGCCGGGGCCCGCATGCCCCGGCTGGTGGCGGCGCCGAGCAGCAGCTCCAGCGCGGGCAGCTTCGCCTGGGCCGTGCTGACCAGCGACAGCACCACAACTTCGGCCGATTTCTCCTGCTCTTGCCGGGCAACGAGATAGTTGATCGGCTCCAGGTCGAACTCCTCATCGGCAGCCAGCAGATCCATGTCCAGCACTAGCAGATACCGCATGCCCATCACTTCCCTCACGGGCCAACAGCAGCCCGCTGGTCAGCTACCCAGGGTCACCAGGCGAAACCTGCGGCGATGCCGGGCGGCAGACGGACGCCCAGCGGCGGCGGCCAGAGGTTGCAGAACGGCAGGTGCGGCCGTCCCGCCATCCGGCAGGCGGCCCGGGGTGGACCGGCGACTCCTGCCCGCCGGTCGCAGAGCCGCGATGAGTGCCCGGCCGTTCCGGAGTCCCAGCATGTAGCTCGTATTTTCTGCCGGTGCGGCGAGCTCCGGAGAGCAGGACCGCCTCACCTGGGACGGCAAGCAGCGGCCAGGCAACCGTGGTCCACCGGCTGAGCCGAGGAGGACATCATGCACCCGACGTTCGTGAAGCTGTTTCTGGACCCTGACGCGGATGATCTGCTGGCCGACGAGGAGGAGAGGCGGCGCCGCACGGCGCGGGCCAGGCACACCAGGTCACGCATGACCGTGCGGGTCGCCGCCCGGCCCCAGGATCGCCGGCCGCCTCGCTGACGCCGGGGCCAGCGTGGCAACCGGCCGGCGCGCAGGCGGAGCCCGGTGCCCATCACCAGGAGCCGGGCGGCGATCAAGCGCGATACTGGTGAATCAGCCGCAGTACCGAGCACGGGGGAACGCCGATGAAGATCCCGAAACCCACCGAGGCCGACCGGGAGCGCTTCACCGGCCTGGTCCCCGACGCCCCGCACGTCGAGATCAAGCCGATGTTCGGCAACCTCGGCGCGTTCGTGAACGGCAACATGTTCATGGGCCTGTTCGGCTCCGATGTGGGCATCAAGCTGCCCGAAGACGACCAGCAGCGGCTGCTGGCCGAGCCCGGTGCCGCCCCGTTCGGCCCCGAGGAGCGCCCCATGGCCGGCGACGTCGCCATCCCCGCCGACTGGGCCGCCGGGACGGCCAGCGACTGGATCGGCAAATCCCTGGCCTATGTGGCCGGCCTGCCGCCGAAGAAGCCGAAGGCAGCCGCCAAACCGCGCCGGTGACCCCGGGCGGCCCGGGTTAACGGATCGGCCGGTAACGCAAGGCCCGGAGAAGCACAATGATTGCGACAGCCAATGCGGCCCACCGGGCCGAACCTGCCACGACCGAGGGGCTGCACTCGGGCGCAACCTTCACAGACCGCCGGGCACCGCGAGCCGGCAGGCCAGCACGGGAGCGGGCCAGCACGGGAGAAGGAAGGTCCCATGGCAGCGGGACTGATCCGGTGTGAACACTGCGGCCGGACAAACCGGGTCCCGGCGGCCGCGGCAGGAAGCCTCCGCTGCGGCAGCTGCCGCCGGCCGCTGGCGTGGGTCGCCGACGCCGACGATGACACGTTCGCCGAGATCGCGGAGGCGGCGACGGTGCCGGTCCTGGTGGACTTATGGGCACCGTGGTGCGCGCCGTGCCGGATCGTCAGCCCGGCGCTGGAGCGCCTCGCCCGCGACCTGGCCGGCCGGATCAAGCTGGTGAAGGTCAACCTGGACGAGGCACCCCGGCTCGCGCAGCGCTTCAACGTGCGGGCCGTGCCGACCCTGCTGATCCTGCGCAAGGGAGAGATGGCGGCACAGCAGGCCGGCGCCCTGCTGCCACCCGCCCTGCAGACCTGGGTCGAGCAGGCCCTCGCCCTGGGCGAGTCTTAGCCGATCCCCCGGCCGAGATGCCCGGGCCGGTCCAGCGGGGCGTGCGCGGACAGGAGCGCATCGACCACCTGCCACCGCTCCGGCGGCATGGCCGTCACCTCGCCGGCCGCCTGGTCGACGTGCAGGTAGAAATATTCGCCGGTGGCGACCGGTACCCCGTCGCCGCGGCGCAGCAGCGTGTGCAGCCGCATCCGCTTGGCGTCGGCGCTCACCAGGAGGCTCTCGGCTTCGATGACGTCGCCTCGCTTGGCCTCCGCCAGGTAACGGATATGGCTCTCGACGGTGTACATCGCCCGGCCCGTACCCGCCTGGTAGTCCTCACTCAGGCCGAGGTGGGCAAGCACCGCCTCGTTGGCCTCGCTCAGCACGATGGCGTAGCCGGCGTCATGCAGGTGGCCGTTGTAGTCGATCCACTCCTCGCGGACCTCGGTCCGGTACCGCGCCCACGGCGCGGCGGCCCGGGCCGGGTCAGGCACGGCGGTGCTTTTCCCTCAGCAGCAGCAGGTCGGCGAGGAACTCGTCGCGCTCCCGCACCAGCTGCTGGACGGTCACATCGCCGACCGACTCGCCGACTCCCGTGACAACCAGGTCACGGAGCCGGGGGGTGAGCTCGGGGGCGTTGAGCCGGGTCCAGGGCTCGAGCAGCGCCGGGCCGAAATGGTCGAGCATGTGCGCCATCCCGCCCTGGCCGCCGGCCAGGTGGAAGGTCAGCATCGGGCCCATCTGTGCCCACCGCAGCCCCGGGCCGTAGGCGATCGCGTCGTCGATCTGCTGGACGGTGGCCTGCCCGGAGTCGATCATGTGCAGCGCCTCGCGCCACAGTGCCTCCTGAAGCCGGTTGCCGACGAAGCCGGGCACCTCGTGGTCCATCGTCAGGCAGACCTTGCCGGTGCGGGTGTAGAACTTCTCCGCCCAGGCCACGGCCGCCTCGTCGGTGCGGCGCCCGCCGACGATCTCCACCAGCGGTATCAGGTACGGCGGGTTGAACGGGTGGCCGACCACGAACCGGCCCGGCGCCCCGGTCCGGGCCGCCATGTCGCTCATCATGAAGCCTGACGTGCTCGAGGAGATGACGACGCCGGGCGGCGTCACCGCGTCGAGCTCGGCCAGCAGCGCGATCTTGACGTCGAGGACCTCGGGGGCGGACTCCTGGATGAACTCCGCGCCGTCCGCCGCCTCGGCCAGGCTGCCCGCGAACCGGAGCCGGTCCGGGGAGGCGGCCGGGTGCAGGCCGAGCCGCTCGAGCACGGGCCAGGCGCTCCCGACGAAGGCCGCCAGCCGCCCGGCCGCGCCGGACCCCGGGTCCCACGCGACGACGTCGTACCCCATCCGCAGGAAGTGCGCGGCCCAGCCGGCGCCGATGACACCGGTGCCGACGGTGGCGACGGTCTGGACCTCCTCCGGGGACGGGCACCCGCCCCCGCTCACCAGCCGACCTGGTCGAGGCCCTTGAGCCCGAGGATCTCGCGGGCCTCGGCCGGCGTCGCGACCTCGAGCGACAGCTCGCCGAGGATCCGCGCGATCTTCGCGACCTGCTCGGCGTTGGACTCCGCCAGCCGGCCCTTGCCGATGAACAGGCCGTCCTCCAGCCCGACCCGCACGTGCGAGCCCATGCACGCGGAGGCGGTGATCATGTTGAACTGGTGCCGGCCGGCGCCCAGCACCGACCACTGCACGTCGTTGCCGAACAGCCGGTCCACGGTGGTCTTCATGTGCGCGATGTGCTCGACCTCGGGGCCGATGCCGCCCATCACACCCATGATCGTCTGGAGGAAGATCGGCGGTTCCACCAGGCCGAGCTGATGGTAGTAGGCCAGCGTGTAGAGGTGGCCGACGTCGTAGGCCTCGTACTCGAAGCGGCAGCCGGTGGCCGGCCGCAGACGCGTCAGCATGTGCTCGATGTCGGCGAACGTGCTGACGAACGGCTCGCTCCGGGTGCTCTCGAGGTAGGGCTCCTCCCAGTCGAACTTCCACTTGCCCGCGTACTTGCCGATCATCGGGAAGCTGCCGTAGTTGAAGGTGCCCAGGTTGAGCGTGCACAGCTCCGGCTTGGTCTCGTAGATGACCCGCAGCCGGTCCGTCACGCTCATGCCCGTGCCGCCGCCGCTGGTGATGCTGATGACCGCGTCGGTCTCGGCCTTGATCGCCTTGAGGTACTCCAGGAAGACCGCCGGATCCGCGGTCGGGCTGCCGTCCTTCGGGTCACGGGCGTGCAGGTGGATGACGGCCGCGCCGGCCTGGGCCGCGGCGACCGACTGCGCGACGACGTCCTCGACGGTGTAGGGCAGGTGCGGCGACATCGTCGGCGTATGCCCCGACCCCGTCACCGCGCACGTGATGATGACCTTGCGGGCTGCAGCCACCGCGACCTCCGGGCTTCGTCGGCAGGGGTTGATCACGGGCGGTCAGCGCGGATAACGAGCAACGACCGCACTATATGAAACGGTGCTCCCGGCCCGGGGGTCTGTCAAGCCCTCGCCCGGGGTCTGCCAGGCCCTCAGTCGCGCAGGGCCGCCTCCACCGATCCCGCCGCCTCGATGGCCACCGCCCCCAGCGCCTTGAAGCGCGACGGCGGCATCCGGTCGGCGGGTCCCCAGATGCTGAACACCGCGAGCGGCCGGTCCCCGCCCCGCCGCAGCACCGGCGCCGACACGCCGCACAGGGCGGGCTCGAGCTCACCGGCCGACACGGCGTATCCGCGCTCGCGGATCCGGCCCAGCTCGCCGAGCAGCCGCGAGACATCGGTGACGGTGAGGTCGGTGAAGCCCTCGAGTACCGGGCCGAGCACGCTGCGGGCCTCGGGTTCCGGCAGCCAGGCCAGCCAGGCCTTGCCGGTGGAGGTGGCGTGCAGCGGCACGGGCCGGGCCAGCCAGTTGACGGTCAGCACCGCCGGGGGTGCCACCTCGTCGACGTAGACCAGACCGGACCGCCGTCCCACGGCCAGGATCGCGGCCTCGCCGGTCTGCGCGCAGATCCGTTCCAGGACGTGATGGGCGCGCCGGACCAGCCCGTCCACGCCGGAGGCCGCGGCCAGCCGGGCGACCGTGTACCCGATCTGGTACCGGCTGGTGGCGGGATCGCGGTCCACCAGGCCGCGGCCCTCGAGGGTGGCCAGCAGCCGCCAGGCGGTCGCGCGGTTGATGCCGCAGGCCAGCGCGAGCTCGGCGACCGTGCTCCCGCGCGGCGACCCGGCGGCGATGGCGTCCAGCAGCGCGAGTGCCCGGTCCACGGACTGCACCCGCCCGCGCCAGGCGTGGTCCGGGGCGTTGTCTACAGCGCTCACTGGCACGTCCTTGGCAAGTTGACGGCGAATTCGGGCCTGCCTATCGTCGCATAATACGAATGTACGTTGCAGTCATTGAACACAGCGCTGCTCCGGGTTGGGGGTCGCGTCATGATCGACGCGCCGCTTGCGCTCTATGAGTCCACGGTCCCGGCGGACTGGATCGACTACAACGGCCACATGACCGAGTCCAGCTATCTGCTGCTGGTGGGCAACGCCGCCGACGCCTTCTTCCGGTACATCGGCATCGACGAGGCGTACCGGGCCGCGGGCCGCTCCCTCTACACCGCCGAGACGCACCTGCATCACCTGCGCGAGGCGGCGCTCGGCGACCGGCTCGCGGTCCCGCTGCAGCTGCTCGATGTCGGGCCGAAGAGCCTCCACCTGTTCCATGCGGTGCTTAACGAGGCCACCCGCTCCGCCGTGGCCACGGCGGAGCAGTTGCTGGTGCATGTCAACATGGCCAGCGGCCGGGTGATCCCGATGCCGGAGGAACTGCACGACCGGCTGACGGAGATCTGCAAGGCCCATGCCGTGCTGCCCCGGCCGGCCGCGGTTGGGCACGTCATGGGCATCCGCCGGCCCGCGGGCTGACGGGCGGGCAGAGGCGGCGGACGGCGGCGAGGAGAGGCCATGGACTTTGAGCTCAGCGAAGAACAGCGCGCGATCGTCGCGACGGTGCGCGACTTCGTCCGCCGCGAACTGGTCCCGCAGGAGGACCTGGTCGAACGCCTGGACGCGGTGCCGGATGAATTGGCGCGGGAGATCCGCGGCAAGGCCATCGCGGCCGGCCTGTACGCCGCGAATTTCCCGGCCGAGCTCGGCGGCGGTGGCCTGGACGCCATGGGGGTGACGCTGGCCGAGCGCGAGCTGGGGTGGACGTCATGGGCGCTGCAGACCCTGGTTTCCCGGCCGAGCAACATCCTGCAGGCCTGCCGGGACGGCCAGGTGGAGACGTATCTGCTGCCGACGGTCCGCGGTGAGCGCATCGACTGCCTGGCCATGACCGAGCCCGGCGCCGGCTCGGATGTCCGGTCGATGACGACCAGGGCCCGCCGGGACGGTGGCGACTGGGTCATCAACGGCACCAAGCACTTCATCAGCTACGCCGACATGGCCGACTTCGTGGTGCTGTTCGCGGTGACCGGGACCGAGCAGGGGCCGCGGGGCGAGCGCTCGGCGATATCGGCCTTCCTGGTCAACCACGGCACCCCCGGTTTCACGGTCAGCCGCGGCGCGTCGTCGGTCTCGCACCGCGGCTACCACCACTGCGAGCTGGCGTTCGCCGACTGCCGGGTCCCCGGCTCCGCCCTGCTTGGTGAGGAGGGGCATGGGTTCGACCTGCTGAGCGAGTGGCTCGGGGCGAGCCGGCTCACGGTGGCGGCGACCAGCGTCGGGCGCGCCAGGCGGGTGCTGGAGCTGAGCACCGAATGGGCGGCCACCCGCAAGCAGTTCGGGCAGCCGATCGGGCGGTTCCAGGGCGTTGGCTTCAGCCTCGCCGACATGGCCACCGAGGTGGAGGCCGCCGAGCTCCTGACCCTCAGCGCCGCCTGGCGGCTGGACCAGGGCCGGATGAGCGACGCCGACGCCGCGATGGCCAAGCTTTACGCCTCGGAGACACTCGGCCGGGTCACCGACCAGGCGGTGCAGATCTTCGGCGGCATGGGCCTGATGAGCGAGCTCCCGATCGAGCGGTTCTGGCGCGACGCGCGGGTCGAGCGGATCTGGGACGGGACCAGCGAGATCCAGCGGCACATCATCTCGCGCTCGATGCTCCGCGAGCGGGGCGCCTGAGATGGCGGGGGACGGGGTGCCCGAGCAGGCCGGCGGCGGGGCGCCCGAGCAGGCCGGCGGCGGGGCGCCCGAGCAGGCCGGCGGCGGGGTGCCCGAGCAGGCCGCGGGCCGGCCGCCTGTCCGGGCCGAGGCGTCCGGCGGCGTGCTGGAGATCACGCTCGACCGGCCACCCGCCAACGCCATCGACGCGGCCACCAGCCGCGCGCTGTACGAGGCGTTCGCCCGCCTCGAGGACGACCCGGAGCTGCGGGTCGGGATCGTCACGGCGGCCGGCGAGCGGTTCTTCTGCGCCGGCTGGGACCTCAAGGCCGCGGCGGCGGGCGAGGCCGCCGATGCCGACCAGGGGCCCGGCGGGTTCGCCGGGCTCACCGAGTTGCACGGCCGCGCCAAGCCGGTCATCGCCGCGGTCAACGGGATCGCGGCCGGCGGCGGCTTCGAGTTGGCGCTCGCCGCCGACCTGGTCGTGGCCGCGGAGCACGCGGATTTCCGCCTGCCCGAGACCGGGCTCGGCATCATCCCGGACTCCGGTGGGGTGCTCTGGCTGCCGCGGCGGCTGCCGCGGCCGCTCGCGGTCGAGCTGCTGCTGACCGGACGCGCGATGACCGCCGCGGAGGCGCGCGACCGCGGGCTCATCAATCAGGCAGTCCCCGCTGATCAGCTCATGCCCGCCGCGCACGCCCTCGCGGCACAGATCATCCGCTCGGCGCCGCTCGCCGTCGCCGCCGTGCTGGAGGTCCTGGACGCCACCGAGACGGGTTCCGTTCCAGACGGCTTCGCGGCGCTGCGCTCCGGCAGGCTCCCCCGGTACGCCGTGATGCTCGCGTCCGAGGACGCAGCCGAGGGGCCGGCCGCGTTCGCCGAGCGGCGCGCGCCGGACTGGAAGGGCCGCTGAGCACCGCACCGGGCCCGGGCAGGGCCACATGTCACGGATCCTGGCCATGATCGCGCCGGGTTCGTCCTGGTATGCGTGGCCAAGATCCGTGATAAGAGGCTGACGGGCGGTCACGCGGGACCGGACGGGGCAGGTCAGCTCGCGGCAGCCGCGTCGGCGATGGCGGGCAGCGCCAGGTAGCACAGGTCGCGGCACTGCCGGTCCCACCACGCGTCCTCGTACGGCCAGGCGGAGGTCTTGACGACCACGATGCGGCGCGGCCGGTTGACGTACACGAACTGGCCGCGCATCCCGTCCGCCATGACATGCTCACCGGCCGGGTCCAGCGGCCACCAGTGGTACCCGAAGCCGGCGTGGGTGGTGATCGTGCTGGGCAGCCTGCCGGGGGCGAGGAACTCCCGCTCGGGACGGCTGCTCGCCTCAACCCAGGAGCAGCTGACCACCTGTCGGTCCCGCCACCTGCCGTCGATCTGCAGCGTGCCGATGCGCGCCCAGTCGCGGGCGGTGACGGCCAGTGAGCCGCCGGCCATGGCGACGCCGCCCTGCTCGTCCAGCCCGACCACGGCAGGCCGCTCCGCCTCGAGCGCCGACCACAGCCGCGCCAGCGCCGCCGGGAAGGGCTCGCCGGTCGCCCGCTCCCGCGCCCAGTCCAAGGCCAGGGAGTCCGGGGTGCAGTAGGCATACCTGCTGCCCGGCGGGTAGCCCGCCGGCATCTCCAGCAGCGCCTTCCGTAGCCCACCCGCGCCATCCCGCCACTGGCGCAGGAACCGTGAGGCCGGGCTGTCCGGGTCGTGGTAGTCCTCGCGCCATCCCACGCCGCTGGTCATGGTGAGAAGCTGGCGCAGGCTCACCCCGGCGTACCCGCCGGAGCCCAGCTCGGGAACCAGATCGGTCACGGGGGTGTCGAGCCCGGGGAGCCGACCGTCGTCCACCGCCTGCCCGACGAGCAGGGCCAGCGCGGACTTGGTGGCCGAGTTGCCCAGCAGCCGGTCCCCGGCCCGGGTGCCGTGGAAGTACCGCTCGTGGACCAGGACGCCGTCGACCACCACCACCAGCGCGGTGGAGACGGTGACGGCCAGGAACTCGTCCAGGTCCATGACCCGCCCCGCCCCCGCTACCGAGGCCCGCAGCGGGACCGGCCGGGTGGGCCAGGGCCGCGGCACGGGGGCCGGGACCTCGGCGGACGGCCGGTGCCGTTGCGGCTCGCGCAGCGTGTCTACGTCAGACATATGGCCTGCATCTCCGCTCCATGCCCGTCGTATAACAACACGGGATCAACCCGCATCGGAACGGTTGACAGGCGATCAACGCCCACGCTACTAACAGGTCAACGTTGCGCGTCCTGCGGGTTCGTTCCGCAGGCCGCAACCCTTACTGGGCAAAGGCATCTATGTCTTCACCGTGCGATCCGCACCTTCGGCGCTGGCAGGCAGCCGCCAGCGCGGCGGGGCTCACGCCCGCCCGCGGGGCCATGCCGGCGCTCGCCGCTGCCACGAGGACGTCGCCCGGAACTCTCATCGGCAGGAATCCAGACCGGCTCCGGGGGGTACCAGGGCCGGCGAACAGAAGGGCCATGACATGACAGACGTTTCACGGCGACAGCTCCTCGCCGGTGCCGCCGGGCTGGCGGCGGTCGGTGGCCTGGCTGCCGCGTGCGGTTCGGGTTCTTCCTCATCCAGCACGAGCTCTTCGTCCACCGCCGCGGCGGGGACGCCCAAGCGGGGCGGGAACTTCCGGCTCGGGGTCACCGGCGGCGGCTCCAAAGACATGATGGACGGCCAGAACATCATCACCAAGCCCGACCAGGCCCGCCTGATGACCGCCTTCGAGACGCTGCTCCTCTTCAACGAGAACTATCAGCTCACCACCAACGGCCTGGCCGAGAGCGTCACCCAGGACAACCCGAAGCAGTACACCATCAGGCTGCGCAAGGGCATCGAGTTCCAGAACGGCAAGACGCTGACGGCCGACGACGTCATCTACTCGTTCCAGCGCATCGGGACCAAGAAGTTCGGCCTCACCGGGTACGCCGCCACGGCCACCATGGATATCGGGGGCATGAAGAAGCTGGACCAGTACACGGTCCGGCTCCCGCTGAAGACCCCGGACTCGACGGTCCCGCAGACCCTCGGCAGCTACACCTTCAACATGGTCCCGGTCGGGTACCAGGCGTACCCTCACCCGCAGATCGGCACCGGCGCCTACAAGCTCAAGTCGTTCACGCCCGGCCAGCAGAGCGTCCACGAGCGCAACCCGAACTACTGGCGCAGCGGCGAGCCGTACTTCGACACGGTGACGATCAGCGACTTCAGCGACTCGACCGCACAGGTGAACGCGCTGCTCGGCGGGCAGATCGACGCGATGACCGACCTGCCGGCCTCGCAGGCGAAGGTCGTGCAGCAGCGCGGCATGGGGGCGCTGGTCTCCAAGACCGGCGGCTGGCTGCCGATCTGCATGGCGATCGACATGCCCCCGTTCGACGACGTCCGGGTCCGGCAGGCGATGCGGCTGATCGTCGACCGGCCGCAGATGATCGAGCAGGTCGCGTCCGGGTACGGGTTCGTCGGCAACGACCTCTACGCGCCCTTCGACCCCGGCTATGACCACTCGCTCCCGCAGCGGCACCAGGACATCGCCCAGGCCAAGTCACTGCTCAAGGCGGCCGGCAAGGCGAACCTGGCCGTGGACCTGCACACCACCAACGGCGCGGCAGGCATGGTCGAGACGGCGACGGTCTTCGCGAACCAGGCCCAGGCCGCGGGCGTCAAGATCAACGTGATCAACGACCCGAACTACTACGGGAACCAGTACCTCAAGCTAGCGTTCTCGGTCAACTTCTGGGGCACCCGCGCGTACCTCAACCAGGTACAGCAAGGCTCGCTGCCGACCTCCCCGTACAACGAGACGCACTGGCCGCCGAAGTCGGGCACCGGGTCCAACTTCGAATCGCTGTACAACCAGGCGCTCGCCGAGACCGACGCAACTAAGCGCATCGCAGATCATGCACGAGATGCAGTCGGCTGAGTATGAGGTCGGCGGGTACATCATCCCGTTCTTCGGCGACCTCATCGACGGCTACGCGGCCAATGTGAAGGGGCTCAAGCCGAGCAAGGGCACCCTCAACCTGGATAGCTTCGGCCACGGTTTCCGCAGCATCTGGTTCGGTTAGCCGGGCTCGGCTACCGTCGGCAGTGTGGCGGCCGTGAACAGGTTCAGGCCCGGCGGGGTGTGGGGGTTCATCCTCCGGCGCCTGCTGCTGGGGATCGTGGTGCTGATCCTGGTGTCCGTCCTGGTGTTCCTGGCCACGCAGGCGCTGCCCGGCGACCCCGCGCGCGCCATCCTCGGCCGTTCGGCCACCCCGGCCAGCCTGGCGGCGCTGCGCCGCCAACTGCATCTGGACCGGCCGGTGATCGAGCAGTACTGGACGTGGATCACCGGCCTGCTGCACGGCAACCTCGGGATATCGCTGGCGGCCCAGGAGCCGGTAAGCACCTTGCTGGCCCCCAAGCTGGTGAACTCCGCGGTGCTGGTGGCGTTGGCGGCGGTGCTGTCGATACCGCTGTCGATCGCGATCGGCGCCTGGGCGGCACTCAAGCGGGAGAAGGCCTTCGACCAGGCCAGCTCGAACTTGCTGCTGGCCCTGGCGGCGCTGCCGGAGTTCGTCGTCGCCCTTGTGCTCGTCATCCTGTTCGCGACGACGGTGTTCCACTTCCTGCCCGCCATCAGCACGGTCCCGCCCGGGTCCCGGCCGTGGAACAACTGGCTGGCGCTGGTCCTGCCGACCCTCACCCTGGTAATCGCGGTGGCGCCGTACGTCGCCCGGATCATGCGGGCCTCGATGATCGAGGTCCTGGAGAGCGACTACGTCGAGATGGCCCGGCTCAAGGGCCTGCCGGAGCGCACCGTGCTGATCCGGCACGCGCTGCCGAACGCACTCGGGCCGGTGTTCCAGGTGATCGCGCTGAACCTGGCCTACCTGGCCGGCGGCATCATCGTGATCGAGTTCGTCTTCAACTACACCGGCATCGGCAGCGCGACAGCAGAAGCAGTGGTCAACCATGACCTGCCCGTTATTCAGGCGCTGGCCATCCTGATCGCGGCGGTGTACGTGGTACTCAACCTGCTGGCCGACGTGGCCACCATCCTGGTCACACCGAAGCTCAGGACCCAGCTGTGAGCCAGGTGAGCAGCGACTGGGTCGCCGACGCCGAGATAGCCCCGCCACTCCCGGCGGTACGCGGCACGTCCCTGCTGCGCCGTTCGCTCCGGCTGTGGCGGACGCGCATCGGCGTCACACTGGTCGGCCTCATCGTGCTGCTGGCGATCATCGGGCCGTACGTCGCCCCCTACGGCCCGAACACCCCGGTCGGGGCGCCCAACTCCGACCCCAGCAGCAAGGCGGTGCTCGGGACGGACTACCTCGGGCAGGACGTGCTGAGCCGGGTTCTGTACGGCGGCCGCAGCATCCTGGTGATGGCCGTCATCGCGACCGCGCTCGGGCTGGTCGTCGGCACGGCGATCGGCCTGGTGGCGGCGTACTCCCGCAGCGCGCTCGACGACACCCTGATGCGCGGCATGGACGTGATCATGGCACTACCGCAGATCATGCTGGCGCTGGTCGCGGTGGCCATCGTCGGCCCCCGCGCCTGGGTCATCGTGTTCGCCATCGCCCTTACCACCGTGCCGCGGATAGCGCGGGTAGTGCGCGGCACCGCGCAGTCCATCGTCGAGCGAGACTTCATCGCCGCCTCGGAGGCGATGGGCGTGCCGCGCTGGCGCATCCTGTCCGGCGAGCTGCTGCCGAACTGCCTCGGGCCGCTCATGGTGGAGGCCAGCTTGCGGCTGACCTACTCCATCGGCCTCATCGCCGCGCTGGCGTTCCTCGGGCTCTCGACCAACCCCAACGGCGCGAACTGGGGCACCATGATCCAGCAGAACGAGATCGTGCTGGCGGTCCAGCCCTGGGGGGCGGCCGCGCCGATCATCGTCATCGCGCTGCTGACGCTGGGAACCGGCCTGATCGGCGACGGCATCGCGCGGACCGCGGCCGGCATCGACCGGGCCCGGGGGGAAGAATGAGCGCGGCCGAGCTGGCGGGGCAGACGGCCGACCCGGCCGTGTCCGCGGTCGCCGTCCAGGACCTGCAGGTCGTGATCGAATCCACCGGTACGCCCGTCATCAGCGAGGTGTCGTTCGAGATCGCCCGCGGCGAGATCTTCGGGGTGGTGGGTGAGTCCGGGTCGGGCAAGACCACGGTCGGCCTGGCCCTGCTCGGCCACGCCCGGCGCGGCCTGCGGATCGCGGGCGGGACGGTGCAGCTCGGCGACCGCGACGTTCTCACGCTTGACGAAGAGCAGCTCCGGCGGCTGCGCGGCTCGCTCGTCTCCTATGTCCCGCAGGACCCGGCCTCGTCGCTGAACCCGGCGCTGCGGATCGGCACCCAGCTCCGGGAGGTCATCGAGGCGCACGGGAACCAGCCGGACAGCGCCGTGTCCGAGCGCGTCGCGGAGATGATGCGCGAGGTCGCGCTCCCCGATGACCGCGCCTTCCTCAAGCGTTACCCGCACGAGCTCTCCGGCGGCCAGCAGCAGCGGGTCGGGCTCGCGATGGCGTTCGCCAACCGGCCCCGCCTCATCGTCCTCGACGAGCCGACCACCGGCCTGGACGTCACAACGCAGGCGCACGTGCTGTTGACGGTCCGCGAGCTCGCGACGCTGCACGACGTCGCCGCCCTGTACGTGAGCCACGACCTGGCGGTGGTGGCAACCCTGGCTGAGCGGGTCGCGGTCATGTACGCCGGGCGCGTGGTCGAGATCGGCGGCGCGGAGGAGCTCTTCCGGTCCGCCGGCCATCCCTACACCCGGCGCCTGGTCGGGGCGATCCCCCGCCTGACCGGCGGCCGGTCGCTGGTCGGCATCCCCGGGCATGCGGTGTCCCCCGGCCGCCGCCCCCCCGGCTGCAGCTTCGCGCCGCGCTGCACCCTGCGCATCGACCGGTGCGAGGAGGCCATGCCGCCGCTGCTGCCGGTCGGGCCGGGCCACGCGGTCCGCTGCATCCGGGCCGAGCTGGTCCTCTCCGAGGCGCAGGGCCGGGTCGGCGACCCGATCGACATGCCAGCGGCCGACGAGGCCGAACAGCCCGCGCTGCGGCTGGAGAACGTGGCCGCCTCGTACGGGCAGAACGAGGTCCTCCACTCGGTGAGCCTGAGCCTGGCCTCCCACGAGTGCCTGGCGCTGGTCGGCGAATCCGGCTCGGGCAAGACGACGATTGCCCGAGCGGTCGCGGGCCTGCACCGCAACTGGACCGGCACCATCGCGCTGGGCGGCGCCGGGCTGCAGCATGCCGCGCGCCAGCGCAGCAAGGAAACGCGGCGGCGGATCGCGTACATCTTCCAGAACCCGTACGGATCGCTGAACCCCCGGCAGACAATCGGCCAGATCGTCGGGCAGCCGCTCCGGGTCTTCGGCATCGCGAGCGGCCGGGAGGCGGACCGCCGGATTGCGGAGATGCTCGAGCGGGTGTCCCTGACCGCGGCGTACGCCCGCCGCTACCCCGATCAGCTTTCCGGCGGGGAGCGCCAGCGGGTGGCGATCGCCCGGGCCCTGGTCTGCGACCCCAGCGTGCTGATCTGCGACGAGGTGACCTCGGCGCTGGACGTCAGCGTCCAGGCCGCGATCGTGGAGCTGCTCGGCGGCCTCCAGCGCGACCTCGGGCTGTCGATGCTCTTCATCACCCACAACCTGCCGCTGGTGCGGTCCATCGCGCAGCGCGTCGCCGTGCTGAGCCAGGGCAACATCGTCGAGCTCGGCGACACCGGGCAGGTGCTCACCGATCCCCAGCAGCCCTACACGCGCCAGCTGCTCGCGGACACCCCCTCGCTGGAAACAGCCGCCTCCGAAGCCGGGGCCGGCGAGCCGGACATCGCCGGGGCGTAGATGGCCGCTGCGCCGGCGCCCGGACATCCTGATCATCATGGCCGACCAGCTGGTGCCGTCGGCGCTGCCGTTTCACGGCAACCCGGTGACGCAGGCGCCGGCGCTGTCCCGGCTCGCCGAGTCCGGGGTGGTCTTCGACGCGGCGTACACGGCCAGCCCGCTGTGCGCCCCGGCCCGGGCGTCGCTCATGACCGGCCTGCTGCCCTCGCGCACCGGCGCCTACGACAACGCGGCGCAGTTCAGCTCCGAGATCCCGACCTTCGCTCACTACCTGCGGCTGGCCGGCTACCGACACCGTGCTGGCCGGCAAGATGCACTTCTGCGGCCCGGACCAGCTGCACGGGTTCGAGGAGCGGCTCACCACCGACATCTACCCGGCGGACTTCGGCTGGACGCCGGACTGGGACCGCCCGCACGAGCGCCCCAGCTGGTACCACGACGCCTCGTCGGTCATCGACGCCGGGCCGAGCGTGCGGTCCAACCAGCTGGACTTCGACGACGAGGTGGCGTTCGCGGCCGAGCGGTCGCTCTTCGGGCACATCCGCTCGGGCGGCGAGCGCCCGTTCTGCTACGTGGTCTCGTTCAGTCATCCGCACGACCCGTTCACGATCCCCCGGAGATGGTGGGACCTCTACCGCGACGAGGACATCCCGATGCCCGCCGTCGGGCCGGGGAAGGTCCCGCTCCACCCGCACGAGCGCCGGCTCGGTGAGGTCTGCGCGATGAACGGGGTGGAGATCACCGAAGACCAGGTCCGCGCCGCGCGGCGGGCCTACTACGGCGCGATCTCCTACGTTGACGACCACATATCCCGGCTGATCGGCGTCCTGCGCGACACCGGCCGGGTCGATGGCACGGTCGTCATCGTCACCAGCGACCACGGTGAGATGCTCGGCGAGCGTGGCGCCTGGTACAAGATGAGCTTCTTCGAGGGCGCGGCGCGTGTGCCGCTGATCGTCAGCTCGCCCGCGTTCTTCCCGCCCGGCCGGGTGGCGGCCGCGGTGTCCACGATGGACCTGCTGCCCACCCTGGCCGGGCTGGCCCACGATGGCGACCCGCCCGGCATCGTCGGCCCGCTGGACGGCCGGAGCCTGCTGCCGCACCTGTCGGGCGCCCCCGGCCACGACGAGGTGGTGGCGGAGTACCTGGCCGAGGGGGCGATCGCGCCGATCGTCATGATCCGCCGGGGCCGTCACAAGTTCGTTCACTCACCGGCCGACCCGGACCAGCTCTACGACCTCGCGTCCGACCCGCACGAGTTGACCAATCTGGCCGGCGATCCGGCGTCGGCCGCGCTGGCCGGCGAGTTCCGGCGGGAGGTCGCCGCGCGGTGGGACCTCGCGGCGCTGGACAGCGAGGTCCGCCAGAGCCAGCGGCGTCGGATGGCCGTCAGGGAGGCGCTCGCCATGGGCACACCGGCCCCGTGGGACTTCGCCCCGGCCTACGACGCCTCACGCCGTTACATCCGCAACCACATGGACCTCGCCGATCTTGAGGAGATGGCCCGCTTCCCGCCCGCCGGGCGCCGGCCGCCCTCCGCGTAGCCCGCCCGGCACGGCCTCATCCTGATGAAATAAGTCAGGCCACGATAGGAGCGCGCGCTGAGGGGTAGCGGGCGCACGACCGCGTCACCGGAAAGAGGCGGGCGTGTAACTCAGCGAGGAGGCTGGCCAGACGCGATGAAGACCACCGCATCAGCACCCAGCACACTGCCGGCGAGCCCGCCGGACCCGGCGCAGCTCCAGCGTGACCTGCTCGACCGCGTGGACGGTGAGGTCAGGTTCGACGCCGGCAGCCGGGCCGCGTACTCCACCGACGGCTCGAACTTCCGGCAGGTGCCGATCGGGGTGGTCGTGCCGCGCACGGTCGAGGCGGCCGCCGAGGCGGTGGCGGTGTGCCGCGCGCACGGCGCGCCGGTCCTGTCCCGGGGCGGCGGGACCAGCCTGGCCGGGCAGTGCACCAACACCGCGGTCGTGCTGGA
This sequence comes from uncultured Actinomycetes bacterium, assembly GCA_963835425.1. Classification (GTDB taxonomy): domain Bacteria; phylum Actinomycetota; class Actinomycetes; order Streptosporangiales; family Streptosporangiaceae; genus UBA9676. The sequence continues at coordinate 51,557 of CAWIGE010000018.1, read as the reverse complement.
CTGGTCCAAGTACTGCAACCGCCTGCTCTCGGTGGACAAGGCCGCGCGCACCTGCCTGGTCGAGCCGGGCATCGTCCTGGACGTGCTCAACCAGCGGCTGTCCACCACCGGCCTGCGCTTCGGCCCGGAGCCCGCGACACACATGAACTGCACCCTGGGCGGGATGATCGGCAACAACTCGTGCGGCGCGACCGCGCAGCGCACCGGGAAGGTCGTCGACAACATCGCCGGCCTGGAGGTGCTCCTCTACGACGGCACCAGGTTCTGGTGCGGCCCGACCAGCGACGACGAGTACGCCGAGATCGAGCGGCGCGGCGACCGGCGGGCCGAGATCTACCGCCGCCTCCGCCGCCTCAGCGACACCTACGCGGACCAGATCCGCGAGCGCTACCCGGACATCCCGCGCCGGGTCTCCGGCTACAACCTGGACTCGCTGCTGCCCGAGCACGGCTTCGACGTCGCCGGGCTGCTGGTCGGCAGCGAGTCCACCCTGGTCACGGTGCTGCGGGCCGAGCTGAAACTGGTCCCGGTGCTGGCCGAGCGAAGCCTGGTCGTGCTCGGCTATCCCACCATCGACAAGGCCGCCGACGCGGTGCCGGCCATCCTCCCGCACCAGCCGATCGCGCTCGAGGGCCTGGACGACCGGCTGATCCACGACCAGCAGGCCAAGCACATGAACGCCAAGGCGCTGCAGGAGCTGCCCAAGGGCACCGCGTACCTGATGGTGCAGTTCGGCGGCGACAGCCGGGAGGAGGTTGACCAGGCGGCGGAGCAGATGCTGGACGCGCTGCACGACACCGAACACGACCCGGACGTGAAGTTCCTCGACGAGCCCGAGCGCGAGGACGAACTCTGGCAGGCCAGGGAGGCGGGCCTGGGCGCCAGCGCGCACGTACCGGGCCAGCCGGACACGTTCGAGGGCTGGGAGGACTCGGCGGTCGGGCCGGAGGCGCTCGGCGACTACCTGCGGGACCTGAACAAGCTGTACGGCGAGTTCGGTTACAGCAGCGACCTGATGCCCAGCCTGTACGGGCACTTCGGCCAGGGCTGCGTGCACACCCGTATCCCGTTCGACCTGTACAGCACCGAAGGCGTTGCCAAGTACCGGCGGTTCATGGAGCGCGCGGCCGACCTGGTCGTGGCGCACGGCGGCTCGCTGTCCGGCGAACACGGCGACGGCCAGTCGCGCGGCGAGCTGCTGGCCAAGATGTTCGGTCAAGAACTGGTGCACGCGTTCGAGGAGGTCAAGGCGATCTTCGACCCGGGCAACACGATGAACCCGGGCAAGGTGGTGCACCCGGCGCGCCTCGACCAGCACCTGCGGCTCGGCGGCGGCTGGGCGCCGGCCACGCCGCAGGACCTGTTCTTCCGCTACCCGCACGACGGGGGGTCGTTCGCCCAGGCCGCCAACCGCTGCGTCGGCGTCGGCAAGTGCCGCCAGCACACGCACAAGGGCGGCGCGGTGATGTGCCCCTCCTACCAGGTGACCCTCGAGGAGGAGCATTCCACCCGCGGCCGGGCGCGGCTGCTGTTCGAGATGCTGAACGGCCACGGCGACTCGCCGGTCAGCGACGGCTGGCGGTCGGAGGCGGTGCGGGACGCGCTGGATTTGTGCCTGGCCTGCAAGGGATGCAAGAAGGATTGCCCGGCGGACGTTGACATGGCCACCTACAAGGCCGAGTTCCTCGCCCACCACTGGCAGGGCCGTCAGTGGCGCCGCCCCCGCAGCGACCTGACGCTCGGCTGGCTGCCGGCGATGGCCGCCCTGGTCTCCCGCCTGCGGCTGGCCGGGATCGTCAACGCGCTCACCCACACGCCGCTGCTGCACCGCGCCGCCGCCCTGGCCGCCGGTGTCGAGCCGCGGGAGATGCCGCTGTTCGCCGGGACCAGCCTGCAGCAGTGGTACGCCGACCGCGGCCCGCGCGGCGACGGGCGGCTGGGCACGGTCCTGCTCTGGCCGGACACCTTCAGCAATCACCTGCATCCGCACGTCGGGGAGGCGGCCGTCGAGGTGCTCGAGGCGGCGGGCTGGCGGGTGGAGATCCCCGACGGCCCGCTGTGCTGCGGGCTGACCTGGATCTCAACCGGCCAGCTGGCCACCGGCAAGCGGGTGCTGCAGCGGACCGTGGAAAGGCTCGCCGGGCACGTCCGGTCGGGCGGCCTGGTCGTCGGGCTCGAGCCGAGCTGCACAGCCGTGTTCCGCGCCGACGCGGCCGAGTTGTTCCCCGACGACCAGGACGTGCTGCGGCTGCGCGATCACGTGGTGACGCTCGCCGAGCTGCTGACCCAGCACACCCCGGGCTGGCAGCCACCTGCGGTGCACCGCCAGGTCCTGGCCCAGGTGCACTGCCACCAGCACGCGGTGATGGGCTGGGACGCCGACGGCCGGCTGCTGCAGGCGGCGGGCGCCCAGGCGGAGCACCTGGAGTCGGGCTGCTGCGGCCTGGCCGGCAACTTCGGCTTCCAGCCGGGCCACGCCGGGGTGAGCGAGGCCTGCGCCGAGCGTGTGCTGCTGCCGCGGCTGCGCGAGGCGCCGGCGGAGGCGGTGGTGCTCGCCGACGGGTTCAGCTGCCGCACCCAGATTCACGAGCTGGACAGCGGCGGCCGGGAGGCGATGCACCTGTCCGAGCTGCTGGCCGCCGGGAGCGGGCTGCCGGCCGAGCATGCAGAACGGCGCTGTGCGCCCCGGCCCGCCCCGCCCCCGGCCGGAGTCAGGCTCCTCACCCTCGCCGCGGCCGCGGGCGCGTCCGCCCTGGCCGCGGCCGCAGTGATCAGGTGGTGGCGCCGGTGAGCCAGACGCAGACCGAGGACGTTGGCGCGCTGCTGGCCGGCCTGCTCGCCAGCCACTCCGTCGTTGACCTGACCCTGCCGCTCGCCGACACGCTGCCCTGCCCGTCGGGATGACACCCCCGGCCCCGTGACGGATGGAGACAAGGATGCGCTCTAAGATCATCGACTCGGCGGCCGCCCCCACCTACGTCCTCGTGCTCGATCCCGGAGACGAGGCCGTTGCCGGGATCACCGGCTTCGCGCGCGAGCAGAACGTCACGGCCGCCCAGGTCACCGCCATCGGGGCGTTCGAGCGGGCAACCGTCGGCTGGTTCGACCGGCACGCCCGGCAGTACCGGCCGATCGAGGTCCAGCAGCAGTGCGAGGTGCTGTCGCTGGTGGGCGACATCGCGGTCGGCAGCGACGGGCCGCAGCCGCACCTGCACGCCGTCCTCGGCCTGGCCGATGGCAGCACCCGCGGCGGCCACCTGCTGAACGGCCAGGTCTGGCCCACCCTCGAGGTGATCATCCGCGGGACGCCCGCCGAGTTGCGCAAGACCGACCGGCCGGACGTTGGCCTCGCGCTGATCGACCTCGGGTCCTGAGCGGCACCCATCGAGCCCGGCGCCATCGAGCCCGGCACGTCCAGGACGGCCGGGCGTGGTGACGCGGTTGGTGCGCTCCGGCGTTTGCCGGCCAGTTCATCCGACCGGACAGAAAGCTCACCCGTCGCGCTGGAGCCTGTCCGCGATCCTGGCCGCGCCCTTGCCCAGGGGCCCGGGGATGGAGTGGGCCGGGCTGGCCTCGAACGTTGACTCGTCCAGCATGTCCTTGACCATTTGCAGGGCAATCCGCCGGCGGTTCGGGGTGCCATGCCGCAGCGCGGCCACCAGCTTCTGCGCCTGGTCGCGCTTCACTTTCGCGGGATACGGCGGTTCATGTTCATCCGTTATGCATTCAATGATCACCGGGCCGTCCCAGGCGAGCGCTTCGGCGATCTGCTGGCGGCATCGCTTCGGGTCCTCGATCCTGACGCCGCGGGCGCCGCAGGCCTCGGCAAACTTCACGAAGTCGAAGGGAGCCATGTTGACGCCGTATTCGGGGTTGCCGAGGAACACCATCTGCTCCCATTTGATCAGCCCGAGCGTGTTGTTGCTGATCACGATGACCTTGATGGGCAGGTCGTGCTGGACGCACGTGAGGAAGTCGCCGAGCTGCATGGTCGCCGACCCGTCGCCGGTGAAGACCACCACCTGCCGGCCCGGGTAGGCGGCCTGGGCGCCGATGGCGTAGGGCAGGCCGGCGGCCATGGAGCAGTTGGTCCCGCTGAAGGAGAACAGCTGGCCGCGGCGGGTCTTGATCTGGCGGGCGGCCCAGGTGGTGACGGTTCCGGAGTCGCCGCAGACGACGGCGTCATCGGCCAGCGTGTCGTTGAGCGCCCAGGCGGGCACCTGCGGGTGCATGGGCTCATCGGTGCTGGTGCCGCGCTGCTCCATCAGCTCCCACCAGGAGCGCATGCCCTCCTGCGCCTTTTCCAGGAACGCGCGGTCGTCGTTGCGGGCCAGCAGCGGCAGCAGTTCCCGCAGCGTGCCCGCGGCGTCGCCGCAGAGCCCGACGTCGGCGGGGTAACGCAGGCCGATCCGCTCCGGCTTGTCGTCGATCTGCACGCACACGGCCTGCCCCGGCGCGGGGTAGTACTCGATGTAGGGCATGGTGGAGCCCACGATCAGCAGCGCCTCGCACTCGTCCAGCGCCTCCTCCGACGGGCGGCTGCCGACGAGCCCGATGGGGCCGGTGGTGAAGGGGCTGTCGTCGGGCACGCAATCCTTGCCGAGCTGGGCCTTGATGATCGGGGCACCGAGCTTGTCGGCGACCTCTTCCAGTTCGGCGCCCGCGCCGCGGGCACCCGCGCCGGCCAGGATCGCGATCTTGGCTTTGCCCGACAGGGCGTCGGCGGCCCGCTGCAGCAAGGGCCGCTCGGGAACCCGGACGGGGAGCTGGAACGCGGTGGAGGTGTGGCCGGGCACGTTGCGCGCGAACCGGGTGCCGCTGTCGGCCGGGGCGGCCTGGTAGTCGATCGGGAAGGCGATGTGCGCGGGCCCGCGCTGGGACAGCGCGGTCCGGCAGGCGAAGTCCACCACGTTCATGACGTGCTGCGGGCCCATGATCCGCTGGTTATACAGGGCGAGGTCGTTCATCAGGTAGTCGGTGTCGATGTCCTGGAGATACGACGTGCCGATCAGGTCGTGATAGGTCATGCCGGTGATGGCCAGCAGCGGCGCCTGCTCCACCTTGGCGTCGAGCAGCCCGTTCATCAGGTGCACCGCTCCGGGCCCGGAGGTGGCGAAGCAGACCCCCAGCTTGCCGGTGAACTTGGCGTATCCCACGGCCGCCATCGCGGCGACTTCCTCATGCCGGACGTGGATATAGCGGAGCCGGTCGTGCCGGGTGCGCAGCGCGTCCATGAAGCCGTTGATGCCGTCGCCCGGCAGCCCGAAGATGGTGTCCACGCCCCAGTCGATGAGGCGGTCGGCGAGAACATCTGAGGCGGTCTGGTCAGCCATTGGTCCCTCCTGCGAATCGGCGTAGTGCTAGCGCGGCCGCTCCGGCGGCCAGCCCGGTGGCCGCCAGCCCGGTGGCCGCCAGCAGGGCATTCGCGCGCGGCGGTTCCTGCCAGGCCGCGCGCTCGGGAAACGGGCCACCCGGCTCGGTGCCGCCCGCCAGGCTCAGAACCTGGGCCAGGTGCAGCGGGCGGCGGTCAGTGGCCTGGGCGATCTGCTCGCGGCAGCTGAACCCGTCCGCGATGATCAGGGTGTCGTTGGGGGCGTCCCGCACCGCGGGGAGAATGACCCGCTCCCCGCAGTCGCGCGATACCTGATAGCGCTGGCCGCGCTCGTAACCGAAGCTGCCCGCCATGCCGCAGCAGCCGGAGTCGGGGATGCTCAGGCGCAGCCCCATCTGTTCCAGCAGTTGCCGCTCGGAACCGTAGGTGAGCACAGCACCGTGGTGGCAGTGCACCTGCACCAGCGCCTCGCGGTCCAGGCGGGGCGGCACGTAGCCACTGTCGCCGAGGAACTCTCCGAGGGTCACGCTCTGCCGCGCCAGCCGGGCCGCGGTGGCGTCGGCCGGGAACATGTTCGGCAGCTCGTCCCGGAACACCGCCAGGCAGCTGGGCTCCAGCCCGATCAGCGGCACCCCCGCCTCGGCGGGGCCGTGCAGGTCGGCGAGAATCCTCCGCAGCCAGCGCTTGGCGGTGGGCAGCATCCCGTAGTCATACAGCGGCCGCCCGCAGCAGAGCGGCCGTCCGGGATCTGCACCCGGTACCCGGCGCCCTCCAGCACCTCGACCGCGGCGATCCCCACCTCGGGCGTGAAGTAATTGGTGAACGTGTCTGGCCACAGCAGCACCGGCTTTCCCGTGTCCGGCCCGCGATGGCCCGAGAACCAGGCGCGAAACGACCTGGCGGCGAACGCGGGCGCCGTGCGGCTCCGCTCCACCCCGGCGGCAATCTTTCCGATCTGGCCGGCACCTGGCGCGGCCAGGGCCGCGTTCACCAGTCCCGGCGCATGCGACGCGAGCCTGGCCCACCACGGGATCAGGCCCAGCGCGTACGCCTGCCGCGGGCGGATCCGGCGCGCGTAATAGTGGGCCAGGAACTCCGCCTTGTAGGTGGCCATGTCCACCGACACGGGGCAGTCGCCCTTGCAGCCCTTGCACGACAGGCACAGGTCGAGGGCTTCCTTGACGTGCGGGTCGCGCCACCCGCCGCCTGGCCAGGTGCCCGCTCATCATCTCGAACAGCAGCCGGGCGCGCCCCCGGGTGGAGTGCTTCTCCTCCCGGGTGACCATGAAGCTCGGGCACATGGTGCCGCCCGGCGGGATGGCGGCACTTGCCGATGCCGAAGCAGCGGTTGACCGCGTCGGCGAACCCCCGCTCGTCGCCGGGATAGCGCGAAGTGCGTGGTCGACCTGCCGTGGCTGGTAATCGGGCCCCTGCCGCAGGTTCTGCGTGGGGTGGTAGGGAGCGACGACCTTGCCCGGGTTCATCCGCCCGGCCGGGTCGAAGATCTGCTTGAACTCGGCGAAGCCGCGGACCAGCTCCGGGCCGTACATCTTGACCAGCTGGTTGGCGCGGAGCTGGCCGTCCCCGTGCTCGCCGGACAGCGAGCCGCCGTAGCGCACGACCAGGTCCCCGGCCTCCTCCAGGAAGGCCGCGAAGTTCTCGACCGCGTCCGCCGTCTCCAGGTCGAGGTCGAGCCGGTTGTGCATGCAGCCCTGGCCGAAGTGGCCGAACAGGACCGTGTGGTACCCGTGCTTGGCCACCAGCGCGCAGTAGTCGCGGATGTAGCCGCCCAGCCGCTCCGGTGGGACGGCGGCGTCCTCCCAGCCCGGCGAGACCGGCATGCTCGCCCGGGATACGGGTGTACTCGATCGTGCTGCGCCGGACCTCCCAGACCTCTGTCCTGGCCCTGCGCGTCCTCGAACAGCTTGGGGTTGCCCGCGCCCACCTGCCCGCGCGCCGCCTCCACCAGGCCGTTCGCCTCGTCCTGGGCCTCGGCGCCGTACTCGGCCAGCAGCCACGCCCCGCCGTCAGGCAGCTCGTCCATGCCGGGGATGTGCTCGCCGTGCTTGGCCAGGTTGTCCAGGACGCCGGCGTCGAAGCACTCCAGGCCGATCAGGCCCTCGGTGCCGAGCAGCTCGGTAACGTGATCGGCCGCCACGGCGGCGTCGGGGTAGCCGACCACCAGCAGCGCGTGGTGCTGGCGGGTCCGGCAGCAGCCGGACCGTCGCCTCCAGCACCAGCACGCACGTGGACTCGCTGCCCACCAGGGCCCTGGCGACGTTGAAGCCGGAGTCTGGGAGCAGGTCGCCGAGGTTGTAGCCGGAGACGCGGCGCGGGACCTGGGGATAACGCTCCCGGATCAGCGGCTCGTAGGCGTCGCCGAGGCCGGCCAGCGCGCGGTAGATCTCGGCCTGCCTGCCGCCGCCACGGACGATCCGCTGGTACTGCTCGTCGCTCGTCGGGCCGACGGTCATCCGGGTGCCGTCGTAGGTGACCACGTCGAGCTCGACCACGTTGTCGACGGTTTTGCCGCCCATCACCGAATGGGTGCCGCAGGAGTTATTGCCGATCATCCCGCCGAGGGTGCAGCGGTCGTGGGTGGCCGGGTCCACCGCGAACGTCAGGCCATGGGCGGACGCGGCGCCCCGCAGCTGGTCGCAGATCACGCCCGGGCTGCACCCGTGCGGTCCGCCGCCGGGATCCAGGCTGACGATCTTGTTCATGTACTTGGAGAAGTCGAACACGACGGCGGCGTTCACGCTCTGCCCGGCCAGCCCGGTCCCGCAGCCGCGGCCCAGCACCGGCACCTCGTGATTGCGGCAGACCTCGAGCGCGGCCAGCACGTCCCGCGCATGCCGGGGGATGACGACCCCGATGGGCACCTGACGGTAGATCGAGGCATCGTTGGCATACAGCGCCTGCGACCCCGGGTCGAACCGCACCTCGCCCTCCACCACCTTGGCCAGGTCCCTGGCCAGGCGGCCCCGGTCTGTAACCCGCCCCCCATGGGCCTTGCTGGCTGTGACCACCGCCATCGGCACACCTCCTTGACCCGTACCCGCGGGCTTCACCCCGTCTCTGCGGGCTTTCACCCGTACTTGCGGGCTTCACCCCGTCTCTGCGGGCTCTCAGCCGTACTTGCGGGCCTCAACGCGTCCCTGCTGGCCTCGTCCTGTCTCTGCGAGCCGGCCAGGCTATATCGTGGTGCGATATACCCGCCGTGGGCGCTCCAAACGTCGGGTCGCAGTTTGGGCACCCTCAGGCAGGCGCCCACCTCCCGGGTCAGGCGGCCCAGAACCGGCCGGCGGGCTCAGTCCCAGCCAAGGGGGACCCGGTCCCGCTCTCGCTCCCCCGGCTCCGCCGACGGCTCAGCGCCGGCCGCCGCAAAGGCCCGGAACGCTTTGACCAGGCCGGCCCGATCCCTGGCGGTCATCTTGATGACGACGGCCGTTATCAGTTCCTGCCGCCGGGCGGTGACCTCATCGACGATCCGCCGCCCCGGCGAGGTCAGCCGCAGCAGGACCTCGCGGCGGCTCTCCGGGTTCACCCGGCGGCTGACAAGACCCCTGTCCGCGAGCCGGTCCACCATCCGCAGGGCGGTGGACGGGTTGACCATCAAGCGCTCGGCCAGCGTCACCAGGTTCGTCTCGCCGTGGCCGGCCAGCAGAACGAGCATGCGGAACTGCGGCAGGGTCACCCGCTCATGAGCGGCCGGCAGTGACTGCAGGGAGACTGCGACCAGCAGGCGGGATGCGGTGAGCACGGCGGAGGTGACCGCCGCCACATCCTCGTCCAGCGTGAGGTCATCTGCGGGGTCGGCCACGCTTCATTCTTACTCCCGTTGCCTGGCTGGCGGGATCCTCCGCGGGCCGCTTGATGCAAGAACGTTGCATGAGCCAATAAAAGCTGGGTAGGCGGCCGGTGCCGTCACGAGCGGGCCCGGTCACTGGTGGCGCTCACTGACCCGCCGGAGCCAGTGCCCCTGGCCCGCATACGGCAGCACAACCAGGCCATGGAGGACGCCAAATGAGCCTTCCCTACCGTCAGCAGCACCGCCTGCGGCAGATAGCCCAGGCACTCCACGCATCAGACGCGCATCTGTCCGCCATGCTGACCATCTTCGCCGCGCTCACCGCGGGTGAGCAGATGCCAGCCCGGGAGCGGATAAAGCCCCGGCTTCCGCGCGCCGTGCGCACGCTGGCCCGCGCCGCGTGGGCCGCCGTCTGCCTGGCCGGTCGCGCCATCATGGCTTGCGGGCGCGCCGTGCGCCACGCCGCCGCCTGCGGCTTTGCCGCGTGCCGGTCCGCGGTCGGCGGCCCCCGGCATTCAGCCCCGCCCCCTCACGCCAGGCACGGGGAAGGAAACTAGCCATGGGGGTGAGCAGCCAGCCGCGGCGCCGCCCAAGCCGACCGCTGCCGTCCCTCCGGCCGGTTTCACGGTAGACGCGCCAGGTGACCCTTCTCGCTTACGCCTTTGGCTGCCTTGCCGCCGCGGCGAATGCCGCCACGAACGTCATGCAGCGGTCGGCGAACCGCACCGTCAGCCGGCGGCTGGAGTTCTCACTCCAGCTGATCACGGGCCTCCTGCGCAAACCGCTGTGGCTCGCCAGCCTCGCGACGATGCTGGCCTCGTTCCTCTTCCAGGCGGCCGGGCTGGGCCTGGGCACCCTGGCGGCGGTCGAGCCGCTGCTGGTCCTCGAGCTTCCACTGACGCTGATCGGCGCCCGCTTCTTCCTCGGTGGCCGGCTCGGGCGCCGGGAGTGGATGGCCATCGTCGTGATGACCGCGGGGACGGTCGGCCTGATCGCCTTCCTGGACCCCCGGGGCGGGCGGGGAACGGGTATCGGGTGGCCGGTCTGGCTGGCTGCCGTCGCGGCCACGGCGGCACTGGTCGGGGTGACGTTCTGGCTCGGCCACCGCGCACGGTCGCCGGGGCGGCGGGCCTGCTCGGGATCGGCGCCGGAACGGCCTTCGGACTCGCCGCCGCCCTGATCAAGGGGATGACGGCCGAGTTCTCCTCCGGCGGCATCGCCGCCGCCCTGACGACGTGGCAGCTGTACGCGGCCGGCGTGGCGGGCCTGCTGGCGTTCTGGATGGACCAGAATGCGATCAATGCCGGGCGGCTGGCCGCGGCGCAGCCCGGCGTGACGCTGGCCGACCCCTATGTGTCAATCGCCTGGGGGGTGGCCGTGTTCCAGGAGACGACGCGCAGGGGGTCCTGGCTCGCCGCCGCCGCCATCTGTGGCGCGGCGATGAGCGCCGCCGCCGTCATCCTGGCCAGATCTCCCGCCACCAGCGGCGCACAGGCGGCCCGCGAAGACGGCCAGCCGGAGCGGGGAAGGGAGGCCCGCGCGGCATGACGTCAACGGGAAGCCAGAGAGAACGTTGCATAAAGCAATGGATGGCGGGTAGCCCGCCCCAATGATGGGGGACAACCGTTCAATGATGATGGCCGATGGGAGCGCTGGTGGACGGTCTGGTGAGACGGCGGCCATCGGGCACCGGGCGGTGCCAGCCGCGAACGCGGGCCGCCAGGGCAGCACATGAGCGCGCCGTCCGGGCGCCCGGCCAGGGCACCGTCGCCAGGCTGCTGGCGGCGGGACGCGCGGAGTTCGATGAACGGGGCTTCGAGGCGGTGACGGTGGACGACATCGCCCGCCGGGCGGACGCCTCGCACGGCACCTTCTATCTGTATTTCGCCAATAAGGATGACTTCTTTGGGCTGCTGGCGCAGGAGGCGCTGCAGGCCATGGACAGGATTACCGACGAGTTCCCCGTGGTGACGCCCAACGCGGCGGGCCGGGCTGCGCTGCGGGGATGGGTCAGGGCGTTCTGCGATACGTACCAGGCCCATGCCGCGGTGATCCGGATCCTGAGCCAGGCCGACGTGGTCGGCCGTGGCGTCTGGGAGGACGGCCTCAAGCACCGGCTGCGCCTGGCCGACGTGGTCGGGCTGGGCATGACGGCCGGAACCGGTGGCCGCGGGACGGGCGCGTCCGCCTGCCGGGCGCACCTGAACGCCCTGGCCTGCCTGATGATGCTCGAGCGCGTGAACTACCTGCTCAGCGCCGGTGTCGAGCTGCCCAGGGTGGAGATGGAGGATCGGATCACCGCGATCATCGCCGCCGCCTTCGATCCGGCCTGCGGCACCTTGGATACGGCCGGTCGTGAGCCCGCCGAGGGCGGCGTGAAGGCGGCCGGGCACGCCGGCGAGGTGCCGTCGTAGATGGCGGGTTCGCGGCGGTCGCGCCGTCGGCGCCGGGGGTACGGCGTGGTGCTCGGCGCCGGCGGCGTGCTGGGCGCCGCCTGGATGACGGGCGCGCTCGCCGCCGTCCAGGCGAGGCTGCCGGGCAGTTTGGGCGAGGCCGACCTCCTGGTCGGCACCAGTGCCGGCAGCATGCTCGTGGCCGCGCTGCGCTGCGGTCTTGGCGTGGACGAACTGGTGGCGCATCAGCGCGGCGCCCCAGCTGGCGTGCTTAGCGCGCTGTGCGCACCCCATCTCGACTGCCCCACCTGCCCGCCGTGGCCCTCATGGCGGGTGGGCTCGCCGCGCCTCATCCTCAAGGCGCTCTGCCCACCGTGGCAGGTGCATCCCTGGGTGACGGCCGCTGCCTGCCTGCCGCAGGGACGGGCCGAGCACACCATGCTGCGCACCGTGGTCAGCGGCCTGCTGGCGCACGACGGCCAGCGTGCCGCGCGGCACCGGCAGGCCGGGCCGGGAAGGTCCAACGGCCGGTCACCCGGCGGCACCGGCGGCCGACGCCGGCCGCCGGTCCGCCACCCGGCCATGGGCTGGACCGCCAGCGGGCGGACCTGGATCATCGCGGTGGACTATGACTCGGGCCGGCGCGTCGTGTTCGGCCGCGGTGACGCCCCACCGGCCACCCTGCCGGACGCGGTGGCGGCCTCGTGCTCGGTCCCCGTCTGGTACCGGCCCACGGTCATTGGCGGCCGCCGCTATGTTGACGGCGGTGTGCATTCCGGCACGAACGCCGACCTGCTGGCCCTCAGCGGCCTGGAGCAGGCATACGTCCTGGCCCCAGCGGCCAGCCTGGAGACGGACTCCCCACGCGGACTGAGTGAACGCTGTGAGCGGTACATCAGGCGCAAGATGACCCAGGCACTCATGAGCGAGGTGGCGCTGCTGCAGGACAGCGGCATCCGGGTCACGGTGCTGACTCCGGGGCCCGAAGATCTCGCCGTGATGGGAGGGAACCTGATGGACTACCACCGCCGGGAGGCGGTCTTCGAGACCTCCCTGCGCACCTCCGCCGCAGCATGGCGCGGGAAGCAGTTTGGCCGTCGCGCCCTTTGGCAGCCGCAACGGGCCGCTGGCTAGCTGCCGGCACGGCCCGGGATCAAGTGGCCGCCGCCAGGAAACAGCGCCAGTGGCGCGGATGCGCCCGTCAGGACATCGTCAGCCGCATCGTGCCGGCTACGGCGGCCCTGGGTCCGTCAGCGCTGCGCCCAGGCTCGGGTAAACCGACATCAGGCGATCAAGCCCTGTCAGGGCAAAGATGCGCCGCACGGCGATGGAAGGTACTGCCAGCCGCATTTCGGCGTTGTTCATGACGGCCTGCATATGGGCAGACACGAACATCTTCACGCCGGATGAGTCACAAAAGGTGGTAGCCGTCAGGTCCGCGATCACGACAGAGGTGCCGGAAACGAAGGCTAAGCCCAGCTCCTCGCCGAGTCGCCGGGCATTGGCCATGTCAATTTCCGCAGGCATCGTCACCACGGCCCAGGCCGTCCAGGCACCAGTCGGACGTTCTTGATCATCCATGAGCACCCACCCCAGGACAAATCGGCCGGACCCAGAAGGTGCGGCGGAGCCAGCCGGCCCCGGGCCGACTCTGCAACCCCGTTAGCTACAGTTTGGTCTCGCTGCTTGCCGTTAGCGCAGCTAACGGCAAAATAGTGAGTAATTCCTGGCCCGACTTGATCTTCTGGACCAGTGCCGGGTTGGTGTCGAACGTGACCACCTTGGCGCTGCTGTTCGCCTGGCTGACGGCCTGGAGCGCGACCAGGGCGACGGGCGCGCCCAGGGTGATCACATGGTCGATGCTCTTGTCCTGGCTGAGCTTGGCCGACATGGACGACAGCATCGCGGAGTTGTTGGTGCCGTCCACGTAGAGCTTCTCCATCGTGCCCGCGGAGCCGAGGCCCTGCTTCACCCCGGCGCACCGGGCCTCGAGCTGGACCTGGCCCTGCGCCTGCAGGACGCACAGCACCTTCTTGGCGCCCTCGGACGCGAGGCGCTTGCCCGCCGCGATCCCGGCGATCGTCTCGTCCTGCCCGAAGTAGGACATCCCGCCGCACTGCTGCCAGTTGGTGACGCCTGCGTTGAACATGACCACTGGAATCCCGGCGGCCACGGCCTTCTTGATCGACGGGCAGATGGCCTGCGGGTCGGGGTCGGTGACCGCGATGCCGTCCACCTTGCTGTTGATCGCGTCCTGGATCAGGGTGGCCTGCTTGGTGGGGTCATCGTTGTTGGAGTAGTTGACGGTCACGTTGTCCTTGGCGGCCGCGGCGGCCTCGCCCTTCCGGATGATGTCCCAGAAGGTGTCGCCCGGCGCGGCGTGCGTGATCATGGCGAACGTGTAGTGCGGGTGCTGGCCTTGCCCGCCGCGAGGCCTGACCCCGCCTGCTGCGCAGCCTTCCCGCCGGTGCTGCTGCAGGCGGCGAGGACGAGGGCGACGAATGCGATGAGCGCTGTGGCCAGCACCCTGCTTCTGGATCTCGACATGTACGATGCCTCCTCTGGCATGGGGACGTGCCTGACTCCTGGGACTTAGAGATAGGGTCGCTGGCGGCGTTTGGCCGCCTCGTACGCCGCGCGCGCCTTCTGGGTGCTCTCGAGCGTGGAGGTTTCGGACACCGGGACGTCCCACCAGCTCTCGGCGGACGGGACCGGCGCAAGCGGATCTGTTTCGACATACACAACGGTGGTCCGGTCCGATGCCCTGGCCCGCGCCAGGCCGTCCCGGAACTCCGCGACGGTGCGGGCCCGTAGCACGTCGGCACCGAGGCTGGCCGCGTTCGCCGCGAGGTCGACGGGGAGGACGTCGCCGTCGAGCAGGCCGCTCTTGGGGTCGCGGTAGCGGTAACTGGTGCCGAACCGCTGCGAGCCCAGCGACTCCGAGAGCGAGCCGATCGAGGCGAAGCCGCGGTTGTCCACGATGATGATGTTCAGCTTGATCCGCTCGGCGACCGCGGTGACGATCTCCTGCGCCATCATCAGGTAGGACCCGTCGCCGACCAGGACGAACACCTCGCGCTCCGGGTCGGCCAGTTTCGCGCCCAGGCCGCCGGCGATCTCGTACCCCATGCACGAGTAGCCGTACTCGACGTGGTACTGCTTGGGGTCGCGGGCGCGCCACAGCATCTGCAGGTCCCCGGGCATGCTCCCGGCCGCCTGGACCACGACGTCCCGCTCGTCCATGAACTCGTTGAGCGCGCCGAGGATCTCGGTCTGAGCCGGGAGCGGCCCGTGGCCGAGGTGGTAGGCGCGGTCCACCACCTGCCGCCAGTTGGCGCCCAGCTCCTGCGCGCGCGTGGTGTACGCGCCGTCGGCCCGGTAGCCGCGCATCAGCCCGGCCAGCGCCTCCAGCCCGGCCCGGGCGTCGGCGACCAGAGGGACGCCCGCGTGCTTCCCGACGTCGAACGCCGCGACGTTGAGGTTGACGAACCGGACGCCGGGATGGGCGAAGGCGGTGCGGGAGGCGGTGGTGAAGTCGCTGTAGCGGGTGCCGATGCCGAGCACCACGTCGGCCTCGCGGGCCAGCGCGTTTGCGACGGGTGAGCCGGTGGCGCCGACGCCGCCGACGGCGCACGGGTGATCCCAGGCCAGCGCGCCCTTGCCCGCCTGGGTGTCGGCCACCGGGATGCCCGTCTCCTCCGCGAAGCGGCGCAGCGCGCCGGCGGCCTCGGAGTAGATGACGCCGCCGCCGGCCACGATCAGCGGCATGCGCGCCGACCGCAGCACCTCGGCCGCGCGGGCCAGGGCGGCGGGCTCGGGCACCGGGCGCGGCACGTGCCAGACCCGCGGCCGGAACAGCTCCTCCGGCCAGTCGTACGCCTCCGCCTGCACGTCCTGCGGGAGAGCGAGCGTCACCGCGCCGGTCTCGGCCGGGTCGGTGAGCACGCGCATCGCGGCGAGCAGCGCCGACGGCAGTTGCTCCGGCCGGTTGACCCGGTCCCAGTAGCGCGACACCGGCCGGAACGCGTCGTTGACCGAAACGTCGTGGGACCGCGGGTCCTCGAGCTCCTGCAGGACCGGGTTGGCCACCCGGGTGGCGAAGAAGTCGCTGGGCAGCAGCAGCACCGGGATGCGGTTGATCGTCGCGAGCGCGGCGCCGGTCACCATGTTGGTCGAGCCCGGGCCGATGGAGGCGGTGCAGGCGAAGGCCTGCAGCCGGTTCCTCATCCGGGCGAAGCCGACCGAGGCGTGCACCATGGCCTGCTCGTTGCGGGCCAGGTAGTACCGCAGGTCCGCCGAGCCGGTCGCGTGCGCCTCGAGCAGCGCCTGGGCGACGCCCGCCACGTTGCCGTGCCCGAAGATGCCGAAGCAGCCGGCGAAGAGCCGCTGCTCGGTGCCGTCGCGCTCGGACCGCTGGGCGGCGAGGAACCGGACCAGCGCCTGGGCGACGGTGAGGCGTACGGTACTCACGCTGTCACCCTCCTTGCCCGCCGCGGACGTCAGCGGCAGCCGCGGGTCGATCTGCTGATCGCGCCAGGTGCCGCGGACCCAGGCGTGCGCCGGGTCGTCGCAGAACAGCCAGGCGCGCTCGTCGGCCGGCCCGGCCATCACGTTGAGGTAGTAAAGGCCGTAGCCGGGGGCGGCGATCGACGGCCCGTGCCAGCCGTGCGGGATCAGCACCACGTCGCCGGTGGTGACCTCGGCCAGCACGTCGATGGGCCGGGCCGCCGTCCCATAGACCCGCTGGTAGGCGAGCCCGGGGGTCTGGAAGTAGTAGATCTCCTCGAGCTCGGCCTCGCCGTCGCGCACCTCGTCGTGCTTGTGCGGCGGGTAGGACGACCAGTTCCCGCCCGGCGTGAGCACCTCGACGGCGATGAGCTTGTCGCACTCGAACGCCTCGGGCGAGCAGAAGTTGTTCACCTGCCGGCTGGACTGGCCCGCGCCGCGCAGCTCGACCGGCACGTCCCCGGCGGCCCCGTAGCGCGGCGGCAGGCGGCGCGTGCACCGCGCCGAGGGAAGGGCGAACACGCCGCCGCCCGTGGACGTCACCGTCACGGTCGCGTCGCGGGGCGCGTAGCTGAAGTCGCTGACCCGGGAGAACACATCGCGGCGCCCCTGCAGCTCGAAGGTCTCGCCGTCGCAGGTCACCACCGCGGACCCGGCGAGGGGGAGCACGAGCAGCTCGTCGTCGCCGGTCGCCCACGTGTGGACCGCTCCGGGGGGCAGGGTCAGCACGCGCAGGCCGCGTAGGCCCATCCGGCGCGCTCGGGCGTCACCGCCAGCGAGAAGGCGCCGTCGCCGGCCGATCCATGCCGCAGGTAGAGCTTATCGTCCACCTTGATCACCCCCGCACCAGGCCGACGGCGGCATCGACCGCGCCGGCCACGTCGTCGTCCGGCGGGAACAGCAGCGTCCGGCCGACGACGAGCCCGTGCACCGACGGCATCTGAAGCGCCTTCCGCCAGCCCTCGAAGGCCGCGTCCTGGTCGGCGCTGACCTCCCCGCCGAGCAGCAGGGCCGGCAGCGTGGATGCGGCGAGAACCCGATCCATGTGCTCGACGACCGGCACCTTGAGCCAGGTGTAGGCCGAGGTCGCGCCGAGTCCCGAGGCGACCGCGATGGAGCGGGCCACCGCCTCCGGCGACAGGTCGTTACGCACCCGCCCGTCGACCCGGTGCGAGATGAAGGGCTCGACCATGGCCATCAGCCCGTGTGCCGCGAGGTCGCTGACCGCCTGAGCGCACGACTCCATGGTCACGGCGGTGGCGGGATCATCCGGGTCGATCCGGAACAGCATCTTGCCGCCGTCGAACCCCATCCGAGCGATCGTCGCCGCGTCGTACCCGGTGAACCGGTCGTCGATCTCGAACACGGTCCCGGCCAGGCCGCCGCGGTTCATCGAGCCGATGACCACCTTGTCGTCGAGCGCCCCCAGCAGCAGCAGGTCCTCGACGATGTCCGCGGTGCCGAGCACGCCGTTGACGCCGGGCCGGCCCAGCGCGAGCGACAGCCGGTCGATCAGCTCCGCCCGGTCGGCCATGGCCATGGGGCGCTCGCCCACCCGCAGCGCGCCGCGCGCCGGGTGGTCGGCGGCGATGATGAACAATTGATTGTCGTCGCCGAGCAGCGCTGGCCGGCGCTTTCCGCCGCGCGGCCGCCTCGGCGATGGCCTCGGGGCGCCGGGCGCGGACGTCGAGGATGGCGCGGAGCCGCTCGCGCATCGGTGCCCTCATGCGGTGCCTCCTGCCAGGAGAGCCTCGACCTCGGCGGCCGTCGGCATGGCGTCCGAGCAGGCCAGCCGGGACGCCACGATGGCCCCGGCGGCGTTCGCGAAGCGCATCACCCGCTCGAGATCCCAGCCGGCCAGCAGCCCGTGGCACAGGGCCCCGCCAAAGGCGTCACCGGCGCCGAGGCCGTTGACGACCTTGACCGGCACCGGCGGCACCTCGACCGCCATCGTGCGGTCGTGCGCGAGCACGCCCTTGGGGCCCTGCTTGACGACCGCGAGGCCGACGCCGAACTCGTGCAGCGCCCGCGCTGCCGCCAACGGCTCCCGCTCCCCCACCGCCGTCTCGCACTCGTCGAGGTTGCCGACCGCGACGCTCACGTGCGGCAGCGCCCGCTGCATCTGGCGGCGGGCGTCCTCCCGGGACGGCCAGAACATGGCCCGGTAGTCCAGGTCGAGGACGGTGATCCCGCGGCCGCCGCGCGCCTCCAGGGCGGCGAAGGTGGCGGTGCGGCTCGGCTCGTCGGACAGCCCGGTCCCGGTCACCCAGAACACGCCCGCCGAGCGGATCGCGTCGAGGTCCAGCTCCTCGGTGCGGATCTCCAGGTCCGGCGCCTTCGGCCAGCGGTAGAAGTAGAGCGGGAAGTCATCCGGCGGGAAGATCTCGCAGAAAACCACCGGGGTGGGCAGCCCCGGCACCGGGGTGACGTACCGGTCGTCGACGCCGTAGCCCCGCAGCGCGTTGTGAATGAACGTGCCGAACGGGTCGTCGCCGGTGCGGGTGATCAGGGCCGTGCGCCGCCCGTACCTCGCGGCCGCCACGGCGACGTTGGTCGCGCTGCCGCCGAGCCACTTGCCGAAGGTCTGGACGTCCTCGAGCCCCACGCCCACCTGCAGCGGATACAGGTCGGCGCTGACCCGGCCCATCGTGAGGACCTCGAGCGCGCTCATCCGATGGCCTCCCTCGCGGGCGCCCCGCGGGCCGGAGCCGCTGCGCGGGCGGACGCGGGCCGTCCGCCTGCGAGTCTCACGAGCATCGGAGCTCCTGCCTGGAGTTTCCGTCTTCTGCCTGGAGTACCTGTGGGTTACTGTCGTTTTACGCCTGCGTTACTAGCAGGTCAAGAGTATGTCCAGACATCCTTACGTATCGATCTACAACCAGCACGTCTATCTGGTGTCATAATGGGTAGAACCGCCGGGTGGCGGCCGGCGGAGAGGTAGCCATGAACCGTGCCGCCCCTCCCATCCAGGTGGACCGGAACAGCCCGGTCCCGCTCTACTTCCAGGTGGCACAGCACCTGGAGCACCTGATCGAGTCCGGTGAGCTGGCGCCCGGGACGCGGCTCGAGAACGAGATCGACCTGGCCGACCGGCTCGGCCTGTCCCGGCCGACGATGCGGCGGGCCATCGAGTACCTGGTCGACCGGGGGCTGCTGGTCCGCAAGCGGGGCGTGGGGACCCAGGTGGTCCACGCCAAGGTGCGCCGCCAGGTCGAGCTGACCAGCCTCTACGACGACCTGGCCAAGGCCCAGCCGCGATCCGCGCACGCAGGTGCTCAGCTTCGCGGCCGAGACCGGCTCCCGACGCGCTCGCGGTCGAGCTCGGCATCCCCGAGGGAACGGAGGTCTACGTCTTCGAGCGGCTCCGGTTCGCCGACGCCGAGCCGCTCGCGCTCATGCGCAACCACGTCCCGGCCGACCTGCTGCGCCTCGCGCCGGAGGACCTGCGAGGCGCAGGGGCTGTACAACCTGCTCCGCGCGAACGGCGTCAACCTGCAGGATCGCCAAGCAGTCGATCGGGGCCCGCGCCGCCACCGCCGCCGAGGCCCGGGCGCTGGGCGAGACCAAGGGAGCGCCGCTGCTGACCATGGTCCGCGCGGCCTACGACGACCAGGGGCGGGCGGTTGAGCACGGCGACCATATCTACCGGGCCTCCCGCTACAGCTTCGACCTCACCCTGACCGGCTGGTGAGCCGGTAAGAGCTGGTGAGCCGGTCGGGGCCAGTGAGCGGTAAGAGCTGGTGAGCCGGTCGGGGCCAGTGAGCCGGCAGGGCCGGGGCCGGTAGGCTGATGGCCCGGTCGGCGGGAGGCTCATATCCCGGCCGCCGCCGCTGCCGCCGTCAGGTTCTCCGCCGCCAGGCGCAGGCCCTCGATCTGGTCCAGCTCGGTGTCCTCGTGCTCGATGTTGACGGCGATGCCGGGATCGACCGCGCTCAGCGCCCGCAGGAACCGGGCCCAGAAGTCCTGGTCGTGGCCGCGCCCGACGGCGACGAACTGCCAGGAGGCGTCGGCGGGCCACCGGGTCAGCGTGTTCTTGCCGCCCAGGCCGACCGGGTTCTCCTCCGCCGGCACCCGCTGGAACCGGTCGTCGAGCACGCCGTAGACGCGGCAGTTCTGCTCGTTGATGCGGGTGTCCTTGGCGGCCGCGTGGTACACGAGGCCGCCCAGGTGCTCGATCGGCCGCGACCGGGTCGATGCCCTGCCAGAACAGGTGGCTGGGATCCATCTCGGCGCCCACGTGGGTGGCGTCGATCTCGGTGACCAGCCGCTCCAGCGTGCCGGGGTTGAAGACGACGTTGTGCGGGTGCATCTCGATGCACACCTTCACGTCGGCGTCGCGGGCCCGCGCCTCGATGTCCCTCCAGAACGGGATGGCGACCTCGCCCCACTGGTAGTCCAGCGCGTCGAGGTACTGGCTGTCCCAGGGGTTGACGATCCACGAGGCGGCCCGTCCGCCCTGGTGGGCGGCGGGCAGCCCGGACATGGCCACGACGCGCCTGACGCCGAGCAGGCTGGCGAGCGTGATCGCCCGGCGCAGGTCCTCGGCGTGCTTCGGGCCCACCTCGGGGTCGGGGTTCAGCGGGTTGCCGTTGACGTTCAGCCCGGTCAGCGTGATCCCGGCCTGCTCGAACTGGCCCAGGTACTCCGCCGGGCGGCATGCCGCCGGACAGCAGCTGCCCGACCGGCAGGTGCGGCGCCGGGATGAACCCGCCCGCGTTGATCTCGGCGCTGGCCAGTCCCAGTTCCCGCAGGATCTTCAGCGTTTCGGGCAGGGACCGGTCGTGCAGGCACGCCGTGTAGGCGCCTAGCTTCATGGGTGTTCCTCTCGTGGTATGCCGCGGGCTCCGTGGGTGATGCCGTGGTCCTCTCGTGGACTTGCCGCGGGCTCGTCACGGGGCCGCCACGGCTCACACGGGCGGCCGCCCGGTCTGGCCCTCACAGCGGCCGCGACGACGGCGTCGAGCACGCGGAGGTTGTGCAGTCCCTCGGCCAGACGCGGGGCAGCGCGGCAGCCGGTCCAGCCCGGCGATCTCATCCAGGAAGGCCCGCGCCTGGAAGGTGAAGAAGTCGTTCTGCCCGTGGCCGACGCTGGGAAAGTCCATCGGCAGGCCCCTGGTGATATAAGGGTGGGCCGGCCCGATGCAGCACCTGGCGGTACCCGTTCGCCGACCCGGCCGCCGCCTGGTCGGCGATTGTGAACTCCGCGACCCGGTTGAGATCGAAGGCGGCCGCGCCGCGTCTGGCAGAACACCTCGAAGCCGAGCGCGTTCGGCAGGCCGTAGGCGACCCTGGACACCGAGAACGTCCCGGTCGCGCCGCCCGCGAAGGCGGCGGTGAACGTCGCGATGTCCTCGTTCTCGACCGGCTCCCGCACGTCACTGACCGGCACGCCGGCGGCGTGCCCGACCGCCGTGCCCAGCGGGACCGGACGGTCCCGGGTCGTGGTCTTCAGAACCGCGCCGTGCACGCTCTGCACCGGGCCGCACAGGAATTCGCCGAAGTCGACCAGGTGGGTGCCGATGTCCGCCAGCGCCCCCGACCCGGGGCCGCCCCGGTAGCGCCAGCTCATGGGGGCATCGGGATTGACGCCGTAGTCGCACCAGTAGCGCCCGCTGAAGTGCACGGCCGGGCCGAGGCTGCCGTCGGTGATCTGCTCGCGGATCGCGTTGATGGCCGGTGACCGGCGGAAGGTGAAGCCGACCGCGGCGACACGGTCGGACTTCTCGGCCCGGTCCACCATGGCCTGGCCGTCGGCCACGGACGGGGCGAGCGGCTTCTCGCACAGCACATGCTTGCCCGCGTCGAGCAGCGCCTCGACGATCTCCCGGTGCAGCTTGTTCGCCACCACCACGCTGACGGCGTCGATGTCGGCGGCCGCGGCGATGGCCTCCCAGCTCGTCTCGGCGCGCTGATAGCCGTACCGCCGCGCGGTGTCGACGGCGAAAGGCTCGTGCACATCGGCGATGGCGACGAGCCTCACCTCGGGCAGATCGGTGCCGAACACGGCCGGCGCGGACCGGTAGCCGCTGGCGTGCGCGCGGCCGGCCATCCCGGCGCCGATCACCGCCACTCCAATCGATGGCTTGCTCACCGCATCTCCTTCCCGAGGGCGGGTCCTGAGACGACTCCCGGAGTCCGCCCTGGGTCACTCCCGGAGCCGACGCTGGGGCGACTCCCGGAGCCGACCTGACGCCCGCATCCCGCCGGCCTGGCGGGCGCACTTCATTGAGCCGACCCTGGAGCGCCTCCTTTCCGGAGGGGGTTTAAAGCGCTTTAATAGATTGGAACCGAGCCCGGAAGATGTGTCAAGGGGGAGGTTCCAGCGGATGAGGTCCATGCCATCGGGACCGGGAGCTGGCGGCGGAAGTGGGAGGAAGCCGGCCGACGGAAGTGAGGAGGGCGGGCGAGTGGCGGAGCAGGACCGGGTAGCGGAGCAGGACCGGGTAGCGGCGGCGGCCGCGCGGCCGGTGGGCCGACGACCGCGGCTGGCGGATGTCGCCGCCCGGGCCGGGGTCTCCTCCGGCCTGGTGTCGCTCGTGCTCAGGAACCAGCCGGGCCCGAGCGCGCAGACCCGGGCGCGAGTGCTCGAAGCCGCCCAGGAGCTGGGATACCGCGCCGACCGGATGGCCAGCCTGCTGGCCCGGCGGCGCAGCCGCCATCTCGGCGTGCTGATGGACGTGCGCAACACCTTCCACGCCGAGCTCGTCACCGATCTCGACGCCGCCGCCACCGGGCTCGGCTACGACCTGGTGCTCAGCACCCTGACGCCCACCCGTGACGAGCGGAGGGCGGCCGAGATCCTGCTCGACTTCCGCTGCGAGGCGCTCATCCTGCTGGGGCCGGATCGAGCCGCCGGCTGGCTGAACGCACTCGGCAGCGAGCTTCCCGTCGTGGTGATCGGCCGCCGGATCCCGTCCGCCACCGTGGACGTGGTGCGAGCCGCCGACGACCGGGGCGTCGCCCAGGCGGTCGGGCACCTGGCCGGCCTGGGCCATCGCGACATCGCCTTCGTCGACGGGGGCCGCGGGACCATCGCGGCGGACCGCCGCCGGGGCTACCGCCAGGCCATGCGCCGACGGGACCTCACCAGCCACCTGCGGGTCATCCCCGGCTACCACACCGAGGAAGCGGGCATACTCGCCGCCGCGGTGCTGACCGCCGGGGAGACCCTGCCCACCGCGGTGATCACGTCCAATGACCGCTGCGCCGTCGGGCTCCTCGACGCGCTCGCCCGGCTGGGCGTTGCCGTCCCCGGCTCGATTTCGGTCGTGGGGTATGACGACAGCACGCTGGCGCGGCTCGCCCACGTGGACCTCACCAGCGTCAGCCAGGATGCGCGCGGGCAGGCCGCGCAGGCCGTGGCGCTGGCGGTGGAGCGGCTGGAGAGCGGCCGGACGGCGCCGCGTGAGGTCGTGCTCACGCCCCACCTGGTCGTGCGGAGCACCACGGCCCCGCCCCGCCTATGACCCGGCGGCAAGGTCAGCTAGCACCACCGGCGCGGCGATCTCGCCGGACCTGGCGAGCGCCTGGAGGGCAGCTGCCTGCTCGATGGCGTCGGCGGCCCCGAAGGGGAGCCCCGCGCCGCTGGCGATGGCCCCCGAAACCGTGTCGAGCTCGATCCGGTACACGTCCTGGTCGTCATGGGCGAGCGCGTACGCCCCGGCCGGGTCACATCGGGGCTAGCTCCGTCCGGGTCATACCGGGGCTAGCGCAGGGGCGGGAGCTGCTGGCCCTCGCCGAGCGCGGCGCGGAACTCGTCGCCGCGGGCGGCCACGCGGTCCGGCTCCGTCCGGATCGTGAAGCCGTCGGGCCGCAGCGTCGGGTCGTCCAGCTCGTCCCAGCCGATCGGCGCCGAGACCGGCGCGCCCGGCGCCGCGCGCGGGCTGTACGGCGCGACGAGGGTCTTGTGGTGGACGTTCTGGGTGTAGTCGAGCCGCGCCCGACCGCCCCGCTCACGCTTGTCCCATTCCCAGCTCACCAGGTCGGGCACGACCGCCCCGATCGTCTTGGACAGCTCCTCGGCCCAGGTACGGGTGTCGCGGAAGCTCAGCCCGGCGGCGACCGGTATCCAGATGTGGATACCGCGCCGCCCGGTGACCTTCACCGCCGCGCGCACGCCCACGTGCTCCAGCGCCGTGCGGTGCAGCCGGGCCAGGACGAGCACGTCGTCCCAGGAGGTACCCGCACCCGGGTCGATATCGATCAGGGCGTAGCTCGGGCTGGCCGGGTCGCTGGCGCGCGCCGTCCAGGCGTGCCACTCCAGCGCGCCGAAGTTGGCCGCCCACACCAGCGCCGCCGCCTCGTCAACCACCAGGTACGTCTTGCTCTCGCCGGCCTTGGCCTCCGGGTTGCGCCAGCGCGGTACCCACTCCGGCGCATGGTCAGGCAGCTGCTTGTGCCAGAAGCCCGGCTCGGCCGCGCCGCCGGGGAAGCGGTGCATGTTCAGCGGGCGGCCCGCCAGATACGGCAGGACCACCGGCGCGATCCGGGCGGTATAGGAGATCAGCTCGCGCTTGGTGACCGGCGGCTCGCCGTCCCGGCCGGGGAACAGCTCCTTGTCCAGGTTGGTCAGCCGCAGTTCCCGGCCGAACACCTCCCACCGGCCACCGTTGCCGAGCTCATCCAGCGCGGCCAACTCCTCGTCGGTGGGGCCCGCGACGGCCGGCGGGTACAGCGCGACCGACGCCTCCGCGGGCGGCAGGTCCGAAAGCCAGACCCGGTCCGGGTCGGCCCGCACCTGCTCGTTGGTCCGGCCGCTGAGCACCGACTTCGGGTAGTCCTCCGGATCCCAGCCGCTGACCGCATCGTCGTCGGCCTTGTGCAGAAGCAGCCATTGGCTGGATTCCGCGCCGTTCCCGCCGCGGCGCACCAGCACCAGGCGCCCGTGCAGCTTGTGGCCGGTCACGTCGGCGTGAAAGTCCCCCGCCGCCACCGCCGCCGCCGGGTCGTCGGTGCCGTGCGGCTCCCACGTGCCGGTGTCCCACACGATCACGTCACCGGCGCCGTACTGGCCCTTCGGGATCACGCCCTCGAAGTAGAGGTACTCGATCGGGTGGTCCTCGACATGGACGGCCAGGCGCCTGACCGCCGGGTCCAGCGTGGGGCCGTTGGGCACCGCCCAGCTCACCAGCACCCCGTCGATCTCGAATCGCAGGTCGTAGTGCACCCGGCGGGCGCGGTGGCGCTGGACCACGAACCGCCGCGGCCCGCTGGCCGATGGCGGCGGCGCCCCGGCTGGTTCCGGCGTGCGGCTGAAATCACGTTTGGCCTGGTATGACTCCAGCTGCCCGCGCTCACCGCCACCCCTGGCCACAACGCCGGTCTACCCATTACCACCGGCCGCACTCCGGCCCGTCCGCCGGCCGCGGCCGTGGGACCTGGGCCGTGCGGATCTGCTCGGCCTACAGGTACAGCTCTCCGCGTATCCGCGCTTCGGTCTGGCGTAACTCGTCCTCGATCCCCATAATCAGCGCTTCGGCCTCGGCGGGCAGCCCGTCACTGCCGAGGGCTCGAGTCCACGTGCGCAGGCCGGCCCGCTTTCTGACTCGCCTGGACCTGGCGCGTGACTGGTTTTGGATGCGGCCAAGAAACGGCACTGTTCGCCCCCCGTCCTCTTTCCATCGTTTGCCTGGCCATTTTCGCTACCCGCTATGTACCGCCGCATGCCCGCGCGGGCGAAATGGTTGCGATGCCTTAAAAAGGCAATTTCTGCTGGCTAATAGGGCAGCGGCACTTCGTGATGGATCGGTGTGATCGCTCGATGTAATAGCGTGGCGCCGGTGCTGGGTGGACTTGGCAGCGGCGGGTTATTCGGCGGCTGCTGTTGGGCGGAGTCCGTTGAAGATGATGGCAAGGGCCCGGCGCTGGAGGTCGTCGTCCCAGCCGCCTTGGAGCGCGCCTTGGCAGGTGCTGGTGATGAGCGCCATGACCTCGGCGATCTGGACGTCGTCGCGGACCGCGCCGGCCTGCTGGGCACGGGTCAAAAGCTCGCCTATCCCATGTTGGAGGGCCTGGAGGGCCGTGGTGAGCTGGACGTCAGTGCCGACGGCTGCCAGCAGGTCGGCAACGGTCTTCTTTGCCGCCGATTGCCCGACCAGGCCGGTGAAAAAGCCGAACAGCGAGGTGGCGGGATCGCCCTCGGCGGCGAGCAGGCTTGCCTGGTCGGTGAGTTGTTGCAGCAGGTTCTTCATGATGGCCCGGAGCAGGTCGTCCTTGGTGGGGAAGTGGCGGAAGACGGTGCCGATCGCCACCTCCGCCCGGCGGGCGACCTCCTCGGTGGAGGCCGAGGCGCCCTGCTCGGCGAAGACTTCCGCGGCGGCGGCGAGGATGCGGGCGCGGTTGCGCCGGGCATCGGCGCGCAGCGCGGGTGGTGTCATCGTGGCTGGCCCTGCCCTTGCCGTTGACAACATGAGTGGAGACTCATAATCTCTCCGGAGGTAAGTCGAGTATCTGCTCATGTTAGTGCTGAGGAGGAGTGCCATGACCGGGCAGCCTGGTGCAGTTCCCGGACCCCGGGAGGTCTTCGCGCGGATGAAGCAGCAGTGGCTCGGAAGCAGCGTGGACTCCATGGACAGCCTGCTCGCCGACGACGCTGTCATCGAGGGCCCGTTCGCCCCGCCGGACATGCCGCGGCGCTTCGAGGGGCGGGAGGAGTTCCTCGCGTTCGCCCGTCCCGAGCGGGCACGCCTGCCGGTGCGGTTCGAGGAGTGCCGGGAGACAGCGATCCACGACACCGCCGATCCCGAGGTGATAGTGGTCGAGTATGAGCTCACCGGGACCGTGACCACCACCGGCCATCGTGCGAGCGCTCCATTCGTAGGGGTGCTGCGGGCCCGGGACGGGCAGATCGTGGCCTGGCGCGAGTACCAGGACACGGCTGCCATCGCCCGCGCCCTGGGCCAGCAGCGCGCCTGACAGGGCGGCTAGTCAGCAACCTCGCAGGCGCCTGCGCCGGTAGTGGCAGCGACGGGCGAGCGCTTGGTGCCGGCGTCGCCAGTGTGACCAGCGCCAGTGGTGGGCCGGGTCATGGGCAGGCCAGCCGAAGATGGCGTGCAGCCTGTGGATCTCGTTGACGCTCAGGGGGACAAGATCCGCGTCATCGCTGACGGTGTCCCGGTCGTCACCTTCCAGCCTCCCCGGTCCGGGGAGTTGCCCACAGCCTGATGTCCCCCTCTCTGGCGGGGCTCCCGCGGCCGTGCCCGCCGTTGCTGCTGGCCGCTGCTGGTGGGGGACGCTGGCCGGCGGCGGTGACAGCGAGCTAGGCGTGGGCGCACATGGCCAGGGTGATGTGCCGGCGCCAGCCGGTGTGCCCGCGGACCTGGTAGTGGTCCAGGGCAGTCTCGTTCTTGGCTGCCTGGAAGCACTCCTCAGTCGGCCACCTCTGATGCCCGTGAAGTGGAAATCGTCTCTAGCGTGACGCCCGAAGCCGGGGCGATACTGAGCGTAGGAGCCCTGTTGCAGGCGGCGACCCTGGTTAGCCGGCTGCGGTCAGCGGCGGCAGGTGAGCCAGATGCGGCTGAGCGCGGAGCAGACGGTGATTCCCGGTCCGGTCTGGGTGAGGCTGCCGCCGGAACGGCGGGCTGCGGCGGTGGCGCTGCTGGCGATGCTCGCGGCGAGGGCCGCGGCCGGTCTGGCAGGAGGCGGGCGTGATGAGCCTGGGCAGGTACCGGCCGTGGGGGCAGTCGCAGGAGAAGATCCGCCCCGAGCACCGGGATCGGGCTGCGGTGGTGTATGTGCGCCAGTCCAGCAGGCAGCAGGTTCTTGAGCATTCCGAATCGACGCGGCTGCAGTACGCGCTGGCCGAGCGGGCCGCGGCGCTGGGCTGGGCGCGGTCGCGGGTCGTGGTGATCGATGACGACCTGGGGGTGTCGGCGGCGACGGCGGATGCGCGGGCGGGCTTTGCCCGGCTGGTCACCGAGGTCACGATGGGACGTGTCGGCATCGTGCTGGGCATGGAGATGTCCCGGCTGGCGCGCACCGGCCGGGACTGGCACCAGCTGCTGGGTGCGCCACGAGGCGCTGTGTGATTCGTGCGGAGATGGAAGGGCTCCACCGCCGGGCCGTCGCAGCGGCCTGGTGAAGCTGGAGGCAGCCTGATCCGGGGATCGCCGGGGAGGGCGGGAAGCAGCCTCGACAACGTCGGGACGGGCCGGCACTGCCAGACGGCCCGGGTCCGGCTAGCGAGGTCAGAAGGCGTAACGCGAGTGAACCAGTGGTTGAAGCCCCGTAACGGTGCCTCCGGCTCCAACCTGGCGGATATGGGCCGGGGTGCAGTGCGTGACCCGCTTCGAGGAGGCGGGTCAACTCCGAAGCCGGTTCTAGCAGACGGTGAGGAGGCCACGCTGAAAGCCTGCGGCGTAGGCGTGGCGATGCTGCCGGGGTATAGCTGGGCGCCGACCTGACCGATCGATGCGCAGTGAACGTGGGAACCATCCGCGGTCGCCCTCCCGCCGGGCCTCCAGTCCGGCGGCGGGCAGGCCCGTGCCGGCTGATGGCCGCGGGTGGGGCGGAGGCCCCGTAGTAGTCCGGGCGCGCGAGAGGCGCGCACATGGCGAAGGGGGCCAGCAAGTCATGCAGGGAGGATGCTGGAATGCCAGGAGGCTGCGCTGGTGAATACCGACGAGCTGGAGCTCACGCCTTGTTCGAGGCGGAGCGCCGGGTACTGGAGATCCAGGCCAAGCTGCACCGTTGGGCCGGCGATGATCCTCATCGCCGGTTCGATGACCTGTTCAATCTCGTCGCCGATCCCGGCGTTCCTGCTGGTGGCGTGGGATCGGGTGCGGGGCAACAAGGGTGCGAAGACCGCCGGGGTGGACGGCCACACCGCCGCCTCCATCGAGGCCGGGCGCGGGCGTCGGAGGAGTTCCTCGGCGGGCTGCGGGACTCGCATTGAAGGACCGCAGCTTCCGCCCGCTGCCGTCGCGGGAGCGGCTGATCCCCAAGGCGGGCACGGCCAAGCGCCGCCGCCTGGGGATCAGCACGATCCGCGACCGGGTGGTCCAGGCGTCCTTGAAGCTGGTGCTGGAGCCGATCTTCGAGGCGGATTTCCTCCCGTGCTCCTACGGGTTCCGCCCGAACCGCCGGGTCCATGACGCGGTGGCCGAGGTGCGCTACTTCGACGTCCCAGTCGTATGAGTGGATCGTGGAGGGCGACATCAAAGCCTGCTTCGACGAGATTTCGCACTCCGCCCTTCTAGACCGGGTGCGGGCGCGCGTCGGGGACAAACGCGTCCTGGCCCTGGTGAAGGCGTTCCTGAAGGCGGGCATCCTCACCGAGGACGGCGCGCTGAAGGACACCGACACCGGCACCCCACAGGGTTCGATCCTGTCCCCGTTGCTCAGCAACGTGGCCCTGTCGGTCCTGGACGAGTACTTCGCCCGGGCACCGGGAGGCCCGGCGCCACATCCTGGGAACGGGCCAAGCGCCGCCGCCAGGGCCTGCCGAACTACCGTCTCGTGCCGGTACGCGGACGACTGGATGCCTGTTGGTCGCGGGCACCAGGGACGACGCGCGAGGCCCTGCGCGAGGAGGCCGCGCAGGTGCTGGCCCACGATGGGGCTGCGCCTGTCGGAGGAGAAGACCCTGATCACCCACATCGACGAGGGCCTGGATTTCCTCGGGTGGCGCATCCAGCGCCACCGCAAGCGGGGCACCGAACCAGCACTACGTCTACACCTACCCGTCCAGGAAGGCGCTGCGCGCCGTCATGGCGAAGGTCAAGACGTCGTGCCGGCAGGTGACACGAACCAGCCGCTGGACGTCCTGCTGCACGCGGCTCAACCCGCTGCTGCGGGGCTGGACACGCCTTCTTCCGGCCCGGAGTGTCCAGCGCGACCTTCCAGTACCTCAGCGCCTACGTCGTGGCGCCGGGTGGCCGGATGGATCCGCCGCAAGCACCCCGGGATCACCCGGAAGGAGTTCCGCCGCCGCTACTGCGACGGCGGATGGTGGCCCAGGGGCCAGGAACTGGACGCTGTTCAACGCCGGCGACGGTCACGCACGACCCGCTACCGCTACCGGGGATCGGTGATCCCCTCGCCCTGGCCGACTGCCACGGCATGAGGACAACGCACCGACCCTGACCGGGACTTGCGGAGAGCCCGCTGCGGTACGAGTCGCACGGCGGGTTCGGGAGGCGGCCCGGGGAAACGGGCTGGTCGCAAGGCCAGCACCGCGCCCCGGGCCGACCTCACAGCTGTGCTCGCTGTCCGGGGTGCTGCTGGCCGACCCGGACGGTGTCTATGATCCGGGGTTCTACAATGACCGGCTGCTGCTGGGGCTGAAGGGGACGATGAGCGAGGCAGAGCTGTACCTGATCCGGCAGCGGATGCTGTCGGGCAAGCTGGCCAAGGCCGAGCGCGGCGAGCTGGCGATCCCGCTGCCGATCGGGTATGTCCGCCGCCCGTCCGGGGAGGTCGTCCTGGACCCCGACGAGCAGGCCCAGCATGTGGTCCGCCTGGTCTTCAGCACGTTCGCCCGGCTGGGGACCCTCAACGCGGTGCTGCGCTACCTGGTCGATCATCAGGTCCAGCTGCCGGTCCGGGCCCATAGCGGGCCGGGCAAGGGGGAGATCCAGTGGCGGCGCCCGAACCGGGAGACGCTGCAGATCATGCTGCACAACCCGGTTTATGCCGGGTATTACGCCTACGGCCGCCGTCAGGTCGAGCCGCGCCGGAAGGTGCCGGGCCGGCCCAGTACCGGGCGGGTGGTGAAACCCACCGGGGAGTGGCTGGTGCTGCTGCCGGGCCGGCTTCCGGCCTATATCACCGCCGAGCAGTACGAGGCCAACGTGGCGCGGATGGCCGCCAACCGGCAGACCGCCGCCGCGCCAGGCGCGCCGCGGGACGGCTCGGCGCTGCTGTCTGGCCTGCTGCGGTGCGGCCGCTGCGGTGGGCACCGCATGTCGGTGCGGTATCACGACGGCCGGGGCTCGGCGCACGGCTACGTGTGCGCCTTCTACCAGGTCAACTACGGGACCGGCGGGCCCTGCCAGCACATCGCCGGTCCCGCCCTGGACGCTTACGTCACCGGGCAGGTGCTGGAGGCGGTGGCGCCGGCCGCGCTGGAGGTCTCCCTGGCCGCCGCGGGCCAGGCCGAGGCGGAGCGGGCCACGCTGGACAAGCTGTGGCGGCAGCGGCTAGAACGCGCCCGCTACGCCGCCGACCGGGCCCGCCGCCAGTACCAGCTGGCCGAACCGGAAAACCGCCTGGTCGTCCGGCAGCTGGAAAAAGAATGGGAAGCCGCCCTCGCCGAAGCCGGCCAGCTGGAGGCGGACTGCCAGCGGTTCACCGAACAGCAGCCGAAGACACTCAGCGCTTCGGAGCGCGCGGCCATCCAGGCCCTGGCCAGCGACCTGCCGCAGGTCTGGAACGCCCCGTCCACCACCCAGGCCGACCGCAAGGAACTACTGCGCATCCTGATCGAGAAGATCACCGTCGCGGTCGCCGGAACCAGCGAACTGGTCGACGTCACCATCACCTGGGCCGGCGGGCACCAGACCACCGGGCAGGCCGTCCGCCCGGTCGCCCGCCTGGACCAGCTGTCGTATTACCCTGCCCTCCTCGCCCGCGTCACCGAGCTCGCCGTCGCGGGCCGCAATAACCGGCAGATCGCCGACATCCTCAACGCCGAGGGATTCCGCCCGCCCAAGCGGACCAGCCGGTTCACCGGCGGGCAGGTCCGCACCCTGATCACTCAGCGCGGAATCCGCAGCCAGCGCAAGGGCAGGCCCGCCGTGCTCACCAGCCTGCCGCCAGGCGAGTGGTCAGTCCCCGGCCTGGCCGCCGAGCTGGGCATGCCCACCGCCACCATCTACAACTGGATCTACCGCGGATGGATCACCGCCCACCACGCCCCCGGCAGCAGGAACTGGATCATCACCGCAGACGACGAGCAGATGCGCCAGCTACGCGAGCGCAGGGCACGCCCGCCAGGCTTCTACACCCGCGCCCGCTGGACACAGCCTGAACAACAACCCATCAAGGAACAAGGAACACAGCCATGAGAAGGCAGCATGCCTTGACCGGTGCCAGAAGTGGCCTATCTCGACAGCACACCTGGCCCCGGCGACGCGGACGAGTTCGGCGAGGGTGGCATGACGGGGGCCCAGCACAGGTAGAACGCGAACTCGCCGCTGGTGATAGACCGGCGGATGAGCAGCTGGTGGGCTGGCCCGGCGCCGGCCAGCGCCCAGTCGTAGACCCGTTCGCCCTTGGACCGCTCCCGCCGGACATGCGCTGCCACCCGCTGGCCCTGATCTTCGCGGCCAGATGGTCGGCGCAGATCACCTGCCCGGCTCCCGCCGGGACGCGGTGATCGCACGAGACCGCCACCACGTAGGCGAGTTCGCTGTCTTCCAGCCATTCACGCAGCGGGCCGTTGTCGCCATACGCCTCATCCGCGGTGAACCAGACGAACGGCAGGGCCGCCGCCACCGCCCGCTCGATCATCGTGCGGGCCAGCTGCGGCTTGGTCGCGAACGCTGTGTCCTCCGCGATCCCGGCCCAGCCATCCGCGCCCCATCAGACGTCCACGACCTGGGGACATACAGCTCCCGGTTGACCAGTGCCCGGCCGCCGCCCAGGACGGCGTAGACCAGGAACACCCCGATCTGGCAGTTCGTGATCTTCCCCGCCGTGCCGTGTACTGGCGCTGGACGCCGGCCGAACACGACCCGGACTTCTGGAACCCGGTGTCGTCGGCGACCAGGACCCCGCCCGGTCCCAGGCCTGCGGCCACATACCGGCCCAGCGCATCCCGGACCGCATCAGCGTCCCCACCGGGCCGCGTTCAGCAACCGCTGCATCCCATCCGGGGTGGCATCCCCGGATAACTCCGCCAGCGTCCACCCGTTCTTCCGCTCCAGGCCGCTGAGGAGCCCCAGCAGCTGGGCCCGCGCCCACAACCGCGGCTCCCGCCGGAAGAAAAAGGGGGCCACCACCTGCGCGAACATGTCATCAAACCCAGCCGCCCACCCAGCCGGGCCGACTTCCTCCACGCTGCGCGCAACGGCCGCCACGTGATCAATCAGGACGTTCACACCCAGATGATCACGAGGCGGCCGCCCTCATGTCACGGCGCCACGCCCCCACCCTCACGAAGTGCTGCTGCCCTACTAATCGCCGTCTTGCCGTTCCCGGCAGGCCGCAGCAGATGATCATGGTGCACCCAGTTCCGATGCCGGGCTCATGGGACCGTGAGCCCCAGGACCCTACCGTTTGTCCGGGGCGGCTAGACAAACACACCTGAACCGGTGCGCTGGCGCCGGTGTGCCGATCGGTCAGGAGATGACGGCGTCGATCGTCTTCTTGAGCGCGCTGGGCTGCGCGGGCGACCTGGGCGCCTTCTGCCTGGCCTGCTCGAGCTCGGTCCCGATCTCCTGAAGCTGCTTGCGGCCCAGGCCGGCCCGCACCTTCGGGAACCAATCCCGCTCTTCTTCCTCGATGTGATGCGTGACCGACTCCATCAGCACCGTGGCCTTGGCGTCGAACCGTTCCGCATCGGCCGGCATGGCGGCCAGTTCCACGCACAGGACGTCGGCGACGTGATGCTCTTCATAGGACTCGAGCACGTCCTCCTCGAGATCGGGCAGCAGCGCCCGGACCCGCGGATACATCACCTCGTTCTCGATGTAAGTGTGCACGGTGAGCAGTTCGATGATCTGCCCGGCGAGCCTGGCCTTGGTCTTGACCGCCCGGTCACCCGCGCCCTGGAACTTCCGGAACAGGCGGCGGATCTCCTGGTGGTCGGCCTTCAGCAAGGTGATTGCGTCAGATGTCACAGTGTTCCCCCGTAGGTAGTCGATGCCTGGCACGCCGCCACTACCCGCGGACCCGTAGCTAAACGGCGCGGAGCCATGCTGCGG
This sequence comes from uncultured Actinomycetes bacterium, assembly GCA_963835425.1. GTDB lineage: Bacteria > Actinomycetota > Actinomycetes > Streptosporangiales > Streptosporangiaceae > UBA9676. The sequence goes on along the minus strand of CAWIGE010000018.1, from coordinate 17,651 downwards.
CCACGGAAGGCGGCGCAGCGCCCGCATACCACGGCAGCCGCCGGGCAGGATCGGGCGATGGGACTTACCATGCTGGCGGCCGAGGCCCAAGACCGGCTGGCTGCTGCCGGGCTGACATATCGCGAGGTTGGCGCGACCGCGGGCGATCTGCCAGACGGGTATCAACACCTCACCCGCAGGGTGCTGCTCGGGCACGGCCATCAGCTGTTCACCCGGGCCGGGGACGCCGTGCTGCAGTGGCAGGTGCAGGTCAGAGCCGGGCTGAGGGTATCCGTCTCCTCGCCGGTCGCTACACCGGGCACGACGCTGATCTTTGGCCTGGGGATCGGCCCGGTGCGGGTTAAGGCGCCCGGCCGGGTGGTGTACGTCGTCGACGAGCCCCGCCGCCGGGGTTTCGCCTACGGCACCCTGTCTGGGCATCCCGAAAGCGGCGAGGAGGCCTTCGTGATCACGCACCACGATGATGACGCCGTGAGCCTTACGATCACCGCCTTCTCGAGGCCAGCCACGCGACTCGCCAAGATCGCGGGACCGCTCGAGGGGATCGCCCAGCGCCGGATCACCGCCCGCTACCTCCGCTCGCTGTCTGCCTGATCGTGCGCCAGGTTGCTGTCGCCGGGATCATCACGATCGCGGTGGCGGGCCTGATCCTCGATTGCTGCCTGCGCGGCCTGCTCATCCTGGCCGACCCGAGCCGCAGACGCTGAGCAGGGAAACACGGTAACCAGCGGGGCGTCTTCCTAGGAAATAAGTATCCGGCACCCGCGGATTAAGGCATCTGACCGATGAAACAGCAGGCCTCTTAGGACGAAGCTGAAGTCATCCGCTACCGGTGACTGTAAGGAGTTGGGGGCCGTGCGCTGGCTGTCTTTCCCGCGGATTATTGACGTCCCGTTCGAGAGCTGTGTGGCCACGCTGGAGAGCTGGCAGTGCACGGGGCAAGACGGCGAACTGCACATCGGCCAGAGCCTGTTGCGCTGGCCGATCAAGCACGATCGCGACCTCGGTACCTACCTGATCGGGGTTGGCCTGGACCGGGGGCCGCTGCGCCCGCCGCTTCGCATGAGGCTGGACATCGCCCGCTGGTCCCGATTGTCCTCGAGGACCGCCCTCGAACTCATCCCCTGCCAGCTCGTCCGGCCCACCCAAGGCTATTTCCGGTCCGGCCATCTCCTGATGGACTCGCTGACCCAGCTGCTGCGGCAGGACCTGCCGGCGCAGCGGCTGGCCGGCGTCACCGCAACCCTGCCACACGTGCACCTGCATGCCCGGCGGGAGGCCGGGCCGGGCAGTGAGCCGGTAATCTCCGCCGTCCCGGGTCTCTAGCACGGCCCGCCACGACGGGCGGCTTGACCCGGTGGTCAGGGCCCCGGCAGGCCGAGAATCTGCAGAAGGTCGCGGAAATCCGTGATCGTGTGGTCGGGCACGCAGTCGAGGTGCGCCTTCGTGCCCTGATCAGAGTCGAACATCATCGTCTTCATGCCGGCCTCCGCGCGCCCCGAAAATGTCGCGGTACATGTCGTTGCCGACGTACAGCGTGTTCTCCGGCCGCCACGTTCATCCCGTCCAGCGCGAACTGGAACAGCCGCCGGTCGGGCTTGCGGTATCCGTGGTCGCCGGAGACGACGACCGGGTCGAAGTAGCCGAGCAGGCCGACCTTATGCAGTTCGCCGCGGGCGTTCGCGCTCTGCGCGTCGGTGACCACCGCGAGCGGATAGCGGCCGCGCAGGACATCGAGCACCTCGCGCACGAGCGGGTACAGGCCCAGCCGCCGGCGCGAGATGCCGCGGGACATCTCGGCCAGGAACAGCGGCATCTGCCGGAGCTTCCTCGGCGGGCAGGGCGCGGGTGAAATCCGTCATGTGCCCGTCGATGATGCTGCGCCATATGCCGACGGCGTCGAACTCGGGATACTCCTCCGGGCTGGTCCGCAGCTGCTCCTTCATGATCCGGAAATACAGATCACGGACCTGGTCCCGGTGCAGATCGATGCCCTGATAGGTGAGGAAATGCGCAGCGGACCGGAAGATCTGCTCGTCGCCGTCCTCGGTCAGGATCCTGATCAGGGTGCCGTTCACGTCGAACGCGACCGCTCGAATATCCATCCCGGCCAGTGTAGGCGCCGGCGGGCCGGCGAGGCTGACCGCGTGCCGCATTCAGGCGGCCCGGAGCAGCTTCTTCGCCTGCGACACGAGCCTTGTGCCGTAGTCCTGGCCGATGTAGTCGTTGCGCGCGATCCGCAGCATGTTCAGCGCCATGTAGAACGGCACGCGGCGGTGATCGACTCGAACGCCTGCTCGCGATCGGGGAAGTGGCAGCAGTACTCCCACAGGAAGTGCCCGATGAACGGCTCCGCGCTGCGCCAGTCGCCTGAAGGTCGCGCATGAACGCATGCTGAAGTTCGCCAGCGACCCGCCCGACGTCGAACATCCGGTCGCCCCGCTTCATGCGTTCCAGGTCGATCGCCGCGACGTCCATGTCGTGGCCGAACAGGAAGTTCGCCGGGGTCGCGTCGCCGTGCAGCCAGACCTGCTGGTCCTGCCACATCTCCGGCCGGTCCCGCCAGCGGTCGCGCAGCCGCGAGAGCTCGTCGATATCCGTCCTGCCCGATGCGGTGGGCCTTCTTGAGCCTGCCGACGACCGTATCGAAGTATCGGCAGTCGGGACCGAAGTCGACGCTCACCCCGTTGGCCGTCCGGTTGTGCTGCGTGGCGAGGAAGTACGCCAGCGCCTTCAGCCGCCAGTAGAGGTGCGCCGTCGTCGTGACCCTGCGTCGCGCGCGCGATCGCGTGGCTGAATTCCTCGCCGGGATAGTACTCGACCGCCAGCACGCCGTTGATGTCGCGGTTCAGGCCCAGCGGGCGGATCACGTGGTGCGGCGACCCGACCAGGTCGTACCGGCGCAGCGTCCGGAGACACTCGTACTCCTGGCGTGCCATCCAGGCCGCCTTGTCCAGATCCGCGAACCTCGGGCCGTAGAACTTGCAGATGATCTTGGTTCCGCTGAGCTTCTCCTCGTACCCGTAGACCTCGTTGCTGCCGGACAGCCGGAACACGCGGAACGCGGGCTGCGGTTCGCTCACCCCCAGGTGATCACGGATGATCCCGCTGAGGAAGTCATGGAGCGGATCATGGCCCGCTACGTATCCGACGTATTTCCCCTTCATCGGAACCTTCTCTCGCGCGCCGGGTCGCAGAGCGGCGGCATCCAGCGGCGCGCCGTGCCCTCCCCGTAAGCGCGGCATCCCCCGTCATCTGACGTTCACCGCGCCTTTACCTGACACAGAGAGCCCCGGCCCGCTCCTGATACGTGACCGCCCGCCAGTACCGGACTCATCCCCAGGGCCCAGCCACGCAGGTGATCGTCCAAGGCAGGGCACGCGCCGGACCACGGCGGGGTGTTCAAGCCGGACGCCGGGGTGCTCGTCTCACATGCTGGACATCCAGCGGGCACTTATCACGGATCTTGGCCACGCATACCGGGACGAACCGGACGTGATCATGACCAAGATCCGTGAAGAGTCGGTGCGGGCGGGTCGCAGATGGGCCTGCGGACGCCTATGGCCGGCTGGGCGAGCTGGCCTGGAACAGCGCGTCGAGCAGGCCCGGCGTGCCGGGAGCCTCGACGGTCAGGGTTAGCTGGCCGACGGTGATGTCCAGGAGGAACCGGGTCTGGCGGCAGCACCTGGCCTCTGCCGCGCAGAGCGCCGCTACGTTGGCAACTGTCTCCGGCCCAGTTGGCAGGATGAAGACAAGGGCGGCGGCCGTGCGTTCGGCAAATGTTGCCGCGGCGGCCAGCGCTCTCCACTGGCCCATCCTGGTCGCCAGCTCGTCGGGGTCCAGCGAGCAGCCCCATGGCCCTGGGCTTTCCGCGGCCTCGTCCAGAGCTGGGTCAAGAGCGGTCGCGCAGCTGCATCCCTTCCCGCAGCGTTCTGGGCCGGGATCACGGGCGGACAGGCGGTCGAGCACCGCCTGGAGCTGACGCTCGAACATGTCCAGCTCAGCCACCTGCTCGTGGACCTGGCCTATCCGCCCGGCCAGGAACGCGCGCAAGCGGGCTCCTAGGGACCGGCATTCGCCGGATGACCACGCAACGAGCAGGGCGGCGATGTCCTCCAGGCTCATGCCGATGCCCTTGGCCCGGCTGATGAGCGCCAGTTCGTCCAGGGCCGACTCGCCGAACACCCGGTAGCCATTGGCTGCCCGCCGGGGCGGTGACAGCAGTCCGGCACGCTCGTAGAACCGCACCGTCGATGGCGCCACCCCGGCGCGTTCGGCAAGCTCAGAGACCCGCAGACCGTCCATGGCGCCCAGCGTAGACATCGAACCCAGCTTCAAGGTCAAGCCCACCCAGGCCACGGTCCGGAGCGGGAGGGCGCCACGGGTCACGGCCTGGCGGCGGTCCGGGGCGGGGGCCCGATACGGCTCACGGCCCAGGTGGCGCTCCCGGGCGCCGGGGCGGGCGATCCCTGGCAGGCCGGTCAGGGCCGGGCGGCGGCGGACTGCCGCCGGCCGGGGACGAATCGCTGTCGGACCGGGGCGAATCGCTGGCGGACGGGGGCGAAGCACCGCTAGACGGGGGCGAATCGCTGGCGGACGGGGGCGAAGCACCGCTAGACGGGGGCGAATCGCTGGCGGACGGGGGCGAATCGGGGGGACGAGCCGGAGCGTCACCCGGGCCGCCCGGATGCGTTCCTGCTCACGGGCGAGCAGGGCCATGGCGCGGACGTCGGCCGCGGTCGGGCGGTTCACGTCCAGGGCTCGTGGCCACAGGTGGGCATACCAGACGGCGGCGACCTCGACCGAGTAGAGCAACGCCTGACTGACCAGATAGAGCAGGGCGAACATGCCCGCCACGGTGGCGAAGCTGCCGTAGACGGCCCCGGCCTTGCTCACCAGCCTCGCCAGCAGCACCGGCCCGAGGTTGAGCACCAGGGTCACGGTCACGGCGCCCAGGGCAGCCGCCGGCCAGAGGGCGCCGAATGGCGCGGGCCGGCAGAGCAGCAGCCGGGCGCCCAGGAGCAGCACGCCGAAGATGACCAGGGCCGACCCGAGCACCGCCACCGCGCGTTCCACCCCTGCCAGGTGGGGCAGCGCCGTAACCACCACCGTGAGCGCGCCGACCGCCAGCGCCCCGAGCAGCAGCACCGCCAGCATCACGAACACCCGGACGTACCGGGGGAGGAACCCGGCCCGGACACTCCGCGGGACGGCGGCTACATGGTTCAGCGTCTGGTACGCCGAGAACACGACGCCGGTGCCGGAGAACAGCAGGCCGATCAGCCCTGCGACAAAGGGGAGGGTCGACGTCGGCAGGGTGGCCGCCGAGTGCTCGACCGTGGACTGCAGCGCCTCCGGCACGGTCGCGTCGATGAGCTGCCGCCGCAGGTCCGGGTTCGCGGCCAGCACCCGCGACAGGATCGCCACCCCGAGCAGCAGCAGCGGGAAGACGCTGAGGAACCCGTAGTAGGTGATGAGCGCGGCCTCGCGCCCGCCGTCGTCGTCGCCGTACTTCTTGATCACGGCGTATGGGAAGCCGAACACGCCATGCCGCTGCTGCATGCCGTCCGCCCAGGCGATGACCCGGCTCACCAACGCTCCCAGGCTCGCGAAGTTCATGCCCCAGCCTCCCAAGCGGGCTGGTTCCTTCGCTACTCGCGGGCGAGCATGGCGGCCGCTTGGCGTTCCAGATCGAGGTAGGGCTGGCCGCTGACGTCGATCGCGACCCGCTTGATGACGCCGCCGGTGAACCGGTAGGGCCGCCCGCCCGGGTAGTCGCCGGTGACCGCCGCGCCGCTGTCGCGGCCGACGCACAGGCCCTCCCCGGCCAGCTCGAAGTAACCGGGCTGGTTCCTGATCCGCCCCTCGCCGACCTTGCGGTCGCCGTGGTACAGGGACAGCAGGCCGGTGGAGACGCCGGGGGGATCTTCGCCGTCCTTGTCGAAGGACGCGGACAGGATCAGGTTCTCCCCCGTGGGCAGGTCCTCGGTCGCCACCACCTTCTGCTCGTCGATTCCCACGAAGTTGTAGACGTAGTGCAGCCGGCCACCCTTCACATACAGTGCGTGGCCGCCGAACCAGGACCCGTGGGCGAAGATCACCCCCTGGGCGCCGGGCGCGGGGATGTCGACCTGGGCGCCAATGGTGTAGGAGCGGTTGTGGACGTTCACTGCCTGGGTCTCAGGGACGTCGGCGACATCGGGGTAGTAGACGTAGCGGTCGCGCGGGCTGGTCAGCTGCGGCCGGGGCGTGTTGAGCACCTCCAGCGGGGTCCGGTCGTCGAGTGGGAACGCGCCGTTGGCGCCGGCCTCGGCGAACCACAGGTTCACCATCTCCCGCAGCTTGTCCGGGTGCTCGGCCGCCAGGTCGTGCACCTCGGCCCGGTCCACATCGGTGTGGTACAGCTCCCAGGTGTCGTCGTTGAAGTGGCTCCAGCCGCTGATCGTCGGGTGGGTGGTGACCGCCTTCCAGCCCTCGTGCCAGATCCCCCGCGAGCCGAGCATGGAGAAGAACTGCGTCTTGCGGGCCGACGGGGCCGACGGGTCGTCGAAGCTGTAGCGCATGCTCACCCCGTCGAACCGGGACTGGGTGAATCCCTTGATCGTATCCGGCGGCGTGACATCCAGCAGGTCGAGGACGGTCGGCACGATGTCGATGGCGTGGTGGTACTGGTGGCGGATCTCGCCGCCGTGGCCGAGAACCGACGGCCAGGCCAGGATGCACGGGTCGCTGGTGCCGCCGTTGAACTCGTAGCGCTTCCACATCTTGAACGGCGTGTTGAAGGCCATCGCCCAGCCGGTGCAGTAGTGGTTGTAGGTCTTCGGACCGCCCAGCTCGTCGATCATCGCGAGGTTCCGCTGCAGGTCGTCGGGGATCCCGTTGAACAGCAGGTTCTCGTTGACCGACCCGTCCGGGCCGCCCTCGCCGCTGGCGCCGTTGTCGGAGACGACGATCACCAGGGTGTTGTCGCGCTGCCCGGACTCCTCCAGGTAGTCCAGCAGCCGCCCGATCTGGTCGTCGGCGTGGGACAGGAACCCGGCGTAGACCTCGGCCATCCGGCTGAACAGGCGCCTCTCATCCGCCGGACAGGGAGTCCCACGGCTTGGTGTAGTCCACGGCGGGGAACGGCAGGCCGTCCGGCCCGGTGCGTTCGCCGGGCGTGCCGATGGGGTTGACCGGGGGAAGCTCGGTGTCGGCCGGGACGATGCCCATCTCCTTCTGGCGGGCGAGCGTCTGCTCCCTCATCGCGTCGTACCCCATGTCGAACTTCCCGGCGTACCGCTCGATCCAGTCCCGGGGGGCGTGGTGCGGGGCGTGGGCCGCGCCCGGTGCGTAGTAGAGGAAGAACGGCTTGTCCGGCGCGATCGCCTTCGCGTCCCGGATGAACTCCAGCGCCTTGTCGGTGAGGTCCTCGGTCAGGTGGTAGCCCTCCTCGGGCGTCCTCGGCTGGTCCACGGGGTGGTTGTCGTAGGTCAGGTCCGGGTACCACTGATTGGTCTCGGCGCCGAGGAACCCGTAGAACCGCTCGAACCCGCGGCCGGTCGGCCAGTTCCGCCGGGTCGAGGCGAGGTTCATCTCGTCGGTGGGGCACAGGTGCCACTTGCCGACTATGTAGGTGTTCCAGCCGCGTTCGCCGAGGATCTCGGAGACCATGCCGTTCTCCTGCGGGATGGTGCCGCTGCCATTCGGAAAGCCGGCTGCTGCCTCGGTGATGCAGGCCATCGAGTTGCGGGTGTGGTTGCGCCCGGTCAGCAGGCAGGAGCGGGTCGGCGAGCACAGCGCCGTGGTGTGCCACTGGCTGAAGCGGACCCCGCCGGCGGCGATCCGGTCGATGTTCGGCGCCTCGATCGGCCCGCCGTAGCAGCTCATGGCCGAGTAGCCGACGTCGTCGAGCACGACGTATAGGACATTCGGCGCGCCGTCCGGTGCCTTGGGTGGCTCGAACGGCGTCCAGTCCGGCTCCGAGTCCCGGATATCGACGTTGATCGTTCCCTTGAAGGGCTCGCCCACGAAACACCTCTTCCGCCCGTCCGCCTGGCCGGGTGCTCCACGTCCTGTCACACCGGCGGGACAGCCTTACTCAGAGCAGGGTGCCGCGCATCCCTCTCACGGGGTTACGTTACGGCCGCGCGCTCATGGCGGCGAGCTTGTGCTCGATGCAGCCCAGCAGCTGATGGTAGGAGTCGCAGAACGAGCTGACGCCCTCGCGCTCAAGCTGGGCGGTCATGGCGGCCAGGTCGAGCCCGGCTTCGGCGGCCGCGGCGAGCATCCGTTCCGCGTCGTCGGGGCTGGCGTCGACTGTGCGCGCGACCGTGCCATGATCGGCGAACGCCCGCAGGGTCGCTCGGGCATCGTGTTGATGACGTCAGGCCCGATCAGCTCCGTCACGTAGAGGACGTCGGAGTAGTCCGGGTTCTTGGTTCCGGTGCTCGCCCACAGCGGCCGCTGCGGCCTGGCGCCAAGATCACGAAGGCGGTCCCAGCCCTCGCCGGCGAACTTGGCCCGGTAGCGCTGGTAGGCGACGCGGGCGCTGGCGATCGCGACCTGGCCCTGGGCGGGCGAGCCGGGGGCGAGCAGCGCGTCGGCCTTGGTGTCGATGCGCGACAGGAAGAACGACGCCACCGAGGTGATCGTGTCCGCCGGCTCGCCCGCGCGGCCCGCGCCGACAGGCCATGCAGGTAGGCGTCGATCACCTGCTCGTAGCGCTCGACCGAGAACAGCAGCGTGATGTTGACGTTCACGCCGCGGCGCGTCAGCTCCTCGATCGCGAGCAGGCCCGCGACCGTGCCGGGAACCTTGATCATCACGTTCGGCTGGGCGAGCCGCTGCCACAGGCTGGTCGCCTGGGCGATGGTCGCCTCGGTGTCGTCGGCGAGATCGGGGGTGCACTCGAACGAGATGAACCCGTCGGTGCCCCCGCTCTGCTCGTAGGCCGGCCGCAGCAGGCGGGCGGCCGCGCGGATGTCGTCGAGCGCGAGCGAGAAGAACAGCTCCTGCGTATCGCGTTCCCCGCCCGCGGCCAGCTCCCGCAGCTGGCTGTCGTAGCGGTCGGACTGGGTGATCGCCTTGGCGAAGATCGTTGGGTTGGAGGTCGCGCCGGTCACGCCGTAGTCGCTGATCAGCTCGGCGAAACCGCCGGTCTCGAGCAGATCCCGGGATAGCGTGTCCAGCCAGATGGAGACGCCCGCCTCCCGGAGCTGCTGCAGATTGGGATTCAGGGCCATGGTGATTCTCCCCGCTCAGCCTCCGGCCGCAGGCTCGCCGGCCAGCGATTCAAGCGTAACGCCGGGGTCGGCCAGCGCGGCCACCTCGACCGGCTTGCCGCGCGCGGATCAGCGCCTGGATCTGCTGGTTGACGTCCCAGACGTTGACGTTCATGCCCGCCGCGACGCGCCCGCCGCGCAGCCAGAACGCGATGAACTCGCCGCCCTCGCGGTCGCCGCGGAAGACCACCTCGTCCCATTGCGGCGCGTACCCCGAGTACTCCATCCCGACGTCGTACTGGTCGGAGTAGAAGTACGGGATGCGGTCGTAGCCGACCGCTCGCCCAGCATCGCCCGGGCGGCGGCGGGGCCCTGGTTGAGCGCGTTCGCCCAGTGCTCGACGCGGATCCGCCGATCGTAGAACGGATGCCACGCGTTCGCGACGTCGCCCGCCGCGAAGATGCCCGGCGCGGTCGTCTGGAGGCTCGCGTCGACGACGATGCCGTTGTTGACCTCCAGGCCGGCGTCGCTGGCCAGCCCGGTGCGCGGCACGACGCCGATGCCGACGACGGCGAAGTCGCACTCGATCCGGCGGCCGCTGGCGGTCCGCACCCGCGCTGACCGCACCGTCGCCCTCGAACGCCTCCACCCCCTCGCCGAGCAGCAGCTCGATGCCGTGCTGGCGGTGCACGTCCCGGTAGAAGGCCGCAACGTCCGAACCGAAGATCCGCCCGTTCGGCAGCGGCTGCGGATCGATGACCGTGACCTCAAGCCCGCGCTGGCGCGCCGAGGCAGCGAACTCGCTGCCGATCCAGCCGGCGCCGACCACCACCACGCGCCCGCCCGCGTCGAGCCGCGCCCGCAGCAGGTCACAGTCGGCGAGCGTGCGCAGGTAGCAGACCCCGTCGAGATCCGCGCCGGGAATAGGCAGCCGGCGCGGCTCGGCGCCGGTCGCGATCAGCAGCCGGTCGTAGCCGAGCGTGCGGCCTCGTCCAGCGTCACGCGCGACGCGCCGGGCTCGATCGCGGTCACCGTCACGCCGGTCTCGAGCTCGATCTCCTGCTCCGCGTAGAAGCCGTCGGGGTGGACGTAGGCCTTCTCGCGCTCGGACTCGCCGCGCAGGTAGTCCTTGGTCAGCGGCGGCCGCTCGTAGGGACGTTCCGGCTCGGCGCCGATCAGCACCACCCGGCCGTCGAAGCCTTGCGTGCGCAGCTCCTCGGCGGCCTTGGCGCCGGCCAGGCTCGCGCCAACGATCAGGAACATCGGCTTGGCCGACATCGGGCCGCTCCCTCGCTCTAACGGATACTGAGTTGTACGATAGAGAGGGATCGGTAATTTAGTCAATAACCTTCTCTTATAGAAGGAGGGCCAGCGGATGCGGAGCCGGACCTGGGCTGGCCGCGGACGGCAGCCCCGATGAGCCAGGACCAGCTCGACGCCGACGTGGCCGGGCTCGCCAGCCTGACCGAGCCGACCAGGCGTGCCCTGTACCTGTACGTGTACGCCCAGGACCGGCCGGTGAGCCGGGACGAGGCGGCGGCCGGAGTGGGCGTGCCGCGGCACCGGGCCAAGTTCCACCTCGACCGGCTGGTCGACGACGGCCTGCTCGAGACCGAGTTCGCGCGGCGCACCGGGCGCCAGGGGCCCGGCGCCGGGCGCCCAGCCAAGTTCTACCGCCGCGGCACGCGGGAGGTGGCCGTCACGCTGCCCGAGCGGCGCTACGAGCTGGCCGGGCAGCTCATGGCGCGGGCCATCTCCGAGGCGCAGGGCGGAGAGCTGTCCGTGGCCGAGACGCTCCAGCGCGCCGCCCGGGAGCGCGGCCGCTCGCTGGCCGGGCTGGTCGAGCGCCGGGCCGGGAACAGCCCGTCTCCCGCGGCGCTCCTGGCGGCGGCCCGCGGCGTCCTGGACGACGAGGGGTATGAGACCCGGAGTGACGCAGCCGGGCTGACCCTGGCCAACTGCCCGTTCCGCGCCCTGGCCGCCGAGCACACCGCCCTGGTCTGCGGCATGAACCTGGCGATCATGGAAGGGCTGCTGACACAGCTGGGCCGGCTCCGGTACGCGGCCGTGCTCGACCCGGCCGAGGGACGGTGCTGCGTCCGGCTGGTGCCGGAGGGCCGCAGCTAGCCGGGCGAGCGCGGCGGCGCAGGACCGCGGGGACGTCAGTCACCGGCGGCTAGCTCGCTGATGCCTTCAGGTCCCGGGGAGTCACGAACGCGGTCAGCCGCGCCGTCCCGGGGCCCAGCTGATCCCAGGGCCCGGTGAGTTCGAGGACCGCGATCGCGGCGGTGGGGAACTTTGCCCTCATGCGGTCCACGACGGCCTGTGGCACGGCGCCGCTCTCCCCGCCACTGTCCGCGGGCGCGGCGGCTCCGGCCACCAGGAGCGCCAGCCCGGGGATTCCCGGATCATGGCCGACGATCAGCAGCGTCTTCGCCGCTGGCGGCGCGTGCCGGGCCAGGTCCAGCAGCTGCGCCGCCGAGGCCTCGTACACCTGGTCCTCGAAGCTGACCGGCGGAGCGGCTCCCAGTCCAGGCTGCGCGAGTTGCCACGTCTCACGGGTGCGGCGGGCCGTGGAGCACAGGACCTGATCAGGCACGTGACCGGCGGCGCGCAGCCAGCGGCCCATCACGGGCGCATCCCGCCGGCCGCGGCCCGCGAGTGGCCGCTCGTGATCCGGCAGATCGGGCCAGGCCGACTTGGCGTGCCGCAGCAGCACCAGTTTCCTGCCAGCGCTTTCTGTCATGGCCACAGCCTCACATGCCGGTCGCGGCGGCCTACCAGGTGATGTATTCTGCACGGGTCACGCGATGAGGCTCGCGTAGGGCCTGGGGTACCTGGATCCGGGCTGATGGCTTCTACCTGTTTCGGCGTGGTGGGGCGTCGCATCTGCAGGGGAGGCCTGAATGTTAATCGGGGTCGTTGCGCGGATCCACCGGTCATCCTCATGAGCCCGGACTCATGGGAGAAGCGGGCCCTGGACTCGATCCGAGACCGGCTCGCTCACTCGGACCCCGAACTGACCAGGCTGCTGACCGCATTCACCAAGCTGGCATCGGGCGAGATGATGCCGGTGCGCGAGAAACTCCGGGCACTCTCGCTGCGGGCCATCCACCGTTCCCGGCGCAAGCGGGGCCGCTCTCGGCGGGGCCCGGCGCGCCGGTTCGCCTTGCGCCTGGGCGCCGAGCGGGTCGCGCTGCTGCTGTGGCTCGTGATAACCATCGGGCTGATCACGACCGCCGTGGGCCTCAGCCGCAGCGGCAGCCAAAGCGCATGCATAGAGCGATGGTCGGGAATCTGCGCCGAGGCGGCGCCCGCGCACAGCCCACCGGCCCCCGTGCGCGGTTAGCTAATCAGCCAGGCGCCTATCCGCCTGGCGAGCGTGAGCGGGACGTGCCCGCTATGATCTGGTGTGGCCGGATGAAGCTCCGGCGGGCTTGACGCCCGAACCGCCGCCGTGGCTGATGGCTTCTACCAGGAGACACCCTCCTGGCAGGTCGCCGCGTCGCTGGCTCCTGCCAGGACGTACCTGGCAGGAGCAGCAGTGAACATCTACTACGTGGCGGCCATCTGGCTGGGCATGGCCCTGCTCGCCTCGGTGGTCAGCATCAGGATCGCGGTGCCCGCGGCGCTGGTCGAGATCGTGGTCGGCGCGCTGGCCGGGAACATCCCCGGCATCCAGCAGCACGTCACCCAGACCGACGTCGTCACCTTCCTGGCCAGCGCGGGCTCGCTGGTGCTGACGTTCCTGGCCGGGGCGGAGATCGACCCGGTGTCGCTGCGCGGGCACTGGAAGGCGAGCCTGTCCATCGGCCTCGTCTCCTTCGCGCTGCCGTTCCTGGCGGCGTTCGGGTTCTGCAGGCTGGTCCTGGGCTGGCACCTGCACGCCGCCGAGATCGGCGGCATCGCGCTGAGCACCACCTCGGTCGCCGTCGTCTACGCGGTGATGGTCGAGACCGGCCTGAACCGCCACGACCTCGGCAAGCTCATCCTGGCCGCCTGCTTCATCACCGACCTGGGCACCGTGCTCGCCCTCGGCGGCCTGTTCGCCACCTACGGCTGGCTGCTCATCGTCTTCGTCGCGGTCAGCGCGGTCACCGTGCTGCTGCTGCCCCGGCTGCTCCGGCTGGCGATCAAGTACTTCGGCCACCGGGTGTCCGAACCGGAGATCAAGCTGCTGCTCGTGGTCCTGTTCGGGCTCGGCGGGCTGGCCACCCAGGCGGGCAGCGAGGCGGTCCTGCCCGCCTATGTCGCCGGGCTGGTCGTAGCCGGGGTGTTCCTGCACGACCGGGTGCTGATGGACCGGCTGCGCTCCATCGCCTTCGCCCTGCTCACCCCGTTCTTCTTCCTGCGCGCCGGAACGCTCATCTCCGCCCCGGCGCTGGTCTCCGGCGCCGGGGTGATCGCGGTCCTGCTGCTGGTCAAGCTCGCCGCCAAGATGATCGGCGTCTGGCCGGCCGCCGCCGCGTTCAAGCTGCCCCGGCAGGAGCGCACCTACACCACGCTGCTGATGGCCACCGGGCTCACCTTCGGCTCGATCGCCGCGCTGTTCGGCCTCACCCACGGCCTGATCAACAAGACCCAGTACACCGAGCTGGTGACCGTCGTCATCCTCTCCGCCTTCGTGCCGACCCTGATCGCCCAGCAGCTCTTCCGGCCCGCGGTCCTCGACACCGAGGAAGAGGAAGCACTCGGCGAAGAAGACCTGTCGATCATCCACCACCGGCGCCCGCAACTTCCCGGGGATCACGAAGCAGCAGTGCGCCTCCCCGGACCCAGCGATCCCGCTCCCGGTGAGCTCCAGGACCGCGACAATGTGTGATCCGGCAACTGATCCGCGACCTGTCGCGCATCGCCGACGGGACAGGACCGCGACCGCAGCGCTGGGAACTTGGTTCATATCTGGTCAAACGTGGCCCCGGCACGCCAGGGCTCCGATAAGCCTGACGGACGTGCTCCGCCTGCTGGATATCCGCACCGGCTCCTACGCTGAGGTCAGGCTGGCCCGGGGCGTGCTGCGGGTCTGCGCGTGCCTGCCGCACGCCGCCGCCGGATCCGATATCACCGCGCTGCGCCTGCTGCTGGTCGCCGACCTGCTGGCCAGGACCGCCGAGCTGGGCGGCCTGCAGGTGCTTATGGCCCTCCAGCTCACCGGCGCCTCCCCGGACCAGGCGGCGGCTATCGAGCGTGACGCCGACGCGCTCGGCATCCATCCGCCTGCCGCGTACGGCGACTGCCGTGATGCCCTGTCGGCGCTCGGCGGTCCGATCGACGTGCACCTGGCCAGCCAGGACGCCGGCGTGGACCCTGGCCTGGCCGGGCTGTTCGCAGCGTCGGCGCCGCGCAGCTGGCCGGAGCCGTCCCTACCCCGATGCAGCCGATCGCGGGCCGTTTACCGGTCACCGGGACGATCCCCTCGCGGCCCGCCTCGCGCTGATGTCCTTCCCAGGCCACGGCCAGCGGATGTGACGACGACGGACTGGCCAGCGCCGGCGGGACGCTCGGGTCTGGCGGCAGCATGTGGCCCAGTGGGCGGAGTCGCCCTCCCGGCCGATGCCCGGCCCATCGCCGAGACGGCCGGGGTCGGCTTTCAGCCACCTCGACACCGTGTCCGCGCTGGCGATGCTGGGCGGCCTGCTGCGGACGCCAGCGTGCCGGCGGGTGCGAAGTTCGAGGCCTTCGTGTACGCCGACCGCATCCTCGGCCTCGACCTGGCGCGCGAGATAGGCCGCTGATCGTCTTGGGCCGGCCCGGTTACCCTGTGAGGGCACGGCGGTGGGGCCCGCCGTCAGTAACCGCGGTTCAGGCCGCCAACGGTCCCTTGCCCGGAACAGGCGGGAGGCCAGATGAGCGCGGCCGGGACGCGGGAGGCTCGGCTGACAGGCGGCTGCCCAGGCCAGGCGGCCCGGCGGTGCGCCTGGCCGTTGCGGTTCTCCTGCTCGTCCTAGCCGCCCTGGGCTCGACGGCGCGCGGGGTCACCCACCTATCCACCGCCGGGATGCTGGCGGCCGGTACCGATCCGGTGACCTTCATCGCCGGCGCTGCCTTTGTCGCCGCGGCGTGCCTTGTCCTGGCCTGTGTGCTCGCGCTGCTGATCAGGCGACGCCGACGCCACCCGCCCGGATGACGGTTTCGCCAGGGTCTCGGAGCCGGTGGCCCCCTGGTGGGTACGGGCCCTCATCACGCTGGCCGCGCTGGCCTTGATCGCCCTCCCCGTCGCGGCCATCGTGGTGGCGCTCCGCGGCCGGCGCGGCCAACGGGTGGCGCCCCTGCTGCCGGTCAGGCCCGCGCTGCCGCGGCTGACCGGGCCGGTGGCTTCCCCGGGCCAGTCGGGCACCGCCTTCCTGCTCGGCGCGGCGACGGCCGTGCTGGCGGTGGCCGTGCTGGTGACGACCGCGCTGTGGCTGCGCCACCGGCGGCGGGCGAGCACCGCGCCGCACGGCCGGGCCGCCGCGCCCTCCCCGCTGGCCGACGCGGTGGCGGCGGGGACCGCCGCGCTCGGCGCCACGGCCGGTGCCAGGGAGGCGATCATCGCCTGCTACGCCGCGATGGAGGCCTCGCTAGCCACCGCCGGGTCGCCGCGGCGGCCCGCCGACACCCCGGAGGAACTGCTCAACCGCGCGGAGGGCGACGGGATCATCCGGACGCCGGCGGCCCGGCGGCCTCACTGCCCCGTTCTGGGAAGCCCGGTTCAGCCCGCACCGGCTCGCCGACGCCCAGCGGCGCGAGGCCATGACCGCCCTGGACGACATCGGCCGGGACCTGGCAGGCAGGCCATGATCGCACGAATCGTGACCGTGGCGGTGATCTCGCTGGGCGCAGCGATCATGCTCGGTGCCGGGTACGTGGTCGGCGGGCAGGCGGGGCTGCTGGCGGTGGCAGCGCTGGCCGCCGCCGCAGCGCTGCTGACGGCCCGGCTGCGGATCCCGCCGCCGCCGCGGCCGCTGCCACCGCGGCGCCTGGAGCAGCAGGAGGGCCCGCGGTTCGCCGCCTACCGGCGCATTGAGAGCGCCCTGGGCCAGGCCCAGACATCACGACGCCACTTTGACTACGGCACCCGGCCGATGCTGCAGAGGCTGTTTGCCGCGCTACTCTCCGACCGCCTGCGCCTGGACCTCGCCAGGGACACCGGGGCCGCCCGGGAGGCGCTCGGGGAGGACCTGTGGCCGCTGCTCGACCCGGCGCGGCCCGCATCGAGCGATTCCCGCCCGCCCGGCGTCAGCGAACAGACCGTCGCCCGGATTGTTGACCGGCTGGAGGACCTGTGACGATCCAGCGAAACGGCCAAGCGGTGCGCGGAGATCCTCGACCAGGTCGAGCGCGCGATCGTCGGGCAAGCGAGGCGCTGCGCGCTGGTGCTGCTCGGCGTGCTGGCGGGCGGCCACGTGCTGCTGGAGGACCTGCCCGGCCTGGGCAAGACCCTGCTCGCCCGCTCGTTCGCCCAGCTCGGCCTGGAGTTCCGCGCATCCAGTTCACCCCCGACCTGCTGCCCGCGGACGTCACCGGCGCGCCGTTGTACGACCAGCGCAGCGGCGACTTCGTGTTCCGCCCGGGCCGGTGTTCACCAACCTGCTGCTGGCCGACGAGATCAACCGCACCCCGCCGAAGACGCAGGCGGCGCTGCTGGAGGCGATGGCCGAGCGCAGGTGACCGTCGACGGCACCGGCCGCTGCCGCAGCCGTTCATCGTGATCGCCACCGCGAACCCGATCGAGTACGAGGGCACCTACCCGCTGCCCGAGGCGCAGCTCGACCGGTTCCTGCTGCGGACCCGGTCGGCTACCCGGCCGCCGAGGAGGAGGCCCGATGCTGGGCAGCGGCTGGACCGCGGGCACGCGCCCGGGCGGTGCTCGGTCGTCGACGCCCAGCCTGCTGGCGCTGCGGGAGATCCTCGAGCAGGTCGAGGTCGACGACGACCTGCTCGGCTACGTCGTCGACGCTGACGCCACCCGCGCGCACCCGCAGGTGCAGGTCGGCGCCTCGCCGCGCGGCTGCTCGCGGTCACTGACCTGCGCGGGCCAAGCGGTGATGGACGGCCGCGACTACGTGACGCCCGAGGACGTCAAGGCGGTCGCCGTGCCCGCGCTCGCGCACCGGATCACGCTGAGGCCGGAGTTGTGGGTGCGGGACGTCAGCGGGGTCGACATCGTCGCCGAACCTGCTCCACGAGGTGGCCCACGCCGCCGACCCGGCCGGACGCCCCGCCGGAGGCTGCGCCGTGACGGCTGGCCCGGCTCCCGGCCCCCAGCCTGTGGCCGGGCCGGGCCGCGGCGACCGGCCCGCGGGCGGGTCGGCCCGCGAGCGCCAGCCCGTGGCCGGGCCGGCCTGCGGTGACCGGCGCGTGGCCGGGCCTGCCGATGATGACCGGCGCGTGGCCGGGCCGGGCTCCGATGACCCGCCCGCGGCCGAATTGGCCTCGGCAGCTGGGCGCCGACGGCCCACTACCGGC
>CAWIGE010000017.1:0-76238 GCA_963835425.1 uncultured Actinomycetes bacterium | reverse complement strand
CGTGGACGCGTACCTGACCAAGCCGTTCGACCCGCTGGAGATGATCCGCGTCGTCCGCGAGCTGGCCGGCCACAGCCCGGGCGAGGAACAGGCGCTGAGCCGGCGCCCGGATCTGGACAGCACAACCCCGGGCGGGACCGGCGACCGTTTCCCCGGATGCTGGAGCGGACGCGACCCGCCGCGGAGAACTCGCCCTGCGGCGGTCAGGCTCCGAGTTCGAGATCATCAGCAACGGCGTGTTCCTCATGGACACCAGGGACGGCCGGTCCGAACGGCTCATGGCCACCGCCGCGCTCAGCCGCTGCCCCGCCACCGCGCCGCACGTCCTGATCTGCGGCCTGGGCGTCGGTTTCTCGCTGGCCGAGGCGGTGAACAATCCCCGGGTGGCGCGGTGGATGTGGTCGAGATCTCGGCCGAGATCATCGGCTGGCACGCCACCCATCTGCGCCACCTGGCCGCACCCGCCTGGGACGACAGCCGCGTGAATGTGATCAACGCCGACGTGGTGGCCTGGCTGGACCGGCCACGGGGGCCTTACGACGTCATCTGCATCGACGTCAACAACGGGCCGGAATGGACTGTCTGGGACGCGAACCAGGTCTTCTACGCCGGCGAGGGCCTGCGCCGCATCCGGACAGCCTGCGCCCGGGCGGCGTCGTTCGGTGTGGAGTGCGGCGGAAGCCCCCGCTTTCGAGGACCGCCTGGGGCGGCACTTCACCGGCGTCCACACGCATCGGGTGCCGGTGAGCCGCGGCCAGCCCGACGTCGTCTACCTGGCAAAACGCGCCGATCCAGACCCGCCGCGCCCATCCTGACGCCGGTTTGTGGCCGCTAATGGCTTGCGCCCGCATCCGGGTCGGCTGGACGGCTCCCAGCCCCGCTATACGCTGCAACGCGTGATCACCGGTGACCTGGACCGGGCGCTCGCGACCGCGATCAGCTCCGCTGGCACGTGGCGGGCCGCTCCACCCGGCACCGCCGGCGGCCCGCGCACCTACGCGACCACGGTCGCGTTCCGGCTGGCCAGCGGCCAGCCGGGCGGCCCCGAGGCCGTCGCGGCCCGGCTCGCCGCCCGGCTCCGCGGCCTGGACTGGGTGGAGACGGCGACCGTGACCGGCGGCGGGTATCTCGTGGTCACGGTCACCGCCGCCGCGCTGGCCCGCCTCGCCGTCCGGATCACCCGGGCCGGGCCCGGCTGCGCCCGCAGCGGCGCCCTGGCCGGGACCGGCCTGACCCGGCCCGCGCCCGCCGATCTGGCCTCCGCCCGGACCTGGGAAGAGGCGCGCCAGCGCGTCCACGCCGCGGTCACCGCGCGCCTGGCCGGGGCCGCCGGTGCCCGAGTGAGACAAGACGATGCAGAACGGGCTGCCGTCCCCGACTCGCCTGCCCTGGTGACAGCGCCATCGCCCGTGACAGCGCCATCCCCCGTGACTGGACCGTCCCCGGCGACGGCGCCGTCCGTGGTGGCGGCGGCGATCGCTTACGCCGGGGCGGACGCGATCGCGTACGCGCTGGCCCGCCTGCCGCCCTGGGGCCCGGCGCGAGCGGACGCCCACCTCGCGGCCGCGCACCACCTGGGCAACCCCGCCTATGCTGTCCGGTACGCGCACGCGCATGCCGCGTCTGCCTTGCGCCAGGCCGCCGACCTCGGCCTGGACCGGGGGGAGGCGGCACAGTTCCAGCCACGCCTGCTCGCCCACCCCAGCGAGCAGGCGCTGCTCTACGAGCTGTCCTGGCTTCCCGAACGGGTCGCCGGGGCAGCGCGGCGCGCGCGGCCGGACGTCTTTGTGCGCTACCTGGAGGGCCTGGCCCGGGCGTACTTCGACGGCCAGGAAGCCTGCCCGGCAGCGCCGCCAGGCATGACGGTGCCGGGCGCGTCGCCGGGGAGCAGGCCGCCGTCCAGGCGGCCGCCGCCCGGCTGTGGCTGGCGGCGGCGTCGCGCACCGCGCTGCTGACCGGCCTCGGCCTGCTCGGCGTGAGCGCGCCGGACCGGCTGTGAGCGGGTACAGACCGCCCGCGCCCGGCCGGGCCAGCGCCAGCCGCCAGCCGGCGGCACCAGGACCAGGCCGGACCGCCAGTAACCAGAAGCCGACGAGCAGGGAAGTGCCATGAGCCGCGTCGCGCACCCAGCCGGCCCCGCCACGCCGACGTGTTGCCAGCCGAGCACCCCCCGCTGCCGCCAGCGGACCTGAACGCGCTCGACGCGGCGGTCTGGCCGCGGGGCGCGCGGCGGGTCGGCGGCGTGCTCAACCTGGCCGGCGCGGACGTCCGTGATCTGGCCCAGGAGTACGGCACGCCGCTGTTCGTGCTGGACGAGGAGGATTTCCGCAGCCGCTGCCGCGAGTTCCAGCAGGCGTTCGGCGCCGGAAGCCGCGTGTTCTACGCCGCCAAGGCGTTCTGCAGCCGGGGGGTGCTGCGCTGGGTCGCCCAGGAGGGCCTGGGCGTGGACGTGTGCACCGACGGCGAGCTCGACGTCGCGCTCCAGGCCGGGGTGGACCCGGCGATGATCACCCTGCACGGCAGCAACAAGTTCACCAGCGAGCTGGAGCGCGCGATCGGCGCCGGTGTCGGGCACATCGTGGTGGACTCCTTCGAGGAGATCGCCCGCCTGGCCCATCTCACCGGGGAGATGGCCGCGCCAGCGCCAGCTCGTTCTGCGCCTGCCGACGCCAGCCAGCGGCCGCCGATCCTGGTGCGGGTGACCAGCGGGGTGGAGGCGCACACCCACGAGTTCGTGGCCACCGCCCACGACGACCAGAAGTTCGGCTTCTCGCTGTCTTCCGGCGCGGCCGACGAAGCGGTCCGGCGGGTGCTGGCCGCGCCCGGCCTCGACTTGGCCGGCCTGCACTCCCACATCGGGTCGCAGATCTACGACACGGCGGGGTTCGAGGTGGCGGCGCACCGGGTGCTGGAGCTGGCGGCGCGGATCGCCGCCGAGCACGGGGTGCAGATGGCCGAGCTGAACCTGGGCGGCGGGTTCGGCATCGCCTACGTCCCTGGCGACGACCCCGCCGATATCAAGATCGTCGCGCAGAACCTGCTCGAGATCGTCCGCGCCCAGTGCGCCGCGGCGGGCCTGGCGGTCCCCGCCTGACGGTCGAGCCGGGGCGGGCGATCGCCGGGCCCGGCACCGTTACGCTGTACGAGGTCGGGACGGTCAAGGACGTGGACGGGCTGCGCACCTACGTGAGCGTGGACGGCGGGATGAGCGACAACATCCGCACCGCGCTGTACGGCGCGGAATACACCTGTGTCCTGGCCTCACGCGAGTCCGCGGCGCCGCCCATGCTGTCACGGCTGGTCGGCAGGCACTGTGAGAGCGGTGACATCGTGGTGAGGGACGCCTACCTGCCCGCCGACCTGGTCCCGGGGATCTGGTGGCGGTCGCGGCCACCGGCGCCTACTGCCGCTCGATGGCCAGCAACTACAACCACGTCCCGCGGCCGCCGGTGGTGGCGGTCAGCGGCGGCTCGGCCCGGGTCCTGCTGCGGCGGGAGACCGCCGCCGACCTGCTGGCCCTGGACAAGGGGTGAGCGCCGGGTGGACCACCACCGCGCACGGGGCGCGAGGGGAGGGGCCGGGGTGCGGCCGCTGAAGGTGGCCCTGCTGGGCTGCGGCGGGGTCGGCTCCGAGGTGTACCGGCTGCTCGGCCGGCAGGCGGCCGACCTGGAGGCGCGGATCGGCGTCCCGCTGGAGGTGGCCGGGGTGGCGGTGCGCCGGCCGGCCGCGCCGCGGCGTCGACGTGGACCCGGACCTGCTCACCGGCGACGCCATGGAGCTGGCCACCAGGCCCGGCGTGGACATCGTGGTCGAGGTCATCGGGGGCATCGAGCCGGCGCGGTCGCTGCTGCTCGCCGCCATGAAGAACGGCAAGTCGGTGGTCTCGGCCAACAAGGCGCTGCTGGCCGAGGACGGCGCCGCGCTGCACCGGGCCGCCCGCGACGGCGGCACCGACCTTTATTACGAGGCGGCCGTCGGCGGCGCGATCCCGCTGCTGCGCCCGCTGCGCGAGTCCCTGGCCGGTGACGCGGTGCGGCAGGTGCTGGGGATCGTCAACGGCACCACCAACTACATCCTGGACCGGATGGACACCTCCGGGGCCGCCTTCACCGAGGCGCTGGAAGAGGCGCAGGCCCTGGGTTACGCCGAGCCCGACCCGACGGCGGACATCGAGGGCTTCGACGCGGCCGCCAAGGGCGCGATCCTGGCCAGCCTGGCCTTCCACACCCAGGTCACCGCGGCCGACGTGTACCGGGAGGGGATCACCGGGGTGACCCAGGCCGACATCGCCAGTGCCCGGGAGCTCGGCCACGTGGTCAAGCTGCTCGCCATTTGCGAGCGCAACGACAGCGGGGTGTCGGTCCGGGCCCACCCCGCGATGATCCCGCGCGAGCACCCGCTGGCCGGTGTGCGCGAGGCCTACAACGCGGTCTTCGTGGAGGCCGAGTCGGCCGGGCGGCTGATGTTCTACGGCGCGGGCGCCGGCGGCATGCCGACCGCGAGCGCAGTGCTCGGCGACGTCGTCGCGGTCGCGCGCAACCGGCTCGCCGGGACCCGCGGACCGGACGCCACCACCTACGCGGGCCTGCCGGTGCTGCCCATGGGGCAGGCGATGACCTGCTACCACATCGCGCTCGACGTCGCCGACCGGCCGGGCGTGCTCGCGCGGATCGCGGAGTCGTTCGCCCGGCACGAGGTATCCATCAAGGCGGTGCGGCAGGAGGGGCGCGGCGACGACGCCCAGCTGGTCATCGTCACCCACTCAGCGCCCGACGCCGCGCTCGCCAGCTGCGTGGACGACCTCCGCGCGATGGACGTGGTGCGCGCGGTCGCCAGCGTTATGCGCGTGGAGGGGGAGGGCGAGGAGTGAGCCAGCCAGCGCGCGCCCTCGCCAGCCGCCCGCGAGGGCGGCTATGAGCAGCGTGGGCTGGCCGGGCCTGATCCGGCAGTACCAGGACCGGCTGCCGGTCGCCGCCGGCGCTCCGGTGATCACGCTCGGCGAGGGCGCGACCCCGCTGCTCCCCGCCCCGGCGGTGTCCGCCCGCACCGGGTGCGACGTGTACCTGAAGGTGGAGGGGGCGAACCCGACCGGGTCGTTCAAGGACCGGGGCATGACGGTCGCCGTGAGCATGGCGGTGGCGCGCGGCGCCACCGCTGTCATCTGCGCGTCCACCGGAAACACCAGCGCGAGCGCCGCCGCCTACGCGGCGCGGGCCGGCCTCGCCTGTGCGGTGCTGGTCCCGCGCGGCAAGATCGCGCTCGGCAAGCTGGCCCAGGCGCTGGTGTACGGCGCGAAACTGCTCCAGGTGGACGGCAACTTCGACGACTGCCTGGAGCTCGCCCGCAAGCTCGCCAGCGACTACCCGGTCGCGCTGGTCAACTCGGTGAACCCGGACCGGCTGGAGGGCCAGAAGACCGCGGCCTTCGAGGTCATCGAGGCCCTCGGCGATGCCCCCGACGTGCACTGCCTGCCGGTCGGGAACGCGGGCAACATCACCGCCTACTGGATGGGCTACTGCGAGTACGCCGGGGCCGGGCTGGCCACCCACGCGCCCCGCATGTTCGGCTTCCAGGCCAGCGGCGCGGCGCCCATCGTGCGCGGCGAGCCGGTGCTGGCCCCGCAGACGATCGCCACCGCGATCCGGATCGGCAACCCGGCCTCCTGGCACCGGGCCGAGGCGTCGCGTGACGAGTCGGGCGGCCTGATCGACATGGTGACCGACCGCCAGATCCTCGCCGCCTACCGGATGCTGGCCGCCAAAGAGGCCGTGTTCGGCGAGCTGGCGTCGGCAGCGGGAGTCGCCGGGCTGATCCAGGCCCGCGAGAACGGGCAGCTTGACGCCGGTTCGCGGGTGGTCTGTACGATCACCGGCAACGGCCTGAAGGACCCGGACTGGGCGGTGTCGGCCGCCCCGGCCCCGGTGACGGTCCCGGCGGATCCCGCCGCTGCGGCGGCCGCGCTCGGGCTGGCATGATCGCCGCGCCCTCGGCTTCCCAGGAGGCAGCCCCCGGCTCCCCAGGAGGTAGACAGTGATCTGGTCGCAGCGCCCTGCCCGGGTCCGCGCGCCCGCCACCAGCGCCAACCTGGGGCCGGGGTTTGACGCGCTGGGCCTGGCGCTGGCGCTCTATGACGAGGTCGAGGCCCGCGTCACGGACGGCGGGCTGGTCATCGACGTGTCCGGCGAGGGCGGCGCTACCCCGGCGGCCGGCGAGCAGCATCTGGTGGTCAAGGCCATGCGCGCGGCGTTTGACGCGATGGGCCGCCACCCGCCGGGGATCGCCCTGCGCTGTGTGAACGCGATACCGCACGGGCGAGGGCTCGGCTCCTCGGCGGCGGCGATCTGCTCCGGCCTGCTGGCGGCCCGTGCTCTCGCCGGGCCCGGTGAGACGCGGCTGCCGGATGAGGCGGTCTTCCAGCTCGCGGTGGCGCTGGAAGGCCATCCCGACAACGTGGCCGCCTGCCTGGCCGGCGGCCTCACGATCGCCTGGACGCCACGGCTTGCCCCGGCCGGCACCGATGCGCCCGGCGGTGCCGGAGCCGGCCCGCCCGGGGCAGATGTGCCTGGGGGCGCCGTGTCGGGGGCGGATACGTCCGGGGCGGATGCGCCCGGGGCGGGTGCGCCCGGGTCCGCCGCGCCGCGTGCACGGCTGGTGAAGGTGCCGGTGCCCGCCACCTTGCGCGCGGTGGCATGCGTCCCGCCGGTGCCGCTGGCCACCGAGGCGGCCCGGCAGGCACTGCCCCCGGCGGTGCCGCTCGCCGACGCGGCGGCGAACGCCGCGCGCAGCGCGCTGCTGATCGCAGCCCTCACCAGCGCGCCGCAGCTGCTGTTCGAGGCGACCGAGGATTTCCTGCATCAGCCGTACCGGGCCGCCATCATGCCGCAGACCGCTGCCCTGCTCGGCGCGCTCCGCCGGGCCGGGGCGGCCGCGGTGGTGTCGGGAGCGGGACCGACCGTCCTGGTCCTGCGGTTCGACGGGCAGGGCCCGTCAGCGGGGGCGGTGGATTCAATCGCCCGCGAAACGGGTATCTCTTGGCATGTAACCCCCCTGCACATCGATCAGCAGGGTGCCCACGTACAGCAAGGCGGGCTGGGCGTGCATCCACCAGTCAGCGCACGGCGAGAACCATCGATGGACCGGGTCCAGGGGCCGGGCGCAGGCCGCACGGGGAGGGTTCCGGCGTGACCGGGCCGGTTTCCCGCGCGGACAGGCAGCAGTCGAAGGAATGCCGTGTGCTCTCTTGGTGTTAAGCTGAGTGCCGCACCAGGTGCCCCGCCGAGGGGACAGGTGCTCGCCTGTCATTTGCTGCGCCGTCGGCCGCACGGCCGGCCGCAGCTGGTGATTCTCCGGCAACTTTCCGGGCCACCTCCTCCTCGCCGCGTACGCCAACCGCGAAAGCGGCACGGAGAACCGGGAAAGGAACGGAGATCCGGGTTGCCGCCCCGGCCGCCTGGGATCGTTTCGGCTCTTCTGCCTCGCCCGCAGACACCGGGCTAGGCAGACGGGAGCCTGCCGAACACGAGGCGGCGCCATAAGGCAGCTGGTGCAGAACCTGGCCCGGCCAGTTCACCGGGCCGCGACATCGGGTTGACCGGTCAACCTACGACCGGCACCCGCGCTCTGGGAAGGACCCTTGTGAGCAGCGAACCCACCGACCTCTTCCCCGGCTCCCCGGCTGTGCCCGGGGAAACCACGGCGCAGCCGGAAACCCCTGATCCTCAGCCCGCCGCGACCATCGCCGGATCCGGCGATTCAGCGCCGCGCGAGTCCGCGGCACCCGCGGGCGGATCAGGCGTGACCGGGGTAGCGGGGCCGGATGCCGAGCCGATGACCGGCCGGGCAGACCGTGGCGCTACCACCGCATTGTCTGCCATGCTCCTGCCTGAACTGCAGCGGATGGCGCAGTCCATGGGTATCACCGGGACCGCCCGGATGCGCAAGAGCCAGCTCGTGCAGGCAATTCAGGACAGGCAAGGCGGCCGGACGGCCGCCCCGCACACCACCCGCCGGGGTGCGTCACTCGATAATTCCGCCCAGCGGGCCGCGTCTGCGGGAGCCGACGCGCCTCGCCACCGTGAGCAGGACGCCATGGAACCAGACAGATCCACTCAGCCGGGCCTGGGGGAGGGCACCTATCCAGCGGCTTCCAGCCGGGAAGCGCCGACGGGTGCGCCGCGGGAGGATGGTGCCGGCGGCGCCGACAGCCAGCTGGCCTTCGACCCGGCGGGGTCGGCCGACCGGGGGACAGCGGCCGGCGCCGCGCCCGCCGGGGCGGGCACCGCTGCGCCCGTCGGCGATGACCAGCATGGTGATGGCCAGCGCGCGGAGGGCCACCAGGCCGGCGACGGCCAGCGTGGCGACCGGCGGCGGCGCAACGGCAGGCGCGATGACCAGCCCCGCAGCGGCGACGCGGGCGAGCAGCGCCAGGACCAGGGCGGCCAGCGCGGCGGCGACCAGGGCGGCCAGCGCGGCGACCAGGGCGGCCAGCGCGGCGGCCAGGGGGGCCAGCCGCAGGACCAGGGCGGCCGTGGCGACGACGACTCCGACGGCCGGGGCGGGCGCCGCAACCGGGACCGGTTCCGCAACCGCAACCGGCGCCGCGGCGAGCGCGGCAGTGACGCCGAGCCCGTGATCACCGAGGACGACATCCTCATCCCGATCGCGGGCATCCTCGACGTGCTCGACAACTACGCGTTCGTCCGCACGTCCGGCTACCTGCCCGGGCCCAACGACGTCTACGTCTCGCTCGCCCAGGTGCGCAAGCACGGCCTGCGCAAGGGCGACGTCATCGAGGGCGCGGTCCGCCAGCCACGCGAGGGCGAGCGGCGGGAGAAGTTCAACGCGCTGGTCCGGCTCGACAAGGTCAACGGGCTCGACCCGGAGCAGTCGCAGGGCGCGTCCGGAGTTCGCCAAGCTCGTGCCGCTGTACCCGCAGGACCGGCTGCGGCTGGAGACCGACCCGGCCAACTGACCACGCGGATCATCGACCTGGTCGCCCCGATCGGCAAGGGCCAGCGCGGCCTCATCGTGTCGCCGCCCAAGGCGGGCAAGACGATGATCCTGCAGGCGATCGCGAACGCGATCACCAAGAACAACCCGGAATGCCACCTCATGGTCGTGCTCGTGGACGAGCGGCCTGAAGAAGTCACCGACATGCAGCGCACGGTCAAGGGCGAGGTCGATCCACTCGACCTTCGACCGGCCGGCCGAGGACCACACCACGGTCGCGGAGCTGGCCATCGAGCGGGCCAAGCGGCTCGTCGAGATGGGCCACGACGTGGTCGTCCTGCTCGACTCGATCACCCGGCTCGGCCGCGCCTACAACCTCGCCGCCCCGGCGAGCGGCCGGATCATGTCCGGTGGCGTGGACTCCACCGCCCTCTACCCGCCGAAGCGGTTCTTCGGCGCGGCGCGCAACATCGAGCACGGCGGCTCGCTGACCATCCTCGCCACCGCCCTGATCGAGACCGGCTCCCGCGCGGACGAGGTGATCTTCGAGGAGTTCAAGGGCACCGGCAACATGGAGCTGCGGCTGCGCCGGGAGCTCGCCGACAAGCGCATCTTCCCCGCCATCGACGTCGACGCGTCCGGCACCCGTAAGGAAGAGCTCCTGCTGACGCCCGGAGGAGCTGAAGATCGTCTGGCAGCTCCGCCGGGTGCTGCACGCGCTCGAGCCACAGCAGGCGCTGGAGGTGCTCCTGGACCGGATGAAGGGCACCAAGAGCAACGCCGAGTTCCTGCTGCAGGTGCAGAAGACCACGGTCAGCAACTGATTCGCACGGGAATCTCCGGGCCCCGGAACGCGTTCTGGGGCTGGCACACTATAAGCCACCAGCGCGGTTCCGGTTCACGCCCGGCGGACACTCCGCGCGGCGACCCGGCGACCGACAGGCAGGAGTAATGAAGTGAAGCCCGACATTCACCCGGACTACGTGGAGACCACGGTGACCTGCACCTGCGGGAACACCTTCACCACGCGGTCGCACGGCACGCAACGGCGCCATCCACGCCGAGGTCTGCTCGAACTGCCACCCGTTCTACACCGGCAAGCAGAAGATCCTCGACACCGGCGGCCGGGTGGCCCGCTTCGAGCGCCGGTTCGGCAAGAAGGCCGCCGGCAGCAAGTAGCTCCCAGATCACCGTGCCCGGACGGCGGCAGCCGTTCCAGCACGGTGATCTTGGCCGTCGAACGGCAGGAATGCGCCCGCGCGGGGTGGCAAGTGCCGTCGGCAGGCGGGGGTTCATCTCTGACAGGTCGCACGCAGGGAGGAGGCACGGTGTTCGAGCGGCTCGCTGACTGGCGGACGAGTACGCCAAGCTGGAGCGGGACCTCGCCGACGCCGCCGTGCACTCCGACCCCGAGCGGGCCCGGGCGCTCGGCCGCCGCTACGGCGAGCTCACCCCGATCATCAACGCCTACCGGGAGTGGCAGCAGGCGGCCGCCGACGAGCAGACCGCCCGGGAACTGGCGGCCGAGGACGCCTCCTTCGCGGCCGAGGCCGAGCAGTTCGCCGGGCACCGCGCCGCACTCGAGGAGCGGCTGCGGGACCTGCTGGTTCCCCGCGACCCCAGCGACGGCAAGGACGTCATCCTCGAGGTCAAGGCGGGGGAGGGCGGCGAGGAGTCGGCGCTGTTCGCCGGCCGACCTGCTGCGCATGTACCTGCGCTACGCCGAGCGCCAGGGCTGGAAGACCGAGATCCTCGACGCCGACCGTGACCGGCCTGGGTGGTTACAAGGACGCGACGGTCGCGGTCAAGGCGCCGGGCGCCGGGACCGACGGCGTGTGGGCCCGCCTGAAGTACGAAGGCGGCGTGCACCGGGTCCAGCGGGTGCCGGTCACCGAATCCCAGGGCCGCATCCACACGTCCGCCGCCGGGGTGCTGGTGATGCCGGAGGCCGACCCGGTCGAGGTCACCATCGACCCCGCCGACCTGCGCATCGACGTGTTCCGCTCGTCCGGGCCCGGCGGCCAGAGCGTGAACACCACCGACTCCGCGGTCCGGATCACCCACCTGCCGACCGGGATCGTGGTCTCCTGCCAGAACGAGAAGAGCCAGCTGCAGAACAAGGAGCAGGCGCTGCGCATCCTGCGCGCCCGGCTGCTCGCCCAGGCGCAGGCGGAAGCCGAGGCCCAGGCCGCAGCCGAGCGGCGCAGCCAGGTCCGGACCGTGGACCGTTCCCAGCGGGTGCGCACCTACAACTTCCCCGAGAACCGCGTCTCCGACCACCGGGTCGGCTACAAGGCCCACAACCTCGACCAGGTGCTCGACGGTGACCTGGACGCGGTCATCAGGGCGCTGGTGGAGGGCGACCGGTCCGCCGGGCTGGCGGCACCGATGCCGCGTGACCGCCGGCCCGCGTCGCCCCGTTCCGGCAGGCCTGCGGCGATGACACTGCTGCTGGACGAGATCGCCGCCGCCACCGCCCGGCTGGCCGAGGCCGGGGTGGACTCGCCGCGCGCCGACGCCGAGATGATCGCCGCGCACGTGCACGGGGTCGGCCGCGGTGAGCTGCACCTGGTGCCCGACGCCGGGTTCGACCCGCGGTTCTGGAACGAGGTCGCCCGCCGGGAGGCGCGGGAGCCGCTCCAGCACATCACCGGCCTCGCCCACTTCCGTTACCTGGAACTCGCAGGTGGGGCCCGGGGTGTTCGTGCCCCGCCCCGAGACCGAGGTGATGACCGGCTGGGCGATCGAGAAGCTCAGGGACATGGACGTGGCCGAGCCGGTGGTGGCGGACCTGGGCACCGGTAGCGCGGCGATCGCGCTGGCGATCGCGCAGGAGGTGCCGCGTGCACGGGTGCACGCGGTGGAGGCCGACCCGCTGGCGCGGCATGGGCGGAGCGCAACATCGCGCGGCTGCGCGGGCAGCGCCCCGCACACCCGGGCCGGGTGACCCTCGACGCGGGCGACTTCGCCAGCGCCCTGCCGGCGCTGGGCGGCGCCGTGGATCTGGTGATCAGCAACCCGCCGTACATCCCGGTCGGCGCCACCGTCCCGCCCGAGGTCGCCGAGTACGACCCGGCCGGCGCGCTGTGGGGCGGCGAGGACGGGCTGGACGCCGTCCGGGTCATCGAGGAGGCCGCCCGGCGGCTGCTGCGGCCCGGCGGCCTGGTGGCGGTGGAGCACGGCGCGCCGCAGGGCGCGGCGGTCTACTGGGTATTCGCCGAGGAGCGGGGCTGGCGGGACACCCGCAACCACAAGGACCTGGCCGGGCGGGACCGGTTCGTCACCGCCCGGCTCGGCACGGCAGGTAATGACGGCGGCGCCCCCGGCGACGCGGGCTCGGGATGCCAGCAATCAGTGGAAAGATGGGCTGGCATGAGCGCACGGTATGACTGCACGGACGCGGCGCAGCGGGCGGCGGGCATGGCCGAGGCGGCCACTTCGCTGCGTAAAGGCGATCTGGCCGTGATACCCACGGACACGGTGTACGGGCTGGCCGCCGACGCGTTCTCGCCGCCCGCCGTGGCCAGCCTGCTCGCGGCCAAGGGCCGGGGCCGCCAGATGCCGCCGCCGGTGCTGGTCGGCACCGTGCGCGCGGCCACCGCGCTGGTCGAGGACGCTGAGCTCGTTCGGCAAGGACCTCATCGACGAGTTCTGGCCGGGTGGCCTCACCCTGGTGATGCGGGCCAACCGGAACCTGATCTGGGACCTGGGGGACACCAAGGGCACGGTCGCGGTCCGGATGCCCCTGCATGAGCTCGCGCTCGAACTGCTCAAGGAGACGGGCCCGCTGGCGGTGAGCAGCGCCAACCGCTCGGGCGCCCCGCCCGCGACCACCGCCGCCGACGCGGAGGCCCAGCTGGGCGAGGCCGTCGCGGTCTACCTGGACGGCGGGCCTTGCTCCGCCGATGTCCCGTCCACGATCGTGGACCTGACCGGCGCCGTCCCCCAGCTGCTGCGGCGGGGGGTGATCTCCGTCGCGCGCCTCCGGCAGGTCGTCACCCTGGCCGTGGACGATGAGTGGCTGGAGGACAGAAAGCGGCGCGGTGCCTGACGGCACTGAGGGGGACGGCACGGCGGCAGACAGCACCGCGGTGGACGGCGCTGCGTCCGACGGAACGGCGTCCGACGGTGCGGCAGACGGTGCGGCGGCAGACGGTGCAGCGTCCGACGGGGCGGCTTCCGATGGTGCGGCGCGCCGACGTAGGGGACCGGGACCGCTGGGCGGGAACCGCCCGGCCAGGCAGGGATGCTGACCGGCGAGAGGCGGCCCGTGATCACAAGCGGCGTGACCACATGCGCGCGTCCGGGGCCAGGGTGCCCTACAGTGGACCTTGATGCGCGCAGACCCAGCCGGGCCGTGGTGAGGCCATGCGTGAATACGTTCTGACCTTGCTGGTGGCCGCAGCCGTCACCTACGTGCTGACGCCGCTGGTGCGGCGATTCGCGATCGCGGTCGGCGCGATGCACGCCGCCCGCGACCGAGACGTCCACGTGGTCCCGACCCCCCTGCTCGGGGGGTTCGCCATGTACGGGGGGCTGGCCGCCGCGCTGGTCGTGGCGAGCCAGCTGCCCTCCCTGAACAGCGTGTTCGCGGAGACGAACATGGCCAAGGGCCTGCTGCTGGCCGGAGGCCTGGTCGTGGTCATGGGCTTCGTCGACGACCGCTGGGGCATGGGCGTGATCAGCAAGCTGGCCGGGCAGGTGGCGGCGGGCGTGATCCTGGTCTGGAGCGGTGCCGAGGTGACCTGGCTGCCCGGCACCCCACGGGACCACCCTCGGCCTGACCAGCGACCAGCAGATCGCGGTCACCATCCTGGTCGTGGTGATCACCATCAACGCGGTCAACTTCATCGACGGCCTGGACGGGCTGGCCGCCGGGATCGTCGGGATCGGGGCCGTCGGCCTTCTTCGCCTACTACTTCACGCTCACCCACCGGCTGGGCCTGCCGGACCAGGCCGGGCCCGCGCTGGCGTCCGCCGTCCTGGCCGGGATCTGCCTCGGGTTCCTGCCGCACAACTACCATCCGGCGCGCATCTTCATGGGCGACACCGGCGCCATGCTGATCGGGCTGCTGCTGGCCTACGCGCCGATCTCGAGCCTGGCCTCACCTCGACCCCGGTGTCGCTCACCGACCACGCCGCCCGGCACGCGCGATCAACCGGTTCGGCGCGATCCTGCCCCTGCTGCTGCCGGCCGCGATCATGCTCATCCCCTACGCGGACCTGCTCATGGCGGTGATCCGCCGGACCCGGGAGGGCATGTCGCCGTTCGCGCCCGACCGCAAGCACCTGCATCACCGCATGCTCGACATCGGCCACTCGCACCGGACCAGCGTCCTGATCATGTATCTGTGGGCGGCCCTTTTCGCGGGCAGCGTGGTATGGCTGTCGATCGTCCGGACCCCCCTGATCGTGCTGGCCATCGTCACCGTGGGCGCGATGCTGGCGCTGCTGTTCGTGTCGATGCCACGGCTGCGCCCGTGGGCGCGGACCGCCGCCCAGCCCGCCACCGGCCCGGACGCCGCCGGGAACGGCGGCGCGCCGTCGGCCGCGGCATCGCCCACCGGAGCGCACGCCCGCCGCCCCACGGCGCGCGCGCCCGCGCGGCCGGACCCCGCGCCGCGCACTGCGGCGCGCCTGGACCCCACACAGCGCACGTCGGCGCGGCCGGACCCCACGCCGGCCCGCCCGCCGCGGCCCACCGGCCGCCGGGCCGCCCCGCGGTCCCGGCCGCCACCTCGCCGTCTGGGCCCGCCGGATCGGCCGGCGCCCGCCCCGCCCCCGCCGGAGGCGGCGCTGCACCCCGCTGCGCGCGATACGGCCACCCGGCGCCGGCCCGGGACAGCTCGAAGGGCTCGCAGGAGCCGCACCCCGTCGTCGTGGTCTTCCGCGCCCCAGGAGCCCTCCCCGCCATGGCCGCCCGCGCGCCCAGGAGACCGAGCCGTGGCCGCCCGCGCCCCAGGCGTCACTCCCCACAGTGGCCGGCCACTCCGTCGCCGTCGTCCCCGCCGTACCCAGGCCGGGCCGCCGGGGTCCTCGATCGCCGCCGTGGCCGCCCGCGCCGCCTGCCCCGCCGGCGCCGTCCACGCGGCCCAAGCCGTGACGGCGGCCCGGCCAGCGTGATCGCCGCTCCGGTTCCCGGTGGTGCCATGAGCCTCTGTTTGGGCCGCTGACGGCCATCCCTTTAACAAGCGGTGACCTGGTGAAGCTCGCGTCCGGGAGCTTGTGATATCTTTCACAAGCAGCCGGCCCAAGGACGAGTGAGGGGTTCGTGATACCTTTCGCACACGTGGCGGCGCACATGCGCCACTCCCGCGTCGCGGCTGCTCTGAGCCGCCCGCGTGGCGGGGATGGCTTGGCGCGCGTGCAGGCCGTCAGTGCGACCAACGAGCCCCCGGAGTCTAGGTAGATGTCGGCGTACTATGCCGTGATCCTGCGGCGTTCCGCCCTGCTCACAGCTCCTGTTGCGCTGCTCATGATCGTGCTGGGCGCCATCCTGGGCGGCACCAAGGGACTGCTCGGCGCCGCCATCGGGGTCGCGCTGGTGATCGTCTTCTTCGGGATCAGCGTGCTGGTGGTCGGCCGGGCGGCGAAGATAAGCCCGCAGGCGATGATGGCGGCGGCAGTCGGCACCTACCTGGTAAAGATCCTCGTCCTGATCATCCTGGTCGGTGCCTTCCAGGACTCGACCGCCTTCAATGGCAGGTTCTTCGGCCTGACCGTCATCGCCTGCGTGATCGCCTACAGCGCGGCGCAGGTGGTGTCGTCGATGCGGCTGAAGATGTTGTACGTCGAGCCGGACAGAGACCGGTGACCCGTGAGAACCACCGGACCGCAGGGCGGGGGAACGCGGCCCACGGCCGGTGCATCCTCATGCGCGGGACGGCAGGCCAGGCGAGGTGCCTGGTGAACGGCCGCGGAGCGCAGAAGGGCGACCGGGATCCCTCCCAGCCGCGCCCGGCCAGCGAAGGCTGGACGATCCTGTCCTACATGATCGGCGGCATGATCCTGTACGGCTTCGTGGGCTGGCTGGCCGCACGCTGGACCGGCTGGACGGTGCTGTTCCCGATCGGGATGCTGGCCGGCCTGGCCAGCTCGATCGCCCTCATCATCTTCCGGGTCACCAAATCGTGACCGTACAAGGAGCCAACGGTGAGTGAGCCTCGGTGTTGACTTACGATGCCAGCCAGCGGATGCCACATCTTCTCCGGCTGTGGCTATCCGGCGCCATCGATCTCGGACTTCTACTTCAGGCCGATCTTCACCGTCGGCCGGCATCCAGATCACCAAGCCGGTAGTGCTCGCGATCCTGAGCAGCGCCTGATCATCCTGATCTTCTTCTTCGTCGCCTTCCGGAAGCCGAAGCTCGTCCCCAGGGGCGCGCAGAATCTCGGCGAGATGGGCGTGCTGTTCGTCCGGGACCAGATCCTGCGGCAGCAGCTGGGCAAGAAGGGCGACAAGTTCCTGCCCTTCATCGTCGCGATCTTCTTCTTCGTCTGGGTCATGAACACCTTCGGGATCATCCCGCTGATCCAGTTCCCGGCGACGTCGAAGTTCGCGTTCCCGGTCGCGCTCGCCTTCATCGTGTGGGTCACCTACATCACGATCGGGATCAAGAGCAAAGGGGCCGATCGGCTACTTCAAGAGAATGGCCGTGCCCGAGGGGGCGCCCTGGTGGATCCTGCCGCTCCTGGCCCCGGTCGAGCTGTTCTCCAATATCCTGGTCCGGCCGTTCACGCTCGCGATCCGGCTCTTCGCCAACATGCTCTCCGGGCACCTGCTGCTACTGGTGTTCGGGGTGGCGTCCTGGTACCTGTTCAGCCTCTCGATCGGCCTGCTGTTCGCGGCGACCTCGTTCCTGCTGACGATCATCCTGACCGGGCTCGAGGTGCTGATCCAGGCGCTGCAGGCGTTCATCTTCGCCACACTCACCGCGTTCTACATCGCCGACGCGATGGAGACATCGCACTAAACCGACCTGCCCAGACCCCGGCGGAGGGAGATCCGCCGGCCGGAAAGGAAGCTGACAAATGCAACCACTGGCCCACCACGTTCTCGCGGCCGCGCACCACCCAACTTCACATCCAGAACCTCGGGGCGCTGACCTACGGTCTGGCCGCGATCGGGCCGGGCATCGGCATCGGCCTGGTCTTCGGGCACGCCATCGAGGCCATGGCCCGGCAGCCCGAGGCCTCGGGCCGGATCACCACCTATATGTGGATCGGCTTCGCGCTGACCGAGGCGCTGGCGCTGATCGGCATCGCCGTCCCGTTCTTCATCAAGTAGTACGCCAGACCGAGAGGTAGCCGCCATGTTCCATCTCCTAGCGGCCTCAGAGCAGAACCCACTGGTCCCCAACCTGACTGAGCTCATCGTCGGCGCGATCACGTTCGGCATCATCTTCGTGGTGCTGTGGAAGCTCCTGCTGCCGCGGCTCAACCAGACGCTGGAGGAACGGACCGACAAGATCGAGGGCGGCCTGCAGCGGGCCGAGGAAGCCCAGGCCGAGGCGAACGAAACGCTCGCCAGCGTACCAGGAGCAGCTGGCCGAGGCCAGGCACGAGGCCGCCCGGCTGCGCGAGCAGGCACGGGAGCAGGGCGCGCAGATCATCGCCGAGATGCGCGAGGAGGCGCAGGCGGAGGCCCGCCGCCTGGTCGAGGCGGCGCACGCCCAGATCGACGCGGACCGCCAGCAGGCGCTCCAGTCGCTCAAGACGGAGGTCGGCGGGCTCGCCGTGGATCTCGCCAGCCGCGTGGTGGGCGAGTCGCTGACCGACGAGGCCAGGCAGCGGCGCGTCGTTGAGCGCTTCCTGGAAGAACTGGACCAGCAGGCCGAAAGCGCCGCGCGATGACCAGCTGCCGGACACCGGCGAGGACGGTCACGGGCCGCCC
Source organism: uncultured Actinomycetes bacterium (assembly GCA_963835425.1). Classification (GTDB taxonomy): domain Bacteria; phylum Actinomycetota; class Actinomycetes; order Streptosporangiales; family Streptosporangiaceae; genus UBA9676. The sequence continues at coordinate 58,397 of CAWIGE010000017.1, read as the reverse complement.
GCGGGAGGTGCCGAGATGAGGGGCGCCAGCCGCGCATCCTTCAGCATGGCGCGCGAGCAGCTGACCGCCGCGCTGGAGGGCCGGATCGCAGCCGCCAGGCTCGGCGACGAGCTGTTCGCGGTGGCTCATCTGCTCGACCGGGAGCCTAGCCTGCGCCGTGCGCTGACCGACGCCACCAGCCCCGCGGACGCCAGGAGTGGCCTGGCCAGGCAGCTGCTGGACGGCCGTGTCTCGGCGGCCACCCGCGATCTCGTCGCCGGCATGGCCGACGGCCGCTGGTCGTCGCCGCGGGACCTGGCCGACGCGACCGAGCAGCTCGCCGTGCTGGCCACCGCGGCCGCGGCCGAGGACGAGGGCCAGCTCGATGACCTGGAGGACGAGCTGTTCAGGTTCGGCAGGATCGTCAGCGCGGAACCTGGTCTCCGGTCGGCCCTGGCGGATCCCGCCCCGCCCGCCGACGGCAAGCGCGAGCTGCTGGACACGCTGCTCGCGGGCAAGGTGACCCCGGCGGCGCTCCGCCTGATCACCCAGGCGGTGATCTACCCGCGGGGACGTAGCCTGGAGGCGAGCCTGGACGAGTACGGGCGGCTGGTCGCCGCCTGGCGGGAGCGCCTGATCGCCGTCGTGCGGGTCGCCACCGGGCTCACCGAAGATCAGCGCGGACGGCTCGCCGGCGCGCTGTCCCATACTACGGCCACGATGTTCACCTGAATGTCGTCGTCGATCCGGGGGTCGTGGGTGGAATGTCCGTCCAGATCGGGGATGAGTTCATTGACGGCAGCGTGGCGAGCCGGCTCGCCGAGCTACGACAGAGGCTGGCGTCCTGATGGCGGAGGCTAGCCGCGCCCGCAGACAGAGTTCTGAGACGGATAAGGCGGCTACCGGCGGGCAGCGCACCAGACAGCAGTCCGGCAAGCAAGACAAGGAAGATACGAAGACCATGGCGGAGCTGACAATCCGGCCCGACGAGATCCGGGACGCGCTGGCGAACTTCGTCCAGGCGTACGAGCCGGAGGGCGCCTCCCGGCAGGAGGTCGGGGTGGTCGCCGACGCCGGCGACGGCATCGCGCACGTGGAGGGCCTGCCCTCGGCGATGGCCAACGAGCTGCTGGAGTTCCCCGGCGGGATCCGCGGCCTCGCGCTCAACCTGGACGTGCGCGAGATCGGCGTGGTCATCCTCGGCGACTTCAGCAAGGTCGAGGAGGGCCAGCAGGTCCGCCGGACCGGCGAGGTGCTGTCGGTCCCGGTCGGCGACGCGTTCCTCGGCCGGGTGGTGGACGCGCTCGGGGTGCCGCTGGACGGCAAGGGCGATATCGAGGACACCGTGCTGCGGGCCCTGGAGCTGCAGGCCCCCTCGGTGGTCCAGCGGGCCAAGGTGAGCCAGCCGCTGCAGACCGGGATCAAGGCGATCGACGCGATGACCCCGGTCGGGCGCGGGCAGCGGGAGCTGATCATCGGCGACCGGCAGACCGGCAAGACCGCGATCGCCATCGACACCATCATGAACCAGAAGGACAACTGGGAATCCGGCGACCCGGAGCGCCAGGTCAAGTGCATCTACGTGGCGGTCGGCCAGAAGGGCTCCACCACCGCCCAGGTGCGGCAGGCGCTGGAGGACGCCGGGGCGATGGCCTACACCACCATCGTCGCCGCCCCCGCCTCCGACCCGGCCGGCTACAAGTACATCGCCCCCTACACCGGGTCCGCGATCGGCCAGCACTGGATGTACGCGGGCCAGCACGTGCTGATCATTTTCGACGACCTGTCCAAGCAGGCCGAGGCCTACCGGGCCATCTCGCTGCTGCTGCGCCGCCCGCCCGGCCGCGAGGCCTACCCCGGCGACGTCTTCTACCTGCACTCCCGGCTGCTGGAGCGGTGCGCCAAGCTGTCGGACGACCTGGGTGGCGGCTCGCTCACCGGCCTGCCGATTATTGAGACCAAGGCCAACGACATCTCCGCCTACATTCCGACCAATGTCATCTCCATTACCGACGGCCAGATCTTCCTGGAGACCGACCTGTTCAACTCCGGCGTCCGGCCGGCCATCAACGTCGGCCGGTCGGTGTCCCGGGTCGGCGGCGACGCGCAGATCAAGGCGATGAAGAAGGTCGCGGGCGGGCTGAAGCTCGCCCTTTCCCAGTACCGCGACCTGGAGGCGTTCGCCGCGTTCTCCTCCGACCTGGACCCCGTCTCCCGGGCCCAGCTGGACCGGGGCGCGCGCCTGGTGGAACTGCTCAAGCAGCCCCAGTACAGCCCGCTCCCGGTGGAGCGCCAGGTGGTCTCGGTGTGGGCCGGCACCAATGGCTATCTCGACGACGTCCCGGTCGACGACGTCCGGCGGTTCGAGGACGAGTTCCTCGACTACCTGCAGCGCAATCGGGACGGGGTATACGAGTCGATCAGGGAGACCGGCGAGCTGAACGACGACACCGCCACCACGCTCAAGGACGCGATCGAGGAGTTCCGGCGGCAGTTCGAGGTCAGCGGCGGCGGGATGCTCGGCTCTGACGACGAGCGCGAGGGCGGCCGCGATGGCGATGGCGACCGCGAAAGTGGCCGCGCTCGCGACGACGACGGCGACCGCGAAGGCGAAGATGGCCGCGACGGCGGCCGGGCTCACGACCGCGGCCGGGAAGGCGACGGCGACGGCGATTCTGCCCGGGAAGATGGCCGCGACCCCGGCCGCGCTCGCGATGGTGGCGACGACGAGCCAGTCGAGCCGATGGACGAGGACCGGGTCGAGCGGGAGAAAGTGACCAGGCGCCCGCCGCCACGGGCTGCCGAGGACTAGGCATGGCAGCACAGCTTCGCGCCATCCGGCAGCGGATCCGGTCGATCCAGTCCACTGCCAAGATCACCCGCGCCCAGGAGCTGATCGCGTCCTCACGGATCATCAAAGCCCAGCAGCGGGTCCGCGACGCGGCGCCCTACGCACGGGAGATCACCCAGGCGGTCGAGGCGGTGGTCAGCCGCTCCGCGCAGATCGACCACCCCATCGTCCGTGAGCCCGAGCGCATCGAGCGGGCCGCGATCCTGATCCTCACCAGCGACCGGGGATTCGCCGGCGGCTACAACGCCAACGTCCTGCGCGAGGCGCAGGGCCTGCGCGCGCTGCTCGGTGAGCGGGGCGTCGGCGAGGTGACCTACGTGTCCGGGCGGAAGGGGATCAGCTGGCACCGGTTCCGCGAGCGGGAGGTCGCCGCCGAGTGGAGCGGGTTCTCGGAGACGCCACGCAGCGAGAACGCCGGCGAGATCACCGAGGTCCTGCTCGACGCGTTCAGCCGCCCGGCCAGCGAGGGCGGGGTGGACGAGATCTACTGCGTCTACACCGAGTTCGTGTCCATGCTCACCCAGCGGTCGGTCGTGCGCCGGATCCTCCCGATCGAGATCGAGGAGAGCACGGAGCCGCCGCCCGCTGGGGCGTTCCCCCTGTACGAGTTCGAGCCCTCCCCGCCGGACGTGCTGGACGCGCTGCTGCCCTGGTACGTGGAGAGCCGGATCTACCACGCGCTGCTGGAGGCCGCCGCCTCGGAGATCGCGGCCCGGCGGCGGGCGATGAAGTCAGCTACCGACAACGCCAACGACCTGCTCGAGCAGTTCACCCTCGAGGCCAACAAGGCACGCCAGGCCGAGATCACCCAGGAAATCAGCGAGATCGTCGGTGGCGCCAACGCGCTGACCGAGGCCGCCGCAGGGAAAGAGTGAGTGTCATCATGACCGCAACCGCCGCCAGCGCCGCCGCGGGCGGCGACGCAGCCACCGACGCCCAGCCCGGCCGGGTCGCACGGGTCACCGGTCCCGTCGTGGACGTGGAGTTCAGCGCCGAGAACATGCCCGACATCTACAACGCCCTGACGGTGGACGTCACGCTGGACGATGAGACCAAGACGCTGACCCTGGAAGTGGAGCAGCACCTGGGTGACGACATCGTCCGGGCGATCTCCATGCAGCCGACCGACGGCCTGGTGCGCGGCGCCCCCGTCACCGACACCGGCGGCCCGATCACCGTGCCGGTCGGCGAGGTCACCAAGGGCCACGTGTTCAACGTGCTCGGCGAGACGCTGGACGTGCCGACCGCCGAGCTCAAGGTGGAGGAGCGCTGGTCCATCCACCGCGACCCGCCGCCGTTCGACCAGCTCGAGCCCAGGACCGAGATCCTGGAGACCGGCATCAAGGTCCTCGACCTGCTCACCCCGTACGTCAAGGGCGGCAAGATCGGCCTGTTCGGTGGGGCCGGCGTGGGCAAGACGGTCCTCATCCAGGAGATGATCACCCGGGTGGCCAAGAACTTCGGCGGCGTCTCGGTGTTCGCCGGCGTCGGCGAGCGCACCCGTGAGGGCAACGACCTGTTCATCGAGATGACCGAGTCGGACGTCATCAAGGACACCGCGCTGGTGTTCGGCCAGATGGACGAGCCGCCGGGCACCCGGCTGCGGGTGGGGCTGTCCGCGCTGACCATGGCCGAGTACTTCCGCGACGCCGAGGGCCTGGACGTACTGCTGTTCATCGACAACATCTTCCGGTTCACCCAGGCGGGCTCGGAGGTGTCCACGCTGCTCGGCCGGATGCCCTCGGCCGTGGGCTACCAGCCCACCCTGGCCGACGAGATGGGGCAGCTGCAGGAGCGGATCACCTCGACCCGCGGCCACTCGATCACCTCGATGCAGGCCATCTACGTGCCCGCCGACGACATCACCGACCCCGCACCGCACACCACGTTCGCCCACCTCGACGCGACCACCGTGCTGTCCCGGGCGATCACCGAGAAGGGCATCTTCCCGGCGGTGGACCCGCTCGACTCGACCTCCCGCATCCTGGACGCCAACTACGTCGGCCAGGAGCACTACGACGTGGCGCGCGAAGTGCAGCGGATCCTGCAGCGGTACAAGGAGCTGCAGGACATCATCGCCATCCTGGGCATCGACGAGCTGTCCGAAGAGGACCAGGTCACCGTCAAGCGGGCGCGGCGGATCGAGCGTTTCCTGTCGCACCCCATGTTCGTCGCCGAGCAGTTCACCGGCCAGCCGGGCGTGTTCGTCCCGCTCGGCGAGACCATCGCCTCGTTCAAAGCGATCGCCGCCGGCAAGTACGATTCCATCCCTGAGCAGGCGTTCTTCATGTGCGGCGGGATCGAGGACGTGGAGCGCAAGGCCCAGGAACTGGAGCGCCAGTGAGCGGTGGGGGCATCCGTGGCGGGCGCCGGGAAGCGAAGGGAACGCGCCGGGCCCAGGCCGGGGCGGGCCGGACGAGCGAATGAGGTAGCGCGGTGACGCTTCGGGTAGAGCTGGTCGCACCGGACGGCGAGATCTGGTCCGGCCGCGCCCGGATGGTGATCGCCAAGACCCTGGACGGAGATCTTGGCGTCCTGGCCGGCCATAGCCCGGTGCTCGGGATCCTGGCCGAGGGCAGCCTCGTCCGCATTCTCGACCCCGAGGCCGGTGAGGGGGCAGCCGACGCGGGGGAGGAAGTGCTGGCCGCGGTGAGCAGCGGCTTCCTGGCGGTCGCGGACGACCGGGTGTCGATCCTGTCCCGCGAGGCCCAGCTGGCCTCCACGGTGGACACCGGCGCCGTCCAGGCGGAGCTGGAGGCAGCGCTGGAGGGCGCCGCCCCGGCGGCGCCGGAGGAGGAGCCGACCGAGGTGAGATACGCCCGGGCACTGCTGCGGGCTGCGGGCGAGCGGTCCTGACGAAGAGACAGCGGCCGGGCCGGGGATGAGCGAGACACTGGCGCTCGACGCGGCCTGGATCTTCGCCGTCTTCCTGGTCGTGGTGGTGCTCGCGGCGGCGGCCATCGCCGGGCGGCGGATCCTGCTCGACCGGGGCGGCGGCACGGTCGAGTGCGGGCTCCGCAGGCCCGGCGGCACCTGGCGGCTCGGAGTGGCCGCCTACGGCGCCGACGAGCTGCGCTGGTACAACGGCGTCGGCGTCCTGCTCACCCCCGAGGAGGTGCTGGCCCGCCGGGCCCTGTCCATCACATCCCGGCGGGACGCCGACGCGGCCGAGGCGGTGAGCCTTGGGCCGGGGATGGTCGTGGTCGGCTGCCAGGTGGGGGAGAGTGCGGACAAGATCGAGCTCGCCATGGGCGAGGCCGCGCTGACCGGGTTCCTCGCGTGGCTGGAGGCGGCGCCGCCCGATTTCTATGACCGCTGGGTCGGCTGACGCAGACGGCCACGGCCGCCGGTGATCACGAGGGCTGGCGGTCGCCGCCGGGCTTCCAGAGCACGTCGCCGCCCGGCAGGTTCGCCCGCCGGCCGAGGATGAACAGCAGGTCCGAGAGCCGGTTGAGGTAGTGGGCGGTGAGCGGGTTCATCGTGTCGCCGTGCACGGCCAGGGCGGCCCAGGCGCTGCGCTCGGCCCGGCGCGTGGCGGTCCGGGCGGTGTGCAGCAGCGCCGCCCCGGGCGTGCCGCCGGGCAGGATGAAGGACCGCAGGGTTGGCAGGTCGGCGTTCTGCTCGTCGCAGTCGTGCTCGAGGGCGCTCACGTAGCTGCCGTCGATCCTCAGCGGGGGATAGGGCGGGTTGTCGCTGATCGGGTTGCAGAGATCCGCACCGACGTCGAACAGCTCGTTCTGGACCCGGGTGAGCACCGCGGTGATGTCGTTCCCGAACTCGGCGAGCGCGAGCGCGGTCCCGATCGCGCAGTTGGCCTCGTCCACGTCGGCGTAGGCGACCAGGCGCGGGTCGGTCTTGGGCACCCGGCTCATGTCGCCGAGCGCGGTGGTCCCGCCGTCGCCGGTACGGGTGTAGATATGTGACAGCACAACGGGCTGACCCCGGCGGTTCTTTGGCATGACATCACGCTAGCGGGTGGGCTGGCGCGCCCGCCGGGGGAGTGCCCGGCGGCCGGCCGCACACGCCGGTAGGGTTGTCGCCTACAGCCAGAACGGTGGTTGAGAAGGTGCCCGTGTACGACTACATCATCGTCGGTGCCGGCAGCGCCGGATGTGTCCTCGCCGCGCGCCTGTCGGAAAACCCGGCCACGCGCGTCCTGCTGCTGGAGGCCGGCCCACCGGACGATGCCGACGAGATCCACATCCCGGCGGCGCTGAACCTCCTCTTCCAGAGCACCTACGACTGGGACTTCCGCACCGTCCCGCAGGAGCGGGCGGCCGGGCGGCCCATCTACTGGCCCCGCGGCCGCATGCTCGGCGGCTCATCGTCCATGAACGCGATGATCTACATCCGGGGGGCCCGCCACGACTACGACACCTGGCGGGACGAGTACGGCTGCACCGGGTGGGGCTACACGGACCTGATGCCCTACTTCCGCCGGGCCGAGGACAACACCCGGGGCGCGTCGGCGTACCACGGCGAGGGCGGGCCGCTGACCGTCTCCGACCTGAAATACCGGTCGGCGCTCACCAAAGCGTGGGTCGCCTCAGCGCGGGCCTGCGGACTGGGGGAGAACGACGACTTCAACGGGCCACAGCAGGATGGCAGCGGGTTCTACCAGGTGACCCAGCGGGACGGCCGCCGCTGGTCGGCGGCCGACGCCTACCTGCACCGGGTCAGCTCGCAGCCCAACCTGACGGTCCTGACCGATGCCCGGGCGACCCAGATCGTGGTGGAGGCGGGCCGCGCCGCCGGGGTGCGCTACCTGCGGCACGGGACGGAGGAGACGGCGCGAGCCGAGGCCGAGGTGATCCTGGCCGCCGGGGCCATAGGCAGCCCGCATCTGCTCATGCTGTCCGGCATCGGCCCGGCCGACCACCTGCACGAACACGGCCTCATCGTCCACGTGGACAACCCCGCCGTGGGCGCGAACCTGTCCGACCACCCGGTGGTCACCGCGATGTGGGACACCCCGCGCACGGCAGGCCTGTGGGAGGAATCCACCCCCGTCAACCTGGCCCGGTGGCGGCTGCGGCACTCCGGGCCGCTGACCTCGAACGTGGCCGAGGCCGGCGGGTTCACCCGGACCCGCCCCTCGCTTCCCGCGCCGGACCTGCAATGGCACGCGCTGCCCACGCCCTACCAGCGGGAAGGCCTGGCCGACCCGAAGATACGGGCGTTCTCCCTGCTGATCACCTTGGTGGACGTGGGCAGCCGCGGCCACGTCCGTCTGCGCAGCGCCGACCCCCGGCACAAGCCCGCCATCGACCCCGCCTATCTTTCCGACGGCACCGACATCGAGCCGCTGGTGGAGGGGATCCGGATGGCGCGCGAGTTCGCCTGCGCCGCCCCGCTCGCCAAGATCTGCAAATCCGAGCTGTCGCCCGGGCCGGAGGTCCGTTCGGACGCGGCGGTGCGGGAGTTCATCCGGCGCGACCTCGGCACGCTCTTCCACCCGGTGGGCACCTGCGCGATGGGCGGCGACTCCCGGCTGGCGGCCAGCAAGCTGACCAGCGTGGTCGACCCGGAGCTGCGGGTGCGCGGGGTGGAGCGGCTGCGGGTGGTCGACGCCTCGGTCATGCCGGTGGTGCCCCGGGGCAACACCAACGCCCCGACCATCGCCATCGCCGAGCGGGCGGCGGATCTCATCGTCGGCCGCGCCCCCCTCGAGCCAACCGACCCAGCCCTGGCCGCCGAGGCCCTCCCGGCCGAGCTGGGCTGACCTACGGGTGTGGGCCTCAGCCCGGCCGATGGAACAGCAGCGACTGGAGGCCGGAGCGCCGTGAGCGAGCACCTGCTGCTGCGCCGTTCCGATTCGGGCCTGTGGACAATCCCCACTGGCGGACTGAGAGGAAACCGGGCTGGAGATTGAGATCACCGCCCTGGTAGGGGGTTCAGTGATCCGGCCCATGTGATCGCCTACGACGGCGGCGAGGTGCGCCAGCCCGTGAACACCTGCTTGCCGGCCGAGTCATCGGCGGGAAGCTGATCACCACCAACGAGGCGTCCGAGGTGGCCTGGATTCCACCTGCCCGGTCTGATGGCTACGACTCCACCCAGCGATCCGGCGGCGGATCGTCCACGGCCTCAACCCCGCCAGCACCTCCCACGTGGACTAGCCCGCAGAAGGGTAGCGACTGGTCAGTGAGTCCGGTGAAGTGCTGAGTGGGCAGTTCCGCGCGGAACGGCTGACCTGTGCTCAGCTCAGCAGGTGTTACCCGTTGGGGCCGGTGATCTGCTGGAGCATGGTGTGGGCGAGTTGCCGGACCTGGGATGGCAGGGGTACGTAGAGGTTCGCGGCGGCGTAGGCCTGGCCGTCGTGGGTGAGCCAGTCGAACATGTTGACCAGTTCCTGCCCGCGGCTCTGGTCTGGCTGGTGGGTGTAGATCATCGCCCAGCTGTAGCCGCTGATGGGGTAGCTGCTGGCGCCGGGCTGGTTGACGATGGAAAAGTTGGTCGGGGTGATGTGGGGTTTTTGGGCGGCGGCGGCGGCGATGGTCTGGGTGGAGGGGAGGACGTAGTTCCCGGCCCGGTTGCGGATGGCGGCGAACGGCAGGACCAGGCCTTGCGAATAGGCCTGCTCGACGTAGCCGATGGAGAAGGGGGTGCGGAACACCGTGGAGGTCACACTGCCGTTGCCTTCAGCCCCCTCCCCGACCGGCCAGTTCAGCATCTTGGCGGTGCCGACCTTGGCCGCCCAGGTGGGGTCAACGCTGGAGAGGTAGTTGCTGAAGATGTAGGTGGTGCCGCTGCCGTCGGAGCGGTGCACGACGGTGATCGGCGCGTCCGGGAGGCTGACGCCTGGGTTGAGGGCGGTGATGGCCGGGTCGTCCCAGCGGGTGATCTGCCCGAGGAAGATGCGGGCGATCACCGGGCCGGTCAGGTGCAGCCGGGTGCCCGCCGGGAGGTCCAGGTTGTAGGCCACGCCTTCGGCGCCCAAGGCGTCGGGCACCTGGGTGATGGGGCCTCCGTTGGCGGCTGCTAGCTCGCTGGCGTTCATGGGCACGTCGGAGGCGCCGAAGTCGACCTCCCGAGCGCTGATCGCGGCGATACCCGCGCTGCTGCCCACGGGGGAATAGTTCACCGCGACCGCTGGGTGCTGCTGATGGTATTTGGCGAAGGCCAGGGCGAAGAACGGCGCGACGTAGGTCGAACCCGCTCCAGTGAGGGTGCCCGGCCCGCCGCTGGGGATGGCCGTGGCCGCGGTGTTCGTGGCAGGCGTGATGGCCGTGCTGCCGCATGCGGCGAGGGCGAGGACGATGATCGCGGCAGCGGCTGCCCTGATGGTGAGGTGCCCTGTGTGGTGTGGCGGGGGGCCGGGCCTTGTGTTGTGCCCTGACATGGCTGTTCCTCTGCTTGAAGATCCGGAGCGGGGTTAGCGCCGCTGGGTTTCGCGGACCCAGGCCTGGGCGCCCATCTGGACCGCTTCCCACGGGCTGCCCAGCGGCGGGGTGTAGGACAGGTCGAGGTCGCTGAGGCCGTCGACGGTCATGTGGTGGAAGATCGCGGTGGCGGCGATGTCGATGCGCTTGGCGACCTCGGCGTTCTTGTGCCCGAACAGCTGCATGCCCAGCAGCTGGCCGGTGGCCCGGTCGCCGGTCACCCGCATCGTGATGCGGTGGCTGCCCGGATAGTAGGCCTTGTGGTCATCGGCCTGCGATCCAACGGTGACCGGATCGAACCCGGCCGGTTGGGCCTCGTGGTCGCGCAACCCGGTCCGGGCGGCGGCCTGGTCGAAGATCTTCACGACCTGGGTGCCGAGGCTGCCCGCGAACTGCCGGTTGCCGCCGAGGGCGTTCTCCCCGGCGACCCGGCCCTGCTTGTGGGCGGTGGTGCCCAGCGGCAGGTAGGTCACGCCGAGCAGCCGGTGGTGGGTGATCACGCAGTCCCCGGCGGCGAAAACATCGGGCAGGCTGGTGTGCATGCCGGGGTCGACCGCGATCGCGCCCTTGACGCCGAGGGCGGCCCCGGCGTCGGCGGCCAGGGTGGTCTCGGGGCGGACGCCGACGACGACCAGCACCATGTCGGCCGCGCGGGTCACGGTGGAGCCGTCGGCAGCGGTGGCTTGGACGTGCAGCCGCTCTGCTCCGCCCGGCGAGGCTTTGCTGATCGCCTGGACGGTTGCGCCCGTGAGCACCTCCACGCCATGGGCGGCCAGTTCGGCGTGGACCAGCGCGCCCAGCTGCGGGTTGACAGTGGGCAGGACCTCGGGCAGCTGTTCCATCTGGGTGACGGCCAGCCCGCGGACGGTCAGGGCGTCGGCCATCTCCAGGCCGATGTACCCGGCGCCGACGATGACCGCGGTGCCGGGCGCGGCCTGCTCCAGGGTCGCCATGACGGCGAAGGTGTCGCCCATCGAGTGCAGCAGGTGCACCCCATCATCGGGGCCCAGGGCACCCGGGCCAGCCAGGCCGCTGATCGGGGGCCGGACCGGGACTGCGCCGGTACCGACGATCAGCTTGTCGTAGCTGAGCAGTTCCTCTCGCCGCCGGTGGAGGTGACCAGGAGTTTGCGGCCGGGCACGTCGATGCGCCGGGCAGTGGTATCCAGCCGCAGCCGCATTCCGGCGGTTTCCAGGTCGGCGAGGCTGCGGTGGGCCAGGTTGCGCCAGTGAGCGACCTCACCGGACAGGTAGTAGGGGATGCCGCAGATGGAGAAGTTCGGGTAGGCGTCCTCCAGGACCACCGCGATGTCGGCGGCCGGGTCCAGCTCGCGGGCCCGCAGGGCCGCGCTGATCCCGGCGTCGCTGCCGCCGATCATGACCAGGTGCATGGCAGCTCCCAGGTGGGTCGGTTAGTCAGTGGGCTGGCGGTCGGCGGGCGGCTGCGCTGCCGGGGCGGCGCCGTCGTGGGCTGCCCGGGCGGCCGCGGGTCTGGCCTGGTCTTGGTGGGGGAAGATGATGTCGGCGGCTTGCGCCGGGGTGATCCGGGGATACAGCGCGCGGATGACCACCACCGCCAGGGCGCCGCCCACGATCTGGGCGGCGACGAAGGGCAGCACCGAGGACGGGGCAATGCCAGCGAAGGTGTCCGAGAACATGCGGCCCAGCGTGATCGCCGGGTTGGCGAAGCTGGTGGAGGAGGTGAAGAAGTACGCCGCGCCGATGTAGGCGCCGACCGCGGCCGGGGCAGACCGGGACCGGCCCGAGCGCGCCAGCGCGAAGATCACCAGCATCAGCCCGAGAGTCGCGACCACTTCAGACAGGAAGTGGGCCGGGGTGGCGCGGTGCTTGGTGGAGATGCTGACCGCTGGCAGGGCGAACATCAGGTTCGCGATCACCGCGCCGCCGATGCACCCGGCCACCTGGACCGGCAGATAGGCGGCGGCGTCGCGCCAGGACAGCCCGCCGAACGCGGCATCGACGAAGGACACCACCGGGTTGAAGTGGCCGCCGGATACGGGCCCGAACATCAAGATGATCGCGAACAGCCCGGCCGCGGTCGCCGCCGCGTTCTCCAGCAGCTCCAGCCCGGTTTGTCCCGGCGACAGCCGCTGGGCGGCGATACCCGACCCGATCACCACCGCGGCCAGGAACGCGCTGCCCAGGAACTCGGCGGTCAGCCGCCGCCACAGCACGGCAGGTGCACTGGTCACGCCGTCATCTTGACAGGAGGAAGATAGCTCAGTCAATATTGAATCAATGTTTCCTGAGCCAGCCTCGGACCTGGCCCAGCGTGCCACAGTGCACGCCGCGCTCGCCGACCCTGCCCGGCTGCAGATCACCGACACGCTGCTGGCAGGCGACGCGTCCCCCTCCGAACTGGCAGCGATGCTGGCCATGCCGTCGAACTTGCTGGCGCACCACCTGCATGTGCTGGAACAGGCCGGGATCATCACCCGGCGCCGGTCGGAAGGCGACCGCCGCCGCACCTATCTTCAGCTGATCCCCGGCGCTCTGGACTCGCTGGCCGCCCCGACAGCCCGCGCGGCGCTGCGAGTGCTGTTCGTCTGCACCGCCAACTCCGCCCGCTCGCACCTGGCCGCAGCGCTGTGGCGCCGGGCCAGCAACGTCCCGGCGGTATCGGCCGGAACGCATCCCGCCGCCGCGATTGACCCTGGCGCCATCGCCGCCGCCGGACGCTACCGCCTGCCGCTGCCCCGGCTGCGGCCCCGGCACATCAGCGACGTCCGACAAGACGGCGACCTCGTTATCACCGTGTGCGACCTGGCTCACGAGGAACTCGGCGAGGCCCTGGCAGTGCACTGGTCCGTCCCGGACCCGGCGCGGACCGGCGACCCTGGCAGTTTCAACGCTGCGCTAGATCAGCTAGCCGACCGCGTCGGGCGTTTGGCGCCGCGCCTGGCCGCCATCTCATGACCCGGCGGCAAGGCGTGCCGGTGAACCCGGCCACTAGCTGCCCGCCGACAGCAGCGGTCATGCTGCAGCAGGCTTAACTGCCCGGATGACCGCCGAGTGCAGACCCGGCGCCGCCTCCGCGGCGAAGATGACAGAAGCGTCGGCGAACCCGGCCGAGGCAAGACCCTCCAGATACTCCCGTCGGGCCAGGGCCCCGGCAATACACGCGACATATGATCCGGCCGCGGCTGGATCGGCCGGGCTCATGTGATCCTCGGGCACGACGTTGGAGATCCCGATCCCCGCCGGTACCAGCACACGGAACATCTCGGCCAGCACCGTGCCTGTGCGACTACCTGTCAGCTACGGCTCTCGGCGGCTACCCGTACGCCCACGTCAGAGCCCGTGACCGCGATGCGCGGTCAACCTTCCAAACTGTCATGGGGTTCGGGTGGCTGCCCAGCCTATCGCAGCTGCCGGTTAGGCCCGCCGCGTCGCGTCGTCGAGGAATTGCATGGTCGCTGACATCGTCCTATGCCGCCACAGCGCCAGGACGTGCTCGATTCCGGCGGTCGCGTGCACCCGGTCAGCCAGCGCCGCGGCGAGGGGGCCGAACTGGGCGCGCTGTTCTGTGAGCAGATCCCACGGATCGGCCCCGGCCCGTTCCAGTAGCGCGAGCTTGATCATCAGCTGCGACCGGACGTCCCTGCCATGCGCAACAGGCGTGTACAGCCACTCTCTGGCGGCTGTCCGCCCGGCCCGGGTCGCCTTGATCAGCCAGCGGGCTGGTCCTTGGCTGGTGGGTTGTTCTCCCGCCATTTGCACCAGGCCGAGCCGCTCCAGCCGCGCCATGGCCGCGTAGACCGCGGGCTTGGAAACCTGCCAGACCCGGCCCAGGCTCCTTTCACGGGAAACTGCCCGGCAACGGCAAAGCCATGGGTCGGCTGCTCGCAGATAACGCACAGCACCAGCCAGTCCGACAGCAATAGTTGCTGCTCACACTCCGAGAGAGCCATCCGCCCGGCCCAGCTTGACGCAACGCTACGTAGGCCGGGCCACGTATGAAGCCACCATTACGAGCTCGCACGGGCTACCAGGGGTCGCTCACGAGCATTCAACCCCATTGGGCCAGTGGAACATCGCTGGTGGTAAGCGGTCCCTACACCACAAACCTTTGCAAACTGGTCATGGGAATCCGACGGCCTTGCCCGTAAGAATCAGCACGGGGCCCCCGGCTGGCATGCGCAGCCGCATGCTCGCCCGATCCAGGCCCGGCGCCCTTCGACCACCGCCCAGCCAGCGATCCCGAGCGCGACCACACCATCGAGCCACCAGGCGCCCCACAGCGTGTTGGCGGCCAGCCCGGCGAACACCGCGATCGCCAGGCAGGCGCACAGCAAGTTCTGGGTTCCCTCCCCGGCGGTGGCCGAGGACCCGAGCCGGGCGCCGATCCGCCGCTTGGCCACCCCGAGCGCGGGCTCGAAGATGGCGGTGCCCGCGGTGAGCACCAGGCCGACGATGCTGGTCCCGGCCCGGTCACCAGCTAGCAGCGCCCGGCCAGCCTCGATGGCGATGTAGGGGGCGAGCAGGAAGAAGCTCACCGCCACCAGCCGCTGGGCGCGCCGCTCGGAAGTGGCGCTGGCGAGTCTGCTACCGGTGAACCGCCAGATCACGATGATGGACGCCATCGCCTCGATGCCGCTGTCCAGGCCGAACCCGAGCAAGGCCACCGACCCGGCGATCACCGCGGCGGCGATCGCTACCCCGCCCTCGATGCCCATCCAGGCCAGGGTGATCCACGACAGTGCCCGGGCGATCTGGGCCAGCCGCAGCCAATCCGCCGATCCCGCGACTGGCCGGGTGCGCTCGGGCCGGTTGGCGGTGTGCCAGGGGAGCGGGGCGGTCATGACGTCTCGATGTGCTCCAGGACGGTGTAGTACTCCCACGCCACCCCGTCGGGATCATGTGCCCACACCTTGTCTTGTAGCGCGTAGCAACAGATGGCGGTCGGCTCGGGCTCGATTTCCAGGCCCTCAGCGTCGAGCCGCGTTCCCGCCTGGGTGACTTCCTCGGTCGAGCCGACCTCCACGCCCAGGTGGTTGACAGTGCCGCCAGGCCCGTTGCCGGGCGAGTTCAGCACCAGCTTGAGCGGCGGGTCGTCGATGGCGAAGTTGGCATAGCCCGGGCGCAGCTTGGCGGGCGCCGTCCCGAACAGGCGCGAGTAGAACGCCACGGCGGCGTCGAGGTCGCTGACGTTGATCGACAACTGGACACGGGACATCTGGTCACCTCCGGGGACAGGATCGCGTGGCATCACTGGCAGGTGCCGGGCAGGTCGAGCGCGGCGAGGATGCGCAGGCCGTCGGCCAGGCGCTGGTCGGCCAGCTCGTAGCGGACCCGGCGGCCTTCGGCGATCGCGGTCACCAGCCCGCACTCGCGCAGGCAGGTCAGGTGGTTGGACAAGTTGGCACGGGTAGTCCCGAAACTGTCGGCCATTTCGGCCGGGTAGCCCGGGTCGTCGATCAGCAGCAGGAGTACTCGGCAGCGGGTGGGATCGGCCAGCGCCTTCCCGACGCGGGCAAGGGTACCGAGATCTACCTGCGTCAATACAGTCATATCTGTACTATACAGGTTTTGCTGAATCAAGCAGCTCGCCGCTCGGTGGAGGGCAAGATCGCCGTGCAGTTTAACGTGCAACTAGCGAGGGTGCCTGGTGGTCAATGACGGTACCCAACGGAGATCCGAACCTGCTGGTCAGGCGACCTGAGCGTCCGTATCACGAAGCTTCCCAAGCTGATAGTGCGGATTCGATTCCCGTCACCCGCTCTTATCACGTTTTGCGCGGCTCGGCGGGCGACCTGGGCCGAGTAGGCGGCCCCTGCGTTGCGGCGGTCTGGATCAGCCGCTGGGCGAGGGCCAGCTGTCACCTCCGCTATGTCAGGGTCCTGGGCCGGGCGCGCAAAGCTAGGTGGCTGCCGGACCGGCGCGGGCCGACCGCGGGGATAGGAATCGGAGATCGCGGCTTAATCTCCTTCAGCGGCCGGGAAGCGGGTTGTGGTCTGGTTGCGTGTCTGGGCGAGGAGGAGAATGCCGGCGGCTGCGGCGAATCCTGCGGTGATGATGGTGATCGCCGGTGTGTATGAGCCGGTAGCTCCCAGGAGCGCGCCTGCTGCGGCGGGACCTGCGGCGCCGCCGATGGCGAAGATGGCTTGCTGGATGCCCAGCAGCATGCCGAGGTGGCGCGGGTTGATGAGTTCGTAGGCGTAGATGCCCTGCAGGGTGTAGATCGCGCCGATCGAGGCGCCAGCGAAGAGGCTGAGCAGCAGCGCTGGCAGTAGTGTGCCGCCCACAAAGAGCAGCAAGGTGGCGGCGGCGCTGACCGCGTAGGCCAGGACGAGGGTGTTGTGCGCTCCGAATTTGCTGGTCAGTACGGTGAGCGGAAGCCGCCCGGCCAACTGGGCCAGGCCGCGGAACCCGGCGACCGCTGCCGCGATTCCTAATGGCAGCCCTGCCCTGGCGGTGGCCGGGACCTGGTACAAGATGAGGGCGTCAACTGCTGTGCCGCCGATCAGGGCGGAGAGGAGCCACGCGCGCACTTGCGGGCTCCGCCACACGTCCTGGAGCACCCCGGCCGCCCTGTCAGCGGGCCGGCCTGGCCAGGACCCGCCAGGACTCTTGGTCAGGACAGCTGCCAGCAGGAACGCGGCCAGGACCGTGCCGGCCTGGATCCGGATCGTGTCCCGCCACCCGGCCGACTGGACGAGCCAGGCGGTCAGCGGGAGATAGACCGGGCTGGAAAAGGCGCCGAAGAGCGTCAGCCAGATGATGGCGCGCGCGGGCGCCGCAGGCGCGGCACGGGCGGCGGCCGCCTGCGTGATGTGGTAAAAGCCGAGCGCCCCGACCAGGCCACAGCCGCCGGCGTAGGTGATGGCGAACGGGAGCAGCGCACTCTGGGCTGATGCGGTCAGCATGCCGCCGGTCCCGGCCACGGCAGCCAGCAGAAAGACCAGTCGTGGGCCGCGGCGGTCCAGCAGGCGCCCGGCCATCGTCCCCAGGACACCGGTAATGACCAGAATCGCGCTGAAGATCGCCCCGAGCGCCGCGTCCGGCCAGTGCGTATCGGCACCGATCGGCTGGATCAGCACCCCGTACGCGTAGTAGCACGCGCCATAAGCGACGATCGTGAGCAGTCCCAGCCCCGAGATCGGCAGAACCGGCGGCCGCGCCTGCTGCTGTCCACTCACGCCGGACTGAGATCCGGCACCCGCTCGCCCTCAGCCTGCCGGGCAGCAAGCTCAAGCCCCCGATCAGCGACACCAGATCGTCCAGGTCCGGGCAGCAGAGCCGGTAGCGGTTGCTGCGCCCCTCCACCGGGGCAGCGACGAGCGGCCGTGCGGAGCTCCCGCAGGTGATAGGAGACCAGTTGCCGGCTCATGCCTGTCACCTGCTGTTACAGGCCGACGGCGGCTGGGGCGTTGCGCACGTGGGCGGCCAGTGGCGGGATCACGTGTTCGGCGTCGCGGTGCACGCCGCGCAAGGTGTTGGAGGAGAACGACCGCTGGAACTCCAGCCCGAGGTAGACCAGGCCCGGGTGGGTGGCCGAGATGCCGCCGGAGTGCAGGGGCAGGCCACCACCGTCGAGGGCGCCGAGTGGACTGAGGTAGCCCAGGTCGGGGCGGTAGCCAGTGGCGAACACAACGGTGTCCACCTTTTCCGAGGTTCCATCCGGCCAGACGACATGGTCGCTGCCGAAGCCGGTGAACATGGGGCGGCGGTCCAGCTGCCCGGTCTCCAGCGCGTGGCGGTACGTGCCGGTGTCGATCACCCAGCGGCCGCCGAGGTAGTGGCGCAGCCACTCCGGCGGGAGCAGGTCGAAACCGCTGGTCACCAGCCAGTAGTGCAGGTCCTGGCCGCCGCGGCACTGCGGGTGGAAGGTGACCGGGTGGCGGGTGGCCAGGGTCACCGTGGCTACCTGAGCCAGTTCGTAGCCCACCTGGACCGCCGAGTTGCCCGCGCCGACCACCACGATGCGTTCGCCGGCGTGCTGGTGCGGGCTGCGGTAGCCGGCCACGTGCAGCAGCCGCCCGCTGAACCGGTCCTGGCCGGGCACGGGAGGCAGGTAGGGGTGGCCGAACGAGCCGGTCGCCGCCACCACGCCCGCCGCGTGGAAGCTCTGCCCGGTGGCGGTGCGCACCAGGAACCCGCCCCGGCCGTGGGCCTCGACCGCAGCCACCGGGGTGTTGGTGCGGATGTCGGCGCCGAGGCTGGCGGCGTAGCGGCGCAGGTAGGCCACGACCTCGTCGCGGTGCGGGTAGTGGTCAGGATCGCCAGGAAAGTCCAGCCCGGGCATGCCGCTGTAGCGGGCCGGGGAGAACAGGGCCAGGCTGTCGTAATAGCGCGGCCACGACCCGGCCGGTTCCGGCCCCGCCTCCAGCACCACCGGGCTGATGCCGTGCGCCTGGAGGGCGCGGGCAGCGGCCAGGCCAGACTGGCCCCCGCCGATGACCACGACGTCAGTTGCGGATGTCATGGTGCCGCTCCTTGTGCGTGGATTCCAGGGATGCCGCCGCTCCGCGCGCCTGCTAGCAGCACTTGGCCGCCGACGCGCCCGGTTCCCCGGCGTGGACATTGGTGTCGCCGCAGCATTCCGGGCCGTGGCCCTCGGCGTAGAAGGTCTGGCTGTCGGCCAGGACGGCGTAGATCTCCCAGGATTCGCCGTTGGGTGTGCCCTGGACCCAGAACTTGTCCTGCTTGGCGTAGCAGCAGGTGGTCTCGCCCGCCGCGGCGGGAGCGAGCCCGGCCTGGGCGAGACGCGCCTGCTCGGCTTCGACCGTGTCAGTGTCGGGGACCTCAACGCCCAGGTGGTTGAGGCTGCCACCCTGGCCCGGGTTTTCCAGCAGGACCAGCTTGAGCGGCGGTTCGGCGATCGCGAAGTTGGCGTAGCCAGGCCGAAGCTTGGCGGGCTCGGTGCCGAACAGCTTCGAATAGAACGCGACGGCCTGATCGATGTCGTTGACGTTGAGGGCGAGCTGCAGACGGCTGGGCACGGGGGCCTCCCAGGGTTGAACATTGATAGCTGTCTATGTCTGGCTGCTGAGCTTGCCACAAGACATACGGTTCTGTCAATATAGATGCATGTCGAAGTCTTTGCTTGTGCTGAGCCCGGCCGACACGGCGGCCTGCTGCCCGCCGCTTTCGCGCGAGCCGCTGTCCGCCAGGCAGGCCGCCCAGGTCGCGCCGCTGCTGAAGGCGCTGGCCGAGCCGGTCCGGCTGCGGCTGATGTCGCTGATCGCCTCGCACCCGGGCGGCGAGGCCTGCGTCTGCGACCTCAACGACGCATTCGATCTGTCCCAGCCCACGATCAGCCATCACCTAAAGGTGCTGCACGAGGCCGGCCTGCTGGACCGGGACAAGCGCGGCGTGTGGGTCTACTACCGGGCCCGCACCGAGGCGCTCGCCAGCCTCGGCGCGCTGATCGGCGACGCGCCGCAATAACGGGTACCCGCAGGACCCCGGCCTGCGCGGAACGACTGGGCTGCCCGGTGAGGCACATGGCGGGGGAAGGGGTGGCCTTCGGTTCACGTCTTTCATCGGTTATCGTCGATTAGCGATGAAGGAAGATGATCGGCCTCTCGACCGGGCCACGGCCGCCGAGTACGCGAGCTGGTTCAAGGCGCTCGCCGACCCCACCAGGATCCAGATCGTCACGCTGCTCGCCCGGCGGGCCCGGCCGATGAACGTGGGCGAGATCGTCGCCGCCGTAGATGTGGGCCAGTCCACCGTCTCCGCTCACCTGAGGGTGCTGGCGGAGGTGCGGTTCGTGCTCTTCGAGCACCGGGGCCCGGCCACCTACTACCGGATCAACGACGCGTGCGTGGACTGCTTCCCGACCGCCGCCGACATCGTCATGGGCACGGCCCGTCCCCGCCCAGCCAGAACCCATCCCAACGGGACAGTCCTAAGGAGCACCCAGTGACCGACGATGCCACGTCTGGCGCCCGGGACGCCGTCATCGACCGCTATTCCGGTCTCGCGCGCACTGTCCTGGCCGGCGGCACTCGCCGTTGACTGCGAGCCTGACGCCTTCGCTGACGGGTGCTTTGGCGCATCCGCCTACACCGACTCCGCCGGTGTCCCGGAGGCGGCGCTGCGTGCCAGCCTCGGCTGCGGCAACCCCCTGGCCGTGGCGGACCTCCGCCCGGGCGAGACGGTCCTGGACCTTGGCTCCGGTGGCGGGCTCGACGTCCTGCTGTCGGCGCGCCGGGTCGCCCCGGGCGGCACCGCCTACGGCCTGGACGCCAGCCCGGACATGCTCACCCTCGCCCGTGCCAGCGCCGCACAGGCCGGCGTCACCAACGCCCGCTTCCTGCACGGCCACATCGAGGACATCCCGCTGCCCGACGGGCAGGTCGACGTGGTCATCTCCAACTGCGTCATCAACCTGTCCGCCGACAAGCCACGCGTCCTGGCCGAGGCCTTCCGCGTCCTGCGGCCCGGCGGGCGGCTCGGCATCAGCGACGTCACCGCCGACGACGGCACCGAGCCCGGCCAGCTCGCCGGGGCCGAGCAGCGGGTCGGCTGCGGCGCCACGATCACCCAGGCGCACTACCGTGACCTGCTGCAAGCCGCCGGGTTCACCGGCATCGCCATCACCAGCACGCACGAGGCTGGCCCCGGTCTGCATTCCGCCATCATCCAGGCAGCCCGGCCGGCTTCCCTGCACACATGACCATCCAGTCAGCGACCTGAGGAGGTGTGGCATGCCAGGTGCCAGCGACCAGACTCAACCGGTGAAGATCCTCAATGCCAACTGGGTCCCGGACACCAACGGCGGAGACGGCCGGTTCGACATCATGATCGTCACGGAAGATGACCAGCGGCACATGCTTCCGGCCAGCGCCGCCTCGGTCACCGCGGTGGTGGCGCTAGCGCAGGCTGACACGGTCATGATGTGGGATCCGCCCAACCGGGTCTTGATCGTCGCCAATGTGGTGGGCCAGATGCCGTGGACCGTCCGGGATGGCGGTTCCTGACAGGGAGCCTGGCTCAGCGGTAGCGCTTGCCGTGCAGCAGGGTGGCGGCCGCCAGCAGCCGGTGCAGGTCCTTGTCGCTGCGGCCGAGCGTGGTCAGGTTGAGCGGTGAACGCATCCGGACCCTGGTGATCGCCTTGGCCCGGGTGAACTCGCGCAGCCCGTCGGGGCCGTGAATGCGGCCGAAACCGGAGTCGCCGTTCCCGCCGAACGGCAGCGCGGGCACGGTCGCGAACCCGATGACCGAGTTGATCGCGGTCATGCCGCTGCGCATCGCCCGCGCCGCCGCCATGGCGCGCTTCTTGCTGCCCGCGAACACGGTGGACCCCAGCGCGTAGCGGCTGGCGTTCGCCAGCGCCACGCCCTCGTCCAGGTCCGCCACCTTGGTCACGGTCAGCGTGGGGCCGAACGTCTCGTCCTGCACCGCCATGCTCGTCTCGGGCACGTCGGCCAGGATCACCGGGTCCACGTACGGCCGCCGGACGCTCTGCATGCCCCCGATCACCGCCCGGCCGCCCCGGGCGAGCGCGTCGGCGATGTGATCCTCGACGACGTCGGCCTGGGCCGGGCGGGTCATCGGGCCGTAGGCAGACTCGCGGTCGTCCCCGGCGCGCGCCCCGGCCATCCGTTCTGCCAATTTCTCCACGAACGTGTGGTACACGGAGTCGACCACATAGACCCGTTCCACCCCGATGCAGGTCTGTCCCGCGTTGGACACTGCCCCCCAGGCGGCGGCCTCCGCGGCGGCGTCCAGGTTGGCATCGGCCCCGACCAGGAAGGCATCCTTCCCGCCGCACTCGGCGATCATCGGGGTGAGGTTGTCGGCGCAGGCGGCCATCACCTTGCGTGCGGTCGCGCTGGAGCCGGTGAACGAGATCTTGTCCACGGCGCTGCGGACCAGCGCCTCCCCGGTCCCGCCGGCCCCGGTGACCATCTGCAGGACCGGGTGCTCGGGCACCACCTCGCCGAACGAGCTGACCAGCCAGCCGCCGGTCGCGGGCGTGAGCTCGCTGGGCTTGAACACGACGGCGTTGCCCGCGGCCAGCGCGTAGGCGATCGAGCCCATCGGCGTGAAGACGGGGTAGTTCCACGGCCCGATCACGCCGATGACGCCGAGCGGGGCGTACTCCACCGACGACGCGAGGTTGATCGCCGGGATCCCGCTGCGCACCCGGCGCGGGCCGAGCACCCGGCGGGCGTTGCGCGCCGCCCAGTCGATGTGCACGACCGCCAGGAAGATCTCCAGCTGGGCGTCGGCGAGCGGCTTGCCGGTCTCGTTATGCATGAGTTCGGCCAGGCGGCTGACGTAGCGGATCAGGTGGGACTTCCAGGCGAGCAGCCTCGTCTGCCGCTCCTTCCAGCCCAGCCCGGACCACCAGGCCGCCGCGTCCCGGGCCCGCTCGACGGCCGCGTCGACCTCGGCCCGGCCGTGGACGGAGAAGGTGGCGATCACCTCGGAGGTGGCGGGATTGACCGAGTCGAAGGTCTCCGCCTGCCTGGCCTGCCCGTGCGTCCACACCGTGTCCATCGCCCCTCGCCCTCGCTGTGATCACCCACCGGCGCTGCGAAGTCAGTAAATCATTGGCGGCCGGGCACCGCGAGACGCTCTCCGCGGGCCCACGCGGCGTGCCCGGCGGCTCCGGGCGGGCCCTCGGCTACCGTTGGGGGAGCCTGCGCCGCCGACCCGGCCGGGCGCCGACCGACCCGGAGCTGAACGTGGTGACCGAACGCCCGTATGTGCTGCTCAGCTGCGCGATGTCGGTCGATGGCTGCCTGGATTCGGCCGGGCCCGGGCGGCTGGTGCTGTCCGGCGACGCCGACCTGGACCGGGTGGACGACGAGCGGGCCGGCAGCGACGCGATCATGGTCGGGGCGGGGACGATCCGGTGCGATGACCCCCGGCTGCTCATCCGCTCGCCGGAGCGGCAGGCGGCCCGCGCCGGCCGGGGCCAGCCCGAGCACCCCACCGGGGTCACCCTGACCGCCAGCGGTGACCTCGATCCGCGCGCCCGGTTCTTCGCCGATGCCGTGCCCCACCCGGGCCGGGGGCGGCCCGGCTCGTCTACTGCGCCGACCCGGCGGCGGCCGGGGCCCGCCGCAGGCTTGACGGCCTGGCCGAGGTGGTGGCCGTGGGGGACGGGGCGGCCGCGGGAGGACGGCTGGCGCTGGCCGCCGTGCTGGCGGACCTGTCCCGGCGGGGAGTCCGCCGCCTGATGGTCGAGGGCGGGGCGGACCTGGGCCGGCAGTTCCTGACCGGCGGGCTGGTCGACGAGCTGCAGCTGGTGATAGCGCCGTTCTTCGTCGGTGACCCCGGTGCCCCCCGGTTCGCGGGACCCGGCCGGTACCCGTTCGGGCCGTCGCGCCCGATGGCCCTGGCCGAGGTCCGCCGCCTGGATGCGGTCGTCATGCTCCGGTACCTGCTGGCGGGCGGGGCCGGGGATGGCTGAGCCGGGGCCGGGGATGGCTGGGCCGGGGCCGGGGATGGCTGGGCCGGTGCCCTGGCACGGTGCGCCCGGCCCGGGCGGCGAGGCGACCGGGGCCGACCGTGGCTGGCTGGGCGAGGCGATCGAGCTGTCGCGGCGCTGCCCGCCGTCGGCGACCGCGTTCGCCGTGGGGGCGGTCGTGGTCGCCGGTGACGGCTCGGTGCTGGCCACCGGCTACTCGCGTGAGGGCAGCCCGCACGACCACGCGGAAGAGGCCGCGCTGGCCAAGCTCGACCCGGCGGATCCCCGGCTGGGCGGGGCGACGCTGTACAGCTCCCTGGAGCCGTGCCGTTTCCGCGCCTCCCGGCCGCGCCCGTGCGCGGAGCTCATCATCGGGGCGGGCCTGCGCCGGGTGGTAATCGCCTGGCTGGAGCCGCCCGTGTTCGCGCCCGGTGGGGGAGCGGCCCTGCTCCGCGGGGCCGGGATCACCGTGGTCGAGGTCCCCGGCCTCGCCGCGCAGGCCCGCGCCGTCAATGCCGGCGTCCTCGGCGGGGTGCCGGGGCAGGGCCCGCCGTAGCGTGGGTCTGGCCGGGCCGTGGGTGAGGGGTCAGCTGGGCACGTCGGCCAGCTGCGGGTCCTCCAGGGCGGCACCGTAGCGCATGGCGACGAGATGGCCGATCGTCGGGTAGCCGCCGAGCGGTGGCGCGCATTCCAGGCCGGCGGCGGCGATGGCCGTCATGGTGGCGGCCGGCACCTCCGGGCCGACCACGCACGGGGCCAGTGCCACCCGGGTGACCTGCGCCGCCCGCAGCTGCTCCACCGCGTACCTGAGCGCGCCGGGGTCGTCGAGCAGGGCGGGCACGGTCGGGATCGTGAGCCGGGACGCGAGCAGGACCGCGACCACGCCGGCGACCTGGATCGCCTCATCCGGGTCACCGGCGGCGCCGACGATAACCCCGTCAGCGGCGGTGACGATGCTGATCCGGCCCGCCCGCCCGATCCGGGCCAGGCCGGCCTCGGACAGCCGTGCGTGCATCGCCTCGGCGAGGAACGGGTGGGGGCCGAGATGCCCGCCCACCAGGATCGGCACGTCTGCCGCCGCCACGGCGGCGGCGATCGCCCGGTCCATTTCCGGGTAGGCGCAGGTGAGCAGCGGCACAACCACCGCCGGGGGGCGGCCGTCCTGGCTGCGCAGCCCGGCGAGCAGGTCGCTGAGGCGGTTCTCGCTGCCGTCGGTATAGGCAAAGTTGACCCGGGCGCCGCGGCAGGAGTTGCCGGCGCTGGCCGCGATCTCGGCGGCGATCTGGTCGCTGGCCGGGCTCGCGGGCCCGGGGACGGCGAGCACGAGCGCGGGGACTTCCGCCGGCAGGGACAGCTGGTGCGGGCTGGAGTGACGACCCGGCCGGAGGTAGCGGGTAGTGCGGACCGGCAGAGGCGAGCTGCCGTAATCTTCAGCACCCATAACAGCGCATCGTACCGGGAGCGGAGTGCAACACCGCGGACAATTGGGATGAGAGCCGATATTTGAGGCTAGAACAGCCTGAGGCGAGCATCGCCGATACCTCGCATGGTGTCATAGTCCAAGGTCACGCACCGGATGCCCCGGTCCTCGGCCAGCACCCGGGCCTGTGGCTTGATCTCCTGAGCGGCGAACACCCCGCGCACCGGGGCGAGCAGCGGATCACGATTGAGCAATTCCAGGTAACGGGTGAGTTGCTCGACCCCGTCAATCTCTCCCCGCCGTTTAACCTCTACCGCCACCGCCACCGCCTCGGAGTCCCGGCACATGAGGTTGACCGGCCCGATGGCGGTCGGGTATTCGCGCCGCACGAGCCGCCAGCCGGTGCCCAGGACATCCATCTGGGCGGCGAGCAGCTCCTGCAGGTGTGCCTCTACGCCGTCCTTGACCAGCCCCGGATCGGTACCCAGTTCGTGGCTGGAGTCGTGCAGGACCTCCTCGATCGTGATCAGCAGCTCCTCGCCGCCCTTGTTCACCACCCGCCAGGCGCCGGGTGACTCTTCCAGCCGGCACGGCGGCGACATCCAGTTGAGCGGCTTGTACGAGCCGCCGTACGCTGCGCCAGGTACAAACCCGCCGTCAGAGTGGATGAGCACAGTACCGTCTGCCTTGACCATGATCAACCGTGTGGCCATCGGCAGGTGGGTGCTGAGGCGTCCCACGTAGTCCACGCTGCACTGGGCGATGACGAGCCGCACGGCAGAACCCTAGCCCACCTGGGCCACGACAGCAGGGAAGCTCCCAGAGGCGCACAGAGGCTACTGGGCGGTAGGGTTACCCCCTAGTAGGCGGGCTGCCCCGATGTTGGAGCTAGCGAGCCCAGCAGTTGCGAACCTAGCGGACCGAACTTCATGGGCGCTAATAGAACTCCGCCGGAGCATTGAATGCGCCGGGGGAAAAGAATACGGTCCGAACAGGCGAACTACTGACGCACTTCGTAATTGAGACTTACAGTCTGCTAGACGCCACACGCAACGCGATGCGAGCCGAACTTGGCCTCACAACCCCCATCAAGACCGCATACTCAGGGCCAACAGATCCCTGGCTGCCAGATGACCCTGAGAGTCACGGCCATGACTGACCTTGATGCCTATGCTTTCCGGATAAATAAAGAACTACGCGGGGGCTTGAAGGACAACTAGCGTTCCGGCACCTACGGACACAGGCACTGGGGAACACATAAAAGAAAAAGGCCCCATCCTGGGAAGCGCAGCAGGATGAGGCTTTCTCGTTGCCTGGAATCCCTAGCCAATCATCGTTGGAAGCCTGGATACGCTGTGCATATTGGATACGGTTAGGCACGGGGATCAATCCCGTTAAGGATATGGAGGCAGTACATCAGTCAACCAACTCACAGCTTGGGCGCTAGCCCAGCGAGGATCTTAGGAGTAGCATGCGTCCATGAAGTATTCGTTTCCCAAGGATTTCTACGTAGCCAGCGCCACGGTGATCCCGGTCTTGTTTTTGGCCTTTGCCGTTCAAAGCGAACTTGTAAAGCGATTGAGAAAGGAGATCAAAAGCGCTATAAGAAAGGCATGCACTGGTATAAGAGACTATTCTATAGGTCGCTCATATTTGCGGGAGCGGCCGCACTGATATGTGGGGTTCTAGGCGAAGTGTTGGCGCTTCACACGCTCATGCAAGAACATGACAATACGATCATTCGCGGCCTGGTATTTGCGTCGGCGACTGTCTTGCTGGTAGAGGTAGCGGCTGTGCCAGCTTTCGTCATTCTCGGACTACCCTACGTGTACATAGGAAGACGAGCAGCAGACCGACTGGGCGAACGGCTTAACGACGCCTTGGAACCGTTCCTTGACGCGTTGACTGATGATAGCCGATGGGACGATGGTTTTCCAGATGACGCCGAGCCACAAGGTTAGCGATCTTGGACGTCCCTGTGGCCCTCATCCGCCTGTCGGCGCGGTGCCCAGGTGCCCTAGCTGCTGGCCTAGTTCTGCGTCAACATGGCAGGGTCGAACATCGGCAGATCGGCCGCCCCGAGAGTGCCCCAATCAATATCGACTGCCAGACCTGCGCTGGTCTTCTGTGCCTTCACCTTGACGCCGTGCGACATCAGCATTGCATGCTTCCCCTGAGCGTTCAGGTTGGCCCAGTGTTGGGGGATCGTCAACCCCGTTCGCGCGTACACAATGCGTCCGGGCTCGTCCTTCATGTCTTGCAGGTTCGCATATTTGGTCTTGAGGACCGCCAGCGTTCCCCGGTCATCCTCGTCCGCGTGTCCGTCTAGCTCAGCTAGCGCGATCTTCTTCGTGTAATCCCCGATTGCTATACGCAGCGTTGCCAGTTCTGCCGCATGGTTGTGACCCTCAATCGTGCGGGGCTCCATATACATGATCTGGCCGAATGTCTCTTGCATGTCAAGAGTGAGCTTTTCCTCAAGCTCAGCCCGCAGGATGTTACGGCTGTGGCATTCCTTGGTACGGACACCGACACAGCGTATGTATTCGTAGGTCTTGCCCTTCACCGTCTGGCGGTTGGAATACATCGGCCGACCGCAGACACCGCAGAACGTGAGACGGATAAGCCACGGGGAATCACGCCGTGCGAGCTTAGCAGGCTTGGACGTGCCGTCGAGGCACTGTTGCAGCCTCAGCCATTCGTCATCATCCAGAATCGGATCGTCGGTGAACCGCAGGGGCAAGCTATCGTCATCCCTGACGATTTCGCCGTCAAGCTCGATGATTCCGCACAGCGCATGAGAACGGAGAATCTGAGCGATGGTCCAATGCTTCCACTGGTGGCCCTTGGGCTCTTTGCCCGCCCGAATCCTCACGGCGTCTTTGCTCGTGGGGACATGCTCGGAATTCAGCCACTCGGCAATCCCGGTTAGGGTCTTGCCCGCGAATGCATCGCTGGCCATGCGCAGGGCAACTGCCGCATACTCATCCTGCTCTAGCTCGTAACCGTTGCCCTCGCCGCGCTCTTTCGGCTGATAGCCAAAGGGGGTCCACCCGCCTGCGTACCGCCCGACTGTCCGCATGTATGCCCGTGCGCCAGTCACCCGGACGCGAGCGTTATAGGCTTCCATTTCTGCCGCGAACGCGAATAGCGTAAGCATCAGCATGGTCATCGGGTCATCCGACTGAAAGTCTAGGATCATGTTGCTGAGCGGACCAGTGCAGAACTTCAGAGCCTTGCTGTTGTCCTTGGCCCACTGTGCTAGATCGTGGATGTCCTTCATGCGCCGGATTGCACGGTCAAACGTGGGCCATGCCACAAGCTCAAATTCGCTCTTGCGGAAAGATAGCCAGTTGCCCAGGCTTTTCCGGGCAAACGGGCTGAGCTTGTATGCTGACTCGTCCAGGTCGATGGCCCAGCCGACTATCTTGTATCCGTTGGCATCGGCCCACTCCTGAATCGCTGCCTTCTGGCGTTCTGGTGATGTGGTCGGATCGTTAGCGTCACGGAACCGGCTTAGGCGGATTGCCCCTAGCGCCCTTTTCACTGCTCTCACCCTCTTGGGGCACTGTTGCCCCACCTACCAGGGTACCAGGGTCTTAGGGGTTGGGTAGTCTACGAGCCGCCGTCGGAGTGCACCAGCACCGAGCCGTCTGCCTTGACGATGAGCAGCCGCAGCGCCGGCGGCAGGTGGGCGGTGAGCCGGCCGACATAGTCAACGCTGCACCTGGCGATAACGAGCCGCACGGGAGCCAACTGTAACCGGGACCCCGGCCGCGCGCGGGCTTCCGCGCCGGAGACACCCCGGGTACAGGCGGGGTGCACTTTGGTGCCGGATGCCGCCGGGCAGCTTCCACCCCGTGGCCACCTTTGAGGGACGCCCGGCCCCGGTGCCCGGCCTAGCGTGCAGAACGCAGACCCGCACCCGACCAGGAAGGAAGGGCCATCATGAAGGTCCTGGCCCCGCATCCCGCCGCTACGCCGGACGGCGATCGCCGTCACCCGCGCACCCCGGCCGCGTTCCGCCGCACCAAGCTTCTCGTCGGCAGCTACCTCGGCATCAGCGTGCTCGCCCTGGTGGCCACCGTCGTGCTGCGTAACCACCCGGCAATGGTCAGCTCCGCCGTCTGGACCCATGTCACCATCGTGGTCATCAGCGCGCTACTGATGTTCGCGTTCACCGCCCGCGCGGCCCGCGGCTCGGCCCGGGCCTACCTGCGGCTGCGGCTCGCCTCGGCCATCATGGTGGCGGCCATCGCGGTCATCATCGCGCTCCCCGGCACCTTCCCGCTGTGGGTAAAGATCGAGCAGGGCGTCTGCGGGCTGATCCTGCTCGGCGTGGTCGTGCTCGTCAACGGCAGGCACCTGCGATCGCTGTTCGCCGCCAAATGAGCTTGCTCGGCATCTCCCGGGCCGCGGTCGGCCGCGGTTTGACCCGGTCGCCACTACGTTGGTACATTACTCAAGTAACCAACCAGCGAACCGGGAGGTGCGGGTGCCGCCGCTGGACGAGGGGACGCCGCTGTTCGTGCAGATCGCCGAGCAGCTGGCCGACGACATCGTCGATGGCGTGCTGGCCGAGGGCGCACGGGCGCCCTCGGCCAACGAGCTGGCGGCCTTCTACCGCATCAACCCGGCCACCGCGGCGAAGGGGATCAACATGCTGGTGGACGAGGCGGTGCTGGAGAAGCGCCGCGGCATCGGGATGTTCGTCGCCGCCGGCGCGCGGGAACAGCTGCGCGCCGGGCGCCGCAAGCGGTTCGCCGAGCAGTACCTCGACCCGATGCTGGCCGAAGCCAAGCGGCTGGGCATCGACACCGACGCGCTGGTGTCCCTGATCCAGGGATCCGGCTGGCACAACGGAGGCGACACGCCATGACCCCGACGATCTCCACGACGGCGCTGGGCCGCCGCTACCGTGGCCAGGCCGCGCTTGAGGACGTCTCGCTCGAGGTCGAGCCGGGCACCGTGACCGGGCTGCTGGGCCGCAACGGTGCGGGCAAGACCACGCTGATGCGCCTCGTCACCGGGCTGGAGTTCCCCACCAGCGGCGCCATCGCCGTGTTCGGGGAGGAACCGGCCGAGAACGAGTCGGTGCTGCGCCGGATGGTGTTCGTGCGCGAGGACCAGGCCTACCCGGACCTCCGCGTCGGCCATGTCATCCGGGTGGCCTCGTGGTTCTACCCGAACTGGAGCGAGGAGCTGGCCCGGCAGCTGCTCACCGACTTCGACCTGCCCCTGCAGCGGCGGATCAGGAAGCTGTCGCGTGGGATGCGCTCGGCGGTCGGGATCGTCATCGGGCTGGCCGCCCGCGCCGAGCTGACGCTGTTCGACGAGCCCTACGCGGGCCTGGACGCGGTGGCCCGGCAGCTGTTCTACGACCGGCTGCTGGCGGACTTCGCCGAGCATCCGCGCACCGTGGTGCTGTCCACTCACCTCATCGACGAGGTGGCGGATCTGCTGGAGCACGTGGTGGTGCTCGACCGCGGGCGGGTGGTGCTGGACGCGCCCGCCGACGACGTCCGCGGCACCGCCATGACGGTGAGCGGCCCGGTCACGGCCGTGGAGGAGTTCGTGGCGGGGCGGGCCGTGTGGCACCGGCAGCGGCTCGGCGCGCGCGCCGCGGTCACCGTGGCCGGCCCGCTGGGGGCTGCCGCGCAGGCCCGCGCCCGGGCGCTGCACCTCAGCCTGGAACCTCTGACGCTGCAGCAGTTGCTGGTCCACGCGGCCAGCAGCCCCGCTGACGAGAAGGTGAGCGCATGAAAACGCTAGTGAACGTCGCCCGCTACCACCTGGTGGACCGCCTTACCTACGTGGCGCTGCCGTGGGGGATCATGGCATTCAGCTTCCTGGTCAACCTGGTCATCGCCACGGTGCTGCCGAGCCCGCAGGGCGATTACACCGGCGGGCTGGTGACGATCTACATCTTCCTGCTCATCTGCGGCGCGATCAGCATGACCAGGGCGCTGCCGTTCGGTTTGATGCTCGGCATCAGCCGGCGCACCTACTATCTCGGCACCGCCCTGCTGATAGCCGCGCTCGGCGTCGTCTATGGCCTCGGGCTAACCGTGCTGCAGGCGGTGGAGCGTGTGACCGGCGGGTGGGGTACCGGGCTGCACTTCTTCCGGGTGCCGTGGATCATGAACGGCCCGTGGTACCAGACCTGGCTGACGTCCTTCGTGCTGCTGGTGCTGTTCTTCCTCTACGGCATGTGGTACGGCCTGGTGTACCGGCGCTGGAACCTGGTCGGCCTGGTCACCTTCGTCGCCGCTCAGGTGCTGGTCGTGCTCGTCGTGGTGGTCGTGGCGTCGATCACCCACAACTGGGCGGCCGTCGGGCACTTCTTCACCACGCTGACGGCGCCCGCGCTGACCGGGGTGCTGGCCGCGGTCGCCGCGGCGCTCGGGCTCGGTGGTCTCACCACCATCCGCCGGGTCACCATCTGACGGCCGGCCCGCCTGGCCGTGGCTGGCCGCGGGGTCGCCGCCCGGGCCCCGGGCCTGGCTGCCTGGCTGGCGGGCTGGCGGGCCTCATGCCCTACAGTGACGGCCGTGAGTCCTCGCAAGGCCCGTCGGCTGCCGGCGGACGTCCCCCGCAGGCCGCGTGGGGGCGTCCCGCGCGCCCGGCCGGGGCGCCCGGGCGGGGATGAGGGGGCGGATGGCGCCGCGGTGCGACTGGGCCCCGAGCACGCCGAATCGGCGCCCGACGGCGACTGGGTGGTCCGGCTGGTGCCCGGGGCCGTCAGCACGAAGACCTACCGCTGCCCCGGCTGCGACCAGGAGATCCCGCCGGGCACCGCCCATCTGGTCGCCTGGCCGGCCTACTCCAGCGGCCCGGCGGACCGCCGTCACTGGCACAATCCGTGCTGGCAGCGGCGGCTGCAGCGACACACGCGCGGCCGCCGGGGAGGAAGGTGACGGGGATGGGCGAGATCCGGGCCAGCACGGTGCTGCCAGCGCGGCGCGAGCCGGTCACTCTGCACACCGAGGACGGGCAGTCGCTGGTGGGCGAGCTCGCGCTGCCCGCTGGGCGCGACCCGGTGGCCACCCTCATCTGCTTCCACCCGCTGCCGACGCACGGCGGGATGATGGACAGTCATCTGCTGCGCAAGGCGGCCTTCCGGCTGCCCGCCCTGGCCGACCTGGCCGTGCTCCGGTTCAACACCCGCGGCACCGCGTCGGAACAGGGCCGCAGCGAGGGGACCTTCGACCACGGCGATGCCGAACGATACGACGTGGCGGCCGCCGTGGCCTGGTGCCAGGACGCGGGGCTGCCGCAGCTGTGGCTGCTGGGCTGGTCGTTCGGCACCGAGCTCGTGCTGAGATGGGGCAACGTCGCGGGGGTGGAGGGGGCGATCCTGCTGTCGCCGCCGCTGCACCGCGCGGGCGACGCGGACCTGGACGCCTGGGCCGCCTCGGGCAAGCCCGTGGTGGTGCTGGTGCCCGGGCTCGACGACTACCTGCGGCCGGCCGAGGCCCGCGAGCGCTTCGCCCGGGTGCCGCAGGCGGAGCTGATCGCGGCCGAGCGGTCCAAGCACCTGTGGGTGGGCGAGCCCTCCGTCCGTATCGTGCTGGGGGAGATCGTGCGTCATGTCAACCCGGCCGCGTGGCCGCTCCCCACCGAATGGGAGGACCCAGCTTGACCCCCTTCGACCTGACCGGAAAGAAGGCCTTCGTCACCGGCGCGTCCCGCGGCATCGGGCAGGCGATCGCGGTCGCGCTCGCGCAGGCGGGAGCGGACGTGGCGGTCGCCGCCCGGAGCGAGGAAGGGCTCGCCGGCACCGCCAAGCAGATCGCCGACTGTGGGCGGGAGGCTCATGTCATCCCGGCCGACGTCACCCGGCAACAGGACGTCGAGGCGGCCGTCGCGGCCGCGATCGACCGGCTCGGGCACATCGACATCGTGGTGAACAACGCGGGCGGATCCAACTTCGCGGTGCCGTTCCTTGACCTGCGGCTGCCCGGCTGGGACAAGATCCTCCGGCTGAACCTCGACTCGGCCATGTACGTCTGCCACGCCGTCGGCGGCCATCTGGTGGGCCGCGGCACCGGCTCGGTCATCAACGTCGCCTCGGTGGCCGGGCTGATCGGCTCGCCGTTCCTGTCCCCGTACGGCGCGGCCAAGGCGGGCCTGATCTCGCTGACCAAGACGCTGGCGGTGGAGTGGGCGGCGCAGGGAGTCCGGGTCAACGCCCTGTGCCCGGGCTGGACCGCGACCGACCTCAACCGCAACCTGTGGGAGGACGACACGGCTGGGAAGGCCACCGTGGCTACCGTGCCGATGGGGCGCTGGGGCCGGGCCGAGGAGATGACCGGCCCGGCCGTCTTCCTGGCCAGCGGCGCCTCGTCCTACATGACCGGCCAGGTGCTGGTCGTGGACGGGGGCCAGACCGTCCTCGGCTGACGGCCACGAATGGCAAAGGGGCCGGCGCTTCCGCGCCGGCCCCTCTCCGTGCCTGGTGGTGGTTACTCGGTCCACCACTCCTCGTCGTTCGACTTGGCGGCCTTGGCCGGGACGGGCTGCTTGGGCGCGCCCGCCGGCGCCTGGCTGGCGGCCGGGGCCGGCTGGGCCTGGGTCGGCTGGCCCTGGCTGGCACCGGCGTGGGCCGGGGCGGCGGGCGGCGGCGCGGCCACCGCCTTGGGCGGGGCGGCCGCCACCGCGGGCCGGGCGGGCGGCTTGAGCGCGTCGGCCAGGCCCGGCATCTGGGTTCCGAGCAGCTGGCTGATCTGAGCCAGGTGAGTGGAGATGCTCTCCTTCTGCTTGCTCAGCTCGTCGACCTCGCGCTGCGCGGAGACGCGGTGCCGCTCGATCTCGCCCCTGGTGTCGGCGAGGAGCTGGTCCGCCTGGCCCTTCGCCTGGGCGACGATCTGGTCGGCGTTCTTCTTGGCGTTGGTGACCAGCTGCTTGGAGTGCTGGTCGGCCTCACGCCGGGTCTGCTCGGCCTGGGCGCTGGCCTTGGCGGCCCGCTGCTCGGCGGTGGCCGCCCGCTGCTCCGCCTCGGTGACCAGCTTCTGGGTCGCCGCCTGCGCGGCCGACAGGCGCTCCGCCTCCTGCCGCTCCGACTCCTCCCGGCGGGAGGCCAGCTGGATCTCGAACTCGGCCTCGGCCTGGGCGCGCTGGGCCTCGCTCTCCTCCAGGATGCGCTGCGCCTGGCTGCGCATCTCGTCCGCCTGCCGCTTCGAGGTGGTCAGGATTTCGTCCCGCTCCCGCTTCGCGGACGCCTTCAGCTGGGCGGCCTCGCGCTCGGTGGTGGTCCGGAGCTTGGCGATGTCCCGCTCGACCGCGGCGCGCTTCTCGGCCACCTCGTGGTCCGCGGTGGCGCGCAGCTTGGCGACCTCCCGCTCGGTGGTCGAGGTCAGCTCGTCCGCCTCCCGGCGGGCGGCGGTCCGGATCGCCTCCGCGTCGCGCTCGGCCGAAGTGCGCTGATCGTCGGTCTCGCGCTTGGCGACCGCCCGCAGCTCGGCGGCCTCGTTCTCGGCGGCGGCCCGCAGTTCGGCCGCGTCGACCTTGGCTGCGGCGGTGAGCTCGTTCGCCGCGGACCTGGACTCGCCCACGATCTCGTTGGCCTGCTCCTCGGCGAGCCGCAGCAGCTGCTCAATGCGCGAGCCGAGCCCGGAGTAGGTCGGGCGCTCCTGCTCCCTGAGCTGCCGGTGCGCGTCGGACAGCTCCTGCTGGAGTGCCTGCACCTGGTCGCGGTGCTGGCGCATTTCGGCGTCGAGCTGCTTGAGGTACTCGTCAACTTGGTGCTGGTCGTACCCGCGCATGACCTTTGCGAAGTCGCGGGCCGGTGCGTCTTCGAAGAAGTTGCTCAGCTGGGCGTCAATTTCAGGCTGCATCTGGCGACATCCTGGCTAGAGGGGAGGACATGCGGGGATTTAGGGCGATCACCTTACGGCATCGATTGCCAGGATGCCTTGTGGGCACCCCTCGGCCGCTCGGCGTGGCACTTGCGAGCCGCTCGCCCAATTCAACGCAGCGTAGTACCTTCCACAGGCGAATGCGGCGCGTTCCAGCTTCCAGCCCACTACATCCTGCTTTGTGGAGATAGCCACCTACAGTTCCGTTTGCACTGAGCCGGGCGCCTCTACCAGTTCGGTCAGTACGCCACCCACATCTGCCGGGTGCAGAAAGGCAATGGCGGCACCCATTGAGCCATGCCGCGGGCGCTGGTCGAGCAGGCGCACCCCGCGGCCGCCGATGGCCGCGAGCGCCGCCGTGATGTCCGCCACCCCGTACCCGATGTGGTGCACACCCTCGCCCCGGCGGGCCAGGAACCGGCCGACCGTGGTGTCCGGGGCGAGCGGCTCGAGCAGCTGGATCCAGGATGAGCCCCCGGGCGCGGCCGCCACCCGAAGCATCGCCTCACGGACCCCCTGCTCCTCATTGACCTCGCGGCTCACCACGGTGAGGTCGAAGACCGACTCGTAGAAGGCGATCTTGGCGTCGAGATCATGGCAGGCGATCCCCACATGGTCGATCCGGTCCAGCACCACTGCCCCCTTCGTTGACCTGGCGGCATCTGGGTATCGTGGCAGACATCCCGGCCCGGCCATCACCGGGGGGCGGGCGAGCCAGCGGAGGGGCCATGCCAGAAGCGGTGATCACAGGTGGCGCCCGCACGGCCGTCGGCCGGCTGCTCGGCTCGCTGAAGGACTTCACCGCCGCCGACCTGGGCGGCATCGTCATCAAGGCGGCGCTGGAAGGCAGCGGCCTGACCGGCGCCGACCCGGAGTACGTGATCATGGGCCAGGTGCTGCAGGCCGGGGCGGGCCAGATCCCGGCGCGGCAGGCCGCGGTGGCGGCCGGCATCCCGATGACCGTGCCCGCGATCACCATCAACAAGGTGTGCCTGTCCGGCCTGGATGCGATCGCGCTCGCCGCGCAGCTGATCCGGGCGGGCGAGTTCGAGATAGTGGTGGCCGGCGGCATGGAGTCGATGACGCGGGCCCCGCACCTGCTGCCGGGGGCCCGCTCCGGGCACAAATTCGGCCCCATCGAGCTGGCCGACGCCATGGCGCTCGACGGCCTGACCGACCCATTCGACCATTTGCCGATGGGCCAGCTCACCGACGCCCATAATGCCCGCCTGGGCATCGGCCGGGCCGAGCAGGACGAGTTCGCGGCCCGGTCGCACCAGCGCGCCGCTGCGGCGATCAAGGATGGGCTGCTCGTGGACGAGGTCGTGGCGGTGGGCGTACCGCAGCGGCGCGGGGAGCCGGTCCGGTTCGACGCCGACGAGGGCGTCCGGCCGGACACGACCGCCGAGGCGCTCGGCAACCTGCCCCCGGCGTTCGGCGCCGACGGCACGATCACGGCAGCCTCCGCCTCGCAGATCTCCGAC
This sequence comes from uncultured Actinomycetes bacterium, assembly GCA_963835425.1. Lineage (GTDB taxonomy): Bacteria > Actinomycetota > Actinomycetes > Streptosporangiales > Streptosporangiaceae > UBA9676. The sequence goes on along the minus strand of CAWIGE010000017.1, from coordinate 22,035 downwards.
GGCGCATGCGCGGTGGTGGTGATGTCCGCCGGGGCGGCCGCGGCCCGGGGCATCGGCGTGCTGGCCGAGGTCGGCGCGCACGGCAACGTGGCCGGGCCGGACAACTCGCTGCAGTCCCAGCCGTCGCGTGCCATCGCTCACGCCCTCGGCAAGGCGGGGCTGGCCGTCGCCGACCTCGACCTGATCGAGATCAACGAGGCGTTCGCCTCGGTGGTCCTGCAGTCCATGCGCGACCTCGAGATCACCGACGAAAGGGTCAACGTCAACGGCGGCGCCATCGCGATCGGCCACCCGATCGGGGCTTCCGGGGCCCGGATCGCCCTGCATCTGGCCCTTGAGCTGCGGCGGCGCGGCGGAGGGCTGGGCGCAGCGGCGCTGTGCGGGGGCGGCGGCCAGGGCAGCGCGCTGCTGCTGCGCGTGCCCGCGGCGGCTGGACGTGACTGAGGGGGTCATCGAGCGGGCGCTGGCCGGGGACGGGCGGGCGCTGGCGCGGCTGGTCTCACTGGCCGAGAACGGGGGCCCCGAGCTCCGGGCGGTCATGAAGGCGCTGGCGCCGCTGACGGGCCGGGCGCGGGTGATCGGGCTGACCGGCGCCCCGGGGGTGGGCAAGTCCACGGTGACGGCGGCGCTGGTGGGCGCCTACCGGGCGCGTGAGGTGAAGGTGGGCGTGCTCGCGGTGGATCCCACCTCCCCGTTCAGCGGCGGTGCGCTGCTCGGCGACCGGGTGCGGATGCAGGATCACGCCACCGACCCCGGGGTGTTCATCCGGTCCATGGCCAGCCGGGGTCACCTCGGCGGGCTGGCGGCCGCCACCCCGCAGGCACTGCGGGTGCTGGACGCGGCGGGCTTCGGGGCCGTCCTGATCGAGACCGTCGGGGTCGGGCAGGCTGAGGTGGAGATCGCCTCACTCGCCGACACCACCCTGGTGCTGGTCGCGCCGGGGATGGGAGACGCGGTCCAGGCGGCCAAGGCGGGCATCCTGGAGACCGGGGACATCTTCGTGGTCAACAAGAGCGACCACCCCGGTGCTCAGGAGACGGTGCGGGACCTGCGCACGATGATCGCCCTGGCCCACCGTGGCCCGACGGACTGGAAGCCGCCCATCGTGTCCACTACCGCGACGGCGGGCGAAGGCGTCGCCGACCTGGCCACCGCGCTCGACGCGCACTGGTCCTGGCTGGCGGACTCGGGCGAGCGCGACCGCCGCCGCCAGGCCCGGGCCCGGGAGGAGGTCGCGGCCATCGCGCTGGCCGCGCTGCGTCAGCGGATGGGCGGGCTGCCCGGCGACTCCCGGATCGACGGCCTGGCCGCCCGGGTCGCCGCCGGGGAACTCGACCCCTATTCGGCTGCGGACGAGCTGGTGGCGGCGGCATCGGTGGGCTGACCCGCACTCGGCCGGGGGCTAGGCGGAGCCACTCCCCGTCGGCCTGCCCGCCCTCGCCTCGCCTGGGCCGCCCGTTGCCGCCCCACCTCGTTGCTCCGGCCCGCCCGGTGTCGCCACCCCATCTGGCTGGTCTGGCCCGGCCGGCGCGGCCGTCTGGCTGGCCTGCCCCGGCCTGGCCTTTGTCCTGGCGTCGCTTGCCTGACCCGGCCCGCTCCGCGCCTCCGCCTGGCTGGGCTGGCCCGGCGCCCCCGCCCCGTCGCCGTCGGACGCCGCGGCGTCGATCTCCGCTTGCAGGATGGACGCGCTGCGCAGCCGGGCCTCGTAGGCCTTCTTGCCGCCGCGCACGCCGAAGAGGCGCTTGGTGAGGACGAGGTAGACGACCAGGGCCACGTTGATGACGAAGGCCACCACCCGCAGCACGGTCACCTTCGCGGTCAGGTCGTAGATCTCGTAGGGGATGCCGACCGAGGTGGCGATCATCGCGAAGTACTCGCCCCAGCGCTTCAGCAGCCATAGCCCCATGGCCTCGATGACCTCGATCACCGCGTACGCCCCGGCCGCGAGCGCCAGCAGGGCCAGGGTGTGCGGAGTGAGCTTGAACGCGTGCTGGATGAGGCCGAGCAGCTTGGAGTGGTTGACGTTGAAACCGAGCTGGCGCAGGAACGCGCGCAGCTCCGGCAGTGCGCTGTCGTACGCCTGCTCGATCGACATCCGGGACGTGCTGAACTGCCAGATCGCGATGGCCAGGGCGCCGAAGATGATCGCCCGCAGGCCCCGCTCGACGGCGAACACCCGCAGGATGAACGCGCTGCGCAGCTCCTTCCCCGCCGCACCCGGGGTGCGGACGATACCGGGCCGCTGGCGGCCGGCTCACCGATGACAAAGGTGCCGCAGCGCAGGCAGCGCCAGGCGGCACCCTCACGGGTGCTGACGCCCAGCCGCTCGCGGAGCGCGGGCTCGTCGGGCGCGAAGGTGACATGGCCGCTGGCCCCGCAGCCCAGCAGGCTCCAGTCCATGTGCCGAGCCTAGCGGCACCGGCCGGGAAGAGCTCCGCCCGCCGCCGCAGGCGGCGCAGCCAGCGGGCCGCGCCGGTAGCGTTGGCATGTGGCGAAGCGTCTGGACCTGCCGTTTGACCCGATCGCGAGGGCCGCCCAGATCTGGGAAGAGAAGTTCGGCCCGGCGGACGCGATGGCCGCCGTGACTTCGATCATGCGCGCGCAGCAGCTCCTGCTGGCCGAGCTAGATGGCCTGCTCCGGCCGTACGCGCTCACCTTTGCCCGCTACGAGGCGCTGATCCTGCTGACCTTCAGCCGCCGTGGCTCGCTGCCGCTGCGGGTGATCGGTGAGCGGCTGATGGTGCATCCCACCAGCGTCACCAACACCATCGACCGGCTCGAGGAGCAGGGCATGGTGGTCCGCCTGCCCAACCCGCGCGACGGCCGCGGCACGCTGGCCGAGATCACCGGGCTCGGCCGGGAGGTCGCGGAACGCGCGACCGGCGACCTGATGGCGGCCCGGTTCGGGATGGGCGGCTATGGCACCGGTGAGCTGGGGCAGGTGTTCACGTTGCTGCGCGGGCTCCGCCTGACGGCGGGCGACTTCGTGCCGGAACCGGGCGAGGCGGACAGGCCGGGACCGGGCGAGGCGGACGGGACCGGACCGGGCGAGGCGGACGGCACGGAACCTGGTGCGGCCGGCGGGGCCGCAGCGGCTCGTGATCGCGACCGGGCGGGGGCGGGATCGCCTTAGCCGCCGACGGCGGAGGGCTGCCACGTGCGGCCGCCGTCGTAGGTCAGCCAGACGCCGTGCTGCGCCGGGCCGGCCGGGACCGCCACGCCCTGCGTGCCGGTGGTCATTCCCGCGTAGGCGAAGCCGCCCGGCGGCATGGTGCCGCCGGCCGCCGACCAGGTGGCGCCGCCGTCGGTGGAGACCTCGATGCCCAGGCTGGTGGCGAGCACCAGGGCGCCGGAGGGGCTGGCCGACAGGAACGAAGCCGTCCCGGCGGCCGGGGCCTGGCCGGTGCGCCGCCACGTCTGGCCGCCATCGGCGGACGCATAGATGGTCTTGCTCTGCCGCCCGCCCGCCGATTGCCGATCACCAGCTGGGGAACCGCGACGGCGGCGATCGCGGCAACGGCGAGGGCGCCGGCCGCCGCCACGACCGCCCGCCGGGTGCGGAGCAGGCGCGCCTGCGTGCTGACGCGCTCGAACGTGCCCGGCGGCGGCAGCAGCGGCTCCACCTGCACGCCCAGCCAGGTGCCGAGTTCGTCGCGCGGCTCAGGCACCGGTTTCCCCCAGCGCCGCCCGGAGCCGGGCCCGGGCCTGGTGCAGGTCTGCCTTGACCGTGCCCTCCGGCCGGCCGAGCATGGCGGCCACCTCCCGGACACCGAACCCCGCGTAGTAATGGAGCAGGAACGGCTGGCGCAGCCGGTCGGGCAGCGACTGGATGAGCGCGCGCACGTCCACGTCCTGTGACGGGTGGAACACCGGGTCGCCGTGGCTGGCCGGCGCTCACCGCGCGCAGCGCGCGGCGCTCCCGCCCCGCCCGGCGCCAGTGGTCGCGGACCAGGTTCGTCGCGATCATGTACAGGTAACTCTGCGGGTTCTCCAGCGATGACCACCGGGCGAGCAGCCGGGTGAACGCCTCGGCCGCGATCTCGTGTGCGGTGTCGTCGTCATCCACCAGCCGGCGCGACCCAGCCGGCCAGCCGGGGATAGCACGCGTTGAACAGCTCCTCGGCCGCTGCCCGGTCGGTGGTGCGGAACTTCCCCACAACATCACCTCGGGTGACGGTCCCCGCGGGAGCGCTCCACGTTCCCAGCAGCATCGCGGCGCTGCGCCGCGGCCGACGGCGTACCAGGCGGCGCCAGGCTTGTCCACGCATTCAGCCGGATTGCACAGGTTCGTACCACACCTTCTGCCGGGCAGCGTTGGCTACCGGGACGCGTGCCTGCCTGGGTGTCCCGGCACTACCGAGCACGGCCGGGCGCGCGCCCGTGCCGGTTGGGCCTGACCGGCCACGGATTCTCCGGCGCGGCCGGCGTGGCGGCATGAGCGGGGCTAAACTGGGGTAAACTGAGCCGAAGATAGTAGGACGTCCTACTATCTGCCCACGGGGGCCGCGCCGGAAGGGGGCTGCCATGGCGCGACCAGGCTGAGGCCGACGCCGACGCGGCAGGCTGCGCTGGCAGCGCCGCTACGACCAGGCGCGCATCCGCGACGCGGATTTCACCACCCTGTCCGGCCTGGAGGTGGACCCGGTGTACGGGCCGCCGCCCGGCGCGGTGGTGCCGGGCTTCGAGCGGATCGGCTGGCCGGGCGAGTATCCCGTTCACCCGCGGCCTCTACCCGGCCGGGTACCGGGGCCGCGCCTGGACGATCCGCCAGTTCTCCGGGTTCGGCAACGCACGCCAGACCAACGAGCGCTACAAGATGCTGCTGGAGCGCGGGCGGCGCGGGGCTCTCGGTCGCCTTCGACATGCCGACGCTCATGGGCCGGGACTCCGACGATCCGCAGGCGGCGGCGAGGTCGGGCACTGCGGGGTGGCGATCGACTCCGCGGCGGACATGGACGTCCTGTTCGCCGGCATCCCGCTCGCCGACGTCACCACCTCGATGACGATCAGCGGGCCCGCGGTCCCGGTCTTCTGCATGTACCTGGCCGCCGCCCAGCGCCAGGGCGCCGACATCTCCGCCGCTCGACGGCACGCTGCAGACCGACATCTTCAAGGAGTACATCGCCCAGAAGGAATGGCTGTTCCAGCCGCAGCCGCACCTGCGGCTGATCGGCGACCTGATGGAGTACTGCGCCGGGCACATCCCCGCCTACAAGCCGCTGTCGGTCTCGGGCTACCACATCAGGGAGGCCGGCTCCACCGCCGCGCAGGAACTGGCGTTCACGCTGGCGGACGGGTTCGGCTACGTGGAACTCGGCCTGTCCCGCGGCCTCGACGTGGAGGCGTTCGCCCCGGGCCTGTCGTTCTTCTTCGATGCCCACATCGACTTCTTCGAGGAGATCGCCAAGTTCCGGGCCGCCCGCCGGATCTGGGCCCGGTGGCTGCGCGACACCTACGGCGCGCGCACCGAACGGGCCCAGTGGCTGCGGTTCCACACCCAGACGGCCGGGGTGTCCCTGACCGCGCAGCAGCCCGACAACAACGTGGTGCGGACCGCGATCGAGGCGCTGGCCGCCGTGCTGGGCGGCACCAACTCCCTGCATACCAACGCGCTCGACGAGGTGCTGGCGCTGCCGAGCGAGCGGGCGGCCGAGATCGCGCTGCGGACCCAGCAAGTGATCATGGAAGAGTCGGGCGTGGTCAACGTGGCCGACCCGCTCGGCGGGTCGTGGTACCTGGAGGCGCTCACCGACCGGCTGGAGGCCGAGGCGGAGGAGATCTTCGCCCGGATCCGCGCCATGAGCCCGGACGGGACGATGACCGGCGGGATCCTGCGCGGCATCGAGAACGGCTGGTTCTCCTCGGAGATCGCCGAGGCCTCCTTCGCCTACCACCAGAAGCTGGAGAAGGGCGAGAAGAAGGTGGTCGGCGTGAACTGCTACCCGGGGTCGGTCGGCCAGCCGGTCGAGATCCTGCGGGTCAGCCACGAGGTGGAGCGGGACCAGGTGGCCGAGCTGGCCCGGCGCCGGGCCGGCCGCGATCAGGCGGCGGTGGACGGGGCGCTGGCGGCCATGATCGCGGCAGCCAGGTCGGGGGAGAACATGATCCCGCCGATGCTGCTGGCGGCCCAGGCCGAGGCGACCCTGGGTGAGATCTGCGGGGCGCTGCGGGAGGAGTGGGGGACCTACTCCGAGACCCCCGCCTTCTGACCCGGCCGGCCGCCGGGTGACGGAGCCCGCGCAGCGGGCTGGGCTGCGGGGCCGGGCGGCAGGAGAGTCCCGGGCGGGCGGTCGAGTCACGCGCGGGATGCGGCAGGATGGAGTCATGACGCAGCCGCGGGATTTCTCGCTCTACGGCGCCGTTGACCTGGGTGCGCGGAAGGCCGCCGCGCAGCGCGCCCAGCAGGCGTCCCGGGCCGGCGGCCCCGATGGGACGGGCGCGGCCAACGGCCATGTGTTCGACGTGACCGAGGCCACCTTCGAGGCCGATGTTCTCGAGCGCTCGCGCACCGTCCCGGTCGTGATGGACCTGTGGGCGGAGTGGTGCGAGCCCTGCAAGCAGCTGAGCCCCGTCCTGGAAAAGCTCGCCGCGGAGGCGGACGGCGCCTGGGTGCTCGCCAAGGTGGACGTGGACGCCAACCCGCAGCTGAGCGCCGCGCTCCAGGTGCAGAGCATCCCGATGGTGGTGGCCGTGGTCGGCGGGCAGCTGGTGCCCGGGTTCCTCGGCGCGCTGCCCGAGGCCCAGGTGCGGCAGTGGCTCGGCCAGCTCATGCAGGTGGCCCAGCAGCTGGGCATGCCGTCGGCCGCGGATGAGGGCGGCGATCAGGCCGGCGAGGCCGGGCCCGGCGCGGGGCCACTGGGGCAGGAGGAGACGGCCGGGGGCCCGGGGTACCGGGACCCGGGGCTGGCCGAGGCGCAGGAGGCCATGGAACGCGGCGACCTCGACGGCGCGGCCGCCGCCTTCGAGCGGATGCTCGAGGCCGATTCCGGCCACCCGATAGCCGCCCAGGGCCTGGCCCAGGTCAACCTGTTCCGGCGGGTGAACTCCTACGATGAGGCCGCGGCGAGGCGGGCCGCGGCCGGCAGCCCCGACGACGTGGACGCGCAAAGCAAGGTCGCCGACCTCGACCTGGCCAACGGCCGGGTCGATGACGCCTTCGACCGGCTGCTCGGCGTCATCCGGCGGACTTCCGGCGAGGAGCGGGACCAGGCCCGGCAGCACCTGATCGGCCTGTTCGACATCTTCCCGCCCAGGGACCCGCGGGTCGCCAAGGCGCGCTCCACCCTCTCCACCCTGCTCTTCTGACTCGGGCGGCCGGTACTGGCCAGCCGGTGGCTGACGCGGATCGAGACTGGGTGGGCTACCCGGGCAGCTGACCGGGCGGCCCGTGCGAGCCCAGCCGATGGGTGACGCGGGCTGGGGCGCTGGCCGACGTGAGCCGGGGCCGGGCCGTGGGCCGGACGCTCAGCGCGGCCGGGGGTCGCGTGGGTCCGCGTCGGCGAGCTGTTCCAGCGCGGGCAGGGCCGCCGCGAGCGCGGCCACCTGCTCGCCCGTGAGCGTGCGGAGCCTGTCGGCGAGCGCGGTCGTGCTCTCCTGGCGGATCCGCTCCAGGATGGCCCGGCCCGCCGGGGCGATGGCCAGCGTGCTGGCCCGTGCATCCCCCGGGACCGGGCCGCGGTTGACGTATCCGCGCTCTTCCAGCGCGGTGACCAGCCTGGTCAGGGTGGATGGCGCGATTCCCTCGGCGGCGGCGAGGTCGCCGAGCCGCAGCGGGCCCGCCCGCTCCACCGTGGCCAGGGCCGAGAGCTGGGTGGGCGTCAGCCCGGCCAGCTCGTGGCGACGGAGCCGCCGTGACAGGCGGGCGATCGCCACCCGCAGCCTGGCTACGTCGATCGCGGGATCGGACGCGGCCGGCCGGGGCTGCGTGGTAGTCGGCGCGACGCCGGAGCGGCTGCCGGTCGTGCTGCTTCCCTGCACCCTTGCAGGGTACGTGCCCCACAGGCTCCCGCGCGCGCCGGCGCGCAACAGCCCGGCCCGGCCGGACCGGGCGCTCGTCGGCGCACCGGGTTCAGCTGGCCGGGTCATACCCGCGATGGTGGGACGATATTGCTGCCTGATACCGGCGCGTGGGAGGCGGGCGGGACCGTGGCGGTTGCACCGAGCGTGTCTTATTCGATCACCGTGCGGCTGGAGGTGCCCTCGCGCGGCCGGGCGGTGAGCGAGCTCACCCACGCGGTGGAGCACGCGGGCGGGGCGGTCACCGCGCTGGACGTCACCCCGCACGGCCACGAGCGGCTGCGGATCGACGTCACCCCGACGGCCACGAGCAGCAGGGGATCGACGTCACCGCGTGCTTCGAAGTGAACGCCGGCTACCGGACCTGCTCGACATCCCGTCTTCCATGACGACCAGCACGGCACCGCGATCGTGGTGCTCGCCGCCTGACCAACGCGCTGCGGGTGGTCGGCAAGAAGCTGGGAGCGGTCCGGGTCACGATGGCCGGGGCGGGCGCCGCCGGGACGGCCGTGCTCAGGCTGCTGCTCGCCTCGGGTGCGGCCAGCGTAATCGTCTGCGACGACCGCGGCGCGGTGCACGCGGCCGGCGTGGTGTCCCCGGCCGAGCTTGGCCCCCACTACATCATCCCGTCGGTGTTCCACCCGGACGTGGCCTCGGCGGTGGCCGCCGCGGTCAGGGACGCGGCGGGCGGGCGGCCGTCCCGGTCCTAGTGCGCCAAGCCCGCGCGCCATCGGCGAGAATAAGGGCGTGGCGGAGATCCTGGCGGGGCGGTTGCTGGTCGCCACCCCGTTGCTGGGAGACCCCAACTTCCGGCGGTCGGTGGTCCTGGTGGTGGAGGACGAACCGGACGAGGGCACGCTTGGGGTGGTGCTGAACCGGCCGACCGAAACCCGGGTGGAGCAGGTGCTGGAATCCTGGACGGACCTGGTGACCCAGCCTTCGGTGGTGTTCCGGGGCGGCCCCGTCTCCCCGAACAGCGCGCTGGGGCTGGCCATCGTGCCGGGTGAGGACGAGCCGGTGGGCTGGCGGGCGCTGGACGGGATGACGCTGCGCTCCCGCATCGGCCTGGTCGACCTGGATGCCCCGCCGCAGTTGCTGGAGGGGGGGATCGCGTCGCTGCGCGTCTTCGCGGGTTACGCGGGCTGGGGCCCGGGCCAGGTGCAGGCCGAGATCGAGGAAGGGGCCTGGTACGTCCTTCCGGCCGAGCCCGCCGACGCCTTCGCGGCCGAGCCGGAGCGGCTCTGGCAGGTGGTGCTGCGCCGGGCCGGGGGCACCCTTGCCCTGGTGGCGACGTATCCGGATGATCCGGCGCTCAACTGAGGTCCGGGTAGACTCGTCCACCGTGAGCACCGAAGTCGTTCCCCAGCAGGGGACCACGGAGGAGACCGACGTTCGGCCGGACCTGTCCACCGACGACGGCGACCATGAGCGCTTCGCCCACTACGTCCTGAAGGACAAGATCGTGGACAGCGCGGTTCTCGGCATCCCGGTGGTCGCGCTGTGCGGCAAGAAGTGGGTGCCGAGCCGGGACCCCAAGCGGTTCCCGGTGTGCCCGGACTGCAAGCGGATCTACGAGTCGCTGCCCGAAGACGCCTGACCGGCGGCGGCCCGGGAGCTACTCCGCCGTCTCACCCAGGCGGCCGTGAGCGTCCTCGGCGAGCCGCGGCGCCCCGGCGAGTTCCACCCCGGCGGCCCGCATCTCGTCGAGCGCCGCGGCGGTGGTGGCCGGGTTGACACCTTCGGTGAGCCCGAGGAGAACCCTGGTGGTGAAACCCTGCCGCGCGGCGTCCAGCGCGGTGGCACGCACGCAGTAGTCGGTGGCGATGCCGACCACGTCCAGCGCATCCACCCCCCGCTCGCGCAGCCAGGTGCCCAGCGGCGCGCCGCCCGCTTCGGTGCCCTCGAAGGCGCTGTAGGCGGCCGCATGGGCGCCCTTGCTGAACACCGTCTCGACCCGGCTGGTGTCGAATTCCGGGTGAAACTCCGCACCGGCGGTGCCGGCCACACAGTGCGGCGGCCACGACGCGCTGAAGTCGGGCTGGGCCGAGAAGTGGGCGCCGGGGTCCACGTGGTAGTCACGTGAGGCGACCACGTGCCCATAGCTGCCGCCCTCCGCGGCCAGGAACCGGCTGATCGCACCCGCCGCCGCCCCCCCGCCCTCGACCGCGAGCGAGCCGCCTTCGCAGAAGTCGTTCTGCACATCCACGATCACCAGTGCACGCACAGCCTGAGGCTACGGCATCAGGCGGCGCGGTGGGCTCCGCCTCCAGTCAGCGGGCCGCCCGGCCGGGCGGGGCCGCGTCGGCCGGGTCGGCGGCGCCCACGTCGGCCGGCGTCCCGCCGGTGATGCGCACCAGTTCGGCGAACGAGGTGGGGAACACCGTGTGCGGGTGCCCGGCGGCGGCCCAGACCACGTCGTGGCCGTCCAGCCACTGGTCCACCAGCGTGCGCAGCGGTCGTGGGTGGCCGACCGGGGCCACTCCGCCGATGACCTGGCCGGTGGCCTTGCGCACGAACTCCGGGTCGGCCCGCTTCACCCGGTCGGCGCCGACCAGGGCGGCGACCTTGCCCGTGTCCACCCGGTGCGCCCCGCTGGTCAGCACGAGCAGCGGGGTGCCGTCGGCGCTGAAGACCAGGCTGTTGGCGATCGCCCCGACCTCGCAGCCGAGCTGGGCGGCGGCGGTGGCGGCGGTCGGGGCGGGGTCGGGCAGTTCCCTGACCTGCCCGGTAACGCCCCGTTCCCGCAGCACGTCAGTAACGTGTCTGGCGTTTGGATGCATCCCTGAAGGCTACCGAACGCACCTGCGCCCCGGCGGCCCGCTCCGTGGCCGCGGGCTCCCGCCACCGCGGGCCGGGGCTGCGGAACAGGAACTCGCCGTAGGTGGCGGGCCCCACGTTGCTGTGAAGGGCGTAGCGCTCGGGGTCGAGCCGGAGCTCGTAGAGCCGCTGGTTGGCGTAGTTGCACTCTTCGACCACATCGGTCACGCGCCGGGCGGCCCGGCGCGCTGCCCGCCAGATGGCGGCCGAGGCGCGATCCGTGGATGCCATGCCTCCAGCATCGCTGATCGGCGGCGGCCGGGGAAGTGGCAGTGATGACATGTATGCGCGAGATCCTGCCAATCCGGAGGCATAATGGGCCCATGATTCGCAACGTCGCGGTGGTGGTGCTGGACGGGTTCGAGCCATTCGAGCTGGGCGTGGTGTGCGAGGTCTTCGGGACCGACCGGACCGCCGATGGCCTGCCCGGCTACGACTTCGCGGTGGTGGCGGGGGAGCCGGGGCCGCTGCGCTCCCCAATGGGCTTCACCCTGGATACCCAGTTCGGCGTGGAACGCCTGGAAGAGGCCGACCTGGTGGCCGTGCCGGCCATCACCGACGGCCACCCCCGGCTGCAGCGGCAGGACTACCCCGAGCCGCTGCTGGCGGCGCTGCGGCGCACCGTCGCCCGGGGCGGGCTTGTGCTCAGCGTCTGCACCGGCGCGTTCGTGCTGGGGGCGGCCGGGCTGCTGGATGGCCGCCGCTGCACGACGCACTGGCGGAACGCGTCGGAGCTCGCCCGTCTGCTGCCCGGCCGCCGACGTCGACCCCTCGGTGCTCTACGTGGACGACGACCCGGTCATCACCAGCGCCGGCACCGCCGCCGGCATCGACGCCTGCCTCTACCTGGTCCGCAGGGAACACGGGAGCAAGGTGGCCAACGCGATCGCGCGGCGGATGGTGGTGCCGCCGCACCGCGACGGCGGGCAGGCGCAATACATCGATCGGCCGCTGCCCGCCGCTCCCGCCGACTCGCTGGCCCCGGTCATCCGCTGGATGGAGGGCCACCTCGACCAGCAGGTCACCGTCACCCAGCTGGCCGCCCGGGCGCACATGTCACCGCGCTCGTTCGCCCGGCGGTTCGTCCAGCAGACCGGGACCACCCCCCAGCGGTGGCTCACCGGCCAGCGCATCCTGCTCGCCCAGCAAATGCTCGAGGAGACCGGCGAGACGGTCGACGCGGTCGCCGAGCGGGCCGGGTTCGGGAACGCGACCGCCCTGCGCCACCACTTCCGTGCCTGGCGGCACACGACGCCGCACGCCTACCGGCGCGCGTTCCGCCCGGCCGCCGGCGGCCACGCGCCCTGATGCCGCAGCGGGTGCCCCGCTCGGTAACCTGTCCGACGCCAAGCTGGTCTCCACCCGGCTCGACGAGCAGTCCGACGCGCTGATCGGGTACTTCGTTGACCAGGCCCGCCGGGCCGGCGCGTCGTGGAGCCAGATCGGCTCGAGCATGGGGGTGTCCAAGCAGGCGGCCCAAAAGCGGTTCGTCCCGCGCGGCGGCGGCCTGATTCCCGAAGGTGAGCAGATCTTCTCCCGGTTCACCCTGCGCGCCCGCAACGTGCTCGCCGCCGCCGGGCGGCTGGCCGGGGACCAGGCGGTCGGTGCGGCGCACCTGGCGGCTGCCCTGCTGACCGAGCCGGAAGGCCTGGCGGCGCGGACGATCCAGCGGGCCGGGCTGACCGGCGAACAGGTCTGCGCCGCGGTCGGGGCTGGGCCCGCGGCGGCCGGGGACGCCGGCGCGGCGGTCCTGCGCGAGCTGAGCTTCACCGGCGACGGCGAGGCCGCGCTGAGGGGTACTCCTGAAGGCGGCGCTGCGGCTGGGCCACAACTACATCGGTACCGAGCACGTGCTGCTGGGAATCCTGTTCGCCGACGGCCCCGCGGGCCAGACCCTGGCCTCGTCCGGCCTCGACGCCGAGACGGCGGAGCGGCTGCTGGCCACCGAGTTCGCTGAGATGGGGGCCCGGCCGAAGACGGGCTGAGGCGGCCACCGCCCGGTGGCCGCCGCACGCATGCCGCTACCCGTCGGGGTCCATCACCGTGGGGATGGCCGGGTAGCCGCGGGAAAGCTGCAGCGCGTGCACCGGAAGCTCGGCGAGCGCGTCCCGGTGGTGCTGCCGCGCCTGCTCCAGCGTCCGTCGGCCGACGATCTGGCCCCGCCTGACCAGCGGCTGCAGCAGCACCCGGCCGTCGGCGGATGGATCGGGCGGTTCCACGCTCACCCGTTCGGTAACCGCCGTGCCGTGGGAATCAAGCTGCCGGACCGCCCACTTGCGCCCACCCCGGCTCGGCTTGCCCACCGAGCGCTTGGCCACCGGCAGCAGCCTGGCGCCCGGCCCGGGGCCGAGCGACCTGGCCACCAGCTTGTAGACGAGCGCGGCGGTAGGCGCCCCGGAGCCGGTGACCAGCGCGGTTCCCACCCCGTAGCCGTCCACCGGGGCGGTGGCCAGCGCGGCGATCGAATGCTCGTCCAGGTCCCCGGTGAGCGTGATCCGGGTCTTGTGCGCGCCCAGCTCGTCCAGCAGCGCCCGCACCTGGCGCGCCGTGGTCGCCAGGTCGCCGCTGTCGATCCGGACCGCCCCGAGGTCCGGCCCGGCCAGCTCGACCGCGGCGCGCACCGCGCCCGCCACGTCGAACGTGTCCACCAGCAGAGTGGTGCCCTTGCCCAGGGTGACGAGCTGGGCGCGGAACGCGTCCCGCTCACTGTCGTGCACCAGCGTGAACGCGTGCGCGCTGGTGCCCCTGGTGGGCACCCCGTAGTCGTGGCCGGCCTGCAGGTTCGACGTGGTGGCGAAGCCGGAGATGTAGGCCGCCCTGGCCGCGGCCACCGCCGCCCTCTCGTGGGTGCGGCGCGACCCCATCTCGATCAGCGGGCGCCCGTCCGCCGCGGTCACCATCCGGGACGCGGCCGACGCGATCGCACAGTCGTGGTTCAGGATCGACAGCGCCAGCGTCTCCAGCAGCACCGCCTCGGCGAACGTCGACTCCACCACCAGGATCGGCGAGCCGGGGAAGTAGCAGTCACCCTCGGCGTAGCCCCAGATGTCGCCGGTGAACGCGTACGACTCCAGGTACCGCAGCGCCGCCTCGTCGGCGACCTGCGTTTCGCGCAGAAAGCCGATGTCGTCCGGCCCGAACCGGAACTCCTCCAGCGCGTCCAGCAGCCGCCCCATGCCCGCCGCCACCCCGTACCGGCGGCCGTGCGGCAGGTGCCGGGCGAACACCTCGAACACCGCCCGCCGGCTGGCCGCGCCGCTGCGCAGCGCCCCGGCCAGCATGGTCAGCTCATAGTGGTCGGTGAGCAGCCCGGTGCCGCCGCCCGTGCGCCCGCTGATCTGTCCCGGGTCGTCTGCCACATGTGGAAGCCTACGGGCCGGCCGCTGGCCCCACGTGACGCCCCGGGGCCCGGGCGGCGGCACCGGTCCCTGTCACGCCGTTACCGGCGGGATAGCCGGGTCGGCGGGACCGGTTCGCGCCCGGGCCGATCCCCTGGCAGAGTGGAATTGTGTGCTCAGGGGAGGTGATGAGCAATGAGTGTGGCACCCGCCGAAGTTGAACGCGAGGAGGCCGGGCTCGATGCCGTGCCCGACACACCGTGGGTGACCATCGTCTGGAACGACCCGATCAACCTCATGTCCTACGTCACCTACGTGTTCCAGAAGGTGTTCGGCTATGCCAAACCCAAGGCCGAGAAGCTCATGCTCGACGTGCATCACAGGGGCAGGGCGGTGGTGTCCAACGGCACCCGCGAGGCGATGGAGAAGGACGCCGAGATCCTGCACGGTTACGGCCTGTGGGCCACGGTGAGCCACGACCGGTGAGCGGCGCCCCGGCGGGCGGCGCGCCGGATGAGGAGGAGACCACGGGAGCTTTCCGGCGTTCGCGGGGCCGGGCGTCCGCGCGCTTCACCGCCGCCCAGGCGGTGATCCTGCGCAACCTGGTCAGCCAGGTGGCCGAGCTGATGGGCACCGCGGCGGATCCGGACGCGGCCGATCCCACCGCGCCCGGTGCCCCGGCCGCCCCGGACCCGGCCGGGCCGGGGAGCCGGCCCTGTCCATCGAGGAGCTGGCGGCGGCGATCGGCGCCGCCGGGCCGACCTCCCCGCCGGAGGACCCGGTGCTCGCGCGGCTGCTGCCCGACGCCTACCGGGACGACCCGGAGGCGGCGGGGGAGTTCCGCCGGTACACCGAGCAGGGACTGCGGTCGGGCAAGGTCGCCGCGGCCCAGACGGTGCTTGACACGCTACCCGCCGGGGGCGGCCACGTGCGGCTGGGGCCCGAGGACGCGCAGGCGTGGCTGCGCGCGCTCAACGACGTCCGGCTGGCCATCGGGACGGTGCTGGGCATCACCGAGGACTACGAGGATGAGATGGAGGCCGCCAGCTGGGCGGACCCGCGTTCGGCCTATCTCGAGGTCTATCACTGGCTCGGCTACGTCCAGGACTCCCTGGTCCGCGCGCTGCGGTGATGGCGCCCCGGGTTACGCTCGCATCCATGCTGACGATTGCCCCCGAGCTGCACGCGAAGATCATCGCGCACGCCCGCGCGGATCACCCGGACGAGGCTTGCGGGGTCATCGCCGGCCCGGCCGGGAGCGACCGGCCCGAGCGGTTCATCCCGATGCTCAACGCAGAGCGGTCGCCCACCTTCTACCGGTTCGACTCGATGGAGCAGTTCCGGGTCTGGCGGGAGATGGATGACCGGGACGAGGAACCGGTCGTCATCTACCACTCGCACACCGCCACCGAGGCCTATCCCTCCCGCACCGACATCTCCTACGCGAGCGAGCCGGGCGCGCACTATGTGCTGGTCTCCACCCGCGACCCGGACGTGGCGGAGTTCCGCTCGTTCCGGATCGCCGACGGCACGGTGACGGAGGAGGAGGTCCGGGTCGCCGCCGAGGTGGCGGGCCCGGGCGGTCCCGGGGACCCGGGACCGGAATGATCCCCCCGGGCGACCGGTTGGATTACCAGAGAAGCCGCAACCGCCTGCCTTCGCCGGCGACGCCACACCCAGGAGCGACGTTCATGGCCATCGAGGTCCGTATCCCGACCATCCTGCGTACGTACACCGATGGCGCCAAGTCGGTCGAGGGTTCCGGTGGCACCCTCGCCGAGCTCCTGGGCGACCTTGACTCCCGGCACAGCGGGCTGCGCGAGCGCCTGGTGGACGGCTCCGGGCTGCGGCGCTTCGTCAACGTCTACCTCAACGATGAGGACGTGCGTTTCCTCGGCGGGCTGGAGACGCCGGTGAAGGACGGCGACACGGTGACGGTGCTGCCGGCGGTCGCCGGCGGGCGGCGCTGAGGCGGCCGGCCGGCGGGACGCGGCCGGCGCGGGCCGGGGAAGGCGAGCCTGATGCGGTACGACTCACTGCTTGACTCGGTCGGCAACACGCCGCTGATCGGACTGCCGCGGCTGTCGCCCACCACGGACGTGCGGCTGTGGGCGAAGCTGGAGGACCGCAACCCGACCGGCTCGGTCAAGGACCGGGCGGCGTTCTTCATGATCGAGCAGGCGGAGAAGGACGGGCTGCTGGCGCCCGGGGCCACCATCCTGGAGCCCACCTCGGGCAACACCGGCATCTCGCTGGCGATGGTCGCCCACCTGCGCGGCTACCGGATGATCTGCGTGATGCCGGAGAACACCTCGGCCGAGCGCCGGCAGCTCCTGCTGATGTACGGGGCGCAGGTGATCTCGTCCCCGGCCGCGGGCGGGTCCAACGAGGCGGTCCGGGTGGCCAAGCGGCTCGCGGCCGAGCACCCCGACTGGGTGATGCTCTACCAGTACGGCAACGAGGCGAACACCCGCGCCCACTACCAGACCACCGGGCCGGAGCTGCTGGCCGACCTGCCCGCGATCACGCACTTCGTGGCCGGCCTGGGCACCACCGGGACGCTCATGGGGGTGGGCCGCTACCTGCGCGAGCGCGTGCCCGGGGTGGCGATCGTGGCCGCCGAGCCGCGGTACGGCGAGCTGGTGTACGGGCTGCGCAACGTGGACGAGGGCTTCGTCCCCGAGCTGTACGACGAATCGGTGCTGACCACGCGGTTCTCGGTGTCCTCGGCCGATGCCCTGCGCCGGACCAGGGAGCTGCTCGACAACGAGGGGATCTTCGCCGGCCTGTCCACCGGCGCCGCCCTGCACGCCGCGCTGGCGATGGCGGCCAAGGCGCAGGCCGCGGGCGAGCGGGCCGACATCGCGTTCATCGTCGCCGACGGCGGCTGGAAGTACCTGTCCACCGGCGCCTACTCCGGCACCCTGGAAGAGGCCGAGGAGCGACTCGAAGGCCAGCTGTGGGCCTGACCCGCCCGCGCCCCCCGCGGCTCCCCGGGCATTCGTTTGTCATGGTTGCGCCAGCCACGAGCTTCTATTGTCGTGGCTGCGCCAGCCATGACAATCCCGGCGGGGGCGGTGCGTGACCGCGTTCGACGAGGCGACGGCGGTCAGCCCGGACGGGGACGGGTGCTACCGCGTCCGGCTGGACGAGCGGTTCGCCATCTTCCTGCCGGACCAGGTCACCGCGGCGGTCAACGGCGGGGTGCTGATGGCCACCGTGCTGCGGGCGGTGCTCGACACCTCACCGCATCCCGCACCCGGTGGCGACCAGCGCGCACTTCCTGCGGGTGGCGCGGCTGGAGCCGGCCCGGGTGCAGGTCGCCTGGCTCAAGCAGGGCAGGACCGCCGCCACCGCGCGGGCCACGCTGATCCAGGACGACCGCCCGGTGCTGGAGACCACCGTCACCACCGGGTCGCTGGGGCAGCCCGGCGACGGCGGCCTGTCGTGGACGGGAAAGCCGCCGCAGCTGCCCGCCATCGAGCAGTGCGCGGGGTTCGCCGATGCGCGCCGAGTCGGCCGCGTTCGCCGGCTACGCCGGCCAGGTCGACCTGCGCCTGGACCCGGCGACGACCGGCTGGCTGCGCGGCGAGCCGGCCGGGATCCCCGAGATGCGCGGATACTTCCAGCCTGCGCGAAGACCGTGACCCCGACGCCTACCTGCTGGCCCTGGCGGTGGATGCGCTGCCGCCGGTGGTGCTGGGGCTCGGCCCGTTCGGCTGGTCGCCGACGGTGGAGCTCACCTGGCACATGCGCGCGGTTCCCTCGGCCGGGCCGCTGCGGATCGCCACCCGGGGCCGGCACGTCAGCGGCGGCTGGTTCGA
Source organism: uncultured Actinomycetes bacterium (assembly GCA_963835425.1). GTDB lineage: Bacteria > Actinomycetota > Actinomycetes > Streptosporangiales > Streptosporangiaceae > UBA9676. The sequence goes on along the minus strand of CAWIGE010000017.1, from coordinate 4,040 downwards.
CGAGGAGGCCGAGGTGTGGGACTCCGCGGACCGCCTCGTCGCGCAGAGCCGGCAGATCGCCCGGGTGGGCCGCGGAGCGTAACCTGGTCGACCGTGCGTCTGACGATCATCGGGTGCTCGGGGTCCTTCCCCGGCCCGGACAGCCCGGCCTCCTCCTACCTGCTGGAGGCGGACGGGTTCCGGCTCCTGCTCGACCTGGGCAGCGGGGCGATCGGCGCGCTGCAGCGGCACGTCGGCCTGTACGACATCGACGCGGTCTGCCTGAGTCACCTGCACGCCGACCACTGCCTCGATCTGTGCGCCTACTACGTGGCGCGCACCTTCCATCCCGGCGGCCCGCGGCCGCGGATACCGGTGTACGCGCCGGGCGGGACCGCGACCCGGATGGCGCAGGCGTACGGCCTGGCCGAGCCGCCCGGGATGACGGAGGCCTTCGAGTTCGCCACGCTGGCTCCGGGGACCCGGCAGATCGGCCCCTTCCAGGTGACCACCGCGCACATGAACCACCCGGTCGAAACGTTCGGCTACCGGCTCGAGCACGGGGGGCGGAGCATCGCCTACTCGGCCGACACCGGCGAGTCGGCGGCGCTGGTCGGGCTGGCCCGCCGGGCCGACCTGCTGCTGTGCGAGGCCTCCCTCCTCGACGGCCCCGACCTGCCGGCCGACCTGCACCTGACCGCACGGCAGGCGGCGCAGCACGCGGCCCAGGCCGAGGTCGGGCAGCTGGTGCTCACCCACCTGGTGCCGTGGAACGACCAGGCCAGCACGCTGGAGGAGGCCAGCAGGGTGCCCCTGGCCGGGCCGGTCTCGCTGGCGGCGTCGGGACGGGTCATCGACCTGGGCTGAGCCGCCCGGGGGGCGGGCCTTGAGCCGGGCGGGCCGTGATCGGAGCGGTATTAGGATCGGTGGCCATGCGGGTTCTTGTGACCGGGGGCGCTGGCTTTATCGGTTCGCATCTGTCTGATGCGCTGGTGGCCAGGGGCGATGAGGTGGTTGTCGCCGACGATTTGTCGGCGGGCCGGGCCGGGCGGCTTGACCCGGGAGTGGCGCCGCAGAAGGTGAGCATTACCGACCCGGCGGGGCTGGCGGCGGTGGTGGAGGCGTCCGGCGCCGGGCTGATCTGCCATCTGGCCGCGCAGATCGATGTCCGGGCGTCGGTCGATTTCCCGGCCGAGGACGCGCAGGCGAACGTGGTCGGGACGGTAAACGTGCTGGAGGCGGCGCGCCGGGTGGGGGCGCGGGTGCTGTTCGCCTCCTCCGGCGGCGCCCTGTACGGGCGGGATGCGCCGATACCGTCGCGGGAGGACGTGCTGCCGCTGCCGGAGTCGCCATATGGCATCGCGAAGTACTGCGCTGAATGCTATATCGGCCTGTATAACCGGCTGCACGGGACATCTCATTCGGTACTGCGGCTGGCGAATGTGTATGGGCCGCGGCAGGACCCGGCCGGCGAGGCGGGAGTGATCACCATTTTCTGCGCCAGCGCGCTGGGCCGGGCGCGGCCGACGATTTACGGTGACGGCACCCAGACCCGTGATTATGTGTATGTCGGTGACGTGGTGGCCGCGTTTCTGGCCGCCGCCGACCGCGGGCGGCCGGGCACCTGGAACATCGGCACGGGCCTGGAGGTCAGCGTGCTGGACCTGGTGGGCATCATCGCCGGCATCGCGGGCCGGGAGCTGACGCCGGTGTTCGCCCCGGCGCGCCCGGGCGAGCTGGCCCGCAGCGTGCTGGCGGTGGACCGGGCCGCCGGCGAGCTCGGCTGGCGGGCGGCAACCCCGCTGGCCGAGGGGATCCGCCGGGTCTACCGCTGGATCGAGGCCGGGGCGCCCGACCGCGCCAGCTCTTAGGGGCCGCGCCCCGGATCTCCTGACCCGCGGTGGGGCGGCGGGGGACCAGCGGGGCACGCCACAGCGCACTAGGCTTTCCGGCATGTCCCGACCCGATGGGCGCAGCCCCGACCAGTTGCGCGAGATACGGATGACCCGCGGCTGGCTGGAACACGCCGAGGGGTCGGTCCTGGTCGAGTTCGGCGCCACCCGCGTGCTGTGCGCCGCCAGCGCCACCGAGGAGGTGCCCAGATGGCGGCGCGGCAGCGGGCTGGGCTGGGTCACCGCCGAGTACGCGATGCTGCCGCGGGCGACCAATACCCGCGGTGACCGGGAGTCGGTCAAGGGCCGGCTGGGCGGCCGCACGCAGGAGATCTCCCGCCTGGTCGGCCGGTCCCTGCGCGCCTGCGTGGACGCCAAGGCGCATGGGCGAGAACACGATCATCATCGACTGCGACGTCCTGCAGGCCGACGGCGGCACCCGCACCGCGGCGATCACCGGCGGCTACGTCGCGCTGGCCGACGCCCTCGGCTGGCTGCAGGGCCGCAAGCGGTGCAAGGGCAACCCGCTGGTCACGTCGGTGGCCGCGGTCAGCGTCGGGATCGTGGACGGTGAGCCCCGGCTTGACCTGTGCTATGACGAAGATGTAACCGCCGAGACGGACATGAACGTGGTGTGCGCGGGCGACGGCAGGTTCGTGGAGGTCCAGGGAACGGCCGAGCGGGAGCCGTTCGACCGGGACCTGCTCGACCGGCTGCTGGATCTGGCCGTGGCGGGCTGCGCGGACCTCGCACGCCTGCAGCGCGAGGCGCTCGGCCGATGACGAAGCCGGCCGGCGTGGCCGGCCCGGCCCGGATCGTTCTCGCGACGCGGAATCCCGGCAAGCTCGCCGAGCTGCGGAGGATCCTGGCCGCCGCCGGGGTGAGCGCGGCCGTGACCGACCTCGATGACGTTCCCGGCATGCCCGAGGTGGCCGAGACCGGCCGCACCTTCACGGAGCAACGCGCTGCTCAAGGCCCGGGCGGTGGCCGCGTTCACCGGGCTCCCCGCGGTGGCCGACGACTCCGGGCTGTGCGTGGACGCGCTGAACGGGATGCCCGGCGTGCTGTCGGCCCGCTGGTCCGGGTCGCACGGGGATGACGAAGCCAACCTGCGGCTGCTGCTCGCCCAGCTCGCGGACGTGCCGGCCGGTGAGCGGGGGGCGCGCTTCGTGTGCGTGGCGGCGCTGGTGCTGCCCGCGGGGGGCGAGCACCTGACCGAGGGCGAGGTGCGCGGCCAGCTGACCCGCACGCCGCGCGGCAGCAACGGTTTCGGGTACGACCCCATCTTCCTGCCGGACGGCTCCGAGCTCACCACCGCGCAGATGAGCGCGGGCGAGAAGGACGAGATCAGCCACCGGGGGAAGGCCCTGCGCGCGCTGGCGCCGGTCATCGCCGGGAAGCTCGGGAGCTAACCCAACCGAGCCGCACGAGGCTGACGATGGGCGGCGCCGGCGGCCCGGCGGCGCCGCCGGGTACGGTAGTCGCCGTATGGTTGAGCGTCCGCTGAAGGGAGCGCGCGTGAGCGAGCACAAGCTGGCACCGGGGGACAAGGCGCCGGACTTCACCCTGCCCGACGCCGACGGCAAGCCGGTGAGCCTGTCGTCGCTGCGCGGGCACCAGGTGATCGTCTACTTCTACCCGGCGGCGATGACCCCCGGCTGCACCACCGAGGCGTGCGACTTCCGGGACAGCCTGAGTTCGCTGGCCGCGGCCGGCGTCACGGTGCTCGGCATCTCGCCCGACGGGCCGGCCAAGCTGGCCAAGTTCCGCGAGCGCGACCACCTGACCTTCCCGCTGCTGTCCGACCCGGATCACCAGGTGGAGAAGGCGTACGGCGCGTACGGGGAGAAGAAGCTCTACGGCAAGACGACCATGGGCGTGATCAGGTCCACGTTCGTGATCGACCCCAGCGGCGTGGTGGCCAGGGCCTACTACAACGTGAAGGCCACCGGCCACGTCGCGCGCCTGAGAAAAGAGCTGGGCGTCTGAGCAAGAGCCCGGCGTCTGGGCAGAGCCCGGCGTCCGGGCTGACGTGGACGTGGTGGTTCCGGGGCCGTAGCCCAATGGCAGGAGGCGAACGATTTAGGGTCGTTACAGTGTGGGTTCGAATCCCACCGGCCCCACCGACCGCACTATTGCGCGAACTATGCGTGCCGGGCAGTTGCGGAG
>CAWIGE010000016.1:0-44981 GCA_963835425.1 uncultured Actinomycetes bacterium | reverse complement strand
TGCTGCTAACCCGGCCGGGCGGCGCGGAGCAGCAGGTAGTCGATGATCCGGTGCCGCCACAGGAGCTCCATCTGCCACAGCATGACGCGGGCGGCCGCGCGGTGCCCCAGGGGAGCGGACGGTGAAGCCGAGAGCCGGTCCGCGATGACCCGGAGTGCGGGGGCGATGACGCGATCGCCGCACCGCGTGACCTCCACGTCCACCAGGCCAGCCGCGCGGGCGGCCGCCGCGATGTGCCCGGCGGTCATCGCCGCGCCGGGGACGGAGCCCGAACACCCGCAGCTGGGCCAGGCCGGAGGCCAGCTCGGCGGGACTCCGTGGCCATCGCTCGGTCGAGATGTCGGTGATGCTCAGCACGCCGCCGGGCCGCAGCACCCGGTAACACTCGGCGAAGAAGGCGCGGCGGGACCGGAAGTGGAACGCCGCCTCCACGCTGATCAGCCCATCGGCGACCCCGTCGGTCAGCGGCAGCCGGGCCGCGTCGCCGGCGACCGGAGCCGCCCCGGCCTCCGCAGCCGGTCACGCCCGGCCGCCAGCTGCCACTCGGCGATGTTCACCGCGACCAGCCGCCGCGGGGCGACGCTCTCGGCGATCAGCGGATCCTGGGTTCCGAGGCCGTTCCCGACGTTGACGGTGACGCCCCCGGCGGGCAGCGCCGACGCCACCGTCTGGATCAGCCGGCGGCAGGCGGCCTCCGCCTCGGCCTCCGTGCCGGGGCCCTCCCACAGCCCCAGGTTCAGCCAGCCCGGCGCCAGCGCGAGGAAGAGCCGGACCCGAGGCTCTCGTAGACCCGTGCGGCCGGGTTGGTCCCCTGCCGGATCATCGCCGCGACGTGCCGCAGGTGCTGGCCGTTCCACCCGGTGGCCCGCCAGGCCCGTTCGGCGGCCCGCAGGCCCGCCCCGGCGATCGCTGCCGGAGTCCGCCCTGGCGGCGCCGTCATGGCCGTGGGGCGGCCGGCTGTGGCCGCACGATGCCCGTGCTCCGGGCCGGTGCTGGGTGCCGCCGGCCTGGTACGCCGATGGCAATCAGCGGCTTGCAGCCGTCCATCCAGGCCCTCCTCTCGCCGGGCCGGGGCCCAGGCGCGGTGCCTGGCCCGCAGGCTCTCCCGCGGGGCTCCGGTCACCGCCCTGGCGGGTGTGAATCCGAGGGCGTCCCAGGCCCGCCGCACGGCCTTCCGCCCGGTAACTACCCAGAACGCGTGTGAAACGGCCGCTATAAAGAGATGCAAAGGCGCCGGAGTCCTGTCGCAGAACAGGAGTTACCTTGGCTGACGGTGACGCTGTTGTTGGCCGGCTGCGTGTCCGTACCCGTCATGGCGATGGCCGCGGTGTTGCCGAACGCTCCGGCCGCCGTCGGGGTCGCGGAGAACGTGATGTTGGACTGCTGCCCGACGTCGAGGTTCCCGATGTCGCAATGGACGCTGTTGGCGGCAGCGTTCGCGGCACACGTTCCGTTGTCGATGGTGAGGGTGCTGCCCAGCACGATCGCCGCCGACAGCGCGGATTGCCCCCCAAGCCGGGACGTCTGCCCACCATTCAGATCGGGCTGCCACCTGGCCTGATGAAAATGACGGGATGTCCGCCGACATTGATCTGCGAATGCCTACAGCAAGGACCGAGCAGCCAGGGCCTTGGTGGTGGCTAACCCGGCTGAGCTGGAATGCTCTCGATGAGCGCGGCCAGCCCGGCCTCGTCGAGCAGGTCCGCGGGCCGCAGCGTCAGGTCCTCGCGCACGTAGTAGAACGCGGCCCGCACCTGGTCGAGCGGTACCTGGGCCAGCCCCGCCCAGGCCAGCCGGTAGGCGGCGAGCTGGACCGCCGCCACCCGCCGTTCCTGGTCCGAGGCGGGCGGCTGGCCGGTCTTCCAGTCCACGACGTCGTACCCGCCGTCGCCGGCGTCCCCGAACACGGCGTCGATCCGCCCGCGCACCGCCCGGCCGGCGATCAGCGTCTCGAACGGCACCTCCACCTCCACCGGCCAGCGGCCGCCCCACTCCCCCGCCTCGAACCGCTCCCGCAGTAGCGCCAGGTCGCCCGCGTCGCCGTCGTCGGCGGGCTCGTCGGCGGCGCCGAGCAGGTCGGCCGAGTCGATCAGTCGCTGCTGCCCGAACCGTTCCTCCAGCCACTGGTGGAAAGCGGTGCCCCGGCGCGCCTGCGGCGCGGGCGGGCGGGGCATGGGGCGGCGGATCTGGCGGGCCAGTTCGGTCGGGTCGGCGGCCATCGTGACCAGCGACGACACCGACAGCCGCCCGGGCAGCGATACCGCCGAGGCGGCGTCGCCGCGCCGCTCCTCACGCTCGGCGAGCAGGAGCGCGGTGTCCCGCTCCCACGCCTCGGCCACCGCCCGGTCCCTGTCGGTCAGCGGGCCATCGCGGCTGGGAGCTCCGGCCCGGGCGGCGTCAACCAGCGCCGCCGCCTCGCGGACGGCCTCGTAACGCGGCCCCTCCGGGGATGCCGGCCAGGGCACGGGCACCGGCTCGGCCAGGGCCGGGTTCGTGGCGTCTTCCCCGGGCGGCGGTGCCCATCGTTCACGGTCCCCGCGCCGGCCTCGCATGCGGCCCGGATCTCCTCCAGGAACAGCGAGGGGCCGAGCGGCGACACGCCCTCGGCCCACCAGTAGCCGGTGCAGGCCACCCAGAACGCGGCCCGGGTCACCGCCACGTACGCCAGCCGCCGTTCCTCCGCCAGCTCACGCGCCGCGCAGGCGTCGCTGAAGGCCGCCAGCGACTCGGCGGTGAGGTAGGGCAGGGCCGGGCAGGTCGCCCGCGTCTCCCCGCAGGCCGAACGGGAGCAGCCGCGGGTTCTCGGTCCACCGGGTGCTGGCCACCGGCCGGGCGGGAAAGACCCGCGCCTTCGCCCCGGCGGCCAGGCCGGGCACGACCACGGCGGGCCACTGCAGGCCCTTGGCCGCGTGCACCGTGGTCAGCGTGACCGAGTTCGTCCCGCTCGGCTGGCCCGATTCCAGGCCGAACTCCTCGGCCTCGGCGGCGGTCAGGTAGGCGAGGAACGCCCCGAGCGTCGGCTCCTCCTGGTCGTCGGCGAACGTGGACGCCGCATCCGCGAACGCGTCGAGGTCGGCGCGCGCGGCGGCCGGGTCGCGCCACGGCTGGGCCGCCACCTCGATGTCCAGCCCGAGCACCCGCTCGACCTCGCCGACCAGGTCGGGCAGGGGCCGGGCGGTGTGCGCGCGCAGCGTCCGCAGCTCCGCGGCCAGCGCGGTGAACCGCGCGAAACCAGCCGCCGAGTACGCGGCGCGGGGCCCAGGTCATCCAGGGCCTCCACCAGGCTCCCCTGCTCAGCGGTCAGGTCGGTTACCGCCTGGGCCAGAGGATCATCATGCTTAACGGTTCCCCGGGGCTGGCCGGCTGCCCCTGCCGCCCCACCTTCGGGCCGGCCGGGCCGCCGCGTGGCGGAGGGCCCCGGGCCAGCACCGTCGGGGGTGGCGTTGCCCCGGCCCGCGCGTTCCCCGGGGTCCCGGGCGGCGCGGTGCTTGCGGATCAGGTCACGGGCCCGCCTGCCGAGCGCCACGAGGTCGCGCGGCCCGATCCGCCACCGCGGGCCGGTCAGCAGCCGGACCATCGCGCTGGACGCGGTCGGGTCGTGCAGCACCCGCAGAGTCGCGACGACGTCGGCCACCTCGGGGACGTTGAGCAGCCCGCCGAGCCCGACCACCTCGACCGGGATCCCGCGCGCCTCGATGGCGGCGCGCAGCACCGGGAACTGGGACCGCTTGCGGCAGAGCACGGCGATGTCGGCCGGGCGGATGCGGGCGCTGTCGTGCTCGGGCCAGGGGTCCCCGTCCGGGGCCGTGCCCGGCGGCAGGTCCAGCAGCCCCTCGATCCGTGCCGCGACCCAGGCCGCCTCGTCCGCCGCGGTGTCCAGCAGGGCGCAGACCACCCGCCCCCGCCCGGCCCGCCGCGGGGGCGGGACCAGCCGCGGCACCTGCGGCGCCTCGGCGCGCAGCCCCTGCTGCAGGGCGGCGGCGGCGTCCAGCACGCGCCCGGTGTTGCGGAAGCTGGTGGACAGCGCCAGACCGGGCCGGCCGGGCGCCGCGCGTGCCCGGGCCGTTCCCGTTCCCGCTGGCCACCGGGAAGTCGGCGACGAACCGGGCAGGTTGCCCGCGCTGGCGCCGCGCCAGCCGTAGATCGACTGGCAGGGATCGCCGACCGCGGTGACCGGATGGCCGCCGCCGAACAGTCCCTGCAGCAGCACCCGCTGGGCGACGTTGGTGTCCTGGTACTCGTCGAGCAGCACGACCTGGTAGCCGGCGCTCGATCGCGGACCGCGGGGTGACGGCCGCGATCCGCGCCGCGAGCGCGACCTGGTCGCCGTAGTCGAGCACCACCCGGTCGGGCTTCGCCAGCTCGTAGGCGGCCACGATCGGCAGCAGCTGCTCGCGGGTGCGCTGGCATGCGAGTGATCTTCCTGACCAGCGCGGGCACCCGGCCGGGAAGGGTCTGGCAGGCGGTGTCCAGCCACCGGCCGACCTGGTGCACATCGGCCGGGGGTGCGCAGGTGCTCGGCGAGCTCAGCGGCGAGGTCGAGCACCGCCGCGGTCACCCATTGCGGGGCCCGGTCGATCGCGTCCATCGGGCCCGCTGTAGGCGGCGACCACCCGGGCCGCGATCTGCCATGCCACCGCCGGGGTGATGAGGCGCAGCGACGGCTCCAGCGCCTCGCGCAGCGCGTGGTCGGCGACGAGCCTGGCGGCGTAGGCGTGGTAGGTGGACACGATCGGCTCGCCCTCGGGGGGTCCTCGGCCGCGGGGGTGCCCGGCCCCGCCGGGCCCGTATCTGCCCGCAGGAGCCCATCGCGCGGCAGCAGATCGTCCAGAGAGCTACCGCCGGGAGGCGCACCGCCCAGGGAGGCACCTACGGGCGCGCCGCCCAGGGAGGCGTCAACGTGCGCGCCGTCCGCGGACGCGCGGCCCGGGGACGTGCCACGCTGGGACGCCCCGGCCGGCGGCTGCCCCGGCCCGGCCGGCGCTGCCGGGCCCCGGCCAGGCCCGCCCGCCGCAGGGCCGCCAGCCTGGTCCGGACCCGCTGCCCGAGCTCGGCGGCGGCCTTGCGGGTGAAGGTGAGGCCGAGCACCCGCTCCGGCGCGACCATGCCGTTGGCGACCAGCCAGACCAGCCGGGCCGCCATGGTCTCGCTCTTGCCCGAGCCCGCGCCGGCGATCACGGCCAGCGGCTCCAGCGGCGCGGCGATCACGGCCGCCTGCTCGCCGGTCGGCTCGGGCAGGCCGAGCAGCATCGCCAGCTGGGCGGGGCTGTACCTGGCCTGCGCCGTCATGGGGTCACCTGCTCCCCCGACACGTGCGCCGGGCAGCTGGAGGCGACGGGGCAGTTGCGGCAGCCCGGGTTCAGCTTGGCCTGGAACAGCGGCCCCGCCATGCCCGCGGCCACGGTCTCGACCAGTTCCCGCGCCCAGCCCGGCTCCGGGTCGTGGGCCAGCGAGCCCTGCGGCTGCACCCGGACCTGCGCGGCCAGGCTGGCCTTGCCGACCTGGACGAGTTCCGCGCCGCCGGGCTCGGTCAGGCCGAACCGCTCGAACGCGCCGAGCATGACCGCGAGCTGGTACACCCCGAGCTGCGGGTGCCGGTCCAGGTCGGTGGCTGGCACCGGGGCCGAGCTGGTCTTCAGGTTGACCACGATCGCCCTGCCCTCGGCGTCGCGTTCCAGCCGGTCCACCCGGCCGGTGATCTCCACCGCACCGACCTGGGCGCGCACGCTCTCCTCGTAGGCGACCAGATCCCGCGGATTCTGCCGGTGCCAGGCCAGGAACTTGCTCACCATCTGGTGGGCCAGTTCCCGCTGCTTCTCGCTGTACCAGGCGCTGCCGAAGTCCAGGTGATGCCAGACCTCGTCGATGCGGTCCCCGATCAGGTCGTCGGCGGCGCCCTCGGCGGCGAGCACGGCCGCGGCGTGGATCATGATGCCGAAGTGCCGGACCACGTCCACCGACCCGGCCCCGGCGGCCACCTCCAGCAGCCAGCGCAGCCCGCAGCGGGTGAACGACTCCACCTGCGACGGCGAGACCCGCATCAGCGCGGAGCCGGACGGCTGAGCGGTGAGCGGGACCGAGACCGGGGCGGCCAGCGGGCCGATGTCAGACGCGGTGGTGAGCTGGTACCAGTGGCCGGGGTCGGCGCCGCGGACCCCGGCCTGCGCCAGCCGGGCCAGCTGGGCGGCCGCCGCCTGCCGCAGCGCGAGCGGCCGCCGCCGGTCGGCGGCGGCCCGCCGCAGGTCGGCGGTGAGCGCGGGCAGCGACAGCCAGCGCAGATCCGACCCGGATATGTGCTCGATCTCGATCTCGTCGCCGGCCAGCTCGGCCAGGAAGCGGGAGGGGCGCTCGTCGCTGTCATCCCCGCCCGCGGCGGTCACCACCAGCATCCGGCGGGCGCGCGTTGCGGCGACGTAGAACAGCCGGCGCTCCTCGCTGAGCAGCTTGGACGCGAGCGCGGCGGCAGCGGCGTCGGTCCCGGCGACCTGCCCGTTCCCCCCGACCGCCGTGTCCACCAGCTCGTCCATGCCGAGCAGCGACGACCGCAGCCGCAGGTCCGGCCAGATGCCCTCCTGGACCCCGGCCACCACCACGACGTCCCACTCCAGGCCCTTGGACCGGTGGGCCGTGAGGATGCGGACGGCGTCACCGGCTGGCGCCCGGCCCGCCAGCGTGTCGCCCGGGATTTCCTGGCCGGACAGGCTGTCGAGAAAGAGCGAAGCCGACCCGGGCGGCAGCCGCTCGGTGAAGCGCGTGGCGGCCTCGAACAGCGCGACCGCGGCGTCGAGGTCGCGGTCGGCGGCGGCGCCGCGGGTCCCGCCGGCCGCGCTCGCCGCCTGCCACTCCCGGGCCAGGCCGGAGGCGTGCCACACCGCCCACAGGGTGTCCTGCGCGTTGCCGTTGCTCGCGGTGTCGCGGGCGAGCGCCAGCAGGCCGGCCACCCGCCGGGCCGCGTCCGCGGCCAGCCCATTGATCAGGGTGAGCTCACGCGGGTCGCGGAGGACGGCAGCAAGCGGCTCTTCCGTCGTCTCCTCTCCCGCGTCCTGCGCGGCCGCCCGCAGCGCCCGGCGGAGCCTGCGCAGGCCGAGGGCGTCGCTGCCGCCCAGTGGGCCGGTCAGCAGCTGCGCGGCGGCGTCCTCGTCGAGCGTGCCCGGGCGCAGCGCGCACCGCAGGAGGAGCAGCAGTGGCCGCGCCCCCGGCTCGGCCGTGAGGGGCAGCTCGTCTCCCGCGACCACGGTCGGCACCCCGGCCGTCATCAGCGCGCGGCGCAGCAGCGGGACCTGGTGGGTCACCGACCTGACCAGGACCGCCATCGACGACCAGTTCACGCCGTCACGCAGGTGCGCGCGCCGCAGCACGTCCGCGACCACCGTGGCTTCCTGGCTGGCGCTGGTGGCGGTGATCACCCGAACCAGCCCGGGCGGCACCGATGGCAGCGGGTCCAGGTCGCGGTGGCCGCCCGGTGCGGCCGGCAGCCTGCTGGCCACCCGCCGGGACGCCGCCAGCAGGACGGTCCCGCTGCGCCGGCAGGTCCGCAGCGCGATCACCCGGGCGGGCTGGTCGTCGGGGGTGCGGAACCGCTCGGGGAAGCGGGCGATCCCGTGCACGTCCGCGCCCCGGAAGGCGTAGATCGACTGGTCCGGGTCACCGACCGCGATCAGCTCCCTGCCGTCGCCGGCCAGGGCATGCAGCAACTCCTCCTGCGCCGGATCGGTGTCCTGGTACTCGTCCACCATGACCACGTCGTAGGCCTTGCGCTCGCGGTCCCTGACCGCGCCGTGGTCCAGCAGCCCCGCGGCGATCCTGATGATCTCCGCGTAGTCGTAGGCCGGGACCGGGGCCAGGTCGAAACGCGCGGCGTAGCGATCGAGGAAACCGCCCGCCGCCTGCCAGTCGTCGCGGCCGCGCTGCGCCCCCAGCCTGGCCAGGCCACGGCCGTCCAGGCCACGCTCGGCCGCGCGGAGCAGGAAGTCCCGCAGTTCCACGGCGAAACCACGGGTCGCGAGCGCGGGGCGGAGCCGCTCCGGCCAGCGCCGGCCGCCGTCCTCTGCCTCGCCCCTGAGCATGCGCCGGACCTCCAGCAACTGCTCCGGGCCGGACAGCAGCCTGGGCGGCTCGTCGCCGGCCAGCACGAACTCCCGGCGCACCAGCGCGTACGCGTAGCTGTGGAAGGTCAGCGCCAGCGGCTCCCGCGTGGTCCGGTGCAGCCGGGCGGTGATCCGCTCCCGCAGTTCCTCGGCCGCCTTGCGGCTGAAGGTGAGAACGAGCACCCGCTCCGGGTCGATCCCCCGGTTGGTGATCCGGTCCGCCACGGTCTCCACGATCGTGGTGGTCTTGCCCGTGCCCGGGCCGGCCAGCACCAGCAGCGGGCCCCCGCCGTGGTTGACGACGGCCTGCTGCGCGGTGTCCAGTGTGGGCGCCTCGCCTCCTCGCCCCGGCGAGCGGACGAGGTGGTAGGCGGGAAGTTGCCTGTCCATCTCCGTACCGCATTCCAGCAGATACCTCGGACATACCGGGGCTGTTTGCCGAGTCGGCGCGGCGTTTCCCGGCGCCGGCTTGACATGGCCCAATCTGTAAGTACACTTACGGTTAGTGGAAACTTACGGAGGAGGAGCGCTCACGGCGCTCGGGGACCCGACCCGGCGCGCCATCTTCGAGTGCCTCGCCCGCGGCCCGAAGGCGGTCGGCCAGCTCGCCAGCGAGCTGCCGGTCAGCAGGCCCGCCGTGTCACAACACCTCCGGGTTCTCAAGGAGGCCGGCCTGGTCGCCGACCGGGCCGCCGGGACCCGCCGCATCTACCAGATCGAGCCGCAGGGGGTGCGGGCCATTCACGCCTACCTGGACCAGATGTGGGGGCAGGCGCTGGCCTCGTTCCAGGAGGCGGCCATGGCGGCCTGCAGCCACGGCAGGCAACGAAGGGCAGGAGCAGCCATGACCGAGCAAGCCGCAGCCACCGGATCGTTCACACCCGTCCGCTGCGCGGTGACCGTGCCGCTGTCCCTGGAGCGGGCGTTCGCCCTGTTCACCGAGGGCTTCTTCAGCTGGTGGCCGCACGGTCATCATCTCGGGAAAGCCGATCTTGCCGACGTCGTGCTCGAGCCGCGCACCGGGGGCCGCTACTACGAGCGCGGCGTGGACGGCAGCGAGTGTGACTGGGGCCAGGTGCTCGCCTGTGACCCCCCGCACCGGATCGTCGTGTCCTGGCGGATCAACGCGAACGACGACACCTGGTTTCCCGACCCGACCCTGCGCGCGCCAGCGAATTCGAGGTCACGTTCGTGGCACAGCCCGATGGCCAGACCCGGGTGGAGCTTGAGCACCGCCACTTTGAGCGGCACGGGGCCGGCGGGGAAGGCATCCACGCGGGCGTCTCCTCCCCCGGCGGCTGGGTCACGATCTTGGACAGCTACGCCAAGGTCGCGGCCGCAGCCTGAACGACGGGCCGGATCCATCGCCGGTCGCCCGGGAACATGGCGTGATTACCATGGGGCGTGGTGACTCCCAATACGCTCACCAGCCGGTACTTTGCTGAGGTCGCGGAGCGCGGGGATCGCGCCGCCCGGCTGGTGCAGCTGGCCCGGGAACAGTTCGACCTGGCGGCGACCTCGTACGACGGCGACTGCCTGACCAGGCCGGTCTTCCTGGAGCACGCCGGATTTTCGGTTCTGCGCGACGACCTCCTCGCCCTGCATGCGGCGCTCGCCAGCGTGCCCGTTCGGCTGTTCGGCGGGGATGTGGCCGCGTTCGCCCGCGCCGTGGGGATGACCGGTGCCCAGGTGACGGCGATCGAGCGGGCCGGGGGCCAGCCGCCCACCAGGCTGGGCCGGGCCGACCTGTTCCAGGACGAGGCCGCCTTCCGGGTGCTGGAGCTCAATCTGGGCAGCGCCCTCGGCGGGCTCGACAATGCCCTGCTCAACCGGGCTTTCCTCGCCGACCCGGCGGTGGCCGGTTTCGTGGCGTCGCACGGGCTTTCCTACGTGGACACCATGGATGTCCTGGTGGACACCCTGCGGGCCGAATGTGGCCTGCCCGCCGGGGCGCGGCCGCTGATCGCGGTGGCCGACTGGCCGGACTCCTTCCCGGTCCTGGAGCGGCAGCTGCGCTACAGCGCGGCGCAGCTCACCCGGTACGGGCTGGAGGCCGTGCCGTGCCACCTCGGCCAGCTCCGCGCCGCCGATCGCCGGGTGTGGCTGGACGGCAGGCCGGTCGACGTGATCTACCGGGTCTTCCTGATCAAGGACCTGCTCCGGCCCGAGGCCGGTGAGCTTGCCGACCCGCTGCTGCGGGCCGCTGAACGGGGCGAGGTAGCCCTCTTCGCCCCGGTAGACGCGGAACTGTACGGCAGCAAGGGCGCCTTGGCGCTGCTGTCGGACGAGGCCAACCGGCACCTGTTCAGCGGCGCTGAACTCGCGAGCCTGGACCGGGTCCTGCCGTGGACGCGGATGGTCCGGCCCGGGCCGGTCACGGTCGGCGGCGGCGGGCAGGCCGACATGACCGAGTACGCCCTCGCCGAACGGGAACATCTGGTGCTCAAGCCGACCGCGCTGGCCTCGGGTGCCGGGGTCATCCAGGGCTGGCTGACCGGCGCGGACGAGTGGCGGCGCCAGCTCACCGAGGCGATGAATGGCCCATATGTGCTGCAGCGCCGCATCCTGCCGCTCGCCGAGCCCTTCCCCGCCGAGTCCGGGCCGCGGCCGTGGGTGCTGTGGTGGGGCGCCTTCCTGGGCACGGCGGGCTACGGCGGGGCCATCGTCCGGGGCAGCACCGACCCCGACGCCGGGATCAAGAGCATGCCGCACGGCGCCACCGGCACCTGCTGCTTCCATCAGGCCGAGCCCTCCCCCTAACCTGCTCCGCCGCGCCCACCCCGGCTCCCCTGCCCGGCGTGTCAGCCGGCCTCTAAGCCCCCGTGCCTGACTTGTCACGGATCTCGGTCATGATCTTGTCCGGCTTGCCCTGGTTTGGTCGGCCAAGATCCGTGATAAGTCGTTGCCGGATGTCCAGCATGTGGACACAGCCCCGCCCGCGGTCAGCCGGGTGCGTTCCCGCCGGGGCCGACGCGGATCTCGCGGCGGGCCTTCCGCATGTCCACCCGCAGCCCGCCGCCCCGCAGGGGCGTCCCTTCCTCCCGGTAATGGGCGAGCGCTTCGCGCTCATGGCCGGGTAGGAAGGACCCGTCGGCATGGATCACCCGCCACCAGGCCACGCCGCCGCCCCACAGGGCCATGACCCGTCCCACCTGACGCGGGCCGCCCTGGCCCAGGTATTCGGCGATGTCGCCGTAGGACATCACCTGGCCGGGCGGGATG
The DNA here is from genome assembly GCA_963835425.1 of uncultured Actinomycetes bacterium. GTDB lineage: Bacteria > Actinomycetota > Actinomycetes > Streptosporangiales > Streptosporangiaceae > UBA9676. Next base: position 33,672 of record CAWIGE010000016.1, on the reverse strand, counting down.
GCGTCCACGACGTCGAGCACGCGGTCGGCGAAGTCGGTCAGCTGATCCCGGCGCCCCGTGGTCACTGGTCCGGCGGCGGCCACGGTGGCGCGGGCGGACCGGGATCGGCCGGGGGCGTCTGCGCCGGCGGCAGGTCCCGCGGGGACAAATCGGGCCCATACGACTGCGCCGGCGGCAGGTCCCGCGGGGACAGATCGGGCCCATACGACGGCGCAGGCGGCAGGTCCCGCAGGGACAGATCGGGCCCATACGACGGCGCAGGCGGCAGGTCCCGCAGGGACAGATCGGGCCCATACGACGGCGCCGGCGGCACGCCCGGTGGGAGGGGTGAGTCCGGCGGGGCCACGGAGGCCGGGGCCGGTGGGGCCAGCGAAGTCGGTAGGGCCGGTGGGGCCGACCCGTCGCCGGATGGCGCTTGCCACCCGCCTTGCTGCGCGGGCCATGGCTCACCGCCCGGCCATGCCCCGTTTCCGTCCCAGCTCCCGTCGTCCTCCCAGGCTCCGTTGCCGTGCCAGGCCCCGTTGCCCGGCCGGGCCCCGTCACCTTCCCAGGCCCCGCCGTCCTGCCGGAGCCCGTCACCGTCCCAGGCCCCGCCGTCCTGCCGGAGCCCGTCACCCTCCCAGGCCCCGTTGCCCGGCCGGGCCCCGTCACCTTCCCAGGCCCCGCCGCCCTGCCGAGGCCCGTCAACTTCCCAGGCTCCGTTGCCCGCGCGGGGACCGTCATCTTGCCACGCCGCGCTCCCCGGCCCGGGCTGGTCAGCTCCCCACGCCGCACTGCCCGCCCGGGGCCCGTTAGCTTCCCGGGACCCATTGCCCGGCCGGGCCAGGCCTCCGCCCCACGTCCCGTTGTCTCCCCAGGCCCCAGCGCCGGGGCTGACGCCGCCGCCCTGCCACGCTTCGTTGCTCTCCCAGGACCCGTTGCCGTTGCCCGGCCACGGGGCGTTCTCCTGCCACGACTCGCCGGCCGGGACCGCAGCCGGTGACCTGCGGGTGAGGCGGAACGCCGCGAACGCCGCGATGGCCAGGAAGGCCAGTACCAGCACCGCGTACAGGATCAGCCGCCCGGTGCCCCGTGGCGGGACGGGAACCGGCGGCACGGCGGCTGCCCCGCCGCCGAAGTGCGTGGCCACCTTCACGCCGCGGCTCGTGCTCACGTCGCGGGTCAAGGTGGCGGCCTCGGTGAGCGCCGCGGCCGCGTCGACGGTGCCGAACCCGACCCGGTCGTCGTATCCCTGGGGCGGTGGGTTCTGGGCGGTGGAGGTGATGGCCTGGTCCACCAGCGCCGGGGAGAGGTGGGGATAGCGCGACTTGATGAGGGCGGCGACCCCCGCCGTCAGCGCACACGCCGGGCTTGTCCCGCTGACCAGCCAGTACTGGCCGTCCCTGCCTTGCGCCGGCACCTTTACGCCGGGCGCGGCGACCTCGACCGACAGGTTGTTGCTGGAGAAACTGGCGGCCGTCCCGGCCTCGGTGACCGCGCCCACGCCGAGCACGCCTGGGTAGTCGGCGGGGAACGAATACGGGGCCTGCCCGGTGCTGAGCGCACTGGCCGTGTCCCCCGAGTTGCCCGACGAGGCGACCACCACGACCCCGCGGTCTATGGCGTTCTGCAGGGCTACCCGGACCGGGCGGCTGGCGGCGCCGTAGCCAAGGGACATGCTGATGACGCCCGCGCCGCGGCTCGTCGCGACCGTGATGGCCCGGGCCAGGGCCCGCTGGACCTCGGTGTTGGACTCCTGCTCGTACTTCCCGAAGTTGGGATCACCCCGGTCGGTCACCACCCGGATGGACAGCACCCGCGACTGGGGCGCTACGCCCTCGATGCCGGCGGACCCGTCCCCATGGCCGTGGCCGGCGATGAGCGAGGCCATCCACGTCCCGTGGACGCCCCAGGAGGTGTTGGACTGGGGGGTGCTGACACCGGAGAGATTGGGGCCCTGGGTGACCGAGCCGGTCAGGTCGGATACGGAACCGGAGACGCCGCTGTCGATAACGGCGACGAGCACGCCCTGGCCCTGGGTGACCGGCCAGGCGGACGGGGCGTGCACCATGTCCAGGACCCACATCTCCTGGTCGCGCACCGCGTCTGCCTGGGCCGGGAGCGCCGTGACCACGCAGAGCCCGGTGGCGGCGAGCACGGCGCCCGCAAACCGGGCGGCCGCGCGCACCCCGCGGCCGCGACTGGCCGGTCTCCGGCTCGCCGTGTGGCCGACGTGAGATGAGAGACGCGCTAGCACGCTGGCCCTCCCGGGCACGCCGGTGGCGGTGGGACGGCCCCGAGGTCGCGGGCCACCCCACCGCCGACCCCGCCTTCCAGGCCGAGCATTTCTGCCGTCGCATACAGGTTGGCGGACTCGTGCACACGCCGTCGGCCGTCGGCGTAGCCCACCGTGGTGAACACCAGATAGGGGCCGGCGCGCCGTACCGATGACAACTGGCGCTGCCGGTTGCCGAACCGGGCGACGGGTGTGCGGCGGAACGACACCGCGCGCACGCCGGGCCGCGGGCCGTTCCCGTGCTGGCCGGGCAGGGCCTTCATGGAAGCGCTGGCCGCGGCCGGGCCGGGCAGTACGACAACGCCCACGGTGACCGCGAGGCTCTGGGTCGCGTCGTCGTAGGTTGCCCTGAGCACGGCCAGGCATCCGTAGCGGGCCAGGACCCGCGCGACCGCCGGGTCGGTGGCCGTATGGCAGCTGGCCTGGCGGGCGATCCCGATCCGGTGCGCGGCTAGGGGCAGGTCGGCCCCGCCGAGGGCCTGGCCCGGCACCGGGTACTGGAGGGAGTCAGGGAAGATCTTGGCGGCCGGCCAGTCGCGCCAGCGCTTGCCCATCTCCCAGGCGATGATCTGCTGCTTCTGGACGGGGTTGAAGGTGCGCGGCAGGAGCTGCGCAACCAGCCCCACCGTCGCGGCCGCCAGGCCCACCAGTGACAGCATCAGGACGGCCAGCATGAAGCCCTTGCGCCGCGGCGCCGTCCGCCGGGCGGCCGGATGCCCATCGGTGCCGGTGGCCGGGACCCGGGGGCTGAGCGGACGGCGTGGCACCGGCACCGGTCCGGGTAGCACCGGCCGCTCTGCGTCCGGCCCCGGGCCGCTGCCTCCCGGTGGCTCCGGCCGCAGTCCCACACGGGCATGTTACGGCCTTAACCGCACGTGCGCCGTTCGCTGCGACAGGTTGCGGGATCAGCCGATCCCTTCCACCGGCGTCTTAGTAGGCCGGAAGCGAGGGATCCACCTGGTTGATCCAGGCCAGCACGCCGCCGCCGACATGAACCGCGTCCGAAAACCCGGCGTCCTTTACCACGGCCAGGACCTCGGCGCTGCGCTGGCCGCTCTTGCAGTGCAGCACGATGCGCTTGTCCTGCGGCATCTGCTCAAGGGCGGCACCGGAGAGGAATTCCCCCTTGGGGATCAGCGTCGCGCCGGGAATGGAGACGATCTCGTACTCGTTCGGCTCCCGGACATCGATGAGGAAGATGTTCTCGTCACGGTCGAGCATGTCCTTGAGCTCGGTGGCAGTGATGGTCAACCCGGCCGCCGCCTTCTGCGCGTCCTCGGACACCGTGCCGCAGAACTCCTCGTAGTCGATCAGCTCGGTGATCGTGGGGTTCTTGCCGCAGACCGGGCACTCGGGGTCCTTCCTGACCTTGACCTGCCGGTAGGTCATGTCCAGGGCGTCGTAGATCATCAGGCGGCCAACCAGGGGCTCGCCGATGCCGACGATGAGCTTGATCGCCTCGTTGACCTGGATGGACCCGATGGATGCGCACAGCACCCCGAGGACTCCGCCCTCGGCGCAGGACGGCACCATGCCCGGCGGCGGCGGCTCCGGGTACAGGCACCGGTAGCACGGCCCGTGCTCGGCCCAGAAGACACTGGCCTGGCCGTCGAACCGGTAGATCGAGCCCCAGACGTAGGGCTTGCCCAGCAGCACACACGCGTCGTTCACCAGGTACCGGGTGGCGAAGTTGTCCGTGCCGTCGACGATCAGGTCGTAGGGCTCGAAGATCTGCATCGCGTTGTCGGAGTCGAGCCGCTCCTCGTGCAGCACCACGTTCACGAGCGGGTTGACCTCGCGGATGCTTTCCATCGCGGAAACGGCCTTCGGCCGGCCTATGTCGGACTGGCCATGGATGATCTGGCGCTGCAGGTTCGACTCGTCAACCACGTCGAAGTCGATGACCCCGAGCGTCCCGACACCGGCGGCGGCCAGGTACAGCAGGGCCGGGGACCCGAGTCCGCCCGCGCCGACGACCAGTACCTTGGCGTTCTTGAGCCGCCGCTGCCCGGTCTTCCCCACGTCGGGAATGATCAGGTGCCGGGAGTAGCGCCGGACCTCATCCACGGTCAGGTCATCGGCCGGGGAAACCAGCGGGGGCAGCGACACGGTTATCTCTCCTGAAAAACGAGGTCCGGGCCCGTCTTACCCGGCTCCAGCAGTAACCCATGACCCGGCCGGAGCATTCCCCTGGGCGGGCGCCGGAAAATGTCACCGGGCACGAGTACAACTCAGGGCAGGCGGCCGCGGCCGGGCGCCCTGGCCCGGCATCAGGCGGCCCGCCATCTCGCTGACATGCCCGGGAGGCGCCATGCCCGCATTACCACCAGACCGGCCACGAGGACTCCCGCCTGCACCCGGCGAGCCCGCGGCCGGGGAACCAGGAAGAACCGGCGGGCCCGCGGCCGGGGAACCCAAGGGAACCGGCACGGCCGATGCCTGGTGCCCGCACCCGCCCGCCCGTCCCCGGGCGCCCGCCGGGCCCCGGCCGTTACCGGACCCGGCAGCGGTCCGCCTGTGCCTCATCCCCGATTCCGCGCCGCCCTACGACGCGGAGGTGGCGGCGGCCGGCCCGGCCGGCCCGCCGGGCGCCTTCCCCCGCCTGGGCGCCAGCCCGGCCGGCGCCGGCTCTGGGGGCGCCCACGGTGCGCCACGTCCATCCAGGCCAGACTCACCGGGCCAGGCAGATACGCCGGGCCAGGCAGATACGCCGGGGCGGGCGGGACCGCGGAAACCCCCGGCCGCACCGGGCTCACCCGGCCAGCCCAGCGCGCCTCCCGGCTGGCCGGGCCAGTTCGCCCAGGTGCTGGCGGAGACGCTGGCCGGGTCCCGCCCGCCCCGGCAGCTGGTGCCGTGGACAACCGAGCGGGCCCGCGACCGCATCCGCCGGCTCGGGCCCCTGCTCTCGGCCGGGCAGCAGCCGCGCGTCCTGCGGGTGGTGACCTGCCATCCCACCGCCGACGCCATGGAGATGGCAGTGGTCGTGGTCTTCGGGCAGCGTGTCCACGCGCTGGCCCTCCGGCTGGAACGGGGCGGCGGGCAGGCAACCGCCAGCCGGGCGGCCCAGCCCGGCAGCTGGCGGTGTGTGGCCGTTGAGGCGGTCTAGGGACCCCAGCCGGGCAGGCCGCTGGGCCGCGCCCGGCCCGTACAGTGGCGCCGGCCGGATCAGGGACCGGCCGGATCAGCCGGCGGGGCGGTTACGCGGATCGCCGTGGCACAGCTTGTACTTGCGCCCTGAGCCGCAGGGGCAGGGGGCGTTCCGGCCGACCTTGCCGAACTCCCCGCCGTCGGCGGACTCGGCGCGGCGCTGAACCTGTGCCTCGCCGTCCACGGTCGGTGCGCTGTAGGACAGCCGGGCGGCCCGCTGCGGCTGGCTCAGCCCGGGGGTCACCACGCCGGGAGCGCCGGCCGCCGGCCGCTGATGCGCCGGCGGCTGGGCGGCCGCCGGCCGGGCCGGCCCGTTCTTGGCGTGCCTGCCGCGTGAGCCGCGGCCCCCGCTGCCCCGCCGGCCGCTGCGCTGCGCCGGAGCGCCATCGACCGCAGCGCCATCGACCGCAGAGCCGTCGACCGGAGCGGGACCGGCCGGGGCGACGCTGTCCTCGATGACGCCGCCCGGCGCGCCGTTCCCCGGCACCTGCCCCAGAGCCAGCGAAGCCGCGGGCAGCTCGCCGCCGGCCTCCTCCACGATCGGGCTCGGCTGGACGTCCACCTTGGAGTTGAACAGGTAGGCGACGGACTCCTCCTTGATCCCCTCCATCATGGTGTTGAACATGTCGAAGCCCTCCCGCTGGTATTCCACCAGCGGATCGCGCTGCGCCATCGCCCGCAGGCCGATGCCCTCGCGCAGGTAGTCCATCTCGTACAGGTGCTCGCGCCACTTGTGGTCCAGCACCGCCAGCACCACCCGGCGTTCGAGTTCGCGCATGACCTCGGCGGTGAGTTCGGCCTCCCGGCGGTCGTAGGACTCCTGGGCGTCGGTCCTGACGACCTCGGCGATGAAGTCCTGCGAGAGCGCCGACCGCTCCCCGCCGGCTTCCTCGACCAGGTCCCCGACGGTGAGCGTCGGGTGGTACAGGTCGCGGAACGCGGTCCACAGCTGGTCGAGGTCCCATTCCTCGGGGAAGCCCTCGGTGGTCGCCCCGGTCACGTAGGCGGTGACCACCTCGTCGATCATCTGGCGGATCTGCTCGTGCAGGTCCGCGCCCTCCAGCACGGTCCGGCGCTCCCCGTAGATGACCTGGCGCTGGCGGTTGAGCACGTCGTCGTACTTGAGGACGTCCTTGCGGATCTCGAAGTTCTGCTGCTCGACCTGGGTCTGCGCGGAACGGATCGACCGGGTGACCGCCTTCGACTCGATCGGCACGTCCGGCGGCGTCTTGAGCCACTCCATGAAGTGCGCGACCTTGTCCGCGTTGAACATCCGCATCAGGTCGTCTTCCAGCGACAGGTAGAAGCGCGACTCCCCCGGGTCGCCCTGCCGGCCGGACCGGCCACGCAGCTGGTTGTCGATCCGGCGCGACTCGTGCCGTTCGGTGCCGAGCACGTACAGCCCGCCGACCCCAACGACCTCCTCGTGCTCGGCCGCCACCGCCTTCCGTGCCTTCTCCACCGCCTCCGGCCAGGCCGCCTCGTAGTCCTCCGGCGTGTCCACCGGCGACAGGCCGCGCTGATGCAGCTCGGCGTCCGCGATGAACTCCGGGTTGCCGCCCAGCATGATGTCGGTGCCGCGGCCCGCCATGTTGGTGGCCACGGTGACCGCGCCCTTGCGTCCGGCCTGGGCGACGATCGCCGCCTCCCGCTCGTGGTACTTCGCGTTCAGCACCTCGTGCGGGACCCCGCTGCGCTTGAGCATCCTCGACAGCAGCTCCGACTTCTCCACGCTGGTCGTGCCGACCAGCATGGGCTGCCCGGCCTCGTGACGCTCCACGATGTCGCTGACGCAGGCCTCGAACTTGGCCACCGCGGTCTGGTACACCATGTCGGCCTGGTCGGCCCGGATCATCGGCATGTTCGTGGGGATGGGGACCACGCCCAGCTTGTAGATCTGGTGGAACTCGTTCGCCTCGGTCATGGCGGTACCGGTCATGCCGGCCAGCTTTTCGTAGAGGCGGAAGTAGTTCTGCAGCGTGATGGTGGCCAGCGTCTGGTTCTCGTTCTGGATCTGGGCGCCTTCCTTGGCCTCGATGGCCTGGTGCATGCCCTCGTTGTAGCGGCGGCCGTGCAGGATCCGGCCGGTGAACTCGTCCACGATCAGGACCTCGCCGTTCATGACGACGTAGTCCTTGTCCTTCTTGTACAGCTCCTTGGCCTTGATCGCGTTGTTGAGGAAGCTGACCAGCGGCGTGTTGACCGGGTCGTAGAGGTTCTCGATGCCGAGGTAGTCCTCGACCTTCTCCACCCCGGTTTCGAGGATGCCGACGGTCCGCTTCTTCTCGTCAACTTCGTAGTCGCCCTCGCCGTCCTCGCCCCGGCGCAGCCGGGGGACGATCTTGGCGAACTCGGTGTACCAGCGGGCGCTCTGCTCGGCCGGCCCGCTGATGATCAGCGGGGTCCGCGCCTCGTCGATGAGGATGGAGTCAACCTCGTCCACGATCGCGTAGTGGTGCCCGCGCTGGACGCAGTCCTCCAGGGTCCAGGCCATGTTGTCGCGCAGGTAGTCGAAGCCGAACTCGTTGTTGGTGCCGTAGGTGACGTCCGCCCCGTAGGCCTTGCGCCGCTCCTCCGGGGTCATCTGGGCGAGGATGACGCCGACCTCCAGGCCGAGCATGCGGTGGATCCGCCCCATCCACTCCGAGTCGCGCTTGGCCAGGTAGTCGTTGACCGTGACGACGTGCACGCCGGTGCCGGCCACCGCGTTCAGGTAGGAGGGCAGCACGGCGGCGAGCGTCTTGCCCTCGCCGGTCTTCATCTCGGCGATGTTGCCGAGGTGCATGGCGGCCCCGCCCATGATCTGCACGTCGAAGGGCCGCTGGCCGAGCGTCCGCTTGGCCGCCTCGCGGACGGTCGCGAACGCCTCCGGGAGCAGGTCGTCGAGTGTCTCGCCGGCGGCGTAGCGCTGGCGGAACTCGCCGGTCATGGCGCGCAACTCGGCGTCGCTGTGCTTCTCGAACTCATCCTCGATGGAGTTGACCTGCTCAGCGATCCGCGCGAGCTTGCGGATGAGCTTGCCCTCACCCGCTCGCATGACCTTGTCGATGATGGCTGGCACTTCTCGTCGCGCTCCTCGCGAATCTGGCTGTGAAGGGATCACCGCCCGCGCCCGGACGGCCGGACGCCTGCCGCCGCGGCAGCTTGCAGGCACAGCGCTCTCCCCAGCCATCGTAGGCGAGTCACGGGTGAAAGCGAGCCTTGCTGCGCGGCGCCATGGCCACCAGGAAGCACACCGGCCCAAACGCGGGGGCCGGTGGCGGTGACCCGGGCGGCCTCGCCACAATAATAGGACCACGGCGGCCGCACCGGGCCGCGCACCCGAGGGGAGCAGAACGCATGGCAGACCAGGCGAGCCCGGGCCCCGTGGCCAGCGTTGGCCAGGAAGGCGGCGCTCTCGCCCAGCCCGTCTCCCCCAGCTACCAGGCGCCCGAGCCGTTTCACGGGCGGCCTGTGTCGTGGGTGGCGGTCTCCATCATCATGGCTGGCTTCCTGGTCGGCGGCCTGGGCCTGGTCTTCGGCCCCACCTGGTGGCTGTTCTGGGCGGGCCTCGGCGCGGCGATCGTCGGTGGGCTGCTGGCGCTCGGGACCCACATCTTCGAGGACTGGTACTAAGAACCCCTGCCGTATCGTCCCGCGTCCGGCGACGCCGCGGGCCCGGGAGAAATGTCGTAGGCCACCGCTAGGCTGGCGTATTCGTGGCCGTCCTCCCTGTCCAGGCACCGGAATTGTCCCTGTCCGCCGACGATGTCCGGCTGATGACGCTGCGCGCGCAGGGGTTCATCGGCATTGAGGGCCGCCGCGGCGGGGTGCCCGCGATGCTGCGCCGGCTCGGCGCGGTCCAGCTCGACACCATCAGCGTGCTCGCCCGCTCCCATGAGCTGGTGGCCTACGCCCGGCTCGGCCCCGTCCCGCGGGAGCGGATCGAGCGGGCGTACTGGCACCCGCGCCGGCCGGCCGCCTTCGAGTACTGGTCGCACGCGGCCTGCGTGCTGCCGATCGAGGAATGGCCCTACTACGCGTTCCGCCGCCGTGCCCTGCGCGCCCGCGGCAAGCGCTGGCATCAGAGCCACCGGGACACCTGCGCCGAGGTGCTGGCCCGGCTGCGGGCCGAAGGCCCGCTCACGGCCACCCAGCTCGGCGGGGCCAAGAACGGCGGCGCTTGGTGGGACTGGTCGGATACCAAGATCGCGGTCGAGTGGCTGCTGGACGTGGGCGACGTGATCTGCGTGCGCCGGGAGGGCTGGCGCAGGGTGTACGACCTCCCGGACCGGGTTCTCCCCAGCGCCCTGCTCGCCGACGAGCCCACCGACGCCGAGTGCCTGGCCCATCTCGCTGCCTCGGCGGCCCGGAGCCTGGGCGTGGTGACCCGGGCCGACCTGATCGACCATCACCGGCTCCGGGAGCTGACCAGCCCCGGCGGCCCGGCACGCCGATCTGGTGGACGCAGCGGCCGAGGCGGCCGGTCTGACGCCGGTTGCGGTGGATCCCGCCGTCGCGGCCGGACGGCCCGGTTCCGCCCCAACCCGGAGCGGCATAACGATGGGCTGGGCCGATCCCGCAGCCCTGGCGCAGGCCAAGGGGGGCGCCGGGGGCAGGCACCGGGTCACGCTGCTGTCCCCGTTCGACTCGCTGGTCTGGGACCGCAAGCGCACCCGCCGGATGTTCGGCTTCGACCACTCGCTGGAGGCCTACGTGCCAAGGGCCAAGCGGGTCCATGGCTACTACGCGATGCCGCTGCTGGCCGGCGGCCGGCTGGTCGGCCGGGTGGATCCGGCGCGGCAGGGGCAGACCCTCGTCGCCCGCCAGCTGTCGCTGGCCTCAGCGGCCGCCACCGCCCCGATGGCGCGGGCGCTGCGGGAGGCGGCCGCGTGGGTCGGCTGCTCCGCGGTCGCGGTGGAGCAGGTCACCCGCCGCACCTGGCGCCACGCCTGCGCTCCGCGCTCGCCTGACCCGCCTTCAGCCGAACTCGATCAGCTTCTCCCGGACCGCGATCATGACCGCCTCCATCCGGGAGTGGATCTGGAGCTTCTCCAGGATGTTCCGCACGTGGTTCTTGACCGTGTTCTCGGAGATGAACAGCTCCTTGGCGATGTCGCGGTTGTTCATCCCCCTGGCCACCAGCCGGAGCACCTCCATCTCGCGGTCGGTGAGCCGGGGCGCGGGCACCTGCTCGGCGCGCTCCTCCCCGTCATGCTTGGCCAGCGCCGCGAACTCGGTCAGGAGCTTGGCCGCCATGGAGGGGTTGATGAGGGACTGCCCGCCGTGGACCGCCCGGACCACGTCGGCGACCTCGTCGTAGGGGATGTCCTTGAGCAGGTAGCCGCTGGCCCCCGCCCTGATCGCCTCGAAGAGGTCCCCCTCTTCGTCGCTGATCGTCAGCATGACGATCTTCGCGCTGGGAGAGACCTCCTTCATCGCCCGGCAGGCCTCGATCCCGCTGCTCTTGGGCATCCGGATGTCCATCAGGACCACGTCCGGCAGCGCCTCGCCGGCCTTCTCGACCGCCTCCGCCCCGTCGCTGGCCTCGCCGACCAGTTCAATGTCGGGCTCCTCGGCGAGAACCATCTCCAGCCCGCGGCGGAACAGCGCGTGATCATCGACGATCGAGCACACGGATCGGATCGGGAACCCCGCGGGCATCATCTGCCCCACTGATGGTTCCAGGATCTCCGCTCATGTCGCGCCTCCCTGACCCTGACCGCTTTCCTGACCCTGCTCTGGCCCGCCCGGCGTCACCCGGCTATCGGGCCTGCGCCCGGCGCGTCCGGCCTGGCTGACCCGGGCACGGCACCATTCCGGCGGCCTTGCGATCAAACTCTGGCCGACCGGGCCACGCCATGCAAACCCGGCCTGCGCGGCGGGTGCCGCCCACGGCCACATGGCCGCCCGTAAGGCAGGTCAGGTACCCGCGCCGGATGGGCCGTTTCACGCCCGCCCGCTGTGGCTGCCGTGCCTCGTCGGCGCCGCGCCAACTCGACCAGGCGGATCAGCCCGTACTGATAGCCGTGCCGGCGGTAGACCACGCTCGGGAGACCGCAGGCGTCGTCCCGGAACAGGTAGAAGTCGTGCCCGACCAGTTCCATCTCCAGCAGCGCCTGGTCGATGCTCATCGGCGTGGCCGCGTGGAACTTCTCCCGCACCACGACCGGCCCGTCTCCCTCCATCTGGATGGGGATGACGTCATCCGGCAGCCCGGCTCAGGGCTGGCCCGGCACCGGGAGCCTGTCCCGCCCGGTCGGCTGCCCGACGGCCCCGGGCCCGGCAGCCCTGCCCCGCGCTCACCGGCTGGCCGTCGGCGGCGGGCACCGGCCGGTGCGCGGCGCCGCGTTCGGCCGGGGAAGCCGCATGCCGGTCCTTGCGCCGGTCCCCCAGCCGCCGCAGCCGTGCCTCCAGCTTGGCCAGCGCGCGGTCGAGCGCCGCGTACCGGTCGTCGGCCGCCGCCTCCGCCCGGATGACCGGGCCCCGGGACCGGATCGTCAGCTCGACGCGCTCGCGCCGGTCGGACTGGCGCGGGTTGCGCTCGGCGGAGACCTCCACATCGACTCTGATCGCTTTGCTGTCCAGCCTCTCGATCCTGCCCAGCTTGGCTGAGGCATGTCTGCGGAAACGCTCCTGCACATCGGTACGCCGACCCTTGAAGATGATGTCCACGGGGGAACCCCCCTTTCGGCCCGAAATACCATGCGGCACCCGCCCGGCCGACCTGGTCTTCGTCCCCACATCCGCCTGCTGAGGGGTTCGCGGCAGCTGAGTCGCCACTACTGCCCTTCTCCCGTACCCGGGAGACATCGGGTCGCCCGGTGGGGCAGGACTTACCTCTAAGCCGCACCGTGATCAGTCGACGAGAAGTCGCCTTACGTGGGCCGTTTCGCCTGCGGCTGGCATCGGCTTGCCGGCACGGGCCGCCCGCGGACTGCGGGTAGCCCGGCCTGGCGCAACCACGGACCCGGGCGGGTGCCATGACATGAACGTAGCCTGCGCTCGGCCGGATGTCAGGAGACGCATGGCGAGGAATACGTCACCAACGTCCCTAGCAGTGCTGCCGGGCCTGCCGGGTGCCGCCCGGGCACGGCCGCTCAGCCGGGGTAGGTGGCGGCGCTGCCTGCGGTGATGTCGCGAAACGGCTCACGGAGCGTGACCGAATTCTCCAGCCGACCACCTGACACCCCTGCGTAGAGGGCGTTCTGCGGGCCGGCGGCGGTGATCGACGCCATGTCCGGCTGGACGCTCACGGGGATCGGCAGGTCCCCGTTGACCGGCACCTCCCAGAGCCGGGTGCCGTTGGCAGACTGCGTGATCGTCAGCAGGTGATCTTCGTCGTACCAGGTCAGGGCGATCTGCCCGGAGAGGCCGGGAGCGAGCGGTACGGCCTGGGTGACGAAGACGGCGCCGCCGCTGCGCGTGATCGCCCCGACCATCATGTGAGCGCTGGCGCCCGTGCCGACGATCAGGGCGATGCGCACCCCGTCCGGGGCAACCCTGAGCCCGGTGACCGGGCCCATGCCGACGGGCAGGCTGACCGGCACCGGCTTGCCTCCGGAGGCCGCTGGTATCACCCAGACGCCCGCCTGGCCGTTGACCCGGCCCGCGACCCACAGGTCGCCAGCACTGTCCCAGCTGGGCGTGGAGAACCGCGTACCGGTGAGCCTGCTGTGCAAGCCCCCCGCCCTGGCCGGTGCGTGCGCCTTCGCGGCCGCGGCCAGATCCTCGGTGTAAACCGTGGTCGCGGGCCCGCCGACGCCGGCCAGATAGTGGCCGTTCGTCGAGACGGCGATCTTGCCCAGTGACACCTCGCCCGTGCCCGCCTGGCCCGGCACCGCAACGCTGTGCGCCTGCTGACCGAACATCCTGACGGCGCCGTTGGCGGCCACGTAGTACAGGTTCTGAGGGTGGGACCCAGGCGGTACATAACGCGAGTACTCGGCGAGGCTCTGGACGGTATCGCCGGAGCGCGGCGCCCACAGGCGCCCGTTGATCTTGAGCTTGACGGCCTGGATGAGCGCGGGGCTATAGGCCGGGCTGGTCAGCGTCCACACGAGCTGAGCGGCGATCGCCTGCACGGTGGACCGGGGTGTGCCGTGGGGCAGCCCGATATCGACGATCGCGGTCTTGTCCCCGGGCGGCCCGGGGAGGACCTGGATCTTCCGCAGCCGCGACCCAGTCGGGAAGGCGGTAACCGCCCCGTTCTCCAGCCAGCCGCTGGGGTCCTGTAGCAGGTCGTTCACCAGCGTGGTGACAAGATCACTGGACTGAAGGGGGACGAACACCGGCGCGGGCACGAGGAGCTGGTCCGGCTGTCCCGCCGGGAGCTGGCCGTAGAAATACAGGTTCCGCGGCGCGTAATCCAGCCGGAAAAGAGCGGCGGGCAGCAGCAGCTCGTGAGACACCTTCGAGCCGTCAGTTGAGGGCACGCCGGCGATGCGCCACTCCCCATGCACCGATTCAAGTACGAAGTACTGGCGGGCCGCCCCGCCGCGAGCCGTGTACTGCCCGCTGGCGTCCAGGGTGGCGAGTTCCTGCCAGCTCACCATGACGGTGGCCCGGTTCCCTTGGCCGTCGAGCCGTCCAGTCTGCTGGAACACGCTGGGCGTGCTGGCCAGGATCGTCACCTGCGCGCCCGGCTGCCACAACCTGCTTGCGCCGGGGGTGAGGTACTCCCGCGCGGTCGCGTGGTGATGCGCGAAACTGGCGCTGGCCAGCAGAAAGCCGCTGACGACCTGCTCGGGGTTCCAGCCGGGCTGGGGACCTTCGACGATCAGCCCGCCGCCCGACACGCCGCCGCCAGCGGGCGGCGCCGGGATCGGGGCCGACCCGACCGGGCCGGACGAGGGGATGGTCGCGCAGCCGGTGGCCAGCAGCGTGGCCAGAATCGCGCCGAGCAGCAGCGTGAGCCGGATGCGGGCCGGCGTGGTATCCGCCCGGCGCCGGCCATCAGCCATCGCCGCCACGTTTCGTCAGGCTCCCGTCACCAGTGGCCCGGCCCTCGCCGCCGGCCAGGCTCCCATTGCCGGTGCCCGGGTGCCCCTTGCCCGGCGGGGTTCCGTTGCCGGCGGTCAGGTACCCGTGGCCGGCCGGGGTCCGGTTGCCAGCGGCCAGGTGCCCCTGGCCGGCCGGACGCCCGTCACCGCCGGCCAGCACGGCAGCCGGGTCGGCGTCGCCGCCAGCCACGTCAGCCAGGCCGAATCCGGCCACGGAGACGTCGGGCCGGACGACGAGATGCTCCGCGACGGCGGCTACCTCCGCCTCGTCGGGGCCGAGGGGCAGCGGCGAGCCAGCCAGTTCCTCGCCGAGCGTGCGCGGCAGGGTCAGCCGGAACACCGACCCCTTGCCGCGTTCTCCCCAGGCCTGCAGCCAGCCCCCGTGCAGGTGTGCGTCCTCGAGCGCGATGGCCAGCCCGAGGCCGGTGCCGCCGGTCGTGCGCGCGCGGGCCGGGTCGGCCCGCCAGAACCGGTCGAAGACCAGGTGCTGTTCGCCCGGCCCGAAACCCACCCCGTGGTCGCGGACCGCTACCGCCACCGCATCCCGGTCCGTGGCGACCATGACCACCACATCGCGGCCCTCGCCGTGCTCGACCGCGTTGTCGAGCAGGTTGCGCAGGATCCGCTCCACCCGGCGCCGGTCCACCTCGGCAACACAGGGCTCGGGTGGCAGCCGGAAGTCGATGCGGGTGCCCTTGCGGGCCGCCAGCTGCTCCGCATCGGCCGCCGCCCGTCGCACCAGGTCGCAGACATCTGCCGACTCGGCGTCCAGGGTCGCCACGTTGGCGTCGTGGCGGCTGATCTCCAGCAGGTCGGAGAGCAGTTCCTCGAACCGTTCCAGCTGGCTCTGCAGCAGTTCGGCACTGCGCCCGGCGGCGGGATCAAGGTTGGCCTTGGCCTCGAACAGGACGTCGGCGGCGATCCTGATCGTGGTCAGCGGGGTCCGCAGTTCGTGCGAGACGTCGGATACGAACTGCCGTTGCACCCGGGACAGCTCCTCCAGCTCCCTGAGCTTGTCCTGCAGGCTCCCGGCCATGTCGTTGAACGAGTTGGCCAGCGCGGCCAGGTCGTCGGTGCCGCGGGCAGGCATGCGCTCGTCCAAATCGCCCGCTGACAGCCGGCTCGCTGCCTGCGCCGCCTGCCGCAGCGGCACGACCACCCAGCGCGTGACCAGGGAGACGATGCCCGCCAGCAGGACGATGAGCACCACCCCGGCGCTGATGATCGTGGTCTGGATGAGGCTCAGCGCCTGTTGCTGCTGGATGAACGGGAAGAGGTAGTAGAGCTGGTCATGACTGGTGATCGGCACTCCCACCGCGAGGGCGGGCCCCGCGGGCTGGCCGTTGGTGCGCATCAGTTCGGTCGATGCGTAGTACAGCCGGTCCGACCTGCCGCGGCGCTGCTCGGCCATGACCAGCGCGCCCAGCTTCCTCGGGATGCTCGGTACCAGCGCCGGGTTTCCCACCACGCCGGCCAGGCCGGGGCTCGCGTGCTGCTGGAGGATCACGACGTCGTAGACGTTGCCGGGGCCGCTGTCTGCTTGCAGGTCATCGACGAGCGACTTGACCGCCGCGGCCGACACGTGCGATCCCAGCACGTCCGGCCGGGCCTGCGCGATGGCCAGGCCGGACGAGGTCTGGGTCAGCGCGGCCTTCCGCTCGTTGGCCAGCAGGCCACTGGTGATCTGCTGAACCAGGAAGAAGCCGATGACGGCGATCACCAGGGCCGATATCACCATCGTGGTGGCTACCACGCGCAGCTGGAGTGACCTGTGCCAGCGGCGGCGCAGCCGCCCGAGCACCGCACGGGCCCGCCGTTGCGCGGACCTGAGCACCCGGCGCGCGGGCAGCGGGAGCCTGCTCCGCAGGCCGCCAGCCACCCCGGCGAGCAACCCGTCGCCGTCCACCGACAGCGCGTCCCGGAAGGCGGCCAGGCTCAGCCCCCGGGGCAGGCCACTTACGCGGCCGGCCAGCGCTGCGCCGGATGGGGCCGCCTCGGCGGAGCCGACGTGACGGGCACCTGGCGCCGGGTTACCCGCTCTTGCCTGCGCC
Organism: uncultured Actinomycetes bacterium; assembly: GCA_963835425.1. GTDB lineage: Bacteria > Actinomycetota > Actinomycetes > Streptosporangiales > Streptosporangiaceae > UBA9676. Next base: position 17,218 of record CAWIGE010000016.1, on the reverse strand, counting down.
TCGCCTCGAGTGGAGCCGCTGCTCGGTGCCCGCCTCATCACCCTTCTTCGCTGAACCGCACTTCTCTGCACCACACTTCGGTGAAGTGAGTTTCGTGAAATGCACTTCGTCGTACCTGATTATTCCTGGCCCGGCCTTATCCGTAACCCCTTGCTAACTATGAATCGCTCCGCAGCCACGGCAATCGCCGGCGTCAGGCCGGCCCCGCCTTGTATCCCACGCCCCTGACCGTGACCACGATCTCCGGATGCTCGGGATCCTTCTCGATCTTGGCGCGGAGCCGCTGCACGTGAACGTTGACCAGCCGGGTGTCCGCCGCGTGCCGGTATCCCCACACCTGCTCCAGCAGCACCTCGCGGGTGAAGACCTGCCGCGGCTTGCGGGCCAGCGCCACCAGCAGGTCGAACTCCAGCGGCGTGAGGTTCACCTGTTCACCACCGCGTTTCACCGAATGCCCGGCCACGTCGATCGTGACGTTGACGATCTGCAGCATCTCCGGGGCCGGGTCGTCCGTCCGCCGCAGCCGGGCGCGGACCCGCGCGATCAGCTCCTTCGACTTGAACGGCTTGACGATGTAGTCGTCGGCGCCCGACTCCAGCCCGAGCACCACGTTGACGGTGTCGCTCTTCGCGGTCAGCATGACGATCGGGACGCCGGACTCGGTGCGGATCTGGCGGCAGACGTCGATGCCATCCACGCCGGGCAGCATCAGGTCAAGCAGCACCAGGTCGGGATGCGTCTCGCGGAACGCCTGCATGGCGTGATCCCCGTCGGCGACAAAGGTGGGCTCGAAGCCCTCCCCCCGGAGCATGATGCCGAGCATCTCGGACAGGGCGGCGTCGTCATCGACGACCAGCACGCGACCTTTCATGGGCCTCATCGTTCCACGGAAACAGCGCCGGGGGCAGTCAGTCGTATAGGTGGTGGGGCACTCAGAAAGTGCAGCGTACCCCCATTGGCCGGGTGCGCGATCCCCCGTTCGGTCACCAGCGCGGTCACCAATGCGGCCGGGGTGACGTCGAACGCGGGGTTGTAGGCGCCGCTCCCGGCCGGTGCCACCACCACGCCGGCGAACGACGTCACCTCCTCCGCCGCCCGGTGCTCGACCACGATCGCCGCCCCGTCCGGCGCGGTGAAGTCCACCGTGGACAGCGGTGCGGCCACCACGAACGGCACGCCGTGATGACGGGCCAGCACGGCGAGGCCGTAGGTGCCGATCTTGTTGGCCACGCTGCCGTCGGCGGCGACCCGGTCGGCACCGGTGATCACCATGTCCACCTCCCCCGCCGCCAGCAGCGACGCCGCCGCCGCGTCGGGCAGCACCGCGTAGGGCATCCCGGCGCGCCGGGCCTCGTACGCCGTCAGCCGCGCGCCCTGCAGCAGCGGCCGGGTCTCGTCCACCCAGAGCCGGGCCAGGCGGCCGGCCCGGTGGGCGGCGAGAACGATCGCGAATGCGGTCCCCTCCCCCGCCGACACCAGGGCGCCGGTGTTGCAGTGGGTCAGGATCCGGGCCCGCTCCGGGACCAGGCCGAGCCCGTTCGCGGCGATGGCCGCGCTGGCGGCGGCATCCTCGGCAGCAATCGACCGGGCTTCGGCCAGGGCAGCCTGCGCCGCAGGTCGTTCGGTATCCGGGACCGTCGTGCCGCCCCGCTGGGCTGCCTGATATGCGGCGAGCGCCCGGCCGGCGCCCCAGGCCAGGTTCACCGCGGTCGGGCGGGCCTGGGCCAGCGCGGCCGCCGCCTGCGCCACGTCCTCGCCGCGGTAGGCGGCCAGCGCCACGCCGAACGCGCCCGCCAGCCCCAGCAACGGCGCCCCCCGCACCACCAGCCGGCCGATCGCATCCACCAGCGAGGCAACATCCGTGCAGGTCAGATACGTCTCCTCGGCTGGCAGCCGGGTCTGGTCGAGTAGCACGACGGCCGGGCCGTCCGCCAGGTCAAGCCAGCGCAGGCCCCAGGTGTCCACCCCTTGAGTGTGCGTCACGCGCGGGCGGCGGGTCGAGCCGGGCCGACCGGGGCCCGGGTTGAGCCGCCTGCCTTCATCTGCCTGGTCCTTCGTGCGAGTATGGGCGCCAACGGGGGAGCATCCTGGCGGGGAGCGAGCGCCAGGACGGTGAGGAGAAACATGACAGACACCCCGCCGACGGGCGCGGGCGGAGCTGGGGACCAGGAGCAGGGGCAGCCCCCTCAGCCATGGTTCCCTCCGGGCAGCCAGCCGGGCGGGTACGGCCAGGCCCCGCCGGGAGCCGGCGTTCCGCCCGGCACCGGGTACGGCCAGCCGGGGTACGGCCAGCCGGGGCCAGCCGGTACGGCCAGCCGGGGTACGGCCAGCCGGGGTACGGCCAGCCCGGCGGCGGCCAGCCGGGATCGGGCCAGGCGTCTGGATCCGGCTATGGCCAGCCTGGGCAGGGCCCGCCCGGCGCCGGCTACGGCCCTCCGCCCGGCGGGTGGGCACCCCCCCCGCAGGCCCCCAAGCCTGGCGTCATCCCGCTGCGGCCGATCGCGGTCGGCGAGATCCTCGACGGCGCGTTCACATCTATCCGGCGCAACCCGAAGGCCACCCTCGGCATCGCCGCCGTGGTGCTGACCATCTCCGGGATCATCACCACCAGCCTGGAGGTCCTCCTCCTGTCCCAGCTCGGGGTGAACACGGGCTCGGACCAGACGCTGACCGGCGCGCAGCTGGCCGGCATGCTCGCGGTGGTCATACCAAGCGGCCTCACCGCCCTGGTCCTGGCGTTCATCGTCCAGATCCTGCTGACCGGGCTGCTGACCGCCGTGGTCGGCCGCAGCGTGCTGGGCGACCGGATCACCGCCGGGGAGGCCTGGCGCATCGCGCTTCCCCGGCTGCCCGCCCTGCTGCTCGCGACGCTGCTCACCGCCCTCGCCCTCATCGGCCCGTGGGCGGGGCTGGCCGCCGTGCTGATCGCGCTCGGGGTGGCCGGCGCGCCGGGCGGGCTGCTCATCGCCATAGGCTTCCTCGGGGTCATCGCCTCGGTCGTGCTTGACGTCTGGTTCTGGACGATGTTCAGCATGTCGGCCGCCGCGGTGGTGCTGGAGCGCCAGGGACCCGCCCACGCGCTGGGACGTTCCTGGCGGCTGGTGCGCAAGAGCTTCTGGCGGGTGTTCGGCATCCTGCTGCTCGCCGGGATCATCGTGCTCGTCGCCTCGTCGGTCCTGCGGCTGCCCTTCACGGTCATCTCCGCGGCGTTCTCCTCCGGGTCCGCCTCCCTCGCTGAGGCGATTCATCCAAGCGTGGCCAGCCTGCTGATCGGGGCCGTCGGCAGCATCGTCGCGGGCGCCATCACCCAGCCCATCTCGGCGGGCGTCACCGTCCTGCTCTACGTGGACCTGCGGATGCGCCGGGAAGGCCTCGACCTGGCCCTGCAGACCGCCACCAGCGACGGCCAGGCGCCCGCGGATGATTTCGCCACCGTGTGGCGCCCCGCCGGGCCCGAGGGGCCGACCGGCCCGTCACCACCGGCCCCGGGCGCCCCGCCGACGTGGTGACCGCCGCCTGGGGCACCGTCGTGGCCGGCCTCACCGCGGCCGGTGGCGAGGGCCCGGGCATCGGCAGGAAGGCGGCGCAGCAGCTCGCCCGCGCGGAGCTGGCCAAGCCCGAGTACCACCGTCACGTCTCGCTGATCGAAGCCGTGATCCTGGCCGTCCTCCATTTCCTCACCCGGATCGTGAACGCGGCCAGCGGTGCGGTGCCCGGCGGGTGGTGGGCCCTGGTCGCCCTGGCCGCCCTCGCCGTGATCGTGACCGCGGGGGTCCTGAACTGGATCGGCCCGCTCGCCCGGGCCCACCGGGGCCCGGGCCCGCTGGCGGCGGAGGGGGAAGCGCGCACCGCCCGCCATCACCGGCAGGAGGCGCAGCGGCTCGCGGGCGACGGCGACTACACAACCGCGACCATCGAGTGCGTACGGGCGATCGCGGCCGAACTCGAGGAGCGGGGCATGCTCCCGCCGCGGATAGGGCGGACCGCCGACGAGTTCGCGGCCGAGGCCGGGCGGGCGCTGCCCGGGCACGCGGACGCACTGCGGGATGCGGCACGGCAGTTCGACGAGATCCGCTACGGCCAGCGCCCGGGGAGCAGGGCCGGGCTATGAGCGGCTCAGCGAGCTCGACCGGCGGATCATGGCGAGCGCGCCCAGGGCGGGCAGGCCCGGCGGGGCCAGCGCCTACCCGGTCATGGCCGGCGGCCCACCGCCATGACCGCGTCGGCGGTCCCGGCCGGGCCGGCCAGGCCGCACGGGGCGGGCATCGGAGCTGGCTGGCGCCGATGGCGGGCGCCCGCGGCGACGGTGGCCATCATCCTGCTGGGCGGCCTGGTGATCGCGATGCTCACGGCGGGGCCGGCCGCCACCGGGCAGCTCGATCCGCGGGACGCGGGCCCGGCCGGCGCCCACGCGCTCGTGGCGCTCCTCACCGGGCAGGGCAAGCACGTGTCACGGGTCGACACCGTGGCGGTGGCGCTGACGCAGTCCCGGGCGCCGGGCACGGCCGTCGTCATCGCCGATCCCGGCCAGCTCGCCCCCTCATCGCTGCCGAAGCTGGCGGCGGCGCCGGCCGATCTGCTGATCATCGCGCCCACCCGGGACGCCCTGGCCGCCCTCGTGCCCCGGCGTCACGCCGGCGGCCGTGGCGGCGGTGGCGAGCTACCAGCCGCAATGCTCCTGGCCGGGTGCCCGGCTGGCCGGCCCCGCCGACATGGGCGGTCTGCTCCTCCGCTCGCCGGCACGGGGCGGCTGGCGCTGCTACCCGGTGGGCCGCGCGGCGGCGACCCGCCCCGCGGGCGCGAGGCCCGGCCAGGGCGCACCGCCGCGTAGCGGCTACGCGTCCCTGGTCCGCTACCAGCGCGGAGGCCGCGTCATCACCGTGCTCGGCACCGGTACCCCGCTCACCAATCGTGACCTGGGCAACAACGGCAACGCCGCGCTGGCGCTGAACCTGCTGGCCAGCGATTCGCGCATCGTCTGGCTGATGCCCGGGCCCGTGGCCAGCGCCGGGGCCGGGTCGCGCTCGGTGTACAGGCTGGTCCCGCGGCCCGTCTACGCTGGTGATCGCCGAGATCGCGGTGGCGCTGGCGCTGGCCGCCCTGTGGCGGATGCGGCGGTTCGGCCCGCTGGTCTTCGAGCCGCTGCCGGTCGTGGTCCGCGCCAGCGAGACTGTCGAGGGCCATGGCAGGCTCTACCGCTCCCGGCGCGCCCGTGACCGCGCGGCCGCGGCCCTGCGCGCCGCGGCGCTGGCGCGGATCACCGCCCGGCTCGGGCTGCCGCAGACGGCGCCGCCGGAGGCGGTCTGCCGGGAACTGGCCCGCCGGACCGGGCGCGGCGAGGGCAGATCCAGGCCATCCTGTTCGGGCCGGTTCCCGGCGACGACGCCGGGCTCGTGAAGCTCGCCAACGACCTCGACGCTTTGGAGGGACAGGTGCTCACCCGGTGACAGCCGAGTACCCACCCGTCACCGGGGTGGATCACGCGGGGCCCGGGCTGCCCGACGCGGGGCCCGGGCTGCCCGAGCGCGCGGGGGTGGTCTGCCCGACGCGGGGCCCGGGCCGCCGATTGCGGTGCCCGCGTCCACGCCGGCGACGGCGCCCGCAACGGGCGCGATCACCCATCCGGCGCCCGGCAGGCCGCCCCGCGGGCCGCGGGCGCCGATCCGCCGGCCGGCGCCGATCCGCGGGCCGCGCTGGAGGCGGTGCGGACCGAGGTCGCCAAGGCCGTCGTCGGCCAGGACTCCGTGGTCACCGGGCTGGTGATCTGCCTGCTGTGCCGCGGCCACGCCCTGCTCGAAGGCGTCCCGGGGTGGCCAAGACGCTGCTGGTCCGCGCCCTGGCCGCCGCGCTGTCGCTGCGCAGCACCCGGGTGCAGTTCACCGCCGACCTGATGCCCGGCGACGTGACCGGCTCGCTGATCTACGACGCGAAGACGGCCCAGTTCCAGTTCCGCGAGGGCCCGGTCTTCACCAACCTGCTGCTCGCCGACGAGATCAACCGGACCCCGCCCAAGACCCAGGCGGCCCTGCTGGAGGCGATGGAGGAGCGGCAGGTCTCGGTGGAGGGAGCCCCGCGCCCGCTGCCCGAGCCGTTCCTGGTCGCGGCCACCCAGAACCCGGTCGAGTACGAGGGCACCTACCCGCTGCCGGAGGCGCAGCTCGACCGGTTCCTGGTCAAGCTGACCGTGCCGGTGCCCGGCGCGCGACGAGGAGATCGGCGTCCTGGCCAGGCACGCCGCCGGCTTCGATCCCGGTGACCTGGCCGCGGCCGGGATCCGGCCGGTCGCCGGCGCGGCGGACCTCGACGGCCGCCAGGGCGGCGCTGCGCGGGGTCCGGTCGCGCCCGAGGTGACCGGGCTACATCGTGGACCTGTGCCGGGCCACCCGGCAGTCCCCGTCGCTGCGGCTCGGCGTGTCGCCCCGCGGCGCGACCGCGCTGCAGGCGACCAGCCGGGCCTGGGCCTGGCTGGCCGGCCGGGACTACGTGATCCCCGACGACGTCAAGGCGCTGGCCCGGCCGACGCTGCGGCACCGGGTGCAGCTGCGGCCCGAGGCCGAACTGGAGGGCGCCACGGCCGACGGCGTGCTCGAGGCGGTGCTCGCCTCGGTCCCGGTGCCGCGGTGAAGCCCGGCCCGCGCCCGCTTCCCGGCGGCCCGGTGCCCTGACCGGCCGCGCCGCGCTGCCGCCCGTTTCCCGGCGGGCCCGGTGACCCTGACCGGCCGCGCCGCGCTGCCGCCCGTTTCCCGGCGGGCCCGGTGGCGCTGACCGGGCGCGCCGCGCTGGCCGCCCTGGCCGGGGCGCCTGGTGATCCTGGCCTTCCGGATCGCGGCCGCGCTCATGGTGGTGAACGGTCTGCTGCTGGCGGCGATCGCCGCCGACCTGGCGCTGGCCGCCGCCGGTGCGCACGCTGCGGCTGTCCCGGTCCGGGGAGGCCAGGTGCTGCTGGGGCAGAGCGCGCGTCGGTCACGCTCGCGGTCGCCAACCCCGGCCGCCGGCCGCTGCGCGCCGACGTCCGGGACGCCTGGCAGCCCAGCGCCGGGGCGCGCCCCGCACACGGCGGGTCCGCGTCCCGGCGGGGGGCCAGGCCATCGTGACCACCACCTCACGCCCGGCCGGCGCGGCGACAAGGCGGCGGCCGCCGGTCACGGTCCGCTCGCTCGGGCCGCTGGGGCTCGCCGCGCGCCAGGCGCAGGCGGCAGGCCCCGTGGACGGTCCGGGTGCTGCCGCCGTTCCGCAGCCGCAGGCACCTGCCGGAGAAGCTGTCCCGGCTGCGCCAGCTCGACGGGCAGCACCGGTCGCTGCTGCGCGGCCAGGGCAGCGAGTTCGACTCGCTGCGCGAGTACGTGATCGGCGACGACGTCCGGTCCATCGACTGGCGGGCCACCGCGCGGCGCGGCGACGTCATGGTCCGCACCTGGCGGCCCGAGCGCGACCGGCGGATCCTGATCGTGCTGGACACCGGCCGGACCTCGGCGGGCCGGGTCGGCGGGCGCACCGCGCCTGGACGCCGTCCATGGACGCCGCGCTGCTGCTGACCGCGCTGGCCTCGCGGGCGGGTGACCGGGTGGACCTGATCGCCTTCGACCGGCGGGTCCGGGCCCGGGTGGTGGGGGCGCCGCGCGGCGGCGGTCCTGTCCGCGCGTCACCGACGCGATGGCGGCGCATCGAGCGCCGAGCTGGTGGAGACCGACGCCGCGGCGCTGGCCAGCGCCGCGCTCACCACCGCCCGCCACCGCAGCCTGATCGTGCTGCTCACCGACCTCAACCCGGCCGCGGTCGAGGAGGGCCTGCTGCCCCGGCTGCCGCTGCTGGCGGCGCGGCACGAGGTGGTGGTCGCGCGCGGTGGCCGATCCCGCGCTGGCCGAGATGGCCGCCGGCCGGGGCGACGCCGCCGCAGGTGTACGGGGCGGCCGCGGCCGAGCAGGCCCGGCCGCCCGGCAGCGGGTCTCGGCGCTGCTCCAGCGGCGCGGCGCGCACGTGGTGGACGCACCGCCCGGACCGGCTGCCCGCCGCGCTCGCCGACGCCTACCTGGCGCTCAAGGCCGGCGGGCGGCTGTAAGCAGTTCACCAGCGCTCAGCCGGCTGGCCGGCGGCCACCGTCGGGCGCCTCGGCGATGTCGGCGGTCAGCCCGGCCGCCGCCGCGCGGCGGCCCAGGACCGATCACGTAGGTGAGGAACGCGGCCTCGGCGACCACGCCGATCATGATGCGCGCCCAGGTGGGCAGCGGCGACGGCGTGACGAACGCCTCGATGAGCGCCGGAGACGAGCAGCACCACGACCAGCCCCAGCGCGATCGTGATCGGCCGCGCGCCCCTCCTCGGCCAGCGCCTGGCTCCGCGGCCGCGGGCCGGGGTCGATGACGGTCCAGCCCAGCCGCAGGCCGGTCGCCGCGGCCAGGAACACCGCGCGACAGCTCCAGCATCCCGTGCGGCAGGATCAGCGCGAAGAACAGCACCCCCTTGCCGTGCGCGATCATCAGCGCCGCCGCCACGCCCATGTTCGCCGCGTTGGAGAACAGCACCTACAGCGTCGGCAGGCCGAGCAGGATCCCGAAGATCAGCGACTCCGCCGCCACCCACACGTTGTTGGTCCACACCTCGGCCGCGAACGAAGAGGCCGCGTACTGCGAGTAGTAGCCCTGGAACTGGTGGTTGCACCAGCTGCCGGACCTCCGCCCGGCGGCAGCAGGCCGCCTGCACCTGTGGCGAGCGGGCGACCCACCAGCCGATGACGAAGGCGAGCGCCAGCGAGCCAGCCGCGGTGCCCAGCCACCACCAGCGGGCCCGGTAGGCCATCGGCGGGAAACGAGACCAGGGCGAACCGGCCGACATGCCCCACCCGGGCGTGCGGCGCCGGTCACCGCGGCGCGGGCCCGGGCCACGCGGCCGGACAGCGCGGCCACCAGGACCGGGTCGTGCGCGGCCGACGCACCGCGGACAGGTGGGTGGTGGTCCGCTGGTACAGCGCACCAGCTCGTCCATCTCCGCCCCGGACAGCCGGCGGCGCCGCTTGACCAGGGCGTCCAGCCGCCGCCACTCGGCCTCGTGCGCGGCGACGTAAGCGTCGACGTCCACATGCAGGAGACTAGAGCATGCCGGCCCGCCTACGCCGGGCGTTAGCCTTGGCGCGGGCACGATCGGGCTGGCCCGGACGAGGAAGCGGAGACGTGCCGTGGCGGAGGTCGTCACCGGCGAGGCCGTCGTCCTCGAGGTGCCCTGCGCCCGGTTCCCCAGCCGGCTGCTCGCCCTGGCCATCGACATGACCATCCAGCTCTCGTCCTGCTCGTCCTGCTGCCTGATCGTGGCGCTGGCGCGCGGCGGCACGGCATGAACGCGGCCGAGGCGCGGCCATCGTCGCTGACCGTGATCGTCCTGGTCATCGTCGGCTACCCGGTCGATCTGGGAGACGCTGACCAGGGGCCGGTCGCCGGGCAAGTTCGCGCTGGGCCTGCGGGTGGTCAGCGACGACGGCAGCCCCGAGCGGTTCCGGCAGGCCCTGGTCCGCGGGTCTCGCCACGCGTGGTCGAGTTCTGGCTGGTGCCTGTCATCGGCTCCCCGCCCTCGATCTGCTCCCTGCTGTCGGCGCAGGGCAAGCGGCTCGGCGACCTGTTCGCGGGCACGTTCGTCATCCAGCACCGGCTGCCCGCCAGGCGGGAGCGGCGGCGCCGCCCGCGGTCCCGCCGGAGCTCGCCGCCTGGGCGGCCGGCTGGAGCTGTCCGGACTGACCGACCAGACGGCGGCCATGGCCCGCCGGCTACCTGGCCCGGCCTGCCCGAGCTCACCCCGCCGCCCAGGCCGAGCTGGGCGAGCGCATCGCCGTGGCGGTCCGGGCCCAGGTCAGCCCGCCACCGCCGCCGGGGACGCCGGTGCCCCCGTACCTGGCCGCGGTGCTGGCCGAGCGGCACCGGCGCGAGCACGCCCGGCTGATGACGCCGGCCGCGCCCGGCGCGGGACAAGACGCGGCGCCGTCCGGCGCTGGACCCAATGGAGCGCCGCCCGGCGCGGGGCTCAGCGCGGCACCGCCCGCCGCGGCCACACCCCGGTGGGCACCGCCCGGGGCGACCACAACTCCGTGGGCACCGCCGGGCGCTCCAGCGCCCCGGCCGGGGCCCGCCTCCCGGTGGGCCGCTCCCGACCCCGCGCGGAGCCCGGCCGCGGAATGGATGGAGACGGCCGGGGAAGGGGAAGGAGCGCAATCCGTCCAGCACCACCGGCCCCACGATCATGGCCAGGCGGACCGGCCCAGCCGACCGGTCCAGCCGGATGCGCCGGCCAGCCCAGCCGCTGCGGGCACCGGGTTTGTCCCGCCGCAGTGAGGCGGACCCCGGTGACCGGGGCCAGCGGCGGCACACCGACCTGCCGAGGACCCCACGCATGCGCGATGAGCATCCTGCCGGGCCGGGGGCGGGCGACCGTGAGGCCGGGCCCGCACCGGCCGGGCACCGCGCCGGGCCGGTGACACCCGCGCCCGGCCCATCAGCCCCAGCGCAGCCGACCCCAGCGCAGCCGACCCCAGCGCAGCCGACCCAGGCGCAGCCGGAACGGCGGCGGCGCTGGCTGCGCATTGCGGTGGCGCTCCTGGCCGTCGGGCGCGATGGCCTGGGTGATCGTGGTCAACCGGCACACGCTGGCCGAGTCGCTGTCGTGCGCTGGGCAGCCTCGACTTCCGCTGGTTCGCGCTCGCCATCGCCTGCGAGGCCGTCTCGCTGACCGCCTTCGGGCTCAGCCGCCGCCGGCTGCTGCGCGCGGAAGGGCACCAGGCCGGCTTCGCCTCGGTGATGGCGATCACCTACGCGGGCAACGCGCTGTCGATGTCGGTGCCGTTCGCCGGCGCCCAGCTGGCCGCGGTCTTCTCCTACCAGCAGTTCCGCCGCCGGGGCCTCGACCCCGCGCTCACCGGCTGGGCGCTGGGGATCTCGGCGATCGCGTCCTCCTCGGCGCTGGCGATCATCCTCGTCGCGGGCGCGCTCGCTGGCGGGGCGCCGCTGGCCACGCGTGGCCGGTTTCGCCGCCGCCGCGGTGTTCGCGCTGCCCGCGCTGACGGTCCTGCTGGCGCTGCGGTACCCGCGGGCGCGGGCGGTCGCCAACAAGGTCGCTGGCCTGGCTGATCCGCGCTGGCCGCGGCGGGTGTTCCGCAAGCCGGGGATCGACCCGGCCGCCCTGGATGAGTTCCTCGACCCGGCTGGCCAGCATCAGCCTCAGGTGGCCCCAGTTATGCGGAGGTGTTCGGGCTGGCCGCGGTCAACTGGCTCGCCGACTGCGCCTGCCTCGCCTGCGCGATCCACGCCACCGGGGAGCCGATTCCCTGGCGCGGCCTGGTCCTGGCCTACGGCGCCGGCGCCGCGGCCGGCAGCACCGGGGTCACGCCGGGCGGGTTCGGCCTGGTGGAGGCTGGCCCTCACGGCCGCCCTGGTGGCGGCGGGCCTGACCACGGGCCGGGCGCTGACCGCCGTGCTCGCCTACCGGCTGATCAACTTCTGGCTGATCCTGCTCGCCGGCGGCATTGCGATGCTCTTTCTCAGCCGCGCCCGGGAGAGCCGGATCCGCTCCGGTCATAGCCGCGCCCGGCAGCCAACCCCGAGTCCGCGGCGCCGGCGCAGACCCGCCGTCGCCGGTCAGGAGCCGTGCCGCCAGGAACTCAGATACCTCGCCGCCTGGGCCGGGGTAAGGGCATCGATCCGGCGCCCCGGAGTGCCGCCAGGAGTTCAGGTACTCCGCTGGGCCGGGTCAGGGCGTCGATCCGCTCCCGGCGACTCCAGCGTCAGCCGCGCGATCTGCTCGTCGATCTCGGCCGGGACGGCGTGCACGCCGGGCGGCAGGCGTCCGCCGGTGGCCAGCCAGCCCAGCACCAGCGCCTGCCCGGCGAAAGACACGTCCATCACCTGGGGCGGGTTCCCCTCCGCGGCGACCAGGTTCACCACCCGGCCCTCCGCGAGCAGCAGCAGCCGCCGGCCGTCGGCCAGCAGGTACTCGTCCGTGTGCGGCCGGACGTCGCGGGTGACCTTGACCGCGGCCTCCGCCAGCGCCCGGACGTCGATCTCCACGTCGAAGTGCCCGGCGTTGGCCAGGATCGCGCCGTCCCGCAACGCCGGCAGGTGCCCGGCCGCGATCACGTCCCGCGACCCGGTGGCGGTGATGAACACCTCGCCCGCCGGGGCCGCCTCCGCCATCGGCAGCACCCGGAACCCGGCCAGGACCGCCTCCAGCGCCCGCACCGGGTCCACCTCGGTGACGACACCTGGGCGCCGAGCCCCGGGCGGCCTCGGCGATGCCCCGGCCGCATCGCCCCGTACCCGCCACCACCACCACCCGGCCCGCCAGCAGGGTGTTGGTGGCCCGCAGCACGCCGTCGATGACCGACTGCCCGGTGCCGCAGGTGTTGTCGAACATGCGCTTGGTGGTGGTCGCGTCGGCCGCCACCATGGGGAAGGCCAGCGCGCCCTCGTCGGCCATCCGGCGCAGCCGGATCACCCCGGTGGCGGTGGACTCGCAGCCGCCGCGCACCGCGGCGAGCAGTTCCGGGCGCTCCTCGTGGAGCGTGTTCACCAGGTCGCCGCCGTCGTCGATCACCAGGTCGCGGCCGCCCACGCCCCCGGCGTCGAGCGCCCGGTGGATGTGCTCGTCGTAGCCGAGCCGGTCCACCCCGGCGCGGGCGAACACGGCCGCCGCGCCGCCGGCGGCGAGCGCGGCCGCGACGTCGTCCTGGGTGGACAGCGGGTTGGAGGCGGCCAGGAAGACCCGCGCCCCGCCCGCCCGCAGCGCGTTCACCAGTCCCGCGGTCTCGGCCGTGACGTGCAGGCAGGCCGCGATGGTGAGCCCGGCGAACGGCCGCTGCGCGCGAACCTCTCGGCGAGCAGCCGCAGCACCGGCATGCCCCGCTGCGCCCACTCGATCCGGGCCCCCCCGGCCTCGGCCAGGCCCGGATCGGTGATGTCGGAGAACGGAAGGCCGCCGTCCCCGTCGGCGCTGGCGGGCATGGTCAGTAGCGGTAGCTGTCGGGCTTGTAGGGGCCTTCCACCGGGATGCCGAGGTAGCTGGCCTGCTCCTTGGTCAGCTCGGTGAGCCTGACGCCGAGGGCGTCCAGGTGCAGCCGCGCCACCTTCTCGTCCAGGTGCTTGGGCAGCGTGTACACCCCGATCGGGTAGTCCCCCGGCCGGGTGTACAGCTCCACCTGCGCGATCACCTGGTTCGTGAAGGAATTAGACATAACGAAACTTGGGTGGCCGGTCGCGTTCCCCAGGTTGAGCAGCCGCCCCTCGGAGAGCACGATCACGCAGTGCCCGTCGGCGAACTGCCACTCGTCGACCTGGGGCTTGATGTTCACCCGGCGGATGCCCGGCAGCCGGGCCAGCCCGGCCATGTCGATCTCGTTGTCGAAGTGCCCGATGTTGCCGACGATCGCCTGGTGCTTCATCCGCGCTCATGTGCTCGGCGGTGATGACGTCCCGGTTGCCGGTGGCGGTGACGAAGATGTCCGCGGTGGCGATTACGTCTTCCAGGGTCGCTGACCTGGTAGCCGTCCATCGCCGCCTGCAGCGCGCAGATCGGGTCGATCTCGGTGATGATCACCCGCGCGCCCTGGCCGCGCAGCGACTCGGCGCAGCCCTTGCCGACGTCCCCGTACCCGCAGACGACCGTGACCTTCCCGCCGATCAGCACGTCGGTGGCCCGCTTGATGCCGTCGATGAGCGAGTGCCGGCAGCCGTACTTGTTGTCGAACTTGGACTTGGTGACCGAGTCGTTCACGTTGATGGCGGGGAACAGCAGGGTGCCGTCCCGGGCCATCTCGTAGAGCCGGTGCACGCCGGTGGTGGTCTCCTCGGTGACGCCGATGATGCCCGGCGCCCATCCGGGTGAACCGCCCCGGGTCGGCGGCCAGGCTGTCGCGCAGCAGCGCCAGGATGACGGCCAGTTCCTCCGGGTCGTCCTCACCGGCCGACGGCACCGCGCCGGCCTGCTCGTACTCGGCGCCCTTGTGCACCAGCAGCGTGGCGTCCCCGCCGTCGTCCAGGATCATGTTCGGCCCGTCCTGGCCGGGCCAGGTCAGCGCCTGGTCGGTGCACCACCAGTACTCCTGGAGCGTCTCCCCCTTCCAGGCGAAGACCGGGATGCCCTGGGGGTCGTCGGGCGTCCCGTCCGGCCCGACCGCCACCGCCGCGGCGGCGTGGTCCTGGGTGGAGAAGATGTTGCAGCTGGCCCAGCGCACCTGCGCGCCGAGCGCGACCAGCGTCTCGATCAGGACCGCCGTCTGGATGGTCATGTGCAGCGAACCGGTGATCCTGGCGCCGCGCAGCGGCTGCGGCCTGCGCGTACTCCGCCCGCACCGCCATCAGGCCGGGCATCTCGTGCTCGGCGAGCGTGATCTCCTTGCGCCCGAACTCGGCGAGCGAGAGGTCGGCGACCTTGAACGGAAGCGGTTCCGTGGGCATGTCCACTCCTGTCGTGGGGCTGGGCTGCGACCTGCTGGCGCACGCGCCGGGCTGTCCGGGCGCTCGTGACTTCACCGACCGTACGGGACAGGCCGCCGCGACGCACGCCGAGATGGCCATTCTTGACATAAAAATGTTAGATTAGCTCTCATGCGCATCACGGAGGCCGCGCAGCGGCTCGGCACCTCGCCGCGGATGCTCCGCTACCGCGACCTGCTCGGCCTGCTGCCGCCCGTCCGCGAGCCGCCGGCCGCAGGCCGCCGCGGCCGTCATCCCGGCCCCCGGCCGCGGCAGCCGACCCCGGCCTCGGCGCTGACCGGCCGCCGGCGCTCGAGCCGCGGCCGGCGCTCGCGCAGGCCCCGGCCGCTGCGGCTCCGGCTCCACTCGGGCCCCCGGCCACGGCGGCGTCAGCCTGGCTCCCGGCCGCGGCGCAGCACCGGCAGTTCGGCGAGGACGACCTGCGGCCGTCTCCCTGGCCCTGGGGATCGAGCAGCGCTACGACATCAGCCCCGCCGCGCTGGCGTTCGGCCTGCGGGTGCTGACCGAGCCCGGCGTCCGGGCGGAGGTGGCCGAGCTCGGCGCGCCGGATCGGGCGGATCCGCCCGCTGCCCGCCCGGGCGCTGGAGTTCGAGAAGGAGCGGGCGCTGCGGCTGCTCAGCCTCGCGCCGGGGCGGACGCCTCCCACTCGCGGCGCAGGATCGCGTAGATCAGCTCGTCGGTCCACTCGCCCTTGACGAACTCGTTCTCGACCAGGTGCGCCTCGCGGCGCATGCCGTTACGCTCCATGACCCGGGCGGACCGCGGTTGCGGCCGTCGCACCGGCCGATGATCCGGTGCAGGCCGAGGCCCTCGAACCCGAGCCGCAGCAGCGCCCCCGCCGCCTCGGTGGCGAGCCCGCGGCCCTGGAAGGCGGGATGGAAGATGAACCCGATCTCGCCCTGCTGGTGGACCCGGCTCAGCCAGAACAGCGTGCAGTCCCCCACGAGCTCCGCCGGTCTGCGGCCAGCTCGGCGGCCAGGCAGAGCGCCTTGCCCTCGGCGGGGAGAGCGCTGGCCGCGATCTTCCCCTGCAGCAGGACGCTCACCTCGGCCCGGTTCCTTGGCTCGTGGTACAGGTAGCGGGCGACCTCGGGCAGCCGGTGGAACTCATGCAGCGCGTCAAGGTCATCCGGCGTGAACGGCCGGAGCAGCAGCCGCGGGGTGCGGACGGGGTAATCGGGCTTGAACACGGTTGCTGTCCCCCTTCGCACCGGGGGCCTCGCCGGGCCCGGCGGATTGTGACCTGGCTGTCATCGCCGCGGCGGGCGGCGGACCGCGCGGACGGCCGGATCAGTCTCGTCCGCGCGCGATGACTGGTACAGATCGGGCTCCAGGTAGATCATCCCAGCGATCGGCACCGCGGCCCGGACCCGCCGCTCGGCCGCGTCGATTCCGGCCGCGACCGCCTCGGCCCGGTCGGACCCGCGGACCGCGATCTTCGCCGCCACCAGCAGGCTCTCCGGGCCCATGTGCAGGGTCCGCAGGTGGATGACCCGCTCCACCTCGGCGCCCGCCTCCAGCGCGGCCACGATCGCCCGCTCCGCCTCGGCGCTGGCGGACTCGCCGATGAGCAGGCTCTTCGTCTCCACCGCCAGGATCACCGCGACGCAGGCCAGCAGCATGCCGATCGCCAGCGACCCGGCCCCGTCCCAGACCTCGTTGCCGGTGATCACCGCGAGCGCCACGCCCACGGTGGCGAAGACCAGCCCGGCCAGCGCGGCCATGTCCTCCAGCAGGACGGCGGGCAGTTCCGGCGCCTTGGCCCGGCGGATGAACGCGAGCCAGCTGCCGCCGCCGCGCTCCTGGCTCGACTCCCGCACGGCGGTGCGCAGGGAGAAGCTCTCCAGGACGATCGCGATCGCCGAGCACGACGAACGCGACCGCCGGCGACTGCACCGGCTCCGGGTGGGTGATCTTGTGGATGCCCTCGTACACCGAGAACACGGCACCGACGGTGAACAGCACGACCGCCACCATGAACGCGTAGAAGTACCGCTCCCGGCCGAACCCGAACGGGTGCTCCTCGGTCTGGCCTGCGCCGCCCGGCTCCGCCCGAGCAGTAGCAGTGCCTGGTTGGCGCTGTCGGCGACCGAGTGCACCGACTCGGCGAGCATCGACGCCGAGCCGGTGATGACGAACGCGACGAACTTGGTGGCCGCGATGCCCAGGTTGGCGGCCAGCGCGGCCAGGACCGCCCGCAGGCCTGCTGACCGTGGCCGGAGTTGCTGCTGATGGGCGACCACTTCCTACGCGATGCGTGCCTTCAGTTCATCGATAGCCGCGATCGGCCCCGGGTCGATGCCCAGCACGATGGCGAGGTACACCGTGGCGTAGTCGATCAGCTGGACCAGGCTGGCCAGCCGCTCCAGCGGGCCGCCGTCGGCGGCGGCCAGCTCGGTGACGCCGATGCCCCGCTCCTCCGCCAGCCGGGCCGACTCCTCCCGGCGGCGGGCCACCTGCGGATGCTCCTGGCTGTCCCGCAGCAGCACGAGCCGCAGCGGGACCACCGCGCCGCGCCGTCTCGAGGCCGACGCTCCCCCGGCCCGTCCAGGCCGGCCGCGAACGGCCCGTCGAACGTGACCACCTGGTTGTGGTTGGCCTCGGGCAGGGCCCCGGTGACCGCCGGGTACTTGGCGTTCTCGCTGAGCTGGCAGCCGAACCGGTAGGCGGCCACGCCCGCCAGCGGGGTGCTGCCCCAGATCATCGGCAGGGTCCCGGCCAATTCCAGCGCGAGCGATTTCGCCGGGTTGA
>CAWIGE010000015.1:0-234824 GCA_963835425.1 uncultured Actinomycetes bacterium | reverse complement strand
TTACAGATTGGGCCATGTCAAGCCTGCGCCGGGAAACGCCGCGCCGACTCGGCAAACAGCCCCGGGATGTCAGAGGCATCTGCTGGAATGCCGTACGGAGATGACAGGCAATCCCCGCCTATCACCTCGTCCGCTCGCCAGGGCGGGGACGGGGCCCCGGTACTGGACGCGGCGCAGCAGGCCGTCGTGGACCACGTGGGGGCCCGCTGCTCGTCCTGGCCGGGCCCGGCACGGGGAAGACCACCGCGATCGTGGAGACCGTGGTGGACCGCATCACCAACCGGGGATCGACCCGGAGCGGGTGCTCGTCCTCACCTTCAGCCGCAAGGCCGCGGAGGAACTGCGGGAGCGGATCACCGCCCGGCTGCACCGGACCACCCGCGAGCCGCTGGCGCTGACCTTCCACAGCTACGCGTACGCGCTGGTGCGCCGCGAGTTCGCGCTGGCCGGCGACGAGCCGCCCAGGCTGCTGTCCGGCCCGGAGCAGTTGCTGGAGGTCCGGCGCCTGCTGCGCGGCGAGGCCGAGGACGGCGGCGCGCGCTGGCCGGAGCGGCTGCGGCCCGCGCTAGCTACCCGCGGTTTCGCCGCGGAACTGCGGGACTTCCTGCTGCGCGGGGCGGAGCGCGGGCTGGACGGCCGCGGCTGGCCCGGCTGGGCGGCGCAGCGAGGCCGGACGACTGGGAGGCCGCGGGCGGCTTCCTGGCCCGGTACGACGCGCGGTTCGACCTGGCCCCGGTCCCGGCCTACGACTACGCGGAGATCATCAGGATCGCCGCGGCGCTGCTGTCCCGCGGCGCGGTCAGGGAGCGGGAGCGCAAGGCCTACGACGTGGTCCTGGTGGATGAGTACCAGGACACCGACCCGGCCAGGAGGAGCTGCTGCACGCCCTGGCCGGCGACGGCAGGGAGCTGATCGCGGTCGGGGACCCCGACCAGTCGATCTACGCCTTCCGGGGCGCGGACGTCAGCGCGATCACGCGCTTCCCCGACCGGTTCCGCACGCCGACGACCGGCCCGCCCGGGTCATCGCGCTGCGGACCTGCCGGCGCAGCGGGACCGTCCTGCTGGCGGCGTCCCGGCGGGTGGCCAGCAGGCTGCCGGCCGACGCCGGGCGGCCACCGCGACCTGGGCCCGCTGCCATCGGTCCCGCCCGGGCTGGTTCGGGTCATCATCGCCTCCAGCGCCAGCCAGGAAGCCACCGTGGTCGCCGACGTGCTGCGCCGCGCGCACCTGCATGACGTCGTGCCCTGGTCGTCGATGGCGGTCCTGGTCAGGTCGGTGACCCACCAGGTCCCGCTGCTGCGCCGCGCGCTGATGACGGCCGGGGTGCCGACCGTGGTCGCGGGAGACGAGCTGCCCCTCACGGCCGAGCCGGGGGCGCGGCCACTGCTGCTGCTCCTGCGGTGCGCGCTGCGCCCGGGCACGCTCGACGAGGACGCCGCCGCGCAGCTGCTGACCGGCCCGCTGGGCGGCAGCGACGCCCTCGGCCTGCGCAGGCTCCGCCGGGCGCTGCGGGCGGCCGCGCAGGACGCGGGAGAGGAGACGACGGAAGAGCCGCTTGCTGCCGTCCTCCGCGACCCGCGCGAGCTCACCCTGATCGATGGGCTGGCCGCGGACGCGGCCCGGCGGGTGGCCGGCCTGCTGGCGCTCGCCCGCGACACCGCGAGCAACGGCAACGCGCAGGACACCCTGTGGGCGGTGTGGCACGCCTCCGGCCTGGCCCGGGAGTGGCAGGCGGCGAGCGCGGCGGGCGGGACCCGCGGCGCCGCCGCCGACCGCGACCTCGACGCCGCGGTCGCGCTGTTCGAGGCCGCCACCCGCTTCACCGAGCGGCTGCCGCCCGGGTCGGCTTCGCTCTTTCTGGACAGCCTGTCCGGCCAGGAAATCCCGGGCGACACGCTGGCGGGCCGCGCGCCAGCCGGTGACGCCGTCCGCATCCTCACCGCGCACCGGGCCAAGGGCCTGGAGTGGGACGTCGTGGTGGTGGCCGGGGTCCAGGAGGGCATCTGGCCGGACCTGCGGCTGCGGTCGTCGCTGCTCGGCATGGACGAGCTGGTGGACACGGCGGTCGGGGGGACGGGCAGGTCGCCGGGACCGACGCCGCTGCCGCCGCGCTCGCGTCCAAGCTGCTCAGCGAGGAGCGCCGGCTGTTCTACGTCGCCGCAACGCGCGCCCGCCGGATGCTGGTGGTGACCGCCGCCGGCGGGGATGACAGCGACGAACGCCCCTCCCGCTTCCTGGCCGAGCTGGCCGGCGACGAGATCGAGATCGAGCACATGTCCGGGTCGGATCTGCGCTGGCTGTCGCTGCCCGCGCTCACCGCCGACCTGCGGCGGGCCGCCGCCGACCGGCGGCGGCCGCTCGCGCTGCGCCAGGCGGCCGCCGCCCAGCTGGCCCGGCTGGCGCAGGCCGGGGTCCGCGGCGCCGACCCCGGCCACTGGTACCAGCTCACCACCGCGTCTGACATCGGCCCGCTGGCCGCCCGGCTCGGTCCGCTCACCGCTCAGCCGTCCGGCTCCGCGCTGATGCGGGTCTCGCCGTCGCAGGTGGAGTCGTTCACCCGCTGCGGGCTGCGCTGGCTGCTGGAGGTGGCCGCCGGGGCCGGTCGGTGGACGTGGTCCGGCACTTCGGCATCATGATCCACGCCGCGGCCGTGCTCGCCGCCGAGGGCGCCGCCGACGACCTGATCGGGGAGCGCATCGACGAGGTCTGGCATCACCTGGACTTCGGCAGCGCCTGGTACAGCGAGAAGCAGCGGGAACTGGCCCACCAGATGGTGAGCAAGTTCCTGGCCTGGCACCGGCAGAATCCGCGGGATCTGGTCGCCTACGAGGAGAGCGTGCGCGCCCAGGTCGGTGCGGTGGAGATCACCGGCCGGGTGGACCGGCTGGAACGCGACGCCGAGGGCAGGGCGATCGTGGTCAACCTGAAGACCAGCTCGGCCCCGGTGCCAGCCACCGACCTGGACCGGCACCCGCAGCTCGGGGTGTACCAGCTCGCGGTCATGCTCGGCGCGTTCGAGCGGTTCGGCCTGACCGAGCCCGGCGGCGCGGAACTCGTCCAGGTCGGCAAGGCCAGCCTGGCCGCGCAGGTCCGGGTGCAGCCGCAGGGCTCGCTGGCCCACGACCCGGAGCCGGGCTGGGCGCGGGAACTGGTCGAGACCGTGGCCGCGGGCATGGCGGGGCCGCTGTTCCAGGCCAAGCTGAACCCGGGCTGCCGCAACTGCCCCGTCGCCTCCAGCTGCCCGGCGCACGTGTCGGGGGAGCAGGTGACCCCATGACGGCGCAGGCCAGGTACAGCCCCGCCCAGCTGGCGATGCTGCTCGGCCTGCCCGAGCCGACCGGCGAGCAGGCGGCCGTGATCGCCGCGCCGCTGGAGCCGCTGGCCGTGATCGCCGGCGCCGGCTCGGGCAAGAGCGAGACCATGGCGGCCCGGCTGGTCTGGCTGGTCGCCAACGGCATGGTCGCGCCGGAGCGGGTGCTCGGCCTCACCTTCACCCGCAAGGCCGCCGCCGAGCTCGGGCAGCGGGTCCGGACCAGGCTGGCGGCCCTGCGGCGGGCGGGCCTGGCCGGGGGCCCGGCGGCGCCGGCCGGGCCGGGGCAGCCGCCGACCGGGGCGTCCCAGCGTGGCGCGTCCCCGGGCCGCGCGTCCGCGGACGGCGCGCACGTTGACGCCTCCCTGGGCGGCGCGCCCGTAGGTGCCTCCCTGGGCGGTGCGCCTCCCGGCGGTAGCTCTCTGGACGATCTGCTGCCGCGCGATGGGCTCCTGCGGGCAGATACGGGCCCGGCGGGGCCGGGCAGCCCCGCGGCCGAGGACGCCCCCGAGGGCGAGCCGATCGTGTCCACCTACCACGCCTACGCCGCCCGGCTCGTCGCCGACCACGCGCTGCGCGAGGCGCTGGAGCCGTCGCTGCGCCTCATCACCCCGGCGGTGGCATGGCAGATCGCGGCCCGGGTGGTCGCCGCCTACAGCGGGCCCATGGACGCGATCGACCGCGCCCCGCAATGGGTGACCGCGGCGGTGCTCGACCTCGCCGCTGAGCTCGCCGAGCACCTGCGCACCCCGGCCGATGTGCACCAGGTCGGCCGGTGGCTGGACACCGCCTGCCAGACCCTTCCCGGCCGGGTGCCCGCGCTGGTCAGGAAGATCACTGCATGCCAGCGCACCCGGGAGCAGCTGCTGCCGATCGTGGCCGCCTACGCGCAGGCCAAGGCCGCCCGGGAAGTGATCGATTACGGCGACCAGGTCGCGCTGGCGGCGCGGATCGCGAGCCGTCATCCCCAGGTCGGGGCGATCGAGCGCGCCCGCTACCAGGTCGTGCTTCTCGACGAGTACCAGGACACCAGCCACGCCCAGCTGGTGCTGCTGCAGGCCCTGTTCGGCGGCGGTCATCCGGTCACCGCCGTCGGCGATCCCTGCCAGTCGATCTACGGCTGGCGCGGCGCCAGCGCCGGCAACCTGCGACGGTTCGTCGCCGACTTCCCGGTGGCCAGCGGGAACGGGAACGGCCCGGGCACGCGCGGCGCCCGGCCGGCCCAGGTCAGGCAGCTGTCCACCAGCTTCCGCAACACCGGGCGCGTGCTGGACGCCGCCGCCGCCCTGCAGCAGGGGCTGCGCGCCGAGGCGCCGCAGGTGCCGCGGCTGGTCCCGCCCCCGCGGCGGGCCGGGCGGGGGCGGGTGGTCTGCGCCCTGCTGGACACCGCGGCGGACGAGGCGGCCTGGGCCGCGGCACAGATCGAGGGGCTGCTGGACCTGCCGCCGGGCACGGCCCCGGACGGGGGCCCCTGGCCCGATCACGACAGCGCCCGCATCCGCCCGGCCGACATCGCGGTGCTCTGCCGCAAGCGGTCCCAGTTCCCGGTGCTGCGGGCCGCCATCGAGGCGCGCGGGATCCCGGTCGAAGTGGTCGGCCTGGGCGGGCTGCTCACCGTCCCCGAGGTGGCCGACGTGGTCGCGACCCTGCGGGTGCTGTACGACCCGGCCGCGTCCAGCTCGCTGGCGCGGCTGCTGACCGGCCCGCGGTGGCGGATCGGGCCGCGCGACCTGGTGGCACTCGGCAGGCGGGCCCGTGACCTGATCCGCAAGCACCGCGCCGCCCGGGACCCCGGGGAACGCGCGGGCCGGGGCAACGCCACCCCCGACGGTGCTGGCCCGGGGCCCTCCGCCACGGCGGCCGGCCCGGCCGGCCCCGAAGGTGGGGCGGCAGGGGCAGCCGGCCAGCCCCGGGGAAACGTTAAGCATGATGATCCTCTGGCCCTGGCGGTGACCGACCTGACCGCTGAGCAGGGGAGCCTGGTGGAGGCCCTGGATGACCTGGGCCCCGCCGCCGCGTACTCGGCGGCTGGTTTCGCGCGGTTCACCGCGCTGGCCGCGGAGCTCCGGACGCTGCGCGCGCACACCGACCGGCCCCTGCCCGACCTGGTCGGCGAGGTCGAGCGGGTGCTCGGGCTGGACGTCGAGGTGGCGGCCCAGCCGTGGCGCGACCCGGCCGCCGCGCGCGCCGACCTCGACGCGTTCGCGGATGCCGCGTCCACGTTCGCCGACGACCAGGAGGAGCCGACGCTCGGGGCGTTCCTCGCCTACCTGACGGCCGCCGAGGCCGAGGAGTTCGGCCTGGAATCGGGCCGGCCGAGCGGGACGAACTCCGTCACCCTGACCACGGTGCACGCGGCCAAGGGCCTGCAGTGGCCGGCGGTGGTCGTGCCCGGCCTGTCCGCCGGGGCGAAGGCGCGGGTCTTTCCCGCCCGGCCGGTGGCCAGCACCCGGTGGACCGAGAACCCGCGGCTGCTCCCGTTCGGCCTGCGGGGAGACGCGGACGACCTGCCGGCCCTGCCCTACCTCACCGCCGAGTCGCTGGCGGCCTTCAACGACGCCTGCGCGGCGCGTGAGCTGGCGGAGGAACGGCGGCTGGCGTACGTGGCAGTGACCCGGGCGGCGTTCTGGGTGGCCTGCACCGGCTACTGGTGGGCCGAGGGCGTCTCCCCGCTCGGCCCCTCGCTGTTCCTGGATGAGATCCGGGCCGCGTGCGAGGCCGGCGCGGGGACCGTGAAGCGATGGGCACCGCCGCCCGGGGAAGACGCCACGAACCCGGCGCTGGCCGAGCCGGTGCCCGTGCCCTGGCCGGCATCCCCGGAGGGGCCGCGTTACGAGGCCGTCCGCGAGGCGGCGGCGCTGGTCAACGCCGCCCGGGCCGGAGCTCCCAGCCGCGATGGCCCGCTCACCGACAGGGACCGGGCGGTGGCCGAGGCGTGGGAGCGGGACACCGCGCTCCTGCTCGCCGAGCGTGAGGAGCGGCGCGGCGACGCCGCCTCGGCGGTATCGCTGCCCGGGCGGCTGTCGGTGTCGTCGCTGGTCACGATGGCCGCCGACCCGACCGAACTCGCCCGCCAGATCCGCCGCCCCATGCCCCGCCCGCCCGCGCCGCAGGCGCGCCGGGGCAGCGCTTTCCACCAGTGGCTGGAGGAACGGTTCGGGCAGCAGCGGCTGATCGATTCGACCGACCTGCTCGGCGCCGCCGACGAGCCCGCCGACGACGGCGACGCGGGCGATCTGGCGCTACTGCGGGAGCGGTTCGAGGCGGGGGAGTGGGGCGGCCGCTGGCCGGTGGAGGTGGAAGTGCCGTTCGAGACGCTGATCGCCGGCCGGGCGGTGCGCGGGCGGATCGACGCCGTGTTCGGCGACGCGGGCGACGGCGGGTACGACGTCGTGGACTGGAAGACCGGCCAGCCGCCCGCCTCGGACCAGGAACGGCGGGTGGCGGCGGTCCAGCTCGCCGCCTACCGGCTGGCCTGGGCCGGGCTGGCCCAGGTACCGCTCGACCAGGTGCGGGCCGCGTTCTACTACGTGCGCGAGGACCTGACGCTGCGGCCCGCGGACCTGCTCGACGAGGCCGGGCTGGCCGCGCTCATCGAGAGCATTCCAGCTCAGCCGGGTTAGCCACCACCAAGGCCCTGGCTGCTCGGGTCCTTGCTGTAGGCATTCGCAGATCAATGTCGGCGGACATCCCGTCATTTTCATCAGGCCAGGTGGCAGCCCGATCTGAATGGTGGGCAGACGTCCCGGCTTGGGGGGCAATCCGCGCTGTCGGCGGCGATCGTGCTGGGCAGCACCCTCACCATCGACAACGGAACGTGTGCCGCGAACGCTGCCGCCAACAGCGTCCATTGCGACATCGGGAACCTCGACGTCGGGCAGCAGTCCAACATCACGTTCTCCGCGACCCCGACGGCGGCCGGGGCGTTCGGCAACACCGCGGCCATCGCCATGACGGGTACGGACACGCAGCCGGCCAACAACAGCGTCACCGTCACCGTCACCGTCAGCCAAGGTAACTCCTGTTCTGCGACAGGACTCCGGCGCCTTTGCATCTCTTTATAGCGGCCGTTTCACACGCGTTCTGGGTAGTTACCGGGCGGAAGGCCGGTGCGGCGGGCCCGGGACGCCCTCGGATTCACACCCGCCAGGGCGGTGACCGGAGCCCCGCGGGAGAGCCTGCGGGCCAGGCACCGCGCCTGGGCCCCGGCCCGGCGAGAGGAGGGCCTGGATGGACGGCTGCAAGCCGCTGATTGCCATCGGCGTACCAGGCCGGCGGCACCCAGCACCGGCCCGGAGCACGGGCATCGTGCGGCCACAGCCGGCCGCCCCACGGCCATGACGGCGCCGCCAGGGCGGACTCCGGCAGCGATCGCCGGGGCGGGCCTGCGGGCCGCCGAACGGGCCTGGCGGGCCACCGGGTGGAACGGCCAGCACCTGCGGCACGTCGCGGCGATGATCCGGCAGGGGACCAACCCGGCCGCACGGGTCTACGAGAGCCTCGGGTCCGGCTGCTTCCTCGCGCTGGCGCCGGGCTGGCTGAACCTGGGGCTGTGGGAGGGCCCCGGCACGGAGGCCGAGGCGGAGGCCGCCTGCCGCCGGCTCATCCAGACGGTGGCGTCGGCGCTGCCCGCCGGGGGCGTCACCGTTGACGTCGGGAACGGCCTCGGAACCCAGGATCCGCTGATCGCCGAGAGCGTCGCCCCGCGGCGGCTGGTCGCGGTGAACATCGCCGAGTGGCAGCTGGCGGCCGGGCGTGACCGGCTGCGGGAGGCCGGGGCGGCTCCGGTCGCCGGCGACGCGGCCCGGCTGCCGCTGACCGACGGGGTCGCCGATGGGCTGATCAGCGTGGAGGCGGCGTTCCACTTCCGGTCCCGCCGCGCCTTCTTCGCCGAGTGTTACCGGGTGCTGCGGCCCGGCGGCGTGCTGAGCATCACCGACATCTCGACCGAGCGATGGCCACGGAGTCCCGCCGAGCTGGCCTCCGGCCTGGCCCAGCTGCGGGTGTTCGGGCTCCGTCCCGGCGCGGCGATGACCGCCGGGCAGATCGCGGCGGCCGCCCGCGCGGCTGGCCTGGTGGACGTGGAGGTCACGCGGTGCGGCGATCGCGTCATCGCCCCCGCACTCCGGGTCATCGCGGACCGGCTCTCGGCTTCACCGTCCGCTCCCCTGGGGCACCGCGCGGCCGCCCGCGTCATGCTGTGGCAGATGGAGCTCCTGTGGCGGCACCGGATCATCGACTACCTGCTGCTCCGCGCCGCCCGGCCGGGTTAGCAGCAGCCGGGCTGACGGGCCCGGCGGGTACACGAAGTAGCCGACCCGGCTGGCGGGCGCCCGCAGGAACATCAGGGTCAGGCCGATCCGCCGTGGCCCGGCTCTGGGCCGATCCGCTGTGCCGGCCGCGCGGGCGCGCGGCTAGAGTGCCGGAACAGGACCCGGGTGAGGAGGCGGTCAGCGGTCATGGACGTCCGTGACTACATCCAGCAGCACGCAGGTGACTTCTTCGCTGACCTGAAGCAGTGGCTGGCCGTCCCCTCGGTCTCGGCCGACCCCGGTCACCACCAGGACGTGCGTGCCAGCGCCGAGTGGCTCGCCGCCCACCTGCGTGCCACCGGGTTCCCCGAGGTGGAGGTCTGGGAGACCGGCAGCGCCGGCTCGCCGGGCCTGCCCGCGGTCTTCGCCTGCTGGCCCGCCGCCGACCCCGCCGCACCGGCGGTGTGCGTCTACGGGCACCACGATGTGCAGCCCGTTGAGCCGCTGGCCGAGTGGGATTCGCCGCCGTTCGAGCCCGCCGAACGGGACGGCCAGCTGCTGGCCAGGGGCGCGTCGGACGACAAGGGGCAGGTGATGCTGCACAGCCTCGGCGTCCGGGCCTGCCTGGCGGCGGCCGGCGCCACCGCCCCGCCGGTCACCATCAAGATGCTGATCGAGGGCGAGGAGGAATCCGGCTCGCCGCACTTCGCCGATCTCCTGCGGGCGCGGGCCGATCGCCTCGCTTGTGACGTGATCGTCGTGTCCGACACCACCATGTGGGCCGCCGACGTGCCGTCCATGTGCACGGGGATGCGCGGGCTCGTCGGCGCGGAGATCACGCTCCGGGGCCCGGTCTCCGACCTGCACTCCGGCTCCTTCGGCGGCGGGGTGCCCAACCCGCTGCACGCCATGGCCGCGCTGCTCGCGGGGCTGCACGACGAGGACTACCGGGTCACCGTGCCCGGGTTCTACGACCGGGTGGTGCCGCTCACGCCGCAGGAGCGGGAGCTGTTCGCGCGGCTGCCCTATGAGGAAAAGCACTGGCTCGCCGACGCCGGTCACAGCCAGGCGGCCGTGGGCGAGGCCGGGTACACCACCCTGGAGCGGATCTGGGCCCGGCCCACGGCCGAGGTCAACGGCATGTGGGGCGGCCATACCGGCCCGGGCGGCAAGACGATCGTGCCGCGCGAGGCACACGCGAAGGTCTCGTTCCGGCTCGTTGCCGACCAGGAGCCTGCCGACGTCTGCGCCGCGCTGCGGGCGTATGTGGCAGCGCACACCCCGCCCGGCATCGAGGCGGAGGTCACCTTCGAGGGCCCCGGCGTGCGGCCGTGCTTCTCACCGATCGCGTCACCGGCGGTTCAGGCGGGCAAGCGCGCGATGGAGCGTGCGTTCGGCCGCGAAGTGCTGTTCACCCGGGAGGGAGGCAGCGGTCCCGAGGCCGACCTGGCCGACATCCTGGGCGCGCCGCTGGTGTTCGTGGCGGTCGGCCTGGACTCCGACCGCATCCACGCGCCCAACGAGAGGGCGGAGATGTCGCTGCTGCTCAAGGGCGCGGAGGCCGTTGCCCATCTGTGGCCTGAGCTGGCGGAGCTGGATGGGCGCTGAAGGCAGCGGCTTGTGGATGGCGGCATGACGGCCGGTGGCGCGGGCGCCGGAGGCGCGGGGACCGGTGGCGCAGCAGTCGGCGGCGGGGCGGCCGGTGGTGCGGCGGCCGGTGGCGTGGGGGCCGATGGCCCGGGGGGCAGTGACGCGGTGCGCGAGCAGGAAGCGCGGGAGATCACCGGGGATCTGGGCGGGTTCGTCCTGGCCCGCGGCGAAGTGGACCGGGCCAGCGCCCGGCGTGAGGACCCGGGCTGGGTCGACGCCGCCTGGGCCGACGGCCGCAGCCGGGTACTGGTGCTGGACGACGGCCAGGCGCTCATCCGGTTCGGCGACGGCGGCGCCGAGCTGGTGCTGGTGCCGCCCGCGCGGGCTCCGGCGGGGGTGCGCTTCCTGCTGGGCACCGACGACGGCGGGACCGCCTACTTCGGGGTGGCCGGCCCGCCGGGCGTGCTCGGCGCAGGCCCGCTGCCGCCGCCCGGCACGGACATGCCAGCGCCTGGGCCGGGGGTGCGCCCCGCCAGCCTGCGGCAGGCTGCGACGCTGCTCGGCGACCGCGACGCGGGGCTGTTCACCCAC
The DNA here is from genome assembly GCA_963835425.1 of uncultured Actinomycetes bacterium. Taxonomy (GTDB): domain Bacteria; phylum Actinomycetota; class Actinomycetes; order Streptosporangiales; family Streptosporangiaceae; genus UBA9676. The sequence goes on along the minus strand of CAWIGE010000015.1, from coordinate 224,079 downwards.
GCGGTGGCGCTGGCCAACTGGCACGCCCGCCACACCCACTGCCCCCGCTGCGGCGCCCTGACCGTGCCGGCCCCAGCCGGGCACATGCGGCGGTGCCCGGTGGACGGCAGCGAGCACTTCCCCCGCATCGACCCGGCCGTGATCATGCTGGTGACCGACGACGAGGACCGCTGCCTGCTCGCCCGCAACCGCATGTGGCCGCCGGGGCGGGTGTCCATCCTGGCCGGTTTCGTCGAGGCGGGGGAGTCGGCGGAGCAGACCGTGGCGCGCGAGGTCTGGGAGGAGACCGGGATCACCGTCAGCGGCATCAGGTACGTCGGCAGCCAGGCCTGGCCGATGCCGCAGAGCCTGATGCTCGGGTTCCGCGCCGATGCCGGGCACGGGCAGCAGATCACGGTGGACGACGAGGAGATCGCCGAGGCGCGCTTTCTCACCCGCGCCGAGCTGGCCGCCGAGGTCGCGGCGGGCGCACTGCTGCTGCCGCCGCCGGTGTCGATCGCCCACCAGATCATCCAGTCCTGGTACGGCAGCCCGCTCCCCGGCACCTGGTAAGCGCCGCGCGCGTCCGCGCAGCCGGGCTCAGCCCGGCTTGACGGCGCGGGTGGCGATGAAGCCGGGCATGTACCGTGCGGTGGCGTCGAGGTGATGCGGCGCCTCGACCAGATGGGTGAGCGTGAAGCCAGCGGCCAGCTGGCCGCCGATCTGCTCCGTCAGCGAGTGGCTGAACTCGACCGGGCCGTCCCCGTAATACTGCTGCCGCTCGGCGTCGGGCAGGTCAAGGGAGCTGAACGGGAGCGAGTGACGCACCACGAGTTCGTCTCGCTCCAGTGCCGCCTCGTCGAAGATGTACACGTCGGGATTCATGAACCCGGCCAGCAGGACGCCGCCGGGCCGCAGCACGCGGAACGACTCCCGCCAGACCGGCGCAAGCTCGGGGCAGAACAAGTTCGACACCGGGTTGAACACCACTCCGAAGCTCGCGTCGGGAAAGGCGCCCAGGTCGCGCATGTCGCCAAGCACCGTGTGGATCGCCAGCCCCTCCCGGGCGGCCACTTCCTCGTCGCGGCCGAGCTGCCGGGGCGAGTTGTCGAACACGGTCACGTCCGCGCCCGCCGCCGCGAGCACCGGGCCCTGCTGGCCGCCGCCGGAGGCCAGGCACAGCACGGCCACGCCGGCCAGCTCGGCCGGGAACCAGTCGCGCGGCACGGGCTGGTAGCCGATGAGCACCACCGACCAGTCGCCGGCCCGAGCCCGGGCGATGACATCGCTCCCGACCGGCCTGGTCCATTCGTTGCCGCTCTCCACCTCGCGGTCCCACGCGGCACGGTTATGCGCCACCGGGTCGAAGTTCTCCGCCACAGCAGCGCAGCATAAACCCCCGGGCGGCGCCGGCGGCACCCGCGGCCGGATGCCGCGTTCTGCTACGCGTGGGGGTGCAGGACGACTTTGGAGTAGCCCTCTTCCCGCTTGTCAAAGCGCTCATATGCGCCGGGCGCGTTTACCGGCCCGTCCGCGGGTAGGCGACGCATGTCGCGATGCGACGTAACTGTCTGCTATATGGGATCGCGTGACTGTGACCACGTCTCGCCGGGCGGCGAGATAGAGCCCGGTCAAGGTAGGACCGGGCTACGCGGGGCCACTGGTCAACGCCCAGGAAGAAGTATCAGCATGACAACCGCCGCAACTCTCCCCGCGCCTGCTGGCCGGTCGCGCTGGACGCGGCTCATCCCGGTGGCGATCGTCGTCTACATCATCTCGTTCATGGACCGGACCAACATCGGCTTCGCCTTCAGCGGGATGGGACACGACCTGCACATCAACACGACGCAGCAGGGTCTGGCCGGAGGGATCTTCTTCATCGGCTACCTGGTGCTGCAGATACCCGGCGGGCACCTCGCGGAGCGGTGGAGCGCGAAGAAGTTCGTCGGGATCATGGTGCTGGTCTGGGGCGTGTTCGCGGTCGCTTCCGGCCTGGTGCAGAACTTCCCCCAGCTGCTGGCGGTGAGGTTCCTGCTCGGCGTGGCCGAGGGCGGCATCTGGCCGGCCATCCTGGTGCTGATCAGCCACTGGTTCCCGGCGCAGGAACGGGCCAGGGCCTACGGATTCTGGATCATGAACATCGCCATTGCCTCGATCATCACCGCGCCGCTATCCGGCTGGATTCTGACGTGGGGGGACTGGCGCACCCTGTTCTTCATCGAGGGCGCCGTACCGTTCCTGATCGCCGCCCCGCTGTGGTGGGGACTGGTCGCCGACCGCCCGTCGGAGGCGGCGTGGCTGGGCCAGGCCGAGCGCGACTACATCGAGACCTCGCTGGCACGGGAGAACGCAGACGCACCCCGGTCCGCCGGGTACCGCGCGGTGTTCCGCAGCAGCGTGGTGTGGCGCCTGGTGCTGGTGTACTTCCTCATCCAGGTCGGCTTCTACGGCCTCAACCTCTGGCTGCCGCACCTGGTCACGGTGACAATAGGGGCTTCGATCCTGCTGGTGGGCGTGGTCACCGCCATTCCCTACGTGTTCGCCATCGGGGGGCTGTGGCTGAACGCCCACCTGGCCGACCGCAACGGCCGGTACTCGATCCACGTGACCGCGTCGCTGGCCATCGGGGCGGTGGCGCTGGTCCTCTCGGTCGCGCTCGGCCAGTACGCGGCGCTGTCCATCGTCCTGATCAGTGTCGCGATGGCAGGCGCCCTGGCCTACGACGGGCCGTTCTGGGCCAGCGCCTCCCGTGCCGTGCCGGTGGCGCTGGCCGGCGGCGCGATGGGCTTGATCAACGCCATCGGCAACCTCGGCGGTTTCGTCGGCCCCTACATCGGCGGCTACCTGCAAGATGCCAGCGGCGGCAGCTTCCTGTTGACTGCGGTGGTGCTCGCGATCGCGCTGCTGCTGGGCGGGTTGGTCATGCTCACCCTGCGTCGGCGCGCCGATAAGCCCGTCACCGCGCGTGTCCCGGCCCGGCCGGGACCGGTGGCCGCCGAACGGCCCGGGCAGACCGCCGCGGCAGGCCCCCGCCGCGGCAGATAAGGGCCACCCGGGCCAGCGTCCACCGCGGCACCGGCGCGTTCAGCCCGCCGGGGCCAGCCGGCGCGCGGCGTCGGCTTCGTCCACCCCCGGGGCGGGCACCACCATCACGACCGGGGTGTCCAGGCCGCTGGCCCGGTACTGCTCGACCCGCTCCCGGCAGTCCTCCGGCCGGCCGTGCACGAGCAGCTCGTCCACGACGTGGTCGGGGATCGCGGCGAGCGCCCCCTTGCGGTCCCCGGCCGCCCACGCGTCCTGCATGGGCCGCAGCACCTCGCCGCGGCCCAGCCAGGCGTGGAAGGCGGCGTAGGCGGGCACGGTCAGGTAGGCGGCGATCAGCCGCCGGCCGACCTCCCGGGCGACGCTGGCGTCCGCCGTCGGGCAGACGAACACCCGGGCGATCAGCTCGCAGTCCGGCCCGGCCACGGCGCGCACGGTCGGCACGTCCGACGGGGCGAGCCAGTTGGTGATCGCCCCGTCGGCCAGCGACGCGGCCAGCCGCACCATGCCGGGCCGGAGCGCGGCGAGGGCGAGCCCGGGGGGCTCGGCGGGCGGCGGGTCCAGCCGGAAGCCGCTGATGGCGAAGCTCTCGTACCCGGCGCTGACCTTCTCACCGGCCAGCGCCGCCCGCAGGAAGAGCAGCGTGTCCCGGGCGCGCTGGTACGGGCGGGCCAGCTCGATGCCGTTCCACGCCTCCACGATCACCGGGGAGGAGGTGCCGATGCCGAGCACGAACCGGCCGGGCGCCAGGGCCGCCATGGTGGCCGCGTTCATCGCGAGCAGGGCCGGGCCGCGGGTGAAGATCCCGGCGATGGCCGTCCCCAGCCGCAGCCGGTCCGTCCACTGGGCGACCAGCGCCAGCGGGGTGAACGCGTCGGCGCCGTTGAGCTCGGATGACCAGGCGTCGGTGTAGCCGAGGTCGGGCAGCCCGGCGACGATGTCCCGCTGCCCGTCCAGCGGCATGCTCCGCAGCGGCAGCGTGATGCCCCATCTCGGCGTGACTGTCATCGGCGCACTCCCTCGGGTTCCCGCCCCATCATGCCGGGTACCCGCCGGGGGCGGGGACGGGCGGCCACATCTGGATCAGAAGACTGATATGAGAGCATTGCTCTTGACATTGGAGCTCGATCGAGTACGCTGTTCTTAATCAAGAGCAGTGCTCTCAAGGGAATGCAGGGAAGCAAATCCGGGAGCCGGCGGAAGGCAGGCAGACGGTGCGGGCAGTGCAGACTCAAGCAGTAACGGCAGAAGGGAACCCCCGCCATGACCACCAGCAATGAGCCCCGCTACGTCCGGCCGGGCCGGAGCACCAACGTGTTCAACGAGGCCGTCGCCGCCCTGACCCGCACCGGGATCAGCATCTGGGGGTCGCGGATCCTCGCCGTCCGCGGGCGCAAGTCGGGGGAGTGGCGCACCACGCCGGTGAACCCGCTGACGCTGAACGGCGAGCGTTACCTGGTCGCACCCCGCGGCGAGACGCAGTGGGTGCGCAACATGCGTGCCGCAGGCGGCGGCGAGCTGCGGGTGGGCCGCCGCACCGAGCCGTTCACCGCCACCGAGCTGGCCGACGCGGACAAGCCGCGCGTGCTGCGGGCCTACCTCAAGCGCTGGAAGTTCGAGGTCGGCGTGTTCTTCGACGGGGTCGGCGCGGACGCCCCCGAGGCCAAGCTGCTGGAGATCGCGCCCGGTTACCCGGTCTTCCGGGTCACCCCCGCCGCCTGAGCGCGTCCGCGGACGCCGGGAGTAACAGGTAGTCCAGCTCAGTGGGTCAGGGCGAGGGTGGCGCCGGCGTCGTCGAGCAGCCGGTGGTGGCCGGGCGCCGCGGGGAAGCTTTCCCGCGTTCGCCGCACCCGCGCCCTCGGCCCGTCCGGGCCCGCCAGGGTGGTCCCCTCCGCGTCCACCGCGATCATCTCGTCGCCGGAGCGCAGCAGGACCGGGCCGTCACGCAGGCCGGAGATGGCCACCCGCCCGTCGCGCAGGCCGTCGAGCACCGCGTCCGGCCCGTCCGCGGCACACTCGACCCAGGTGGTAGGCGTCCCGGGCGGCGCGTCGGACCCCGGCCGGTGCCAGTCGCTGCCGCCGACCGGGACCGCGTCCGGGTCCCAGGCCAGCCACCAGGCCAGCGGCAGGGTCCAGCGCTTGTCCAGCCAGCTCCAGTGCCACACCTCGACCAGCGGCGGCCGCTCCCGCATGGCCAGCGTCCAGCTCAGGTGCCCGGCGATTGGGTGGTTCACCGACAGCAGCCCGCCGCGCCGCCGGGTCTGCTCCAGCCAGGAGTCGGCGGGCAGACGGAAGTCGATCCAGCCGACCTCGCCCAGCGCGCCCGCGTGACCGCCGGCGGTGGTGACCTCCTGGCCGGGCACCAGGGTGATGCCGTGCCGGGCCGCGGCGGCCGGAAGCTCACGGTGATGACTGACCGTGTTGTGATCGGTGACCGCGATGAAGTCAAGACCCAATCCGGCGGCAAAACGAGAAAGCTCGGCGACCGTCTGTGCCCCGTCCGAATGCACCGTGTGGGTGTGGAGGTCGCCGGCCAGCCAGCGCCGGCCGGGACGGGACGGCAGCTGCCTGGGCGGGGGGCGTTCCCCGGGCGGCAGCGGCGGCGGCGGGGCGGGCGGCGGCTCCGGCCGGAGCTCGCCCGTCCTGCTGCTCACCTCCGCCGCCAGCCGGTAGTCCACCCCCTCGGGGGACAGCTGGTGGATGCCGATGATCATCTGCCAGGTGCCGGGTTCCAGCTCGCCGGCCAGATAGCCGGGTGTCGCCGCATCCGGGGCGATCACGAACGAGCGCCGCGCGCCGCCCGACCAGCCGCGGAAGCCGGCCGGCCCGGTGCAGCCCAGGTCCAGGACCGCGGCCGACCGGTCGTACTCCAGCTCCACCCGCAGCCCGCATGATCCCGCCGGGACCTCGACCGGCAGGTAGTGCCAGGCCGACGCGATGCGGTTGACGATGGTCCACCGGCCGCGATGCCGCGTGGTGCGTGGCATGCCTCCATCCGATCAGATCCGGCGGGCCCCGGCCAATCCGGCGCGGCGGCCCACTAATGCAAGTTATTCGCAATTACTTATTGCTCGCGATTAGACTCTCGGTCATGGATCCCGCCGCCTCCCGGGACACGGTGGCCGGTGGCCGCCGGCCGCGTCCGCGGCGGATCACCTTTACCCGCAGCCCGCACGACGCGGAGATCCTGCGGCTGGCGGTGCCGGCGTTCGGCGCCCTGGTCGCCGAGCCGCTGTTCCTGCTCGCCGACGCGGCCATCGTGGGCCGGATCGGCACCACGGCGCTGGGCGGCCTGGGCGTGGCCAGCCAGGCGCTCACCACGCTGGTCAGTATCTCGATCTTCCTGGCCTACGGGACCACCGCGGCGGTGGCCAGGCAGCTGGGGGCCGGCAACCGGGCGGCGGCCATCCGGCAGGGCATCGACGGGCTGTGGCTGGCCGGCGCGATCGGCGTGGTGGTGCTCGCGGCCGGCTGGCCGCTCGCCCCGGCGATCATCCACCTCTTCGGCGCGTCGGCGGGCGTCACCGCGGGCGCGGTCACCTACCTGCGCATCAGCCTGCTCGGGGCGCCCGCCATGCTCGGCGTGCTGGCGGGCACGGGCGTGCTGCGCGGGCTGCAGGACACCCGCACGCCGCTCGCGGTCGCCGTCGGCGCCAACCTGATGAACATCGTGCTCAACGCGGTCCTGGTGCTCGGCCTGGGCTGGGGACTGGCCGGCTCGGCCTGGGGCACGGTGGCCGCCCAGAACGCCGCGGCCGCCGCCTACCTCGCCATCGTGGCCAGGGGCGCCCGGCGGGCACGGGTGGCCTTCGGGCCGGACCGGGCCGGGGTGCGGGCCGCCGCGGTGGCGGGCGCGGCGCTGGTAGTGCGCACGATCTCGCTGCAGGCGGTGCTCGTGGTGACCACCGCGATGGCGGCCCGGATGGGCGACGACGCGATCGCGGCCCACCAGATCGCGTTCCGGCTCTGGACGCTGCTGGCGTTCGCCCTGGACGCGATAGCGATCGCGGGCCAGGCCATCACCGGCAGGTACCTCGGGGCGGGCGACGTCGCCGGGGCCAGGGCCGCCACCCGCCGGATGACTGGCTGGGGTGCGGTCTACGGGCTGGTGTTCGGCGCGCTCCTGCTGCTGGTGCGCCCGTTCCTGCCGGATGTGTTCGCGGTCACCCCGGCCGTGGCCGGTCTGCTGCTGCCGGTGCTGCTCGTCGCGGCCGTCCAGCAGCCCGTCGCGGGCGTGGTGTTCGTCCTGGATGGAGTGCTGATCGGGGCGGGGGACCAGAACTATCTCGCGCTGGCGGGCCTGGCGGCCACGGCCGTGTTCGCCGCCGCCGCGCTGTGCGTGCACGTCGCGGGCGGCGGCCTGATCGCGCTGTGGCTCGCCTTCAGCCTCTGGATGGCTGCCAGATTCGTGACGCTCACGCTCCGGGCCCGCGGCACTGCCTGGCTGGTCACCGGCGCGGTCCGCCGCTGATGCCTCGCCGCTCCCACGCGTGGTTGTAAGTCTGGCGCGCGGAGAAGATGGCCACCACCCCCGGCTGGTGCTGTCGAGCGACCTGGCCTGGTTCCGGTTGGCGCTTGGCCTGCCGTCCCGAGCCTAGATCTGGGCGGCACGGCCGTTGCCTGCGTTCAACGGGCTTACTCGCCGTCCTTGATCTGCCGGATGAACTCCTCAATCGCCGGGAAGGCGAGGTCGGGCCGGTCGCGGAAGATGGCGTGACGTGCGCCGGGCAGGCGCACCAGACGGGTGGTGCCGGCCGGGAGCTGCCGGGCCAGGTCCTCAACGACAGGCAGCGGGCAGATCGGGTCGTCTTCACCCGCGAGGATCAGCACCGGGCATCTGAGCGCGGGCAGCACGCTCCATGGGTCGAAGCGCGGCGCCTCGTGCCGGAAGTACTGCAGGTTGACATTGATGGTCTGGATCGACCGGGCGAGCTGCTGCCGGGTCTCTTCGGCGTATCCGGGCTTGCTGCTGAACAGCGGGAGGCAGACACGGTTGAACTCGGCGGCCGACTCCTCGGTCAGCTCGGCAAAGTCGCGCTCGGCGACGGCAGCCGCCTGGTCACCGCCCAGGCGGCGGAACATCTCAACGCTGCGCCGGTCATCGGTGCGCCCCCCGGTCGTATTGGCCAAGATGATGCCGCCCGGGTGGCCGGGGAACAGCCCGGCGTAGGTGAGGGCAACGAAACCGCCGAAGCTGCTGCCCAGCACGACCGGCCTGGCCAGCCCGAGCGCGTCACACAGCCGCCGCAGGTCATCGGCCCAGGTCGGCAGGTTCCAGAACCCGGCGGTGCTGTGGTCGCTGCGGCCGTGCCCCCGCTGGTCGTAGAACAGGACCTGAACGCTTTCGGCGAGCGGCGCCAGCCCTGGCTTCGTGTTGATGTGATCCAGGCCCGGACCACCATGAACGGCCACCAGAGTCGGGCGTTCCACCGCCGTGTCGCCCCGGGGAACAACCGATGGCCCGGACACATCGAACCAGAGATTCACATCGCCAAGATCGATCCGCATACGGGCCTCCCTCACCACGGCGGGCGCAAAGAACTGCAGCTTCAAGATTGTCCCGCGCGCGGCGCCGGAGGGACGTAGGCGCCGGGCCTCGTCGGCGAGGCCGGGGTTGCCAGATTCGTCACGTGCCCCCCTGCTAGCACCAATCCCGCATCCTGCCCGGCAAGGCGTTGACCGCCGGAATTCAACGTGCGTAGAATTCAACGTGCGTTGAGATCCTGCCGCGCGGCCCGGCGGCGCCCGAGACGGCCCCGACGCGCGGCCCGGCGTCAGGGAGTTCGCATGTGGGCGATGATCGTCAAGGAGTTCCGGCAGCTGCGGCGCGACCGGCGCACGCTGGCGATGATGATCGTGTTGCCGGTGATCTTGCTCATCGTGTTCGGTTACGCGGCGAGCTTCGACGTCTCGAAGATCCCGACCGTCGCCGCCGGGCCGCAGGCAGCGGCCCTGGTGCATAGCCTGGGCAAGCCCTTCGACCTGGTGGCCGCCGCGCCGGGCGAGGGCAGGGCCTGGGCCCAGACCCAGCTCCGCAACAACACAGATGGCGCCGATGTCGCGGTGATCACGGGCAGCGGGCCGACGCAGGTGCTGATCGACGGGAGCCAGCTGTTCTCGGCCAAGGCCGCGCTCGGTGCCTTGGCCGCCGTTCAGGAGAAGGCGCTGGCGGAGCGGACATCCGGCAACCCTGGCCAGCGGCCCCAGGTGACGGTCCTCTACAACCCTGAACTGAAGACCTCGTACATCATGATCCCCGGTCTGTGCGGGGTGATCCTGGTCTTCATCGGGACGATCATCACCAGCCTTGGGGTGGTCCGCGAGCGGCAGACGGGGACGCTGGAACAGCTGGCCGTGATGCCGCTGCGCCCCCGGGACGTTTTCCTCGGCAAGATCACCCCGTACTTCGTCGTGGCCTGCCTCGACCTCGCGATCGTGCTGGCGATCGGCGTCGCCGTCTTCGGCGTCCCGTTCCGGGGCTCCTACGCCGTGTTCGGGCTCGGCGCGCTGCTGTTCCTCTTCGTCACCCTGGGCCTGGGGGTGCTGATATCCAGCGTGTCGGAGAACCAGGGCCAGGCCATCCAGCTGTCCGTGATGGTCATGCTGCCGCAGGTGCTGCTGTCCGGGCTGATCTTCCCGCTGTCCTCGATCGCGATCGGCGTGCGCTGGATCTCCTACATCCTCCCGCTGACCTACTTCAACGAGATCTCCCGGGGCGTGATGCTGCGGGCCGAGCCGATCGGCCCGCTCTGGCAGCCCTTCGTCTTCCTTGCCCTGCTCGGCCTGATCGTGTTCACGCTGGCCAGCCTGCGGTTCCGCTCCTTCCTCGCGCCCGCCGCGCCGCGCCGGGGCCGGGGCCGCGCGCCCGCCGCGCCGCAGCCGGCTGCGGTCGAGGCCGGCCGGGCCGGGCAGAAGGCGGCCGGCGGGCAGGAGACGGGCGCCGGGGCGGAGCAGGGCGCCGGGGCGGAGAAGCGTGCCGGGGCGGAGAAGCGTGCCGGCGCCGAGACAAGCGCCGGCCCCGCTGTCCCGGCGGCGGCCGGCCCGGCCGACCCCGGCCAGGCTGGCCCAGCCGACCAGGCCGGGCCCGGGAGCGCGGGGGGCGGACGATGACCGTGCCGTCACCGGGCTCCGGGGCCGGCTCCACCGCCGTTGCTGCCCAGGACTGGTGGGGGACCGAGGAGGCGTGCGTCCGGTACGGGGACAAGCTGGCGCTCGACCACGTCACCTTCCGCGCGGTGCCCGGCCGGGTCAGCGCGGTGGTGGGCGGTGACGGGGCGGGCCGGACCACGCTGCTGCGCTGCCTGGCCGGGGTGCTCGCGGTCACCAGCGGCCGGGTCCGGCTGCCCCCGGCGCTGCGGATCGGGTATCTGTCCGCCGGTTCAGGGGTCTACCCGGACCTGTCGGTGGACGAGAACCTGGCCTTCCGTGCCACCGCCTACCAGCTGCCGGTGGCCGTCGCCCGGGAGCGCGGCGCCGAACTCCTCGAGCGGGCCGGCCTGTCCGGCGCCCGCGACCGGCTGGCGGGACGGCTCTCCGGTGGGATGCGGCAGAAGCTCGGCGTCATCGCCTCGATGCTGCACCAGCCCGACCTGCTGGTGCTGGACGAGCCGACCACCGGCGTCGACCCGGTCAGCCGGGCCGACCTGTGGTGGCTGATCGCCCGGGCCGCCGCCAACGGGGCGGCCGTCGTGTTCGCGACCAGCTATCTGGACGAGGCGGAGCGTGCGCTGGACGTGCTCGCCCTGGATGCCGGCCGGGAGCTGGCCTCCGGAACCCCCGAGGAGATCATCGCGGCCATGCCCGGCGCGCTGCGGGTGAGCGACGCCCGGCCGGAAGGTGATGCGCGCCGGCGGGCGTGGCGGCGCGGCGGCCGTTGGCGGATCTGGGACCCGCCCGGCGGCCCGAGCCCACTTATCACGGATTTGCGTCCCCAGAACCAGGACAAACCGGACGCGATCATGACCAAAATCCGTGAAGAGTCGGATGAGGCGCGGGAGACCGGGCGGCCGGTGGCGCCTGATCTGCAGGACGCGGTCACGGTCGCCATCCTCGCGCGTGAGCTGGCCGCCGCGGGGGCCGCGAGCGGCGAGCCGGAGGGGGGCGGGTCGTGATGACGGGGGCGTTGGCGCAGTGCGTGGGGGTGAGCAGGCGGTTCGGGAACTTCACCGCCGTGGACGGGGTTGACCTGCAACTCGGCGGGGGCGAGGTGGTCGGCCTGCTGGGCGCGAACGGCGCCGGGAAGACGACCCTGATTCGGATGCTCCTGGGGCTGCTGGCGACCTCGGGCGGGCAGGTGCTCCTCTTTGGGGAGCCGCCGTCCCGCCGGACCCGCCAGCGTATCGGTTATGTGCCGCAGACCCTCGGGCTGTATGACGACCTCACCCCGGCCGAGAATCTGGCCTTCTCGGCGGCGGTCTTCGGCGCGCAGCAGGGGGAGGGCGGCCGCCAGGTCATGGCATCGGCGCTGCCGGAATCGCTGCGGCCCTACCGCCGGACGGTGGTGGGATCGCTGCCACTGGGGGTACAGCGGAGCGCCGCGTTCGCGCAGGCGCTGGCCCACGAGCCGGACTTGCTGATCCTCGACGAGCCGACCTCCGGGGTGGATCCGCTGGCCCGCGCCCGGCTCTGGGAGACGGTGGCCATCGCCGCCGCCGCCGGGACCGGGGTGCTGGTCACGACCCACTACATGGACGAGGCGGGGGAGTGCGACCGGCTGATGGTGATGGCCCACGGGCGGGTGGTCGCCGAGGGAACGGCGGGCCAGATCACCGGGGACGCCAGGGTGAGCGTGGTGGAGACCCGGTCGTGGGCGGCGGCCTTTGACGCCCTGGAAGCGGCCGGCCTGCCGGCCACCCTGGTCGGCCGGACCCTGCGGGTACCCGGCGCCGGCCCCGCCGACGTGCGCCGCGCGCTGGGGCCGGTCGAGGCCCGCGTCACCGTCGCCCCGGCCACCCTGGAGGAGCGCTTCTTCGAGCTCACCCTCACCTCCAGCCGGGCGAGGGAATCGGCGTGAGCGGGCCGCAGAGGGCGCGGACGTGAGGGTCCGGCCGAGGGAGCCGACGTGAGTGGTCCGGCCGAGGGGACCGACGTGAGTGGTCCGGCCGAGGGAGCCAGGTGAGTGGTCCGGCCGGGGGAGCCGACGTGAGTGGTCCGGCCGGGGGAGCCGACGTGAGTGGTCTGGCCGAGGGAGCCGGGGTGAGCGGGGCGGTAGGAGGCGCCGGGGTGAGCGGGCGTGAGGACGCTGGAGTGAGCGGGGCGGCCGGCGGTGCCGGGGCGGCGGGCCCGCGCGACGGCGGGCGCCGCCGGCGGAGCGGCCGCCGCGGCGGCGACAGCGGCACGAGGGAGGCGATCCTGGCCGCGGCGCGCACCCGGTTCGGCGATTACGGGTATGACGGCGCGACGATCCGGGGTATCGCCGCCGACGCCGGGGTGGACGCCGCCCTGGTGCACCACTTCTTCGGCACCAAGGAGCGCCTGTTCGCGGCGGCGATGCGGCTGCCCGTCCTGCCCAGTGAGCTGGTGGCCGCGGCGCTCGCGGCCGGCGCGGAGGAGCCGGGCCAGAGCCTGGGCGAGCACATGCTCCGCACCGTGCTCGGGACCTGGGATGTGGCCGAGATGCGGGCCACCTTCCTGGGGCTGCTCCGCTCGGCGATGACCAGCGAGCAGGCGGCCGGCATGCTGCGGGAGTTCGCCACCGAGACGATCCTTGGCCGGATAGCCGAGGTGGCGGCACCCGGCCCTCCGGGTGCCGACGGGCAGTTCCGCGCCGCCCTGGTGGCCAGCCAGGTACTCGGCCTCGCCCTGGCCAGGTACGTTCTCAAGATCGATCCGATCGCCGAGGCCGGCACCGACGACCTGGCCGCCGCGGTCGGCCCGACCATCGAGCGCTATCTGACCGGGAAGATCAGCTAAGAGGCCGGGGATTCCTCCGGCTGCGGGGCCTGCGGGACGTCAGGGCTTGCGCGCCATGCCGCCGTGCGCCGAGACCATCTCGGTCGGCGGCTCGTCGTCGGGGTCGGCGCGCCACGTGTGTACGTACACGACCCCCGGCGGGACCAGCTGCAGGCCGTCGAAGAAGCGGCACACCTGCGCGTGGCTGCGCAGGGTCTGCGGGGTCGCCACCCGCTCGTTATAGCGCCTCTGCACCTCGGCCTGGTTGGCGTGGATGTCGCTGGCCGGGTGTGAGATGACCAGGTAGCTGCCGGACGGCAGGGCATCCATGAGGTGGGAGACGATTTGGTACGGCTCCTCCGCGTCCTGGATCAGGTGCAGGATCCCGAGCAGCATGAGCGCGATGGGCTGGCGGAAATCCAGGGTCTGGCGGGCGGCCGCCAGGATGGTGTCGGGTTCGCGGAGGTCCGCTTCCAGGTAGGCCGTCGCGCCCTCGGGGGTGCTGGTGAGCAGGGCACGGGCATGGGCCAGCACGATCGGGTCATTGTCCACGTAGACGATGCGTGAGGAGGGCGCGGCCGCCTGGGCGACCTCGTGGGTGTTGTTTCCGGTGGGGATTCCGGTGCCGATGTCGAGGAACTGCCGGACGTCGCAGTCGGTCGCCAGGAAGCGCACCGACCGGGCGAGGAAGGCACGGTTGGCCTTCACCCGGAAACGGAGCCCGGGCGCGATCGCCAGTACCCGCTCGGCCGCCTCGCGGTCGGCGGCGAAGTTGTCCTTGCCGCCCAGCCAGTAGTCGTAAACCCGGGCCGGGTGAGCGACCGTCGTGTCGATCTCGGCCGGCCGCTTGCTGCCCGGGAAAATACCGCTGAACCAGGTGTCTGTCATCGGGCGCCCCTCCTCGTCCACATCAGGATTTTAGGGCTACGCCGCACCATGCCGTTACTTCCGCGGGCGTTTCGGTGGCGAGGTCGGGCCGCCACTGCTGCGGCTGGACCACGCCCGGCTCGATCATTTTCAGGCCGCCGAAAAGGTCGGCCACCTCATCGCGGGTACGCAAGGTGGCCATGGTACCCCGCATGCGCTCGTTGACCCGGCGGGTCATCTCGGCCATCGCGGCCGGCTGGACGTCGCGGGCCGGGTGCGAGATCACCAGGTAGCTGCCCGCCGGGAGCGCGCTCATCAGCCTCGCCACGATCCGCTCCGGATGCTCGGCGTCGCGGATCAGGTGCAGGATGATCAGCAGCATCAGGGCGACCGGCTGGCCCAGATCCAGGGTGCGGGCAGCGGACTTGAGGATGAGCTCCGGTTCCCGCAGGTCCGCGTCGAGGAAGGCGGTTGTGCCCTCGGGGGTGCTGCTGAGCAGAGCACGTGCGTGCGTGAGCACGATCGGGTCGTTATCCACATAGACGATGCGCGACTCCGGCGCGACCGCCTGCGCCACCTCATGCGTGTTATGCGCGGTGGGCAGCCCGGTCCCGATATCCAGGAATTGCCGGACGCCCGCCTCCGCCACCAGGTAACGCACCGCCCGGGCCAGGAATGCCCGGTTTGCCCGGACATCGGCGACTATCCCCGGATTGGCCGCCATGGCCGCTTCCGCCGCCTCGCGGTCGGCGGGGAAATTGTCCTTGCCGCCCAGCCAGTAGTTGTAGATCCGGGCGGAATGCGCGGTGCTCGTGTCAATCCGCGATGGCCTGCCTGGGTTGGTGCCGCGCGGCGGCCTGTCAGTCATCCGGCCGCCCCCCGCGCCGCCTCGGTGCCATTCTCTTCCGCAGCATAAACGGTTCTCGCCACGATGGCACCGCCGCCAGCCTGGGCCGTCGGCCCACCAGCCGGGTGGGCTAACATCCGTCGGGTGGACGCCCTGCTCGGCACGTGCTCGCTGCCGCAGCTCAGGCGGCGCAGGAGCGCGAAGTGGCGTACCTATCCCGATGACGTGCTGCCCGCCTTCGTGGCCGAGATGGACTTCGACCTCGCCCCGCAGATCGCGGTCGGCGGTCACCGCCGCGCTCGCCATCGGAGACTGTGGCTACCCGGACAAGGGGGCGCTGGGCGAGGCGTACGCGGCGTTCGCCGCTGACCGGCTCGGCTGGGACGTGGACCCGGGCCGGGTGCATCCCATTCCGGACGTGATGACCGGGCTCGCCGAGGTGGTCGAGGCCATCACCCCGCCGGGCTCCGGCATCGTCGTCAACCCCCCGGTCTACCCGCCGTTCCGGTTCCGGTTCGGCTTCTACGGGCGGCGGATCATCGACGCGCCGCTGGCCAGGGACGAGGCGGGCCGGTACGACCTGGACCCGGCGGCGATCGAGGCGGGGCTGAGCCAGCCGGGCGCGGCCGCCTACCTGTTGTGCAGTCCGCACAACCCGACCGGCAGCGTATGGTCGGCCGGGCAGCTGGAGATGGCCGCCGATCTGTGCCAGCGCCACGGTGCCGTCCTGCTGGTGGACGAGATCCACGCCCCGCTGGTGTTGCCGGGCGCCCGCTTCGTGCCGTTCGGCTCGCTGGGGCACGAGATGGCCGCGCAGGCATTCGTCTTCACGTCGGCGTCGAAGGGCTGGAACATCCCCGGGCTCAAATGCGGCGTGGCCGTGGCCGGCTCGCAGCGGGGCTATGCGCTGCTGAAGGAGCGCGCGGAGGCACTGCTCGCCGCGCACCTCGGCGTGCTCGCGTCGGTGGCCGTCTTCACCGAGGGACTGCCGTGGCTGGACGCGGCGCTGGGCCAGCTGGACGAGAACCGGGCGCTGCTTGCCGGCCTGCTGAGCGAGCACCTCCCGGCGGTCGGGTACGTGCCGCCCCAGGCCAGTTTCCTGGCCTGGCTGGACTGCCGGGCGCTGGGGCTGGGCGACGACCCGTCAGCGGTGTTCCTGGACCGGGGGCGGGTCGCGGTCGGCCGCGGCCCCGATTTCGGCCGCGAGGGCCACGGGTTCGTGCGGCTGAACGTCGGCACCTCACCGGCGCTGATCGCGGAGGCGGTCCGCCGGATGGCCAGCGTCCTGTGACGGACACGGCCTAACGCTGGCGGAGCAGGTCGCGGGTGATCTCCATCTGCCCCAGATGCTGGCAGACCTCCTCCATGACGTGCAGCAGCGCGTGGCCCTGGCTGGTGAACTCGAGCTCGTCCGGCGCCGTGGCGGGATGGTCGCCCGGGGGGCGGGCCTTCGGGTCGGCGGTCACGATGACCACCCGGAACCGGCGTTGGGCCTCCTGCGAGTCGGCGATCAGGCCGGCGACCGGCCCGGAGGCGCGGAACTCCGCCTCCCGGTCCCGTTCCACCGTGCGTCCCGCCACCACCTGCCCGCCCCAGAACTCCATGACGCCCAGGCAGTGCCGCAGGATCGCGTACGGCGAGTTGGCCCCGGGCAGGCCGGGCCGGGCGTTGGCCAGGTCGTCACCCAGGTCGCCGACGATGTCTGCCATCGCCTCGACCGCCCTGTTGACATAGCTGGCGACCGCGTCCGGTGCAATTCCCATCCAGCCATCATGGCCCGGCCTCGGCCGGCGGGCCAGGGTGGCGGGCCAGTGGAGCGGGCCGGGGTGGCGGGCCAGTGCAGCGGGCCGGGGTGGCGGGCCAGTGCAGCGGGCCGCGGAGTGGCGGGCCGGGGTGGCGGGCCAGTGCAGCGGGCCGCGGAGTGGCGGGCCGGGGTGGCGGTTCAGTGCAGTGGGCCAGGGTGGCGGCCAGGGCAGCCCGAAGGCCGTCCGGGGAGTGACCCGCCAAGGAGGCGGGAATGAACTGCGCGTTCGGAAGGTGACGAGGAAGGGACCCGGCGATGAAATTGTGGAAGCTGGTTCTCGCGGTGACCATCGTGGGCGTGGTGGTGCTCTTGCTTGCGGGCCGCAACGATATCGCGCGCTACCAGAGCATGCGCAGGATGTAACCGGCCGACAGCGCTCCGCCCGGGATACCCGCTCGTCCGGCCCGCTGGGCAGGAGCCGCAACAGCACACGAACGTATGCGCGGATTATCCGTTATGTACGTAATGTCCTATCTGTTCATGACGCGGGCCACATGTCACGCTGTGGTTGAGGCCATCTCCCATGGCACGAGGCGGAGGGCCGCATGGGCAGGGATGTTCCCGCGATCATCGTCAGCCAGTACGACCGGCGGCGCTACCGGGACAAGGTCCGCCGTTGCCTGGATGTCTTCGCCAGGATGCTGCAGGATGCCCGGTTCAAGGAAACACCGCAGCAGGTCGGGCTCGAGGCTGAGTTCTACCTGGTGGATGGCGCGGGTGACGCGTGCGAGCGTAGCGCGGAGGTGCTCGACGCGATCGGCGTCGGGGACTGGGCGCCCGAGCTGGGGAAGTTCAACCTGGAGGTCAACCTGGCGCCCCGCGCGCTGGCGGACGAGGCGCTGGGCGGGCTCGAACGCGACCTGGCCGACAGCGTCGCGTACGCGGACGGGCGGGCCCGGAGCGCCGGCGCCAGGCTGGCCATGATCGGCATCCTGCCGACCCTGCGCGAGCGGGACACCACCGAGGAGGCGATGTCGCCCAACCCCCGGTACTACCTGCTCAACGAGCAGATGTGCGCCGCGCGTGGCGAGGAGATGCGGATCGCCATCGAGGGGCCCGAGCGCCTGCTCACCCACGTCGACAGCATCATGCCGGAGGCCGCCTGCACCAGCGTCCAGCTGCATCTGCAGGTCACCCCGGAGGCGTTCGGCAACTACTGGAACGCCGCCCAGGCGGTGGCCGGAATCCAGGTGGCGGTCGGCGCCAACTCGCCGTACCTGTATGGCAAGGAGCTATGGCGCGAGAGCCGGATCCCGCTGTTCCAGCAGGCCACCGACACCAGGCCGGAGGAACTCCAGGGCCAGGGGGTGCGGCCACGGGTCTGGTTCGGTGAGCGCTGGATCACCTCGGTCTTCGACCTGTTCGAGGAGAACCTGAACTACTTCCCCTCACTGCTGCCGCTGCTCGACTCCGGCGACCCGGTGGCCGAGCTAGAGAGCGGCGCGACCCCCGAGCTGGCCGAGCTCACGCTGCACAACGGCACCGTCTACCGCTGGAACCGGCCGGTCTACGCGGTGGAGGATGGGGAGCCGCATCTGCGGGTGGAGAACCGGGTGCTCCCGGCCGGCCCGACCGTCACCGACATCATCGCCAACGCAGCGTTCTACTACGGCCTGGTCAACATGCTCGCCGAGTCGGAGCGGCCGATCTGGACCCAGATGTCGTTCGCCGCCGCCCGCGACAACCTGATGGAGGCCGCCCGGCACGGGATCGAGGCCAGCGTCTACTGGCCCGGGCTGGGCGAGGTGCCCGTGGCTGAGCTGACGTTGCGCCGCCTGCTGCCGCTGGCCCGGGAAGGGCTCCAGCGCTGGCAGGTTGACCGTGCCCAGGCCGACCGCATGCTGACGGTGATCGAGGAGCGCTGCCTGACCGGCCGGACCGGCGCGACCTGGCAGACCGAAACGGTGCACCGCCTCCAGGGGCGGAACGGACTGGACCGGGACACGGCGCTGCGGGAGATGACCCAGCGATACCTGGCCCTGATGCGGACGGGCGATCCGGTGCACACCTGGCCGGGGGGCTAACGGCGGCGGGCGCGATCATCCTCGTGCGGCTGGGGGAGTCATGGCGTGGACTCGGCAGCGGATCACCTACACGAGCGGCGTGGCCTTTGTCCTGGCCAACCTGGTGGTAGGCGCCATACTCGTATCCAGCGGCGGGGTGCGGGTCAGGCAGGCGGCGGCAACGCCCGCGCCCACCCACCCGGCCACGCCGTCGCCGTCGCCCTCGTCCCCGCCCCAGCTGCGGTCGCCGTTCACCGGCGAGCCGGTGTCCGCGCTCACCCCGGTGCTGGCGGTGAAGATCGACAACAGCACGCTGGCCCGGCCGCAGACCGGACTGACCGACGCGGACATCGTGTACGTGCTGCCGGTCGAGGGCGGGCTGAGCCGGCTGATGGCGATCTTCTCCTCCCATTACCCCATGGTGGCCGGGCCGGTGCGCAGCGCGCGGCAGGACGACCTGACATTACTGCGGCAGTTCGGGACGCCCGGTTTCGCCTACTCGGGCGCGACCCCCCGCCTGCTCCGCTACATCCACCGGACCGCCCGGATCGTGAACCTGTACTCGGGCACCACCGGCGGGTACTACCGCAGCTGGAACCGGGCCGAGCCATACAACCTGTACGCCTACCCGAAAGACCTCCTGGCCACCGCGGCCAGCGCCAGCCCGGCGCATGACATCGGGTTCCGGTTCGGCCCGCCGCCACCGGGCGGCCGGATCCGCCGGTCGGTATCGGTGTCCTACCCGGAGTCCTCGTTCACGTTTACCTGGTCATCGGCCAAGGGACGCTGGCTGGTGTCGATGGACGGCGCCCCCGCGGTCAACCCGCGGGGCGTGCAGCTCTCCGCCGCCACGGTGGTGGTCCAGCACACGACGGTGCGCACCTCATCGTTCCCGGAGCAGGGCCGTCGGCCGCCCTTCGCGCAGAGTACCGGGTCCGGCCGCGCGCTGGTCCTGCGGAACGGCCAGGCCTGGTCCGGGCACTGGTCGCGGCCCAGGGCCAACGACGGCACCACCTTCACCACCGCGGCCGGCGGCCCGATGACCTTCGCCCGCGGCCAGGTCTGGGTCGTGCTGGCCTACCCATAGCGAGCGGCCCCGTTACCACGGCCGCGGCCGCAGCGGCCCGCGGCGGTGCGGGGCGGATTCCGCCCGCCGTACGCGGAGAGCGTCGGGTCTGGCATCACGCTGGTGCTGCGCGAGGGCAGGGCGTGGTCCGGGCACTGGTCGCGGCCCACCGCGAACGGCGGCACCACCTTCACCACCGCGTCCGGCCAGCCGATGACGTTCGCCCCCCGGCCAGGTCTGGGTCGTGCTCACCCGGCGGTAGCTCCTCAGGCGGGTAACGCCTCAGACGGGGTAACGCCTCAGGCCTACGGCGTACTCGCAGCCGGCGGCCAGGCCGATGAAACCGGCCATGTTGCGCAGGAACTCGTCGGGGTCAAAATCGCGGCCGAGCCCGTCGAGGTAGGCCTTGTGCTCGCGCAGCGACGCGATGCCGGCCCCGATCGTGGCGGTGGTGTCGACGAAATGGGTGGGGTCGCCACTGGCGGCTACGTAGATCGCCTTGATCCCGTTCCAGGCCGGGCCCGCGTCGGGGAACAGCCACGAGTTGCCGGCGTCCCGGCAGGCGTTGACCGCAGCCAGGCCGACCGCCCGGTGGTCGGAGTGGTTGACCGGTCCCTCCTCGCCCCAGGTGAGGTCGAAGTTCATGGTGATGACCACGTCAGGCCGGTGGCGGCGCAGCGCGGCGGCCAGGTCCCGGCGCAGCGGGACGCCGTACTCCACCAGCCCGTCAGCGTGGTCCAGGAAATCGACCTCGGTCACGCCGACCAGGGCGGCGCTGCGGCGTTCCTCCTCCACCCGCAGCGGGCCGACCACGTCGGGAGCCATACCCTCGATGCCTGCCTCGCCCTTGGTGGCGAGCACATAAACAACGTGCTTGCCCTGCCCGGTCCAGCGGGCGACCGCGGCGGCGGCGCCGTACTCCAGGTCGTCCGGGTGGGCGACCACGGCAACGGCCCGGTCCCAGTCCTCCGGCATCGGCTCCATCATGTCTCCCTCAACGGCGGTGGCCCGGCATGTCCGGGTCCCAGGCTCCCACGCCCGGCCG
Organism: uncultured Actinomycetes bacterium; assembly: GCA_963835425.1. Taxonomy (GTDB): domain Bacteria; phylum Actinomycetota; class Actinomycetes; order Streptosporangiales; family Streptosporangiaceae; genus UBA9676. Next base: position 203,535 of record CAWIGE010000015.1, on the reverse strand, counting down.
CGGCCGGGCGCACCGGGCCGGTCCGGCCGGCCGTTCAGGTTCCCGGCCCCAGGTGCGCAAACGCCGGGCCGCTCACGGTTGCTCCGGGTCGCGGCCGCGGTAGCGGCGGTTCCCGCCGCCGCGCGGTGGCGCCATCAGCACTTTGCCAATTCTTGGGGAATTGCGCCCGGAGCTTAGTCTTAGGCAGGGGAGGGCATGTGGACATGCTGCATGTATCGCTCTTGGGGGAGCAGTCCATCACCGGCGGCGGAGACTGGGCCGGGCCCCGGACCCGCTCGTCGCGCTCCGTTGCCCTGGTCGCGTTCCTGGTCGTGCACGCCGGGTCGCCCCAGCAGCGGCAGCGGATCGCGGGGCTGTTCTGGCCCGAGTCCACCGACGCGCAGGCGCTGACCAACCTGCGCCGCGAGCTGCACCAGCTGCGCCAGGTGCTGGGAGACGAGCCTTCGCTGGTCGTGACGCCGGTGGATCTGTGCTGGCGCGACACCGAGACGTGCCGCGTTGACCTGCGCGTCTTCAGTGCCGAGCGCGAGGCTGCGCTGATGGCGGCGGCGGCCGGCGACGACGAGGGAGTCCTCGCCCACGCGGCCGCCGCCATCGCCGAGTACCGTGGCGACCTGCTGCCCGGCTGGTATGAGGACTGGCTGCTCGACGCCAGGTCGGAGATCGAGCGGCAGTGCGTGGGCCTGTGCGACCTGCTCGGCGAGACGCGGGCGCGCAGCGGCGACCTGGCTGGGGCGGTGGATGTGGCGCGCCGCCGGATTCAGCTGCAGCCGCTGGAGGAGGTCGGCTACCGCACCCTGATGCAGCTGCAGGCCGAGCTGGGCGACCGGGCCGGCGCGGTCAGCACCTACCACCACTGCGCTTCGGTGCTGGAGCGCGAGCTGGGCGTCGTCCCGGACGCCTCGACGCGCAAGGTGTTCCAGCGCCTGATGGCCCACGCACGCCCGGCGGCCAGGCCCCCGGAGACGGCCGGGCCCGATGCCGGGCGGCCGGGGCTGGCCGCGGCGCAGCTGTTCGGCCGGTCCGCCGAGCTCGGCCAGCTCCAGGACGCGTGGCGGGCCGCGGCGGCCGGCCGCTGCGGTCTCGCGCTCGTCCGCGGCGGTGCGGGCGTCGGCAAGACCCGCCTGGTGACCGAGGTCGCCGCGATGGCACAGCTGCAGGGCGCCGTGGTCTCGAGCTCCCAGTGCTTCGGGACATCGGGGCGGCTGGCGCTGGCCCCGGTGGCGGACTGGCTGCGCAACCCCGCGGTCCAGTCGGCGGCGGCGGCCCTCGACCCCGCCTGGCGCGCCGAGGTCGGCAGGCTGATGCCCGGGGAGAGCTACGGAGGGCGCGGGAGCGGGCCGAGGGCGATGGCGGACGCCTGGCAGCGCCACCGCTTCTACGAGGGCCTGGCGCGGGCGCTGCTGGCCGTGGGCCGCCCGACGCTCCTGGTGCTGGACAACATGCAATGGTGCGACCAGGAGACGCTGGCCTTCATCACCTTCTGCCTTCAGCTCGCCGGCGGCTGCCCGCTCCTGGTGGCCGGGACGGTGCGCGACGACGACCTCGGCGAGGATCCTGAGCTCGGGGACTGGACCGTCCGGATGCGGGCCACCGGGCTGCTCACCGAGATCTCGCTCGGCCCGCTGGACGCCGCCGACACGGCGCAGCTCGCCGAGGCGATCTCCGGGAAGCCCCTCCCCGCGGCCGACGCGGACCTGCTGCACGCGACGACGGGCGGCTTCCCGCTGTACGTCATCGAGGCGGTGCGCAGCACCGCCGATCCCGGTGACACGCTGCCGGTCGGCGACCTCGCGGCGGTGCTGCGCAAGCGCTTCGAGCAGGCGACCGCGCCGGCCCGGGAGGTGGCCGGTCTCGCGGCAGCGGTGGGCACCAACTTCACCCTTGACCTGCTCACCGAGGCGAGCGACCTCGAGGCCGACACGGTCGTGGAGGCCGTTGACGAGCTGTGGCGGCGCCGGATCATGCGGGAGCTCGGTGACGGTTACGACTTCTCCCATGACATGCTCCGCGAGGCGGCGTACGCGGGCGTCAGCCCGCCGAGACGCTGGCTGCTGCACCGGCGCATCGCCCAGGGACTCGAGCTGCTCCACGCCGACGACACCGACGCGGTCGCGGCCCAGCTCGCCGGGCAGTATGCCCGGGGCGGGCGGGGCGACCGGGCGCTGTCCTACTACCGGCGCGCGGCCGATGTCGCGGCGGCCCGGCTCGCCCACGCCGAGGCGATCCGGCTGCACCGGGAGGCGCTGTCGATCATCGAAGCCATGCCCGCGGGGCGGGGCCGGGACTCCCACGAGCTCGCGGTCCTCGAGGCGATGGCGGCGCCGCTCAACGCCAGGAACGGCTACTCGTCCCCGGACCTGCAGCAGGCCCTGGAGCGCTCGATCGCGCTGGCCGAGTCGCTCGGCCGCAAGGACTCGACGGTCACCGGCCTGGTCGCGCTGTGGGCGTCGCGGTTCGTCCAGGGGCGCACCGCCGACGGGTACCAGACGGCCAGCCGCGCCCTGGCGCTCGTCGACCCCGGCTCCGAGCTGAGCGGCCAGGCCCACTTCGCCGTCGGCGGGTCGGCCGTCAGCCTGGGGAGGCCCGCCGAAGGGCTGCGGCACCTGGAGCAGGCCGCCACGCTGGGGGGCGGCGCCGTCTCGCTGAGCACCGGCACCCGGTCGGATGTGCACAGCACGGCCTGGGCGGCGCACGCCTACTGGCTGCTTGGCCGCGATGACGAGGCCCTGTCCGCCTGCCGCGAGGCCATCAAGCTGGCCCGGGCGATCGACGACCCGTACAACCTGGCGGTGGCCCTGGCCTACGGCTCCATCACCCACCAGATGCGGCACGACCTGCCCGGGCTAAGGAGACCGTCAGCGAGCTGCGCGAGCTGTGCGACCGGTACGGCTTCGCCTACTACCGCGAGTGGGGGCTGATCCTGGACGGCTGGTCCGGTGCGGGCCAGCCGGGTCTCGATCTGGCCCGGTTGGGCATCAGCAACCTCAAGTCGCAGGGGGCGTTCGCTCGCATGCCGTATTGGCTGTCGCTGCTCGCCGATCTGCTGGCACGCAATCACCAGCCCGGCGAGGCACGCGCCATCCTCGATGCCGCCATCGCCGCCGCACAGGCCAGGGACGACGTGTGGTGGCTCGCCGAGGTGATGCGGATGCGTGCCGCGCACGACGACGAGCAGGCCGCCATCTCGCGGCTGCGCTCCGCGGCCCAGATCGCCGTCGGCTCACGACAGCACCGGGCTGCTCCGGCGCTGCCAGCGTGACCTCGAAAGACGGGGCGTTCGCCTGCCCGCTCCCGGCGTTCTCCCCACCGCATAGCGCCCCGTGGGCCTCCCGAACGCTGAGCGAACGCTGCGGTGCTTACCTTCGGTTTGCCATCACAGACGAACCCGGAGGGGACAACACGACATGACTACCTCAGCCGTGACCACGGCTCCGTACGAGGAGCTGGCTGCCGCCGTGCGCGGCGACCTGATCACGCCCGCAGATCCCGGGTATGACCAGGCGCGCGCCGTCTACAACGCCATGATCGACAAGCACCCAGCCGCCATCGTGCGCTGCCGCGACACCGCCGATGTCATCACCTGCGTGCGGTTCGCCCGCGAGCACGGCGTCGAGATCGCCGTCCGGGGCGGCGGCCACAACGCTGGCGGCCTCGGGGTGTCGGACGACGCCCTGGTCATCGACCTCTCGCAGATGCGCAGCACGACGGTCAACCCCGAAAACCGCACCGTCCGCGCCGACCCCGGATGCACCTGGGGAGACATCGACCACGCGACCGTGGCGTTCGGCATGGCCACTCCGTCCGGGTTCATCGCATCCACCGGGGTCGCCGGCCTGACGCTCGGCGGCGGCATCGGCTACCTTTCCCGGCGCTTCGGCCTCACCGTCAACAACCTCCTGTCCGCCGACGTGGTCCTCGCTGACGGGATGTTCGTGACGGCCAGCGAGAGCTCCCACAGCGACCTGTTCTGGGCCCTGCGCGGCGGGGGCGGGAACTTCGGCATCGTCACCTCGTTCACGTTCCGCTGCCATGACATCGGTGAGCACGGGACGGTCATCGCCGGGCCGGTGCTGTACGACTTCGCCGACACGGCCGATGTGATGCGCTGGTACCGGGAGCTGCATCCGTCGCTGCCGGAGGAGCTGAGCGGCTGGATCGGGCTGATCACCATCCCGCCCGCGCCGCCGTTCCCCGAGGAGCTATGGGGCCGCAAGTCGTGCGCCATCGTCTGGTGCTACACCGGGCCGCACGACAAGGCCGACGAGGTGCTCGCGCCGGTCAAGGCGTTCGGCTCGCCGCTGGTGGTCGGCCTGCAGCCGATGCCGTTCACCGTGTTCCAGAGCGCGTTCGACGCCCTCTACCCGGCCGGGTTGCAGTGGTACTGGAAGGCGGACTTCTTCAACGAGATCTCCGACGCGGCGATCAATGTGCACGTCAAGCACGGTGCGCGGCTGCCGACTGGCCACTCCACCATGCACATGTACCCGATCGACGGCGCCGTGAGCCGCGTCCCCGAGGACGCGACGGCCTTCGCCTACCGGGACGGCGGCTGGGCCGGGGTCATCGTGGGCGTGGACCCCGATCCCGCCAACGCCGGCCTCATCACACAATGGGCCCGGGACTACTACCAGGAACTGCACCCGACCTCGGCCGGTGGCGGCTACATCAACTTCCTGATGCCCGAGGGCCAGGACCTGATCAAAGCCGCGTACCGCGGCAACTACGCCCGGCTGGCACGGGTCAAGGACCGCTACGACCCGGACAACACCTTCCACATCAACCAGAACATCCAGCCCGCCAGCGGGCCCGGGGCCTAGGCCGGGCCCCAGCCGCCGGACCCGCTAGCGCCGCATGGGCCCGCATCCCGATCCGCCTGGCTGATCGGGGTGCGGGCCCGGCCCGGCCCGGTGCAGGCCGTCGTGCTATTGGGGCTGGGCCTGTCGGCCAAGCACGCACCGGGTAATCGCGGCTAAGCTCGGTGTCTCCCGCCCGGTCGCGTGCGGGGAGGTGGCAACGGCCCACGACACAGAAGGCCCATCTATGCGCTGGTCACAGATGCACATCCCGACCCTGCGGGACGACCCGGCGGGCGCCGAGGTGGCGAGCCACCGGCTGCTGGTCCGCGCCGGCTACATCCGGCAGCTGACGGCGGGGCACTACTCGCTGCTGCCGCTCGCGGTGCGGGTCCGGGCCAAGGTCATCGGGATCATCCGGCAGGAGATGGACCGGATCGGCGCGCAGGAAATGCTGCAGCCCACCATGCACCCGGAGGAGATCTGGCGGCGCAGCGGGCGCTGGGACACCATGGCCGACGTGATGTTCCGGCTGACTGACCACAAGGGGGCGGTGAACGTCCTCGGCGTGACCCACGAGGAGGTCTTCACGGTCCTGGCGCAGGAGCTGAACTCCCACCGGCAGCTCCCGCAGGCGTGGTACCAGTTCCAGACCAAGTTCCGGGACGAGCCGCGGCCGCGGGCTGGCCTGCTGCGGGTGCGGGAGTTCACCATGAAGGACTCCTACACCTTCGACCTCGACGCGGCCGGGCTCGATGCCGCCTTCGACCGCCACCGCGGGGCTTACCTGCGGATCTTCGAGCGGCTCGGCATCCCGGTGATCCCGGTGGAGGCGTCCAGCGGCGCCATGGGCGGCCGCGACTCGACCGAGTTCATGTGCCCGTCGGACGCCGGCGAGGACACGATCGCGCACTGCCCGGCCTGCAACTACGCCGCCAACGTGGAGAAGGCGACCTCGGCGCTGCCGGAGATCGCCGACGGTCCGGGGCTGCCCGCCCCGGAGCGGTTCGACACCCCCGGCGTGCGCACCATCGATGACCTGGCGGCCGGGTACGACGCGCCCGCCGAGCGGCAGATCAAGACCCTTGTCTACCTGCTGGACGGCCAGCTCACCCTGGTGCTGATGCGCGGTGACCACGCGCTGAACGAGCAGAAGCTCGCCGACGCGACCGGGGCGGTGTCGATCCGGCCTGCCCAGCCGGAGGAGATCAGGGCCGCGCTGGGGGCGCTGCCGGGCAGCCTGGGCGCGGTCGCGGTCACCGACCTGCCGGTGGTCGTTGACGAGGCGCTGCGCGGGCGGCGGGACATGGTCACCGGCGCCAACGTCGATGACATGCACCTGCGCGGGGTGGACGTCGGCCGTGACATCGCGGCCGGCTCCTGGGCCGACCTGCGTGAGGTGAGGGCCGGGGAGCCGTGCCCGGAGTGCGGGGAGCCGCTGGAACTGCTGCCGGCGATCGAGGCCGGGCACATCTTCAAGCTCGGCTACAAGTTCACCAAGGCGTTCGACGTCACCGTGCTCAACGCCGCTGGGGAGCGGGTGCACCCGGTCATGGGCTGCTACGGGATCGGGGTGGAGCGGGCGATGGCGGCGGTCGTGGAGTGCCACCACGACGACCGTGGCATCGTCTGGCCGGTCTCGGTGGCGCCGTTCAGCGTGGTGGTGACCGTGGCCCAGGCCGAGGACACCGAGGTCGCCAAGGCGGGCGAGTCGGTGTACGAGCAGCTCACCGCGGCCGGCATCGAGGTCATCATCGACGACCGGGCCGAGCGGGCCGGGGTGAAGTTCCGCGACGCTGAGCTCACCGGCATCCCGCTGCGGGTCACCGTGGGCAAGCGCGGCCTGGCCGAGGGCATGGTGGAGATCACCCGGCGGGCCACCGGCGAGACGGTCGGCGTGGCCCTGGGGGAGGTCCTGCCGCACGTCCGGGACGCCCTCGCGGCCGAGGGAGGACCGGCGGGCGGATAACCGCCAGCCGTCCCGGCCCGATGGACGGGGCCGGGCCGGCCCACGGCAGTATCTGCCGGTGTCCCGGCGTCGGCCGCCCTCCTCATCCGCGTGCCCGCCGCGGCCCGGCTGCCGGGCGCGGCCCGACCACCGGCCGTGGCCCTGGCCGTCGTGGCCCGGCCGCCCGGCCTGCCCCGCCCGGTCGCCCGCGCCGTCCCCGTCCGGCGCGCGCCGGCCGGAGGCCAGGCTGCTCACGGTGGTGATGAGCAGGATCCCGGCGATGACCGCCAGCGACACCCCGGCGCTGATCCCGGGCACCGGCACGGGCCCGAGGTGGTCGATGCCGTAGGCCCGCAGCGCCTCGCCGATGAGCTTGATCCCGATGAAGGCGAGGATGGCGGCCAGGCCCGCGGACAGGTACACCAGCCGGTTCAGCAGGCCGCCGATGAGGAAATACAGGTGCCGCAGGCCGAGCAGCGCGAACAGGTTGGCCGAGAAGACCAGGAACGGGTCGTGGGTCAGGCCGAAGATCGCCGGGATGGAGTCGACGGCGAACAGCACATCGGTCACCCCGATGGCGATGACCAGGATGAGCAGCGGCGTGGCGTGGCGGCGTCCCCGTACCCGGGTGGTGAGCCGGGCCCCGTCGCCCTCGGGCGCGACCGGCACGATGCGGCGTGCGAGCCGCAGCCCACCGCCACCGCTCCCCGTCCCGGCCGGATCCGGGCGGCGGAACGCCATCCGGGCCGCGGCGTAGACGAGGAACCCCCCGAAGAGATATTCCACCCAGGCGAACTGCTGCAGGGCGGCACCTCCGCCGGCGATGAGCACGCCGCGCAGCAGCAGGGCGAGCAGGATCCCGAGCAGCAGCACCCGGCTGTGGTACTGGCGTGCCACCCCGGAGCTGCCGATCAGCAGGATGAACACCAGCAGGTTGTCGAGCGACAGGCTGTATTCGGTCAGCCAGCCGGCGAAGAACTGGCCCGCCGCGGCCCCGCTGCCGACGGTGGCGATCAGCGCGCCGAACGCCACGGCCAGCGCGATCGTCCCCGCCGTCCACAACGCCGCCTCGCCCAGCCGCTCCGGTCCGCGCCGCCGGGCACTGACGAAAAGGTCGGTGCCCAGGAGAACGGCAAGGGCCGCGACGGTCGCGGCCCAGGCCCAGAGGGGTACGTGAAGGACACTCATGGCATCAGGGTCCCTGCCATCCCCGCGCCAGCCCGGCCTGGCTGGCCCGGCGGAAATCTTCGGGGGTCAGCACCCCGGCCGGAGTGCCATCCCCGGCGAGAACCAGCGCGTGCCCGGCCGTGTGCAGGGCGGCCGGGATGGCCGGGCGGATGGACAGCCGCGCGAGCAGCTGTCCCAGCGGCTCGTCGGGGGAGGTGGTGACCACGTCGGCGACGGGGGTGGCGACGTCGGTGAGCCGCAGCCGGTCACGCTGGCCCGGTGGCACCAGCGCCAGCTGACTGAGCGTGAGCAGCCCCGCCGCGTGCCCCTCGAAGTCCCGCAGCGGGAAGGCCGAGGCGCCGATCACGCCCAGCGGAGCGCCCGCTCCGCCGGGCGCCGGGCTCCCGGCCTGGCCATCGAGGAACGACTGCACCGTGTGCCAGCCCGGGATGGCCCCGGCGGCGGGGCCGGAGCGGGCCAGGATGTCGCGTACGTACAGGCCGGCCAGGGCCGTGACGGCCTGCACCTCACGCGCCTGCGCCCGGGCCGTGCTGATCATCACCAGCCCGATCAGCCCGGCCCAGATGCCGTCGAGGTAGCCGAACGCGAGCGCGGTCACGCCGCCGGCGAGCAGCAGAGCCCCAGCGGCCTGGCCGACCCGGGCGGCGGTGATGGCGGCGCGGGCCCGGTCCCCCGACCGTGCCCAGGCCAGTGCCTGAATCAGCCGCCCGCCGTCCATCCCGGCACCCGGCAGCAGGCTGATGACCGCGAGGACGATGTTGATCCAGGCGATGGCGGCGAAGACCACGACCGGCAGTCGCCCCGCACCCAGCGCGGTGAGGCCGAGCGTGATCCCCGCGCTGGCCGCGGCCAGGATCAGGCTGGACGCGGGGCCGGCCGCCACCGCACGCCACAGCCCCCGTGGTGTGGCGTACTCGTGCCGGCCGTGGGCGGTGCCGCCGAAGAAACCGATCCTGATCTCCTCCGCCGTGGCCCCGTGCCGCCTGGCCACCACCGCGTGGGCGAGCTCATGTGCGATCAGGCTCGCCAGGAACCCGATCACCAGCGTGGCGGTGGCGGCCAGGTAGGCCACCGCGGGAAGCCCCGGCGCTACGTCGGGCAGGATAAGGCGCGCCGGCCAGCACCGTCAGCATGGCCAGCAGCTGGGCGCCGAAGGTCAGCCGTACCGCAAAGCCCGCCAGGCGGAGACCGCCGCGGGGCCTGCCCGGGCCCGGGCCGGCCCCGCTCCTGGTGCTGCCGGGCGAGCGGGTGATGCTCACGCGTATCTCCTTAAAGCCGGCCCGTCGGCCGGCTTTCCGTCTACTATCGCTTGCCGGGCCAGCCCGGTCATCGTGCTGTGCTGGCTAAGATGAGGCCAGATACATTGCCGGGTTCCGGCAATCAGTTGGCATCCGGGCGCCCGCCGTACAGGCTCCGGCGCCGTGGCCGCGCAGGAGAGGGGACCTCGCGTGAACCAGCGGCTCCCCGGCCCCGACCTGGCGGCGATCGCGGCGGCCGCGAGCCGGGAGGCGGGTGGTGTCCCGGTCGGGCTGCTCGGGGACTACCTGCCCGCCGCGGCGGAGGCCGCGGCCAGCGGCCGCCGCCTGACCGCCGCCGAGCTGTCGGGATACGGGAGGTCGGGGGAGCAGGCGGCGCTGGCCGGTGTCGCGCTGCGCGGCCTGGTTGACCTGTATCTGTCGGCGACCTGGCGGCTGTGGCGGGAGCTTCCGGCCGGGACGTCTCCCGTCGCGGTGCGCGCGGCCGGCCTGGCCGTGCTGCGGGCCGCCGATGACGCGGTCGCCGCGGCCGCGGAGGGGTTCGAGCGTGCGCTGCTGACCGTGGCGCGCCGGGAGGAGGCGGAGCGCCGGGAGTTCTTCGACGACCTGCTCTCCGGGCGGGGCGGGGTGGGTGACCTGATCGTGCGGGGGGAGCAGCTCGGGCTGCGCCTGGCCGGGCCGCACCAGGTGGTGGTGGTCGGCTCCGTGGCGCCCGGGACGGCGCTGAACCCGGCGGGCATAGAGGTCGACGCGGTGGTCGCCGACGCGGCGGCGCCATCGCCGGCGCTGGTCGCGACCCGGGGCGGGCGGATCGTGGCCATCACCGGGGCGGCCGACGGGAAGGAGGCGGACCGGGTGGCGCAGGCCCTGGCGCGGCTGCTGGCGCAGGCGCGGCCGGCCGCGGGCCCGGAGCCGTCACCGTCGTGGCGGATCGTGGTGGGGCGGCCCTACCCCGGGCCGAGCGGCGTGGTGCGCTCGTACGAGGAGGCGGCGGAGGCGCTCGACGTCGCCGAGCGGCTCGGCCTGCCGGAACCGGTGGCCAGCGCCGCGGACCTGCTCGTCTACCAGGTCCTGCTGCGCGACCGGACGGCCATCACCGACCTGGTGCGCACCGTGCTGATGCCGCTGGGAACCGCCCGCGGCGGGGCGGCACCGCTGCTGGCCACCCTGGCTGCCTACTTCGCCCGCGGCGGCGTCGCCGCGGCGGCGGCCAGGGACCTGCATCTGTCGGTCCGGGCGGTCACCTACCGCCTGGCCCGGGTCAAGGACCTGACCGGGCGCGACCCTGGGCTGCCCGCCGACGCGCTCACTTTGCAGGTGGCGGTGATCGGCGCCCGGCTGCTGGACTGGCCGGCGACGCCGTTGCCGGCTGCGTGAGCGACGGTTCGAGCCGACCTAATTGCCGGAACAGGCAATTTATGCGGCTAAGATGGCCTGCCCGGCCCCTGCCGATGCTGCCGTCGGCAGCCAGACTGTTGTCATTGCACTACCGATGCAGGCCGGCGAGCCTCCGCGCCAGCCGCCCCGACGGGAAGGAGCACCGAAGATGACTGCGCAGCCCTTCGCTCCCTTGCGCTCGAGCGCGGCCACCCGGCTCGCTCGCCCCCCGTCGGGGGCAGGCGCGGCCACCCCGCTGCTGCGGTGGGCCCGCAAGGGCGGGATCACCGTGGCCGGCCTCGCGATCATGGCCGCCGGAGTGGCCATGCTTGTGCTTCCCGGGCCGGGCCTGGCGGTCATCGTGCTCGGGCTCGCCGTCCTGGCCACCGAATATGACTGGGCGGCCCGCCTCCTTGCCGCGCTCCGGCGACGCGCCACACGGATGGCGAGCCCGCTCGCCGACCGGCTGCGCCGCAAGCGCCAGGTGCCGGTACCGGCTGAGGCTGGGCCCGCGGCCAGGGCGCGGCCGAGGCCGCCGCTAGCGTCCTGGCGCCAGGTCAGGCCAGGGACAGGAACAGCCGCTCAAGCTGCTCCTCGGCCAGGGCTGCCTCGCCGCCAGAAGCGAGGCACTGCCGCATGCCGCTGGCGACGATCTTGAAGCCTGCCTTGTCGAGTGCGCGCGACACCGCGGCCAGCTGGGTGACCACCTCGGTGCAGTCGCGCCCGGATTCCACCATGGCGATGACCCCGGCGAGCTGGCCCTGGGCCCGGCGCAGACGGTTGAGCACGGCCCCGACGACTCGTCATCGACCTTCATCACGTCTCCTGTGGCTCCCCTGAACTATACCCTCTAGGGTATTGCGCATAAGGTCGGGCGGGGCCGGTTACGGGGGTGCGCCCGGGCCACGGCGTCGATGCTGCGCCCCGCGCATGTCTCGGCTGATCTTGGCCCGGCGCCGCCGCGGCCGGTGGAGTCCGGCCGGGCCCCGGTCGGCGCCGTCGGTCAGCGGGCCGGGTCAGGCGCTGCTCGGTCTGGTGGCGCCCTCGCGCTCGGCGATGCTGGCGCGGACCTCGTCCATGTCGAGTTCGCGGGCCTTGGTGATGAGCTCCGTCCAGCGCGGGCGCGGGCAGGGCGCCGGGCTGCGCATACAGCACGACGTTGTCACGGATGATCATCAGCGTGGGGATGGAGGTGATGCCGAACGAGGCCGCCAGCTCCTGCTGCGCCTCGGTGTCGACCTTGCCGAATACCGCATCCGGGTACTCCTCCGAGGCCTGCTCGAAGATCGGGCCGAACATGCGGCAGGGCCGCACCACGCCGCCCAGAAGTCGACCAGCGCCAGGTCGGCGCCGCCGATCACGGACTCGAAATTCTCGGCCGTCAGCTCGACCGTCGCCATCGGTGCCTCCTCAGCTTCCCCGGGGAATCCCGCTCAGATACCCCGCCGGGTATAGAACCAAGGCGCACCCCAGCCCATTCCCGCCAGCAGGGCCGCCACCCGGACAACCATGACCGTGGCCGTCTTTATGCCCCGGGCCGGAGCCGTGGCCTGGGAACGTGGCCTGGGAACGCGGCCCGGGAACGCGGTCAGAGCGGCACGATCACGGTCTGTGCCGTGCCGTGCAGCTCGATGCCCCGCCACGTCGGCGCGGCCTTGGGGATCGAGTCGGGCCCGGTGAACTTCTCGTACACGCCCACGGTGTCGAAGTGCCCGGACTGCCCCTGCGGGACCTCCAGCTCCGGCAGCACGAACCCGAACCGCTCCCCACCGGTGTCGATGGTCTGCAGCAGCGGAACGGAGACGACGGTGCCCAGCGCCGTCTCGTCCGTGGCGATCTCCGCATCGGTGAAGCTCCTCTTGGGAGAGCTGCCGTCGCAGTAGGTCAGCGCGGGAATCCCGGGGGTAACCCCGATGGTGTACTCGACTTCGACGTCGTGGTGCCTGAGCACAAAGTGGTTAGCGGACATGCTTCCTCCATCAGCGATGGCACGCTGGACCGCCAGCAGCCCTGGCCGGCCCTTAGGCATTAGAGGGACGGCACGCCGTGTTGATACGCGGCCGCGGCAGACCCTGACGCGCCCCATACCAAACGAGCTGCGCCCACCCGGTCTCCCCGGGTGGTGACATGCGGACTGGGGGCTGGCCGTTCCCGCGGCCGCCGCCGCCACGGGCACAATGGAGCCGTCCAGGCCCCGGCGCGAGAGGCAGGCAGATGCGCATCGGTGTTCCATTGCAGGAGCCGTCCGGTCCCGACCCGATGAGCAACCTGCGCGTGCAGGTGCAGCGGGCGGCCGACGACGGGTTCGCGTCGGTCTGGCTGAGCAACATCTTCGGGCTGGACGCGCTGACGGCGCTTGCCGTCGCCGGGAACCAGGTGGACGGGATCGAGCTGGGGACGGCCGTGGTTCCCACCTACCCGCGCCATCCGGCCGCCCTCGCGCAGCAGGCGCTGACCGCGGCCGCGGCCTGCGGCGGCGGCCGCCTGGTGCTCGGGATCGGCGTGTCCCACAAGATCGTGATCGAGGATATGTACGGGTACGACTTCAGCCAGCCGGTCCGGCACATGCGGGAGTACCTGGCGGTGCTGCTGCCGCTGCTGGATCGGCGCCAGGCCTCGTTCACCGGCGCGACGGTCCGCGCCAACATCGGCCTGACCGTGCCGGGGAAGGGACCGGTGCCCGTGATGCTCGCGGCGCTCGGCACCCAGATGCTCCGCCTGGCCGGCCAGCAGACCGACGGCACGATCTTGTGGATGACCGGGCCCGCCACCGTGCGGGACCACGTCGTGCCGGTCATCACCGAGGCGGCGGCGGCCGCCGGGCGCCCCGCCCCGAGGGTCGTCTGCATCCTGCCGGTTTGTGTCACCAGCGACCCGGACGCCGCGCGCAACCGGGCCGCCCGGCTCTTCGCGGTGTACGGGCAGCTGCCGTCCTACCGGGCCATGCTCGACCGGGAAGGCGCCGCCGGGCCGGGCGACGTGGCGATCGTCGGCGACGAGGACGCCGTCGGCGCCCAGATCAGCGCCCTGGCCGAGGCCGGCGTCACCGACTTCGTGGCCGGCGGGTACGGAAGCGGCGAGGAGGCCACCCGCACGCACGCCTTCCTCCGCTCGCTGCTGCCCTGAATCCCCGGCTGTCCTGGACCCTGGTCTCGCCTGAACGCGGCCGTGACCGCGGGCCGCAACCAGCGGGGACCATCGCCTCTGTCTTGCCCGTCTCTGGGTAGAGAGACTGGGACAGGACGGAGGCGATGACCATGTCGTTTCTCGACCGGTCAGACGCAGGCAGGCGGCTGGCCAACCGGATGCTGCACCTGCGCGGCGAGGACGTTGTGGTGCTGGCGCTGCCCCGTGGCGGCGTGCCGGTCGCGGCCGAGGTGGCGCGAGCGCTGGGCGCACCGCTCGACGTGATCGTGGTCCGCAAGCTCGGTGTGCCCGTCCAGCCCGAGCTGGGCATGGGCGCGATCGGGGAGGGCGACGTCAGGATCATCAATCCCGAGGTGGTCGCCATCGCGCACGTCACCGACGCCGAGATCGCCACGGTTGAGCGGCGTGAGCGGGCCGAACTCGATCGGCGGGCACGGCGCTTCCGCGGCGACCGGCCCCGCACCCCGCTGGCCGGCCGGACCGCCGTCATCATCGACGACGGCATCGCGACCGGCTCGACCGCCCGCGCCGCCTGCGAGGTCGCCCGGGCGCAGGGGGCCGCCCGGGTGGTGCTGGCGGTGCCGGTCGCGCCGCCCTCCGCGTGCGCCGCGCTGGCGGCCGGCGCGGACGAGGTGATCTGCCTGGAGACGCCGGCGCACTTCCTGGCGATCGGCGAGTGGTATCAGGATTTCTCCCAGACCGGCGACAGGGAGGTGGTCTCGCTGCTCCAGCGTGCTGCCGCGGATCGCAGTCCGGCGGGGGCAGCGCATCCGGCCGCCGGAAGTGGCGGCGCTGGCGGGCCCTCACCTGCTGACGGTCCCGCACCTGGCCCGGCCGCGGCGCCGTGGGACGGCGAGGTGGTCATCGCGGCCGGACCGGCCCGGCTGGCCGGGCATCTGTCCACGCCCGGCGGCGGTGCGGGGACGGTGGTTTTCGCTCACGGCAGCGGGAGCAGCCGGAGCAGCCCCCGCAACCGCTTCGTGGCCGGCGTCCTGGCCACCGCCGGGCTCGGCACGCTGCTGTTCGACCTGCTGACGGCCGAGGAGGAGCAGGACAGGGCGAACGTGTTCAACATCGGGCTGCTGGCCAGCCGGCTGGACGCGGTTACCCGGTGGATGCACGGGCAGCCTGGCCTGGCCGGCGTCCCCATCGGGTACTTCGGGGCGAGCACGGGCGCGGCGGCCGCGCTGTGGGCCGCGGCCGAACCGGGCGGCGAGGTGGCCGCCGTGGTCTCCCGCGGCGGCCGCCCGGACCTGGCGATGCCGCGGCTGGCGGAGGTGCGGGCCCCGACCCTGCTCATCGTCGGCGCACTGGACGAGGCGGTGCTGGGGCTGAACCGCGAGGCCCAGCGGCACCTGCGGTGTGAGAACCACCTGGCGGTGGTGCCCGGGGCGAGCCACCTGTTCGAGGAGCCGGGCACGCTGGAACGGGCGGCCGGCCTGGCCCGCGACTGGTTCACCCGGTATCTCGCACCGGCCCACGCCCGCGCCTGAGCGGCTAGTCGTCCGGCATCTCCGCGTGGCACTGCGGGCAGACCGTCGGCGGATCGCGGTCCGCCATCGAGCCGCACTCGGGACAGACCCGCCGCAGCCAGCAGGCCGGGTCGCCCGGCCGGTCCTCGTCGGCGCCGCTGGTTCCGGCGTCGCGTGCCTGATCACTGCTCATCGTTACCCCGCAGCAACTCGGCCAGGACCGCCGCCTGGCTGTGCTCGATGTCCCTGGTCGCGGTCAGCAGGGTGACCGTTCCGCCGCTGGCCAGCCGCCGCAGGTGGTCGAGGGCGCCGGACTGTTCCGTCCCGCGCAGTTCCTGCTGGTAGCGCTGGCGGAACGCCGGGAACTTGCTCCGGCTCGTGGCCGTACCAGCGGCGCAGCTCGTCCGAGGGGGCCACCGTCTTCAGCCATTCGTTGACGGCGGCCTTGTTCTTGGCCAGCCCCCGCGGCCAGAGCCGGTCCACCAGTACCCGCTGCCCGTCGGAGGGATCCGGGGCCTCGTATACGCGGCGCAGGCGAACCTGTGCGGGTCCCGCCATCACCCCTCCCGTTATGCCGCCGTGCCACCGCGCCGGCGGCGGTGGCCCGACACGATTTTATCGCTGGGCGACATATTTGCCGGGCGATGGGGCTGGCAGCATACGGTAAAGGGGTGCCCGAGCTGACCCGTGGCGACTTCGAGAACCTGCTGGCCTTCCGCACCAGCCTGCGCCGCTTCCTGCACTGGAGCCAGACCCAGGCCCGGGCGGCCGGCCTGACCGCGGCTCAGCATCAGCTGCTGGTGGCGATCAAGGGCCATCCCGGCGCGCAGGAGCCCACCATCGGCGATCTCGCCGGTTACCTGCTGCTGCGCCACCACAGCGCCGTCGAGCTCGTGGACCGGGCGGCGGCGGCGGGGCTGGTCGAGCGCCGCGGCGATGCGGAGGACGGCCGGGTGACGCGGGTCGGGCTGACCGCTGACGGCGAGGCCCGGCTGAACAAGCTCTCGGCCGCGCATCTCGACGAGCTGCGGAACCTAGCCCCGGTCCTCGACCAGCTCGTGTCCGGCTGGGCGGCGCACGACCCGCACGCGCTCCGCTGACCCGTGGGCGCGCATAAACTCGTGGGGGCGCAAAAGAGGCCTAGCTGATAACAGCTCTGCATCGGCCGGGCCCGGCCGGGCCGGATGTGACGAGGTGAGAGCCGGTGCGCTGCTTCCGGCGGCCGCCTGCCGGGCTGAGCAGGGCTTGCGGGCATCGAACCGGCTATGTCAGGATTGCGCCACTTTTAAACAGACATTCAAGGAGATGAGGGCATCGAGTGAGCCCGGGCCGTCCGTCCGCACGGCGCAGCCGCACAGGCGGCCGCGGCTGCCGGCTGGCGGGCGTTCCTCGGGCCTGCGCCCGGTGCCCACGGTTATCTTTATGCGACCCCTCATCCGGGAGCCCGGTGATACCTCTCCCGGTGCGGCACCTGGCATTACTGGCCGTGCCCGCCCGGATGACCGCCGCCATCCCGGTCCCGGGATGCCGCGACGGATTGGCGGGCCGATCCAGGGATACGCCTGCCAGGCCCCGCCGGCGGTAGAGAGGCGAAGGTGAGCGTCCATGATTCCCCGCCGTAACCCGCAAGCAACCCGCCCGCGCCCATGGCGTCACCCGCTGCAGTTCGCCGCGGCCGCCGTCGTGGTTGCCCTGGCCGTGGCCGCGTGCGGCTCGTCCAGCAGCGGTGGCGAGGTCAAGGAGGGAGGGGTGTACCGGCTCGGTACCCCCTCCACCATCGACTCGCTCAACCCGTTCGTCGCCTTCCAGGCCGATGCCTACTCGACCTTCGAGTACATCTATCCCGAGCTGGTCCAGTACAACGTCAAGCAGCAGTTCGTCCCGGACTTCGCGCGCAGCTGGCAGGTGAGCCCGGACGGGAAGGTCTGGACGTTCCACACCCAGCCGAACGCCAAGTGGTCCGACGGCAAGCCGCTGACGGCCGCCGACGTGGCCTGGACCTACAGCACCGTCCTCAAGTTCCAGAGCGGCCCGACGGCCAACTCTGCGGGGTACGTCGCCCACATGAAGAGCGCCACCGCGCCGAACGCCACCACCGTGGTGCTGACCTACAACCGGCCGGTGGCGAACGTGCTGTCGCAGGTCCAGCAGGCGCCGATCCTCCCCGAGCACATCTGGGCCAAGTACGCCACCGGCAACGGCAAGGCGCTGACGAGGTTCAGCAACAACGCGCCGATCGTCTCCGGCGGGCCGTTCATCCTGGAGAAGTACACGCCGAAGCAGATCGCGCTGTTCAAGCGCAACCCGAACTTCTATGGCCCGAAGCCGCATATCGACGGCTTCGGGCTCCAGTTCTTCGGCACCACCGATGCGATGATCACCGCGCTCAAGAGCCATCAGCTGGACGGGGCCGAGTTCGTGCCGCCGACCGCGGTGGCCACGCTCAAGGCCGCCCACTTCGTGGTGCCGACCGTCCCCAGCTACACCTTCGACGACTTCATCATCAACTCCAACCCGCAGCAGCAGGCCAGCCACAAGGAGCTGCTGAACCCGCTGCTGCGGCAGGCGTTCGACGCCGCGATCGACCGGCAGGCGATCGTCAAGACCTCGCTGCTCGGTTACGGCGAGCCGGGCTCATTGATCATCGGGCCGGCCACCGGCCACTGGTACGACCCGGCGATCAAGCCGGCCGCGTTCAACCTGGCGCGGGCCAACCAGCTGCTCGACCAGGCCGGATACAAGATGGGATCGGGCGGGGTGCGGATCGCCGGCGGCCACCCGATGTCGTACACGGTGATCATCCCGACCGACATCGCGAACAACTACGGCCAGCGGTCCTTCCAGATCGTCCAGTCGGATTTCCAGAAGATCGGCGTCAAGCTGACGGAGAAGACCCTCGACGACTCGGCCGCCTATGACGCGATCCTGGCCAACCACTACAAGAACTTCGAGATCTCGATGTGGGACTGGGGGCCGCTGCCCGACCCGGACTTCATGCTGTCCGTGCTGACCTGCGGGTCCTGGAACGTCTGGAACGACACCGGATACTGCAACAAGGCCTACGACAACCTGTACCAGCAGCAGAGTGCGGCGATGAACCAGGCCAAGCGGCAGCAGATCATCTACCAGATGCAGCAGATGGCCGCGACCACCAAGATGTACCTAGTGCTCGACTACCCGGACGACATCGAGGCGCACTCGACCTCCTGGACCGACCTGCCATTGGTGGCGGGCGAGTCGTTCGTGTCGATGTCCAAGATTCCGTTCGAGTCCGTGCACCAGGTCGGGTGAACCAGGGGAGCGGAGGAAAGGGCCACCGATCGTGCGCGGCACCGACTACCTGATCAAACGGGGGATCTTCGCCCTCGTCACGATCTACGTCGCGATCACGATCAACTTCTTCCTGTTCCGCGTGCTGCCCGGCACGGCGGTCACCGACCTGTCGCGGGTCCCGCACGCCAGCCCGCAGCTGCAGCACGCGCTGACCGTGGAGTTCGGGCTGGACAAGCCGAAATGGGAGCAGTACCTCATCTACCTGAAGAACCTGCTGCACGGGAACATGGGCATCTCGTTCGCCTACCAGCAGCCGGTGAGCCACCTGCTGATCCAGGACCTGAAGAACACCATCCCGATGGTGACCGTGGGTACGTTGGCCGCCATCGTGATCGGGATGATCACCGGCATCCTGTCGGCCTGGCGCCGGGGGTCGGCCGCCGACCACGTCAGCACGAACGCGGCGATCTTCTTCTACGCGTTCCCGACCCAGTGGCTCGGCCTGATGCTGCTGATCATCTTCGCCGGGACGCTGCCGGCCGGTGGCATGGAAAACCCGTTCCTGTTCGGGGCCGAGCCGTTCTTCCAGCATCTGGCCGACATCGGCCAGCACATGATCCTGCCCGCCCTGACCCTGACGCTGACCGCCTACGGCAGCTACACGCTCATCGTCCGGTCCTCGATGCTGGAGACGTTCGGTGAGGACTACGTGCTCACGGCGCGGGCCAAGGGGTTGCCGGCGCGGCGGGTCGTCCGCCGGCACGCGTTCCGCAACGCGATGCTCCCGCTGGTCACCCTCGTCGCGCTCGACCTCGGGTACATCGTCGGCGGGGCGGTGCTGATCGAGGTGATCTTCAGCTGGCCCGGCATCGGGCTGGCCATGTACGACGCGATCGGCCAGCGCGACTACCCGATGCTCCAGGGCGGCTTCCTGATCCTGACCGTGTCGGTGATCATCCTGAACGTCGCCGCCGACCTGCTCTACTTCCGCCTGGACCCGAGGATCAGCGAATGACACTGCCACTCCAGGACCCGCTGCTCTCCGCCGAGGGCGAGGGCCAGCCGTCCCACCGCGCCGGGTTCTTCCGCACCGTCCTGAAGGAACGGAAGGCGGCGGTCATCGGCCTGTCGATCATCGTGTTCTTCGTCGTGCTGGCGATCGTCGCCCCCTACATCGCCCCCTACAGCGTCACCCAGCCCAGCTGCGCGGTGTATGCCCCGCCGTCGATACATCACTGGCTCGGCTGCGACGACGGCGGCTTCGACATGGTGAGCCTGCTCATGGTGGGCGGCCGGATCTCGATGATCGTCGGCTTCGCGGCGACGCTGGTCGCCATGATCATCGGCGGCGGGGTGGGGATCCTGTCCGGCTACTTCGGCGGGTGGGTCGACGGCTCGCTGATGCGCGTCACCGACTACCTGCTGGTCATCCCCGACCTGGTGTTCATGATGGTGATCGCCGACCTGTGGGGCGCCAGCCTGTTCCACGTGATCATCGTGATCGGGATCCTGGAATGGACCACCACGGCCAGGATCCTCCGGGCCCAGGTCATGAGCGTGCGGGAGCGGGTCTACGTCAAACGCGCCCGCGGCATGGGCGCGGGCAACTTCCGGATCGTGTGGCGGCACATCATGCCGCAGGTCGGCCCGCTGCTGATCGCCAACACCGTGCTCACCATCGCCATCGCGATCTACCTGGAGACCGCGCTCGCCTTCCTCGGCCTGGAGGACCCGACGGCCGTCACCTGGGGGACGATCCTCGAGAACGCCTTCCAGCGGACCGCGATCTCCTCCGGGGCTTGGTGGGCGATCGTGCCGGCCGGGTTCGCGATCGCCGCCGTCATCGTGGGCTGCTTCCTGTTCGGCCAGGCGGTGGAGGACGCGCTCAACCCCCGGCTGAGGGTCGTCCCACCTGTCGATCCGCCCGTGGCGGCTGCGGCCGCTGGTGGGCCGGGGGCCGGACGCCATATGAGCCTGCTCGAGGTGTCCGGCCTGCACGTCTGGTTCGAGCCGCCGCACGCCGCGGAGGTGCACGCGGTGCAGGGGGTGAGCTTCGCGCTCGACCCGGGGGAGCGGTTCGGCCTGGTCGGCGAGTCGGGCTGCGGGAAGACCACCACCGTCCTCGCGCTCATGGGGCTGCTGCCGCCGAACGCGTCCGCCGCCGGGGAGGTCCTCATCGACGGCCAGAACATCCTGGCGGGCGGGGAGGACTCGGTGCAAGCGTACCGGTGGAAGGACGTGGCGATGGTGTTCCAGGGCGCGATGAACGCCCTGAACCCGGTGAAGAAGGTCGGCTGGCAGATCGCCGAGCCGATGGCCTTCCACGGCGTCGCGCAGGGCGCGGCCGCCCGCAAGCGGGCCGGCGAGCTGCTGGAGATGGTGGGCATCCCGGCCGCCGCCGGTGACCGGTACCCGCACGAGTTCTCAGGCGGCATGCGGCAGCGGGCCGCGATCGCCATGGCGCTCGCCTGTGAGCCGAAGATCCTGCTCGCGGACGAGCCGACCACCGCGCTCGATGTCATGGTGCAGGCCCAGATCCTGGAGCTGCTCACCGGGCTGGCCCGTGACCTCGGACTGGCCCTGGTCCTGGTCACCCACGACCTGCCGGTCGTCGCCCAGGTGTGCGAGCGGGCCGCGGTGATGTACGCGGGCGAGATCGTGGAGGCCGGCCCCACCGAGGCGCTCTACCACAATCCCCGCCACCCCTACACCCGGCTGCTCTTCGCGGCCACCCCCGACCTCTACGGGCGGGATGCGGTGATCTCCATCCCGGGCGCGCCGCCGCGCCTGGACGGCGAGATCGCCGGCTGCCCGTTCCGCCCGCGCTGTGACGTGCCGCTCGACCGCTGCCGCGATGAGGATCCGGAGCTGCGCCTGGTGGAGGTCGGCCACCGGGCCGCCTGCCACCGCAACGACATGGTGGGGGCGTCGTGAGCGCGGACGAGAAGGCGGCCAGCGCGGCCGGGCAGACCGGGCCGCAGGCCCCCCTGCTGGAGGTCGCCGACCTGACCACCCACTACCAGGTGCGGCGCGGGGTGACCGAGCGGCTCACCCGCGCCCCCCAGGAGTGGGTGCACGCCGTGGACGGGGTCAGCTTCCGCCTGGCCCGCGGCGAGATGATGGCCCTGGTGGGGGAGTCCGGCTGCGGCAAGACGACCACCGCCCAGACGATCCTCGGCATGGTCAAGCCGACCAGCGGCGCCGTCCGGCTGACCGGCACCGACATCGCCAGGCTGAGTGAGCGGCAGCTGCGCCCGCTGCGGCGCACCGTGCAGATGATCTACCAGGACCCCTACGAGTCGCTCGACCCGCGGTTCCGGGTCCGGGAATCGGTGGAAGAGCCGATGCTCGTGCACGGGATAGGGGGTTCGCGGGCCGAGCGGGAGGCGAAGGCGGTCGACGTGCTGGAGCGGGTCGGCCTCTCCCCGGCGCGAATGTACCTGGACCGCTTCCCGCACGAGCTGTCCGGCGGCCAGCGGCAGCGGGTCGCGATCGCCGCCGCGCTGGTGCTCGGCCCCGGGCTGCTGCTCGCCGACGAGCCGGTGTCGATGCTCGACGTCTCGGTCCGGGCCGGGGTGCTGTCCCTGCTCGACACGCTGCGCCGGGACGGCGACATGGGCATCCTCATGATCACCCACGACCTGTCCACCGCGGCGCGCTTCGCCGACCGGATCGCGGTGATGTACCTGGGCCGCATCGTCGAGCATGGCCCGTCCGCCGAGGTGGTGGGCAACCCGCAGCACCCCTACACCAAGGCGCTCCTTTCGGTGGTGCCCAAGCGCGACCCCCGCGAGCGGACCGCGCCCCAGATCCTCACCGGCGAGACCCCGAACCCCATCAACGTGCCCTCGGGCTGCCGGTTCCACCCCCGCTGCCCGGTGGCGGAGGAGCGCTGCCAGCGGGAGGACCCGCAGCTGCGGCTCCCCGCCGGCGCGACCAGCCCGGCGCACCAGGCCGCCTGCCTGCTCGTCTGAGGCGCGCGTCCGGCGGGCCAGCCAGTAGGCTCCTGGGGGTCATCCCGGAACAGGAAGGCAGCCGTGACCGAACGGGTGGAGGCGACCGGCGGGACGCCACCGGGCGGCCGGGCACCGGAGAACGCGGCGGCTCGCGGGGCAGCGGCACCGGAGAACGCGGCGGCTCGCCGGGCAGCGGCACAAGAGCCCACGGCGGCGTCCGGGGCGCCCGCGCCGGAGGGCCCGGGCGGCCATGGCTCCGGGCCGGCGATGGCGGGCCGCCGCCGCGGGCAGCACCTGATTGCCCTGCTGGCCTACGGCGGCCTGAGCCTGGCCATGTTCGGCCCGTGGATCCTGGGCCGGATGAGCACCTGGTTCCTCTCGGCGAGCACCCAGGACGGCTCGATCTTCGTCTGGATGTTCCGCTGGTGGCCGCACGCGATCACCCACGGGATCAACCCGCTGCACACGACCGCTGCGTGGGCGCCCACGGGGATCAACCTGGCCTGGGTCACCTCGGTGCCGCTCCCCGCCGTCGCCCTGTCGCCGGTCACCGCGGCCGCCGGGTCCTTCTTCTCCTTCAATCTGGTCGAGCTCGCCGCCCCGGCGCTGGCCGCGTGGACCGCCTACCTGCTGTGCCGGCATCTGGCCGGGGCGTTCCTGCCCGCGGCCGCCGGCGGCTTCTTCTTCGGCTTCTCGCCCTACCTGATCGACGAGTTCGGGATGGGCCATCCCAACCTGTCGCTGGTCTTCCTGGTCCCGCTCGCCGCCTATCTGGTCGTGCGGTTGCTGGACGGCTCCCTGCCCGCGCGCCTGGTCATCCCGCTGCTCGGCGTGGTGCTGGGTGCCCAGCTCTACATCAGCACCGAGACGTTCGCCACGCTGACCCTCATGGGCGGGCTGTTTGCGCTGATCGGGCTGGCGGCCGGCCCGGCCTGGCGGCACCGGCTCCGGGCGGCGATCGGCCCGGTCGCCGGCGCCTACGCGGTGGCGGCCGTGCTGGGCATCCCCTTGTTCTACGCGGCGGCGGCCTGGCCGCGCCCGTACAAGCCGATCCTGTTCGCGACCATCGGCCACGGCGCCCAGAGCGGGAGCGACTTCCTGCGCTACCTGACCCCCGGGCAGTTCACCCTGCTGTGGGACGGGTCGCGCTGGGGCGGCTACGGCAACCCCTGGTACCTGGGCGTCCCGCTGATCGCCCTGCTGGCGGTGTTCGCGGTCACCGAGCGCCGGCGGCGCAGCACCTGGCTGCTCATCGCCGGCCTGCTGGTCACCCTGGTGCTCAGCATCGGCGACACGCTGGCGGTGTTCGGCGCGCATATCCTGCCCTGGCGGCTCGCCGCCGTGCTGCCGCTGCTCAGCAGCGCCCAGCCGGGCCGTCTGGTGGTCTACGCCTTCCTGCTGATCGCGGTGATCATCGCCCGGTGGCTGGCCCGTCCCCGCCGGCCCGCCCTGCGCTGGGCGTTGGCGGCCGTCGCGGCGCTGCTGATCCTGCCCAACTTCCCGGCCAGTGTGTGGGCCAGCAGGGTTCCGGTCCCGGCCTTCCTGACCCAGGGGGTCTACCACCGCTACCTGCGGCCGGGGGAGACCGTCTGGATCGTCAACCCGCACCACGACCGGCAGATGATCTGGCAGGCGCGGACGGGCTTCTCCTTCCGGCTGGCGGGCGGCTTCTTCGGGGTCACCCCCTCCGGCCTGCCCTCCCCGCCCGGCGCCGCCATGCAGGCGCACCTGGGCACCGGCGCCATCACGGGCGCCTCGGTGGCCGACATCAGGGCCTTCCTGGCCGGCCACCGGGTCGGTGCGGTGCTGATGGCCGAGCAGCCGCGCGGCTCCGACGCCCGCCGCATCCTGGCCGCCGCGACCGGCGTCGCGGGCGTCCGGTCCGGCCGGGTGGTCGTGTTCCAGCTCCCCGCCACGCCCACCGGGTAACGTCGAAGACGTGCCTTGCATGGTTTGCCGGGCAGGCCTGGCCGGCTCGGCAGCGGGCCGGCGGCTGTCATCGTTTTGCCGGATAAGGGGATGCATCCATGACCGGAACGACTGCCGCCGTGGCCAGCGAGGTGGACTTCGACCGCTACGGCGCGTACACCGTGAAGCGCACCGCCCCCGCGGACGGCAGCTTCCAGCGGCCGGTCTACCCCTTCACCGGCCGCGTCACGGCCGATGGCGCCAGCGGTTACCCGGCCGAGCCGGGCCGGTATCACCTCTACGTTTCGCTGGCCTGCCCGTGGGCGCACCGCAGCGTCATCGTGCGGCGGCTGATGGGCCTGGAGGACGTGGTCTCGCTGTCGGTGGTGGACCCGATCCGGGACGGGCGCGGCTGGGCGTTCCGCGACGGTCCCGGTTACACCCCCGACCCGGTGAACGGGTTCACCCTGCTGCGGCAGGCCTACGAGGCGACCGAGCCGGACTACGACGGGCACGTGTCGGTGCCGGTGCTGTGGGACCGTCGCACCTCGCGGATCGTCTCCAACAACTTCCCCGACATCACGATCGACCTGGAAACCCAGTTCGGGGCCTGGGCCACCCCGGGCGTCAACCTCTACCCGGTGGCGCTGCGGCCGCAGATCGACGAGCTCAACGAGCGCGTCTACACCGACGTCAACAACGGCGTGTACCGGTGCGGGTTCGCCACCTCCCAGGCGGCCTACGACGCGGCGGTGGCCCGGGTCTTCGCCGCGCTCGACGACCTGGATCAGCGGCTGGCGGCGCGCCGGTACCTGTTCGGGGACGCCATCACCGAGGCCGACGTGCGGCTCTGGGTGACCCTGGCCCGGTTCGACCCGGTCTACGTCACCCACTTCAAGACCAACCTGCGACGGCTCGTGGACTACCCACATCTGTGGCCCTATGCCCGCGACCTCTACCACCAGCCGGCCTTTGGCGAAACCACCAGCTTCGACCACATCAAGCGCCACTACTTCGGCACCCACCCGCACCTCAACCCATCGCGGATCGTGCCCGCCGGGCCGCTGCTGAACTGGCAGGAGCCCTCTGGCCGGGAACGCTGAGCGGCGCAGGCGATCCCGGGCCGCGGCCCGGGCCCGGTCAAGCTCGATGCCGTCACCGTGCTGTGCTGGTTTTGACCCGGTCCCTGTGACACCCTGCCCGTATCGTCGTCGGCGCCGGTGGCTGCGCGGACCGTGGGCCTGCGGTGTGACCATCCCGGACGTCGCTAGATGTCAGGCAGATCGGGACAGGAGGGTCTCATGGCGAAGACAGCGAGGCCTTTCGGACTGGTGGCGCTGGTGGCTGTTGCCGCGCTGCTGGGAGCCGCTTGCAGCAGCGCTTCCAGCTCGGGTTCGCAGAACGTGGTCAAGCAGGGAGGCATTCTCCGCATCGGGACGCTCGAAGGCATTGACTCGCTCAATCCCTTCGTGGGATTCAACCAGGACTCCTACTCCACGTGGTTCTACGTCTATCCCTCGCTGGTGCAGTACGACCTGCACACCTATAAGTTCATCCCGAACTTCGCCACCAGCTGGCAGACCTCTTCCGACGGCCTGACCTGGACGTTCCACCTGGCCCCGAACGCGAAATGGTCCGACGGGAAGCCGCTCACGGCAGCCGATGTGGCCTGGACGGTCAACACCATCCTCAAGTACCAGAACGGCCCCGCCGGGGGCTGGTCGGGCAGCGTCGCCCACCTCGCCAGCTTCAAGGCCACCAGCCCCACCACGGTTGTCGCCACCTACAAGCAGCCGGTGGCGGACGTACTGCCGAACCTGGGCCTGATCCCGATCCTCCCCGAGCACATCTGGGGCAAGTACGCCACGGGCAATGGCCAGGGCCTGCAGACCTACTCGAACACGCCGTCCGGCGGCCAGCCGCTCGTTGGCGGGGGGCCCTTCACCCTGGTCAAATACACCCCGAATTCGGTGGCGGTGTTCAAGCGGAATCCCAACTTCTATGGCGTCATGCCCCATCTGGACGGATTCGGGCTCCAGTTCTTCCAGAGCCCCGACGCCATGGTCACGGCCATGAAGGCGGGCGAGCTGGACGCGATCGAGCACCTGCCGCCCACCTCCGTGGCGGCGGTCAGGAGCGCAGGGTTCCACGTCTATGTCGGGCCGTCGCTGGAGTTCCGGGATTTCATCTTCAACTCCAACCCGGCCAAGCCCCACCACCGGGAGCTGCTGAACCCGAAGGTGCGGATGGCGTTCGAGTACGCGATCAACCGACCGGAGATCGTGAAGACCGCCTGGCTCGGCTATGCCAAGCCCGGCAGCACCATTGTCGTCCCCGCGCAGATCACCGACGGCATCCACTGGCATGACGCGGCCATCAATCCACTGCCGTTCGACCTGGCCAAGGCGAACCAGATCCTCGACTCGCTGGGGTACAAGCGCGGGCCGAACGGGATCCGGGTCGCGGACGGCCACCCCATGTCCTACAAGGTCATCCTCCCGCACTCGGAGACCGGGCCGGGCGACCGCGCGTTCATGATCATCCAGGCGGACCTGCGGCAGATCGGGGTGCAGATCACCGAGCAGCCGATGGACGACACGGCGGCGTCCGATGCGATCGAGGCGCCAGGCACCAAGTACCTGAGCTTCGACCTGGCCATGTGGGACTGGATCCCGAACATCGACCCCGACTTCATCCTGAGCGTGCTCGGCTGCAACCAGTACGGCAGCTGGAGCGACACCGCTTACTGCAACCCCGCCTACGACCGGCTCTACCAGGAGCAGGGTGTCGCGGTGAACCCGCAGCAGCGGCTCCAGATCGTCTACCAGATGCAGCGGATAATCTACAACGCGCGGCCCTACATCGTGCTTACCAACGACGACGAGGTCGATGCGTGGAGCCCGCACTTCGCTGGCATCGTCGAGTCACCGCAGAGCTTCTTCAACTCGCTGTCGCTGCAAAGCCTGGACTCCGCGCATCAGACCTAGACTCCACCTCGCAGGCCATGCCGCAGCCGGGAATCCTTGTCATGAAGAGTGAAACGGGACCGATGCAGCCGAGGCGATCCGGGGCCGCTGAGGCCTTCGCGCTGGTCAACGGCCGGCTAGCTGTGAGTGACAGCACAACGCTGAACCTGAGCACCGGCCGCCCGACCGCGATTCTCATCGAAGACGGCCGGATTGCCCGGCTGGGCGATGACGACACCGTCCGGCATCTCGTGGGCAGGCGGGGCCGTGCCATCGATGTGGAGGGTGCAGTCATTGCCCCTGGCATTGTCGATGCCCACATGCACGCGTTCGACTGCGCGCTCGCCCTGCGGCATGTCTCCTGCCTCCCGCCCGCCGTGGACAGCCTCACGGGCCTGAAGCAGCGCCTCGCGGACCGGGCTGGCTCTCTTCCCGCGGGCGCCTGGGTGGTGGCGACCGGCTACGACGACACGCGGCTGAGGGAGAAGCGGCACCCGTCGCGCCTCGATGTCGATTCAGCGGTTCCGCATCACCCGGCGGTCGTCGGCCGGGTATGCGGGCATATGAGCGTGGCAAACACCCTCGCGCTCGCATCCGCCGGCATTGACGCGGCCACACCTGATCCCCCGGGAGGGACCATTGTCCGCGACCCGGCCGGTGCCCCCACGGGGCTCCTGCTGGAAACGGCCCAGGATCTGGTCTGGCGCGTGACACCACCGCTCAGCGGCCCCGACATCAGACGCGCCCTCTCCCAGATCGGCCGGCAGATCCTGGGCTACGGCATAACCACGATCTGCGAGGCGTTGCTGGGGGCGTTCCACCCGCTCGAGCTGGACATCTGGTCCGAGCTGCTCTCCGTGCCATGGGACGGGCCACGCGTCGGGTTCCTCGCCCAGCCCGATGCCGTCGAGCCTGCCCTCGCGGCACGACTTCCCGTCGTGGGCACCAAGCTGTTCGCCGACGGTGTGATCACCGGCGGGACTGCGGCTCTCTGGCAGCCATTCGAGGGCACCGCGGACGTGGGGATGCTGATTCACGAGCCCGGTGAGCTGACCGACATGGTACGGCACTCCGCCGCCCGGGGGCTGATCGTGGGCATCCATGCCATGGGGGACCGGGGCATCGCGGTCGCCCTGGATGCGATCGAGCGGGCGGGAGGGCCGGCGCGACCGGAGCAAGCCGCGGGCACGAGCGCAGGGCGCCACAGGATTGAGCACTGCACTCTTCCCACCCCGGAATCACTCAGAAAGCTCCGGCAGCTTGAGGTTGTCCCCGTGCTCCAGCCCACGTTCCTGTTCGCCGAGGGCGAGGCCTACCTGGCGCGGCTGGGCCGCCAGCGATGCCAGCGGACCTACCCCCTCCGGGCGATGATCGATCAGGGGCTGCGCCCCGCCCTGAGCTCGGATGCCCCGTGCACCTCGTGGGACGACCCGATCAATCCCTGGCTGGGGATCGGGACCGCCGTGGCGCGTAAGACGTGGGCCGGGTCGGTGCTCGGAACCAGTGAGACGGTGTCGGCCGGTGAGGCGATGCTCTGCTACACGGCGAATGGCGCACACGCGCTCGGGCTGGAGAAAGAGCTCGGGGCCATTGCCACAGGGAAGGACGCGGACCTCATCATCCTTCCACGGGACCCGTTCACCGACGAAGACCCCATGCGCCTGGCCGCGCTGCGGCCAACTGCCGTCATCGTCAAGGGCAAGGTTGTGCACGGCGCCTTCGCCTGACTCTGATCCTCATCGCCGGGCAGGGATAGCGGTAGCCCGGACAGCGGCATCAATGACCGGTGTCCCCGGCACCGGTCAGGGCGGCGACCGCCAGCGAGCCGAGCGCCGCCAGGTCATAACCGCCTTCCTGGATCACGACCATGGGCCCCAGGGCGGCGATCTTCTGGGCTGCCTGCCGGTAGCCGTCCTCGCTGACCTGCAGCGGGCTCTCCGGGTCGGACTCGGCGGCGTCCAGGCCCAGCGACATCACGACGGCGTCGGGGCGGTGCACCGCGGCGTCGGCGCACAGGGCCGACACCGCCGCCAGCCACCCCTCATCGCCGGTGCCCGGCGCCAATGGCAGGTTGCGGTTGGCCCCGGCCCCCTCGTCCCGGCCGCGTTCCCCGGCGTAGCCCACGTAGTGCGGGAACCAGCCCGCACCCGGGTCCACGTGCACGGACCCGTAGTAGACGTCGTCCCGGCCGTAGAAGATCATCTGGGTGCCGTTGCCGTGGTGGGCGTCGATGTCGATGACCGCCACCCGGCCCGCGCCGGCCGCGCGCAGCGCCTGGGCGGCCACCGCGGCGTTGTTGAGGTAGCAGGAGCCGCCGTAGGCGTCCCGGGTGACGTGATGGCCGGGCGGCCGGCACAGCGCGTAGGCCAGCGGGGCCCCCGCGCTGACCAGGTCGGCGGCGGTCAGGGCGGCGTCGGCGGCGCCCCGGATCGAGGCCCAGCTGCCCGGGCCGACCAGGGTCATCGTGTCGTAGCAGTACAGCCCGGCCCGGCCGTGCACGGCCGGCGGCACGCGCGGCTCCAGCCCGCCCAGCATGCCGGGCGTGGGGAAGACGTACGGCACCACCCGGTCGCGCCCGTACCGCGCCGGGTAGCCCTCCTTCTCCCAGGCGGCCCACACCCCGGCGAGGTGGTCGAGCAGCCCGGTGTCGTGCACCGCCCGCAGGATCTCATCGCCGTGAGGCCGGGCCGGCACGATGGGCGCGCCCGCCGCGGTGAGCGCGTCCCGCAGGACCAGCGCCCGGGCCGGCACCTCGGTGCCCTGGTCGCGCACGCCCAGCCAGACCTCGCCGCCCGGCTCGTGGCGCAGGCAGTCCTCGCTCCAGACCACGGGGACCGCGAGGCCGCCAGGCTGTTCGCTCATCCGGGCCATGCAACGCCCCGCCCGGTGACCTGTCAAGGATGGGTCGGGGGTGCCCGGGCCGTCCGCGCATCGCGGAGCCGGCGAGAATCACCGGTGTGAGCGTGCAACTGAACCACACGATCGTCGCGTGCCGCGACCAGCAGCGGTCGGCGGCGTTCCTGACCGGGATCCTCGGCCTGCCGCCCGCCACCAGGTTCGGGCACTTCCTCGTCGTGGAGGCCGACAACGGCGTGTCGCTGGACTTCAGCGAGACCAGCGGGGAGATCGCCTCGCAGCATTACGCCTTCCTGGTGGGCGAGGAGGAGTTCGACGCCGCCTTCGGCCGCATCCGCGAACGGGACCTGGCCTACTGGGCCGATCCCGGCCAGACCCGGCGCGGCGAGCTCAACCACCGGGACGGCGGCCGCGGCCTGTATTTCGAGGACCCCGACGGCCACCTGCTGGAGATCATCACCCGCCCGTACGGCAGCGGTGGCTAGGCCGCGGCGGAATCACTGGGCCCGGCGGGTGGTTGCCGCAGTTATGGCTGCCGGACATCAGATCACCATCACCCCATCCCAGCTCCGCGTCGAGGTCACCCTGGACGGCGAGAAGCTGGCCGCGTCGGACCGGGCCGTCCTGCTCGAGGAGACGGGGTACCCGACCCGCTACTACCTCCCGCGCGAGGACGTGCGCACCGAGCTGCTGCGGCCCACCAGTCACCACACCACCTGCCCGTTCAAGGGCGAGGCCTCGTACTGGTCGGCCGAGGTTGGCGGCCAGGTCCACGAGAACCTGGTCTGGAGCTACGAGACGCCGATCCCGCAGGCGGAGGGGGTCACCGGTCTCATGTGCTTCTATCCCGACCGGGTCGAGCTCACCGTCGAACGGCGAGCGCCAGCCGGCCTGACGCGGCCGAATGGCCCAATCCGGGCCGGGACGGTCCCGCCGGGCCCGCCCGCGTTCGTGCTGTGCGGGCGGCCCGCCCGTCTTGAGCCCGCCCGGCTCAGCTCCGCGGTGAGGCACCGGGCTAGCATCTGCCCATGCCGAGTTCACCGCCGGTCGCGCCCGCACGGCCGGACCGGCCCGCCACGGACCCCTACGCGTGGATGCGGGACGCGAGGGACCCGGCCCTGCTGTCCTACCTGGCCGCCGAACGCGCCTACTACGACCAGCAGACGGCCCGTACCGCCGCCGTCCGCGAGGAGCTGACGGGGGAGATGTCTGCCCGCGTGGCGCCCGCGGCCGAATCGGCGAGCTGGCGGCGCGGGAATTTCATCTACTTCACCCGGACCGTGGCCGGGCTCGAATACGAGCAGTTCTGCCGCCGGGCCGGTGACCCGGCGGCCGGGGAACAGGGTCCCGATGCCGAGGTGCTGCTCGACCAGAACCTGCTGCTGCAGGACCCGGAGTGCGGCGGCGGGTACGTGGAGCTCGGCGTGCGCGAGGTCAGCCCGGACGGCTCCCTGCTCGCCTACTCGGTCGACTTCGACGGCGACGAGGTCTACCAGCT
Source organism: uncultured Actinomycetes bacterium (assembly GCA_963835425.1). Taxonomy (GTDB): domain Bacteria; phylum Actinomycetota; class Actinomycetes; order Streptosporangiales; family Streptosporangiaceae; genus UBA9676. The sequence goes on along the minus strand of CAWIGE010000015.1, from coordinate 171,894 downwards.
GCGGATCAGGGACCTGGCCAGCGGCACGGACACCACGACCACGGCCGGGAAGCCGGAGCGGATCGGGCGGACCTACTACGGGCTGGCCTGGTCGGCGGACTCGCGCTCGCTGTTCTACGTCGTGACCAACGCCGCCTACCGGGCCTACCAGGTCTGGCGGCACGACGTCGGCACCGATCCGGCCCAGGACGTGCTGGTGTTCACCGAGCAGGACGAGCGCTTCGACGTCATCGTGCGGGCGACTCGCAGCGGCGCGTACGTCCTGCTGGAAACCGAAAGCCGTGACTCTACCGAGACGCTCGTCATCCCGGCCACGGATCCCGGCGCGGCACCCGTCGTTCTGCGGGAACGGCGGAAGGGGGTGGAGTACCGGGCCGACCACGCCGACGGCCCGGGCGGGGGGGAGTTCTACCTGGTCACCAACGATGAGGCGGCCGAGTTCCGGCTCATCCGGAGCCCGGTGCCGGGGCCGGGCCACCCGGCGGGGCCGGACGGCTGGCACGAGGTGATCGCGGGCGCCGCCGGCACGCGGCTGGTGTCATGCCACGTGTTCGGCCGGTTCCTGGTGGTGGAGCAGCGGCGGGACGCAGCGACCCAGCTGTGCGTGATCGACCGGGAGACGGGAGAGGAGCGGGTCATCGGGGCTGCCCGGCCCGAGCTGGCGCTGGCGCTGGGGGTCAACGAGGAGTACCACGCCCCCGCGGTGACGGTGCGCACCGAATCGCTGATCGACCCGCCGTCCTGGCACGACGTGGACCTGACCAGCGGCGGGTGGCGGCTGCGCAAGCGGCAGGAGGTGCCCGGCTACGACCCGGCCGGCTACCGGACGCAGCGGATCACCGCGCCCGCCCCGGACGGGACGGCGGTCCCGGTGACGATCGCCTACCGGGCCGGCCTGCCGATGGACGGCACCGCGCCCTGCCTGCTCTACGGCTACGGGGCCTACGAGTCCTGCGAGTGGCCGGAGTTCAGCCTGCCGGTGGCGAGCCTGCTCGACCGCGGCTACCTGTACGCGGTCGCACACATCCGCGGCGGCGGTGAGGGCGGGCGGCAGTGGTGGCTGCAGGGCCGGCTCGATCACAAGCGCACCACGTTCACCGACTTCATCGCGGCCGCCGATGCGCTGGCCGCCGGCGGGTGGGCGGCGGGCGACGCGATCGTCTCCCGCGGCCTGTCCGCGGGCGGCCTGCTGCAGGGCGCGGTCTACTCGATGGCACCGCAGCGCTGGCGGGCGGTGGTGGCCGAGGTGCCGTTCGTCAACGTGGTCAACTCCATGCTCGACCCGACCATCCCGCTCACGATCGGCGAGTGGGACGAATGGGGGGACCCGCGCGAGCCGGCGATGCGCGCGTACATGGAGTCCTACAGCCCTTATGACAACCCGGCCGCCGGGCCCCGGCCGGACCTGCTGGTCACCGGCAGCCTGCACGACCCCCGGGTGCTGGTACACGAGCCCGCCAAGTGGGTGGCGCGGCTGCGGGCGACCAGCCCGGCCGGCGCGGACGGATCGGCCGGCGAGGGCCGGGTGCTGTTCCGGCCCGAGCTGGGGGCGGGGGCGCACGTGGGCCCCGGCTGGCCGCTACGACAAGCTCGCGTACGAGGCCGAGATCCTCGCGTTCATCCTGGACGTGGCCGGCCGGGGCGCGGTCACCGGGCCCGGCTGACCGGGCCGGCGCCTGCCGTCACGGGGCGCGCTCGAGTTCGGTGGCGATCGCGAGCACACCGGCGGCCGTCGCCTCCCGCCAGGGACTGAGCGCGGTCGGCCAGGTGGACAGCTTCGCCACCACCGTCTGCGACGGCGCGTGGATGAATATGTGCTGCCCGTTGATCCCGGAAGCGTGGTAGAACGGCAGGCCCGGATCGTCGACCCACCAGCAGTTCCGGTAGTGCGGTCCGGCCGGGTGGCCGGGGGGAAGGCCGCCGCCGGCGAGAAACGCGTCCGGCCCGTCCGGGGCGCCGCGGACCGTGTCATCGACCCACCATGCGGGCAGCACCTCCCGGCCCTCCCGCTGGCCGCGCCGCAGGTACAGCTGGCCGAACCGGGCGGCATCCCGCAGCGTCACGCAGATGCCGCCGTCGGCCATCGGGTTGCCATGGGCGTCCACGGTGATCTCGGCGTCGAACTCCGCCCCCATCGGCCGCCACAGCTCGGCGGCGACGAGCTCGTGCAGCCGCGCCCCGGCGGCACGCTCGATCACCCACGCCAGCACGTCGGTCAGGATCGAGCGGTACCGGAACGGGCCGCCGTGCTGGCCGTCGTTGCGCAACGTGGCGAAGTAGGCGATGGCGTCCTCCGGCACCGGCCGGCCGTCGGGCGGCCGCCACAGGTACACCCGCTCATAGGTACGCACGTCGGCCTCGGGATCGGCGTACTCCTCGTTGAAGGCGGTGCCGGCCCGCATGTCGAGCAGATGCTGGACCGTGGCGCCGTCGAACGAGGTCCCGGCCAGCTCCGGCACGATGGCGGTGACCGGGGCGGAGACGTCAAGCTGGCCGCGGCCCGCCAGCACACCGGCCACCGCCGACGTCACCGACTTGGACACCGACATCAGCAGGTGCGGGGTGTCCGGCGTCATCGCGTTGAAGTACTGCTCGGTGACGATCCGGCCCCGGTGCAGCACCAGGAACCCGTCGGTGCAGCTCTGCGCGAGCAGGTCCGCGATCGTGAGCTCCTGGCCCGCGCTGGCGAACCGGATGCCGTCCAGGTCACGCTCGGCCCGGGGCAGCTGCCAGGCCGGCCCGTCCCCGCGGGGGATCCGGGCGGTCGGGATCAGCTCCCGCACATGCTGGAAGGCCCACCGGTTGAACGGCGGGTCCTGCCAGTTCGCGAGCGTCACCCGCGCCTCCGGGACGAACGGCGGCGCCCCGGCCATCAGGCCGGGGCCGCCCGCGCCGTCACAGCGCCGGCCGGCGCCGCGGCATGTCCAGCCACGGCATCCGCTCCTCGTGCGCGGCGGCGATCCGGAACACCGTCACGTCGTCAAAGGTCTTCCCGACGATCGACAGGCCGGTGGGGACGCCGTCGCGGGACAGCCCGGACGGCACACTGAGCACCGGGCACCGGCTGGCGATGTTGAACGGCACCGTCATCATCACATCCAGCCAGTCGGTGCTGGCCTGGCCGTTCACCGTGACCGGCTGGCCCGGGTCGTACTCGGCCGGCAGCGCCGGGACCGCGAAGGTCGGGCAGATGAGCGCGTCGAACTCCTCCAGCAGCTGCCCGAGCGGGGCGTAGATCTTGCCCTCCAGCGCGAGCCCGGCCACGAACTCGTCCTTGGACACCTGGTCCGCCTCCGCCACCAGGCTCCGCGCGTAGGAGGTGAGCTCCTCGGCGTGCTTGTCGTGGATCTCCCTGATCGATGCGCCGAAGATCATCCCGAAGTGGATCCGGACCGCCTGCTTGATGTCCTCCAGGTCCCACGGCAGCTCAACGTCCTGGACGACGGCGCCGGCGTAGCGCAGCTTGTCCGCCGCCGCCCGGGCGTTCGCCACCACGTCCCTGTCCACCCGGTAGCAGCCCAGGTCGGCCGAGAACGCGATCTTCATCCCGGCGATCGGCGCCAGCTCGCCGGGTATCTCCAGCTTCGGGCGGATCGACGCGACGTCGCTCGGGTGTGGCCCGGCGATCACGTTCTCCAGCAGCGCGCAGTCGGCGACGGTCCGGGCCAGCGGGCCCTCGTGGCAGTAGTGGTCGAGGTTGAAGATCTCTATTTCCGGCACCCGGCCGTACGGTGGCTTGAACCCCACCACGCCGCAAAACGAGGACGGGATCCTGATCGAGCCGCCGATGTCCGAGCCGGTCGCCAGCGCCGCCGTCCCGGCGGCGAGCGCTGCCGCCGACCCGCCGCTCGACCCGCCGGGCGAGTACTGCGTGTTCCACGGGTTGCGGCTGACGCCCCAGAGCCGGGACCAGGTGACCGGCGCGCAGCAGAACTCCGGCGTGGTGGTCCTGGCGTGCACGATGCCGCCCGCGTCGATGATGCGCTGCACGAAGGCGCTGGTCTTGTCCGCGACGTTGTCGCGCAGCGGCAGCGACCCGAGCGTGTTGCGCTGGCCGGCGATCTCGGCCTCCTCCTTCACCGCCACCGGCAGGCCTTCGAGCGGCCGCGGCGCCCCGCCCTGGCCCGCATAACGGGCTTCCGCCGCCCGGGCCTGCTCCAGCGCCTGGTCGAAGAAGGTGTCGGCGAACGCGTTGATCACCGGCTCGACCGTCTCGGCGCGCTTGATCACCGCCGTGACCAGTTCGACCGGCGACAGCTCGCGGGTCCGGAACTGCCGCAGTGCCTGCGTGGCGGGCAGGTAGTGAAGGTCGGTCATGGGGCGTCGGGTTCCTCCCCGGCGCCGGTCAGGGCCCGGCGCCTCGGTTTCCAGCCTGGCCGCGGCACGCTGGCGCGGAGCCGCTGTGTGTAGGGGTCCTGCGGGTCGTCGAGCACGCGCGCGGTGGGGCCGCGCTCCACCACCGTCCCGCGGTGCAGGACGATCGCCTCGTCGGTGAGCTGGCGTACGACCGCGAGATCGTGACTGATCAGGATGTAGGAGACGCGCGTCTCGTCGCGGATGTCGGCGAGCAGGTTCAGCACCTGCGCCTGGATCGACACGTCCAGCGCGGCGACCGATTCGTCGAGGATCAGCACCCGGGGCTCGGCCGCGAGGGCGCGCGCGATCGCGACCCGCTGGCGCTGGCCGCCGGACAGGGCGCGGGGGAGGGCGCGGGACTGGCGTGCGTCCAGACCGACCAGGTCGATGAGCTCGGCGATGCGGGCGCGACGGCGGTCGGCGGGCCAGCCGTGGTGCAGCCGCAGCACCTCGTCGATGGTGGCCTCGGCGCTCTGGCGCGGGTCCAGGCTGGTGTAAGGGTCCTGGAACACGATCTGGACCTCGCGGCCCCGCCGGCGCCTGTCCCTCGCCGACCCGGTGGGCCGGGACCGGTCGTGGCCGCAGGCCGTGATCGTCCCGCTGGTGGGCCGCTCCAGCCCGACGATCATCCTGGCGATGGTGGTCTTGCCCGAGCCCGACTCCCCGACGATGGCGAGCGACCCGGCCTCGGGGATGGCGAACGACACGTCATCCACCGCGACCAGCGGGCCGAACTCCTTGCGCAGGCCCGCCACCTCCAGCGCGGCCGTCCCGTTGGCCTCTGGCGGCTTGCTGACGGGTGCCGTGGTCTCAGGCATCGGCGGCCGCCTGGAGTTTCCCGCGCAGCTCGTGCGTCCGCGCGCACCGGGACAGCCCGCCGCCGATCTCCACCAGGCTAGGCACAGCGGCCAGGCAGACGTCGCGGACGTGCGGGCAGCGCGGCGCGAACGCGCACTCCTCCTGAGGCGCCTCGAACGCCGACAGCGGCCGGCCCGGGATCGCCCGCAGCCGGTGCGCCATCTGCGCGATGTCCGGGCGCGCTCCGGCGAGCGCCGCCGTGTACGGATGCAGCGGATCATCGTGCAGGAGCGACGAGCGGCGGATCTCCACGATCTGCCCGGCGTACATCACCGCGGTCCGGTCGCAGATCGCGGCGGCCAGCTCCAGGTCGTGCGTGATGAACAGCATGGTCAGGCCGAACTCGCGGCGGAGGTCGTCGAGTATCGCCATCACCTCCGCCTGGGTGGTGACGTCGAGCGCGGTGGTCGGCTCGTCGGCCAGCAGCAGCCGCGGCTGGGTCAGCAGCGCCGCGGCGATCATCACCCGCTGCAGCATGCCGCCCGACAGCTGGTGCGGGTACTGCCGGAGCCGGCGCTCTCCGTCCTCGATGCCGACCTGGCCGAGCATGTCAACGGCGCGGGCGCGCGCCTCCGCGGCCGGGGCCGACATGTTCGTGCGCAGCGCCTCGGTCATGAAGTCCCCGATCCGGCGGACCGGGTTGGTGTGCGCCCGCGGGTCCTGGAAGATCATCGCCACCTCGCCGCGGAACCGGCGCAGCCCGGCGCCGGCGAACGCGGCGACGTCACGGCCGTCGAACCGGATCGAGCCGGTGACCTCGGCCCCCGGGGGCAGCAGCCGGTCGATCGCGCGGGCCGTCATCGACTTGCCCGACCCGGACTCGCCCACCAGGCCGAACGCCTCGCCCGGGCGCAGGGAGAAGCTCACCTCGCGCAGGACCGGCCGGTGGATGCCGTCGATGGGCAGGCGGACGTTCAGGCCGTTGACGTCGAGCAGCGGCGCGCCGGGCTCGGCCCCGGCCGGCGTCACCGCGGCCGCCGCGGCCGCCTTGGGCTCGCTCATATCACTGGCCTCCCTCGCGGGCGCTCCGCTGGCTTCGGGAGGCGTGTCCTCGGCGCCGGGACACCGCTGACGCGGCGTTCGACCCGGCGCCTGCGGCATCCCGGGCCAATCGAGCTTGACCAGTGATACGTCATCTCGGGGCCGCCTGGGCCTGCTCGAACAGCCGCTCGCCGAGCACGTTGAACGCGATCACGACCGCCACGATGCACACGCACGCGGCGAGCGCGGGCAGCGGGTAGCCCTGCGGGATGCCCACCTGGTTCTCCGAGATCATGACTCCCCAGTTGGGCTCGGGGGGCTGGACCCCGAGGCCGAGGAAGGAGACGGCCGCCAGGTCAACCATCGCATAACCGAACAGGATGGTCGCCTGCGCGACGATGAGCGGCATGATGTTGGGGATCAGGTGCCGCAGGCAGATCGAGGTGGCGGAGGCCCCCTGCACCTCCAGCGCGGCGACGTATGGCTGGTTCCGCTCCTTGAGCGCCGCGCCGCGCAGCACCCGGGCGACGTAGGGCATGTAGGCGATGGACAGCGCGATCGCCGCGGCGGTCAGGCCCGCGCCGAACACCGCGGCCGCGAGGACCGCGAGCAGGATGCCGGGAAAGGCGAACAGGACGTCGAGCCCGGACGAGATAAAGGCGTCGAGTGCGCCTCCCCGCCAGGCGGCCGCGACCGCGAGCAGCACTCCAGCGAGCATGCTGCCCGTGACGACCGCCAGCGGCCCGAGCATCGATGTCCGCGCCCCCACGATCAGCCGGGACAGCACGTCGCGCCCTTCGAAGTCGTACCCGAGCAGGTGACCGCCGACCGGTCCGACCCAGGCCAGCGAGAGATTCGGCGTGATCGGGTCGTAGGGTGCGATGAAGGTGCCGAATATCGCCATGAAGGTCGCGATCGCGATGACGATCGCGGACGCGATGCCGGCCGGGCCGGTCGCGAGCAGCATGGCCCGGCCCCGGCTGGCGCGCGAGACCGGCCGGGCTGCGGTCACCGGTATTGCGGCGCTCATGCCTTTGCCTCCCTCGCGGGCGCTTCGCTGGCTTCGGGAAGCGTGTCCTCGGCGCCGGGACACCGCTGACGCGGCGTTCGGCTCGGCGCCTGCGGCGCCCGTGCATGGCCTGGGATTGACAGCGGATGTCTCATTGGGCGCGGCTCCCCAGGGCGACCCGCGGGTCGAGCACCGCGTAGAGCACGTCCACCAGCACGTTGACCACTACGAACGCGGTCACGAGCACGAGCGAGATGCCCTGGACCACGGCGAGATCCTTGGACTGGGCGGAGAGGACCAGGTAGGCGCCGAGCCCGTTCAGGCTGAACGCGACCTCGACCACGGCCGCCACCGCGATCAGGGAGGCGATCGTGATGCCGGTGACCGTGGTGATCGGGATGGCGGCGTTGCGCAGGACGTGGCGCTGGATCAGCTGACGGCCGGGGATGCCGCGGCTGACCGCGGTCTGCACGTGCTCGCGCCGCCCTTCCTCCCGGACCGATGCCCGGGTGACCCGGGCGACGATCGCGAGCGAGGAGATGGCCAGGGCGATAGCTGGCAGCGTGAAGTGCCGGACGTTGCTGAGCAAGTCGGTGCCGTTCCCCAGGGCCGGGAACCAGCCGAGCTTGACGGCGAACACCAGGATAAGCACGATCGCGGCGACGAAGGCGGGGATGGCCGCCGAGACCGCGGTCGTCACCAGCGTGCTCGTGTCGAACACCCCCGGCCGCAGCCCGGAGACGATGCCCATGCCGATCCCCAGCGCGACGATGATCAGGGACGCGTACAGGACCAGCCCGGCGGTGGTCCAGATCCGGGACGCGATCAGCGTGGACACGTTCTCCCGGAGCGTGATCGAGATCCCCAGGTTCCCGTGCAGCGCGTTCTTGAGCCAGTACCAGTACTGGGCGAGGAACGGCTCGTTCAGGTGGTAGCGCGCCTCAAGCACCGCGATGCTGCTTTGCGGCAGCGACCGCCCGCCCGACAGTGCCGTGACCGGGTTCCCCGGCGCCAGGTACAGCGCCGCGAAGATGACGAAGCTCGCGACGAGCAGGCTGGCCACCAGCATGGCCAGCCTGCGCGCGAAGAAGCGCCAGCGCATCGGCTCGGCGGGCCCGGCTCAGCCGCTCCCGCCCAGGCCGTCGGCCCAGGGGGCGAACATGTAGGCGAAGGACGCCACCGCGCCGGTCAGGCCCTTGCCGAGCAGGAGCAGGCTGGTGGGCTGGACGTTGGGGATCCACGGCAGCTGCTGCATCGCCAGCTTCTCGGCCTTCGCCACCAGCGCCGCCCGCTTGTTCAGGTTGGCCGTGCTGCGCGCCTGCTCCATCGCCGCGGTGATCTGCGGGTTGTTGAAGTTGGTGTAGTTCTGCGAGCCGCCCGGCAGGACCAGCGTGGACAGCAGCGCGGCCGGGTCGGCGTAGTCGCCGTAGTTCACGGTCAGGAAGCCGTCGATGCCCGCCCGGGCCTTGGGGTCGGTGAAGAAGTTGATGTAGTTCTGCGCCGACACCGACTTCAGCACGACCTTCAGCCCGATCGCCTGGGCGGCCGCCTCGTAGTCGCCGGTCACCGCGGCGATGTTCGCCAGCTGGCTGGAGGTGCCGATGGTGAACGTCTTGCCGGTGGCGCCGGCCTGCTGGACCAGCTTCTTCGCCTCGGCGATGTTCTGGGTCAGCACCGGCGAGCTGTCGTAGGCGGCGTTGAACACGGACTTGCCGTACCCGAACGTGCCCGGGTTGGACAGCCACCGCGGCATCAGCGCCGCGCCCCGGTAGACCGAGTTGATGATGGCCTGGCGGTTCAGCGCCAGCGACAGCGCCCGCCGCACCTGGAGACTGCCCAGCACGCCCTTGAAGCTGGACACGATGAAGGCATCGGTGGACCAGCCCGGGCCCTGGTACACCTTGACCTTGCTGCTGTTCCGCAGCTGGTCAAGGGTGGGCAGCGCGAAGGAGTAGGACCCCTGGATCGCGCCGGTCAGCATGCCCGAGGTGAAGGACGAGACGTCCGGGGCACCCTTGATGGTGATCTGGTTGACCAGCGGGTGGACCGAGGGCTGCCAGTAGTGCGGGTTGCGGACCGCGACCACGCCCACGCCCGGATTCCAGGACTTGAACATGTACGCGCCGGTGCACATGATCGACCCGGCCGGGGTGCCGTAGTTCTTGCCCTGCTTCTGGGCGAAGGCCTTCTCGATGACGATGCCCGGCATCGAGGCGAGCTCGCCCTCCAGCCAGTAGTCGGGCTGCTTGAGGGTGATCGTCACCTGGGTGGAGCTGGTCGCGGCGATCGACTTCACCCGGTCGAACACCAGCGGGTAGAACCCGCCGAGCTTGGGGTCGGTGTTGCGGTCCAGGCTGTAGACCACGTCGGCGGAGGTCACCGGGTGGCCGTCCCAGAACTTCACCCCCGGCCGCAGCGTGAACACCATGGTGGTGGGGGAGGGGTTGCCGACGGTGGCCAAGCCGGGCTGCAGTGAGCCGTCCGGCGCCTGCCGCAGCAGCGACTCGCACATCAGCGAGTCGGCGGTGTTCTCCGGGTAGTCGAAGGCGTAGATGGGGTCGAGCGAGTTGACGTCACGGTAGACAGCCCAGGTCAGGGACGGCACCGTCTTGGTACCCGCCGCGGTCGCCGCCACCAGGCCCTCGGTCGGTGATATGTTGCCCGCTGTAGACGAGCCCGCGCTGTTCGCGGACCGGCCACACGCTGCGGCCAGAAGTGCGCACGCTGCCACCACTGCGGTGACAGCGCCAATCCTTCTTCTCGCACCCATTGGCTCCTCCTCAGGGTCAGCCAGCACTATCCGATGTCAGGGCTCGGTGCCGCCTCGATCCGCTTGCCGTTCAAGTCCCCGCACCCTCTCCTCGATCGCGTCGAGCATCAGGTCGAGCCCGTAGTGAAATGCCTTGTCGATGTCCAGGTAGAGCGAAGCCGCGGTCGCGGTCAGATTCGGGAACCGGTCGGGCGGCAGCATCCGGTAGACCTGGCGCCAGCCCGCGAGGCTATCCTCCGTCGCACGGGCGTCGAACACCGTCGCGCCGATCGTGTAGGTCTCGAGCGCCTCGTAGGCGATGGGCACCTCGTCCTCCGGCACCCCGGCCTCGCGCAGCAGGGCGATGCAGCGCTCGACGTTGCAGAAGCCGTTCTCCAGCCTGGGCGGGGCGAGCTGCAGCGCGAGGAGTGCCCGCGGGTGCACGAGATAGACCCGGCGCAGGGCGAGCAGCAGGTCCCGCAGCTGATCACGCCATCCGCCGGACAGCTCGAGCCCGTCGGTCACCTCGGCCAGCAGGCGGTCGGCCGCCGCGGTGAGGATCTCGTCCTTGTCCCGGAAGTACCGGTACACCGCGGTCGGATCCACGCCGAGCTCGCTGCCGAGGCGCCGCAGGCTGACGCTGTCGTTGTCCTCGGTCTCCACCAGGCGCAGGTAGGCGTCCACTATGACGTCCCGCGAGAGCCGACTCGCGACGGGATTCTGCGCCGGCATGCAGGCATCGTGACCGCCCCGGCGATCGGGTGTCAACAGCGCTGACATCACTGTTGAGCAACGATGGCGGGGGCGCCAGTGGTTATTCCCGCGAGTGAACGACCTGGCCGCGGACCCAGGTCTGGACGACCTCCGCCTGGCAGATCTCGCCCGACGGGATGTGGTCGAGATCCGCGTTCACGACGGCGAGATCAGCGTTGTAACCCTCGGCGATCGAGCCGGCCACGGTGCCAAGGCCGTTGACCCGGGCGCTGCCCGACGTGTACGCGGTCAGGATCGAGGTCAGGCTGATGGCCTGCTCGGGCAGGAAGGGGTCACCGCCCTGGCCGCCCGCCCGGGTGGGCAGCTGCCGGTTGACGGCGACGTGCGCCCCCCACAGCGGGTTGGGGCTGCTGACCGGCCAGTCGCTGCCCGCGCACAGGGCCGCGCCGGCCGCCTCCAGGGACCGGAACGGGTACTGCCAGCCCGCCCGGCGTTCGCCGAGGAACGGAATGGTCAGCTCGTCCATCTGCGGCTCGTGGGTGGCCCAGAGCGGCTGGATGTTGGCGGTCGCCGATACGCGGGCGAAGCGCAGGACGTCATCGGGGTGGATCACCTGCAGGTGGGCCAGGTGATGCCGGAGCCCGCTCGCGCCGTTGACCCGCCGGGCCTCTTCCACCGCGTCCAGGGCGTTGCGGACGGCGCGGTCGCCCAGCGCGTGGAAATGAACCTGGAACCCTTCGCGGTCGAGCGCGGCGACGAAGGTGGGAAGCTCGCGGGGGTCGATGAAGTCGAGGCCGGCCTTGCCGGTCGAGCACCCGTCCCCGTCCAGGTAGGGCTCCAGCATCGCGGCCGTGTGGTTCTCGGCGACGCCGTCCAGCATCATCTTCACGCTGGTGGCGTGGAACGTCCCGGCCTGCCCGGTGCTGCGCTGGTCGAGCAGTTCGCCGAGCTGCTCCAGGCCGCGGTGCCGGTCCCACCACAGGGCGCCGGTCACGCTGGCCAGCAGGGTGCCCGCCTTCGCGGCCCGCAGGTAGGCGGTCAGCGGGTCGGCCTCGCCCTCGTACCGGCCGACGATCGCGTCCTGCCACCCGGTGATGCCCAGGGACAGCAGGTAATCCTGGGCGGTCAGCAGCGCGTTGTACCAGTCGTCCTCGGTGATCTCGGGCAGGAGGCGGGACACCAGGACGGCCGCGCCCTCCTGCAGCATGCCGATGGGCTCACCGGCGGCGTCCCGCTCGATCCGGCCGTCCGCCGGATCCGGGGTCGATTTGCCGATGCCCGCCAGCGCCAGCGCCCGGCTGTTCACCCACGCGCCGTGGCCATCGCGGTTGGGCAGGAAGACGGGCCGGTCGGGCACGACCGCATCGAGCGCCTGCCGTGTCGGTATCCCGCCCGGGAAGGCATCCATGGACCAGCCGCCGCCCGAGATCCATTCCTCGTCGGGGTGCTCGGTTGCGTAGGTGGCCACCAGCTCGATGTAGCCGGCCGCCGTGGACGCCGCCCGCAGGTCACAGCGCCCCATCTGATCGCCGGCGAACACGGGATGGGCGTGTGCGTCGATAAAGCCCGGCAGGAGCGTGCCGCCCGCCAGGTCGATGGGCTCCGCCTTGCCGATCCGCCCGGCCGGCCCCGGGCCAACCCCGGTGATCCGCCCGCCCGGCAACCCAGACACAGGTATCCGCGGGGAGGAAGGCGCGGCCGTCAAAGACGGTGCCGTTGTGGAAGACCACCTCTTCACTGACCGGCACTGCTTGGCCTCTCTGACAAGCGGATGCCCGCGATTAGATCAGCGGCCAAAATTGTTGTCAATGCCTATGACATTAGAGGTCAGAACCTATAGCGGCCGGCGGTCGGCGTGGGGGAGCCAGGGGAAGGCCGCGGCCGCTGCCGGCGCTTACTTGCTGGTCGAGCCGTCGGCGTGGATCACCTGGAAGCCGAGGTAGGGCACCAGGGCGTCCGGCAGCTGCACCGACCCGTCGGCCTGCTGCCCCTGCTCGAGGATCGCCACCAGCGTCCGCCCGATCGGCAGCCCGGACCCGTTGAGGGTGGCCACATAGCCGCGCCGGCCATCCGTGGCGGCGAGGCGGATGCCCGCCCGCCGCGCCTGGAAGGTGGAGCAGTCTGAGCAGCTGGAGATCTCGCGGTAACGCTGCTGGCTGGGCAGCCACACCTCCACGTCGTAGGTGAACTGCGCCGCGAAGCTGATGTCCCCGGCCGCCAGCGCCACCACCCGGTAGGCCAGCCCCAGCTCCTGCAGGCAGGTTTCGGCGTGGCCGAGCATGATCTCCAGTTCGCCGCTCGACCGGGCCGGGTCGCAGACACGGACCAGCTCGACCTTGGAGAACTGGTGCACCCGGATCAGCCCGCGCGTGTCCCGGCCGTAGGAACCCGCCTCCGACCGGAAGCACGGCGTCCAGGCCGTGTAGGCCAGCGGCAGGTCCGCGGCGGTCAGCGTTTCGCCGGCGTGCAGATTCGTGAGCGGGACCTCGGCGGTGGGAATGAGGAACAGCTCCCGGTCCGCGATCCCGGTCTTGAAGAGGTCCTCCTCGAACTTGGGCAACTGTCCGGTGCCGGTCATGGTCGCCCGGCTCACGAGCGCTGGCAGCGAGAACTCGGTGTAACCGTGCCGTCCGGTGTGCAGGTCCAGGAAGAACTGGGCGATGGCCCGCTCCAGCTGGGCGCCGATGCCCTTGAGGACGGCAAACCGCGGGCCGGACAGTTTCGTCGCCCGGGCGAAATCGAAGATGCCCAGGCGCTCGCCGATGGCTGCGTGGTCGGCGGGCTCGAATCCGAATTCCGGCAGATCGCCCCACCGGCGTATCTCAACGGCGAAATCCTCGGAATCACCATCCGGGCAGCGGTCCTCCGGCAGATTCGGAATGCCGAGCAGCAGCGTCTGCAGCTCATCGTCCAGCTGCTGCTGCCGCCGCTCACCGGCCGCGATCTGTCCCTTCACGGACCGGCCACGTTCTACCAGCTCGCCGGTGTCCTCCCGGCGCTTGGCCGTTGCCTGCACTTCTTGCGCGACCCGCCTGGATTCCGCCCGCGCGCTTTCGACCTGCTGGATCGTTGCATTGCGCTGGCTGAGCAGGCTGCCCAGCTTGTCCAGGTCCAGCTGATAGCCGCGCCGGGCCAGCCTGCGCACGGCGTCGGCGGCCGGGTCGAGCAATACGCGCGGATCGTGCATCAAAACGTCCTTACCGCTCAGGATCGCCGGGGAGTCACTCAGACTATCCGGCGGCACCGGACTGACGGCAGCGGTTTTATCGCCACTTGGCCGCAATCCGGCCTGAATACCGGGTTCATTCCGCTAATGCTTTCCTGCGTGCGGATCCGGTGCGCCATCGTTTTGCGGCCGGGACGGTTCCCGGATGACCTCAGCCGGGTCCTTGTCCACGCGCAGCCCCTGGTACGAGGGCGCCCGCATCCGCCCGGCCTCGGTCCATCCGGTGAAGACCACATCGATCACCAGTTCCGGCTCCACCCAGACCGCGGGGCGGGCGTGCTCGGGGGGGACGGGACTGGCGAACGGTGATTTGGGCCGGCGCAGCGGCGTCAGCCGCTGCCACAGCATGTCCAGGGCCTGCTGGCTGAACCCGGTGCCGACGTGGCCCGCGTACTCCAGGCCGCCCTCGCCCTGCACGCCGATGAGCAGGGAGCCGAACCGCCCGGCCCGTACTCCCTCGCCCGGCTTCCAGCCTCCGATCACTACCTCCTGCCGCTGGAGGTTCTTGATCTTGCGCCAACTGCCGGTCCGCTTGCCCGGCTCATAGCGGGATGCCAGGCGTTTGGCCACGATGCCCTCCAGCCCGTGCTGGCGGGACACGGCCTGCACGTCGGCGCCCGCTTCCCCGGTGAACGAGGGCGGCGTCTGCCAGCGCGGGCCCTGCAGATCGAGTTCTTCCAGCAGCGCGCGCCGTGCCTGGTAGGGCTCGTCGAGCAGCGGCCGCCCGTCCAGGTACAGCAGGTCAAACGCCAGGTAGGTGACCGGCACGCTCTCGGCCAGCAGCGCCACCGCAGCCGGGCGGGCGTTCATTCGCTGCTGGAGCCGCTCGAAGTTGGGCCAGCTGTCCCCGCCCAGCGCCACGATCTCCCCGTCCAGGATCGCCTGCCGCCTGCCCAAGGCCGTTCCCAGGCCGCCCAGCTCGGGGTAGCCGCGCGTGAGGTCCTGGCCGGTCCGGGACAGCAGGCGGACCCGCCCGCCGCCGATGTAGGCCAGCGCGCGCAGGCCGTCCCACTTCATCTCGTACGCCCAGGCGCCGTCGTCGGCCGGCAGGTCACCGATGCGGGCGAGCATCGGCACGATCCGGTCGGGCAGCGGCATCCGCTCGCGGTGGATCATCCAGCTGTCATCGCCGGTGCGGAACAGGGCGTACCCGCCGGTGAGCCTGCTGCCGTGCAGGACCACCTTGACCTCACGGTCGTCCCACTTGATCGTCTCGTAGGTGCCGTGGTCCCAGATCGTCACCACGCCCGCGCCGTACTCACCGCGCGGGATCTCACCGGAGAAGCCGGCGTACTCCAGCGGGTGGTCCTCGGTGGGCACGGCGAGATGGTTGGCGGCCGGGTCGTCCGGCACCCCTTTGGGCAGCGCCCAGGACACCAGCACGCCGTCGCGCTCCAGCCGGAAATCCCAGTGCAGCCGCCTGGCGTGGTGCTCCTGCACGACGAAGACACCCGCCGCCGGCGGCTCGCCGCGCCGCGCCGTCGGACCCGGTTCTCCGGCCGCGCGCTGGGCAGGGGCCGCCGGCATCGGCTCGGGGGTGCGGCCCGCGTTCCGCTTGCGGCGGTAATCGTGCAGGGGATCCACGTTCCTGATCTTCCCAGGCTGCCGGTGACCAGCAGCGGTTCGGGTAGCGGCGCCGCAGATATGGCGTCGCCAGCCGCCGGAGGTGCCCGTACCATCGAGTGTCCGGCCGGGCCAGCAATGGCAGGAGGGCACGCGGTCACCTTTCGTTACGCATGGAGCTGGGGAATGACGAAGCGCTCCCTGACCGGGATCAAGCCCACCGGGATTCCGCATATCGCGAACTACATCGGCGCGATCCGCCCGGCGCTGGCGCTCAGCGAGCAGTACGACGCGTACTACTTCATCGCCGACTACCACGCGCTGACGACCGTCAAGGACCGCCAGGCCCTCATCGACCTGACCTATGAGGTGGCCGCCGCCTGGCTGGCGATGGGCCTGAACCCGGACGAGGTGACGCTGTACCGGCAGTCCGACCTCCCCGAGGTGTTCGAGCTGGCCTGGATCCTGGGATGTGTCACGCCGAAGGGCCTGATGAACCGGGCTCACGCCTACAAGGCGGCCGTTGCGGAGGCGGAGAGGCAGCGCAAGACGGACGTTGATGCCGGGATCAACATGGGGGTCTATTACTACCCGGTGCTGATGGCGGCCGACATCTTGCTGTTCTCGGCCGACGTCGTGCCGGTCGGCCGGGATCAGGCGCAGCACCTCGAGATGACCCGTGACATCGCGGAGAAATTCAACCTGGCCTACGGCGATGTCCTGACGATCCCGGAACTGGTGGTCAGCTCGACCGCGGCCAGCATCCTGGGCCTGGACGGCCGGAAGATGAGCAAGTCCTACAGCAACGTCCTGCCGCTGTTCGCCGGGCCGGACGAGCTGGCCCGGCTGATCCGCCGGTTCAAGACCGACTCCACCGGTGCCGACGAGCCGAAGAACCCCGAATCTACGGGCCTGTTCCAGATCTACCGGGAGATCGCCGCCCCGGACGACGCCCGGCGGGTCCAGGTGGCCCTCGAAGAGGGCGGGATGTCGTGGAAGGAGCTCAAAGATGCGGTGCTTGAGCTGCTCGGCGGCTTCCTCGCCGGACCGCGGGAGCGGTACGCCGAGCTGATGGCCGACAAGGCCCAGATCCAGCGGGTGCTCGCCGTCGGCGCCGAGCAGGCCCGGCCGGAGGCCGGCGAGCTCCTGGCCCGTGTCCGCCGCGCGATCGGCCGCGAGACCTTCAGTCTGTGATCGCCGGCTCTGACGGGGTGCGGCCACCATGGCGCACACGCCCTCAACCACGGCTCACAGACCCGCTCGCCGCCCTTACTTTGTCGGCATCTGTTGGGAATATGCCTGCGTGAAGTTACGGAGGCTGCGGGAAGGTGACGTCCTCGATGAGGGCGGCCTGGTACTCGTGCGGGGTGGGGAGCGGTCGTGGTTAATGCCTACACGACGCGTAGCCTGGATGCTGGGAGGAGCTTGACGGGTCCGGAGATCGACCTGGTAGCTGACCTGAACGCCGAGGACGACGAGGGGCTCGGCTGGTCTGTCTTGAGTGATGCTCGGGATGCTTCTAGAGTGCGTGCCGGAGCGATCTTGGTGGCCGGGAACCGTTATGCCAAGGCGGTCGTCCGGGTGGTGGCGGTCAACGACGATGGGCAGGTGTATTTCACCGTGCGGCCTGGCTCGTTGGAGAAGAACCGCCATCTCACTGGGCGCGCCCTAGCCCGAGCGCATGCCTGCGGGCATTCGAGGGTTCGCTCGCCAGCTCAGTCGAGCAGTTCGACGGTGACGAAGCGGATCTGGCTCTCGCCGACGTTCTCGAGGTCATGGATCAGCGGCTCGTCGGGCGAGTGCTCGGAGTAGTTCGTGTCCCCGACGTGGTAATCGCGGGTGATCATCGTCCCATCGGCGGTGCGCTGGCGGCCGATGCCGGCGTCCACCACGGTCCAGAAGTAGCGGCGGGTGTGGGCGTGGAACGGGCCGCGCTCGCCTGGCTGCAGCCGCACCTCCCAGACCCGGATGCGGTCGTTCTCCAGCCACAGCCTGGTACCGACATCGAGGTTGCCCGGCGCCGCGTCGAGCTCGGCGGCGTACTCGGAACGGTCGAACGTGTCTTCGCTGAGGATGGTGGCTGCCACGGTGGCCTCCTTGGGTAGCGGGTTGGGGTCAGTGTCCCGGCTCATGCAGGCCGAAGATGAGCCGGGGGTCGCCTGGGCGGAATGTGCTGGTGAACTGGGAGGCGTCGCCGATCTCGCGGGTCCGCGCCAGCAGCTGCCGACCGAGCATCAGCTGACGCCGCTCCCACTCCGCCAGCGCGGCGGGCACATCCCCGGCGGCCGCGGCCAGTTCCTCGGCGAGGGCCCAGCCGTCGGCGGCGGCCTTGGCGGTCCCCGCCGCCGCGTGCGGCCGGACGGCGAACGCCGCGTCGCCGATGAGACAGACCCGGCCCAGCGCCATCCGGGGAACGTCGATGTCGTGGACCGCCTGGACGAACGGCTCGGCTGCGCTGGTCACGACCTCAGCGATCGGCGGGGCGAACACCTCCGCCGCCGTCCGCCGCATGCCCGTCACCGCCTCGTCGGTAGCGGCACCGGGGGGCAGCGACACCGACCGCCGGATTCCGTCCCGCCCGGTCATGAGCCGGCCCAGTTCCCGACCGGCCGTCACGTTGACGTACCAGACCATATTGATCAGCCGGTCGCCCTCGGCGAGCGATCCGTCTAGGGCGGGGATCGGGTAGACGAGGATGTGGCTGCCGGCCAGGACCTGATAGTTGATCGCATCCTCAAAGGCCTTGCGCGAGGCGGGCGACAGCGCCCGCTCCGGCAGCGTGCCGCGCCAGGCGACGTAACCCGCATAGGACGGCGCCGCCCCCGGGATCAGTGCGGCCCGGGCGGTCGAACTGACCCCGTCGGCGCAGACCAGCAGGTCCGCCTCGGCCCGCGACCCGTCGGCGAGGATGACGCTGACGGCGTCACCGTCCTGGCCGAACGCCACCACCTCGTGCCCGAGCAGGTAACGGTCGGCCTCCAGCAGCGGCAGCAGCGACCGGTAGATCGTGTTCCACGACGAGAACCAGTAATGGTGCCGCTGCTCGTGCCGCAGGCTGCCGTCGCGGTTGAAAAAGCGGATCCAGCCGGTGGACGAGCAGACGTCCTCCGGCCGGTAGCCGCCGCGCTCGACCAGGTAGCGCAGCGTGGCGTCGAGGGCGGCGATGCCCGCGCCCCGCGCCTGCAGTGCCGACGAGGAGCGCTCGAAGACCCGCACGTCGCATCCGGTATCCCGGAGCACCAGCGCCGCGGTCAAGCCGCCGAGCGAGCCGCCCATGACGATGACCCGAGGCATGGCAGGCACCGCCGTGATCCAGCCGCCAGCACGGTCAGGCGCGGTACCGGCCGACGAGCTGCCGGATGATGACGTTGCGCTGAATGTCGTTGGTCCCCTCGCCGACCACCATCAGCGGCGCGTCGCGGTAGTAACGCTCAATGTCGAACTCGGCCGAATATCCGTAGCCCCCGTGCACCCTGATCGCGTCGGCGGTGACCTGCAGGCAGGCCTCGGACGCGAACAGCTTGGCCATCCCCGCCTCCAGGTCGCTGCGCCGCCCGGTGTCGAGCGCGGCGGCCGCGCGCGTGGTCAGCAGGCGTGCGGCCTCCACCCGGGTGGCCATGTCGGCCAGCCGGTGGCCGACCGCCTGATGCCGCCAGATCGGCTGCCCGAACGTCTCCCGCTGCTGCGCGTACCGCAGCGAGTCCTCCAGCGCGGCCCGGGCCACCCCGACCGCCCGCGCGGCGACCTGGATCCGGCCGAGCTCAAGTCCGTCCATCATCTGGGCGAACCCGGCGCCCTCCTGCCCGCCGAGCAGCGCATCGGCGGGGCATTCGTAACCGTCGAAGACGAGCTCGCAGGTCTCGACGCCCTTGTAGCCGAGCTTGGGCAGGTCGCGGGAGACGGTGAAGCCGGGCCCCTTCGTGGCGAGCAGGACGCTGATGCCGCGGCTGCCGGGCACCGCGTCCGGGTCGGTCTTGCACAGCACGGCGATCATGTCGGCTGAGCGCGCGTTGGTGATCCACGTCTTCACGCCGTCGAGCCGGTAGCCGCCCGCGGTCGCCGCCGCCCTGGTCCGGATGGCCTGCAGGTCGGAGCCGCCGGCCGGCTCGGTCAGCGCCATGGCGGCCCGTACCTGGCCGGTGGCCATCCGCGGCAGCCAGGTGTCCTTCTGCTCGTCCGTGCCGGACATGGTGATCATTCGGGCGACCACGCTGTGCCCGCCCATCGCCCCGGCCAGGCTCATCCATCCCCGGGCCAGTTCCTCGGTGACCAGTGCGAAGCAGGTGGTGGAGACCCCCGCGCCGCCGTAGCGCTCGGGGATGACCAGACCGAACACCCCGAGCTGCTTCATCGTCTCGATCAGCTCGGCCGGGTAGGTGTTCTCGCGTTCGAGATCGTGCGCCACCGGCAGCACGCTGTCTTTCACCCAGTCGCGGGTGGCGGTGACGATGTCGCGCTCGTCCGGGCTGAGGTCGTCGATCTCGGGTGCTGCCATGGCGGCTTGTCTCCTCAGGTGCCAGTGGATGGGTCGTGGCCGGTGGGCGGCGGGAACGCGCCGCCCAGGCGCTGGCCGACGGGCGGGTGACGGCCGGCCTCGCCCCGGGTCAGGTCCATGACGGCGGGATAGGTGGTGGGGTCGATGCTGGCGTCGATGACCGTCGGCCCGTCCCGGCTCAGCGCCGCGGTCAGCTCCGACGCCAGCCCCGCCGCGTCACCGAGCAGCACCACCGGCCGCCGGGCGGTCCGCAGCGCCGCGGCCAGCGGCGCCAGCTCGTGCCCGGCACCATTTGCGCGCGCATGAGGGGCGCGGACCGCGCTGCCGCCGGTGGCTGCCGCGTCACCGTTGGCGGGCACGGCTTCCGTGCCGGGGTCCATGTTGATGAGCACCGGGCCGGCCGGTGCCGCCACCGCCAGGCGAACGGCGAGGTCCGCGGCCTGCTCAGGCTGGCCCGGCCGGCGGTCAGGACCGCCTTGGCGACCGACCGGCCGAGCGCCGCCTGGTCGAGCCGCTGATGGCTGATCCGGCCGCGCTGGTGCGCGGGGACCGTGTCGGCGATGACGACGACCGGCAGCCGGTCGAGCGCTGCGTGGGCGATGCCGTTGACCGCGCTGGCCAGGCCCGGCCCCCGGGTGACCACCACGGCTCCGGGGGCGCCGGTCAGGTCAGCGCAGGTGGCGGCCATGATCGTGGCCGCGTTCTCGCCGTGGGCCAGGACGAAGGGCATCCCGGCAGCCGCGGCGGCGCCGACCACGTCCAGGTTCGGCCCGCCGCCGGGGACGCCGAACATCAGCAGGGTGCCCGCCCCGGCCAGTGCCGCCACGATCGCGGCGGCGGCGAGCTCGGGATCACCGCGCTGGGGATCACCGTGCCGGGAACCGCCGCGCCCCGATGCGCCGGGCCCGGCCTCACCGCGCCGGGAACCGCCGCGCTGCGCGGCGAGGCCGCCCGGCCCGGCCATCAGCTCCCTGGTCACCGGGCGCCCGGGCTGGTGCTGGAGGAGTCGAGCCGTCCGCGCAGCTGGAGCCGGTAGGAGTAGCGGTCGGGATGGAAGTGGTTGATCGCCAGCTCCAGCGGCGCCAGTTCCCGGTCCCGGTAGAGCCGGTCGATGCGGAGCACCGGCAGGCCCGGCGGGCAGCCCAGCCGGTGGGCGATGTCGGCGGAGGCGGCGGCGGCGGTGGCGTTCTGCACCGCGCTGTCGATCCGGCGGTCGCTCACCCGGTCGACCAGGCTGATCATGGTGAAGCGGGCCCGGCTGCCCGGCTCGGCCAGCCCGGCCATCTCCGGCAGCCCGCGGAGCCTGCGGCCGATCTCCAGCGGGACGTGCACGCGGGTGTAGCAGAACGGCACGCCGTCGTGCAGCCGCAGGAACGACGTGGTCATGACGGTGTCCTCGGCGGCCTGCAGCTGGCCGGCGATCTCGACGCTCGCCAGCACGTGCAGCGGCTCGACCACCTGCAGTTCGGTGTCGAGCGACAGCGCCATCAGGTCGTCGATGCTGCCGAACGACCGCAGGTACTTCCCCTCTCCCGGCACCGCAAAGGTGCCCCGGCCGCGGACCCGGTAGATGACGCCCTCGGTGACGAGCTCCTGAAAGGCCCGGCGCACCGTCTGGCGGCCCAGCCCGGTCGAACGCGACGAGCTCGGCCTCGGTCGGCAGCCGCTGGCCTCCCGCATACCGCCCGGCGGCGATGGCCTGGCGCAGGTCGGCCGCCACCTGCCGGTACGCACTGCCCTGGCCGGGCTCTTCCGGCACGGCGCGCAACGATGCGCGGGCGGCTCTGGCTTCCAACGCTGGGCTCCTGCTCGCAAGGACGCTGTGCCGGTAAACCCGACTCTTTAGACGGCCATATTGCGGCCACGAGTGCCTGCCGTCAAGACGCCAGCAGGGTCCGTTTCAGCCGCATTTAGCAGCGATGATCCGCTATCGGGCTGACCTTGACAGGGTCAGGTGGCTACGTGCTTACTGGAGCCCTGATCCTCGATTTGGCCGGTCTAATGAGAGGTGCCTGTGACCCAGTCCCTGGTGACCTCGGCGCTCGCCGAGCTGGCGGCCACCGCCCAGCCCGGCCCGGCCGAGCGCGACCGGGCCCGGCTGCTGCTGGCGGACTACCTGGCGGTGGCGGGCACCGGGGCGGGCGCCGACTCGGCCCGGGTGGCGCGCGATGCCCTGCTGCCACGATCGGCCGGGCCGGCCCCGGTCCTCGGCACCGGCCGGACCGCCGCGGTGCGGGACGCGGCGCTGGTCAACGGGATCAGCGCGCACAGCATCGAGCTCGACGACACCCACGAGCCGTCCAGTTCCCACCCGGGCACCGTGGTCTGGACCGTCCTGCTGGCGGCCGCGGCGGGCGACGGCGGTACCCCCGCCGCCCCGGTCACCACGGAGGCGGTGCTGGACAGCGCGGTGGCCGGGTACCAGGTCATGGCCAGCCTCGGCGAGCTGCTCGGCCCGGCCGAGCTGTACCGGCAGGGGCTGCACCCGACCGCGGTCTGCGGCGTGTTCGGCGCCGCGGCCGCCGCCGGGCGGCTGGCCGGGCTGGACACCGGCGCCCTCCGGTCGGCGTTCGGCATCGCGCTGAGCCTGTCCGCGGGGAGCATGGCCTACCTGAGCGACGGCGCCTGGACCAAGCGCTTCCACTCCGGGTCGGCGGCGGCGGGCGGCATCCTCGCCGCCGAGCTCGCGGCCGGCGGTTTCACCGGCCCGGCCGACGCGTTCGGCGACCCCTACGGCCTGATGCACATCTACGGCGGGATCCGGCCGCCGGCGCGGGTGGAGGCGGTGCTCGCCCACGCAGCCGGGCTGCCGGCCGTGCACGAGACGAGCGTCAAGTTCCACCCCTGCTGCCGCTACATGCACGGGGTGATGGACCTGCTGGCCGCCTACCGCAGCGAGGGCGGGCGGGTCGAGGGGATAACCCGGATCGACTGCGGGGTGCTCAGCGGCGGCATGGGGCTGGTCGCCGAGCCGGCCGACCGCAAGCGCGCCGTGGCCAACATGGTCGACGCCCAGTTCTCGATGCCCTTCGGCGCCGCGCTCACGCTGTCCCGCGGCTCCTCCTCGCTCGCCGACTTCCAGCGGGCCGGCAGCCTCGCCGCCGAGCTGCAGCCGCTGATGGACCGCACGTGGATGCACACCAGCACCGAGCTGGACGCCGCCTACCCGGCCCGGTGGGGGGCCGAGGTGACGCTGGGCTTCGCCGACGGCGAGGCGGTGGAGCTGCATACCCCCGCGTTTCGTGGCAGCCCCGGCTGGCCGGCCGGGCAGGCGGAGATCGAGGCGAAGGCGGCCGGGCTGCTCGGGGAGCCCGCCGCCGGGCGGCTCTTCACGGCGGTGGGCGCGCTGGGTGACGGCGACCGCTTCGACCCGGCCGGCCTGGCCGCGGCGGTGGGAGCGGGGTCGCCGTGAGGGCCGCCGGCGATCCCCGGCCGCTGGACGGGATGCTGGTGGTCACCCTCGAGCAGGCGGTGGCCGCGCCGTTCGCCACCCGGCAGCTCGCCGACCTCGGGGCCCGGGTGATCAAGATCGAGCGTCCGGGCCCGGGCGACTTCGCCCGTCACTACGACGGCGCCGCGGGCGAGGGCATGTCCAGCTGGTTCGTCTGGCTCAACCGATCCAAGGAGTCGGTGGTGCTGGACCTGAAGACCCCCGGCGGGCGGGAAATGCTGGACGCGCTCATCGGCCGCGCCGACGTGTTCGTCTGCAACCTCTCCCCGGCCGCGATCTCCCGGCTCGGCCTGGACGCCGACTCGCTGGCGGCCCGCCATCCGCGGCTGGTCGCCTGCCAGCTCAGCGGTTACGGGGACGACGGCCCCTACGCCGACCGCAAGGCCTATGACCTGCTGGTGCAGGCCGAGGCGGGGGTGCTGGCGGTGACCGGCTCGCCCGCCGAGCCCGCCAAGGCGGGCATCAGCGTCGCCGACATCGCCGGCGGGATGTACGCCTACAGCGGGATCCTCACCGCCCTGCTGCAGCGCGAGCGGACCGGCCACGGCGGGGTGGTGCGCACATCCCTGTTCGGCGCGCTCGCCGAGTGGATGTCGCATCCCATGCTGCTGGCCAGCCTGACCGGGGCTCCTCCGGCTCGCAACGGGTCCCGGCACGCCACCATCGTTCCGTATGGTTCGTACCTGACCGCTGACGGCGGCGAGATCCTGATCGCGGTGCAGAACGAGGACGAGTGGGCGCGCCTGTGCCGCGAGGTCGTGGACCTGCCGGAGCTGGCCACCCCCCGGTACGCCGGGAACCAGCGCCGGGTGGAGCACCGGGACGAGGTGGAGGACCTGCTGTCCCGGGCGATCAGCCGGGTGCCCGCGGCCGAGCTGGTGCGGCGGCTGACGGCGGCCCGGATCGCCTACGCGGCGGTGCGCGAGGTGGGGGAGGTCGTGGCCCACCCGCAGCTCGCGGGCCGGTGGGTGCCGGTCAGCGCCGGGGGCCGCCAGGTGCAGATGCTGCCGCCGCCGGTCACGCACAGCGGGTTCGGCCCGGTGCTCGGGCCGGTGCCGCGGCACGGCGAGCACACCGATGCGGTGCTGGCCGAGCTCGTGGCCGAGGCGGACGACTAGGTCGCGTAACGTCGGTTCCATGTGCCGCAACATCACCACGCTCCGTGGCCTGCAGCCGCAGGCAACCCCGCAGGAGATCGAGGCAGCCGCCCGCCAGTATGTGCGCAAGGTGAGCGGCGTGCAGACGGTTTCCGCCCGGACCGAGGCCGCCGTCGACCTGGCGGTCCGCAAGGTGGCCGAGGCGACGACCGAACTGCTGGCCGGGCTGCCGCCACGCCAGCAGCCCCCGCCCACGCTCCCGCCGCTGCGCCGGCTCGCCGCCAAGTCGCGCTGACCCGGAACCGACCAAAGACCCTGCCAGCCGGGACCGATGCCCCGGCCGCGGGCGGCCCGCGGCGGCCAGGATGGAGATAAGGGCCGGCCATCAGCAGGAGGGAGGCGCCTGCGATGAGCGGTATCTGGCTGCGGATCGCCTGCGGGGCAGGGGTCACGGCCGCGGCGGCGGCCCTGGCGAGCGGGCGCGGGCAGCCTGATCCCACGGCACCGGCCCGGACATGATCGGCCTCACTCCTGGTGGAACTGGTGATAGCTGTGACTTTCCTGCACATATGCTTCAGGTGGTGTGCGCCATCAGCGTCGACGAGGAGCAAGAAATATGAGCATCCGGCTGGGCGATGAAGCCCCCAACTTCACCGCCGAGACCACCGAGGGCACGATCGACTTTCACCAGTGGAAGGACGGCAACTGGGCGGTCCTTTTCAGCCACCCCGGTGACTTCACCCCGGTCTGCACGACCGAACTGGGCCGGACCGCCAGCCTCAAGGGCGAGTTCGACGAGCGGGGCGTGAAGGTCATCGGGGTTTCGGTTGACCCGGTCGAGAGCCACAACAGCTGGGCGCAGGACATCACCGACGTGGGCGGCACCGACCTGAACTTCCCGCTCATCGCCGACCAGGACCGCAAGGTCTCCGAGCTGTACGACATGATCCACCCGGGTGAGGGCGACACCTCCACGGTGCGGTCGGTCTTCATCGTGGACCCGAAGAACAAGGTGCGGCTGACCCTGACCTACCCGAAGTCGATCGGGCGCAACTTCGGCGAGATCCTGCGGGTGATCGACGCCCTGCAGCTGACCGACGCGGCACCGGTTTCCACGCCGGTCGACTGGCAGCCGGGGGACCGGATCATCGTCGCGCCGACGATGTCCACCGACGACGCCCGGCAGCGCTTCGAGGACGTCGAGGAGGTCCGGCCCTACCTGCGCTGGGCGAAGCAGCCACAGACCTGAGCACGGCGCACGACCGGCCTAGTCCACGTGGGGGTAGGCGGCGTCCAGGTAGTGGCTGAGCTGCCGCCACTGGGTCGGATGGATGTCCAGTTCGCCGAGGTCGGCCGGGGGCACCCAGCGCACGTCGCTGGCCTCGTCGTTGACGGCCGGGTCGCCCTCCACCGGCTCGGCCAGCAGGATCACCTCGTACTCCTGCCGGATCTCGCCGTCGCCGTAGGCGACGATATGCGCGGGATCGGAGAACACGCCCAGCAGGCCGGTCACCCGCACCAGCACGCCGGTTTCTTCCCGGGTCTCGCGGACGGCGCACTGGCTTGGGGTCTCGCCCAGTTCCATCTTGCCTATCGGCAGGGCCCACTGCCCGGTGTCGCGCCGCCGCTGCAGCAGCACGCGCCCCCGGTCATCCACCGTCAGCGCCCCGCACGCGGGCACCAGCGAGTTGGGGATCGGCGCGTGGGCGTCGCTCCAGTATTCAACCCGGCTCATGGCTGCCTCAATGATCAGCCAGCGGCCTGGGCGAGTTCGGGGACGAACCGGGCGGCATCGACTGTGCCGAGGCCGGAGATGAGGTCGTATCCGCGCTGGGCGCGGAAGCCCGGCACGAGGTGGGTCTTGCCGTGGCTCGAGAAAGTGAAGCTGTTGTCTCCGTGGACGATGTCCACGATGCCGGGGGCATGGCTGGCCGCCATCCGGTAGAGCGCCGGGTTGATCGCGCCGAGCGTATGGCCAGCCTGCTGAGCGGCCAGGGCCACGATCCCGGCGAACATCGGTGCGGCGAGGCTGGTGCCGCAGGCTGTGGACCAGCCCGAAGACCGGGCCGGGTAGCTGCCATTGTTGCCGTAGACCAACGCGGCGCTGGCGCAGGACGCGTCCATGGAGATGTCGGGGATACCGCGGTGCTGGCCGACGACGCCCGCCACGCTGTTCTGGTAGGCCGGCCGGGTGAAGACGGCTGAGCGGCCGCCGCCGCTACCGGACCAGGCCAGGCCCGGCCCGCGCCCGGTGGCGCCGCCGGCCAGGGCGAGCTGGGCGCCGCCTACCGCGGTCACCAGCGGGTCGCTGGCCGGCCACGACACTTCAGGCGTGGTGAAGTAGTTCCGCGTGCTGTAGGTCTGCCCGGCCGCACCAGAGTCGCCAGAGGACGCGACCACGGTGACACGGTAGCCAGGCTTGGCGGCCAGCCGGTACGCCCCGCGCAGTGCCCGGATCACGGCGCCGGACCGGAAGGTCGGCTCGGTCGCCCCGAAGCTCTGGCTGATCACGCCGGCGAGATGATGCCGGATGACATACTTCTCAGCCTTGATGATCTGCGGGAAGCCGGTTCGTCCCTCATTCTCCGCGGCCGGCGTCTCAACTAGCAGGATCCTCGCTCCCGGTGCCATCGTGTGCGCCCACTCCACGTCCAGCGTCGTCTCGCCGGCGGCACCTGTCCGCGCCGGCGTCGGCCGGTAGCGAGGCACCGCGCCGGCGGCTGGATCACCCGCAGCGACAGCGGCGGCAGCCCGAACCGCTGGTCGAAAGCGGCCACGTCGTGGGCGATGGTCGGCGATCCGAACGGGTCGACGACCGCGATCGTCTGGCCCTTGCCGTCGATACCGGCCCTCAGGAGCGGCCTCAGGTCATAGGCCGCCCAGGCCTGCGCGGGGCTCAGGTCGTCACCCGGCAGGGCCGCGGCCCGGCTCGCCCGGCCATGGCCAGTAACTTGCCGGTGAGCGCCACCGCCTGAGCACGCGGCAAGGCCCAGGGCCAGGCCAAGGGCCATCGCACAGGCACCGAGAAACGCATTGAGCCGCGCGCCGTGACCCGCCGGGTCATCCCCAGAGGCATATCTCACGAGCCGACCGTACCTGCCTGCCCGCGCAAACCACGCCGAGCCAGCAGCGGCCCGATGCCCAGCCGCAGCACGTCGACGGCTGAACGAGGATCTGCCCGGGATTCGCCGCGGCCGGTGACGGCGGCCCACGGGCCGGAGTCATGATGGATGCATGACCGAGGATCTGCCGCCCAGGGCGACAGACATCTTCCGCCATCTGGCCGATCTGCGCTCCAGGACCTATGAAGGTGCCCGCCAGTGGCCAGAACGCGTGCAGGTGTTCCACCGCGCCGTGGGCCTGCTTGATCCGGTGGTGCGGCGGATCCTCGAGCAGGCGGCGTCGAGCGATGCCCGAACGAGCGCGCTATCGCCCGCCGCGATCGCCTCCAGCAACCCGGAGAGATCTTGGGTGATAGCCACAAGGCACGCTACCTCGCCGGCATCCCACGTCTGTCCGTAGGCGGGCAGCGTCCTTACGCATCTGGCCCGTAGAGCGCGGCAACATCTTCGGAGCTGACCCACCGGCTGTAGGTGGGTGACTGCGGCCAGCCCTCGGGTGAGTTCTGCCACTCCTCCTGCCGCCCATAGGGCAGGAGATCAATCAGCGCAAAGGTGTAACTGAGCTGCTCGGTGCCACGGCCATTGGTGTGCCAGGTGCGATACACGGTGTCGCCATCGCGCAGGAACACATTGACAGCGAATCCGCCGCCGGGCGGTGCGCCGACGTCATTGCCGAATGGGCTGTTCGCCGTGGAATACCAGGGCATGTTGTTCCCGACCCGCCGCTTGTACGCGAGTGCCTCGCCGATGGGGCCCTGGGTGACGATGACGAACCGGGCGTCGTAGCTGCCCAGGAATTCCAGCCGGGTGAACTGCGAGGTGAACCCCGTGCAGCCCGGGCACTGCCACTGCTCGCCGGGGAACCACATGTGGTTGTAGACGATCAGCTGTGACTTGCCGCCGAAGACGTCGGCCAGCCGGACCGGCCCCTGCTCACCCTCCAGGGTGTAGTCGGGCATCTTGACCATCGGCAGCTCGCCGGCGCTGCGCGGCGATCGCGTCGAGTTCTCGGGTCGCGGCCTTCTCCCGGGTACGCAGTGCGTCGAGCTGGCGCTGCCAGGTGCCGGCGTCCACGACGGGCGGTAGTGCGGCGGCGGTCATGGGGCCTCCTAACTGATCATGTGCACGGCCTGCAGTGTGCAGTTGTAGACCGTGCCCGGCCGGCTAACTCATCGGTGGCTCGCAACGCTCACCGAAGGACCACCTCCGGCGCTACCCGGACGGCACGAATCAGTTCCGTCCGTAGCCGTACCAGCATCGTGATGAGCCGCCCGGCTACGGCAACACACGGATGTGCCGCTCGGCACGTGCTGGGCGGCGTCAGCCGGCAGCCAGTGGCAGTTGGGCCACCCTTTGCCAGCTGCCCGGCGCCGCCTTGCCGGTCATCAGCCACACCCGGCTGATGCGCGCCTGGATGGGCAGCCAGCGCAGCACGTCCGCCTCCGCTGCCAGCAGTTCGGCAACCCCGCCGGCAGGCTGGTCCCCGACGGTGAGATGAGGAACGGCGTCGTCATAGACGCCGCCGTAGGGCAGGTATCCCGGGAAGGCGGCCGACACCGCCCGCGTCAGCGCCCGGAACGGCTCATCAGGCCGTGGCGCCAGCCAGACCACCTCCTCACCGAACCACGCGGTCGCCGCGAACTCACAGCCGAAGGCGCTGACCGATCCCACCGCGCCGGCAAGGTCCGCGATCACCGTGGCGGTGATCGCGGCCGGGGCCACGAACGGGTAAAGGACGGTCACGTGCGCGGGAACACCCCACGCGGCGGCGGGGTCGAGCCGGCCGCGATGACCGCCGACGGCCCGCTCGGCTTCTGGCACCGGAACCAGGACAGCGCTCTCCGCCGCCATGGGCGGAATCAGCACCGGGTCCATGGCCCATCATCACCCGGCACTCCGCCGGGCGGGTGGCCGAGGGCCGCCATCCCGCGGTCAGCGGCCCCTGGTTCCGCCGATGAGGGCGAGCGCCCTGCCGCATCTGGGAGCGAGGGCCGATGATTCCCGGGGTCCCGGGTAGTCCTTTTCACCATGAGCATCGTGGATCTGGGGCCTGGGGCCCAGCGGCTGGCCGGTCTGGTCGCACGGGTCGGGGACGACGAGCTGGGCAAGCCGACGCCGTGCCCGTCGTACACGCTCGGCGACCTGATCGAGCACGTCGGCGGCCTGGCGCTCGCATTCGCCGCCGCCGCGAACAAGGAAACCGGCAGCTACGCCGAAGGGCAGCCGTCCGGCGACGCCTCCCGCCTGGGTGAGGACTGGCGAGTGCGGATCCCGCGTGACCTCGTGACGCTGGCGGAGGCCTGGCGGGACCCGGCCGCGTGGGCCGGGACGACTAGGATCGCAGGCTCGGACAGTCCCGCCGAGGTCGTTGGCCTGGTCGCGGCCGATGAGCTGGTGGTGCACGGCTGGGACGTCGCCCGCGCGACCGGCCAGCCCTACGACTGCGAGCCAGAGTTGCCGGCCGCCGCGGAGAGCTTCCTCGCCACGTTCGCCAGCCCTGACGCACCGGCCGGCCCCGATGTGCCATTCGGGCCGGCCCGGCAGGTGCGCACCGGCGCGCCGGAACTCGACCGCGTGGTCGCGCTCGCCGGCCGCGACCCCGGGTGGTCACCCGGCTGACCGGGGGCGGAAGGCCGCCCAGCGGCAGGCCGCTCAGATGTACTCGTGCCGCTCCAGGTAATTGAAGGCGCCCCAGCCGACCGGGACCGGAAGCCAGAACGTGATCGTACGGAAGAGCAGGACCGCGCTGACCGAGATGGCACCGGGGAGCCCGGCGGCGGTGAGCCCGGCCGACAGCGCCGCCTCCACCGCCCCCAGCCCGCCTGGGGTCGGCACTGCCGACCCCAGGGCGGCGCCGGTCAGGTAGACCACGGCCGTGCTCGCCAGCGGAATGGAGCCGCCCAGCGCCCGGATGCACGCGTCGAGGCAGAAGATGTAGGCCCCCGTGAGCAGCAGCGCGCCGCCGATCCCCTCGGCCAGCTTGCGGGGCTGCTGCATCACCGCGAGCAGCCGCGGCACAACCTGGCTGAGGACCGGCGCCAGCCGGGCACGCAGCAGCCTCCGCCCGGCGGGGATGGCAACCACCGCGAGCACGATGATGATGAGGGCCGCGATGACGAAGTAGACCCAGGTCGGCGGCTGGAGCGAATGGGCCTGGCTGCCGGTGATCGCCGCGAACACAACCAGCAGCAGGAGATGCAGCACGAACGCCACCACCTGGGAGAGGCCGACGCTGGCGGCCGCGACCGCCGCGGGGATCTTCCTGCGCTGGAGGTAGCGGATGTTCAGCGCGGCACCGCCGACGGCGGCCGGGGTGACGAGCGTGACGAACGAGCCGGCCAGCTGGGCGAGGACCAGCGGGCGGAACTTGAGCCGGCCGGGCACGTAACCCGACAGCGACCAGGCCGCGCCGAGATAGGTCACCGCGGACAGCCCCAGCGCCAGCGCGGCCCAGCGCCAGTCGGCGGCCTGCAGCGTGCTGAGCAGGCTCACCCGCCCGAGCTGGCCGAGCAGCAGGTACCCGGCGACCAGGCCGGCGATGAGGGTCACCACCGAGCGGGGGCGGACCCGCTCCAGCCGGACCGGCGGCGCATCCTCACCGGGAGTCACGTCGAGAAGCTGCTTGCGCAGCGCGGGCAGCACATCGCGGCGGCGGCGCACGGCCACCCGGGTGGAGCGGTACAGCACGACCGGCTGGAGCAGCGGCACCACCGCGACCAGCTCGTCGGCGCCGACGGCCTTGACCGCGAGGCTGGCCGTGCGGTCCGGCCCGACCAGCAGGGCCAGCTCGGCCAGCAGCTGCGCCAGGTCGAGGCGGAGCTGGAGGTCGGTGGCCGCCACGTCACCGTTGCCGGGATCAAGCAGGACGACGTCGCCATCGTCGGCGAACATGATGCGGTCCGCGGTCAGGGCCCGGTGCGTGACGCGGTGGGCATGCAGCTGGAGGACGGCCTCCCATACCCGCAGCAGCTGATCATCGTTCGGGGCGGAATCAGCGGGCCGGGCCGGGTGGGCTGGGTCCGGGGCGGCCGGGTCGTGCCGGGCCTGGCTGGAGCGAGCCGAGTCTGGCCCGGCCGGGTCCGGCTGCGGCGTTCCGGCCGGGCCCGGCTCATCCTCCCCGGAACCATCCGGGGCGCCGGCCAGCTGGGCCAGCGTCGTGCCGGCACGCTGCTCGTGCGCGAGCACGGTCGCGTCGGAGCCGACGCTGATCAGCGCGAGCAGGCGGGGCGTCCGGACGCCCGCCTCGTCGGCCGCGTAGGACAGCAGCGCCCGGCGCTCGACCGCCCGTTCCAGCGTCAGCGGCCGGTCACGGCGCACCTGCCCCTGCAGCCGCAGCCAGCGGTAGAGCCGGTACAGCGCCCCGGCCGCCTCCTGGTCGCGGTCGAACACCCGCACGTCGAGGCGCTCGCCATTGCGACCCGTCGCGGCGTAACAGCGGGACTCGCTGCCCTCCTGAGCGGTGCGCCGCATCACGGTCACCGGATGGCCCGCCGAGCCCAGCCCGGCGGCGATCTCCTCCGCGGTCGGCCGCTGGGACCACTCGCCTGCCGCGTACCGCACGCCGAGGCCGATGGCGCGCCCGAGGAGCAGCGTGATCAGGAGCGAGAGGACGGTGATGCTCGCGGTGGCGAGGGTGGCGATCGCGTAGACCCCGACCGCCAGCCACAGGGCGGTCCGCCAGCGCGAGGGGCCGGTCAGGCCGATGATCGTGGCGTAGGCGGCGAGGCCGGCCAGGTAGCCGTCGAGCGGGCCGCCCGGCGCCCGCGCGCTGTATGGCGATCGCGTCGTAGAGCGGCGGGGCGGCCCCGCGCAGCAGCGCCGTGTTGGCCAGCGCGACCAGGCCGATCGTCACACCCCCGGTCAGCGCCGCCTCGGCGAGCCGCCGTGACTGCCGGCGGGTGAGCTGCCGGATGGCGAGCGCCGCCGGCCAGAGCAGCAGCGCCAGGGTCGCCGCGACCCCCAGCAGCGCCAGCACCGGATGCGGCAGCCGGCTGCTCGCTCCCACCGCGTCGATCTGCACGCCCCTGGCCGTCGCACCGGCGAGCAGGCCGACCCCGATGGCCACCACGATCCCCAGCACGGCGAGCAGGCACCGCAGCAGGTCGATCGGCCTGCGGATCCGGCGTGGGCGCTGATCCTCCACGATCAGCCCCGGAGCCGGCACGGTACCGGCCTGCGCGGGCATGCCCGCGCGGCCGTCCCGGTCCGGTCCCGGCGGGGAGGACGTCATCTCGCGATCGTTTCACCTGGCCGCGATCAAGGCGAGCCTCGGGCCGCCCATGGCCAGTCATCCGGCGCCCGGCCAGCACTGCGTACCACGTGGCGGCGACCGCCCGAAACCGCGGCACGGAGGCGGCCGTCAGACGGCGGTGGTCCCGGCCGACCGGGCACCGTCGCCGGTGGGGCCGGGGGTGGCGGCAGCGGGGGAGACCCCGGGTGGCTGGCAGGCGCGGGCGAGCGGGAGCGGCGGCCCGTGCAGCATCTCGGCCGGTCCGGTGGAGCCGAAGAGCTGGATGAGGCGGGCCACGGCGCCGGTCCAGCCCGTCTGGTGGCTGGCCCCTGGCGCGGCCGGCCTTAACCGCGTCAGCCTTGACTGTGAGGCACCGGGATGAACGGGAGGTAAAAGGCGGGCCATGCGCGGCGCCAGCGGACGGCCTCAGGGTTTGGTCCAGACCAGCGAATACCGCCAGTAGAGGTGGTGGCGGTAGCGGGCGCCGGGCAGGACGTCGGCGGCCAGCCGCCGCATGTCCCGGTAGGTCAGCGGCGGTGGCCAGATCACCGGTGGCTGGTAGGCCGTGGCCGGCCCGCCCGCCCTGCGCTGCCGGATGGCGGAGGCCACCCGGTGAAGCTGGGTGCCGATGACGGCCGGGATTTCACGGGCGAGGTCGGCCGGCGAGCTGGCCCGGGCGAGCCCCACGACGGCCAGCACCCCGCCGGGCCGCAGCAGATCCGACATGCGCCGCAGCGCGGCCCGGGCGTCCATGTGGTGAAGCGAGGCGATCGAGGTGACCAGGTCGAGCGAGGCCGGCTCGAAGGAGGTGGCGAGGAAGTCCGCGTGCAGGTACCAGATGCCCGTGGCCCCGGGATGGGCGCGGGCGAGCTGAATGCTCCGTTCGTCGCGGTCGATGCCGGTGACGTGCGGCACCAGGTACTTGAGCCGGCGGGTGAGCGCGCCGGTGCCGCAGCCAACATCGAGCGCCCGCTCGCAGCCCCCCGGAATGGCGTCCACGATCACCCGGTGGTAGTGCAGGTTATGGCTCCACGGCTCCGGCGGAGCTGCCGGTCCAGGCCCGGCCAGGCTCAGTTCCTTGGCCATGCGTCAAGTCTGACCCCCGGCGGCGCCCGGGAGCTGCGATCGCGAGCGCGGCCGCCGCTCCCAGGAGCGAGAGCGCCGCCGCGACGGCCACGGCGGGCCGGAAGCCGTCGGTGATGCTGGCCGGCGATCCGAAGTGCCCGTACGCGGCGAAGACCGAGCCCGCGATCGCGATCGCGAACACGGCGCCAAAGCGCTGCATCATGTTGCTGATGCCTGACGCCTTCCCCAGGTCAGACGGGGGGACGGCGGACAGGATCGCGGTGGGCACGGTGGGCAGGGCCATCGAGATGCCGACGCCCGCGGCGAGCAGCGCGAGGACGAGCTGGAAGCTGCCCGCCCCGGCCGAGGCCCTCAGCGCGACCCAGCCGAAGCCGGCCGCCTGCAGCAGCAGCCCGCACGCGATCAACGGCCGGCGCCCGATCCGGTCCGAGAGCGCGCCGGCCACGGGTGAGATGAGCATCGGGGTCGCGAACCAGGGCAGCAGCCGTACGCCGGTGGCCAGCGGCGAGTAGCCCAGCGCCAGCTGGAAGTACTGGGCGACGAAGAATGCGGCGGCGAAGGTCGAGCCCGTCATGAGGAATGCGGTCGCGTTCCCGGCCGCGAACGCCCGGACGCGGAGCAGCCGCAGCGGCAGCATCGGCTCGGGCGTCCGGCCCTCCCACCAGAAGAAGGCGGCCAGGAGGGAGGTGCCTACGGCCAGCGCGGTGACGGTCACCGCGCTGCCCCAGCCTGCCTGGCCCGTGTGCACAAGCCCCCAGACGAGGCAGGCGGCGCCGCCCGAGACGAGCGTCACTCCCGGCAGGTCGAGCCGGGCCGGGGCGCCGTAGCTCTCCGGCAGCAGCCGCAGCGACAGCAGGCTGGCGGCCACCCCGATCGGGACGTTGACCCAGAAGATCCAGTGCCAGTCCAGCCCCTCGGTGACCACGCCACCGACCAGCGGGCCGATCGCGACGGCCAGGCCCGCCAGCCCCCCGTAGACGCCGACGATCATGCCACGGCGCTGCTCGGGAAACGCCGCCGTGAGGATCGTCAGGCTGAGCGGCAGGACGGCCGAGCCGCCCAGGCCCTGCATGGCACGGGCGGCGACCAGCGCGGGCGCGCTGGGCGCCAGGGCACAGGCGGCCGAGGCGAGGGTGAACAGCGCCACGCCCGAGAGGAAGACCCGGCGCCGGCCGAGGCGGTCGCCGAGCGCGGCGGCGGTGATGATGCCCGCGGCGAACGCGATGCCGTAGGAGTTCACCGTCCACTGCAGGGCCGGCAGGCCGACGTGGAGGTCACGCTGCATCTGTGGCAGCGCCGTTATCACCACCAGCGAGTCCAGCACCACCATGAAGTACGCGGCCGAGGTGAGCCCGAGAACCCAGCCGCGCCGGGTCCGCTGCGGCGCGGGCGGCCCAGCGGCCCGCTGCTCGTCTCCGACGTCCGTGAGCGCTGTTCCCGATGCCTGGATGCGGGTCATAGGTTCCCTCCTGCGCTAGCTGGCCCGAAAATGCAGACACCGGGCTGCTGGCGGACTGGGCGACGGGGGAGCGCCCAGTTCGCGGCCCGGGCGGTGTCTATACCGGTGTGGGCGTGGGGAACCGGAGGAACAGTGAAGCGAGGGCAGCGTGGTGACCACCGACCTGACGGCCCGGGCGCGGGCCGGGGACGCCGACGCGTTCCGCGAGCTCATCGAGCCGCACCGGCGCGAGCTGGAGGTGCACTGCTACCGGATCCTCGGCTCGGCCCAGGACGCCGAGGACGCGCTGCAGGAGACGCTGCTGGCGGCGTGGCGGGGGATCGGCGGCTTCGAGGAGCGTGCCTCGATCCGGACCTGGCTCTACCAGGTCGCGACCAGCCGGTGCCTGAACGCGCTGCGCGCGGCTAGCCGTCGCCCGCAGATGAACTCGCCGCTGTCAGGCCTCGACCTGCCGGAGCCAAGCCGGCTGGGCGAGGTGTCCTGGCTCGAGCCCTACCCCGACGTCCTGCTGGAGGGGCTCGCCGACGGCGCACCCGGCCCCGAGGCCCGGTACGAGGCCACCGAGGCCATCTCGCTGGCGTTCGTGACGGCGCTGCAGCTGCTGCCACCCCGTCAGCGCGCCGTCCTCATCCTGCGCGACGTGCTCGGGTTCCGCGCCAGCGAGACGGCCGGCATCCTCGACAGCACCGAGGAGTCGGTGACCAGCGCGCTGAAGCGCGCCCGCGCCACCCTGGGGCGCGAGCTCCCCGCGCCGGAGGACCCGCCCGCGCCGCCGGACTCCGCCGCCGAACGTGAGCTCATCGCCGGGCTGACCCGGGCGTTCGACGCGGGCGACGTGGCCGGCGTCGTCGCCCTGCTCACCGACGACGTCCAGCTGCGGATGCCGCCGGTCCCGCTGGAGTACCAGGGCCGCGAGCTGACGGCGCGGTTCCTCACCGTGGTGGCCTTCCGGCAGGGCCGCACCTACCGGCTGGTCGCGACCAGGGCCAACGGCCAGCCCGCATTCGGCGCCTACGTCCGGGACCCGCTCACCGGCGTCGCCCGCGCGGCGGGGCTGATAGTGCTCACCCTGGCCGGCGACCGGATCAGCGTCCTGACCCGGTTCGACAACAGTGTGCTGCCCCGGTTCGGCCTGCCCAGGACCCTGCCCGGTTAAGACGGGCGCGGCCACCGGCGGGCGCGGGCTACGGCACGACGACGACCTTGACGGGGTCGCCGTCACGGTCGCGCACCACCCGGAACGCCGTGGTGATGTCCGCCAGCGGGAAGCGATGGGTCACCATCTCGGCGCCGCGGAGTTTTCCCTGGGCGGCCAGGGCCACCGCCCGCTTGACGTTGTTTCCTGCCCTCACCGCGGGAGGTGTGGATGCTGATGTCCTTGCGAACGACCGCGCCGAGGTCGAAGGTGACCTGGCCCGGGTAGAACGCGATGACGACGATCTTGCCGCCGCGCTTGGTGATCTCGGCGCACTGCTGCGGCGCCCCGAGCCCGCCGGAGCACTCGATGGTGATGTCGGCGCCGGCGCCACCGGTCAGGCCGAGCACTTCCCGCACCGGATCGGCCTGGCGGGCGTTGATCACATGGTCCGCGCCTAACCGGCGGCCCAACTCCAGCGGGGACGGGCGGGTGCCGACCAGGATCACCCGGCTCGCCCCGAGCGCCTTGCACGCCTGCACGGTGGTGAGGCCGACCGGTCCCGGGCCGAACACCACGACGTCGAGCCCGGCGATGTAGCCGCCCGCCACATCCAGCCCGTACAGGCCGGTGCCCGCGGTGGTCATGAGCACGCCGTCCTCGAACGAGAGCTGCGGCGGCAGCCGGTAGAGCGCGCTGACGTGGTGCACGGCGTACTCGGCGAAGCCGCCGTCCGTCGTCATCCCGGTCGCGCGGTGGCCCTTGGCCGGGTTGCCGTAGTTGAGGCACGCCGTGTACCGGCCGATCAGGCAGTTGTCGCAGCGGCCGCAGCCGCTGTGTGCCTCGATGCACACCCGGTCACCGGGCGCGAACTCGTCCACCCGGCTGCCGGCGGCCGCCACCGTGCCGGTCCACTCGTGGCCGGGCGTGTAGTCCCCGAGCGGCGGCGTCTGCGGGAAGTGGCCGTCGAAGATCTTCAGGTCGGTCCCGCAGGTACCGCACATCGCCACCCTGACGAGCACCTCATCCGGGCCGGGCACCGGGACGCGGCGGTTGACCACGCGCATGTCGCGGGGGCCGAACAGCACCGCGGCGCGCATCACCTCCGGTACGTCTGGCCGGGGGCGCAGGTTGACGGCGGAATCGGGCTCACCGGCCATGGTTGTTCCCTTGTGAGTTCGCGGTCACTGCCTGCTGTAGACAGTATCCACATCGTGGCCGGCCTCGTCACGCTCACGGCCTGGGCCGGATCGCCCGCGTACCGGGCGCTCGCCGTTGAGGGCCGGTGCCGGCCGGGTCTGCGGCGTGGCCGGGTGCGGGGCGTGGGGCGCCGGCGCCTGGGCGGTGCTGGGCGCCGGCGCCTGGGGAGTGCGGGGCGCCGCCGCCCGGCGGGTGCCGCGCCCGGCCGCCGGGCGGGCGCGGGCGTCCCACAGCGACAGCACCGCCGCGACGGCCAGCACCGAGACGATGAACGCCGGTGACACCCAGACCGGGATGCTGTAGACGTCGCTGAGCAGCAGCTTGGCCGCCGCCGCGGCGAGGATGATGCTGAGCGCGGGCCGCAGGTAGCGGAGGCGGCCGACCGCCCCGGCCAGCAGGAAGTACAGGGCCCGCAGTCCCAGCAGCGCGAACACGTTGGACGTGAACACGATGAACGTGTCAGTGGTCACCGCGAAGATCGCCGGTATCGAGTCCACCGCGAAGATCACGTCGGCGGTCTCCACCACGATCAGCGCGGCGAGCAGCGGTGTGGCCAGCCACCGCCCGCCTTCGCGGACGAGGAACCGCTGGCCGTGCAGTCGGCCGGTGGTGGGAAGGACCCGCCCGATGACGCGGGGCAGGCCATGGCCGGGCCCGAGATGGCCGCCGGAGCGCAGCATCCTGATCGCGGTCCAGAGCAGCACGGCGCCGAAAACGTAGACGACTACGTGGAACGAGTCCAGGAGCGCCGCGCCACCGGCGATGAACGCCGCCCGCAGGCCGAGCGCGCCGATGATCCCGGCCATGAGAACCCGGTGCTGGTAGCGCGGCGGGATCGCGAACATCGCGAAGATGACTGTGAAGACGAAGACGTTGTCCAGCGACAGGCTCTTCTCGATCAGGTAGCCGGCGAAGTAGGCCTGGGCGGTGCCGCCGCCGCGCCAGATCCACAGCAGGCCGCCGAAGCCGAGGCCCAGGGCGACCCAGACCGCGCTCCAGGCGCCGGCCTCGGCGAGGGAGACCTCGTGAGCCCGGCGGTGCAGCACGAATAGGTCGAGGGCCAGCACCGCGACCACGAAGGCGACAAAGGCGGCCCAGGCCCAGAGCGGTACGGTCATCGTCCGTGCCCCCGGGCGCACCGGGCGCAGTAGCGGGTCTCGGGCGTGGCGGCCAGCCGCTGCGCCGGGATGGCGCCCGCGCAGCTTTCGCACCGGCCGTAACGGCCGGCCGACAGGCGGGCGAGTGCCTCTTCGGTATCGGCCAGGGCCCGGCGGGAGGTCACCGTGCGCCGCTGCAGCCGCCGCAGCCGCTGCAGCCGCTGCGCCACCTGGAGCCCGCCTTCACCGCTTCCGCCGGCGCTATGGCCGGCGGCGGCCGCCTCGTGGTAGGCCAGGGCCAGTTCGGTGACCTCCTGCAGCCTGGCCCGCCACCGCATCTCCAGCAGCGCCCGCCACCGTGGTCCCCCGGCGGGGACGGGCCCGTCTCCTTCCGGCCCGGTAAGCGGGCCGGGGCTTGTCTCTGTCTGCATCCTGTGTTCCTGGCGTGATGGCTGGTGCGGGGGCCGGCCGGGCGTGAGCCCCGGGCCGGCGGCGGATCGCCGTGTCAGCTGCCGGGCAGCTCGCCCAGCCTGACTTCAGGGGTGAGCGTCTGATCGCCGCGCGCGATCGTGAGCGTCACGGACTGCCCGGGCCGGGCGCCGGCCAGGGCCTGCGTGAGGGATTCGGACTCCGGCGTCGGGGTGGCGCCGAACGAGCGGATCACGTCCCCGGCCCGGATGCCCGCCTGGTCCGCCGGGCCGCCGGGGGTCACTGCGACGACACCGGTCCCGGCCGGGGCACCATCGTCACCGGTGACCGTGGCCACCTGCGCCCCGATCGCGGCCCGGTGGGAGTTGGTCACCTCCCCGGACGCTATGAGCTGCCGGGCGATGTCACGGGCCAGGTTGGAGGGAATCGCGAACCCGATGCCCTGCGCCTGGGCGCCGCTCAGCGGGCTCGCCGCGGCCAGCGTGGGGATGCCGATCACCTCGCCGGACGCTGTTCACCAGCGCCCCGCCGCTGTTGCCCGGGTTGATCGGGGCACTGGTCTGGATGGCGTCGGGCAGCGTCGCCGCCGGTGAGCCCGGCGCGGCCGGCTCGGTCACCGCGCGGCCGGTCGCCGAGATGATGCCCTCGGTGACGCTACCGGACAGCCCGAGCGGGTTGCCGATCGCGAGCACCACGTCCCCGGCCTGTGCCCGGCTGGAGTCCCCGAACCGGGCCGGCGGCAGGCCGGACGGGTCGTCGGCCCGGATCACCGCGAGGTCATCGGGGGGATAGGTGCCGACGAGCCGGGCGGGGCGCGGGTCCGCCTGCCCGGCCACCTGCACCTCGAAGCTGGTCGCGTCCCCGGCCACGTGCGCGTTGGTGACGATGTTGCCCTTGGTGTCCAGGACAACCCCGGACCCGAGCCCGCTGGCGGTGCGGATGAGCACCACCGAC
This sequence comes from uncultured Actinomycetes bacterium, assembly GCA_963835425.1. Lineage (GTDB taxonomy): Bacteria > Actinomycetota > Actinomycetes > Streptosporangiales > Streptosporangiaceae > UBA9676. The sequence goes on along the minus strand of CAWIGE010000015.1, from coordinate 131,683 downwards.
GGCAGTACCTCGCGGACCACCGCCGCGTAGCTGGCCGAGGTCGGGGTGCCGGTCCGGCCGGGGCGGCGGCGGGGACGGGCGAGGGCTCGGCCGCGGCCGGCCCGAAGGCGGCGGCGCCAACCGCGACCCCGCCGCCGCCCACCACCGCGGCCATGGCCGTGGCGATCAGCGCCCGCCGTCCCCGCTGCGTCACTCTCATCTCCTGGGCTCCTTGTTGCTGATCCTTGCCGGGCTCTGGCGCCGGCGAGGGTGCTGGCGCCCGGCCAGGGGCGCCGGCTTGCTGGGACCAGGCAAGCCGGCGGTTGTGCAGGAGCAGTGCCGCCAGGGTGGTGATGGTGTGGAGGAGCACCGGCGCCGCGGGTACCGGCGGCGCGGGAGAAGGCGGCGGCCGGTCAGGCGGCGGGCAGGGTGAGCGTCATCTCGGTGCCGTGTCCCGGCTCGCTGCTCGCGGCCAGCCGGCCGCCGTGCGCGCGGGCGAGTTCCGCGGCCACCGACAGGCCGATGCCGCTGCCGGAAACGTGTGCCGCCTCCTGGCCGCGCCAGAACCGCTCGAAGATGTGCGGCAGCTCCCCGGGAGGGATGCCGACGCCGGTGTCGGTGACCTGAAGCACGCAAGTGCCGCCGGCCGGCCGGGTGCTCAGGGTGACGCGGCCGTCGGCCGGGGTGAACTTCAGCGCGTTGGTGAGCAGGTTGGTGATGACCTGGTGCAGCCGGCCCGGGTCGGCCAGGACTTCGGCCGGGGCGAGCCGCCGTTCCAGCGTGACCCCGGTGGTCTCGAACTGGCCGGCCAGGCTGTCCGCGGCGGTGGCTGCTACCTCCGCCAGGTTGCATCGCCTCAGCGCCAGCTGGAGGGCGGCCGCCTCGGCGGCGGCGAGGGTCTGCAGGTCGCCGACCATGCGGGCCAGCCGCAGCACCTCGTCCCGCAGGGAGGCCAGCTCGGCCGGCGTGGGCTCGGCCACGCCGTCGAGCAGCGCCTCGTGGCCCGCCTGCAGGACCGCGATCGGGGTCCGTAGCTCGTGGGCGACGTCGGCGACCAGGGCCCGGCGCAGCTGTTCCTGCCGCTCCAGCGCGTCGGCCATCTGGTCAAAGGCGGTCGCCAGCTCACGCAGCTCACCGGGCGCCGGGACCTGGCCGACCCGGGCGGTGCGGTCGCCGCGGCCCATCGCCCGGGTCGCCGCGATCAGCTTCCCCACCGGCCGGGTGATCCGCCCGGCCACGGCCAGCCCCGTCAGCAGCGCCAGCACCGCCGCCAGACCCGCCGCCCCGGCTATCGCCCGCAGGAGCGCTGTCTGCAGGGTGTGGTTGGCGGCAGCGAGGCCGGAGCCGGTGAACCGGACCACGGCAGTGCCCACGGGCGTGCCGCGCACCACGACGGCGGCGCTGCCCTGCGGGCTGGAAGCGCGCTCGGCGAAGCCGCGGGAGACGGCGACGGTCCGGCCGGCCTGGTCCCGTATCTGCGCGTCCGCGCCCACCCGTGCCGCCAGGTCCAGCACGGGCTCGACGTCGGCCGATGCCCAGCTGTCGTGGCGGTCCCACGCCGTGCCGGCCGCCGCCGCGATCGCCTTGGTCAGCTCCGCGCGCTGCCGGCTGGCCAGGCTGGAGACATCGGCGGCCGCGAACGCTGCCGTCAGCCCGGCCAGCAGCGCGATCGCGGCCAGCGCCACCGCGGCGAACGCCAGCGCCAGCCGCAGCCCGATCGCATCACCCCGGGCAACGGGATCAGGCGGCGCGGAGCCGCCGTCAGCCATCGGCCGCCAGGCCGAGCCGGTAGCCGCCGCCCAGCACGGTCTGGATGATCTCCGGGTTGGCGGGGTCGTCCTCGATCTTGCGGCGCAGGTTCTTCACGTGCGAGTCGACGGTTCGCTCATACCCCTCGAACTCGTATCCCCGCACGCGGTTGATGAGCTCGAACCGTGAGTACACCCGGCCCGGCACGGCGGCCAGGGCCACGAGGATGCCCCATTCGGTGGGGGTGAGGGCGACTTCCTTCCCGCGCACCGTGAGCTGGCGCCGCGGCTGGTCGATGACCAGGATCCCCGCGCCATAGCCGGAGACCCCCTGTTCCGCCGCCACGCCGCCGCGCCGCAGGACCGCCTGGACCCGCAGCACCAGCTCCCGGGGACTGAACGGCTTGGTCACGTAGTCGTCGGCGCCCAGCTCCAGGCCGCGGATCCGGTCTTCCTCGGCGCTCTTGGCGGTCAGCATCACGATCGGCGTGGGCGCGACCGCCCGCAGCTCGGTGGCGACCGTCTCACCGGGCACGTCCGGCAGTCCAAGATCGAGGACGATAAGGTCGGGCGCGGCCGTCGACGCCATCGTGATCGCCTCGGCGCCGGACCCGGTTGACAGCACGGTGAACCCCGCGCGCTCCAGATAGGAACGGACCAGATCGCGCAGCTTGCGCTCGTCCTCGACCAGCATCACCGTCGCTGCCATGCGTCCACCCGCCTCCTCGCCGGCCCGCTCCGCTTCCGCGCCTGCCTCGCGCTACCTGCGTTCCATCATCCCGCACCGAGGCGGGACCGCACCCGTGCGGCGGGTGGCGGTCGGCCAGCCAGCGCAACCTCCACCGGGTCACCATGACAGCTGCATCTGCCCGGCACTCCGGCGCGGTGCACTGACGGTCATGGACAACGGCAGCCGAGGACCGCTGGCATGACGCGCGGCGACCTGGTCGTGCTGGCGCCGTGGGTCATCTTCGGCGCCTGCCTGGCCGTGATCTGCATCCGGCTGCTCGCCTGGCGCCGCGCGTCCCGGCGGCACCCGCCGCCCGGCCGGCACCTGAGGCGGATCCTGGACGCGGCGGCGAGGTCGTCCCGGCGCAGGCGGTAGCGGGCTTCTGCGGGCTATTGGGAGTGCCGCTGACGGCGCAGGTCCGCCATGTCGGCCAGCGGCCCGAGATGCCCGAGCTTGGCCGGGTTGATGACCGACCGGACCGTCTGGACCTGCCCGTCGGCGATGTCGAGGACGAACACGTTGGTCAGGCGGCCGGCCGGATCAACGAACATCGCGCCGGGCTGCCCGTTGATCTCGACGGGCCGGGCCGTGATGCTGAGCTGGCGGATCTGGCCGCTGAGCCCGGCCATCAGCCGGACCACGCGGTCGCGGCCGGCGATGGGGCGAGGCCACGAGGGGCTGGTCCCGCCGCTGTCGCCGTACACCACGACGTCGGCGGCGAGCATGGAGACGAGGCCGTCCATGTCGCCGCCCCCGACCGCGCTGAAGAACCGGGCGGCGAGTTCCTCCCGCTTGCCCCGGGAGGCCTCGAACCTGGGCTTGTGCTCGGCCACGTGGCGCCGGGCCCGCAGCGCGAGCTGGCGGCAGTTGTCCTCGCTCTTGCCGACGATCCGCGCGATCTCCTCATAGCCGTAGCTGAAAACGTCGCGCAGCAGGAAGACGGCCCGCTCCACCGGGGACAGCCGCTCCAGCACCAGCAGGAACGCCATCGACAGCGAGTCGGTCTGCTCGGCATGGCCGGCCGGGTCGGCCGCCTCGCCGGTCAGCAGCGGCTCGGGCAGCCACTCGCCCGGATAGGCCTCGCGGCGGGCCCGGGCCGAACGCAGGTGATCGATGCACAGCCGGGTGGTCACGGCCGACAGGTAGGCCTTCGGCGAGCCGATCTCCGCCTGCCGCGGCTGCGCCGCGTGGTAGCGCAGGAACGCCTCCTGGACGATGTCCTCGGCCTCGCTGACGCTGCCGAGCATCCGGTAGGCGATCGAGAACATCAGCGGCCGGAGCCGCTGATAGATCTCGGCCGTGGTCATGTTCCGCCCTCCCGGTTATGCGGCGCCGCGGGCTGGCTCGGCCGCGGCGAGCCCACTCGCAGAAGCCCTGCCGCCAGCTCGGCCACGCGGGCTGCCAGCCGAGCTCCCGCTTCGCCCGCGCGTTCGACGAGCCGCGTATCTGGGTCATCCAGGAGACCGCGACCTCCCCGGCAGCCAGCCGCCCGAGCCACACCGGTACCCGCCGGGGCGGCCTCGCACCGACCGCCCGCGCCAGGAACGGCAGCCATTCCGTTACCCTGGCCGGCTCGTCGTCCACCACGTTGTAGACGCCGGGCCGGCCGTGCTCCAGCGCCGCGACCGTCGCCGCGGCCGCGTCGCGGATGTGCAGGAACGACCAGACCCCGGCGCCGTCGCCGATGATCGGCAGCCGCCGCTTCCTGACGAGGCCGACGAGCTCATCGGAGGCGCCGGGCCCGTAGAAGGATCCGTATCTCAGCGCGATCCCCTGCAGCGGCGCCGCCGCCGGGATCACTCGTTCCAGGTACTCGATCGCGGCGAGCGATTCCCGCTGCGCCGCAGGCGGGTCCGGGTCGAGCGGGTCATCCTCCGTCTTCACCGGGCCGCCCTGGCGGATGTTCGGCCAGCCGGTGTAGCTCTGGGCGATGAACCGCCGGGCGCCCGCGGCCGTGGCCGCGGCCAGCAGGTGGTCGGTTCCCTGGGTCCGCAGCCGATTGGTGACGGCGAACACCTGGTCGAAGTGGCGCAGGTCGGAGCCTCCCGCCAGCGACGTCATCTGGTGGACCACGGCCTCCGGCTCGGCCCGGGCGACCGCCTCACCGACGGCCACGGCGTCCAGGCCGTCCACCACCACCGGCTCGGCCCCCAGCTCCCGCAGCCGCGCCGCCTTGGCCGGGCTCCGGGTCGACGCCGTCACCTGATGTCCTTGCGCGACGAGCTGGGGCAGCAGCTGCTGCCCGATGGCGCCGGCCGCGCCGGCCACGAAGACTCGCATGATGCCTCCCTCTGTCAGGTACTTCCCGGCCCTGTCTTGACACGTTCGCACTCTGAGACGAGGCACGGCACCCGCCCGTGACACCCGTGGGGCATCAGTCCCGGCTGCGGTTAGTTCCCGGCCACGCGCCGCCTAAGCGTCAGGTGGCAGGGGACGCGGCGGGCTTGCGGTGCATCCGGTAGTGCAGGACGAGGAACGGCAGCCCGAAGACGGAGAAGGCGTGCTCGGCCCGCAGCTCGCCGTCGCGGGTGTAGACGTCAAGCTGCTCGGCGAAGCCATGCACCGCCAGCACCGTCAGATCCCTGGTGGCTGGGTCGATGTAGGCCAGGTAGTGCCCGGGCTGGTCGTCATCACTCCGGCTGGTCAGGACCAGGCCGCCGCCGGCGCGGGTCCGGGGCAGCAGGGTCGCGGTGAAGCTCGCCTGCGGCAGCGGGAAGCCGACACTCACGTACCCGCGGCCACCGTGCCGGTAGGTGGTGTAGATGCCGACGTAGATCGGCTCGTCGGTGTCGGTGAACGAGCGGATCCAGCCGCGGACCGCCACCTCATCGGTGCCGTTCCCGGTGATCGTGTCGATCCGGCTGCGGATACCCCGCTGCGTCTCACGCTGGTTCATGGGCACGTTGGCCTGGCCCAGCGGACGGGCGACCACGGTCCGGTACAGCAGGTAGCCCGGACGCACCCACAGGCGCCACTCCGGGACGATGTCCAGGGTGAACCGGGTGGTGTGCTCATAGAACTCGCGCACCAGCGGGTCCAGGCCGACCGGGTCGAACTCCGGGCCGGCCAGCTGGTCCACCGACGAGACGATGCCCGCGTCGGGCGCGTCGGCGACGTAGCGGCCGCCGAGCACCCCGGCCAGCTCGCGCACGTAGCCGGTCCCGACGTAGCGGGTCCGGGCCTCCCGCGGCACCACGAACGGCAGATCCGCGGCGGGCACCCGCTCGGCGAGCAGGGTCACCTGCGCGTCGCGGAAGACCAGCGCCGACGTCACCCGGTAGGCCGCCATCGTGGTGCTGGCCACCAGCGCCGCCGGCACCGGGCGCCGCGCCGTCCCGAGGGCCCCGCCCACCGCGGCGCCGAACAGCGGCCCCAGCAGCACCTTCTGCGGCCGGATCCCGAGCAGGCCGCCGAGGGCCCCCGTCGCCGCCCCCACCTCGACCGGCTTGAGGTGGGCCAGCCGCCCGGCCGCCCATCCCAGCGGGGCGACGAGCGCGGCGCTGGCCACGATCCGCGACCACAGCGGCGGAAGCTCACCGGGGCGCTGCTGGGCGCGGGCCACCGCGTCCACCACCGCCAGCCCGGCCGCCCCGGCGGCCGCGCCGAGGGCGGCGGCCCGCGGGCCCCGGTGACCGGCGAGGGCGGCCCCGGCCGCGCCGCCGATGATGCCGGCCGTGATGACGGCTCCCGTCCGCCCCGCCGCTGCCGTTGGCTCATTCGCTGTCACCCTCAAAACGTACCGACGCCAGCGCCACCCGAGCCGCCGCCCCCCGGCGCTGGGCGAATTACCGGTACCCTGACATCTCCGGCCCTGGACCGGAACTGGGCAGGTCGTGATGGGCAGGCCGTGGTAGGCGACATCCCGCAAGTGCCGCCAGCCTTCCAGCCGAGAGCTGGCCTGCTGGCGGAGCTGGAGCGTGCCCGCGGGCCACTGATCCATGCGGTCACCGGGATCCAGGGGGCGGGCAAGACGCAGCTCGCGGCCGCCTACGCGCGGGCGAAGTTAGCCGAAGGCTGGCGGCTGATCGCCTGGGTCAACGCAGGAGATCCCGCAGCGCTGCGGGCTGGCGTGGCCGCGCTGGCCGAGGAGCTGGGGCTGGCCGATGGCGGCACCGGCCGGGGCGGCGGCGACGCGGGACGGGCGGTGCGGGACCGGCTGGAACGCGACGGGCGCCGCTGCCTGGTGGTGTTCGACAATGCGCTGGACCCGGACGGGATACGGCCGCTTCTTCCCGCGTGCGGCTCGGCGCGAGTGCTGATCACCGGCAGCCGGCGGCCGGTGGCCAGCCTGGGGTCTTGCCTTCCCGTTGACGTGTTCTCCCCCGATGAGGCGCTGGCGTTCCTGGCGCAGCGGACCGGTCTCGCGGATACCGCGGGAGCGAGCGCCCTGGCCCGCGAACTGGGTTACCTGCCGCTAGCACTGGCCCAGGCCGCTGGCGCGATCGCCGCGCAAGACCTGGCGTACTGGACGTACCTCGGCCGGCTGCGGGCCATGCCGGTCAGCGCGTGCCTCACCCGGGAGGCGGGACAGCCGTATCCGCATGGCGTGGCCGAGGCCATCATGTTGTCCCTCGACTCGGCCCGGGCCGGCGACCGGGCGGGGGTGGGCACCGGGATCATGGAGATCACGTCGGTGCTGTCGGCTGCGGGAGTCCGCCGGGAACTGCTGCACGACGCCGGGCGGGCCGGTGTGCTGGAAAGCGGCAGCGACCGGGCCGAGGTGCCCGCAGATCTGGTGGACGGGGCGCTGGCGCGGCTGGCGGAGCGGTCACTGGTGACCTTCAGCGTGGATGGCGGGACCGTCATCGCGCATCACCTGGTCATGCGCGTGGTGCGGGATGGCCTGGCCCACTCCGAACGCCTGACGGCGGTGGGCCAGAACGCCGCCTGCGTGCTCCGCAACCGCGCGAGGTCGCTCGTGAGATCACCGGACCGCCCGGCGATGCGGGACATCGCCGGGCAGGTGGCGGCGCTGCACAATGCGGCCGGACCGGCGGCTGAAGCCGGCGGCGAGCTGGCCGGGAAGATGCTGAGGCTCCGGTCATGGGCGCTGTACTACCTGGCGCTGCTGGGCGACAGCGCGCCGCAGGCCATCGCGGCCGGCGAGGCCGTGGCCGCGGACTCCGCGCGGATGCTGGGCCCCGACCATCCGGACACGCTGGCCGCGTGGGACAACCTGGCGATCGCCTGCCAGGAGGCGGGCCGGACGGCGGAGGCCGTCCGGCTGCACGAGCGGGCGCTGGCGGGCCGGGTGCGGGCGCTGGGTCCCGACCACCCCGACACGCTGGCCTCGCGGAACAACCTGGCGATCGCCTGCCAGCAGGTGGGCCGGACGGCGGAGGCCGTCCGGCTGCACGAGCGGGCGCTGGCGGGCCGGGTGCGGGCGCTGGGTCCCGACCACCCCGACACGCTGGCCTCGCGGAACAACCTCGCGCTCGCCTGCCAGCAGATGGGCTGGGCGGCCGAGGCGATCGCCCTGTTCGAGCAGACCCTGGCCGGCCGGGAGCGGGTGCTCGGCCCCGACCACCCCGACACGCTGGCCTCGCGGAATGGCCTCGCGGCGGCCTGCCACGAGGTGGGCTGGGCGGCCGAGGCGATCGCCCTGTTCGAGCAGACCCTGGCCGGGCGGGTGCGGGTGCTGGGCCCGGGCCACACCGACACCCTCGCCTCGCGGAACAACCTCGGCCACGCCTACCAGGAAGTGGGCCGCGTCCCCGAGGCGATCGCCCTGTTCGAGCAGGCCCTGGCCGTGGGCACCCGGGCGCTGGGCCCCGGCCACCCCACCACCGCGAGCTCGCGGGCCAACCTCGCCTCTGCCTACCGGGACGCGGGCCTGTAGGGCTCCCCGGGCTGGCGGGCGCCGCATGGCCTGGTAGTGCCCGGCGACACCGGGGTATATCGCTGGCCTGCGGATACGGTAGCGAGAGAGCCAACGCCAGCCGTTCAGTTTGTCAGGAGATGGGGCGTGACGGCGCCCCGGGGGAGTGACGATGCCTGCCGAGCTCGCTGCCGAGCGGCTGACCAGCCTGTTCCGTCCCCGCAGCGTCGCGCTGGTGGGCGCGTCCGACAAGTCCGCCTTCTCGCAGCTGGCCTATCACAACCTGGTCCGGTTCGGTTTCGCCGAACGGACCTACCTGGTGAACCGCCGTGGGGTGCGGTGGCGCTCGGCGACGACCTGGAGTCGCTGGAGGTCAACCCGCTGCGCGTTGACGGCGCCGCCATCGAGGCCCTCGACGCCGTCGTGACCTGGACACGAAAGGACGGATCGTGATGCGCACCGCCTTCACCGACCTGCTCGGAGTGCGGCACCCGATCGTCGGGTTCAACCGGACGCCCGGCGTGGTCGCCGCCGTCACCAACGCCGGCGGCCTCGGCGTGCTGGCCGCCTCGGCCTATACCCCCGGCGAGCTGGACGCGCAGCTGACCTGGATCGAGGACCAGACCGGGGGCAAGCCGTACGGCGTGGATCTGCTCGTCCCGGAGAAATTCGCTGCCGGGGACCCGGACAACCTCATCGCCAGCCTGCGGGCCCAGATCCCCGCGGAGCATTTCGCCTTCGTCGCCGACCTGCTGGCCAGGTACGGCGTTCCCGAGACCCGCACCGCGCCGGGCCAGGACGAGATCGCCGCCAGCCTCAACCCGGACGGCGCCGCGGCTCTGCTGGACGTGGCGTTCAGCCACCGGATCTCACTGATCGCCAACGCGCTCGGCACCCCGCCGCCCGGCCTGGTCGCGCGGGGCAAGGCGGCGGGCGTGGTGGTGGCGGCGCTGGTCGGCCAGCCCAAGCACGCCATCCGCCAGCTCGAGGCGGGCGTTGACCTGCTGATCGCCCAGGGCACCGAGGCCGGCGGCCATACCGGCACCATCGCCACCATGGTGCTCACCCCGGAAATCGCCGACATCGCGGGGAGCCGCCCCGTGCTCGCCGCCGGCGGCATCGCCTCCGGGCGGCAGATGGCCGCCGCGCTCGCCCTCGGCGCGGCCGGCGTGTGGTGCGGCTCGGTGTGGCTGTCCAGCGAGGAGGACGTCGCCAACGAGGCCATCAAGGCCAAGTTCCTGCGCGCGACAAGTTCCGACACGCTGCGCTCACCGGCCCGGACCGGCAAGCCGGCCAGGCAGCTGCGCAGCGCCTGGCATGAGGAGTGGGAACGGCCGGGCAGCCCGCCGCCGCTGCCGCTGCCGCTACAGCCGATGCTCGTCAACGAGGCCTGGCAGCGTATTGACGCGGCCGCCGACGCGGGGCATGAGGGCGCGCTTAAGCTCGAGTCGTTCTTCGTCGGCCAGGTCGTCGGCTCCTTCAGCCGGCTGCGCCCCGCCGCCGAGATCACCCGCCAGATCGTCGGCGACTGCGAGGAGCGACTTGCCGAACTCGCCGCACTGCTGCCGGCCGGCACGCCGGCCTGCGCCCTGACGCCCAGCGCAACCGGCCCCGCCCGTCATCGCCAGCGAACCCCGCAGGAGCAGCGTTATGGATCAGGCAGCCGTCACCGGGGACCTCGACCCGCGCACCCCCGTGCTGGTCGGCGTCGGGCAGGCCTCCGAACGTCTCGGGCAGCCCGGCTACCAGCACCGCTCGCCGGTCGCGCTCGCCGCGGACGCCGCAGTGGGCGCGCTCGCCGACACCGGCGCCGACCCGGCGCCGGTGTCGGCCGCGATCGACACCGTGGCCGGCGTGCGCCAGTTCGAGATCTCCAACCCGGCGGCGCGGGCGCCGCTGGGCCGCTCCGACAACTACCCCAGGTCGGTCGCCGCCCGCATCGGGGCCGCGCCCGCGCGGGCGGTCCTGGAGGTCGTCGGCGGCCAGGCGCCCCAGCACCTGGTCAACGAGTTCGCGGGCGCGATCGCCGCCGGCGCCGGCGACGTCGTGCTGATCTTCGGCTCCGAGGCCATCTCCACCATCGAGCACTACGCCAAGGCCGCCGACCGGCCGGACTTCAGCGAGCACGCCGACGGCAGCCTGGACGACCGCGGCTACGGGCTGCGCGGCCTGGTCTCGATGCAGCTGGCCGCGCACGGCCTCACCGACGCCCCGAGCCAGTACGCGCTGGCCGAGAACGCGCGGCGGGCCCGGCTCAAGCTGACCCGCGACGAGTACGCCACGGCGATGGGCGCCCTGTTCGCACCGTTCACCCAGGTCGCGGCCGGGAATCCGCACGCCGCCGCCCCCACCGCCCGCAGCGCCGCCGAGCTGATCACCCCCACCGAGTCGAACCGGCTGATCGCCGACCCGTACACCCGCTACCTCGTCGCCCGCGAGAAGGTCAACCAGGGCGCCGCCGTTCTGCTGATGTCGGCCGCGGCGGCGCGGCGGCTCGGCATCCCCGCCGACCGGTGGGTGTTCCTGCACGGTCATGCCGACCTGCGGGAACGGGATCTGCTCGACCGCGCCGACCTGTCCGCCAGCCCCGCCGCGGTGATGGCCGCCCGGCACGCCCTGGAGGTGGCGGGCATCGGCGCCGGGGACCTCGCCACGATCGACCTCTACAGCTGCTTCCCGGCTCCGGTGTTCAACATCTGCGACGGCCTGGGCCTGCCGCCGGACGACCCGCGCGGGCTCACGGTCACCGGCGGGCTGCCGTTCTTCGGCGGCGCCGGCAACAACTACTCGATGCACGCCATCGCCGAGACCGTCCAGCGCGCCCGCGCCAACCCCGGCAGCTACGGGTTCGTCGGCGCCAACGGCGGCATCATGAGCAAATACTCCGTCGGCATCTACTCCACCACGCCCGCGGCCTGGCGCCCCGACGCCAGCGGCGCGCTGCAGGCGGAGATCGACGGCTGGGCCACGCCCGCGCAGGCGCGGCACGCCGACGGATGGGCGGCCATCGAGACCTACACGATCAAGCACGGCCGCGACGGCGCCCGCACCGGCATCATCGTCGGCCGGCTGGAAAAAGACGGGCGCCGCTTCGTGGCCCGCAGCGACGACCGGGACACCGGCGTCGTTGACCTGCTGGCCGCGGGCGAGCCGGTCGGGGAGCGCGTGTACGTGCGGTCGTTCGGCTTCGGCAACCGGGTCACCACGAGCGGCACCCAGATGGACAAGCTCTTCCCGCCGGAGCCAGCGGTGCTGCGCGACCGCTACCAACACGTCCTCGTCCGCCGGGACGGGCACCTGCTCGAGGTCACCATCAACCGGCCCGAGGCCCGCAACAGCCTGCACCCCGCCGCGAACGAGGAGCTCGACCACGTCTTCGACGCCTACTTCGCCGACCGCGACCTCTGGGTGGCGATCATCACCGGTGCGGGCGACAAGGCCTTCTCGGCCGGCAACGACCTGGTGTACTCCGCCTCCGGCCAGCCCGTCTGGGTCCCCAAGAACGGCTTCGCCGGCCTGACCAGCCGGCGCAACATGCACAAGCCCGTCATCGCCGCCGTCAACGGATACGCGATGGGCGGCGGCTGCGAGATCGCGCTCGCCTGCCACCTCGTCGTCGCCGACAGCACCGCCCAGTTCGCGCTCAGCGAGGTCCGGGTCGGCCTGGTGGCCGGCGCCGGCGGGGTCGTCCGGCTGCCCCGCACGATCCCGCCCAGGGTCGCCACCGAGATGATCCTCACCGGCCTGCGCATCACCGCGGCGGAGGCGCTCGGCTACGGCCTGGTCAACCGGGTGGCCCCGGCCGGCTTTGCGCTGGAGGGGGCGCGCGCGCTCGCCGCGGAGATCCTCGACGGCTCACCCACGTCGGTGCGCATCTCCCTGCAGCTCATGGAGGAGACCAGCGGCATTGCCGGCACGGTGGAAGCCGTCACCCACCCGACCACCGCCTTCGATGACCTCATGACCAGCCACGACGCCATTGAAGGCATGACCGCCTTCGCGCAGAAGCGCCTGGCCCGGGTGGCGCAACCAGTGAGCGGCTCGTGCGGGTAACAGGCACGGTGCAGCGGGACGCCTGGCTGGCCCATGCCTTCCCGCCGGTCGAGCAGGCCGGCCCAGACCTGTGGTCGGTGCCGGTGCCGATACCTGACAGCCCGCTCCGCTACACCCTCACCTACCTCGTCGCCGCCGGCGGCGGGCTCGTCGTCGTGGATCCGGGGTGGGACACCGAGGCCGGCTGGCAGGCGCTGACCGCGGGTCTCACGGCGGCGGGAGCCTCACCCGCCGACGTCACCGGGATCGTGGTGACCCACATCCATCCCGACCACCACGGCCTGACCGCCCGGCTGCGCGACGCCTGCGGGGGGTGGGTGGCGATGCACCCGGCGGAGCGGGACTCGCTGTCCGCGTTCCGGTGGCTGGACGGCGACGCCCGCCGGGATGACCTGGCCTGGCTTCGCGGCTGCGGCGTGCCGGACGATGTCGCCGCCGGCCTGGCGGTGACCGGCGAGATGCTGGCCGCGGTGCTGACGATGGCCAAGCCAGACATCCTGCTCGATCACGGCGACCTGGTGCCCCTGCCCGGCAGGCGGCTGCGGGCGGTGTGGACCCCCGGCCACACGCCCGGGCACCTGTGCCTGCACGAGGAATCCGCGAACCTGCTGCTCACCGGCGACCATGTGCTGCCGCGGATCAGCCCGAACATCGGGCTGCAGCCGAATTCGGCCGGGCCGCCGCTCGCGGCCTACCTGCGCTCCCTGGAGCTCGTGGCGGCCTACGACAAGGCGGAAGCGCTGCCCGCCCACGAGTACCGGTTCCACGGCCTGGCCGACCGCGTCCGCATGCTACTGGCGCACCACGAGCGCCGGTGCGAGGAGGTGATCGCCATCCTGGCCCGGCGCGGCCCGGCCACCGTCTGGCAGGTCACCCAGGAACTGTCCTGGTCCCGCGGCTGGGCGTCGGTCACCGGGTTCATGCGCCGGGCCGCCATCGCGGAGGCCGCCGCCCACCTGCGGCACCTCGCCGACCAGGGGCGCATCAGCGCGACGGCCGCGGCCGCGGACGGTCCCGAGCTGTACTGCCTGCGTCATCCCCGCTGAGGCAGGGCGTCCCTCTCATCCCGATGCCGGGCCAGCGGGTTCGAGGATCTTTACCTGCGGGGTGCCGGCCAGGGCGGGGGCGTTGTCCGCCGAGGCCCACACCGTGGTCCGGAGGAAGCCGAGGAACCTCTCCGCCTGTGCCGCGGTCGGGAAGTCCAGGTCGATGACGACATAATGGGCGTCATCGACCGGGCGCAGGATGCGGTGCCCGCGGACGCCGGACTCCTCGCGCACCTGGGCGAAGCGGACGAACGCGGCCTTCCAGGTGCTGAAGTCGGTTACCGGGTGCTCGATGTGCAGCGTGGCCATGGGATGCCTCCTGGTTCAGGGTGGTGCCGCTGAACGGCCACGCTAGGGGAGCGGGGAGGAGTGCCCCTACCCCAGATATCTGGGGTTCCGGATCCACCGCCTCCCGGTCAGCCGGTAGCCGGGATTCCCGCCGTCATCGGGCTACCCTTGAGCGTGGCCAGCTCGGTTGCGTACGCGCGGAAACGCGAGCGGGTGCTGCGGCTCTGCGATGCCGCGGGCGACTCGAGAACCCTGCGACTTGAGCTGCTCGAGGCGATCCGCCGGGTGGTCGGCTTCGACGCCTACGCCTGGCTGGTGACCGACCCGGAGGCCTCGGTTGGCTGCGCTCCGCTGGCCGATGTGCCGTGCCTGGCGCAACTGCCCCGGCTCATCCGGCTCAAATACCTCACCACGATCAACCGGTGGACGACGCTGAACGGCAATGTCGGGCTGCTGGCCGAAGCGACCGGCGGTGACCTGTCGCGCAGCCCGATGTGGCGTGACCTCCTGCGCCACTACGCGGTCAGCGACATCGCCTCGTCGGTGTACCGCGACCGCTTCGGCTGCTGGGGATTCCTCGATCTGTGGCGAGCCGTGCCCGGCCGGACGGTTCGGGGCGGCCGAGGCCAGCTTCCTGGACGCCATCGCCGGGCCGGTCACCGCCGCGCTGCGCCGCAGCCTGGCGGGTACGTTCATGTACGGCGCCCCGCACGAGCCGGTACCGCCGGGCCCGGTCGTGCTGCTGCTGTCCCCCGACCTGGAGGTACGGGCGCAAACCCCCGAGACACAGGGGTACCTGCGGATGCTCGTCCCCCCGGCACCGGACCAGCCGCCCGTCCCCGCCGGTGCCTACAACGTGGCGGCGCAGCTGCTGGCGGCCGAGGCGGGAGTCGACCAGAACCCGCCCCTGGCCCGGGTGCACCTGTCGCACGGCCGGTGGCTGACGCTGCGGGCGGCCCGGATCGGCAGCGCCGGGGCACCGCAGGACCGGGACATCGCCGTCAGCGTCGAGGAAGCCTCGCCGCCCGAGCGCCTGGCGCTGTTCGCCCGCGCCTTCGGCCTGAGCGCGCGCGAGGGGGAACTGCTGCATCAGCTCGCCGCGGGACGCGACACCCGCGAGCTGGCCCGCCAGATGTTCCTGTCGGAACACACGGTGCAGGACTACCTCAAATTGATCTTCACCAAGACCTCGGTGCGCAGCCGCCGCGCACTGCTCATGCGGGCGCTGGGAACATGAAACCCCGCAGGAGATCCGGCCGGGCCGCCCGGCGGCACCCGCGCCGTTTACCGGCGGGGGCCACGGAGAGGCACCGGCCCGGTGTGGTCGCTAGTGCAAGCGAGGTGCGGCATGCAGGGTGAGCGCATTCATACCGAGATCGAGGCGGCGTCGGACGAGCTGGTCACCTCCGGCGCGGAGACCGGGCTGCAGGTGGCTGTGGTCAAGGATGGCCAGCTGGTCGCGGATGTCGCCCGGGGCGTCGCCGACCCCCGGACCGGCGCGGCCGTCTCGGGGGCCACATTGTTCTACGCGGCGTCCACGGCAAAGGGCGTGGCCGCCACGGTCGCGCACGTCCTGGTGGAACGGGGAGAGCTCGGCTACGACATGAGGGCCGTGGACGTGTGGCCGGAGTTCGGCTCGCACGGCAAGGACAAGGTGACGCTCCGCCACGTGCTGCTCCACACCGCCGGCGTCCCCGGCCTCCCGCCGGACACCACGGCCAGCGAACTCTGCGACTGGGATCACATGTGCGCGGTGCTGGCCGGCGCCGAGCCCTGGTGGGAGCCCGGTACCCGGTTTGGCTACCACGCGCTGACCTTCGGGTTCCTGCTGGGCGAGATCGTTCGGCGGGCGACCGGGCGGACCATCTCGGCGCTCCTGCGCGACCTGGTCACCGGCCCGCTCGGCGTCGAGGGCGAAGTCTGCTTCGGGGTACCGCGGCCGCTGCTGCCGCTCGTCGCCCGGCAGGTGGCGCCCGGCGGGCCGGCGCCACCCTTCCCCGAACCCGGGTCGCCCCAGGACCGGGCGATGCCCCGCGGGGTCGCGCCCAGCGCTGAGTTCGCCAACCGGCCCGATGTCCTGGCATCCGACATCCCCTCCGCCGGCACCATGACCGCGCGCGGCGTCGCCCGGATGTATTCCGCCGTGCTGGGACACGTCCGTGGCGTTGAGCTCGTTTCGCCGGGACGGCTCGCGGCCATGGCGGCGGTTGCCTTCACCGGGATGGACCAGGTGATGGGCTTCCCGGTGAGGTGGGCGTTCGGCTACACCCCCGACCGTCCCGGCGCGGCTGCTTCGCGCCCAGGCTCGACGTTCGGGATGGTGGGGGCCAACGGCTCCGCGGCCTACGCGGACATCGATTCCGGCGTCGCGGTGGCCGTGATGCGTAACCGCTTTGCCGCCGGCGACCTGACGACGGCGGCCCGGATCGACGAGATCGTCGCCAGGACGCTGGCGTGAACCGGGCTGGCCTGCCCTGCGCAGAATCGGAAGGAGTACCTCGATGAGCAAACCAGTGACAGAGATCGACATGCGGTTCAGCGACCCGGCCGCGAGCGCCACCGGGTGGGATGAGACCCGCCGGGCGCTCGAGGCGGCCGAGATCTTCTGGATCTCCACGGTCCGGGCCGACGGCCGGCCCGACGTCACCCCGCTCGTTGCCGTGTGGCTCGACGGGGCCATCCACTTCTCCACCGGCGGCACCGAGCAGAAGGCCATCAACCTCAAGAGCAACCCGCATGTGGTCCTGACCACCGGCTGCAACCGCTGGGACGAGGGGCTGGACGTGATGGTCGAGGGCGATGCCGTCCGGCTCACCGACAACAAAATGCTCGAGCGCCTCGCCCAGGTGTGGGCCACGAAGTGGGACGGGCGGTGGCAATACGAGGTACACAGCGGCGCATTTCACCACCGGGGCGGCGCGGCCCTGGTGTTCTCAGTAAAGCCGACCAAGATCCTTGCTTTTGCCAGGGGCAAATTCAGCCACACGCGTCACCGATTCTGACTGCTGAGGCGCCCGTCTCAGTTGCTGCCGCGGGAGAAGATCCGCAGGAAGAACAGGAACACGTTCAGCGCGTCAAGAAAGATCGACGCGGCGAGCAACGGCGCGGATTCGATGTCCTTCGAGCGCCGCAGCCGCTGGAAATCGAACATGGTCAAGCCAGCGAAGATCACCAGGCCCAGGACCGAGTAGATGAGCTCGCCGCCCGGGATACGGACGAAGATCAGGACGATGCCGAACACGATGAGGGCGAGGAGGGCCCAGAAACACAGGCGGCCGATCCCGGAAAGGTCCCGCCTGGTCGCGTAGCCGGCCGCGCCGAAACCCGCGATGAACAGCGCGGTGGCGCCGCCGGCCTGCCACAGCGCTTGCGGGTTCGTGCTCGCGTAGTAGACCAGGGTCGGCGCCAGCGCCAGCCCCAGCGTGAGCCCGAACACCAGCAGCAGTGTCACGGCCAGCGCCCCCGATCGCCGGACCGCGAAATTCATGGCGATCAGGCAGGCGAAGGCGGCGATGTACGACACTATGGCCCAGCCGGGGGACAGGTTGCGGCCCAGGTAGGCGCCCAGCGCGAAGACGCCGGTGGTGACCGCGACGTACCCCATCGTCTGCCCGAACAGGGTGTGAGCCCGGTCCCTGGTTATCGCCCCGGCGCCGCCATAGCTCAATGACTCGCTCATGGCCTTCTCTCCTGATGCTCGCGGGCCCCCCGCCCGGGCTCGCCGACTACGGCCGCATCGCAATCCTGGCCGCCCCGCCCCCCGGTGTCTACCAGGCCGGTTATGACCGGGTCGCCAGCCGGGCGGGCCCCCCCCGCCCTGGGCCCTGGCATGATCGGGCTGGGCGGCGGCAATCGGCCAGCGGGCAGGTGACGGATGATCGAGGCGGTCGTGTTCGACCTGGATGGCGTGATCGTGGATTCCGAGCCGGTGTGGGAGCAGGTGCGGCGGCAGGTGGTGGCCGAGCACGATGGTCACTGGCTCCCGGACGCGCAGCAGCGGCTCATGGGCATGAGCACCGGTGAGTGGGCCCGCTACCTCAGCCAGGACCTGGGCGTCGGCCTGCCGCCGCCGGAGGTCGCGGCGATGGTCATCGAGCGGATGCAGGCCCGTTACCGGGAGGAGGCCCCGCTCATGCCGGGCGCCGTCGGCGCGGTCAGGGAACTGGCAACGCGCTGGCCGCTGGGGCTGGCCAGCTCGTCCCCGCCGGCCCTGATCGACGCGGTGCTGGACGGCGCCGGCCTGCGGGAATGCTTCAGAGTCGCGCTGTTGACGGAACAGGTCAGCCACGGCAAGCCGGCCCCCGACATCTACCTCGCCGTCACGGAGCAGCTGGGCTTCGCCCCACGGGCGTGTGCGGCGGTCGAGGACTCAGCCAACGGGCTGCGTTCCGCGACGGCCGCGGGCCTGCAGGTCATCGCCGTCCCGCACCCGAGGTACCCGCCGGAGCCCGCCGCGCTGCGCGCGGCCAGGCTGGTGCTCACCGGTCTGGACGAGCTGACCGTCCAGGCCGTCGCGGAGCTGTAGGGGCCGGCCCGCTTTCTCTCAGAGGTACTCCGGCACGGGTTCGATCGCCACCGGCAGCCGAAGCCGCCCCCGCGGCCGCTTCGGGCGGAAGGCACCACGGACCGATAGATTCCTACCGGTCGCCCAACGACCTGGATACGTTGCCTACAAGGGGGTGGAGGATGAGAGTCGTGGTAGCCCTCGGGGGCAATGCGCTTCTGCGCCGGGGCCAGCCGATGACGGTAGAAAATCAGCGTGAGAACGTCCGGCTGGCATGTGACCGCCTAACTCCGATCGCTGAGCAGCACGAGCTGATCATCTCTCATGGGAACGGGCCGCAGATCGGGATGCTGGCCCTGGAGGAGGCGGCGTACGGGGGAGCGACTGAGTCGCCGCTCGATGTGCTGGGGGCCGAGACCCAGGGGATGATCGGTTACCTCATCGAGCAGGAGCTCGGGAACCGGCTCCCGTTTGAGAAGCCGCTCGCGTCGCTGCTGACGATGATCGAAGTCGATCCCGGCGATCCAGCTTTCACCAACCCGAGTAAGCCAATCGGGCCGCTGTACGACGGGCCGGAGGCGGACCGGCTGGCGGCCGAGCGGGGCTGGACGTTCAAGCCCGACGGTGATCACATGCGCCGCGTCGTGCCCTCGCCGGTGCCACAACGGATCTTCGAGCACCGGCCCATCAGGTGGCTGCTCGAGCAGGGCTGCGTCGTGATCTGCGCCGGAGGCGGCGGGATCCCCACCGTCTACCGGCCGGGGCGGCAGCTGGCGGGCATCGAGGCAGTGATCGACAAGGACAGGGCCAGCGCCCTGCTCGCCAACAACATCCAGGCCGACATCCTCATCCTGGCCACCGACGCGCGGGCGGTCTTCGTGGGGTTCGGCACCCCTCAGCAGCGGGCCATCGTGGCGGCCGATCCTGACGCCCTGCTCGCCGACTATTACGCCGAGTTCGCGGCGGGATCGATGCTCCCCAAGGTGGTGGCCGCGTGCGAGTTCGCGGGCGCCACCGGAAAGCCGGCCGTGATCGGTGCGTTGCCCGACATCGACGCCATGCTCGCCGGCACCGCGGGCACCCGCGTCGCGCCCGGCGTCTCAGGCGTCACGTTCGCCCCCAGCTACGCCAACTGACCCGTTCACATGGACAAAGCGAGGAGAACGCGCCATGCCGCTGCCATGTCGAGGGCGGTGACGCGCAGGGCCGCGCGGTGGCCACTGCATGACCTGCCCGATCGAGCGCGACCCGCGTTCTGAAGCCGATGGGGAGCCATCCATGGCGTTCAACCTGAAAAACCGCAGCTTCCTCAAGGAGATCGACTTCACCCCGGCCGAGCTGCGCTACCTGCTGCGGCTGTCCGAGGCGCTCAAGATGGCCAAGTACGCCGGCACCGAGGGCCAGCGGCTGGCGGGCCAGGAGATCGCGCTGATCTTCGAGAAGACCTCCACCCGGACCCGGTCGGCGTTCGAGGTGGCATCGTTCGACCAGGGGGCGCACGTGACCTATCTCGACCCGTCGGGGTCGCAGCTGGGGCACAAGGAGTCGATCGCCGACACCGCGCGGGTGCTGGGCCGGATGTACGACGCGATCGAGTACCGGGGCAACGCCCAGGCCGACGTGGAGAACCTGGCCGAGCACGCCGGGGTGCCGGTCTACAACGGGCTGACCAACGAGTGGCACCCGACCCAGATGCTGGCCGACTTTTTGACCATGCACGAGTCGGTCAACAAGCCCTACGACATGATCTCCTACGCCTTCGTCGGCGACTGCCGGTTCAACATGGGCCGCTCGCTGCTGATCATGGGCGCGCTCATGGGCAGCGACGTCCGCCTGGGCGGCCCCAAGGACCTCCAGCCGCCGAAGGATGTGGTGGACCTGGCGCACCAGACCGCCGAGCGCACCGGCGCGCGGATCACCATCACCGACGACCCGGGCGAGGCCGTCCACGGCGTCCACTTCATCCACACCGACGTGTGGGTGTCGATGGGCGAGCCCAAGGACGTCTGGACCGAACGCGTCAAGGTCCTCACGCCGTATCAGGTCAACACCGCACTCATGACCAGCTCCGGCAACCCGAAGGTCAAGTTCATGCACTGCCTGCCCGCGTTCCACGATCCCGAACACCACCGTCGGACGGGAGATCATGGAGCACACCGGCATGACCTCCGGCCTCGAGGTCACCGGGGAGGTCTTCGAGTCGGGCGCCAGCATCGTGTTCGACCAGGCCGAAAACCGGCTCCACACCATCAAGGCCATCCTGGTGGCGACGCTCGGCCGGTAGCGTCCGGCCTGGATGGGCGGGCCGCCCGACCGCTCAGCCCATGCGGCCGGTCACGTAGGCCTTGGTGCGCTCGTCGTGCGGGTCCTCGAAGATCTGCTGGGTCATGCCGTACTCGACCAGCACGCCCGTGCGGGTGTCGCTCTCCTCATTGCGGAGCACCGAGTAGAAGGCGGTGCGGTCGCTGACCCGCGTGGCCTGCTGCATGTTGTGCGTGACGATGACGATCGTGTACCGCGACTTGATCTCCCGCATCAGGTCCTCGATGCGGCCGGTCGCGATCGGGTCGAGCGCGGAGCAGGGCTCGTCCATGAGGACGACGTCCGGCTCGACGGCGAGCGTGCGGGCGATGCACAGCCGCTGCGCCTGCCCGCCGGACAGGCTCAGGCCGGACTTGTTCAGACGGTCCTTCACCTCGTCCCACAGCGCGGCCTGCTGCAGCGAGCGCTCGACGATCTCGTCCAGCCTGCGCTTGTTGCGCTCGCCGTTGATGCGCGGCCCGTAGGCGACGTTGTCGTAGATCGACTTCGGGAACGGGTTCGGCTTCTGGAAGACCATGCCGATGCGCCGCCGGACGGCGATGGGGGAGACGTCCTTGTGGTACAGCGAGGCCCCGCGGTAGCGGATGTCGCCCTCCACGCGGGCACCGGCCACGAGGTCGTTCATCCGGTTCAGCGTCCGCAGCACCGTCGTCTTGCCGCACCCGGACGGGCCGATGAACGCGGTGATCTCGTTCTCGTGGATGGACAGCGAGACGTCCGTGACGGCCCGGAAGGAGCCGTAGTAACACGACACCCTGTCCACGTCGAAAACGAGGTCACCCGAGCCCGACGGCACCTGCGGCTGGGGTACCGCCGGGGCCTGTGGCTCGGCCACCGGCGGCGCCTGTGGCTGGCCTGCTGGCCCGGGCTGCTGAAGGCCGGTGACGGTGTTCTGCTCAGGCTGTTCCATGACGTTCCTAGCGCGAGTATCGGGTAAATCGGGCCGTGATGAAACGGGCGACGATCATAAGGACGAAGGCGATCACGATGAGGGTGAGTGCCGCACCCCAGCGCGCGGCCCTGCGCGCCCGTGTACGGCGATGTCGCGTTCGCGAAGATCTGGGAGGGTATCGCGGTGTTGGCGCCGCTGAAAATGTTGGGGTTGGCGGCGGTCACCGTGAGGATGGTGAACAGCAGCGGCGCCGTCTCACCCGCGGCCCGGGCGACGGCGAGCAGGGCGCCGCTGACGATCCCGCCGATCGCCGCGGGCAGCACGACGGTCATGGTCACGCGGGCCTTGGTCGCGCCGAGCGCGTAGCTCCCCTCGCGCAGCGGGTTCGGCACCAGCTTCAGCATCTCATCGGTGGAGCGGATCACGACCGGCAGCATCAGGCAGGCCAGCGCGAGCGCGCCGGCGAAGCCCGAGAAGCCGAAGTGCAGCACCCAGATCGAGAAGAGGAAAAGCCCCATCACGATCGACGGCACGCCCGTCATGACGTCGGAGAAGAATCCTATGAGCCGCGCCAGCACGCCCTTGCCGCCGTACTCGTTGAGGTAGATCGCGCCCAGGACGCCGAGCGGCACGGCCATGAGCGCCGCCACGGCCGTGATCTCGATCGTGCCGAGCACCGCCGGCCCGATCCCGCCCACACTCGCGGGCACCACCTGCGGCGGGATCGGGCTGGTCAGGAACTGCCAGCTGATGATCGAAATACCCTTGGCGATCACCGTGTAGAGGACGAACCCGAGCGGGATGATCACGAGCACGAACGCGAGCCACATCGCCGCGGTCGCGATGCGGTTCTTGGTGCGCCGCCAGCCCCTCGTCTCGTTGAGGTTGACCTGCGGCTGGTCGGCGGTGATGGCCATCAGGCGGTCCCCTGCTCGGCGCTTCGCCCGACAATGGCCCGGGCGACGATGTTGATGATGATCGTGAACGCGAACAGGAGCACGCCGAGACCTATCAGCGCGGCGCGGAACTCGCCGGAGGCCTCACCGAACTGATTGGCGATGACCGCGGGCATGTTGTAGCCGGGGGCGAACAGGTGGGAGGTGATCTGGGCCGACGAGCCGATCACCAGCGCCACCGCGATCGTCTCGCCCATGGCGCGGCCCAGGCCGAGCAGCACCGCCCCGGTGATGCCGCCCTTGCTGTGCGGCCAGATGGCACCGGTGATCATCTCCAGGCGGGTGGCGCCCAGCGCGTACGCGCCCTCCTTGTCGATCGCCGGCACGGTCGCGATCACCTCGCGTGACAGCGAGGTCACGATCGGCGTGATCATGAAGGCCAGGATGATGCCCGCGGTGAAGAACGAGGCCCCGCTGGTGGGCGGCCCGAACAGGGCGCCGAGCACCGGCACACCGTTGACGGCCGAGCCTATGTCGTTGTAGATCTTGCCGATCCAGGGCGCGAACACCAGGATCCCCCACAGACCCCAGACCACCGATGGGACCACGGCCAGCAGGTCGATCACGTACACGATCGGCCGCGCCCACCGGTACGGCACGACCTCGGTCAGCAGCAGGGCGATGCCCACGCTGACCGGGACGGCCATGATGAGCGCGATCGCCGCCGTGATGGCCGTGCCGTAGATGAACGCGAGCGCGCCGAACTGATTGGCCGCGGGGTTCCAGGTCTTCCCGAAGATCCCCCATCCCTCGGTGGTGAACCACGACGAGGCCTGCTGGGTGGTCGAGAAGGCGATCAGGACGAGGATGACCAGCACCAGCAGGCCGCACACGAGGGCCAGGATCTCGAAGCCGCGGTCGCCGAGCGGCCTTCGCTGGGCCAGGGGGTGGGCGGATCCGGCCGGGATGGCCGGACCCGCCTGCTGCGTCACTGTGCCCACGGCGACGATCCTTTCTGGTCGGCCAGTGTCACGGTGCCCACGGCGACGCCCCCTCCCGGCCCGCCTACCCGGCGGCCCCTGACGCGCCGATCTTGCTGATCTGCGCCTTGGCGTGCTGGTCGATGTTGGAGGGCAGCGGCGCGTAGCCCAGCTGGGGAAGCAGCTTTTGGCCGTCCCCGACCAGGTAGCCGATGTAGGACTTGAGCAGCTTCGTGGTATTCGAGCTCGACTGCTTCTGGTAGACCAGAACCCACGACTGAGCAGGTGATCGGGTAGGACTGGGCACCCGACGCCCAGATCGCGCTGAACGTCAGGTCGGGCTTGACCTGGGCGTTGCTCGGCGGCTTCGGTGGCCGACTGCACCGACGGCGCAACGTAGCTGCCGTCCTTGTTCTTGACCGTAGCCCAGGTCAGCCCCGAGGCCTTGGCGTCGGCGTAGTCCACGTAGCCGATGGCCCCCGCGGTGCTCTTGATGATCTGCGCCACCCCGCCGTTGGCATTGCCGCCCCGGCTGTTGGCCGGCCAGTTGATGGTCGAGTCGCTGCCGAGCTTCCAGACACCGGGCGCGCCCTCGACCAGGAACTCGGAGAAGTTCTGGGTGGTGCCCGAGGAGTCCGAGCGGTGGGCGATGGTGATCGTGGTGCTGGGCAGCTTGACGCCGGGGTTCAGCGCCGCGATCGCCGGGTCGTTCCACTTCTTGATCTCAGCCTGGAAGATCTTCGCGATGGTCGGTGCGTCCAGCTTCAGGCCGCTCTTCATGCCCGGCAGGTTGTAGGAGACCGTGATCGGGCCGATCAGGATGGGGTAGTAGAGCACCGTCTTGCCGTTGAACAGATGCAGGTCGGTGGAGGGGATCGGCGAGTCCGAGCCCGCGAACTGGACGACGTTCGAGGCGAGGTCCGTGCGGCCCTTGCCCGAGCCGCCGCCGCCGTAGTTGACCGTGATGCTGGGCTGGACCGACTTGAAGCTCTGGATCGCCTGCTGTTGGTAGACGAGCTGCAACGTCGATCCGCTCCCGTTGAGCGTGCCCGAAAGACCCGAGCCGCTTCCGCCGCCGCTGCCGCTCGATGACGAGCTGCAGGCGGCCACGAACAAAGCCATCGCGGCCAGGGCGAGCCCCGCCGCCGTGAACCGCTGTCTGTGCAGGCCGTGCATGTCAGATACCCCACCATTTCCTTTGGTTGTTATGAGCACCAGACCCCCCCGGCCCCAAGCCGGGCTGCAAACCGTACTATCCAGATGAGTCTGTCGTGCGGCCCGTACCCGCGAGTTAAGAGAGGGGGTACGGTCAGCGAAAAATAAGGAAACAAAAGATGAACGCAAGGTGATGTGAACGTTACCGGCCCGGTGGGTCTGGGGGACGAACCCTCGGCATTCTCACCGTTACCGCTGGCACGCCGGATGCGGCCGGGCATGCTGACCAGCCCGGGTACCACCCTGGTGGCGGGCTTGTGCGGGGGCTTCGGCCTGCTGTCCACCGTAGGATGTTCTGTTAAGGTCGGCAATCGTGGATCTTGCATTTCCGTGGCCACGGAAATCTCGTCGGCTCAGCTCCATGGAGCAAAGGCCATGATGCCTGCAATGGCGAAGCCTAACCCTTTTGCGCTCGTACCACTGATCATCTCCAGGCGGATGATCATGAGGTCACGGCCCAATCCGGAGTGACGGACGTGATGCCGGGAACCGGTGCCGATACCGGGCGGACTGTCTCACGGCGGACCGCTGGCGCGGTGCGCGGCGGCCGGGTCGCTGGCGATGGGGGGCCGGTCCCGCGGGCGCGGGAGGGGGAGCGCGGATTGGCGGCCAGATCCGCCGGCGAGGCGGTGGGCGGCGACCAGTTCCAGGTCCGTCCCGCGGCGGAGATTCTGGCCGATCGCCTGGCCATGGCGCTGGTGCATCACGAGCCCGGCTGGCGGCTGCCCCGGCACACCGTCCTCGCTCGCCGGTACAACGTGAGTACCGCGGAGATCGACGCCGCGATCTCCGCGCTCGTGGGCCGTCACCTGGTCCGCCGGCTGCCCGACGGGCAGGTGCACCGGGTCAGTCCCGCCGAGTACCTGATCCCGCTGGAGGGCATACCGGGCCTGCACTCGCGGATCGACCCGATGGCGGGCGAGCTGTCCTGCCGGACCCGTCAGACCTCCTGGCGCCGGGTGCCCGAGGATATCGGCTGGGCGCTGCGCATTGACCCGGCCGGGCAGGTGTGGGTCGTGCACACGGTCTGGGCGGCGGGCGATGAGCCCGCCGCCTACGTCACCACCTACCTGCCGCCGGACGCCGCGGGCGCGATCCCGGGCGTGGACCCGCCGGGCACCGATGAGGCCGGCGCCCCGGCCGCGGACGGCGCGGTCGGCGAGCCCGCCGGCATCCCACCTGGTGGCGAGGCCGGCGAGGCGGCCGGGGCCAGATCCCCACCGGGAAGCGACCTGGTGGCTCTGGGGGCGATGGGCGAGCCCGCCGCCCTGCACGTGGAAATGCAGCCGCCGCCGCCGTCGATAGCCAGGAGCCTGCGCCTGTCCGCCGGGCAGTCGGCGGTGAAGGTAACCGTCCGCTTCGACGACCCGGGCACCGGCCTGCGGCCGCCCTCACCGTCGCCGTGCTGCGCCCCGAGCTGTTCCGGATCGTGGTACAGACCGCGGAGATGCCGCTCCCCGGCGGGCTATCACCGGCCGGCGATGGGCCTCTTACCGGGTCATAACGGCTGAATGATCAGTTCCTGAACTCTCGGTGCACGGGCTGGAGTGCCGGGGGGACGCTCAGTAGGCTCAGGACCATGGCTGAGCCGCGACAGGAATTTGAGCGTGAGCTGGAGGCTATCGAGGCCAAGGTCATCGAGCTGTTCGCCATGGTGGCCGAGGACCTGCCCGGGGCGACCCAGGCCCTCCTGACCGGCAGCAGTGAGGTGATCAAGGTGCTGGCCGAGCGTGAGCAGGCCATCGACGCCCTCTACCTGGAGATCGAGGCGATGGCCAACCGGGAGATCCTGCTGCAGGCACCCGTCGCCTCCGACCTGCGCTTCCTGCTCTCCGTGCTGCGGATCGTCCCCGAGCTTGAGCGCTCTCACGACCTCGTCGTGCAGATCGCCGCCCGGGCCAATCACATTCTCAGCGAGGACCTCTCGCCGCGCTGCCGGGGGCTCGTCGAGCGCATGGGGACCGTCGTATCGGGCATGTGGCGCCAGGCGGTGGACTCCTGGTACGAGCGCGACCGTTCCGCCGCGGCCAAAATAAGCGAACGCGACGACGAGATGGACGAGCTTTACGCCAGCCTGATAGCTGAGCTTGCGTCCGGGCGGATGCCGCTGCCGGTGACGATGGAAATGGTCCTGGTGGCACGCTTCTATGAGCGTCTTGGGGACCATGCGGTGAACATCGCCCGCCGGGTGGTCTATCTGGCCGGATCCCACGGCTTACCCGGCACACCGCCGGAAGGTAAGCGCCTGACCAGCGAATAGGCGCGCGTCGGCTGCGTCATCTCATGCCGGGGGAAGGGCTGAAAGTCCCGGGTCTGTGCCGCCGGGTGGTGGACCCGGAACGGTGGGCCCGGCGTGGCGCGGGCTGAGCCCGGTGTGCAACGCTCGCGCTGTGCGCCCGACGCTGTTCGAGTTCGCCGGCGGCGAGCCCGCCTTCCTCGCCCTGGCCGCGGCCCATCACGAACGGTGCCTGCGGGACCCGGAGCTGAACCACCCGTTCTCTCATCCGGGGCAGCACCCGCAGCACGTCGAACGGCTGGCCGCCTACTGGGCCGAGGTCATGGGCGGGCCGCCGCGCTACTCGCAAACGTGCGGTGACCAGTCCGGGCTCCTGCACATGCACTCGGGCAACGGGGACATGAGCGACCTGGGCCGGCGATTCGTGGACTGCTTCGTCCGCGCCGCCGACGACGCAAGGCTGCCCGCGGACCCGCAGTTCCGCGCCGCGCTCCGTGCCTACATGGAATGGGCGGTGGAGGACATGCTGGCC
Organism: uncultured Actinomycetes bacterium; assembly: GCA_963835425.1. Lineage (GTDB taxonomy): Bacteria > Actinomycetota > Actinomycetes > Streptosporangiales > Streptosporangiaceae > UBA9676. The sequence continues at coordinate 104,444 of CAWIGE010000015.1, read as the reverse complement.
TACCCCTCCCCGGACGCGGCGGTCCCGGCGGGTCTGGCCATGCCGCGCTGGTCATGGGACGGCCTCCAGGCCGGGGCGCCCTCGCCATGACCGCGCGCGGCACGCGCCATGGATGACGGGGCCAGCGGTGAGGACCTGAAAACTGCCAGGACCGGGGAACCGGGACGGGCTCTTGCCACGTCCAAGACATGCGGCCCCGGTAGCCGGCCAGGTCGGCCCGGGCGGGACCGTGGCAGAGAAGGGAGCCGGCGATGGTGGGCCCGAGCAGGCCGGAGGGCAGGGCAACACGGGGCGCGCTGGCGCTGATCGCGGTCGGCGCCCTGATCGGGCTGACGGCGTGCGGCGGCACGGTCGCCGGCGGCGCCGCGCACCTGGCCTCGGCGGCCGCCGGCGGCTCCACGGCCCCGGCGGCGACGGCGTCGGCCGGAGTCCCGCTCTGTGCGGCCGCCGGGAGGGTGGACAAAGTGGTGGCCATCCCGGGGGGCAGCCACGTCCGCGCGCTCCTCCCGGGCGGGATCACGATCAGGGACGCCGCCCGCGTTCGCACCCTGGCCGCCGCGCTCTGCGCGCTTCCGCCCATGCCGCCCGGGCTGCACTGCGAGGCCGCCACCGGCGGGGCGTTCCGGCTGACGTTCGCGGCCGGGAATCAGGGCTTCCGGCCGGTCGGCGTCCAGCTGACGGGCTGCCGCAGCGTCACCGGGCTCGGGCCCGCCCGATCGTGGGCGCAGTCCCCCCAGCTGGGGTCGCTGCTCGACAGGACGGTCGGCGGCGTTGGCCGGCTGGTCCCGGGCACGCACCCGAGCAGCGTGCCGACGCCCTAACCGGTTCTCCGGTTCGCCGGCAAACCATTCAAAGTTCCTATAACGCTGGTCATTGCTGACCGGAAGTTCTCCTGCTTCGATGTAGGGCATGATGATCGCCCGCCTGGGAGTGGTCAGGGCGAAGCGTCGTCTACTGCGCCGCGATGACCATCGACAGCCGGACGCAGAACCAGAACAACGGGGTGGAGAACAACGCGGCCTGCAACAACTACATCCTCGGCGGCCCGGAGCCGATCAACTGGGCCTACATCACCAAGAGCGGTGTCTCCCAGGCGCCGGCGAACCCGCTGTTCACCGGCACCTTCTCGGCGCCGAATCTCTCCGCGGTCAACCCGGACCTCACCAAGGACCTGCTGATGAAGCCGGGTGACCGCGTCCGCATCCCACGATTATCAAGCGCTTCGACAACTTCAACAGTGGCAATATGCGGAATCCCTGCCCGGTGAAGGGTGCCGGCTAGGGCTCAAGATTGCTCAACGGGGAGGGGCGGCCGCCAGCGGCCGCCCCTCTGGCGTACCCGCCGTGCCAGGGCTCGCGGCCCCGGCCGGCCGCCGCCGTTTATGCCCAATGATCGGCCGGATCGATGCCCCACGATCGCACTGGCCGGCCGGATCTGGAGGAGGACAGATGCCCGGAGGCAGACAGTCGACGCTGGCCAGGGCCATGCGCGAGCGCGCGCAGTTCGATGCCCCGGCCGTGCCCGGCGAAGGCACCCCGCCCGGGCGGGCCGGCCGCCGGGTGGTCTCGCGACGCGGGGCGCTGCGCATGGGCGGGGCGTTCGGCGTCTCGGCGGCGCTCGCCGCGTGTACGACGCGCCCCTCGCCCGCGGCGGACGCCAAGAGCACGGGAACACCCACGGCGGCCCACGGCGCCCGGGTCGCCGTGATCGGGGCCGGCCTCGCGGGCACGACCGCGGCCTACCGGCTCGCGCGCAGTGGGGTACAGGTGCGGCTGTTCGAGGCGCGCGACCGGATCGGCGGCCGGTGCTGGACCGCCCGCGGCTTTGCCGACGGCCAGACCGCGGAGCACGGAGGCGAGTTCATCGACACGCGGCACGTCCACCTGCGCGGCCTGGCCACCGAACTCGGCTTGCAACTCGATGACCTGTGGCAGGGGGACGTGCCCGACGCGATCTCGCCGAGCTGGATCAACGGCGGCTACTTCGACTACTACGACAAGTTCTACGCCCAGCTGGACCGGATCACGACCGCGGTCAAGGCGGCCGCCCGGCAGGCAGGAGTCATAGGCCCAAACGGCAAGGCCTCCGACGTGGCCTACTCCTACGGCACGGCCACGGCCGGGGCCAGGCAGATGGACGAGTTGGACATGCGGGAGTGGCTCGACCAGCACGTCCCCGGGGTTTCCGCGGAGGTGAAGACGTTCCTCGACCAGACCATGAGCGGCTGGTACGGCCTGGACATGGCCGGGCTGTCCGCGCTCAACTGGATGGACTACCTCGTCATCCCCTACCCGGGCGGTGACGAGCGGTGGCACGTCAAGCACGGGAACGACCAGGTACCGGTCCTGGCCGCCAAGGCGCTCCCGGCCGGAACCGTCCAGCTCGAATCCCCGCTCCAGGCCCTGATCAAGCGGCCCGACGGCAGCTACGAGCTGCGGTTCGGCGGCAGCGCCCCGTCCCGGCCGGTGATCGCCGACCATGTCATCCTGACGGTCCCCTGGACCACGCTGCGGGAGGTCGATCTGGAGGGCGCCGGCTTCGGCAGCTACCGGACGACGGCCATCAGGGAGCTGGGCATGGGAACGGATGTGAAGCTGATCGTGCAGTACAACCGGCGGCCGGCCAAGTTCAAGGTGCACGGCAGGCCGTGGAGCGGCACGGTCAACTACACGAACCCGAACTACCAGACCTGGGACAGCGCGCCGACCGAGCCGGGCACTGCGGGCCTGATCACGGTGTACGCGGGCGGCTCCGGCAGCAAGCCGTTCGCCAGCCCCGGCTACCACGCCCCGGCGCCGGCGGATCTCACCGCGACGGTCCTGGGCCAGATCAACCAGGCCGTTCCGGGAACCAAGGCCCAGTTCAACGGGAAGGCCTGGCTCGACTACTGGACCGGCGACCCGTGGACCCGGGGCTCGTACGCCGCCTACATCCCCGGGCAGGTGACGAAGTACTGGGGGTACGCCGGGATACCCGAAGGGAGGGTTCACTTCGCCGGCGAGCACACCTCGACGTACTCGCAGGGGTTCCTGAACGGCGGAGTGGAGTCGGGTCAGCGCGCCGCGATCGAGGTGCTGCTCGCGCTCGGCCTCCCGGTGCCACCCCGCATTGCCTCGCTGCCGTATTCGCGGATACCCGGCGAGCACATCGGGGTCGGCGACCGCTGGTGACAGCGGGCATCCGTTGACACGCTTGCTGGCCACCCGGCGGGCGCCGCCGTCGCGTTTTGGCCTGCCGGGATGCGCTCGGAGGGGACACTGGGCTGATGAGGGTCGTGGTGACCCGAATCGAATGGGATGGCACCATGCGGCGCCGGCTGGTGGACACCGCCGGTCGTAGCGACGCGTCCCAGTGGGAGGGGCTGGTCGCGCGCGCCCTGGCCATCCGGCCCCTCTACCGGCCGGTTCCAGAGGGTCCGCTCTACCACGTCCAGGTCGATGAGTGGGCCCTTCTGGTCGCCGAGGATGACCTGTCCGGGCCGCTGTCTGACCTGGTGACGGCGGTCCTCGCCATGGGTGAGACCAGGTTACCGCCCGGTGCGGGGACGGTCGTAACTGGCGCGGATGGCCGAAAAAGGACAAACTAGGCGGATGAGGCTTGAGGTGACCCGGATAGCGCAAGATGGGGACATCCGCCGCCGGACTCTCGACACCACCGGCCGCGTGGACGCCGGGCGCTGGGAGAACCTGGCCGCCCAGGCCCCGGCCGTCCCGCCCCCCTACCGGGCGGCCCCGGGCGACACCGTCTACCAGATCAGCGTGGGCGAGCGCACCCTCATGGTCACCCAGGGCGACCTCACCGGCGGGCTGCGGGACCTGGCCATGGCGGTGCTGGCCGAGGGCGAGGAGCTCTAGCCGGCCGGGTGCCATCTCTGGTCGTGCAGCTGGTGCTCCTCGGTCAGCCCGTTACGGAAGAACTCCTGGTAATAGCCTTCCTCCACGTGGTGGGCCTGGAGCCACACCCCCGGCACGTGCAGGGTGTCGCAGTGCGCGGGGAACCGGCCGTGGGTCTCGTAGATGTAGGTGCAGATGTCGCGCGCGCAGGCGATCACGTCCGCCGAGTAGTTGCTGGCCTGCCGGAGATACTGGGCACCGAACTCGCCGCGGTAGATGCGCGCGAACAGGCTCTCGTCGGCGTAGATGCCCCGCGGCCCGAACTTCTCGGCCACCACCGCGTCCACGGCGTCGGCCATCGTGGGATAGTTCGGCGGGCACATCGCCTTGATCAGGTACTCGCCCTTGTGCCGCAGGCCGGTCGTGGTCGCCCGGAGGTTGGCGTACCACGGCAGGGGCACCTGCCAGCGCACGATGTCGGCCAGCTTCCACCTGGGCGTGCTCCAGTCGAAACCGAGCATCGGGCCGTACGTGGCGCGGAACTTCGGGTCTCCGAGCAGGATCGGCGGCGCCAGCGAGGCGTGGATCCACGCGCCCAGCCCCATCGCGTCGGCGGTGAGCATGATGTTCTGCAGCAGCAGGTCGGCCTCGATCTGGGTGCGCATCGACCAGATGGTGCCGAGCGGCAGCTTGATGTCGTTGTTCAGGAACCCCGACTGGATCCATTTCTTCACCCCGGCCGGCCGGTAGAAGTTCCGGTCGTCGACGATCGCCGGCCGGGCCCCTTCCGGCTGGGTGAGCAGGTACATCATCCCGTTGATGTACTGCCGGGACAGGTCCACCACCGGGAACAAGATGGTGGTCCCGGGCAGGTTGGACAGGAACCGGTTGGAGTCGAGGTAGGCGGGGAAATCCCGGTTCCCGCCTGGCACGTCGATCCGGTGGTCGAGCAGCCGCACCTTCGCCTCGGCGGCGCGCGCGAGCAGGGTCTCGGGATCGAACACCGACGCCGTCGCGTCCCTGGACGGGGGCAGCTTGCGCAGGAAGTAGGTGCCGGTGTCGTTGATCATGAAAAAGTAGGTGCCCTGGGCGTTGTCGGGGCTGCCCGCGGTCCGGCCGGCCATGTTCAGGTTCGGCTTGGCCATGATCGGCTTGTGATCCCGCGGGTCGGAGAACGGGCGGTCCGGCATGGTGAGGCCCGTGCATCCGGTCAGCGAGATGAGCACCGCCTCCTCCAGCTCCGTCAGTGGGGTGCGCGGCTCGGACGATGTCCAGCTCATCGAGCCGGCCTCGATGGAACTGCCGCGGCTCACCCGGTGCGTGCGGCGGTGCCAGATCGAGGTGAGCAGCGGCCGCTCCCGGAGGGCGTCGAGGCCCGCGTGGCCCAGCTTGGTCGTCATGTTGGTCATGTCTGTGTCCTCCCTGCGATGACCGGCCGCCACGGCACGAACGCGCTCGCCGAGCGGGGCAGGACGGCGGCGAGATCCGGGCAGTGGCGCAGGATGATGCTGGTCATGCCGTTGTTAGCGATCCAGTCCATACCGAATTGGGAGTAGATCTCCGGGCGGAAGTCGACGGTGAGGAAGCGGTCGCTCTGCAGCCGCCGCGAGGCCATCAGGATGAAGATGCGGAAGGCGGTGTCCGAGAACCCGAACCCCGGCGGGGGAGTCTCCGCGAACAGGCCCACCATGGTGTCAACCTCGTCGACGCTGCGGTAGATCTCCTTCATCCGGCTGACTGATTCCTGGTTGTCGCAGAGCTCTTCCCAGCTCCTGACCCGCGGCTTGTGCAGTCCGGCCCGGAAGTCGTTGTAGCGGGGCACCCCGCGGCGCCGGGTGCGCACCAGATCCACCACCGACAGGTCGATCAGCTCGCCGTTGCGCTCGAACTTCTGCAGCGAGCGAGGGTAGTTGTGCAGAGTGATCGCGCCGGGATAGGACAGGCCAAAGGAGTACAGCGTGTTCTCCAGGCCGAAGGCCCGCAGTTCCTTGTCGGCCATGGCCCCCTGGATGTCGAGGAATCCCCGGCGGCCGAGGGCCGCCCCGGTCCGGTGGTCGGCGAACCGGTAGTCGTCGGGCAGCAGCGGATGCATCCGGTAGACCGTGACGAAGTCCTCGGTCAGCGAGTACGGCACGCCGCTGTGGTCCGGCGTGGTCTTCGGGATGCCCACGCTGGCTTGGCTGTCGATCAGCCAGATGCCCAGCCGGGTGAGCCAGTCGTTGGCCGGGGGGCCGTTCCAGTTGGTCTTGAGGCCGACGTCGATGACCTCGGTCCCCAGGATCGCCGGCGTCCACTCGACCGTGTGGATCTTGGCGATCAGCGCGGAGACGATCAGGCGCGCCGTCTGGTAGACGCGCTCGTCGTCCCAGTCGTGGTAGTGGCCCCGGAGCTCGTCGCACAGCAGGTTGTGCTCGCGCGCGAACAGCGTGTGCAGGCTGCCGAGCCCCAGCCACCAGCTCTGGTTGAAGCCGGTGATCTCGATCCCGCTGGCGTCGTCGGGCAGGTATCCGTCCGGCGTGAGCCGCAGCTTCGCTCCCTCGCGGAGCTGGCCGCTCTTGGCGGCGTCGGCGCCGTACACCTCGGAGCCGTCCCACCAGGGCGTGGTGTCGTTACCGAACACCGGGCTCATCCGGTTGGGCCGCTGGTCGGGGAACGGGATGTTCCCGGCGATCCGCATCTCGTGCTCCAGCGGGCCGCCCGGGGTGTTCGACCACTGCATGCCCGGCGGCAGCGGCACCCGGACGTCGGCCTGGCCGAGCGGGTAGCGGGCGTGGCTGACCCAGTCGTGCACCTGGAACTGGATCCACGCGGCGGCGAGCAGGTTCAGCGAACGCGCGGGCAGGAACTGCTCGCGGTGCAGGAGCTGCTGGCTGACGATGACCGGGTTGGGCTCGTCGAACAGGTTCGGCCGGAAATCCGGCCGCAGGTTCCGGCCGAACGCCGACCCCACCGCGCCCATCCCGGGGGCGGACAGGTCGTTGCTGGTCCCGTCGAATGTCCTGGTGACCCGGACCTGCTCGCCGGGCGGGGCGGGCGGCACCGGCCTGGCGGCCGGCGGGGCCTCCCGGAGCTCGCTGTCGAACAGGTTCCGCGCCCGCAGCACGTACCTGAAGGCCTCGACGTTGAGCAGGCCGAGGCGGACCGGGAGGCGGTACCAGGGCACGTACCGGTTGATGAGGGCGAACACCGCGCGGGTCGCCCCGCCGAACACCACGTTCCGCACCGGCGGCTGGGTCTGCCATCGGTAGCCGAGCCGCTGCGCCGACCCGGCATCGTAGACCGCCTTGCGGGCCCGGTTGAGGTTGCCGAGCGGCCGGAACTCGTCGGTGGTGTTCCACGGGTTGAACGCCATCGTGTCGATGATCTGAGCCTGGGCCAGCGCGTCGACCGTGCTCAGGTCGCCGCGGGCCAGGGTCAGCACCGCCACCGGCTCGGCGGGGGAGACCCGCTCCTTCCACGCCACGGCGGTGTCCTCGATCGGGGTGGACTTGTCGTCGATGTACCGCTGGATGCACAGCTCGAAGCGGACATCACCCCGGGCCAGCCGGCGGGCGGCCTCGGTCGAGAGGTAGTCCGGGTCGTCGGCCGGCGGGCGCGGGGCCGGCACCGTGTCCGGCGCCGGCCGGAGCAGGTAGCGCACCGCCAGGGTCGGCCCCCACCGGGCCGCGCCGCGGCTCCAGTACGTCTCCGTGGCCACGCTGCTCACCGTGCGCCCGCGTGCCGTCAGGACGTTTCGCAGCATCCGTATGGTTTCGCGCGGGCCGAACAGCCGGATCAGCCGGAGGATTCCCAGCAGCTGTGAGAGCCGGCCGCCGGCGGTCGCCTTGGCGAACTCGACGAACTGGCGGGCGTTGCGCGCGTGGGAGACCGGGAAGTTGGTCATCAGCAGGTCGTGAGACTCCTCCGGCGACACCTGGACCCGCAGCGCCACCCCGCGCAGGTCCGGCTTGCTGTCGGGCTGACCGGTGCCTTCCGCGTTGGAGAACCGGACCGTCGCCGGGTACGTCCGGCCGGGCTGGGCGAAGCCCGCCCGCAGGTCGCCGGGCAGGTCGAGGAAGGTCAGCTCGGCCCGGTCCGTGGCGAGGGTGGATTTGGCGTGGAACGCGCGGTTGAACCCGGTGCGGGACCCCGTGCGCGCTGGCCGTCTTCGCGTTCTTCAGCTGGACGAGCATGATGTCGCGGGCCAGCCTGTCGAACTCGGCGCGCTCGGCCTCGGGGCTGCCCCCGGTCATGGTCTCTTTCCATCGTCCCTGCATGCTGCCCTCCCTGGCTGCTCGGTCGAAGTTGTCAGGTCACCGGGACCGGAACCGGGCCTCGATGGTCTCGACGAGCCCGGCGATCACGCCGTCGGGGGACGGGCTGTAGTGCGGTACTGCCCAGCGGGTGATCCTGGCGTCGATGACGGTCGGCCGGCCTGAGGCGAGCGCGGCGGCGAACGCCTCCTCGAAGTCCTCGAGCGTGTCCACCCGGTAGCCGTCCGCCCCGCAGGCGCGGGCATACGCGGCGTAGTCCGGGTTGTCGAACTCGACCAGGCCGGTCTCGTGGTAGGCCTCCAGTTGGTAGAGCTTGATGAGCTTGAATTCCCCGTCGTTGAATACGATCCAGATGACCGGAATCTGATACTGGACCGCGGTCATCAATTCGAAGCCGGACAGCAGGTAGCAGCCGTCTCCGCAGCCGACGACGACCGTGCGCTCGGGGTGGGCGACCTTCAGCCCCAGGGCGCCGTTCACGTGCCCGGCCATCGGCCCGAACTCGCCCGCCTTGCGGAAGTTCTGCCCGTCCTCGAGCTCCACGTAGTAGCCGAGCCAGGCCAGATGCGCACCGGCGTCGGCGAGCAGCGCGGCGCCGGGAGGCAGCATCCGGCCGATCGACTGGGCCATCCGGCCGGGGTGGATCAGGCCGGTCAGCTTGGTCACGTCGAGGGGGATGTGCCGGAATTCGTAGTCCCGGCCGTCGACCTGGGCCGCCTTGACCTCGCCCACCCTCGCCTCCAGCGCGTCGGTCAGCGCCGCGACCGCGGGCCGCGCGTCCGAGACCAGCGCGTAGTCGGCGGGGTAGACGTCCTTGAGTTTGCTGATCTCGGTACCCGAGATGTTGATGCGGATGTGCACCTTGCCGTCGAACAGGCCTTCGTGGTAGTTGAACGTCGCGTGCTGGTTCAGTGCGTTCCCGATGCCCAGCACGACCTTGGCCTCGCGGAAGGCCTTCCAGGCGCTGGCGTGGCCGCTGTCGCCGAAGACGCCGACGCACAGCGGGTGCCCCTCGGGCACGATGCCCTTGCCGTCCAGGGTGGTGAGCAGCGGGATCTGGAACCGCTCGATGAGGCGCCTGACCTGGTCGCCGGCCCCGCTGCGGATGGCACCGAACCCGGCCAGCGCGACGATCGGCTCGCCCGCCTCGATCGCATCGGCCAGCACGGCAGCGATCTCCTCGACCCGGGCGGGGTCGGGCAGGACCGGCGCCACGCCGAGCCGGATGTCGCGGTAGTTCTCAACTTCGACGCCGGGGTGGGTGAGGTTCTCCGGCACGTGGATGTGCACCGGGCCCGGGCGTCCGGCAAAGGCCAGGTTGACCGCGTCCTCGAGGATGTAACACGTGTCGGCGATGTCGGTCAGCAGGTAGGACCGCTTGGTGGTGGCCGCGAACATGGCCTGCGAGTCCGGCGTCCTGTTCATCCCGGAGGTCTCGTTCAGAGACCCCCGTCCCCGCCAGTCCAGCGACGCGTAGCCCGAGATCGCCAGCACCGGGTAGGAGTCCGACATCGCGACGGCCAGCCCGGAGAACAGGTTGAACGCCCCGGGCCCGGCCGTCGCGAAGCACACCCCCAGCCGGTCGGTGTACATCGCGTAGCCGCAGGCCATGAACGACGCGGCCTGCTCATGCCGGGCGATCACCGGGCGGATCCGCTCCGAGTGCTTTAAGGCGATCATCAGGCCGGCGGCGTTCTCCCCAGCACCGCCGAACGCGGCCGTGACCCCGATGCTCTCCAGTCCCTCGACAAGGGCCTCATAAACCTTCATGTGTCTCTCCTGTACCAGGCGGCACCAACCCCGACCTTGGCCGGGCGGGGGAGTGCCGCCGTTAGCGGGACCCGCGCTGGGCTACCAGCGGGGAGGCCGGCGCAGAGACAGTCGGCGAGGTTAGCGCCGGAGTCGCTGCAGGAGCCTTCGATGGAGCCTGCTCTGGGGCCCATTTGAGCTTGGGTTCGCAGTTTCTGGACGCATCCCGGACCGCGGCCGTGCCGAGCTGCTGGTAGGCCTCGAACTCCGGTGCGTCGTACAGCTGCTCGACCGTGCTGTCGCCGGGGAAGGTGGAATGGCTCTTGGCGTAGGCCACGACGTCCCACGGCGCACCGGCCCACCAGCCGAGCTTGCACACCCAGATGTCGCCTTCGGCGGGCAGCCCCGGGACCGGCCGTTGCCTGCGGAACCGGCCGTGCGCCCACGGGTGGACGACCTGGCCCGGGGCCAGGCCGCGCCCGCCACGCACCATCGTGGCCGGGTCCAGCTTGATGTCGACTCCGGCGTCGGTCCTGGCCAGCGCGATGGCGCTGCCGAGGGTGAACCAGGTGTCGGCCTTGTCGCCGGAGGCGTCGAGCACCACGATGTTGCTGGCGCCGCGGCGCAGCGCCTCGACCAGGCCCAGGTTGTCGTAATGGCCGCCGTCGGTCACGTACATCCAGGTGCTGCGGTAGCTCAGGCGCCCGGCCGCCTCAGCCCAGAGCAGCCCCAGGGTGGGCTGCATCGCCCGGTACCACAGCGCGCCGGACCGGCCGCCGCGGAGCCTGAGCCGGAGCACGTGGGCCCACAGCAGGGCCTCCCGGTCGGAGTTCTTCTGCCCCTGGCGGTCCCAGAACAGGTGCGGCAGCAGGTACCACAGCAGCAGGAGGAGCGGGCGCCGCTCCCACCCGCGGCCGGCGTAGTGCTTGTCCGGGTGGTCGATCCGCTTGCGTGCGTCCCGGATCAGGGCCGGGTGGGGCAGCCACACGCCGAGCCGGACGTTGGTCGCGGTGAGCAGGATCCGGTAGGCGTGCTTGGTCATGGAGCCCATCAGCGGGGAGACCGCCGCCCCGCTGATCGCCGAGACGTCGAACAGGGTGGCCCGGCGGTGGCCCAGCAGGGCCTCGTAGTCCGGCGTCCTAGCCCGGGCGCGCTCGGCGGCCCGGCCCTCCCGGCCGGCCACGGCCTGCTCCCGGTCGGCCAGGGCCTTCTCCCGGTGCAGGGTCACATGGTCCGGGTCGAACGTGACGCAGAAGCCCCCCTGCCCGGCCGGCACCTCGCGCAGCGCGTTGATGTTGGCCGTGCCGCAGATGACCAGGCCTGGCTGATCGCGCAGCTCGGACAGGCGGGTGGCGGCGGCATCGGCGAACCGCACGCGCGCCTGCGCCGGATCCTGCTCCTCCGCCGCCTGCCGGGTGGTGGCGAAGGCGTTGGCCAGCCGCCACCGGTAGAAGTCGTGCATCGACAGCCGGTTGACGTTCGCGGCGGCCCGCGTGAGCAGCGTCACCGCCAGCGCGATAACGACCAGCAGCAGCTGGCCGCGGGAGGATCCCGCCTGGGCGCCGTCGCTCACCCACCGCAGCGTGAGCAGGAAGCCGCCGAGCACGATGACGGCGCTGGCCAGCCACGGCAGCAGTACCTGCCGGAGACGGCCAGCCAGCTGCCCGGGCAGGCCCGGCTGCGGGGTTGCGCTGCTGCCCTTGGCCTTGCCCAGCGCTGTCCACTTGGCCAGCCCGGCCTGGACATACTTGGCGACCGCCGCGACCGCGGCGACCAGGCCGGCCAGCGCCGCGGGCGACCAGGATGGTTTCCCGCCGAAGCCAAGGAAATGGGTGATCGTGCCCAGCGACCCGGTGCTGCGGGTCAGCCACGCGATCAGCGGCGGCACCGCCAGCATCGCGACGGCCAGGCCTGCGGTCACGGCGGCGGCCCCGCCCACCCAGGCCGCGCGGTTGGCCCCGCGGTCGGGGCCATCGGGCCGCAGCGACCCCAGCAGCCGGGCCCGGCTTCCGGCGCGCCCGGCCACCGGCGCCAGCGTCAGCCACCAGAACCCGAACAGCGCGAGCGTGATCACGGCCACGATCACCGGCGGCAGCCACCAGCCCAGCCCGGTGACCGCGGCCGGCGCCGTGTGCGGCCCTGACGGGACCAGCACCTCCTGCCAGCGCAGCAGCCAGCCCCAGGCGTGGGCCAGCGCATACAGCGGCGCGAGCGCCACCACGAACGTCACCATCGCCCCGAGCAGCAGCGACAGGACGCCGACCAGCACCGTCGCCGCGTTAGGCGCGATGTAGTGGGTGTTGTAACGGAGGTTCAGTTCCTCCGCCGTCCCGGGGGCGTAGGCATGCGGCCTCGTCCCGGCGCGCAGATTGTGCGCCACCAAAGCCCGCGAGGAGGCGATGTAGCTGCCCCCCGACACCCCCAGGATCCATCTGACCTTGGCCAGCAGCCCGATCCTGTCCAGGCGTTGCAGTGCCCCCAGGCAGTAGGCGGCAGAACGGGTGCCACCCCCTGAGCAGCAGATGGCCCAGCCACCCCCGGCGTCCGCTGGCGTACCCCCGTCAGCGGCCTGGCCCTGGCTGGACACGTCGGGCGCCCGCATTTCGGGCGCAAGATCATTAATTACCGGCGATTTCATGCGCTCGCCCCCCCGTTGGATCCGGAAGGCGGTCCACGTAACTCTGGGTCGCCGACCGGGTACCTGAACGCATGGTCCGTGGGCCCGGATGTCTGTGTCAACCGATTAAAGCGCGCGCCGGGGCTTGGCTGCCCGTAGCCGGCCCGGGCCGTTCGTGGCCGGAGACGCTGCCGGCCAGGGCATTTACAGCGGGGTGAGGACCATCAGGATCTCGTCGCGGTCGTCGCCGGGGGCGACACGCAGCGCCCCGGGCCAGCTGCCGACCACCTGCCAGCCCAGCCGGCGGTAGAACCGCTCCAGGCCGGTGCCGCCCCGCAGCGCCAGGTGCAACTGCTCAAGACCCATCTCCTCGCGGGCGACGCGCCTGGCCTGCGTCATCAGGGTGCTGCCGATTCCCCGGCCCTGGAAGGCGGGATGGGTCTGCAGGCGGTTGACGGTTCCCCAGTGCGCCACCAGCGGGCTCAGCTCACGCTGGATGTTGAGCCAGCCCGCCAGGACGCCGTCGGCCAGGGCCAGCAGGAGCCTGCTGCGCTGCGGCTCCAGGCCGGCGATCAGCTCGGCGGCCACCGGCGACACCTGGGAGCTGTCCGCGGGCGGGAGGAACCCCACCGCGCCGCCGGCGTTGCTGACCGTCACCCAGCAGTCGATCAGGTCTCTTCTCAGCCCGGCGCTGACTTCGCCGGGATGGGCATACTGACGCACCTGCAGGAGTCCATCACCGCCCACCCGAGAATCATCCCAGGATTGCCTGGACAGGGGTCAGTCCCGCGGCCGACCGGCCGAACACGTCGCCGGCGGCGGCCCCGGCCTGGCCGGTATCGGCGCAGACCGCTACCGGCAGCGCGGCCACGACCCGCGGCGCCGGCCACCCGCGGGCCGCCGCGTGCAGCCGCGGGACGATGTGCTCACCCAGGCTGCGCGGCCCGGAGGTGGTTAACCCGGTCAGCCCGTCATCATCGATGGAGCGGCGTGCAGGCCCGGGGCCAGCCAGGGGAGCCAGATGGTGGCCACCGCGAGGGCCAGCAGGGCGATCCCCGCGAGCCGGCTGGCCCGCGGGCCCCAGCGCCAGACCTTCTCGATCAGGATCAGGGCGGCCAGGCCGACCATCGCGGCAATGTTCATCACGCCCACCGCGATCAGGATCACCATCAGGGCCCAGCAGCAGCCCAGGCAGTATCCGCCGTGGTGCACGCCGACCCGCAGGTCGCGCGTCTTGCCGCGGTACGAGCCGTAGTGCAGGAGCAGGCCAAGCGGGGAGCGGCAGTGCGCGAGGCAGCGGTCCTTCAGGGGCGTCAGCTGGTACAGACCGGCGGCGGCGAAGACCGCCACGGCGAGGATGTGCGCCGCGCCGGGGTGCATGCCGGTCAGCCGGCCGGTGAGCCAGGCCAGCCCGTAGGCGGGCAGGCCCGCCGCCGCCCAGACGGCGAGGTAGCCCACCACCAGCCCGGCGGTCCTCGCCGCCCGGTTATCCCGGAAGGTCCTCACATACAGCGAGGCCGTCGGCGTCACCGAGGGCAGCATCATGGCGGCCATCATCAGGGTCCAGATGGCTACGAACGCGGCCAGGCCCAGCCCCATCGTGCCGGTCATCCCGGCCATGCTCTGGGCGAGCACGATCGTCGCCGCCCAGGCGCCAGCGGCCACGATCAGCAGGAACGCGACCTCACGGGTGGCGAGGCCCGGCCGCAGGCGGGCGAGCCCGGAGAGCCGGGCCCGGGCGGGCCGCTCACCCGGCCCAGGAGAACGGCGCGGAAAAGCCGGCCTGCCCCTCGCGTCCCCAGTCGATCCCGAACGTCGACAGGCGGGCGGCGCGGGCCGGCGCGACCGTCAGGGTCGTGTTCGACGGGTGCAGCACGTTGGCCAGCTGAACCGGGTCGTGGCCCTCGAGGGCGACGAAGTCCTCGACGCCAAGATCGACGCTGTCGCCGATCCGGACATGATGGCCGCGGCCGTCATCGTGGTAGCTGATGTGCGCCTTCTCCACGCCGAGCATTTCGCCGATCAGCGGGGCTAGCATCGCAAGCGGCCCGCCGAGCTGCCCGGACACGACTGCCCCGAGCTGCTCGGCCTGGCGGTCGGATGCGGCCTCGTCCAGGTAGACCCCCACCCGCCAGTTGCCCTCGCCCATGACCGGCGGGGTGTCCAGGAAGATGGCGAAGTTCAGGCCGCTGACGTTGACGCCGTCGATCTCGCCGGAGTCCACGTGATAGGCAAGCAGTGCCCGGCACCGGTCCAGCGTCGCCTTCGCCGTGAACGCCGACCAGGTGCACGGGCAGACCTCATCGCACGAGCATGATTCGAAATACGTTCCGTCAAGCCGCCAGGCCATGGCCGCCCCCTCATGACGCGGTGAATCCCCGGACCAGGCTTCCGCAAGCGGGCAGCGGGCGTCAAGTAAGGTCTGCCTCCGGATTACCGCGGAACGGCTTGCTCCAGCACCTTCTTCAGGGTCTCGAGCTGCGCCACCTCGCGGCGCATCTGCCGGGCGATCATCGGGGTCATGAGCTTCATGAGCCCGGCCGGCCGGAGATCCAGCGTGAAGCGGACGACGGTGCCCCGGCCGGCGCTGTCGGCCAGCTCGAAGACACCCCTGGGCCGGGCCGGGCCGGCGGTGACCAGGAACTCCAGCCGCCGCGGGGGATCGAAGGCGGTGATCCGGTAGTCGCCGTCGATGCGTCGGCCACCGGGGCCGGCCAGAACCTGGCGGTAGGCCGCGCCCTCGCCGAATTCCGCGTTCGGGCAGCGGCTGGCGATCGCCACCGCCGCGTCCCGCCCGGGCGCCTCGATCACGAAATAACCGGCGATGACCTCCTTGCTTTCGGCGAACGGCCCGTCCAGGACCCGCCGCTCCCCGTCCCGGATGCGGATCCGCCTGGCCTCGGTGACCGGGTGCAGCGGCGCGCCCCCCTTGAGCGCCCCCTCGCTGAGCAGGCCCATCGCGTATTCGCCCACCCGCTCGACGGCTTCCTTGTGCTGCTCATCGGTGGCGACCAGATCCGGGTCCTCGTACAGCACGAGCATGAATTCCATCGGTCCTCCTCCACGGCCGGTGTGCCATCCACTCATACGACACCTGCGGCGCCCCCGATTCGACACAGGTGTGCCGCCATGACTGATCTTTGCCCTGCTGGCGGGGCGCCGCTGCGAGCGTCGGCTATGTAAGATATTGCTTACGCAGATGGCACTGCGCGCCGGCGGGCCGCGCGGGGAGGTGGCGTGGATGGATGAGGCGCTGCGCGCGCTCGCCGATCCCACGCGCCGGGCGATCCTGCGGCTGGTGCACGATGACGAGCTGGCAGCCGGCGAGATCGCGCGTCACTTTCCGGCCATGAGCCGGCCCGCGGTCTCCCAGCACCTGCGCGTGCTCGCCGACGCTGGGCTGGTGGTGATCAGGCCCTCGGGCAACCTGCGGCTGTACCGCTGGCGTCCGGAAGGACTGAGCGACGTGACAGCATTCCTGGCGCAGATGTGGCCCGACCGCCTGGCGGCACTCAAGATGGCGGCAGAACGGGAGGAGTGGCCGGCCCGCGAGCGGGCGAAGCTCCGCAGGAGCGGGGAGGCCAGGTATTGACAGGCACAGGGGACGGCGCGGTCGAGTACACGATCCGGATCGGCGCCCGGCCGGAGACGGTGTGGCGGTACTGGACCGATCCGGAGCGGATCTGCGACTGGTGGGGGGCCTCGGCCGAGCTCGACCCGCGTCCCGGTGGCATCTGCCTGGTGAGGCTCGGCGGCGATGCGGTGATGCGCGGCGAATTTGTCGTGCTGATCCCCTACCGGTGCATCGTCTTCACGCTCGGCTGGGAGCCGGCCGAGGGCGCCCCGCCGGTGGCCCCGGGTTCGACCACGGTCACGGTCACACTGACCGAGGACGACGGCGACACGATCCTGACCCTCCGCCACACCGGGCTTCCGCCGGTGGCGCGTGACATGCACCGCTCGGGCTGGTTCCACTTCCTGTCTGAGCTCGCCGGCGCGGCCCGCCCGGCCCGCCACGGATGAGAACGGAGAGCCCATGACCGGCGTCGATGTCCTGACCGACGTCATTATCAACCGGTCGGCCCCGGCGGTGTCCGCCTACGCCGCCGACCCGGCCAATGCCCCGGCCTGGTACGTCAATATCGAGTCGGCGCAGTGGAAGACGCCACCGCCCCTGCGAACCGGCGCTCAGATCGCGTTCGCCGCCCACTTCCTGGGGCGGCGGCTGGAGTACACCTATCAGGTAACGGAGTTCGTCCCCGGCGAGCGGCTGGTGATGCGGACGGCTCAGGGGCCGTTCCCGATGGAAACCACCTACACCTGGGCACCGGCCGACGGCGGCGCGACCCGCATGACCTTGCGCAACCGCGGTGAGCCCGCCGGTTTCGCTAGAGTCCTGGCCCCCTTCGTCGCCGGGGCGATGCGCCGGGCCAACGGCAAGGACCTGGCCAGGCTGAAGTCGATACTCGAAGCCTCCTGACCGGTCGGCGTCCCCGCTATCGGGACGGGCCTAGGCGCAGGCGGCCACCCGATCGCAGCGCGAGTTGGTGCTGAAGCCTGGCCCGGGAGACATATCCCACGATGGCCGGGACCTGGCGGGGCAGCAGGCCCCGGCCGACCGCCGCCACCTTCGTCGCCGGGCGGAAGACAATAGTGACGCAGCCGCCACGGAAGACGTCATACCAGGTGGCCGCGAATCCGGCGCTGGGGTCGGGGGCGCGGAACCGGGCGATCCCCGGCCCGGGCGACCGCTCCGGCATGGCCTGGCCGGCATCGCAGCGTGCCGCGAGGGTCAGCCGCAGCGAGCCGCTCCCGGCCAGGAGGTTGTCCAGGGTGATCACCGACATGCCGCGCCGCGCCTGGACCCGGCCGAGCGTCCAGCCGGCGGGCAGCGCCCGGATGCACGTGACCTGCGAGGCGGAGGGGACCGACTGGGCCTCGGCCAGCAGCGGCGCGAGGGAACGGCAGTTCAGGCTGGCCACGAGCAGCGTGGTGGTCTGGGTCGCATTGCGGACGAGCAGGCGGGGGAGGCCGAGGCCCAGCAGGACCACGGCGATCCACAGCCCCACCCGGCGGGCGCTCCAGCGCTGCACCCGGACCGGCACGGGCAGGCGGGGCAGCAGCCGCAGGAATTCCTCGTGCACGTCGCGGCCGCTTTCCCGCAGGGCCTGGCGGAGCTGGCCGG
Source organism: uncultured Actinomycetes bacterium (assembly GCA_963835425.1). Lineage (GTDB taxonomy): Bacteria > Actinomycetota > Actinomycetes > Streptosporangiales > Streptosporangiaceae > UBA9676. Next base: position 86,807 of record CAWIGE010000015.1, on the reverse strand, counting down.
GCAGGGCGAGGCCCTGGTCGGCGGCGAACGCCTCCGAGATCTCCTCGACGGTGAACAGGCGCAGGGCCCACTCGTAGACACGGCCGGCGGAACTGCGCAGGGCCAGGCACATCATCATGTTGGCCAGGTCCACGGCCTCCCGCCACGGCGTTGGCCGCACCTCGGTGAAGGCCACGTCGATCACCAGCAGGCGGCCGTCACGGACCAGCAGGTTGGCCGGTTTGACGTCGCGATGAGCGAGCCCTGCGTCCCACATCTTGCGGACTATCAGCAGCCCGTCATCGATGACCCCGTCGTTGACCGTGGCGCTCCCCAGCTCGGTCGAGCCGGCGAAGAACTCGGTGACCAGCACGTACTCCCGGCCCGGAGTGAGCGTCACGAAGCCATACGGCTCGGGGCTCGGCAGCCCGGCGTCGCGGGCCAGGCGCGGTGCGTAGTCCTCCTGCTGCACCAGCCGCCGGGCGCCCTTGAACGACTGCTCGTCCTCGAGCCGGCCGTACAGCAGTTGCCGCCCGAGCTTGTACCAGCGGTCGGCGCGCACGTGTGACCGCGCGTAGAGCTTGCCGAACAGGTAGCCGGCGGGCTCGCCCGCCCGCCGCAGCCGCATCGGGCTGGAGCCACCGGAGCCGGTAAGCCCGAAGGGCTCGACGCCGGATATCTCGATGCCCATCTGGTCCCGCAGCGCGTGCCCGATCGCCTCGCCGCGGGCGCCGCCCAGGTCGAGGTGGGCGCCATGGGCCCGCCGTAGACCACCGGGAACGACTCGTCGGGGGCGAGCAGCCGCAGGGCCAGCAGCGGGACCGTCACCCCGAGCGCGGCCCCGAGCAGCACGTCGGTGGGGGCATTGACGCCCAGCCGCATCCGGGCCAGGGCGATCACGGCGACGACCACGGTGGCGGCCCAGCAGCCGCGGCGGCGCCACGGTCCCGCCGGGACCAGCGTGTACAGCGCGCCGACCAGGACCGCGCAGGTGGTCTCGATCGCGACCGAGGGCAGCGCGAAGCCGCCCCAGCGGAACCGGAACGCCACCCCGAAGGGGAGCGGCCGGTGCACGGCCGTCAGGAAGATCGTCGTCAGCAGGATCAGGATCTCGTAGCCGAGCAGCAGCACCAGAAGGTGCCGGAACCGGCGGAGCACGATTAGCGCGAGTAATAGCGCGTATGCCGAGAGGACGATAGCCGGGGCCACGCCCGCTTCCGCGATCACGCGGGCAATCCCGGTCAGCCCGGGCACGGGTGCCTGCACGATGCGCCGGGTCACCGCGTCGTCGATCACCGTGACCTCGATCGCCCACCGGGTCAGGCCACCGGCGAAGATGGCCAAGGCGGCACCGAGCGCCACGACCGCGATCCCCAGCCAGATGAACCCGCTGCGTGCGATGTGATGCGGCAGCAGTGGTGGCCTGCCGGACGGGCGGCGCTGCAGGGGAGTGGCAGGGTCGCGCGCCGCTGCGGCCCGCTGCGGGCGGGATGCGCCAGCGGTCACAGATACTGCCGTCGCTGCAGGAACCGCCACGACACCCAGCCCGGCAGGATCGGCAGCCAGTACGTCGCCAGCCGGTAGAGCAACACGGCCGAGACGGCGGGCCCGGGCTGCATGCCGACGTTGATCAGCCCCCAGCTGAGCGCCGATTCGATCGCCCCGAGGCCGCCGGGTGTGGGGGCGGCCGCCGCCACCGCCGCGCTGGCCAGGTACACGGCACCGACGACGACCAGGCTGGGGCCGGTGGCGAACGCCTTGATGGAGGCGACCAGCGCGGCGATGTAGAGCAACGTGATCAGCGTCGAGCCGCCGAACAGCAAGCCGAGCTTGACCGGGCTGGAGGCGGCACGCTTGAGGCTGACTGCCGCGGAGCGCGCCATGGGCACGAGCTGCTTCTTTGTCCAGCGGCGGCCGGGCCGGGTGGCCAGGACGATGCCCACCAACGCAAGGATCACCGCCAGGATCAGCAGGATCTTGCTGCTGGAGGGCAGCTTGACCGCCTTCGTCAGATCATGGCCGGCCAGGACAAAGAACACCACGATGAGCACGAGGTGCATGATGGCGCCCGCGAGGCTGTTCACGCCGACCGCCGCGACGCTGGCCGGGGCGTCGGATCCGGCCTTCTGCAGGAACCGCACGTTCAGCGCCATCCCGCCCACGTTGGCCGGCGACACCCGGTTGATGAACGACGATGCGAACTGCGCCACCACCGTCGGCCAGAACGGCGGCCAGCCGGGCACGCCGCCGATCAGCGCCATCGCGCTCGCCACATAGGTCAGCGCCGACAGCGCGATGATCAGCGGCAGCCACGCCCAGTTCGCGTTGAGGATCGCATGCCAGCCGCTGCTCACCTCGGCGATCTGGGGAAGCAGGTAGTAGAACGCGCCGGCCAGCGCGGCGATGGTCAGCAGCGTCCGCGGCCGGACGCGCTGAAGCTTGGCGAGGTTCGTGTCGGCCTGATCGCCGCTCGCCGCGATGGCGGCCTCGCGCGTCCGCTTCAGCAGCGCGTCCTGGCCCTTGATCCGGCGGCGGGTGCTGGCCGAGAGGGCGAGCGGCTGCAGCAGGGGCACCGCGGCGGCGACGCCGTCCCGGCCGATCGCGGGCAGTGCGCTGCCGACCGCGCGGTCTGGGCCGATCCGGCCCGCCAGCGAGGTGACCAGCTCGGCGGTGTCAATCGCCGTCTGGCGGCCGGTCGCGGCCAGCTCGGCGAAGCTGAAGTTGACCAGCCGGGGGCACCCGTCCTCGCCGACCATGATGTTGCCGGCATGCAGCGACCGGTGCGCGATCCTCGCCTGGTGCAGGCGGCTCACCTCGAGCCACAGGTCACGGGCGAGCTTGTCGGTGATGTTCCCGTCCGGGATCTCGTCCAGCGGCCGGCCGGCCACCAGTTCCATGGTCAGCAGCACGGACCCGTCGCCGGCCTTGATGAGCTGGCCGACGTGCGGCACCGCGACCTGGGCCCGTTCCGCCATGACCGCGACCAGCGCCTCGTGCTCGACCGCCTTGAACAGCGAGGCGGCGGGCCGGGTGTCGCCGACCCCGCGGAGCCGGATGGCACGGTAGGTCCGGTAGAGCAGGTCCGCGTCGCGCTGGTCCGAGCCGTAGACCTTCACGAACAGGGCCCGCCCGTCCTGGGTTACCGCCCGGAACGGCCGCGATCCCTTGGCGGTGGCACTCGCCACCGTCACCTCGCGGGTGGGCATCCCACCCGCCCGCAGCGCGGCGGCCACTCCCGCCGCGTCCATCCGGCGGTCCGGCACCCCGAAGACGACGAGCAGGCCGGCCCCGACGGCCACCCCGGCCGCCACCGCGAGCACCAGGTCTACCGGCGACAGCGCGCCGGTGATCAGGCGCGCGGCGGCGATCAGCAGCAGGGCCGCCCAGGCCGTGCGTCGCCAGGGCCGGCTCAGCCAGGGCGCCGCGGCCACGGCGACGGCGGCCAGCCCGGCGATGACCGCCGGATCGGGAAAGCCAGCGCCCATCAACCAGGAATGCCGCCGCAGGCCCGCGGTCAGCGTGCCAAGGGCGCCCTGCCCGGTCAGGTACATGATCGCGGCCGTCAACGCGGCCGCCGCGACGAAGCCGCCTGCCACCGTCGCGATCACCCGGAAGCGGCGGCGGCGCAATCCCGCCACCAGCAGAACCACCGCGGCGCCCGCGATCGTGACCTGAACGAGCCCGGCCAGCACCTGTCCGGCCACGGTGCCGGGCCCGGTGCCGCTGACCTGCGCGGCGTCGGGGCGGAGCAATGCGCTGGGGACCAGCGCCGCGACCGTCCCGGCGACGGCCAGCACCACGGCCGCGGCGATCAGGCGGATCACGTCGCCGGGATGGCGGTACCGCCTGGCGGGCAGCACGCGGCCGGGCCGCCGCGCCCGAGGCTCGTCGGCGGCCACCCGCATCCCCGCCGGGTTCGTCATGGGCTATACGCGCGCATCGTGGCCCCCATGCCGGGCCAGCCCGGACCGCTGGCAACCCTCACCGGCCAGTCGCTACCTTCCGGGTATGCCCCGACCTGCGAAATCCTTACCCATCCAGAAGGAACAAACAAGGCCGCACCCCGCCCATTACCCGGTCGGGGGGGCACGGTGGTCGTCCGCGCCCGGTAAGGAACAGCGAGATGGCCACGATAGGGAAGAGTTCCCCGACGGCTCCTGCGGCCAGCACGTACCGGCCGAAGTCCCCGGAGAGCATGTGATGGTCGTGCAGGATGGGCAGCAGCGTGCCGAGCGCCGTCGTGGTCAGGGCGAGCCCGATCGGCACGAAGGCGCGCAGGAACCCGAAGGAGCCGAGGATGGCCACGGCGCCCACCGCGATGACGGCGCCGGGGGTCAAGCTCGTACCCGGCGAGCAGGAACAGGAACCCCAGCCCGACGTTGGAGAGCAGCTGGATGCCGGTGGTGTCGGCCAGGCCCAGCCCCTGCGGGCCGATCAGGACGCCGGCCAGGATAAGGATGACCACCTGGGGAATGCCCGGCCCGGGAAGCGCGGCGACGATCATCGGTGTCAGCGCCGCTACCAGCGCCACCACCAGCAGTGATTCGAGCCCTTGCATCCTGGCGATCTCCCTAGCCCAGTCGCATGAGGGCCGCACCACAGGCCATGCGACTGGACCGCCCCGCGGGCTCTAAACCGGGCGGTAGCTGGAGGAGGCCGGTCACCGGAAAGAGGGTGGCCGTCATGCCAGGCGGCTCAGGCATCTCCCACCCCCCGGGTAGCCTGACCGGCGCCGCTGCGCCCACCTGTGCCGCGGCGGCCAGCTCAGGCTCCGCGACCAGGCACCGGAAGCGCCATGGGTTCGATGATAGATCGCAGCGATTGCACCACGCGGAGCGCCCGGCGGGATCGAACCCGGGTTCACGGCGCCGGAGAGCGTCAGCGGATGCGCAGCGGGAGCCTGCGTGGTCCGCGGATCTGGCCCGCGGACCACCGCACCGCCGACGGGTCCGCGAGGCTGAACTCCGGGATCCGTTCGAGCCAGACTTTGAGGGCGGTCCGGAGCTCCATCCGGGCCAGATGCGAACCCAGGCAGCGGTGGATGCCGAGGCCGAACGCGGCGTGCCGGTTGATCTCGCGGTCGATGACGACCTCATCCGCCCGGTCGAACTGCGCCGGGTCGCGGTTGGCCGCCGGGAACGACAGCAGGATCCAGTCTTCCGCCTTCATGTCGGCGCCGCGCCAGTGCATGTCCTCCTTCACCAGCCGCGCCATGGTGACCGGCGCATAGACCCGGAGGAACTCCTCGGCCGCGGTCGGGAGCAGGCCGGGCTCGGCGACGAGACGTCGGCGGTCGGCCGGGGTCTTCGCCAGGTGCCACAGCGACGCGCCGATCGCGCTCCACGTGGTGTCGATGCCCGCGATGAGCAGCAGCACCAGCGTGCCGACGACGTGCGATGGCTCGAGCTTCCGGCCGTAGAGCTCCGCATCGATCAGGTAGGTCGTCAGGTCCTCACGCGGGTGGTCGAGGTGTTCGTGCACCTGGGCGAGCAGGTAGTCGAACAGCCGGGAAACCCGCGCGATGCGGTCCTCCGGCGGCAGGTTGATGCCCTCGATCAGGTCTTCGACGAACTCACGGAACTGCGGCCCGTCCTCCGGCGGGAAGCCGAGCATGTCGGCGATGACCCGGATCGGGATGTGCTGGGCGTAGTCGGCGGCGGCGTCGACCACGTCCTGTCCCTGCAGCGCGTCGACGAGCGAGTGGCAGAAGGCCCGCGTCGCCGGCTCCTGCTTGGCCACCGCCTTCTTGGTGAACGCGGGGAGCAGCAGCTTCCGCGCGTCGTGGTGGAACGGCGGGTCGGAGGAGATCGGCGGCGAGCCGCCGACCGGCGCCAGCTCGCGGGGCGGCCGGAAGTTGCTCATGATGATCGCACGCGAGGAGAAGCGATCGGTGTCGTAGGCGATCGCCGAGACGTCCTCGTAGCGCGTCGGCAGCCATCCGCCGCCGAACCGGTCGGTGTGCGCGATCGGGCAGCGCTGCCGCAGGTCGTCCTGGATCGGGTAGGGGTCGGCGGCCCACTCCGGCTCGAGGTGGGAGAAGTCGGCCGCCCAGTCGGAGACCGGGCCGGTGATGATCTCGTTACGCGTGCCGACCGGCCCGTCTTCGCGGCTGTCCCGGTAGTCCTCGGTGAAGCGGTCATCGGCGGCCATGTCAGCTCTCCTCGAGTACCTCGATCGCATGCTCGGGACAGTTGGACTCCGCCAGACGCGCCTCGCGCTCTTTGCCCGGCGGCACGGTGCCGTCGCCGAGCAGCCTGCTGTAGCCCTGGTCATCCTCGCCGAACAGGTCAGGGACGAGGTCGTAGCAGCGGCCGTGCCCCTGGCAGCGCTCGGAGCTGATCTGCAATTTCACCGCGTGGTTCCCTGTCTGCGCCGTGTGCCGGTCCGGGCCCGTCGGGCCCGGCTGCCATGCCTTCATCATGAGCGCTCACGTTGCCGCCCGCCAAACTCCGGTCCGGCCGGTGCTGGCCGGTGCTGAAGATGGGGCAGTTGCCCCATGTGCGGATCACGTGCAACACGCCATCGTCAGGAGTTGTGAGGGCGGCTACCGGCCCACGATCACGGCGGGAGGACCACGATGGTTACTGCGGGTGAGCACTTTGCGCGGGCCCTGGCGGCCAAGGATGGCGCTGCGCTGTGCGCGCTGCTGGCCGATCCGGTCGACTTCCAGGCCCTGACGCCCGGGCGGCACTGGCAGGCCACCACCGGCAGGCAGGTGGCCGAGGAGATCATCTTCGAGCACTGGTTCGGTGCCGGGGCCGACATCCTGGAGCTGTGCTCGGTCAGCACCGGCCGGGTGTCGCAGCGCGAGCACGTCGCCTACCGGATGCGCGTGCGCCGTTCCGGCGGCGACCACCTGGTCGAGCAGCAGGCCTACTACAGCACCGAGGGCGGCCGCATCACCTGGATGCGGGTCCTGTGTTCCGGTTACCAGCCGGTCCAGCAGGAGGACCTGGCAGCACGTTGATGGGCCGCCGGGTGCATGGTTCCATCGCCTGACCGGTGGCGGGCGGCGAGCTGGCCGCTGCCTATCCTTGGCAGGACGAAGGAGATCACCATGCCCCTGAATCCCCGACCCGTGGTCCGGTGGAACCCTGGCGAGAAGGCATGGGAGGCCACCTGCCGGGGCTACAGCGTGCTCAGTGATCCCTGGCTGAACAAGGGCACCGCGTTCCCCGAGTCCGAGCGCGCCGCGCTGGGACTGACCGGCCTGCTGCCATCGCGGGTCCTCACCCTCGACCAGCAGGCCCAGCGCGCCTACAAGCAGTGCTCACAGCAGGCCAGCGACCTCGACAAGAACGTCTACCTGACCGCCCTGCACGACCGCAACGAGGTCCTGTTCTACCGGGTGCTCACGGACCACCTCAGCGAACTGCTGCCCATCGTCTACACCCCGACGATCGGCGAGGCCATCCAGCAGTACAGCCACCAGTACCGCCGCCCACGCGGCGTCTATCTCAGCATCGATGCGCCGGACCAGATCGAGACCGCCCTGCGCGCCACCGAGCTGTCCGCCGACGAGGTCGATCTGATCGTCGCCACGGACGCCCAGGCCATCCTCGGCATCGGCGACTGGGGCGTCGGCGGCATCGACATCGCGGCCGGCAAGCTTGCCGTCTACACCGCGGCGGGCGGCGTCAACCCGGCCCGTGCCCTGCCGGTGATGCTGGACGTCGGCACCGACCGGCCAGAGCTGCTAGAGGACCCGCTGTATCTGGGCGTACGGCACAGGCGGCCCGCGCAGGAGCCCTACGACGCCTTCATCGACGCCTACGTCACCACCGCGCTGAAGATCTTCCCCCACGCGCTGCTGCACTGGGAGGACTTCGGGCCCGGCAACGCCCGCCGCATCCTGGACCGCTACCGCGATCACATACTCACCTTCAACGACGACATGCAGGGCACCGGCGCGGTCAACCTCGCCGCCGTGCTGGCCGGCGCCCGCGCCAGCCAGATCCCGCTCACCCAGCACCGCGTGGTCATCTTCGGCTCCGGTACCGCGGGCATCGGCATCGCCGACCAGCTCCGAGCGGCCATGACCGGCGACGGACTGGACCCCGCCGCGGCCCGGGCACGGCTCTGGTGCCTGGACCGCTACGGCCTGCTCACCGACGACATGACCGGCCTGCGTGACTTTCAGGTCTCCTACGCACGGCCCGCCGACGAGGTGCGGGAGTGGGCGGGATATGGGACCGGCAGCGGCATCGGCCTGGCTGAGGTCGTGGGCCGGGTGCACCCGACCATCCTCATCGGCACCTCCACCCAGCACGGCGCCTTCACCGAGCCGATCGTGCGGGAGATGGCCGCGCACGTGGACCGCCCCGTCGTCCTGCCCATGTCCAACCCGACCACGCTGTCCGAGGCGATCCCGGCCGACCTGCTCGCCTGGACCGGTGGCCAGGCCCTCATCGCCACCGGCAGCCCGTTCAGCCCGGTTACCTACCAGGGTGTCACCTACCAGATCGGCCAGGCCAACAACGCCCTGATCTTCCCCGGCCTTGGCCTGGGTGCGCTCCTGTCCCGGGCGCGGCGCATCACCGACCACATGATCACCGTCGCCGCCCAGGCCGTCGCCGGGCTGACCGACACCACCACGCCCGGCGCGCCTCTCCTCCCGCCCATCGACGACCTCCGCGCCACCTCGGCGCGGGTCGCCCTCGCGGTGGCCCAGGCCGCCGCCCACGACGGCGTCGCCGAGCAGCCCGGCGTCACCGCCGACGACGTGGACGCCGCCATGTGGAAGCCCCAGTACGCGCCCGTGCACGCCGTCTGACCCGAGCCCCGCACGCCGTCTGACCGGAGCCCCGGGCACGCCGCTTGAGCGGGACATGCCCGCCTGCAGCTAGGTAGGTAGGTAGGTAGGTAGGTAGGAGAGCGGCGGCGGGTGAGTACGTCTACTCAGGTGCAGTTGCTACGGCGGTCCTTAGCGTGGGAAAGGGGAATCCGGCTGAGGAAGTGATACCCGTGAAATTGCCCGCGCGAAAGCTTCTGCTGCGCCTTGTCATTTTTTCGCTATCGGCCACGGCGGTGCTCGGAATCGTCGGCGTCCTCTGGTCAGGCCTCGGCGAGACCGGCACGAGAATACTCGGCAGCGCGATCGCCGCCGATGCCGCGAGCTTTCTGGCGCTGTGCTGCACGGGCCGTGTGACGTCGGCCTGGCAGCGGGCCGTCCAGGTGACGGGCATCGTGAGTGCGTGCCTCGGCCTCGTCACCGGCGTCTATCTCATCTGGTGGGGCGTGAACGCCGGCGGCCTGGGGGAGGCCGTCGGCCGGGCGGCCGCGGCGCTGTTCATACTCGCCGCCGCCTCGGCGCATGCCTCATTGCTGCTGCGGCTGCGCCCACATGGCCGGCTGGCGCGGACGGTTGTCACCGGCACGGTCATCTGCACTGCCGTCGCCGCCGAGCTCATTGCCAACTACGCGCTGGTCCCCGGTTTCGACCCGGGAAATGGCTATGACAAAGCGCTGGCGGTAATACTGATCCTGGATGTGCTCGGCACCATCGTGATCCTGCTCCTGCGCCGTTTTGGGCCGCCCCGGGCCGATGCCGTGCCGCCGGGAACCCCGGCCCGCAACCCGTCGGCCAGCCCGCCTGACGCCAAGCTGCCGTCCGTTCCGTAGGCGTCACCGTCACGTCCCGCTCCCTGTATCCGGCCGGTCTTGCTCACCGGATGCGGGCGGTCGCCTGGCGCCCGGCCCGGCGGTGCCGGTGATGTGGCCGAGTTGCCGGGCGGCGTCGCCGTACACCTGGTGCAGCAGCTGGTGCGTTTCCCGGGCGAGCCGGAGCCGCTCCTCATCCATCTGGCGGCGCTTGCGGCCCTGGTTCACCAGGTGCAGCGTGCCACCCGCAGCGATGCTGGCCGCGATGTCGCTGGTGACGTTGGTGTAGTTGCCGCCGATCAGCTCCGCCTTCGCGCTCACCATCACGCCGAGCAACGGCAGCAAGATCAGGTAGACGCCGAGCGCCACGAGCGCGATCACGTGCGGCTTGCTCGACAGGAAGCGGGGCACCCACTGCAGGACATGGTCCAGGCGCGACCGCGGAGTGTCGTCCGCGAGATCGTTGGTCGAGCCCATCAGCCGGGACCTGTCGGCGTCATCCTGTGCCGCGTGGCTGCTGTCTGCCGTCATGTCGCGACCTCCTCCGCTGGGGTGTGAGCCGTCACCTGCCGGTCACGGCTGTGACGGGTGGTACTGATTGTCGCCGCTGTTCACCTGCGTCTGTGAGCCCATCCGTCACGGCGACAGGCGGCGGGAGCCAAGCCGCGAGCGGGTTACCGTGGCACGCTAACGGGGGAGGGGGCAGGCCGCCGCACGCCGTCCTCCGGCGCGTTCACGGTCCGCCCGAAAGACCTGGGCCTTCTTCTTCGGCGTCCTGCCCGTCTCGCGGTGCGTAGCCGAGGAGCTCCTGCCGCCAGGTTCCGGCCGGCCAGCTGCCTGACGGGTGGACCCGGAACATCAGGTCGCCCAGCCGGTACAGCACTTCCCAGCCGTCGGTCCCCAGCTCGCCCTGGACCCGGATGGCGAGCTCGCGGCCCTGCTCTTGCCGCGCCCGGACAGTGACCTCCCCGCCCTCCCGGGGGCCCTCGCCGCTGACCCAGGAGTCGTTCCAGGCCTGGAGGTCGTCGAGCAGCCTCGCGCTCAGCCGGTCACTCCAGGGCCGGGGTCTGCTGTCGGGCGGGGGCGGCGCGCCGCCGGCCAGGTGACCCCCGCGCGGCGCCGGGGCCTCCTTTTCCTCCTTGGTGAGAACCCACCAGATGCCGTGGGCGCAGTAGTCCCAGTCAATGAGCACTCGGCGCGGCCCGGTCACGGCGCGAGGATACCGCCGCCCGGCGGGCCAGCCCGTCCACGAAGATATCGATGAGCATCTCGAAGCGCTCGTCGGCGTCGGCGAACGCGAACTCGTCGGCGAGGCCGACCATGTTCGGGAAGTGCTCGGCCGGCAGTGAAGCGACGTAATCGCGGGCCATATCCGCCGCTTCCTGCCGGCTGGCCGGGTCGCTGGGCGGGGCCTTGTCGTCCGGGCCGGGCGGGCCGCCGTCGTCCACTCCGGTCTCGTCCACGGTGAAGCCGTTCACGGTGGAGATCAGCAGCAGGTATCCCTGCACAGCCAGCCGCGGCGGCAGCCCGCCCGCCCGCAGGATCGCGATCACGCGCTCGGAGAAGCGCAGCGCGTTCGGGCCCATCGGAATGCGCCCGATCGAGATCCGTACCAGGTACGGGTGCCGCAGGCTGACGCGGCGCTGCGCCCGCGCGATCTCCTTCAGCTGCTCCTGCCACCGCGACGGGTCGGCGTCGGGCACCTGCTCCTCGCCGATCAGCTCGTCGAACACGAGGTCCAGCAGGCCGTCCTTGCTGCCGACGTGCCAGTACAGCGACGCCGCGCCGGTGCCGAGCTCTTCGGCGAGCCGCCGCATGCTCAGCGCCGCCAGGCCCTCGCGGTCGAGCAGCTGGATGGCCGCGGCCACGATGGCCTCCCGGCTGATTGGCTCGCGCCGGCGCCTGCCCTGCCGGTCGGGCAGCCGCTGCCAGGGCGGCGGCGCGATCTGCGGCCCGGCGTCCGGTTGAGCGGCGCTGGCCTTCTTCGTTGCGCTGCTCTGTGGCTTCGCTGCCATCAAGACCTCCGCTGCCTGCGCCGGGCGCGATCCCGCCCGCTTGAACACTGTACCAGTATCGAACACTGTTTGACTAGAACGATGATCCATGTTAGAACATCGTTCGATAGGCGAATCTGGTTCGAGGGAGTGTGGAGATGACCAGCATTCAAGGGGCAGTCACCGACCGCCCGGTAGCGCCAGCCGGTTACCCCCGGCGCTGGCTCGCCGCGATCATCATGATCGTTGGGGCGCTCATGGACATGATCGACGTGACGATCGTCAACGTGGCGCTGCCGACCATCCGCCGTGACCTGCATGCGGGCGCGACCCAGCTGGAATGGGTGGTCTCCGGCTACATGCTGGCGTTCGCGGCGGGGCTCATCGTCGCCGGGAACCTGGGTGACCGGCTCGGCCGTAAGCGCATCTTCCTGCTCGGCGCCGGACTCTTCGGGCTGGCCAGCCTGTGCGCCGGGCTATCGGGGTCCGGTGCGGAGCTGATCGCCGCCCGCGTCGTCCAGGGCGCCGCCGCGGCGGCCATGGCGCCGCAGGTGCTCGCCACCTTCCGCGCCATCTTCGCGGCGGGGGAGCGGGGCAAGGCGTTCGGCATCTATGGGGCGATGCTCGGCTTCGCGTCCGCGGTTGGCCTGGTCCTCGGCGGCGTGCTGACCGAGGTGAACCTGTTCGGCTGGAGCTGGCGCTCGGTCTTCTTCATCAACGTGCCGGTGGCCGCCTGCGCGCTGATCGCCGGCGCCGCCGTCATCCCCGAGACCCGCGACCCCGCTGCCCGCCGGCCCAACCTGCCCGGCGCGGTCCTGCTGGCCGGCTCGCTCGTCGCCATCGTCTACCCGCTGCTCGAGGGCCGTCAGCTCGGCTGGCCCGCGTGGGTGTGGGCTCTGCTCGCCGCGGGCCTGGCCGGGGTGTGCGTGCTGGGCGTGCGCGAGTACCGGCGGCCCAGCCAGCGGGTCGCGCCGCTGCTGCGCCCCGGGCTGTTCCGGATCCCCGCGTTCGCGGCCGGGCTCGGCATCCAGACCGCGTTCGCGGCCGGCATGCAGGGCTTCTTCCTCATCTTTGCGCTGTGGCTGCAGATCGGCGAGCACTTCTCGCCGCTGAAGGCCGGCCTGACCTCCGTGGCTTTCAGCGTCGGCAGCTTCATCGGTGCGCCTGCCGCCGTGCCGCTGGCACAGCGCTACGGCCGTCGCATCCTGGCCAGTGGCGCGGCGCTGATGGTGGCCGGCCTCATCGGGGTGGCCATGATGGCCGGGCACATCGGCGTGGACGGCAGCCCCTGGCCCATCGTTCCCGGCCTGGCGGTGGCGGGCGCCGGCCTGGCCCTGCTGGTCGTGCCGCTGGTCAACGTGGTGCTCGCGGCGGTCCCCGTCGAGGTGGCGGGCGGCGCGTCGGGCCTGTTCAGCACGGCGCAGCAGCTGGGCGGCGCGCTGGGCGTGGCGCTGGTCGGCACCGTGTTCTTCGGCTACCTGGGCGGCGGTCACAGCTTCGAGGCCGCGCTGGTCCACGCCGCGCCGTACGCGATCGGCGCGTTCGCGCTCTGCTGCGTGCTGTCGATGCTGCTGCCGCGCACCGCGGTGGCCGAGGAGGCGCTGACCTCGTCCTGAGCGCCCGCCATCCCGCTCATGGCCGGCTTCCCGGGCCTGGGCGCGGGCGTCGGCCAGGTTCCCCGCCCGCCCGACGGCATTGACGTGAAGATAATCGTGCCGATGAAGCGCCTAGGAATCGTCGCGACCACCCCCGAGGGAGCCGCGCTGTGCTTCCGGGTCTTCTGCCAGCAGAGCATGGGCGAGCTGGGCCCCCATGTCCGCCCGGAAGTGACCCTGGACTGCATCGCGCTGGCCCGCAGCCTGCCCGCGTGGGAGAGGGCCGACTACCAGTCGGTGCGGGCCACGCTGTCGGTCAGCGTGCAGCGGCTCGCCCGGGCCGGGGCCGACTTCTTCGCCTGCCCGGACAACACCGCGCACGTGGCCCTGGAACAGCCGGGAGCCGACCTCGCGCTCCCGGGCCTGCACATCGCCGAGGTGGTCGCCGACCAGGCCGCCCGCAACGGCCATGCGCGGGTCGGCCTGCTCGGGACGAAATACACCATGGACGGCCCGGTCTACCCGCGGGCCCTGGCGGCCCGGGGGATAGCCGCCGAGGTACCGGCCGCGCCGGATCGCGCCGTCCTCCACGAGATCATCCTGGCCGAGCTGGTGAACGGCATCTTCACCGAGAGAGCGCGGCGGGAATACGCCCGCATCATCGGGCGGCTGGCGGAACGGGGCTGTGACGCGGTGGGCCTGGTGTGCACCGAGATCCCGCTCCTGGTGCCGCCCGACGCCTCTCCTCTGCCGGTGCTGGACTCAACCCGGTTGCTGGCCCGCGCCGCCGCCGACGCCGCTGCCGGCCGCCGCGCCCGGCCGGCGTGGCGCGGCGGGCCCGTCATGGACTGATCAGTCGAACGTCTTCGCCTGCTTGCTGAGTTCTTCCAGCACCGTTGCGTCGTGGCCGTAGACCATCGTGGCGCTGTAGCGGTGCTGAAGTTGCCTCATCCACCGGTTGGAGCGGTACCAGGTGTGGGAGTCCCGGCCCAGCCAGCCTTGGGTCAGGTCCTGCTCGAACACGTCCCGCACGTGGTACAGGTCTGAGTTCAGCATGAAATGCCCGGAGTTCTGGGTCTCGACCTGCATGGTGAGCAGGCCCGGGGTATGGCCGGGCATGTGCCTGACGGTCAGCCCGTCGAACAGCTCGGTTTCCTCGCGGTGCAGAGGCTGCCAGTTCAGCTGCCAGTTCAGGTCCCCGGGCAGGTAGGCGCCGATGTCCTCCTTGGTGGCCACGGCGTAGTAATGCTGCTTGATCTCCAGTTCGTGGGCGTAGATGGGGATGTCCTTGCCGGCGAAGTTTTCCAGGCCGCCGGCGTGGTCGAGGTGCAGATGGCCCATGACGACGGCGCGGATGTCGTCGATGCCATAGCCGACCGCTGCCAGCGCGTTGTCGAGGTGGTGCTCCTCGTTGTAGACGTTGCGCGGGAACGCTTCCCACGCTGGCTCGGGCCAGTCTTCCCTGGCGTTCTGGGCGCAGCCGGTCTCGAACAGGATCGGCCCGGCCTGGGGGTGCTCGATGACCGCCGCGACGACCGCGACCCGGCGGCGCTCGTTGGCGGGGTGCGGGTTGGACTGGACGGCGGCGGTGGCACCGCGGATGAAGAAGCCGTCGTCGACGTCCATGCGGCCGAGGTCGAGCAATGAGATCTTGGATTTGGCAGCCATCGGGTTCATCCCTTCCGGTCGGTGGGGAACGCCTCCAGTCCACAGTGGGCAGAAACTGGTAGTGCTCCCTGACATGGTGTCCGCACTAAGGAGGAGCTGGCTAGCCGGAGCTGCCCGAGGACTGGCGGTCAGCCGGGAATGGAGGCGCATTCATGACGGCAGCCGATCACCAGCATGGAAGCGCGCACGGGCATGAGCGCTTCCAGGGTGTGTCCGGCCTGGTCATCGGCGCGACCATGCTGGTGGGCCGCGGCTCCCTCAGCCGCCTGGTCGCCGGCCTGGCGGGAGTGGGCCCGGGCGACCGCGTCCTTGACGTCGGGTGCGGCCCGGGGGGTGCGGCCCGGGAGGCCGCGCGGCGCGGTGCGACGGTCATCGGGGTCAACCCGGCCCCGCTGATGCTCCAGCTGGGCCGCTACCTGTCCGCCAGCCGGTCCGGGCGCAACATTACGTTCCTGCAGGGGACGGCCGAGGCGCTGCCGGTGGCCGACCGGGTGGTCACGGTGGCCTGGGCGATCAGCTCGGCCCATCACTGGCCGGACGTCCCGGCCGGCCTGCGTGAGCTCCAGCGGGTTCTCGCGCCCGGCGGAAGGCTGATCATCGCCGAGCGCCTGACCCAGCCCGGCGCCCACGGCCTTGCCGCTCACGGGTTCACCGAAGCGCAGGCCGCCGGAACCGCGGCCGCGGCGCAGGCCGCCGGCTTCGCGGGCGCCCGGCATGAGACCCACCGGGCCGGCCGGCGGACGCTCGCCGTCGTCCGCGCGCACCGCGCCGCCGACCGGCCTGGATGAGAACCGGCGGCGAGGCCACCGGCTACTGATCGGGCCCGGTGGCGGGGTCCGCCCGCGCCGCGTCCGATCCGCCGGGCGTGACGAGGCCGGTCTCGTACGCGAAGACGACGGCCTGGGCGCGGTCGCGGAGGCCGAGCTTGGCCAGGATGCGGCCGACATGGGTCTTGGTCGTCTGCTCGGCAATGACCAGGGCGGTGCTGATCTCGGTGTTGGACAGGCCGCGGGCGATCAGCCGCAGCACCTCGGTCTCCCGCGGGGTGAGCGCACCAACGGTGACCGGAAACGGCGGGTCGGGGCGCGGCCGGCGGGCGAAGTCGGCGATCAGCCGCCGGGTCACCGAGGGGGCGAGCAGGGCGTCGCCGGCGGCCACCACGCGGACCGCGTGCACCAGCTCGGCGGCGGTGGCGTCCTTGAGCAGGAAGCCGCTGGCGCCGGCCCGCAGCGCCTCGTACACGTAGTCGTCCAGGTCGAAGGTGGTGAGCATCAGCACCCGCGGCCGGTCCGGGCCGGATGTGTTGCTGAGGATCTGGCGGGCCGCCTGCAGCCCGTCCATGACCGGCATCCGCACGTCCATCAGAACGACGTCGGGCCGCAGATGCCGCGCCAGGCGGACCGCGTCAGCGCCGTCGGCGGCCTGGCCCACCACCTGCAGTCCGGGCTGGGCGGCGAGCACCGCGGCGAAGCCCTCCCGCACCATCGCCTGGTCGTCGGCGATCAGGCACCGCGTGGTCCCGCCGCCCGCCGCGCCGCTCGCGGTCATGGCGTCTCACCGATCGGGAGCACCGCTGAGACCACGAAGCCGCCGTCGGGTGCCGGGCCGGCCGACAGCGATCCGCCGAGCAGGGCCACCCGCTCGCGCATCCCGGTGAGCCCGTGACCGGGTCCGGTGCTCGTTCCCGGCCAGGGCGGGGGGCCCGCCGGGCCCGTTGGCCACCCGGAGCAGGACCGCGCCGTCATCATGGCCGACCGATACGGTGACGGCGGCTCCGGGGGCGTGCTGGCTGGCGTTGGACAGCGATTCCTGCACGATGCGGTAGGCGCACACCCCAACGCCGGAGGGCACCCGGCCCAGTGCCGGGGGTGCCGACAGCTCGACCGATACCCCGGCTTGCCGGGCGGCGTCGATGAGCGCGGGCAGGTCGGCCAGCTGGGGTTGGGGCGCGCGGGCGGCGGGCTGGTCGTCCCGCAGCACGCCGAGCAGCCGCCGCATCTCCGCCAGCGCCTCGCGCGCCTCCTCGCTCAGCGAGCCGAACTCGGCCCGGGCCGCCTCGGGCAGGCCGGGGAGGCGGTAGGGCGCGGTCTCGGCCCGGACCGCGATCAGCGACAGGTGATGGGCGACCACGTCGTGCAGTTCCCGCGCGATCCGGGTGCGTTCCTCCAGCACGGCCCGCTGCGCCCGCTCGGCCTCGGTGCGCTCGGCCTGGGCGGCCAGGGCGTGCTGGGCGCGCAGCCGGGAACCGATGCTGTCCACCGCGACCGCCACCGCGGTGAAGATGATGGTGGCGCCGGCCGGGCCGTTCAGGTTCGGCACGTCTGCGGCCAGCCACAGCCACCATGGGATGAGGCTCAGCGCCCACATCCACCACAGCGCCGGCC
The DNA here is from genome assembly GCA_963835425.1 of uncultured Actinomycetes bacterium. Taxonomy (GTDB): domain Bacteria; phylum Actinomycetota; class Actinomycetes; order Streptosporangiales; family Streptosporangiaceae; genus UBA9676. The sequence continues at coordinate 69,587 of CAWIGE010000015.1, read as the reverse complement.
GCCGCTGGCGGATGCCGGCCAGGCAGAACGCCCCCAGCAGCGCGAGGATCTGCCCCGCGCCCCAGGGCCAGCCGCCCCGCCAGGCGGCGGGCACCAGCGGGACCAGCAGCAGCGCGAGCCACCCGATCCGCCAGGCCAGCATCGGATACCGGGCCGCCAGCGGCAGCGGCGCCACCACCGGCACGGCCAGCAGCAGCTGCCCCAGCGTCGCGATCCCGGCCAGATTGACGGCGCAGAGCGCGAGCGTCGCCACCCCGAGCGCGGCGTAGGCGGCCCGGCGCTGCTGCGGTGAGCGCCATCGCCACACCGACGACGGATCGGGGCCGGTCAGGAGCTGGATCAGCCCGCGCCACGCCCGCCGGGCCGCGGCGCGTGCCGCCCCCCGGTCGACGCCGCTGGCCAGCGGGATGCCGGGCATCCGTTTCACGATCCCCAGGGTAGGTCGCCGGGTGCTCCCCGCTCATCACGCCAGCGTTGTCATACCCAGGTATCAGTCCACCCTTGGACCGGCCCTGGCTACCTGCGTGGTATGACCGCGGATCCGGCTCCGCGGTGTGACGACCCAGCCCGGTCCCGCCGGACAGCTTGGACATGGTGCCTTTCTTACGCGCCGCGCAATGTCCCATACCTGTTCCGGGAGGCGATCATGAACGTGGAGATCACCGGCCTGAGCCGCCGGTTCGGCCGGACCACGGCGGTGGCGGGGGTCGACCTGCGGGCCGGCCCGGGAGTATCCGGTCTGCTGGGGCCCAACGGCGCGGGCAAGACCTCGCTGCTGCGGATGATGGCCACGGCGATCCCGCCGACGTCGGGCCGGCTGCGGCTGCTCGGCCGCGATCCCGGCAGCTACGGCCCGCGGCGCGAGATCCGGCGACGGCTCGGCTATCTGCCGCAGAACCTCGGCTACTACCCGGGCTTCACGGTGGCGGAGTTCGTGGAGTACTTCGCCCTGCTGAAGGAGGTCCCGGCGACGCGGATCCCGGCCGCGGTGGCGGCGGCGGTTGAGCGGACCGGGCTCGGCGGCAAGGCGAAGGCGAGGCTGCGGACCCTGTCCGGGGGGATGCTGCGCCGGGCCGGGATCGCGCAGGCGATCGTCAACGAGCCCGAGCTGCTGCTGCTGGACGAGCCGACGGCCGGCCTGGACCCGGAGCAGCGGGTGGCGTTCCGGTCCCTGCTGCGCGAGCTGGGCGGGCGCGCCACCGTCGTGGTCAGCACGCACCTGGTCGAGGACGTCGGGGCCGCTTGCGCGCAGGTCGCACTGATGGACCAGGGGAAGATCGTCTTCCACGGCACGCCCGGCGACCTGGCCGTCCGGGGCGAGGGACACGCCACCGGCGATGCTCCGCTGGAGCGCGGGTACAGCGCAGTCCTCGCGACGGCACGGTCATGACGGCCGGCATTGCGGCCGCCTCCCGGCCGGTGCCGGCCAAGCCGGGGCGCTGGCCGGCGGCGGGGCGGCTGCTGCGGCTGGAACTGCGCCACAACGCGATGCTGTGGCTGCTGCCGGTGGCCGCCGCGCTGTTCTGGCTCACCACCTACCGCAAGGTCATGGCCATGCCGCCGTTGTGGAACCTGCGCGCCCTGGCCATGCAACCCGCTGCCCTGCTGGTCTTCGTGTGGCCGGTGGTCGGCGCGGCCGCGTGGACGGGGTCGCGGGAAGGCCGCCGCCACACCGCCGACCTGGTGGCGATCGCCGCCCGTCCGCGGTGGGCACGCCTGCTCGCCGCCTGGGCCGCCACCACCTGCTGGGCCTTGGTTGGCTATCTGGGCTGTGTGGCCGTCCTGTACGGGGCGACCGCGCGGCAGGCCGCCTGGGGCGGTCCGCTGTGGTGGCCGGCCGCGGTTGCCGCCGCGAGCCTGCCGGCCCTGTCCGCGCTCGGGTTCGCCGCCGGGACGCTCCTCCCCGGCCGGTTCACCGCGCCGCTGACCGCGGTCGGCGCGTTCTTCGTGCTCGCGCTCAGTACGGAGCTGATCCACGGCAGCCAGTCGTACTGGCAGATCTCGCCGCTGGTCTCCGGTCCCTGGGACGCCGGGTCCGACGCGGGCGCGGCGACCTTCTACCCCTATCTTCCCGATCTCCCCATCGCCCAGGTGATGTTCCTCGCCGGGCTCACCGTGGCGGTACTGGGCGCGCTGGCCCTGCCCGGGGGCCGCGGCGGTACATGGCTGCGCCGGCCCGCCGCGGCCATCGCCGCGGCCATCACCGCGGCCGGCCTGCTGGTGGCCGGGACCGCCGTTGCGCTGGCCGGCACCGGCAAACTGGACGCCCACGGCATGATCGCCATCCCGGCCCTGCACGATGCGGCCAGCGACCGGCCGGTCCGCTACACCCCGGTCTGCAGCCACACGCCGGTCCCGGTCTGCCTGAACCCCGCCTACGCCGGCTACCTGCCGGCCACGGTGGCCGCCCTCGCGCCGGTGCTCACTGAGATTGCCGGCCTGCCCGGCGCGCCGGCCCGGGTCAGCCAGGCCGCCGCGGTCTACCGGCAGGGAACAGGCAACGCCGTCAGCGTCGGCCTGCCTGGCCCACCCCTCGGCGGCAGGCCGCCGGTGCTCCGCCTGCTCCTGCCCGATCAGCTGCTCGGGCCCCCCCATGACCACCAGCGCGCTGGCCGCCGCGCTGCGGTCAAGCACCGCTCCCGCCATCGTGGCCGGTGTCACCCGCGACGGCCCGGGCGCATCGGCGGCGCAGCAGGCGGTCACGGCGGCGCTGATGATGGCGGCCGGCCAGCCGGCTCAAGGGCCGCCGCCAGGGATCCCGCCAGGCATCCAACCCGGGACGCCGCCGATCGAGGCCGGCGCCCGGCTCGTCGGCCTATGCCGCGGCCCGGCGGTTCGCCGCGCTGCCAGCCCCTGCCCGGCACACCTGGCTGGTGCGGCACCTGGCCGCGCTGCGGGCCGGCCAGGTCACCCTGGCCCAGCTGCCATGACCGCCGGTGGGGTGTCCGGGGCGACGGCAGCGGCGGCAGGCCCAGGCAGGCCGAGGCCGGCCGGGCCACCGTCCGCCGGACTGCGCCTGGTGCGGCTGCATGCCGCCAGCCGGCGGGCTCCCGCGGCCGTGATGACCATAGCTGCCTGCGCCATCGGGCTGAGGATCGCGCTGGCCGGGAGCTGGGACAGCTACGGCGCGCTGCAGCTGCCGCTGGTGTTCGAGGCCGGGTCCGCGGCGGTCATCGCCGTGACCACCGTAAGCCCGCTCGGCGAGCCGGAACGCGTCACCGGCCGGTGGCTGCCGTTCCTGCGGCTGGCCACCGTGCTGACGCTGACGGCTGCGGCAGTCGCCGCGCTGGCCGCCGCCGGGACCGGGGCGCACCTGGCCGGCGGCGTCCTCGACGTGCTGCGCAACGTGGCCGGGATGACCGGCCTCGGCCTGCTGTGCGCCGCCGTTCTCGGGGGCGGCCTGGCCTGGGCAGGCCCGGTCGGCTACCTGGTGGCCGGCGCCTACGCGCTGTACACCCAGTGGCACGGCCCGGCGCTGACCACCCCCTGGCTCTGGCCGGCCCGGCCGCCGCACGACCTCGGCGCGGCGGTGTGTGCCGGGCTGGTGTTCGCCCTCGGGCTGGCGGTAATCACGGTTCGCGGAGCCCGTGATCCGGCCGGCGAGTGAGCCCGGCCCCAGGCACCCTGATGGCGGCGGCCAACGGTCGTCACGGCACGGGGCTGAGGCCCGCGGCCGTGAGCAGGTAGGAACCGGCGGCGTGGCCGGGATCGGAGGCGAGGGCGACGAAGGCCTCGCCCGCCTGCCCCGGGGTCAGCGCCGGGCCGGACCGTTCCCGGTACGCGGCGACGTCCATGCCCTCGCGGGCGGCATAGGCGGCGACCGCGGCGGCGCCGAGCTCGGTCGCGGGGGTCAGCTGCGGCAGCACCGAGATGAACCTGATGCCGAGCCCGGCACGCTCCGACTCCGCCGCCGCGTAGGAGGTGATGAACCTGATCGTGGCCTTGGACCCGGCGTAGCCGCCGGAGAGCGGCGAGCCCCGGAGGGCGGCGCCGCTGGACATCGCGATGACCGTGCTGCCCGGCGCGAGCGGGGCGAGCAGCGCCTCGCGCAGCCAGTGGAACACCTGCTTGACGTCGGTGTCCCAGTTGCGGCTGAACGTCTCCCAGGTGTGCTGCTGGAGCGGGCGTGACAGCGGCGCGGCGCCGGCGTTGAGCACCAGGATGCCGGGCCGGTAGGCGTCGATGAGCTGCCCGGCCACGTTGGGGTCGGCCGCGTCGGCGCTCACCGGGGTGAAGGACTCGCCGAGTTCGGCGCGCAGTTCGCCCAGGGCGGCGCCGTCGCGGGCGACTCCGACGACGGCCGCGCCCGCCCCGCTGAGCGCGGCGGCGATGCCCCGGCCGAACCCCCGGCTGGCCCCGGTGACCAGCGCGGCCGTGCCCTTGATGTCATTGCTTGGCATAACGATTCTCCCGGTGTACTGCAGTTCCTGCCGCCGGTCGTTTGGCGGCTTATTGATGTAGACCAGCCGGAACCCCCGGAATCGCCGCGGGCAGGCCTGCAGGCTGGAGCGGCTGGAGTCAGGCGTTGCCGCTAGGCCGCGGTCGTCGGCCGAGGAAGGCAACGAGCCGGTCGCCGGGACAAGCCGCTTCGGGCACTGGGACGGGGTCGGCGAACAGCCCTGCGCGGCTGGCGCGGGGGATGAGTAGCGGGGCGAGTGGCAGCAACGCGGCGGCCAGGCCCGGCGGGACCGGCCGGCGGCCGCCGCACGCGGCCGAGATGTCCCAGCCGTGGACCGCGATCTCGATGGCTCCGGCCGCGGTGACCATGCTCGCGGTCAACTCGCGGTCGGCGATGGCGACGAGGCGCTCTTCCGCACTGGCGGCGCATGCCCGGAGGAGGTCACGCGCTTGGCGGCGCAGGCAGGAGACGGGGTCGGCCTCCGTGGTGGGCTCGCCGTCCGGGGCCGGGCCGGGGCTGACCTGGCCGGCGTGCATGGCCTCGGTCAGCACGCCGAGCGAATCGCCGACATGGAGGACCAGCGTCCGCAGGTCCCACCCGGTGCAGGGCGTATCCTGCGGCAGGAGCCGCGGGGTGGCCAGCGCGGTGGTGGCCAGCGCGTAGCCGACCGCCTGTTCCAGCAGTCCCGTCGCCCCGGTCAGCACGGCCATGGCGGGGGGGCGGGTCAGCGCCCAGCCGGCGCGGCCTCGGCGGCGCCGTGGCGCGGTGGCAGGCCGAACGCGCTGAACAGGGCAGGGTCGAGGAAGACGACGAGCCGCGCGACCCCGGTTGCGGTGACGGTCAGTACCTGCAGGGCGTGCGCCTCGTAGGCGCCGTCGCGGCCGCGCCGGTAGGCGGCGAACGCCGGCTGCCCGTTGGCCATCGTGGGGACCATCCGGAACCTCCCCGGCGTGGTGAACACGTTCAACTCGAAGAAGCGCGTGACGGCCTTCCGGCAGCACCCGGACCGTCCAGTCCATCGGCCCGTACGGCAGGCGGACGTCGAACCTGGAGCCCTGGGCCAGCCGGGCACGGTCGAGAGCGAACCGTTCCCCGGTCGTCGCCACGAAACGGCCGAGCGTGGCATCGGGCGGCTCACCAGCCGATGCGGTCAGCCACTGGCGGGGCGTGATCCTCGGGTCGTAGCCCGCGCTGATGTCAAGGGTGTCGTCACCCGGCCCGGTGGCGGCGGCCTTCAGGTTGGTGTCGCACAGGTGGCGGACCACGTCGTGCGCGGACCAGGCGATGCACCGGGTCGGGGCGGCCCAATCCCGGGGGCCGAACCCCTGGAGGATCGTGATGAATCGTTGCCGCTGCCCGGCCCACACATCGAGCAGGTGCCCCGGGTCGAAGTCGCAGGCGCCCCCGGTCTGCAGTAGCAGAGCCATGTGCTTCCCCTCCGGCATGGACCGCCCGTGATCAGGCGGCCATTTCCGTGATCAACGTAACGGATGCCGGACCGCCGGGTACGGGGACGCTATGGGGTGGGGACGCTGGCCAGGCCGCTGTCGTTTTGGTGTGAGTCCTCGGCGGCTGGGAGGGGCTCGTCGAGCACGATGCCCTGTGGCCCGATGACGAACTTGTGGACCGTGGGGTCATGGCGGCTGGCGCGGGTCTTGATGACAGCTATCGTGCGGCCGATCGTGTCGCGTTCCCGTTGGTAGCCGAGCATGACCACGTTGTCGGCGAGCGGGGAGACGTCAGAGTTCGAGATGCGTTCGGAGCCGAACAGGTGCGGGATCTCCGATGTCATCAGGACGCTGACACCCTGCCGGGAGAAGCGCTGCACGATCGAGTAGGTGAACTCGTAGAACCGTATCTCGTCCCCGGCCGACATCCGCAGGTCTCCGAGGCTGTCGATGAGGACGCGCCGTGCCTTGGTCCGCTCGACCGTGCCCATCAGGTCGTGGACCCATTCGTCGATGTAGATGTCAACCGGCGAGCGGTACATGACTTCCACGTTCGGTTCGCTCAGCGACCAGCCGAACCCCGCGAGCACCCGCTGGAGCTGGGTGGGGTTCTCCTGCAAGGTGGCGATCACCCCCGGCTGACCCTGGCGTGCCCCATTCATCACAAAGTGCAGGCCCATGAGGGTTTTCCCCGAGCCAGACGGGCCGGCGATCAGGGTTGAGGCTCCCGGCCAAAAGCCGTCGTCCAGCATGTGGTCCAGGACGGAGATTCCCGACGAGAGCCGGGTTTCGCCCAACGGGTAGCCCTGGCCGATCGGGACGTCCGCGATCCGTGGGAAAAGGTGCAGACCACTGGCGGTGAGCCGGTAGGCATGCTGGCCGGAGTGGAACGCGCTGCCACGGAGCTTCTTCACCTGAAAGAACCGGACCTCCCGCTGCCCGACCCGATCGGAGGTGAGGCTGAGAATCGCATCGGCCACGGCGAACTCGGCCATGGAGGCGATCTCGGCGTCCTCGTACTCGCCCACCCACAGGCTCGCGGCCGGGGACGCCCCCAGCCGCCCGGCGAGCTCGTGGAGGAATTTGCGGAATTCGCCGTAGTCGGCGGCGAATGCCTGCAGCGCCTTGAAGCTGTCGATCACGATCAGCCCGGGGCGGCGTTCTCTGACCGTGCGGCCGAGCCGCTCGGCGACGCCGCCGAGGCCGTCTTGGTGGAGGGTCGCCCCGAGATCTTCGTAGAAGACCGATGTCCCGATCGCGGCGGTGTCGAAGAAAGTCAGGCTCTGGCCGAACCGCGCGATCTTCTCCAGCGGCTCGGAGACGGTGGAGAAGTACATCGCGGGCCGCTCTGGCCGCCCGTTCCGGAAGGCGTACTGCTGGGCCAGGATCGTCTTGCCGGTGCCGGGGCGGCCCATGATGAGGCTGATGGCATTGGCGGGCAGCCCGCCGCCCAGGACGGCATCCAGCGGTGCGTGCCCGCTCAGCAGACGGTCATCCATGCGAGACCTCCTGCCCGGGACTCAGCAGGAAGGCGCTCGATCCCAGCAGGTCCCTGACCGTGGACACGAATTGCAGCGGTTCCAGCGGTTTCCGCAAGAACGCATCAGCCCCGGCCTCGAGGGCCTGCTCCTGGCATTCCAGCACCGAGACCGCGACGATGGGCACGTTGTGGTCCTGTTTGAAGAAGCGGCACAGGCCGAACCCGGACCCCCCCGATATCAGCAGCTCGACCACCGCCAGCGACGGAGGGTTATCGAGGAATGACCGCCTGGCGGCTTCGTCGCCCAGCGCTACCTCCACCTCGAACCCTTCGGTCTTCAAGAAGTACTCCTGAAGCTCGGCGGCGTAGGGGTCATGCTCGGCGAGAAGAATCAGCAGGCGGGGCGGGTGGCCATCCGGGGCAGCCACGGGCAGCCCAGTGCCCATGCGCTCCGCCAGGAGCCGGTGAGCATCGGCCGCGCCCATTCCCTCGGCCATGCGCGTCCGCACGAACTGGAGGTGCTCGACCTGGCCGCGGCTGAACAGGCGATGACCGCTCGCATTGCGGTCCGGCACCACCAGCGCGTAACGCTCCTCCCAGGTGCGGAGGGTGGCAACCGGCACGCCGACCATGCGCGCTACGGCGCTGATGCTGTAAATCGGGCGGCTGCCCGGTCCCTCCATGCCGGCCATCCTAGCCGCCACCGCCAAAGCCTCCTCGATCCAACTTTCAAAGATCAGCAATCCTTCTTCATTACTTCGTCAGCTTTCCAGCTGATGAGCTGCTGTGATGGCCTGCCTGCCCTGACCCTCTTCATAAGCTAGACAGATGCTCTTGCCCGCGGATAAAATGACGGCACCGGTTGACGAGCCAGCCGTCCGGCGTTCCGGGTTGGCTGCGCCTCCTCACCTGGTGCCGACCCCGGCTCCCCGGACGCTGGTCCACGGGCGGGAGGTGAGCATCAATGTCTGCTATCAACTATCGCTACCAGATGGCTGGCGGCGTGCCGGTGGTCACCGCGCCTACCGAGATCGATGCCACCACGGTCGGCCAGCTGCGGGTGATTCTTCTCAGATGGCATGCCCGCGGGCACGTCACAGTGGTGGTGGACATGATCGGCACTCAGTTCTGCGATTCGGCGGGGCTGAGGGAGCTGGTGCGGGCGCACAAGCGGGCGGTGGCCGAAGGCGGCGGGTTGCGGCTGGTGCTGCCCGCTGACGGCGCCGTCCGGCACGTGTTCGCCTTCACCGGCCTTGACCGCCTCATCCCCCACGTCAGTGCCCCCGAGCAGGCGCTGACCCAGGTCCCCGCCGCGGGCCGGCCCCGGCGCCCAGGTCCTCACCTGGGCTTCGCGACGGCGACGGCGACGGCCGACCGGCCAGTCCCGGCGCGGGAGCACGGCCTGGTGGCCGATAGCCGCACCTGTGAGCGGTGCGGCGCGGTGTTTGTGCCCCAGCGTGAGCACGCCCGGTTCTGCAGCGGTGACTGCCGGGCCGGGTGGAACCGCGAGCACATGGGCGACCCCGCGGTCGAGGCGAGCGCGCTCGCCTGGTCGCTCACCGCGCTGAGCGAGGCGATCGCGCGGCTTCCCGGGATGAAGATATGGGACCAGTCGCGGGCGTTCGCCGCGATCGGGGAGGCGGTGTGGTGGGTCACCATGGTCAACGCCACGCTGGTGCGCCATCACCCAGGGGCTTATGACGCCGCGATGGCGGCCCAGGCCCCGGCGGAGCGCCGGCTGATCGAGCAGACCTTAGCTGGGCTGCGTTTTGTCCGGAACTGGATGGGCCGGCAGGCCTGGCTTGCCGAGGTCATCGAAACCGGTGGGATGGGCCCGGCCAACAGGCGTATCACGGGCTGGACATGGAAGGGTGTCCCAGAATCGGCGCTCGTCTCGCTCCCGCCACGCGAGCAGGCATGGGAGATGGCGCGGTACCGAGCCTACCAGGCCTACCTGGTGGGCCACACCATCGCGCAGACCTTCGAGCCGGCCGTGACGTTCCTCACGCTGACCGGCGCGAACGCCACGCCACATCAACCACATGACCGGCGCTGACACGCGACGTTAAAACTGTCCTTCCAGCCGAGATCCGAGCGCTCATGCCTGAATTCACCCCGACGCAGGGGAGGCCCCGAGGGTGACGGTACATGTCAGCCGCGCCGACCTGGAGGACAGGCTCCGCGACATCCAGGTGATCACGGACGCCGCCCTGTCCCGCCTAGACGACCATGACCTGCTCGCCGAGCTGCTTGAGCGCACCAGGACAATCTTGCAGGCCGACACGGCCGCGGTGCTGCTGCTGGACTTCTCGTCTGGGGAGCTGATCGCCACGGCGGCCGCGGGACTGGAGGACGAGGTGCGCCAGGGCGTGCGGATCCCGGTCGGGCGGGGCTTCGCCGGGCGGATCGCCGCCGAGCACCGGCCGGTGATCCTCGATCACGTCGACCACGGCACGGTGCTGAACCCGATCTTGTGGTCGAAGGGGATCCGCGCCCTGATGGGCGTGCCGCTGATCGCCAGCGGCAAGGTGATCGGCGTGCTGCACATCGGGTCGCTGACACCGCGCGAGTTCACCAGCGAGGACGTTGAGCTGCTGCAGCTGGCCGCGGACCGGGCGGCCACCGCGGTGCAGTCGCTGATGGCCCAGGAGGACCGGGTCGCGGCGACCGCGCTGCAGCGCAGCCTGCTTCCCTCCGCGCCGCCAGCCGCCGGCGGGGCGCAGATGGCTGCCCGCTACGTCCCGGGCGAGGGCGCGGTGGGCGGTGACTGGTATGACGTGTTCACCCTCCCGTCCGGGCAGCTGGGCGTGGTGATCGGCGACGTGATCGGCTCGGGCCTTCCGGCGGCGGTGATCATGGGACGGATGCGCAGCGCGCTGCGCGCCTACGCCCTGGACACGTGTGATCCGGCGGAAACCTTGCGCCGGCTGGACCGCAAGATGCAGCACTTCGAACCCGGTGCCGCGGCCACGGTGGCCTACGCGGTGTTCGACCCGGGCCTGGACCGGGTGCACATCTGCTCGGCCGGGCACTATCCACCGGTCATCGCGGCCGCCGGGCGGCCCGCAGAACTGGCCGATGTCCCGGCTGGCCTGCTGATTGGCGCGGCTCCCGGTGCACGGCGGCGGGTAGCCACCATCGACATCAGCCCGGGCACGCTGATGTGCTTCTACACCGACGGCCTGATCGAGCGCCGCGGTCGCCCGATCGACCACGGCCTGGCCCTGCTGCGCCGGGCGGTGACAGCCCAGCCGGCCGATGCCGCCTGCGCCGCCGTGATGGCCGCCCTGGTGGGCAGCGAGCCGGCCCATGACGACATCGCAGTGCTCATGTTCCGGCGACTGCCGCCAGGAACGCGGTAGCCATGCGTACCGAAGACTGCCAGGTCCGGTGGGTGGGTCCACATGCCGTAGTCGCCATGCCCGCCGAGATCGACGCCGTCAGTGCCGGCAAGATCCGCCAGGGGCTGCTGTCGGCGGTGAGCCTCGGCGCGGCGGTCGTGGTCATCGATATGAGCGGGACGACGTTCTGCGATTCGGCCGGAGTGCAGGCCATTGTCAACACCTACCGGCAGGCGGCACCGAACGGCACTCAGCTCCGGCTGGTAGCCACGGCGGTGCTGCGCATACTCACGCTCGTGGGGGTCGGCCAGCTGGTCCCCATCTACCCGGCCCTGGAAGCGGCCCTGGCTGGGACACCCCCCGGCCAGGCCAGCACGCCAGACCCCGGGGGCGGACCCGGTGGAACCGCGGCCGGCGGCGATCCGCAAGCCCAGGCCCCGCCGGCCGGGGCGTAGCACAGGGGTGGTGTCATGCCGGCACGCGCATGTGCAGGCGGATCTGGGTGCCGTTGCGGCCGGTGCGGATTTCGACCAGATCGCACAGCTGATTCGCCACCCATAGTCCCCGCCCGCCGCCGGGGTCGGATGGGTCGGGGCGCAGCCGCCCGGTCAGCGGATCCTCGATGCGGCCGCTGTCATTAACCTGGCAGATGACCTCGTGCGGGGTGGCCCAGATGGCCACAGTGCCCGCGCCGCTCGTGTGAACCAGCGTGTTGGCGGCGAGTTCTCCCACCGCGATGACCAGATCCCGCACCAGGCGGTCCGGGAGCCCCGCCCGCCGGCCCTGTCCGGCGGCGAACGCGCGGACCCGGGCGAGATCGTCCCGGTAGGGCTAGCATCGCGGCCCCCGTCGGCAGGTCCCCGAACGGCCGGTCGTAGTCGTCGGGGACCAGCAGCTCCGGGTCCTACGAGGGGCTGGCCTGGCGGCGTCCGCCGCGCATCACCACGGGGTGGGTGCGTTCCGCGCTGGCGATGACATCCGGGCCGAGTGCCGCGTCGTAGGGGCAGAGGACGCTGACCCGCCAGCTGCCCAGGATCTGGTTGATCAGAGCCTCATGCCGGATGACCTCGCCGACCTCCTCCGGCCGCCGTGACGGCCAGGCCGCTTCGTGGACGTAGCGGACCGACTGCCCGTGATGCTGTTCGATGATCTGCCGCATCCAGCCCAGCAGCCGTCGCGGATTCGGGCCGCTGCTGGTCAGGTCGGCAAACGCCACCCGCTCGCCCATGCCGTCCAGCTGGGCTCGCAGCAGCCGCAGATTGGCGCCCTGTGATGCCACCATGACCGCTTCCCTGGCCGCGGCGCCCTCCTCGACAAACGGCAGGACGCCAGCGGTGAACTCAGCCGGGGTCCGGTAGACAAGCGCAGCGTGCACGAAGCCAGCAGCGTCGGGCGCTCTTGAGTCTCGCACCGCCTGACCCCCTCACCTGGCAACCTCGCGGTCGCGCTGGCACCTTCGAGAGAGAACCCTCCAGCCCTTTGTGACCTGGCGTGGTCGCAGTAGAAGCGGCCTTGCCGCGTATCCGCGATCCAAACCTGCCCCGGGGCAGGAGTTCCGATTGACACCCCGCTGGTCGCGCAGGGACAAAGAGGCGGGAGATGGCTGAGCAGCCCGCGCCGGAGACCTGGGCGATTCGGCGCGGGCCGCATCCGCCTGGGAGCGTCACACCACGGGAAAAGGCCCATCAGGGCGGACATCGGCCGCCGGGGCGAGGCGCGGGCCCGCTGGCCATCTCGCGCCAGATTGAGACGCCAGGCCGGGCAGGCACAACGCCCCGGCCGACTCGTCAACCGCAGCCCCAAGATAACGGTCCAGGCTTGCGGGGGCCCTCACAGATACAGGGTGTACTTGAACACCAGGTCCAGCACGGTGGCGAACATGAGGTACATCAGGAAGATGCCGGTGCCCAGGTGGAAGAACCCCAGAAGCCTGGTGCCCAGCCTGGACAGGCCCGGCGCGCTGGCGCCGAGGCTGGCAACAATGTCGGACACGTAAATGCAGGTCAGGCCGATGAACAGGCCCATGACGGGATAGTCCTTGGCCTTGCCGAATACGACTATTCCGAGAACGGAAATGAGAGTGAACGCGACGGCCATGCCGAAGTTTGCGCGCGGGTCGGCCTGCCGCAGACGGTTCCAGCCGATTGCGAACCAGTGCACACCGTATGCGCTGAAGGCCAGCGCCGCCATATAGAGCGGCGGCATGGAGGTGAACGTGCCGAAGAGCGTGAGCCCGAGGAACAGGTAGGTTCCGGTGAGGAATTGGCAGAAGCCCGGCATCCAGATTCCCCACATGCCGGTTCCGAAGTCAACGCCGCCATCGCGTTGCGGCCAGCCGAACAACTCCTGCGGCCCGTAAATCAGGTATCCGGTGCCGAGCCCGAAGAAGCCGAGGGCCAGCGGCGGGAACGGCGACGCGGGCAAGGCAACGGTGGCACCCAGCAGCGTTAGGGACACTAAGACCTCCATGCGGTTAAGGATTGGGCAGAAGTATCGTAGTACGATATTTACACATTACCGGGGGCAGCGGAAGAGCGCGCCGCATGGGAAATCCACCTGTGGCACCACCACCACCACCACCACCACCTGCCGCGGGCGCGAACGCGTCACCAGCCGGTGCGGCCGCAGGGACACGGCAAAGTCGTAAATTCCGGAGCAGTTACGTCGCCGATGCGGGCGGTTCGGTCAGTGAGGCGATGCACGCGGTGAGCAGGCGCCGCATCTGATCTTGTTCGCTGGCATCCAGATTGGCCAGCATGTCTTGCTCGACGCGGCGAACCGCGGCGCTGGCCACCTTGAGCTGGCGGCGCCCGCGGGCGGTCAGCTCGGTCGGCAGGGCCCTGCCGACGGGTGCCTGTGCCGGGCGGACGACGAGTCCCTGGCGTTCGAGGGCCTGCAGGAGCACGTTCATCGACTGCCGGGTGACGAAGGCGCCGCGGGCAAGCTCGGAGTTCGACAGGCCCGGCCGCTGGGCGAGCAGCTCCAGGCAGGCGTAGTGGGTGATCGTCATGCCGAGCGGCCTCAGCACGGCCTCCAGGGCAGAGTGCAGGGCGCTCGCGGCCGCCTTCAGCATGTACCCCAGCGATGTGTCCAGCTCGATTCCGGGCTCGCCTTGACTCATGTCAGTAGTCTGACATACATTGTGGTGTGTCAGAAGACTGACATCCAATGAGGAGGCAGGAATCGTGGCCGTCACCGGACCCGACTTCATTTCACTGCAGGTGCGCGACCTGGAGCGTTCCGCCGCTTTCTACGAGCAGTACCTGGGGCTGAAGCGCTCCGGCGCAGGACCGCCGCACGCCGTCGTGTTCGGCACCAAGCCGATCGCGTTCGCCGTCCGCGACGTCGTCGCGGGCACCGACCTGGACGCGATCGCGCAGCCGGGCCAGGGGATGGCGCTGTGGCTGCACGCCCCCGACGCGCAGGACATCCACGACGCCCTCGCCGCCGCCGGCACGACGATCGTCTCAGCGCCCGTCGACGGGCCGTTCGGCCGCACCTTCACGTTCGCCGACCCCGACGGCTACCAGGTGACCCTCCACGACCGCGGCTGAGCCGGGCGTCCCGGTCTTCGGCGCGGCAGGCGCCCTGAGCGGGCTTCTCACAACGGCAGGCCAGCCGCCAGGGACACGGCAAAGCCGCTCATGCAGTTTGAAGCAGCTTTAGCGTCCGCTGCGGGTCGCGGGCGTGGTGGCGGTTAGCGGCGGCGATGTTGGCGTGGCCGTCCAAGCGCAGCAGGCTGATGGCCAGGCTGCGCAGCGAGGCCATCACACGGGGCGCGTTTCCTGTCCTGACCAGCGATTTATCCTCCTGATAAGTCACGTCGCGGACCCAGTGGAGCCGGTTTTCTATCTCCCAGTGGCCGCGGACCCAGGCCGCCAGGGTGGCGGGATCGGCGTCGCGACCTCGACGGTCTTCTTGCCTTTCTCGTGACCGTGCGGCGGACCTGCGCGACCTGGGCGGCCGGCTTGATCGTGCGACGGGCCCGGCGGCCGTGGTCCCTGCTCACGGAGGGCGGGGATCCAGGCCAGCTTCTTCAGCTGCTTGTACAGGGTCGGCATGTTGGCCTTGACGGTCATCACGTAGCCGGCGTGCCGGCCGGTTATGGCCTGCGCGGTGTCGCCCTGCGTGTGCAGGGCGCCGGCCGTGATGACCGCCCCGGCCAGGTCAGTGAACGCTTTCAGCAGTTCCCGGACGGCAGGGATCTCATTGGACTTCGCGTCCACGGCGACCTGGCCGGGGACCGCGCCGATACCGTGCGCCAGGGCCGCGACCAGATGCGGGGCCTTCTCTTCCCCGTTCCGGGCGCCGCGGACGGCCTTGCCGTCGACCGCGATTACCAGCCGGCCGCCGGCCTGCGTCGCCCTGGTGTGAAGCCAGGCGCCAATGACCTGGCCGGGCACGTCCGCGCTGATCAGGGCGAACGTGCGCCGGAACGTGGACTCCTCCGCCGGCCCGCGGACCGCTCCGAGCCCGGCCAGCACGTCCGCCCCGGCATCGGCGGCCCACTGGCCGATCGCGGCGAACGACCTTGAGCCCGCGTTCACCGCCGCGATGCCGACGGCAAGCAGCCCGGCCAGCGAGTGCCGCCGCCCGCGTCTCTTCCGCGGGTCCGGGAGCTGGGCAAGGAGATCAAGAAGGTACCGGCTGCCGGCAGCAGCCGTCAGGAGGAAGATGGCATGAGCGGGCGGGCGTCCCTCGTGGCAGACGACGGTGAGTGTGAGAGCTTCCATCGTTCCGCCCGGGCCCCGCCCGCCACCCTCGAACCCGCCGGGCACATCACGGCAGTTATGACACCGCAGGTCACGGCCTAACTTCATGACTTTGCCGGACCCCTGGGTGCGGCCGCGCGTGGGCTGGCCCGGTAACTGACACCGGGTTCGGGGGTTTCCCGGGGCAGGCGTAGCGTTCAACCAGCGGTTGATGAACCAGCCGGGGCCTTGTGCCTGCCCCGCTCGCGTTCCAGCTCACCGCGCCGATCCAGGTCGCCGGTCCCGGCGGCGCGGTTAGGACGTGGGCGATGCGGGACGTGCCAGCTTTGATCGCCGCCGCCCCGGGCGGCAGCTTCCCGTGGGTGCCAGCCGGAGGTTCGTTCGGCCAGCCCGGCCGAGCGCGACCTGGCGGAGCTCGCCGGGTGGCCGGGTGCGCGGGTCACCGCGTGAGGCCCCGCGGCCACGCCCAGCCCAGCGACGGCCGGTCCGGGCGGCTGAGGCATCGCACCATCCGTCCCTGACCAGTGCAAACGTGCTCCGTCCTGGGCCACCCAGCCACCCATCGGACGCAGCCGAGTAGCGCCTCTACCGGGGATGCCAGATGGGGTTCTCTTGCTCAGCATGCCGAGCGACCTTGACTGATTAGACCTGTCTGTCTACTATTTCAAGTGTACAGACCTGTCTACTCAAGTAGGACCGGAGCCAGACATGACGATGCACTACGCGGCAGGGCCAAGAGCAGGCATCGCTCAGGCAGCACCCTCCCCGCGAGTCGCGAGTTCCCAGGTCCTGCAGGTCCGCCGTCCGGCCAGCGAGACCGCCGCAGCCCTTCCGGCGGACCCGTTCGCGCACGGGCCCTGGCTGCGCGGGCGGGGCAGTCACCGGCTGAGCGGGCGGCCGGCCGTGTTTGTGTTCGCCTCGCTGATCGTGGCGCTCCTGGCCTCCTCCGCCGCACCCACCCCGCTGTACGCGATCTACCAGGCTAAATGGCACTTCACGCCGATCACCACCACGGTGGTGTTCGGGGTGTATGCGATCGCGGTGCTGGCCGGCCTGCTGACCCTGGGCAAGCTCTCCGACCACGTCGGGCGCCGACCGGTGTTGCTGACCGCGATCGCTGTGCACATGAGCTCGCTGGTGATCTTCGCCACCGCCGCCGGCGTGCCTGCTCTGCTATCCGCCCGGGTGGTGCAGGGCCTGTCCACCGGCGCGGCCCTGGGCGCCATCGGCGCAGCCATGCTGGACATGGACCGCGAGCTCGGCACCTTCGCCAACGCGGTGGCACCGGGCATGGGCAGCGCGAGCGGCGCGATCTTGTCCGCGCTGGCGGTCAGCTTTCTGCCTGACCCTACCCACCTCATCTACCTGGCCATGATCGGCGTGCTCGCCCTGCAGGCGGCCGCAATCGCCGCGATGCGCGAGACAGTCAGCGGGGCACCGGGCGCGCTGGCCAGCGTGCGGCCGGAGATCGCCCTGCCGCGGGCGCTGCGGGCCCCGGTGCTGGCCGCCGTGCCCGTGCTGTTCGCGGTGTGGGCTCTGGCTGGGTTGTATGGCGCGCTCGGCCCGGCGCTGGTGCACACGCTGACCGGCTCGGGCGACGTGGTGCTGGGCAGCCTGAGTCTGTTCGTGCTGGCCGCCTCGGCCGTTGTCGCGACCATCGTGCTGCGGCGGGCCGGGGCCCGGACGGTGATGCTGTTCGGCATCCTGGCCCTGATCATTGGCGTGACCGTGACCGTCATGGCCGTGAGCCTGGGGTCCGCCGCGGTCTTCTTCGCAGGCTCCGCGATCGCCGGCGCCGGGTTCGGCAGCGGCTTCCAGGGCGGCATCCGCATGGTGGTTCCGCTGGCCGCGGCGCACGAGCGGGCCGGCCTGGTCTCGCTGCTTTACGTGGTGTCCTACCTTGGGCTGGGCGTGCCCGCCGTACTGGCCGGGTTCGGTGTGGTGCACGGCGGAGGGCTGATCACCACCTCCCGCTACTACGGCGCCGCGGTGATCGCGCTGGCTGCGCTGGCCCTGTTCGGCCTGCTGAAGAACCGGCCCGGCCGCGCCGCGGAGCCAGCCGCCGCCCCGGCCCAGGGCATACGATAGACAAGTCTGTCTAGAAAGGTGGCCATCACAGTGGCTGTCAAGGAAGCGAGCGCGGCCCGGCCGTCGGCGCGCGAGCGGCTGCTGGCCGCGGCCAACGAGCTGTTCTACAACGAGGGCGTGCACACGGTCGGCATCGACCGCATCATTGAGCAGGCCGGCGTGGCCAAGGCCTCCCTGTACAACACCTTCGGCAGCAAGGACGAGCTGGTCCGTGCCTACCTGGAGACCCGGCATGCCAGCGTCACCCAGCGCATCACGCAGGCGGTGGAACGCTACGACACCCCGCGCGAGCGCCTGCTGGCCGTGTTCGAAGGCCAGGGGGAGCTGTTCGCCCAGCCGGACTACCGCGGCTGCGCGTTTGCCCGGGCCAGCGCGGAATCTCATCCCGGCGACCTGGCCGAGCAGGCCGCCGAGGCCTACCGCCGCTGGGTACGCGCGCTGCTGACCGAGCTGGCCGCGCAGGCCGGCGTGCCCGAGCCCGAGGTCCTCGCCCGCCAGCTGCACCTGCTCTACGACGGCAGCGGGCAGTCCGCGCGGATGGACAACGACCTCGCCGCGGCCGCCACCGCCCGCGCCGCCGCGGCCACCCTGCTCGACGCGGCCCTGGCCCGCGGGACGGCGGCCCGGCTCAGCGGGTGACCTAGTGGGCGGCGGCACCCGCGGGCTGCACTGGCCCTCCCGGGGCCAAGGCGGCGGTATCGCTGCGCACTCCCCGACAAGGACTGACCATGAATACCTCGGTAGCCAGCACGCACATGATCGTCCTGCCCGGCGGCGGGTATGCCTGCATCAGCTCGTGAGGCGTTGCGGCCAAGCCTGTCCGCGCACCGGAGGGGAGGCGGGAACCTGCCAGCACATCCGAAAATCCCCAGCAGGAGGTCTCTTCTCGCGGGCGTCGCCGGACTCGCCGTGGTCCTCGGCGGCGGCATGGCCCTGGTGCTCACCAGCGCGCGCGCGGCAGGGTGACCACGAGCTGGAGCACCACTCAGCCCGGCGGCAGCAGCGACTACGACGTGGCCTACGACATCTGGTTCAACCACGCCCGCCACCTCGGGTCAGCCCAACTGCGCGGAGCTGATGGTCTGGCTCAACCACAACGGCACCGTCCAGTCGTTCGGCTCACAGGTCGCCAGCGATGTCAGCCTCGGCGGCAACAGCTTCAATGTGTGGGAGGGCTCACAGTCTTTCGGCGACACGGTCACCTACGACATGACCACGTCCTCTACTTCGGTCAGCGACCTAGATGTCGGGACGCTGGCTCAGGACGCGGTCAGCCGGGGCTACATGTCCAGTTCCTGCTACCTCATTGACGTCGAGACCGGTTTCGAGCTCTGGCGGGGCGGCGCGGGCCTGGCGACCGGCTCCTTCGCGGTGAACGTGGCCGGCGCTAGCTCATCCCCGGCCCCCACACCCACCGCGACCCCCGCACCCGCCCCGACGCCGACCGCTACGCCGGCCCCGAACGGCTCGGGTGCGTGCTCGGCCAGCTACTCGACGGTGTCCGCGTGGCCGGGTGGATTCCAGGGACAGGTCGTGGTCCGCAACACCGGTTCCGACCCACTCAACGGCTGGAGCGCCGGCTGGACGTTCCCCGGCGACCAGCGCATCACCAGCGGCGACACGGCGCCCGGCATCACGGTCTCCTGCACGTGACCCGCACCACGTAGCCCACCAAGTCCAGGACCGCCAAGAGGCCGGGTGGGTTTCCCTCATAGGACGGGTTCGGGCAGGAGAAGCGGCGGTTCACTCATCGGTGCTTGGCTTGCTACGGATGCTAAGCCGAACCGCTGGCGGACCCGTCAGAGGCAGCCTTGCCGTGCTCCTGTGGCCGGGTGTCTTCGGGCTCGCGAGAGTAGCCACCGTCGTCGCTTGTCCACTCCCCGCCGTGCTGTCTGGCGTACCGGCGCTGCTTGCGCAGGGAGTCGGCGTACTGGGGATACAGGTCTGCGGCTGTCCGTTTGGTCCGCCGGCTCAGGTTCCGCGTCTCGAACCGGGTGAAAACCAGGAATCCGTAAATCCCGAGCAGGATTACCGCCGCGATGATGATGTACTGCCACCACACTGCGCATCACCTCTGGCTGACGTACCGGCCTTGCTACCCGACGTGAGGCTCGCTATGCATGCCTGTACGAGGCAGCGGCCACAGCTGGTAGCCATGACCGATCGGCACTCTTCTTCACTCGGGGCGGGTGTCGAGACTGTGGCGGTAACAGTTGGTCGCTCGCACCTGGAACCCGAGAGACTGGTAGAGGTTGTTGGCGATGTCTCTGGAGGGTCGCGACGTCAGGTCCACGAACCGCAGGCCTTTCTGAGCGGCCAGATCGAGCAGGCTCTGCATGAGCGCGGTGCTGATGTGCTGGCCGCGAACTGCCTTGTCAACGACCACCTCCTCGACGTAACCGGTATCACCGGACAGGGTCGTAAGGGTCAGTAGCAGGGCCATGCCGACGATCTTTCCGTCGAGCCTGGCGACCAGGACTGATGTCGACGGCGTTCGCAAGACCTCGCGGACGCGCTCGGGCGTAAGCGGAGCGGCGCTGCTGGATACCTGCGCGAGAAGCCGACTGAGGGCTTCGGCCTCTTCCGCTCCGTCGCCACTAAGGACGGTGATCGCTGCCGTGCTCATCTGGTCATTCTGGCCCTCTCCGCGCACGCAGCACTCCCGATCACGATCGCCCGTGCACCCGCTGAACGCCCGCCGCCTTCAACGTCGCGACCACAATGTCAGCCACCGTATTGGCCATTGTTTTGCTCCCTCACCTGCTGGGCGAAGTAGCGGCAGGCAATGCCACCGGATTGGTCCTACCCATCCACGTTGCCCCGGTCGCTTTTTCAATCCGTTGCGGAACTCTTGGCCTTGCCTTGGTCTTCGATCCGGCCGTCCTCGTCCCCCGATGAGCCGGGAGGTCCGCGGAAACACCCAGATACCTCGCCCGCGACAGTCGCTGGGGGTTGTCCTGGCGGGGGCCGTGGGAACAATGAGATGGACGTGGTTCGCGGCCTCACGGCTGAGGATCTGCCCGTCGGCGCTGCGGTGGGCGCGATGACACGCCCTGGGACCCTGGCCTGCGGAGAGGTGAACATGAGCATGGGAAAGCACCCGATCACACCGCTCGCCGCAGTCATCGGAGGGGTGCTGGCCGGAGCGGTGGGGACGGTCTGCCTGGACACGGTCCACTACCTCAGGTACCGCCGCGGCGGCGGCAAGGATGGCCCGCTGGCATGGGAGTTCGCCCCGGTCAACAGCTGGGACAAGGCTCCGGCCCCCGGCCTGGTCGCCAAGCGGGTGATCGAGGGTTTCACCAAGCGCGAACTCCCCGACAGCTCAGCGTGGCTGCTCAGTACCGTCGCGCACTGGTCCTACGGATCGGCGTGGGGGGCGCTCTACGGCATCCTGGCCGGATCCCTCCGCAGCCCCCGTCCCGTCTATGGCGTGCCGTCGGTGCCGCCGTGTGGGTCACCGGCTACCTCGTCCTCCCCGAAGCCGGGCTCTACAAGCCGATCTGGGAATACGACGCCGAAACCCTCGCCATAGACCTCACCGGCCACCTCGCCTATGGAGCGGGCACCGGAACTGTCTTCTGGCTATTCACCAAAACCAGATAGCCCATCTGGGAACCCTGGCCGGCGGTGACCGGATGCACCGCGCGGCCCTCGAGGTGATCACGACACAGCGCCAGGGAGCGTTCTGCGCAGGCCGTCGCGGCCTGCGGTGGTGGTCCCGCTGAAGCCCTGCCCGGCGCGCTGTGCCCAGTCCGCATCGGTGATCGCATCCGGTTCAGCCGGAAGGTAATGGCTGAGGATGAGCTCGCGGACCCGTGCGTGTTCGGCAACGCCCCCGACCTCGGTGACATCGGTGTGCAGCGCGGCCATCCGCTCCAGAGCAGCACCGGTGAAGCCGTGCCGCCCGAGGTAGCTGAGGTCGGCAACCTGATGGACGAGGATATCGGCGCCCTGGGCCAGCGTGATCAGATCGTCGTTCACGGCGGTGTCGCCCGAGAACACGACGGAGCCGTCTGCGGTGTCGAACCGGTACGCCAGAGCCGGAACCGCCCGGCCGTGCATCACCGCGACGGCGGTGACCCGGACAGCTCCGTCGTCGAAGACGACGACTGGAATCTGGATGCTGTGCTCGGTCCACGCCGGAACGACGTCGATGGCCCGGACGAGTTGGCCCGCGTCCGGCATGCGGGCGTCCAGCGGCATGACGTTCAGGTGGTAGGCGTAGCCGGCGAGGATGCTCTCGACCAGGTCCGTTGTGCCAGGGGCCGGCAGGTCTGGGCGGATCGTTGTCTCCCGATGGAAGGTGGCATCACCTACCGGCACCACCTCGGGTCTCGACGGCCCGTAAACGCGGACCGGGGGGAGCGGGCCGGTGTCGCCGTCGCGGACGCCCCACGGATAAAGGAGCATGCCGGGCAGGTCACCGATGTGATCGGCATGCAGGTGGGTGAGGAACACGGCTTCCAGGCGAGGGAAGGCGAGCCCAGCCTCGGCAAAGGCGGACGGTGATCCGCGACCGCAGTCGATGACGAAGACCCGCCCACTGACGACGAGTGCTGACGAGATCCCCCCGCGGCCGGCGACGGGCATGGGCGCGCCCGCCGTCCCAAGCAGCACCAATTCGGTTGCCATGACCACCTCTTCCGTCAGCGGCATGCGCAGAGGGTGGCGCCACATGATGCGAGTGACCATTCCGGCACAGTCTGAGCGCGCCCTTCCGAGCGGAGCCGCGGGCAGCGGCTCAGCTTCGGCGCAGGGATCAGGTAGCTGCCGGGAGCAGCCGACCCGCACGTTACTGCAACCCGGAGTGGCACCCCTCAGCTGCGGTGGCAGCCGTTGAGTTAGCCGATGACCCTAACGTTCTCCGCCTGGGGTCCCTTTTGGCCTTGGGTGATGTCGAACTCGACCTTCTGCCCTTCGTTGAGGCTGCGGTAGCCGCCGCCGGTGATCGCGCTGAAGTGCACGAACACATCCTGGCCACCTTCAACCTCGATAAAGCCGTAGCCCTTGTCTCCGTTGAACCACTTCACCGTGCCCTGCGCCATCTCGACCTTCTTCGTTCTGGATGCGGCGCCCGCCCGGGGGACGAGGGCCCAACGACTCCCACGATTGCCTTGGCTAGCCTCTCACGAGTGCGCGGCGCGTGGACCTCCAGTCACCCACACGCAGCGGCAACAGGGCAAGCATGCTCGGCCGGGAGCTTGCCCGGCTCCCGTGTGTCACTCACCATGGACCGCCTCATCCAGGCGCTTCGCAGTGGCTGCGGGACTTCCATCTCCGGGTCTGACTGGACGGGGCATCGGTGACCGGTTGAGGTCGCCAGGCCGGACGCGAGTTGGAGGCTGACGGTGGCGGCCACCGATTCCACGGCGGAGCCGCAGTACTGGTGACCGGAACCGCGGGTCCCGGGTATACCCACGTTCCGTTGGGCACCGAGGCGGGCCTGACCGAGTACGCCGAGAGCTACGCCAACGCGACCGACCTGCACACCATCCCTATGCCCAGGCTCCACCGCCGCCGGGGCCGCCTGGCTGGCTCCGAGATGGCCAGCCTGGAACAAGCCGTCCGCACCTACCTCGGTCTCTAACCCGCCGGTGCAGACCGCTAGAGCTTTCCCGTCGGTCATGCCGCCGAGCGCGTCCGGGAGCTTCCTCGGCGCGCGCACAGGCGTCCACTCGCAACCGGTCACAGAGATCGGCAATGTCTGCAACCAGCACGGTTGCCGAATCTGGCGGCGACCACGAGCATGCCCAACTCCGGGCCGAGGGCGCGGCTTGTATGACCAGTAGCTGGTGGTGGGTTAAGCCTCAGATTTGGTGTTATTGGCAGACCCGCCAGGGCCGGGCTGGCGATGAGGTGGCGCATTCGGTGTGGGAGTTGACTTGCTTTCCTGCTAGGAGCCGGGTGATCGAGATTCCGGCGTAGCACGCGGTGCGCCCGGCCGAGGCGGAGACAGCTGGAGCCTCTTGGGCCGGAACCGTCGCGTGCCAGCGCGTCACGACGCGGTCCTCCTCAGCGATCTGGTCTTCGATCTTGACGTACAAGCCAGGATGGGCGTGGCGGTGGCTTGACACGAGCTGACGCACACCTGCAGGACCGGTCACGTCCAGCTCGGCGCAGGGGATGTGGCCAACGAAGTCGGCCGCTATGAGCTCGTCGATCAGATCGAGCCGTCCCTCGTTGAGGACTGCCTCGATGAACAGCTGGACCCTGAGCTTGTTGAACTCGCTGACGGTTTTCATCTGCGCCATGATCTTGGCGGCGCCTTCGCTCCTACAAGGGAGGATCCCCGAAGGTTTCCCCACAGGTTTTGCCTGGCCATGCTGCTGGTGCGCGGAGTAGCGTCAAATGGTGCCGTTCGCTACGGGGGGCGTTCTGCTTGAGCGCGAACGCGAGCTGGAGACGCTGCGTGACGGGGTTGACCGTGCACGTGCCGGTGAGGGCGCGCTGTTACTGATCGAGGGGCCCGCCGGCGCGGGTAAGACGGTGCTGGCGCGGGAAGCACGCGCGGCGGCCGGGCGGGCACTGATGATGCCGCTCGAGGCGAGGGGCTCGGAACTTGAGCAGCCGTTTGCGTTCGGCGTGGTGCGCCAGCTGCTGGAGCCGGTGATCAGCAAGGAATCTGGCCAGACCGATTTGTTTGCGGGCGCGGCTGGTCCTGCGGCGCGGTTGTTCGAGCCAGGTGAGCAGCGGTCGCTGGATGATGGTGCCGGCTTTGAGGCGCTGCACAGTCTGTACTGGCTTGTAGTGAACATCGCCGACCAAGCGCCGTTACTCGTGCTGGTCAACGATTGCCAGTGGGCCGACCGGGAGTCATTGCGGTTCCTGGCCTACCTGGCGCAGCGGATCGAGGGGCTGCCGGTGACGATGTTGCTCACCGGGCGCCCCCCAGATGTCGGTGGAGACGAGGCGGGGGCGTTGTGGGTGCAGCTGGCCTCGCGTCCCGCCGCAGCCGCGCTGTATCCACGGCCGCTGAGCCAGTCTGCCGCGGTGACGATGACGCGGGAGCGCCTGGGTGCCGAGGCTGCCGAGGAGTTCTGCCGCGCCTGTCACACGGCGACCGGTGGTAACCCGCTCTTCCTGCGGGAGCTACTGAAAGCTCTGGCGGCCGCCGAGGTGGAGCCGTCGGCGGCCGCGGCGAGCGCAGTACAGGACGTGGGACCGGCCGTGGTGAGCCGTTTTGTCCTACACCGGCTCGCTGCGCTCGGTCCCGCGGCGACCGAGCTGGCGCGTGCGGTCGCCGTGCTCGGAGATGACAGCGAGCCCCTGCTGGCCAGCCGGATGTCTGGCCTGAGCCAGGACGATGCCCGAGGGGCGGCAGATGACCTGGTGCGGGCGGACGTCTTCATTCCGGCTGAGCGCCTGGGGTTCGTGCACCCGATCGTGCGTGCGGCCCTGTATGAGGACCTTGCGCCCGGAGAGCGCCAGGCCCGGCACGCGGCGGCCGCTGAGGCCTTGGCCCGCGATGGTGCCTCGGCCGAGCGGGTCACGGCGCACCTGCTGCTGACCCCGCCGACGGGGGATCAGCGCAGGGTCGGCACGTTCAGGTCGGCTGCGACCGCCGCAGCGCACCGTGGCGCCCCGCGAGCGGCTGCTACGTACTTGCGGCGGGCGCTGGCCGAGTCCCCGTCCGAGCAGGATCGGGGGGAGATCCTGGCCGAGCTCGGCTGGTACGAGGTAGCCACCATGCAGTTCGAGGCGGCCGAGGAACACCTGCGCGCGGCGCTGGCCTCGAGCGCCACGCTGGCTACCCGGGCCGACGCGGCGTCCTCACTAGGGCGGTGCGCGATCGTGTCCGGCGGCCGCTCGGCAGCGGCCGCGGCCGACGCGGTGTCGTCGCTGGCCGGGGAGCTGTGGCCGGCCGATCCCGAGCGCTCGCTTGAACTGGGCTCTGAGCTGCTGATCGTCACGGGCGCCGTCCCGCTCCTGCGGCCTGGCCTCGCCGCTCGCTTGCGGGAGTTTCGTGATCTAGCCCGGGGCCGACCGAGTTTCGAGGCCGTGGCGAGGATCGTCAGTGCCCAGGAACAGCTTCTGCATGGAGGGCCGGCCTCGGCCTCCACGGATGAAGTCCAGGCGGCACTCATGGCCGGCCTGCCGCCCAGCGCGCAAAATACCGCCGGGCTCGCGGCGCTGCTGACGTTGATCGTCGGCGAGCGGTATGAGCTGGCTGACCGGCTGCTGGACGCGGCACTGGAGCGTGCCCGCCAAGAGGGACACGCGACCAGGCAGGGCATCCTCCACGCGATGCACGCCGCGAGCGCACTCGCGCAGGGTTCGCTGCACGATGCGCAGGTCGAGGCAGAGACCGGGCTGCTGCTCGTGGAGCACCCGCACTTCATCGCGCAGCTTCTGGTCGCGGTGGCGATGACTGTGCAGATCGAGCGCGGAGCGCTGGATGCCGCGGCCGCCCTGGCACGAACAGGCGAAGCAATGGGGATCACCGAGGAACGTACCTACGTTCTCGAGTTCCTGACCGCGCGCGGGCGGCTGCGGATAGCCCAGGGTCAGCTCGAGGAGGGTGTCGCGGACTTCCTGTGGTGCAGCCAGCGGCTCGGGGCGCGGGCGGTGCAATGGCCAAGCACCTGGAGGGCTCACGCAGCTCCAGCGCTTGCCTCACTGGGAGACAAACAGCGGGCTACCAGGCTCGCGCGCGAGCAACTGGCGGCGGCCCGACGGGTCGGCGCGCCCGGCGCGCTGGGCATGTCACTGCGTACCGCGGCCCTGGCGATCGGCGGGGACGAAGGGCTGGCGCTGTTCCGCGAGGCGGTCGCAGTTCTCGAGGGCAGTTCGGCCCGGCTCGAACTGGCTCATGCGCTCGCCGATCTCGGGGCAGAACTGAGCCGCTCCGGCAGGCGAACGGAAGGCCGGGACGCCCAGCGCCGGGCCATCAACCTGGCCGGCCAGTGCGGTGCCGCCGTGCTGGTGGAAAGCGCGATGGCCGGGCTCCGTGCCGGGCCCGGGCGGCGGGCCAGGCTCGAGCTGACCGGGCCGAGCGCGCTGACCGCGGCGGAGCGGCGGGTATGCCGTCAGGTGGCAGAGGGGCAGACCAACCGCGAGGTTGCGCAGGCTCTATTCGTGACCGAGAAGACGGTCGAGCGCCACCTCAGCAGCGCCTACCAGAAGCTGGGCATCCGGTCTCGCTTCCAGCTGGCGTCTTCCATTGGCGAGTAGCCCACAGGCTGTTCCGCGTTCGGGAAAACCGTAGGGAAAAGGCGCGGGGTTCCTCCCTTGTGATCGGTCACGGCCGCCGGGCACGTTGGCGTGAAGCCATGTTGCGGCGGATGAACCCGCTGATCAAGAGAAGGAAGCCCGGTCATGACAGGTGTGCTCTACCGGCTGGCGCGGCTCTGCGTCCGGCATCGCTTCGCGGTCCTCACCGCCTGGCTGCTGGTGGCGGTCGCGCTGGTCGGCGTCTCGCATCGTCTCGGCGACAACACCAACGACAACGCGACCCTGCCGGGAACCAACAGCCAGCAGGCCGCCGACGCACTCAGCAAGTCGTTTCCCGACCAGGCCAACGGGTCAAGCCCGATAGTGCTGCACGTCAGCAGCGGGAAGCTGACCGACTCCAAATATTCGCAGGCGGTCAACTCGGCGGCGGCTGACGTGGCCAAGGCGCCAGACGTGGCCTCGGTGGTCAACCCGCTCACCGAGCAGGGCGCCTCCGCGCTGAGCAAGGACCAGAGAACGGGGTACCTCTCAGTGACTCTGTCGGTCAGCCCGGGGGCGCTGTCCGTCGATGACGCCCAGACGATCATCGACGCGGCGGCCAAGCCCGCCCAGGCGGCCGGGATCCAAGTGGAGACCGGCGGCCAGCTCGGCCAGAAGGTGTCCAAGCCGGCCACCGAGACCAGCGAGCTGATCGGGATCATCGCGGCGATGGTGATCCTCACGTTCACGTTCGGCACGGTGGTGGCCATGCTGCTGCCGATCGTCACCGCGATCCTGGGGCTCGCTTCGACGCTGTCGATCATCCAGATCTTCAGCCACGCGTTTACCGTGTCCACGGTGGCGCCGACCCTGGCCACAATGATCGGGCTGGGCGTCGGCATCGACTACGCACTGTTCATCGTGACCCGGCACTTCCGTGGTTTGAAGGACGGCATGGAACTGCGGGAGTCGATCGCACGGGCCGCCGCGACCTCCGGGGGGGCGGTGTCATTCGCCGGCGGGACCGTGACGATCGCGCTGGTGTCGCTCGCGGTGGCCGGCATCCCGCTGGTGACGACGATGGGGCTGATGGCGGCCGTCGCGGTCGTCATCGCCGTCCTGGCCGCGCTGACCCTGCTGCCCGCGATCCTCGCGATCGTCGGCTCGCGGATCAACGCGCTGCGGGTCCGCGGCCGCCATCCCGTGGATCATTCGAAGCAGGGCGCGTGGGCGCGGTGGGCGGCCGGCGTGGTCAGGCGGCCGGTGATCTCGACACTCGTGGCCTTGGCGATCCTGATCCCGCTGGCTATCCCGCTGCTGTCGCTGACCCTGGGACAGAAGGACGTAGCCGCGCTGTCCACGTTCAACCACCGCCCGCCGGGCGTACGACCTGATCTCGGACAACTTCGGGGCCGGAGTGAACGGGCCACTGCTTGTGGCGGTTTCACTCGGATCACCTGCACAGGCCTCCTCCAGCGGTTCGGCTAGCCCCCAAGGCTCGGCGGGCAGCGACCCACGCGCCACTGACCCGCGGCTGCAGACGCTGGAGAAAGACGTCTCGCAGACCCCGGGCGTCGCGGCGGTCACCCCGGTCCAAATCGACCAAGCCGGGACCACCGCCTTCTTCAACTCGGTCGCCACGACCGGGCCGGCCGAGCAAGCCACCGCAGACCTCGTCAGCAAGCTGCGCTCGAGCGTGATCCCCGATGCCGAGAAAGGCACGAACATGCACGCCTACGTCGGCGGCAGCACCGCCAGCAATGTGGATCTCGCCTCGGACATCTCCAGCAAGCTCCTGCTCCAGATCCTGGTCGTGATCGCGCTCAGCTTCCTGCTGCTGATGCTCGCATTCCGCTCCGCGGTGATCCCGGCGCAGGCCGCCGTCATGAACCTGCTCTCCATAGGCGCCGCCTACGGCGTGCTCATCGCGGTGTTCCAGTTCGGCTGGCTGCACGGCCTGATCGGCCTGGACAGCGCGGTGCCGATCGTCTCCTACGTGCCGCTGTTCATGTTCGCGGTCCTGTTTGGGCTCTCAATGGACTACGAGGTGTTCCTGGTCAGCCAGATCAAGGAGCACGCCGACGCCGGCGAGGACCCCAAGCGCGCGGTCGTATCCGGGCTGGTTACCAGCGGGCGTGTGATCACCGCCGCGGCAACGATCATGGTGTTCGTGTTCGGCAGCTTCGTCCTCAACGGTGATCCGACCGTCAAGCAGTTCGGCATCGGCCTCGCCGTCGCCGTGATCCTTGACGCCACGGTCGTCCGCTGCCTGCTCGTGCCGGCGCGCATGGCCAGCCTGGGCAAAGCCAATTGGTACCTACCCCGCTGGCTCGGCCGACTCTTGCCCCGCATCAACATCGAAGGCGAAGAATATTTCAAGGCCCGCGACCAGATCCCACCGGTAACGCAGCTTCAGGCTCCCGAGGCATCGACAGCGCGGCCTTAGCCGCCAGCCGCTGTACCTGCGGACGTCGCGATGCGTGCAGTGTTGTCCGGCAGCAGCTGTGAGAACCGTCGATCGGCGTCTCCGGATCATGGCCGAGGTGGGCCGTGTTGACGCCGATGGCGGCGTGCCCGACGATCTCGCGTGTGTCCCCATCGATTGATTACCGCTGGCGGGGGCCAGTCAGCGACGCGGAAATGATGACCCTGATCACCGCACACGGTGGTCAGGCGGTGCCTGGGTGGTGGGACCAGATCCGGCCCTACAGCCTGGGCTGGGTGACGGCCCGCCTGCCGGGCGGCCGGGTGCGAGTGGCTGCACGTTAACTTCGGGCCACGCCTGGCGACGTTCTACCTCGATGCCTGCGGCTTCCAGAGCACGCCAGCCGGACTGATCCATCTACCCCAGCCACGGGCATGATCGGATCCTCGGCGTGGACTCAGTCGATTGCCGCTGGTAGTTGGATGCCTTGTGCCGTTTGACGTCGCGGCTGGTGGTGCGTGGGGCGACCGCTACTTCGAGAAGGTGACGTGGCCGCCATGGACCGGGACCAGCTCGATCCAGGTGTGGCCGGCGGGGACCTCGAGCTTGTGATCACCCTTCCTTGTGGTCAGCTTGATCGTAGAGGTCGGCGCCTTGCCCTTGTGCCAGGTCGCGACGACCATCCGGCCGCCGTGAAAAAGCTGGCCATGGCCCGAGCCAGTCAGCAGGGTCTCCGGGACGTGGTTGCCGGCCGGGTCCAGATAGCCCGCGTCACCCTCGCGTACTCGCAGTACCAGCACGTTGGTCGCCGGGAACTGGCCGCCGGCGGGCGCGTTGCTGTTCGTGTTGTGGTACCGGCCGTGGGCGAAGACCCACCTCGTGGTCTGCACGCCGGAGAACTGAACACTGATCTTCGTCACCCTGCGCCCCTGCGGCAGGTCCTTGGCCGGGCCCCAGGCGAGGTAGTTCGGCGGGGTCGCCGGCCTGCGCTTCGCGACCGCCGCGACCCGTTTGAGGTGGACGAACAGGTTGTACGGCGCCGCCCGCTGTGTCGAGCGGTACATGCCCTTGGCGCCTTCGGCGTAGAACCGGATGTGCGCGGCCTTGATCCGGCGGATCGTCTTGGGGGCCCCGCCGCTGGTCACCATCGACGCGTGCACAGGCGAGACGACGTCGATGTCGCTAGCGCGCATCGAGCGGATCGGCCCGACGATGCGCGGGAGGTGGGAGTAGTAGAAAACCGCCAGCCGGGTCAGGCCGCCCTCAACGAGTTCCTCGACGACCATGTCGGCCTTGCTCAGGCCGACCTGCGGCCGGCTGGACACGGTGTTGTCCATCTTCGCGACCAGGACCCGGTGGTCGAGCTCGGCGGTCTTGTTCGACCGCACCTTGAGCCCGGTCAGCGGCCAGTACCGGGTGACCGTCTGGCCACCCTCGATCTTCTGCGGGGTGGGGATGCCGGCCTGCGGGCTCGGGCTTGACCGGCCGCCGCACGCGGTCAGCACGAGGCCGGTCGCAGTGAGGGCGGACAAGGTCAGGACAACGCGTCGCACGAGGACCTCTCCATCGGGGGTCGGACCAACCGTAACAACCGTATGCCATCTGACCGGACCGCAGCCGACAGCCAGAAAGTAGTCTGCCCAGGCCAGCGACATACGAGAGCGGAGACGAGCCTTACAAGCGAGGGGGCCACTGGTTCGAACCCAGTTGCGCCCACCAGGGCCAGACCGCGCGGATTAAACAGTCGGCCGCCCCAGGCGGCGCGCGATGCCGACAGCGTGTTCTTGTGCGGAACCGCGCGGAACCAGACCGAGATGCTGGACCTGTTCGAGCAGGTGTTCCTGCTGGTGATCGGCGAAGACACCTAACTCGCCCGGCTTGCCTTGCCGAGCCAGACAGCGTCGCCGGATCGGACCGACCCGATAAAGAGGCAGATAACAAATGGCCGGCTTGCCGTCCAGTCGCAGATGCAAGATCGCATCAGGTCAGCATCCGGCAACGATCCCATGACCGGGGCCAGCCGAGACTGCGCCAGATCTTTGCGGGCCTCATGTCGTTCGTCCTCGCGGTGGCGCGCGCTACGTGCGCTGCACGTTGACCCCCGCCGCAGCCCGGCATTAACTGGCACCTGCCCGGGAACCCTGCCGTTGTTTGCCGCTGGAGTGGAGCAACCATGACAGAATCGCAGCCCCGCAACGACTTCGCCAGCTTCCCTGCGCCCGCCGAGGGCATTTTGGTGGCGTTGTTCATCACCGTCCGCAAGGTCGCGCGATCGCGGGACTTCTACTCGCGCGTCCTGGGCGGCACGGTCATCCTGGAGGAGAACCCGTGCACCGTCAGGCTGTCCAATTCGTGGATCATCATGAATCCCGGCGGGCCGCCCACCCCCGACAAGCCGGGCATCTCGGTGGTCGACTACCAGGCCGGCAACACCACCTCGATCTTCCTGAACTTGCGGGTCGCTGACATCCAGGCCTGCTACCAGGAGTGGAAGGCGAAGGGGGCTGAGTTCGTGACGCCGCCGATCGACCGCGGCGCGGAGATCCGCTGCTACGTGCGGGACCCGGACGGATACCTCATCGAGGTCGGCCAGTCCACCGGCCTGCTGCACGGCCATCTCGCCGCCAAGCGCCCGGAGGACCTCCCTGGCTGAACTCTGTGACCGGCCGGGAACTCCGGTCAGCAAGCCACCGACGCGGGGTAGCCGAATCGTCCTCGGCCACCCGCTGTCGTCGCACGGCAATTACGACGATGACGAGGGCCGACGAGGACCGCTCGATCGCACTTTCGATCGCACGGATGGGTCCGCGACCCGCGGTTTCCCGGGCTCGTATAGGGCGCGGATGCTGGCGCCGGATGTCCTTCGGTGACGTGTCCCAGTCCGCGCGGCGCAGCAGCCGCTGCATGCCATCCGGGCTGGCCTCACCCACCCGCTCGGCTAGCGTCCACCCGTTCTTCCGCTCCAGGCCCACCATCAGCCCAGACACATACTCCCGCACCCTCGCCCGCGGCTCGGAACGGCCAAACCGCCCCGCGATCCGCTCATGGAACCGGTCCAGCCGCGCCACGGCGACATCGGCCACCATGCGTCCAATGATCCCTAATGACCATGTACATGCAGTTGCTTTATTAAGCGTCAACTCTGGGGACGCTGCAGGCGGGCTCTGGCGCCTGCCTTGGCAGATCGCAATCCGTGCTGCTGCCGGGACCTAGCCGTCTGCCAGCGAGGGCCAGTGGTCCGATGCCCATTCCGGCCAGCCCGGCCATCCCGCTGGCGGGCCGGGGATTTCACTGCCGTCGAGTTCGGCGGCATCAGGCACCTGGAACTGCTCCCGCCACGCGTCTACGTCGGCCTCGGTCATCGGGAACGTCCGGTGCGGTGTCGTTGCCTGGCGGTGCGCGATCCGGGCGAGCTGGACGTCCATGTCAACAGGCAGGTAGACCACCCGGCAGGATGTCCCTGCCGATCTTGCCAGCCAGCGCAGCGCCGACCGTTCATCGCGGCCCCAGAATCCGAAGTCGAGCACGACGCTGGTCCCCAGCCGCAGCACCTGCAGGGCAACCGAGATGAGCCGCCCCTCCAGCACGAAGCGCTTGCCATCGGCCATCGAATCGCCGAACAGCGGGATCATCCACTCATCCGGAGTGAGCCGAAGCGCGCGATGCTTAACGGCCAGCTCTTTCGCCCGCGTGGTCTTCCCTGCCCCGGGAAGCCCGACTATCAGGAACAACGTCGCCACGCGGTCATCCTGCATCACGCCGATGTCAGATCACACGCTCTTTAGCGCCCCATTCCCGCCCGGCCGCCAGCAGGTCTAAAGGCAAGCTGTCACGTAGCGGAGGCTCGCCGCGCGCGTTTCGGGCCTGGCCTCTGGCCTGGCCCTCGCCGTCAGGCCCGCTGGGTCGGCAGAGGTCTCCGGCGCTCAAGGGCGGGTGCCCTAGACGCTGGAGGGGCCGACCCGGGCAATGCGCGGCGTTCTGGCCCCAGACGCTGTGACATTCTCCCGGCGACCGGGACCGTGCTGGAGCTTCACTGACGACTCGCGTGATCGGCCAGGACGCTGCGGAACTGGCTGATCACGCGGAGCAAGGTGGCATCGAAGGTCTCGAAGGCATCGTCTGTCAGATCGGCGAACAGCTGGCATGCGAGTCGGCGGTGACCGTCAACGAGTTCCTGGGCGGTGACGCGTCCCCGTTCGGTGAAGGTGACCAGTGTCGCCCGGCGGTCGGAAGGATGTGGTTCGCGGGTCACGAACCCAGTGGCCGCCAGACCGTCAATCAAGGCGGTGATGGCGCGGGGCGTGACATGCAGGTCGGCGGCCAGCGTGGCCTGGGTGCACGGTCCGCGCTCCTGGAGCTGCCACATTACGTGCGCCCGCGACTCGGTTAGGCCCTCGCGGGCGAGGCTGTCGGTCATGTCCCGGCTGAGCAGCACCGTCAGTTCAAGGACCCGGTCGAGGGCTGCCCCCCACCGGTCAGCGCGCATGTAGTTACACTAGCACATGATGTATCCACTTCACTTCTGCCCGACCGAGCGACCGGCCCGATGAACGTGCACAGCCCAATCGATAGACGGGAGATCACACCATGACCTCGCAGACCACCTCGCCTACCGCGAACGCCGAGCTAGTGCGCGCCGTATGCCGGGCGTTCAACGCGCACAACGCCGATGAGTGCCTGGCACACATCGCGCCGGACTTCATCATCAACTTGGCTGAGCTGCCCGAACCCCTGCACGGGCAGGACGCCTGGCGGCAAAACTTCGAGACGATGGAGCACGCCTTCCCCGACTTCCAGGCGGACATCGAAGACATCGTTGCCGCCCAGGACAAGGTCGCCGTCCGCCTGCGGATCCGCGGCACTCACTCCGGCGAGTTCCTGGGCATCCCCGCGACGGGCCGCGCCTTCGACTACGTCAGCCACGAGTTCTACCGGATCGCCGACGGGCTCTTCGCTGAAGAATGGATCTGCTCCGACATGGCGACCCTGCTCGGCCAGCTAGGCAGGTGAGTTCTCAAACGGCATCGTGGGCGACGCCTCGATCCGAGCGCAACCGTTGTTCCGCGCAAGCACCGGCGTTAACTAAGACCACCAGGCCGACACCCACCACTGGCCCAGCTTGGGGGCCTCAGACCCTAATGAGAGTCAACGGGTCACCTGATGCCGAAACGTCAAGGATCACTTGAACCAAGGCACGGCCAGGCAACCAGTAGTGACGGTGGTGTGCCCCCAGGCACACGACAAAGAGTAAAGGAAGCTTGACATCCCCGGTGAGGTAAAGGTACCTTGACATCATGCGGAACCGGGTCAGGGAGCAGCGCACCCAGCGGGAGATGTCGCAGGCCGAGCTGGCGGCGGCGCTGGGCGTGTCGCGGCAGACGGTGATCTCCATCGAGGGCGGCCGTTACCTGCCGTCGCTGCCGCTGGCGTTCGCGATCGCGCGGTTCTTCGGCCTGACGGTCAACAAGATGTTCGACCCAGATGAGGAGGCAGGCGCATGATGGCATTCATCCGCCCGCGGCTGCGCAAGCCGCTGGCGATCGCCCTGGCCGGGACGGTGTTCGCCGCCGCGTGGGCTCTGCGGGGCGGCGACGCGTGGCAGCTCTCGGTCGCCATGGAGGTGACCGTGCTCGTCAGCGCGGTCACCACCTACGTGCGGGCCGGGGAAGACAGCGACGACGGTGCGCTGGCCGGTTCCCGCGCCGATGAGCGCCAGAAGATGCTCAGCCTGCGGTCGCGGGCCCTGGGCTGGAATTTCGCCATGGTCGCTGCCTTCATCGGCGTGACCATCGGGGTCGCGGTCAAGGCCACCTGGTGGTGGCCATTCCTGGTGATCCTCGCCGTCACCGGCTTTGGACAACTGCTCGGCTGGTCAACCTACACCACCGCAGAAGAAGGCCCAGCCGACGACGCCAGCCCCCAGCACGAAGCACGGTCCCCCGTCAGCTGATGATCTGCTACCGCCCCTCACCCCAGCCCGGTTCCGCACCCCGCCCATCCGGTGCCTGACAGTGCCGCCGCTGGTCGTGCCGCCCTGTCCCGCCGCGCCCGTAACAAATCGGTTTACAGAACTGCCTTTCGACCTGCGGATCTCCTTGGTGTGAACTAGCCGCATGAATTTGCGAGGCTGGGATCAGGCTATGCCGATACCACGGTCATGACTGTGTGGCCGATGTTGATCTTGTCGCCCTTCTTCAGCCGCTGGGATGCCTGGATGCGGCGCCCGTTGAGCCAGGTGCCGTTGATTGAGCCGAGGTCTTCGACAAACCAGAGAGGGTTACACGCGCTCGCTGCCAGGGTGATGCGGTCACATCCTGTTACCGACCGATCAGCCCTTCTGTGCCAGTACCCAGCAGGTGGGACGGGTTGCCCCGTCCGCCAGACAGGCCTCATGTGGGCGGGTGCTTGGGGTGAAGGCCACTGCCGCTTAGTTGCAGTGTCGGCGCAGGAGCAACGGCCTGTTTCGGCCCAGAGACCGTGAGCGTGTGATGCTGCTGAGCAGGCAATTCGCCGGTCCGGCCTTTCGCTGTAGGGCACGTATAGGGCGCAAGGTCTGGAACGCGTCCGCGTTTCCGCAGGTTACAGCGTTGGCACGGAAGCCGCTCAAGATTGTCAGAGTGTTCGAATTTATGCATCTGAGCAGTGCTCCGGCAGGATTCGAACCTGCGCTCACGGCTCCGGAGGCGGTAGGTCGCCCGCGCCGCTAGCTGCGCTTACCGTCAGGCAGCACAGTGCTTGGTCCACACGTGGTCCACAGGCGCATGACTGGTTGCTTGCTGATCGACCGAGCCATCGAGGACCCGACGGTCACGGCGTCGATGATGGCTATCTCAAAGGCAGACGGGGCAGCGCTTGTCGTATTCCTCTATGTTCTGTTGGAGTTCGTCCAAGTGTCCGCAGATCATCTGGTACTGGTCGTCGAGGTTTCTGAGCGTCTCGCATGTGGCCCGGTGGAGCATCCTCTGATCGACTTCTCGGTGCTTCCATTCTGGGACATCGACAAGTTCAGTGGAACCGTCCGGATGACGTATCACGTGTTCTGGGCCAAAGATCTTCTCTGGGAAGGCTTCGATATCTACCGAGCCGTCGGGGCGGCGCGGCATCTCCGCTGGCCTGAAGGGCAGCTTGACGGTGAGCACGTAGTCGCCAGGGTGGCTATCCAGCCACCTGGACCGCCGGTCCGTCGGGCCGCCTGCGAAATGATGCGTCACACCAGCAGGGTAATCCGCTTCGGCGGCTGCTCCGACAGTCAGCCTGGAAGGCGCAGGTCAGAGCTATAGGCAGGCTTGCCCGTCAAAGGTTATCCGCATCGTTGCATGTCGTGGC
Organism: uncultured Actinomycetes bacterium; assembly: GCA_963835425.1. Classification (GTDB taxonomy): domain Bacteria; phylum Actinomycetota; class Actinomycetes; order Streptosporangiales; family Streptosporangiaceae; genus UBA9676. The sequence continues at coordinate 33,215 of CAWIGE010000015.1, read as the reverse complement.
GCATTGCCACCTGTCGGGAGGACAGTTATCTTTCCCCCGTCCTCCCGACAGGTGCCGGATTCTTTGCCGGGGAAGCTCCCTGTCCAGGGTCTGCCCGGAGCGAAGCAATGCCGCGTAGTTAGGGGCCGGGCGGCGGGGTCAGGGAGGATCGTGCCTGCGGCGTGGCGGCGGGGGAGGAACGGGACCTCTGGTAGATGGGGGCGATCCGTCACGATCTTGCCAACCACCAGGGTTCCGTTGAGAGTTCAGTCTGCCACGGCCACCATTACGCATGCGGTCACTGTCGCTGGGGGCGTGTTTGCCCCTGGTCACCTGGGCGAGCTGGCCCAGTATCTGCCGTTCGAGCTGGTAGATGACGTGCTGGAGCAGACCAGGACGGTGCAGCGTCGGCTGCGTCATCTGCCGTCACGGGCCGGGGTGTATCTCGTGCTTGCGCTCGGCCTGTTCCCGCAGCTGGGTTACGTGCGCGTGTGGGGCAAGCTGACCGCCGGGCTGGGCGGGCTGGAGGTGCCGCGGCCGACGGAGAAGGCGTTGCGGGACTTGCGCCGCCGGCTGGGACCGGTGCCGTTGAAGGCCCTGTTCGAGATCGTGGCCGGGCCGCTGGCCCAGCCACACACGCCTGGGGTGCGGTTCACCGGGCTGCGCACCGTCGCGTTCGATGGCCTGAACTCCCTCAAGATTCCCGACACCAGCCGCAACCGGGCCTGGGCCGGGAAGACCCGCCACCGGCTGGGCCTGGCCGGTTACCCGGCCTTGCGGATGATGACCTTGGCCGAGACCGGCACCCGCGGCCTGCTGGGGGCCACGGTCGGCTCGAGAACCGACCGGGATGAGACCAGCCTGGCCCGGCGGCTGCTGCACTTGCTAGGCCCGGGCATGCTGGTCCTGCTGGACCGCGCCTTTGACTGCAGCGCCTTCCTGGCCGAGATCGCGGCCACCGGCGCGGCTGCGCTGGCACGGGCCAAGTCGACCCGGATCCCGCGCGTCCTGGCCCACCTGCCCGACGGCTCCTACCTGTCGCGCCTGGACGGCCTGGATGTGCGGATCATCGAGGCCGAGGTGACCATGACCGGCGCCGACGGCAGCCGCATCGCCGACAGCTACCGGCTCATCACCACCCTGGCCGACCACCGCGCCTACCCGGCCGGCGCACTGGTCCGTCTCTATCACGAGCGGTGGGTGCGACACGAAGTCGCTTAGAGCGAGTGGAACTCGCAGAAGGAGGACCGGCCCATGCTGGTTACGTAGTTCCCGGTCCAGTTCGCAGGGACTGTTCCCGCCCCGGCGTGCGCCGCGAGCAATCGCGGGGTGCGAAGCCCGGGGAAAGGCCCAAGGCCCCCCGTTCCGTCCGGGGGGCACAGGCAAGGGAAAGGCCGGACGGGTGAACGCAAGTGAATCGCCGATGACGCCTCGTTACGTGGACTCCCGCAGACGGGATGCTGGAAGCGGGAGAGCAGGGACCGCCGCTGGAAGGCGGCAGGTGCTGGCCGGTGTCCAACGACCGGCCGGGAGCGAACCACCGTCCCCGGGGTCCAGGCGGCGCCCACCCCGGCCGCACCTCGACCAAGCGGAACGTGACAACCCCGTTGGGGTCCGGCAGGCTGCGCCTGCCGGTAGGCCGGACGTGAGGAAGGCTCAACTCCCCAGCGGGCGCAGGAAGGCCCGAGAAGCGAATGCCGGCGGCCGAAAGGCAGCGGGAAACCGGGACCGTTTACTGGCTCCTCCGCCAGTGGCTCCCGCATAACCGGCCGGACAGGGGCGGCTGCCCCGGCCCGAAAGGGCGCTGACGCGGGCCTGGTGGGCCTGCGGAGGAAAGCAAGCCGAGACGCCGGAACCGAAGGGCAAGTTGGACACCATGAACGGCATGGCCGCGACAGCGGCAGCGCCGGTCCCGGTGAACGGACCGGAGGACGATCCCACGGACTGGGACCAGGTGAACTGGGGCCAGGCCGAGGAGAACGTAAGGCGGCTGCGGCAGCGGATCTTCGCGGCATCGCAGGCCGGGGACCTGAAGAAGGCCCGCAACCTGCAGAAGATGATGCTCCGGTCCCGCAGCAACGCGCTGGTGAGCGTGCGGCGGGTCACGGAGGTCAACGCTGGCCGTAAGACGGCCGGGGTCGACGGGCGCATCGTGCTCGCGGGCTGGGGAAAGGCCGACATGGCCGCCTGGCTCCAGCACGGCGCGACCGCCTGGAGGCCCCTGCCCGTCAGGCGGGTATACGTGCCCAAGAGCAACGGGAAGCGCCGCGGCCTCGGAATCCCCGTGATCGCCGACCGCGCGCTGCAAGCCCATACCGTGAACGCGCTGGAGCCCGAATGGGAGGCCCGGTTCGAGCCGAAGTCCTACGGGTTCCGGCCAGGACGGGGCTGCCACGACGCCATCGTGGCCATCCACGGCATCGCGAGCGGCAAGCTCGCGAAGCGGCTATGGGCACTGGACGCCGACCTCCAGTCGGCGTTCGACCGGCTCAGCCACGACCACATCCTGTCGTCACTGGGAACCTTCCCCGCACGGGGAATGGTGCGCCAGTGGCTGAAAGCGGGCGTGATCGAGGACGGGGCCCTCTCTCCGGCCGGCGAGGGCGCCCCACAAGGCGGGGTCATCAGCCCGTTGCTCATGAACGTGGCGCTGCACGGCATGGAGGCAGCAGCCGGGGTCCGCTACCACCGCAACGGCGATGCCGTCCCCGGATGCCCGCTCCTGGTCCGCTATGCGGACGACCTTATCGCCCTCTGCCACTCCAGGCAGCAGGCCGAGGAGGTCCAGGCACGCCTGACCGGATGGCTCCAGCCCCGTGGCCTCGCCTTCAACCAGGACAAGACGAGGATCACCCACCTGGACCAGGGGGTGGACTTCCTGGGGTTCGAGATCCGCCGGTTCGGCGGCAAGCTGCTGACCAAGCCGAGCAAGGAGGCACTGCGGAAGATCCGGAACCGGCTGTCCGCTGAGGTAACGGCCCTGCGAGGGGCTAACGCCGACGCGGTCATCGGGCGGCTGAACCCGATCATCACCGGGTGGGCCGCCTACTACCGGATCGGGGTGTCCAGCCTCGCCTACAACAGGCTCGACGCTCACGTCTGGCGTCTGACCTGGAAATGGGCCAGGCACACCCACCCGGACAAGCCGAGGCACTGGGTGGTGACCCGCTACTTCGGCATGTTCAACCCGTCCAGGAACGACAGGTGGCTGTTCGGGAGCCGGGAAACCGGCCACTACCTCCGCCGGTTCGCCTGGACGAAGATCGTCAGGCACACGCTGGTCGCCGGGCGGGCATCTCCCGATGACCCCGCCCTGGCCGGGTACTGGGCCAAGCGCCGCGAGCGCGTCCGCCCGCCGGTCAGTCCCGCGACCTGGCACCTGCTGCGCCGCCAGCGCGGCCGGTGCCCCCTCTGCCGGGGGCTGCTGCTCTACGCCAGCCACGAGCCTCACGATGAGCGCGAGTGGGAGCAGTGGCACGCCGTCATCCGGAAGGCCATCCGCAAGGAGGCCGTCACCGCCGTGATGGACCTCGGCACGCCAGGCGAGCAAGCCGCATACCACCTCATACACGCCCGCTGCCGCCCGAGAATCGGCAGCAGCAGGCCAGCACCAGCATCATCGCCATAGGGCCTGCCCGAGCCGAGCTGCGGAGAAAGTCCGCACGGCCGGTTCCGAGGGGGCGGGAGTGCAGCAATGCACCCCCGCTACCCGACGAAATCGAGTCAGCCTATCTGGCACTGCGCCACACCCTGCTGGACGGCCGTGTGCTGCGCTCTGGCGACCGGCCCGGCATCGAGCAGGAACTGTGGGCCCTGCTCACCGTCTACCAGCTGCTGCGCATGGCCATGGTCACCGCCGTCGAACCCGGCCCGGCACCAACCCCGACCGGGCCAGTTTCACCACCGCCCTGGAAGCCGCCCGCGACCAGCTCACCGCAGCTGCGGGCATCTGCCCGGACGGGCCGGCCGACCTGACCGGCGTCGATCTGCCAGCTGCGCGGAGCGCACCCGCGGTGGGGTCCGCGCAGGCTGCTGTTCGAGCTGGGCAAGGCCAGGGTGAGCCCGGTGCCGTCCCGCTCCACCATCTACCGGGTGCTGGTGCGGCATCACCTGGTGCCTGCTCGGAAGCGGAAGCGGCGCCGCCAGGACTACAAGCGCTGGCAGCGGGATGCTCCCATGGAGTTGTGGCAGCTGGATGTGACCGGGTCGGTCTTTCTCGTTGATGGCACCGAGCTGAAGCTGATCTCCGGGATTGATGACCATTCCCGGTTCTGTGTGATCGCTACCGTGGTGCGCGGGGCCACCGCGCGGGCGGTGTGCCGGGCGTTTGTCGCCGCGATGCGGCAGTACGGCATTCCCGAGGAAGTCTTGACGGACAATGGCAAGCAGTTCACCGGCCGGTTCGGCAAGCCCCGCCCCGCGGAGGTGCTGTTTGAGCGGATCTGCCGCAAGAACGGCATCAAGCAGCGGCTGACCAGGCCGTATTCGCCGACCACCACCGGGAAGGTGGAGCGCTGGCATCAGTCCCTGCAGACCGACTTCCTCAACGACGCCGGGCCCTTCGAATCCATCCAGCAGGCGCAGGCCGCGGTGGATGCCTGGCGGGCCGAATACAACACCGAGCGGCCGCATCAGTCGCTGGATATGGCCACCCCGGCCTCGAGGTTCCGTCCCGCACCGGCTGCTGAGGCAGGTGATCCGCTGAGCCTGTGGGCCCCTGCTGACCTGGAGCCCATTACCACGCCGCCGCCCGCACCCGATAGCGCAGCGGTGGCGGCGGAGCCTGCGAGCTGGGCCGATGCGGTCGAGGTGGACCGGGTCGTCCCGCCGTCGGGCAACTTGTGGGCCGGTGGGCAGCAGTTCTGGCTCAGCCCGGCCCGCGCCGGGCAGACAGTCACCTTGTGGATGGACACCACCACGGTGCACTTGTCCATCGGCGGGTGGCGGGTCAAGACCGTCCCCTCCCGGCTGGCCGAGGCGGACCTGGCCCGGCTGCGCCGCGCTGATGCCCGCCCCGCAGGACCGCCGCCTGCCGGGCCCTCTCCCGGTGCGCTGGCGGCCAGCCGGTGCGTGGAAGTGGACCGGCTGGTCAACGGCATCGGCGGGGTCACCCTGCTGAACCGGCTGGTGCTGGTCGGCTTCCCGCTGGCCGGGCAGCGGGCCCGGCTGCGCCTGGACGGCAACGTCATGCACGTGATCACCCAGGACGGCAAGCTGTGGCGCACCCTGCCCTGCCCGATCCCGCCCGGCCAGCGGCACCGCCTGCAGGGCGTCCGCCTGGCCGGGCCCGCCCCGCTGCCCGACGCCGCGATCACGGTGCAGCGGCGGGTCTCCTCCCGCGGCGGCATCATGGTCGCCAAGCAGAAGATCCAGGCCGGGATGACCCACGCAGGCAAGATCGCCACCGTGGTCTGCGAGAAGGACAGCTTCCGGCTGGTCATCGACGGCGACACCATCGCCGAGGTGCCCCGCACCACCAGCCAGGAGATCAGCCGCCACAAGGCCTACGCCACCGACCCCGGAAGACGGTGAACCCATGCCCGAAGTAAAGCTGGATGCCACCGATGCGGCCGAGCTCGCGGAAATACTGCGATTCCTCAGCCAGTGGCTGGCCCGCGACCCGGGCCGCCTCGGTGCCTCCCTGCAGGACTTCGTGGGCCACCCCGCCTACGGCATCAGCCAGCTGCGCCAGGACCTGGAGCGGTTCGTCTTCCTGCTCGGCGGCAGCGACGGCGAGCCGCTGTTCGGGCCATGACCGGTGGCCCGCGTCACCGCCGCGCCCCGCCTACCGCTTGAGCCAGGTCACCGGCCCCAAACTGGCCGGGGCAACCGGGGGCGGTCTGTCGCTAAGACCACTGTCCATTCCCCGGAAAGTCTCAGCATTGATCACGAACGACGAATAGGTACCGGTGGGCAAAGGAGATCCACGTGGTCGCGGAGAGTTGTAGGCCGCGAAATGGCCCTTCATTGTCACCAAGTACACCACGGCATGTTCACTACCTGGCACGAAGTCGCCGGGAGTGGCCGAGGTCAGCGCTTTCTCGTGGGTGGTGACCACTACTGACACCCACTCCGGGGCGCGATCGCCCTGCACTCTCGCGGCCCGGTCGGCCATGGCCGTCAGCCGGGGGATTGCCGAGGCCGGAACCGGCTCGCCAGGCACCGCAACCGTCGTCCCCTCACTCGTCAACCGGACGCTCCCGCTCCTGCAACCCGCGATCACGATGTGATAGGCCGCCCAGATTGAGGCCCACGGCCACCGGGCGCCCACAACGACCCGCCGCTCCCCGGCCCCGCCAGGCTACGCCCCGGCCTTGCGGGCCTCAACGTCGTTCGTCCTCGCGCTGCGCGCTGCGGGCGCTGCACGTTGACCCCCGCCACGGCCCCGGCGTTGACTGGCACCTATCCGGGAAGGCCAGCCCAACCCGGCTGACCCACCCGGGACCCTAGAAACCGTCAAGCATCACCTGAAGCCGATTCGTCAACGATCACCTGAACCTAGGCAAGAAAACGGGTCACATTGTCCGACTCCGGCTGATGGTTGACATGGCCGTGCCCGGATCATTGACGAACTCCATCACCATGGCGCTGAACGAAGCAGCGATGATCTCACAGGAGCCGGGGATTCCGTCCACCTCGTGGAAGCTGTCGTAACAGCGGCCCAGGCCGGCAGGGTGGAGGCGATGAGTAACGCAACTCCCATCGTCTACCTGCTATATGAGCTAACCTGCGGCCGGAGGAGGCCGCCGGGACAAGGGAGTCATGGGATGACGCGGTACCTGATCTCGTTCGATGCCCACGCGATGGACCACATCCCCGACGAGGAGGGCCCCGCCGTGGCCAAAGCCGCGCACGCAGTGGTCCAGGAGGCCGTGAACGCTGGCGTGCTTGTGTGCGCCGGCGGGCTGGAAGACCAGCGGGCGAGCATCGTGGCCACCGACGGGACGGTCACCGACGGCCCGTACCCGGAGACCATCGGCGGACTCACGGTCATCGAGGTGCCCTCACGCGAGGAGGCGCTGGAATGGGCTGCCAAGATCGCCGTCGCCTGCCGCTGCGCGCAAGAGGTCCGGGAGTTTGGGCCCGACCCCGAAGTCGACGAGATGCTCCGCCAGGCAGCTAGTACTCCAACCGGACTTCGTGACCTGGCGGTATAGCGGGGTGGACGCGGAACGGCCACCGTTTGATGATCATGGTTTGTGAGGACACATGATGATCTGGCGGTGGCCGCTGAACACAGCGTAGACCCAGGCCGGTGGCGGGAACAGTTCGAGGAGCTGATGGGGCGGGTCGCGGGCCGGTTCGCCCGGGTGGAGCCGCGGCGCCGGGCGCGGGCGTTCGTGCTGGGGTTACTGTCGGGCCTGCGGCGCAAGAACTGCTGGACCATCGCCGAGCTCGCCGGGGACGCCACCCCCGATGGGATGCAGCACTTGCTGGCTGCGGCCCGGTGGGACGCCGATGCGGTCCGCGACGATGTGCGTGCCTACGTTGTGGAGCACCTGGGCAACATGGGCGCGGTGCTGGTTGTCGACGAAACGGGAGACGTCAAGAAGGGCAGGGCCAGTGCCGCCGTGCAGCGCCAGTATTCCGGCACCGCGGGGCGGGTAGAGAACTGCCAGGTTGCGGTGTTCTTGTCTTACGCTGCGCCGGCGGGGCACGCGCTGATTGACCGGGAACTGTACCTGCCCAGGTCCTGGACCGCTGATCCGGGCCGGTGCGCCGCGGCGGCCATCCCGGCCGGGCGGGGGTTCGCGACCAAGCCGAAGTTGGCCCGCCGCATGATCGCCCGGGCGCTGGATACGGGCACTCCGGCCGCGTGGGTCACCGGCGATGAGGTGTACGGCGCGGACCCGGGCCTGCGCGCTGACCTGGAGGCCCGCCAGACCGGCTATGTGCTGGCGGTGGCCGCCAGCCACCCGGTGATCACTGCCGCGGGCCCCTGCCAGGTTCGGAAGATCGCCGCCCGCCTGCCCCGCCGGGCGTGGCAGCGCTACTCGGCCGGTGCGGGCGCCAAGGGACACCGCTTCTACGACTGGGCCTGGCTGGCCATCGATCCGGGCAAGCCTGGTCACCGCTGGCTGCTGATCCGCCGCAACCGCCACACCCACGAGCTGGCGTTCTACCGCTGCTACAGCCCGCGCCATGTACCGCTGCCCGCCCTGGTCAAGATCGCGGGGATTCGCTGGACCACAGAGGAGAATTTCCAGGCCGGCAAGGGCTTGACCAGCTCGACGAGCACCAGGTCCGCCGGTGGGACTCCTGGTACCGCTGGACCACCCTGGCCATGCTCGCCCTGGCCTTCCTCACCATCACCGCCGCCGTCGAGCACACCCACCCGCCACCAGCCGATCAGATCCCACTCACCCGCAACGAAATCGCCGCACTGTTCAGCACGCTGATCATCGAGCCAGCGCGAGACGCCCGGCACCGGCTGCGATGGTCGACCTGCCGGCGGCGGCGCCAGCACCGCGCCAAAACCTGCCACTACCAGCGGCAAGCCCGCCAGCCATGAACATTACGAAGTCCGGTTGGAGTACTAGGTGACGGTGACGTCAACCTGCCCGTATGAAAAGCCAGGCTCCGCAGCTTCCCAGAACGGGGGCTGGCCATATCCAGATCCGCGGCGAGAATCAGATCCTAGAAACCGTTAAGCGTCATCTGAAGCCAAACCGTCAAGGATCAGTTGGGCTTAGGCAAGAAAACGGGTCACAAAGTTGGCGGCAATCTGCCCTGTGCCGCATGTCCTCCGCATGCTGCGGTCGGGGCACGACAGGATCAAGCGAGGCTGATCCGTCAAGGATCAAGTGAGGCTAGGCATCGGCATCACGTAACCAGTCAGGCCCCCTGTTGATCTGCGGCGTGTCGTTGCTGGCGTCCGGTTTGTGATCATGGTTTGGTTCGGGGGTGCCGCAGCCGGATCAGCCTTCGTATGAGGAGCTGGCTGCCCGGAACGCGGAACTGACGGCGCGGGTCGCGGAGTTGCTGGCGGTGGTGGCGGAGCAGGCCGCGATGATCGAGGCGCTGCGGGCCGAGGTCGCGGCGCTGCGGCGGCAGGCGGGCCGGGACTCCTCGAACTCCTCGCAGCCCCCGAGCCAGGACAGCCCCGCGGCTGAGGCGAAGAAGAAGGCCGGCCAGCGGGAGGCACGGCGGGCGCGGCCGGGCCGGCCGCAGGGCGGCCAGAAAGGCCATCCGGGTGCGAGCCTGGCGTGGACCGCCCGGCCGGATGAGACCCGGGTTATCGAGCCGGGCTTCTGCGGCGGCTGCGGCGCCTGCCTGGCCGGCGCTGACGGGAGGGTCGCTTCTGCCGTGCAGGTCTTCGATATCCCGCCGGCCGCGCTGACGGTGACCGAGTACCAGATGATGTGCCGCACCTGCGGGTGCGGGCAGGTCACGACCGCGGCGCCGCCGCCGGGAGTGACCGGCGGCCCGGTCTGCTACGGCCCCAACGTGGTAGCCGCGGCGACGCTGCTGGCCAGCACGGACGTGATCGGGGTCGAGCGGGCCGCAGACCTGATGGGCGCCCTGCTCAAGGCGCCGGTCTCGACGGGGTTTGTCTCGCGCTGCGTGGTCCGCCTCGACGCCGCGTTAACCGCCGCCGGGTTCGAGGACGCGCTCAAGGACGCGCTGAGGGCATCGGACGTGCTCGGCACCGACGAGACCCCCGCCCCGCTGACCACTGCGGCCACCAGCACAGAAGGCTGCGCCAACCCGCACGTTTACACGGTGCGGACCCTGCGCGCCTATACCGGCGGCGGCCCGGACCTGATCTGGTACGGCGCCGCCGGGAACCGGACCAAGGCGTCGATCACCGGGTTCGGGATCCTGGACGGCTACCGCGGGGTCCTGGTCCGCGACGACTACGGCGGCTACCTCAGCTACGACGCCGGGCTCGCCGGCGTCCAGCAGTGCCTGGCCCACCTCTATAGGTACCTCGACGACGCCTACGCGACCGGCCCGGGCTCCCAGGTCTGGACCAGGCAGGCCGGCGACGCCCTCCGCGAGGCCGCCGCCGCCGTCAGGGTCGCCCGCGCCGGCAACCGCGCCAGCCTGGACCCCCCACTCCTGGCCCGCCTGCGCCACAGCTACGACCAGGCCGTCGCCTTCGGGATCTCGGTGAACCTGTCCCGGCCCTGGCACAAGGGCAACCACCCCGGGCTGATCCTGGCCCGGCGGCTGAAACGCAAGGCCAGCCAGGTCTGGCTATTCGCCACCCGCTTCGACGTGCCCGCCACGAACAACGGATCGGAGAACGCCGTCCGCGGCTACAAGCTCGCCGCGAAAATCAGCGGCTGCTGGCGAACCCTCGCGACCCTGCAGCGCCACTGCCGCATCCGCTCCTACCTCACCACCGCCCGCAACCACGGCCGCCACCCCCTCGCCGCCGTCCGCGACGCCCTCACCGGAGCCTGCTGGATGCCGCTGCAACCAGCGTGATCAACTAGTGCCGCGACCGGTAACGTTTGCCTTCTTTCCGAGCAGCGCAACACCGCGCACCTACACGCCTGGGTTTGGCGATCCGCTCAGCCGGCGGGGTTGCGTGTGAACTGCACGCGTTGGCTAGCCTGCCCGCTGTGGACGTGCGGCGTTTGGCGCGGGAGGAACGGGCGGATTTCGCGGCGTTTCTCGCGGCGCTGTCGCCGCAGCAATGGCAGGCGCCGACACTGTGCGCGGGCTGGCAGGTGCGTGATGTGGTTGCGCACGTCATCAGCTACGACGACCTGGGCCCCCGCGGCCTGCTGGCACTTGCGGTCCAGGGCCGGTTCCGGCTCGGCCAAGTCAACGCCGCGGCTCTCGCGCGATACGACAGGCGCAGCCCGGAGCAGTTGCTGGCGCTGCTGACCAATCGCCTGCAGCCACGAGGGGTGCCCGCGGCGCTGGGCAGCAGGGTCGGCCTCGTCGAAGGGCTCATCCACCACCAGGACATCCGCCGTCCGCTCGGCCTGCCGCGCGTCATACCGGCAGAACGGCTGCTGCCTGCGCTGCGAGTCGCCGTGATCGCCCCGGACATCGCAGGGCTCTGGCGTATCCGCGGGGTCCGCCTAGTCGCCACCAACCTGAATTTCTCCTTCGGAGCGGGGCCGGAAGCGCGCGGCACAGCGGAGGCGCTGCTGATGGCCATCGCCGGCCGGCGCGGCGTGGTGGGCGAGCTGTCTGGTCCGGGCCAAGGGAAGCTTGCGGGGCGCATCGACGAGTGATGATCCTGGCTTAGCGGCGTTCGAACCAAGCAAACGTTGCCTATCGCGGCACTAGGTTTAGCCAGGCACCCCTGACTGGTTCCGGCATCACGGCAAGACGGGCACCGGCAAGACGGGCACCGGCAGGTTGCACGGCTAGGCACGGCGGCATCACAGGCCTGCTGCGTCCAGTCGCGATGGGGTTGTTAGGCAATGGATTACGGCACGCCTCACCTGGTACACGGCGGCGTCGTCCACAAAGATCCGCATACGCGTGCCCATGGTGGCCCGTCGCGGAGCTTCAGGCCGCGCGGCGGCGGACCAGCCAGACGGTGGTGGCGACGAGCAGCACCGACAGCGCGAGCAGCCAGCCGCCCTCGATCCACTGGAACGGCCAGAACCGGCTGGCCGGCTGGTAGCTCGTCCAGTTCGTGTAGCCGTGCTGGGTGAGGTACCGCACCGGGTCGAGGACAGTCTGGAACGTGTTCGGCCCGACCTGCGTCGCGGGGGCATGGTGGTAGCCCCGCAGCTCCTGGCTGATCGCGGACTGGCTGACCAGGCTGCCGCCCTTGGTGTACCAGTGGCTGATGATCCACGCGGAGCCAGGCAGGTTGGTGCTGTGCGTGACCAGCGGTGTGATGTAGTGCTCGCGCAGCCACAGGCCGGTGGCGAAGGCGAGCCCGGTGTAGACGGCCAGGGTGGCGGCGATCGCGGGGACGGCCCGGCGGATGAGCATCCCGGCCAGGGCGCCGATCGCGAAGGCGGCCAGGGTCCAGGCGGCGAACGCGACGCCGAGCAGGTCGAACACGCGGGGCGCGAACGGGGTCACGTAGCCCACGGCGACGAACGGCTGGGTGTACCAGGAAAACAGGACGGTGAACGCCCCGGCCGCGGCTGTCACCGCGACCGCCAGCGGCACCAGCTTGCCGACCGTCCAGCGGAGCCGGCCGATGCCCTGGGTCCAGGCGTACCGGTAGGTTCCGGTCTCCAGCTCCCTGGCCAGCACCGGCGCCCCGGTGAACGCCCCGATCAGCGCCGGCACCGCCTGCAAGACGATGCTGACCAGGATCGCGGTAGGGCCGTATTTGCCGGTGAAGTTGATGTTGCAGGCGATTGAGCTGGCCGGGTGGCAGTAGGCCGCCTCGGCGTGGTGCATCTGCAGGCCGGTCAGCCACAGGTACACCGCGAGCGCGCCGAGGAAGGCGGCCACGCCGCCCAGCGCGGCCCGGTGCTGGCGCCAGGTGACCCAGGCCATCCGCCGCCACGGCACCGGCCGCAGGCCGGCGTCGTGCTTCGGGCGGGCGGGCATGGTCAGCGCGGTCATCGCGTCACCTCCGACGGCTGGGTGTCCCGGCCCCGGGCCGGGCCGGGCAGCGCGCCGGCGCCGGGCTCGCCAGGGCGTGCCGCGCCTGGCCTTGCCTCGCCTGCCGCTCCCGCTAGCCGGCCCCGGCCCGAGGGGTACTTCCTTGTGGTGCAACGGGCCGCTCAGCCGCAGCGTTCCCGGGCCCGTCAGGTCAGGGAAAGCCAGGAGGGCATTCGTCGGGAACGGGAAAGGCCCAAGACAGACGGGAACGCGGCCGGCTGCCAGGGCCGCTCCCGGCCGGGTGTCTGCCCACTGACGGCGACACCCAGGTGATCCGCCGCACCACCACCTAGCCGGTGCGTAGCATCAGAGGCCAGCGGCCGCGATCAGGTCTGGTTCGAACGGATCGACGGCGCGCTCGGAGACGGCAAACCATGAGAACCCTGGTCCACGCCTGGTCCGCAACCGACCGCGCACACGGACATCCGGCGGCAATTGGCGGCACGGTACATGATCGGGGCCAGCGAGCATTTACCGAGGTCAGAGGCCATATTGACTGGTCATTGGTGGGTGCCCCCGGCAGGATTCGAACCCTGCGCTCACGGCTCCGGAGTCCGTTGCCGTGTACGCGCTTGACCAGCGGAAACATACTCGCAGAGGCCTTGTCCGGGCGTGTATCGGGCGCGGCCCACCTAGCCGGGGATGCCGAGCATGCCGGGGGGCGCGGCGGGGCCGTGAGGGTCGCGATCCCCTGGACGCGGCTCTGCTTCGGACCTCGGCGGATAGCCGCAACGGCAGAGACGGCGCCGGGCGTGCCAATAGGAGTTACCCGGCCGGCCGCCGCCCGATGCCTGTTGTATGACAAACTAAAGACATGAGTGAACCGCAGGCGCAAGCCGCCGGGTCTGGTGCGGCTGGCACCGTTAGCACGGCTCGCCGTGGCCGCAGGTCCGCCCGGCGGACCTCGCGTAGCCGGGCAGCCGCCCCGGCGAGCACGGTGACGATGCAGGCCCGGGTGGATGCGGGGTTCGCGCGCGAACTGGAGGCTGACGCGGCAGTACTGGGGTTGCGCAGCGCCTCAGAGCTGGTGCGGGAGGGCCTGCGCCTGGTCCACAAGCAAGCCAGGGAGCTGGCGATGGCCGCGTCTTACGACGAGTTCTACGCGGGCAAGCCGGCCCCAGTGTCGGAGGTCACGGCCGCGCTGTGGCCTGAGTAGCGGTGGAGCCGCTGCGGGGCGAGGTGTGGGACGCCCACGTCCGCGGGGCGGGCACGCACCCGTTTGTGATCTTGACGGTGAACCCGATGATCGCCCGCATGGGCGCGGTCACGGCTGCCCTGGTCACCGGAACCGCGGGACCGCAGTACACGCACATCCCGCTGGGCGCCGAGGCGGCCCTGACCGAGTACGCCGAGAGTTACGCCAACGCGACGGACCTGCATACCGTCCCCAAGCCCAGGCTCCACCGCCGCCGGGGGCGCTTGGCTGGCGCCGAGATGGCCAGCCTGGAACGGGCCGTCCGTACCTACCTCGGTCTCTAACCGGCCGGTGCGGTCCGCCACAGTTCGCCCGTCGGTCACGCCGCCGAGCGCGTCCGGAAGCTTCCCTGGCGCGAACAGGCGCTCACCGGCAGCAACCGGTCACAGGGATCGGCAAGGTCTGCGACCAGCACGCACCTGCCGAATAGGCCCACACGGTGGCACCTGCGATTGTGAAGGCGGCGACGCGCCGAATGAACGGTTCGGTCGCTGCCGGTCCGGCTGGATCAGGCTGTGGGCGACGAGCCGTCACGGCCGCTGGCACATCTTCAAGAGGGTTCGATTCGCCCACGGCAGCCCACGGCTGCTCGGACAGCGTGACCGGATCCTCAAGGATGCTGACCAGCCTTTTGGCCCGTGTTTCGGCAGGTAGGGGATGAGGCCTCAGCTGGAGGGACAGGCCCGTTGCCCAGTCACCCTTAGCGCGTGTAGCCGCCGCCGGATGGCTACCCGGCGAGCGCGTACGCGGTGGCGAGCCAGCCGCGGAGCTCGTTGTCAAGGTCAGTGGCTGCGGCGATGCGGATGCGGTGGGTGAATAGCGGGTTGAACTTGGCCGCCGACTCCAGCCGATCGGTAGCTGGCGTTGTGGCCGGCAGGATCAGCCCGAGGTCAATGCGGCTGGTGGTGCTGGGCTGGACCATCGCGAACTGCTTGCGGCGGCGAAGACTCAGGTAGCCCTTCTTCGGCGCGATGTCGAAGGCACCGAGCGAACGGATCTCGCCGAGGAGGGCATCGTGCAGCGGCCGGAGTCCGGCTTTGGCATCGGTGTAAAGGGCGTCGGCCGGGTCGGACGAGGCGGCTATGCCAGCGTCGTGGCGTTGCCGGGCAAGCAGCGAGACGCGGTGCGCGGCGCCGTGCGCGAGCCCGTGGTCAGCCTTGAGCATCGCCACGACCTCGTTGTGCTTGGTCAGGCCCGACGCGTCGATGACCGCGAACCAGTAGTCGAGGGGCTTACCGTAGGTGGCCTCGATGTTGCGGATCTGGGACTGCAGGGCGGCGTCAACGTCCATCAGATCTCCTCGGTCGGTGCGTGTGCCGCGCCGAGCGGGCGATCTGGCCGGTTATGTGCCGGCGGACCGCGCCGGTCGGCGCAGCACACGATGGCTCTTACCGCGGCGTTCTGGCCCTCAGGGTAATGGTCGCCGGGTGGGTTATGGCTGGCTGTGGCCCAAGGGTGATCAGTGGCAGGCCCGCCGCGGCCCAGGCGGTGAATCCTCCGTCAAGGTCGGTTGCGTAGCTGAGGCCTAGCTGCTGCAGGTTCGCTGCTGCCAGGGTGGACTGGTATCCCGGGTCGCAGATGAGGATGATGCGCAGGTCCCGGCGGGTGAAGGCGGGGTGCCTCCATTCGTACGCGGGGTCGCAGCGCCATTCCAGCCTGTTGCGGGGCAGCATGGTGGCGCCGGGGATCAGGCCGTCTTCGCGCCGCTGGTCGTCGCCGCGGATGTCGATCAGCAGAGTGCCACCGGCGTGCGCGTGGAGCGCCTCGGCGGGCGCTGGGCGGCCTGGGAGTGGGGCCCGGGCCTGGGCGAGCAGCTCATCGACGGTCTTCGGGGCGCGGCGTTGGACCATGTCGGGCCTCCTGGATGGGGTGGTACGTCCTCGTCAGCCTCGCCGACCGCGATTGCAGCCAGATTGCCGAGAGGGAGCCGCACCTGCCAGCCCACCTGCGAAATCTATGGCTCCGGCTGATATGCGACGTGGTTCCGGCTGATGGGCAGCCCCACCCGGGAGACCGGGACAGGGCGGTCAGCCAGCATCGAGGCGGGCCGCACTGGGCACCGGTCGTTCATTACATGCCCAGCCACTGTTAGCGGCGCCGATGCCGCTAGCGCCCAAGATCACCTGCCATCAACGTGCCTGTGACCGGGAGCCGGGAGCCTTACGGAAGGCGGCCCAGGTGAACGGCTGCATCACGCCAGCAGGCGTGATGTGCTCCTCGCGATCCTCGACGCACACCGTCCACGCCTGGTCGAGGTGGCCCGCCAATGCCGGGATGTCATAGCGGGCGACGGGGAGACCCGAGCATCGCGCGGGGCCGTCCGGTGCGAAGCAGCCGAACACCGCGACGGCATCAGTTTCGGTGGCGGCATCGAGGACGCGGACATACCGGTGCTGGTCGGGCAGGCTGGTCAGGAAATGGAAGACTGCCCGGTCGTGCCAGACCCGGAACCGCCGCAGTGGCTCCCACGCCAGAACGTCAGTAGCCAGCCACTGAACCTGCTGCGCTTGCTCACCCAGACGATCCTGCGTGTATCGCATCCCCGTCACGGAAATGTCCAGCACTGTGATGTCCCGGAATCCCCGGCCAAACAGTGCATCGGCCAGGCGTGACGCGCCGCCGCCCACGTCGATCAGGCTGTCGCTGGCCGTGACTCCTGCCGCATCGAGCATCTTGAGGGACATGAGCGGGCAGGCCTGGAACCAGCTACGGGAGGCATCGCCCCCGGCATAGACGTCATCCCAGTGCGACACCCCATCGCGGTGGGCCGACATACCGCCAGCATGACTCATCCGGGCAGGTGAACGGTAGCGTCTGGCCGCGGACACCGGGTCCCGGTAGCCGCCGGGTCTAGCGTGCTTCCATTCTCTGCTTGAGCGCTGCCAGGTTGTCCGGCATCTCCTTACGAGCCTGTCGGCGCACCACCAGCGGCACCAGTACCTTGCCGATGCCGCGGCCTGAGAACCCGACGCTGATGGTTAGCCGCGAGCGGGCGTCGGTGACCGGCTGGACCAGGACGTCGACAGCCGCCCGGATCGGGCCGTCCAGGCCCCGCACGCCCCAGGTCCTGGGCGGGTCGATGTGCACGAGCTCGGAGGTGGCCGGGCGGTTAGCGCCGCCGATGCGCCGCGTCGTCACGCATTTTGCGCCGACGGCCGGTGCCTGGGTGCCGTTGCCCGGGCCGTCCATGTGCCCTTCCACCACGCCCTTTTGCCACTCGCTGAACCGAGTTGGATCGGTGGCGTAGGCGAAGACCTCGGCGGCTGGGCGCTCGACCTCGGTACTCGCCACGATCGCCGACATGTCAGCGATCTTCCTTCAGCAGCGCAGCGTAGCGATCCAGGTACAAAGGCCAGCCCTCCGCCCCATCGACGCCGCCCGCGACCGCTTCCCACCCGGGACCGTGCCGGTCGATGTGCCGGTGCTCCAGTTCCACCCGCGTGCGGGTCGGCGACTCTGCGTAGAACCGCACTTCGACCTCGCTCGTTTGGGCCGGGTCGGTCTCGATCGTCCATCGCGGGCTGATATCCCAGCTGAACACCACCCGGTCTGGCGGATCGAAGGCCAGGATTCGCGCCCACCGGCACTCGCTGCCGTCGGCTGCCCGGTTGACGATATTGCCGCCTACGCGCGGCTCGAACACGGTCTGGGAGATAGGCGCCCCGAGCAGATTGTGCTCGGGCGGTTTGAAGTCCCCGAATCGGTCGGTGAACACCGTGAAGGCACGCTCGATCGGCGCGTCAACGACGATCTGCTTGCGGACCGTCACCGCTTCGGTCTGAGCCATCAGTCCTCCTTGGCTGGTGCTTCCACGGCCTTGGCGTACGCGGTCAGCGCCCGCTGCCAGTAGGTATCGAGCTGATCCCGCAGCGCCACCAGGGCCGCCGGATTAAGCCGATAGATCCGCCGCGTCCCCGCGACAACGTCATCTACCAGGCCGGCGTCCTTGAGGATCTTCAGATGCTGGGACACCGCTGACCGGCTGACCGGTAGGCCTGCCGCCAGTTCCCCGACCGCCCGCGGCCCGTCGGCCAGGCACGCCACTATGGCCCGGCGCGTCCCGTCAGCCAGCGCACCCCAGCGCTCAGCATCTCGGTTAGCATCCACTAACCGTTAGAATCCTCTAACCAAACCCGTCCTGTCAAGGCACCCGGGGTAGCCCGCAGAGTGCCCGACCGAGCAGATGACCCGGCGCCATGCTGACTCGAACGAACGCGACTTCCGCGTGCCGAGCCGCCCTGAACAGCCGCGCCCGTACAGGCGCCCGCACGGGTATGACAGACAGGCAGATATAGACGGCCAGGAGCGCAAGAAGGCCATCCTCGAAGGCCGCCCATAAGGCGGATCAGGCGCGCGAAGAATGTGGAGCGTCCATGACGGAGTGTGACGTCGGCCAGATGGCATCAAGGCGCCCTGGGGTGCTGGAGAGCCGCGCCCGGGCGGTGCCGACGCTGCCGCTGCGTAGCTGCGGATACTGGGAAGAGCAACGGTCTGCGGCCAGGGCAACGGTCTTGCGGCCGTTATCACTGAACGCGGCTGAGCAGGCCCTTTCCGGACCGATGTCTGCTTTCCGGGCGCATATAGGGCGCAAGATCCGGAAGGGCTGGGCATTGCCGCAGGTCACAGGCTTGGCACTCAATCGGGCTAAGATTGTCAGAGTGCTCGAATTATGCCTCTGAACTGTGCCCCCGGCAGGATTCGAACCTGCGCTCACGGCTCCGGAGGCCGTTGCTCTCTCCCCTGAGCTACGGGGGCTCAAGGACCGGAGCAAGGCTACCAGCCCCGGCGGCGTCGTGAGCCTACGGACGGCGCCCGGCCTGCACCCCGATCAAGATCACCTCGGCCAAGTCGTCGCGAGCACCCGCCGGGAGACGCTACCCTCGCGCCCGTGGCGCAGGGACTGGGACGAGTGCTGGTCGTTGACGACGACGAGGTAATCCGTCAGCTCATCGCCGTCAACCTCACCCTTGAGGGGTTCGACGTCGCTACCGCCGTTGACGGGCAAGACTGCCTGGACAAGGTGGTGGCGATCGACCCGGACGTCATCACGCTGGACGTCATGATGCCGCGGCTGGACGGCTGGGTGACCGCGAGCCAGTTGCGGCGCAACCCCGACACCAGCGAGATCAAGGTGGTCCTCATCACTGCCCGCGCCCAGGAGGACGACAAGACGCGCGGCAGGCAGATCGGCGTGGACGCCTACCTGACCAAGCCGTTCGACCCGCTGGAGATGATCCGGGTCGTCCGCGAGCTGGCCGGCCACGGGCCCGACGGGGAGCAGGCGCTCTAGCCTTGGGCGGCCCGGGGCCAGGCGGCGCCGGCGATGGCGGGCCCCAGGTGCTGGAGCGGGCCGTCACGCGGCGGGGAGAGCTCGTCCTGCGCCGGGAAGGCGCCGAGTTCGAGATCATCAGCAACGGCGTGTTCCTGATGGACACCCGGGACGGCCGGTCCGAACGGCTCATGGTCACGGCAGCGCTCGCCCGCTGTCCCGCCGCCACACCGGAGATCCTGATCTGCGGCCTGGGCGTCGGCTTCTCGCTGGCCGAGGCGGTGAGCCAGGCGCGGGTGGCGCGGGTGGACGTGGTCGAGATCTCGGCCCAGATCATCGGCTGGCATGGCACCCACCTGCGTCATCTGGCCGGGCCGGCCTGGGAGGACGGCCGGGTACACGTGATCAACGCCGATGTGGTGGCCTGGCTGGCCCGGCGGCGGGGGCCCTACGACGTCATCTGCCTGGACGTCAACAACGGGCCGGAATGGACCGTCTGGGACGCGAACCAGGCCCTCTACGGCGACGAGGGCCTGCGCCGCGTCCGGGACAGCCTCAGCCCGGGCGGCGTGGTCGCGGTGTGGAGCGCGGCGGAAGCGCCGGACTTCGAGGCTCGCCTGTTGCGTCATTTCAGCGGCGTCCACGCGTACCCGGTGCCGGTGAGCCGCGGCCAGCCAGATGTCATTTACCTGGCAAAACGTGCCGATCCAGGCTCGTAGCGGACACGCTGATACCGGTTTGTGCTCGTCAGCGGCGGCCATAGCCAGCCGTTTCCGCACGCACTCGGGCCGGCCAACGGCCCAGATACGCTGCCACGCGTGATCACCGGTGACCTGGACGGGGCCCTTGCGACCGCGGTCAGCTCCGCTGGCACGTGGCGGCCCGCTCCGCCCGGCACCGCCGGTGACGCCCGCACCTATGCGACCACGGTCGCGTTCCGGCTGGCCGGCGGCCACACCAACGGCCCAGATACCGTTGCGGCCCGGCTCGCCGCCCGGCTGTGCGGGCTGGACTGGGTGGAGACGGCGACCGTGACCGGCGGCGGCTATCTCGCGGTCACGGTCACCGCCGACGCGCTGGCCCGCCTCGCCGTCCGCATCGCCGAGGCCGGGCCGGGCTGCGCCCGCAGCAGTGCCCTGGCCGGCACCAGCCGGTCCGCGCCCGTTGCAACGGACCTGGCCTCCGCCCCGGCCTGGGAGGAAGCACGCCAGCGCGTTCACGCCACGGTGACCGGCCGGCTGGCGGAGGCCGCCGGTGCCCACGTCGGCTGGCAACACGATGCAGAACGAATAACTGCGCCGGACCCGGCTTCCCCCGTGACGGCCGGCCCGGTGGCCGAGGCGGTCGCCTACGCCGGGGCCGATGCCATTACCTATGCGCTGGCCCGCCTGCCGCCCCGGGGCCCGGTGCGGGTGGACGGCCGTCTCGCGGCCGCGCACCACCTTGCCAACCCCGCTTATGCTGTCCCGTACGCGCATGCGCATGCCGCGTCCGTCCTGCGCCAGGCCGCCGACCTCGGCCTGGACCGGGGGGAGGCGGCACGGTTCCAGCCGCGGCTGCTCGCCCACCCCAGCGAGCAGGCGCTGCTCTACGAGCTGTCCTGGCTTCCCGAACGGGTGGCCGGGGCGGCGCGGCGCGGACGGCCGGACGTCCTGGCCCGCTACCTGGAGGGCCTGGCCCGGGCGTACTTCGACTG
The DNA here is from genome assembly GCA_963835425.1 of uncultured Actinomycetes bacterium. Taxonomy (GTDB): domain Bacteria; phylum Actinomycetota; class Actinomycetes; order Streptosporangiales; family Streptosporangiaceae; genus UBA9676. The sequence goes on along the minus strand of CAWIGE010000015.1, from coordinate 12,539 downwards.
CCAGGAGGCCTGCCCGGCGGTGTGGCCGGGCATGGTGGTGCCGGACGGGACGGACCGGCCGCCGGGGGAGCGGGCCGCCGTCCAGGCCGCCGCCGCCCGGCTGTGGCTGGCCGCCGCGGCGCGGACGGCGCTGAGGGCCGGGCTCGGCCTGCTCGGTGTGGGCGCGCCGGAGCGGCTCTGAGCAGGGGTGGGCCAGCGTGCTGACGACCAGGAGCAGGAAGCCGAAGCCGATGAGCAGGCAAGCGCCGTGAGCCGCGTCGCCCACCCGGCCGGCCCGCGCCACGGCGGCGTGCCGCCGGCCGGGCACCCCCCGGCGCCGCCCGCGGACCTGAACGCGCTTGACCCGGCGGTCTGGCCGCGTGGCGCACGGCGGGCGGGCGGCGTGCTCACCCTGGCCGGCCTGGACGTCCGCGACCTCGCGAGGGAGTACGGCACGCCGCTGTTCGTGCTGGACGAGGCCGACTTCCGTGGCCGGTGCCGCGACTTCCGGCAGGCGTTCGGCCCGGACGCGGCGGTGTTCTACGCAACCGCGGCGTTCTGCAGCCGTGGGGTGCTGCGCTGGGCCGCCGAGGAGGGCCTGGGCGTGGCCGTATGCACCGGCGGCGAGCTCGATGTCGCGCTGGTGGCCGGGCTGGACCCGGCAATGATCAGCCTGTACGGCAGCAACAAGCTCACCGGCGAGCTGGAGCGCGCGCTCGGTGCCGGCGCCGGGCGCATCGTGGCCGACTCCGACGAGGAGATCGCGCGGCTGGCTCACCTCACCGAGGAGGTAGATGCGCCACGATCCTCTCGTTCGGCTGATAGCGGGGGCCGGCGACCGCAGATCCTGGTGCGGGTGGCGAGCGGCGTGGAGGCGCACGCCCACGAGTTCATGGCCGCCGCCCACGACGACCAGAAGTTCGGCTTCTCGCTGTTCTCCGGCGCGGCCGACGAGGCGGCGCGGCGCGTGCTCGCCGCGCCCGGCCTGGACCTGGCCGGCCTGCACTGCCACATCGGCTCGCAGATCCACGACGCCGCGGGCTTCGAGGTGGCGGCGCGCCGGGTGCTGGAACTGGCGGCCCGGATCGCCGCCGAGCACGGGGTGCAGATAGCCGAGCTGAACCTCGGCGGCGGGTTCGGCATCGCGTCCGGTCCCGGTGACGGCCCCGCCGATATCAAGATCATCGCGCAGGACCTGCACGGTATCGTCCGCGCCCAGTGCGCCGCGGCGGGCCTGGCGGTGCCCCGGCTGGCGGTCGAGCCCGGCCGGGCGATCGCCGGGCCCGGCACCGTTACCCTGTACGAGGTCGGAACGGTCAAGGACGTCAACGGGCTGCGCACCTACGTCAGCGTGGACGGGGGGATGAGCGACAACATCGGCTCCGCACCGTACGGCGCGGAGCACGCGTGCGTCCTGGCCTCCCGCGAGTCCGTGGCGCCGGCCATGCTGTCGCGGCTGGTCGGCAGGCAAGGCGAGAGCGGGGACATCGTGGTAAGGGACGCCTACCTGCCCGCCGACCTGGTCCCCGGGGACCTGGTGGCGGTGGCGGCCACCGGCGCGTACTGCCGCTCGACGGCCAGCAACCACAACCACTTGCCGCGGCCACCGGTGGTGGCGGTCAGCGGCGGCACGGCCAGGGTCATGCTGCGCCGGGAGACCGCCGCCGACCTGCTGGCGCTGGATGAGGGGTGAGCGGCCGATGGACGGCAGCCGTGTGCGGACGTTGAAGGTGGCGCTGCTGGGCTGCGGCGGGGTCGGCTCGGAGGTGTACCGGCTGCTCGGCCGGCAGGCGGCCGACCTGGAAGCGCGGATCGGCGTTCCGCTGGAGGTGGCCGGGGTGGCGGTGCGCCGGCCCGGCCGGCAGCGCGGCGTCGAGGTGGATCCGGCCCTGCTCACCGGCGACGCCATGGAACTCGCCACCCGGCCCGGCGTTGACATCGTGGTCGAGGTCATCGGGGGCATCGAGCCCGCCCGGTCGCTGCTGCTCGCCGCCATGAAGAACGGCAAGTCGGTGGTCTCGGCCAACAAGGCGCTGCTCGCCGAGGACGGTGCCACGCTGCACCAGGCCGCCCGCGACGGCGGCACCGACCTGTACTACGAGGCGGCCGTGGGCGGGGCGATCCCGCTGCTGCGCCCGCTGCGCGAGTCACTCGCCGGGGACGCGGTGCGGCAGGTGCTCGGGATCGTCAACGGCACGACCAACTACATCCTGGACCGGATGGACACCTCCGGGGCCGGCTTCACCGACGCGCTGGAGGAGGCGCAGGCACTCGGTTACGCCGAGCCGGACCCGACGGCGGACATCGAGGGCTTCGACGCGGCCGCCAAGGGCGCGATCCTGGCCAGCCTGGCCTTCCACACCCGGGTCACCGCCGCCGACGTGTACCGGGAGGGAATCACCGGGGTCACCCAGGCCGACATCGCCAGCGCCCAGGTGCTCGGCCACGTGGTCAAGCTGCTCGCCATCTGCGAGCGCAACGACGCCGGGGTGTCGGTCCGGGTGCACCCGGCGATGATCCCGCGCTCGCACCCGCTGGCGGGCGTGCGGGAGGCCTACAACGCGGTGTTCGTGGAGGCCGAGTCGGCCGGGCGGCTGATGTTCTACGGCGCCGGCGCGGGTGGGATGCCGACCGCGAGCGCGGTGCTCGGCGACGTCGTCGCGGTCGCGCGGAACCGGCTCGCCGGGACCCGCGGCCCGGACGCCACCGCCTACGCGGGGCTGCCGGTGCTGCCCATGGGGCGGGCGATGACCCGCTACCACATCGCGCTTGACGTCGATGACCGGCCGGGCGTGCTCGCCCGGGTCGCGGAGTCGTTCGCCCGGCACGAGGTGTCGATCCAGGCGGTCCGGCAGGAGGGGCGCGGCGACGACGCCCAGCTCGTCATCGTCACCCACTCGGCGCCGGACGCCGCGCTCGCCAGTTGCGTGGATGACCTCGGCGCGATGGAGGTGGTCCGCGCGGTCGCCAGCGTGATGCGCGTAGAGGGGGAGGGCGACGAGTGAGCCCACGGGTGCCCGCCACCAGGGTGAGCTGGCCGGGTGTGATCAGGCAGTACCGGGGCCGGCTGCCGGTCGCCGCCGACGCGCCGGTGATCACGCTGGGCGAGGGTGCGACCCCGCTGCTCCCCGCCCCGGCGGTGTCCGCCCGCACGGGGTGCGAGGTGTACCTGAAGGTGGAGGGCGCCAACCCCACCGGGTCATTCAAGGACCGGGGCATGACGGTCGCGGTGAGCATGGCGGTGGCGCGCGGCGCCACCGCCGTCATCTGCGCCTCCACCGGCAACACCAGCGCGAGCGCCGCCGCCTACGCAGCCCGGGCCGGCCTCACCTGTGCGGTGCTGGTCCCGCGCGGCAAGATCGCTCTCGGCAAGCTGGCCCAGGCACTGGTGCACGGGGCAAAGCTGCTGCAGGTGGACGGCAATTTCGACGACTGCCTGGAGCTTGCCCGCAAGCTCGCCAGCGAGTACCCGGTCGCCCTGGTCAACTCGGTAAACCCGGACCGGCTGGCGGGGCAGAAGACCGCGGCCTTCGAGATCGTTGAGGCCCTCGGCGATGCCCCCGACGTGCACTGCCTGCCGGTCGGGAACGCGGGCAACATCACCGCCTACTGGCAGGGCTACTGCGAGTACGCCGAGGCCGGGCTGGCCACCCACACGCCCCGGATGTTCGGCTTCCAGGCCAGCGGCGCGGCGCCGATCGTGCGCGGTGAGCCCGTGCTGGCCCCGATGACGATCGCCACCGCGATCCGGATCGGCAACCCGGCCTCCTGGCAGCGGGCCGAGGAGGCGCGCGACGAGTCCGGCGGCCTCATCGACGCGGTGACCGACCGCCAGATACTCGCCGCCTACCGGATGCTGGCCGGCAAGGAGGCGGTGTTCGGCGAGCTGGCGTCGGCGGCCGGGGTCGCCGGGCTGATCCAGGCCCGCGAGAACGGGCAGATTGACGCCGGATCGCGGGTGGTCTGCACGATCACCGGCAACGGGCTGAAGGACCCGGACTGGGCGGTGTCGGCCGCGCCGGCCCCGGTCACGGTCCAGGTGGATCCGGCCGCCGCCGCGGCCGCGCTGGGCCTGGCATGAGCCGCGTGACCTGGTCGCGGCGGCCGGCCCGGGTGCGCGCGCCCGCCACCAGCGCCAACCTGGGGCCGGGGTTCGATGCGCTGGGCCTGGCGCTGGCGCTCTACGACGAGGTCGAGGCGCGCGTCACCGACGGCGGGCTGACCATCGAGGTGTCGGGCGAGGGCAGCGAGACGGCGGCGGCGGGCGAGCAGCACCTGGTGGTCCGGGCCATGCGCGCGGCGTTCGGCGCGATGGGCGCGCAACCGCCGGGGCTCGCCCTGCGCTGCGTTAACGCGATACCGCATGGGCGGGGGCTCGGCTCGTCGGCGGCGGCGGTCTGCTGCGGCCTGCTGGCCGCCCGCGCCCTGGCCGGTCCCGCTGGGCCGGTGGCCGCGGGCGATCCGGCGTCCCCGGACGGGGCGGCGCTCCCGGATGAGGCGGTCTTCCGGCTCGCGGCGGCGCTGGAGGGCCATCCCGACAACGTGGCCGCCTGCCTGGCCGGTGGGCTGACCATCGCGTGGTCGCCGCGGCCCGTCCCGGCCGGTGCGGCCGCGGCGGGTACCGGTACGGCCGCGGCCACCGGTACGGCCGTGGTCGCCGGTACGGCCGCGGGCACCGGTACGGCCGCGGGCGCCGCGCCGGGCCCGCGGCTGCTGCGGATCGCCGTGCCCACTACCTTGCGCGCGGTGGCGTGCGTGCCGTCCGTGCCGCTGGCCACCGAGGCGGCCCGCCAGGCACTGCCGTCGGCGGTCCCGCACGCCGACGCGGCGGCGAACGCGGCCCGCAGCGCGCTGCTGGTCGCGGCCCTCACCGGCGCGCCGGAGGTGCTGTTCGAGGCGACCGAGGACTTCCTGCATCAGCCGTACCGGACCGACCTGATGCCGGAGACCGTCGGCCTGCTCGACGCGCTCCGGCGCGAGGGGGCCGCCGCGGTGGTGTCGGGAGCGGGCCCGGCCGTGCTGGTCCTGACGTTCGACGGGCAGCCGCCATCGCCTGGCGCGGTAGGTTCAATCGCTGGTAAAGCGGGTACACCGTGGGATGTCATCCCCCTGCGTATCGATCAGCAGGGTGCTCACGTACAGCAAGGCGGGCTGGACGTGTATCCACCAGCTAGTGCGAGGCGCGCGCCTACCCGGAATCAGGGCGCATCCTGGAACAGGACCAGGGGGCGGGCGCAGATCACACGGGAGTACCTCGGTGTGACCGGGCCAGTTTCCTGCATGACACACAGACAGCAAGTCGAGGGAATGCCGTGGGCTCACTTGGTGTTAAGCTGAATGCCGCACCAGGTGCCTCGCTGAGGGGACAGGTGCTCGCCTGTCATTTGCTGCGCCGTCGGTCACGCGGCCGGCCGCAGCCAGTGATTCTCCGTCAACATCCTGGGTCACCTCCTTCTCGCCGCGTACGCCAACAACGAAAGCGGCACGGAGAACCGGGAAAGAGCGGAGATCCGGGCAGTCACCCCGGCCGCCCGGGACCGTTTCGGCCCTTCTGCCTCGCCCGCAGACACCGGGTTAGGCGTGCAGGAGCCTGCCGGACAACTGAGGCGGCGCGATAAGGCAGCTGGTGCACAACCTGGCCCGGACAGTTCACCGGGCCGAGACATCGGGTTCGGCCACCCCTAACGGCCGGAACCCGCGCTCTGGGAAGGACCCCTTGTGAGCAGCGAACCCACCGATCTCCTTACCGGCTCCCCGGCCGCGCCCGCGGGAACTCCGACGCAGCCGGAAACCCCTGATCTCCAGCCCGCCACCGCGGCGACGGCCGGGTCCACGGATCCGGTAACGCGTGACCCCGCGGCGCCGGGACAGGGCGGATCAGGCCCGGCCCGGGCGGCAGGGCCGGATGCTGAGCCGGCGGGTGGCCAGGCAGACCGTGGCGCCGGCACCCGACTGTCTGCCATGCTCCTGCCAGAACTGCAACGCATGGCGCAGTCGATGGGGATCACTGGGACCGCCCGGATGCGCAAGAGCCAGCTCGTGGAGGCAATCCAGAACCGGCAAGGCGGCCAGCCGGCCGCCCCGCACGCCACCCGCCGGGGTGCGGCACTCGACAATTCAGCCCAGCGGGTCGCGTCCGCGGGAGCCGACGCGCCTCGCCACCGTGAGCAGGACGATATGGAACCAGACAGAACTACTCAGCAAGGCCTGGGGGAGGGCACCCATCCAGCGGCTTCCGGCCGGGAAGCGCCGGCGAGCGCGCCGCAGGAGGGTGCTGCCGGCGGTGGCGGCGCCGGCAGCCAACTGGCCTTCGAGCAGTCGGCGACGGGCGGCCAGGCAGCGCGCACGGACGCCGCGCCCATTGCCCCCGCCGCGCCCAGCGGGGCGGGCACCGCGGGCCCGGCCGGCGGCGAGCAGCAGGGTGACGCCCAGCGCGGGGATGCCCAGGAGGGCGACGCCCAGCGCGCAGACGGCCACCAGGGCGGCGACGGCCAGCGTGGTGACCGGCGGCGGCGCAACAACGGCAGGCGCGACGACCAGCCGCGCGGCGGCGAGGCCGCCGAGCAGCGCCAGGACCAGGGCGGTCAGCGTGGTGGCCAGGGTGGCCAGCAGGACCAGGGCGGCCGCGGCGACGACGACTCCGATGGCCGGGGCGGGCGCCGCAACCGGGACCGGTTCCGCAACCGCAACCGGCGGCGCGGCGAGCGCGGCAGCGACGCCGAGCCCGTGATCACCGAGGACGACGTCCTCATCCCGATCGCCGGCATCCTCGACGTGCTCGACAACTACGCGTTCATCCGCACCACCGGCTACCTGCCGGGATCCAACGACGTATACGTTTCTCTCTCGCAGGTGCGCAAGCACGGCCTGCGCAAGGGAGACGTCATCGAAGGCGCGGTCCGCCAGCCACGCGAGGGCGAGCGCCGGGAGAAGTTCAACGCCCTGGTCCGGCTCGACAAGATCAACGGGCTTGACCCCGAGGAGTCCCGGGCCCGGCCGGAGTTCGCCAAGCTCGTGCCGCTGTACCCGCAGGAGCGGCTGCGGCTGGAGACCGATTCGGGCAACCTGACGACGCGGATCATCGACCTGATCGCCCCCATCGGCAAGGGCCAGCGCGGCCTCATCGTGTCGCCGTCGAAGGCGGGCAAGACGCTGATCCTGCAGGCCATCGCCAACGCGATCACCAAGAACAACCCCGAATGCCACCTCATGGTCGTGCTCGTGGACGAGCGGCCCGAGGAGGTCACCGACATGCAGCGCACGGTCAAGGGCGAGGTCATCTACTCGACCTTCGACCGGCCTGCGGAGGACCACACCACCGTGGCGGAGCTCGCCATCGAGCGGGCCAAGCGCCTGGCCGAGATGGGCCACGACGTGGTCGTCCTGCTTGACTCGATCACCAGGCTCGGCCGCGCGTACAACCTGTCCGCCCCGGCCAGCGGGCGGATCATGTCCGGTGGTGTGGACTCGACCGCCCTTTACCCGCCGAAGCGGTTCTTCGGCGCGGCGCGCAACATCGAGCACGGCGGCTCGGTCACCATCCTCGCCACCGCCCTGATCGAGACCGGCTCCCGCGCGGACGAGGTGATCTTCGAAGAGTTCAAGGGGACGGGCAACATGGAGCTGCGGCTGCGCCGTGAGCTCGCCGACAAGCGGATCTTCCCCGCCGTGGACGTGGACGCCTCCGGCACCCGCAAGGAAGACCTGCTGATGACCCCCGAAGAGCTGAAGATCGTCTGGCAGCTCCGCCGGGTGCTGCACGCGCTCGAGCCACAGCAGGCACTGGAAGTGCTCATGGAGCGGATGAAGGGCACCAAGAGCAACGCCGAGTTCCTGCTCCAGGTGCAGAAGACCACGGTCGGCAGCTGATCGCGACGGGAATCTCCAGGCCCAGGATTACGTTCCCGGGTCTGGCACACTAGTTAGCCGACACAGCGCGGTACCGGTTCACGCCCGGCGGGCATCCGCCGCGGCGACCCGGCGACCGACAAGGCAGGAGTAGTGAAGTGAAGCCTGACATTCACCCGGACTACGTGGAGACCAAGGTGACCTGCAGCTGCGGGAACACCTTTACCACGCGGTCAACGGCACGCAACGGCGTCATCCACGCCGATGTCTGCTCGAATTGCCACCCGTTCTACACCGGCAAGCAGAAGATCCTCGACACCGGCGGCCGGGTGGCCCGCTTCGAGCGCCGGTTCGGCAAGAAGGCGGCCGGCAGCAAGTAGCTTTCGCAGATCACCGTGCCCTGGACGGCTGCTGCCGTTCTGGCACGGTGATCTCGGCTGTTAACGGCAGGATTGGGCCGGGAGGAGGCGAAGACACGGTGTTCGAGCGGCTCGCTGAACTGGCGGAAGAGTACGCCCAGCTGGAGCGCGACCTCTCCGACGCCGCCGTGCACTCCGACCCCGAGCGGTCGCGGGCGCTGGGGCGCCGCTACGGCGAGCTCACGCCCATCATGAACGCCTACCGGGAGTGGCAGCAGGCGGCCGCCGACGAGGGGGCCGCCCGCGAGCTCGCCGGTGAGGACGCCTCCTTCGCGGCCGAGGCCGAGCAGATCGCCGAGCACCGGGCCGGGCTCGAGCAGCGGCTGCGGGACCTGCTCGTTCCCCGCGATGCCAGCGACGGCAAGGACGTCATCCTCGAGGTGAAGGCGGGGGAGGGCGGCGAGGAGTCCGCCCTGTTCGCCGGCGACCTGCTGCGCATGTACCTGCGCTATGCGGAGCGCCGGGGCTGGAAGACCGAGATACTCGACGCCACCATGACCGGCCTGGGCGGGTACAAGGACGCGACCGTGGCGGTCAAGGCGCCGAGGGCGGCGACCGACGGCGTGTGGGCCAGCCTGAAATATGAGGGCGGCGTGCACCGGGTACAGCGGGTGCCGGTGACCGAATCCCAGGGCCGCATCCACACGTCCGCCGCCGGAGTGCTGGTGATGCCGGAGGCCGACCCGGTGGAGGTCACCATCGATCCCGCCGATCTGCGGATCGACGTGTTCCGCTCGTCCGGGCCCGGCGGCCAGAGCGTGAACACCACCGACTCGGCCGTCCGCGTCACCCACCTGCCGACGGGGATCGTGGTCTCCGTCCAGAACGAGAAGAGCCAGCTGCAGAACAAGGAGCAGGCGTTGCGGATCCTGCGCGCCCGGCTGCTCGCCCAGGCGCAGGCGGACGCGGACGCCCAGGCGGCGGCGGAGCGGCGCAGCCAGGTCCGGACCGTGGACCGTTCCCAGCGGGTGCGTACCTACAACTTCCCCGAGAACCGCGTCTCCGACCACCGGGTCGGCTACAAGGCCCACAATCTCGACCAGGTGCTGGACGGTGACCTGGACGCGGTCATCAAGGCGCTGGTGGAGGGCGACCGGTCCGGCCGATGACGCTGCTGCTGGACGAGATCGCCGCCGCGACGGCCCGGCTGGCCGAGGCCGGGGTCGACTCGCCGCGCGCGGACGCCGAGATGATCGCCGCGCACGTGCACAGGGTCGGCCGCGGCGAGCTGCAGCTGGTGCCCGACGGCGCCTTCGACCCGCGGTTCTGGAACGAGGTCGCCCGCCGGGAGGCGCGGGAGCCGCTCCAGCACATCACCGGCCATGCTTATTTCCGTTACCTGGAACTCGAGGTGGGGCCGGGGGTGTTCGTGCCCCGTCCCGAGACCGAGGTCATGACCGGCTGGGCGATCGATGAGCTCAGGGACATGGACGTGGCCGAGCCGGTGGTGGCGGATATGGGCACCGGCAGCGCGGCGATCGCGCTGGCGATCGCGCAGGAGGTGCCGCGGGCACGGGTGCACGCGGTGGAGGCCGACCCGCTGGCCCGGCAATGGGCACAGCGCAACATCGCGCGGTGCGCGGACAGCGCTCCGCACACCCGTGACCGGGTGACCCTCGACGCGAGTGACTTCGCCGGCGCCCTGCCGCCGCTGGCCGGCGCCGTGGATCTGGTGATCAGCAACCCGCCGTACATACCGGTCGGCGCCACCGTCCCGCCCGAGGTCGCCGAGTACGACCCGGCCGGCGCGCTCTGGGGCGGCGAGGACGGGCTGGACGCCGTCCGGGTCATCGAGGAGGCCGCCCAGCGGCTGCTGCGGCCCGGCGGCCTGGTGGCCGTGGAGCACGGCGCGCCGCAGGGCGCGGCGGTTTACTGGATATTCGCGGAGGAGCGGGGCTGGCGGGACACCCGCAACCACAAGGACCTGGCCGGGCGGGACCGCTTCGTCACCGCTCGGCTCGCATGACCCCGGCCCGGTGACGCGGGCTTTGCAGACAGCAATGAGTGGAAAGATGGGCTGGCATGAGCGCACGGTATGACTGCACCGACGCGGCGCAGCGGGTGACGGGCCTGGCCGAGGCGGCCGCATCGCTGCGTAAAGGCGATCTGGCCGTGATACCCACGGACACGGTGTACGGGCTGGCCGCGGACGCGTTCTCGCCGCCCGCCGTGACGGGCCTGCTCGCGGCCAAGGGGCGGGGCCGCCACATGCCCCCGCCGGTGCTGGTCGGCACCGTGCGCGCGGCCACCGCGCTGGTCGAGGACCTGAGCTCGTTCGGCAAGGACCTCATCGACGAGTTCTGGCCGGGTGGCCTCACCCTGGTGATGCGGGCCAACCGGAACCTGATCTGGGACCTGGGGGACACCAAGGGCACGGTCGCGGTCCGGATGCCCCTGCATGAGCTCGCGCTCGAACTGCTCAAGGAGACGGGCCCGCTGGCGGTGAGCAGCGCCAACCGCTCGGGCGCCCCGCCCGCGACCACCGCCGCCGACGCGGAGGCCCAGCTGGGCGAGGCCGTCGCGGTTTACCTGGACGGCGGGCCTTGCTCCGCCGATGTCCCGTCCACGATCGTGGACCTGACCGGCGTCGTCCCCAAGCTGCTGCGGCGGGGGGTGATCTCCGTCGCGCGCCTCCGGGAGGTCGTCACGCTGGCCGTTGACGATGAGTGGCTGGAGGACGAAAGTGGCGCGGTGCCTGACGGCACTGAGGGGGACGGCACGGCGGCAGACAGCACCGCGGTGGACGGCGCTGCGTCCGACGGAACGGCGTCCGACGGTGCGGCAGACGGTGCGGCGGCAGACGGTGCAGCGTCCGACGGGGCGGCTTCCGATGGTGCGGCGGCCGAGTAGGGGACCGGGACCGCTGGGCGGGAACCGCCCGGCCAGGCAGGGATGCTGACCGGCGAGAGGCGGCCCGTGATCACAAGCGGCGTGACCACATGCGCGCGTCCGGGGCCAGGGTGCCCTAAAGTGGACCTTGATGCACGCAGACCCAGCCGGGCCGTGGTGAGGCGATGCGTGAATACGTTCTGACCTTGCTCGTGGCCGCAGCCGTCACCTATGTGCTGACGCCGCTCGTGCGGCGATTCGCGATCGCGGTCGGCGCGATGCACGCCGCCCGCGACCGAGACGTTCATGTGGTCCCGACCCCTCTGCTCGGGGGGTTCGCCATGTACGGGGGGCTGGCCGCCGCGCTGGTGGTGGCGAGCCAGCTGCCCTCCCTGAACAGCGTGTTCGCGGACACGAACATGGCCAGGGGCCTGCTGCTGGCCGGAGGCCTGGTCGTGGTCATGGGCTTCGTCGATGACCGCTGGGGCATGGGCGTGATCAGCAAGCTGGCCGGGCAGGTGGCGGCGGGCGTGATCCTGGTGTGGAGCGGTGCCGAGGTGACCTGGCTGCCCGCACCCCACGGGACCACCCTCGGCCTGACCAGCGACCAGCAGATCGCGGTCACCATCCTGGTCGTGGTGATCACCATCAACGCGGTCAACTTCATCGACGGCCTGGACGGGCTGGCCGCCGGGATCGTCGGGATCGGGGCCGCGGCCTTCTTCGCCTACTACTTCACGCTCACCCACCGGCTGGGCCTGCCGGACCAGGCCGGGCCCGCGCTGGCGTCCGCCGTCCTGGCCGGGATCTGCCTCGGGTTCCTGCCGCACAACTACCATCCGGCGCGCATCTTCATGGGCGACACCGGCGCCATGCTGATCGGGCTGCTGCTGGCCTACGCGCCGATCTCGAGCCTGGCCTCACTCGACCCCGGGTCGCTCACCGACTACGCAGCCGGCACGGCGATCAACCGGTTCGGCGCGATTCTGCCCCTGCTGCTGCCGGCCGCGATCATGCTCATCCCCTACGCGGACCTGCTCATGGCGGTGATCCGCCGGACCCGGAAGGGCATGTCGCCGTTCGCGCCCGACCGCAAGCACCTGCATCACCGCATGCTCGACATCGGCCACTCGCACCGGACCAGCGTCCTGATCATGTATCTGTGGGCGGCCCTTTTCGCGGGCAGCGTGGTATGGCTGTCGATCGCCCAGACCCCCCTGATCGTGCTGGTCATCGTCACCGTGGGCGCGATGCTGGCGCTGCTGTTCGTGTCGATGCCACGGCTGCGCCCGTGGGCGCGGACCGCCGCCCAGCCCGCCACCGGCCCGGACGCCGCCGGGAACGGCGGCGCGCCGTCGGCCGCGGCATCGCCCACCGGAGCGCACGCCCGCCGCCCCACGGCGCGCGCGCCCGCGCGGCCGGACCCCGCGCCGCGCACTGCGGCGCGCCTGGACCCCACACAGC
>CAWIGE010000014.1:0-196437 GCA_963835425.1 uncultured Actinomycetes bacterium | reverse complement strand
TTCTGCGGCGTCGGCCTGTTTCTTTATGTTGAGTGGAACATGCTGCTCGCAGAAGCGGAATTGACGACCGCCCGGCAATATCTGGGCATAGGCGGCTGGCTCCCCGCAGTTATCGCAGCGTCCCACGTGCGTTTTTACGGCTTTCATACCTGAAACTTTCCTCCCTATTGAATTTCATTCACTCTTATTTTATCACAAATCTGCGGCGATGAGGAATTTTGCAAATCATTACCAAGTGTTTGATTTTAATTGCCAAAATCCTTGACATTTTCAAATGAACGTGTTACTATCTACAATACGAATAGTAAATATTAACAAAAAACTGGCAAATTATGTTGGATTACGTCGTAACGCTACATTGGAGGAACGTCATGAACTATCACCTGTATGATAAACTTCAGGCGGAACTCCGTCAAGAACTTCAGAACGAAGTGTTGTAGAGGGTGAACCAGGGCGGGGGCAAGCTAAGGGGGTAAACCCGCGCCCCTACTCTGTTACGAAACAGACTGCGAAACCCGTATAGGGCAGGAGCGCGGTTTGCCCCCGCCCTGGGCATTACTTAGCAGGAGGAACACACACGTATGTATCCACTCATTACGAGGGACCCGGTTAGCGGCCATGAGCTGATTGTAACCCGGCTCGAAAGCCCCAAGAGTGGCATTGTGATTGAGGGACAGTTTGACCTGGGCTGGATCGGCCGCCTGACTCGCGAGCAGCTCGACTTTGTTGAGTTGTTGGTCAAAAATCGGGGCAACATTCAGAAGCTGGCTGCCGACCTTGATATTGCCTATAACACGGCGCGCAGCCGCCTGGATGAGATTGTAACCGCGCTGGGTGGCGCGCCTGAGAATGATAATCGCGTAGATCGCCGTTTTGTGCTGGATCGCCTGGCAGCAAAAGAAATAAGTGTTGAGGAAGCCATGCGCTTGCTCAAGAGATGATGACATGTCGCTAGCAATCGAAGAGCGCAATCGTATCCTGGACATGGTCGAAACCGGCCAGGTATCCGCGTCTGAGGCCGCGCAACTGCTCGACACGCTGGCAGCGCGCCAGGAGCGGGCGGAACCGCGCGCACGCGCGCGCAACCAAACGCTGCGCATCTGGGTATCGGATACATCGGGCAAGCGCTCACAGGTGAAAATGACCGCGACCCTGCCGGTGCCGCTGGTCAGTCTGGGCCTGAGCATGTTGTCACGCTTTGCGCCGCAATTGAATGAAAATACTCTCCAGCACATCATCGATGCCATCGAAAGAGGCGCCATGGGCCGCGTACTCGATGTGCAGGATCTTGAAGAGGGGAAACGATTAGAAATTTTTGTTGAGCAATAAATGGAGGATAGGAACATGCAGCAACAAACATTTACTGCCGGAAAAGAGTCAAAAATTACGATTAGAGACGTGAGTGGCGACCTGGATGTGGAAAGCTGGAATCAGGAAAGCATCAGTGTCGAGACCGATGGGTCGGTAAATAACCACTACCAGGAAGGCGGCTCGCTTATGCTGGATGGTTGTGATAGCGACCTTGTGCTGCGCGTGCCACCGGATGCAGAAATTCTCGTCTCCAATGTGGAGGGCGATGTTTCTATCTCGAAGGTGCGCCGTGTTGAGTTGCAGCGTATTGAGGGAGATGTCAAACTCGATACTATTGGCCTGGGTGTGGATGTTGAGCTGATCGGCGAGGCTATTGCTATTGATCGTATCGAAGGCGATCTTGTGGTGCAAAATGCTACCTCTCTGCGCACAAAGGAAGCAATCGAGGGCGATGTTGAGCTGAATTCGGTTGCCTTGATTGAGATGGAGAGCGCAAGCGGTGATCTCGTTCTGAAGCATACCGAAACCGTAGTAATTGGCTCGGTGGGCGGCGATATGCTGGTTGAAGATATTGCTGATGCGCTGAGTTGTGGCAATGTGGGAGGCGATTGCTCGATTAAAGCCAGCGAGAAGGCGGAGTTGACTATCGGTAATGTTGGTGGCGACCTGCAGGTGGAGAAGGCTGTGAGCGTACGCTTTGGCTCCGTCGGGAGCGATTGCGTGTTGCGCGGCGTGAGCGGGACGGCTGAGATTGCCAATATTGGCGGGGATGCCAGTTTCGATGGCATCGGTGGCAACCTGCAAGTGGGCAATATCGGCAGCGATGCCAGCCTGAAAAATTTGTCAGGTTCAATCGAAATGGGCAATATCGGCAGCGATCTCTCATTGAATGCCACATTCCCGGCAGGCAGCAATACGCGCATGCATATTGGAGGAGATGCCGCCGTGATATTGCCAGCGCATCCTGATTTGAACCTGCGGGCGTATGTGGGGGGAGACATCGCCGGACGAAATATTGAGTCGGGCAGAAGTGGCAACTGGATCAACCAGACCTACGGCAGCGGCGCGGCACAACTCGAACTGTATATAGGCGGTGATCTCGCCCTACGCGGTGGAGATCAGCCAAGCAGCAGTAGCGGCTCCGGTGGTTGGGGTGGAGAATTTGCAGCGGAAATGAACGAGTTGGGCCGGTTGGGTGAGGAGCTGGGTCGCCTGGGCCAGGAAATCGCGGAAGAGATCAGCGCCGAATTCGAGAAGAGCGGGTGGGGGAACGCTACCAGGTCGGACGGATTCTGTGTCGAGCAAACTAAATGAGCAGATGCGGCGCGCCCAGCGTAAAATCGAAGAACAGGCGCGTAAAGCTGAAGAACGCGCTCGCAAGTTCGGCGAGGAACAGGCACGTTCGAGCAGGGGAACGCGCCGGTAATCCGCGCGTGCGCGTGCGTTTTAATGAGCGCGAATGGCAGCTCGATCCCCAGCGTCTGGAGCAGATCAAAGCGCAGGCGAGCAAGGCAGCCAGCGAGGGCATTTCAAATGCGATGGAAGCGGTAGAGCGCGCCATAAAGAATATCCATATCCCGAATCCGCCCGCTCCTCCATCGTCAGTCCCACCTGTGCCGCCGGTACCCCCGGTACCCCCTGTGCCACCGACACCGTTCCAATCTGTTCAGCCTGACGCAGCGCCAGGGTCACAGAGTACGCCGCCATCCGGCAACTCCACTGCCGCCCCTGACCTGGACGCGGAGCGCGAGGCCATCCTGCGTATGATTGCCGAGGGACGCATCTCCCCCGAAGAGGGCGATCTGCTGTTGGAGGGTCTGGGAGGATAAGAGAAAGAGACTATTCCTACTTCTCTCCTCGTTCGCAGTGAGGGGGGCGCGATTTCTCGCGCCCCCCTCACTATTTATAATAGGGGGAATTTACTCTGGATTACTTTCGGTCTTGTATGTTTCTTTGCTCTCTCCTACTACACTTCGTGACGGCTTTGCCTCGGCCAAATTGGAAGCCTGGATAACTTGTGCTAAATTTTTCACAAGATCCTCAATCTTTCCTACATCGGGTGACTCAATCGTAACCGGCGTGCCATTAATTTCCATGGTCACTTTAACGGGGTAGTCCTGTTGTTGAGTTTTGAAATGGTACTCTGCATTTGTTGTTGGATTTACTTGAGAGGCATTACTTCCGGATACAACTCTCTCTCTCTCGGAATAATCTAATGACGTGACTAAAGTTTGGTATTCATCATTTGAACGGCTGAACGACGAAAATCTCGTAGGATTTGTAGTATGCCAAGTATAATACTGGCAATACTCAGCGCAATAACGATGATATAGTATACTGTTGAGTTTAAGGACTTTCCTAAAAATGCATTTGCGAACACATTTATCAGGATAGACAAGATGGCTGCGCTGGTCACATAAATAGCCAGTCTGAGAAAACGACTTGATTGAGCAGTCATGAAAGCCCCCTTTCTATGCGAGTAGGGTCGTTAGACGAGCGCCTATGAAATATAGTATAGCAGCTACGGCTAATAAAATAGATCCAACCTGATTAGGAGGTGCTGAAGTGAGCAGGTTTGTTCCCCAACCGGCAGATCCTGACGCGAGTGCAAGTATCAGGGTTGCATAAAAAGCCCTCTGCTTAGAAGCCTTGCTTTCCCTGATATGATTTAGATCACGATTTGCCAGTCCCAAATTCAACTTCAAATCCCCAAGTTCGTCTTTTAAATTGTTTAACTCCCTTTCTTTTGAAATCAAATTGGATTGGAACTGTGTAAGGTTTTCCTTTAACTGACGGACTTTCTCCTGTTCATGTCTCAGGTCTCTCGTTACTAACTCAAGTTGCACTCGTGGATCAGTTGGATCAAAGCCACTTATTGCCATTCGCCATGATACCCCGCCTTCCATTGATAAATATTGTCGCGATTGATGCAAGATCATTGGTGTGCCAGTATTATATCATGAAATCTTACCAATCTCATACATATTTTGTGCTACAATGTCTATGCTAACAATTTAACCTCATGCTTTAGCAGACATCTGCAAACAAAAGTTTACCTGCAAACATGCCCTCAATGGCATCTGAAAGGAAACATCAATGGCATCTCAGGGATATGTCCGTTATCCTGCTATTTATCAAGATCGGATTGTGTTTGTATCAGAGGATGACCTGTGGCTTGTGTTCAGCGAGGGGGGACGCGCCGAACGTCTTACTGCCGGAGTGGGCGAGGTGAGCTATCCGCGTTTTTCGCCGGATGGGTCGCTGCTGGCTTTTGTCGGGCGCGAAGAGGGTCCCGGTGAGGTCTACGTATGTCCTCTTCGGGCGATGTGGCGCGCCGCCTGACCTACCAGCAGGGGTCGATATGTCGCGTGAATGGATGGATGCCGTCTGGCGAGGAGATTTTGTATGCCAGCAATGCCGGGCAGTTCGCCGCGCGTTTTGAGGTATTGTACACCATCTCTCCCGATGGAGGTGAGCCGCACCAGTTGCCTTATGGGATGGCGAACGCGATTTCGTTTGGGCCGCATGGCGGTGTGGTGATTGGACGCAACATCAACACACGTGACTTCGCCTACCAGAAACGCTATCGTGGAGGACGGGTCGGGCATCTGTGGTGCGATATCGAGGGTAGCGGTACATTTCAGCGCCTGCTGCGATTGGATGGCAATGTAGCAGATCCCTGTTGGGTTGGCGAGCGTATCTACTTCCTCTCGGATTATGAGGGCGTTGGCAATGTGTATTCCTGCACGCCACAAGGTGAGGATGTGCGCCGCCATACCGACCATAACGATTTTTATGCGCGTCATATGTCCAGCGATGGGCAACGTCTCGTCTATCACGCGGGGGCCGACCTGTACACCTTTGACCCTGCCAGCAATAAAGGGCGTCGCCTGGATGCGATATTGCCCAGCATCCGCACGCAGCGCAATCGGAAGTTTGTCCCGGCCAGTGCCTACCTGAATGGCTATGAACTGCACCCGGAGGGATTCGCAGTTGCCATTACTACACGCGGCAAAGCCTTCACGCTGGGCAACTGGGAGGGGCCGACGCTCCAACATGGCGAACCCGACGGAGTGCGCTACCGGCATCTACAATGGTTGAACGACAGTAAGCGACTGGTCGCTATTACCGACGCGCCGGGGCGAGAAAGCCTGATCGTTTTCAATCCAGAGGATGCTAGCGAACCGCAGACTTTTCCTGATATCGAGTTTGGGCGCGTGCTCTCGATGGCCGTTTCGCCCACTGATGATGTGGTGGCGCTGCGCAATCATCGCAATGAACTGCTCACGGTTGACCTGGAAAGCGCCTCGTCGCGCGTGCTGGATCGCAGCGATTTCGGCGGCATACGAGGTATGGACTGGTCGCCCGATGGACGCTGGTTGGCCTATGGTTTCCCGTTCTCCAACCAGCAAACGGCCATCAAGTTGTGCAAGCTGGAAACGGGTGAGACGCATGTCATCACCGAACCGGTATTCGATGATGGTAGTCCGAGCTTCGACCCGGAGGGCAAATACCTGTACTTCCTGGGCCATCGCATCCTCAACCCGGTCTATGATCATTTGCAATTTGACCTGAGCTTCCCACGCGGCGTCAAGCCGTACGCTATTCCGCTGCAACGCGACCTGCGCTCGCCGTTTATGCCGGAACCAAAAGCTCCTTCTGAGAAGTGAGTTGCGAGACCTGATCGCTCAGACACAGAGCCAAGTGCTGATGGCTGGTGGCGTGGTGGAGCAGCACGGTGGCTGCATTTGATGAAGCGCAGCAGGCCGTACAGGGCCAGGGAGTCCAATACGTTACCTTTGGTCGACCGTCATGAACCCGGTCCCACCGAAGGCTGACCGTGATCTCCCGGGCGCGGATGAAGCACCGTCGCCGGGCAGTGTCTCAGGACATCTCGGCTTCCGGCCAGGTGCGGCAGGCGGTGCAGGGATCAGGCATCCAGAAGCGCAACCATCTCGGTACTCATGGTCAAGCGCCAGAGCCAGCAGTTTCGGTCGCCCCGCCAGTTGGGCAACGAGACGATAACTCGCCGATTCGGGGCCGGGACGCACTGCTTTCCGAGTTGGCCAGTAGCGTCGTGCCGGACCCCGGGTTTGGCGATCCATGGGCTTGGTGGCTCTGGGAAGACCCGTCTGGCGCTAGAGGTTGCCTTCACCGCGCAGGGCCGAGGTACCGAAGTGTGGTGGGTATCGGCAGCTGATACAGGCATGCTGGTAGCGGGAATGCGGGGGCGATGGCCGTCGCTTGGGCGTGGCGCAAGAGGACTTGGGCAGCGCGGAGACGCCGCGGACATCATCTGGCAGCGGCTAGCGGCCAGGCAACTTCCATGGCTGATGGTGATTGATGGCGCTGACGACCCGCAACTGCTGAGCGGAGCCGGGAGTTGCCTTGCAGATGGCCGGGGATGGTTGCGGCCGGTCACGGGACAGACGGATCGTCTTGGTGACGAGCCGTGACGGCGGTGCGGCGAGCTGGGGGGGAATGGTGTCACCTACGCCGATTGGGAATGCTGCCCGCAACCGAGGCTGCCGCGGTGCTAGCCGACCATGCTGGTCTCTACCCGAGGCTGGGCAGCGCGGACGACGCTCGGGTACTAGCTACACGACTGGGAGGACTGCCGCTGGCCCTGAGATCGCTGGGTCATACCTGGCTAGCTCCGCCGCTATCCCAGCGGGGTTCATTGATGTAGGGGCGATTACGACATATCAGGGATATCGGGAAGCAATGGACGCCGGGCAGCTCAGGGAGGCGCTCCCGCAG
This sequence comes from uncultured Actinomycetes bacterium, assembly GCA_963835425.1. Classification (GTDB taxonomy): domain Bacteria; phylum Actinomycetota; class Actinomycetes; order Streptosporangiales; family Streptosporangiaceae; genus UBA9676. The sequence continues at coordinate 189,366 of CAWIGE010000014.1, read as the reverse complement.
CCGGGCGGGCAAATGACTCAAGTTGAGGCGCGAACCCTGATCAGCCGGACATGGGAGCTGACGTTGGATCGTCTGGATGCCCGAGAGCTGCCAGAGGCTCGAAGAGTTCTGCAGTTGTTGGCAACCTTCGCGGATGCGCCAGTGCCTTATGAGCTACTACTCAGCCCGAAAGTTCTAGCTACAAGTCCAATCTTTCCTGAAATTACCGGGGCCCGACTATGGCAGGCCATGACCGCCCTGGACGACTTCGGCTCCTAGAACTGTCGGCAGCAGGGCCGGAGGCGGCTGGGGATCGGTGTGGCGCGGCTGCATCCACTCCTGCGCGATGCCAGCCGTCCTGTTACAGACGCCGATGACCGAATGATCTTTCTGAACTGGCTTCCCGCCTCCTGGATCAGGCTGTGAAGACGCAAGTACCTCGAGGACCCACAACGTGGCCGAGTTTTCAGCTGCTAGCCCCCCATGTTCAAACAGATCTTCGAAAGCCTGACAACGGAACCGGACGGCCCGGACGATGCAGCTATATCGGCGGCACGTGCTGCCTATTTGTCCGCCCGCTATCTGTCACGGCAGGGATTTCGAATTCAGGCTGAGACCCTGTGCCGGGCGGTACTGGACGCTCAGACGCGGATCCTCGGCCCCCATAACCCCGGCACACTGTCCACCCGCCACCAGCTCGCCAGGGAGATCTCCGCACGCGGCGACCACGCCGCGGCCGAAGCCGAGTACAAGGCCGTGCTGGAGGCCCGAGACCCGGATCCTCGGCCCAGACTCCTCCGGCGACACTGAACACCCGCCATCAGCTTGCTCACCAAATCGGCGCGCGCGGCGACCACGCTGCGGCCGAAGCCGAGCATCGAGCGGTGCTGGAGGCGGAGACGCGGACCCTCGGCCCCGACAACTCTACACATTGAGTACCCGGCACTGCCTCGCCCACGAGATCGGCGCGCGCGGCGACCACGCCACGGCCGAAGCCGAGCACCGAGCAGTACTAGATGCCCAGACCCGATCCTTGGCCCTGACAACCCAACTACCTTGACCACCCGGTGCTGTCTTGCTGCGGAGATAGGCGGACGCGGCGACCACGCCGCGGCCGAAGCCGAGTACAACGCGGTGCTGGAGGCGGAGACGCGGATCCTCGGCCCGACAACCCCACCACACTCAAGACCCGGTACCAGCTCGCTCACGAGATCGGTGCACGCGGCGACCATGCCACGGCCGAAGCCGAGTACAAGGCCGTCCTCGACGCCTTTGCACAGTCCTCGGCCCTGACAACCCCTGCACACCGGCCACCCGCCACCAGCTAGCGGGGGAGATCTCCGCACGGGGCGACCATGCCGCGGCCGAAGCCGAGTACAAGGCCGTGTTGGATGCCGGACGTGGATTCTCGGCCCCGACGCCCCCGCGACTCGAGTACCCGGTACCAGTTGGTGGGGGAGATGTCCGCACGGGGCGACCATGCCGCGGCCGAAGCCGAGTGCAGGGCCGTGCTGGAGGCGGAGACGCGGATCCTCGGCCCCGACGCCCCCGCCACACTGACCACCCGTCACCAGCTCGCTGACGAGATCGGCGCACGCGGCGACCACGCCGCAGCCGAAGCCGAACACCGGGCGGTGCTGGAGGCCCAGACCCGGATCCTCGGCCCCGACAACCCCCACACCTGAAAACCCGGCACTGCCTCGCCCACCAAATCTCCATGCGGCGACCACGCCGGGGCCGAAGCCGAACACCGGGCGGTGTTGGAGGCCCAGACCCGGATCCTCGGCCCCGACAACCCAGCGACGCTGACTACCCGGCGTCGCCTCGCCCGCGAGATAGGTACATGCGGCGACCATGCCGCGGCCGAAGCCGAGTACAAGGCGGTGCTGGAGGCGGAGACGCGGATCCTCGGCCCCGACAACCCCAGCACACTGGCCACCCGGTATCAGCTAGCGGGGGAGATCTCCGCACGCGGCGACCATGCCGTGGCCGAAGCCGAGTACAAGGCGGTGCTGGAGACGGAGACGCGGATCCTCGGCCCCGACAACCCCAGCACACTGACCACCCGGTATCAGCTAGCGGGGGAGATCTCCGCACGCGGCGACCATGCCGCGGCCGAAGCCGAGTACAAGGCCGTGCTAGACGCCCGGACGCGGACCCTCGGCCCCGACGCCCCCACCACACTGGCCACCCGGTATCAGCTAGCGGGGGAGATCTCCGCATGCGGCGACCATGCCGCGGCCGAAGCCGAGTACAAGGCGGTGCTGGAGGCGGAGACGCGGATCCTCGGCCCGACAACCCCGCCACTGACCACCCGCAAGAGCCTCGCAGAAATCTGTCGAACAGCTGGGCGGTTGGAGGAGGCGTATTCCTCTATACCAATCCGTTCTCACAGATTGTGAGCGGGCTTTGGCGCTAAGCACCCCCTCACAAAGACCGTGCGTGCACAGGCTGCCGATGCATCGGGTTCGGCATGACATCGGACGTCGGGCACCACCGTCCCCATGCTGCTCCTGCACGGCAGGCAGGACAAGCTCGTTCCCTTCGGGCATGGTCAGTGGCTGGCCACCCACATCCCAGGCGTCGAAGCCAGGCTGCTCGATGACGATGAGCACGTGACACTCTCAGAACACCCCATCGGCGAAGTGCACGCCTGGCTGTCGCAATGCCTGTAGGACCTGACAGCAAGTACAGGTGAACTTCAACAGCGGGCGGTGACACCCACATCCGACACCAACAGGCCTGGACGTCGCTGTACTCAGGTGGACGTTGAGAACGCTGCATGCCAGGCCGTGGACGATGCTGGACATCTTGGCCATGCTTTGCAAGCAGGTGGTCGTCGGTAAGCTGCACAGCCGCGCGGCGGCCCAGCCGGGTTGTCTCTCATTCAGTATTGGTGAGGCGGCACCATCACCGAATGCCGAGTCAACGATGATCAGGCTATGCGGTGCTAGCTGTCCTTCCTTGCGTCGATACGCCAGCATTTGGCTGGCATGACGGTGAGCACGGGGCGGGGCACCTCGCTGCTGTGCACCACCCATGCTGCGGTCACCTCGTCCACTGCTGCCGCGTCGGGGTCGGCTGGCCGTACGTGGCCGGGCTGTGTGACCGTGGCCAAGATCCACTTCGGGTCGGCTGGGTCAGTGTCCAGGATCAGGATGCGCCATGGCCCGTTGCTGGGGTCAGCCATCGTCGCCGGTTCCGGTATATGCCCGGACGAGTGGCGTCACCATGCCGATAGCACGGCCGACGTCGCGGTCGCTGGGGCTCTTGCGGTAGCCGTGTCTTTCCAGTACATCGAGCAGGTCGATGATGAACTCCCAGGTCACCGTCGGCTGCGTAGCGGTAGCGTTCCGCATAGCCGGACCTCCGATCCGGTCAGCCCCCGGCCGGTGCTTGATTCACTGCGCCGGGGGCGCTTACGTTGTGCCGCCATCCTGCCACAAGTTGACTACGGTTGACCAAGGTCGATTCGTATTATCCGCATTTGGGCAGGATCAGTCATGGTGTTGGGCTGTGACGATCGACCACGGGGCGGCAGAGCCGCTGTGGCAGCAGCTAGCGGACGTCTTGCGGAGCAAGATCGAGTCCGGGAACTGCCAGCGGGCAGGGTCATACCCAGTGAGGCCACCCTGTCTCAGGAGTACGAGCTGAGCCGCGGGACAGTCGTTAAGGCACTGGACGCTCTGGAACGGGACGGACTGGTCCGCAGGGTGCAAGGTCGGGGGACGTTCGTCACCGAGCGCGAGAGGCAAAGCGGCGGCGGCTCACTCGGAGGTGGATCTTGCTAACACTTTGCTAACTACGGCCCTGGATGGTTGCGGACGGCAATGGCGTGGGGACCCGGATGAGCTGGGGATGTGGTACTACCTGGACAGGGTTGGACACCCCGAATCTTGCTCGTAATGCGTAGGTCTGGGGTTCGATTCCCCAAGGCGGCTCCCCAAGGCGGCTCAGTTCAAGCGATTAGTTTCGTTAGTGTGTTCAAATACGGCTTGTTATCGGGTTTCGCTTCCAACTCGGAAGGCGGTCGATGAACGTTACGCAGCGCTGACATCCGCCGGCTACGCGGGACGGCAGCCGCCGTTCGACGCCTTCTGGGGTGCGCGGTATACGATCGTGGCCGATCCCGACGGCAACGATGTTGGGTTGATGAGCCCGCTCGACGAATCACGTCGAACGTGGCCGCCGGAGGAGTCACCGGCTCCCTGAGACAGGCGTGCGCGGTGTGATTAGCCAGCAGCCAGGCGGGGTGACGTCACGCGCGGGCTTGCCGGGCTGCGCCGGATGCATAACGGCCGTAGGCCGGGTGCGGCCCTGCTACCAGGCGGGTCCGGTGCGCCTTGTCTAGTTCCCTGCCTGGCCGAGCTGCCGGTGTTTCCAGGGAATGCTGCCGCCTGCGAACAGGACGTTGACCTGCTGTGGGGACAGCGCGTGCTGGCAGCGGATCGTGTCGCCGTCGGCCTGCACATCCAGCTCGCCGGGGCTGTCGCGCAATGCTTGGTGGAGTCCGCTCACGCGGATCGTCATGCCGGGCTGCAGCTTGCCCTCATCGCCCTCATCGCCGATGGTGAGGGGAAGGACGCCGAAGTTGACCAGGTTCTCGGCGTGGATCCGGGCGATGCTGCGCGCGATGACCAGGCGCAGGCCGAGTGAGCGTGGTGCGAGCGCGGCTTGTTCGCGGCTGGAGCCCTGGCCGTAGTTCCGGCCGGCCATGATCGCGTGGTCGCCGGTGTCTTGGGCGCGCTGGACGTAGGAGTCGTTGACCGGGCGGAAGGTGAGCTCGGCCATGCCGGGCAGGTTGCTCCACAACGACATGCCTTCGGCTCCGGCCGGCATGATCTCGTCGGTGGAGACATTGTCGCCGAGCCTGAGCAGCAGCGGCACTTCCAGCTCGTCGCCGATGGGGTCGAAGTCGGGCAGCGAGACGTGACCGGGTCCTTTGACCAGTTCAGCCGTGCTGTCTTCGGGGGGTGGGATCAGCAGGTCGAGGCTGCTGCTTGGCGCACCGGGTTCAGTGATGCGCGGATAGGGCATGTCCAGGGTCCGCGGGTCGGTGATCACGCCGGCCAGCGCGGATGCGGCAGCGGTTTCCGGGCTGCACAAGTAGACCTCATCGTCGGTGCCGCCGGAGCGTCCCGGGAAATTGCGCGGTACCGTCCGCAGGCTGCGCCGCCCGGCCGCCGGCACCTGTCCCATGCCGATGCATCCGTTGCACCCGGTTTGGTGCAGGCGGGCTCCGGCCCGCAGCAGCGCGGTCAGGTCACCGTTTTCGATGAGCTGGTCGAGCATCTGCCGGGAGGCAGGGTTGATATCGAGGGACACGCCGGCGGGGATGCGTTTGCCGGCCGACCATGGCAGCAACGACGGCGGCGTCGCGGTAGCCGGGGTTGGCAGAGGACCCGATATAGGCCTGGTAGATCTCCTGCCCGGCGACCTCCCGGACGGGCCGGACATTATCCGGGCTGGAGGGCAGCGCGATCAGCGGCTCCAGTTCGCTGAGGTCGAGCTCGTCGGCTACGTCATAACCGGCGCCCTCATCCGCGGACAGCGGCGCCCAGTCCTCACCGCGCCCCTGCTTGATCAGGTAGTCGCGGGTCTGGCGGTCGGAGGGAAAGACGGTGCTGGTCGCGCCGAGTTCGGTGCCCATGTTCGCGATCACATGGCGGTCCATCGCCGACAGCTGCTCCAGCCCCCGGCCGTGGTATTCGATGATCCGTCCTTTGCCGCCGTCCACCCCGTGCCGGCGCAGCATCTCCAGCACGACATCCTTCGCGCTCACCCAGTCCGGCAGCTGCCCAACGACATGCATGCCCCAGATCTGGGGCATGGCGACACGGAACGGCTCACCGGCCAGCGCCAGCGAAATCGCCAGCCCGCCCGCGCCTATCGCCAGCATGCCCAGCGACCCCGCCGCCGGGGTATGAGAGTCCGCCCCGAGCAGCGACGCACCCGGCCGTCCGAAACGCTGCTGGTGCACCGCGTGGCTGATCCCGTGGCCGGCGCGCGAGTACCACATGCCGAACCGGCGAGCGGCGCTTTGGAGAAGGATGTGGTCGCCGGCGTTACGGTGGTCGGCCTCCAGCAGGAGGTGATCGGTATAGGCGACCGCGAGCGGGGCGCGGACAGCGTCCAAGCCCATCGCCTCAAGCTCAAGCGCACACAGCGGCCCGGTGGCGTCATGCAGCAAGATCTGGTCGATCCGCAGGGCGATCTCGCGTCCCGGTTCCATATCGCCACCGGCCAGATGGCTACGGATCAACTTCCGGGCCAGGTTGTCAGCCATGGCAGAACCGCCTTCCACGACCGCGTCTCTACCCGCATCGGTGAGTTCAATCAGGACAATCGCCGGACGCGCGTCACAGCCCTCAAGGCCATGCTGACCGACCGCGAGGCTGGACACAAAGACTCTGGCCATCCGCGTTCGCCGCCGCGCTCCTGATAGCCAGCACAGCTCGGCCCGCGGTAGTGGCTGTGCGAGCGGCCTGCTGTGGACAGGCTGATGAGGCGCGTGGAGTCGCCCGCGTTCGCGTGCTTAGCAGCTTCCCGGGGCTATCACCAGCGGAGGCGTCTGCCCAAGCCGCAGATAGTGCAGCCTGGCCGACAGAATGCCCTCGTCACCGCCGCCATCTCGGCCGTTGGGTGGACGCCCTACGCTCTGCTTATCGGCGGTGGCGGTGCCAGTAGTCCAGGGTGACGGACAGGTCACAGGGGCCTGTCCGAGTGTGAGGCTGGAGCGAGGCAGCGGCATGTCCGGGTTGGACGATGGTGACGCCCACTGGACGGCGACGATCTTGTGGCCATCCAGGCGGGTGCCTACCGCACCCACGTGCCGCAGCCGCAGGCTGAGGCTGGCCCGGTGGCCGCGGGGGCAAGCACCAGCGCCCGGGCCGCTGCGACGCCGGAAGCCCCGCCGCCCAACTTGACGCTTCGGTTATATCGTAGATAAATTCAGTTTATGCGAAGCGCTGCACCGGCGCTGCTGCCGGTGTTCCGGTCTCAGCTGCAAGCCGACATCCTCGCCGCGCTGCTGCTCAACCCCGAGCGGGAGTACAGCCTGACAGAGCTTTCGCAGCGTTTCGGCACTGCGCTGAGTACGGTCCACGGCGAAGTGAGACGGCTGACCGAGGCGGGGTTGCTGCGCCGGCGCAATGTCGGGCGATCGGCGATGGTCCAGGCGAACCCGGGCAACCGCCTCGTTGAGCCGCTGGCTGAGTTGCTGTTGCTGTCGTGGGGGCCGCTGCAGGTAATCGCCGATGAATTCGCGGAACTGGTTGGGGCGGAGCGGGTGCTGATCTTTGGCTCATGGGCGGCGCGCTACCTGCAGCGGCCTGGCCCGCCACCTCATGATCTGGATGTGCTTGTCGTCGGCCTGCCCACACAGGAATCGGTTTATGACGCAGCTGACCGCGCCCAGCAGCGGCTGGGGATGCCGGTCAACCCTGTGATCCGGCCGGCAGAGGCGTGGCGTGACGCCGCCGACCCTCTCATCCAGCAGATTCAATCGGGCCCCTTCGTGGCGGTCCTCGTGCCAGACGACGCCACGGGCGAGGAGTCCCCGGCGGTGAGGGCCATCGATGGCTAGGTGGCAACGGGGCGAGCCCGAGGTGGAGCAGCTCATCCGCCGCAGAGAGTTGGAGCATGTGACGGGGGCAGCTGCCGACGGCGCAACGCTGCTCATGCAGGCACAAAAGACGGCAGCAACGGCTGCAGGCCTGGTCCAGGCCGATGCCCGCAGCGCGTACGTCCTGGCCTACGACGCTGCCCGGTTCGCCTGCATCGCCCTGCTGGCACAGCAAGGCATGCGCGCCACCACCGACGGGGGTCACTACGCGGTGGAACGCACGGTGAGGGCACAGTTTGGCGAGGGTTTCCGGCCGTTCGCGGACCTGCGGCGTCGGCGGAATGAGCTGGAATATCCCCGCCTGCCCGCAGACACACCCACCGCGGACGAAGCTGACCAGGCTGTCGAGGCGACACAACGGCTGATCGCCGCCGCCGACACGCTGCTCGGCCAACTCTCCTTCTTTGCTCAGCCAGAAAGGCCTGGACCTTAGCGGCTGTGCCGGGGGAGAGACAAGCCGGACCGGGACATCCGTCCGGAGGGCTCGCCCCCGGCCTCGATGAGCGCGCGGCCCTACCAGGTGAAGCCCCCCGGGTGTCTCCTCATCGGGCACGATGTCGGGATGCGAGGCCAGCCTGCCGGTGACCGCGTCCAGGTCATCGACCGCCAGGGTGGCCTTGACCAGGACCATCGGGTCGCCGTCAGTGTTCAGCAGCCGCGGGCCACTCAGCCGATATGCGGCAGTTTCAGCGATCAGCCGGGCCATCCCGGAGCCGACGATCATGCTGAGCACCCGGGCCACGGCCTGGGAGGCGGCCTCGTGCCCGGCCCCGGTCACTCCGTGCGGTGGGGCCATGCCGAACGGAGCCGGGCGGGCAGCGGCCCGGCTCCGGTGGCTGCGCTGGCCAGGTCACTGTTTGGGGATCTGCTTGCCCGGGTCGATGAATGGCTTCGGCACGGTGATGCTGCGATGGCGTCCGGCGGGGGTTTCGACCTCGAATTCCTGGCCAAGCGGCTCGGCGAACTCGATCGGCAGCATCGCGTAGCCGATGTTCTTCTCCAGCCGCGGCGAGTAGCAGGCGGAGGTCACCTGGCCGGCCTGGCGACCGTCACGCAGCACCGGATACATCTCGATCATCTCGTTGTCGATGTAGGAGCCGACCGGCGGCCCTGCGATCTCGACGCCGACAAGCTTTCGCCGCGGGCCTTCGGCCTTGATGCGCTGCAGCGCTTGCTTGCCGACGAAGTCAGCCTCCTGGCCGAGGTTGACCATCCAGGGGTAGCCCATGTCCACCTCGAACGGGTTGGTGTCGTACCAGATGTCGGCGCCGAACGCGAGGATGCCGCCCTCGATGCGGCGGATGTGGCAGGGCCCGGTCACCTCGAGCCCGTGCGGCCGCCCGGCCTCGAGCACGGTGTTCCACAGCCTGGGCCCGTTCGCCGTCGCATCGTGCAGGTAGATCTCGTAGCCGAGCTCGCCGGTGTAGCCGGTCCGCGACACGCACACTCGCATGCCCTCAAGCTCGAGGTCCTCGGACATGCCGTAGTACGGGATCTCGAGGATCTTCTTGCCGAACAGGCCGGCGATGACGTCCCTGGACTTCGGGCCCTGCAGCTGGACCGGCGCCACATCCACCTCACCGATCGTGAGGTCCAGGCCCGAGTGGTAGGCGAGCCCACTGGCCCACAACCCGATGTCGGAATCCGCTAGCGACAGCCAGAAGCGGTTTTCCTCCAGCCGCATCAACACCGGGTCGTTGGCGATCCCCCCGTCCGGCAGCGTGATGAACGCGTACTTCGCCTGGCGCACCGCGCACTTGTTCAGATCGCGCGGGGTCATCATGTTGGTGAAGTTGAACGCGTCGGGACCGGAGATCTCGATCTGGCGCTCTACACCCACGTCCCACAGCGTCACGCCCTGCAGCAGCGCCCAGTACTCCGCTACCGGGTCGCCATAGTGGCGCGGGTGGTAGGTGTGGTTGTAGACGCTGTAGCGGCGCACCCCGTGCCGGCGCGAGGCGTGAAAGTACGGCGACTTGCGGATCCGCGTGTACAGCAAGATCCCCGGGTCCTCCTCAGCGGCCACGTCCTTTCTCCTTCCCTGGCGAACTTCTCATTCCGGGCGCCGGGCACGGCAGTACCAGCGCCGGCTTCGATCAGGCCTACCCCAAATGCCCGCGCACAAGGGGGCCGAGAAGCCGGGATAGCCGAAGACCGGAACCCAATAGCAGTACTGGCGATCGCCCGATGAGGCCATGCCAGAGCTTGTCCTGGACTACGACTACCACACCGGGGACCCGGAACTGGATGCCACGGCGCTGGAGGTGCGGCGCCTGCGGCGGCAAGCGGACGATCTGGCGGCCACCGCGACCGCCCGCACCAGCCAGGTGGCCGCCCAGCTTGTCGCCCGCGGCCTGTCCGTGCGCGATGTGGCCGCGCTGCTGGGCATCAGCCCGCAGCGAGTTTCCCAGCTCACCGCCAAGGCCGGCTAGCACTCACGGTGCGATCAACAAGCGTTGCCTCCGGCTAGAAGGGTGGCCAGTGACACTCTGTTACCACTAAGTCAGCCGAGCCGTGGACCGGATCGTGGACCGGGAACCCCGTGCAAGTCGTGCGCTGGACAGTGGGCAGCCACACCCGAACGGATCGCAGCCGGAACTATTTGCGGACGCGGAACCGCAGAATTGTGACGGTTCCCGACTGTGTGCTGTCGAGCGGTTCCAGGTCTATCCGGGCGAGGCCCGGGGAGGAGAACAAGCGAGTCCCGTCGCCGAGCAGGACCGGCAGGACGTACACCATGATCTCGTCCACGAGTCCCCGCCGCAGGCACTGGCCGGCGACGTCGGCGCCGAGGATTTCGAGGTTCTTGCCGCCCGCGGCGCGGAGCGCGGTGGCGACGGCTTCCCCGATATCACCGGTGAGGAAGGTGACCGCCGGGTCCGGCGGGTCCGGTGGCTCATGGGTGAGGACGAACTCAGCTCCACCGTCGTAGGCAGGGGTGACCTCGTTCGGATTCTCGGCCATACGCTTACCCACCTCGTAGGTCCGCCTGCCGACGAGCATGGCGCCGGTGGCCGCCATGATCTCCGGGAACTCGTCCTCCATCGGCCCCATGAAGTCGAAGACCCAGTTCATCGCGTCGCCGGGACCAGCGGTGAACCCGTCGAGCGACATCGACCTGTTCACTACCACTTTGCCGTTTCCCGTGCTCGTGTCGCTCACCATGCACCTCCGAAGGCCTTCCCTGGGCTGTCATTCCGGGCTGCGAATGATGACGTTACGCGCGCCTGGATCTGATCGTCTGGGCGAAGCCGGTGAGCGCAAGGCGTCGATGAGCACCCGGCGGGTGTCCGTGGTTCGCGGCCCGGTTAACGGCCGCGCCCGGTGGCACCCTTGCGGTCCGGGGCACCGTGAATATTGCTTGGCCAGGGAGGAGGCTGCGGAATTACCCTCAGGCTCAGGCACTGAGGGAGGCCGGGATGGACCGCGATGTGCTGGATGTGATCGAGCGCGAGATCGACCGGGAGGTGCGGGCGCGCTTCCCCGGCACCGCGGTGCGGCAGGCTGTGCTGCTGCAGTACGGCGACGACCCGGAGATCGAGCCGGGGGACCTGTGGGTCCGGGTGCTGCTCGACGAGCCGGACGGGCCGGACGACGACTGGGGGCCGGCCCTGACGGCATTCGAGCAGGCCAATGAGGCGGCGATCGAGCGGTTCCGGGGCTACCTGGGGGCAAAGCTCCGGGAGATCATGGCGGTCCAGTACGTGTTCAGCAACGACCCCGCCACCTGGGATGGCGAGGGACCCCGGGGCGGCATGCCCGTCGCGCAGCGGCTGTCGGACATCAGCGAGTGGGAGCACGGCGAGGCCACCTTCGTGCTGGCCGCGCTGGGACCGGCTGGCCTGGAGACGGTGGACACGCTGATCATGGCGGGAATCGCGGCCACCCGCGCGGAGGCCATGCGGTGGGCCGTGGACCGCGTCCGCGAGCAGGCAGAGTACCGGCGGCTCGGTGGACTGAGCGGCGACGCCGAGGTCATGGACCGTGACGTGCTGGACACGATCGAGCGCGAGATTGACCAGGAGGCGCGGGCGCGCTTCCCCGGCACCGCGGTGCGGCAGGCTGTGCTGCTGCAATACGGCGACGACCCGGAAATCGGGCCGGGGGACCTGTGGGTCCGGGTGCTGTTCGACGCAGACGGGCCGGAGGACTACGAGCCGACCCTGACGGCATTCCTGCTGGCCGAGGAGACGGCGCGCGACCAGTTCGCGGGCTACCTGGCAGAAAAGCTCCCGGCGATCAGGCTAGTCGAGTACACGTTCAGCAACCCCAACCCCGTCACCCGCGACGGCCACGGGCCCCGGGTGAGCAATCTCGTCGGGGAGCGGCCGTCGGACACCCAGGAGTGGGAGCGCGGCGAGACCACCCGGGAGCTGACCCGACTGGGACCGGCTGGCCTGGAAACGCTGGACACGCTGATCATGGCGGGAACCGCGGCCACCCGCGCGGAGGCCATCCGGTGGGCGCTGGACCGCGTCCGCGAGCGGTCAGCGTACCAGCGGCTCCGTGAGCTGAGAGGCGAAGCCGACAAGCTCAGGAACGAGTTCTAAGACAAGGCCACATCGCCGTCGGCCCGGTATCTCTGCTCGGCGACGGTCCACATGGACAGGACAGGCAAGGCTTCGTCCTCGCGCGCCGATCAGGGTTCGGCTGCCGTCCCGCGGCAGGCTCGCGTCAGCCGATCTGTTCGGCCAGGGCGACGATGATGCCCGCGGGGCCGCGGAGGTAGCACAGCCGGAAGATGCTCTCGTACTGCGCCACCTCGCCGAGGAGTTCGGCGCCGTGGGCGCGCAGGCGGGCGACGGTGTCGTCGATGTCGTTGACGGCGAACATGACGCGATGCAGGCCCAGCGTGTTGGGCGGCGGGTTCTCCGGCCCGGCGCCGACCGCCGCGGGGTTGTGATACTTGGTCAGCTCCAGCTTGCTGTGGCCGTCCGGGGTCCGCATCATCGCGATTTCGCTCCGGATGCCGTCGAGCCCGACGGTGCGGTCCGCAAAGAGGCCTTCGATCTGCGCCTTGCCTTCCAGTTCCATGCCGAGTTCGGTGAAGAACGCGACGGCGGCGTCCAGGTCGTTGACGACGATGGCGACGTTGTCCATCCGCTGAATGGTCATGTCTCCGAGCATAAAACAGCGGCGAGCTGCCGGTTCGTGTGCCGGAATCAGGCGGCCCGCCATGCAACAGCCGCTCCGGCACGAGGAGTCGCGGCGGGCGGAGGCGTCAGTTGATGTCGAACTCGTTGCCTTCGGGGTCCTTCATCCCCACCGCGTACCAATCGACGCCGTCCTCGCTCATGGCTCCGGTGAACGTGGCCCCGAGATCCGTCAGCCGCCTGGCCTCGGCGTTGACTCGCTGCGTGCGGGTGGCGAGCGGGACCGAACGGCCGCCGCTGACGTGGATGTCGAGATGGAGGCGGTTCTTGACCTCCTTGGCGTCCGGCATCACGTGGAACCAGATGCGGGGGCCGCCGCCTTCGGGATCGATGATGCTGTCCGCGCCGATTCCCAGCTCACTGTCGGGAAGCCCGATGTCGCGCCGCCAGTCGTCCCAGGTAGCGAACCCTTCGGGGGGCGGTTCAAGCACGTATCCCAGGGCAGCCGCCCAGAAGCGGGCAAGCAGCTCGGGGTCCTTGCAGTCGATGACGAGCTGGAATCGGGCAGGCATCTCGCTCCTATCGGCTCAGCAGTGGCCCGAGCGCCCGCAAAGTATGCCACGAGTAAGGGTCCCCAATGCCCGCGCACAAGTGGCCTGTCATGCGGGAGTGCCGAACCACTGTCGGTGAGACACCCTGCAGCGGCATTGGCGTGGATCTTCGGGGAATGGGTTGACGCAGCATGGTCAGCGGACCAGTGTCCAGCGAAGGAAGGTGCAGGCATGAATGCCCCGGGCAGGACGCGCTCTGCGGCGCACCAGACGCGAGAACCTGCCGCGGGGCCGGCGGCGGGAGACGTGCGGGAGCCCGCCTCCGACTCAGCCCGGCCCAGCGGCGGGACCATCCTCGACGCGATCGGCAACACGCCCCTGGTCCTGGTAGATGGGATATGGGTCAAGCTTGAGTACCTCAACCCGTCCGGATCGATCAAGGCACGCATCGCCAAGTACATGATCGAGCGGGCCGAGCGGGAAGGGCTGCTGCGGCCGGGTGACACCATCGTCGAGGCGAGCAGCGGCAACACCGGGAACGCGATGAGCATGGTCGCCGCGGTCAAGGGCTACCGGATGCTGGTGGTCATGCCGGACGGGATGAGTGCTGAACGGCTGGCGATCTCACGGGCCTTCGGCGCGGATGTGATGACGGTCGGCGACTTCCACGTCAACGACGCGCTGGCCAAGGTCGCCGAACTCGGCAGCAGGCCGGGGTACTTCGCGCCGCAGCAGTTCGATTCGGAGTGGAACGTTGAGGAGAACCGCACCTGGCTCGGCCCGGAGACGCTCGCTCAGTTGCCGGAGGGGGTGATCCCGGACGCCGTGATCGGCGGGGTCGGCACCGGCGGCACGATCGTGGGCGTGGGTCAGTGCTTCCGCGAGCGCAACCCATCCTGCCGGGTCGTCGCGGTGGAGCCCAACGAGTCGTGCACGCTGATGTGCGGCGAGGTCGGCCGGCATCTCATCGAGGGCATCTCCGACGGCTTCGTCCCGGGCATCTTCGCCCGGCACCGGCACCTCATCGACGAGGTAGTGGCGGTGGACAGCGACGCCGCGATCGCCGAGATGCGCCGCCTGGCCCGGGAATGCGGGCTGTTCGTGGGGCCGAGTTCGGGCGCGCACCTCATCACCGCCCGCGAGCTCCGGGCGCGCGATCCGCGCCTGCGGCACATCGTCACCTTCTTCTGCGACGAGGGGGAGAAGTACATCAACGACTACTTCCTCGACGCCTGACTGTGGCGGTCAAGCCTCCCCACCACGCGTGACAGTGCCGAGTAGCTCGTCCACTGAACGGCGCTGCGCACCGCGGCGCCCTGGGCCGGCCAGTCCCGCAGTCTAGATCCGTCTGATTGTCGCGAACCAGGCCGGTGCGCCGTCGTCGTGATATCTCGTCTGAACCCGGTCGCGTGGCGGGCCGATCGTCAGGGTTAAATCGGGGTTTTCCCCTATGGCCGGAGGCTAACTCGGGTCGCCAGACTGGGCTCATGCAGCTGGGGCGAATGATGGAAGCGGCCCCAACGCGCAGGTACTCACCCTCGCCCGGCCCTGAACCCGACACGCTGACTCTCGCGCATACCGGAACTGATCTCACAGAGAAAGCCGCCACAGCCATGTACGAAGACGACGAGGGCCGCCTTGACGCGGCCGAGCAGCTAGCCGAACACAACCCCCACGCCGCAGCCGATGCCCTTTCAGCCATCGCCTGCGACCAGGCGGTCGGCGACGAGGTGCGCCTGTCTGCCGCCGAGCAGCTCGCCGCCATCGACCCAGGGGCCGCCGGCCCGGCCTGTCTGGCCATCGCCCGCGACCAGGCGGTCGGCGACGAGGTGCGCCTGTCCGCCGCCGAGCAGCTCGCCGCCGTGAACCCCGGGGCCGCCGCTCCGGCCTGCCTGGTCATCGCCTGCGACGGAACGGTCGGTGACGAGGTGCGCCTGTCCGCCGCCGAGCTACTCGCCGCCATTGATCCACGCGTCGCCGGGCCTGGCCTGCCTGGCTATCGCCCGCGACGGGACGGTCGGTGACGAGGTGCGCCTGTCCGCCACCGAGCAGCTCGCGGCCCTCGACCCCCGAGCTTGACCAGCCCTGTCCGACGCTGGATTGACCGCCAGCGGTGCATTCTCGGCCGGACATCGGAGGTCCTCATCACCGGCCGTGCTTCACGCTGGTTTGCCGGAGTCGGTCCAGCGTGAGAAGACGTCGATCTTCTGCTGGGGCCAGGCGCCAGCGCAGGGCATGGTGCCAGCTTGCAGTTGGGCGAGGATGACCTCAGCGTGCTGGCTGACATCGTCATAGGACCACAAGTCAAAGGCGAAGCTCATCGCCTGACGGTCGTAGCGGCGGAACAGCGGCTTGATGTGCTGCTCGAAGCGGACGGGCTCACCGGCGGCCGGTAGCTCCGCCTGCGGCTCATTCATCGTCTGCCACTTCCGTGTGGCCGCCCTATCGGACCCACGTCTGGTTGACCAGAGGTCCATATTCCGCGGATTCTTGATAGTTTCCCAGCCGGGCGGAGACGAAGACGGTCAATGCCTCATTGAGGACCGGGACCCATGGCGCCTCATCGTGATGATTCGGTCCGCCCGTGCCCACAGCCTCCGGCCGGCGGCCGGGTGCACCGAGAGCAGACGCAGGTCCCAGGCCGTTGCCCGCCGCACGTTGTGCGCCGGTAAGACGGCCGGTGCGGTTGAGTGACTCGTAGGAACCGGGCGGCTCTGCCACACTGGCCCCGTGCAAATCGACAAGAGTCTGGCAATATCGCGAAGGCCCGGCCACTGGCGGCGCCTGGCCGGAGGGCTGCTTGGCGTTTGCGCCTTAGCGGTTCCGCTTGCCCTGGTGGGCGCCACGAGCGCTGCCGCGGGCGACACGCCCGCCGGGTTCTGGTACGGGACGGACACCCGCGCGGTCACGATCTCGGGGTCCGCGCCGTACCGGGTGCCGGTAATCGGCGGATACTACGGCGGGTACATCGGGATGGCCGGTAACTGGGCGGTCCTCACCGGCTGTCACAAGGTCGTCATCTTTTCCACGGCCAACAGCGCCCGGGCGAACACGAACCACACGACCTATCACAAGGGCATCGGCACCGGCGTGTACTGGTTCATGGGCGGGCCCGGCGTCGACCCCCACTACAACGGCACCACCAGCGAGGCCAGCGCCTGGGGGGCGCGGCAGGCGGCGCGGGCCCTGGCCCACGCCGCGACGCGGCACGTGACCTATCCGGTGATCTTCGCCGATATCGAGCTCCCGGGGAACGCGCCCAGCTACACCCCCGCCCCCGACAACGGCTGGAACGCCGTCTACACCTCGCCGTGCAGCGGCGTGGTCCGGACCAATGGCGTCTCGCCGAGCCTCGACCGGGCCGACCTCAACGGGTTCACCGCCTACCTGACCAGCCACTCCTCGTACAAGGGCGGCGTGTACTCGTCGCCATCCATCTGGCCCCAGATCTTCGGCACCGGCGCGGCCGCATCCCTGACGAACACCTACGAATGGACTTATGAGTCCTTCACCAGCAGCCTGGCGCACCCGCCGGCGGGCTGGTGCCTGACCGGCAGCGCCTCCGGGACCTGCGCGCGCTTCTTCGGCGGGATCACCAGCGGCAGCAAGTACGCGCTGATGTGGCAGTGGTCGGGCGGCGGCGGAAGCTTCAACGGCGTCGGCGACTTCGACCAGATCGACAACAACAGGACCCCGTAACCGCGGACGGGCTAGCGCTGCTGGAGGCGTTCGGCCAGGATCGTGGCGAGCCTGGCCTTGACGGCAGGCTCGCTGTCGATCAGCCACTGAAAGTCCTCGCTGGTCAGCTTGAGGAGCCGGCCGGGCTGGGCGCACCGGACGGTGGCGAGCCGGGTGTAGCCGTAGCCGCCTCCCCAGCGCGCCAGCGAAGTGCCCGATGACCCGCCGTACGTGCTCTTCCGAGCTGGTCGGGTTGAGGATGCACAGCCGGACCGCGTGGCGGCCAGCCAGCCGGGTGCTGGAAACGAGCGCGGTGCCGGTGCTTTCCAGGGCGTCGATGAGGGCGATGCCGCGGCGCTCGGTCTCGGCCTCGTCCGTCCCGGGCCACTCCCGGCGGAAGCAGACGATCCCCAGCGTGGCCGGTGCCATCAGCGTGAGCTCGTCATGGCTGCGCACCAGGTCCTGGGCGAACTCCGCCAGCTCGAGGTGGCGCTGGATGGCCGCCCGGAACGCCGCCAGGCCGAACGTGTGCACGGACATCCAGATCTTGAGCGCCCGGAAGCCCCGGGAGAGCTGCAGGCCCCGGTCGGCGAAGTTGACCTCACCCTCGCCGTGCGAGTCGTTGCAGTCGAGGTAATCGGGGTGGATGGCGAAGGTGCGCTCGAGCCGTGCGCCGTCGCGGATCAGGACGCTCCCGCACTCCATCGGCTGGAAGAGCCACTTGTGCGGGTCCAGGGTGACCGAGTCGGCGCGGCCGGCCCCGGCCAGCAGCGCCCGTCCCTTCGCCGTCAAGGCGGCGAAGCCGCCGTAAGCCGCGTTGACATGCAGCCACAGCTCTTCCTCGGCGCAGACGTCGGCCAGGTCATTGAGGGGATCGACGGCGCCGGTGTTGGTGGATCCGGCGCTGGCGCACAGGGCGAACGGGACGCGGCCGGCGCGGCGGTCGGCGCGAACGGCGGCGGCCACCGTTTCGGGTGAAAGGCGCCAGCGGTCGTCGGTGGGCAGCACCCGCACCTGGTGGGGACGCAGCCCCATCGCCCACTCCTTCCCCGCGCCCGCACCGGCGCAGGAAACGGCCGTCCCGCACGACATCGAGCTCACCCGCGGCGATCGCGTAGTAAGCATCTCCCGGGTCACCCTCCCGGATCAGCACGGCGCCGGCGGGCAGGTGGACCGGGGTGAGCGCCGCCGCCAGGCCTTCGATCGCGGGCGCGGGCAGTTCGGCGAACAGCGGCAGCGAGCGCAGCAGCGCGATCTCCACCACCGGCACGGGGGCCCCGGCGTCGAGGCCGAACAGGGCGCGCCCGCCGATCGCGGCCGCCAGTGGCAGCACGGCCGCCACCCCCAGCAGCGCCACCCGATTGCCCCCCAGGTAGACCAGCAGCGGCACCAGCAGCGCACCCAGCGCGAGCCCGGCCATCGTGAGCCCTTCGAGCAGGCCGAAGACCCGGCCTATCAACCGGGCCGGAACCGAGCGCTGCAAGAGGGTCCGGCTGGCGACGTCCAGCAGCGCCCGGCTGGCGCCGACCACGGCCAGCAGGACCACCGTCCAGGCCAGGCCCAGGCCGAACGCCAGCGCGGCGAGCGTGCCGCTGAGCATCAGCGCCGCCGCCAGGATCGGCCCGCCCAGGCGGCGGCCCACCAGTGCCGCGCTCACCGTGGCGGCCAGCACCGCGCCCACGCCGTAGGCGAAGTTGAGGTAGCCGGCCCACGCCTGCGGACGGTCCAGCACGCTGATGGCCAGGATGACGAACAGCAGGTCCAGCGCACCGACCACGACCGCCTCCGCGGTCAGCAGCGCCAGCATGAGCCGCAGCCGGGGCCGCCGGACCGCCAGGCCCAGGCCCTCGCCGACCTGGGCCAGCGCGGCCGCGGCACCCTCGCGCGGCGCGGCCAGCGCCGGCACCCGGAGCCCCGCGGTCAGCAACGCGGCCACCACGCCGAGACCCGCGCACACCGCGAAGACGCTCCCCACACCGGCGAGCGCGATCAGCACCCCGGCGAGCAGCCCCGATGCGGCGATCCCGGCAGCCTCCACCCAGGCCACGACCACGTTGGCCGCGGTCAGCTGATCCGGGGTGGAAGCAACCGACGGGATGAGCGTGGACTGCGCCGGGCGGGTGGTGGTCACCGCGGTGGCGGCGACAACGGCGGCCGCGTAGGCGGCCAGGGGAGCGCCGGCGATGATCGCTGCGGCGGCCGCGGCCATCGCCGCCGCCTGCACCAGATAACCTCCGGCCAGCATGATCACCGGTGACCGGCGGTCCGCGAGCGTCGCCACCACCGGGGCCGCCACCGCCGCCGGCACCAACTGGGCCAGTGCCACCAGCCCGGCGGTCGTTGCGCCGCCCCGGCCGTACGCGTACACGAGCATGGCGATCCACACCGCGTACTCGTTGAGCGTGAACAGCGCGTATCCGCCCAGCACCCGCAGCAGCGCCCGGTCGCCCGCCAGCGAGCGGAAGGCGTGCCGGCGGCGGGCACCGGAGTCGCTCCCCACCAGTTCCTCCCCCGGGCTTGCGGTGGCGGCCCACCACCGATCGCCGCGTGCCGCGCACGGCCACGCCGCTCCCCCTTACTAACGATTTATGTTCTCATTGCATCGTTATGACCTGCACAAAGGCAACCCCCCGTGTCCCGCGCCCACGTCATGCCGTCCAGCCAGCGGCCACGGCGATGGCCGGAGTAGCCGCCGCATGACCTGCCGTTCTGCGGCCGGGCGGCGTTCCCGGCTGAGGTAGCTGGCGGCCGCGTGATGTTTGCGGGCGGCGCTGGCGGGCAGCCGCCCCAGGGGCGGTGCAGGCAGGTGGTGGCGGATGAACCCGATCGAAAAGGTGACTCGCCGGGTTCGACGCCTTCCAGCAGCGGCACAAGGCGACGGCCTTTGTCTTCGGGCTGATCAAGAAGTACGGGGACGACAACGGCGGGGTGCTGGCGGCCAATCTGGCCCACTCGGGGTTTGTCTCCCTGTTCCCGCTGCTGCTGGTGCTGGTGACCCTGCTCGGCCTGGTCGCGGCCAATGACCCGGCGGTGCGCCATCAGGTCCTGCAGGCCATCGCCCATCAGGTCCCGATCATCGGCCACCAGCTCACGGGCAACGCGCAGGAGCTGCGCCGCTCCAGCATCATCGGCCTGATCGTCGGCCTCGCCGTCCTGATCTGGGGAGCGACCGGCCTGGCCCAGGCGGGTTTGTTCACGATGATGCAGGTGTGGAATCTGCCCGGGCCCGCGCGGCCCGGCTACTTCCCACGGCTCGTGCGCGCGCTGGTGTTCCTGGGCGTCCTCGGGGTCGGCGTGGTCGCCACCACGCTGCTGACGAGCCTTGGCCTGTACGGTCACGCTTCGGGCCTGCTCGCCGTCGCCGGTGACGTTCTCGTGCCCGCCACCAACGTCGGCATGTTCTTCCTCTCCTTCCGCGTCCTCACGCCGAAAGGGGTGCCGACCCGCCAGTTGGTGCCCGGCGCGGTCCTCGGTGGCCTGGTGTGGACGGTGGCGCAGGCGCTGGGCGCGTACGTGGTGGGTCATTTCCGGCAAACCGACGCGATCTACGGTGCGTTCGGCACCGTCCTGGTCCTCATGGCCTGGATCTCCCTGAGCGTCGAAATCACCGTGTACGCCGCCGAGCTCAACGTGGTGCTGGCCCGGCGGCTGTGGCCGCGTTCCATCGTCCAGCCGCCGCTCACCGAGGCGGACCGGGCCGTCCTGGCCGCCCAGGCACTGCAGAACCAGCGGCGGGACGAGCAGCGTGTCCAGGTGTCCTATGACGACCTGGCGCCCCGTGCCGCTGCCACCGCCGGATTCCCGCGGACACCCGATGAGATCATCCCGCCGTCGCGCTCGCGGACCGGGACGGCAGAGCCGGATAGCGCCGATCCGCCGGGGTGATACCGGGCGGCAGGTCAGCTCAGCAGGCGGCCGCGATGCTGCCACGCCAGCTGGAGCACCGCCGCCCCCGCCGCCTGCATGGACTCCGAGCCGCCCGCCAGCCGCCGGACGGCCTCGCCGGTGAAGGGGACCCCGGGCACGCCCGGCCCGGCCTGGGCGCCCGGGCCGATCACGCGCCCCTCGGCATTGGCGGCCACCAGGCCCGCGAAGAGGTCGTCGAAGACGTCGCTGTCGAAGACGGCGACGGTCAGGATGTCGGCCGCGAAGGTCAGCGGGTTGACGCCCAGGCCGACGCAGGCCACGCTCAGCTTTCCCGCCGCGCGGGCGGCGGCCAGCTCGCGGTAGAAGGGCCAGCGGCCGTAGTCCAGCGGGGTGCCGAGATCGGGGTAGTCCTCCGGGGTGCCGAGCAGTTCCTCGCTGAACTCGCGCGCCATCGACCGCCACAGGCTCAGGTCGTTGCGCACGGAGGCGGGGTTGTCGTCGGCGGGCTGGAAGATCCCGACCGGCATGACCTGGTAGAGGCCACCGGCGTGGGTGACCTTGGCCGGGTCGCGCCAGTGCAGCAGGAACGACGCGTCGCCGGCGGCGGTGCGCCGCAGGGTGAGCGTGGTGATCGCGCACATGGCGCTGCGCCGCGACAGGTCGCACGGGTCGCCGATGAGCTCCCGGAACGGCAGGCGGCCCGCGGCGGCCGGCCCGGGAGCATCCGGCCAGGCACCGGCGAACTCGTGCGCCAGGGCCTCGTTGACGTTCACGCCATCGAAGTAACGGCCCACGGACAGGTCCATCCTCCCGCCTCCACCGGTGAAGCCCGCGGCGAGGAGCCGGTAGCTGGGCCTGTTGTCGAACAGCTCCGGCGGGTCCAGCGCGGCGATCGCGTCGGCGTAGCCCGGATACCGGCTGCCGTCCGCGCGCAGCGGCCGCACGTGCGCGGACGCCGGCTCGGTGCCGGTGACGGCCGCCGCCGGCGGGTGATCGGCCCAGGTCAGCCTCACCTCGTCCAGCCCGAGCGGCTGGGCCGGGATCCACTCCGCGCGGCACAGCAGGCTTGTCGTGCCGACCCGCGCCGCGTCCGGGTAGAGCCGGCCGGCCGCCTGGGTGAGCAGATGGCGACGCCGCTTCAGCCCGGCGCGGGCCGCACGCCAGCACTCGGGCGAGTCAGGGGCGAGGCGCCCGGCACGCGGCACGCCTTGTCCCTACCCCGAGCTGGCCGGCCGATAGCGGATCACCGCCGCCGTCATCACCGGCTCCGCCCGGGAGCGACGGCCCGGCCGCGGGTGAGCAGGAATGCCTGGGCCGTCGCCGCGGCCTGGGCGGAGTGCAGCTGGGTGCTGTGCCCGGCGCCCTTGATCACGACCAGCCGGGCATGGGGGATCTGCGCCGCTTCCTGCTCCGCCCACGGCAGCGGGGTGGACAGGTCCAGCTGGCCGGCCAGCAGCAGCACCGGCATGGTGAGCGTCCGGCCGGGCGGGACGGGATCCGGCCTGGCCGGCGGCCAGTACCGGCATTCGGCCACGACGCCCTGGGCGCCCGCCGTCGCGGGCGGGAAGGGCCAGGTGGCGGCGTCCGGGATCCGCCCGACGGCCCGGGCCAGCGCGGCCTCGCGCCCGGCCAGCGGCGCCGCCGCGCTGCCCCACGGCATGTCCGGGATGTCGGCGCACAGCGTGGCGGCGTGCAGCCCGGAGCTGTAGGTCTGCGGCCTGACCCCGGGGCCCCCGTAGAACCCGTTGATCAGGGCCCGCAGCGGGCCCGGGTCTCCGTGTGCCGCCGCGTGCAGCCTGGCCAGGAAGCCGATGCTCGGCGAGGACAGGCGCGGGTCGATGATGCTGAGAATGACCAGGATGTCGAAGAGCCGCACTGAGTACCCGTACCGGGCGATCACCCGGGCGAGTTCGGCGGCCGGGTCGTAGCGGCAGTGCTGCAGGCGGCAGGCCTGCCGCAGGACGAAGGCGGCCCGGTGCATGCTCGCGACGTACAGCGGGTCGACATTCTGCTGCGGGACCACCGAGTCGAGCACCATCAGCCGGACCCGGCCCGGGTGGGCCAGCGCGTATTCCTCGGCGGTGAAGGTGCCATAGGACGCCCCGTCCAGCGTCCAGGATCGCAGGTGCATCGCCTGCCGGAGGGAGTCGAGGTCGGCGACCGTGTCGGCAGTGGTGAAGAAGTTGCGCCGTGCTCCCAGGGTCTGTGCGCAGGACCGGACGGCCCGCGCGGTGGGCGGGAGCGTGTCGGATTCGCCCATCTGCTGCTGCAGGCCGGGGCAGTTCAGGCTCCCGCCGCCGGTGCCACGCTGATCGATCATGACGAGCCGGTAGGCGCGGATGGCGGGCTGCAGCTCGTGGTCCACCGGGCGCACGAACTGCACACCGGGCTGGCCGGGGCCGCCGGTGAGGAACAGCAGCGTGCCCAGCCGCGCGCGGGAGTTGTCACCGGCCGCGACCTGGAGCCGCAACGTGCCCGGTACCTTTCCGGACCTGTCCAGCGGCACGGCCAGGTAGGAGCAGGTGAAACCGCGCAGACCCGGGCACGGGTGCGCACCGGTGAGCGCGGGACGGGCGGGCGGCGCCCCGGGCTGGCCGCCCGGCGCCGTCGCCGTGCAGGCCGCGGCCAGCAGGGCCAGTGTGATCACCGTCGTGGCCGCCCGCATGGCGCGCGCGGCGGGCAGGGACGTGCGCATGCTGGTCCCTCCGGCACAGCGATCCAGGTCCGCCTCGGTAACTCCCACTCGGCTAGACGATTTATTCCAACGCGCGGTGCGCCCGCTGGGTTCACGCGAGAGCCGTGGTGGCTGCCCGGCCGGACGGGGGCTGGCCGCGGCCCGGGCCCGGGCACTCCACCCAGTGGGAGCGCCGGGCGCTCGCCTACGCTGGGAAGACGGCTTCGGGAGCAGGAGCGGCCACCGGCCCGGATGCGCCCTGACCCGGAACGTTCGGCCGAACGCAGCATGGGGGTGCTGAATGTGAGTGCGGAAGAGTATCCGGCTCCGCCGGCGGTGGTAGGGCGTGGCGCGGTGTTCGTGGAGCACCGGTTAAAGATCCCGCAGGTGTCGGAGTCGGCGTACATCGCGCCGACGGCGGTGCTCGCCGGTGATGTCACCGTCGGCCCGCACAGCCGGGTGCTGTTCGGTGCCGTGATCACCGCCGAGGGCGGCCCGGTGGAGATCGGGAGGAACTGCGTGATCATGGAGCACGCGGTCATCCGGGGCGTGCCGGGCCAGGTGACCCGCGTCGGTGACGAGGTACTCGTCGGCCCGCACACGCACCTCACCGGCTGTGTGATCGAGGGCGGCTCCCGGATCGCGACCGGCGCCATGGTGTTCAACGGCGCCCGCATCGAGCAGGGCGCGGAGGTCGAGTTCAACGCGGTGGTCTACGTCAACACCATCGTCCCGCCGGGTACCGCGATCCCGATGGGCTGGTTCGCGGGCGGGCAGCCCGCCGAACTGGTGGCACCGGGCGACTGGGACCGCATCCGCGCCATCATGGGGCCGCTGGACTATCCGGGCACGGTCTTCGGGGTGGGCGACAGCGACACCAGCTCGCTGATGTCGGGTGTTGCCCGGCGCTACGCCCGGGGACTGGCCCTGCACCACCGGGATCACATCGTCCCGGACGAGCGCCACGTGCCCACCCAGGAGGACGCGCAGTAGCTGGCGGGCACGCGCCTGCCCGGCGTCAGCGCGAGCCCAGCGACCCGGGCGCTGGCGGGCGGGGGATGGGTGCGTCGTTCAGCTGCTGGTCAAGGTCGACGAGAATGGCGTCGTCTTCGATCTTGCAGGCGTAGACCGGGATGGGGCCGCAGGCGAACACGCCGACCGCCTCGCCGGTGGTCAGGTTGTAGCGCGACGCGTGGGCGGCGCAGACCAGCGTGTCATCCTCCTGGAGGCTGCCCTCGTGCAGGGGCTGCTGCTGATGGGTGCAGGTGTTGTGGATCGCCCTGACGTCGTCATCATCGAGGCGGATGAGGCAGATCGGCTCGCGGAGCTCGTCCACGAGCATGGTGTCACCGACCTCCAGGTCGTCGAGGTTCGCGACGATAACGAACGCCATGGCTATGTCCTTTCGGTTGCGCGCCGCCGTGGTGCCGGCTGGCTGCCGCGCACCTCGATCCAGCCGTTGCGGATCCGGGTACGCAGCACGGGTTGCGGCTGGTGAGCCGGGCCGCGGCGGACGGAGCCATCCGCGAGGGCGAAGCGGGACCCATGCAGCGGGCAGGTCACCGTCAGGTCCGCGACGGTGCCGCGGCTGAGCAGGCCGCCCGCGTGGCTGCAGATGTTGTCGATGGCGTAGAGGCTGCCGTCGTGGCGGTAGAGCAAGATCTGCCGGCCCTCGGCCTCGACGGCGACCGGCGAGTCGTCGGGCAGGTCGGCCTCGGACAGCGCGCGGGCCCACCGCCGCGGCCCGACGGCCCACCCCACCCGGTTGACCATCACACCCTTGGTGAACACCAGATGACCGCCGAGGTAGGCGGCCGCGGCCGTGACCGTGAGGCTCGCCGCGCCCAGGGCGCGCGCCGTGCCCCGGTGGCCGGTCACCCGGGCCCCCAGGGACACGCTTTGCAGTCCCAGCGCCGCCGTGTTGAGGAGTCCGTGGAAGAGGCCGACCCGGCGGTCCTGCTCGTCGCTGACGGTCCAGTCGGTGAGCCCGGTCAGGGCGGTGGCGCATGAGGCGACGATGCCGGCCGCGCTGAGCATGCCCGCGGCGTCGAGCCCGGGCCCGGGAGCCGGGCTGCGGTCCGTGACGTCCAGCACCGTGGCGGCCGCCCACAGCCCGACGGGCAGGTCGCTGAGCGCCGGGTGCAGCGGGTGGCCGACCCACCGGCCACCGTGCATGAGCTCCAGGGCCAGATTGTCCTGGTGCCGCTCGCGGAACGGCACCAGCGCGGCGGTCAGCCAGTCATTCACGGTGCGGAGCCAGCCGAGCTGGTCGACCCAGACCACGAGATCGTCGTGCCAGGTGACCAGGCGAGTGGCGCCGGATGGGGGACCCGCGGCCGGCCCGGCCTGCTGGGTGGCTACTGGCGGATCAAACTCCTGGCTCATTCACCGCTCCTGCGATCGGCGTGGCTGGCCTATGGCCTATTCTCCGGCGGAGCCGTCGGTGGGCGGCCCCATGCGCAGCGGCGGCAACTTGTACAAGCTGTCGATGTTCAGCTGCTGGGCGTCGGCCAGCACCGCGTCCTGCTGTTCCTGTGCCTTGTCGGCAATGTGCTTGGCCAGTTCTGACGCCAGGCCACCCAGCTGCCGCACGCCGATGACGTTGACGAGCACATGGCCCGTGGAAAAGATCGCGATGCCTTCCACCCGCCGCTCTGCCTGTACCGAGGAGGACAGGGCCGCCCCGATCTTCGCCGCCTCGAATGGGTCCGCGGGACGCGCGGTGAGCTTATTGCGTTCCTCGATAACCCATTTGTGGAACTTCATCACCGCCCCATGCAGGGGCAGGTTCCGCACATCTTCGGCCGACAGCCCGAAACGACTGCCCTTGCCGAAGCATCGGGCGTAGGCCACCAGAGCGGATGACCAGAGCGCCTGCGGCACCACCCCATCCCGGTCTTCCTCGGGCCGGTCCAGCTCGGTCAGCAGCCGCTTGCAGCAGTCCATGACGAACTGGAGATCCTGAATGACCGACGCCTGGCCGGCCAGTATCCGCGCCGACGGCAGGTCAAGGGCGACAGTCAGCATCGGCACCTCTGGCGATGCGCCGTCCGTCCCGCCCACAACACCTCGCTCCGGCCGCCGGCCCCCGCGCTTCGATCCTCGCATAGCGGCAACCCGCTCCCGTCTCACATAGTGACAAGCCCCCCAGCGGTACCGGGCCAAGTCGCGGCGGCGCGTGTCCGCCGGGTCACGCTGCGAGGTACTACGCCCGATTCTGGCCACGGCTGACGGATTCCCGTGCTCTTATCGAACTTACTTTCGCATACTGGAGTGGTGGCGGGGGCCGGGGCACCGTGGGCGCCGCCGCTCGTCGAGCTGACGGGCGGCATGACCGGCCACCTGCTCGCCTGGGAACGGCACGAGCGCGATGGCTCCTGGTGGGCCTGGGTGTCCTGGGTTCATGACGTCGGCCGTCGGCGCGATCACAAGGTGGTCCTGGTGCGGGCCGAAAGCCTGCGCCCGCTCGAGCCGCCCGAGGCGTACAGGGCGGTGCCGCGCCGCGTGCTCGGCCACGATGGGCGGATCCGCTAGGCCGGGGCCTCATGCCTGGCCCGGACCGGAAGCCGGCCGCTGACGCTGGTCCCGCCGCCCGGCGCGGCGCCGAGGTCGAGCGAGCCGTGCAGCGCGGCCATGCGGTCGGCCATGTTCTGGATGCCGGACCCGCCGCGCGCCCGGGTCACGTCGATCCCCTGGCCGTCGTCGGCGGCGGTGAAGCGGAGCTCGCCGGCCGATTCCCCGACGCTGATCACCATCGTGGTCGCCCGCGCGTGCTTGATTGCGTTCTGCAGGGCCTCGAGGCAGCAGAAGTACACGGCCGCCTCGATCTCCGGCGGGTAGCGGTGAATCGAGTCCGCGTGGACCTCGACGGTCAGCGGTGAACGCCTCGCCTGTGCCTCGAGCGCGGCCGCGAGCCCCAGGTCGGCCAGGACGGCCGGATAGATGCCGCGGGCCAGCTCCCGCAGCGTCTCCACGGCGTTGCCCACGTCGGCGACCAGGCCCTGGAGCATCTCCTGGGCCTGCTGCGGATCGGAGCCCGCCATATCCTGCGCCACCACCAGCTTCAGTTTCAGCGCTATCAGCTCTTGCTGTGCGCCGTCGTGCAGGTTGCGCTCGATCCGGCGCCGCTCGGTGTCCTGGGCCGTGACCAGGCGCTGGCGGGACACCGTCAGCTCCTCCAGCCGCTGGCTGAGCTCGGCGGTGAGGCGCTCGTTCTTGAGCGCGAGCCCCGCCTCGTGCGCCAGGTCGTTGACCAGCCGGGTCTCGGTCGGCGTGATGTCCTCGCGTTTCATCACCGCGACCGCGCCCAGCAGCTCACCCTGGTAGCGCACCGGTACCGCCGCGGCGGCGTCGGGCATGGGCGGTGGCCCGCCCGACTCGAGCCGCAGCCCGGCTGGCTTCGTGTCCTGTTCCGGCCATGACGCGGCGAGCCGCAGTTCGTCGCCGACCCGCAGCCACACCTCCGCCCGGTCGGCTTCGGTTCCCTCGGAAAGGATGCGAGCCATCCGGACGGTCAGGTCCTCGTCGCCGTAGAGCTCGGACACGCCCCGGCTGAAGTTGGCCAGCAACTCGTATGGGCTGGCTCGCTTGCCGTACACCAGGCGGTTCGCGAGCCGCTGCAGGCGGCTGCGCACCGGCAGGAACAGAAGCGCAAGGACCGCGGCCACGACGAAGGGGATGGCGCGGTCGGCAGTCGTCGTCTGGGGGGCGATCCGGGTGCCGATGGCCACGACCAGCACGAGATAAATGAAACCGGTTATCGCCAGCAGCGCGGCATAGACCAGAGCGCGCCGCAGGAAGACGCCGATGTCATAGAGGTGGTAACGGAGGACCGAGATGCCGATCGCCCCGGCCAACCCGGCGAGACCCAGCGGGATTGCGATGCCGCCAACGGGATTAAATACGACATACCCGTTGTGGTAGACCAGGAAGCTCACGGCGGTGGAGGCCACCGCCAGCGCTGCCAGCAGGAGCGCTGCGGCGGCGAACCACTTGATCTGCTGGCGCTCCTCGAATTGCGCTCTGCGATAGCGGATCAGAAGGGTGCACGGAGCCAGGACGGCACAGGTGAGCTCGATGATCTGGCCAACGAGGCTCAGGGCCGTCACGCCGGTCGTCGCGCCGGCGATGCTGATGACCAGCCCCCCCAGCGCAACCCAGGCCAGCCGCCACCAGCGTGGCGAGACCGGCTTGCCATCGGGGAAAAGGAACGGCAGGAAAATCAGCGTGAGGTTCACCGGCAGGATCCACACCCATTTGACCAGCCACGCCCAGAAATGGACACCAGGAATGAGCGGGTGCGGGGCGTAGGAGAGGTAGCTGGAGAAGCCCAGGACAAATTCTTCGAACCCCCACAGGATGCCGATCCCGCAGCAGACCCACCCGATCCTGTTTCTCGGCCGGCGCCATACGATCAGCGCGCCGACGATGGCGAAGGAGATCGCGAAGATCGGGGTCAGGTTGAAGTACTGCTGCGTCGCGCGAAGCTGCGCCGGCACGTGGGCATGGGCCCTGGCGGCGGCATCGCCGAAGTTCGTTCCCGCGCCGCACAGGGCGACCGTCGCCACGGCCAGCGTCCACCCCAGCCATACCCGGACCCGGGCGGACGCGGGGTGTGCCGCCGTGGTCATCGGATGCCCCCCAGGCCGGCCGAGACCTCGCGGCCCTCGTCCGGCGGCGAGCCCAGGTCCCAGTCCAGACCGTATTCGGCGAACAGGCGCTCGCGGGTCAGGACATAGGGCATGGGCAGATAGGGGCTGACGACGCCGTAGGCGGCACCCATCAAGGTGGCGCGGAACAGCAGCCATGCCTGGCCGGGCTCGCCCCGGGCGGCCAGCACCTCCCCCACGAGCCCGACCAGTTGCTGCTCCCAGCGGTGCTCGCCATCGGCGAGCAGTTCCGCCACGCCCGGCTGCAGCAGCAGCGCCAGGTGCATGGCGATGATCCGCGGCTCCTCGACGGCGGTCTGCAGGACGGCGTCGATGATGGCGGCCAGCCGCTCATCGGGGCCGGAGGCGGCGTGGACGGCCCGGACCATCCGCGCGTGCAGCAATCGGTCGGCCAGTGCCTGCACCAGGTGCTGTTTCGTCCGGAAGTAGTAGACGGTCAGCCCCGCGGACACCCCAGCCCGCCGCGAGACCTGGGCCAGGGTGGTCGCGTCGTAGCCGCGCTCAGTGAACAGCGCGTGCGCGGCCCCGAGAATCCTCGACTTGGCCCGCTCCCTGCGCTGCTCGTTGACCGCAGACCTGCGCGGCGGCATGCTGACATCCCACACATTGACTGACGTTCAGTCAAGTGATTTCGGCCGGCCCCTGACAAGCGGCGGAACGGCAGGACACGGCCTTCGCCGCGTTCGCCATCATCATCGGCAGCGGCGCGATCGGCTGCTGGGTGGGCGGCATCCTCGGAGATCGGTGGGGGCGTACCCGGCTGACCAGGCTGGCCATGGCGCTGTCGGGCACGTGCTGCGTGCTGATCGGCCCGGTGGCGCATCTGGGCCTCGCGCCCATGATCGCCCTGGCGGTGTTCTGGGGCTTCTGGGTGATCGCCGACTCGGCCCAGTTCTCCAGCATCGTGACCGAGACGAGCGAGCAGAGCTACGTCGGCACCGCCGTCACCCTGCAGCTCGCGACGGGCTTCACGCTCACCGTCATCACCATCTGGCTGATACCTGTGGTGCAGCAGGTGGTGGGGTGGACCTGGGCATTTGCCGTCCTTGCTCCCGGGCCACTGCTCGGCGTCCTGGCCATGACCAGGCTGCTGCATGCCCCCGAGGCCAGGCTCATCGCGGGCGGGCGGGGATAGGGCACACCTGGCGGGGCGGGGCGCTACACCAGGTCAGATAGCCGTCAGCCGGGAATATGTCGCTGGCGGAGGTTGCGGCCACCGGTTTGCCGTCGGTTTACTCGCAGAGAGGCGGCGTCGTCACGCGGCGGCGCCGCGGGGGTCTGCGGTTCACCGGCGTAGATCTGCGGGAGGCAGGACATGGGGTGTGGGCGCGGCCGTGCGGCTTCCCTGGCTGGCACCCGTGATGGCCGATGACCGCCTTCCGGGACTTCCTCGATGTGCCCCACCGGGCCGGCAAGCCCCGCAGGTCGGGGCTGACCCACGTGCTCGACAAGGGCCTGTCGCTGGCCAACCTGGAGTCGCTGGTCGAGGGCGTGGGCGAGTATGTCGACATCCTCAAGTTCGGGTGGGGAACCGCCTACATCACCCACGGCATCCGGGCCAAGGTCGCCGTGTGCGATGAGAACGGCATCATCGCCTGCCCGGGCGGGACGCTGTTCGAGATCGCCGCCCACCAGGGCCGGGTGAAGGACTACCTGACCTGGCTGCACCAGATCGGCGTACGCCATGTCGAGGTCTCGAACGGGGCGCTCGGCATGCCCACCGAGGCCAAGCAGCGTTACATACGCGAGTTCGCCGACCAGGGTTTCATCGTGCTGTCCGAGGTTGGGTCGAAGGACCCCAGCCAGGCGGTGGTGGGCAGCGAGTGGGCCGATGAGATGCTGGCCGACCTCGGCAACGGCGCGACGCTCGTGATAGCGGAGGGCCGCGAGAGCGGCACCGTGGGCCTGTACGACGGGGCGGGCCAGCCGGATGAGCGCCTGGTCGGCGAGCTGACGGAGCGCGTGCCGGTGGACCGGGTGCTCTTCGAGGCGCCCAGGAAGGACCAGCAGGCCTGGTTCATCCGCGAGCTGGGCAGCAACGTGAACCTGGGCAACATCCCGCCGAACGACGTGCTGAGCCTGGAGACGCTCCGCACCGGCCTGCGGGCCGACACCATCCAGCTGCTCGGGCCCGCCCAGGACCAGCACACCCCGACTCAGCGCAACGAACCATCCGGCTGGCCGCCGGGGATCCACTGAAGGCGCCCGGTGCTTGTCCTTCGATCCCGCGGCGTGCTGCTGCCCACGACCATCGTCGGGTCGCTGCCGAGACCGGTCTGGCTCCGCGGGGCCGTCTTCCGCGCCGCGGGCCAGTCAGTCGACTACATCGACATGGAGCATCGCGCCGTATTCGAGGACGCGGTGCGGCTCGCGGTGGCCGACCAGCGGGCGGACGGCATCGACATCGCGTCCGACGGCAACCTCTACATGGAGACCGACGCGCCCTACCAGGGCAACCCGGCAACCCTGCTCAATCTGCGTTTCCCCGGCATCGGCTTTGGCGTGCCCGCCGGCGGCGCGTCACCGGACGGGCCGCAGCCGGTCATCCGCGAGCCGCAGCCGATCGTCCGCGAGAAGATCCGCTGGACACAGCCGGTCTTCGGCGACGTGCTCAGGGCGCTCCAGCGGCCGGCGGGCGGGCCGATCAAGATCAACATCAATCCCGGCCCCGCCGCCCTGTCACTCTGGTGCGTCGATGAGTACTACGGCGACATCGGCCGGCTCCGCGCCGACCTGGCCGACGCGTTCAACGCCGAGCTCCGGTGGCTGGCCGGCAGCGGCGCCGACGTCATCCAGATCGCCGACCCCAGCTTCCTGTGGGACGGCGGCCGCGACACCTGGGCGGCCGAGCTGATCTGCCGGGCGACGGCGGGAGTGACCGCGCACGTCACCTGGCACATGTGCTACGGCGCGACCACCGGTGACCCACGGCGGGAGCTGGGCGGCGCCTGCATCGCGATGCTGGCCGACGGGGACCTGGCCAGCTGCTGCAGCGAGGTTCACCTCGAGACGGCGCGCAACGGCATGGCCGAGGTGGAGCACCTGCTGCCGTGGGCGGAGCTGCCGGGCAAATACGCCGGGATCGGCGTCATTGATTCGTCGAGTTCGGTGGTGGAGACGGTCGACGACGTCGTCGGCCGGCTCCATCGTGCGCTGGAGGTGCTCCCGGCCGGCAAGGTCGTGGTGAGCACCGACTGCGGGCTCAGCCACCTGCGGAGGGACGTCGCCTTCCGGAAGATCCGGGCCCTGACACTGGCGGTCCGCAAGGTCCGGGCCGAGCTCGGCTACGACGCCAGCGGCGGGCAGTAGGCGAGGGCGCCGTGCGCCGGTCAACGGCTCGCGGCCGCGCCGTCGTGCAGTGACGCCGTCGCCTGCCACACCACATCGGGCGCTCCGACCGCCGCGCTGGCCGGTCGGCAACTCGATACGATCAACTGACCGGGAGCGGCGTGAGCACCACTGGTCGTCATCGGGAGATGCTCTGCGATAGCGGCTGCCGGCCGTCGCCGTCCCCGGTCGGTGGCGATTGGAGGGACGATGCCCGCATCACCGGCACCCCGGCCCCCAGGCGTCGCTGATCTCGGATTCGCACGCCTGGATCTCGACCGGGCGGCCCGGACCGGCGACCCGGAGGTCGTGTACGGCGCGGGGAAAACGACCGACCAGGTAGTGGCCTCTATCCTCGCTCTTCACCACGCCCATCCCGGCCGCCAGATCCTTGCCACCCGGCTGTCTGAGGACGCGCTGCGGTCGTGCCAGGCGCGCCTGCCGGCGGCGGAGATCGACCCGGTCGGCCGGCTGGCCGTCCTGGGCCCGCCGCAGCCGTTACGGGGCCTGGTGGCGGTGGTGGCCGCCGGGACGTCGGATCTGCCGGTCGTACACGAATGCGCCGCCACGGTCAGGGTCTTCGGGGCCGAGCCCGACGTGATTGTTGACGTCGGCGTGGCTGGCCTGCACCGGCTGCTCGCCCAGGCCGACCGGGTGGCTGCCGCCGACGTGGTGGTGGCGGTGGCCGGCATGGAGGCCGCGCTGCCCTCGGTCCTCGGCGGGCTCGTGGGCGCGCCGCTGATCGCGGTCCCGACCAGCGTGGGCTACGGCTGGAATCTCGATGGGCTGGCGGCCTGGCTGGCCTGCGTGAACAGCTGTGCTCCCGGGGTGCTCACCGTCAACGTCGACAACGGCTTCGGGGCCGGGGTGGCCGCCGCACGGATCGCCCGGACGGCAGCGGGCGCCCGGGCGCGGCCGCCGCAGGCCAACGGGGAGGCCCGGTGAAGACGCTCTGGGTGGACGCCAGCAACGGCGCGGCGGGCGACATGCTGCTGGCCGCGCTGCTCGACGCCGGGGCCGACATCGACGCGGTCCGCGCGGGCCTGCGGGGGATCGACGTGGAGCCGGTGGGCGTGACGTTGAATGCGGTGCGCCGGCACGGCTTGCGGGCCGCTCAGGTCGTGGTGAACGCCCCCGGCAGCGAGGTCACGCGGAACCTGTCCAACGTCGTCTCGATCGTGGGCCGGGCCGGCCTGCCCGGGCCGGTGCGGGACTTCGCAGTCGCCGTCTTCCAGCGGCTGGCCCGCGCGGAGGCCGACGTCCATGGCGTGACGGCCGACGAGATCGGCTTCCACGAGGTCGGAGCTCTCGACGCCATCGCCGACGTGGCCGGGTGCGCGCTCGCGCTGCATTCCCTTGGGCTGCTGCAGCCGTGCGCCCGGGTGGTGTCACCGGTGGCCGCGGGCTCGGGATCGGTCAGGACGGCGCATGGCACCGTCCCGGTCCCGGTGCCAGCGGTGCTGCGGATGCTCGCCGACGCCGCGGCCCCGCTGAGCGCGCATCCTGCGGCGATGGAACTGTGCACGCCCACCGGCGCCGCGCTGCTCACGACGATGGCTACGGCCTGGGGAGCCGCGCCAGCCTGCACCGTGCTGGCCGTCGGAACCGGCGCCGGCGCGGCCGACCCGGACGGGCATCCCAACGTGCTCCGGGTGCTGGTCGGCGAGGCGGCCGGGTCGGCCGACTGGGCGAGCGCAGGCATGTACCGGATCGACGCCACCATCGACGACCTCGACCCGCGCCTCTGGCCGGACGTCCTGGATGAGCTCCACGCCGCCGGGGCGGCCGACGCCTGGTGCGCCCCGGTACTGATGCGCAAGGGCCGCCCCGGCCATGTGCTGAGCGCGCTCGCCGCTGCGGACGTGCTGGACGCGCTCTGCCAGGCGATGTTCAGGCAGACCACGACCCTCGGCGTGCGTGTCTCCCCGGTGCAGCGCCGCTCGCTGCACCGAGATCAGATCGCCGTGTCCGTCGGCGGTGCCGAGGTAAGCGTCAAGCGCGGCCTCCTCGGTGACACGGTCGTTACCGCCCAGCCCGAGTACGAGGACGTCCAGGCCGCCGCCCGGCTGACCGGTCGGCCCGTGGCCGAGGTGCTCGCCGAGGCGCGGCGCCAGGGCGGCGCAGCGGATCGGCAG
The DNA here is from genome assembly GCA_963835425.1 of uncultured Actinomycetes bacterium. GTDB lineage: Bacteria > Actinomycetota > Actinomycetes > Streptosporangiales > Streptosporangiaceae > UBA9676. Next base: position 154,769 of record CAWIGE010000014.1, on the reverse strand, counting down.
GTGCTCCCCTTACGACAGAACGGTCCATGAGGTTTGTCTGCCCAGGCCATACACCGGACTTCGCTGGAGGCGCACGCTGGCCTCAACTTCCAGTCTGTCGGTGACGCAGGTCTTGGCCGCAGCGGCCGGGGCTAATTGCAGCCGCCGGATACCGCTCGGGCGGGACAGACTCCGATCTGAAGGAGGTGCGCACAATGAGCAGCACACAGTACGCCGAATCCATTGCGCTCCCGGGCGAGGAAGCCGCCGCCATCGGCTCCCGCCCCCATCTGTGGCGGGGGCAGATCATCCCCGGATCGTGGGAAAAGGTGGAGGCGGAGTGAGTTCATCCGCACATCAGGTGGCAGAGCGGCCGGCCAGGAACAAGCTGGCTGGCCTGCACCGCCTGCTCGGCTCCATGGACTCCGCGCTGGTGGCCTTCTCCGGGGGAGCGGACAGCGCATTCCTCGCGTTCATGGCCCACCAGGCCCTCGGCGACCAGGCCGTGGCGGTCACCGCGGACTCCGCGTCCCTGGCCAGGTCGGAGCTGCGGGACGCGGTGACGTTCGCCGCCCGGTTCGGCCTGCGCCACCGCGTTGTGCCGACATCGGAGCTGCAGGACGAGGCCTACATCCGCAACAGCGGGGACCGGTGCTACTTCTGCAAGAGCGCCCTGATGCGCGCCCTGGAGGCGATCTCGTCCCAGACGGCCGGGGCCACCGAGATCCTGGTCGGGGTCAACACCGACGACCTCGGCGACCACCGGCCCGGCCAGCAGGCGGTCAGGGAACGAGGGGGCCGGTGGCCGCTGGTGGAGGTAGGGCTGTCCAAAGCCGAGATCCGCTGGCTGTCACGAGAGCTCGGGCTGCCGACCTGGGACAAGCCGGCGGCGGCCTGCCTCTCCTCCCGCATCGCCTACGGTGTCCCGGTGACCCCGGCCGCGCTGCGGCGGATCGAGACATCCGAGGCGGCCCTCAAGGAGATGGGGCTGTCGGGCCGGGTCAGGGTCCGGGATCAGGGAAACGACCTGGCCCGGATCGAGGTTGACCCGGATTGTTTCGGCCTGGTCATGGAGCGCCGCCGGGAGGTCGCCGCCGCGCTCAAGGACGCCGGTTTCGTTTTCGTGACCCTGGACCTCGAGGGTTACCAGCAGGGCAGCCACAACCTCACGCTCCAGCGGCGGCCATTGCCACAGCCGCGAACTGACACGGCACATGACGAGCATGACGCGGGAAGAATCGTGATCCCCTGACACCGAAGGTGGGCAGTTGCATGAAGGTTGACGGAATCGACTACGGACTGGGAACGCCCTGGGAGATCGACGTACCCGACGATTCCATCGTCATCGAGAACACCGACGAGAGCAGGATCCCCCCCGCGCTCGCCGACGTGCCGCAGGCGGTCAGGGACGCGATCAGGAACCCGATGGGCACCGCGCCGCTCGCTGACCAGGTGAACAGCTCCAGCAAGGTGGCGCTGATCCTCAATGACTGGATGGGCGTGAGCGTGCACGCCGTTCCCGTCGTGCTCGAGGAGCTGCGGGCGGCCGGCGTGGACGAGCGGAACGTCCGCATGGTCATCGCGGGCGGGCTGCACCCCAAGGTGACCAGGGACCAGCTCTACCTCAGCAAGACCGGGCAGGACGTCAATCCGCCGTACCCGTCGCCGTACCACATTCTGCCGCCCGAGGTCATCGACCGCTTCTGGCCGAGCGGGTTCGCCAGCAGCCGGATCCGCCCCCACGACGCGGCCGACCGGGAGCACCTGGTCGAGCTGGGCGTGACCGACCTCGGCGACCTCGTCGAGATGAATGACTGCGTGGTGGAGTGCGACGTCCTGGTCTACATGAGCGGCTGGACCGGGCTCCCCTCGATCTGGGGCGGCTACCTGGGCGGCGGCCAGGGCGTCACGGTGGGGATCGGCAGCGACCGCAGCATCATGACCCATCACTCCTACCGGGTCCACGAGCACGCCGACTCGATGGCCTCCGACGTGCACAAGCAGAAGTTCATGAAGCACAAGGAGGCCGTCGCCAGCTTCGTGGAAGAGGCCACCGGCAAGAAGGTCTTCTACATCGAGGGCTCGCTCAACGCGCGGGGCGAGTTCGACCAGGTAGTGGCGGGCGACGGCGCCGCCATCCGCAAGCCGATCTTCGATCTCGCGGACGGCGAGAAGATCGTCGGCGTCCCGCACGAGGTGGACGTGTTCGTGTCCGGCGCGGCTCACTGGGGGATCTTCTACGACACGTGCCACAACCCGCTGATGTCGCTCGTGCAGATCAACAGCCGGATCCGCGAGTACGTCGGCGCCCAGCCTCCGCTGCGCAAGGGCGGCGTGGCCATCCTCGTGACGCCCTGCGACGGGACCATCGACGAGCGGTTCCGGCCCTCGGACCGCGAGATGATCCAGCTATTCAACCGGCTGGGTCATGACCCGGCCAGGCTGGAGGACTACGAGGAGGAGTACCTGAACCGGCAGGACCTCATCGCCAAGTACCGGTTCTCCAACGGTGCCCACCCACTCCACCCCTTCCCGGTGTTCTACGAGAACTCCTTCATCCTCGACCAGGCGAGCACCATAATCTTCGCCGGTGCGCGGGACGTCGAGGGCTCCCAGCTGGTCGGCGCCCACGCCGTTCCGACCTGGGAGGACGCGTGGGCCATGGCAACCAAGGTGGTGGGCAAGGACCCGTCGGTGATGGTCACCCCCCGCGTCGGCTTCCGCACCCCGCTCCTCTGGAAGGTCAGCGACTAACGCGCCCTATCACCACCCGAGAAAATCCCCCCATATACCCCTTTTGTCCCCCAAGGCACCCTGACTTGTCACGGATCTTGGTCATGATCACGTCCGGTTCGTCATGGTTTGCGTGGCCAAAATCCGTGATAAGCCAGCTCAACCGCGGGGGAGGCCGCGCCGGGAGAGAGGATTGCGCGGCTATCGCCCGGTCAGGGCCCTAGTCGGCGGCGGCCAGGTAGGCCGGGCCGGTCAGGCGGGGGTAGGCCGGGCCGTTATCAGTGGTTTGCCAGCGCCGGGGCCGGCTGTCAGCGGGCTGGCCGTGCCCTGTCAGCGTCATACGTGACCGTGGTCGCAAGGACCAACGACAGTGGGGCACGGATGAGCTACGTGATCGAGGCCGAGGGGCTGACCAAGCGCTTCGGGGACACCCAGGCGCTGGCCGGGGTGGACATAGCCGCGGAGCGGGGCAGCGTGCTCGCCCTGCTCGGGCCGAACGGGGTGGGCAAAACCACCGCCGTGCGGGTGCTGGCCACCTTGCTGCAACCCGACGCCGGGCGCGCCCGGATCTGCGGCTACCGTCCCCGGGGCCGGATGCCGTAGCTGCCGAGGGACGGCTCGAGCAGGTCGAACGCGCGGGTGGCGGCGTCGGCCAGCACGGCACAGATCTGCTCGCGCGGCTGCCCCTCCAGGCTGCGCCGGCTGGCCTCGGCGGACAGCACGCGGTGCACCGAGGAAAGGAGGGCCGCCACGAGCCGCTGCTGCGGGCCGTCGGTCCCGGTCTCGGCGGCGATGGCGTCGCCGAGCGCCTGCTCGCGCTGGTCCAGCATCTCGCGCACGCGGCCGGTCAGCGCCGGGCTGCTCAGGATCATCCGGGCAAAGGCCGGGCTGGACAGCCCGATCGTGACGTCGGCCCGGGCGACGGCCTCGGCGTAGTCGCGGCGGATCGCCGCGAGCATGCTCTCGCCGGGCGCGCGGGCGGCGATCACGTCGGCCAGGTGGCGGATCACCGCCTCGGCGCGGTCGAAGACCAGATCCTCCTTGCGCGGGAAGTAGTTGGTCACCGTCATCTTGGCCACGCCGGCCGCGTCGGCGACCTGGGCGATCGTCACCTCGTCGAAGCCGCTGTCCGCGAACATCTGGGTCGCGATGTCGGAGATCGCCTGCCGGGTCTCCTGCTTGCGCCGTTCGCGTAGTCCGGATGCCATGTCTGCATCCTAGCCAGAACCTAGGTCGAGCACAAGATTAGTCTTGACATAAACTTATGTCTGACCTAAGTTTGGGCGCATGGCAGCGACGCAGACCCAGAACCCCGGGACCGCCCCGATGTCAGGCACCGGGAGCCACGCATCCGCCGGCCGCGTCCCCGCGGATCAGGCATCTGCGGGCCTGGCACCCATCGACCTGGCACCCGCAGGCCGCGCGCCCGCAGGCCGGGCACCCGCGGACCGCCGCCCCGACGTGGCCGCCTCGCTGCGGCCGCTGCTGATCGACGTCGGCATCCCGCTCGGCACCTACTACCTGCTGCGCGACGCGTTCGGCCTGAGCCTGTGGCTCTCCCTGGCACTGAGCAGCGTCGGCCCCGCGGTGCGCTCCGTCGTCGGCCTGGTGAAGGAGCGGAAGCTGAACCTGCTGGCCGTGCTCATACTGGCCGTCAACCTGGCGGGCATCGGGATCAGCTTCCTGACCGGCGACCCGCGGGCGATGATCGCCAAGGACTCGATCGTCAGCAGCGTGATCGCGTTCGCCATCCTCGGCTCGGTCGGGCTGCGGCGCCCGCTCATGTCGGTCGGCCTCAAGCCGTACATGACCAGGGGAAAGCCAGAACGGATAGTTGCGTGGGACCGCCTTTCCATGGCCTCGGCCCGGTTCCGCCGGCTCGAACTGGCCTTCAGCACGATCTGGGGCCTGGCGCTGCTGGCCGAATGCGTGGGCCGCCTGGTGGGCGCCTACACCCTGCCGGTCACGACGATGGTGTGGCTGGGCACGGTCATGACGCTGGGCTCGATCGGCGTGGCCATCGTGGCCGGCGGCGCGGCGGCCGGCCCCATCCAGCAGATGATTGACGCCGAAGCGGCTGCGTCCTGACCGGAAGGGGTCCCGCCATGCGCGGCAAGGGCATCAACTACGACACCGGCTTCTACCCGGGCGGCCGTGGCAGCCGCGAGCACTTCGACGCCGGCATCGTCCGCGCCGAGATGCGTGTCATCGCCAGGGAGCTGCGCTGCACCGCGGTGCGGATCTCCGGCGGCGACCCCGGGCGGCTCAGCACCGCTGGTGAGCTCGCCGCGGCCGAGGGGCTGGAGGTATGGTTCGCGCCGTTCCCGTGCGAGCTGACCACCGACCAGCTGGCGCCGCTGTTCGCCGACTGCGCGGACCGCGCCGAGCACCTGCGCCGGGGCGGCGCGAACGTGGTCCTGGTGACCGGCTGCGAGCTGACGCTGTTCGCGGCCGGGTTCCTCCCCGGCGGCGCCGTGTATGAGCGGCAGTTCGAGACCGTTCAGACACGGCTGATCGACGAGCCGCTCGTCAACTACGTCCAGCCCTTCGGGGGCGGCTACTTCTACACCCTCCCCGGAGTCCGGGATGGCGGTGACTGGTACGGCCGGGCACTCCTGGCCTGACCGCTAGGCCCGATCGGCTGCCTCCCGGTCGGCCTTCTGGGCGCGCCGCATTTCCCGGACGCTGTATGCCGTGGTGGCCAGCACGGTCAGGCCGCCCAGGGCCACGCTGGCGCCGGTCCACGCGCCGGACAGGGGCAGCAGGTCGGTGAAGATCAGCACGGCGCCCAGGCCGATGGCGCCGATGCCGAACAGGACGGCGGAGGCCGTCGCGACGCGACTGGCGGCGGCCTTGTCGGCCGCCGAGCGCGCGCGGTCCCGCACGGTCACCAGATGGCGCCTGGCCCACTCGTACTCGACGGCGAACACGATCAGCGCCAGCAGGATCACGAGCAGGCCGGGCCCGGGTGCCACCAGCAGCACCACGCCGACCGCGAGGATGACGGTGCCCACGACGGTAAGGGCGATCCGGCGCAGCAATCGGACGAGGTTCATGCATCAACCATGCCGACCGCGGCCGGGGGCCAAACCGCGCCCGCCCCACTGTCCTGCCCCGCCAATCTCATCTCCCGGGTCCTCACGGCCGCTGGCCGGTATGCGGACGGCCGTCGCTGGGCGACCGCTGATGAGACCCAGGCAAGCCGGCGGCCGTGCAGGCGCCGTGCCGACATCATGGTGGCCGTGTGGAGGGATGGTCCCGCCGCCGGCGCCCGTCAGTGATACCAGTACAGAGACGCCGGCGGCTTTCCGGTGGGGCCCGGCTCGCCGGCGTGGAACAGGATGACGGTGAGCCCATCGGGGTCGCGCATAACGATCCTGTCGGCGTCGGCCTCACGGAAACGCTGGTAGCGCACCGCGTGCTGGGATAGCCGTTCTTCGGCACCGTCGAGGTCGGCCGGGTCGGCCATCTGCCACGCGATGCGCGTCACCCCAACCTCGCCCAGGCGGCGCTCGGCGCTGTCGCCGACCTCCCGGAGGACCAGCGTATGCGCGGCGTTACCCGCGCTGCTGAGCACCGCCAGCGTGCCGTCGTTCCAGTCGACCTCCAGCCCTAGGCCGTCCCGGTAGAAGGACAGTGAGCGTCCAAGGTCACTGACCTGCAGGTATGCAGTGAAGATCCCTGGCATATGGACCATCCTCCTCCGCCCACGGCGTCTTCTGGTACCCGGGCCGGGGGCCTGGTGGGGAATCCGTGGTCAACCGGGCTCACCCGTGGGGGAGGGCCCGGTGCCTGGGTCTCCCGCGGGCGCGGTGGTGAGAGCCATTCGGCATCTGTTCCTTCAGGCGGCGCCATAGGCGGTGACACCGGCCCACGCGGCGTAGTCCTCCGCGCGCTCCAGATCGGCGCCGCCGCGCGCCTTCCACAGCGCCTCCGGCAGCGATTCGCCGGCGGCGACGTTCCGGTGCAGGCTCGTCATCAGCGGGACGCTTGCCCCGTCGGGCAGCGGGATCGTGGAGGCGACCACGCCCGCGGTCCCCCTGGCCATCAGCGCGCCGACGAAACCGAGCACCTCGCCGCCCGCATAGCTGTGCTCCACCCCGGACTCGCAGGCGGCCAGCACCACCCGGCGGGGGACAACGCCGGAGGCGAGCACCTCGTACAGCGTCAGCGGGCCGTCGCTGAGCAACAGCGAGGAGAACAGCGGGTTGTCGGAGCGCAGCAGGCCGTGGCACGCGACGTGCGCCAGCTCAGCGTGAGAGATCAGGTTCAGCGTTGCCCGCACGGTGCTGTCGGGGGGCAGCAGCATGCCGGACTCGGGACGCGCCCGGTGCACCTCCTGAACCTCGGCCATCGCCCCCGGCAACCCAGGGCCCGCCACCAGGGCCAGCCCGGCGCCATCCGGGGAGGCTGCGGCACGGCGGCTGCGGGCCCAGAACGTCGCCGACGGCACGACGCACATTTCCCCGGTATGCAGCCCCGACCACGGCACCCTGTGCAGCGGGCCTGACGGCACCACCACCAGTGGCACGTCGTCCCCGACGCCGAGCGGCATCACCAACGCCTGCCGCAGTCTGGCCAGCGAGAACTCGGCCCGCTGCCGCGCCTGCGCCCCAGACTGGCCGCCCCGGAGCAGCCGCCGCAGGGCGAAAAGCAGCATGCTGGTTTCCCGGTACACCGGCTCGGCGAGCCCCAGCTTGACCAGCCGCGCTCCGCGGGGGCCGATGACGACCGCGACCAGCATGTGCCCGACCGCCGCATACTCGGCCAGGTACCGGCCATCGAGCAGCGACCGCAGCTCGCCCATCCCCACCAGCTCGTCCGTGGCGGCCAGCCCGTGTTGCCCGGTCCACGCCGTGCGCCTGATCCTCGCCTCCAGCCTGGCCCGGCGGGCCAGCAGCCCCACCGGTTCCCGGCCCTCCTCACGGCGTGCCGATCGCAGCTCGTGCTCGACCGCCCGCAAGGCATTCAGCTCCTCCTCCACCGCCCCCACGGGCTGCTCCACGAACAGCAGCGAGGCGGCCCGGGTCAGCTCCATCCAGGAGAACAGCCTGGCCGGCGGCGCGTCGCGCAGCAGCTCCCGCAGCCCGAGCTGGCCCAGCTCCACCCCGTGACCGGAGGCCAGCATGCGAAGCTCCATCGAGGGCAGCGCCGCGCGGTGTCTCGCCAGATCGGCCAGGCCGGCCCGGCAGTGCCGCAGTACCGCGCTACTGTCCCGGCCGGTGGTCGCCTCCAGCGCCTGCGCTAGATGGCCGCGCAGCCGCACCAGCAGGGCCTGACCACGTGCCAGCCTGGCCGCCGACCGAAGGTGCCGCCGGGCCGTCCGCGGCGCCGCCGCCAGTGCCGCCCGCCCGGCCGCCAGGTGTGCCGCGACGGCGTCGGCCCGCAGTTCAAGCCGCTGCAGCGTACCCGCCGCCCGCCCCATCCGGCGAAGCCCGTCCGGCTGATGCCCGGCCCCGGCGGCGGCCACCTCGACCGCGACGACCGCCGCCCGCGCCGTCCAGGCGGCCCGCCGCTGGCGGCGGAACTCCGTTAGGGCGACGTCCACATCGGCCTGTGCCGCCTTCGCATTGCCGAGCGAGAGCGACAGCTGAGCGCATCGCAGCCTGGCCTCGGCGGCCATCAGGCGGGCCCCGTGGGATTCGAACTCGGCCGCCGCCGAGCGGGCCACCGAGAGCGCCTCTTCCAGCAGCCGCAAATCCACCAGGGCATCGGCGTAATCCAGGTAATGCTCGCCGAGTGGCACCCCGGCGGCCGCGTAGAGCCGGCCCGCCTGCTCGAAAAGCCGCAGGCTCTCCACCACCTCGCCAGCATGGAAGCTGGACCAGGCCCGGTTGTTGGTGATGATGGCCACCAGCTGCGGGCTCTGATTCTTGGCCAGCACCGCGGCCCGTTCGAGCACCTCAAGCGCGGCCCGCGGCCGGCCCAGGTGGGTGTACCCCACGGACAGGTTGTTCGCCGCCTTGATCCACACGTCCGGCGGGCAGCGCGGGGCGGCCAGCACCAGCTGATACAGCGCCATAGCGGCCTGAACCCGGCCGGCGTTGTGTTCCAGCAGCGCCCGCTGCAGGTTGATCTCGGGCCGCCGCTCGTCACGGACGAGCAGCTCGGCGCGGGCCAGGTCCCGGCGTGCCTCGGCGCCGCGGCCCAGCTCGTGCAGCGCGATTGCCCTGGTCACCAGCACGTCGCCCAGGCGCTGGCTGAGCCCTTCCCGGTTAGCCAGCCGGACCGCCTGATCCAGCCATTGTTTCGCCGCCGCGTTGTCGAGCACCGCATGCCGCGCCCAGGCCTGCGCGCGCAGCGCGATCACGAGCGCCTCAGTGTTCCCGGCGGCGCGCGCCCGCGCGATCAAAATTGGAATCTCGTCCGCGTATCTGGCGGGATCCCTGACGACTCCGTTATATGCCGCTTCCGCTTCCAGCACGAGATTCTCGGACTGAGCATCCATGGTTGCAGGCCCGATCGTCTCCGGTCGCCAGGCGTCACAATCGTACCCGCCCCCCACGCCGAGGAGGATTCGCAGATGACCACCCCGCTTAGTTACCCCGACCCCCGCGACGATCAGCAGCGCCAGGTAGACAGTCTGGGTTCCCGCGCGCAGTCCGCGGCTCTCACCGACTCCGGCATAAATCCGCATGCCACCATCAACCAGAAGATCGACGACATCCGGCGGGACCGCCTAGCCACGGCCGGCCTCGTGCCGCAAGATCCTCCGATCCTGTTCGACGTGTGGCCCGACCCCGGATCGCCGGCAGGCCGGCCGGACATGGGCATCCGGATACTCGTGGCGCGCGGCGAGATGCTGCTCCGGGTTCCCGTCCCCGGGGGACCAGGCCCCGAGGAGGCGGCCGGCCCCCGCGGCGACGCATACACGGGCGAGGGGCCGCCGCCCTGGCGACAGGCTCAAGAACAGCTTCTCGGGCGCGGCTACAAACACGTTGGCCCCGAGATTCCGGTGGCCGCGCCGTTGCTCCGGTATGTAGCGGCCAGGACGCCCGGTGAGCTGCTGGAGGACCGCGACGAGATCCGGGCCGCGACCGGCGCTGAGGTGGACCTCAACTACGTCGTCACGGCCGGTCACCTGGTCAAGGCCGACGACTACCCCCGGGGGACGGCGGCCAGCCCGGAGTGGGCCCCCGGCGGGCCGGTGACCCGCGAGGTCACCGTCGCGGTGATCGACACCGGCATCAACAACGACAACCGGACGGACGGCTGGCTGGCCGGGATCCCCGAGACACCCGGCAACAAGGACCCGCTCGACGTCTTCCCGGTGACGGTGCAGAACGGCCAGGTCGTCCAAGGGGACGGCCTGCTCGATCCCAGCGCCGGCCACGGCACGTTCGTGACGGGCGTCGTGCAGCAGGTCGCGCCGGCGGCCACCATCCGCGTCTACCGGGCGGTAGACACCGACGGGATGGGGACGAGTTACGACGTGGCCAACGCTATGACCCTGGCCGCCCAGGATGGGGCGGACGTCATCAATGCCTCGCTCGGCGTCAGCACCGTGGACAACCAGGCGCCGGTGGCGTTCACCACCGCGGTGGAGACCATCCAAGGTCTGCGGCCCGACGTGGTCATCGTGGCCAGCGCGGGCAACATGGGGCTGGATGTCCCGATGTACCCGGCGGCCATGGAGGAGGTGATCGGCGTGGCGGCGCTGAACCCGGACGGCCTGACCCGGGCGATCTGGTCCAACTTTGGGGACTGGGTGGACTGCTCGTCCGTGGGTGTCGGCATCGTCTCAACGTTCGTCGAGGGTTACGAGCCACACACCGAGAACGGCGTGGTGGTGACCGAATACTTCGGCCCCAGCAGCTGGGCGCTCTGGAGCGGGACGTCGTTCTCCGCGCCGCAGATCGCGGGTGCGGTGGCCCAGCTCTGCCAGCAGTACAACATCTCGCCGCCGGCCGCGCGTGACCAGCTGTTCAACGGGCGGCAGCAGCTGCCGGGCCGCGGGTACGTGGTACCGATCCTGCCCGGCACCTGACCCGGGCCGGGAGCAAGCTGACGGCCCCCTGCTGCCCGCAAACTTGACAAGGTTACGATGCAGATCGGCACGGTTTCACCAGTCGGCCGATCAGCGTCCGGCGCTCACCGTCGGGGCAACCGGTAAGGACAGCGCCCATGAGCGCAGAAACGGTCTTGAACCCCATCGCCGGACGCGGAGTGATCGCTTCTTCCGAGGTGGCGCAGCTCGCGCGCGATCGCCCGGCCGCGGCCGCCGGAACAATTCAGCACCCCGCGAGAGGAGATACCTCGTGACGATTCCGCCGTTGCGGGAGCGCCCGGCCTTCGATGCCCTCGCCAAGCACCATTCGGAGCTGGTGGGCCGTCATCTGCGCGAGCTGTTCGACGAGGACCCGGGTCGCGGTGAGCGGCTCTGCGCCGAGGCCGCCGGGCTCTACCTCGACTACTCGAAGAACCGCATCACCGACGAGACCCTGGGCCTGCTGCTCCAGCTGGCCGAGCAGTCCGGGCTCGAGCAGCACCGGGACGCGATGTTCGCCGGGGAGCGGATCAACGTGTCCGAGAACCGCTCGGTGCTGCACGTCGCGCTGCGCATGCCGAAGGGAACCTCGCTGGTCGTCGGCGGGACCGACGTGGTGGCGCAGGTGCACGAGGTCCTCGACCGGATGGCCGGGTTCGCCACCAGGATCCGTTCGGGCGACTGGAAGGGCCACACCGGCAAGCCGATCCGCAACATCGTCAACATCGGCATCGGCGGGTCCGACCTGGGGCCGGTGATGGCCTACGAGGCACTGCGCCACTACAGCGACCGCAACCTGACGTTCCGCTTCGTCTCCAACGTCGACTCGACCGATTTCGTGGAAGCGACCAGGGACCTGGATGCGGCGGAGACACTCTTCATCGTTTCGTCGAAAACGTTCGGCACGCTCGAAACGCTGACCAACGCGACCTCGGCCCGCGACTGGGTGCTGGGCCAGCTGGGGGACCCCGCCGCGATCGCCAAGCACTTCGTGGCCGTCTCGACGAACGGCCAGCGAGTGGCCGAGTTCGGGATCGACACGGCGAACATGTTCGGCTTCTGGGACTGGGTCGGCGGGCGGTACTCGATGGACTCGGCCATCGGCCTGTCCACGATGGTGGCGGTGGGCCCGGAGCAGTTCGGCCAGATGCTGGCCGGCTTTCACGCGATGGACGAGCACTTCCGCACCGCCCCGCTGGCGCAGAACCTCCCGGTGCTCATGGGCCTGCTCACCGTGTGGTACGTGAACTTCTTCGGGGCCGCCTCGACCGGCGTCATGCCCTACGAGCAGTACCTCAAGCGCTTCCCGGCCTACCTGCAGCAGCTCACGATGGAGTCGAACGGCAAGCGCGTCACCCTCGACGGCACGCCCGTGGACTGCCAGACCGGCCCGGTGTACTGGGGCGAGCCCGGCACCAACGGCCAGCACAGCTTCTACCAGCTCCTCCACCAGGGGACGCAGCTGATCCCGGTCAACCTGATCGGCTTCGGCAAGAGCCTCAACCCCCTCCGCGACCACCACGACATCCTGTCGTCGAACGTTTTCGCCCAGGCCCAGGCGCTCGCATTTGGCAAAACGGAGGAGGAGGTTCGGGCCGAGGGCACCCCCGAGCCCGTGGTGCCGCACCGGGTCATGCCGGGGAACCGCCCCACCAACGTGCTGCTGGCCGAGAAGCTGACCCCCCGCACCCTGGGCACGCTCGTCGCGCTGTACGAGCACAGCGTGTTCACCCAGGGGACCATCTGGGGCATCGACTCGTTCGACCAGTGGGGCGTCGAGCTGGGCAAGGCGCTGGCGGTGGCGATCAGCCCCGAGCTCGAGAGCGCCGCCGAGCCCGAACTGAAGCACGACTCGTCAACCAACACGCTGATCCGGCGTTACCGGGCACTCAAGGGCTAGGGAGAGGGACATGGCGACTGACAGGCCAATGCAGCTCGGCATGGTCGGACTGGGCCGGATGGGGTCAAACCTGGTGCGGCGGCTCATGCGCGACGGGCACCGCTGCGTCGCCTACGACGTGAACGCCGACTCGGTCAAGCAGCTCGAAGGGGAGGGCGCGACGGGCGCCGGCACGCTCGAGGACTTCGTGGCCAAGCTGGAGAAGCCCCGCGCCGCCTGGCTGATGGTTCCGGCCGGCGTGGTGGGCCCGACGCTCGACCAGCTCGTCCCGCTGCTGGAGCCCGGTGACACGGTGATCGACGGGGGGAACTCCTACTACCGCGACGACATCCGCCGGGCCAAGCAGCTAGCGGCCAAGGACATCCACTACCTGGACTGTGGGGTGAGCGGAGGGATATGGGGGCTCGAGCGCGGCTACTGCCTCATGATCGGTGGGGAGACCGAGGCCGTGCAGCGGCTCGACCCCATCTTCATGACGATCGCCCCCGGGAAGGGGAGCGTCGAGCCCACCCCCAGCCGGACCCGGGCCGGCACCGCTCCCCAGGGGTACCTGCACTGCGGCCCGAGCGGCGCCGGGCACTTCGTGAAGATGGTCCACAACGGGATCGAGTACGGGATGATGTCGGCGATCGCCGAGGGGCTGAGCATCATCAAGCACGCCAACGTCGGCAAGGGGATGCAGGACGCCGACGCCGAGACCACCCCCCTGCGCGACCCCTGGGCCTACCAGTACGACATCGACGTCGCCGACGTGGCGGAGGTCTGGCGGCGCGGGTCGGTGATCTCGTCGTGGCTGATCGACCTGATCGCCGAGGCGTTCGCGCGCGCACCGGACCTGCATACCTTCGCCGGCCGGGTGTCGGACTCCGGTGAGGGCCGGTGGACGGTGGACGCCGCCATAGACGAGGCGGTTCCCGCCCCGGTCATCACCATGGCGCTCTACGAGCGATTCGAGTCGCGGGGCCTGGGTGAGTTCACCGGCAAGATCCTGTCCGCGATGCGCAGCGAGTTCGGCGGCCACGCCGAGCGGAAGCAGTAGGCCGGCATGCAGCACGAGCTCGAGACCCTGCCCGACCCGGCGGCGGTGGCCGCGGCCGGGGCGACGTTCGTGGCCGAACTGGCCCGCGATGCGGTCGCCGCCGACGGCGTCTTCCGCTTCGCGGTCAGCGGCGGGCACACGCCGTGGGCCATGTTCGCCGAGCTGACCCAGCAACAGGTCCCCTGGGACTCGGTCGTCATCTACCAGGTGGACGAGCGGGTGGCCCCGCCCGACGACCCGGACCGGAACCTCGCCCACCTCCGCCAGGCGCTGGGCCAGGCACCCGCGCAGGTGTGGGCCATGCCGGTCAACGAGAGCGATCTCGAGGCCGCGGCGGCGGAATACGCAGCCTCGCTGCCGCAGGAGTTCCATCTCGTGCACCTGGGTCTTGGCCCCGACGGGCATACCGCGTCCCTCGTCCCCGGCGATCCGGTCCTGGCCGTCACCGATCGCCTGGTCGCCCTCACCCAGCCCTACCAGGGCCGGGTGAGGATGACGCTGACCTACCCGGCGCTGGCGCGGGCCCGCCAGATCCTCTGGCTGGTCACCGGGAGCGACAAGAAGGAGCCCCTGGCCAGGCTCCTGGCCGGCGACACCACGATCCCGGCGGGCGGCGTCGAGGCCGGGGAGTCGCTGGTGATGGCCGACCGCGCGGCGACCTGAGGCCCGGATGCCGCGACAGGGACGCGCCAGCCGGTCAGGACCCGACGCGCTCGAAGTCGGTCCGGTCGACCGATTCGCCCCGGCCCACCAGGACCGTCGCCACCATGTCCGGCGGGAACAGCCCGTGCCCGACGACCCCGGGCGTCGCGGCGAACCGGGCGGCCAGGGCGGCCGGATCGCCCACCGGCCCGTGGTAGTCGGCGATCACGCCGCCATCGGGGCTGAGCGGCACGTCGCGCAGCGAGGCCGGGGCGACCAGGTGCAGCGTGGCGCGGAGCCCGAAGGAGAGCAATTCGAGGGGGACCGGGCTGTGCAGGGCCTCGACCGGCTTGGACGAGTCGGCGATGACAACGAACCGGTCAGCGGCCGCGGCGAGGATCTTCTCCCGGGTGTGTGCCCCGCCGCCGCCCTTGACCAGCCAGCCGTCCGGGGCGATCTGATCCGCGCCATCGATGGTGATGTCGAAGCGGTCGATGCTCGTGACATCCTCCATCCGCAGGCCCAGCTCGCGCGCGGCGTGCTCGGTGCGCGGCGACGTGGCGGCGCAGAGAATGTCGAGCGACCGGCGCGCCAGGGCCGGGAGGAGGAACGCTACCGTCGAGCCGGTGCCCAGCCCGACGGTCATGCCGTTGCCGACCAGATCCGCTGCCGCTTCCGCGGCGACCTGCTTCTCCCGCTCGATGCTCATGACTCGGGTGCTCCGGAGGTCGTTGCGGTGCGTGAAAGGGAACGGAGCGGATGGATTCAGGCTATAGCAAGCGCCTCTACCGGCTGATGTAGCCGGTGGACTCAGCCGACCTGCCCGGAGGCACCATGGCCATCCGAATGCTCCTCGCCGACGTGGACGGCACGCTTGTCACCCAGGACAAGGTCCTCACCGATCGCGCCATCGCCGCCGTCGGGAAGCTGAAGCAGGCCGGGATACTCTTCGCGATCACCAGCGGCCGCCCGCCGCGCGGCATGTCGATGCTGATCGAGCCGCTCGGGCTCAGCACGCCGATCGCGGCCTTCAACGGCGGGGTCATCGTCCACCCCGACATGTCGGTGATCGAGCAGCGGGTGATGCCCGACAGCGTGACGCCGGCGGTGATCGACCTGCTCGGCGCCCACGGGGTGGACGTATGGGTCTACCGGGGCGCCGACTGGTTCGTGCGGGACGCTCAGGGACCTCATGTGGCCCGCGAGACCTGGACCGTCAAGTTCGACCCGACGCCGGTCGGCAGCTATGCCGCGGTGTCGGACGGGGTGGCCAAGATCGTGGGGGTGAGCGACGACTACGACGCGGTCCAGCGGGCGGTGGACGCGGTACGCGAGCGGTTCGGCGACCACGTGTCGGCGGCGAAATCCCAGCCGTACTACGGCGACATCACCCACCCCGACGCCAACAAGGGCTGCGTGGCCCGCTATCTTTCGCGAGTCTACGGGATCCCCGCGGCGGAGATCGCCACCATCGGTGACAGCGCCAACGACGTGCTGATGTTCGCCCACTCCGGGCTCAGCATCGCCATGGGCAACGCGAGCGCCGAGGTCCAGCGGGCCGCCCGCCGGGTCACGACATCCAACCAGGACGAGGGCTTCGCCAACGCGGTGGAGCGGTTCGTCCTGCCATGAAAGAGCGCGCCCCTCGCCGAGGGGCCACGACAAGGGGACAAGATGGCGAAACCGGCGCCCACGGCCGCCGACGTCATGGTGATCTTCGGCATCACCGGTGACCTGGCGAAAAAGCAGACCTTCCGGGCCCTGTACCGCATGGAGCGCCGCGAGGAGCTTCAGTGCCCGATCGTCGGCGTGGCCCGCGACGAGTGGCCGGCCGCGACCCTCCGCGACCACGCACGCCAGGCCATCGAAGACTCCGGCGAGAAGATCAGCAAGCATGTTTTCCAGCGGCTGGCCAAGCGCCTGTCGATGGTCTCGGGCGACTACCAGGACCCGAAGACCTATGACCGCGTGGCTCACGCCATCGAGGGGCGGCACAACCCCGTCTTCTATCTCGAGATTCCGCCGTCGCTGTTCGGCCGCGTGGTGGAGGGCCTGGCCGGGGCCGGTCTCACCCAGCGGGCCCGGGTCGCGGTGGAGAAGCCCTTCGGCCACGACCTGGCCTCGGCCCGGGCGCTGAACGCCGAGCTGCACAAGTACCTCGAGGAATGGCAGATCTACCGGATCGACCATTTCCTTGGCAAGGAACCGACGATGGACATCCTGTTCCTCCGGTTCACCAACTCCATCTTCGAGCCGCTCTGGAACCGCGACCACATCCAGAGCGTCCAGATCACCATGGCCGAGGACTTCGGTGTGGACGACCGGGGGAGCTTCTATGACCCGGTCGGGGCGCTCCGGGACGTCGTGCAGAACCACCTGCTGCAGGTCCTCGGGCTGGTCGCCTCCGAACCGCCGAGCGTCGCCGACGCGGACGGGATACGCGACAAGCGGGTGGAGGTGTTCCGGGCCATGCCGCCGGCCGACCCGCAATGCTATGTCCGCGGGCAGTACGACGGGTACCTGTCGGTGCCCGGGGTGAGCCCCGGATCGCAGACCGAGACCTTCACCGCGCTGCGGCTCCAGATCGACAACTGGCGCTGGTCGGGCGTGCCGTTCTTCATCCGGGCCGGCAAGGAGCTTCCGGAGCGGGTCACCGAGGTGAGAATCATCTTCAAGCCGCCGCCCCGCCTGGTGTTCTCACCGCACACGCCTCATCCCGACGAGTTCATCGTGCGGATCGATCCCACTCCCGGAGCCGACCTGGTGGTCCAGGTGAAGGAGCCCGGTCCCGCGACGACGCTGCGGGCGATCGATCTCTCACTGATCTTCGCCGCCGAGCTCGGGGATCCGCCGGAGCCCTACGAGCGGCTGTTCGGCGACCTCCTGCAGGGAGAGGCCAGGCTCTTCGTCCGCGAGGACAGCGAGGAGGAGACGTGGCGCATCGTGCAGCCGCTGCTGGACGCGCCACCCCCGGTGGAGCCCTACGCCCGCGGGTCCTGGGGACCGGCCGCCGCGAACGCCCTGATTACCGGGCACCCGGCCTGGCGTGACCCCTGGCTCCCTTCGCCCACGGCGCCCTGACGCCGCGCCGTCCTGTGCGGCGACATCAGCCGCCCGGGCGTGAACTAACGGTGTCCGGGGAGGGCGGGCACGAGGCGTTCGTGGGCGCTGTTCCCGGCGCCGCCGTCCGGGGACGCGTGGGCGCCGGATTCCGCGCAGTAGGGGCATCCCGGGCCGAAAGCGCTGTGCAGATGGGCGCAGTTCGCGGAGCGGGTGCGGGGAGGGTTCGGGAACGTCTGGTCGCCCGCGCCGTGTGTCATGCTGGGCATGGGTCTCCTTCCGGGACGAGCCGCGGCGCCGGTGAGCATGTGCCGCTCCCCGGCGGCCGGTGCTGAGCTTCCCAGCCGCGGCCTTCTCAATCCATTCCAGAGGCTGAAGGAGTCCATCACAGATCGGCCGGCCGGGCCATGCGGCGCGCCGGGGGCCGGGCGATTGGGCGCATTGTGCTGCTGGCGGGCTGACCGCGACCTGGGCTGCGCTAGGAGCCGGGCTGGGCGAACCAAGGGTTGCCCGAGGGGAATAGGTACTGGTCGGTGACGTGGTTGAGCACGCGCCGGGCCTGCCGGAACCGGTCGGCCACCTCGCCGACCACGGTGAGCCGCGCGGTAGCGACCGGCGCCAGATCGCGGGCGGCCCGGTACCAGCGGGCACCGAGGTGCTCCCAGAACTCGATGCCCGGCGGGCCGGCGAGGCGGTCCTGCTGGGCGGCGGGCAGCTGAGCGGCGCGCAGCAGCCGGGCGGCATTGACCGGGCCGAGGGCGTGGGCGGTCGCGTAGTCGGGAAACACCCCGGTCAGGAACAGCGTCACGTCGCCGAGCCTGCGGTACACGCCGGGCCGCTCGGCCTCCGGAACCGCCTCCAGCAGGCCCGCCAGCCGCACCGGGTCCAGCTCGCTGAACCGCCGCGTCCGCATCCGCCCACCCACCCGGGCCCGGTAACGGCCGCTGGCCACCCGGGTGAACGAGCCGAGCAGCTCAGCCAGGAACAGCCGCCGGGCCGGCTCGGCGAGGAAGTCCCGCAGGGCGGGCGCATCGAACAACGGCACCCGCTGGCCTGGCCCCGTTCGCTCCGGCACGTGGTCCACCGACGCCAGCTCGGCCGCGGCCCGCTGCACCGCCACCGCGAACACCAGGAAGGGCGAGGCCGGCACCGCCTCACCCGGGCCGCCGAGCACGGCGCGGAACGCGCCGGGATGCTCCAGCAGCCGCAGCAGCGCCGCCGGGTCGCTGCGCAGCGACGAGGCGTCCACCGCCGGGCCGGCGTCCCCGGCGGCCACCGAGGCCAGCAGCCCGAGGTCGGCATCGGTGAGATGGCTCGCGTACTCGCTGCCGACCAGGAACCGGTCCATGACACCACGTTATGCCGGGGACCTGGAAGCCCTCGATGCGCTGATCACCGCGGGCGGCACGGGTTCCGGCCGCGCGTCAAGATGGGGGGGCAGGGAGTACTCGGCCCCCACGCAGACGAACGCGGCCGCCGTCGCCATGGCCATGGTGTCTTCGCTGGCGAGCTGGCGCTGGCTCTCGGCCAGGGCGACCGAAGCGCTCTTCCCGGCGGCGAGGGCGCGGTGGAAGGCGATCATGAGGGGGGTGGCCTGCGCATCGGGTATCGGTGTGACGGACGCGACGATCTGCCTGGTGCCCTGCACGATAAAGGCGGCGCCGAGACCCAGCAGCTCGTCACCCGCGGGGACGACCGGGCGCCCGATGTCGCACGCCGCCAGCACCACCAGCTGGGGCGCCCGGTGCAGTGCTTCCAGGTCGTACACGGTCAGGGGCCCGTCGTTGAACCCGAGCGAGGAGAAGAGCGGGTTGCGGAGATGGAGGCGCCCGTGCGCCGCCAGGTGGGCGACGTCGGCCCCGTCGAGCGCCGCGGTCACCGCCCCCACGTTCGCCTGGTCGTCCACCATCGCGGTGGTCCGGTAGATCGCCGCGACCGCCTCGGCCTCGGAGCGGGCGCCCGGCAGGCCCGGGCCCGAGGCCACCACGGTGTGGCCGCCGGTGTCACGGCGGCGGAGGCCGGTGCACCACAGGGCCGCGGATGGCGACACGGTGACGGGTCGGCCGGTGCAGGACGGGAGGATCGACCACGGAAGAGACTGCAGGGTCCCGGTGGGGATCAGCACCAGCGGCCGGTCGCCTATCTCGCCGGCGAGCGGGCCGAAGAGGGCCTCGCCGATGTGCTTCGCCGCGTGACGGAGCATGGTGACGGCGGCCTCCTGGCTGGCCCGGTTCACGTTGCGCCGGGACAGCCGGTGCAGGGCGAACGGCACCCGCTCGATGTGGTCGCGGATGTGCGCCAGCGGCGGCAGGGGCCACAGCCGGATGCGCCCGGCGACGACGGTGACGGCGGTCAGGCGGTCATCGAGCTGGATGAACTCGACCAGCGCTGATTCCCCCAGCGCGGCCGCGAGCCGTGACGGCGGGACCGGGTCCATGGCCTGGAAGGGCTCTTCGCTCCGCTGCTGGCGATGGTGATCGCGTATGTGCCGCTCGAGCATGATCTGCCGGCGGACGAGCCGGGCGGTGCCGCGGTCCGTCCCGCGGCGCCGGTAGGCCTCGGCCACGATGGCCCGGAGTTCGGTGAGGGCCGCGGCGAGCTCCGGGTCGTCGGGTGGCCGCACCGGCCGCAGCAGCAGGTGGCTGGCCCTGCTTTGCTCGGCCCACTCGAGCACGCGACCGGCCCGGCCGTCCTCGATCGCCATGCGCAGCCCGAGGGCCGTGGCCTCGGCGCGGTGCCCGGACGCGTAGGCCCGCAGGTCGATCGCCCCCAGGCCCGCGCGGTGCTCATCGAGGATCCGCACCGCCGTGCGGATCGCGCTCGCCGCGCCGCGCCGGTTCCCGCTGGCCCGGCGGGCCAGCGCCTCGCAGTACCAGGCGCGGGCGCGGAACAGGACGGGCCCGCCGCGGCGGTGCCGGCTGGCCTGCTGCAGCTGCAGGCGGCCTCGTCCCGTCCAGCCGCGGTCAAGGGCCAGCCGCCCGGCCAGCAGCCGGGACTCCAGGGCCGCCGCGGGCCACCCGGCCGAGCTGAGATCGTCCGCGGCCCGTTCCAGCTGCGCCACCGCGACGCCGGACCGCTGGTCCCCGGCCAGCCGCGCCCGGAGCACGACGAAGCGGGCCAGGGTGCCCCACCGAGGGCGCTGCTGGCGGTTGAACTCCCGCATCGCCCGATTGGCCTGGTCGACGGCGTGGCCGGTTTCGCCGTCCAGCGCCGCGGTCTGCGCGACGAGGAGACGCACCTCCGGCACGGCGATGCGGCGGTGCATGCGCTCGTGTTCGGCGACGGCCTCCTCCGCCGCCTCCCGTGCCTCCGCGACGAGGTGGACGGACAGGAGCAGCTCGCTGCGGTCATGGAGCAGCCAGCCGAGCTGATGGGTGTCCAGGGCGCGGAAATAGCGCTCGGCCAGGTCGAAGTACCGGAGTGCGCCCGGCACATCGCCCTTGACGGCATAGACCCAGCCGAGGTTCTGCTGCACGATGGCCAGCGACAGATCCAGCTCGAGCTCCCGGCACAGGCCCTCGGCCTCCTGCAGGTCCGCTTCGGCGGCCGTGAACTCATGGCGGTACCCGTGCGCGATCGCGCGGTTGGACAGAACGCGCTGCAGCCACAGGTGATCTCCCGCCCGGCGCAGGGCGGGCACGGCCGCCCGGAAGCAGAGCAGCGAGGAGTCGAACTGCCCGAGCAGGTTGAAGATTGCCCCGCGCTGCGCCTCCGCCCGGGCCCGGGCCGCGCCGTGAAGGCCGGGCACCGCGCTGGCGATCTCGCGCATTCCCTGCTGCGGCCGGCCGCGGATGCTCAGCGCAAAGGCCAGCCTCAGCCGCGCCTCGGCGGCCTGCTCGGCGAAGCCGGCCCGGTTGGCCAGGTTGATGGCCGACCGCAGGTGACGCACCGCGCCGTCGATGTCCTCCAGATGCGTGGCGGCGATCCCGAGGGCGCGCTCGGCGTCGGACTCGGCGGCGAAATCGCGCTCGGCGTGCGCCTGCCGCACGACCGTGGTGGCGAGGGCGACCGTGCGTCGCGGGTCGGCCTCCGCGAGCCGCAAAATCTCGCCGACCCCTCCGGCCGCGCTCATCCGAGAAGTCTCGCACGGATAAATCCGGCCGTCGATGTATCAAGACCCGCCCGCGCCGCCTCCAGCAGCTAAGAAGGCAACTGCCGAAGGGACGGATCCATGCCGAATGACCGGAGAGAGATCCAAATCGCGGCTCGTGATGACCAGATCATCGTCGACCTGGACGACCTGCCAGGCATCCAGCAAGTGCTGGACTCCAGCCGCGTCTCCTGGGAGCGCATAGAAAAGTCCACGCGGCTCGGGCTTGCGCTGATCAGGCTGGGAGACCGGCCCAAGATCCCCGCTGGTTACAAGGACCCTAAGGCTCATTCTGAGCTGGACCGGTTGATCTCCTACCTCAAGAAGTCATACCAGGAGAAGCACGGCGGCCGGACGCCGCTTATCGGCAAGAACCGGCTCGCCGGCTCGGTCGAGGGCTCGCCCTACACCGGCGGCGGCATCAGCAGTCCCTACACCGGAGGCCTCAAGCCTGGGACCTACGCCGGAAGCGGCATCAGCGGGCCCTACACCGGGGGCGGCATCAGCGGGCCCTACACCGGGGGCGGCCGCAGCGGGCCCTACACCGGAGGCGGCGGCAGCGGGCCCTACACCGGAGGTGACCAGGGCGATTCGCAGTGGGACGACGCCCGGGCCGGCTTCCCGGAACGGCATCATCCGCCCAACCCCCAGGTCAAGGTCGGGATTCTCGACACCCGGCTGTTCGCGCATCCGGACCTGGCGGGCCGGTACCTCGCCGACCACGACGCGCTCGTGCCCGCGACCACCACCAGCACTCCGGACAGCGAGGCACACGCCACCTTTATCGCGGGAATCATCCTGGCCGAAGCGCCAAACGCGGACCTCATTGTCGGGCACGTGCTCAACGCGTACAACATCTGCGGGTCGTCGTGGGACGTGGCCACCCAAATGGCCGCCTTTGTTGACGCCGGGGTGTCCGTGCTCAATATCTCCTTCGGCGCGGCCACCCACGATGACAGGCCACCGCTGGTTCTGCGCCGGGCCGTCGACAAGCTCACCTCCCGCAAGGTCGCCATCGTGGCCGCTGCGGGCAACCATGGGCCGAATGAGACGAAGATGTGGCCGGCCGCGTTCAAGAAGGTCGTTGCGGTGGGTGCCGGTACAAGGATCGCCGGCACCGACAGCTTCAAGGTCGCGGATTTCAGCCCCAGGCGGCCGTGGGTGGACCTGCTCGCGCCCGGCGAGGACATCAGCAGCCTTTATAAGGCGAACGGGTACCGGAGGTGGAGCGGGACATCCTTCTCGGCGGCCGTGGTTAGCGGGGCGGTCGCGTACCTTGTCGAGACCCAGGGCATGACTCCTCGCCAGGCTGTTGCCCTGCTGCGGACCCGGCCGACATCGAAGGCGCGCAGGAAGGTAGCTGGCAGCGCGTCAATCGAGGACATTGGACCGCCGAGGTAGCAGCATCAGGCTCGATGGTGCCCTCACGGGCCTGCGATACCCGCTGGGCGCGGGCCGCCGACAAGGCAACTGGCTCCCCGACCGGCACGCCACTCTGCACCACCTCAGGCGGCGGTGTGAAGGAGATCGTCTGCGAGTTGGGGCCCGTCTTCACCTTGAACGACTGCGTCACCTCGGGGGCTGGGGCATAGGTGGCGCTGCCGCCCTGGGAGGCGGTGATCGCGCATACACCCGCCGTCACGGTGGTGACGGTGGATCCCGACACCGTGCACACGGCCGGGGTGTTGGAGGTGAACGCCGCCTCCAGCCCAGACGATGTGGGCGCCGACAGGATGACCGGGGCGCCGACCATTGTGTCCGGCGGCTGGGCGAAGGCGATTGTTTGCGTCGTGTTGCCCACGGCGAAGGCTGTCAGCTGGGAGCGATGCACCTGCGTGGCCGGGCTGCTTTCCTGGCGGATCCCGCCTGCCCAGCTTGCCGGGCCGCCTATCACGGCAGCGAGGAGGCAAACTGCCAATAAGCTCATGCCCCGGCGCCGGCGCCTGGCGTGGCCGCCTAGCTGTGTCAGTTCGGGCACCTTGCCCAGCGGTCGGTCGTGTTTCATGACCGCACCCCCCCGGCCCCTACAGAACGTCTAGCAGAGGCTTCACTCAGTTATGAACCAAGTGTTCGGGGCGCGCCGGGAGATACTTGCCTTAAGGTGAGGGACTGCTAGCCGGGGAGCGGGCTCTGTGTTGGTCCACACCGCGCCGGCCGGCGCCGTTCCCCGTCAGACGGCGTGAAGCACCTCCCCGCCGTACACCAGCGGGTCCTCGGGCTGGAACGCGTCGGCGAGGCGGTTGAACTCCTGGAACCCGGGATCGGCGTCGTGCTCGCTGTGCTGGGCGTGGCTGGGGACCTCGACGGCGATGACGTACTTGGCCACGTCCTCGCGCCCGTCGGTGCCGAACGCGGCGCGGAAGATCCGGGCGCTGATGAAGGCGCCCCGCGCCTTGTACTCGCGCCAGCGCGGCAGCTCACGTTCGGCAAAAAGGCGCTCGTACTCCGCCGCCTGCTCGGCGCGGATGTGGATCACGATGATGTCCAGCTCGCTCATTTCTGCATCTCCTCGGTTGGGCGGGTGCAGATCCTGCGGACGGGGTTCCGCCTGCATTGATCCATTCTGGGCCTGCGGCGTCACGCCCCGGGCCGGCACCCACGGTTCAAGGCACTCCCCCCGGGCAGGCATAATCGGTCATTCGGGGCAAGAGGCGATCCGGCTGGCCCGACGTCGGCCGTTGGCGGACCTGCCAGACGAGATGCAGCTGGATGCAGGGAGGGCTGCAGTGACAGGCGCAATCGCTCCCCTGAACGACTTCAACCTGTGGGTGCGCGACGACCTGCTGGTCATCGTGCTGCTGGTGCTGGGGGCAATCCTGCTCACCCGGCTGGCCGGCTGGGTGCGCGACAAGATCATGGCCCACATCGATGCCCGCGCGACCGAGACCGACGAGCTAGTCCGTTCCGAGGGCGCCAAACATCGCCAGGTCGTCGCTCAGGTCGTCACGTGGTCGGCGCTGGCCGTCATCTACGTGGTGACCGCGGTGCGCATCGTGCAAGAGCTGGGCGTCCCGCTCGCGGGCCTGGTCGCGCCGGCCGCGCTGCTCAGCGCCGCGCTCGGCTTCGGCCTGCAGCGGTTCGTGCAGGACATCGGCGCCGGGTTCTTCATCACCGGGGAGCGGCAGTACGGCTTCGGCGACGTCGTCACCATCGCCACCGCTGGCGTGACGCAGCCGGTGACCGGCACGGTGGAGGACGTCACCCTCCGGGTCACCCGTCTGCGCACGGTCAGCGGCGAGGTCATCACCACGCCCAACGGGCAGATCATCCAGGTCACTAACCTGTCCCGCGACTGGGCGCGGGCCGTCATCGACGTGCCGGTCCCGGCCGCCGTTGACGTCAGCCACGTCACCGACATACTCCGGCGGGTCGGCGAGGAAGCTTACAGCGACGATCGGCTGCGCAAGATGATGCTCGACCCCCCCACGGTCATGGGCGTCGAGAAGATCGAGGTTGACACGTTCTCGGTGCGCATGGTGGCGCGGACGCTCCCGGGCATTCAGTTCGAGGTCGGCCGCGAGCTCCGGGCGCGGGTCGCCTCGGCCTTCCGCCGTGAGGGCATCATCGTCTCCGCCGAGCTTGACACCGGCCGCGCCACCGGGGGCGCCTCATGAGCTTCAGGGACAGGCGTCCCCGCATGTCGACCCTGGTGCTGACCGGGCTGTTCATCGCCGTGTTTGCCCTCTACCTGTGGGTGCGCGAACCCCAGGCCACGGGATCGCCCGCGCCGGCTCCCAGCCCAACGGCGACGCACCAGCCCGCGCACACGCCGACCCCCACCCCCACGCCGCGGCATACGAGCCATTCGCCCACGCCGTCGCCGACCAGCCCGTCACCGTCCCCGACGCTGTCCGGGCCGAGCCCCTCGCCGTCGGCGGCGTCGCCCACGGCGAGCGCGCCGGCCTCCGTGGCGCCATCGGGAACGACGGCCCAGCCGTAGGCCCTAGCCCGAGGTGGCGATCGTGGCGGCGGTGGTGGCGGCTATCACCGCGGCGTTCATCTCGTCGATCGCCTTGCGAACCGCCCCGGACGCCCAGTCGCCCTGGGCGATCTGCTCGGCCCGCGCCGCGAGCTGCCGCCTGGACAGGCCGTAGGGCCCGGGATTCGATGATCTTGTGCTCGCACCTGAGTGCGTGCAGGAGGGCGATGAGCGCGGCGGTCCGGGTGTCCGGTGCCGTCTGGTGCACCAGCGCCGGGGTCAGCAGCTCCCGTACCTGCGCCTCGTGGCTGGCGTCCTGGGCCGGCCAGGTGTGGGTGGGGAAGATGCCGAGGATCTTGCCCCGCTCGGCGCGGATCACCCCGGCCGCGGCCAGCCGTTCGTAGAGCGCCTGCCGCAGGTTCTTGCTCAGCGGCCTGATCACCGCCGACGGTTTCTTGCCCTGGTTGGCGGCCAGGATCGCCAGGGCGGCGTCGAGGACGTCGTCGCCGGCCGGGGAGGGGTCCCGGACGACGACGCGGCCCGGCCTGCCGTCTTCCCCTTCGACCGAGAGATCCACCTTGTTCATCAGGGCCAGCTCGACCAGGTTCGCGCCGCCCAGCCCGGAATCGACCTGGGCCGCGGGCACCGTCAGCTGGCCGCTGCCGTCGTCGGTGACCAGGAGCAGAAGGTCCTCCGCGAGGAGCATGACGCCCACGCTACCTGGCCGCCGTTGCGCGGGAAATGAGGCGGCCGGCCCTGGCCGGCGGGCCGGACGTCCCGGGACCTGCCGGGGTTGAAGTCCGCCGGACCGCGTGGAATCGTCGCGAACGTAGTGCCTACGCCGAGGAGGTCCCATGACGACCACTGCCGGCAAGCCGCAGCTTGACGAGCTGCTGATGGTCATCGACGGTTCCCCGCAGGCCGCGAGGTCCGGGCGCACCTACACCTCGCCCGATCCCTACACCGGGCAGCCGTGGGCACAGGTCCCCGACGCGGACGCCCAGGACGTCGACGCCGCCGTGGCCGCGGCGCGCGCCGCCCTCGGCGGCCCGTGGGGCAAGCTCACCGCCACCCAGCGCGGCAAGCTGCTGCACCGGCTCGGCGAGCTGATCGCCCGCGACGCCAAGCGGCTGGCCGTACTGGAGACCCGCGACAACGGCAAGCTGCTGCGGGAGATGGGCGACCAGATGGCCTACCTGCCCGAGTGGTTCTACTACTACGCCGGGCTGGCCGACAAGGTGCAGGGCGACGTGATCCCCTCGGACAAGCCCAACTACCTGGTCTATACCCGGCACGAGCCGGTCGGCGTGGTCGCGGCGATCGTCCCCTGGAACTCCCCGCTGCTGCTGCTGAGCTGGAAGCTGGCCCCGGCCCTGGCCGCTGGGTGCACGGTCGTGGTCAAGCCGAGCGACTACACGCCGGTGAGCACGCTCGCGTTCGCGGAACTGGTCGGTGAGGCCGGCTTCCCGCCCGGCGTAGTCAACGTGGTGACCGGCTGGGGCCCCGAGGTGGGCAAGTCGCTGGCCGCCCATCCCGGCATCGACAAGATCGCGTTCACCGGGTTCGACGCAGGTCGGCAAGCTCATCGCCAGGGCCGCCGCGGACAACCTCACCCGGGTGACCCTCGAGCTTGGCGGCAAGTCCGCCCAGGTGGTGTTCCCCGACGCTGATCTCGACGCCGCGGCCAACGGCGTCATCGCCGGCGTCTTCGCCGCCACCGGGCAGACCTGCATGGCGGGCTCACGGGTGATTGTCCACGCCGACGTCAAGGACGCGCTGGTCGAGCGCGTCGTGAACCGCGCCAGGACCATCAAGATCGGCAACCCGCTCGAGCCGGATACCGAGATGGGCCCGATGGCCACGGACAAGCAGTACGACACGGTGCTCAGCCATTTCGAGTCCGCCCGCGCCGAGGGCGCCACCATCGCCTGCGGCGGCAACCCGGTCGAGGGGCTGGGCGGCTGGTTCGTCGAGCCCACCGTGCTGGTGGACACCACGGCGCAGATGCGTGCCGTCCGGGAGGAGATCTTCGGCCCGGTCGTCGCGGTCACCACGTTCGCCACCGAGGACGAGGCCATCGCCCTGGCCAACGGAACCGAGTTCGGCCTGGCCGGCTCGGTCTGGACGAAGGACGTGCACCGCGCGCACCGGGTTGCCGCCGCCCTGCGGGCCGGGACGATCTGGATCAACGCCTACCGCGTCGTCGCCCCGCACGTCCCCTTCGGCGGGTTCGGCGCCAGCGGCATCGGGCGCGAGAACGGCGTCGACGCCATCCGCGAGTACACCGAGACCAAGTCCGTCTGGGTCGAACTGACCGGCGCCACCCGCGACCCGTTCACGCTGGGATGAGCCCGGCCATGTTCGCGGATGCCGCCGCCGACGCCGACGCTGCGCTGGCCCGGCTGCAGGACATCGTCGGCCGCATCGGCGACGGCGACCTGCATCGTGCCCACCGCGACGGCGGGTGGAGCGTGGCCGAGGGCGCCATCAAGGTGGTCGTCCGGCCGTAAACGGGCGCGCTCAGCCGGACGCGCGCTTGTACGGGTCGGGCGGGAACCAGCCGTGCTCGATGATCTGCTGGGACCACTCCTGGAGCGGCGCCAGGATGCCGGCCAGGTCCGGGCCGATCGCGTCCCGGGCCGGCGCGAGCTGCCGGTCGGTGGCCTCCTCGATGTCGGCGCGCAGGCTGGCCCCGGCGCCGGTCAGCGCGTCGTCGCCGATCAGGCCGCGCTCGCGCAGGCTGATCGTGGCCAGGTCCATGGCCTCCGGCGGCCAGCCCCGGGTGGCGGTGTAGGAGTGCAGCGGCCAGCCGACCTGGAGCTCGGTGAGAATGTTCGCCTCCAGCCCGGTCAGCCCGGCGGCCACGCACGCGGCGAGATGGCTGTCGCCGCGCAGCTCCCGCAGCATCGCGCAGGCGTGCCAGAGCTGCCCCAGCTCATCGGCGGGCCAGGGCAGCCCGGCCAGTCCGGCGAACAGGCGGCCGGCCGTGTCCACCGCCTCGGCGGCCCGGCGCAGCGCGCCGGTCACCTCGGCCACCCGCTCCGGCGCGTCCAGCATGGTGTCGCCCAGCACGGTGTCGCCCAGCACGGCGCGCAGCGCGGTGACGGCCCCGGCCTCGCGCGCGGCGCGGATGTCGGCGAGCCCGGTCGCAGCGCGGGCGGCGTCGTACAGCTGCCCGATCAGCCCCGGTTCGAAGACGCCGAACGCGGCCGCGACCACGCCGCCGTCCGGCTCGCCCAGCACGCACCCGCGCGACCAGACGTAACCCTGCAGGAAATCGAGGCCGAGCGCAGCATAGGCATCGTAGGCGGGCTCACTCCAGTAGCAGATCGTCGCGATGGGCTCGATGGCGTCGCGCAGCCGCCGGACCGGCGACTGCCAGCCCGACGTTCCCGGCTCGGCAGCGGTATCCCGCAGCTGGAAGAAGGCCTCGCGTGCCTCGGCATAGTCCATGGCGCGCATTATCCCCCAGCGGGAAATGCGGTAGTTCTGCGGTATTCGCGGCCCCGGGCCTTTCCTACCGTCTGCCTCAGGGCCGGGATCCGGCCCGGTTGCACCCGAGGAGAGCGAGGCAGCAATGGCGGGCAAGGCAGTGATCAGTCTCACCACCGGCCTGGAGGACCCCGAGCAGGTGACCGTGGCGTTCCTGGTCGCGGTCGGCGCCGCCGAAGCGGGGCGGCCGACGCTGATGTTCCAGGCCAAGGAGGCGGTCCGGCTGGCGCTGGAGGGCGTGGCCGTCGGCGTCGCCTGCGACGGCTGCCCCCCGCTGCGCGACCTGCTGGCCCGGTATGAGAAGGCGGGCGGGCGGTTCATGGTCTGCCCGGTCTGCTTCAACGCCAAGCAGCTCGACAAGGGCGGCCTGGTCCCCAACGCCGAACTGGCCGGCAGCGTCCAGCTGTGGGAATGGATCGGCGACGAGGGCGCCACCACCTTCAGCTACTGACGCCCGAGTGGGCGGCGCTCCCTATACCAACGGAGAACGGCCGCGGGCCAGACATGCATCGCGACGCCTCGGCCCCGGGCTCGGCGACTGGGCTCAGTCTTTCCCCGGGCCCGTCGGGCTGTCGGACGAGCCGGGGCGGGTCAGCGCGAGCGGGTCGACTACCCGGTCGAACAGTTCCTCGCTGACGCCGTTGGCCAGCGCGGCCTCTTTAAGGGTCAGGTCGTGGTCGATGGCGTAGTGGGAGATGACCGCGGCCTGGTGATAGCCGATGACCGGCGACAGCGCCGTCACCATCATCACCGAGCGCTCGATGTTCTCGGTCAGCTTGGCCTCGTTGAGCCGGGTGCCCTCGATCATGAACTCGCGGAAGCTGTAACACACGTCGGCCATGATCAGCGCCGAGTGCAGGTAGTTGTTGATCACGATTGGGCGGAAGGCGTTGAGCTCGAAGTTGCCCTCGGCGCCGCCCATGGTCACCGCCACATCGGAGGCCATGACCTGGATGGCGACCATCATGACGGCCTCGGCCTGGGTCGGGTTGACCTTGCCTGGCATGATCGAGGACCCCGGCTCGTTGGAGGGCAGGATCAGCTCACCGATGCCGGTGCGGGGGCCCGAGCCCAGCCAGCGCAGATCATTGGCAATCTTGAACAGGGTAATGGCCGCCGCCTTGAGCCCGCCGTGCGCGCGCACCATCCGGTCCAGGGTGCCCTGGGCGGTGAACTTGTTGGGTGCGCTCTCATAGGCGGCGCCCGTCATCGACGCGAGCTCAGCGGCCACCTCCTCATCGAAGCCCGGTGGGGCGTTCAGGCCGGTGCCGACGGCCGTGCCGCCCATGGCCAGCTGCAGCAGGCCGTCGGTGGTGTGCTCGACCTCGGCGATGGCGTCATCGAGCGCGCCGGCGTAGCCGGACCACTCCTGGCCGACGGTCAGCGGGGTGGCGTCCTCCAGATGCGTCCGGCCAATCTTGACGACGTTGGCCCACTTGCGCGCGTTGTGCTCGATGGCGTCGCGCAGCCGCCGCAGCGCCGGGAGCGTCCGCTCCGTGGTCATCTGGTAGGCGGCGATGTGCATGGCGGTGGGAAACGTGTCGTTGGTTGACTGGCTCATGTTCACGTCATCGTTGGGGTTGACCGGCTGCTGCGAGCCGAGCGTCCCGCCGGCGAGCTGGATGCACCGGTTGGAGATGACCTCGTTCACGTTCATGTTGGTGTGGGTCCCCGAGCCGGTCTGGAACACATGCAGCGGAAACTCCTCGTCCAGCGCCCCGCTGATCACCTCGTCGCATACCCGCTGGATCAGCTCGTCCTTCCAGGCGGGCAGCCGGCCGCCCCGGGTGTTCACCAGCGCCGCCGCCTTCTTCACATAGCCGTAGGCGTGGTAGACCTCCTTCGGCATCCGGTCGCTGCCGATGCTGAAGTGCGCCAGGCTGCGCTGGGTCTGCGCACCCCAGTACCGGTTGGCGGGCACCTCGACCTCGCCCAGGCTGTCGAACTCCCGCCGCGTGCCGATGGCAGCCAGTCCGATCGGCAGATCAAGGATCTCCGGTATTCCGTCGTTGGCATCCGTCATGAGGTGCCGCCTTCCCATCGAGGCATGCGACCGCCGGCCGAGGGGTCAGCTGGGGAATCCAGCGTCTGCCGCCCCATCGGCCTCATTGTCAAGCTATCGCCACCTGGGGGCGCTCCCCGGGCGGGGTCTCAGTCCTGGCCGCCGTCCGCCAGCTCGGGAGCGCAGAACTCAAACCCGGGGCCCCCGCCGCAGAGCTCGGGGTCGTAACACTCGAGCCCGGGCGGGCAGAAATCATGGCCGGAAGCGCCGAACTCGACCTCGGGGGCGTAGAACTCGAAGTGGGGGACGGAGAACTCGAACGCGGCCGATGCGGTATCCCGGCCGCACTGGCGGGCCACCGCGGTGGCGAGCGCGCCGGGCCCGGTCTCGGGGGCCGGGATCCGGTTGTGGCTGATGAGGACGAACCCGCCGGGGGCGTAGACCTCGCCGGGATCGCTGGTCTGGCGGTTGGTCATGACGGCGGCGATCTCCAGGGCCATGGCGAGCGCGTCGGCCCGCAGGTCGTCGTCCTCGATGGCCGGGTTGAGCGCGATGGTGGCGCCGCAGACGACGACGGCGGCGGTGTCGTCGTCGCCGAGGAGGCCCTCGCACGGAAAGTCACGGACTTCGATGCCCAGTTTCATGGCGGTGCCGTAGAGCCGGGCGAGTGGGGTAGGCAGGCTGAGAACGCTGCCCGGTTTGTGGTCAGTGAGGTCCACGGGACGTCAGTTCCTGTCTGCTGGGGGTGTTAGGGGACGCGTGTGCCGCTTGTCCGGTTTACACGGATCTGCTCGGGTGGCCGCCGGACCCGGGACGGCGGCCGGGCCGCCGGTGCCAGGGTCTGACCTGGACCTTCCGGCCCGGCCGGTGCCGGACCTCTAGTGGCGCACTTCCTCGGGCGTCTCGTACCACTTGACGTGCTCCCCGATGCGGCTGCGCAGCCGCCAGGACCGGGACTTCGGCGCCGCCTCGATGGCGTGGCGCTCGGGGTGCGGTCGGTGCTGACCGTCCTGGAGCAGGCGGGCTCGCTGCTGTCGGAGCTGCGCGTCGGCGGCGGCGGGGCCCGGATCGACCTGGCCGGGCAGCTCAAGGCGGACCTGCTCGGCCGACCGGTGGTGCACCTGGGCATCGACCCGGCCGGCTTCGGCGCCGCCATGCTCGCGCCGCGGCTGCGGGCGTCGGCGGCACCCACGCCCGGCCTGGAACGGCTCATCGCCGGGCTGGCAGCGGCCGGCGTGCCGATGGCCCTGGCCTCAGCGTCCACGCTGGCCGAGATCGGCGCCGTGACCGGCGCGCTGGGCCTGGGCGGCGTCCTGCGGCGTCGCGTCGGGGGAGGAAGTGACCCGGTCCAAGCCCGCGCCCGACGTGTACCTGCTCGCGATCCAGCGGCTGGGGGCGGGACCCGCCGGGGTGGTCGCGATCGAGGACTCGGCCACCGGCGTCGCGGCCGCGGCCGCGGCCGGCCTGGTGTGCGTGGGGTCCGCACCGCCGTCACCCGCGGCCACGATCTCGGCCCGGCCGCCCTGATCGTCTCCTCGCTCGAAGAGCTGGACGTGGCCGCCTTGGAGCGGCTCGTGCCGGAGCGGCGCTGAGCTATTTGGGCCCGTGCTGGTGCCAGTAGCGGTGCACCTTCCGGCGGTAGCCGGCCAGGGCGAAGGCACCGACCAGGCAGCTCGCCAGCCAGACCACCAGGACCACCTTGAAGAGCCCGAGCACCAGCCAGCCGCCACCGGCGGGGGCCAGCAGCGCCACCAGCGCCACCAGCATCAGCAGCGGCATCAGCCGCGGGCCGCGGCGGTGGGCCACCCAGGGCGGCGGCCCGGTCGGCCGCGGGGGCGGCGCGGCGCGCGGCGGCGCCGGGACGGGCCCGGGCAGGTCGGCCATCAGCGGGCGCAGATCGCCGAAGGTCTTCGCGTTCAGCGCGGCCGAGATCCGCTCATCCAGCTCATCGGAGGTGAGCCGGCCTTCCGCGAAGTTCTCACGCAGCCTGGCGGTGACGCGTTCCCGGTCGGCGTCGGAAACCCGGATGTGATCGTCCATCTCTTATCCCTGCCCTCTACTGTCCATCCTGCTCGCCGCCGTCGTCCTCGGCAAGGATCTGGTACATCTTGCGTCGGGTCTGTTCGAGCAACTGTTCGGCGGTGTGGACCTGCTCGGGCGTGCCGGCATGGGCCACCTGCACGATGGTGCCGCCCAGCCGGGCCGCCTGGACGAACAGGCCGGGCATCTCCCCGGGCTCGTCCTGCGCCATTGATTCCCACGCCGCGCGCGCCATGTCGGGGTTCTCCTCGATGTAGCGGCGGCCCTCGTCGGTGAGGCTGAACGTGCGCCGGCCGCCGGACTCCTCGGCCTCGATCAGCCCCTCGTCCGCGAGCTGCTGCAGGGCCGGGTAGACCGCGCCGGGGCTGGGCCGCCAGGCGCCGCCGCTGCGCTCCTCGATCTCGGACATGATCTGGTAGCCGTTGCGCGGGCCCTCGCGGAGCAGGGCCAAGATGGCGGCGCGCACGTCACCGCGCCCGGCCTTGGGTCCGCGCGCGGAACCGGGTGGCCCGGGCCACCCCCACGGGCCGCCTGGCCCGCCCGGCCCCCACGGCCCACCGAAACCGCCCGGCCCGCCGGGCCCCCACTGCCCGCCCGGCCACGCCCGGCGGGTCTTCTGCCGTCCGAAGGCATGCTCCCACGGGCCGGCCTTCCCGCCCGGGCCACGTCCGGCGGCCATCGAGCGGGCCGCCTCCTGGACCTGGCTCAACAGCTGTCCCAGACAGCCGAACGCCTCGAAGAAACGGGGATCGAACTCCCCGGCCGCTGAATCCGCTGCCGACATCACGCGCCCCTTGGCGATCCACTCAAGATACGATCACGATATATCGTTACCGTACCTCGCGGGCGGGGCGCCCGCAACACGAGGGCCAGGCCGGGCGGGACGCCGGAATCCGGGACCGCCGGGGCGGCCACCGCCTCAGGCCGGACGACGCCGGAACCCGTGATTGCCGGGCCGCCGCAGCTTCAGGCCGGGCGCTCTTCTATCGGCATCCCGAGGGCCTGGAGCAGCTCGTGGAAGTTGGCGAACGTGGCGTCCTCCGGAAGCGGCGACACCAGATCCAGCAGCCGCTGCTCGGCCTGGTGCGACGCCAGCACCTCGAGCAGATGCGCCCTGGTCGCCGGCCACGCGGTGCGGTCCAGGTGACGGGCCAGGTCGCTGCGCAGCTCGATGGTGTCCCAGTCCTCTCCCGGCGGGGTCCCGCCGGGCCTGCCCGCCGGCGCCCAGGTTGCCTCCGGCTCGTCCTCGGCCGGGGGTTCGGCCTCGAGCCACTCCTCGGCACGGGTCTCCCGGTGCGCCTGCAGATCGCTGCGGACCTCCCGCTTGAGCGCGTCATCCTCGCGCGGCCCGTGCGTCCCGCTTGACTGTTCGGTCATTGGCGTGCCTCGCTTCGGTGGAATCCCTGACGGCCGGGCCGGGGGCGGCCCGGCCCCTGTGGCAGGCTGACGGTGGGCCTGTTTGCCCCGTTCCCTTGCAGGGTAAACCGGCCGCTGTCCCGGAAGGAGGCACGCCCCGTGAACCTGGCCTTCCTGCGGCCGCTCTACGACGAGATCGGTGACTACGTGTCGGTGTACCTGGACACCGACCGGGCCCACGAGAATGCCCTGACGGCCATCGAGCTCCGGTGGCGTGCGGCCAGCGAGCGGCTGGCCGAGGCCGGGGCCAGCCAGGCCTCGCTCGACGCGGCCGCGGCGGTGGCCGGTGCCCCCGGCGAGGCCCGGGGTTACGCGGTGTTCGCGCGGGCCGGCGCCGTCGCCTTCACCGGTGCCCTGGACGCGCCGCCGCGGCGGGAGATCGCCCGGCTGGCGCCGCTGCCGCACCTCATGCCGTTGCTGGCGCAGCGCCGCCCGCCGATCCCGCACCTGCGGGTGAGCGCCACCCGGACCGGCGGCGAGATCGTCGCCGTCGGCGGCAGCGGCCAGGGCTGGCGGGACTGGGTCGCCGGCCAGGACTGGCCGGTGCACAAGACCTCGGTCGGCGGCTGGTCGGAGCCCCGCTTCCAGCGCAGCGTCGAGGAGACCTGGAACGAGAACGCCAAGACGCTGGCCGCGGAGGTGGACGCGGCGGCGGCCCGGATCGGTGCCCGGCACGTCATCGTGAGCGGTGACGTCCGGGCCCGGTCGCTGCTGCTCGAGCACCTGGCCACGCCGCTGCGGGAGTCCGCCACCATGCTGGACGAGGAGGTGAGCGCGGATAGCCAGGCCATGACCGAGGCCGCGGACCGCGCACTGTCGGACTGGGTGGGCCACCACTGCCGGGAGCGTTTCGATGACTGGCAGGCCCGGCTGGCGCACGGCCTGGCCGTGCAGGGCCTGGCGCGGACCATGGCCGCGTTCCGCGACGGCCAGGTCTCCGACCTGTTCCTGGCCGACGATCCGTCCTCCACCGCGGCCGCGTGGATCGGCCCGGCCGGCAACGACCTCGCGGCCTCCCGGGAAGAGCTGCTGGAGCTGAATGTGCCCGAGCCTGCCGCCGACCGCGCCGACGCGGCCATCGTCCGCGCGATCGCCCGCACCGACGCCGAGCTGCACTTCCTGCCCGCGGACCTGGTGGAAGCCGGGAACCCGGAAGCGTGCGGCGGCATCGCCCGCCCACTGGACGGGGTGTGCGCCACGCTCCGCTTCTCGCTGGAAAGCAGCTGACCACTGCCGGTTCCGGCAGCGGCCGGCCGGGACCCGCTCCGGGGCGCCCGGGGCCTCCTGGCCGGTCCCGAGCCGTTGCCACGCCGGTCTGAGCCAGCGACCGCCGTCGCCGGATGAGCCTGCCACCAGCCGCCTTGACAGCGCGGGCTAAGTTTGGTCAACCGGCTTAGTCAATTGACTAAGAACGGCTCAACGGGGGACTGGCGATGGCGACGTATCGGGGGCCACTGACCGACTCGGAAACCCCGGCCGGGCCGGCCGTCCCGTCGGCCCCGTCCACGCCGAAGACGGCGGCGCGCGCCGCCGCCGAGGAGGCGCTGCTCGACGCGGCGGAGCGGCTGCTGGCCGACGCCGGGTACGCGGCCGTCACGACCCGGCGGCCGGCCGAGGAGGCGGGCGTCAACCACGGCCTGGTCCACTACTACTTCGGCTCGAACGAGCACCTGCTCGTGCGCGCGCTCGAGCGGTTCACCGGGCGGCTCGTCGCCCGCCAGCGGGAGCTGTACGGGGCCGAGCTGCCCTTCGCGGAGAAGTGGCGGACGGCGATGCGCTACCTGATGAGCAAGGACGTCAGCTACCAGAAGATCTGGCTCGAACTGCAGGCGCTCGCCTGGAACAACGCCGACATCTCCGAGCGCCTGGCCCGGGTGAACGCCGAGTGGCGGGCGGTGCTGACCGAGGCGTTCGACGAGCCGCGCCGCCAGCTGGGGATCGAGCTGCCGCCCGAGGCGCTCGTCTCGCTGGTGATGACCTTCAACCTGGGCATCATCGTGGAGCGCCTGGGCGGCATCGAGACCGGGCACCGCGAGCTGCTGGACTGGATCGACCGGTGGATATCCCGATGACCGAGCCCGGCCGCGAGCAGACGCGCGCCCGCTACCCCGATGAGCCCGGCTACGCCGAGCGCGGCGGGGTGAAGCTCTATTACGAGGTCTACGGCTCCGGCGAGCAGACCGTCCTCCTGCTGCCGACCTGGTCGATCATCCACTCGCGGCACTGGAAGATGCAGATCCCCTACCTGGCGCGGCACTGCCGGGTGGTCACCTTCGACGGGCGCGGCAACGGCCGCTCCGACCGCCCGGGGGCTGGCTACGACGAGCGCGAGTTCGCCGCCGATGCCCTGGCGGTGATGGACGCCACCGGGACCGGGCAGGCGGTGATCGTGTCGCTGTCACTCGGGGCGCAGCGGGCGCTGCTGCTGGCGGCCGGGCACCCGGAACGTGTGGCGGGTGCCGTCTTCATCGCCCCCTTCACCCCGCTGGGGGGGATCGAGCCGCCGTATCCGTGGGATGAGGAGCTGAGCATCGACGAGGGCTGGGCCAAGTGGAACCGCCACTACTGGCTGCGCGACTACCGCGGCTTCCTCGAGTTCTTCTTCTCCGAGATGTTCAGCGAGCCGCATTCGACCAAGCCGGCCGAGGACTGCGTCGGCTGGGGCCTGGAGACGACGGCGGAGACGCTCGTGGCGGCGGAACTCGGCGGCAAGGTGGGCGAGGAGGAGACCCGGGAACTGTGCCGCCGGGTCCGCTGCCCGGTGCTGGTGATCCAGGGGACGGCCGATGCGATCACGGGTAAGGGCTGCGGGATCGCGCTCGCCGAAGCGACCGGCGGTCAGCTCGTCCTGCTCGAGGGCTCGGGCCACGGCCCGCACGTGCGTGACCCGGTCAAGGTCAACCTCCTCCTGCGCGACTTCGCCGCCCCCGCGGACGCGCCCCGGCGCTGGGCGCGCGGCCGGGCCCGCCGTAAGCGCGCGCTGTACATCAGCTCGCCGATCGGCCTCGGCCACGCCCAGCGCGACGTGGCGATCGCCGACGAGCTGCGCAAGCTGCATCCCGATCTGGAGATCGACTGGCTCGCCCAGCACCCGGTGACGAACGTGCTCGCGGCGCGCGGCGAGCGCGTCCACCCGGCCAGCACGCAGCTGGCGAGCGAGGCCGGCCACATCGACCACGAGTCGGCCGAGCACGACCTGCACGCGTTCCAGGCCATCCGGCGGATGGACGAGATCCTGCTGGCCAACTTCATGGTCTTCCACGACCTGGCCCGCGAGGAGGACTACGACCTGTGGATCGGGGACGAGTCCTGGGAGCTGGATTACTACCTGCATGAGAACCCCGAGCAGAAGCGCGCCGCCTATGCCTGGTTCACCGACTTCGTCGGCTGGCTGCCGATGGCCGACGGTGGCCCGCGCGAGGCGTTCCTGGCCGCCGACTACAACGCCGAGATGATCGAGCACATAGCCCGCTTCCCGCGGGTGCGCGACCGGGCCATCTTCGTGGGCGACCCGGACGACATCGTCCCTGACGCCTTCGGCCCCGGCCTGCCGCTGATCCGCGACTGGACCGAGCGGCACTACGACTTCGCGGGTTACGTAACCGGCTTCGACCCCCGCCGGCTGGCGGACCGGCGGCGCCCTGGGCTACCGCGATGACGAGCGCGTGTGCATCGTGACCGTCGGCGGTTCCGGCGTCGGCGGTCACCTGCTGCGGCGGGTGATCGCCGCCTTCCCGGAGGCCAGGGAGCGCGTGCCCGGCCTCCGGATGATCGTGGTGGCGGGGCCGCGGATCGATCCCGGCAGCCTGCCGGCCCACGACGGGCTGGAGATCTTGCCCTACGTGCACGAGCTCTACCGCCACCTGGCCGTCTGTGATCTCGCGGTCGTCCAGGGCGGGCTCACCACCACCATGGAGCTGACCGCGAACCGGCGGCCGTTCATCTACTTCCCGCTCCGCCACCACTTCGAGCAGAACTTCCACGTGCGCCACCGGCTCGAGCGGTACCGCGCCGGGCGGTGCATGGACTACGCGCACCGCGGGCCCGGCCGACATCGCCGACGCGATCGCCAGCGAGATCGGCCGCGAGGTTGACTACCGCCCCGTCGCCACCGACGGCGCCGCCCGCGCCGCGGTGCTCCTCGCCGAGCTGCTCTGAGACCGCTCCCTGATCGGACGCCATTCTTCGGCGGCCTCTTGGCCGGAAAACAACTTGGGTCCAGATCGGCCCGGCGGGAAACATGACACTGTGGAACACCCGGGAACCGTGAAACATCTGGACACCGCCGCGCTGCAGGCCGGTCTCGGCCACGTCCGGAGTCGCCGCCGGACCACGGCACGGTGGAGATGATCGTGCGCCGGCCAGCGGTCGACGAGCGCGAGGTCCTCGCCGCCGCCACCCTCGATGCGGAGGCCGGGCTCGCCGGCGACACCTGGCAGGTGCGCGG
The DNA here is from genome assembly GCA_963835425.1 of uncultured Actinomycetes bacterium. Classification (GTDB taxonomy): domain Bacteria; phylum Actinomycetota; class Actinomycetes; order Streptosporangiales; family Streptosporangiaceae; genus UBA9676. The sequence continues at coordinate 116,023 of CAWIGE010000014.1, read as the reverse complement.
GAGCACCCGCACGTCCGATGGGTCGGCGCATCCCGGCATGCAGCTGACCGTGATCAACTCGCGTGCCGCCCTGCTCGTCGCCCAGGATCCCGGCCGGCGCCAGCTGGCCGGTGACCAGCTCTACGTTGACCTTGACCTCAGTCCCGCCAACCTGCCCGCGGGCACCAGGCTGGCCGTGGGCTCGGCGGTCATCGAGGTGAGCGGGGAACCGCACCTGGGCTGCACCAAGTTCGCCGCCCGGTTCGGCAAGGAAGCCCTGCGTTTCGTCAACTCGCGGGTGGGCCGCGGGCTGCGGCTGCGCGGCCTGAACGCCCGGATCCTCATCTCCGGGACCCTCCGCCCCGGCGACCGGATCAGCAAGCTGGCCCCAGCCGCCGGAGCAGCGGCCGACGGGGCGGCGGCCTGAGTTAGCCGCCCGCCATCGCCCCCACGATCAGGTAGGGCTCCGCGCCGGTGGCGACCGCTTCCGGCAGCGGGGCATCAGGCTGCTCGTGGGACAGGTCCTCCTCGCAGGCGAAGAACCGCACGAACGCCCGGCGTGGCCCGCCGTCGTGGTCGCGGATCGTCCCCCGCAGCACCGGGTAGCGGGCCTCCAGCGCGTCGAGCACCGAGCGCTGGGTGACCTGGCCCGCAACCTCGAGCTCCACCTCGCCGTCCACCTGGGCGAGCGTGCGCAGGTGCGCGGGGAGCACCACCCGGATCATGACAGCGTCTGGACCTCGACCGACAGCACAGCCGGAAGGTCCCGCACGATCGGCGCCCAGCTGTCGCCCGCGTCGGCCGACGCGTACACCTGGCCGCCGGTGGTGCCGAAGTACACGCCGCAGTCCTCGAGCGAGTCGACGGCCATCGCATCGCGCAGCACGTTGACGTAGCAGTGCTCCTGCGGCAGGCCCGCGCCGAGCGCCTCCCAGTCGTCACCGCCGGTCCGGCTGCGGTAGACGCGCAGCTTCCCCTCGGGCGGGTAATGCAGGGAGTCGCTGGTGATCGGGACCACGTAGACGGTGTCCGGCTCGTGCGCGTGCACGTCGATGGGGAACCCGAAGTCGGTCGGCAGGTTGCCGCTGACCTCGTGCCACGACTCGCCGGAGTCGTCGCTGCGCATGACGTCCCAGTGCTTCTGCATGTACAGCACTTCCGGCCGCGCCGGGTGCATGGCGATCCGGTGCACGCAGTGGCCGACCTCGGCGTCGGAGTCGGGGATGCCCTCCGAGTGCAGGCCGCGGTTCACCGGCCGCCACGTCTGGCCCGCGTCGTCGGAACGGAACGCGCCCGCGGCCGAGATGGCGGCGAACATGCGCCCGGGCTTGCTCGGGTCGAGGATGATCGTGTGCAGGCACATCCCGCCCGCGCCCGGCTGCCAGGACGGCCCGGAGTCGTGGCCGCGCAGCCCGGGCAGCTCCTGCCAGGACTGCCCGCCGTCGGCCGAGCGGAACAGGCCGGCGTCCTCCACCCCGGCGTAGACCGTGTCCGGGTCGTCCAGCGACGGCTCCAGGTGCCAGACCCGCGCGAACTCCCACGGGTGCGGCGTGCCGTCGTACCACTGGTGTGTACCGGGGTCGCCGTCGTAGCTGAACTTGTTGCCCACCGGCTCCCACGTCTTGCCGCCGTCGTCGGAGCGCTGGATCAGCTGCCCGAACCAGCCGTTCGACTGCGACGCGAACAGCCGGTCCGGGTCGGCAGGGGACCCCTTGACGTGGTAGATCTCCCAGCCGGCGAAGTGGGGCCCGCTGACGTCCCACCGCTCGCGCTTGCCGTCCGAATTCAGCACGAACGCGCCCTTGCGTGTGCCGACCAGTACCCGTACGCCGCTCACCGGTGCTCCTTCCAGCCACGGCCGGGCGATGACACCCGCCCGGGTCCTGCTCCGGGCATGGTCCCACCCGGCCCAGCCGCGCCTATAGACAGTGGCCTATCACGGCCTCCCGACAGTTAGACGGCCGGCCGACGGCAAATTCATCGCCTGGCTTCAGTACCGGCAGCCAACGGCGGGGCTGAACCGGGCACCCACTGAGCCACGCCGGGCCGGGAAGATCTGCTCCTCCGGCCCGGCTACCACAGGCCCAGTCCTGGTCGCTCAAACCGAGAAGGGTACGTGGCGTGGCCCCACATTAACAGCGCCCGGATGCCTCCACTGCCTGCTGTGCTCACCGTCACACGTCGGCGGGGAAGATGCGCAGGCCACCTGGCGGCAGGTTCACCGCCACCGGGTCGCCGTCCGTCAGGCGGAGCCGGTTGACTTCCTTGTGGAGCATGAGCGCCGTGATGGGCGGGTCGCAGTCAAGGATGATGCGGGCCAGCGGGCGTGTGCGGAGAATCCGCCCTATGTGTGCGGCGAGGCCGTCATCGGCTGTCTCATGCGGCGCCCCGGAGGTGAGTTCAATGTCTTCAGGCCGGTAAAAGGCCTCCACCGCGCCGTGCAGGTCCGTGGCGGCCGCGCCGCGGAGCACGAGCCGTCCGAACCGGACCGTGCCACCACTGGCGGTGCCGCGGCCGAGTTCTGACCAGCCGAGCAGGCGGGCGACGTCGGGATCGGCTGGCTCGGCGGCGACGCTGGCGGCTAGGCCGGTCTGGCGCAGCCGCCCACCGACGATGACGGCAAGGTCGTCGCCGATGCTCAGTGCCTCGTCCCGGTCGTGCGTGACGTGCACAGCCGGGATCTCCAGGTCGGCGAGCAACCGCTGCAGCAAGGAGCGCATGTCTTCGCGGGTCGGCTGGTCGAGGGCGGATAGCGGCTCGTCGAGCAGGAGGAGGCCAGGCTGGATAGCCAGCGCGCGTGCGAGCGCCACCCGCTGGCGTTCCCCGCCGCTGAGCGAACGCGGTGACCGGTCAGCGAGATGCGCGATACCGAGTTGGCGCAGCAGGTCATCGGCGCCGTCCGGGGAGGATGCGCCGCTCGCCCGCGGCCCGAACCTGACGTTCTCCCTAACGGTCAAGTGGGGGAAGAGGGCGGCGTCCTGGAAGACCAGGCCGATGCGCCGCCGTTCGGGTGCAAGGCCGGTGATGTCGGCGCCAGCCAGGCTGATCTGTCCCGATTGCTGCGGACGGAGCCCGGCGATGGTCTCCAGCAGCATCGTCTTCCCGGCGCCGGATGGCCCCAGCACCACCAGCACCCGGTCGGGCGGGACGTCGAGGCTGACCGGGCCAAGCGTGAACGACCCGGCCTGAGCCGCCAGCCCACTGACGCGGAGCCCGCGGTCAGCGGTAGGCACGGTCAACCCGGGCGAGGAGCCGGCCCGAGACGAGGGTCCGCAGCACCAGGAACGTAGCCAGCGTGACGATCAGCAGCACCACGGCGGCCGACGCCGACTGCGTCAGACCGGACTGCAGGAACAGGTTGTAGATCTCGACCGGGGCGGTGGCCGGGTAGTAGGCGAGGATCACCACGGCGCCGAACTCACTGATCGAGCGCGCGTACACGAGCACCGCTCCGGTCAGCACCCCGCGCAGCCCGAGCGGCAGCGTGATGCGCCGGAAAGCATGCCACGGGGTGGCGCCCAGGCTCCGGGCCGCCCGCTCGAGCCGGGGATCGATGCTCTCGAAGGCGACCCGGGCGCTATTGACGGCGAACGGTGCGCTGACGAACAGCATCGCCGCCACGATCCCCCACTGGGAGCCGTAGAAGGACACCCCCAGATGGGTGGCTGGGCCGCCGACCCATCCCGTCCGGCCGAGCAGGAACAGCAGCGCGATCCCGGCCACCGTATGCGGCACCACCAGGGGGAGGTTGACCACAGACTGGATGGCGCCGCGGCCACGGAAGCTGGCCCGCGCCAGGAGGTAAGCGAGCGGCACCCCGAGCAGCGTCGCGATACCGGCGGTGATGGCCGCCGCCTGCAGGCTCAGCAGCGTTGCGTCCCTGATAGCGGCCGTGTCGGCGGCCTGCCGCAAGCTGGCCACTGACGAGGTTGTCACCAGCCGGATGATCGGCAGCACGATGAACGCCAGCAGCAGCCCGCCGAGCAGCCAGGTGATGACCCCGAACCAGCCCGACGGCCAGCCAGGGGTGGCCCGCCCCGCCCGTTTCGTTGACCCGGTCGTTATCACGTGGTCATTGTGGCGCTGGGCGGTCGGCCAGGCGTCTCAGCCGCCGGATGACGGCCACTGTGTGGTGAGCGGCTTGATCGACGCCGGGACCTTGGCCCGGGGGTTGGCCAGGGCGGGTGAGATGACCACGAACCCGTTGCTGCGCATGATCGCCTGGCCCTGGGGGCCGAGCACGAAGCTGATGAACTTCTGGCCCAGCGCCGCGTCCGGGGCGCTGGTGGGGATGGTCAGCCCGTAGATGATCGGCTTGGCGGTCAGCGTGCCCAGCGACCCGGCGTGGATGGAGACCTTGCCGTAGCCGGCGGCCATGGCCGGGTCGGACAGGTTGATCTGCGGTGGCAGCGCGATGTACTTCAGGTGCTCCTCTTGGGCGGTGGACTTGTAGATGGCCAAGTAGTCGATCTGCCCCGATTGCAGGGCGGCGATCAGCGAGGTCTCGGTCTCGGCGATGCTGGAATCGGGGGAGTTCTTCAGCACCGAGGCGGACAGGTTCGGGTCGTGGTAATAGCCATTGGCCAGTTGGAGCATCTGCAGGATCTGGTAGCCCGACGGGTCGGCGGCCGGGTTGGACCGGCCGATGTGCACACCCGGCTGGGCCAGCACCTTGTACCAGTTGGCTGCCGTTAGCCCACTGGCGCCCTTGCTGTGGCTGGTGTAGGCGAAGGTGATCTGGTTGGACACGAACCCCAGATACCAGGTCGCGTTGGCCGTGAACATCAGCTTGGGGATCAGCGAGTAATCCGCCACGCCGAGGACGTCGGCGGGCTGCTGCAGTTGGGTGATCTTCTTGACCATGTCGCCACTCGCGCCGAACTGCGAATGCACAGTGACGCCTGGGTTCTGCTTCCTGAATGCCGCTATCTCAGCGGTGAACGGGGTGGACAGCGTGCCGGCGCCGAACACGGTCAGCGTGCCCTGCGCTCCCGACGCGATCGGGCTCGTGCCGCTTGAGCTTCCCCCGCTGCTGCCGCACGCGGCGGCCAGGGTCACGACCAGGCATGCCGTTGCGGCAATCCCAGCCAGGCGGAGTCTGCGGCCCACAACTGCCTCCTTCTGCCCTACTACAGAATGGCGCAGAGCCTACAGGGGCGCCGGGCCATGCGGGGAGTACCGCAACGGCACACTGAACACATGCATGCCGGAACCGGCGGCTGCCGGTAGAGTCCGGGCCATGGCCAGATACCTGCAGGTCAGCAGCGAGATCGCCGGCCACGTCGAGTCCGGGGTACTGGCCCCAGGGGACGAGCTGCCCAGCATCCGCGATGCAGCGAACCAGTACAAGACCACGGGCTCGACCATTGGCCGCGCCTACCGTCACCTAGCCGACGCGGGCGTGATCGAGGTCGCGGACCGCCGCCGGGCCCGGGTCGCGGCCGGAGGCGAATCTGCGGCCAAGCGCCTGCTCGGCGGTGTGCCAGTGCTGCGGCTGGCGGGCAGCGATGACCCCGGCCTGGACATTGTGCTGCGCCAGACCGGAGCCTCCGTCGCCACCGTCGGTGCGCGTGGCAGCTTCCATGGCTTGACCAGGATCTGGCGCGGCACCGCCGACGCGGCTGCCATCCATCTGCGTCACCGCTCCGGCAGCCACAACAGCCCCTTCGCCCGTGCGCTGCTGCGTGGTCGGCACCCGACAATCATTCACCTGTGGCGGCGCGAGCAAGGCCTGCTCACACCGGAAGGCAACCCTGACCGCATCAACGGCCCCGGTGACCTTCGCGCCCTGCGGATAGCCCGCCGCCAGTTCGGCACCGGCACCCGCGTTCTGCTGGACCGGCTGCTGACCGAGGCGGGAATCGTGCCCGCCTCGGTGACCGGCCCCGAGGCGGCATCCCACCTGGAGGTGGCAATGTCGGTTGCCTCCGGCCAGGCCGACACCGGGCTCGGTGTGAGGGCCGCGGCCACCGCCCTCGATCTCGGGTTCGTGCCGGTCGTCTGGGAAGACTTCGACATCGTGCTGGGCGGCGACGCCCTGCCCGCGGCCGAGCCGCTCATCTCCGCCCTGCGCGATCCGCAGGTGCAATCATCGATCCAGGCGCTCGGCGGCTACGACCTGTCCCGGGGCGGCTCGGTGGAAATGCTGGCCTGAGCGGCCCGCTTGTTGTCCGCTAACTGCGAGCCGCCGGGAACTATCGTCGGCTGCGTGGGTTAGCAGCCGCTAGCGTTCTGCGGCATGGGCGGCCGATGCCAGAGCCGTCGGCATGTTCTGGCTTCCGCCCAGGCAGGACGGGATGCGGCGACGTTTACGATCGTGCCGATCCGCTCTGGGGGAGCTCGACGGAGACGTTGGTGGCCTTGACGGCGGCGACCACGAGCGTGCCTGGCTCCAGCCCGAGCTCATCCGCGGCCTCGCGGCTGAGCAGCGATACAAACCTGTGCGGTCCCGCCTGGATCTCTACCTGGGCCATCACGGTGTCTCGGACTACGCGGCTGACCAGGCCGCTGAACCGGTTCCGGACCGAATGAGCGACCACCAGTCGGTCCTCGGTGTGATCGGCTGACTCGGCCAGTTCTTGGGCGAGCCTGGCGAGCGCCACACCGTCCACGGCGAGGACTCCGGAGGCATCAGTCATCGTCTCGATCCGTCCCCCGTCCGCCCAGCGGCGCAAGGTGTCATCGCTGACCCCCAGCAGGCTGGCAGCCTCCCTCATCCGGAAAGTCGGCATTCTGCGACTCTAATGCAGATGCACCGAACTCCCCGTGGCAGGCGCCTTCACGCCAGCCGGGGGCCGTGTTTATCCTGGGCGCTCCAGAGTAGGCAGAACAAATGGACGTGTTTAAGTCCGGCCGGACGGCGCGCCGCAGGGTGCTGCGGATCACCCTGCCCGGCGACGGCCGGCCCGGAGGCAGCGCCCCCCGGGCCGACTTCCTCGCGGGCGAGGAGCCGCTCGGGATCAGGGTGGACGGCACCGCGCTGACCATGACCATGCGCACCCCCGGTGACGACCTCGAACTCGCGGCCGGGTTCCTGGTGAGCGAGGCCGTGATCCGCTCACCGGCGGACATCGCCGAGATCAAGCTCTGCGACGGGACCGTCTGCGGGCACGCGGACCACGACGGGATGGGCAACATCGCCGAGGTAACCCTGGCCGCGGGCGTCGAGCTGGCGCCGGGTGCCCGGCGCAACTTCATGACCACCAGCGCGTGCGGCCTCTGCGGCAAGGCGAGCATCGAAGACATCTGCGTACTGCCGCACGCGCCGCTGGCCGCAGACACGGCGCACTTCGCGCCGGACATGCTGGCCGCGCTCCCGGACCGGCTGCGCGACGCGCAGCGGGTGTTCTCGCGGACCGGCGGCCTGCACGCCGCCGGGCTGTTCACCGCCGAGGGTGAGCTGATCGCCGTCCGCGAGGACGTCGGCCGGCACAACGCGGTGGACAAGGTGGTGGGCTGGGCGCTGCTGGACGACCGCCTGCCGCTGGCCGGCTGCGTCCTGCTCGTCAGCGGCCGCGCCTCATTCGAACTGGTCCAGAAGGCGGTCCTGGCGGGCATCCCGCTGCTGGCCGCCGTGTCCGCGCCGTCCTCGCTCGCCGTGGACCTGGCCGAAGAGGCGGGCCTGACCTTGGTCGGCTTCCTGCGTGGCCCGTCGATGAACGTCTACACCGGGGCCCACCGGCTGTCGGCCTCCTGATGCCGACCATGCGACCCGCACCCGGCCCGAGGCCCAGCCCCCAGGCTGCCTACGCGCAGTGGATGGACGCGTGCACGGGCGCGGGCTGGCGCAGCACACTCGCGGCGGAGCAGGTGGCGGTGCGGGACGGGCTCGGCCGGGTGACGGTCGCCCCGGTCCATGCCCGCTGGCCCGCGCCCCGGTCTGCCTGCGCCGCGATGGACGGCATCGCTATCAAGGCTGACCCCGCCGCCGTCGGCGTGTGGCAGCTGGCCGCTGGCTCGTTCACCTGGGTCGATACCGGCGATCCGATGCCGGCCGGCATGGACACAGTGGTGGAGCGCGAGCGGGTCGAGTTCGGCGCCGGCAGCGCCCAGATCACCGGACCGGCGCCACACGGGCTGAACGTGCGCGCCACGGGCGGGGACTTCCCGGCGGGCGAGCTGCTCATCCCGGCGGGCCACCGGCTGCGCCCGGCCGATCTGGCCGCCGCCGCGGCGGCGGGGCGCACCACGCTGCAGGTCGCCCGGCGGCCCGTCGCCGCGATCATCCCGACCGGGGATGAGATCCGGCCGGTCGGGTCGGCGCTCGGGCCGGGCGACGTCACCGACAGCAACTCCCTCCTGCTCGCCACCCGGGCCGGGGAGACCGGCGCCCGGCCCCTCGTCAGCGACGTGCAGCGCGATGACCCGGACACGATAACCGCCGAGATCCGCCATGCGGCGCACACCGCCGACATCGTGCTGGTCATCGCGGGCTCCAGCGCCGGGCGCAGCGATCACACGGCCGCCGTGCTCGCCCGGGCGGGTGGTCTGGCCGTCAGGGGCGTCGCGGTCCGGCCGGGCCACCCCGTGCTGCTCGGCTATACCCATCCGGGGCCCGTCCCCGTGATCGGGATTCCCGGCTACCCGCTCGCCGCGGCGGTGATCTTCGAGCTGTTCGCCGCCCCCCTGCTCGCCGCGCTCCAGGGCAGGCCGCCCGCGGGTCGTTTGCGGCAGCGGGCGCAGTTGACGTGCGACTGGACCTCCTCACCCGATGTCGAGGACTGGGTCCCGGTCTCCCTGGCCCCGGCCCCGGGTGAGGCCGATTGCCCCGTCGTGGCCACGCCGGGCAGGCGCGGCGCCGGGTCGATCAGCCGGCTGATGCGCGCTCACGCCTGGTGGCCGATTCCGATCGGGCAGGGAAAGTTCGCGCGCGGCGAGCTGATCGACGTCCAGGTCATGCCCGGCGCGCTCTGGTGATCTGCGCCGGTCGGCTCAGCGGTCAGTCGGCTGGGTGGTCAGCTGACCAGCCGCGGGCCAGCTGCTGGAGTTTCGCCGCCGTTTCCGCCAGCGGTTCCCCGCGGCCGACCGCGAGGCCCAGGACGTAGGCGGACAGCGGCGCGGCCGGCCGGTCCACCGTATGGGCCGCGACCCGGGCCAGGTTGAGCACCGTCTTCTGGTTGACATCCTTGGGGTCAAGGCCGAGCTCCGCGCACATGGCGTCGGTCCAGTCGTCCAGCGTGCTCATCGTCCTCCGTTCGATGCCGGGGAGCCCGGCGGCTCGCGCATGATCCTGCGATCGTCGGCCAGCCGCCTGGTGATTCCCTTCCGGTCCAGCCATTCAAGCAGCGGAATCACGACCCGCCGCGACGTGTGCAGCGCCTTCCTTGCCTCCGCCGCCGTGAACGGCTGCGGAAGGCCAGCCAGGATCCGTGCCGCCCGCGCGGGCGCGTCGGGGGCCAGGAGCACGTTACCGGGCAGGCGGCACAGCAGGCCGGCGCGCTCCGCCGCAGCGGCCGCCCGTGCGTCGAGCCCCAGCTCACGCATCCGCTCGGCATCGGGCGCGCTGAACGGCGCGTCGGCCAGATCGGCGAGCACCACCTGGACCGCATCGGCCACCCGGGCCGGCAGCTCTGCCCGCAGGACCTGGGCGGCACCGTCGGACGGCCGCCACCCCGGCGCCGGAACGCGGCCAGTCCCATCACGCCGGCCGGCATGTCCGGCGCCGTGAGCGCCGTGTTCGCCGCCGGTGGCGCGGCGCAGGTATCCGCCGCTCGCGATGACCAGTTCGCCGGTGCCGTCATCTCGGCCGGTGCCGGCGTCTTGGCTGGTGCCGGCGTCTTGGCCAGTGCCGCCGGGGGGGCGCCAGGCCACGAGGGCCTCGACCAGGCCCCGGTCGGGCAAGCCCAGCTCGGCCCGGGCCGCATCGAGCGAAAGACCGGCCGCCAGCGGGTCGCGCGCCGCGTGCGCGGTGACCGCCGCCGCCAGCCGCTGGCGCAGCCGCCGCCAATGCGCCGGGTCGGCCAGCCATTCGCCGCTGACCGGCGGCGGCAGGTCGCCGAGCCCCATGGCCGATGCCGCGCTGGCCCGCAGCAGCCGGTGCCGTCGCAGCAGATCCGGCGCCGTCGGGGGCTCGGGCCACGAGGCCAGTTCCTGCGCCGCGGCCGCGGCGGCGCCGTTGCCGCGCAGCCGCGGCGGCGAAACGTCGAGCACCGTCGCGCCGAACACCGGCCTGCCGGTGGCACGGTCGGCGGCCGCGCCGGGATCGCGGAGCAGCACCCGGTCGCCGACGTGCAGTGGCAGCGGGTGGTCCAGGCTCAGCCGGGCGGCACGGCCGCCCAGCATCCGGACCCGGGCCACCGCGCGCGCCGCGCCGATGTGCAGCGTGAGCCGGGACGGCAGCCGCATGATGCCGGGCGGCTGGCGGCCGGGCGGCAGGTGCGTCAGCCGGACGTCGATCACGCTGGCCAGCGTCCAGCGGCCGGCATGAATCAGCGCCATGCCGCGGCCCAGCTCCCGGGCGCTGACCCCACGCAGGTTCAGCGCCACGCGGGCGACGCCGCTGACCTGGGCGGCCGGTGCGCCAAGCGACTGCACGCCCCTGACCCGCAGCGGGCGCATGGCGGGGGTCAGCACCAGCTCGTCCCCGGTGCGCACCGTCCCCGCCTGCAGGGTCCCGGTGACCACGGTCCCGCTGCCCTTGATGGCGAACACCCGGTCCAGCCAGAGCCGCACGCTGCCGTCCGGGTCAGGCTTGGGGAGCCGCGCCACGAGCCGGCCGAGCGCGGCGGTCAGCTCGGGCAGGCCCCGGCCGGTGAGCGCGCTGACCGGGACGGCCTCCACCTCGCCGAGGCTGGTGTCCGCGATCTTGAGCTTCGCCTGCTCCAGTGCGGGCGCCGGATCGGCTAGGTCGGCCCGGGTCACCACCAGCAGCCCGGTGCGGACGCCGAGGGCGTCGAGCGCCGCGAGATGTTCGGCGGACTGGGGCATCCAGCCCTCGTCGGCGGCCACCACGAACAGCACCCCAGGTGCTGGGCCCGCGCCGGCGAGCATATTCGTTATGAATCGTTCGTGCCCGGGCACGTCGACGAACGCGATCTCCTCACCGGACGGGAGCGTCATCCAGGCGAAGCCGAGGTCGATGGTCATGCCCCGGCGCTGCTCCGCCTCCCACCGGTCCGGTTCCATCCCGGTGAGCGCGCGGACCAGCATCGACTTCCCGTGATCCACATGGCCGGCGGTGGCGATGACGTGCACTGCTAGTCCCGGCCGGGGGAGGAGGCTCCGTCGGGGGCGGTGGCGCCGAGCACTGTCGCGCCGAGCACCGCCGCGGCGAGCACCGCCGCCGCGAGCCGCTCGTCGTCGGCGGGCGCGACGGCGCGCAGGTCGAGCAGCAGCCGGCCGCCCTCGATCCGGCCGACGACCGCCGGCACGTCGCCGCGGCGCACCGCCGGGCCCGACCGCAGCTCCGGCGCCAGCCGCTCGGGCAGGGACAGCGCGGCACTCGGCAGCGTCACGCCGGGACCGCCGCCGCCGCCCACCGCGGCCTCGGTCATCACCGCCCGGCAGTCGGCGCCCGCGCCGGCCAGCCGCCCGGCCAGGGCCTCGGCCCGCGTTTTGATCGACGCCAGGGTGGCCGTCAGCGCCTGGGTGACCGGCGCGGCCGGGCCGGTGAGGGTGGCCTCGAGCGCGGCCAGCGTCAGCTTGTCCACCCGCAGCGCCCGGGCCAGCGGATGGCGCGCGAGGCGGGTGACCGTCTCCGCCTGGCCCAGCAGCAGGCCCGCCTGCGGCCCGCCGAGCAGCTTGTCGCCGCTGGCGGTGACCAGCCCGGCGCCGGCCCGCAGCCAGGAGTCGGCGTCGGGCTCGTCGGGGAGAACCGGGTTCGGCGCGAGCAGGCCCGAGCCGATGTCGCCGACCACCAGCAGCCCGAGGCCGGCGAGTTCGCCGACGCCCACCGACGACGTGAAGCCCTCGATCAGGTAGTTGGAGGGATGCACCTTCAGGATGAAGGCCGTGTCGGCGCCGATAGCCCGCTGGTAGTCGTCGAGGGTGGTCCGGTTGGTGGTGCCCACCTCGCGGATCCGGGCGCCGGTGGACTGCAGCAGGTCGGGAAGCCGGAATCCGTCGCCTATCTCGATCAGCTCGCCGCGGCTGACGATGATCTCCCGTCCCGCGGCCAGCGCCGTGGCCACCAGCGCCAGCGCGGCGGCGTTGTTGTTGACCACATGCACCGCACCGGCCGCCGGAACCGCCCGCGCGAGGGCGTCGAGCGCGCCCGCGCCGCGGCGGCCGCGCTTGCCCGAGGCCAGATCGAACTCCACGTCCGTGCAGCCCGCCGCGGCCTGCACCGCGTCGCGCGCGGCGGCCGACAGCGGCGCACGGCCGAGGTTGGTGTGCACGAGAACGCCGGTCGCGTTGATCACCGGGGTGAGGGTGGCTGCGGTCGGCGGCAGCGAGGCCGCCGCGGCGTCGGCGACGCTGGCCGGGCTGATCTCTCCCGAGCGGGCCAGCTCTTGGGCGCGGGTGACCGCCGCCTTGACCAATGTTGCGCCCAGCTGCTCCCGCGCCGCTACCAGGCGGGGGTCGGCGAGCACGACGTCGGTTCTCGGCACGTGACGGCGCGGGTCCACAACCGCGACCCTACGCCGTGGTCGGCGGCCATTCTCAGTGGCAGGAACAAGCGCCGCGGCTAGCCACGGGGCGACAAGGCCGACGTCATCATCGGCACCGGGAAGCCGGTCCCCCTCACCAGCGTCCCCCAGTCGGAGGTCACCACCTGCGACACGACCAACGTCTGGTACCAGGCCAACCGGGCGGTCGCCATCCCGGTCACGGTGGACGTCGAGCTGACCTCGAAGCTCGGCACCCCGCTCACGATGGGCCTCGACGGCACCCAGCAGGTCGCCTCCGGCGGTTCCACGGGAGATGAAGGGAACTTCCCGACGTTCATCCAGCTCGGCGCCAGCGACGGCTCGTGCAGCAGCACCGGGAACCCGATGACCGTTACCTGGAATGACCTGAACAGCCAGGGGGCGCGGGGCATGTGGGAGGGGTACCTGGTGATCCCCGGCGCGATCACGCCGGACGACCTGTCCGGGTCAGTCGCCAAGACCATGATCCTTCTGCCGCCGAAGTTCTTCTTCGGGGTCGAGAACGCCGACACCGACATCAGCAAGGCGGCCAGCCCCGGCATCGTCCAGTGCTCCGGCCTCATGCCATCCGACGCGGTCGCCTTCAGCGTCAAGACCGCGCTCGCCGACGGCTGCACCCGGTAGGCCGCCAGCCCGTCCTGAAGGGGCCCGGTGGGAGACTGCCGGGCCCCCTCCCGTGCACGGGATTACCTGGGCCAGCAGGACGCGCCTTTTGACCGGCCAGGCCTGGAAGACCCATACGCCCCGGATGAGCGAGAGGAGTTCTGCAACTTCGAGGTCCGCAAGACCCGGCGCCTCGCAGCCGAGGCAGTGCGGTCCCTGACCGCCAGCGCGGGCGATCCGCACTCTGGTGGGCGTTTCCAGGTCAGCGGAGGCGGACGGGAATCGAACCCGCCGACGACGCGAAGCGCCGTCCACCGGTTTTGAAGACCGGGGGGGCCACCAGGCACCCGGACGCCTCCGGGGCGAGGTTACCCGCGCAAGGGCGGCACCCGCCATTCGGTCCCCGGAACCCCCCGGCCGGCTACCCAGGCGGGTCCGGGCATGACAGTAGATTTGACCGCATGACCGCTGTGGCTTCGTTCCGGCTCACCCAGTATGCGCGCGGCGGCGGCTGCGCCTGCAAGATCCCGCCGGGTGAGCTGGAAGAGACGGTAAGCAAGCTCATGCCCGATGGCGCGGGCACGGACCTGATGGTGGGGGTCGAGCACGGCGACGACGGCGCCGTGGTGCGGGTCAGCCCGGCTATGGCGGTCGTGGTCACCGCCGACTTCTTCACCCCCGTGGTGGACGACGCCTACACGTTCGGGCGGATCGCCGCCACCAACGCCCTGTCCGACATCTACGCGATGGGCGGGGAGCCGCTGGTCGCCCTGAACCTGCTCGGCTGGCCGCGCGACAAGCTCCCCACCGAGCTGGCGGCCGAAGTGCTGCGCGGCGGCCTGGACGTGGGGCGCGCGGCGCACTGTCACGTGGCCGGCGGGCACAGCATCGACGATCCCGAGCCGAAGTACGGCATGGCGGTGACCGGCACCGCCGACCCGGACGCGCTGCTGCAGATCGACGCCGGGCAGCCCGGCCTGCCACTCAGCCTGACCAAGCCGATCGGCACCGGCGTGCTCAACGCCTGGCACAAGGCCACGGGCGAGATCAGCCCGGCGGCGATCGACGTGATGACGACGCTGAACGCTGAGGCCGGTCGGCAGGCGCTCGCCGCCGGGATCAGGTGCGCCACCGACGTAACCGGGTTCGGCCTGCTCGGCCATTTGTTCAAGCTGGCACGGGCCAGTGGGGTGTCCGCGGTGGTGGACCATGCGGCGGTGCCGCTCATCGAGGGCACGCGGGACGCGGCGCGGGCGGGGCACATGCCGGGCGGGAGCCGGCGGAACCTGGAATGGGTGCTTCCGCACACCGACACCGGCGCGGTGGGCGAGGAAGACCTGCTCCTGCTCGCGGACGCGCAGACGTCGGGCGGGCTGCTGGTGGCCGGGGAGCTGCCGGGAGCGCCGGTGATCGGGGAACTGGTCCCGCGTGGCGACAGCGTTCTGATCATCCGGTAGTCCCTGCGGCTGCTCCTGGCATGCAACCGGATGCGGCTCCCGGCGCATCTGTATGGGCGCCGGCGTGTCGGCCGCGGGGGTGCCGGCATGCTGGCCTTGGCCGACTTTGGGGAGCGCTGGTGACGTGACGTCCGCGGAGGGGTTCACCGAGTTTGCGGAGGCCATGTCGCCGCGCCTGCGGCGGATGGCGTTCCTGCTCTGCGGTGACTGGCATACCGCGGAGGACCTGGCGCAGACGGCACTGGCGAAGGTGTTCGTCTCGTGGCGCAAGATCAGGCGGCAGGACGCGGTGCACGCTTACGCCACGCGGACACTGGTCAACACCTACCTGGCCCATAAGCGCCTGAAGAGAAACGGCGAGGTTCTCAGCGGCTGGCTGCCCGAGCCTTCGGCCGAGGCACCGGCGCCGGAGACGCGGATGGTGCTGCTCGATGCGCTGGCCACCCTCCCGCCTCGGTGCCGGGCCGTGGTGGTGCTGCGCTACTGGGCGGACCTGAGCGTGGACCAGGCGGCGGCGGTGCTCGGCTGTTCGCCGGGCAACGTGAAGAGCCAGAGCGCCCGCGCACTGGACAAGCTGCGGGTGGTGCTGGGCGACGCCATGACCGAATCCGGCCCGCCGGCGTTCCCCGGGACGATCGCGATGACGCCGGATGGGAAGACCGCCTATGTCATCACCGGCGCGAACACCGTAACGCCAATAGCGACGGCGACCAATACGCCGGGTACGCCGATCCAGGTCGGCAAGGAGCCGATTGCGATCGCTATCACGCCGGATGGGAAGACGGCCTACGTCACCAACATGAACTCGGATACGGTGACGCCGATCACGCCGGCGACCAACAGGGCCGGTAAGCCGATCAGGATCGACAAGGGGCCGTGATGGGGATCGCAATCACCCGGGATGGGAAGACGGCCTACGTCACCAACTCCATGGCGGGGACGGTGACGCCGATCACGACGGCGACTAACACGCCTGGGAAGCCGATCGAGGTCGGAAGGCTGCCTGTTGCGCTCGTGATCGCGCCTGACTCCCACGGCGCGGGCCACCATTAGCGCCGGGCGGGCGCTATTTGCGGGCCATGCGGGGCCAGGTCGCCTCCACGAACGTAGCGAGCCTGGTCAGCAGGTCCTGCGCCGCCGCTAGATCGGAGTCCAGTGGCCGGTCGGCGGTGTCGGCCGGCAGTGCCCTCGCCGCCAGATCGAACGCCGCTGCCAGGCCGGGCCCGCCCGGCCTGATCCCGCGCAGCCGCAGCGCCCGGACCGCGGCGACCAGCTCGCAGGCGAGCACGATCCGGTAGGCGTCGATGATCTCGGTGGTAGCCCGGGCGGACTGGGTGGAGAACCCGGCGTGCTCCTCGACGCCCCGCGACAGCACGGCGCTGCCCAGCGCCGCCGGGGCTCCCAGCCGACGGATGTCGGCGATAGCCGAGTGCGCCACGTACTCCAGGATCATGATCCCCGAGCTCGGCGGCGGGTCGGTGGCCAGGAACGGCGCGAGGCCGGTGAAGGCGGGCTCGACCAGCGTCCCGAGCCGCGCGGCCGACAGGGCAGCGGTCTGGAACAGCGCGGCGCGCACCGCGTCCAGCGCCAGCCCCACGTACGCGGTATGGAAGTTGCCGTTATGCCAGACAGTGCCACCGGCCACGTCGATCAGCGGGTTCTCCGCAGCGGCGTTCAGCTCGATGGTCACCGCCCGCTCCGCGTGCCGGGCCGCATCCATCGCCGGGCCGTGCACCTGCGGCAGTGCCCGGTATCCGTACGGGTCCTGGATCCGCGTCGGTGGCGGCCCGTCATCGGCCAGCAGCCCGCGCAGCACGGCCGCCACCTCCCGCTGCCCGGGATAGCTCCGCGCCTCCTGCACCGGAGCGGCGTAGGCCTCGGTGGACGCGGCGACGGCGCGGTGTGACAGCGCCGCGATCACGATCGCGGCCCGTACCAACTCCATCAGGTCGCAGCAGGCCAGCGCCGCCTCCCCCACGGTGGCCGCGTTGCTGGACAGCAGCGCCAGCGCGTCCGCCGGGGCCAGCGCGAACCGGGGCTGCCGGGACCCGGCGGGCAGCCAGTCCCGCTCGCCGAGCAGGCACAACGCGGTCTCCGCCAGCGCCGTGAGATCCCCGGTGCCGATCGCCCCGTACCGCCGCACCGGGACCGCCAGTCCGTCATTGATCCCCGCCAGCAGCGGGCCGAATATACCGGGATCAACCCCCGAGCCCCCGGCCGCGATCTGGTTGACGCGCACCACCAGCATCGCCCGGCTCAGCTCGGCGGCGATCAGCGGGCCGCCACCGCCCGCATGGCTGCGCAGCAGCCGGAGCCCGTGACCATCCAGATCGGCCGGGGAGACCGCCTGGTCCCGGTTGGCGCCTACGCCGGTGGTCCGGCCATACACCTGACTGCGGGCCGCCACTTCCGCCGACGCCCAGCACTGCCCCGACGGCGATGACGATGACGGGTTCGATGACCGGCGGCTGCTGCTGGATCTGACCTTCGGCGGGGCGGGCCGGCTCACCGGTGACCTGACGCCTGGCTGCGCAGCCGCGGTATCGGCGGTGCTGGAGGCGCTGGGCAAGCCGGCCGGGCCGGAGGATCTGCGGACCACCACGCAGCGCCGCCATGACGCGCTGGAGGAAGCCTGCCGGCGGCTGATCGCGGCCAAGATGGTGCCCGGCCGGGCCGGGCAGCCGACCCAGGCCCTGGTGCACATCACCCTGGCCCAGCTGCGCAGCCTGCCCGGCGCCTCCGAGGCCGAGGCGGCCTGGCGCGCTGCGGCAGCGGCGCGCGGGCACGGCTGGCTGCCCGGGCAGGACGCCGACGCGGCGGTCTGTGACGCGAGTGTCGCGCCGGTGGTGACCGGGCATGTGGATGTGGCCGCGCTGGACCGGCTGACCGAGGTGTTCCTGGCCGCCCACGGCCAAGACAGCGGTCCAGGTGACGGCCAGGCGTGTGGCTGCCGGTGCGGCGGCTGCACCTGCCCGGCCCGCGCACCGCTATCCCCGGAGACAATCGCGCGGCTGCGCGGGTCGCTGCTGGCGATGGCCGCCCATGTGCTGTCCGGCCCCGGCGGCCTGGCATCGTGGCTGCGCCAGTCCCAACTGGCCGGTGACCCGGCCGCTGGCCAGGGTCTGCCGCTCGACGTGCCGCTGCCGCTGGACGCCGGGGAGGCCGAGCCCGCCATCCCCGCCCACCTGCGCCGCGCCGCCACCACCCGCCACCCGCACTGCGCCTTCCCCGGCTGCGACCAGCCCGCCAGCGTGTGCCAGATCCACCACCTGGTCCCCCGCTCGGCCGGCGGCCCGACCGCGCTGCACAACTTGGTGCCGCTGTGCAGTTTCCATCACTTGATCGTCGTCCACCGCTGGGGCTGGACCCTGCGCCTCAAACCGGATGGGACCACCACCGCCACCAGCCCCGACGGCCAACGTACCTACCGCAGCCACGGGCCCCCGGCCCCCGGCCAGCACAACAACCCGCCGGGCCAGGCGGCCTGAGCCGCCGCACGCGGCATTCCTTTCCCAATCGCGCAGGATGCCGCCCGACGCGGGTTCGGCAAGGGTCTGCCCGCCCTATCTCCGAGGAGCGAGGTGTGCATGAGTTTCGATATGTCCGGCTTTTCTCCGATGCGAGCGGCGAATCGCATTTTCAGGACATCGCTGTTCAGTACGGGCTGATCGGGACCTCGGCGGAGTCGGTCAGGCGCAGCTTGCGCCGTGCGCGTTCGTAGAACGTCGTGCGGCCCAGGCGGACGACATGGGCGGCGCCCGGACGCGACTGCAGTTCGATCCGGTCGCCGATGTTGACGTGCGCGGCGACCCGCCCGTTGACCTCGACCGCGAGCCGGCCGCTGGTGGGCAGAATCTCCAGCGTCAGGCTGTCCTGGATCGAGAGCACCAGCCCGCGGTCGTAGCCAGAATGGGGCGCGGCCGGGGTGACCAGCAGCGCCTCGACCGCGGGGCTCACGATGGGCCCGCCCGCGGAGAAGCTGTAGGCGGTCGAGCCGGTCGGCGTGGCGACCACCACCGCGTCGGCGGCGAAGCTGACGAACGGGTGGCCCGCAGCCCGCACCGCGACCACGGCGGTGGGCAGCCCGGGGAAACGGACGGTGGCGACGTCGTTGAACGCGGTGACGACCTCGTCACCGATGACGGCGTCCAGCGCGAGCCGCGGCTCGACCGTGAACTCGTTGTCGTCGATGGCCGACAGCGCACCCGGCAGCTCGGGCACATCCACCTCGGCCAGGAAGCCCAGCTTGCCGAGGTTCACCCCCAGCACCGGCGCGCGCTGGCCGTCGGCCAGCCGCATGGCGCGCAGCATCGTGCCGTCCCCGCCCAGGCTGACCACCAGGTCCGAGCGCTTGCCAAGCTCGTCGGCCGTGACCGGGATCGCGGCGCAGTTCAGCCTGCGGATCTCGCCCTCCATGCCCAGGACCTGCGCGCCCTTGCGCGCGGCCCAGTCCAGGACAGCTTCCACCGCTTCCGCGGAGTCACGCTCCGGATGCAGGACAAGGCCGATGGTGTGCATCTCAGTCAAGGTACCCGGCTGGCACTCGCGGTCACAGGTCGAGTACCAGATCGCCACGCGGCTGGGAGCAGCAGATCAGCGCACTGCCATCGGCGGGGTCTTCCACCGGGTCGGGGGCGTAGCTGACCGTCCCGGACAGCAGGCCCGTCTCGCAGGTGTGGCACACGCCGGTGCGGCACGACCAGCGCACCGGCACGTCGCAGGCTTCGGCCAGCTCGAGCAGGCTGGCCTGGCCCGGGCCCCAGTGAACTGTCAGGTTGCTGCGCGCGAACTCGACCAGCGGGCCGCCGGCCGGCTCACCGGCCGGCGGGTGCGGCGGCTGGGCGGCCACGAGAGCGATCCCTGGCGTCTGCGCGGGCGCGGCACCGAAGATCTCGGTGCGCACGCGGCCGATGCCCAGGTCGGCCAGGGCGGCGGACATCTCCGTCATAAACGCGGCCGGGCCGCAGATATACGCGTCGGCGTCGTGCGGAAGGCCGAGCGCGGCCAGCATCGACGCCGACAGCCGCCCCCGCGTCTGGTAGTCGCTCCCCTCCACGTCACCCGGGCCGGGCCGGCTGAAGCAGACGTACCGGTGCCCGCTGACCAGCCCGGCCAGCAGGGACCGCGCCTCGGCGGCGAACGGCTCCTCGGCCCGGCTGCGGGCGCCGTGCAGCCACCACACGTCGCGGCCGGTACCGGCCAGGGCGTGCAGCATGGCCAGGACCGGGGTCGCCCCGACGCCCGCGCTGATCAGCAGGACCGGTGTCTCGCCCGGCTGGAGGATGAAGGTGCCGCGCGGCGCGGCGGCCTCCAGCAGGTCGCCCGCGCGCACCTTGGCGTGAACGTACCGGCTGCCCGCGCCGTGCGGCTCGCGCTTGACGCTGACCCGGTAGAGGTCGGCGCCGGGGTCCCCGGACAGCGAGTAGCTGCGCAGCAGCGTCCGCCCATCGGGGCCCGCGGGCAGCCGCAGGGTCAGGAACTGCCCCGGCAGGGCGGGCGGCACGGCGTGCCCGCCGGGGTCGGCCAGGTACATCGACACCACCGACGCGCTTTCCGGCTCCACCGCGGTCACCGCCAGCGGGCGGAAGCCCGGCCAGGCCGGCGGCGGGCTCGCCGCCGTCAGGCCGGCGTTGCCCGCGCCAGCTGGCTGGTCCAGCAGCGCCCGGAACGAGGCTCGCCAGCCGTCCGGCAGCGCCGGGATCCGCAGTGCGCGCTGCACCCCCTCGGGGGTATGCCCGGGCAGGTAGAGCAGGGCGTCAACGTCGGCCACCGTCATGGCCTCCGCCCCGGCGGCCACCTTGACGATGTCATCCCCGGCCTGGACCCGGCCCTCGCACAGCACCCGGAAGTAGAATCCCGGCCGGTGGTGGGAGACGAGCAGCGCGGGCATCCGCGGGTCGTTCATCCGGATGCCCACCCGGTAGCAGGTGACCCTGGGCTGGGTCACCTCGAACTCCGCCTCGCCGATCCGGTACCGGTCGCCGATGCACACCTGGTCATCCGCCAGGCCGTCCACCGTGAAGTTCTCCCCGAACTGGCCGTAGCTGAAGTCATCGCGGCCCAGCTGCTCCTGCCAGTACCGGTAGGACTCGATCTGGTACACGAACACGGCGCGGTGCTCGCCGCCGTGCCCGGCCAGGTCGCCCTGCCCATCGCCGTCGACGTTCAGCCGCCGCACCAGCCGCGGGCCCTCCACCGGCCGTTTCCATACCGCCGTGTGTACCGTCCTGCCGTGCCAGGCCACGTCCTGCGGCAGGCCCACGTTGACCGACAGCAAGCCGCCGGCCCGCCCGTCTGCGATCGCCAACTGCGCTCCTCACCAGAGCCCGCCGGGTGACTCACCATTGTCACAAGACGGTGCGCGGTGCCTCCGGCCGGGGCGCAGCGCCGGACTGCGATGAAAACCCGCCGCCCTCCCCGCTGAGGCTCAGCACCGGACCGCGATGATGGGTCAACAGACGAAGGAGCGGCCCGTGACAGCCAACCGTGACGTCACCGACCCGGCAGTGCAGGCCCTCATCGCGGCCATCAACGAGGGCGACCGGGCGGCGTTCTTCGCCGCGCTTACCCCTGACGCCACCATGTCGGACGATGGCAACGACCGTGACCTGGCCAGCTGGGCGGACCGGGAGATCTTCTCCCCCAACGGCCATCTCGAGGTGGTCTCGGCGGCCGATGGCGGGCGGTCCCTGATCGCCGCCTACCGCAACGACACGTGGGGCGAGATGCGGACGCGCTGGGCCTTCACCGTCACCGGCGGCAAGGTCAGCCGCTTCGAGACCGGGCAGGCGTAAGGCGCCGGATCAGCCGGTCACGGCGGCGAACGCTGCACGAACGGCCCGGGGGGTAATTTCGTTATGCCGTAATATCGGTAAGCATCCGGGGGGATCATCATGAGTGTCCCGCAGCCGGCCCCGGTGCGTACGGCTGAGGGGGACGCATGTCACTACCGCCCGTTCTGTTCATCATCGATGACGACGCCGGGACCGCCCACGCGCTCCGGGACGATCTCGCCCGGCGGTTCGGTAAGGACTTCCGCGTCATGGGTGAGACGTCGGCCTCCGCCGGGCTGTCGGTGCTGCGCGGGCTGGCCGAGCTGCACGAGCGCGTGGCGCTTCTCATCGTCGATCACGACCTGAGCGCGATGCACGGGGTCGACTTCCTCGCCCGTGCCCACGAACTGCACCCGCAGGCCAAACGGGTGCTGCTGGTCGATCGCGACTACTCGGCGGAGAGCCCGATCGTCCAGGCGATGACCCTCGGCCAGGCCGACTACCACATCACCAAGCCGTGGGTACTCGAGCAGACCCTCTACCGCGAGGTCAGTGGGTTCCTGGCCGAATGGGCCAAGGATCAGCAGGCGGCCTTCGAGCTGTTTTACGTGATTGGGCTCGAAGACCGCGGCACGCACGAGCTGCGGGAGATGCTCACCAAGTTCGGCGAGCCGTTCCGCTTCTACGGCGCGGACAGCGAGCTGGGCCGGCGGCTGCTGGCGGACCGGGGCCTGGACGGGTCACGCCTGCCGGTGGTGATCCGTCACGACGGCCATGCCTTTATCCAGCCGACGCTCGCCCAGATGATCGCGGCGGTCGGCGGGAACATCGTCAACAACGTCAGCGAATGCGACGTCGCCATCGTCGGGGCCGGGCCGGCCGGCCTGACCGCCGCCGTCTATGCCGCGTCCGAGGGCCTGCTGACGGTCGTGCTGGAGGAGATCGTGTCCGGCGGCCAGGCGGGAAGCAGCCCGATGATCCGGAACTACCCGGGCTTCCCGCACGGCGTCAGCGGATATGAGCTAACCCGCCGGTCCTGCGAGCAGGCCTGGATGTTCGGCGCGCACATGTTGTTCGCCCAGCACGCCACCGGCTTGGAGTGCCGGGACGGGAAGCTCGTCGTGCACGTCGCCGACAGCCACCAGGTCATGGCCAAAGCGGTCATCGCCGCCACCGGCATCGCCTGGCGCCGCCTCGGCGTGCCGCGCCTGGAGGAGCTGGTCGGCTCCGGCGTCTTCTACGGCGCCGCCGGGAGCGAACTCCGGGCGATGGCGGGCCAGGACGTCTTCGTGGTGGGCGGCGGGAACTCGGCCGGCCAGACCGCGCTGTACCTCGCGAAGCACGCCCGGCACGTGACGCTGGTGGTGCGGGGAGACAACCTCGAGCGGTCGATGTCGGAGTACCTGATCCGCGAGATCGAGGCCACCGCCAATCTCACAGTGCGCCTGCACACCGAGGTCAGCGACGGCCACGGAGCCGGCCAGCTCGAAGCCCTCACCCTGTACGACCGGCGGGACGGCCGGACCGAGCAGGTCCCGGCGGCGGCGCTGTTCGTGCTGATCGGCGGCGAGCCGCGCACGCACTGGCTGCCCGAGACGGTCCAGCGTCGCTGGGGTTACGTCCTGACCGGGCGCGACGTGGTGAGGGACGGGGCGGATCCGTCGCGCTGGCCGCTCGACCGCGCGCCGCTCCCGCTCGAGACCTCCATCCCCGGGGTCTTCGCCGTGGGCGACGCCCGCTACCGCTCGATCAAGCGGGTCGCTTCCGCCGTCGGTGACGGCGCGACTGCGGTGCGCCTGGTGCACGAGTACCTGGCCCCGGAGGCCGCCGATGAGCTCGTGGACGAGCCTCAGTCGGTTGGCTGACGCTCCGGGACCTCCGAGGCCGGCACCGCCGCTTGAACGCGACGGCGATCCCGAGCATGGGCAGGCCGATGACGAGGATGGCGACCGGGCTGGCGTAGGAGCTGGCCGCGACGATGGCGGCCAGGGTCAGCGCGATCGAGGCGGTCGGCGCGGCCGACCCGAGCGCCAGGCCGACGTTGCCCACCAGGTTCAGCGCGTTGTTGCGCAGCCTGGTCCCGTGCTCTTCCGGGGCGCCCGGCACCGCCATGGCCGGGGTCTCATCCATGGCCGTCATCCCCGCCGTGGGTGGGCGGCACGTCCAGGGCCGGGTTGGCGTCGAAGAAGCCGAACGGCCGGAGGGTGAGGCTGACCCGCTCGACCGGCATGACCGGCCAGTCCTCGGGCCGCGGGATGTGATGGCTGCCGAGGGTGTACCACAGTACGACGTCGGTGTTCTCGATCGGCCGGTCCGCCTTGGTCCACTCCGGGAGGCCGGCCCCCCCGGGGTGCTGGTTTGGGTACTCCCCGGCGGGGAACCGCTCGCCCGCCGAGAACGGCGTCACCCACAGGTGCCTGGTGATGAACCCGGCCCGCTGGATTACGGACGCCTCCTCGTGCGCGAACGGGAGGACGTTGCCGTGCGGTACCAGCTGGTAACCGACCGGCTGGCCCAGGGCGTTGGCTACGTTCGGGTTGACCACCAGCCAGTTCCGCGCGGTCAGCGGGTTGATCACGCGCTGCGCCTGCGATTCGGTCCGCAGCAGGGTCCGGCGGGTCCGGAACGCGTTGCCGTAGGGGTTCCCCGGCCCCGCCGGCGCCTGCTCGGTCTCGACCTCGTAGACCGAATTGCCAACGCCGTCCACCGTCATGTCGAGCCGGACGCCGAAGAAGTGCTGGTGGTAGGCCGCGAGGGTCTGCGGGGCCACCACCGAGCCGTAGTCGCTGGTCTCCCCGGGCCCGAGCGCGGCGGTCAGCACGATCCCGGTCAGCCTGACCTCCAGCTCGATCGCGCCGTCGGTGTAGAAGCACCAGTAGAAGGCGTACTCGTAGTTGCCCGCGGTGATGATGAACGACGCCACCAGCCGGCGCCTGCGGCGCACCTCGGCGCGCTGCAGGTCGGCGTCGAAGTGCTTCCACCCGATGCCGTGGTCTTCCTCGTGCAGGCAGATGGCGTTCTTGATCGTGTACGGCTTCCCCTCGCCGTCGGCGAGCTCGACGTCGAAGTACCGGATCTCGCCCAGGCAGTCACACCCCAGCTCCAGCGAGTTCGTCAGGATGCCGATGCCGTACTCGCCGATGTCGAAGGCGTTGCGCCAGCCCTGGAAGGGCCGGGGGTCGCTGTACGGGATGAGGAGCTCGGCCACGGAGGCCCGGTGGATGACCGGGCGCAGCCGGCCGTCGTCGCTGTAACCGATGGTGTGCAGCACCAGGCCCTCGCGCGCGTTGAAGCCGAGCCGGAAACGCCAGTTCTGCCAGCGCACCTCCCAGCCGTCGACCTCGAAGCTGACCCCGGCCGGCTGCCGGATCTCGATGGGCTTCAGGCCGCGGCGCGGGGCGGTGGCGCCGGCCGTGTAGTCGCCGGTGCCGGGCGGTAGCGGCACCACGCCGAGGTCTTCCACCCGGACCACCGCCATGTCGTCGATATCGACGACCGCGTGCAGCCCGTGGATCGGCTTGGCGTACGGGTTGTCGCCCGGGTTGGCCCGGTAGAAGCAGAGGGTCCAGATCAGGCGCCTGCCCTCGTCCTCCTCCCGGCCGAAGGTCCCGATGCCCCACGACTCCACCAGCACCTGGTCCGGCCGGTCGATGTCCCGGCGCTGGAGGCCGGCCAGGAAGCGGGGATCGGCCCGGACCAGCCGCTCGCATTCCGCGTACTCGCCGGGCGTGATCGGCGCCCGGACGCCGGGGACCGCCCGCCAGGACAGGACCGCCCCCGCGGTCAGCGACACGACGGCCTCGTAGGTCATGTGCTCGCGTGGTTCCAGGGCCACGATGAACGCCTCGCGCCGGAACGGCTGCCCGGGCCGGATCGAGGCGAGCTCGTCCTTGGGCGGCTCGTGCAGGCCCACCGACACGAAACGCATGTCCGGCCGCGCGCGGCCATCGGCGCGGAAGATCGCGACCGCCTGACTGATCTCATCGCTACTTAACGGATCAAGCGGGTGCCGCCCGGCCCCGCCGCGGGCCGTGCCCGCCATTTCCTGCTGCGATACCATCCGTGCTCCTTCCTGGCTCAGGTGCCCGTGGCTCAGGTGCTCGTGGCGGTTTACCGCAACGGTGGGGGACGCCCCGGCACGGAGTCAATACTGTGGCGCCCGGCGTTAGCCCCGGGCGCGCGCGCCACGGTCGGCTAACCGGGTGAGGGCGTCTGCTGGGCGGCAGCCTGCTGCGGGGTTGCCTGCTGGGGGGTCGCCTGCTCGGTGATGCGCCGGTACAGCTCGGGCCGGCGGTCGGCGTGGACGTCGTTGGCGGGGCCGATGGCCTTGTTGAGGGCGTCGCCGAGCCGGCATTCGGCCGTGATGGTGATCGGCCCGGCGGTCATGGTCGCCTCGGCGAGCGGCCATCCGTCGGCGTTGACGATGACCGAGCCGGCGACCCAGTCGACGCCACGCTCCTCGCCGGTGCGGTCGCAGGCGGCGATGAACATCCGGTTGACGGCCGCGTCGGCCTGGACCCGCACGATCTCGGCCGGCCGCTCGCCGTCGGGCCGCGGGAACGCCGGCCAGTTGGTGGGGGCGCACAGCAGCTGGGCGCCGTCCAGGGCGGGCAGCCGGACCCATTCGGGGAACTCCAGGTCGTAACAGATCATCACCGCGATCCGGCCGAACCGGGTCGGTATCACCGGCGGGGGCATGCTGCCGGGGGTGAACCAGCGGCTCTCGGCGTCCCACAGGTGCGCCTTGTGGTAGACCCAGCGCAGCCCGCCCGGGTCCACCAGCGCGGCGCTGTTGAACAGCACCCCGTCGGCGATCTCGCAGAAGCCGCCGACGATGACGATCTCGTGCCGCGCGGCCAGCCGTGCCCACAGGCCCAGCGTCGGGCCGTCGACGGTCTCCGCGCAGGCCTGGGCCTCGGCCCGGCTCCGGAACACATAACCGCTGGAGACCAGCTCGGGCAGGACAACGACGCCGGCGCCCCGCCCGGCGGCGTGCGTGATGGCGTCGGCGGTGAGCTCACGGTTGGCCGCCGGGTCGCCGAACACGGGGGTGAGCTGGCAGCAGGCCACGACTGTCGTGTTCACGGCATCGTCCTCCTGCCACTATCTTTTACCCCCGATTTGCGATTACCCCCGATCTGGGCACGCGCCTGGCCGGCCGGGGATGATTGGCATCCATGGACGACCTTGCTGCGCGTCGCGCGACGGCGGCGGATGCCGACCGCGTCACCGAGATCATCACGCTCGCCTTCGCGCGGGACCCGCTGTGGGGACATGCGCTGGCGAGCCCCGATGGCGGGGACGGGCATGCGGCTGCTCGCCCACGACCTTGAGCTCATCGACGCCGAGCACATGCCGGCCTACCTCGAGTCGTCCAACCCCGCCAACAACCGCCGGTACGCCAGCGTGGGCTTCGAGCCGCACGGGGAGTTCAGCTATCCCGGCGGCGGCCCGGTGGTGACGACCATGTGGCGCCCGGCCCGCTGAGCCTGACCGGCCCGCGGGCTGGTCGCGGAACACGGCCGGAGCGGGCAAGATCAAGCTGTACACCAGATACGACGAACGGGACCAGCCCGGATCGACATCGCTGCGGTTGTCCCGCTCGGGGAGCGAGGGTGCCATGCCTGGGCAGATTCCGACCGGCGACATTCATCACCTGCGGCTCACCGTGACCGACCTGGAACGCAGCCGCGAGTTCTACACGAGCCTGCTCGGCTTCGGGATCGCCGCCGAGTCTCCGCCGCCCGGCGACCCGTCGGCGGAGGCGGTCTTCAAGATCCTCTTCGGCGGGGTGGTCATGATCCGCGGCAACCTGCTGCTCGGCCTGCGGCCGATGGCGCCGTCCGGTGACCGGTTCGACCCGGACCGGGTGGGCCTCGACCATCTCAGCTTCGGCGTGGCCAGCCGCGACGACCTGGAGCAGGCGGTCCGGCTCTTCGACGAGCGCGGGGTGCGGCACGGCGAGATCACCACGCTGGCCTCGTTCGGCATCGATGTGCTCCCGTTCGAGGATCCGGACGGTGTCCAGCTGGAGCTGACGGCGCCGGTAGCCGGGGGCTGACCTCAGCGCGTCCGCCGGGCGGCGCCGGAGGGCGCCGCGTCCAGGTAGCGGGGGGCCGGCCAGTTGTGCCGGACGAACCGCTCGGTCACCGCCCGGCGGACCTGCCCGGCCCGGTCGGCGGGCACGACCGCGATGACCGAGCCGCCGAAGCCGCCGCCGGTCATCCGGGCGCCCGCGGCGCCGGCGGCGGTCGCCGCCTCGACCGCCGCGTCGGCCTGCGGCCAGGACACCTCGAACTCGTCGCGCAGCGAGCGGTGCGAGGCGGTCAGCAGCGCGCCGATGCCCACCTGATCACCGGCGCGGAGCAGCGCGGCGGCCGCGATCACGCGCCGGTTCTCCGCGATGACGTGCCCGCAGCGGCGGCGCAGGACCGGCTCGGCCAGCCTGGCCGGTGCCCCCGGATCGCCGGCGACGTCCCGCAGCGCCCGCACGCCCAGCAGGGCCGCGGCGTCCACGCAGGCCCGGCGGCGTGCCGCGTAGTGGCCGTCGGCCAGGGCATGGCGGACCCGGGTGTCGATGACCAGCAGCGCCAGGCCGGCGCGGGCCGGGTTCAGCGGGACCGCCGTCCCGGCGCCGGTCCGGCAGTCGAGCAGCAGCGCATGGCCGGCCCGGCACAGCAGCGCGGCCAGCTGGTCCATGATCCCGCTCGGCACACCGGCGAACTCGTTCTCGGCCCGCCGCGCCAGGGCCGCGAGCTCCCGCCTCGGCACCGGGCGCCGGTACAGCCCGGTCAGCGCGAGCGCCACCGAGCACGCCAGCGCGGCCGAGGAGGAGAGCCCGGCCCCCACCGGCAGGTCGGCGTCTATCGCCACGTCGGCGCCGCCCCCGAGGTGGCCCGCCTCGCGGAGCGCCCACGCCACCCCGGCCGGGTAGGCGGCCCAGCCCGCCACCGATCCGGGTGCCAGCGCGCCTATGGCCAGCAGCACCGGATCGCCACCGGCCTGCCGCGAGGCGAGCGCGATCCGCCCGTCGCCGCGCCGGGAGGCGGCGGCGGACACGCCGGCGCCGAGCGCGAACGGCAGCACCAACACCTCGTTGTAGTCCGGGCCGCCGAGCAGGTTGACCCGGCCGGGCGCGAACCAGACGCCTTCCGGCTCCCGGCCGTACCTGCTGGCGAACCAGGCTCCCGCGTCCGGGCCGCCGCCGCTCACTGCGCCGATCTCAGCTGCGCCGCCGCCTCCTGCGGGTCCACCGGGTCGAAGAAGACGCCCGCGCCCAGTTCCGCGGCGGCCAGGTGCCGCATCACCCCGGGCGCCCGCTGGGCCGGTGCCAGGTGCAGGTGCAGATGCGCGGCGGGCCAGTCATCCCCGGTGGTGGGACGCTGATGTATCCACAGCATGTAGGGAGCGCCCGGCCCGAACAGCCGCTCCAGGCGGGTCACGCAGTCCACCAGGATGGCGCCGAGTCCCGCGCGCCGCCGCGGGCCCGCAGCGGGCAGGTCGGCAACGTGAGCGCGCGGGGAGAGCAGCATCTCGTACGGCCACGAGGGCGCCCAGGGGACCCGCGCCTGCCATCCCGAGCCGCAGGTGACCGTCAGCTCCCCGGCGGGATCCCGGCAGAGCCCGCAACCACCGGCCGACAGCTCGGACCGGGGGATGGGCGGGATGTCACGGAAGGCCATGACCTGGCTGTGCGGGTGCTCGATCGTGGTGCCGATCGCCCGGCCGCGGTTCTCGAACACGAACACGTAGCCGACGTCGTCGCGCGCCCCGAGCGCGGCCGTGCGCGCGGACCACAGCTCGATCACCCGGGCCGACCGGCGCCCGCCCATCGCCGGGAACGATGCATGGTGGTCCGGGCTGTGCAGGACCACCTCATGACGGCCATCGGGCAGGGCGGGCCAGCGGTTGGGGATGTGCAGGACGTCATATGGCCGGGGCGCCTCGAGCCCGCCCGGGCAGAACGGGCACAAGCCGTCCGGCTGGTTCGGCCGGTGCTGCCGCCACGGGGTGACGACGACACGAGCGCCCGTCAGCGGGTCGATACGCAGGTCAGTCTCGCTCATAGGTCTCCGGCGGGCGGTGGGGCCGAGAATACAAGGGCGGAGGGCGGGACCAGGCAGCGCACCCCGTGGCCTCAGGACCAGCCGTACTACAACGTTGACGGCCGCGGCGTGAGCGCCTGGATCCCGGTTGACCCGGTGCCCGAGGCCGGGTGCCTGGAGCTGGTGGCCGGGTCCCATCGCGGCCCCTGGCTCATGCCGCGCACCTTCCTGCTCGGGGAAGCGCGCTGGTTCCCCGCGGGGAGCCTCGCCGAGCTGCCCGACATCGAAGCCGACCGCGGCGCGTTCGACATCCGCCGCTTCGAGCTGGCGCCGGGCGACGCCATCTTCTTCGACTTCCTGGCCGTGCACGGCGCACCCGGGTTCCCCTACCCGGGCAGCCGGCGGATCCTGTCGTTGCGCTACCTGTCGGCGGCGGCCCGGCATGCGCCGCGCCCGTGGACCACCTCCCCGCCGTTCGACGGCCTCGACGCGGAGCTCGCCGCCGGGGCAGTGATGGACCATCCCCTGTTCCCGGTGGTGTGGCCGGCGTGATTCTCCGGGTCTAGGATTTTCACCGGGGATGATCTTCCGGCTCGTCCCACCTGTCGCCGGGGGTCACGGGGTGCCCATCGCTGAGCAAGGGGGTTTCCGATGGCGCTGTACATGTACCAGGCCGCTTACACCGCGGAGTCGATAGCGGCCCAGATCAAGGAGCCGCAGGACCGGATCGAGGCGGTCCGGCCGGCGCTTGACGCGCTGGGCGCCAAGATCCTGGCGGGCGGTTACCCGTTCGGCGACTACGACGTGCTCGTCATCTACGAGGCCGCCGACGACACGGTGGCGGCCAGTGTCGCGATGACGGTGGCGGCCGGCGGTGCGGTCAGGTCGGCCACGACCACCAGGTTGCTCACCGGCCCGGAATGGGTCGAGTCCCTGCGGAAGGCGCAGGGTTCCATGTACCGGCCGGCGCGGTAGCGGGACGTAACAGGGCCTGAATCCTCCGGCAACTCCACGGATCCTGCGGCACCGGGCGGGAGCCCGGGGTGCAAAACGGCGCGTTCCGTGGTCACACTGGTGTTTGTGTACGACTTCGACATTTTGGTGATCGGCTCGGGCCCCGGCGGCCAGAAGGCGGCGATCGCCGCCGCGAAGCTGGGCCGGCAGGTGGCGATCGTCGAGCGCAAGGACATGGTCGGCGGGGTGTGCCTCAACACAGGCACGATCCCGTCCAAGACCCTGCGGGAGGCGGTCCTGTACCTGACCGGCCTGGACCAGCGGGAGATGTACGGGCAGGCCTACCGGGTCAAGGACGACATCACCATCGCCGACCTGGCCGCCCGCACCAGCCACGTGGTCGGCCGTGAGATGGACGTGGTCCGCAGCCAGCTGACCCGGAACCGGGTCACGATGCTGACCGGCACCGCCCACTTCACCGACCCGCACACGGTGCAGGTCGACGGCGGTGGCGGCAAGCTGCGCACGGCCACCGCCGAGAAGATCGTGGTCGCCACCGGCACCCGGCCCGCCCGGCCCAAGACCGTCGAGTTCGACGAGCGCACCGTCATGGACTCCGACGGGATCATCCAGCTGGAGCAGGTCCCGCGGTCGATGGTCGTCGCGGGCGCGGGGATCATCGGGATCGAGTACGCGTCCATGTTCGCGGCGCTGGGCACCAAGGTCACGGTGGTGGAGCGGCGCGAGCGAATGCTGGAGTTCTGCGACGTCGAAGTGGTCGAGGCGCTCAAGTACCACCTGCGCGACCTCTCGGTCACCTTCCGGTTCGGCGAGACCGTGGCCTCGGTCGAGGCCCGGCCGGAGGGTGCCATCGCGATCCTGCAGAGCGGGAAGAAGATCCCGGCCGACACCGTCATGTACTCCGCGGGCCGCCAGGGCGCGAGCGACCTGCTCAACCTCGGCGCGGCCGGCCTGGCCGCGGACGAGCGCGGCCGGATCGTGGTCGACGAGTTCTTCCGCACCGAGGCACCGCACATCTACGCGGTCGGCGACATCATCGGCTTCCCCGCCCTGGCCGCCACCTCCGCGGAACAGGGCCGCCTGGCCGCGCACCACGCCTGCGGGGAGCCGGTGCACGCCATGACGGAACTGCAGCCGATCGGCATCTACAGCATCCCCGAGATCAGCTACATCGGGCAGACCGAGGAGGAGCTGACCAAGGAGAACGTGCCGTTCGAGGTGGGCATCGCCCGCTACCGCGAGCTGGCCCGCGGCCAGATCATCGGCGACTCTTACGGCGTGCTGAAGCTGCTCGTGTCGCTGAACCACCACCGGCTGCTCGGCGTCCACGTGTTCGGCACCGGCGCCACCGAGCTAGTCCACATCGGGCAGGCGGTGATGGGCTGCGGCGGCACCGTTGACTACCTGGTTAACGCGGTCTTCAACTACCCGACCCTGGCCGAGGCCTACAAGGTCGCCGCCCTCGACGCGATGAACAAGATCCGGCAGATCGACCTGCTGTCCTAGGTCGGTCCCTCACCGGCGCTGTAGCCGGCGGCGGCCAGCATCCCGCGCAGGTCGGTGACCGTCCGGGTGTCGATGTCCTTGCCCTTCGGCGGGGTGAGGACGACGCTCTGCGCGCCGACGGTGACGGTGACCTTCCCGTCGTGGTGGGTGGTGACCGTGCCGACCGCGTCCAGCAGCGAGACCACGTTGTGCCACTCGATGTTGTGGCCGGCCGGGTGACGGAAGAGCTCGCGCAGCGTGTCGCGGTGACGGTTGTTGAGGTGCTCCGGCGCCGATGTCATCGGTGCCTCACTCGTCGTAGCGCGTCGGCGGGAAGCCGGGCCGCTCGCCCTCGACCTCGAGCTCGCCCTTGTCGTACTCGCGGCGGATCTCGGCGCGGGCCTCCTGGTACTCGTCGCTCTGGGTGACGTCCGGCGTCGGCGGCTCGTCGGTCGCCGGGGGCACCTCGTCCGGGTCGAAGTCGTCGAGCCCGGCCTCGACCCGCTCCTCCTCGGTCAGGCGGGCCAGCTGGTCGTCGTCGAGGCGCTCCAGCTTGCCGGGATGCTCGCGCCGGTCGCGGTGGAACTCCTCCGCCGGCTGGTCTGAGTCCTGCTCTGTCATGACGCCACCGTAACGCCCGCCCGCCCGGCCGCGGGCGTAGGGTCGATGACATGGCGCTGGCCCAACGCAAGATTCTCCTGCTCGCCGCCGATGACTTCGAGGACATGGAGCTGCTGTACCCGCTCTACCGGCTGCGCGAGGAGGACGCAACGGTGACGGTGGCCGGTCTCGATGACCGGCCGGTGACGGGGAAGAAGGGCCACGGGCCGGTGGCCGTGGACACCACTGTGGACCGGGTGGCCGCGGGGGACTTCGACGCGCTCGTGATCCCGGGCGGTTTTGCGCCCGACAAGCTGCGGCGCTCGGAGGAGGTGCTCGGCCTGGTGCGGGCCTTCGACGAGGCCGGCAAGCCGATCGCCTTCATCTGCCATGCCGGCTGGGTGCCGATCTCGGCGAAAATCCTCAAGGGCCGCCGCGCGACCAGCGTGGCGGCGATCCGCGACGACATGGTCAACGCCGGGACCGACTGGGTCGACCAGGCGACCGTCGTTGACGGCAACCTCATCTCCGCCAGGACCCCGGCCGACCTCGGCCCCTGGATGAAGGCGCTGCTGGCGGCGCTGGAAAGCGCCGGGTGAGCGAGCCCTACAACCGCTTCACGGGACAGAGCCTGGAGCACCTGACGGCGCTGAGCGACGGCCTGTTCGCCGTGGCCATGACGCTGCTGGTGCTGGACCTGCGGGTGCCCGTTGCCGCCGCCGGATCGGCCTACTCCGAGCATGGGCTCGCGGCGGCGCTGCTGAGGCAGGGCCCGAACTTCGCCGCCTACCTGCTGAGCTTCACGATGCTGGGCACGTTCTGGCTGGCCCAGCACACGCTGCTCGGCATCCTCGGCCGCTGCGACCGGACCCTGACCTGGATCAACCTGGGGTTTCTGTTCGTGGTGTCGCTGCTGCCGTTCTCCGCCGCACTGCTCGCCCACTACGTCCATCTCCGGCTGGCGGTGGGCGTGTACTGGCTGAACCTCCTGCTGCTCGGCGTGGGGCTGGAGGCGGCCGCCCGGTACGGGCGCACGGCGCTGGTACCCGGCGACGACCGGCAGGCCCTGTCCCGGCTGGCCACGTTCCGGCGCCGGATCCTGCTCGCGCAGACCCTGTACGCGCTCGCCGCCCTGATCTGCCTCGTCAGCACCGTGGCCAGCGTGATCGCCCTCGCCGTCGTTCAGCTGTACTACATCGTGTCCCCCCGGCTGCCACGCATCGGCAGCAAGCAGCCAAACGGATGAACCGGGCCGCCCGCCGTCCCGCCGCCGGCGGCCCTGGCGCGGTGACCGTCTGCCGCCGTACGGATGACCCTCCTTGTCCGGCGCCGTCGGCTGGGGCGACACTGCAGGTGAGGGGTAGGCCCTGAGCTGGGGGTACGGATGAGGGCCCGGATGGTTGGCTGGGTGGCCGGCTCTGCCGCGGCCGCGTCGGCCGCGCTGATCATCGGCGCGGTGGTGCTGGCCTACGTGGACCGTCACCGGGTGCACGGGACGTTGACGAGCTGGGATTTCTCCGACGTCTTTGCGAATGTGACGAGCCTCGGCGTCCCAATTGTGGGCTTCGTTCTTGCCTCCAGGCGGCCCGCGAACCGCCTCGGCTGGCTGTTCCTGGGAGCGGGCCTGGGGCTGGGACTGAGCTTCTTCTCGACCCAGTACGCGCAGCACGCCTTGGTCGCGGTCCCTGGGTCCTGGCCGGCGGGCCGGGCGGTCGCCTGGTTCGCCAACTGGATCTGGGCGATTCCCTACGCCCTGCTCGCCTTCGTGTTCCTGCTCTTCCCGACCGGGCGGCTACGCTCGCCGCGATGGCGGGTGGCCGCCTGGTCGGTCGCCGGTGCCTACACGCTGGCCGTGGCGGATCTGATCGCGTACGCCACCCGTATCTGGTGGCAGCCGTTCACGTCGTACCGCCCGTCTTCGAACCCGACCGACGTCAACGCGGCGATCGTCCTCATGATCGTCGCAGCGGCGGTCGGCGTCGCCGCTGTCGTCGTCAGGTTCGCCCGCTCGTCGGGTGAGGAGCGGCTGCAGCTGAAGTGGTTCGCGGCGGCCGCGCTGCTGGTGATCGTCACCATCATCCCGTCGTTCCTTACGGATTGGCTGATCTTCGTGTTGCTGGGCAGCGTGGCGCTGCTGTGCCTGTGGGTGGCCATCGCCATCGCGATCCTGAAGTACCGGCTCGGTGGGATCGACATCGTGATCAGCAAGGCGGTGCTGTACGGGTCGCTGGCCGTGTTCATCACGGCCGTCTACGCGGGGCTGGTCGTGGGCGTGGGGGCGCTGGCCGGCGGCCGGGACAAACCACTCGTGGCGGCGCTGGCGGCCGCGGTGGTGGCGGTCGCGTTCCAGCCGGTGCGTCAGCGGGCGGGGCGGCTGGCCAACCGCGTCGTGTACGGCCGGCGGGCCACGCCGTACCAGGTACTGTCCGACTTCGCCCAGCAGATCGGCGGCACCTACGCGGCCGAGGGCGTCCTGCCGCAAATGGCGCAGATCGTGGCGGCGGGGACCGGTGCCGAGCGGGTCGTGGTGTGGCTGCGGGCCGATGACGAGCTGCGCCCCGAGGCCTCCTCGGACGGCAGCACGGCTGCGCCACCGCCCGTTGACGCACCGCCCGTTGACGCACCGTCCGCTGACCGGCTCCCCCTGGATCGGCTGCCGGTGGATGGCGAGGCGATGCCGCCGGTGCCTGGCGTGGACCTGAGCGTTCCGGTGCTGCATCAGGGCGAGCTGCTGGGCGCGATCTCGGTCCAGATGCCCAAGGACGAGCCGCTGCGCCCGGCCGGTGAGCAGCTGGTCGCCGACGTGGCCTCCCAGGCGGGCCTGGTGCTGTCGAACGCCGCCCTGGTCGGGGACCTGCGGGCGTCCCGGCAGCGGCTGGTCACCGCGCAGGACGAGACGCGGCGGCGGCTGGAGCGCAACATCCACGACGGCGCCCAGCAGGATCTGGTCGCGCTGGGGATCAAGCTCCGCCTGGCCGGTCTCACGGTGGACGAGGACCCGGCGGAGGCCAAGGAGATGCTGGGCGAGCTGCAGGCCGACGCCGCGGGCGCGCTGGCGAACCTGCGCGACCTGGCCCGGGGCATCTACCCGCCGCTGCTGGCCGACCTGGGACTGGCCGCCGCGCTCAGCGCGCAGGCGGACAAGTCTCCCGTACCCGTAACGGTCGACGCCGACGGGATCGGGCGGTTCGGGCAGGACACCGAGGCGGCGGTGTATTTCTGCTGCCTGGAGGCGCTGCAGAACATCGCGAAATACGCCAGGGCGTCGAGCGCCCGCATCTGTCTTCGGGCCCAGAACGGGACCTTGCGGTTCACCGTGTCCGACGACGGGGCCGGCTACGACGCCCGCCACACCCCGCTGGGGTCCGGTCAGCGGAACATGGCCGACCGGCTCGCGGCCCTCGGCGGCCGGCTCGAGGTCCGGTCCGCCCCCGGCCGGGGCACCACCATCACCGCGCAGCTCCCCAGCACGCCGGACGGCAGCGCACTGCCGCAGGCGAAGAGCACACTGCCGCAGGCGCAGGGCACCTGACCGTGGGGGTGCTGGCACGAGCGGCCCTTGCAGGGTGACCTCCTTGTCCGGCGGGCGGCGGCCGGGCCACACTGCATCTTGACAGTGCCCGCGGAGGGCAAAGCCCGGCGCTGGGGGGATCCAGATGAGGGCGCGGACCGCTGGATGGGTGGCCGGCGGCGTCGCGGCGGCCTCGATCGCGCTGATGGCGGCCGCGCTGGTCCTGGCCTACGTGGACCGGCACCGGCTGTCAGCGAGCCTGACGAACTGGGACTTCTCCGACGTTCTCGCGAACGTGGTCAACATGTTCATCCCCGTCATGGGCTTCGTCCTGGCTTCCAGGCGGCCCGCGAACCGGATCGGCTGGCTGGCCCTGGCGACAGGCCTGATGCTGGCGCTCAGCCGGTTCGGGTCGGCCTACGGCGTGCATGGCCTGGTCGCGGCCCCTGGGTCGGTGCCGGCCGCCCGGGCGGGAATGTGGCTGTCCAATTGGATCTTCGCGGTCCCCATCGCCGCGATCGCTTTCGTGTTCATGCTCTTCCCGACCGGGCGGCTGCGCTCACGGCGGTGGCTCCCGGCCGGGTGGTTCGTGGGCATTGCCTTCGGGCTGGGCACGCTGACTCTGCTGGTCGGCGCGACCCGCGGCTGGTCCCACCCGTTTGCCGCGTTCAGCCAGGCGGTCACCCCCGCCGGGGTGATCGTGCTCGTGGTCCTTTTCCCTGCCGCGCTGCTGGTCAGCCTCATGGCGGTGGTGGTGAGGTTCGCCCTGTCGGCCGGTGAGGAGCGGCTGCAGCTGAAGTGGTTCGCGGCCGCCGCGGTACTGGTGGTCGCCGCCTTCATCTTCGTGATCCTGACCAGTTCGGTGGCCGGGAACGTGCTCCTGAACCTGACGGCCCTGTGCCTGGATGCGGCCATCGCGATCGCGGTGCTGAAGTACCGGCTGTATGAGATCGACATCGTGATCAGCAAGGCGGTGCTGTACGGCTCGCTGGCGGTGTTCATCACCGCCGTCTACGTCGCCCTGGTGGTAGGCGTGGGGACGCTCGCCGGCAACCGGCGCAGCCCTCTGCTGGCGGCGCTGGCGGCGGCGGTGGTGGCGGTCGCGTTCCAGCCGGTGCGCCAGTGGGCGGGGCGGCTGGCCAACCGCGTCGTGTACGGCCGTCGGGCCACGCCGTATCAGGTGCTGTCCGACTTCGCCCGGCGTATCGGCGGCGCGTACGCGGACGAGGACGTGCTGCCGCAGATGGCTCACATCGTGGCGGCCGGGACCGGCGCCGAGCGGGTCGTCGTGTGGCTGCGGGTGGATGACGAGCTCCGTTCCGTGGCTTCGTCGGACGGCGGCCCGCACACGGCTCCGCTACATGTTGAAGCGCTGCCGGTTGAGGCGCTGCCGGTTGCGGCACTGCCCGCCGACGGCCGGGCGATGCCACCGGTGCCCGGCGCGGACCTGAGTGTCCCGGTCGTGCAACAGGGCGAGCTGCTGGGCGCGATCTCGGTCAAGATGCCCAGAGATGAGCCGCTCCGCCCGGCGGGCGAGCAGCTGGTAACGGACGTGGCGTCGCAGGCCGGCCTGGTGCTGTCGAACGTCGGCCTGATCGAGGATCTGCGGGCGTCCCGGCAGCGCCTGGTCGCCACGCAGGACGAGACGCGGCGGCGGCTGGAGCGCAACATCCACGACGGCGCCCAGCAGGACCTGGTCGCCCTCGCCATCAAGCTCAAGCTCGCGGGGATCACGGTCGATGAAGACCCGGCGGAGGCCAAACAGATGCTCGATGAGCTGCATGCCGACGCAACGGGCGCGCTGGAGAACCTCCGTGACCTGGCCCGGGGCATCTACCCGCCGCTCCTGGCCGACCTGGGACTGGCCGCGGCGCTCAACGCCCAGGCGAACAAGTCCCCGGTGCCGGTGACGGTCGACGCCGACGGGATCGGGCGGTTCGGGCAGGACACCGAGGCGGCGGTGTACTTCTGCTGCCTGGAGGCGCTGCAGAACATCGCCAAATACGCCCACGCCACCCAGGCCCGCATCTGGCTGCAGGCGCAGGACGGGACGCTGCGGTTCACCGTGTCCGACGACGGGGCCGGCTACGACGCCCGCCACACCCCGCTGGGGTCCGGTCAGCGGAACATGGCCGACCGGCTCGCGGCCCTCGGCGGCCGGCTGGAGGTCCACTCCGCCCCCGGCCACGGCACCACCATCACGGCGGAGCTCCCCGGCACGTCAGTCAGCGATCAGCATCGACATCTTGACGATGTCAGTAGCACTTGAATACCCGGCCATGACCCAGTGGGGGGTAAAAGCGTGTCGTGGGGGGGAGCGCACCCACGCAGGCTGTGGGCCCGTCGCAGGTGGAGTTGCGTCTCGTCGGCGAGTTCGGGGTCGCCCGAGGCGGTACCGAGCTGCCCGAAGGGCAGATTGGCAGCCGCAAATCCCGGACACTGCTGAAGCTGCTTGCTGTGGAGAGGCCCACGCTCGTTCCCGTGGACCGGATCGTGGAGGTCCTGTGGGACGCTAATCCCCCGGCAGCGGCCGAGCAGAACGTCGCCACGCTGGTCAGCAGGCTCCGCGCGGTCCTGGGGGCCGGAGTCATCCAGGGCGGCCGACAGGGCTACCGCCTAGCTGTCGGGCGCGGCGTCGGCGTCAACCTCGATGCCGCGGCCGGGTACTGCGACCGCGCGGAGCGGACCGTGCGGACCGCCGCGGCCGTGGCCCTCGCGGCGGCCGAGCGGGCGCTCGGGCTGCTGTCCGCGGGCACGGCACTGGCCGAGGAGCCGTATGCGGCATGGGCAGATCCAGCGCGTGAGGAGCTGCGTCGGCTGCTGCACCGGGGCCGCCTGGTCGCGGCCGAGGCCGCGCTTGGTACCGGCGACGCGCCCAGTGCGGCCCGCTACGCCGAGGCGGCGATGGCGGCCGATCCGCTCGACGAGACGGCCCACCGCTGGTACATATCGGCGGCGGCAGCAGCCGGCGAGCAGGCCAAAGCGCTCGCCGCCTACGCAGCGCTGAGCGAGCGGCTCGGCGAGCAACTCGGCACTGACCCGGCGCCGCAGACACGGGCGCTACACCTGGCGATCCTGCGCGAGCAGACTGTCGCACCGGCAGGAGGCGGCGGCCGTGGTCCCGTTGTCGCGTCGCCGGGCGCGGCGCAGGCCGGGCCAGACGGAGCTGGCCGCGCAGTTGCGGCCCTTTCGGGCGCTGACAGGACAGCGGCCCTGGGGATGGGCAGTACAGCGACTGGCATCCCTGGTCTGGGACGGATAGCGGCGTCCGGCCTAGCGCTGGCGGGACGGGACGCCGAGATCGGTGCGCTGCGGGCGGCTTGGCACGCCGCGACAGGGGGAGAGCCCGGCCTGGTCATGATCGTCGGGGAGGCCGGGATCGGGAAGACCGCGCTGGCTGAGCTTATTGGGGCCGAGGCGGAGGCCGACGGCGCGACCGTGCTACGGACGCGCTGCTACGAGACTGAGCGGTCGCTGTTCCTGCAGCCGGTCATCGAGGCGATCATGCCGGTCGTCACCCGGACGCCCGCGGCCACGCTGGGCGAGCTGCTCGGCGAGCACGCGTCGGCGGCGGCGGCGCTGCTACCCGAGGCCGCGGCGCTGCTCGACCCGTCGCCGGCCTGGCGGGGCAGCGTCGAGATGGAACGGCGGCGGGCCTTCGAGGCGGTGACCGCGCTGCTGCGCGGCCTGGCCGCGCGCAGCCCGGTCCTGCTGGTCGTCGAACGATCTCCAGTACGCCGGGCAGTCCACCGTCGAGCTACTGCACTACCTTGGCCGGCACGTTCCCGGCTCCCGGCTGCTGACGGTGGCCACCGTCCGGGCCGAGAACGACGCGGAGATCGGCGCCGCGCTGGCACCGGTGGCCCGCCGGATCGAGGTCGGCCCGCTCGGCCCGGAAGCGGTGCGGCAGCTGGCCAGCGAGGCGGGCCAGGCCGGGCTCGCCGACACTATCCTGCGGCGCACCGGTGGCCACACGTTCTTTGTCGTCGAGTCGCTGCGTGCGCTGGCCGGGGGGGACGACGGCCTGCCCGAATCGCTGCTCGGCGCCGTGCAGGCCCGGGTGCGCCGGACCGGCCCGGCCGCGGAAACGCTGCTGCGGGCCGCGGCGGTGCTCGGTGCCACGGTCAACCCACTCGCCCTGTCCGCCCTGCTCGACCTGACGCCCGCGGCCTCGCTGGAGCTGTGCGAAGTGGCGCTGGACGCGCGGCTGCTCGTGATCAGCGGCCGCGACTACGAGTTCGCCAACGACCTCATCCGCGAGGTCCTGTACGCGAGCACGCCCGAACCGGCGCGGCTGGCGTATCACCGCCGGGCCGCGGACCTGCTGACCGGGCAGCCCGAGTCGCTGGCGCGGCACGCGGCGGCCGCGGGCGACTGGCCGCGCGCGGCCCGCGCATGGCTGCGGGCGGCGGAAGAAGCCATGCGGCGGCACGCGGCGACCGACGCGGTCACGCTGGCCACCCAGGCGCACGACGCCGCGGAGCGCGGCGGTGATGCCGAGGTGGCCGCCCGCGCCCTGCTGGTACGGGGCCGGGCACGTGAGGCGGTGGGCGTCCTTGATGCCGCGCTCGACGACCTGACGCGGGCCGCGGCCGGCGCCCGCGCCGCCGGGGACCGGCGGCTGGAGATGCTCGCCTTGCGCGGACTCGGCGGAGACGTTCCCGTCTCGCTGGGCCTGCCGGTCACCTACAACGGGAACAACCTTGAGCGGGGGCTGCAGATCGCCGAATCGCTCGGTGACCGGGCCAGCGAGGCCGACCTGCTGTCCCGGCTGGCCGTCGTCGCGGCCAACCGGCTGGACTATGACCTGGCGCTCGATTACGGCCTGCGGGGGCTGGCGGCCGGCCGGGCGTCCGGAGATGAGCAGGCAGTGGCGGCTGGGCTCGACGGGATCAAGACCGTCTACGTCGGCGTCGGCGCCGTCCCCGCCCTGCGCGAGGTGCTGGCCGAGCTCGGCCCGCTGGTGCGCCGGCTGGGTGATCTGTTCCGGCTGCAGTGGACCGAGTTCGAGTCGTCATTCGTATGCGTCGCGGCGGCGGACTGGGACGGCGCCGGGCAGGCCATCCAGGCGGGCATCGAGGCCAACCGCCGCGGCGGCTACCCCCATCTCACCTCCTACTACGTGGCGCACCTCGGCTGGCTCGCGCGGCTGCGCGGCCACGACGATGAGGCGGTGACACAGGGCCGCCGCGCCCTGGCCCTGACCGAGCGGTACCCACACCCCTGGTGCCTCGCCGTTGGCAGCGCCATGCTCGGCGGCACGCTGCTGCTGGCCGGCGACCGGGCCGAGGCGATCAAGCTCTTCGAGCACGGCCTCGCGGCGGCCGAGGGCGCCGGGGTAGAGAGCTACGTGCTGCGCTGCGCCGCGCCGCTGGCCGCGGCCACCGGCTCGCGGGCGGTGCTGGACCAGGCCACGGGACTGCTGGATACGGCCAGCATCCCGGACGGTGCGGCCTGGGTGCTGGGCGACGAGGCCTACCTGTCGGTTGCCCGCGCCTGGCTGGGGCACGGCGAGCCGGAACGGGCCCGCGCCGTGCTGGCCCCGCTGCTGGCGCTGGCGCAGCGGGAGCCGTGGATCGCCACGCTCGCGGCGGCGCTCGCCGTGGACGGGCGCGCGCTCGTCCGGCTGGGCGAGCGCGAGCCGGCCGCCGCGGAGCTCCGCGACGCGGCGCGGCTGGCCCGCGAGCACGGCCTGCCGCACGTCCTGCGCGAGGCCAGGTCCGTCCAGCGCGACCTCCGGTTAGCCCGGCCGGCGTAACCCTTCTTCTCTCCCGTTGCAGCCAGCTTGCAATGCCAGCGCAACAGCGTGACGCAGCCTGGCCAGCGAACTCGCAAACAAGCAATGGGAGGCTCATCATGGCTCTGGACATGGACAAGCTGCAGGAGTTCCTCGGCCGATTCGTATCGGACCTCGGGGCGACGGTGGCGGCGGGCAACGTGGTGATCGGGCACCGGCTCGGTCTCTACAAGGCGCTGGCGGGCCAGCCCGCGCGCGCCGACGAGCTGGCCGCGCGCACCCAGACCAGCCCGCGTTACATCACCGAATGGCTGCGCGGCCAGGCGGCCGGCGGCTACGTGGAGTACGACCCAGCCAGCGACACCTACTCCATGACCGAGGAGCAGGCGTTCGCCCTGGCCAACCCCGACGGCGGCGTCTACGCGCCCGGCGCGTTCGTGCTGGCCCTGGGCTCGCTGCATGCGGAGCCGCGGATCACCGAGGCGTTCCGGACCGGCGCCGGCATCGGCTGGCACGAGCACGACGCGGACGTCTTCGTCGGCTGCGAGCAGTTCTTCCGGCCCGGCTACATCGCCAACCTCATCCCGTCCTGGATCCCGGCGCTGGATGGCGTGCAGGACAAGCTGCGGGCCGGCGCGAAGGTCGCCGACATCGGCTGCGGGCTGGGCGCATCGACCATCCTGCTCGCGCAGGAGTACACGAACTCGCACTTCACCGGCTCGGACTACCACGATCAGTCGATTGAGCTGGCGCGCAAGCGGGCGGTCAACACGGGGGTTGCTGACCGGGCCAGCTTCGAGGTCGCCTCGGCGGCGTCGTTCTCCGGCTCCGGGTACGACCTCGCCGCGACGTTCGACTGCCTGCACGACATGGGCGACCCGCTGGCGGCGGCCAGGCACATCCGCCAGGCGCTCAAGCCGGACGGCACCTGGCTGGTGGTCGAGCCGTATGCGGCCGACGACACGGCCGGCAACCTGAACCCGGTGGGCCGCGTCTACTACAACTTCTCCACGCTGCTGTGCGTGCCGAACGCGCTGTCCCAGACCGGCGGCTACGCGCTCGGCGCGCAGGCCGGCGAGGCCGCCATCAGGCAGGTCGTGACCGACGCCGGGTTCACCAGGTTCCGGCGCGCCGCCGAGACCCCGTTCAACCTGGTGTACGAGGTCCGGCCATAGCTCACCCCAGGGGGGTGCGGCCGGCGGGGCGCTGATAAGCCGGTGACCACGTAGGACACCTCGTTGTCGCCGGCGTCCACCCGGTGGACAACGGCGGCGAGCGCCCCGCCGGTCGCGACGCCCTGGGCGCCGTGCTCGTACCCGAGCGTCAGGGTCGAGGTCGGCTCGCTGACGCCGATGAGGTCGACCTTGACCTGCGCGGGCCGGTTGGAGAAGAACCGGAGCCGCTTGGCCCCGTTGGGAATGGCGACCGGGGTGACGGCGCCCTCGCCAGTGAGCAGGAAACCGGGTTGCATCAGGTCCTCCGCGGCAGATCGGGACTCGTTCGGCAGAAGCTTGTCCCGGAGCTGGGCCACCGTGCCCCGGAACGCTGAGCAGTCCACCTTGCCGGCGACTCCCGGGACGGTGGCGGCGTTCGTGAATTGCAGCAGGGCCGGCGCGCGGCCACCGTAAGCAGCCCACATGCCGGGGGTCACCTTCTTGTACAGCGTGGCCGGAGGCCCGGTCCCGGTGACGTAATCCGAGGCCCAGAGCACGTCCACGAAACGCGTGCTCTGATTGCCCCAGTACCAGTGCGGGATGTAGCCGATGATCGGGTGCGAGGGATACAGCTCGCGGAGCCGGGCCACGCAGGCGTGGGCGTCGGCCGCGGTCGGCTCCGACCCGGCGGCGGGCTCGACGTCAACAGCGATGGCGAACCCGGCCATGTCACCGGCCGTGGCGTGGAAGAAGTCGGCCTGCCCCGCGCCGTCTCCCGCCTCAAGGAACAGGTAGCCGCCGGGCACGAAGCCGCTCGCGGCCGCCCGCTCCGCCATCGCCCGCTTGCTGTGACCGGATGGGCCGGCCCAGAACGGGTTGACGTACCCGCGGCTGGCCGTTCTCCGCGAGCCCTGCGTGACCTTTTCCCAGCCGAACGAGGTTGTGCTGTCGGTCCGCGCCCAGTTCACGTTGCCCTGAAAGCTCGACGCGTCAACGCCGAATTGCACACTCATTGCCCGGCTCCCCGCCCCTGATCAGTACGACGGCATCGTACAACCGGCAGCCCCGCCCGGTTACGGCTCATCCCGATGGCATCGCGGGGTGCTGTTCACCCACGCGGCTGACGTGCGCGTGCACGGGGCGGAGTCGGCATAACGCGGCCCCCGTCCGCGCGACTGCCCTCTCGCTGGCCACCCGGGGGCGGAAGGTCCCGATAACGCGGTTCCCGTAGGGATTGCCCCCGTCGTAGGAGGCGGTGCCGGAGTACCCGATCAGGCCGTAGTGGATGGCCGTCATCAGCGCCTGTGCCCGGTTCGCCGCGCCAGCGTTTCACATCGCATCCGGCCCGCCGCCGTTACTGCGCGGGAGGCGCTGGGGGTGCGGTGAGCGCCGCGTCATGGCTGGGGGGTCGGCGTGCTGTCGCTGTTCCCCTTGCCCTTGCCGTTCCCCTTGCCGTTGCCGTTTCCGTTCGTCGGGTGCGAGCTGGGCTTGCTGGAGGCGTGCGGCGTGGGGGACGGGTACGCCCGGCCGGTCGGCGTCCCCCGGCCCGGCCGGTTCCGCCGTTCGGGCCGGTCGCGCCCGGGCCGGCCGTGTCCCGGCCGGCCGGGGAGGGGCCCGTAGCCGACCCGCTCCCGGGGGTCGGCGCGCCGATGATGACGTGGGCGAGCCGCTGGACCGGTGCGGGCAGCGCCTGGGTGTAGGCGGCGGTGGCGAGCGCGCCGATGATGAGCACCGCGGCGGCGGCGGTCACAGTGGCGGCGGCCCGGCCGACAGGAATGGGAAGAGCGGACGCCGTTTGCGGCGGCGGGCCCGGGT
The DNA here is from genome assembly GCA_963835425.1 of uncultured Actinomycetes bacterium. Lineage (GTDB taxonomy): Bacteria > Actinomycetota > Actinomycetes > Streptosporangiales > Streptosporangiaceae > UBA9676. The sequence goes on along the minus strand of CAWIGE010000014.1, from coordinate 71,302 downwards.
GGCCGGGCGCGGCACGCCGTCCCGGTTCCGGTACGCGGCCAGCGCCGCGGCCTCGTCCACCAGCTCATCGTCGGCTGGCCCTGCCGTCAGCGCCGCCAGGATTTCCCCCACCGGCTTCATCTCCGGCGCCGAGCCTGGCGTGAACTCCGCCCACGCGAGCAGCTCGGCCAGGGACGGGTCACCGGTCACGAGCTCATCCTGTGCGTCGGCCATGGGAAGTTCGGCATGTCACCGTCTGGAACGTCGCGTCCGGTCACAGCGTTACACCCGCCTCGGCCAGCATCCCCGCCAGCCGCCGCAGGCCCCGGTGGGCGGCCACCCTGACCGCGCCGGGGCTGCGTCCCACCAGCAGCGCGACGGCCTCGGTGTCCAGCCCGGCCACCACCCGCAGCAAGATCACTTCAGCCTGGATGGCGGGCAGCCCGGCCAGCAGCGCGATGGCCGAGCGGGTGCTTATCCGCTCGATCGCCAGGTCAGCGGCATCCGGCGCGGCCGGCAGCAGCCCGGCAGGCACCTCATCCAGCGGCCCCGCCGGGCGTCGTGACCGGCGCCTGGCGAGGTCGATGGCGCGGCGGCGGGCGGTGGTGAACAGCCAGGCCCGCCACGCCTGCTCATCCCCGCGAAAATCGGACAGGCCGCGCACGACCTGCAGCCAGGTCTCGGCCGCCACATCCTCGGCGCCTTCGGCCGCGATCACACGCGCGTAGCGCAGGAGGGCTGGGTTACCGTCCCGCCAGAGCCGCGACAACGCCGCCTCGCTGCCTTCCTGCGCGGCGGTGAGGACCTCCGCGAACCCCTCGCCGATCACATTGTCACCACGGCCACGCCACCGGTCATCTCGAAGCAGGTGCCATGCCCGGCGACTTCCCGGCCCTGGGACCACCGCATTGATGCACCACGTTGACGCGCAAGCCCCCCCGCAGGTTGACACCGCCGGTCGTACCGGGCGCCGCGCCGCCGGGGGCGGTGTGGCAGGGCGTGTCCGATGTGCTGCTGCTGGCCGGCACAGCCTGGGCGATATGGTCGCTGCGCTCCCTCGGCCGCAACCTGTCAGTGATCGCGCAGGCCGGCGACGTGGCCGACCGGGGTCCCGTACCGGTGGATCCGGCACCCCCTGTACGTGGGGGAGATCGTGTCCTCGCTGGGGCTCGCCATCGCCGCCCACAGCGTGGCCGCCATCGTTGTCTGGCTCGGGATTGTGCGCTGCAGGTCTACCGGGCGGTGCGGGAGGAGCAGTTGCTGCTGGCGGTCCTGCCCGGCTACGGCGCCTACCGGATCAGGACCGCGGCGCTCCTGCCCGGGATCTTCTAAATCCCAGCTGGCGGCAGGCCCGGCGCGGGCTGACCGGGTTATCCGGGCGTGGCGTTATCACGGCGACTCTCGTTGCCAAAATGTTATGGAAAAGGGCCTGCCGGGGCGGTGGGCGGACGCCTGCCACATCGCTCGCGCGCCTGTTATCGCAGCGGCGTCGCCCGGCCGCCAGCCAGCAGGCACTATTCCGGCAGCGCCCCGCGCACCGCCGGGGAGCCACCCGTCAGGATCGTTCAGCCGCCTTGCTGATTGCTGAGGTGCCGGAGCCCCTCGCCCACATAAATCTGCCGCGGCCGGGAGATCTTCTGCTCGGGATCGGTGATGCCCTCCTCCCACTGGGCCAGCCAGCCCGGCATCCGGCCGATCGCGAACAGCACCGGGAACATCTCCACCGGGAAGCCCATCGCCTGGTAGATGATGCCGGAATAGAAGTCCACGTTCGGGTACAGCTTGTGGTTTATGAAGTACTCGTCGGCGAGCGCGATCCGCTCCAGCTCCAGGGCGATGTCGATCAGCGGGTTGCGCCCGGTGATCTTGAACACCTCCTCGGCGACCTGCTTGATGATGGTCGCCCGCGGGTCGAAGTTCTTGTAGACCCGGTGGCCGAAGCCCATCAGCCGCAGCTCACCGCCCTTCACGCGGTCGATGTAGGCCGGGATGTTGTCCACCGAGCCGATGTCGCGCAGCATCCGCAGGACCTGCTCGTTCGCGCCACCGTGCAGCGGGCCGTACAGTGCGGCGGCGGCAGCGGCGGCGGCGCAGAACGGGTTGACCCGTGAGCTGCCGACCCCCCGCATGGCGCTGGTTGAGCAGTTCTGCTCGTGATCGGCGTGCAGGATGAACAGCACGTCCAGCGCGCGGGAAAGCACCGGGTCCGGCTGGTACCTGGGCTCGGTCATCTTCCAGAACATGCTGAGCAGGTTCCCGGTGTAGGACAGCTCGCCGTCGGGGTAGTTGTACGGCAGGCCCAGGGCATGCCGGTAGGCGAACGCCGCCAGCGTCGGGATCTTGGCGATCAGCCGCACCGCCTGCAGGTGGCGGTCGTCGGCGTTGGAGATGTCCTTGGCGCCCGGGTAGAACGTGGACAGCGCCGCGATGGAGCTGACCAGGATGCCCATGGGGTGGGCGTCGTGGTGGAAGCCATCTATGAACTTCTTGACGTTCTCGTGAACGTAGGTGTGGTGGGTTATCTCATCTGACCACGCGGCGGAGTCCTCCTTGTCGGGCAGCTCGCCGCGCAGCAGCAGGTAGGCGACGTCGAGGAAGGAGACGCTGTCGGCGAGCTCGTCGACCGGGTAGCCGCGGTAGCGCAGGATCCCCTTCTCCCCGTCGATGAAGGTGATCGCGCTGCGGCAGCTGGCCGTGTTCATGAACGCCGGGTCATAGGCGAGCAGGCCGAAGTCATCGCCGGAAACCTTGATCTGGCGCAGGTCCAGGGCCCTGATGGCGCCGTCGGTGATCGGCAGGTCGTAACTGCGGCCGGTCCTGCTGTCGGTAACATGCAGCGTTCCGGCCGACTGGGTGGTGTCTGGCGTCATGGTCTTGAGCTCCTGATGTCCCGGGTTCGCATCTGGTGTCCGCTGTTTGCGCTATCACCATCTTGAGGCCTGCGCGCTACCGTCGGCCAGCGGGCGGGTGAAGCACGAGCAAACCGTCGGGCGTCAGCTCCACCGCCGCACCGAACGGGCGGCTGATCCGGCCGAGCGTCGCGGCCAGCCACCGCCGGTCCGGCCCGGAGGCGTGCGACAGCCGCAGCTTACGTGCCTGCATCGGCACCATCCGAAGTTCGGCGAGTTCGCCGGTGCCGCGCCGGAGCGAGGCGAAGTACATGAGCCGCAGGTCGTCCCGGTACTCCCGGTGGCCAGCGATGCCCTCGTAGTCATCGATGAAGTCGCCGCAGCCGTAGAGGATGAGCCTCCCGCGGTACACCTCGATCGGGCGCGGGTGGTGTGACGAGTGGCCGTGCACCAGGCCCACCCCGGTATCGATCAGCCGGTGGGCGAAGGCGACCTGATCCCGGCCGACCTCATACCCCCAGTTCGAGCCCCAGTGCAGCGAGACCACCGTGAGACCGCCGGGTTCCCCGCCCGCTTGGGCCCGGTCGGCTAACTGGTCGGCGGCGTGCCGGGAGAGGCTGGGAAGCAGGTCGATGCCGGGCCGCGCCGGGCCTGCCGCCCACCGGGGCGGGATACCGGACGAGCCCGTCCCGCAGGAGACGACGCCCACCCGGTGGCGGCCGGCCGGGCCGGCCGCCACCGCCCGCCGCGCCGAGGCCGCGCCCCGGCCGGCCCCGGCCGCGGGCAGCCCGGCGCGGGCCAGCGTGTCCAGGGTTTCCGCCAGGCCGCTGCGCCCGAAGTCCAGCACGTGGTTGTTCGCCAGGGCGCAGACGTCCGGCCGGGCCACGGTCAGGCAGCCGATGTTGGCGGGGTTCATCCGGTAGTGGACCTGCTTGCCCGGCGCGAAGTCGCCGCTGCGGGTGATGCTGGTCTCCAGGTTGATCAGCCGGACGTCCGGCGCCAGGTCGCCGAGCACGTCGAGCGCGTCGCCCCACGGCCACGCCGGGCCCACCGGGCGGGGGATCGGGCCGCTGGCGGCCTCCGCCAGCGCGACGTAGCCCGTCGCCTCCCGGATGTAGGACTCACGCAGCTGCGGGTCAGCGGGGTGGGGCAGGATCTGGTCCACACCGCGGCCGGTCATCACATCCCCGCACAGGAACATCGTCACCAGGTCATCGCCCATGCTGATGAATCTGCCCGCTGGGCGGCCCGAAGCTACCGGCGCGCCTGCCCGGTCACGTCCCAGCGCTGACGCCGACGCCGACGCCCATGCTGATCTGCGGCGACCGGGCGGGGTTCAGCCAGCGCAGCACCCGGAGCAGTTCGCCCATGGGCAGGGTCACGCAGCCGGCGGTGGCGATGCCGATGTTCACGTGCAGGAAGATGCCGCTGCCCAGGCCCGGGGTGCGGGCCGTGTTATAGGCGATCACCGCGCCGTAGTCGTAGCCGGACACGTCCATCGGCTCCGGGCTCAGCCCGGGATTCGCCCGCCGCTGGTTGACCCATTCGTTGTAGCGAGGGCTGGCCGGATCGTCGTCCCAGAAGTCGTAGGGCTGCGACTGCCGGTAGCGGAACCTGACCCCGGGATCGGGCAGGACGCCGAAGAAGAACCCGAAGCCGAACGTTCCCGACGGGGTGCGGCCGTCGCCCTCCCGCTTGAGCCCCGGCGGGGCGAACCCGCCCCGGCCGATCCGCGCCGTCCAGGGGCCGAAGACCTGCCGCCAGTGCCCGGCCGAGCGCCGGTAGGCGGTCAGCGTGGCGTAGGTCGCGCCGTAGGAAGCCGCGCTCACGGTGATGAGCTGCCGCCCGGCCAGCGGGTCGGCCGGCCGCGTGGCCGCCGCCACCGACGGGGCCACCGTGCTGCCCGCGCCCGGGCGGGTGGCGCCCGCGGCCGGTCTGGTGGCGCCCGCGGCCGGCCCGGCAACTGGCCCGGCCGGACCGTGCGCGCAGCCGGCGGCCAGCGCCCCTGCGGCCAGCACCGCGGCGGCCCGCAGCGCAAGGCTGACGCGCGCCCGCTCCCAGAGCTTCACAGGTCATTAGCATGCCGCATCGGCCCAGGCCCGGCGGGCAGTGTCGTCGGCCCGGGCAGCATCGTCGGCCCGGGCAGTGGCGTCGGCCCGCCCCAGCGCAGGCGGTGGCCGGCGTAGGCTCGCGGGCATGTCGCCGCAGATCGCTACCAGCACGCGGGTGGACCGCGCCGGGATGCTCGAGTTCGCGCGGCACCGGCACGACGCCATCCTGATCACCACCCGATCCGACGGCAGCCCGCAGGCATCCCCGGTGACCTGCGGTATCGACGGCGGCGGCCGGGTGTGCATCGCGACGTATCCCGAACGGGCGAAGACGGTGAACGCCCGGCGCTCGGGCACCGCCAGCGTGGTGGTGCTCTCCGACGACTTCGGTGGCCCCTGGCTGCAGATCGACGGCGACGCCGAGGTGCTCGACCTGCCAGGGGCCCTGGGGCCCCTGGTCGAGTACTACCGGAGCATCTCCGGCGAGCATCCGGACTGGGATGAGTACCGGGCCGCGATGCGGCGCCAGGGCAAGTCGCTGATCAGGCTCACGCCGCGGCGCTGGGGGCCGATCGCCACCGGCGGCTTCCCCGCCCGGCTCGGCTCCTGAAGACGGCGCGGTCGAGGGCCGCGAGCACGGTGAGGGATGACGGGCATGGAGCTTCACGATCTGTCGGCCGCCGGTGATGTGCTGGAGCGGGTCACCCGGTGCGCGCAGCAGGCGCTCGCCGCCTACGGCTGCCACCCCGCCACCACCGTCCGCCTGCTCAACGTCTCGGAGAACGCCACCTACCTGGTGGAAGACCCCGACGCCGGGCCGTCGGTCCTGCGGGTGCACCGGCACGGCTACCACACCGAGCCGGCGATCGCCTCCGAACTGGCCTGGATGGACGCGCTGCGGGCCGAGGCCGGGGTGCGCACGCCGCGGGTGCTGGCCGCCACCGACGGCCGCCGGGTCGTGACCGCGGCCGACGAGGCCAGCGGTGAGCGGCGCAACTGCGTGCGGTTCGAGTTCCTGCCCGGCACCGAACCGGTCGGTGACTCGGTGGAGCATTTCGCCGAGCTCGGCGAGATCACCGCCCGCATGCATCAGCACGCCAGGCGCTGGGCCCGCCCGGCCGGGTTCACCCGGTTCCACTGGGACTACGACGCGGCGTTCGGCACCCAGGCGCGCTGGGGCCGGTGGCAGGACGGGACCGGCGTCGGCCCGGCGGAACACGAGGTGCTGGGGCGGCTCGACGCCGCCCTGCGCGCCCGGCTGGCCGCGTTCGGCACCGGCCCCGGCCGGTACGGCCTCATCCACGCCGACACCCGGCTGGCCAACCTGCTCGTGGACGACGGCCGGGTCAGCGTCATCGACTTCGACGACTCGGGCTTCAGCTGGTACCTGTACGACGCGGGCACCTCGGTGAGCTTTTTCGAGCACGAGCCGCAGGTTCCGGAGCTGATGGACGCCTGGCTCACCGGCTACCGCCGGGTGGCCGCCCTGCCCGCGGCGGACGAGGCGGAGATCTGGACGTTCATCCTGTTCCGGCGCCTGCTGCTGGTCGCGTGGATCGGCTCGCACTCGGCGGTGGACATCGCGCAGGAACTTGGAGCCGGGTACACCCGGGACAGCTGCGACCTGGCCGAGAGGTACCTCAGCCGGGCCGGCGCGCGCTAACAGCCGGCCCGCCGACGGGCCGCCGCCAACGGAAGGGAAGAGGGGCATGTTCACATCCATCGCCGGCCGGGCAGTGGTGGTCACCGGTGCGACCCGTGGCATCGGCAAGGGAATCGCCGCGGTGTTCGCGCGCAGCGGGGCGCGCGTCCTGGTCACCGGCCGGGACGAGGAGGCGGCAAAGGCAACGGTGGCGGACCTGGGCGCGGGCGGGGCCGAGGTCTCCTACTTCCTCGCCGACGTCAGCCGGCGCGAGGACTGCGAGCTGATGGCCCAGGCGGCGGCCGACCGCCTTGGCGGCATCGACGTGCTGTGCGCCAACGCCGGGATCTTCCCCGATGTCAAGCTGGCCGACATGACCGACGCCCAGATCGACCAGGTGCTCGGCACCAACCTGAAGGGCTGCATCCTGTCGGTGCAGGCGTGCCTGTCGGCCCTGGCCGCCTCCGGGCGGGGCCGGGTCATCCTCACCTCGTCCATCACCGGCCCCATCACCGGGTTCCCCGGCTGGGCCCACTACGGCGCCAGCAAGGCCGGCCAGCTCGGCTTCATGCGCACCGCCGCGATCGAGCTGGCGGCCAGCGGCATCACGGTCAACGCCGTGATGCCCGGCAACATCATCACCGAGGGCCTGGCCGACCTCGGCGAGGACTACCAGGCCGGGATGACGGCGTCGATCCCGCTGCGGCGGCTGGGCACCGTGGACGACATCGGCCACACGGCGCTGTTCCTCGCCAGCGACGAGGCCGGCTACATCACCGGGCAGACGATCGTGGTGGACGGCGGCCAGGTGCTCCCCGAATCGCTCGAGGCACTGGACGGCTGATGACCACTGGCGAACGCGGCCGCACCCCAGAAGAAGTGCGCCGCATCCTCGTCGGCCAGATCTCGGCCGGGCAGCTGCGGCTCGGCGCCGAGCGGGCGCTCGCCGCCGAGCTGGGAGTCAGCCGGGCCACCCTGCGGCAGGCCCTCGCCGTGCTGGCGGAGAACGGCATGGTGCGCCGCGTGCCCGGCCGTGGCGGCGGCACCTTCATCAGCAAGGGCAAGATCGAGCGGGACCTCTCCCGGGTGGTCGGCGTGCCCGCGCTCCTACGGAGCCAGGGGGGGCCGGCACCCGGGTGATGAGCGCCGCCGCACCTCCCGGACGCTGCCGATCGTGCTCGCCGGATCGGACTTCATGTTCAGCGGGTTCGGCAGCATCCAGCGTTACGACAACGTGTTCGGCCCGAGCAACTTTAATGCCGAGGACATCGACGATTTCCTGGCCATGCAGCGGGACTGGGGGATCGACGGCGGGCTGCGGACCGTGCCAGTGGAGCGGATCGAGGCGCTCCGCCGGGGCGCCGTCACCCCCAAGCAGCTCACGGCGATGGCGGGGGAGCTGGCCGGCCGGGGACTGCCGCGCTGCGCCGCGCTGCTCACGGAGGCGGCGGAGGTCTACGCCCGCCGTGGACTGTCCGCATGACGGGCTGACACGATGCCGGTCATCGTGGGGGTGGATGTCGGCAACGCCACCACCGAGGTTGCCGTGGTGGCAGACGGCCGGCTGCTCGGCACGGACCGGCTGCCCACCCGGGGCCGCAAGGGGTCACCGGAGTCGTTGCGCGGCGCCGCCGCACTGGTCCGGCGGCTGGAGCGGCGGCTCGGCTGCCAGGTGGACGAGGCCAGGGTCGCGCCGCTGCGGGCGGTGGACACCACCACCGTGACGGTCCCGCAGCTGCCGCCGCCCACCGGCAGGCTGCGGCTGCTGGCCGCCGGGGTGGCCACGCCCGGGGGCAGCGGCGCCTGTGTGGGGACGCCGCTGTGGCTGGATGGCCCGCTCCCCGCCGCCGCGCCGGTGGGCGCGGTCATCGCCACCGTCCCGCCCGGGCTTGGCTACGCCCGCGCGGCGGAGCGGCTGCGCGGCCTCATCCGGACGGGGGTGCCGGTCGCGGCGGTGCTGGTGGCCGGGGACGAAGGGGTGCTCGTCGCCAACCGCCTCGATATCCAGGTCCCGGTGGTCGACCAGGTGGATGTCGCCGGCGTGTCGGCGGCCTCCGGGGCAGGGGAAGCGAAGCCTCGCGCAGAGGAGAAGGCCGGATCCCCCGGAGAGACCTAGCAATCGAACCGGCCGGTGGGAGCGCCGTTTCCGGGCTCCCGGTACCGGGCCTGCTGGCGGGGACGGCTGTCAAACCGGACCGTGGAGCGGGCGGGCCGGGGAGCGGGACGGGTCAGGGAGCGGGACGGGTCAGGGAGCGGGAACACTCGCCTGGGCGGCCGCGCTGCGGGTCAACTCGTCCAGCGCCCGGGCGGAGCCGAGCGAGGTGTCGATCGCCAGCAGGCGGGGCTCCTCCTCCCCCTTGACCACGGCCTGGATATGCCGGACCGCCGGGGTGAACGACTCCTCATTAGGACCGGCGCCGGGATGGACAGACGGCTCGCTGCCCTCCACGTGGACCTCGAACCGGTCTTGCCGGGTGGGATGGAACGGGTTGGTGATGTTGATCTGCCCGGTGGTCCCCAGCAGGCGGCTGAACGTGTCCTGCGCCCGGTTGAAGCCGCACGACAGCAGCAGGCGGCGGCCGCCCGGGAAGCCGAGGCATCCCCAGGTGCCCATGTTGACGCCGCCGGGGTCGTAGTCGGCGGTCGCCCAGGCGCTGGTGTGCTCGGCGGCGAACAGGTCGCGGGCGAGCCGGACCGGGTAGCAGCCGACATCGAGGAGCGCCCCACCGGCCAGCTCCGCCGACATCCTGATATTGGTGTCCCGCCGGGTCATGGCGAAATGGAAGTTCGACTGGATCTCCCGCAGGTTGCCGATCACGCCGTCGGCCAGCAGCTCGCGGAGCCGCCGCATCTGGTCGTGGAACGGGAAGACGAAGGCCTCCCACAGCGGGGTGCCGGTCTCGCGGGCCACGGCAAGAACCTGCTCCGTCTCGGCCAGCGAGCCCGTCAAAGGCTTCTCGCACAGAACGGGCTTGCCGGCCTGCAGGGCCCGGATCGTCCACTCCGCGTGCAGCGCGTTCGGCAGCGGGATGTACAGGGCGTCCACCCCCGGGTCGTCGATCAGCTGCTGATAGCCGACGACGGCCCGGCCGATTGCATTGTCGCGCGCCCACCTGCTCGTCCGGTCGGCGTCGCGGCCCGCCACGGCGGCTGCCTCCCCGCCCGCCTCGCGCACCGCCGGCAGGAAGTTCTTGCGCGCGATCCCCGCCGTGCCGATGACTCCCCAGCGCACTGCCGTCACCTTGCCGCCACCCCTCGTCCAGGCTCCTGCGGGCATTATTCCGTCTGCCCGGCCGGGCGATCACCTGCCCATCGCATCCCGCCCGCCCGGTCCGGAACGTCCACCTGCGCCGCACTGGCGGCCGGAGAGGCCGCGGATACGATCAAAAGGAGTGCCACTGGCGGCCGAACGCGGAGGACGTGGAGGACGCGGACGTGAACGAACCATCTCCCATCCAGGATGGCGCAGGCCAGGACCGGCCGGGAGCCACGGCCGGGGTGTTCCGCGGCGTCGGGGTCGCGCTGGTGACCATCTTTGGTGACGACGGCGAGATCGATCCCGGCGCGACGGGCAAGCTGGCCGGTGACCTGGTGGCGCGCGGGATGCAGGCGGTGCTCGTGTGCGGCTCCACCGGTGAGGCTGCCACCCTGACCGGGCCCGAGCGCATCGCACTGATCGAGGCGGTGCGGGGGGCGGTGCCGCCGGGTATCCCGGTCATCGCCGGTGCCGGGGCGCCGTCCGCGCGGCAGGCCGCCGGGCTGACCGGGGAGGCGATCGGCGCGGGCGCCGACGCGGTGCTTGCCTTCCCGCCGCCGGGAAGCCGGGACCTCACCGGGTACTACCAGGCTGTGGCCGGTGCGGCCGGCCGCCATCCGGTGCTCGCGTATCACTTCCCGCGGGTGTCCGCGCCGGGCATCCCGGTGGAGGCGCTGCCGGGCCTGCCGGTGGCCGGGGTCAAGGATTCCTCCGGCGACCCCGACCGGCTGCTTGACGAACTGGCCCACTACCGCGGTTCGACCTACGTCGGCTCGTCCGCTGTGCTCGCCCTGGCTGGGCCGATGGGGGCGGCGGGTGCCATCCTGGCGCTGGCCAACATCGAGCCGGAGCGGTGCGTGGCCGCCTTCGCGGGCGACGCCGCCGCCCAGCTGGCGCTCGCCGGCCGTCATCTGGAGGCCAGGCGCGGCGGCCCGCCCGCACTCAAGGCCGTGCTGGCCGCCGAACACGGCATCCCGGCAGGCACGCGGCAATAAGCGCCCCTGTTCCTGAACGCTCCTCAGCCGACCGCTATCCCCGTCGGCCAGGCATGGCCGCGGGATCGCCCGCTGCGCGGGCATCAGCGGTTCCTGATGGCCCTTCTGCGGTAGGCGAGGCCGCCGGCACCGGCCAGGATGGCTGCCCCGCCGATGATGAAGAGCCCGGCGTCCTGGAGCCCGGCTGTGCCTCCGCCGCCGGTGGCCGGCGCAGCGGTGGGCGTCGTCGGGGTGGGTGTCGGAGTCGGAGTCGGTGTCGGGGTGGGGGTGGGGGTGGGGGTGGGCGTAGGCGTCGGGGTGGGTGTGGGAGTACCGCTCTCGTTCGCGGGGAGACTAACGGTGGCGCCTGATGATGCCGCGGCGGCTGGAAGTGAGGATGAAGCCGATGTTGCCGGCGTGGACCCCGAGCAGGCCGAGATCGCCGCGGAAGCGAGTACGGCCATGACGCCGCAGCCGATGACCCTCAACATCGCGCTGGGCCTCGTCCCCGCGATGATTGTGCGCAGCTTCATGGAGTCTCCTCATGCGCCCCGCAGATGCGAAGGTAAAGCCCATGGACGGCACCGGCATGCAATGACTTGATCACTGGAACATCAGGCTACGCGAGCAGCACACCCCGGGGAAGTAAGGAAGTGGCCATGTCGCGGGACGGGAACTGGCGGCGCATAGCCGGGTTCCGGGTGGTCATGTCCTGGCCGGAGGCCGGGTACGCCCCTCCGCCCAACAGGCTCGCAAGCCTCCGCAGCCGTGTCGCCGGGCTGGCCTGCGTCCTTCTCATCATTGCCGGGGCCGCCACCATCGGCGTCGCGGTCGCGGCCCAGGTTCATGCGCCGCAGCCCTCCCTGGCGGCGGCGGGCATCCTCGGGCCGTTCGGCGGCCAGGCCCACGCGCCGCTGCGGCGCTCACTGCCGGTGTCCGTCGACATCCCCGCCATTGGCGTGCACTCGAAGCTGCTGCGCCTGGGGGTCAACCGGGACGGCACGATCCGGGTACCGCCGCTCAACACGCGGGCCGATGAGGCGGCCTGGTACAAGTACTCGGCCACGCCCGGCCAGAGGGGGGTGTCGGTCATCGAGGGTCATGTCGACAGCTACCTGGGAGCTGCTGTCTTCTTCCGCCTGGGGGCCCTCCGTCCCGGGGACAGCATCGACGTGAGGCTCGCCAACGGGATCACCGCCGTTTTCCGCGTCACCGGAGTGCGCCGGTACGTCAAAACCAGGTTCCCGGCGAGAACCATTTACGGCGCGACCGGCTTCCCCGCCTTGCGCCTCATAACGTGCGGCGGCACCTTCGACTACACCACCAGGAGTTACCTCAGTTCCACCGTGGTGTTCGCATCCCTGACCTCAGCGCATCAGGCGGCCAGCGCCTGAGAACTGGCGTTACCCGTGCGGTGCGCGCAGCCGCCCGACGTCACTCACCAGGTCACCGGTCCTCGGGCAGATCCGCCGCGAGGGCGGATCAGCGCATTCCTCACGGATCTCGGTCATGATCACGTCCGATTTGGGATCGGCGCGCCAAAATCCGTGGTAGGTCATGGGCGGCATGTCAACAGGGGCCGTGCACCCGGTCGTCACGGGTAGGCGGGCGTCCGCTCTGAGCGATAGCTCTCGGGAGAGATCTCTTTTATGAGATACCGTTTGGCATATGGACCGATCCGGCGGGGGTGAGAACCCGAACGGGCCTGCGGGAGCCACTGACCCTGGTGGGACTGCTGGGCTTGGCCGGGCTGGCCACCTGGGCAGCTTTGGCGACCTGGGTGACCTCGGCCGCCCCAGCGGGCCCGGCGGCCCTGGCGACCCCAGTGGGGTTGGCGGGACCGGCGACCCGGGCGAGCCCGGTCGGCTGCCGTTGCCGCTGCTGCCCGGGTTCCGTGAGATGGCCCTCCGGCGGATGGCCGCCGAGCGCCGCCGTCTGATCGAGGAACTGGCCGAGCTGCGCAAGTCGGCCCGGCTGTCCCAGACGGAGGTGGCGGCCCGCATGGGCACGTCGCAGTCGGCCGTCGCCCGGCTGGAGAGCGGGGACGCGGACGTGCGCGCCTCGACGCTGGAGCGGTACGCCGCCGCGATCGGCAGCCAGATCACCTGGCGGCCACAGGGTCCCCCGGACGGGGACGAGACGGGAGGAGAACCCGAGAGATGATCACATATCGCGGCGGCTCGTTCCCGCCCCGGCCGCCGATGCCGCCCTGGCGGCCCGGGCCGCCGGAGCGGCCCGACCAGCCCCCGCAACCCCCTCGCCCCAACCCGGCGATCCAGCCCACCCGGGTATGGGTCGAGCAGGGCGAGTGGCCGGGCAGGCTCTACGAGCGGCTGCTGAACCAGCGCATTGTGATGGCGGCCGGCTGGCTGGACGGCGAGGCGGCCACCCGGCTCTGCGCCCAGCTGCTCACCCTGGACGCGGAGGGGGAGGGGCCGATCCGGCTGGAGCTGCACAACCTCGATGCCGACCTGCCGGCCGCGCTGACCGTCATGGGCGTGCTCGACACCCTCCGGGTCCCGGTGACCGCCTACGCGGGCGGGCGGACGAGCGGCCCCGGGCTGGGCGTGCTCGCTTCCGTCGGCCACCGCCAGGCCTACCCGAACGCCTTTTTCGCGATGTCCGAGCCCAAGGTGAGCTTCGACGGCCCGGTGACCGCCGTGGCGGTCCACGAGGAACAGGTCCGGGCCATGCTCGCCGAGCTGTACGCCCGGCTCGCGGAGGTCACCGGGCACGAGGTGGATGAGATCCGGGACGACGCGCGGCGAGGCCGGCTGCTCACGGCCGAGCAGGCGATCGATTACCGCCTGATCGAGGGCTTCGCCGAGGCGCGGGGCCCGGACGGCCGCGGCATCGCCGGGCTGGGCGGACCGGCCTGACCGGGCGGCCAGGCCGGAGGGGACGGTCTGCTCGGCGACGGCGACCCCGCCGTTGCCGCAGGTCAGCAGCAGCACCCCGATCACCCCGGCGGACAGCAACGGCCGCGGCGGGACGCGGAGGATGCCGGGCCCGTGCCGGATCGCGAGGAACGCCGCCAGCAGCATCCCGGCGCACAGGAACCGCACGCCCATCGCCAGCAGCGGCGGAACGAACCCGACCAGGACCCGGATCCCCAGGTAGGTCGAACCCCAGACGATATACACAACGATGAGTGCGGCCCACGTCGCCACCAGGCCGGGCCGCCCGGCGGGGTTCATGGGCGCGAGGCAGCGGCTGGCCGGGTCATGCCGAAATTTTGTCCGCGGGGCGCGGCCGCGGGGGCCAGCGGAAATCGGTCCTGTTCGTCAACGGCCAGGTCACGGCCGGGCGGCGACCGGCGGACTGCCCTGCGCCTGCCGGGCGTGGCCGGCGGCGGCCGCCGCGAAGGCACGGATGATCGGGTGGGGGCGCGGCTCCGCTGCCAGTTCCGGCTGGAACAAGGTGGCCAGGAAGAACGGGTGGCCCGGCAGCTCGGCGATCCGCACATCGCCGCCGTCGTCCTCGCCGCTGAAGACGAGCCCGTGGCCGGCCAGCAGGTCACGGTAGGCCGGGGCGAGCCCATACGAGCACTGATAGCGCGCCGCTATCCGCTCCGCCCCCAGCACCCGCTCGGCGAGCGAGCCGGGTGCCACCCGCACCGCCTGCTCGTGCCCGGCCAGCGAGCACGGCAATGCCACGATCACCAGGTCCTCGCCGGCGGCCGTGATCTCGGCGTTCCCGGCCCGGTCCACTCCGCAGACGTCACGGGCGAACTCGATCATTGCGTGCTGGAATCCGCCACACGTGCCGAGGAAGGGGATCAGGCCTTCGCGGGCGCAGCGCGCCGCCGCGAACGCACCGGCCTCGCTCCGGTAGGGGCTGCCGGGCAAGAGCCAGATGCCGTCAAAGCCAGCCAGGCCGCCGGGGTCGGTCACCTCGTCGCTGCCGATCCAATACGCGTCGAGGATCAGGCCCTCGCGCTGGCACAGCGCGTCTATCAGGCCGGGAATGCGCTGGTGCGCCCGGACATGCGGCGACCGGTCGCCGACCAGTGCGACCCGGGCCGGGGCGGGGGATGCGGGGGAGCTCATGCCTGCATTCTTGAGCCTGCCCCTACTTCAGCGCCAACGATTGTTACTGCACTTTCCATTAGCAATACTTATGCACGATGGACCCGCACCTCCTGCGCACGTTCATGGCCGTGGCTGAGCTCGGCTCCTTCTCGCTTGCCGCCGGCGGCTCGGCTACACCCAGTCGGCTGTCTCGCAGCAGATCGCTGCGCTGGAAGCCGATCTGGGAACGGTGCTGCTGCGCCGACGGCCGGTGACCGTCACCGAGGCAGGGGCCCGCCTGCTGGAGCACGCCGGGCCGATCCTCCTGCGGCTGGATGCCGCCCGGGCCGAGGTCGTACGGATGGGGGCACCGCCGCCGGCGCAGTTGGTGTTCGGGCTGGCCCCGCTGGCGATGACCGGGCTCGCGGCGTCGGCGCTGGCGAGCATCCGCCAGTCACATCCCCGGCTGGCGGTGACGCTGCAGGTCATCGGCCGGGACGCCGTCCCAGCCGCGGTAGCGGCCGGGACCTTCGACCTGGGTCTGATCGATGGCGTGGCCGCCCCGGGTGATCCGCTCCGGCTGGACGCCGCCCCCGCGGCCGCCGTCATGGTCGCCGAACGGGAACTGGCGGTCGTCCTCCCCGGCGGGCACCCGCTGGCCCGCCGTGCGGCGCTGCGGCTGGAGGACCTGGCGGATGCGCGCTGGCTGGACGCGCCCGACACCGGCATGCCGCTGGCCGACCTGCGGGCCGCAACCGGTTCCGACGGGTTCCGTCCCGCGTTCCGCTACGAGGGCACCGACGTGCGGACGCTCATCGCCCTCGCCGCCGCGGAGCACGGCCTCACCGTCCTGCCCCGGCCGGTCGTGGACGCGGCGCCGGGCGTCACTGGCGTCCCCCTGTCCTGGCCGCCCCTGGTGCATCGCACCGAGATCATCCGTGGTGCCTCGGGCGGTGTGGCCGCCGCGGCCATCGCCGCGGCGATCACCCCCGCCTGACCTGGCCGGCCCGGCAGCGGGGCCAGCGGCCGGCGGGATCAGTGCGGGCCGTAGGTCCGGGTGGCCTCCTCAATGGCGGTGAGGTAGCCCGCTCGTTCGAAGGCGGAGCCGTGGGCGCCGGCCGGGACGGCCAGCAGACCGCGCACGTCGTTGACCCCGGAGAACCCCTTGCGCTTCAGCCACCCGGTCAGCCCGTCGATCAGCACCGCCGCGTGGCCCGGCCCGTGGCGCAGCAGCGACGAGGTGGTCATCACCACGTCGGCGCCGGCGAGCAGGTAGGCCGCCACATCGGCCGCGGTCTCCACCCCGGTGCTGGCGGCGAGCGACGCGCCCACCACCCCCCGCAGGCGGGCGATCCAGGACCGGGGCAGCGCGGCCTCCGCCGGGTCCGACAACTTCAGGCCGGTGCTCACGGTCAGGGTCTCCGGGTCGATGTCGGCCTGCATGAACCGGTTGAACACGACCAGCCCGTCCGCCCCGGCCCGGTCGAGCCGGACGATCACCTCCCCGGCCGAGCTGAAGAACGGCGCGAGCTTGACCGCGACCGGGATGCTGACCGCCGCCTTGACCGTGGTCAGGATGTCCACATACCGCTGCTCGACGTCACGGCCGGGCATGCGCGTGTCCGGCGGCAGGTAGTAGACGTTCAGCTCGATCGCGGCGGCGCCCGCCTCTTGCATGGCGGCCGCGTAGTCGGTCCACCCGCCGGCGGTGACGCCGTTGAGGCTGGCGATAACCGGGATGCCGACCGCGGCGGTGGCCCGGCTGACCAGGTCGAGATAGCGGCGCGGGCCGGCCTCCCCGCCGGTGCCGGGCAGGTAGCTGAGCGACTCCGCGAAGCTCTCGGCGCCCGCCTCGGCCAGCCGCGCGTCCCGTTCGGCCTCCGGCCGCACCTGCTCCTCGAACAGCGAGGGCAAGACGATGGCGGCCACCCCGGCATCCGCCAGCCGCCGGACGCCGTCCACCGTGCGGGACAGGGGGCCGGCCGAAGCGACCAGCGGGTTGTCCAGCGTCAGGCCCAGGTACGTCGTCGTGAGGTTCATGTGCTGCTCCTGTGAGCACTCGGCGGGAACCGTTCGGCCCCCTGCGTTGCCATCTCCTCGTAGGTGGCCCAGCGCCGGTTGACCTCCTGCTGGGCCAAGCCGAGCAGATGCAGATCAGGCAGCGGGGTGAGATCGCGCGGCGGGTGGGTCACGGTCCCATCGTGTGCGCACTCCGGCGGCCCCGGCCAGGGACGAACGGCCCTTAGGCGGCCGCGCTAGTCCCCGGAGGCCGCGAGCCCGGCATCCGCCACCCTTGGCCCGCCCCTTGTCATGGTGCGCCGGTGACCGGTCCCGCGCGCGATCCGGCCGGGCGGGGCCCGCCGGGATCCTGTGAACAGCGGCGATGGGACCGGGGGGTGGTTGTCCCCGGCCTGGCGATCTGGGCCGTGGCCGGCGGATGATGCCTGAATGAGCGAGGCTGCCCGCCCCGCCCCGGCGGTCTCGGCGCACCGGGGCGGGGGTGAGACCGCGCGGAGCGAAACGTGCGAGGCGTACCGCGGCGCGCTGGAGGCGGGCGCCGAGTACGTGGAGTTCGACATCCGGCGGACCCTGGATGGGACGCTGGTGGCCTTTCACCGGGCACGGCTGGGCTGGGGCCGCGCCGTGGCTGCCGTGAGCTACGCTCAGCTCTGCGATCTGGCCGGCTACGAGGTGCCGCGGATAGCGGAGCTGATGCAACTGCTGGCGGGCCGAGCGGTGGGCCATGTTGACCTGAAGGCAACCAGCTGCGCGGATGTGATCGTGCGGCACGCCGTCGAGGCGCTCGGCCCGGCCGGGGTCATCGTCACGACCGGCGAGGACGCCGTGGCGGCGGCTCTCAAGCGCCGGTTCCCGGCCGTCCCGGTTGGGCTCAGCATCGGCGGCGACATGGCCGAGACGGCGGCATTCACCGCGCGGCGGCTACGCGCGCCGGGGCTCTCCCGGCTGGACCGCGTCGTGGCCAGCCGGGCGGACGTGGCCGTGGTACACCATCGGCTGGCACGGACCGGTGTGCTGGCGGAATGCCGGCGACGCGGGATCAAGACGATGGTCTGGACCGTGAACGGCGACCAGGCTCTGACGGGGTGGCTGGCCAGTCCATACGTCGATGTCCTGGTGACCGACCGCCCTGCCCGCGCGATCGCCTTGCGCCGTCGGCTGGAAGGGCCCGGCCGCGACACCGTCCAGGCCGGGCACATCTGTCCACAGCCGGAAGTAAGCGGAAATGACGGTGGGCGGAACCCGGCGGTGACCTGGCAATAAGAGGTGAACGAGTAGACATTTGCCCGGATTGGGGCCTTTCGCGAACGTTGACATCATGAACATGACGAGCTAAATTTCCGCTTGTGGCTAAACGGGTAGTCACAAGTGTCCTGCGGCTATCGCTGTACGCCGCAGGACTTGCCGTTGCTGCGATTGGCCTGGCCATAGGGTTTTCGGTTCTGACCGCAGGCTCGGCGTTGGCGTCGTCCAACGGTTCCGGAGGTTCGTCGTCCGCCGGTGATCTGTCGTCGGTGGTGGGGTCGGCGGTCTCCGCGGGGGCGCAGGCCACGTCGGGCGCATCTCAGGGTGATTCCGGAACTGGGTCGTCGGCGGTTGGGCAGGCGGTTTCCCAGGCCACGTCCACGGTGAGCGGCGCGGTCTCCGATGCCAGCGCCCCGCCGGCTTCCAGCAGCTCCCCGACGGCCACCGCGAGCGCCGGCTCTGGCGCGGGCTTGGCCACCCCGGCCCCTCGGCCTCCCCCCCGGCGGCGCCCGCCCCGGCCGCCGCCGCCCCGGTCAGCTCGCCCGCCCCGGCCGCCGCCGCCCCGGTCAGCTCGCCCGCCCCGGCCGCCGCCGCCCCGGTCAGCTCGCCCGCCCCGGCCGCCGCCGCCCCGGTCAGCTCGCCCGCCCCGGCCGCCGCCGCCCCGGTCAGCTCGCCCGCCCCGGCCGCCGCCGCCCCGGTCAGCTCGCCCGCCCCGGCCGCCGCCGCCCCGGTCAGCTCGCCCGCCCCGGCCGCCGCCGCCCCGGTCAGCTCGCCCGCCCCGGCACCGCCCGCGTCGTCGCCTGCCGCGTCGGCACCAGCCTCCTCAGCACCAGCCAGCCCGGTCGCCACCCCGCAGCCGGCCGCCACCAGCACCGGCTCGGGCGTGGGAACGGCCCTCTCGGCCGTCACCTCGGCGGCGGCGTCAGTCACATCGGTCACCGCCCCGCAGCCCGCCAACCTCACCAAGGGCTCGGGCGGTGGGAGCGCGGGCGGTAGTAGCGCGGGCGGTAGTGGCTCGGGCGGTAGTGGCTCGGGTAGCGGCGGCGGCTCAGGTGGTGGCGGCTCGGTCGTGTCGGCCGCCACTTCCGCGGTGGCGCCGGTCGTCTCGACAGTCACCGGGCCGGTAGCTCCGGCCACCAGCACGCCAGCCGCGGCCGTCTCCACCGCCACCAGCACGCTGGCCCCGGCCGTCTCCACCGGCAGTGGTGCGCTAGGCCCGAGCGCCGGCGCGCTGGCGCCGGTCGTTTCGACCGCCACCAACACGTTGACCCCGGTGGTTTCCCCCAGCACTGGCGCGCTCGCCCCGGCCGTCTCCACCGCCACTGGCACGCTGGCCCCAGTGGTCTCTGGCAGCACTGGTGCGCTCGGGCCGGTCACGGGGGTGCTGGCCCCGGCGATTCCGACCGCTACGGGCACGCTCGGCCCCCTGGCCGGCACGCTCGGGCCGGTCACCGGAGCGCTGACCCCAGCCGTATCCGCCGTGACTGGCGCGCTGACCCCCGTCGTTTCCACGGTCACTGACGTGGTGGGCCCGGTCGCTGGAGCACTCGGGCCGGTGACCGGGGCGCTGGTCCCGGTGGTTTCCACTGTCACCGGCTCGCTGGCCCCGGTCGTTTCGACGGTCACTGACGTGGCGGGGCCGGTGACCGGTGCGCTTGGGCCCGTCACAGGGATGCTGGTCCCGGTCGGTTCCGCAGTCACGGGGGCGCTGGCCCCGGTCGTTTCCACGGTCACCGACGTGGTGGGGCCGGCCACTGGGGTACTCGGGCCGGTGACCGGGGCGCTGGTCCCGGTGGTTTCCGCCGTCGCCGGCTCGCTGGCCCCGGTCGTTTCGACGGTCACTGACCTGGTCGGGCCGGTGACCGGTGCGCTTGGGCCGGTGACCGGGGCGCTGGTCCCGGTGATTTCCACGGTCACGGGCGCGCTGGCCCCGGTCGTCTCCAGCGTCACCGGCCCGCTGGCTCCGGTCGTTTCGACGGTCACTGACCTGGTCGGGCCGGTCACCGGGGTGCTCGGGCCGGTCACGGGGGCGCTGGTCCCGGTGGTGTCCGTCGTGACGTCGGCGCTGGGCCCGCAGGCCTCCACCGCCATCGGTGCGCTCTCCCCCGCCACCGGTTCGCCAAGTCCGTTCGGCCCTGGTCTCCCGGGTGCGACCTCACTGCTTCAGGCCGGAGGCGCGTGGGCAGCTGCCGCGGCCGGGCTGGCCGCCGGTCTGTCCTCGCTCCTGGCGTCGGCCGCAGGAGGCGCTGGCGCACCGATGTCGCCGTCACCGGCGCTCCCCCGGCTTCCGGCCGGACCGGGCGGCGGCGCCAACGGCGGCAGCGGTCTTGACGGCGGCATCGGCGGGCACGATGGGCGCGGAATGCAGTACGGCGCCGGTGCCGCTCTGATCGCCCTCCGCACCCTGGTCTTGCTGCGGCTGGTGCGTCGTGCCGCCGCGAAGTCGATCTGGCGCTCCTATCTGCCGGAAGTGCCGCCCGCCTAAGTCACTTTCCTTCCCACCGGTTCGAGCCTTCGGCGTCCGGACCAGCAGCGTTCGGCGCTGATCCCCTTGGAAGGAAAGTGACAGCACCATGCGTACGTGGACGGAGTCCGCGTGCGTCGTGCTCGCCTGGAGCATTCTGTTGATCATCCTGGCGGCGGCCGGCATGAACGGATCCGCCCACCCGGCCCAGGCGAACACCCGCACCGCGGGTAGTACTACTGAGGTCATCCTCACCAGCGCAGTGAGCGTCGCCGCGTCCCCCGTGACGGCGGCGAGCCACACCACGAAGTACGTCGTCCGCAGCGGCGACACACTGTCCGGCATCGCGGCCCGGTTCGCCGTGCGCGGCGGCTGGCCGGCCCTGTATGCGGCCAACCGCCGGGCCATCGGCCCGGACCCGGACATCATCCACGCCGGCACCGTTCTGATGGTGCCCGGCCGGAAGGCGCCGATCCGCTACAGGGTTGCGGCCGGCGACACCCTGTCGGGCATCGCGGCCGAGTTCGCCGTGCGCGGCGGCTGGCCGGCCCTGTATGCGGCCAACCGCCGGGCCATCGGCCCCGACCCGAACGTCATCCACGCCGGGATCGTGCTCACGTTCCCGCGCGCCGCGGCACCGGCACCACCCACGCCGGGCCGGACCCACCGCCGGTACCACCGCCCGGCGCCACCGCCGTCCCCGCCGGCTGGTCCCCGGCACCATCCCCTGCCGGTGACACAAGGAGCACCGGCTGCCGCAGGCATGCCCCAGTGGCTGAAGACCATGCTGCTGGCCGTCGGCCTGCTGATCCTGGCGGCCTTCCTCGCCGAGCCGGTGCTGCTTGTGCGCCGTCGGCGGCAGCAGGCCGCAGCCGGGGCTCTTCCGCCCCGCACGGCCGCCGCCGAGCCCGGCAAGGCTGCCCCCGAGCCCGGCAAGGCTGCCTCGAGCCCGGTAAGCCTGCCCTCGAGCCGTACAAGGCGGTCTCCGGGCACTGCACGGCCCTCTCCGGGCCGCGCAAGGCCGGCCCCTGCCAGGGGGTGGGCCATCGGCGGCCCGGCGAGGAGAGGGCTCACATCGTCCTGGCCGACTACGACCGGCTCGTCGTGACGCGTAACGTGCGTGACGACACGGTCTATGTGCTGCGCCCACCCGGTGAAGATCCCAAAGCGATCCTGCGGGTGGCGCGCCTGGTGCTGCCGGAGGGTCCGTACGGGGAGCTGGCCAAGCAGCTCGGCATGCCCGCCATCGGGCCGGTGGAGTAGAGGTGCCCGTGGGCAGCGGGCCGGGGGCGTACCAAGCCCCCGGCCCGCCCCCGGGCCCTCGGGCAGGCGTGGCGGTGCTAGCCGTCCGCCTGCTCCTGCGAGGCCCTGTTCCGCAGCGATTCGACGAGCGCGGCCACGTGGCGACGATCCTCGGGCGTCAGCTCGTCGATGCTGGCGATCAGCAGCTCCCGCTCGGGGTCGCCCGCGTGCCCGCGCTCGGCCGGGGCCTCGTCGTAGTAGTGCAGTCCGGTGGACTCGGCTGCTGCGGCGCGGACGGCTGAGACCGGCAGGTCGAGGCCTTTGGCGAGCCCATCGAGGGTGGCCGGGCGCGGCGGCCGGGCCAGGTTCCGCGTCGTGGCGAGGGTGTAGACGGTGGAACGGGGCAACCCCCCGCGCCGGGCCACCTCGCCGTATGACCAGCCCCGCTCGCGCAACCGCTGGTGGATCAGGTGCTGAAGCGGGTTGAAGTCTTGCTCCACGGCTGCGGCGGCGCTGAGCGGCGGGTCTGGCGGCGGATTCCGCTCGTCCCCCATCGCGTGCGCCGTCATAGCCAGCCTAGCCGTCTCCATCCGATGGGCCTCGGTCGCAATCCGTAGCCCTTGCATAACCCCGGGGCTAAAGGGTACTGTACGGTGATAACCGAACAATATGTACGGTAGTAAACGTACACTAGGTTCGGGCCCGGCACCACAGGGGCGCCGGGCGGGTCTCAGAGACCCGGGCACCCGCGGACGCGGGCAAGCCCTGATCTGCCCGGCCGAAGGCAGATCACTCCCGAAGGAGGGTTCATGTCCACTCTTCCGGCCGTGACCATGCAGGACCTCGAGCTCGAGCAGGCCGAACTGCTCCCGAGCCGGGAAACTCTGTGCAGCCACTCCGGCACGCGGAACAGCGTCAGCAACTTCGGAGTGCTCAACGGCAACCAGGTTCTGAGCGGCATCAGCGTCTTCGGCAACGGCGTCGCACAGAACGGCGCCGGCAACAACGCGCTCGTCTTCTAACACCCTGTCCGGCCGGCACCGAGGGCCGGCCAGCTGTGCCTTCCGAATGGGGGGGAAGGGAGGGCCGCCCACGGCCTCTTGGGCGGCCCTCCCGCTTGCCCGCCGGTCCTGCCGGGCCGGGCGCTCCCAGCCATTCCCGACACCCCGTGGTGAGCACACGACGGAGGAGCAGACCCATGACCGTGGCCGCAGGGCACGTGAGCACCGAGCGCACGGCACCGATCCCGCTCCCGGAAGGTACGCCCGAACCGGCCAAGGTGCCCCGGCTGGCCGACGGGGTCGAGCTGCTCGGCGAGTACCAGGGCTCTGGCTACAGCCAGCCGCCGTCGCTCGTGCGGCGGGCCGACGGCCAGGTCATCCAGATGTCGCGGCTGCTGTACCAGGTGACCTGCCGCATCGACGGCTCCCACGACCCGGCCGCCATCGCGAGGCTGGCCAGCGGGGACCTCGGCCGGTCGCTGACCGCCGACCAGGTCCGCCACCTCATCACGTCGAAGCTGCTCCCGCTCGGCATCGTCGCCGACGAGGGCGCCCCGGCCGTCCCGCCGAAGGCCGATCCGCTGCTCGCGCTCAGGGCGCGGGGCACGCTGCTGCCCGAACGTGCGGCGAACGCTGCCGGCGTGCTCCTCCGGCCGCTGTTCCGGGGGCCCTTGGTCGTTGCGGTAGTGGCCAGCGTCGTGGCCGTGGACTACTGGCTGTTCGCTGCCCACGGGCTGAGCGCCGGCCTTCAGCAGGTGCTGCGCGACCCGGTGGACCTGCTGATCGTGCTCGGTCTCACCCTCGTATCCGCTGTTTTCCACGAGTGCGGACACGCGGTCGGCTGCCGCTATGGCGGCGCGCGGCCCGGCGTGATCGGCATCGGCATCTACCTGGTGTGGCTCTCCTTCTTCACCAACGTCACCGATTCCTACCGCCTCAGCCGCGCAGGCCGGCTGCGGACCGACCTCGGCGGCCTGTACTTCAACCTGATCTTCATACTGGCCTTGGCCGGCATCTACGAGACCACCTCGGCCGAGATCCTGCTCTTGGTCATCGCCATCACGCACCTGGAGATGGTGGAGCAGCTGCTCCCGTTCGTCCGCTTCGACGGCTACTTCATCCTCAGCGACCTCGTCGGCGTACCGGACCTGTTCGCCCGCGTCGCCCCCATCCTGCGGAGCGCGGTGTCCAGGGGGCCCGGAGACCCGCGCGTCACCGGCCTCCGGCGCCCGGCCCGGATCGTGGTGACCGGCTGGGTGCTGTGCGTCATCCCGTTGCTCACGCTCAGCATGGGGTACCTGGTGCTGCACCTGCCCGGGATCAACCGGGCGCTATGGCGCGCCGCCAGCAGGCAGGCTCACCTGGCGTCCACCGCGGCCGCGGGCCACGACTACGCGATGGCCGCGGTCAACGCGATCGGCGTCGCCCTGCTGGCCCTATCGCTGGCCGGGTCGCTCTACATCGTGATCGGGCTGGCCCGGCGGCTCGCGACCGCTGGCCTGCGCTGGTCCGCCGCCAGCCCGCCCGCCGAGTCCTGGCCGCCCTGGCCGGCCTGGCGGGCATGGCGGCGCTCGCCGCCTTCTGGGCGATGCAGGGCCAGTTCCGAGGCTGGTAGCCCGTCCGTCGGCGCCGGACGGTGGGCGGGCTACCTCACGTGGGCCGGGGTGGCGGGCCGGCGGCGATCCGTTCGGAGATCTCGCGCATGCGCTGGGGAGAGTCGTGCGGCATCTCCCACCGGGTCTCCAGCCACCAGGTGCAGCCCGCATCCGCCCAGGGCGCGACCTGCGCCGCGGCCGCCGCCGGGTCACCGGCCGGTGTTTCCCCCTCCGCCACCATGTCCAGGCCCGACCCTGCCCCCTGTTCGGTCAGCCAGTCCCGCGCGGCGCGGGCATCGTCCGGGCCGGGCTCGCGGCCCTCGACCTCGAACTGCGGGATGATGCCGTCGCAGCGCAGCACCCGGCGCATGGACTTCGGCCGCGGCCACACGCCGACCACCCAGACCGGGATCCGCTCCTGGACGGGCTGGCAGGCCCGGTTGAGGTCGTCGCGGCCGCACTCGTAGTCGTAGTGCGGCCCGTGGTAGCTCGTCGATCCGGCCCATAGGGCACGCATCAGGTCGATCGCGTCGTCGAGCAGCTCGGCCCGGCCGCGGATGTCGGTCACCTCGCCGGTGTCGGGGAGGTCGGTGGCGATGGCGCCGACGCCGACGCCGAGGATCGCCCGGCCACCGGACAGCTGGTCCAGCGTCGCCACCTGGCTGGCGACCTTCCACGGGCGCCGCCACGGCAAAGGGGTGAGCATGGTGCCGAGGCGGACGCGGCCGGTGCGGGCGGCCATGGCCGCCAGCAGCGTCCACGCCTCCACGCCGTAGACGGCCTCCCAGACGAACACGCCGTCCCACCCGGCCTGCTCGGCCGCTACCGCCTGCTCCAGCTGCTGGTTCGCGGTCCCGCCGGGCAGCACCACGGCAGCGCGCATGCCGGGTCCAGTCATGGTCTCGTCCTATCAGAGGCCACCGGCACCTGGCCGGCCCGGTCCCGGCGGTGTCCGGAGGTGCTCCAGCTGGCTGAGTCCGGTGACCTGGCTGGCGGGCGGCGGAGGCGGCCCGGCCGGGCAGGCGCTGGCTGGCCGGGACCGGAAACGGCAGACTGGCCGGGTGACCAGCGTCGTCCGGGCATCCGTCCGCGTGGAAGGGGTCGTGCAGGGGGTGGGCTTCCGCCCCTTCGTCTACTCCCTCGCCACCCGGCTGGGCCTGGCCGGGTGGGTCGGCAACGACGTCGATGGCGTGTTCGCAGAGGTCGAGGGCGCGGCAGCATGCGTTGAGCAATTTCTGGGCCTGCTGGAGACGCAGGCGCCGCCGCTGGCCCGGGTGGACCGGGTGACGGCGGCGGCGATGGCCCCCACCGGGGCGGCCGGGTTCGCGATCGTCGCCAGCGACCACGCCGGCCGGCGCCGCGCGCTGGTCTCGGCCGACGGCGCGACCTGTGACGACTGCCTGGCCGAACTGGCGGACCCGGCGGACCGGCGGTTCGGCTACCCGTTCATCAACTGCACCAACTGCGGGCCCCGGTTCACCATCGTCACCGGCGTGCCCTACGACCGGCCGCTGACCACCATGGCGCCGTTCACCATGTGCGCGGAATGCGAGGCGGAGTACCACAATCCGGCGGACCGCAGGTTCCATGCCCAGCCGGTCTGCTGCCCGGCCTGCGGGCCCCGGCTCCGTCTGCTCGACCCGCAGCAAAACGAAATGGCGGGGACCCCCCTGGCCGGAGCGGCCCGCCTGCTGGCCGATGGCCACGTGGTGGCGGTCAAGGGCCTGGGGGGATACCACCTCGCCGTGGACGCGGGCAGCGAGGCCGCCGCGTCGGCGCTGCGGGCGCGCAAGCACCGGGAGGACAAGCCGTTCGCGCTGATGGTCGCCGACCTGGCGGCCGCGCGGGAACTGTGCGAGGTGGACGATACTGGAGGTCCCTGCTGGCCAGCGCCGCGGCGGCCGGTGGTGCTGCTGGCCGCGGCGGGCCCGGCGCCCCGGTCGCCGACGCGGTCGCGCCGGGCAACCGCCAGCTCGGGAGTCATGCTTCCCTACACCCCGCTGCATCACCTGCTGCTCGCGAAGTTCGGCCGCCCTATCGTCCTGACCAGCGGCAACGTCTCCGACGAGCCGATCGCCTACACCGACGACGACGCGCTGGCGCGGCTGGGCGGCATCGCGGACGCCTTCCTCACCCACGACCGGGCGATCCACATCCGGACCGACGACTCCGTGGTGCGGCCGCTGCGGGGGCGGGAAACGCTGCTGCGCCGCTCCCGCGGCTACGCGCCCGAGCCGCTCGCCCTCGCCGCCTCGCCTGCCCCGGCCCGTGCTGGCCTGCGGCGCGGAGCTGAAGAACACCTTCTGCCTGGCGGTGGAGAACCGGGCGTTCGTCTCGCATCACATCGGCGACCTGGAGAACTTCGAGACCCTGCGGTCCTTCATCGACGGGATCGCCCATTTCCGGCGGCTGTTCGACACCGAGCCGGAGGTGGTCGCGTACGACCTGCACCCGGAGTACCTGTCCACCAAGTACGCGCTGGACCTCGATTGCATTGACCTGGCCGGCGTCCAGCACCACCACGCGCACATCGCTTCCTGCCTGGCCGACAACGGGGAAGAGGGCCCGGTGATCGGGGTGGCGTTCGACGGCACCGGGTTCGGCACCGACGGCACGATCTGGGGCGGGGAGTTCCTGCTCGCGGACCTGGCCGGCTTCGAGCGCGCGGGTCACCTGGAGCCGGTGCCCATGCCCGGCGGCGCCGCGGCGATCAGGCAGCCATGGCGGATGGCGGCCGCCTACCTCGACGCCGCCTACGCGGGTGAGGTCCCGGCCCGCCTGATGGTCGCCGGGCGCCACGCCGGCCAGTGGCAGGACGTGGTGGCGATGGCACGGCGGGGCATCAACGCGCCGCCCACCTCCAGCGCGGGCCGGCTGTTCGACGCGGTCGCCGCGCTGCTGGGGGTGCGGGACACCATCAACTACGAGGGCCAGGCCGCGATCGAGCTCGAGCAGCGGGCCGACCCGGCCGAGCGCGGCGCCTACCGTGCTTCGGTCGCCCCCGGTGCGGCGGGCCCCGGCGGCGAGGCCGGCCCGCTGCGGGTAAGCGGCGCCGACCTGGTGCGGGCGGCGGCCGAGGATCTGCTGTCCGGCGCCGCGCCCCCCGTCGTCGCCGCCCGGTTCCATCGCGGGGTGGCGGCCGCCATCGCGGAGGTGTGCGCGGCGCTGCGGGAGCGGTCCGGGCTGGGCACGGTGGCGCTGTCCGGCGGGGTGTTCCAGAACCTGCTCCTGCTCGGCCAGGTCGTGGACCTGCTGGAGGAATCGGGGTTCCGGGTGCTCACGCACGCGCGGGTACCGCCCAACGACGGCGGGATCAGCCTCGGCCAGGCGGCGGTGGCCGGAGCCCGCGACCGGCGCGACGGGCGCTGAACGCGGGGCCATACCTCATGCGGCGTCGCCAGATGGGCGCCGCGCGCGGCGGCGGGCACCACTGTTCAAAGTTCGTAATCGAGGGTGTAGGAGTGCTCGCCGTTCGGGCCGATGATGATCTGGCCCTCACCGCAATCCCGGCCAGGTCGCCGGTCCCGCTCGTCTCGACGATCTTCCAGGTCATCCACGGGACGCCGTCCGTGCCGCCCGCTTCGTGCTGCAGCACGAAGCCGCCCTTGCGGCCGTGCAACGTCCCGTCGACCCGCTCGATGCCCACGTACGCGGCGGGGTTCTCCGTGTAACCGTGATGATGTCGGTCTCGCTGGTACCGACCAGATCCCCGTAGAACGTCTTCGTGATGTGAGCCCGCGCGAGCTTCACCCCGTCGCGGTCGTCGTGCGGGTCCTGGGTGTCGAAGCGATCGATGTCGAAGGTGCCCTCTGCTCTGCTCATACCGTCACTTTGCCGCATGATGCCGGCAGCAGTCTGCCGGGGTCGGGGCCAGCCGGTCCGCCGGGCGCGCGGGAGCCGCGCGGGCCCGGCCGACGGGCAGGACCGCGTGGTACCCGCAGTGAGCGCCTCAGCTGCTCCGGCCGGTCAGGTCCGGTCCTGGATGACGTCCAGGTCGTAGAAGACCGGCTGCGCGTCGGAAAGCTCCATGTACTTCGCGGCAGCGGCCTGCGTCTCGGGCAGGTTCGAGTTCTCCATGGCCGACTCGTACGAGTCGAAGAACACGATCGCGAAGTAGCGGCCGGGCTGGTTGCGGTCGGCCGCGATGACCTCCCGCCGGACGGTGCGCTTGCCCTCCGTGGCCTTCCGCCACTCCTCGTCCACGCGGCGGATGCCGTCCAGGTCGGAGGTGGTGAACTGGAACATCTGCACGAAACTCATCTGGTAGCTCCCCTTCGATCAGCTGTGTCCGTGATACGTCGCCGTGTCCCGGAGTGGATCAATGAGGGAGCTGCTGGTCGGCGCCGGCAACGGAGTGCGCAGTCCCGGCAGACAGAAACGCCGGGACAGCGCACCCGCGCTGCCGTCTCGCGGCCCGGCAGCCGGGATGGGGCGGGCCGCCATCGCAGGCGATGGCCCGTTCGCCGGCTCCGTTCTGGTCCGGGCCGGTGAGCCCGTCGGCGACCAGGCCGAGGCCGATCCCCAGCATCCAGACGTCCTTGCTGACCGCGACGCCCGTGTGGCTCGGCCAGATGCTGCCCGGCTTGCGCATGGCCGGGGTGCGTGCATACATCGCCAGGAGGCTCCCGGAGAACCCGGTCAGCGCCGCTCCGGCCACGGCGTTGGGCACGACCGGGACGAGCAGGGCGGTGCCGATGGCGATCTCGCTGGCGGCCAGGATGCGCAGGAAGCGCTCCGGCGGGATCCGCTGGAGCACCGGGAAGGCGTTGGACGCCACGCCGTGTATGGCCTTGGCGCGGGTCTCGTCGCCATGCCACTTCTCCAGGCCGGAGTGGAGGATATAGCCGCCGGTGGCGATGCGGGCGGGGAGGTCACGCGCCTTGACGGGAAGCCGCACGGGGGGTCCTTTCGTTTGCGGGCCGGGGATTCAGAAGCCGGGGAAGAGCGGCCGCAGCTCGTCGAGATCGACCCCCCGGGTCTCGACGGGCGGGGTGTGGGCGGGATCGAGCCGGCCGTAGACCAGCCGGACGAGGGCCTCGGCCGGAAGCCGCAGCTCCGGGAGTCTCGGCGTCCTCCCCGGCCGGGGACGGCGCGAGCGTGACCGTCTCGCCGGACTCCAGCGTGAAGTCCCGTTGCGGGCCGCTCGCCGACACGTGCAGCCGCAGCTTGGTCCCGTCCGGCTTGCCGCTCCTCGCCGCGAGCGGGCCGAGCGTGTCCATGATCAGGTCCACCGCTTCGGGCGCCACCCGCGCCGCCGGGTCGAGCGCCACCGCGACGTCCCAGCTGTGGATCGCGTGCTCGGACAGGCGCATCCGCGCCAGCCCCGCCGATGTCGAGGTCCATCCCGAACATCTCCAGGTGGAACCGCTCCCGCTCGCCGGCGTCCAGCGACTCGAGCCGCTGGACCAGCGCCTCGTTGGCCTGCAGCGAGTCGGCCGCCTGCGCGCGGGGGGCGCGGGCGTTCCAGGCGTCCCAGATCGGGGGGAATGCGTCCCGCCCGGGCGGCTCCTGCCCGGTCAGCCCGGCGTCGAGCCACAGGCCGAAGACCTCGGCCTGCGATCCCAGATGCGAGAGCACCTGGGCGATCGACCAGTCCGTGCAGAAAGAACGCTGCTCCAGCTGGCCGTCGGTCAGCGGCTCGACCCGCGCGCGGAGCGCGTCGTGGGAGTGCCGTAGGGCTTGGATGAATGGCGCGGGGTCGTTCTCCATCGTCGCTTCTCCGTTATGGATGGTTCCAGGCGGTACGGGCGGGCTGATAGCGAGCGGTACAGGCCGCGCCTCGATGTGAACGGCGGTATGCGGAGGACAGCTCCGGAACACCCTAGCAGTTTCCGGAGACCTGCCTCCACATCAACTACGATGGGCCGATGAGCGACGCGCCTCGGCCCAGTCGGCCCAAACCCGGCCCGGCGGCCGTCCGCGGAGTCCCGCGGCGGCTGCGGGCGGATGCCGAGCGCAACCGGGCTGCGCTGCTGGATGCCGCCCGGGAGGTTTTTGCCGAGCAGGGCCTCGAAGCTCCCCTGGAGGAGATCGCGCTGCGCGCGGGGGTCGGCATCGGCACGCTCTACCGCAGGTTCCCCACCCGCACCCAGCTGGTCGCCGCCGCGCTGGTGGACAAGGTCGCCCAGTACGCCGAGGCCGCGGAGCAGGCCCTGTCCATCCCCGACCCGTGGGCCGCCTTCGTCACCTACGTCGAGCGGATATGCGACCTGCAGGCCGACGACCGCGGCCTGTCCGACCTCCTGTCCATGGCGCTGCCCGCCGATGAGGACATCGAACGGCTGCGCAGGCTCGCCAACGACCGGATGGCCGAGCTCATCGGGCGCGCCAAGGCGGCCGGGCGCTGCGCCAGGAGTTCGCCAGCGAGGACCTGCTGCTCCTGCTGGTCGCCCACGCCGCGGTGGTGCACGTCACCCGCGAGGATGCGCCGGGCGCCGGGCGGCGGTTCGTGACGCTGATGCTCGACGCGTTCGGGCCGCGGGATGGGCCCTCATCCCTGCCCATGCCGCCCTCGCGGGCGCAGATGCGGCGGGCCATGGTCCGGCTGGCCGGCGAGCGGGGCTGCGGCGAGCGGGGCTGCGGCAACCACGGCTGAGGCAAACTCAGCCGGGGCCAGCACGGCCGGGGCAAGCACCGGGACACACGGCTGAGCCAAGCGCGGCAGAGGGGCGAAGGCCCGCTGGCCGACCCGGGTCCAGCGAGCCGGCCAGCGGGCCGTCCAACGGCCCGGACCCAAGGCCCGGGCAAAATGGGCCCGGCGGCTCGGTGGCCCCGGCACGGATGTGCCGGTGGGTTCAGCCAGGGGCCGCCGCCCTCTCGACCGACAGGATCCGCATGTCGCCGCCGGACAGGATGGCCGCGTCGGGGCTGCCGCACGGGCATAGCGGAATCGGCCCGTCGGGCTCGAACTCCTGCCCGCAGGAGCCGCACCGGCACCGGGCCGCGACCTCGCTGATCTCCAGCCGGGCCCCCTCCAGGTTCGTCCCCTCGGTGGCCGGGCCGAAGTAGAACCGGACCGAGTCGGCGCTCACGCCGGAGAGCGAGCCGATCTCCAGCCGGACGCAGGCGATGGGGACGCCGCGCATCCGCTCCGTCACCGCCGTGACGACGCTCTCGGTGATCCCGTACTCGTGCACGCGGTGTCTCCTCTCGCGTCGGTGGCCAGCAGGCGGTGTGTCAGCGGACGGTGTCGGCGGGCGGTGTGTCGGCGGCCGGTGCCTCAGCAGATCCGGGGCAGCGGGTCCCCGACCAGCAGGTTGACGATCCGGGTGCCGCCGAAAGCGGTCTTGAGCAGGACGATGCCGGGTGAGTCGGCGGTGATGTGCCCGATGACCGCGGCCTGCTCGCCGAGCGGATGCGCGCGCAGCGCGGCCAGGGCGCGATCGGCCTGCTCGCCGTTGACGATCGCGACCATCCTGCCTTCGCTGGCCACGTACATCGGGTCGATGCCGAGCAGCTCGGCCGCGCCGCGCACCTGAGTGCGGACGGGGATCTGGTCCTCTTCGACCGCCACGCCCACGCCGGCCGCCACCGCCACCTCGTTGAGGATGGTGGCCACCCCGCCCCGGGTCGCGTCCCGCATCGCCCGCACTCCGGGAACCGCCCCGAGCAGGCCGGCGATCATCCCGTTCATCGCCGCCGTGTCCGAGGTCAGGTCGGCCTCGATGTCGAGCTCGCCGCGGGCCAGCATGATCGTCACGCCGTGGTCGCCGACCGGCCCGGACACGATGACCGCGTCACCGGGGCGGGCGGTGGCGGCACCCAAGGCCAGATCGTGCTCGACCACGCCCACCCCGGCCGTATTGATGTAGCAGCCGTCGGCCTTGCCCCGCTCCACCACCTTGGTGTCGCCGGTGACCACCTGTACCCCGGCCGCCGCCGCGGCGGCGGTCATGGACGCCACGATCGTCGTCAGGTCGGCGACGGGGAAACCTTCCTCCAGCACGAACCCGGCCGACAGGTACAGCGGGGTCGCGCCGGACACCGCCAGGTCGTTGACGGTCCCGTTGACGGCCAGGTCGCCGATGTTGCCGCCGGGGAAGAACAGCGGCGAGACGACGTAGGTGTCGGTGGTCAGCGCCAGCCGCGCGCCGCCCACCTGCAGCTGCGCGGCGTCCTCCAGCGGCTCGAGCAGCGGATTGCGGAACGCATCCAGGAACACCGCCTCGACCAGGGTCCGGCTGGCCTTGCCGCCGGCCCCGTGCGACATGGTTATCCGCTCTTCCCTGATCCGCGGGCGGCGGCGCCGGGCCCGGTCGATCCGGTCGAGCACCTGCTGCTCACGGTCGGACGGGGCGGCGGCCCGGGCGGCGGCGCCCGCGTCCCCCGCGCCCCACGCTCCCGGTCGCCGCGTCCCTGGCCGCCGCCCGCTCGGCGGCCGTGTGCTCCTCGTGCTCGCGCAGGGCCTCATCGACCCAGTTGGTCCCGCGGCCGGTCATGGCCGGGTCAGCTCCACTTCGACGACGCGGCGCCGGTTCATGCGCCCGTAGTTGTAGTACGCGGCGCAGGCGCCTTCGGGCGAGACCATGCAGGTGCCGATCGGCGTCTCCGGGGTGCAGGCGGTGCCGAACACCTTGCACTCCCAGGGCTTGAGCACGCCCTTGAGCACCTCGCCGCACTGGCACGCCTTCGGGTCGGCCACCCGGACCCCGGGCACGTCGAACAGCACCTCGGCGTCGAACGCGCGGAACCCCTCGCGCAGCCGCATCGCCGAGTGGGTGATGAAGCCCAGGCCGCGCCATTCGAAGTAGGGCCGCAGCTCCATCACCTCGTTGATCGCGGTCAGCGCGGCGAGGTTGCCGTCCCACGGCACCACCCGGGTGTACTGGTTCTCCACTTCGCAGCGGCCCTCGGACAGCTGCACCATCAGCATGTAGATGGACTGGAGGATGTCCAGCGGCTCGAACCCGGCCACCACCACCGGCTTGCCGTAGCCGGAGGCGATGAACTCGTACGGCCGGCAGCCGATCACCGTGGACACGTGCCCGGGGCCGATGAACCCGTCCAGCCGCAGGTCGGGGGAGTCCAGGATGGCCTTGATGGCCGGGATGATCGTGACGTGGTTGCAGAAGACCGAGAAGTTCTCCAGTCCTGTCGCCCTGGCCCGCAGGACGGTCATCGCGGTCGAGGGGGTGGTGGTCTCGAACCCGATGGCCATGAACACGACCCGCTTGTCCGGGTTCTGCCGGGCGATCTTCAGCGAGTCCAGCGGCGAGTACACCATCCGGATGTCGGTGCCGGCCGCCTTGGCGTCGAAGAACGAGCCCTGGCTGCCCGGCACCCGCATCATGTCGCCGAACGAGGTCATGATGGTGTCCGGCTGCGAGGCCAGATGGATGGCGTCGTCCACCCGCCCCATCGGGATGACGCACACCGGGCACCCGGGGCCGTGCACCAGCGTGATCGCCTCGGGCAGGTAGTCCTCGAGCCCGTGCTTGTAGATGGTGTGCGTGTGCCCGCCGCACACCTCCATGAACTTGTACTGCCGGCCCGGCTCGCACAGCTCGGTGATCCGGGCGGCCAGCGCGTGCGCCTTGTCGGCGTCGCGGAACTCATCGACGAACCGCATGGCTTCCCCCTTACTCGATCCGTGATTCGGCGAGGGCGGCGAGCTCGTCGGCGTAGGCCTGCCCGATCCCCTCCAGGAACTGCAGCGCGGCCGCGGCTTCGCTTTCGTCGATCTTGGACAGGGCGAAGCCGACGTGGATGAGCACCCACTCACCCGGCTCCGGCAGGTCGTCGGCGAGCAGGCCGACGTTGATCACCCGCCGGACTCCGCTGACGTCCACCCGGGCCAGGTCCGGCTGGTCCGGGAGGAACTCCACCACCTCACCTGGTATGCCGAGGCACATGTGATCACTCCTTCGTGGCGAACCCGCCGTTGCTCGCTGGCTTCCCGCCGGGCCCGGCCGGCCCGGTCCCTCTCACCAGGTCCATTACCACCCGGGCCGCCTCGTCCACCGCCGCGGCGACCGGCTCGCTCAGGCCCATCCCCTCCGCCACGCTGGCCGGCTCGCACCCCACCACCAGCACCCGGCCCGCCTCGGTGCCGAGCATCCCGGTCATGCCGAGCATCACGTCGGGCTGCATCCCGTGCGGGTCGAACAGCATGCTCTCGGTCAGGCCGGGCGACGCCCCGTCGCCGTCCGCGGGCGGCCGGGGTTCCGGCTCGATGACGTAGACGGTCCCCGGCTCCCCGTCCCGGTGCACCGAGTCCACCAGGATCGTCGCGTCCCAGCCCTGCGCCAGGTCGTAGGCCAGGTGCATCCCCCGGATGCCGTAGTCGGTCACCGTCGTCCCGTCCGGCAGCTCCTCGCGGGCCAGCCGGCGCGCCACCTCCACCCCGAACCCGTCGTCGCTCAGGAAGATGTTGCCGAGGCAGGCGACCAGCGTGCGGGGCATCGGCGTCATCCGTCCTCGCCGAGCGCCGCGAGCGTCAGCTCCCACAGCGCGTGGTAGATGGTGGTCTGGGCCTCCTGGATCCGGTGCACCGAGGACGAGGGGGCGACGAACAGGTGGTCGAGGCCGTCGAGCTCGGCCATCTGGCCGCCCTGGTAGCCGGCGATCCCGACGGTGAGCATCCCGCGCCGCCCGGCCTCCGTCAGGCCGCGCAGCAGGTTCTCGGAGTTGCCGCTGGTGGACAGCGCCACCGCGATGTCGGCCGGCCGCCCGAACGCCGCGACCTGGCGCGCGAACACCACCTCCACCCCGATGTCATTGCACAGGGCGGTCACCACAGCGGTGTCATTGGACAGACAGAACGAGGGCAGCGCGCGCATGCCGTCACCGGGATGGAGGAACAGGGTGGCCATTTCCTGCGCGTCGGTGGAACTGCCGCCGTTGCCGAACGCGAGCAGCCGGCCGCCGGCCGCGAACCGGCCGGCCATGTCCTGGGCGCAGGCCCGCAGCCGGGCCGCATCGCGGGCGCAGACCTCGCGCCGCAGGGCGGCGATCTCGGCGGTCTTGGCCACGGTGGACTGCCGGACCTGCTCCATCACCGCGTCCAGGTCGCTCTTGCCGGCGTAGAGAAACGGGTACAGAGCCTCCATCGCGGCGGAGCTGGCGTTGCCGGACGTGCCGCCGGGCCCGCGCGCCGCGGTCATGACGCCACCACAGTCATGACGTCACCACCGCGATCGCCTCCCCGGCGTGCACCAGGATGGTGTCGCCCGGCGCGGCCGGGACGAACGCCACGCTGACCTCTTCCTCGCCGGAACCGGTGTCCACCAGGGCCAGATCGTCGCCGAGCAGCCGCACCACGGTCACCGGGACGGCGGTATCGGAGCAGGTCACGCACACGTCGTCGTGGCACTCGGGGACCGCGGGCCGGGCCAGCCCGTCGGCACCCCTCTGGCCGGTGGCTGGCCCCAGCCCCACGGCCGGCTCCTGTCCGGCGCCGCTGCTCATGCGATCACCCCCGGGGTGAGCACGCCGGGCTGCTCGAAGAAGACGTGCACGAGCTCCCACAGCACGTGGTAGGTGGTCACGTGCACTTCCTTGATCACGCGCGGATCGTCGGAGCGGGCGACGAGGACGTGGTCCACGGCCGGGCTCGTCCCGATCGTCCCATCGCCGCCGCCGGTGAGCGCGATGGTCAGCATGCCCATCCGTTTGGCCGCCTCGAGACCGCGCAGCACGCTGGGGCTGCTTCCGTCGGCCGCGATGCCCAGCGCGATGTCGGCCGGCTCGGCCAGCAGGCCGATCTGGTGGGCGAAGATGCCGTCCATGCCGCCGCTCGCCGCCAGCCCGGTGACGGTGGCCACGTCGGCGGTCAGCGAGATGGCCGGCAGCGCCCGCTTGCCGACGATCACCGGGTGGACGAACTCCACCGCCACATGCAACGCGTCGGTGCTTTCCGTGCCGGTGCCGAACACCACCAGCTTGCCGCCCTGGTGGAAGCGGACCGCCATGGCGTGGCAGGTAACGGCGACCGCCCCCGCCTGGCCGGCCAGGTCCTCGACCGGCGCCTGCCTGCGGGCGAACAGCGCGGCGACGTCATCGTCTGTGCTGGGCCCCGTCACTGCGCTCACTTCCCGCGGGGGTTCATCCTTGACACGCCTTGCGCGCCCACGTCGGCTTCGACCTCGAAGTCGACGGCGTCGCGCACCTTCAGCGCGCCGAAGAAACCGGTGTAGGGCTTGATGCCATAGGCGGACTGGACGACGGTTCCCGTCGCCCGGTAACGGTTCTGCCCCACCTGGCTGACCTGCATACGCAGCGGCCGCTCGACCCCGTTCAGCGTGAAGGTGCCTTCGAGTCGTCCCCCCGTCGTCCCCGGCCGCCGCGAACCGGCCGGCGGCGAACCGCGCCTCGGGGTGCCGCTGGGTGGACAGCACGCGCCGCGCCGTCGTGGTGATCTCGCGCCGGTCCCGGTCGGTCAGCGGCTTGATCCCGCCATTGCCCTGCCGGACGACTCCACGAGGTCATGTCGATCGTGGCCTCGATGGAGGCCAGCGTCTTGTCGTCATTGACGGTGAGCTCGCCCGACCACCGGGGGACGTCGATGACCAGGTCGTGCCCGGCGCGCGCGCCCAGGCCCTCACGAAATGTCCTGAGGACGATCCGGCCATTGTCCGGGCCCAGCCGGTAATGCCCAGGGGCTACCGCCATGACAGCACGTTAGGACAGTAATGGGGGGAACGTCCACCCCAACCAGTGGACACAGCTGTCCGGGCACGGCGGCACGGTACGGGAGCGGGAGCGGGGCCGGTCAGGGGAACGCCGGTCAGGGGAACGGCAGCTCGCCGAACAGCTCCTGGATCCGGCGCAGGTCCCGCATCCGGGGCTCGGTCTCCCCGCCGACCCAGCGGCCGACCGTCTTCACCGACACCCCGAGCTGGCGGGCGGCCGCCTCGTGGGTCAGGCCCTCGCGGCGCAGGGTGGACGACATCCAGTCGGCGAAGGTTGCCGGCCGGGCCGGCGCCGGTGACGGCGCGGGGCGGGGGCCGTGCGCGACGGCGCGGGGGCGGGGGCCGTGCGCGACGGCGCGGCGGCCGGGGCCGCCGCGCCCACCGCCTGCTGGATGGGGTCGTTGGAGTGCAGGACGTCCACCTCGACGTGCTCGGGGAAGATGCGGAACGAGACCTGGATCGCGCCGGTCGGCCCGGCCGCGTCGAGCAGGGCGCGGAAGACGGTCTCGCCGACCTCCCGGTTGCCCTCCTCGGTCAGCGGCGACTCGGCCAGGCAGCGGCGGACGAAGTCGCGGATCTCGGGGATCCAGGAGGGGCGGGCGGGGAACGTCTGGGACAGGACCACCACCGGGACGACCTGGATCTGCCCGTCCCCGTCGCTGCGGTCTGGCACTGCGCGTCTCTCTCCTTCGCAGCGCACCGGGTACGCCCTGTCGCCGACCGCCCATACCTGCCCTTTACCTGAGGCTCATCTTACTAGCGGGGCTAAACAGCAGGATTGATCATTTTTCCGGCCGCCTGCCCCATGTGGCCGGCAGGACATTTGTGTCCACCAGATCGACTGTTCAGTCTTGTCCAGGCCAGACCCCGGGTTTAGCATGATCGCGTCTGCACCCGGGTGTAGCCAGGTCCGCTATGCGCCATTTTCCAGTGAGGAGGTGGCCAGCATGGCCACTGAGACACAGTCCAGCGACGCCTCGTCGAGCGGCTCCGCCGCCGAGCCCGTTGTCCACATCCTGTGGATGAACGGGGGGCTCGGCTGCGACGGGGACTCGGTGGCCCTCACGGCGGCCACCCAGCCGAGCATCGAGGAGATCGTCCTCGGCGCCCTCCCCGGCCTGCCCAAGATCGCCGTGCACTGGCCGCTGATCGACTTCGAATGCGGACCGGAGCAGGGCGCGGACAACTTCATCGAATGGTGGCACAAGGCCGACCGCGGTGAGCTCGACCCGTTCGTCCTCGTGGTCGAGGGCTCCATCCCGAACGAGGCGATCAAGGAGGAAGGCTACTGGTGCGGCTTCGGGAACAACCCGGCCACCGGTCAGCCGATGACCACCAACGAGTGGCTGGACCGGCTGGCTCCCAAGGCGACCGCGATCCTCGCGGCCGGGACCTGCGCGACCTACGGTGGCATCCACGCGATGGCGGGAAACCCGACCGGGGCGATGGGCGTGCCGGACTACCTGGGCTGGGAGTGGCGGTCGAAGGCGGGCCTGCCCATCGTCTGCGTCCCCGGCTGTCCCACCCACCCGGACAACCTGTCGGAGACCATCCTCTACCTGCTCTACCAGGTCGCCGGGCAGGCGCCGATGATCCCGCTGGACGAGGCACTGCGGCCGACCTGGCTGTTCGGCGCCACTGTGCACGAGGGGTGCGACCGGGCCGGCTACTACGAGCAGGGCCAGTTCGCCACCGAGTACGGCTCGCCCCAGTGCCTGGTCAAGCTGGGCTGCTGGGGCCCGGTGGTCAAGTGCAACGTGCCCAAGCGGGGCTGGATCAACGGCGTCGGCGGCTGCCCGAACGTGGGTGGCATCTGCATCGCCTGCACCATGCCGGGCTTCCCGGATAAGTTCATGCCCTTCATGGACGAGCCGCCGGGCTCGAAGGTATCGGCCACCACGTCCACCCTGTACGGAACCGTGATCCGCACCCTGCGCGGCTTCACCGCCAAGACGGCTGACGAAGAGCCCAAGTGGCGCAAGAAGGGCAATGACCTGCTCACGGGCTACCAGAAGACCTGGTGAGGCTGACCGGCGCCCCCTGGCGCGCCTGACCGTACTGAGCGTGACCGCACGGAGAGGGATGAGCGATGGCCAGCGACATTGTGGAGATGAACTGGGACCCGATCACCAGGATCGTGGGCAGCCTCGGCATCTACACCAAAATCGATTTCAAGCAGAAGAAGGTCGTCGAGTGCCACAGCACGTCGTCGATCTTCCGCGGCTACAGCATCTTCATGAAGGGCAAGGACCCGCGGGACGCGCACTTCATCACCAGCCGGATCTGCGGGATCTGCGGCGACAACCACGCGACCTGCTCGGTCTACAACCAGAACATGGCCTACGGCGTGGCCCCGCCGCACCTCGGCGAGTGGATCATCAACCTGGGCGAGTCCGCGGAGTACATGTTCGACCACAACATCTTCCAGGAGAACCTGGTCGGGGTGGACTTCTGCGCGAAGATGGTCGGCGAGACCAACCCAGGCGTGCTCGAGCAGGCCAACAACACCGAGGCGCCGCACGCCGCCGACCACGGCTACCGCACCATCGGTGACATCATGCGCTCGCTCAATCCCCTGGAAGGGGAGTTCTACCGGGAGGCGCTCCAGGTCAGCCGGTCTACGCGGGAGATGTTCTGCCTGATGGAGGGGCGGCATGTGCACCCCTCGACGCTCTACCCGGGCGGGGTGGGGACCACCGCGACCGTGCAGTTGTTCACCGACTACCTCACGCGCCTCATGCGTTACGTGGAGTTCATGAAGCGGGTCGTCCCGATGCACGATGACCTGTTCGACTTCTTCTACGAGGCCATGCCCGGTTATGAGGAGGTGGGGCGGCGGCGGGCCGACATGGTCTGCTGGGGCAGCCTCAACGACCCCGAGCACTGTGACTTCCGGTACGACCACATGACCGACTGGGGCCGGAAGATGTTCGTGAGCCCCGGCGTCATCCGGGACGGGAAGCTGCTCACCAATGACCTCGTCGAGATCAACCTCGGCATCCGCATCCTGCTCGGGTCCTCGTTCTACGAGGACTGGGAGGACCAGGAGATGTTCGTCACCCGGGACCCGTTGGGCAACCCGGTGGACCGCCGTCACCCGTGGAACCAGCACACCATTCCCCGGCCGGCCAAGCGGGACTTCGACAGCAAGTACAGCTGGGTCATGTCGCCGCGCTGGTTCGACGGCGAGAACCACCTGGCCGCCGACACCGGAGGCGGACCCATCGCCCGGCTGTGGGCGACCGCTCTCGGCGGCCTGGTCGACATCGGCGGCTACGTCAAGTCCACCGGCCACAGCGTGCAGATCAACCTGCCCAGGACGGTGAGCAGGCCCGAGGCCAGCTTCGAATGGAAGATCCCGGTCGACAAGAACGGCGCGCCGCTGTCCAACGCCATCGAGCGTGACCGGGCCCGCACCTACTTCCAGGCCTACGCGGCCGCCGCGGCCCTGTACTTCACCGAGAGGGCGCTCGCCGAGATCCGGGCCGGCCACACCAAGACCTGGGAGCCGTTCACGGTGCCGGACGAGGCCAACAGCTGCGGGTTCACCGAGGCGGTGCGCGGCGTGCTGTCCCACCACATGGTCATCCGGGGCGGGAAGATCGCCAACTACCACCCGTACCCGCCGACCCCGTGGAACGCCAGCGTCCGTGACTCCTACGGCACGCCCGGCCCCTATGAGGACGCGGTGCAGAACACGCCGATCTTCGAGGAGAACCCGCCGGAGAGGTTCAAGGGCATCGACATCATGCGCGCGGTCCGCAGCTTCGACCCGTGCCTGCCGTGCGGGGTGCACATGTACCTCGGCAACGGCAAGGTGCTGGAAAAGGTGCACTCGCCCATGGCCGTCACCCTGTCCACCTGATCCGCCGGTGACACCACGGCGCCAGACGGCCCGCCAGCGGGTTCCCCGGCCGAGGAAGAGGCGAGACGGATGACCCGTGTACGGCAAGCGGGGGAGCGGATCGAGGAACTGCTCTCCCGCCTGCGGTCCGGCGGACGGCGATGCCGCGGCCGCGGCCGAGGAACTGGTGCGGCTCCTGCTCGGCCTCTACGGCGACGGGCTCAGCCACATCATGGACGCCCTCGCCGCTGAAGGCGCGGCCGGCGACGCGGGTCAGTGACCGGCTGCTCGCCGATCCGCTGGTGGAGAGCTTGCTCCTCTTGCATGACCTGCACCCGCTGGACGTGGATGCGCGGATCCAGCGTGCGCTCGACCGCGTCCGGCCCTACCTCGGATCGCACGCCGGCGGCGTGCAGTACCTCGGTGTCGGCGCCGACGGGGTGGCGCGCCTGCGGCTGGAGGGCAGCTGCCACGGCTGCCCGTCGTCCACGGTGACCGTGCAGCTGGCCATCCAGGGAGCGGTCGAGGACGCCGCGCCCGAGGTGACCGAGGTCGTGGTGGAGGGCATGACCGATCCGCCCGGGCCCGCGCTGCTGCAGATCGGCAGGCGGCCACCCGATGCGGCGGCAGGCGATCTGACCGGCCCCGCGGCCGGCGAAGGCGGCCTGCCTGGTGATCCCGGCTGGGTCAGCCTGCCTGCGGCCGGGCCGCCGGACGGGCGGCCCGCCGCCACCGTGGCCGACGGGGTCCCGATCGTGGTCTGCTCGGTCCGCGGCACGCTCTACGCTTACTACGACGCCTGCGCCGCGTGCGGCGCGTCGCTCGCTGGCGGGACGCTCACCGGCGAGCGGCTCGACTGCCCGGGCTGCGGCGCCGGCTATGACGTGCGGTCGGCGGGCCGGAGCCTGGACGACCCCGGAGCGTCACCTGGACCCCCTCCCGCTGCTCACCGACAGCCAGGGGATCCGGGTCGCGCTCCCGGCGGGTGCCGCGCCCGGCGGCGAGCCCGCCGGGGAGGCGGTCTCCCGTTGACCGGGCAGCGCGGTTCCCCGGTGGCCGGGCGGCAGGGCCTTCGCCGCTTCCTCCAGCCACCGGCGGACGCCGGGCCCGCGGGCCCCGCGGCCGGCGCCGCCCCACCACCGGACCCGCTGGGCCGGGCACCCCCGCCGCTCCCCCCCGCGGCGCGGAGGCACCCGGCCCGGCGACAGGCCAGGCCGAGGAGGCCTGTGAGCTGTGCGCGGCGCCGATCGGCCCCGCCCACGGCCATCTGGCGGACCTGGAAAACTCCACCCTCAACTGCGCCTGCCGCGCCTGCTACCTGCTGTTCACCGAGCCCGGCGCCGCCCGCGGCCGGTACCGCGCCGTCCCGGAGCGCTACCTGCGCGATCCCGCCCGGCCGCTGACCGCCGCCGAGTGGGCCGGGCTCGACGTGCCTGTCGGGCTCGCCTTCTTCCTGTACAGTTCCCGGCTCGGGCACGTCTGCGGCTTCTACCCCAGCCCGGTCGGCGCCACCGAATGCACGCTTGACCTGGACGCCTGGGCGCGGCTCGGCCAGGCTCACCCGCTGCTGCCGGCCGCCGAGGACGATGTCGAGGCGGTGCTGGTGAACCGCACCGATGACGGCATCGAGTGCTTCCTGGTGCCGGTCAACGCGTGCTACGAGCTCGCCGGGCGGATGCGGTTGCTGTGGCAGGGTTTCGACGGCGGGGCGGAGGCGCGGCAGAGCATCGCCGAGTTCCTCGACGCGGTGCGGGCCCGCGCCCGTGACCTGGCCCCGGAGCCCTGACATGGCCGAACTGGTCTTCGACTGGATCGGCGCCCGCGCCGAACGCTACTCGGCCGTGCCCAGCCTCACCCTGTCCCTGCAGATCAGCGAG
Source organism: uncultured Actinomycetes bacterium (assembly GCA_963835425.1). Classification (GTDB taxonomy): domain Bacteria; phylum Actinomycetota; class Actinomycetes; order Streptosporangiales; family Streptosporangiaceae; genus UBA9676. Next base: position 28,625 of record CAWIGE010000014.1, on the reverse strand, counting down.
ACCACCGGCCAGCCCGTGGATGCGATCGCGCTGCGGTGCCAGATCAGGATCGAGCCCCAGCGCCGCCGCTACAGCGGGGCCGAGGCGGAGCGGCTGCACGACCTGTTCGGTGACACCAGCCGGTGGGCGGACACGCTCAAGCCGCTCCAGTTCACCACGGTGGCGGTGACGGTGCCCGGGTTCAGCGGCCGCACCCAGCTGGACCTGCCGGTGCCGTTCACCTACGACCTGGAGATCGCCTCCACCCGGTATTTCTCCTCGCTGGACGACGGCGTGGCCCCGCTCCTGCTGCTGTTCAGCGGGACCGTGTTCGCCACCGTTGACGGCCGTCTTCAGGTGCAGCAGGTGCCGTGGAGCAAGGAGATCAGCTGCGGCCTGCCGGCCAAGGTGTGGCGGGAGGCCGTCGACGCCCACTTCCCCGACACCGCGTGGGTCACCATGAGGCGCGACACGCTAGATGAGCTTATGCGCTTCAAGACCCGTCGCGCCCTGCCCACCTGGGACGCCACCTTGCGGGCCCTGCTGACCCAGGCCGACCGGGACGACGGTTCCGCCGGCGTCTCCGGGGACGACCGGTGACCGCCGCCGCGGAGTTCGTGGCCGACGCCCGGCGGGTCGCCGACGCGATCCTGTACGAGGGGTACCTGCTCTACCCGTACCGCGGCTCGGCCCGCAAGAACCAGTCCCGGTTCCAGTTCGGGGTGCTCATGCCCCCGGCCTACCGCGACGTCAACGCCTCCGAGCCGTCCGTCAGCCAGACCGAGTGCCTGCTGGAGGCCCCGGACGACGCCGGGGTCACCGTCATTGCCCGCTTCCTGCACCTGCAGCGGCGCCAGGTGGAGGTGGAGGACGGCGCGGGCGGCTACCGCCCGGTGGCCTCGGTCCAGGTGGATGACGCCGAGGTGATCACCTGGGACGAAGCGGCCGAACGAGAGCACCGGGCGACCGTCTCACTCGCGGCGCTGCTCGCCGGCGGGGTGGACTCCGCCTTCCAGGTGCCGGGCAGCGAGAGCGTCGAGACGCTCACCGACGGCGCGGGCCGCTGCGCCGGCGCTGGTCCGGCGGCAGGCCCCGCTGACCGCGGTGACCCGCCTGCGGGCGGAACGGCTGCCGGGGCCCTACGGCGCGCTGCGGCTGCGGCTGACGATCGAGAACCGGACCATCCCGGACGGCCCGCTGCGGCGCCGGGAGGACGGGCTGCGCCTCGCGCTGATCGCTACGCACGCGCTGATCTACGTGCCCGGGGGCAGGTTCCTGTCGCTGACCGATCCGCCCGAATGGGCGGCCCCGTACGCCGAGGCGTGCACCAACCTGGCCACCTGGCCGGTGCTGGCCGGCCCGGAGGAATGCCGGGAGCTGGTGCTCAGCTCGCCGGTCATCCTCTACGACCACCCGCGGATCGCCGCCGAGAGCGCGGGCGACCTGTTCGATTCGACCGAGATCGACGAGATCCTGACCCTGCGCACGCTCGCGCTGACCGACGAGGAAAGGCGGGAGGCCCGCGCCACCGACCCACGCGCGGCCGAGCTGCTGGACCGCCTGGACGGCCTGCCGCCGGAGATGTTCGAGCGCATGCACGGCGCCATCCGCTATCTCGGCCCGGCCGGGGGGACGGGCACCGGCCAGCCCGGGATCGGTGTCCCGGTGACGGGCGGGCCCGAAGCGTGGCAGCCGGGCGGCCGCCACGCAGGATCGTTCGGTGCCGTGGTGGGATCCGGGGTCGGACGCCAGCGTCTCCCCGGAGAGCGACCACATCCTGATCGGGGGGGTGCGGGTGGCGCGCGGCAGCCGGGTCCTGATGCGCCCGGGCGCCCGCCGGGCGGACGCCCAGGACCTGTTCCTGACCGGCCGCAGCGCGCTGGTGGAGGCCGTGCTCCACGACGTCGACGGCAACGTCCACCTCGCGGTCACCCCGGAGGACGACCCGGCCGCCGACCTGCAGCGGGGTCACGGCCGCTTCCTGTACTTCGCACCCGATGAGGTCGAGCCGCTGGAGGCGCCGGCATGACCGGCGCCCACCCGGCGGCCGCACCGCCGTTTACCGCATTCCGGGCCGCCCTCTGACCCGAACCGGACGCAGGAGGAAAGCAATGCTCGGCAAGCTGATCAAGGCAGCGCTCATCACGGTGGTGGTGGTCGCCATCGTGCAGTCGCTCCCCGACATCAAGCGGTACCTCGAGATCCGCAAGATGTAGGCGGTGGAGGGGTGCCGGGGCCGGGGCGGTCAGGCCGCTTCGTCCGGCTGGGCCAGGCCGGTGGCGCCGGATGCCCGCCAGGTGATGCGGGCCCAGACGGCCCGGCCGGCCGGGGTCGTGGTGATGCCCCAGTCGTCGGCCAGCGCGCGGACGATGTCGAGCCCGCGGCCGTGGGTCGGGTCGGGGACCGATGAGATCCAGGGGCCGCCGTTGTCTTCGACCTCGATGCGGACGTCGGCGCCCGGGCAGCTCTCGGTGCGGACGGTGAAGGTCCCACCGGACCGGCGGGAGTCGCTGTGCATCGCGGCGTTGGTGGCCAGCTCGGAGACGCAGAGGATCACGTCGTCGGCGACCGGACACCCGCGGAGCAGCCGCCGCAGGTCGGCCCGGACCTGGTGGACGTGCTCGGGGCCGCCGGGATAGGTGCTCGCTGAAGCACGGGGCCCCACCATGGTGAGTGCTGGCGTGCTCATGGGATTTCCTCTGCTCGTTTACCGACTCATTAAACGGAGCATCAGCCTTCCCCGCTGATACGTACCGGGCCACAGTTGTCAGGGCGGTCACTGCCGGTATCTGGGAACACGCGAAGACCCAGCCCGCGAGGCAGACGGCGTCATCATGGCGCGGGATTTGGCACGATGTGCGCGTGACCGGATTCCTGATCGAGAAGGACGGCTCGGCCGCCCCAGCGGACCGCGAGACGGTGCAGCGGGTGCTGGACAAGGGCGAGCTGCTCTGGCTTGACCTCTACCGGCCGGACGCCGACGAGCTCGGCATGCTGGCCACCGCGTTCGGCATCCATCAGCTTGCCCTCACCGATGCCGCCAAGTTCGGGCAGCGCCCGAAGCTGGAGGACTACGACGACTTCACCCAGCTGGTCGCCTACGGCGTTAAAGAGGGAAGCGACGACCTGGTGGAGGTCCACTTCTTCTACTCCGCGCGCTACCTGGTGACCGTCCGGCACGGCGACTGCGCCGCCTTCGCCGAGGTGCGCAGCCGGCTGGCCCACCGGGCCAAGCCCATCGGCAGACTGCTCCTGATGCATCACATCCTCGACGGGCTGACCGACGCCTTCTTCCCCGTCCTGTCCTCGTTCGACGACCGCATCGACGAGCTACAGGACGAGATCTTCGCCAAGCCGACCGATCAGCAGCTGTCCGAGCTCTTCAACCGGAAACGCTGGCTGATCGGCGTGCGGAAGGTGATCACACCGCAGCGTGACCTGGTCGCCTCGCTGGTTGACGGCGTCGCCGAGCTGCCCGGCATGACCCGGGAGATCGAGCGCTACTTCCGGGATCTGTACGACCACCTGATCCGGGTCAGCGACCTCGTCGACAGCTACCGCGACCTGCTGACCGACTCGATGGACGCCTACCTGTCCACCGTGTCGAACCGGCTCAACGTGGTCATGAAGCAGCTCACCGTCATCGCCACGATCTTCCTGCCGCTGGCCTTCCTCACCGGGTTCTTCGGCCAGAACTTCAGCTGGATGGTCGTGCGCCTCGGCGGCCTGGGCCCGTTCCTGGTGCTCGGGCTGGGGAGCGAGCTGGCCGTCGTGGTGGCCATGCTGATCCTCTTCCGCCGCCGCGGCTGGGTGTGAGCATGCGACGGGCACCGGGACGGCGATGACGCGATCACGGCGGGGGGCGGCCCGCGACGGCCTGCTGGTGCTGCTCACCCTGACCACCGGCGCCGTGGATGCCTCCTCTTTCCTGCACCTGGGCAACGTGTTCAGCAGCGTCATCACCGGGAACCTGATTCTGCTCGGGGTCGCGGCCGCGACCCGCTCGTCGTCGCTGGCGATCCACAGCGGGACCGCGCTGGCCGGGTACTCGGTGGGGGTGCTCATCGGTGCGATGATCGCGACCAGGCGGGCCAGCAGCGGCGAGACCTGGCCGCTCAGCGTGACCGTCACCCTGATTGCCGAGTTCTGCGTGCTGGCCGGGTTCTCGGTCGGCTGGGAGCTGACCGGCGGCAATCCCGGCAGTACCGCCGAGCTGCTCCTGATCGCCGCGCTGGCGGTCGCCATGGGGATCCAGAGCGCGGCCGTCCGGGAGCTGGGCGGGACGTCCACCACCTACCTGACCGGGACCCTGACGGCGGTGATCACCCAGCTGGCGACCCGCGACCGCAAGCCCGGCCTGGCCCGCAGCGTCGGCGTGCTCGTGGCCATCGTGTCCGGCGCCGTCGGCGGCGGTCTCGTCGCGGAACACGCACCCGCGTGGCTGCCGGCCGTCATCCTGACGCCGCTGGCGGTGGTGGTGATCGCCTCGATCACGTTCGAGATGGCTGACACCCGCGCCGGCCAGCGCCGGAACCGGTAGCGCCGTCCTACTGGCCCGTCACCTCCTGCTGGCTGCCCCACCGCCGCATCCGCCCCGAGAACACCGGGTCGGTGAGCCCGGGTGGCCGGGCGGCCGGCTCGAGCAGCATCAGGCGCATGGCGTCGTCGGAATCGCGCTGAGCACGGCCAGCACGCGTGAGGTAACCGATCGCCCCGCATCGCGTCCCCTACCGGCCATCCACCGACCTCATAGCCAGTCCTTGCGCTTGAAGGTGAGGTAGAGCACCAGCCCGGCGAGGATGATGACGGCCACCGAGAGGACGAAGCCGGCCATCTTGCCGAAACCGGGATAGGGCACGTTCATGCCGAAGTAGCCGGTAATGGCCGTCGGCACCGCGATGATCGCGGCCCAGCCGGTCACCTTCTTGGTGATGATGTTCAGCCGGTTGCCCTGGATGGTCAGGTTCGTCTCCAGGATGCTCGTCACCAGGTCCCGCAGGCTTTCCGTCCATTCGGTGGCGCGCAGCACGTGATCGTAGATGTCGCGGTAGTAGGGCATGAAGTCTTCCGCCACGACCTGCAGGTCGGGACGCATCAGGGTGTTCACGATCTCGCGCATGGGGAGCACGATCCGGCGGAGGAGCACCAGGCTCTTGCGCAGTTCGAAGCTGCGCCGCTGGACGTCGAGGCCCTGCTGGGTGCCGGCGAACAGCTGGTCTTCCAGCGACTCGACGGCCTCGTCCATGCTCTGGACCGTTTCGAAATGGCCATCAACGATGTAGTCCAGCAGGCCGTGCAGCAGGAAGCCGACGCCGAACTTGGCCAGGTCGGGGCTGGCGTCCCAGCGCTCGACGACGGCGCCGATGTCCAGGCCGTCGTCCTTGCGGACCGTGATCAGCGCCTGCCGGGTGACGAAGGCGCTCAGCTCGCTGGTGGCCAGCTTGCCCGAGGCCAGGTCCAGCTGTGCGCTGTAGGCGGTCAGGAACAGGTGGCTGCCGTACCGGTCGAGCTTGGGGCGCTCGTGCTCATACACGGCGTCCTCGACGGCCAGTGGGTGGAGCCCGAACTCCTCGCTCAGCACGTCGAGGTCCTCGCGGTCGGGGTCGCGCAGGTCCAGCCAGATGGTCACGGCCTCATCGACCAGATAGTCACTGATGTCGGCCACCGGAAAGCCCTCTAGCTCGAGCCTTCCATCCCGGTACAGGCGCGTGCGTGCCTGGCACTTGGTCGGGGTGACATCACAGACGGTCGAGGCCGCCACGGTGTCCGGATCGCGGCCACGGAAGGTCTGGTCCAGCGGCGGCCGGGCGCCCAGCACGCCGCCGGACGCGGCATCCCGGCCGGGTGGCCCGCCGGGATCGGGCCGGTTGCGGGGGAGCTGCGGGTCCTGCGGGCCGGCTGGCCCGGGCTGCGCTGGCTGCATGGGTTCTCCTGGCTGCGACTGCGGATGCCCGGCGGACGGGTGTGCGTAGGTTGTCAGTGATCCGCGGGCCGGCGGTGGGTGAACAGGGCGGTGAGGGCGAGGGCGGCGGCGGGGGGCAGGGTGATGAGGGCGGGGAGCTGGTAGCGCCAGCTGAATTCGAAGGCGTCGGAGACGAGCAGGACGGCGGCGGCGCTGGTGAACATGAGCAGGCAGGCCTGGGCGGCGTGGCGCTGGGCGGGGGTGGCGTGGCGGCGGGCGAGGCTGAGGTGCCGGCCAGCCCGGCCAGGGTGGCGAAGGCGAGTAGCGGGCCGGGGGTGTAGCCGCCGCCGAGCTGGTAGCCGCGCAGGAACGAGGCCAGTTGCGCGGTCACCGCCGGGCCCCCGCCGCCGAACCGCCGGCCCGCGGCGGCGACGACCTGCCTGGTGATGGCCGATGCGTACAGCGGGGCCGGGTAGAGCGGGTAGCCGCGCTGGAACTGCCAGCGGCTGACCGGGCTGTCCCCGGGCGCGGTGACCCGGTCCACCGCGTACAGCTTCAGCGCGTCGCGGCCGACCGCGGCGGCGACCGCGGCCGGGTCATGCAGCAGCAGGCGCCGGTCAAAGCCGGCGACCGCGGCGCTGAACGTGCCGGGGTGGCCGGCCTGGTACCGGCGCAGCGGGGAGGCGGGGTTGTGCTCCAGGCCGTTGACGCCAAGCTGGACGGCCCGCGCGCGGCCGGGGCAGAGCGCCCGCTCACCGGCCGGGAGGGCGGTCTCCCGGCAGTCGACCGCCAGCGCCAGCCGCCCATAGAACTCGTTGGTGCCGGTGTAGGAGAGCCGGAAGTGGCCGGTCACCGCGAGGGCCACCGAGCAGTAGACGAGGATCGGGAGGGCGAAGGCGGCGCACAAGATGGCGCCCTGGGCCAGGCGGCGGCGCCAGTGGGGGAGGGCGACGAGCAGGTAGGCCAGGGCGGGGAGGAGGAAGATCTCGCCGACCTGGCGGGCGGTGGCGGAGGCGCCGAGGAACAGGCCGCCGGTGATGATCAGGGCGGTGCGGGGGCGGGGGTGCCAGAGCAGGGCGGCGAGCCCGGCGACGATGCAGGCCTCGAACATGACGTCGGGCATGATGGTCTGCTCGATCTGGAGCTGGTAGCCATCGAGGAGCATCGGTGCGGTGGCCAGCGCGGCCAGCCAGCGGGGCACGCCGCGGCGCAGCAGCACGGCGTACAGCAGCACCGCCATCGCCAGCCCCACCACATGCTGAAACGCGGCCACCAGGTCCAGGTTGCCCACCAGCAGCAGCGGTCTCAGCAGCGCGCGGTAGCCGACCGGGTCGGCGCCGTGGGCGTGGTACAGGTACCGCAGGCTGTCGATGTAGATCAGCGCGGGCCGGTAGGCGATCTGGACCAGGACCCGCAGCACCAGGCCGGCCGCGAGCAGCACGGTCAGCAGCCAGTGCTCCGGGGCCAGCCGCAGGCAGCGCCCGGCCAGCCGCCGCACGCCCCGCGCCGGCTCCGGCCCACGCTCCCCGGCAGGAACCGGGCTCCCCGCGGCGGGGTCGCCAGCGGGGGCCGGGCTACCGGCAGCGGCCGGGTTCACGGTGACCCGCGGACCCCTCATCCTCGCCCTTAGTCAGTTGGCGGGCGTGCGGTCACGGGCCTGCGGCAGCTCCGGCCCGCTGCCGTGTTCCTGACCGCCCCCGTCGCCGGCCGGCCGGGGCGCGGCGTGCGCTGCCATATCCGTTTGGCTGCCGGGGGCCGGGGCCGTGACCGGCGGCTCGCCCGGTTCCTCGCGCCGGTGGGTGAACAGGGCGGTGAGGGCGAGGGCGGCGGCGGGGGGCAGGGTGATGAGGGCGGGGAGCTGGTAGCGCCAGCTGAATTCGAAGGCGTCGGAGACGAGCAGGACGGCGGCGGCGCTGGTGAACATGAGCAGGCAGGCCTGGGCGGCGTGGCGCTGGGCGGGGGTGGCGTGGCGGCGGGCGAGGCTGAGGGTGCCGGCCAGCCCGGCCAGGGTGGCGAAGGCGAGCAGCGGGCCGGGGGTGTAGCCGCCGCCGAGCTGGTAGCCGCGCAGGAACGAGGCCAGTTGCGCGGTCACCGCCGGGCTGCCGCCGCCGAACCCCTGCGCGCTCCAGGTCCACCTGACCGTGCCCTCGGGGGAGAAGCTCTTGAACAGCACCTGCCCGCCGCGGATCGTCATGTAGGGCGGGTACTGCGGATAGGACGACTGGAACTGCCAGCGGCTGACGGGGGTGTCCCCGGGCACGGTGACCCGGTCCACCGCATATAGCTTCAGCACGTCCTTCCCGACCGCGGCCAGGACCCGGCCCGGCTGCTGGCGGAGCACCCGGTGGGTGAAGTCGCTGACGACCTTCCCGTTGGTCATCGCGGCCGGGGCCTGGAAGGACTTGATGGGCGAGCCGAGCTGGTGGTCGAGCCAGTCCGGGCCGTTGCGCTGCTGCTGGGCGGTCGGGCAGAGCGTCCCGCTCGTAGGCCGGGAGCTTCAGCGTGGCGCAGTCCGCCGCCGCCGCCATCCGGCCGTAGATCGAGCCGCCCGCGTAGGGGGCGAGCCCGAAGTTGTGGATGACGACGCTGTTCCGGAAGCTGGCGGCCAGGATCGGGAGGGCGAAGGCGGCGCACAAGATGGCGCCCTGGGCCAGGCGGCGGCGCCAGTGGGGGAGGGCGACGAGCAGGTAGGCCAGGGCGGGGAGGAGGAAGATCTCGCCGACCTGGCGGGCGGTGGCGGAGGCGCCGAGGAACAGGCCGCCGGTGATGATCAGGGCGGTGCGGGGGCGGGGGTGCCAGAGCAGGGCGGCGAGCCCGGCGACGATGCAGGCCTCGAACATGACGTCGGGCATGATGGTCTGCTCGATCTGGAGCTGGTAGCCGTCGAGGAGCACCGGCGCGGTGGCCAGCGCGGCCAGCCAGCGGGGCACGCCGCGGCGCAGCAGCACGGCGTACAGCAGCACCGCCATCGCCAGCCCCACCACATGCTGGAGGGCGGCGATCAGCGACGGGTTGGCGATATCCAGCACCGGCTTGATCAGGATCTGGTACCCGGGCGGGTCGTTACCGGGATACGCGCCGAACAGGTACTTCGTGGAGTCGATGTAGAACAGCGCGGGCCGGTAGGCGATCTGGCCAGGACCCGCAGCACCAGGCCGGCCGCCAGCAGCACGGCCAGCAGCCAGTGCTCCCGGGCCAGCGCCGGGGAACGCCGGGCGAGCCCGGCCAGCCGTCCCGGCCAGCCAGCGCGGGCGTTCAGCCGCGGCGGCAGGGCAGCAGCCGCCGCGCAGCGCCGCAGTCGTTGCGGCAGGGCGGTGACCCACACCACCAGCCCCGGCTCGACGCTCTCCCGCGGCTGTGGTAGGCATTCGCATGAGGCTATCCCGACCGATGGACCTCTTTGTCCGGGCGGGTCACCTGCCCTCCGCCGCGGATTTGCCGGACGCGGCGCGCCGCTGCTTGCTGGGACTGACTCTGCGGAACCTGAGCCCCCGACCGGCAAGACCCCCATCCTCTCATGGCCGCGCCGTGGCCCCGCCTGCCTCGCGAATCCGCCGCCAGCGGCCGGCCGCGGCGGGCGCTGCGCGGCCCCGGGCGGCGGTGTGGCCGGGCTGGGCCTGTCGGCGGCCCGCGCCTACCATCGCGGCCATGCAGACATCGCGCCCTGTCCCGCCGGCGTCCGCGTCCCCGGCCGCGCGCGGCCGCGTGGCCTGCGGCCGGGCCTGCGCGGCCTGCGGGCGTGCGCGCGGCCGGGCCTGCCGGTGCCCCGCCGCGGCGCCCGGGCGTGTGCCAGGCGTGCCAGGGCCCGGCGCGGCCCGGTTACGCGCGCTGCTTCCAGTGTGAGCTGCACGCGCAGAGCGCGCCGGGCCTGCTCGCCGACGCGGTGGCGCCGGTGGCCTACGCGGTCAAGGGAAGCCCGCTGGCCCGGGATCTCTGGCTCTACAAGGCGGGCCGGCCCGAGAGCGGCGCGGCCGGCTCGCACCTGCTGCTCCTGCTGCTGGTGTTCCTGCACGACCACGGGTCGTGGGTCTGGCGGCAGGCGGGAATGGCCCGGCCCAGCCACGCCTGCGTGGTGCCCAGCGGCCGCGGCCGGGCCGGACCGCATCCGCTCCAGGCCCTGGCCGCTCCCTACCTCGCGCTGCCCTGGGCGAGCCTGCGCCCGCAGCCCGGCGGCGACCCCTGGGCCCGGTCGCTGGACCCCGGCCGGTTCCGCGCCGGGCACCGGGTGACCGGGGCGGCAATCCTGCTCCTCGACGACACCTGGGCCTCCGGCGCGAGCGCCCAGTCGGCGGCGGCGGCGCTGAAACAGGCAGGAGCCCGGTCGGTGGCCGTGGTGGTCATCGGCCGGCACGTCCCCCGGCGGCCCCGGGTCAATAGGCTGCAGCCGTGACCCTGAAAAGCCCTACGCCCGCCATGCCCCCCTCACGGACCGCCCTGGTCCGCCGGGCGCGGCGGATCAACCGCGAACTCGCGCTGCTGTACCCGGACGCGCACACGGAACTCAACTTCACCACCCCGCTGGAGCTCCTGGTCGCCACCATCCTGTCGGCGCAGTCCACCGACCGGCGGGTCAACATGGTGACGCCGGTCCTGTTCGCGCGCTACCGCACCGCGGCCGACTACGCCGCCGCCAACCGGGAGGACATCGAGAAGATCATCCACTCGACCGGCTTCTTCCGCGCCAAGACCACCGCCCTCATCGCGGTCGGCCAGGCGCTCTGCGACCGTTTCGGCGGCGAGGTGCCGAACCGGCTGCAGCGACCTGGTCACGCTGCCGGGCGTCGGCCGCAAGACCGCGAACGTCGTGCTCGGGAACGCGTTCGGGTACCCGGGATCACCGTGGACACCCACTTCGCCCGGCTGGCCCGCCGCTTCGGCTGGACCACCCAGACCGACCCCGACAAGATCGAATCCGAGGTGGGCGCGCTGTTCCCGCGGTCGGAGTGGACGATGCTGTCGCACCGGCTGATCTGGCACGGCCGCCGGGTGTGCCACGCCCGCCGCCCGGCCTGCGGCGCCTGCGAGGTGGCCCGGCTGCTGCCCGTCCTACGGCATCGGCCCGACCGACCCGGAGGTGGCGCGGAAGCTGGTGAAACCAGGCCCGTTCTCATGACGCCCGCCAGCTCCGGCCGGTGCCGCCCCGCAGTGGCTGCGGACTCTGGCCGGGAATGCCAAACGGATGGCGGTCCCACCGCCGCTCCGGCCGCCGGAGTCGGGGACGGCCCGGCCGTCGGCGGTGCTGATGCTGTTCGGCGAGACCGCGGGCGAGCCCGATCTGCTGATCGTCCAGCGCAGCCCGTGGCTGCGGCGCCACGCTGGCCAGCCCGCGCTTTCCCGGCGGCGCCATCGAGGCGGCCGACCGCGGCCCGGTCGGGGCCGCGCTGCGCGAGGCCGCCGAGGAGGCGGGCGTCGACCCGGCCGGGGTGGAGGTGCTGGCGGTGCTGCCGGAGCTGTACATCTCCCGCAGCGGCTTCAGCGTCACCCCGGTGCTGGCCTGGTGGCGCAGGCCGGTGCCGGTGGTGGCTGCCGCGGACGGGGAGGTGACGGCCGCGGTGCGGGTCCGGCTCGCCGACCTGGCCGATCCCGCGAACCGGCTCCGCGTCCGGCACCCGTCGGGCCCGGCAGGCCCGGCGTTCCGCGTGCACGGCATGCTCGTCTGGGGGTTCACCGCCCTGCTGGTGGACAGGCTGCTGGCGCTCGGCGGCTGGGAGCGGCCCTGGGACACCGGTCACACCGAGGATCTCCCGCCAGACGTGCTGGAATCCTCCGCCCGCGGATAGAGGCATCCCCGGGCACACCCGGGGGCGGGAGCGGCCGGTGGGCCATGGGCTTGGCAACCTGGTGCGGGCACCGGTGAAATGGCCTTATACGGTGGGGCGGTGCCCGGTGATCTGCTGGACCTGATCTTGATAGCGCTCGCGGCCGCGTTCGCCGTGGCCGGCTACCGGCAGGGCTTCATCGTTGGCGTGCTGAGCTTCGTCGGTTTCCTCGGCGGCGCCGCGGTCGGTGCGGTGTTCTCTCCGGCCATCGCGCGGGCGCTGGTCAGCGGGCCTGCCCAGCAGGCGCTGGTAGCCATCATCGTGGTCTTCATCGCCGCCATGATCGGGCAGCTCGTGGCGTCGCTGGCCGGGGCGGCGGTGCGCTCACGGGTGACGTGGCGCCCGGTCGCGTTCGTCGACGCGGTCGGCGGCGCGGTCGTCAGCGTCATATCCGTCCTGCTGATCGCCTGGCTGATCGGGTCGGCGGTCGTCAACGCCCCGTTCCCCGCCGTGGCCAGCCAGGTCAGCGGCTCGGTGGTGCTGCGCGGGGTGGACAGGTTCATGCCGCCGGCCGCTCACGTCATGTTCTCCGACTTCCGACGCCTGCTGGCCAGCGGCCCCTACACGCAGGTCTTCGGCGCGCTCGGGGCCGAAGGCGCGCTGACCGTGCCGCCGCCCGATCAGGCGTGGTCCACTCGGCGGGGCTGATGCGGGCGCGGCCGAGCGTGGTCAAGATCGTCGGCATGGCGCCCAGTCCTGCTCGCGCAGCCTGGAGGGCTCGGGCTTCGTGTTCGCGCCCCAGCACGTGCTCACCAACGCTCACGTGGTCGCCGGGGTGCGCGGCGGGCCGATGGTCACCGCCGCGGGCGCCACTTCCCGGGACCAGGTCGTGCTCTACGACCCCGAGCGGGACGTTGCGGTGCTCTACGTGCCCGGCCTCCGCGCCCCACCCCCTGCCCTTCGCCTGCCCGGCAAGCCGGGGGGACAGCGCCATCGTCGCCGGTTACCCGCTGAACGAGGCAGTTCACGGCCGTCCCGGCCCGCATCGGCGACGAGCAGTCCGCGAACAGCCCCGACATCTACCAGGCCCACACCGTGACCCGCGACATCTACGCGATCCGCGCCGTGGTCAGGCCCGGCAACTCGGGCGGGCCGCTGCTCGCGCCCAGCGGCGCGGTCTACGGGATGGTGTTCGCCGCCGCCGTGGACACCCCCGACACCGGGCTACGCGCTCACGGCCGGTGAGGTCGCTTCCGACGTCAGCGCCAGGGCCGGGCCGCCACCGCCCGGTCTCCACCCAGGGCTGCGACTGACCTGGCGGGCGCCCGCGGGGCCGCGGCCGCCCAGGTCTCGACCCAGGGCTGCGGCCGTTACCCGGCGGTCCCGCCGGGCCCCGCCGCGCCAGGCCGGTGACCGCAGGGCTGCCGGCTGGCCTCCTAGCTGGCCGGCCCGGTGGCCGCCGGGACCGCTGGCACGCTTCAGGTCAGGCGGAAGGCTGGCGCCGTCGCCCGCCGCGGCGGCGAGGCCGTCGGCGTCGATGCGGTCGGCCAGGCTGGACGCCTGCCGGGCGATCGTCCCGGCGTCGATCCCATACGGCGCCGCGCCCGCGTACCCGCCCACCCGCTGGCCGCCCCGGCGCAGCAGGGCGGCGGCGCCCGTTGCGTTGCCGCGCCGGGCGTGGGTGAGGCCGACCGCTATCTGGGCCAGTCCCTTCCACAGCTCCCTCTCCGCCGCCGGGGCCGCCTTCCATGACGCCTCAAGCACCTCGTGCGCGTGGAAGGGGCGCCCGGAGTCAAGCAGGCCCTGGGCCAGGCTGAGGGCTTCATCCGGGGGCACGGCCAGATCGTCGGGGATGCGCTCCTCCCCGCCCTGGCCGCGGGGAAGCGGGCGCCCGAGGCCGTCACGGGGCCGGGCGTTGCGCGGCCGGCCAGCGGCGTCGCGGTCGCGGGTCTGCCTGGATGCGCAGGCCGCCGCGCCCCGGGCGTGCCCGGCTGTGATCCCTGGCCGGCCGGGACGATGGGCCTCCCGGCGGGCCGGTCATCGTTCCGGCTCTGGATCGGCCAGCCAGTGGCACAGTTCGGCGGTCAGGCGGTCAGACTGCTCTTCCTGCGGGAAATGCCCCGCTCCGTCGATGAGCCGCCACCGGTACGGCGCGTCCACGTAGCGGCCGCTGCCCCGCGCGGTGGCCGGCCGCACGCAGCTGTCGAGCGCCCCGTGCAGCTGCAGGGTGGGCGCCTGCACCGGCGCCCGCACGCGATGGGCGTAACGCATCCCATCGGACCGCAGCCTGGACCGCATGAACCACCGGTGATACTCCAGCGCCGAGTGTGCGACCGAGGGGATGCACATGGCGGCGCGGTACCGGCGCTCCGCCTCCGGGTCCGGCCATCCCGGCCCGGACCAGGCGTGCAGCATCCGGCCGACCTGCAGGGCGTCGTGGCGGACCAGCCGCCGCTCGGGCAGCGACGGCAGCTGGAAGCCGAACGTCTGCCCGATGCCGGTCCCGCCGCGGGCGACGGTCAGCAAGGTGGCCCGCATCCGCAGCGGGTGGGCCACCGAAACGACGGCGAGACGCCTGACCACCTTCGGGAAGTAGGCGGCCATGGTCCAGGCGACCAGCCCGCCCCAGTCGTGGCCGACGACGACGGCGTTGGCCTCGCCCAGCGCCCGGACCATGCCCGCGGCGTCGGATGCCGCGGTGATCAGGTCGTAGCCACGGGGCGGCTTGTCGCTGCCCCCGTACCCGCGCAGGTCCGCGGCCACGGCCCGGAAGCCCGCTGCGGACAGCGACGGCGAGCTGCGACCGCCAGGTCCACCAGAACTGCGGGAAGCCGTGCAGCAGCAGGACCAGCGGCCCCTCGCCGCCTTCCGCGACGTGGAATCGGGTGCCGTTGGCAGTGACCGCCCGGTGTGACCACGGGCCGTCGACGAAGACGGGCGACCCGCCGTTGCCCGCCATCGGTCACCTGGCCCCGGTTGCCGCCGAATGGGCGTGTTCCTCGTCGCCGCGCAGCAGCGCCAGGTCCTCCTGAACCGTGTCCCTGGTCTTGCGCAGCCCGGTGATCCGCCGCAACATGACGTAGACGATCAGCATGGCCAGCGCGCCCAGGACGACGTAGGCGCCGGCGACGATCAGGAAGGCGGCCCAGTTCCAGATGCCCGAGGTGATCAGGCCGAAGGCCAGGGCGTAGCTCAGCATGAACATGACGAGGATGCCGGCGAAGCCGGCCATCCCGGTCAGGGCGACGGACATGAACAGGCGCCGCGCGTCGGCAGCGCAGTTCCATCCTGGCCAGCTCCAGCTCACACCGGACCAGCCGGGTCACATCGCGCACCGCCAGCGAAACGAGATCGCCGACCGACGCCTCGCCATCCGCCGACTGTCCCTGGGACCGCGGGCTCAGCCATCCGCTGCCTCCCTCCTGCGTTGGCGTCCCCGCTGGCCTGTCAGAGAACGCTTTTGGCAAAAATCCCCATCGACAAACTAGTGTTACGCACGCGCAGACAACTAGTGTGGCGCACGCGGGCGGCAGCGGCCCGCACCCGCTGCCGCACTTTGGCCTGCCCCGACCGGGCCCGCCCGCGCCGCCACGGCTCCGCGGACGGGTCCGCCGCGGCCAGAAATCCTACGCCGATCACGGCTGCGTATCCCGGTGGGCACAGGCGAACGGCGCCCCGGCAGGGGCGCCGTCGCCTGGCACGTCAGGCCGGGTTACCAAGCGTGCACCTTCATATGCCGGGCTGTCCACCCGGGCGGGGTACCGTCTGCCGTACCCGTCACCTGGCAGTCCGTGCTTCGGCTCGCCTCCCGCGGCTGGTCGCGCGTGGGTACCCGGTTGCCATGCCCGGACGCTTTGGTCCGTTAGACCTTTCTACGACGGATCAGCCCGGATGCCTAGAGGCTGGCGTTACCAATCGGTGATCTCGATTGATCGCCTGGTTCACATGCTGGCCGGCGCGACGGCGGCCGGGGCCGCCCGGTGCGCGCTGAAGGTGAGCACGGGCCAGCCGCGCTGCTGGGCGATCCTGCGCAGCGCGCGATCTGGGTTCACCGCCCGCGGGTTGCCCACGATCTCCAGCATCGGCAGGTCGGTCACCGAGTCGCTGTAGGCGTAGCAGTGGGGTAGTGAGTAGCCGCGCTCGGCGGCGAGCGCGCGCACCTGCTCCGCCTTGGCCTCGCCGTAGGCGTAAAACTCCACCTGGCCGGTGTAGTGGCCGTCCGCCACCTCCATCCGGGTGGCGATGACCGACGAGGCCCCCAGCAGCACCCCGATCGGGACCGACCATCTCCTGGCCGGACGTGCTGACGATGATCACGTCCTGGCCAGCGGTACGGTGCTCGGTCGAGCAGCGCCCGCGCCTCGGCGTAGACGTGCGGGACGATCAGGTCGTGCAGGTTCCGGGTGATGATCTCGGTAACCCGGTCGGCCGGCCAGCCCCGGCACGCCTGGCTTACCTGGTCGCGGATCTTCTCCATCCGCTGGTGGCTCGCGCCGCCCCGCCTGAACGCGATCTGGGCCAGCGCGCCGCGGACCACGTCACTGCGGCTGATCAGGCCATTCCGGTAGAATGAGGGCCCGAAGACGAGCGTGCTCGACCTCGAGATGATGGTCTTGTCGAGATCGAAGAAGGCCGCGATGGGGCCGATTGCGCTCTCGACGGGACTGCCCACGATCCGGCAGCATAGAGCCAAACAACCGCAATCCATGGCATCCGCGCGTGACCGGTTGGTAACTTAGTATGGCGTTAAGCTTTCGTAGATGGCACTAAGCTTTTCTGGATGACGGCTCCGGGATCCGGGGCCGCACGGCGACCCCCGCTCTCCCCCCCGGCGGGGGTCGCCTCATGTCTGGCCTCTTCCGCCTACCTTCCGCGCCGCGGTGCCAGCAGGCCGTCCCAGCAGCATCAGCGCGCCGTCCTTGCTCAGCGGCTCGTTGCCGCTGCCGCACTTGGGTGACTGGACGCAGGACGGGCAGCCCGCCTGGCACTCGCAGTCGGCGATGGCCTGCCGGGTCGCGGCCAGCCACTCCCGGGCCACGGCGAAGCCGCGCTCGGCGAAACCCGCCCCGCCCTCGTGCCCGTCGTAGACGAAGACGGTCAGCCGTCCGGTGGCCGGGTGCAGATCGGCGGAGACGCCGCCGATATCCCAGCGGTCGCAGGCGGCGAACAGCGGCAGCAGGCCGATCGCGGTGTGCTCGGCGGCGTGCGCCGCGCCGGGCAGATCCACCCCGCGGCGCATCAGCGCCGCCCGCTGGCCGCGCCGAGATCGTCCACCACACGGCGCGGGTGCGCAGCGCCCGCGGGGGGAGGTCGAGCGGGAACTCGCCGAGCGGCTGGCCGGTCTCCGGATTGCGCCGGGTGAACGAGGTGACCTGCCGCATCACCTCCACCTCGCCGAAGTGCACCGCGGCCGGGCCCCAGGCGTCCCGCGCGCAGCTCGGTGATCACGTCGATGCCGGTGATGTTCCTGGCCGACGTGGTGTAACCGGGATCCCTGGGTTCCACCAGCGCCACGCCCCGCGCCAGGTCCAGCTCGGTGACCAGGTAGAGCTCGCCCTGGTGCGGGTACACGGCCCCGGTGTGGACCATGATGTGGGCGGACGGCTCGTCTACCGTCCCCACCAGCCTGCCCGTCGGCTATCTCGACGATCTTGACGGGGCGGCCGCCGGTGCCGCGGAGCCCGGCCTCGGCCGCCCGGCCGCGCCGGGTCCAGTACAGCCGCTGCCCCCGCCGGCGCAGCATGCCGCGGCCGACCAGGCCTGTCCGGCGACCGCCGCGGCGGACGGGCCGAACATGGCGAGGTCGGCCGGCGCCAGCGGAAGTTCGGCCGCCGCGGCGCACAGGTGCGGCGCCAGCACGTAGGGATTGCCCGGGTCGAGCACCGTCGCCTCCACCGGCCGCTCCAGCAGGGCCTCCGGGTGGTGGACCAGGTAGGTGTCGAGCGGGTCATCGCGGGCGATGAGCACCGCCACCGCGGCCTGGCCCTCCCGGCCGGCCCGGCCCGCCTGCTGCCAGACCGCCGCCCTGGTGCCGGGCCAGCCCGGCGATGAGCACCGCGTCCAGGCCGCTGATGTTGATCCCGAGCTCGAGCGCGGTGGTGGTGGCGAGGCCCAGCACGGGCCCGGTCCGCAGCGCCTCCTCCAGCTGCCTGCGGTCTTCGGGCAGGTACCCCGACCGGTAGGCGGCCACCCGCTGCGTGCCCCACTGCCCGCCGCCCGCGGCCTCGGCATCGCCCAGCGACCGCCGCGCGGCCAGCGCCACCGCCTCGGCGCCGTGCCGGGAGCGGGTGAAGGCGAGCGTCCGCACCTCGTGGGCGACCAGGTCGGCCAGCAGCCGTGCGGCCTCGGTGGTGGCGCTGCGGCGGACCGGTGCGCCTGCTTCGCCGCGGGCGCTGGTGAACGGCGGCTCCCACAGCCCGAACGTGAGCTGGCCGCGCGGGGCGGCGCTCTCGGTGATCTCCTGCGCCGCCTCCCCCGTGAGCAGGCGGGCGCACGAGCCGGGCTCGCTGATGGTGGCCGATGCGAGCAGGAACACCGGGCCGTCCGGGCCGGGCCCGGCCTGCCTGCCCCGGCCGTGGTGGACGGCGATCCGGCGCACGCGCCGCAGCACGTGGCCGACGTGGGAGCCGAACACCCCGCGGTAGCCATGGCACTCGTCGACGATCACGTAGGCCAGCCGGCTGAAGAACCCGCTCCACCGGCCGTGCCGGGGCAGCAGCATGTGGTGCAGCATGTCCGGGGTGGTGATCAGGTAGGTCGCGTGCGCGCGCGCCCATTCCCGCTCGGCCGCGGGCGTGTCCCCGTCCACGACCGCCGCGCGGACCCCGGGCAGGCCGAGCGTGCTGCACCGCGCGCAGCTGGTCGGCGGCGAGCGCCCGGGTCGGGGCCAGGTAGAGAACGGTGCGCCCGGCCAGCACCGCGGTGAGTGCGGGCAGCAGGTACCCGAGGGACTTCCCGGACGCGGATGGCGTCGAGATGATCACGTCCTTGCCCTGGTGGGCGTGCTCGGCCATGGCCACCTGATGAGCCCAGGGCAGGCCGACCCCGCTGCGCACGAAAGCGTCGCTGACCTGAGCCGGAACCCAGTCCGGCCACGGCAGGCAGCGTCCCGCGGCTGGCCGGTATCCGCGCGACATGGATGAGCCGCCGTGTCCGCTGCCCGCGGCGCAGGATCCGGGCCGCGGCGGGCCCGGCGCGCCCCGCCGACGGGCTCCGCGCGCGCCCGCGCGGGGGTGGTGCGGGCAGCCTTCCCCTGGCCCGGCGGGCGGGGAAGCGTGGGTGGCCCGCCGGTGGCGGGCGGCGTCGGCGCGCGCATCGGGTCCCAGTCTGACATCTGTACGCGGGTATGCCTGTAACCGTGAACTCGTGTAGACATGACGTCAGAGCGTGGTTGAATGCGCGGGGATAAGGTGCCGCCTGGATGTGGCGCCGGCCGACCCGGCATCCACGCAGGCGACAGCGGTAAGGCGCGGGAGGATTTGTGGATCTGAAGCTGGACCACCACACCAAAGACGGGATCGAGGTCGTCGATGTCGAGGGGGAGATCGACGTCTACACCGCCCCGCGACTGCGTGAGCTCCTCATCGAACTCGTCAACATCGGGCACTACCAGCTCGTCGTGAACATGGAGAAGGTCGAGTTCCTCGACTCGACCGGCCTCGGTGTGCTGGTCGGCGGGCTCAAGCGGGTCCGCGCCCACGACGGGTCGCTGGACCTGGTCTGCACCCAGGAGCGCATACTCAAGATCTTCCGGATCACCGGGCTGACCAAGGTCTTCGGCATCCACGACAGCGTTGACGAGGCGATCGCGGCCCGGAAGTCCGAGAAGTAGCCCATCACTTCGCTGACGACGACGATGGCCACAGTTGAGATGAGTTTCACGCCGCTGCCCGCGCATGTGCGCACGGCGCGGCTGGTCGCCACCGCGGTGGCCAGGCGCAGTGGCGTAGAGGAGGCGCTGCTTGACGAGGTCCGCCTGGCGGTCGGGGAAGCATGCTCGCGGGCGGTCGAGGCGCATCAGGAGCACTGCCCCGCCGAGCCGGTCCGGGTCGCGCTGACCGGCACCGATGGCCGGTTCGAAGTGGTGGTGACCGACACCGCGGTCCAGCGCAACGGCGCGGCTGCGCCGCCGGCCCGGCATGCGGGCAACGGCGGCAGCGGGCGCCCGGCGGTGAGCGAGCCGCGGGCGATGCCGCCCGGCAGGCGGTACCCGCCGAGCTTGGCCTGGCGGTCATCGAGGGCCTGGCCGACGACGTCCAGATCGCCCACACCGACGCTGGCCTCAGCATCCGGATGAGCTGGCCGTCCGCCACCGCGGCGAGCTGACCTGCCCGGGCGCTCGCTAAGGCGTGCACCTGCGTGACCCGCTGCGCCTGGCGTCCGCGCCGTGCGGCCCGCGCACGGCGGCCGGCCGCCGGCAGGCATCACCGGCCTCTCGCCGCGGCGGCCCGGCCCGGCGGCAGGCGGCCGGCGAGCCCAAGGCCGCCAATGTGTGGTTTATCTTTGTGTGGCGAGCGCATCGCAGAGCCATGCGGATCTGACCCCGCCGAGCTATCACATGGCGAGCGTGCGTAGAATCCCGGCTCTGTCCACAGTGGCATCCGCATCTGCCCCGGTGGGCGCCGCCCGGACGCCGTGGCAGTGCCCCGGGTCGCCAACCCGCGCGCGGGATGCCGTGTGCCCCCGTCAAGGAGGACGGATGTTGAGGCACAACCTCGCCGCGGGCGGCGGGGCGGTCCGTGAGCTGGTGGCAACCTGACCCTGGTTGTCATCGTCGCCGTGATCGCGCTGCTCGCGCTCGCCGTGGCGGGCTGGCTGGTGAGGGAAGTTCTCGCCGCCAGCCAGGGCACGGAGAAGATGCAGGAGATCGCCCGCGCGGTCCAGGAGGGCGCGGCGGCCTACCTGCGGCGCCAGTTCAGGACCCTGGGCGTCTTCGTGGTCATCATCTTCTTCGTGCTGTTGCTGCTGCCCGCCGATACCCCGGGCATCCGGTGGGGACGCTCCGCCTTCTTCCTGGTGGGCGCCTTGTTCTCGGGCCTGACCGGTTTCGTCGGCATGACGCTCACCACCCGTGGCAACGTCCGGGTGGCCGCTGCGGCGCGTGAGTCCGGTGAGCGGCGTGCGATGAAGATCGCCTTCCGCACCGGCGGTGTCGCCGGGATGTTCACCGTCGGCCTCGGCCTGTTCGGCGCGGCGGTCGTCGATGCTGATCTACAAGCAGAACGCCCCGAACGTGCTGGAGGGCTTCGCCTTCGGCGCCGCGCTGCTGGCGATGTTCATGCGCGTCGGCGGCGGCATCTTCACCAAGGCGGCGGACGTCGGCGCCGACCTGGTAGGCAAGGTCGAGAAGGGCATCCCCGAGGACGACCCGCGCAACGCGGCCACGATCGCGGACAACGTGGGCGACAACGTCGGCGACTGCGCGGGCATGGCTGCCGACCTGTTCGAGTCGTACGCGGTCACGCTGGTGGCCTCGCTCATCCTGGGCAAGGTCGCGTTCGGCAACTACGGCCTGGTCTTCCCGCTGATCGTCCCGATGATCGGCGTTGTCACCGCGGTGATCGGCATCTTCGTGGTCGCCCCGCGCAAGGGTGACCGCAGCGGCATGAGCGCCATCAACCGCGGCTTCTTCGTCTCCGCGGTCATCTCCTTCGTGCTCGTCTTCGTGGCCGCGTTCCTCTACCTGCCGGACAAGTTCAGCAAGCTCACCGGGGTCACCGACCCCCGCATCCTCGCGCACGCGGGGAACCCGCGCTGGCTGGCGATCGGCGCGGTGCTCATCGGCCTGGTCCTGGCCAGCGCCATCCAGCTGCTGACCGGGTACTTCACCGAGACCAACCGGAAGCCGGTGCGGGAGATCGGCGAGGCCACGTCGGGCGGCGCGGCCACGGTCATCCTGTCGGGCGTGGCCACCGGCCTGGAGTCGAGCGTGTACGCGGCGCTGCTGATCGGCGCGGCGGTCTACGGCGCCTTCCTGCTTGGCACCGGCAACGCGACGCTGGCGCTGTTCGCGGTCGCGCTGACCGGCACCGGGCTGCTCACCACGGTCGGCGTGATCGTGTCCATGGACTCGTTCGGCCCGGTCACCGACAACGCGCAGGGCATCGCCGAGATGTCCGGCGACGTCCACGGCGAGGGCGCGCTGGCGCTCACCCACCTCGACGCGGTCGGCAACACCACCAAGGCGATCACCAAGGGCATCGCGATCGCGACCGCGGTGCTCGCGGCGACCGCGCTGTTCGGCGCCTTCCGCACCACCGTCGAGGCAGCGCTGGGCAAGGCCGCGGGCTCGTTCAGCCTGTCGGTGGACAGGCCCAATGTCCTGCTCGGCGTTATCGTCGGCGCGGCGGTGGTGTTCCTGTTCGCCAGCCTGCTGATCCGGGCCGTGGGCCGGGCGGCCCAGCAGGTGGTGGTGGAGGTGCGGAACCAGTTCCGGGACCACCCGGGGATCATGGACTACACCGAGAAGCCCGAATACGGGCGGGTGGTGGACATCTGCACCCGGGACTCGCTGCGCGAGCTCGCCACGCCTGGCCTGCTGGCCATCCTGGCCCCGATCGCGGTCGGGTTCGCGTTCGGGTACGCGCCGCTCGGCGCCTACCTGGTCGGGGCCATCGCGGCCGGCGTGCTGATGGCGGTCTTCCTGGCCAACTCCGGCGGCGCCTGGGACAACGCCAAGAAGCTGGTCGAGGACGGGAACTATGGCGGCAAGGGCAGCGAGGCGCACGCGGCGACCATCATCGGGGACACCGTCGGCGACCCGTTCAAGGACACCGCGGGCCCGGCGATCAACCCGCTGATCAAGGTGATGAACCTGGTGTCGCTGCTGGTCGCCACCAGCGTCGTCAAGTACAGCCACAACATCGGCCTGCGGGCGGGCGTGGCGCTGGGCGCGGTGCTCATCGTGGTCGTCGCCATCGTGATCTCCAAGCGGCGCTCCGCCAGCCTGTCCGGCAGCGGGTCCGGCGAACCGAGCGGCCACCGGCGGCGCGCAGAGCCCGGACGGGGCGGAAGCGGCCGCGGATGAGCCCGGGTGAGAAGCCGAGGCCGCCGCGGAGCAGACGCCGCAGGCGACCGGCTGATCAGCCAGCCTGGTGCGCAGCGGCTGCGGACCGGGATAGCTGGCGCGGGTACCCAGCGAGAGCGGGGCGGCATGGTGCTGCGCGTCGGGCGGCCGCCGGCACGCTGGGCTCGTTCTGGACGTGACCGGGCCGGCGGCGAACTGCCCGGATCTGGACGCCGCGCACGGCGTAGCGCACGCGTTCCGCCCGTCGTGTCCGGCCCGATTTACTGTGCGCGGCGCGGTTCCGCGTTAGCGTTCGCTGCATGGCACCTTCGCCCGCGTCAGAAGCAGAGGACAAGCTCCGCCGCTGGGCCGAGGCCAACGCCAGGCGGGATGAGATCGTCTGCGAAGCCGCCGCAGCCGGGGTCAGCATCCACCAGATCCAGCAGATCACCGGCATCGCCAGGAGCACGATCCTGGGCATCCTGGCCCGGCGGCCGAAGCGGCCGCGGCTGCGGGCTGGTCTCCAGCGACGACCGGCGCCGCGTAGGGCGTGGCACGGTGGCGGAGGCGCCGGCGGCCCTCAGCCAGGGCCGTCAGCTCCGGCCGGTCCGCGGCCTCGACCTCATCGCGGGACAGGCCGAGCAGGTAGAGCACCGTGTCCAGGTACGGGACGCTGACCGAGGCGTCGGCCGCGTCCCGGACCGCCTGCTTGGCGTTGAACGCGACGCCCAGCCCGGCCGCGGCGATCATGTCCAGGTCGTTGGCGCCGTCGCCGACGGCCACCGTCTGGCTGAGCGGGACGCCCGCCTGGGCCGCGAACCGCCGCAGCGCGTCGGCCTTGCCGGCCCGGTCCACGACCGGGGCCGGCCAGCCGCCCGGTCAGCTTGCCCGCGGAGATCTCCAGCGTGTTGGCGGCCGCGTAGTCCAGCCCGAGATCGGCGGCCAGCCCGTCGGTGATCTGGGTGAAGCCGCCGCTGACGATCCCGCACCGGTAGCCGAGCCTGCGCAGGGTGCGGATCAGCGTCCGGGCGCCGGGCGCGAGCCGCAGGTCCCGCCGGACCTGGTCGAGCAGCGTGGCGTCCAGGCCCGCCAGCAGCGCGACCCGCTCGGCCAGCGACGCCGCGAAGTCCATCTCGCCGCGCATGGTGGCGGCGGTGACCTTGGCGACCTGCTCGGCGCAGCCGGCCCGGGCGGCCAGCATGTCGATCACCTCACCGGCGATGAGGGTGGAGTCGACGTCCATGACGATGAGGCGCATCGCACGGCGGTGCAGGCCGCCGCGCTGGACCGCCACGTCGACCCCTTGCGCAACGGACTCCCGGGTCAAGCGTCGTGCGCAGCGCGTCCGGGATCGGCGCCGGACACGTCCATTTCGATGCAGGTCACGGGCCGGTCGGCGAGCCGGTCTATCCGGTCGATGTTCGCGCCGTTCGCGGCGATCCGGCCGGCGATGGCGGCTATGGCGGCGGGCAGCAGCGGGCTCCCCAGGACGGTGACGTGCAGCTGGCCCCGGCGCCGGGGCGACTCCCCGGAGCCCATGGTGATCTCCGCGTCCATGCCGAGGTCCGCGGCGACCGCCCGGACGCCGCGGTGAATCGACGTCAGGTCGGGATCGGGCCCGCACGCCAGCAGGACACCGAGCACCAGGCGCCCGCGGATGACGACCTGCTCGATGTCCAGGACGCTCAGGCCGTGCTCGGCCGCCAGGGCGGTGAAGAGCCGGGACGTCACCCCGGGCCGGTCGCGGCCGGTCAGGGTCACCAGGACGGTGGTTTCCGAAGCATTCATTGCCCGCGCAACGCTACCGCCGGGCGGTCGCCGGCAGCGAACCGCGGCCCGGTCCGGGTGGGCCGTGGACCCGCCCGGCAGGCGCCCACTCCGGTCCATGGGCCGGGCCGCCGCTGGCGCGCCCAGCGATCACGCGGCCGGCGGCCAGGCAGGCGCCCACCCGGCCCGCAGGGACCGCTGTGCCGACGGCTGCGCCGTAGCGTAGGTTCGGGTCTGACAGGTGCCGCGCTGGAAGGAGCGGGATGTCCGACGAGGTAATCCGCTTGCGTGGCGTCGGCATCAAGCGGGGCGGATCGATGCTGCTCCGCGAGATCACCTGGACGGTCTACGACGACGAGCGGTGGGTGGTGATCGGCCCGAACGGCGCGGGCAAGACCACCCTGCTCCAGGTGGCCGCCACCCAGTTGTTCCCGACCGAGGGGATCGCCGAGATCCTGGGCCAGCGGCTCGGCGCGACCGACGTGTTCGAGCTGCGGCCGCGGATCGGCCTGGCCAGCGCCGCCGTCGCCGACCAGGTGCCGCCGGGAGAGAAGGTCATCGACCTCGTCCTCACCGCCTCGTACGCGATCGTCGGGCGGTGGAAGGAGGACTACGAGTCCACCGACGTGACCCGGGCGGTGGAACTGCTCGACGCGCTGGGCTGCGCCCACCTGATCAGGCGCCGGTTCGCGACCCTGTCCGAGGGCGAGCGCAAGCGGGTCCAGATCGCCCGGTCCCTGATGCCCGATCCCGAGCTGCTGCTGCTCGACGAGCCGGCCGCGGGGCTCGACCTGGGTGGCCGGGAAGACCTCGTGCGCCGGATCGCCTACCTCGCCCTGGACCCGAAGGCGCCGACCATGGTGATGGTCACCCATCACGTGGAGGAGGTGCCCGAGGGATTCACCCACGCCATGCTGCTGCGGAAGGGTTCGGTGCTCGCGGCGGGGCCGCTGCCGGACGTGTTCACGGCGGAGAACCTGTCGAAGTGCTTCGGCGTCCCCCTCTCAGGTCGAGTACCGCCAGTCCCGCTGGGCCGCCCGCGCTGCCGCCGTGTAGGGCTGGCCGCTGCCCGCCGCCACGGGCACACGGGTACGGCAGACAGAAACGCCGTACCCGCACGCCCGCGCCGCCGTGTGGTCGCGGCCCGCCGTGCTGGCGCGGCCGGGCAGGTAGGTGCAGGTCCTTGAACCGAGGTGCTTTAGCGCCTGTGGCGGGCTTGCGCTGGATGCGTCGGCATGGGCCCCGAGGGGAACAAATCAGGCATGCAGGCCTCGCGTGCCGGGAGAGAACGGTGAAGGGTGACCGGGTCGAGATCGTCATCGACGCCGGCGGCGCCATCAGGAACTACGAGGTGACCGCCACCCGGGCCGGGCGGCGGGTCGAGGTGGTGACACGCCGCGGGGTGGTGGAGGTCACCGAGCTCACCCGCGGCGGGACGCCCGTGCGGACCGCCCGGTTCATGGCCAGCCGCGTGCTCGCCCTGGTGGAGCACCCGCGCCGACCGTCGCCGCCGGGGCGGCCCGGGCCAGGCGGCCGCGCCCGAGGAGTGGGCGGAGTAACACGCCGGGGCGGTAGCGGCGGCGCCCGGTGGTCCCCTGCTGCCCGGCTGGCCCGGTGAGTCCGGCGGAGGCAGGCGGGAAGCTGGCACGCCGGTCGTGGTGTTGCCTCCACCCTGGCCTCCCGGGCCCCCGGTCGCCACAATCGGCTACATGACCGACCAGGCCGCCAGCCGCCCACGCACGCGCGCCCTGGCCTGGGGACTGGCCGGGCTCGTCCTGCTGGTCCTCGCCGGGGCGCTGGTGCTGTTCGCGTTCGACGCGCGGGTGATGACCCCCACCCGGATCGGCGCGTACGTCTTCGCCGTGGTCGCGGTCGTTGTCTACGCCGGCGTCGGGGGGCTGATCGCGGCCCGGGTTCCCGGCAACGCGATCGGCTGGCTCCTCTCGCTGATCGGCCTGCTGCTGGCGGTGAGCATGTTCCTGGAGCAGTACGGCCTGCGCGGCCTGGCCACGGCGCCCGGCTCGCTGCCTGCGGCCCGGCAGATCACCGCGCTTGGCAGCAGCACACAGAATCTGGTGGTCTCGACGCTGGTCGTCCTTGTTCTGCTCTTTCCGGACGGCCGCCTGCCGTCCCGCCGGTGGCGGCCGGTGCTCTGGATCGCGATCGCGGCGGTCATCGTGTCCGGGTCCGGGCAGTTCCTGCAGCGCGGCACCGTTGTTCAGGGCAGCCTGACCAACGCGCTCTCGGCCGCGCACGTGGCGTTCCCGAACCCGTTCGGCATCTTCCCCCGCAACGGCTGGTACAGCGGCTTCCTCGGAGGCGTCGGCACTGCTCGGGGTGATCGCCGCCCTGCTCACGCTGATTTCGGTGTTCGTTCGGCGGCGCGGGGCGTCCCCGGAGCTGCGGCAGCAGCTCGCCTGGCTGATCTACGTTGGCGCGCTCACGCTGATCTTCGCGGCGCTGATGATCTTGTACGGCCTGGCCACCGGCGACAGTGGCGACTTCTCCTCAACGGTCCTGTTCGTTCTGGCCTTCGGCACGCCGATCTTCGGCATCCCGATGGCGTGCGCGGTCGCCGTGCTCAAGTACCGGCTCTACGACCTCGACGTCATTGTCAAGAAGACCGTGGTCGCCGCGGTGCTGGCGGCGACGTTCACCGCCGTCTACGTGCTGGTGGTGGTGGGGGTCGGCGCGGCGACCGGGCGTCCGGGCGGCAACCCGCTCACGTTCGTTGCGGCCGCGCTGGCCGCCGTGCTGCTGCAGCCCGTCCGCATCCGCGCCGGGCAGCTGGCCGACCGCCTGGTCTATGGCCGGCGCGCCACCCCGTACGAGGTGCTGTCGGAGTTCTCGGGGCAGATCGCCGGCACCTACTCGACCGAGGACGTCCTGCCCCGGATGGCCCGGATGCTGGCGGAGGCCACCGGCGCGAGGCGGGCCGAGGTGTGGCTGCGGACGGCCAGCAGCGAGCAACTGGAGGCGGCATGGCCGTCGGCGAACGGGTCGGCGCACGCAACCGACGGCATGGTGCGGAAATCGCGGCCCCGGACGGCCAGGGGCACGCCAGCCAGGCGGCACCAGCCTCGGCGGGACGCGGCCGAGAGGCCCAGCGGGCGGAGGAGGCGGCGGGCGGCGGATGCCGGGAACGGCGAGGGCCTTCGTCGTGGAGCATCAGGGCGAGCGGCTCGGCGCGCTGCGGATCACCAGCTCGCCGCGGGAGCCGCTGACCCCGGCGGGGGAACGGCTGGTCCGGGACGTGGCCGCGCAGGCGGGCCTGGTGCTGCGCAACGTCGCGCTGATCGAGGACCTCCGCGCCTCCCGGCAGCGCCTGGTCGCCGCCGCCGACGAGGCCCGGCGGCGGCTGGAGCGCAACCTGCACGATGGCGCGCAGCAGCAGCTCGTCGCGCTCCGGATCACCCTGCAGCTGGCCCGGCAGCTGGTGGCCGAGCGCCTCGGCGAGGCAGCCGACTGCTCGCGCAGACCGAGCAGGAGGCACAGGACGCGCTGGAAGAACTCCGCGACCTCGCCCGGGGAATCTACCCGCCGCTGCTCGCGGACCTGGGCCTGCCCGCTGCGCTCGAGGCCCAGGCGCGGAAGGCGCCGCTGCCGGTAACCGTCGAGGCGGAGGGGATCGGCAGGTACCCGCAGGACGTCGAGGCCGCGGTCTATTTCTGCGTCCTGGAGGCGCTGCAGAACGTGACCAAGTACGCGCAGGCTCGGCGGCCCGTCACCTGGGCCGCGACGGCCGGCCCCTGGCGTTCACGGTGAGCGATGACGGCCAGGGATTCGACCCGGCGGCCGCCCCGCTGGGCACCGGCGTGCAGGGCATGGCCGACCGGCTGGCCGCGCTCGGCGGGACCTTGCACGTCTCCTCGGCTCCCGGCCACGGCACCCAGGTGACCGGGCGGGTGCCGGTCGCGCAGGACTTACCTTCGCGGGAGCTGGTCGCCTGTTCCGGCGCTCGGCGGGGTCGCAGAGGCCGTACCCCGCCCGGCCGAAGGTGACCTCGTCGCCCGCGCGCACCAGGAGGCCGGAGCCAACCCGCCAGCCGTTGGCGCGCGTGCCGTTGGTGGAGCCGAGATCGGCCAGCACCCAGTCGCTCCCCATGAGCCGCAGCTCGGCGTGGTGCCAGGACACCGTCATATCGGGGATCGACAGGTCGGAGCCGCCGGCGCGGCCGATCGTGAACACCGTCCGGCCGCCGCGGGGGAGCATC
>CAWIGE010000013.1:0-194552 GCA_963835425.1 uncultured Actinomycetes bacterium | reverse complement strand
CCGCTTCGCCTGGACGCTCGATGCGCCGATCCCCGAGGGGAACAGCACGGAGCGATAGTTCTCAAGCGTCATCGTGTGGGGCACCAGGCTGGGCGGGCTGCGCACCAGCTGCACGGAAGGGGTGAAGCTCATCACCACCAGCCAGACGAACGGCCCAACCGACCACAGGACGATGAGGGCGCAAACCGCAACCCAGGCGGTTCTGGCGAGCAACCGGCGGGTCCGCACGTCGAGCCAGGCGCGGTAGCGACGCGCCGGGATCGCCGCGAGCGTGCCGCGCGCAATCGCCGCATGCTCGCCCGTCCGGATCAGCAGGGTCTCCGCCAGCCGCTCGCGGGTTTCGGCTCCTGCTTGCGGGCGACTCCCCACGGCCTTGGGGAACAGGAGCAGAAGATAGACGGCTGCCAGGATCAGGCAGGCGATCGTAAGCACGTACAGAATCGCGGCGCCCTGGCCAAATTGGAAGAACTGGAACGCATACGCGTAGCCCATCCAGGAAAACACCGTCGTGGCACTGCCGGGTCCCCCGCGCGTCATCACCCAGAACAGATCGAATGCCATGATCGCATTGATGGTGGTGAGAATCATAACCAGCAGCAGCATCGGGCGCAGCCAGGGCAGGGTGATGCTGAGGAAGCGCTGCGAGGCGCCCGCCCCGTCGATTCGCGCCGCGCGATGCAGGTTCTCGGGCATCGACTGCAAGCCGGCGAGGAGCAGCAGACAAGTCAGCGGCGCCTGATTCCAGATCTGCACGAGGGCGACGGCGTTGAAGGCGATCCAGCCGCTCCCGAACCAGTGGATCGGTCCTCGGATGATACCGAGATCGAGCAGGAGCGCGTTCAGCGGACCGTAATCGCCGTTGAAAATCCAGTTCCACAGGATGCCGACGGCAACCGGCGACATCGCCCAGGGGATCAGTACGACGCTGCGCAGGATGGCGCGGCCGGCGAAGCGGGCATTGAGCACCAGCGCCATGCCCATGCCGACGACGAGCCCGCCCAAAACCGTGACGACGGCAAAATAGGCGGTGCGGCCGAAGGCGGAAAGAAACTCATCGCCGGGAAGGATCTCGGTATAGTTCTCCAGCCCGACGAACACCCAGCGCTGCGTCAGCACGTTGAGGCGGTGCAGGCTCATGCCGAACGAGAATATGAGCGGCAGGCCGATGACGACGAACACCACGGCCAGCGTCGGCAGGGCGAGCAGCACGGGCAGCCAGCCTGCCGGCACGCGATGCCATGCCGCGCGGCGCCCGCGCGGATCGCCAAGGGCAGCGGCCGCTCTGCTCATCCGCTCCGACCCGGTTCCCGGATGTCCCGGGGATCAGCCCGGATACTGCGCCTTCACGGCTTTCACTTTGGCCTGCAACGTGTCGACAAGCTGATCGAGCGAGCCTCTGCCGCGGATGTAGTCCTGCACCGCGCCCATCATGAACCAGTCCCAGTCCGGGAACCACAGTGTCTTGGAGACGTCACGCGGCGTCGCGTTCTGCTGCTGCTGCGACGCGACATCGAGATTCTTCCACTTCGAGAAGGACGCCCGGATCTCCGGGTCGGCGAGCACTTCCTTGTATGGCGTGCCGAGACCGAACTGCAGCGCCCAGCGCTTGATCACGTGGTACTGCCCGTCCTTGGCCTTGCCGCCGAAGAACCGCATCAGGTTCCAGGCCCGTTTAGTGTCGATCGGGTGCGCCCCCATGAGGTAGAGCGAGACCCACGAAAAAGTCGATCGCGTGGCGCCCGGCATCAGCGTGTTCTTCACCGCGCCGGCGATCCGCGACAGCTTGGGGTCGTTCAGCACCTTCTGGTCGTATTCATGCAGGACCATGAAGCTGTGCTGACCGGTGGCAAAGCTCGGCACGCCTTCCTGTTCGATCGTGAAGATGTCGGGCTGCACCAGTCCTTCGGCGTACATCGTCCGGTGCATTTGCAGCACCTTCTTGAACTTGTCGTCGAACACCGGATTGTTGGAGGAATTAAAAACCTTGGCGCCTTCCGAGTACCAGATCGAGAACAAGCTCCAGGACAGGCTTGCCCAGGTCCGCTGCCAGGCGCTGAGGTACGGGAACTCGGCGATCTTGTCTTTCTTCAGCTTCCGGCAATTGTCGAGCACGGCCTCCCAGGTCGTGGGCGGCTCGATCTTGCCCTGGTCGAGATGCTTCGCGTTGTAGACGAAGGAGTTGAATCCGGCGTAATAGGGCAGGCCGCCGAGTTTTCCGTTCGGCAGCGAGAGGTCGCGAACGGCGCTCGGGAACATTCCCGCCTTTATCTGGGCGACATCCGGCTGGTCCTCCACGTCGCGCACCCACTTCGCGGTCCACCACCGGAACAGATGGTCCTCCTCGCTGTACATCATGTCGTAGTGCTGGCCGGCGACGAGGCGAGTCTCGACCACCGCATGGTATTCGCCCGGCACGAGCTGATAATCGACGCTCTCGTCATAGAGATGCTCGAAGGTTTTTACGTTGTCCGCGACGATCTGCGGATTGTACTCCCAGCCGATAAAGTGCAGCGGCTGGCTTGGCGCCGCATGCGCCCGCCGGATGGCACCGGCGGCAGCAAGCCCCAGCATCGCGCCGGCCCCGGCCTTCAGGAGCGCGCGACGCTCCGCGAGATGGTGCCGGATCACGCCCGCCTCGAGTTGCCCGTCACGCGCCATGCGTTCCTCCCCCGGTTCCAGCAGATCGCTCTGCTCAGTCCAACGCTGATCATAGACCGCCGGGGCCACACCGCGGCAAGAGCCAATCGCGCCAGCGCAATCGAATAAGCCGAAGTTCCAGAACGGCGCAAAATCGGTTCACTGGCCGAGCGCGCGCAGCGCGGCGACGATCGCACCGAAGCTGTGGGCGGCCCGGCGGCTCGCGTGCCGCGCGCGCAGGTAACCGTGCACCAGCCCCGGCTCGTTCCGATGCGTGACCTGCACGCCATCGGCGCGCAGCCGCGCGGCAAATTCGGCGGCGTCCTCGCACAGCGGGTCGATCGCTGCGGCGAAGATGGCGGCCGGCGGCAGCCCGCGGAAATCGCGTGCCCGCAGTGGTGCAAATTCGGAATCACCCACGGGGACGGCGCGGCCGGGTCCGGCATAGAGCTGGCGATAGCGCAGCGAGTTTTCGGTGGAGAGCAGCGGCGCCTGCGCATGCGCCACGGAGGCGGAGCCGCCAAGACCGGGATAGATCAGCAACTGGCCGGCGGGCTGCGGCAAACCGAGCCGGCGCAGGCGCAGGCACAGCGCCGCCGTGAGGTTGCCCCCGGCGCTGTCGCCACCCACAACGATCCGCCGGTCGGCCGCGAGCAGGCCGCGATAGGCGGCCTCCGTGTCGTCCAGCGCGGCCGGGTAGGGGTGCTCCGGCGCCAGGCGGTAATCGAGCGATGCCACCTCGATCGCGGCGCCCTGACAAAGCTCGGCGCAGACATCGTCGTGGCTGTCGAGGCCGCCGAGAATGAAGCCGCCGCCGTGCAGATAGAGCAGCACTGCGGTGTCGCCCACGCCGGCGCCGCGATAGCGCCGCAGCCGCAACTCGCGCGCCGGTGCCGTGGCGAACAGGCTCGTGTCCGCGGTCTGTACCCGGCAGGGCGGGCTGCGCGGAACGCGGCGCACATGCGGTCGTACGCCGCGCGGTTCTCGGCCGGCGGTGCCGCGTTGGCGGCAGCCGGATAGAACTGCTCGGTGCGGGCGACGAAGGCCGCCATCTCGGGATCGAGTGCCGGCTGCATCATCGGCGCGGCCGTAAGCCAATCGTCCGTCCCGCCTGTTTGGGGCGCGGCAGTGCCTCCTGCGCCGCCGCTAGCGCGCGGACCTTCGCCGCAACCGGCGCCAGCGCCGCGGCCACACGCCCGGCGCGGGTATCGACGTGCAGCAGCATCTGTTCGGCAGTGGCTGCCAGCTCGTCCGAGCGCGCGTGATATAGGCGGTGGAAGAGGTGAATGCGCTTGTCGTCAGCCCCCAGGATCTGCGTCGTTATGCGGAACGGCTCCTGCCCGGCCAGCTCGCACAGATGCACGATATGCGTCTCCGCCGTGTAGAAGCTGTGGCCCGCGGCGTGATACTCGGCATCGACGCCGATATGCCGCAGCAGCGCGTCGGTCGCGTCGCCGAAGGCTTGCAGATAGCGGCTCTCGGTCATGTGGTTATTGTAGTCCACCCAGTCCGGACGCACGGTTCCCTGGTGCAGCGCCAACGGCTGGGACGGGTCTGCCGCAGCCGGCGCGGCGTGCCCGTGCGCGCGGTCGTAGAGGTGCTGCTCGTACTCGCCGAGCACCGCGCCGGCACCAAGTCCTTCGGCCTTCAGCGCCTGCATGATCGCGAGCAGCCCGTCGTCACGCTTGCGCTCCCAGTCACGCAGCCCGATCCCGCCCGCCTGCGCGTCCGACTGCGCCGCAATCCGGTCGATGAAGGCGTCGGTCAGCTCCGGCACCTCGGTCAGCTTCGTCCAGGGCAGCCGCAACGCCGGGCCGAACTGCGCCATGAAGTGCCGCATCCCGTCCTCGCCGCCGGCCAGGCGGTAGGTCAGGAACGTGCCCATGACCGCCCAGCGCAGCCCGGCGCCGAAGCGAATCGCGTCGTCCACTTCCTCGACCGTCGCGACCTCGTCGTGCACCAGCCACAGCGCCTCGCGCCACAGCGCTTCCAGCAGCCGGTCGGCAATGAACCCGTCGATCTCGCGCCGCACCTGCAGCGGCCGCATCCCGAGGCCGGTATAGATGTCGCGCGCCCGGGCCATCGCCGCCGCTTCGGTCCGCTCGCCGCCGCACAGCTCGACCAGCGGCAGCAGATAGACCGGGTTGAACGGATGCGCGACCAGGAAGCGGCCGGGATGGCGCATCTCGGCCTGCAACCGGCTCGGACGCAGCCCGGAGGTGGAGGAGCAGATCAGTGCTTCCGGGGCGGCGTGTGCGTCGATCTCGCGCAGCAGGCGGCGCTTGAGATCCTCGCGCTCCGGCGCGCTCTCCTGCACCAGATCCGCGCCGGCCACCGCCTCGGCGATCGATCCGGCGAAGCGCAGGCGCCCGGGTTGGGGAAGTGGCGCCAAGGTGAGCCGCGCGAACACGCGCGCGGCATTGTCCAGCATCGCACGCGTGCGGTGCTCGGCATCCGGATGCGGGTCGAACACGGCGACGTCGCAGCCGTTGAGCACGAAGCGCGCCGCCCAGCCACCGCCGATCACGCCGGCGCCGATGACGGCGCAGTTGGAGATCGCACGCATCACGCGCGCCCGTGCCGAAGCCGCAGCCGGTCGCGGACCTCGCGCGGCGCCAGCACGCGGGCGCCCATGCCGTGCAGGATCGCGACGGCCCGCTCGACAAGCTGGCCGTTGGTGGCCTTGACGCCGCGGCCGAGATAGACGTTGTCCTCTAGCCCTACCCGAACATTGCCGCCGGCAAGGGCTGCCATCGCGACGTAGGGAAGCTGCATCCGCCCGATCGAGAACGCCGAGAACACCGCGCCGGGCGGCAGGTTCTGCACCATTGCGAGCAGGGTCGTGGGATCGTCCGGCGCGCCGTAGGGGATGCCCATGCAGAGCTGGATCAGCACCGGGTCGTCGATCAGTCCCTCCCGCACCAACTGGCGGGCGAGCACCAGATGGCCGGTGTCGAACACCTCGATCTCCGGGCGCACGCCAAGCCGCTGCACGCGAGCGGCCATCGCCCGCAGCATGCCGGGAGTGTTCGTCATCACGTAGTCGCCCTCGGCAAAGTTCATGCTGCCGCAGTCGAGCGTGCAGATCTCGGGCAGCAGCTCGGCCACGTGCGCGAGCCGCTCCTCCGCCCCCGCCATGTCGGTGCCCTGGGCGAGCGGCAGCGGCCGCTCGGTGCCGCCCAAAACCAGGTCGCCGCCCATGCCCGCGGTCAGGTTCAGCACCACGTCGACATCGGCCGCGCGCACCCGCTCGACTACCTCGCGATACAGTGCCGGATCGCGGGCGCCCCCGCCGGTCTCCGGGTTGCGGACATGTATGTGGGCGACCGCGGCGCCGGCACGGGCCGCCTCGATCGCGGCGGCGGCGATCTGCGACGGGGTGATCGGGACGTGCTCGCTCTTGTCGGTGGTGGCGCCGGCGCCGGTCACCGCGCAGGTGATGAAGACGTCCCAGTTCATGCCGCGTCCTTCCGGTGCCCAGGTTGTCGGATGCGCCAGAGCTACCCCCGCTCGGGTCGCTCGGGTATGCGAAACACGAACCGCCTGATACGCTGTGCGCAACGATGCCGAGTTCGCCCTCCGCGCTGTTCGCCCCGGCCACAGGCGGCCCGTGCCGCATCGATGTGCTGGTGTTGCCCGAGTTCTCGCTGATGTCGCTCGCCGCGACGGTCGAGCCGCTGCGCGCCGCCAATCGCGCCGCGGCACAGACGCTCTATTGCTGGCGGCTGCTTTCGTCCGACGCAGCGCCGCCCGCCAGCAGTTCCGGCATTCCGGTGGTGATGCACGACCGGTTCGAGCCGGATGCGCCGCGCGATGCACTGTTCGTCGTCGCGGCCTTCGACGCCCAGCGCCACGCGGCGCCGGCGCTGCCCGGACTGCGGCGCGTCGCGCGACGCGGCGTGCCGCTGGCCGGCATCGAATCCGGCGGCTGGGCGCTGGCAATGGCGGGGTTGCTCGACGGCTATCGTGCCACGACGCACTGGGAGGATCTGGACGAGTTTGCGCGCGCGTTTCCCAGGGTGGAGGTGGTATCGGACCGCTACGTGGTCGATCGCGGCCGCTGCACCGCCGGGGGTGCGGCGCCGGCTCTGGACATGGTGCTGAACATGGTGCGCGCGCAGCATGGGCTGGCGCTGGCGCTGAATGCCGCCAGCCTGTTCATCTACGATCAGAAGGCGGCGGCGGAGGATCCGCAGCCAATCGTCTCCGTGGGGCGGCTGACGACGATCGACCCGGAACTGGCGCGTGCGATCCACGCCATGCAGGCGCATCTCGAAGCCCCGCTGCCCACGGCCGCGATCGCGCGCAAGGTGGGCGTCTCGGCGCGCACGCTGCAAATGCGCTTCCGCGCCCGGCTTGGCCTGTCGCCGCATGAATACTATCTCGACCTGCGGCTGGCCGCGGCGCGGCGGATGCTACAGCAGACGCGCAACAGCGGCGCCGAGGTGGCCGCCGCCTACGGCTTCGGCTCGGGGTCCGCCTTCGCGCGCGCGTTCCGCCAGCACTACGGCATCAGTCCCAGCGCCGCACGGCGGCAGTCCGCTGACGCGCCGTCGGCCACAGGCCGCCCGCGACCCTGACCATGCGGCCCTGAGGCTACAGCGCGGTCTCGATTGCAGCGCCAGCGAGCGCCTCGATGCCTGGCGTGTTGGCGAGCAGCTCGCGCGTGTATTCGGCGCGCGGCGTCTCGAACACGGCATCGGCCGCACCGAGCTCGACGATCCGTCCGCGGCTCATCACCGCCACGCGGTCGGCGATGGTCCGGATCAGTGCCAGGTTGTGGGTGACGAACAGCAGGCTCAGCCCCATCTCGCGCCGCAGCCCGACCAGCAGCTCCATGATCGCGGCCTGCACGGAGACGTCGAGTGCGGAGGTGATCTCGTCGCAGACCAGCAGGTCGGGTGCGGCGGCCAGGGCGCGCGCTATCGCCACCCGCTGGCGCTCGCCGCCGCTGAGTTCGTCCGGGCTGCGGGGGGCAAGCGCGGCGCTGAGTGCCACCAGCTCCAGTTGCTGCGCGACGCGGCGCGCGATCTCGCGGCGGGAGAGGCGGAAGAACACCGCCAATGGGCGGGCGATGATCTCGCCCACCGTCTTGCGCGGGTTGAGCGAGGCGTACGGGTTCTGGAACACGTACTGCACCGCACGCCGCGCGTCACGGCTGCGGGAGCGCACGCTGGCGGGAAGCAACGCGCCGCGCAGCCGCACCTCGCCGGTGTACTGGTCGTGCAGTCCGGCGACGGCGCGAGCAAGGGTGGTCTTGCCGCTGCCGGATTTGCCGACAAGCGCCAGGCACTCGCGGGCGCCGATCGCGAAATCGATCTCGCGCACGATCGTCGCCCGACCATAGCCCGCGTGCAGCGCGCGCACCGACAGCACTTCCCCGCCATCGGCGCGCGCGTCGCGCAGGTTGGCCGCGGGCAGCAGCGGCGCCGCCTCCGGCTCCGGGTGCCAGCAGCGCGCGGCCTGGTCCTCGCCGAGCGGGGTCCAGGGCGGGAACTCGCGGCACTGCGCGTCGGCGCGTTCGCAGCGCGGCGCGAAGGTGCATCCGTCCCCCTGGCTGTGTCACCCGTGCCATCTCGGAGAGCGCGGTACGGAGCCATTCCTTCATGTCTTGCTGGACGGTGTACTGCTTGCCGAATGGCAGGTTGGATACGCAGGTGCGAACTGAGCAATCATCGAACGTCAGATGCCGTACGTCTCCTTGGCTCACCCGTATGCCAGGGGCATTCCTGCGGGCGATGCGGACTGCGTCGGGATCGATGTCGATGCCTTCAGCTTGCCAGCCTGCTCCGGTTCTTCCGCGTCCTTCATCACCGGGCAGTCACTCCACGTAGACGGGGGATGGCTGCTCCACTGACTATGGCTGCTCCACTGACTATCGTGACAACCACGCCCAGAGGAGCCGCCGTGATCGAACGCGTCCGCGCTATCGTCCTCACCCCCGCCAACACCATGCTCGTCATCAAGCGCACCCGGCCAGGCGCGGCGCCGTACTGGGTACTTCCAGGCGGCCATACAGACGAGACCGACAACAGCCTCGAAGACGCCCTCCGACGAGAACTGCGCGAAGAACTTGGGGGAGACGCCACCATCCTCCGCCTGGTCGATGTCATCCACCGGGAGACCGAACGGCAGTACTTCTACCTCGCCACCATGGACAGATGGTCCTTCGCCGGCAGAACCGGGCCCGAG
Organism: uncultured Actinomycetes bacterium; assembly: GCA_963835425.1. Lineage (GTDB taxonomy): Bacteria > Actinomycetota > Actinomycetes > Streptosporangiales > Streptosporangiaceae > UBA9676. The sequence continues at coordinate 185,723 of CAWIGE010000013.1, read as the reverse complement.
TTCACCGAACCAGGGCGAGGCACATACGAACTCGAGGAGATCCCCAGCCACGCCGACGACGTCGAAGCTATTGACCTGAAGCCCGACGAAATCGCGGAGTTCCTCACCAACGCGCTCCGCGGCACTGGCGGCCTGGCAGCCCTGCCCGATCTGCGGGAAATGGGATGGGCGAGGTAGGCCAGCGACCACAAGATCGTGGTTCGCATACTGGTACGTACGGCCCACCACCCCACCATCCGCCCTGCCCGCGCAGCAGCCCGGTGGGCGCCGTCCGCGCGGGTGAGCCGCCACTGGCATACTCGCTGGGTGCTGCCCGCGGACAACCACGTTCACTCGCAATGGTCCTACGACACGTTCGGGCGTACGTCGATGGTGGCCGAGTGCGAGCGGGCGCTGGAGCTGGGCGTCCCCGCGGTCGCCTTCACCGAGCACCTGGACTTCAACGACTACGGGCCGGGCGACGCGATCGCCACGACCGGCATCAAGCCCGGCTGGTGGGACGCGATGCGGCCGCTGGACGTGACCGGCTACCTGGGCAGCATCGCGGAGTGCCGGCACCGGTTTCCCTCGCTGCGCATCCTGTCCGGGGTGGAGGTGGGGGAGCCGCACCTGTTCGCCGGCAGCGTTGCTGCCGTGCTGGCGGCGGGCTCGTTCGACCGGGTGCTCGGGTCCCTGCACGCACTGGCCTGGGAGGGCCGGCAGGTCAATTCCTCGTCCCTGTTCCGGATCCTGGAGCCCGCCGAGGTGATGCGCCGGTACCTGACGGAGGTGGTCGCGCTCGTCGAGGGCAGCGGGGCGTTCGAGGTCCTGGCCCACCTCGACTATCCCCGCCGGCACTGGCCGGCCGGGCCGGCCCCTACGCCGAGTCCGATTTCGAGGAGGAATACCGGGCCGTGCTGCGCGCCCTGGCGTCCTCGGGACGGGTGCTGGAGATCAATACCTTCAGCCCGATGGCCTCGGTCACGATGCTGCGCTGGTGGCGGGACGAGGGCGGCACGGCGGTGTCGTTCGGCAGCGACGCGCACGTGGCCTCGCGGGTCGGCGACAAGTTCCGGCAGGCGGTGGAGATCGCCGAGGCGGCCGGATTCGGGCGCGGCCGGGACCCGGCCGGCTTCTGGCGGCTCTGACCCGGACCCGCGGGTCAGAGCCGGAAGCGGCTGCCGACGGTATTCGGTATGAAGGCCTCGCCGAAGCGGCGCGCCATCGCGTGCTGGGCCCGCCAGCCGGTGCAGTGGGCGGGCACCAGCACCTGCGGGCTCATCTCCTGCAGGTCGTCGAGCACGCGGGGGATCAGCGGCTCGAACAGCGGGCCGTTGAGGTGAAACCCGCCCATCGCGGCGTACAGCGGCTCGTCGCCGGTGAGCCGCCGCGCGTAGCGGCAGATGTTGACGATCCCGGCGTGGCCGCAGCCGGTCAGTACGATCAGCCCCTTGTCCCGCACCTTGATGACGATGGCCTGGTCGTCCAGCACCAGGGGGTCCGGCTCCCACCCGCCGCCCAGCCACGCCTGCTGCGGCGGGAAGCCCGGCTCGTAGCCGGTGACCCGCGGCACCTCGCCGGTGACCAGCACCGAGCCGTCCAGCAGGAAACTGGGCTGCACCGCCTCCAGGACGTCGAACCCGGCGCCCTCCAGCGCCCGCCGGCTGACGCTCGGGACCTCCAGCGGCTCGATCCCCGGCAGGATCACCCGGCGGCGGCGCCAGAAATGCGGGTGGATCAGCACCGGCATGTTCGCCCGGCCCACCGCCCTGATCAGGCCGTCGATGCCGGTGATGTGGTCGAAATGGCCGTGGCTGCAGACCACGGCCTCGACCGAGCCGGGGTCGATGTCCAGCCGGCGCATGTTCTCCACGACCCCATCCGGACTGGCGCCCGCGTCGAACAGCACCCGGTGGACGCTCGCGCCCTTGTGCACGGTGACGAGCGCGGAGAACCCGTGCTCGGCGATGAGCGCGTCGAGCGCCCATCCGCCCGCCATGATCGCGCTCGTCCTGGTCTTCCCGGGCAGCAGGCCCGGCCGCCGGGCCGGTCCCTGGTCGGGCATGAAGACGTCGGTGACGTTGTCCATCAGGGTCGTGATCTCGACCGCGTCCACCGGTTCCAGAACGACCTGCGGCACCGGCCCGACGTCATGCAGGACGGCCGGCCTCGCGGCCGGCGTGCTGTGATCGACGCACATGGCGGCTCCCCGGTTAGCGTGGCGGACGGCCCGCGCTGTTACGCGCGGATCTGGTCGCGGACGGCCGCGGTGACCTGCTCGGCCCGGGTGATGATCGCATCGGCCTTGCCCTCCTCGGCGATCATCTCCAGGCCCGCCTGCTCGTCCGTGATGGAGGCGAGGTTGATCTCGATGTTCACCCGGGCGGTGGACGCCGCGGCGCGCGCGGCCTCGGCCGCGGCGGCCACGTCGGAGATGACGTTGGGGTTCCCGATGGCCGCCAGCGCCTCGGCGAGGTTGACCACCATGCCCGCGACGCTGACGATCTGGGCCGGTGGCCAGGCGGCCTGCACCAGGGCCCGGCCGATGGCGGCGGAGCGTGCTGCCTGTTCCTCCTCGCTGGAGCTGGGCAGCTGGTAGGCCTGGCTCACGGCGGTGAAGGCGTCCGCGTCGGCGTCGGCGAGCCGCAGCGCGAGGACACGCAGCTCGTCGACCTCGGCGATGATGCGGCCGATGGCCGCCTCATGCTGGGCGTACTGCCTGCCGGTGGTGTAGCGGGCGACCATGCCCAGCAGCGCGGCGCCCTGCGCGGCATGCAGAGCCGCCGCGGCGCCGCCACCCGGAGCCGGCACTCGCGCGGCGAGCCGGTCCAGGAAATCGCCGATCTTCTCGTCGCTGATGGGCACTCGTCCTCCCGGCTGAGCAGGGCCGCCCGCGGGCCGTCCAGTGAGCCTTCCATGGCCAGCAGGCCTGCCAGCAATCGTGTGGCGATCATTCCAAGCCGCGGGCGCGGGCACAAACCGCCCCGTGGCCCGGCCCCGGCGTTCCGGGGTGCCCCAGCACCCACAGCCGCCGGATCGCGTGCCACGTGGCGGGCCACCTCACCGGGGGTGTTGACTGGGGGGCATGCCGGTTGAAGGTGAGTACGAGCCAAGCACACGGGCCTGGGTCCGTGACCAGGTTGAGCTGTATGAGGGGTCGGGAGGGACGCAGGGCACGACGCTGCGGGACACCGGCCTGCCGGTGGTGATCATCACCAACCGGGGGGCGCGCAGCGGCAAGCTCCGCAAGACACCGGTGATGCGGGTCGAGCATGACGGCCGATATGCCGCGATCGCGTCGCAGGGCGGATCCCCCACCCACCCGCTCTGGTACTACAATCTCCGCGCCGACCCGTCCGTCGAGCTCCAGGACGGCGCCCGCAGGCAGGACATGATCGCCCGGGAGCTCACTGGGGAGGAACGGGCCCAGTGGTGGGAGCGCGCGGTGGCCGCCTACCCGCCTTACGCCGAATATCAGCAGCGGACCACGCGCCAGATTCCTGTATTCGTCCTCGAACCCACGGATGGGGGCTGATCCGCTGCTGGCCGGCGGGTAGCCCGGCCCTGAGGGGCCGGCCGGGCGGCGCTCAGGCGGACACTGGAGCCATGCGTTATCGGGATATCGGTACCACCAGGAAGATTTCCAAGATCGGGCTGGGTACCTGGCAGTTCGGGTCCCGGGACTGGGGGTACGGCGAGCGGTACGCCGACCAGGTGGCGCACGCGATCGTCCGCCGCGCGCTTGAGCTGGGAGTCACCCTCTTCGACAGCGCCGAGATCTACGGCTTCGGGCGCAGCGAGCGGATCCTGGGCCGCGCCCTCGGCACCGACCGCGAGTCGGTGTTCCTGGCGACGAAGATCTTCCCGCTGGTGCCGGTCGCCCCGGTGGTCGAGCAGCGCGCGGTGGCCAGCGCGAACCGGCTCGGGGTCCGCCGGCTGGATCTCTACCAGGTGCACCAGCCGAATCCGCTGGTCCGCGACGGCACGATCATGCGCGGCATGGACGCGCTGCAGCGGGTGGGGCTGGTCGACGAGGTCGGCGTCAGCAACTACTCCCTGCAGCGCTGGCGCGCCGCCGAGGACGCGCTGGGCGGCCGGGTGCTGAGCAACCAGGTCCGCTACAGCCTCATCGCCCGCTCACCGGAGCAGGACCTGCTGCCGTTCGCCGAGTCGCACGACCGGATGGTGATCGCCTACAGCCCGCTGGCCCAGGGGCTGCTGTCCGGCCGGTACGACCGGAACAACCGGCCGACGAACCGGGTCAGGGCGGCCAGCCCGTTCTTCCTGCCGGACAACCTCGACCGGGCCGGTGACCTGATCGCGGTCCTGCGTGAGGTGGCCGACGCGCACTCCGCCACCCCGGCGCAGATTGCGCTGGCCTGGGTCATCCACCACCCTGCGGTGGTGGCGATCCCGGGCGCATCCGGTGTCGAGCAGCTGGAGAGCAACGTCGCGGCCGCGGAGATCCAGCTCAGTGACGACGAGTACCAGGCGCTGCGGGCGGCCTCGGACCGGTTCAGTCCCGTGACCGGGCCGGCCGCGCTCCCGCAACTGGCCCGGGCCCGGATCAGAGGCCGGCCAGCAGGTCGGTCTCGGTGATGCCGGGACCCTGGCCGTCACGGATGAACCATTCGGTGCCGAACCCGTACCGGAACGCCTCCTCCGGCAGGGCCAGGAAGAATGACGCCTCGCTGATCTGGCTGGCGTGCGCCCGCATGGCGCGGCGCTTGTACTCCAGGTAGGGGGTGACGTCGACGGCGGCGGTGATCACCGACTCCGGCTTGCCCCAGTCGTCGCCGTCGCCGAGGTCGTCCATCGGGACCCCGGCCTCCGCGGCCCGCTCGGCGAACGCGGCCCGGCCGCGTTCCATGTGGTCGCGGTTCATGGTGTTCTGGTAGACGCGGGGGGTGCCCGCCAGCGCGGCGGCGCGCATCCCCACCCGGTGCACCTGGATATGGTCCGGGTGGCCATAGCCGCCGATGTCGTCGTAGCAGGTCAGGACGTCTGCGCGCTCCTCCTCGAGGATCGCGGCGAGCTTCTTGGCGGCCTCGTCGACCGGGGCGCTCCAGAACGAGCCCGGTGCGCTGTTGGCCGGCGTCCCCATCATCCCGGAGTCGGTGTAGCCGAGGAACTCCACCCGCTGCGCGCCGAGAATCTCCGCCGACGCGTGCGTCTCCGCCACCCGGCGCTGCCACAGTTGCTCGCCGTCGGCGAGCAACCCGTCGGGCACCTCGCCGAGCTCACCGCGGGTGGCCACCACCAGCACTACCCGGTGACCCTCCTCGGACGCCTTGCGGATCACCCCGCCGCAGGCGATGCACTCGTCATCGGGATGAGCGTGAAACGAAACCATCGTGGCCATGGCGCTGACGCTACCTGACCGGCCGGACAGCCAGCCGCCACCCCTGCACGGAGCGTCCGTCCCGTGCAAGGTGGCGTGCATCGGAGCTCGGCGAGCTGGCCGTGCGCAGATGGGGCTGACCTGACTCACTACCATCGACAGGCGTGGCAGGACGGGGAACGCCGGCGACCGCGCTGCTGGCCCGGCTCGGTATCGCGCATTCCGTGCACACCTATGATCATGATCCGCGGCGCGGCGCCTACGGCCTGGAGGCCAGCGACGCGCTGGGCATAGCCCCGGAACGGGTGTTCAAGACGCTCGTCGCCGAGGTCGACGGGGCGCTGACGGTCGGCGTGGTACCGGTGGCGGGACAGCTCGACCTCAAGGCCCTCGCCGCCGCGGCCGGCGGGAAGAGGGCGGCCATGGCCCGCGTGGCCGCGGCCGAGCGCGCGACCGGCTACGTGGCCGGTGGCATCTCCCCGCTGGGCCAGCGCAAACGGCTGCCGGTGGTGGTCGACTCCTCCGCGCTGGGGTTCGCCACCATCTTCTGCAGTGGCGGCCGCCGGGGCCTGGAGATCGAGCTCGCGCCCGCCGACCTGGTGCGTGCCGCCGCCGCGGTGGTGGCGGCCATCGCCGTCACCACGCGTCAATGTGGGGCATGAGCTCGGCCAGGCTGGTGATGACGGCGTCGGGCACCGCGGCGTCGAACGCGGGCACGTCGCTATTGGGGACGAGGACCGCCCGCATGCCCGCGCCCTTGGCGCCGTGCACGTCGTCGTAGGGCCGGTCGCCGACGAACACGCAGGCGGCGGGGTCGAGCACGCCGACCGCCGCCATCGCCGCCCGGAACGCCTCCGGGTGCGGCTTGACCCAGGGGATCTCGCTGCTGTAGACGGCGCCGTCGATCAGGTCGAGCACCTGGTCGCGCAGAAACACCCGCTCGTGCGCGCTGCGCGGCCACATGGTGTTGGAGAGCACCCCGACCTTGATGCCCCGTTCCCGCAGGCCGCGCATCAGCGGCGCCGCCTCCGGGTCGGTGAAGGTATGGGGATCCCAGGTCTGGTAGTAGCTGGCCAGGAACTCCTCGGTGGCCGTGACCCCCGCGCGCTCGAAGACCCGGGCAAGGCTGGCGCTCTGGTGCGAGCGCTCGCCCGCCAGCCACAGCTCACGCTCGGCCGCGAGGACCGCCGCCGCCACCTCGGCCGTGCGCTCGGCCGGGAAATGCGGCGCGCAGACGGTCAGCCAGAGTGAGTCGTGGTCGATCAGATGCCATGGGGTGAGCGTCCCGCCCCAGTCGAAGATGACCGCCCTGACCGCCATGCCCGCATGGTATGCGTTCTCCCGGCGGCCCCCGGCGGGCGGCGGCCCGCCGGCCGGGCTACGGCTGCGGCGGCGGGGGCGGCATGGGGGGTTGCGCCGGCGGTGGCTGCATGGGCTGTCCGGCGGCCGGCGCTTGCCCTGCCGGGCCCTGATCGGCTCGGCCGAACGGCCGGCCGCGGGCCACTGGACCGCGCCGCATCCGCGAGCCCGGCGTGCGGATCACCGGCGCGCCTGGGACACTATCGGCAAGGACCCTCCGGGATGAAGGATGCTTACCATGGCCGAGGTGAACGGCAGGGTCGCGGTCCGCGACCCGGATGCGGTGATCAACGAGATCGAGCGCACCCGCGAGGACCTGGCCCATACCATCGACGCGCTCACCGAGCGGGTCAGCCCCGGCAACGTGGCCCGCCACACCCTGGGTGAGGTCCGCGAGCAGTTCAACCGCCCCCAGGTGCGGATGGCCGCCGGTGCGGCCATCCTGATCACCGTGGCCGCGGTCGGATTCGCGCTGTGGCGGCGCAGCAAATAGGCCCCCACGGCCGGGGGCTCACTCCTGGTCTTTGGTCAGCTCCGCGTACTCGTCCGCGGTCAGCAGGCCCGCCGGTTCGGTCCCGCCGTCGTCCAGCCGGACCCTCATCAGCCAGCCCGCCCCGTACGGATCGGAGTTGACGAGCCCGGGGTCCTCGTCGACGTCGCCGTTGACCTCGGTGACCTCGCCGTTGACGGGGGAGTAGATGTCGCTGACGGACTTGGTCGACTCAACCTCCCCGCACGGCTCGCCCGCCGTCACCCTCGTGCCGGGTGCCGGGACGGACACATAGACGACGTCGCCGAGTGCGCGCTGCGCGTAGTCGGTGACGCCGACCGATGCGACGGGGCCGTTAACAGCCACCCACTCATGTTCTGCTGTGTAGCGCAGTTCAGCGGGAATGGTCATGGTCGCTCTCCTGGGAATCGTTTCAATGTCAGCCGGGGTCAGCGTGGCCGGTGATAGAACGGCAGGTCGGTAAGTCGTGCTGGCTCGGCGCTGCCGCGGATGTCGACCGCCAGGCGGGTCCCGGCCGTCTCTTCCGCCGCCAGCCGCGCGACGCCCGGGTCCAGATAGGCCATCGCGATCGGCACGCCGAGGGTGGGAGAGGGGGCGCCGCTGGTGACGGTCCCGCCGGGCTGGCCGTCCCAGAGCACCTGGTAGCCGTGCCGGGGAACCCGGCGTGAGCCAATGGTCAGCCCGGCCAGGACGCGCCGCGGCGTGGCCGCTGCCCGCTCGGCCAGCGCGGCACGGCCCACGAAGTCACCTGGCTTATCGAACACCACCACCCGCCCCAGGCCGGCGTCGAACGGGGTCATATCCGCGCCCAGCTCGTTGCCGTACAGCGGCATGCCGGCCTCGAGCCGGAGCGTATCGCGGGCGGCGAGCCCGGCGGGCATCAGCCCGTCCGCTTCGCCCGCCGCGGTCAGCGCCATCCAGACCGGTTCCGCGTCACCGGGGCTGGTGAAGAGCTCGAAACCGTCCTCGCCGGTATAGCCGGTGCGGGCGAGCAGCACCTCACGCCCGGCGATGGTTGCGCGCTGACCGGAGTAGTAGCGCACCTGGTCGAGCGCGGTATCGGTGAGCGATTGCAGGATGCGGCTCGCGTGCGGGCCCTGAATGGCTATCAGGGCGTAGTCGCTGGTCTTGTCATCGACCTGGGCCGGGTAGCCGGCCGCGCGCTCGCGCAGGGCGGCGGCCACCGCAGCGGTGTTGGCGGCGTTGGCGACCACCAGGAACTCGGTGTCCGCGAGCCGGTACACGATGAGGTCGTCAAGCACCCCGCCATCGGGCGCGCAGATCATGGTGTAGCGGGCGCGGCCCGGCTTGAGCGCCGACATTTGCCCGGTCAGCGCGTAGTCGAGGGCGGCGTCGGCGCCGGTCCCGGTCACGGCGATCTCGCCCATGTGCGAGAGGTCGAACAGGCCGGCCGCGCCCCGGACGGACCGGTGCTCGGCGATCTCGCTGCCGTACCGCAGGGGCATCAGCCAGCCCGCGAAGCCTGTCATCGTGGCGCCGAGCCGTTCGTGGACCGCGCACAGCGGAGTCGGCCGGGGCTGGCCGGCTGGCTGCGCCTCGTCGGGCGTCATCATCTGCGAGCTACTCCCAGCTGGTCGCTGCCGGTCCTGGCCTGATGCGGCCCGGCGCGGCCAGACTATCGGGGTCGAGGCGGGAGTAGGGTGGCCGCGTGGACCTGCTCAGCGACGAAGAGATTACGGCAGCGCTGGCCGGGCTGCCCGACTGGACCCGGGATGGCAATAGCATCACCCGGACGGTGGAGCTGAAGGATTTCCAGGCGGCGATGCTGTTCACCGGGGCGGTGGCCTACATGGCCGAGAAGGCCAACCACCACCCGGACATCATGATCCAGTGGAACAAGGTCACGCTGACCCTGTCTACCCACTCGGCCGGCGGCCTGACCGCCGCCGACATGGCCCTGGCCAGGCACCTCGACGCGCTGCACGGGGGCCCGGCGCGCTGACGCGCTGCACGGGGCCCCAGTGCGCTGACGCGCGGCACCGGGGGCACAGACGCTGACCCGTGGCAGGGCGGCCGTCGGCGCGCTGACCCGCCGCACGGGGCGTCGGCGCGCTGACCTGCCGCCGGTCAGCCGCCGAACCTGCTCAGTCGCCGAACGTGCAGGGCAGGTGCTTGATGCCGTTGATGAAGCTCGACAGCAGCCGGTCGGGCGGGCCCGCCGCGCGGATGTCGGGAACCCGCGTCAGCAGCTCGCGCAGCATGACACCAACCTCACGCCGCGCCAGGTGTGCCCCCAGGCAGAAATGCGGTCCAGCCGCGCCGAAGCCGACGATGCGGGTTCGGTGAGCGGGTGAGGTCCAGGCGGGCCGGGTCGGCGAACACGGTCTCATCCTGGTTGGCCGACCAGTAGAAGAGCACCGCCTTGTCACCCTCGTGGTAGTCGTGCCCGTTCATGCGGTGATCCCGGGTGACCGTGCGGCGCATGAAGATCACCGGCGAGCTGTAGCGGACCAGTTCCTCCACCGCGGCGCCGATCCGGCCGTCGAAGTCGGCCATCAGGAGCTCCCGCTGGTCCGGGAAGTCCGTCAGCAGGGTAAGCGAGTGCGAGAGGGCGTTCCGGGTGGTCTCGTTGCCGGCCACGACCAGCAGGATGAAGAACGAGGCGAGTTCCGCGCTGGTGAGCTGCTCCCCGTCGATGTTCGCGCTGGCCAGCGCGGTGACCAGATCGTCACCGGGACGCCCGGCGCGCTCGGCCGCCAGCCCGGTGACCAGGTCGGCGAGCTCGGCCCCGGCCGTGAGGATCTGGCCCACCGCCTGCTCCGGATCCTCGCTGATGAAGTCGGGGTCCATGCCGGACAAGATGATGTTGGTGTCGTGCAGCACCTGGCCGTAGCGGTCGTCCGGGATCCCCATCAGCTGGCAGATGATGGTCAGCGGGAGCCGCGCGGCCACGTGCTCGACGAAGTCGCAGGGGCCACGGTCGAGCAGGTCATCGACGATCGCGGCCGCAACCAGCTGCACGTCGCCCTCGAACTTCTTGATCATCCGGGGGGTGAACGCGCGCGACACGATCCGGCGGAGCCTGGCGTGGCGCGGGTCGTCTATGTTGATCATCGATCCGAAGTACTCGTTGAACTCGGCCGGGAGGTCGGGGATGGAGGTGGCACCCCGGCCGGAGGAGAAGACCTCCGGCCGCCTGCTCGCCTCCACCACGTCCGCATGCCGGACCAGTGCGTAATATCCCGGCCCGGGCTCGGCGAAGGGCGTCTCGGGCTCGGCGAAGAACGGGGGATGCTCGGCGGCGCGCAGCACGGCGAAGGCGGCCCGCCGGTCGGCGAGCGGCCACCCCCAGAACTCGGTGTCCGACAGGTCGATGTCCGTCACAGATAGCGCGGGATACTGTGCCGTCACGGGGACCACCTTCCGCTCTGGCCTTGCGGTTAATCCCATGGTCGCAAAGCCGGCACGCGCCGGGAAGGCGCGGGCCTCACCGGGGCCGCAGCCTGAGTGCGGCACGGGTGTTCCCGTCGGGGGCCCCGCGGGTTCATGCTGAGCTGCATGGACACAGCGGAGTACGGTCCTTGTGACGTCGCCTACCACGTCGCGCGCCTGCGGGCGGAGGGCGAGCTGCTCGCCGGTGCCGCCGAGCGGGCCGGGGTCGATGCCCCGGTCCCGGCGTGCCCGGGCTGGCGCGTGCGCGATCTGCTCAAGCACCTCGGCTACGTGCACCGCTGGGCCGCCGGATACGTGCGGGAGCAGCACGCCAGGTGGGTCGACCGGGCCTCGGAGGCGGAGATCCTCAGGGGCGGGCCCGCGGACGAGGCGCTGGCCGGCTGGTTCCGCGACGGCCACGCCGCGCTGGTGCGGGCGCTGGAAGCGGCCGACCCGGGCATGACCTGCTGGACGTTCCTGGAGGCGCCATCGCCGCTGGCATTCTGGGCCCGCCGGCAGGCGCACGAAACCGCGATCCATCGCGTGGACGCGCAGCAGGCGGGTGCGGGCGCGGCGGTAGAGCCCGCGTTCACGCCCCGGTTTGCCGCCGATGGCATCGACGAACTGATCATGGGCTTCTTGGGCCAGGGCGCAAAGCGCGGATCCTGGGACGGCCCGCCCGGCACTCTCACGCTCCACGCCGACGACGGCGCCGACGGATCCGCTCAGTGGCGGGTGCTCTCCGAGCCGGGCGGGCTCACCGTCACCCGCGAAGATGGCGCCGCCGACTGCGACATCACCGGGCCCGCGGCCGATCTGTACCTGCTGCTGTGGAATCGCCGCGACGCCAGCGGCCTCGATATGCGCGGCGACGCTGGCACCTTCGCGGGCTTTCGTGAGCACTTCCGGGTGACCTGGCGCTAGTCACCCCGCAACGGATGACCATCCCCGGCTGTTTCCTCTGCCGCGCCGGGCTCGTCCAGTACAGCCGTGGACGTTCTGCAGGGCAGCCGTGCGGGATGCCGTGCTGGCATGCGGGTTAGTGGCATGCGGGCTGGTGGCGGGTTGCGCTACCCTGTCTGCATGCGTTCCGCTCGGTTGCTCCTTACCTAGCCGCGCCGACTGAATCACCCGTTGGCGCGGCTGCCCCTCGTGACCGAGGGGCTTTTCTGTTGCCGGAGCCGGATCGATCACATGGTGAGGGAAAGATCATGACAGCCGCCGATAGTGCCGAGCGGGCACAACAGCACTATGACCCGCGCGAGGTCCAGGAGAAGTGGCTGGCGCAGTGGGCCGGGATGGATCTGTTCCGCGCGAGCGATGATCCCGCCGACAAACGGCCGCGCACCTATCTGCTGGACATGTTCCCCTACCCCTCGGGCGACCTGCACATGGGGCACGCCGAGGCGTATGCGATAGCGGACGCGATAGCGCGGTACTACTTCCACCGCGGCTACAACGTGCTGCACCCGATCGGCTGGGACGCGTTCGGCCTGCCCGCCGAGAACGCCGCCATCCGCAACAACACCCACCCGGCCGACTGGACCTACGCGAACATCGAGACGCAGGCCGCCTCGTTCCGCCGCTACGCGGTCTCGTTCGACTGGTCGCGGCGGCTGCAGACGTGCGATCCGGACTACTACCGCTGGAACCAGTGGCTGTTCCTGCGGTTCTACGAGCGCGGGCTGGCCTACCGCAAGGACGGCTACGTCAACTGGTGCCCGGTGGACCAGACCGTCCTGGCCAACGAGCAGGTGATCGGCGGCCATTGCGAGCGGTGCGGCGCCGAGGTGATCCGGCGGCTGCTGACCCAGTGGTACTTCAAGATCACCGAGTACGCCGACCGGCTGCTGTCGGACATGGTGCCGCTGGAGGGCAACTGGCCCGACCGGGTGCTGCTGATGCAGCGGAACTGGATCGGCCGCTCGGAAGGCGCCGAGATCCGGTTCCCGGTCGAGGGGCGGGACGAGCCGGTGACGGTGTTCACCACCCGCCCGGACACGCTGTACGGCGCGACCTTCTTCGTCATCGCCGCCGACTCGCCGCTGGCCGAGGAGATCTGCGCGCCGGAGCAGCGTGCGGCGCTGGCCGAGTACGTGACCCAGGTGCGCAAGCTGACCGACATCGAGCGGCAGTCGGCCGACCGGCCGAAGACCGGCGTCTTCCTGGGCCGGCACGCGGTCAACCCGGCCAACGGCGAGCGCATCCCGGTGTGGGCGGCCGACTACGTCCTGACCGACTACGGGACCGGCGCCATCATGGGCGTGCCCGCGCACGACCAGCGGGACCTGGACTTCGCCAGGACCCACGGACTGGCGGTCCGGGTGGTGGTGGAGACCGGGGAGCCCGACCCGGCGGTGAGCGGCATCGCCACCCACGGCGATGGCACGCTGGTCAACTCCGGCGCCATCGACGGCCTGGACAAGGCGGCCGCCATCGCCCGGATCACCGAGATCCTGGCCGGGCAGGGCCAGGGGCGGGCGGCGGTCAGCTACCGGCTGCGGGACTGGCTGGTCTCCCGGCAGCGGTTCTGGGGCACGCCCATCCCCATCGTCTACTGCGCGGGCTGCGGCGAGGTTCCCGTGCCCGACGAGCAGCTGCCGGTGGAGCTGCCGGATCTGCGTGGGCAGGACCTGGCGCCCAAGGGGGTTTCCCCGCTGGCCGCTGCGGAGGACTGGGTCAACACCGAGTGCCCCAAGTGCGGCGGCCCCGCCCGGCGCGACACCGACACGATGGACACCTTCGTCGACTCGTCGTGGTACTTCCTGCGGTACTGCTCGCCCGGGTACCAGCACGGGCCGTTCGACATGGAGGCGGTCAAGCGCTGGTCGCCCGTGGACCTGTACGTGGGGGGCGTCGAGCACGCCATCCTGCACCTGATGTACGCCCGGTTCTTCGTCAAGGTGCTGCACGACATGGGCATGATCGACTTCGGTGAGCCGTTCACCCGGCTGCTGAACCAGGGCCAGGTGATCAACCAGGGCAGGTCGATGTCGAAGTCGCTGGGCAACGGGGTCGACCTGGGGGAGCAGCTGGCCGCGCATGGCGTCGATGCCATCCGGCTGACGATGATTTTCGCCAGCCCGCCCGAGGACGACATCGACTGGGCGGACATGAACCCCGATGCTCAGGTTAAGTTCCTGGGCCGGGTCTGGCGGCTGGCGGCGGAGGCCGGCGCCGCGGATACCGGGCCGGGCGCGGGGGACGGTGAGCTGCGCAAGGTCACCCACCGGACCGTTGACGAGTTCACCAGGCTGGTTGAGGCCTCTCGGCTGAACGTCGCGGTGGCGCGCCTGATGGAGCTGGCCAGCGCCACCCGGCGGGCGATCGATTCGGGGCCCGGTGCGGGCGATCCGGCCGTGCGGGAGGCCGCGGAGATCGCTGGCGATACTGCTGTCGATCTTCGCGCCCTACACCGCGGAGGAGTGCTGGGCGCTGCTGGGTCACCAGCCTTCGGTCGCGCAGGCCGAGTGGCCGATCGCCGACCCCGCGCTGCTGGTCGAGGACCTGGTCACCTGCGTGGTGCAGGTGAACGGCAAGGTGCGCGACCGGCTGCAGGTCCCTCCGGGGATCGGCGAGGACGAGCTGCGTGAGCTGGCGTTGGCCACTCCTGGGGCGATCCGGGCGCTGGACGGGGCCGAGGTCCGGATGGCCATCGTGCGCCCGCCACGCCTGGTCAACATCGTCCCCGCCTGACGTGCGCCGCGGTCGTCCCGAGCCGCCGCCGTCGTCCTAACCGCTACCGGCGCAGCCTTGGAACCGTTCCACCCTCACGGGGCGCCCTGTCTTTCCACCCTCACGGGGCGCCCTGCCATCCCAGCCTGACAGGGCGCCGCTTGAGCCATCGGCCGTGCGTAGGGCCCAGCGCCGACCCGGTCCCGCCGTTGCGGTTTCGGCCTGATCGCATGCGGTCAGAGCCGATGAACCACGGCTAGCGATCACATCCGGTCATGCTCGCTCGCGCCGGTCACACCCGGCGGAGCACCGCGACGACCCGGCCGAGGATGGTCGCGTCATCACCAGGAATCGGTTCGTAGGCGGGGTTGTGCGGCATCAGCCAGATATGGCCGTCGGCGGCGCGCCTCAGGGTCTTGACCGTCGCCTCGCCCTCGATGCCTTCCTTGATCATCGCGGCCACGATCTCGCCGTTCTCGGCGTCTTCCTGCTTCCGCACCACGACCCAGTCGCCATCCGCGATGGCAGCGTTGATCATGGAATCGCCGACCACCTTCAGCAGGAACAGGGTGCCATCGCCGACGATCTGCTTGGGCAGCGGGAAGATGTCCTCGATAGTCTCCTCGGCCAGCACCGGCGTGCCTGCGGCGATGCGGCCGACCAGAGGAACGTAGGCGGCTTCCTGTGACGGGATGTCCAGCCCCTGTTGCTCGGGTCCCTCGGCGTCGGGCCGGACGGCCGGGTGGCCCGGCAACCGGACCTCCACCGTGCGGGGGCGGCCCGCGTCACGCCGCAGGTAGCCCTTGTTCTGCAGCGTGGACAGCTGGTAGGAGACGCTGGACGTGCTGGTCAGGCCGACCGCCTCGCCGATCTCGCGCATAGAAGGGGGATAGCCGCGCCGCTGGACCGACTCCCTGATCACCTGAAGCACCTTCCGCTGCCGCCAGGTGAGCACGTGGTCGGGATCGGGATGCTCGGGCATCTCGGTGACCACGGTGGGGACGCTGCCCTTGGGCTTGCGTCCCGGTTTGCCCTTGGGCCTGGTTCCGGGCCCGAGGTCGGCGGAATCGTTCCGTGTCCCCTCGCCTCCCGAGCTGTGATCCATCTGCTCAACCTCCGGATTTGATCGCTGGGTTTTCACGGGTGACGGTAGCGCTTCCGGCGCCGGACCTCAAACATCTGTTCGATGTGGCGTAAAAGTGTCGTACCCCCGACGGTAGAACTGTTTCGTACGCACATTCGATCGAACGAGTGTGCTATAGAGGGAGCATACGTTAGAACTCTCATTCGATGAGGGAGGCCGGGATGAGCGTGTTGACCACGGGGAAGCCGGGTGGGCTGACCAGGGCTGCCGCGCCGGCTCGGCAGCGGACCGGGGCCGTGGGCCCCCGCAGGCAGGGACGGCCTGGCCGCGGCGCGGTGAGGCACCTGCGGGTGGTGCCGGACACCGGCCTGCCGGACGGAGCCCGGTCAGTGACGGAGAACGGGCGGCTGAGGGGCGCGCCGCCCATGCGGGAGGCCGGGCCGGTGCGGGGCGCGCCGGCCGTGCGGGAAGCCGGGCCGGTTACCGTGCCGGGACCCCGCAGGCCCGGCGATGCCCGGCCCGGGGATGTACGCCAGCCTGGCCCCATCCGTCGGCCTGGCGATGTTGGCCAGCCCGGGGTCGTCCGCCAGCCTGATGCCGTCCGTCAGCCTGGCGACGTGCGCCGGCCCGGCGACGCCCGCCACGCGGCGAGCGGCCAGGCACTGCGCCACAGTGCCGCGGTGCCGGGCACGCGCCCTGCGCCGCGCCGGAACACCGTCCGGCTGACCCGGCGGGGCAGGCTCGTGGTGACGCTCATGCTGACCGCGGTTTCGCTGTCGCTAGTGGTGCTGGCCTGGCTGGCCATTGCGGCCAGGGCGGCTCAGGCAGCCGACGGCGGCCAGTCACCGGGCGCGGTCTACCAGAACCTGACCTCCGTGGTCGTGCACCCGGGCCAGACCCTGTGGTCGATCGCCTCGCAGGCCGAGCCCACTGCCGACCCCCGGGTCGTCATGCAGCAGATCATCGAGCTCAACGCGCTCCGCAGCACCAGCGTTGTGCCAGGCCAGCGCCTGTGGGTGCCCCGCGGCTGACGACCGCGCGCCCGTGGGGGAGTAGCACCCGACACGCCGGCAAAGGCGACGTTCGGGGCGTGGCGACCAGCAGCTTCCCTGGCGCGCATAGATACAGCGCGGCGTGTCCGGCCCGGCGCTTGCGCCGAGCGCGGGACTGAACTACGGTTAAACCACAACATCTAGTAGTTACAAAGCTGTAGTTCATCCACAAGTTGTGGAGCAAGGGCTCACCCGCAGTATCGGCCGCCGGGAGGTGATGGCGTGTTCTGCCCGTTCTGCAGGCATCCGGACAGCCGCGTCATCGACAGCCGGACCGCCGACGACGGCGCCGCGATCCGCCGCCGCCGCTCCTGCCCGGAGTGCGGCCGGAGGTTCACCACACAAGAATCTGTGATCTTGATGGTGGGCAAGCGCAGCGGCGCCACCGAGCCCTTTACCAGGGACAAGATCGTGCGCGGCGTGCGCCGCGCCTGCCAGGGGCGCCCGGTGACCGAGGACCAGCTCGCGATCCTGGCCCAGCAGGTGGAAGAGGCGATACGGGCCAAGGGCTGCGCGGAGGTGCCGTCGCACGACGTGGGGCTGGCGATCCTCGGCCCGCTCCGCGAGCTGGACGAGGTCGCTTACCTGAGATTCGCCTCTGTGTACCGGGGCTTTGAGTCACTGGGCGATTTCGAGGACGAGATCGCAACGTTGCGCTCGGCACGTCAGTCGGCCGGCGCGCTGATGCCCTGAACCTCAGGGCGAACATCACAACACGGGGGCCAGGTCGGCCCAAGCGGAGCACAACCCAGAAGGGGGACGGCAATGACCGAGACGTCGAGCGGGTCCGCGGCGCGGGGTGGCAGGAGTGCCCGCAAGGGGCTCGCCATGAAGCGCATCTACACCCGGGATGGCGTCCACCCTTACGACGACGTCACCTGGGAGCGCCGTGACGTCGTCATGACCAACTGGCGGGACGGCTCGATCAACTTCGAGCAGCGCGGCGTCGAGTTCCCCGACTTCTGGTCGGTCAACGCCGCCAACATCGTGACCACCAAGTACTTCCGCGGCGCGGTCGGGACGCCGCAGCGCGAGTGGAGCCTCAAGCAGCTCGTCGACCGGGTGGTGGACGTATATGTGGCCGCCGGGCTCAAGAACGGCTACTTCGCCACCCCCAAGGACGCCGAGATCTTCGACCACGAGCTCAAGCACGCGCTCATCCACCAGGTCTTCAGCTTCAACTCGCCGGTCTGGTTCAACGTCGGCACGGCGTCCCCCCAACAGGTGTCAGCGTGCTTCATCCTGGCCGTTGACGACACGATGGACTCGATTCTGGAGTGGTACAAGGAAGAGGGGCTGATCTTCAAGGGCGGCTCGGGCGCGGGTGTGAACCTCTCCCGGATCCGGTCCAGCAAGGAACTCCTGTCGTCGGGTGGCACCGCGAGCGGCCCAGTGTCGTTCATGCGAGGCGCTGACGCCTCCGCGGGCACGATCAAGTCCGGCGGCGCGACCCGCCGGGCCGCCAAGATGGTGGTCCTCGACGTCGACCACCCGGACGTCGAGGAGTTCATCCAGACCAAGGCACGCGAAGAGGACAAGATCCGGGTCCTGCGCGACGCCGGGTACGACATGGACCTCGGCGGCAAGGACATCACCAGCGTCCAGTACCAGAACGCCAACAACTCGGTCCGGGTCTCCGACGAGTTCATGCAGGCCGTGGAGGCGGGCGGCAAGTTCGACCTGGCGGCCAGGCGGACCGGCGAGACGGTCGAGACTGTTGACGCCAAGGACCTGTTCCGCAAGGTGGCGCAGGCCGCCTGGGAGTGTGCTGACCCAGGAATTCAATACGATGGCACAATTAATGATTGGCACACCTGCCCTGAATCGGGAAGAATTACCGCATCTAACCCCTGCAGTGAATACGTCCATTTGGATAATTCTTCCTGCAATCTCGCGAGCATTAATCTGCTCAAATTCCTAAATGATAAGAATACCTTCGATTCGAAGCGGTTCCAGCAGGTCACAGAGCTGATCATTACAGCGATGGATATTTCCATCTGCTTTGCAGACTTCCCAACCGAGAAAATAACTGCTGTTACCCGGGCCTACCGACAGCTCGGCATCGGTTACGCCAACCTCGGTGCGCTGCTGATGGCAACCGGTCATGCCTATGACTCCGAAGGCGGGCGGGCCATCGCCGCCGCGATCACGTCCCTGATAACTGGTACCGCCTACCGCCGGTCCGCAGAAATGGCCGCCTTCGTCGGCACCTACGACGGTTACGAGCGCAACGCCTCTGCCCACAAGCGGGTCATGAGCAAGCACGCCGACGCCTGCGGCGAGATCAAGACCCTCGGCGGCATGGACCGTGACATCCACGCCGCTGCGGTCACCGCCTGGCAGGAATGCCTGGCCCTCGGCGAGGCCAATGGGTACCGCAACGCACAGGCGTCCCTGCTGGCGCCGACCGGCTGCCTCACCGGCGACACCCTGGTGACGACGGATCGCGGGCTGACCCGCCTTGCCGAACTCGGGGATAACTACGGGGACCGATGGCAGGAACTAGACCTGACTGTTTCGACGGACGAAGGACCGCGCCGCGCCACCAAGTTCTTCGTCAATGGGGAAGAGCCCACTCGGCTCATCCGGACTGAAGGTGGCTACCGGATACAGGGCACACTGACCCACCGGGTCAAGGTCGTCCAGCCAGCCTCCGGGGGCTGGGCATGGAAGCGGCTCGCTGACATCGCCCCTGGCGACGTTGTGCCAATGCAGATGGGGACGCTCGCCGGTGCTACACGCCGGGTGCCGCTGCCAGTACTCGACGAAGCGTACTACACGGGGGATCACAAACTCCGGGCACCAGACGAGGTCACCCCGGAGTTGGCCGAGCTCGTCGGGTACTTCATGGGTGACGGCAGCCTTCACGCCAAGGGCGTCCGGCTGTGTGTTGCCGATAGCGACCTTGATGTCGTGGAGCGGCTCGGCGTCATCGCCAAGGAGCTGTTCGGTCTCACCCCGACGGTAACCGCACAGGAGGGGTACCGCGAGGTCACCTTGCAGTCCGTACGCTTGGCGCGGTGGTGGCAAGCAGCCGGATTCGCCAAGAACCTCCCTAGGGCCGATCACACCGGCAAGGGCTGGGTGCCACGGATCCCTTCCGCGATCCTGGAGACCAATGATCCTGCCGTTTACGCTTCCTTCCTACGTGGGCTCTTCGAAGCCGACGGGACTGTGCTTGCCGGGGTCCCCAGCGTCTCCACGGCCCACGAGGAGTTCGCGGGCGAAATCCGGTCCTTGCTACTCATCCTCGGCCTCGCTACCACGACCCGTCGCACCGTCAGTGGCTGGGGCGGCGACATCCTGCAGGTGCGGCTGAGGAACGTCGATCACGCGCTGAATTTCGATGAGTCTGTGGGCTTTATCAGTGAGCGCAAGTCCCAGCTAGTGGCGGTCCTGGAGCCAGACCGTTCGGCGAAGAAGGACTATGTATTCCTGCCGCCGGAGGTCTGGGCGAGTCTTGTACCGCCGAAGCACTCGATGTATAGCGCTGTGACGCAGTCGCTCCGCAAGCATGGCGGAGTGCCCCGCATGCTTGCCCGGCGTCTTTTCGAGGAGACCCTCGACGACCGGCTGGGGATGATCCTTGGTTACCTCTTCGAGCCGGTCGCGGTAAACGAGGACGGCGGAGTCCAGCCCACCTACGACCTGTCGGTGCCGGACAACGTGACCTACGTGGCTAATGGCATGGTGAGCCACAACACCATCGGCCTGATGATGGACTGTGACACCACGGGTGTCGAGCCTGACCTGGCGCTGGTGAAGTTCAAGAAGCTGGTCGGCGGCGGCTCCATGCAGATCGTCAACCAGACGGTCCCGCGGGCGCTGAAGAGCCTGGGTTACCAGCCTGAGCAGGTGGAGGCGATCACCGAGTACATCGCGGAGCACGGCCACGTGGTGGACGCTCCCGGCCTGCGGCCCGAGCACTACGAGGTCTTCGACTGCGCGATGGGTGAGCGGGCCATCAGCCCCATGGGTCACGTGCGGATGATGGCCGCGGTCCAGCCCGCGCTCAGTGGGGCCATCTCAAAAACCGTGAATTTGCCCGAGTCGGCGACGGTGGAGGACATCGAGTCGATCTATCTGGAGGGCTGGAAGCTTGGCCTGAAGGCGCTGGCGGTCTACCGCGACAACTGCAAGGTCGGGCAGCCGCTGTCCGACGCGAGGAAGAAGCCGGAGACGGCGGCGGCCGTCGCCACCCCGTCGCATGACGTCCGGCCGGTGCGCCGCCGCCTGCCCAGGAAGCGGCCGGCCACGGTGACCCGGTTCTCGGTAGCGGGCGCGGAGGGCTACATGACCGCCTCCAGCTACCCGGACGACGGCGTGGGAGAGGTCTTCCTCAAGCTCGGCAAGCAGGGATCCACGCTGGCCGGCGTGATGGACGCGTTCTCGATGGCGATCTCCATCAGCCTGCAGTACGGGGTCCCGCTGGAGAAGTGGGTCGAGAAGTTCACCAACATGCGCTTCGAGCCGGCCGGGGTCACCGATGACCCGGACATCCGGATCGCGAGCTCGGTGATGGACTACGTGTTCCGGCGCCTGGCGCTGGACCACCTGCCCTACGAGACCCGTGCCGAGCTGGGCATCCTGTCTGCCGCCGAGCGAACCGCCCAGCTGGCCGGCGAGGATCCGGCCGCCCTGGCCGATGACCAGGACACCACCGAGATGGCACAGTCCGCCCCGGTCGAGCGGCCGCAGCCGGCGCGCGAGGCCGGCGGCCAGCCCGGCGGGGATGCCCAGGACGGGCAGTCGCTGGCGCAGCCGCACAGTTCGATGGAGGTGCTGGAGGCGCAGCAGGGTCGCACGGCGGACGCACCACTGTGTCTGACCTGCGGCACGAAGATGCGCCCTGCGGGCAGCTGCTACGTCTGCGAGGGCTGCGGCGCGACCAGCGGCTGCAGCTGAGTCCAGCCAGCGGCAGCCGCCACAAGCGAGCCGGGTCCGGCCGAGAGCGAGCCGGGCCCGGCCGCCAGCCTCAGGCGTGGAAGCTGGCCAGCAGGGGAAATAGTGCGGTCGGCCCCTGGTGATGTTGCATCGCCTGATGCCTCGTTCCCGGGCTCAGCGGAACGGCTACCCCGAGGCGGCGCCACGGGCCTGTTGTGACCGGTCCCGCGCTGGGAGATGTCCGGGCTCGTCGTGCGGCGGAGGCGAAGAGGAGTCCCTGCGTGCCGTGGTGCGTACGGCACGAAGAGGGACTCGCAGCCGACGATCAGCCCGTTGGGCACGCACAGCGCGAGATAGACGTAGCGACGGGGCGCGAAAGACCACAGCTCTGCGTTGTTGCGCCAGGTCTGCGCGATCGACGGCCGTCCGGCGGTGCGCGGCGGCCGCCGGCCAGGCGGTGCTCGGACAGGCGCGGCGGGCCCTGGCCGAGTCCGACCGCGCGGTCAGGCTGGCCCGGCTCGCCGCCCACGGCGACTGGGGCGAACTAGCCATCGCGGTCCTGCCCGCCGCAGCGGTGGCCCTGCTGCCCGCGATCATCCGGGCCTACCGGGACGCCCACCCGGCGATCGGCGTCATCATCAGCGAAAGCTTCGATGACGAGCAGCTAGCGGCGCTGACCGCCGGGCGGATCGACGCAGGGTTCCTGCGCGCGGCTGCGGCGCCGCCGGGGATATACCTGGAAACCCTGCTCACCGAGCCGGTCCTGGCCGGGCTGCCCGCCGGCCACCGGCTCGCCCGCCACAACCGGATCGCCCTGTCCGAACTGGCCGGGGAACCGTTCGTGTTCTTCCCCCGCCACCGCTCCGTGCTCGCCTACGACGAGTTCATCGCCTCCTGCCGCGCGGCCGGCTTCAGCCCGGCCATCGTGCAGGAAGCCAGCGGCATCTCCGCACTCGGGCTCGTCGCGGCCGGCCTCGGCGTGACCATAGTGGCCGCCTCCTACCAGGCGCTATCCCTGGACGGCGTCCGGTTCGTCCCCGTTATCGGGCACCAGCTCACCCTCCAGGTCGCCTGGGCGGCCGGCAGCACCAACACCGCCCTGCCCGGATTCCTGCAAACCGCCCGCCAGGTCGCGGGCCAGACCATCCCGGCCCGGCTCGTGGCCGGCTATCTGCCGTCCGCTGAGCCCTGAGCAACGGGCCTGGCCTGGCCGGACCCGGCCTCCTTACGCTAGGCACGCGCGGGTCCTCCTATGCTCCTAACCGTCACAAACCGGGATCATGGGCACCCGCGCCCATCGACGTACCGGGCGCCGCTGGCCACAGCAGATCAGTAACATCCGTCTGGCCCCGCATCCCGGCTAGCCCTCACGGAGGCCGTCATGCCCATCACCCCGCCCACGGCCGCCGACCTGGCCCGGATCGCGCAACGGTACGGCCTCCATCTCCAGCCGCCAGACCTGGAGTCGTTCCGCGCCCTGGCCGGCGGCCTGCTCGCCTCCTATGACGAGGTGGAGCGGCTGTACGAGGCGAGTGCCCCCGAGCCGCCGCAGCGGCCCTGGCAGTGGCCGGCCGGGGGCGGCAACGAGCTGGGCGCCTGGTACGTCACCACCGAGATCACCGGCCGGCCGGACGGTCCGCTGGCCGCCCGCCGGGTGGCGGTCAAGGACAACATCGCGGTCGCCGGCGTCCCGATGATGAACGGGTCCCGCGCGGTCGAGGGGTTCGTACCGCGCCGGGATGCCACCGTGGTGACCAGGCTGCTGGACGCGGGCGCCACCATCGCCGGGAAGGCGGTCTGCGAGGACCTGTGCTTCTCCGGCGGCAGCCACACCTCCCGCACCGGGCCGGTGCACAACCCCTGGGACCGCTCCCGGAGCGCGGGCGGGTCCTCCAGCGGAAGCGCGGCGCTGGTCGCGGCCGGGCAGGCCGACCTCGCGCTCGGCGGCGACCAGGGCGGCTCCATCCGCATCCCCAGCGCCTTCTGCGGCACCGTCGGGCACAAGCCGACGCACGGCCTTGTTCCCTACACCGGCGCGTTCCCGATCGAGAACACCCTGGATCACCTGGGCCCAATCACGCGAACCGTGCGGGACGCCGCGCTGATGCTCGGCGTCCTGGCCGGCCCGGACGGGCTGGACCCGCGCCAGCGCGCCACCCCGCCGCCGCTGGACTTCACCTCGGGCCTGGAGGCGGGCGCGACCGGGCTGAGGGTGGGCGTGCTGGCCGAGGGGTTCGGCATACGCGGCCTGTCCCAGCCCGCCGTGGACGACACGGTCAGGGCCGCCATCGACACGCTCGCCGGGGCGGGCGCCGCCGTCAGCGAGGTCAGCGTCCCCTGGCACCGTGACGCCATGCACGTCTGGACCGTGATCGCCACCGACGGCGTGGTCACGCAGATGGTTGAACGGGAACGGTTTCGGGATGAACTGGCCGGGCCGGTACGACCCGGACCTGATCGCCCACTACGCCCGAGGCCGCCGGGAGCGAGCCGACGAGCTGCCGGAGACGGTCAAGGCGACGATCTTCGCCGGCCGCTATTCGATCGACAACTACCACGGCCGGTACTACGCGATGGCCCGCGGCCTGGCGCTTGAGCTGGCCGCCGCCTACGACGCGGCCCTGGCCGGTCTGGACGTCCTGGTCCTGCCGACCCTCCCGATCGTGGCCACCGCGATCCCCCCGGCCGGCTGTGCCCGGGAGGAGAGCATCGCCCGGTCCACTGAGATGATCGTCAACACCGCCCCGTTCGACGTCAGCGGCCACCCGGCCACCTCGGTCCCGGCGGGCCTGGCTGGCGGGCTGCCGGCCGGGCTGATGATCGTCGGCCGCCACTTCGACGACGCCACCTGTCTGCGGGCCGCCCGCGCGT
The DNA here is from genome assembly GCA_963835425.1 of uncultured Actinomycetes bacterium. Classification (GTDB taxonomy): domain Bacteria; phylum Actinomycetota; class Actinomycetes; order Streptosporangiales; family Streptosporangiaceae; genus UBA9676. The sequence continues at coordinate 161,574 of CAWIGE010000013.1, read as the reverse complement.
TCGAGGCCGCGGTAGGCGGCTTCCCGACCCCACCAGGCGCTTAACGAATGTGTCCCGAGCCCACCTGCCCGCGCCGGTGCCCCGCCGGGCGCGGCCCGGATGGGGCCGGGGTTAATCCGGCGCGCCCGGGTGGGCGGCGTTATTGCTGCGCGGCCCCCTTGACCTGGCGCCCGGCCGTCCAGACGGCGGTCACGTGCGCGGGCTTGGCCAGCACCGAGATGTCGGCGAGCGGGTCGGCGTCCACGGTGATCACGTCGGCGTCGTAGCCCGCGGCGAGCAGGCCCGACCGCGGCGCCTGCGCACCGAGCGTGGCCGGCGCGGCCGCGGTAGCGGCCTCGATCGCCTGCAGCGGCGTCATGCCAAGGTCAACGAGATGAGCCAGCTCTTTTCCGTTATGTCCCCAGGAGTTGGGGAGCTCCATGCCGGTGAGCGCGATGTCGGTGCCCGCCGCGATCGTGACGCCGCGCTCCTGGGCCCGCGCGACCGCCTCGGCGTGCACCGCCGCGATCCCCCGGAGCTTGGCCATCGCGTAGCCGGGCACGCCCGCGCTGTTCGCCAGCATCTCCTCGATGATCGTGCGGGTGGGGACCAGGATGGCCCCGCTCTCCCACATGGCGTCGCAGCACTCGTCGTCGAGGTAGGTGCCGTGTTCGATCGTGACCACCCCCGCCTGCAGCGCGGCCATGATGCCGGGCTTGCCGTGGCAGTGCGCGGCGACCGGCCGTTCGGCCAGGGCCGCGACCTCGACGATGGCGCGCAGCTCCGCCGCCGTGAACTGCTGGTGGATGGGGTCATCCAGCTCGGACAGGACCCCGCCGGAGGCGCATACCTTGATCAGCCGGGCGCCGCGGCGGAGCTGCTCGCGCACGGCCCGCTGGCAGCCGGCCACCCCGTCGGCGAGGCACATGGTGCCCGCCAGCGCCGCGTAGTCCTCGATCCAGGGCAGCGGGTAGGAGTGCAGGTCGCCGTGGCCGCCGGTGGTGGACAGGATCGCCCCTGCGCCGTAGATGGACGGCCCGTCCAGTACCCCCTCGGCGACCGCGCGCGCCAGCTCCACCCCGAGGCCGCCGACCTCACGCACGGAGGTGACCCCGGCGTCGAGCGCGTTCCGCAGATCGCGGGCGCACCGGGAGGCCCGCAGCGCGAGCGGCTCCAGCGGCAGCCTCCCGAGGTCGAGGGTGCGCGTGCCGAGGAAATGCCCGTGGCAGTCCCAGAGCCCGGGCAGGACGGCAACGGCCCGGTGCCGGGCGGCGTGCGGCGTCTCCGGCGCGCCAGCGGCGGGCCCCGCGTAACCGATCCGGTCGCCGTCGAGCACCACCACCCCGTCGCTGACGGGCTCACCACGGCCCGGAACGAGCAGGTCAGCCTCGATCCTGTGCATGCGGGCCCTCCTTTGCGGCGCGTTCCCGGCGGTGGCGCCTTTGTCATCATGGGGCAGCGCGTGGCGGCGCGTCCATGGTCGCCGGACGGCGGGCGGGGCGACGGGCAGCCAAGCCAGCTGCCAGGCATTTTGTACCGGTATCCGGTCGTGCTTCGCCGTCGGCGATCGGTGATGCGCTATACAAGGAGCAGCACGAGGGAGTTACATGCGGCCAGATGACGGACCTCCGCCGGACAGGCGAACGGCGCGGCAACGCCTCGACCGCGTCCGTTCCGCCGTCCGCTCGGCCCCGCTCCCGGTCAAGATAGTCCTGATCCTGGCCCTGCTGGCGGCGGCGATCCTGGCATCGGCGCTCCCGGCCCGGGTCGGCGACCTGGTCCTGGTGCTGGCGCTCTGCTACGGGCCCATCGCCATCTGGCGCCGGCAGCGCTCGGTCATCGCCTCGCTCGGCGTCGCCGCCTGGGGACTGGCCGCGATCTTGGCCGTGGCGGCGCTGACGCCCCCGGTCACCCTCTGGATCTTTCCGCTCCTGCTGCTTCCGTTCGCGGTGGTCGCCGCCGCCCATGCGCCCCCGCTGGCCCGCAACCTCGTGCCCTGCCGGACCGTGGCCTGGACGCTGCTGTGGTCGGTGCCGCCCGCCATGCTCGCCTGGCGGTTCACCTCCAGCCAGCCCGTCTTCAGCTACGTGATCGGGTGGCTGCTGGCCGTCGTTGTGCTGGGCTGGCGCCTCACCCGGAGCTGGCAGGAAGCCCGGGGCTACGGCAGGCAATCGGCCCGGGGCCAGTCAATCGCCGGGCCGCATGGCGACACGGCCGGCCATACCGCCACGCCCGCCAGCACCGGCCGGGCCGGTCACCCCGGCCGGCCTGGTCAGGGCGGTGCGGGACGCGGACGCTCCCCGGAGGCAGCAGGTGGCCGTTGGGGTGCCGGACCGCCCGATCGCCGACCAGGATCTGCCCACGATCACCGTCGAGCAGGCGATGGCCGAGCTGGAGGCGATGATCGGCCTGGACGGGGTCAAGGACCAGATCCGTCAGCTCGCCGCCTCGGTGGAGGCCGCGCGCAGGCGCGCGCAGGCCGGATACCAGACCGACAAGCCCATGCAGCACTTCGTGTTCCTCGGCCCGCCGGGAACGGGCAAGACCTCGGTGGCCCGGATCATCGCCAAGATCTACTACGCGTTCGGCCTGCTGGAAACGCCGTCGGTGCTGGAGGCGCAGCGTGCCGACCTGGTCGGCGAGTACCTCGGCGCCACCGCCATCAAGACCAACGAGCTGGTCGACGCGGCGCTGGACGGGGTGCTGTTCATCGACGAGGCCTACAGCCTCGTCAACGACGGCGAGGGGCACAGCGACCGGTTCGGCAACGAGGCGGTCCAGGCGCTGCTCAAGCGCGCCGAGGACGACCGCGACCGGCTCGTCATCGTCCTGGCCGGCTACGACCGGCAGATGGAGGACTTCCTGGCCAGCAACCCCGGGCTGAACTCGAGATTCGCGATCAGGATCAGGTTCGCCGGGTACTCCCCGGCCGAGCTGCTTGCGCTCGCCCGGGCCGCGCTCGCCCAGCGCGGGGAGTCGCTTGACCCCGAGGCCGGGCCGGCGCTGGCCCGCATGATGGAGGACGTCGGCCGCCGCCGTCTCGCCGACGACCTCGGCAACGGCCGGTTCGTGCGGAGCCTGCTGGAGAAGGCGGGGCAGGCGCGTGACGTGCGGGTGATGGCGGGCCATGACGAGCCCGCCCCCGCCGACCTCGTGACGCTGGAGGCGGTGGACCTGGAACGAGCATTCGCCGAGCTCACGTCGAGGTTCCGGGGCTATACCGAGGCTCCCACGCTGGACAGCGCGCTGGCCGAGCTCGACGAGCTGATCGGCCTGGAGCCGGTCAAGCGGCAGGTGCACGAGATCGCCGCGCAGCTGCGCGTGGCCCGGCTGCGGGACGCGCAGGGCCTGGCCAGCCAGCCGCCCGCCCGGCATTTCGTGTTCACCGGACCGCCGGGCACCGGGAAGACCACGGTCGCCAGGATCCTCGGGCGGATCTTCGCCGCGCTGGGGCTGCTGGTCCGGCCCGAGGTGGTGGAGGCACACCGGGCCGATCTGGTCGGCGAGCACCTGGGATCGACGGCGATCAAGACCGGCAAGCTGATCGATTCCGCCCTGGGCGGGGTGCTGTTCATCGACGAGGCCTACTCGCTGTACAACCCGGGCTACGCGGGCGGCGACGCGTACGGGGCGGAGGCGGTGGCGACGCTGCTCAAGCGGGCGGAGGACGACCGCGACCGGCTGGTGATCGTGCTGGCCGGCTACACCGGCGACATGGAGCGCTTCCTGCGCAGCAACCCCGGCCTCTCCTCCCGGTTCAGCGCCCGGATCGCCTTCCCCAGCTACACCCCGGTCGAGCTGGCCAGCATCGCCGAGGTGATCGCCGAGCAGGCGGGGGATTCGTTCGACCCGGACGCCCTGCCCGTCCTGGAGGAGATCTTCCAGCAGGCGTGCGACCGGGGCCGGATCGACGAGCTGGGCAACGGGAGGTTCGCCCGGTCGCTGTTCGAGCGCGCGTGCGCGGCCCGCGACCTGCGGGTGGCCGAACTCGGGGAGCAGGCGAGCGCGGCCGACCTCACCATCGTCAGCGCGGCCGACCTGGCCACGGCGGTGACCGAGCTGGCCAGGGAGCCGGGGCAGCACTAACAGAAACACCCGGCCGGGGCCGGCCGCTCAGGGCAGGTTGCCCAGTTCGGCGATGAGCTTGGCGCGGTCGCCCCCGGCGTCCCTGATCAGATACATCAGGGTGTGCTGCACCGCGTGCCGGTTCTCACCCCGGTCCAGCAGGCGCTGCGCAGCCTCCCACAGCTCCGGTGGGTCGCCGCGCCAGAGGCGGTCGGACAGGACCAGGTGGCGGCCGATGTGCTGCTCGCTGGTGGGCCGTCCGTGGGCGTCGTCGTGGTCGGCGGCCACCAGCGTGCGCCGTGCCTGCGACTGGGACGGATCCAGCGTGCTCAGATCGACCTCGCCGTAGCGGCCCTGCAGCAGCGGGAACGCGAACGCCCGCCGGGGCAGCGCCTCCAGGTCGGCGTCCGGCAGCAGTCTGGCCACGATCAGGGGGTCCAGGCCGAACGTGGCCGGGTCGTGGTAGACGCGCGGGAAGGTCGCCATCGAGCTGAACACGGCGTCGAGCGTTTGCTCGATCGCCTCCGGGGGGAGCTCGCGGCGCCGCCCGGCCCAGCGTGCCCACGCGGCGAGCACGTGCGGCATGGCATGCTGCTCCGGCGGCGAGAGCATGATCTTGCGTGGCAGCCAGTCCAGCAGGAAGGTCTCCGCCTTGGCCGGGCTCATCCGCAGCGGGCGCCCGAAGTCCTGGCTGCAGCCGTAATTGATGATGTGATCCGCGCACCGGCTGGCCGCCGTGCGGTCCGACAGGTCCTCGGCCTCGTCGGAGGCGAGGAACTCCGCCACCAGCATGGCGCGGCGGTCGTCGCTCCAGGCCTGCCGCCGTGCCGCCGCCCCCAGCCACCCCGGCGCATCGTCGTGGCTGGCCAGCGCGGTGGCGGGCCCGCCGAACGGGGAGCTGTCCGGCTCGGCAGGCGGCTCGGCCGGGCACAGCGTGCGGATCCGCGCCCTGATGAAGGCGTGGTAGGCCGGGAAGGACTCGCTGACCGGCGGATCGGCCGCGGCGTCGGTGGCGGTGAGCGCGGCCTCCAGCAGCCGCCGGGCCTGGGCCGTGCTGACCCGCCGGAAGGTGCCCCGTACCGGGCGGTCCGGCGGCGCGCCGGCCGGCGGACGGCAGCGTTCCAGCAGCGTGTCGACCTTGGACGTCACCCAGCCGTCGCGCAGCAGGCCGCCGGCGTTGTAGTCGACCACCATGACGAGCGCGTGCGGATCGGTCCCCGCGTAACTGAACAGGCAGACCGCTTCGTCGCAATCCCCGAAGATGTCGGAGTTCACGTAGCATTCCGCCGCCGCCACCGCGCCGACGTGCTCGGACCAGGCGGGCCGCGCGACTCCCCGCTCGATCAGCGCCAGCCCGGCCTTCTCGGCCAGGGCCGCCTGGCGGGGCGTGCCCAGGCAGGCTATTCCGGACAGCAGGGCGAGCGCCGCCGGGCTGGCGTCCTGGCCCGCGTACTCGACCAGCCCTTCGCCGATCACTTCCTCGAGATCGGCGCCGCTGTGCGTGGAGCTGCGCGGCGCCCGCTGGCCCCACCAGGTGCCCAGCATCTCGCTGACCATGAGCTCGGCGTCCAGCGGGCTGCGCAGGGCCAGGAGCTCGCGCGCCGCCCGCAGCATCTCCGCGAACAGCGCGTTGGGCGGCGGGGTCGCGGCACGCGGCGGCCGTGGCACCCGGCGGTGGCCCGGGCGGCCGGCACTCCCTTGAGCGTCCCTGCGGCGGCCGTGGGAACTCACAAGGCACAGCTTCCCAGATCTGTACCGCAGCGCGCACGTTAGTGCGATTTCCCGGTTCTGTGCCGTAGCGCGCGCGTTAGCGTGAATTCCCGGTTCTGTACCATTAAGCGCCGGTTCGGGGGGATCCGTTACGGGTTTTCCCAGCTGGCGGCCGGGCCTCCCCCGGCCGCAGCCGCTGGTTGGCGCCCATCACGTCGGCCCGGAGGCGCGATCTGGCTTAGGATATGGGGGGCTTACCGCACGGCCACCGCGATGACGGCGGCGCTGGCAGTGGTGCGGAGGTCGGCGCGGTACCGCACGGATGGTTCCCCGCCACCGCGTTGTTGACGCTAGCCTGCTTATGTCCGCAGTGAGCAGGAAGGAGCCTTTGGATGGCAGGCTCACTCACGGGCCGGGTGTCCGCTTCATGAGCACAGACACATCCGTGCCGCAGCCGCGAGTGGCTGGCCTGGATGTCTCCGACTCTGCGCTGCTGGCGACACTGCTGCGTGAGGCGCCTATCGGCTTCGCCTTCTTCGGGACCGACCTGCGTTTCCGGCGGATCAACCGCAGCCTGGCCCGGCTGCACGGCCGCGACGGATCCGACCACCTCGGGCTGCTTCCCTCCCAGGTCTGGCCCGAGTCCCTCGCGGCCCGCGCCGAGACCGCCATCCACCACGTCCTGGCCGATGACCAGCCACTTTTCGAGCCTGACCAGTCCATCGGCGGGCCATCCGCGGGCGGTGGCCGGGCCGCCGACCGGTCCTCCGGCACCGCCGCCGATTCCACGGCCGCGCCGCAGGCCCGGCACTGGGCGTTCTCCTGGTTTCCCTCGCACGACCCGGAGGGAGAGATCTCCGGGGTCGCCCTGATCGCCGTCGACGTCACCGAGCGCCGCAACGCCGAGGAGGCGGTCCGCCGGAGCGAGGAGCGTTACCGCTCCCTGGTCCAGGCCGGTGCCCAGGTCGTCTGGGTGACCACGCCGACGGGCCAGATCGCGGAGGACTCCCCGGAGTGGCGCTGGATCACCGGCCAGAGCCTGGAGGAGTACCTGGGCAGCGGCTGGCTGGATGCGGTGCATCCCGAGGACCGGGAACGGGTCGAGCGGGACTGGGCGGACTGCGTCCAGGCGGGCAAGGTCTTCGACAACCGCTACCGGGTCCGCACCAAGACCGGCTCGTACCGGCACTACGACGTGCGCGCCGTGCCGATCGAGCGGGACGGGAAGATCATCGAGTGGGTCGGTGCCAGCACCGATGTCACCGCCCAGCGGGAAGCCGAGGAGATGCGCGGCCGGCTGACCGAGCAGCTGTCCGCCGCCGCGCTGCGCACCGCCCGGCTCCAGCAGGCCACCTCGATGCTGGCCGAGGCGCTGACGGTGGAGCAGGTGGTGGAGGTCATCACCGAGGTCGGCCGGTCAGCCATCGGCGCCGACCGGTCGGCGGTGGCGCTGCTGGACCCGGACCGGCTCCGGGTCCGCATCATCAACCCGACCGGCCTGCCGGACGGCCCGGGCGCCCCGGCCGGGGACATCCCGCTGGACGTGCCCAGCGTCATCACCATGGCCATCAACACCCGCCGCCCGCTGCTGCTGGAGAACTCCGACGCGCTGCGCCGGGTGTTCGACGGCCTGGCGAACGTGGAGCTGTTCCTCACCCACACCGACGAGCGGGCCTGGGTCGGGATGCCGCTGCTCGCCGCCGGCGCGGCGCTGGGAGCGCTGCGGTTCTCCTTCACCCGGCCGCGGAAGATCACCGACGAGGAACGGGTCTTCCTGGAGGCGCTGGCCGGGCAGTGCGCGCTGGCCGTGGAGCGCGCCTCGATGTTCGAGCGCGAGCACACCACGGCCGAGACCCTGCAGCGCAGCCTGCTGCCGGACCAGCTGCCGAGCGTGCCGGGCATCATCCTGGACGCCAGATACCTGCCGGTGACCCGGAACATGGAGATCGGCGGGGACTGGTACGACGCCTTCCGGCTGCCCGACGGCCGTCTCGCGGTCGCGGCCGGGGACGTGATGGGCAAGGGACTGTCCGCCGCGGCCGGCATGGGCCGGGTGCGCAACGCGCTGCGCGCGCTCGCCCTGACCGACCCGCGGCCCGCGGCCGTCCTGGCCGGGCTCGACCGGCTGTTCAACGCCACCGAGCTTGACGAGCAGGTGACCACGGTGGCGTACCTGGTGTTCGACCCGGTGTCCGGCGAGGGCCTGGCGGGCAACGCGGGCCATCCGCCGCCGCTGCTCATGTCCCGCGACGCCCCGCCCCGGCTCGATCTGGGGGAGGCCGGGACGCCGCTGGGCTGGGCCAGCCCGCGCCAGCAGTACGTGTTCCGGCTGCCGCCAGGTAACACGGCGGTGCTCTACTCCGATGGACTGGTGGAGAACCGGCGCAGGGGACTGGACGCAGGACTCGATGAACTGGTCGCCGTGGCCGCGCAGGTCTCGCCGGGTGTGGCGGATGATCCGGCCAGGTTGCTTTCATTCCTGGTGGACCGCATGCTCACCGGCTATGAACAGGACGACGACGTGACGGTGCTGGTGCTGCACGTGCCCAGGCGGGACGGGGGAGCATCGGCCGGCGAGGGCGACATCGCGATTGGCGCGGGGAGAACGGGTAGGGCATGACGGTGTCAGTGTGGAGGGGATGGGGATGACCCGGTCGGCAGGTCCCGGCCTGCGGGTGGTTCGAGCTACCCGTTGACTCCGCCTAAGGTGGTTGGCGGGAGGAAGGCCAGGCGCGGCAGCGGTATGCCGTGGCGTTCGCCAGCACTCCCGCTCGGTCCCGGCATCGGGGTGCATGCAGTAGGGTCCTTTGCCCGCTCACGTACGCAGGAGAGGTGTTTGTGTCGCCTGCCAGGTCGGACAGTCAGGTTTTGTTCGCGGCTAGGCGGGCCGCCGTCCAGCGAAGGAAGGGGTGACCGCGGTGGCAAGCGCTGCAGACTCCGCAGCGCGGAGGCAGCCCAGCGGCCAGGGCCGTCGGGCTTCTGCGCAGCAGGCTCCCGGGCAGGCCGGATCGGACGAGGTGTCCCGGTCACGGGCGGACGCCCCGGTCGCCTTGGTGGACCCGAATCTGGCGGCGGACCCGGCAGGCGCTGAGTCCCCGTCGGCGCGCGGCAAGCGCGCCCGGCGCGGCCGCGGAGCCGACGGCGGCTCTGCCTCCGCGGAAGCCGGATCCGGCCGCAAGGGCCGTAAGGCGTCCCGCGGGGCGGGTGACACCGAGGCCGGCGAGTCCGGCCCGGGCAAGGCGCGGGCCAACGGCACCGGCACCGCGGATGCGGCGCGGCCGCTGCGGGAAGCTTCCGAGCTGGACTCCGCTGAAGGTGAGATCAATCTGGACGTAGCCGGGCCGGAAGACGCGACCGGGCTGGAGGATGTGGTTGCGCTGGAGGACGCGGTCGGCTTGGCGGACGTGGACATAGCTGGACCGGATGAGGCCGAGCTGGATGTCGAGGCCGCCCTGGACGGGGTGGATCTTGAGGACCTGGGTGACCTCACAGAAGTTGACGTAGACGTCGTCGAAGTTGACGTCGAGGTGGGCGTCGGGCTCGAAGAGGACGAGGACGGCGCCGACGCGGCCGCCGAAGACCTGGACGAGGCGACCGCCGACGGCGCGCTGCCGGAGGCGGGAACCCCGCCCCCGGCCGGGCCGGGGGAGGAGCCCGTGGCGGCGGCCGCCGGCGAGGCCGCCGAGCAGGGCGCCCGTCCCCGTCCCGGCGCCGGTGAGGGCGAGGACGAGGCGTTCGTCTACGGCGACGACGACGACGACCTCCCGGCGGCGCAGGTCGCATCGGCGGGGGCGACCGCCGACCCGGTCAAGGACTACCTCAAGCAGATCGGGAAGGTGCCGCTGCTCAACGCCGAGCAGGAGGTCGAACTGGCCAAGCGGATCGAGGCGGGCCTGTTCGCCGAGGAGAAGCTGGCCGACGCCCCCGACGGGCTGCGCTCCGAGCAGCGGTTCGACATGGAGTGGATCGCCGAGGACGGCCGCCGGGCCAAGAACCACCTGCTGGAGGCGAACCTGCGGCTGGTGGTCTCGCTGGCCAAGCGCTACACCGGCCGGGGCATGCTGTTCCTCGACCTGATCCAGGAGGGGAACCTCGGCCTGATCCGGGCGGTGGAGAAGTTCGACTACACCAAGGGCTACAAGTTCTCCACGTATGCGACCTGGTGGATCCGGCAGGCCATCACCCGGGCGATGGCCGACCAGGCGCGGACCATCCGCATCCCGGTGCACATGGTGGAGGTCATCAACAAGCTGGCCCGCGTGCAGCGGCAGATGCTCCAGGACCTGGGCCGGGAGCCCACCCCCGAGGAGCTGGCCGCCGAGCTCGACATGACCCCGGAGAAGGTCATCGAGGTGCAGAAGTACGGCCGCGAGCCGATCTCACTGCACACCCCGCTCGGCGAGGACGGCGACAGCGAGTTCGGCGACCTGATCGAGGACTCCGAGGCGATCCAGCCGGGCGAGGCGGTCAGCTTCACGCTGCTGCAGGAGCAGCTGCACTCGGTGCTGGACACCCTGTCCGAACGGGAGGCCGGGGTGGTCTCGATGCGGTTCGGGCTGACCGACGGCCAGCCCAAGACCCTCGACGAGATCGGCAAGGTCTACGGGGTGACCAGGGAGCGCATCCGGCAGATCGAGTCGAAGACCATGTCCAAGCTGCGCCACCCGTCGCGGTCCCAGGTGCTGCGGGACTACCTCGACTGAGGGAGAAATAAACCCGGCCGCCGGGGCTGTGGGGTTGCCCGGCCGGCCGGGTCAGCTCGGCGAGAGCCGTTCCGCCGGGTCAGCTCTGCGAGAGCCGCTCCGTCTCGTCCTGGATCTCGGCGCCGGCCTTGGCGAGCGCGTCGGCGTGCTGGCGGCTGTGGTGAGCGCAGAACAGCAGCTCTCCCGCGGGGAGGATGACACGTACATAGGCCTGGGCACTGCAGCGGTCACACAGGTCCATGGCAGTCAGCGGCTGGCTGGGAGCCATAGCACCGGTCATGTCGCCTCCTCCGTGCCACCGGCTGGACCCCGGCGGGTGTATCCCTTCGGTCAACCCTCGGTCATCGATTCATTGATACCCAACACCAGGGCAGGTCCCTACGTTCCCATCCCGCGGCCGCGTACGCCAAGAGCGAACGCTCATCTTTTGCCGTCCCGCCCGCCTGCTTCGGCACGATATCTTGCGCATTGTCCCAGGTGATGAGGGTATATCCGGCGGCGTGGCTCCCCCCGGAGCCCGGCTGTGGCGGCTAGTCTGCCGTCCAGGCCGGTAAACAGTTCTGACCGGCCATGCCCGCCACACATCGGAGGAGAGCTCCCGTGACTGCCGAACCCGCCGCCCCCACCGGGCCGCCGGTCACAGCCGCGGCGCACGCCGCCAGCGCCTACACGGCACGCCACCTGTCGGTGCTGGAGGGCCTGGAGGCGGTCCGCAAGCGGCCCGGCATGTACATCGGCTCCACCGACAGCCGTGGCCTCATGCACTGCCTGTGGGAGATCTTCGACAACGCGGTGGACGAGGCGCTGGCGGGCCACTGCAGCCTGATCGAGGTGGTCCTGCACCCCGACGGGTCGGCGGAGGTGCGGGACAACGGCCGGGGCATCCCGGTCGACGTGGAGCCGAAGACCAAACTCACCGGCGTCGAGCTGGTGATGACCCGGCTGCACGCGGGCGGCAAGTTCGGGGGTGGCTCGTACACCGCGTCGGGCGGGCTGCACGGCGTCGGGGCCTCGGTGGTGAACGCCCTGGCGGCGCGGATGGACGTGAGCGTCGACCGTGAGGGGCACGAGTGGGCGGCCAGCTTCCGCCGCGGGGTGCCGGGGGAGTTCGCCGCGCCGGGCCCGAAGGCATCCTTCACCTCCCGCCCGGGCCTGCGGAAGGTGCGCCGGGTGGCGAAGAAGGTGACCGGCACCCGGATCAGGTTCTGGCCCGACCCGCAGGTGTTCGTGCGCGACTCCCGGTGGAGCTTTGGCGCGCTGACGCAGCGGGCCCGGCAGACCGCCTACCTCGTGCCGGGCCTCGCCATCCGGATCCGGGACGAGCGGCCCCCCGGTGACGACATCCCGGCGGCGCTGGCGGACGCCGGGCTGACCCTGGCCGAGGCCGCCGGCGCCGAGGGCCTGGCGGCGGTGCCCGGCAAGCCCCCGCCGGCGGGCGGGGAGCGCGAGGAAGAGTTCCGGTTCGACGGGGGGATCAGCGAGTTCTGCGAGCACCTCTCGTCCGGCGAGCCGGTGACCGGGGTGGTCCGGCTGGTGGGCTCCGGGCGGTTCACCGAGACGATCCCGGTGCTCGACGACCAGGGGCACATGACCCCGGCGGACGTGGAGCGGGAGCTGACCGTCGATGTCGCGCTGCGCTGGGGCACCGGGTACGACACGGTGACCCGCTCGTTCGTCAACGTGATCGCCACCCCCAAGGGCGGCACTCACGTGGCCGGCTTCGAGCGGGCGCTGGTGCGGACGCTGAACGAGCAGCTGCGCGCGGCCCGGCTGCTCAAGAACGGCGACGAGCCGGCGGTCAAGGACGACGTGGCCGAGGGGCTCACCGCCGTGATCGCGGTCCGGGTGCCGGAGCCCCAGTTCGAGGGGCAGACCAAGGAGGTGCTTGGCACCCCCGCCGCGTCCCGGATCGTGGCGCAGGTGGTGGCGGCCGAGCTGCGGGCGTTCTTCGAGTCGCGGAGCCGGGGCAGCAAGCAGCAGGCGCGCGCGCTGCTGGAGAAGGTGGCCTCCGCGACCCGGGCCAGGATCGCCGCCCGCGAGCACCGCGACAACCAGCGCCGCAAGTCTGCCCTCGCCGCCTCCGCGCTCCCGGCCAAGCTGGTGGACTGCCGCAGCACCGATGACCGCAGCGAGCTGTTCATCGTCGAGGGCGACTCCGCGCTCGGCACCGCCAAGCTGGCGCGCAACTCGGAGTTCCAGGCGCTGCTGCCGATCCGCGGCAAGATCCTCAACGTGCAGAAGTCGTCGCTGGCCGACATGCTCAAGAACGCCGAGTGCGCGGCCATCATCCAGGTCATCGGGGCCGGCTCGGGCGCCTCCTTCGACCTGGACTCGGCCCGGTACCAGCGGGTGATCATGATGTCCGACGCGGACGTGGACGGCGCCCACATCAGAACCCTGCTGCTGACCCTGTTCCACCGGTACCTGCGCCCGATGCTGGACGCGGGCCGGGTGTTCGCCGCGGTCCCGCCGCTGCACCGCATCGAGCTGGCCAGCCCGCGCAAGAGCCAGCAGAAGTACAACTACACCTACTCCGACGCCGAGCTGCGCCGCACATTGCTCGAGCTCGAGCGCAAGGGCCAGCGCTGGAAGGAGCCCATCCAGCGGTACAAGGGCCTGGGTGAGATGGACGCCGGGCAGCTCGCGGAGACCACCATGGACCCCCGTCACCGGACCCTGCGCCGGATCCGGGTCGAGGACACCGCCGCCGCCACCGCCATGTTCGAGCTGCTCATGGGCAGCGAGGTCGCGCCGCGCCGCGACTTCATCGTGGGCGGCGCCGCCGAGCTCGACCCCTCCCGCATCGACACCTGACCGGCCCGGCCGGGCGGCCCCCTCCCGCCTGCCCCGGCCCAGACCACTCTTCACGGAGCTTGGTCATGATCACGTTCGGTTTGTCCCGGTTCGTATGACCAAAATCCGTGATAAGTGGCTGGCGGGCGGGTCTGTTACGGGGCGAGGCCGCCCAGGGCGGTCAGGGGCTGGCGCACCCGGACCCCGGAGCCGTCCCGGCGGGCGTCGGCCGTGGGGAGGTCCACCGGCACCCCGGCGTCGGTGGCGCCGCGGGCCGGCGCCGGGCCCGCCCAGGCCAGCACCAGGGCGTCCTCGCCCTTGAGGAACCGGTGACAGCGCACCCCGCCGGTCGCGCGGCCCTTGGCCGGGTACTCCAGGTACGGGGTGACCTTAACCGTCGCCGCCCCGGTGCCGGGCAGCGCGCCCACCGCGCCGGCCACGGTCACCACCACGGGGCCGCCCGCCGGATCGCCGCCGGGGAAGTCCTTGCCGTCGCCGCCCGCCGCGCCGCCGGCCGCGGCCGGGGTGACGGCGCCGAACCAGACCACGGAGGCCCGCGCGGACAGCCGGACGCCCGCCATCCCTCCCGCGGCGCGGCCCTGCGGCCGCACGGCCCGCGCGTCGAACCGCAGCAACTGGCCGTCGCTGGAGATGAATACCAGGTCCTGGTCCTCGCTGGCCAGCTGGACCGCGCCGACCACCCGGTCGCCGTCCTTGAGGGAGATCACCTCGAAGTCGGTGGCGTTGCCGGGGTAGTCGGGTGTTACCCGCTTGACCACCCCGCCCGCGGTGCCCAGCGCCAGCCCAGCGCCCGCCGCGTCGGCCGTGGCCAGCCCGACCACGGTCTCGCCCGACTCCAGCCCCACGAACTCGCTGATGGGCGCGCCGCCGGACAGGCCGGGGGAGTGGGCGCTGGGCGGCAGCGCGGGGATCTCGAGCACGCCGACCCTGATCATCCGGCCCAGCGAGGTCACCACGGCAATGGTGCCGCGGGCCGTGGACGGCACCGCCCCGGTGATGGCGTCATGGGCCGCCCGCGGCCCCACGGCCGCGCCGCGCGGCTGCCCGTCCTGCCCGTCCGGGGCCGCGGTCGCGGTTCGGGCCACGAGCCCGGCCGAGGACAGCAGCACCAGGCACGGGTCGTCGGCCACCTCGAGCGGGACGGTGGCGGTCCTGGCCGCCCCGGTGCTCTCCAGCAGGACGGTGCGGCGCGGGTCGGCGAACCGCTTGGCGACGTCGGCCAGCTCGCCGGAGACCAGCTCGCGGAGCCGGTCGCCCGACTCCAGGATCGCGGTCAGCTCGGCGATCTCGGCCCGCAGCGTCTCCCGCTCCCGCTCCAGCTCCAGCCGGTCGTAGCGGGTCAGCCTGCGCAGCGGCGTGTCCAGGATGTACTGGGCCTGGATGGCCGACAGGTCGAACACCGACATCAGCCGCTCCTTGGCCGCGGCGGCGTCGTCGCTGGTCCGGATGACCTGGATGACCTCGTCGATGTTGAGCAGCGCGATGACCAGGCCGTCGATCAGGTGCAGCCGGTCGGCGCGCCTGCGGCGGCGGTACTCGCTGCGCCGGCGCACGACCTCGATGCGGTGGTCGGCATAGATCTGCAGCAGGTCACGCAGGCCGAGCACCTTCGGCTGACCGTCCACCAGCGCGACGTTGTTGATGCCGAACGTCTCCTCCATCGGCGTCAGCCGGTACAGCTCCTCCAGCACCGCCTCGGGGTGGAAGCCGCTGCGGATCTCGATCACCAGGTGCAGGCCGCGCTGCCGGTCGGTGAGGTCCTTCAGGTCCGAGATCCCGGCCAGCTTCCTGGCCTGGACCAGGTCCTTGATCCGGGAGATCACCTTCTCCGGGCCCACGCCATAGGGGAGCTCGGTGACCACGATCCCGGTCCGCCGGGGCGTGATCTTCTCGACCCTGGCCGCGGCCCGGGTGCGGAAGATGCCGCGGCCGGTCTCGTACGCCTCCCTGATCCCGTCCAGGCCGACGATCTTGCCGCCGGTCGGCAGGTCCGGGCCCGGCACGAACCGCATGAGCTCATCCAGGCCCGCCTCGGGATTGGCGATCAGGTGCCGGACGGCGGCGATGACCTCGCCGAGGTTGTGCGGGGCCATGTTGGTGGCCATGCCGACGGCGATGCCGGACGCCCCGTTGACGAGCAGGTTGGGCAGCCCGGCCGGGAGCACCTCGGGCTGGGTCTCGGTGCCGTCGTAGTTCGGCTGGAAGTCGACGGTGTCCTCGTCGATCGAGCCGACCATCTCCATCGCCGCTGCGGTCAGCCGGGCCTCGGTGTAGCGCATCGCCGCCGCCGAGTCGTCGCCGCCCAAGGAGCCGAAGTTCCCGTGCCCGTCCACCAGCGGCAGCCGCATCGCCCACGGCTGCGCCATCCGGACCAGCGCGTCGTAGATGGCGCTGTCGCCGTGCGGGTGCAGCCGTCCCATCACTTCGCCGACCACCCGGGCGCACTTGACGTGGCCGCGCTCGGGCCGCAGCCCCATCTCGTTCATCTGATAGAGGATCCGGCGCTGCACGGGCTTCAGCCCGTCCCGGGCGTCGGGCAGCGCGCGCTGGTAGATGACCGAGTAGGCGTACTCGAGGTAGCTGCCGCGCATCTCCTCGGCGACGTCGATGTCGAGGATGTGCTCCTCGAAATCCTCGGGCGGCTGGGTTGTCGTGGTGCGTCTGGCCATGTCCGCCATTGTGCCGCCTGCCACCCCCTAACCATGCCTAACGAGACCGCGTGGCGCGCCCCCTGCCAGCCCGCCAGGCCGTGCCCACCGGGCCGGGGCCGCCTGCCCGCCCGGCCGGGGCCGTCCGCCTTCCCGGCCGGGGCCGCCCGCCCGCGCTCCCGTCGGCTTATCACGGATCTTGGTCACACTAACCGGGACGAATCGGACGTGATCATGACCGAGATCCGTGATACGTGGCTGGGCGGGGTCAGGTGGCGGAGAACGGGCGGGGGCGGTCAGGTGGCGGAGAAGCCGCCGTCCACGCAGATGAGCTGACCGGTTATGTAGGCGCTGGCGCGGCTGGCCAGGAACACGGCGATGCCCTCGAAGTCGGTGGCCTCGCCGTTGCGGCCGACCATGGTGCGGGCGGCCAGCGCGGCCGAGCGGACCGGGTCGGCGGCGACCTCGCGGGTCAGTGGGGTGGCGACGAAGCCGGGCGCGACCGCGTTGCAGCACACCCCCCGGGGCGCCCAGGCCTCGGACTGGGACCTGGTCAATGAGACCAGGCCGCCCTTGGCGGCGCCGTAGCCGCCGCTGTTGCCGAACGCCCTCATGGCCTGCTGGGAGGCGATGTTGATGATCCGCCCCCAGCCGCGCCCGGCCATCGCCGGGCCGTAGCGCTGGCCGAGCAGGAAGGGTGCGGTGAGATTGACGGCCATGAGCCGGTCCCAGTCGGCGAGCGTCAGCGCGGCCAGTTCGGGCCGGATGTTGAGCCCGGCCGCGTTCACCACGATGTCGGGCTCGCCAAAAGGCCCGGTGGCCGCCGCGGCGGCCCGCTCCGCGCCGGCCCGGTCGGCGAGGTCGGCGCTGACCCACGCCGCCTGGCAGCCGTCGGCCCGCAGCCAGGCGGCGGTGTCCGCGAGCGCCGCCTCTCCCCGCGCCAGCAGCACCACCGCGGCACCCGCGCGGCCCAGCGCGCCGGCGATGCCCCGGCCGATGCCCGAACTGCCGCCGGTCACCAGGGCCACCCTGCCCTCCAGCGAGAACAGGCGGTCGAGGAAGGCGGTCACAGGCGGCCGCCAAGGCTCAGAAGCCCCGGCCAGAGAGCCGCTAGGCCGGGCAGCACGGGGGTGCCTGCCGCAGGGCGGGAGGGCGCGATCAGAGCGCCGGGCGGGCGCCGACCAGCCCCAGCGCGCGCGCCGCCAGCCGGCAGCCGCTGGCCAGTGCCTCCATCGGCGGCTTCTTGTCCAGCCATGAGGGGAGGAACCCGGCACAGAACGCGTCCCCGGCGCCCGTGCCGTCCACGAACTTCTCCACCGGCTGCGCGGGAACCCGGACCGGGTCCCGCCCGTTGGCGAACACGGCGCCGTCCGGCCCGAGCTTCACCACCACCTGGGGGTACCAGGCGGTCAGCACCCGGATCGCCTGCATCGGGTCGTCCCGCCCCGTGAGCACGGCCGCCTGCGCGTCGTTCACGAACAGCAAGGTGGCGCCGCCGGTCAGGTCCAGGAACGGCTCGGCCCCCACCCGCTCCAGCGGGGCGGCCGAGGCGCCGTTGACCGAGACGCTCATGTTCGCCTCGAGTGCCCGCTCCATCGCCGTCATGGCGGCCGCCCGGGAGCCCTCGTTCAGCAGCGTGTAGCCGGAGACGTGCAGGTGACAGCCGGGCGTGAAGAGGTCCTTGGGCAGGTCGTCGGGCGACAGGACCGCGTTCGCGCCGGGGTCGGAGAGCATGGTGTGGTCACCCTTGTGGGTGACCATCACGACGCACGTGCCCGTTGGCCGCTCGGGGTCCATCACCAGACGGGCGTCCACCCCGTAGCCCATCAGCTCCATGTCCCGGTTCCGGCCGGCGATGTCAGCGCCGCGCCGGCCCACGAACGCCACCTCGGCGCCGTCCACGGCGAGCCACGCGGCGATGTTGGCGCCTGAGCCGCCGCCGTGCATCGTCACGGTGGCGGGGGTGTCGCTGCCCCTCGCCAGCGGCAGGGCAGCATGGGCAACCGTGTCGGTCATCAGGTCACCAACGACGACAACGCGCGTCATGATTCACCACCTTGGTCATGGACGGGGGTCGCTGACGCGGCCACACCCGCGCTGGGCGCAGGGCTGGCGGATTAAAACCTAACACGGTGGGCGAGTCCCGCTCGTGGCGTTCCGGACTGAATCCCCGCATCGGCGGGCATTGCCGCATCCGCTCCCACGCCGGTAACGGCAGTGCTATCAATGGCTCACCCATGGCGGGCGCCGCGGCAGATGGCCGGGATGTGCCGGGTCAACCGGCCGCGGGCGTACCCTGGGGTCGCCCGGGAACGGGAGGCGGCAGGCGCACGGAGGAGGACACCGGGACATGGCGTGGACATGGCGGTTCGAGAAGACGGACGGGACGCCGGCCACGGCCCGGGACCTGCCGAAGGAGACCTTCGCCAGCCAGAGCGACGCGGAGACCTGGCTCGGCGAGAGCTGGCGCGGGCTGCTGGGGGCGGGCGTGGACCAGGTGACGCTGCTGGAGGAGGGCCGGACCGAATACGGCCCGATGAGCCTGCACCCGGAGGACTGAGGCCCGGGCGGCGGTCAGTCCCGGGCGGGGCTGGCGGTGCGCGCCGGCTCCCGCTCGACCACCGGGCCGAGTATCTCGTCGATCCTGCGCATCAGCTCCGGGTCGAGCCGGACCCCGGAGGCGCGCACGTTCTCCCGCACCTGCTCCGGGCGGGTCGCGCCGACGATCGCCGCGGACACGTTCGGGTTCTGCAGCACCCACGCCACCGCCAGCTGGGCCAGGCTCAGCCCCGCCTCGCCGGCGACCGGCCCGAGCTCCTGCACCCGGCGCAGGATGTCGTCGGTGAGGTAGCCCTCGATGAACGACGACCCACTCGGGTCGGTCGCCCGCGACCCCGACGGCGGCGCGTCGCCGGGCTGGTACTTGCCAGTGAGCACCCCCTGGGCGATCGGCGACCAGACGATCTGGCCGATCCCCTCCTTCTCACACAAGGGGATGACCTCGGACTCGATGACCCGCCAGATCATGTTGTACTGCGGCTGGTTGGAGACGATCCGGTCGAGCCCGGCGTCCGACGCTATCCGCAGCGCCGCAGCGATCTCCTCGGCCCGCCACTCGGAGACGCCGATATAGAGCACCTTCCCCTGCCGGACCAGGTCGTCGAAGGCGCGCATCGTCTCGTCCAGCGGGGTGGCGTGGTCGTACCGGTGGGCCTGGTACAGGTCGAGGTAGTCGGTCTGCAGCCGGCGCAGCGAGGCGTGCGCCGATTCCATGATGTGCTTGCGCGACAGGCCGCGGTCGTTCGGCCCGGGACCGGTGGGCCAGTACACCTTGGTGAAAATCTCGACCGACTCGCGCCGCACCCCCCGCAGCGCCCGCCCGAGCACCTCCTCGGCCCGGGTCCCGGCGTAGACATCCGCAGTGTCGAAGGTGGTGATGCCCTCGTCGAGGGCCGCCTCCACACACCTGCGGGCGGCTTCCTCCTCCACCTGCGAGCCGTGCGTGATCCAGTTGCCGTACGCGATCTCACTGATCTTCAGGCCGCTGCGGCCCAGATGCCGGTATTCCATGCCCCCAGGGTCTCAGAAGCTCTGACCGGGCTTGATCCGCGGCTTGGGCATCCGCAGCTGCCGGATCTGCAGCGCGCGCATGGCGGCGTACATCCGCACCCCCTGCGTGCTCTCCCCGGGCAGGCGCTTCTCGGCCAGGGCGCGCGCCTGGCGGCCGATGAAGACCCCCTCCACCAGCATGATGAGGACGGCGACCGTGACCAGTATCGGGACGATGCTCTGCACCAGCGCGCTGCGCACGAACAGCAGCACCAGCAGGACCAGCAGGCCGTACATGTAGAACTCGCTGAGCCGGCGCCGGGAGTCAACGTAGTCGCGGACCAGGGCCCTGACCGGGCCACGGTCCCGGGCCGGCATCGCCCACTGCTCGCCCCGCTGCATGCCCTGCTGCCTGCGGCCACGTTCCTGGCGCTGGCGCGCGCGGTACTGGCGGTTGGCCTCTTTCCGGTCGCCGGGGGCGCTGACGGGGCGCCGCCGCCGCTCGGCTTCGCTGCGCTTGGGCGTGGGCCTGCCCTTGCCGGCCGTGACCGCGCCGCGGTTCACCGGCGCGGCGGGCGAGTCACCGTCTTCGGGCGCGGCGGTGGCATCCTCGGCGGGGGAGTCCGCCACGGTCGGCTGGCGTCGTCGGAACACGCGGCCAGCTTACCGGGATCGGCGGTATATATGACTGTGACGCGGGGCCGGTGTGAGGCCATATATGACTGTGACGCGGAGCCGGTCTGAGCCGGATGCGCCTCCGGGTCGTAATGACTGCCACACCGATCACCGCGTAGGCTGAGTGAGCCAGCTCTCAGCAGGGCCGCTGCCGCATACGGGGGACGCGCGCGCGGCGCCGCGGGACTGGGCGGCGGCGGTCGTACACGATGAAGGGGAAAGGTCGCGCCCATGAGCGTGATGAAGCGGGTTTCGCTGATCTTCAAGTCCAAGGCCAACAGGGCCCTGGACCGGATGGAAGACCCACGCGAGACCCTGGACTACTCCTACCAGCGGCAGCTGGAGATGCTCACGCAGGTGCGCCGGGGCGTCGCCGATGTGGCCACCTCGCGCAAACGCCTCGAGCTGCAGATGAACACCCTCCAGCAGCAGCAGAACAAACTGGAGGGGCAGGCGAAGCAGGCGCTGGGCGCCGGCCGGGAGGACCTGGCCCGGGAGGCCCTCAGCCGCCGGTCGACCCTGCAGACCCAGTACGCCGACCTGGAGACCCAGTACCACTCGCTCCAGGCCGACGAGGAGAAGCTCACCGCTGCCTCGCAGCGGCTGCAGGCGAAGGTGGAGGCCTTCCGGACCCAGAAGGAGACCATCAAGGCCACCTACACCGCGGCGGAGGCGCAGACCCGGATCGGCGAGGCCGTCTCCGGCATCTCGGAAGAGATGGGTGACGTCGGCATGGCCGTCCAGCGGGCCCAGGACAAGACCGCGCAGATGCAGGCGCGGGCGGGCGCGATCGACGAGCTGATGGCGTCCGGGGCGCTGGACGACGTGACCGGCACCGGCCGCGATGACATCCAGGCCGAGCTCGACCAGATGCGCGGCGGCCAGGACGTGGAACTGGAGCTGGAGCGGCTGAAGGGCGAGATCGGGGGCGCGCCCAAGCGGGAGATCGAGAGCGGCCCGGTGGACGGCGCGGCGCAGGCCAGCCCGGCCGCCCCGGCCGAGCAGCCGCAGGCCGGTGAGGGTTCATGATCATCCGGATTCTGGGTGAGGGCCAGCTCCAGGTCGATGACTCGGCCGCAAAAGAGCTGAACGTCCTCGACGCCGCGCTGGAAAAGGCGGTGAACGCCGGGGACGAGCAGGCATTCCGTCCCGCGCTGGCCGCCCTGCTCGACCGTGTCCGCTCGCTCGGCACCCCGCTGGCGGAGGACGCGATCGAGCCATCCGACCTGATCCTCCCGTACGCCGACGCGGGCCTGGAAGATGTCAGGGGCATGATGGCCGGAGAGGGCCTCATCCCCGGTTGATGCGGGAGCCCTTGTCCCGGGCTGAGAGGAAACCTTCAGCCCGGATTCAGGTTGCGCCCTGACGATAGCTGATGGGCCGGGCACGAGGCGCCCGGCACCCGGTCGCCGTCCGCTCTGGGCATAGACCAGAACGGAATTTTCGGTGCGGCTGGTGCGTGATACTGAGAGGGAGCCCCTGTCTCAGGTGGCCAGAACTTGCGCAGGAACGGAGGCGGCGCGATGGCGAAGACCCGCTATGCGCCTGATAGAGGACTGACGGCACGAATGAGCCTGACCATGTTCCTGCTGGGACTGGTCTTCGTGGCCTTCATCGTCGTCCTGGTCTATTTGCTGTCCGCGTTCGGTGTGGGAAGCGGGGCCATCGTCTTCTTCGCGATCCTGCTCGGCGCCGGGCTGACGATCGGCTCGTTCTTCTACTCGGACAAGATCGCGCTGAGCGCGGCACGGGCGGTGGAGGTCGGCCCGAACGACGGCCCGATGGCCGCCAAGGTGCACGGCATCGTCGACCGGCTGTGCGCGCTCGCGGACATGCCCAAGCCGAGGGTGGCCATAGCGCGCTCGCCCATGCCGAACGCGTTCGCCACCGGGCGCAACGCCAAGAAGGCGGTGCTGTGCGTCACCACCTCGCTGATGGACGGGCGGCTGGACGACCGTGAGCTCGAGGGCGTCATCGCCCACGAGATGTCGCACGTCGCGCACAAGGACGTGGCGGTCATGACGATCGCCTCGTTCCTGGGCATCATCGCCGGCCTGCTGGTCAGGTTCGCGTTCTACGGGGAGCTGTTCGGCGGCGGCGGCGGGGGCCGGGGCGGCAACAACAACAACAACGGCGGCGGCGCGATCGTCTTGCTGGTCATGCTGGCCGTCGGGATCGTGGTGTACGCGGTCAGCTTCCTGCTGATCCGGCTGCTGTCCCGCTACCGGGAACTGGCCGCCGACCGGGCCGGCGCGCTGCTCACCGGGCAGCCGTCCGCCCTGGCCAGCGCGCTGACCAAGGTGAGCGGTGAGATCGCCAGGATCCCGCAGAAGGACCTGCGCCAGGCCGAGCCGCTGAACGCCTTCTACTTCGCGCCCGCGCTGTCGGGCAAGTCGGCCAGCGCGAGCCTGGCCAACCTGTTCTCCACGCACCCGTCGCTGGAGCGGCGGCTCAAGCAGCTGTCCGAGATCTCCGAGCAGCTCGCGCGGTAGCCGGTGGGCTTCCTCGACACGCTGCTCGGCCGGACCAAGCCGGTCCCGCCGAAGCTGGACGACCTGTTCGCGATACCGACCGCCGCCATCACCCTGCAGGCGGCGATGGGCCTGGTCCCGACCGGCACCGGCTCGGTGTGCTTCCGGGCGGCGGAGGGCCGCGCGTTCAGCGACATCGAGAAGGACGTGCGCGAGCTGCTGAGCATGGGGGAGGATGCCGCGCCGGTGGAGCTCACCACCGACAGCTACGGGTTCACCTGGCTGGTGTGCCGCCACGCCGCCGACGATGTCGAGGCGCTCGTCACCGACCTGCACGCGGTGAACTCCTCGCTGGTGGACGGCGGGTTCGGCCCGCAGCTGCTCTGCACTCTGGTCAGTTTCCGGGACGAGTCCGGGAAACGGCTCGGCATCGTCTACCTGTACAAGCGCGGCACGTTCTACCCGTTCGCGCCGCTGGACAACGAGCGCCGGGACAACGCGCTGGAGCTGCAGGTGCGGGGCGCGGTGGGCGTGGACCTGAAGATCGAGACGGACCTCAGCCGCTGGTTCGCGGTCTGGGGCGCCCCCGGACTGTGATCCCCGCTCAGAGGTTGCTCAGAGGAAGCCCGCACCAACCGGAGAGATTCTGCTGACAGGCTGGCCCCCATGAGTGCGCCCGCGGTGCGTCCCGGCCAGGCCCTGCCCGTGGGCCGCCGCGGGAGGCGCCGCGCACCGGCCCGGCCGCGCGTCCCCCTGCCCCGGCCGGCGGCGGCCAGGATCGCCCTCCTGGTGGCGGGGGCGGGGCTGGGTGCCACCGCCGCGCTGACCTTCACGGCCGAGACCGCCAGCCAGCTGCGCACCCCGGGCGGGCCGGCCACCTTCGCCGGCAGCCTCACCGGGATGATCGGCACCTACCTGGCCCTCATGATGGTGCTGCTGGTGAGCCGCATTCCCATGATCGAGCGGGTACTGGGCCAGGATGGCCTGCTGCGCTGGCACCGGCGGCTCGCACCGTGGCCGATCAGCCTGCTCGTGGCCCACGCGGTCTTCATCACCGTCGGGTACGCGCTGGCGGCCCGGTCCGGGCTGTGGCACGAGGCGGGCGTCTTGCTCACCCGCTACCCCTACGTCCTCATCGCCACCATCGGGCTCGGCATCATGTGCCTGATCGGCGTGATCTCCATCCGCGCGATCCGCGGCCGGCTCAGCCGCGAGACCTGGTGGCTGGTCCACCTCTACATGTACCTGGCCCTGGCCCTCTCGTTCGCGCATGTCATCGTGCTCGGGCCGTCCTTCGTCGGGCACCCCCTGACCCGGGTTGTGTGGTCGCTGGCCTGGGCCGGCACGGCCGGCCTGGTGCTCGTCTACCGGTTCGGCCTGCCGGTCGTGCGCAGCCTGCGCCACCGCCTGATGGTGGTCGAGGTCCGGCCGGAGGGCCCGGGCGTGGTGTCGGTCATCTGCGCCGGGCGGCGGCTGGATGAGCTGCCGGTGGCCGGCGGCCAGTTCATGCTGTGGCGCTTTCTCAGCCGGGGCAGCTGGTGGCAGGCCCACCCTTACTCCCTGTCGGCCCTCCCGCAGCCTCCCTACCTGCGCCTGACCGTCAAGGCGGTGGGCGACCACTCGGCCTCGCTCGCCTCGCTGCGCCCGGGGACGCGGGTCATGGTGGAGGGGCCCTACGGGGCGTTCACCCGTCACGCGCAGGTGCGGCCCGGGGCCGTGCTGGTGGCCGCGGGGATCGGGGTGACCGCCCTGCGTTCGCTGCTGGAGGACCTGCCCCGCAACAGCGCGCCGGTCGTCCTGCTGCGGGCCGGCAGCCCGGCGGACCTGGTGCTCGGCCAGGAGGTCCGCGAGCTGGTGCGCCACCGCCGGGGGAAGCTGCACACGCTGGTCGGCCACCGTGAGCAGGCTGGCATTGATGAGCGGTCGCTGCGTCGGCTCGTCCCCGACCTGCACCGCCGGGACGTCTACGTGTGCGGGCCGGAAGGGTTCGTGGCCGGCATCGTCGATCTCGTCAAGCGCCTCGGCGTGCCGGACGAAGCCGTCCACCACGAGGCGTTCGCCCTCTGACCACGGGAGCACGATCATGAAGCGGGCAGCATGGTACCTGGCGGCCGGCGCCGTGGCCGGGTTCGCCGGCGTGATCGGCCTGCACGGCAGGACCGCCCCGGCGGCGCCCCGGGCCGCGGGCGGCGCCCCCGGGCGCAGCCAGCCAGGCCCGTCCGCCCCTTCCGCCTCGTCCGGCACCAGCCCGGTGGCCGGCTCGTCCCCGTCCCGCCAGCCGGGCCCGGCCACGGCCGGCGGGACACGCAGCGTCACCGGTGCCATGGAGCAATTCGGCTACGGGGAGCTCGCCGTCAGGGTCACCGTGAACGGGAACCGGATCACCAATGTGATGGTCCCGGCCCTCCAGACGACCGAGCCCTTCTCCCAGCAGCTCAGCGAGCAGGCGATACCGCTGCTGAAGTCGCAGGTGCTGGCGGCCGACAGCGCGAGCATCAACGGGGTCAGCGGGGCGACGTTCACCAGCGAGGCTTACGCGACGTCGCTGCAGGCGGCGCTGGACAAGCTGCACCTCAGATGAGGAGCCGCGCGGCAGGCGATCGGTGAGCGGATGGGCACCCCCACCGAGCCCGGGCCGGACCGGCCGCCGCTGCTGACCCACGCCGAAGCCGCGATGGGGACCGTGTTCTCGCTCACCATCGTGCCGGGCGGCCTGCCCGGGCCGGAGCTGCGCCCCGCCGTCGCGGCCGCCTGCGCCACGCTCCATCACGCCGACGCCATCTTCAGCACCTGGGACGCGCAGAGCCCGGTGAGCCGCCTCCGGCGCGGGGAGGCGGCCCTGGGCGAGCTGCCGCCGGAGGTCGCCGAAGTGATGGCGGAATGCCAGGCCGCCAGGCGGGCATCCGGCGGCTGGTTCGACCCGTGGGCGATGCCGGGCGGGTTCGACCCGACCGGCCTGGCCAAGGGATGGGCGGTGGACCGGGCGCTGGACGTCTTGCGCCGGTCCGGGCTGGCCGGCGCCATGGTCAACGGCGGCGGGGACCTGGCCGCCTTCGGGCGCCGGCCCCGGGCCAGCGCTGGCGGGTGGGGATCCGCCATCCGTGGTGTGACCGCTCCCTGGCCGGCATCATCGAGGTCGGGGCCGCGGTGGCGACCTCGGGTACCTACGAGCGCGGAGCCCACCTCATCGACCCGGCGACCGGCCTGGGCTCCGGCCGCGCCGCGTCCGCCACCGTCACCGGGCCCAGCCTGGCCATGGCCGACGCGCTGGCCACCGCGGTGGCGGTGGGCGGTGATGAGGCGCTGATGGCGGTCGCCGGGATCGGGGAATACGCCGCCTACCTGATCCGGCCCGATGGCAGCGAGCGCCTCACGGCGGGCTTCACCTTCGTCAGCTGACCGCCGCCGCGCGGGGCGGACGCGGGCCCGGGAGGACACGGCGGTGACCGGAATCACACCGGCGACCGGGGGCAATCGTTTGTGATACCGGGCCCATCCTCCCGGAATGATCCGGGACGCCCTATGGTTGTGATGGAAGACCAGTAAGCGCCGCCATGCGGCGGCACTCCGATGCGGGAGCTAACCCAGATGACGGTTCAGGACGAGGCGACAGCGCAGGGTGTCATCCTCACCTCTACGGCGGCCGCCAAGGTGAGCAGCCTGCTGGCCGCCGAAGGCCGCGACGACCTGCGGCTTCGCATCGCCGTCCAGCCGGGCGGCTGCTCGGGTCTGCGTTACCAGCTCTACTTCGACGAGCGCGAGATCGACGGCGACATCGACGCCGTGTTCGAGGGCGTGCACGTGGTCACCGACAAGATGAGCGCCCCGTACCTCACCGGCGCCACCATCGACTTCGTCAACACGATCGAGAAGCAGGGCTTCACGATCGACAACCCGAACGCGACCGGATCCTGCGCCTGCGGCGACTCGTTCCACTAAAGGCCGGTCCGCGGTCCGCGCTATGACGCCCGCCCGCCGGGCACCGGCCACGGTGGCGGCCACCGATCCGGGCGCGCGGCGCTGTGGCGCCCCACAGTGCGGCCGGGTGCGCCCATCGCCTAGAGTGCCGCCGTGCGCATAGCTGTTACCGGGTCGATCGCGACCGATCACCTCATGACGTTCCCCGGCCGTTTCGTCGAGCAGTTCATCGCCGAGAAGATGGACCGGGTATCGCTGTCCTTCCTCGTTGACAAGCTGGAGATCCGGCGCGGTGGGGTGGCCGCGAACATCTCGTTCGGCCTGGGCGTGCTCGGGCTCCGGCCGCTGCTGGTCGGCGGGGTCGGCGCGGATTTCGGCCCGTACCGCGAGTGGCTCAGCCAGCACGGCGTGGATTGCGGGGGAGTGCGTGAGTCCACCCGCCAGCACACGGCCCGTTTCGTGTGCACCACCGACCTCGACGGCAACCAGATCGCCTCGTTCTACCCGGGCGCGATGAGCGAGGACGCCGAGATCGATCTCGCCCCGCTGGCCACCCGGGCGGGCGGCCTCGATCTGGTGCTGATCGGCGCGAGCGACCCGGATGCGATGCTCTCGCACACGCGGGAGTGCGGCGCCCTCGGCGTACCGTTCGCCGCCGACCCCTCGCAGCAGCTGCCGCGGCTGGAAGGCCCGCAGGTGCGCGCGCTGGTGGACGGCGCGGCCTACCTGTTCTGCAACGAGTACGAAGAGGCGCTCATCGAGCGCAAGAGCGGGTGGGGGAGCGCCGACGTCCTGGGGCGGGTTGCGGTGCGGATAACCACGCTGGGCCCGGCCGGCGCCCGGGTGGAGCGGTCCGGGGAGCCGCCCATCGTCGTCGGGCCCGTTCCCGAACAGCGCAAGGCCGACCCGACCGGCACCGGGGACGCGTTCCGCGCCGGGTTCCTGGCGGCCATCGGCTGGGGGCTGTCCCTGGAGCGCGCGGCGCAGCTCGGCAACCTGCTGGCCGTGACGGTGCTGGAGGCCGACGGCCCGCAGGAGTACGAGCTGAAGCCGGCGCTGGTCGCCGAGCGGCTCGCCGGTGTGTACGGCCAGGAGGCGGCCGCGGAGATCGCCGCGCACTACGGCTAGATATGCACTCACCCGCAGCCCGGCGGTAGCGTGGCGGAGTGGCAGCGGTCGTGAGCGCAGGCGGGTACCAGGGGCCGCCCGAGCTGACCGTGGCGCGGGCCTTCACCTCCTGGACGCTCGACTTGCCAGTGCTCGCCGCCGCGCTGCTCGCGGCGGGGCTCTACCTGGCCGGGGTGCGCCGGATGCGGCGCACCGGCGAGGGCTGGGCGCCGGGGCGCACGGCGGCGTTCTGCGGCGGTCTCGGCGTCATCGTCATCGCCACCATGTCATTCCTCGGCGTATACCAATGGGTGCTGTTTTACGCCCGGGCGGTACAGACCGTCCTGCTGCTGCTGGCCGCGCCGCTCTTGCTGGCGCTGGGGCGGCCGGTCTCGCTGGTGACCGCCGCCGCACCCCGGCTGGGGCGGCGGGTCGAGGCGCTGGTGCGGAGCCGGCCGGCCCGGATCCTGACCTTCCCCGCCATCACCGCGCTGGCCGTCGTCCTCGTCGGCTTCCTCCTCTACTTCACGCCCTGGTACGAGGCCGGGCTGCGCAGCGACCCGGTGCGGGAGCTGACGTACCTGGCACTGCTGGCGCCGGGCTGGGTGTTCTTCTGGACGCTGCTGCGGGTCGATCCGGTGCCGCAGGCCTACCCCTATCTCGTGACCATGTGGGTCACCGGCACGGAAGTGGTCGGGGACGCGATCCTCGGCCTGGCCATCATGGCCGACCAGAACCTCATCGCCGGGTCCTACTACCGCGCGCTCGCCCGGCCGTGGGGGCCTTCGCTGCGGGCCGACCAGGTGGTCGGCGGCGGCGCGATCTGGCTCATCGGCGACCTGATCGGTCTGCCGTTCCTGGGCGTCATGCTGATCCAGATGATGCGGGAGGACGAGCGGGAGGCGCGGACCGTCGACGCCGAACTCGACGCCGCGGAGGCCGAACCCGCCGGCGCGGACCCCGGTCACGGCACCGCGGGCCCGGCGCAGCCCTGGTGGGAAACCGACCCCCGGTTCGCTGGCCGCTTCCGGCGCCCCGGCGGCGGCTGACCGGGCCCGGCAGGCTCTCCGGCCGGGCTCAGTAGCTGCGCTTGATCAGGAATGACCAGCCGCTGGGCAGTTCGGCGAGCGCGACGAACTCGTGCGACTTCATGGTGCACCAGGCCGGGACGTCGGTCTTGGCCGCCGGGTCGTCGGCCAGGACCGCGATCGTCCCCCCGATGGGCACGCCCCGGATCTGCTCGGCGAGCATGATGATGGGGATGGGGCACTTGCGGCCCAGCGCGTCGATGACGAGCATGGGGGCCGGCCCGGCCGGGCTGGACGGGCCGATCGGGGAGGTCATGCGGCTAGCCTCTCATCTTTGCCCGGGGGGCATGGGACCCACCAGGTCACGCGGCCGGTCACGATGCCTGGCGTGGCGCCACGCAGGAGCGATACCCGCACGTCGCCGCGGGTATGCGCGCCCGCCGGCGGGGCCGCGGACATCGGGGCCCGACACGGCAGGGGGTCCTCGCCGGCCCGGCCCCGGCACACGATACTGTTTCCACGACAGTCTGTAGGACGAGCTATGTGACCAGCCGGTGCAGCTGGGTATCATCCGCGGGGAAGGCAACCTGTGAGTCCCACCCCCAGTGCCCCACACAGCCGGGGCGCGCACGTTCCGGGCCTGGCGCCCAGCCAGACGGCGGCAGCTTCACCGCACCGCGGGCGAGTTCCGCGGTGGCGGCGCGTGCTGCCGCTCACGGCCGTCCTCGCCGCGGTCGTCGGCGGCACGGCCGGATGCAGGTCCACCCCCTTCACCCGGCTCGGCTGGCCGGTCCCGGTCACCAAGCAGGGCCAGGTCGCGCTGACCATGTGGCAGGGTTCCTGGATCGCGGCCTGGGCGGTCGGGGCCGTCGTCTGGGGGCTGATCATCTGGGCGATCATCTTCCACCGCAAGCGGACGGACCGGCCGCCGCATCAGGTCCGTTACAACCTGCCGATCGAGATGCTCTACACGGTCGTGCCGTTCATCATGATCGGCGTCTTGTTCTACTTCACGGCGCGGGACGAGAACTTCATCAACCGGCTGCCACCCCACCCCGACGTGGTGGTCAACGTGGTCGGCTACCAGTGGAGCTGGCAGTTCCAGTACCCGCAGTACCAGGTGCCGGGGTCGGCGACCAAGTACGTGACGATGAACGGCGAGCCGTGGATTCCCGGGAGTGGGAACGGGCGGCTGCCGCTGCTGGTGATCCCGACCAATGAGACCGTGCGCTTCAACCTGACCTCGACCGACGTCATCCACTCCTTCTGGATCGTCCCGTTCGAGTTCAAGCGCGACGTCATTCCCGGCCACCCGAACCACTTCGAGGTCACTCCGACCAAGACCGGGACCTTCATCGGCCACTGCACCGAGTTGTGCGGCCTGTACCACAGCCGGATGCTCTTCACCGTGAAGATCGTCACCCCGGCTCAGTTCCACCAGTGGATAGGTGCGCAGCAGGCATTGCAGCGCACGACAGCAGGGAGCGCTCAGTGACCACGCTCGAACCACGGCCAACTCTGCCGGTCACGCCGCCGCGCAACGTGCGCAAGGGCTCGGTCATGGCCGACTGGCTGTCCTCGACTGACCACAAGGTCATCGGGCACCTGTACCTGATCACATCGTTCGGGTTCTTCATGGCCGGCGGCCTGATGGCCATGATCATGCGGCTCCAGCTCTTCGAGCCGGACAACCACGTCGTGTCCGACCAGCAGTACAACGAGCTGTTCACGATGCACGGCACGATCATGCTGCTGCTGTTCGCCACCCCGCTGTTCGTCGGGTTCGCGAACGAGATCATGCCGCTCCAGATCGGCTCGCCCGACGTGGCGTTCCCGCGACTCAACCTGTTCAGCTACTACGCGTTCCTGTTCGGCGGGCTGATCCTGCTGGCCAGCTTCGTGGCGCCGGGCGGGGCCGCCGCGTTCGGCTGGTATGCCTACTCGCCGCTGACCAGCTCGATCGCCTCCCCGGGCATCGGCGGCGACATGTGGATCATGGGCCTGACGCTGTCCGGCTTCGGCACCATCCTGAGCGGCGTCAACTTCGTCACCACCATCATCTGCATGCGCGCGCCGGGCATGACCATGTTCCGGATGCCGATCTTTACCTGGAACATCTTGCTCACGTCCATGCTGGTGCTGCTGGCGTTCCCGGTGCTGGCGGCCGCGCTGCTGGTACTGGAGATCGACCGCAAGCTCGGCGCCCAGGTGTTCAGCGCGGCCAATGGCGGCGCGATCACATGGCAACACCTGTTCTGGTTCTTCGGCCATCCCGAGGTCTACATCGTGGCGATCCCGTTCTTCGGCATCGTCACCGAGGTGCTGCCGGTGTTCAGCCGCAAGCCCTGCTTCGGGTACAAGGGTCTGGTCGCTGCGACCGTGGCGATCGCCGGGCTGTCGATGACCGTGTGGGCGCACCACATGTTCACCACCGGCGCCGTGCTGCTGCCGTTCTTCTCGTTCATGACGTTCCTCATCGCGGTGCCGACCGGGGTGAAGTTCTTCAACTGGGTGGGCACCCTCTGGCGCGGGCAGCTCAGCTTCGAGGCGCCGATGCTGTTCGCCCTCGGGTTCCTGGTCACGTTCCTGTTCGGCGGGCTGACCGGGGTGATCCTGGCGTCGCCGCCGCTGGACTTCGCGGTCAGCGACTCCTACTTCGTCGTCGCCCACTTCCACTACGTGCTGTTCGGCACGGTGGTGTTCTCGATGTTCGCCGGATTCTACTTCTGGTGGCCCAAGTTCACCGGGAAGATGCTCGACAACCGGCTGGGGGTCTGGCACTTCTGGACCCTGTTCTTCGGCTTCCACGGGACGTTCCTGGTCCAGCACTGGCTCGGCGTCGAGGGGATGCCGCGGCGGGTGGCCAACTACCCGTTCCTGCCGCACGACGTGACTACGCTGAACCAGATCTCGAGCGTCAGCTCGTGGGTCCTCGGCGCGTCCACGTTCATCTTCCTCTACAACGTGTACAAGACCTCGCGGTACGGCGAGCGGGTCACCGCCGACGACCCGTGGGGCTACGCAAACTCGCTGGAGTGGGCGACCTCCTGCCCGCCGCCGCGCCACAACTTCACCTTCATGCCGCGCATCCGGTCCGAGCGTCCTGCGTTCGATCTGCACTACCCGCAGATCAGGTCGGGGCGGGACCGTCAATCCGTTTCGGCTCCCCAGTGAGCCCGGCATGTACGGCGGACGGATGCCCACGACGCAGCGGCAGGACAGAGGTGGCTCATGAAAGTTGAAGGGTGGCTGTTCGTCGGCTGCGCCGCGTTCTTCGCCGTCATGGACGTCATCTACTGGCAGTTCTCGAAGGACCCGACCGGCACCACGGCGCTGGCCCTGTCCGTGGGGCTCGCCTTCCTCACCGGCTTCTACCTGCTGTTCACCGGCCGCCGGCTGCCGCCCCGGCCCGAGGACAGGCCCGAGGCCGAGATCGCCGAGGGCACCGGCGAGCTCGGCTTCTTCAGCCCGCACAGCTGGTGGCCGCTGATCACCGGGCTGTCAGCCGCGACCGCGGCGCTCGGTGCAGCGGTCGGATGGTGGCTCTTCCTGATCGGGATGCTTTTCGTCCTGCTCTCGGCGATTGGCTTCGTCTTCGAGTACTACCGCGGCCAGTACGCGCACTGAGCCCGCGCCTGCCCGGTCCTTCGCCGCTGCCAGCGAACGAATTGGCCCTGATGACGTCCTGGTCGTGGGCCGTGGCGCCTCAGACCCCTGAGGAGCGCGGCGCCCGTTAGGGTGGCCTGCGCCCCGCCCTGGCTGGGCCGCGGCGGCCCGAGGCGGCCGGGGACCCACTAGCTGGGCCGGGAACTTGGGTTCCGGGGCCGTACGCGGGCTGTTCGGGCTCCGCGGCGCCGGCCTGCTGTCCGGGTCCATAAGGGCCGGGATCTGCTGCTCGGGTACAAGGCCGGGATCTGCTGGTTCGGGCCTTACGGGGCTGTTCAGGGCCGCACAGGTCCTGCTGTCCGGGTCCCACCGGGCCGGGATCTGCTGCTTGGGGGCCACGGAGGCTGTTCAGGACCCTGCGGGGCTGGGCCTGCTGTGTGAGTCCTGCGGGTCAACGGAGCCGGGGATCTGCTGTTCGCGCCGACGGGGCCGGGCACCGCCGTCAGCGGCGTGCTGGCGCGCGGTAGCTGGCCTGGTGCCACATGACTACCGGGGGCGGATGCGCGTGGACCGCGGTTGTCAGCCGGCGGCGTCCTCGCCGTCCGTGCCGCCCTGCTGCGGTCCCGGCCCCACGGGCCGGGCGCCTTCCTGTTCGCCGGCCGTGACGGCCGCAGGCGCGCCATACCCGTTCCCATGCCCGTTCCCATGCCCGTCGGCCTCGACCGGGATGCCCTCGGTGACGATCCGGCCGGCGCGGGTCCGTCCCCTGCCCAGCGGGCCCCTGGTTCCAGGTGCTGGGACCTCGTCGGCGTCCGCCGACGGGCCGGTGAGCTGCGGCTGGCCCACGCGTCCCCACTCCAGCACGGCGCGCATGTCCTCATCTACCGGCTTGGTCAGCTCGACGTACTCACCGCTGGGCAGCTGCCGGATGATGCCGGTCTCGACCCCGTGCTCGAGCAGGTGAGCGTCCTTGCGCTGGAGGCCGAGGCAGATCCGCTTGGTCACCCAGTAGGCGACGGCGGGCCCGACGAAGACCGTGATCCGGGCGATCCAGGTCAGCGTGAAGAGCGGGATCTGCAACTGGTCGGCGAGGATGTCGTTGGCGCCCTCCAGCCACAGCACCCCCCAGAACGTGATCGCGGCCATCCCGATCGCGGTCCGGGTCGGCGCGTTGCGCGGCCGGTTGACGACGTGGTGCTCGCTATGGTCCTTCAGGGCCCATTGCTCGATGAACGGCCACAGCGCCGCGGCGGTGAAGAGGACGCCGAGCGGCACCAGGGCGGGGATGAACACGTTGAACGCGAGCGTGTGCCCGAAGACGTTCCACTCCCAGGCGGGCATGATCCGCAGCGCGCCCTCCAGCGGCCCCATGTAGAAGTCAGGCTGGGATCCGGCGGTGATCCCGGACGGGTTGTACGGGCCGAACAGCCAGATCGGGTTGATCTGCGCGAACGTCGACAGGAGCGCCAGCACGGCGAAGATGAAGAAGAAGAACGCCCCGGTCTTGGCCATGAAGTAGGGGTACATCGGCGCGCCGACCACGTTGGCGTTGGTGTGGCCCTTGCCTGGCATCTGGGTGTGCTTCTGGTGGAACATGAAGAACAGGTGCGCGGAGATCAGCGCCAGCAGCAGCGCAGGGATCAGCAGCACGTGGATGATGTACAGCCGCGGGATGATGTCGTGCCCCGGGAACTGGCCGCCGAACAGGAAGAACGACGCGTAGGTGCCGACGATCGGGATGGACTGCAGCACCCCCTGGGTGATCCGCAGGCCGGTCCCTGACAGCAGGTCGTCCGGGAGCGAGTAACCGAACAGGCCCTCCAGCAGGCCGAGGGTGAGCAGCACGATCCCGATCAGCCAGTTGAACTCCCGCGGCTTGCGGTAGGCCCCGGTGAAGAAAATCCGCAGCATGTGCACGAAGATCGCGGCCATGAACAGCAGAGCCGCCCAGTGGTGGATCTGCCGCATGAGCAGCCCGCCGCGGACGTCGAAGCTGATGTTCAGCGTGGACGCGTACGCCTCGCTCATCCGCACGCCGCGCAGCGGCATGTAGGCGCCGTGGTAGACCACGTCGGTCATGCTCGGCTGGAAGAACAGCGTCAGGAAGGTGCCGGTGAGCAGCAGGATGATGAACGAGTAGAGGGCGATCTCCCCGAGCAGGAACGACCAGTGGTCGGGGAAGATCTTCCGCAGGAACCCGCGCACCGGCCGCGCCACGCGGAGCCGGTCGTCGAAGAACCGGCCGGTGCCCTCCAGGAGTGCGTCGGTGGTCTTGCTCATCCCCGCTCCCAGAAACTCGGGCCCACAGGCTCATGGTAGTCGCTCGCGGCCACCAGGAAGCCCTGCGCGTCGGTGGTAAGCGGCAGCTGCGGGAGCGGTCGGGCGGCGGGCCCGAAGATGACCTGCGCGCCGCGGGTGGCATCGAACGTGGACTGGTGGCAGGGGCACAAGATGTGATGCGTTGTCTGCTCGTACAGCGCGACCGGGCACCCGACGTGGGTGCAGATCTTGGAGTAGGCGACGATGCTGTCCACCGTCCAGTTCATTACCGTGGGCGGCTTGAGCTGGCCGGGCCCGAACTTGAGGATGATGGTCGTCGCCTTGGCCAGGACGTCGAGGTTGTCCTGGTACCCGTCCGGGACGACCGTGATCATCTGCCCCGGGATGGCGAAATCGGCCGGCCGCAGCGGGGTGTTGGGCCCGTAGACCAGCAGCCGCATCCCCTTGCGCCAGACGGTGTGGCGCAGGCTGGTGCCCGGCAGCGGGCCCAGGTCACGCAGGACAACGATCGGGGGGACCGCGAGCGCCACGCTGGCGGCGATCAGCGTCCGCCGCAGCAGTGGCCGCCTGGCGAACCCGCTTGCCTCGGCCCCCTCGGTGAAGGTCTCCTCGAACTCCGCGCGCTGCTGCCTGCTCGAGGCCAGGGGCTTGCGCTCCTCGGTCAGCTCCGCGCTCGGCATCAGGTACCGGATCCAGATGACCGCGCCCACCGCCAGCGCGCCGAAGGCCACCGACATCGCGACGCCCAGCGCCAGGTTGGAGCGTGCGGCGCCGCCGACCGAGCCCACCTCGAGCCCGACGTAGGCGGCGATGAACCCGATGCTGGCCAGCACCGACAGGATGAACAGCGCCGCCACCAGGCGCTCGGCCCGCTTCGCCTGGCCCAGGTTGGACGGCCCGGCCGGGAGCCAGCGCTCCGGCTTGCGGTCCTCCTGCGGCGGCCCCTCCAGCAGGGTCCGGGCCCGGGCGGACGGGGGAGTGCCGATCACCCGGTGCGGAGCGCGCGGCTCCGCGAGTTCCTCAGCGCCGTCACCCGGCGGGAACTGCTCGCCGTTGCCTTGCATCTCGCTCATGCCTCACGTCGCTTCATGGTAATCCAGATCGCGGCGAACACCAGGGCGGCGATCCCGCCGAGGAAGGCCACCAGCCCCTCGGTCACCGGCCCGACCCGGCCCAGGCTGAACCCGCCGGGGTTCGGCTCGGAGCGGACCGTGGTCACGTACGCGATGATGTCTCGCTTCTGGGCCGGGGTGACGGTGGTGTCGCTGAACACGGGCATGGCCTCCGGGCCGGTGAGCATCGCCTCGTAGATCTGCGTCGGGGTCGAATGGGTCAGCGGCGGGGCGTACTTGCCGTAGGTGAGCGCGCCGCCCGCGCCGGCGAAGTTGTGGCACTGCGCGCAGTTGGTGATGAACAGCTGCTGGCCCAGCGCGAGGTCGCCGCCTGCCGGGTCGACCTGGGCGGCCGAGGGGATCGCCGGGCCCCCGCTCAGGGACGAGACATACGCCGCGACCTGGTGGATCTGCTCGGTGGTGAACGTCACCGGCTTGCGCGGCATCTCCGCGTCGAGGTCCTTGCCCGGCATCCGGCCGGTGCTCATCTGGAAGTCCACGGCGGCGGCGCCGACGCCGACCAGGCCCGGGCCCGCCGAGGTGCCCTGGGCGTTCATGCCGTGGCATGAGGAGCAGGTGTCCGCGAAGAT
Organism: uncultured Actinomycetes bacterium; assembly: GCA_963835425.1. Taxonomy (GTDB): domain Bacteria; phylum Actinomycetota; class Actinomycetes; order Streptosporangiales; family Streptosporangiaceae; genus UBA9676. The sequence continues at coordinate 125,319 of CAWIGE010000013.1, read as the reverse complement.
CGCCTTGCCCTGGGCGATGTCGGCCGGCGACGGGCCGCCGGGCGTGGCCGCGGACGCCGCGCTGCCGGCCCCGGTGACGGCCGCGTACACCACCGCGATGGCGGCCAGCCCCAGCATGAGGACGGTGTACCGGGCGGCCCGCTGCCTGCGCCACCGCTTGATCCCGCTCACTTCTTGCCTCGGTTTCGGTTCAGGAGATGCATCAGATCAGCAGCTCTTTAGCGGATCAGGTAGATCGTCGTGAACAGCCCGATCCACACGACGTCCACGAAGTGCCAGTAATAGGAGACGACGATCGCGCTGACCTGCTGCTCCTGGGTGAAGGTCTTGGCCGCGTAGGTGCGTCCGAGCAGGAACAGGAACGCGATCAGGCCGCCGGTCACGTGCAGGCCGTGGAACCCGGTGGGGATGTAGAACACCGAGCCGTACCCGCTGGAGGACAGGGTCAGCCCCTGGTCGCGGATGAGGCTGAGGTACTCGTATCCCTGGCCGCAGACGAAGTACAGGCCCATGAAGAACGTGAGCACGTACCACTCGCGCAGGCCCCACCGGGCGGGGTTGAAGATGCTGCCTATGCGCCTGATCTGGCCGCGCTCAACCGCGAACACGCCCATCTGGCAGGTGACGCTGGACAGCAGCAGCACCGTCGTGTTGATCGTCCCCAGCGCCAGGTCGAGGTGGGCGCCGGGCCAGGGCAGCCCCTGACTCTTGTCGACCGAGCGGATGGTGAAGTACATCGCGAACAGCGCCGCGAAAAACATCAGCTCAGAAGACAGCCAAACGATGGTGCCGACGCTGACCAGGTTCGGCCGGCTGGCCGGCGATCGAGGCGGAGTCTGTGTCGCGGATGCTGTGGCCACGGGGTCATTATTACGACATCGCGTAGGCGAGCGTTGGGCGACCCCCCGTGTCGGTGCGGGGGAACTTCGGCCGGCTCACGGGATAGGTACGATCCACTCCATGAAGGTCGTCATTTACAGCCACGATGCGGACACCAGAGCGCGGATCCGGCTGGCCATCGGCCGCCGCCCGGCGACCGATGTGCCCGAGGCTGAGATCATCGAGGTGGCCACCCAGCCTGCGCTGTTCCGGCTGCTCGACGCGGGCGGGGCGGACGTCATGGTGCTGGACGGCGAGGCGCAGCCGGCCGGGGCATGGGAGTCTGCCGGCAGGCCAAGGACGAGATCCACGCCTGCCCACCGGTGCTGCTGATCATCGGCAGGCCTGATGACGGCTGGCTCGCCACCTGGTCTGGGGCGGACGAGGTGATCAGCCACCCGGTTGACCCGCGGGCGCTGGCCAGCGCCCTGGCGGGCCTCATGCGCCAGCGCGGCGCGGTCGCCCAGGCCTGACCCATGGACACACCTACCTGGTCCGGGCTGATCGGCACGCTGGTCAAGGGAGAGGCCCTGACCTCCGGGGAGACCGCCTGGGCGATGGGCGAGATCATGGACGGTGCGGCGACGCCGGCCCAGATCGCCGGGTTTGGCGTGGCGCTGCGGATGAAGGGTGAGACGGTCGCCGAGGTGACCGGGCTGGCCGAGACGATGCTGGACCGCGCGACCCCGATAAGCGTGCCGGGCCCGCTGGTGGACCTGGTCGGCACCGGCGGCGACGCGGCGCACACGGTCAACATCTCCACCATGGGAGCGATCGTCGCCGCCGCGGCGGGCGCCCGGGTGGCCAAGCACGGCAACCGCGCGGCCTCCTCGGCCTGCGGGGCGGCGGACGTGCTGGAAGCTCTGGGGGTGGTGATCACCCTGCCGCCGGAGTGCAGCGCACAGCTGGCTGAGGAGGTCGGCATCGCGTTCCTGTTCGCGCCGCTTTACCACCCGGCCTACCGCCACTCCGCCGCGCCCCGGCGCGAGCTCGGGGTGCCGACGGTCTTCAATTTCCTGGGTCCGGTGGCCAACCCAGCCCGCCCCGGTGCGCAGGCGGTCGGGGTCTCCGACCCGCGCATGGGCCCGATCATCGCGGGGGTGCTGGCGGGGCGCGGCTGCTCGGCGCTGGTGTTCCACGGCGATGACGGGCTGGACGAGCTGACCACGACGGACACGTCCACGGTCTGGGTGGTCCACGCCGGCGAGGTCAGCCAGGCCGTTCTCGATCCCGCCGAGCTGGGGCTGATGGTGTCCAAGCCCGGCGACCTGCGCGGCGGGGACGCGGCGCACAACGCCAGCGTGGCCCGCAGCGTGCTGGGCGGCGAGCCAGGCCCGATCCGGGACACCGTCGTCCTCAACGCCGCCGCCGCGCTGGCCGCCGCGGCGGGCGTCCCGGGGGCGGGCGGCCTGGAGCAGGCGCTCGCCGACGGCTGCGCCAGGGCGGCGGCCGTGCTGGACTCGGGTGCCGCCCGCGCCCTGCTGGACCGCTGGGTGGCGGCCAGCCAGCGGCTGGCCCCGCCTCCGGCCTGACCAGCCGCCGCGGCACGGCCGCGGCCCGGCCAGCCATGCGCCGGGGCGGGCGCGCGGGTCAGGTGGCTTCGGGGTAGCCGATGGCGAACGCGGCCTCGAGGTCGTGCCGGGAATAGGTGCGGAAGGCGATGTGGGTCTCGGTATGGGTCACACCGGGCACCCGGTTCAGCGTGCCCGGGATGACCTCGTCCAGCTCCTCGTGTGCCCGCACCCGGACCATTGCCACCAGGTCGAACTCGCCGGTGACCGAATAGACCTCACTGACCTGCGGGATCTGGGCTATCGCCTCCGCTGTTTCCGGGATGCGCGCCACGTCGGCTCTCACCAGGACGATCGCGGTGACCACGTCTGCCTCCTCGGGCGCCGATGCCCAGCCATCGCCGGTAGCGTACCCCCCGGCGAGAGGACCCGCGGGAGACGGCCCGGATGACCGCGCGGACGGCCCGGATCACCCAGGGCCGGGACCGGTATCGCCGCCGGGCGAGGTCCTGGACGGCGAGCATCTCGTCGAGCGTGCCGACACCGGTCGCGGAGAGCCTGGACAGCAGGCCCATCAGCACGTCCGCGGTGGCGAGGGCATCCGCGAGCGCGCGGTGCCGGGGGGTGGTCCGGGCCCCGAAGAACTCCGCGAGGGTGGACAGCTTGCAATTGGGCACCTCGTCCTCACTGAGCACCCAGTGGGCCAGTTCCACCGTGTCCACCACCGGGAAGTCCGGCCAGGGCAGGTCACAGGCCTGGCACGCGGCCGCCAGGAAGCCGACGTCGAACGGCGCGTTGTGCGCGGTGAGCACACAGCCGCGCGCGAAGGCCAGGAAGGCGGGCAGCACCTCCGCCAGCGGGGGCGCGGCCGCGACCATCGCGTCGCTAATGCCGGTGAGCGCCGCAACGTGCTCGGGAATCGCGCCGCCGGGATTGACCAGCGACGAGAACTGCCCGAGCTGGTGACCGGCGCTGATCTTGACCGCGCCTATCTCGGTGATCCGCGCCACACCCGGGGTCCAGCCGGTCGTCTCGACGTTGACGATGACGAAATTGATCTCATCGAGCGGACGGCTTCTGCCCGGTGCCGGTTCCGCCGCTGTTGCCCGGGTGATCACGTTGCAACGGTAGGACGAGGTACCGACAGTCCTGCCCAGGCGCGCCGGTACCACCCGCCGCGGCCGCGCGCCCCAGGCCCACCCGGCTACGGTCCCGGCCGGACAAGGTGGGAGCGACGAGCCGTGACGGCCGGCAACGAAAGGCCGTGATGCCGGCAACGAAAACCTTGAGGTCGCCAGCGAAAGGCCGCGAGGCCGGCAAGGAAGAAGTGTCGGTGGCACCTCATAGCGTGTGTGCTGCTGCGGCCGGTGCCCCGGCCGCCGGCGATGGCCGTTCCTGATGGAGGGATCATGCTGATTGACTGCGAGCGGTGTGTGATGCGGGACATCGCCTGCGCTGATTGCGTGGTCACGGCGCTGCTCGGGCCGCCGGGCCAGTCGGCGACCCAGATCGGTGAGGCGGAACGGCGAGCCCTGCGGGTCCTGGCGGACGCCAGGCTGGTGTCCCCGCTGCGCATGCGGGAGCCGGTGGCACGGGCGTCCTGACCTGTACCTGGTGTCACAGCTTGCCCGGAATGTGCCGTAATGGGAGAAACGTGGGACGGGAGTGCGCGAAGCGGTTGAATTCGCCGTCCTGGTTTCACTAATGTCGGGCCCGGTCGCATCACTCCGCAGTCGTCATGATGGGCGACGGTGATCGGCCACCGCCGAAGCCCCGGCCACCCCGCCGCCCAGCGGCACGCCGGGGAGCCGGAGACCCACCGGAGGCTCCTCGGCCCCCCTCCTGAGGAACCTCCACGGGTGAGTCGGTCGCGGCCGTTCCCCGGCCCGGCCGTAGGGCGTTGACTCAGCCGCCCAAGCCCGGGTAGATCAACCGGTTCGGTGGGGTGGGGAGAAGGAGCGGGTCACTACGTGGGTACGCGTCTACTCATCCGGTCCCCCCTCATCCGCCGCGGCGTGTTCGCCGCCGCCGCGATGATCAGCGCCGTCGGGCTGCTGATGACCGCCGGAGCGGCGGGGGCATCGCCCAAGCCGACCGTCAGCCAGGTCAAGGCCAGGCTCAACAAGCTGACCGCCCAGGAGAACTGGCTCATCCAGCGATACGACCAGGCGTCGCAGGACCTGTCCGGGGCGCGGCAGCGGCTGAAGCTGGTCAACCAGGAGATCTCCCGGGACCAGGTGCTGTTCCACGCCATGCAGGGCGCGATCGGCCAGATCGCCTCGACCGCCTACGAGAGCGGCAGCATGACCTCCCCGCTGGGCGTGCTGACCTCGGGCAGCCCGCAGACGCTGCTGGCCCAGTCGGCGATCCTGACCCACCTGTCCACCTCCCGGCAGCAGCAGCTCACGCAGGTCAACCTGACGGCCCGCGCGCTCGCCGACGCCAAGCAGACCGGCCAGCGGACCGAGACGGCCGTGGCCTCGCTCACGAAGCAGCTGGCGTCGCAGAAGGCCAACCTGAACAAGCTCATCAACAAGCAGCAGACCCTGCTCAACACCCTCACCGCGCAGCAGCAGGCCGACCTGATCGGCGGCGGGGCCCTCGTCGGGGGGACCAACACCGTCCCCACCAACACCCAGGCCGGGAAGGCGGTTGCGTTCGCCTTTGCGCAGCTCGGCTGCCCGTACGTCTTCGGCGGCACCGGGCCGTGCGGGGCCGGGTTCGACTGCTCCGGGCTGATGATGCAGGCGTGGGCCGCGGCCGGGATCGCGATCCCGCGCACCAGCGAGGCGCAGGCCGGCCTGCCCTCGGTGTCGCTCTCCGCGCTCCAGCCCGGCGACATCCTCGAGTTCGCCGGTGACAGCCACGTGGGCATCTACGTGGGCAACAACATGCTCATCGACGCGCCTCAACCTGGCCAGAACGTGGAAGAGGTCAGCCTGTCGAACTCCTGGTACGCGGCGAACCTGGACTCCGCCGTCCGCCCGTGACCGCCGGCCGCTGAGCCGCCCGGCGTCGCCCGGCGGACCGCCGCCGGTGCCCGGCAGGCGGTAACGGGACCACTAGAATCGCTCCCGTTACCGTCACCGGGCCGGGCATCTGGATGTGCCCGCGATGCGGGGAGCGCGATGCCGAAGGTCCTGATCGTGACCAACGACTTCCCGCCACGGGCCGGCGGGATCCAGTCCTTCGTGCATGCCCTGGCGCTCCGGCTGCCGGAAGGCAGCGTCACCGTCTACGCACCCGCCTGGGAGGGAGCGGCCGACTTCGACGCGGCCCAGCCGTTTCCGGTCGAACGCCATCCGACGTCCCTCATGCTGCCCGTGCCGTCGGTGGCGCGCCGGGCGGCCCGGCTGCTCGAACGCGACGGCTGCGACACGGTGCTGTTCGGCGCGGCGGCGCCGCTCGGCCTGCTCGCGCCCTCGCTGCGGCGGGCCGGTGCGCGGCGGCTGGTCGCCATCACCCACGGGCACGAGGCGGGCTGGGCGGTGCTGCCCGGCGCGCGCAGCCTGCTCCGCCGCATCGGGGATTCCGTGGACACGGTCACCTACCTCGGCGAATACACCCGGGTGCGGCTCGCCCGGGCGCTGTCACCCGCGGCGGCGGCGCGGATGGCCCGGCTCGCGCCCGGCGTTGACTCCGATGCCTTCCGGCCGGGCGCGGGGGGTGCTGCCGTCCGGGAACGGCTCGGGCTGGCGGCCGGCCGGTGGTGGTCTGCGTGTCGCGGCTGGTGCCGCGCAAGGGACAGGACACGCTGATCCGGGCCTGGCCGCAGGTCCGGGCGGGGGTGCCGGACGCCGCGCTGCTGCTGGTCGGCGGCGGCCCGTACGCCTGGCCGGCTGGGCGGCTGGCCGGCCTGCTGGGGTGGCCGGCTCGGTCATCTTTACCGGGTCCGTGCCGTGGCCCGAGCTGCCCTCCTATTACGACGCCGGGGACGTGTTCGCGATGCCCTGCCGTACCCGCAGGCACGGCCTGGACGTGGAGGGTCTCGGCATCGTCTACCTGGAGGCGTCCGCGACCGGCCTGCCCGTGATCGGCGGCCACTCCGGCAACGCGCCCGACGCCATCCGGGACGGTGAGACCGGCTACGTGGTGGCGGGCCGCAGCCCCGCGGGCGTCGCTGACCGGCTGGTGTATCTGCTCACCGACCCGGTCGGCGCCCGGGCCATGGGGGAGAAGGGGCTGGCCTGGGTGGACCAGGAATGGCGGTGGGACCTGGTCGCGCGGCGGCTGCAGGAGATCCTGGCCGGCTGAGCGGTGCCCGGCGGCGGCTGACGGTGCCCGGCGGCTGACGGTGCCCGGCGGCTGACGGTGCCCGGTGGCGGCCAGCGGTTCCCGGCCCCAGCTGAGCGGCGGCCCGTGCCGCCGAGCGGCGTCCCGGCGCCGGCGCCGCCGGTCAGGAGTAGAGCGCCTCGATCTGATCCCCGAAGTCTTTCGTGACTACGTTGCGGCGCAGCTTGAGCGATGGCGTCAGGTACCCGGCCTGCTCGGTGAAGTCGGTGTCGAGCACGTGGAACCGCCTGATGGATTCGGCCCGGGACACCGCCTTGTTGGCGTCGTCCACCGCCGCCTGGAGCTCGGCGATCAGATCCGGGTCGCTGGTCAGGGCGCTCAGGCTGGTATCCACCGGGCGGTTCCGGCGGGCCAGCCAGGTGTGGACGGCCTCCGGATCCAGGGTGATCAGGCAAGCCACGTAGGGCCGGCCGTCTCCTACCACCAGGGCCTGGCTGACCAGCGGATGGGCGCGGATCCGGTCCTCGAGCACGGCGGGCGCGACGTTCTTGCCGCCCGCGGTCACGATCAGCTCCTTCTTCCGGCCGGTCACCCGCAGGTAGCCCTCGCCGTCGAGCTCGCCGATGTCGCCGGTACTCAGCCAGCCATCGTGGGTCAGCGCCTCCGCCGTCGCGGCGTCGTTGTGCCAGTATCCGACGAAGCGGTTGAGCCCGGTGAGGAGGATCTCGCCGTCCTCGGCGATCCGCACGGACACGCCCGGCAGCGGCTGGCCGACGGTGCCGATCTTGTTGCGGCCGGGCCGGTTCACCGTGGCGGCGGCGGTGGTCTCGGTGAGCCCGTATCCCTCGATGATGGTGATCCCCGCACCGCGGAAGAAGTGGCCGAGCCGTTCCCCGAGGGCGCCGCCGCCGGACACCGAGTAGCGCACCCGGCCGCCGACCGCGGCGCGGAGCTTGCGGTAGACCAGCCGGTCGTAGATTTCATGCTGGAGGCGCAGCACGGGGCCCGGCTCGCTGGCCCCGCCGGGCGAGGGCCTGTCCTCGGTGCCGAGCGCACGGCTCCACGCCGTCGCCGTCCTGGCCGCCGCGTGGAAGATCGCGCCCCTGACCCCGCTCTTCGACGCCTGCTGCTCCGCGCCGTTGTAGAGCTTCTCGAACACGCGGGGGACAGCCAGGATGAACGTGGGCTGGAACGTGGCCAGATCCGGCAGCAGCGTTCGCGCGTCGGGGATGTGGCCGAGCACGGCGCCCGCCTCGATGGCGCCCACCTCGATGAGGCGCGCGAACGAGTGCGCGAGGGGCAGGAAGAGCAGGGTTGACGCGCCGGGAGAGTCGAAGATCGCCGACAGCGAACGGACCGCGTTCCTCGCGTTGGCCAGCAGGTTGCCGTGGGTGATCTCGCACCCCTTCGGGCGGCCGGTGGTGCCCGAGGTGTAGATGATCGTGGCGAAGTCCCCGGCCCCGGCCGACATCCGGCGCTGGGCGAGGTCGGCCTCGCCGACCCCGGCGCCCTCGGCCACCAGCGCGTCGAGCGACGGGGCGGCCGAATCGGCCTCGATCAGCCACGTCCGCCGCACGCCCGGCAGCCGCGCAGCACCTCGCCGATCGCCTCCAGGTGCGCCGGGGTCTCGACCACGATCGCCTGCGCGCCCGAGTCGGTCAGTATCCACTCCACCTGCTCGGCGGAGGAGGTTTCGTACACCGGGACCGTGACCGCGCCCGCGGCCCAGAGCGCGTAGTTGACCACCGTCCACTCGTAGCGGGTACGCGACAGGAGGGCGACCCGGTCACCCTCGCCGATCCCGGCCGCCATGAACCCCTTGGCGAGCGCGGCGACCTCGTCGCGGAACTGGCGCGCCGCGATGTCCTGCCACGCCGCTTCCCGGCCGCCCGGCGTGACCGCGGCCGGTGCCAGGCTCGCCTTGCGCCGCATGACAACAAGTCCCGGGTCATGCTCCGCCCGCTCGAAGACGGTGTCGGTCAGGCGCGCGGAAGCGGGCACGTCAACGGCCGCCGGGGTGCTGTATTCCCGCATTGAGCCTCCTTGCACCGGGCCACCTGACCGGCAGGGCCGCGGGCGATCGGGCACGGGCCGTGCCACTAGGTAGCTTATGCGGGAGCGCCCAGGGTCGCCGTGTGCCAGTTCGCGGCCGCGGGCCCGGCCGGCGGGGGCGGCCGCCTTAGGGTGACGGCATGCGGGTTCATGTGGTCAGCGATGTGCACGGGGCGGCAGGGCCGCTGCACGGCGCGGCGAAGGGCGCGGACGCACTGCTGTGCCTGGGTGACCTGCTGCTGTTCGTGGACTACGCCGACCACGGGCAGGGGATCTTCGCCGAGCTGTTCGGCGTGGAGGCGGCGCGGCAGTTCGTCGCGTTGCGGACAGCGAAACGGTTCGACGAGGCGCGGGCCATGTCCGCCGGGCTCTGGCAGCGGCTCGGCGGCGACCCGGCCCAGCACATCCGCGATGCCGCCTCCCGCCAGTACGCGGAGCTGTTCGCGGCGCTGCCCGAGCCCGCCTACCTGACCTACGGCAACGTGGACATCCCCCACATGTGGGGCGAGCACCTGCGCCCCGGGCACCGCGTGCTCGACGGGGAGCGGGTGGAGCTCGCGGGCTGGACGTTCGGGTTCGTCGGCGGCGGGCTGCGCTCGCCCTACCGGACGCCGAACGAGATCGGCGATGACGAGTACGCGGCCAAGGTGGCGGCGGTGGGGACGGTCGATGTCCTGTGCGCCCACATCCCGCCGGCCGTTCCCCAGCTGCTGTACGACACGGTCGCCCGGAGGGTGGAGCGGGGCAGTGAGGCGCTGCTCGGTCACATCAGGCAGACCCAGCCCCGCTATGTGCTGTTCGGCCACGTGCACCAGCCGCTGGCCCGCCGGACCCGGATCGGGCGCACCGAATGCATCAACGTGGGCCACTTCCGCGCCACCGGGGCGCCCTATGTGCTCGATCTGTAGCGGTACGCTCCGAACATGGCCGACAGGACGACAGCCAGCATCACCGTCGCCGCACCCAGGGCGGACGTCATGGCGGTGATCGCGGACTTCGCGGCCTACCCGGAATGGGCCTCGGCCGTACGGTCGGCCGAGGTCATCGGCCATGACGGCGGCGGCCGGGCCAGCCAGGTACGGTTCGTCCTGGACGCCGGGGTGATCAAGGACAACTACGTGCTCGCCTACGACTGGGACGGTGACGACAGGGTGCGGTGGGATCTGGCCGAGCCCGGATCGGTCATCACCGCTCTCAGCGGCGGATACCTCCTGGCTGATGCCGATAGAGGTACCAAAGTGACCTATGATCTCGCGGTGGATGTCCGGATCCCGATGCCGGGAATGCTGAAGCGCCGGGCGGAGAAGACGATCATCGAGACCGCGCTGAAAGGGCTCAGGGATCGGGCCGAAGCCGGGAGAGGAGACGGGACGTGACACAGGAGCCCAGCCGGTCCGGCCAGGACCCGATCGGCGATTTCCAGCGGTGGCTCGTCCGCTCGGGAGCACGCAGCGTGAGCCGCGAGGTCAGCGACCAGATCCGCTCCGCGCTGGGCGTCGGCGGAGGGCCGGCCGACGTGTGGTCGAGGGCCACCGCCCCGCCGGCCGCCGAGGCGCCCGAGTGCGCGTGGTGCCCCATCTGCCGGGCGGCGCGGGTGCTCAGGGAATCGGGGCCCGGGGTGAGCTCGCAGATGTCGGCGGCGGGCGAGGCGGTCGGGGTGCTCGCCCGCGACGCGAGGTCCGTCTTCGAGTCGGCCCTGGCCGCGACCGGCCGGGCGGCCCGGACAGGCGCCGGGCAGGGACAAGCGCCGCCCAGCTCGGTCTGGGCGGATGTGACCGCGACAGATCCGACCGCGGCAGACCCGGCCGCGGCAGACCCGGCCGCTTCGAGCCCGGCCGCGGCAGACCCGGCCGCTTCGAGCCCGGCCGCGGCAGACCCGGCCGCTTCGAGCCCGGCCGCGGCAGACCCGGCCGCTTCGAGCCCGGCCGGCGACGGACTCGGCCTCGACGGACCCGGCCAGGACGGACCCGGAGGCGGCCCCGGGCCCGGCAGAAGCGCCCGAATCGGCGGGACCCGCGGAAGAGCCGCCGCATGAGCCTGACGATCGGGGTTGATGTCGGGGGTACCAAGGTCGCTGCCGGGGTGGTCGATGAGCACGGGACGGTAGTCGAGAAACTGCGCCGGGCCACCCCCTCATCCAGCCCGGCCCGTACCGAGAAGGTGATCGCCGGGGCGGTCACCGAGCTGCTGAGCCGTCACCGGGTTCAGGCCGTTGGCCTGGGGGCGGCCGGATTCATCGACGAGGAACGCGCCAGCGTGCGGTTCGCGCCGAACCTGGCATGGCGCGAGGAGCCGCTGCGGCTGCGGGTGGAGGGCCTCATCGGGCTGCCGGTGGTGGTGGAGAACGACGCGAACGCCAGCGCCTGGGCGGAGGTGCGGTTCGGCGCGGCGCGTGGCCATGCGCATGTCGTCTTCGTCGGGGTCGGGACCGGCATCGGGGCCGGCATCGTGCTGGACGGCAGGCTCTACCGCGGCCAGTGGGGCATGGCCGGTGAACCGGGGCACTACCGGGTGGTGCCCGACGGCCGGCTGTGCGGGTGCGGCAACCGCGGCTGCTGGGAGCAGTACGCGAGCGGCAGCGCCCTGGTGGCCGAGGCGCGCGAGTTCGCCCAGCGTTCGCCCGGGGCCGCGGTACGGCTGCTTCAGCTCGCCGGGGGGAGCCCGGACGGGATCACCGGCTCGCAGGTCACGCAGGCCGCACGGGAGGGCGACCCGGTGGCGGCGCGCTGTTTCGCGACGGTGGGCGGGTGGCTGGGCCAGGGCCTGGCCGACCTGGCAGCCATCCTCGACCCGGGCTGCTTCGTCATCGGAGGCGGCGTGTCCGACGCGGGGGAGCTGCTGCTCGGCCCGGCCCGCGCGGCCTTCGAGAAGGCGCTGCCCGGGGGCTCGCACCGTCACCAGGCGCAGATCAAGCTGGCCCAGCTCGGGGCCGACGCAGGAATCGTAGGTGCCGCCGACCTCGCCCGGGGCGCCGTCGCGGCACCGGACGGGCGGGCCGGCCGGGCCAGACGGGACTCACGGAACTGACGGGACCGACAGCCCCGACGGGACCGACAGCCCGACGGGACCGTTCCTACACCACGGCCCCGTCGCCGGGGCCGGAATCATCAGGCGGCCGGTCGCCCATCCGGACGACGAGGGTCGCGAACCCGCCTACGAAGGCGCCTACCGCGCAGAACGCCGCCCAGCTCGGCACCACCCAGCCGAGCAGGACGGCCAGCAACAGATACCCGGGCCCGCCGAACAGCGCCGCCCAGGCTCCCTTGCTCACCGGGTCCAGCCGGGGCAGCGGCGGCGGGACCGGCGGGACGTAATGTTCGTCGTCGCCGGCGGGCGGGATCGGCGCCGGGGCCGCCGGCCGGACGATGCGGCTCTGGGGCTGGGCGGGAATCACGCCGGGGACGGGATCCCATCCCCGTGGGGGCGGCGGGGCCGTACCCGCGTCTTCCCCGTCGGCGCGTGGTCCGGCCTGCCCGCCGGGACCGGCGGCACGGCCGATCCCGGGATCGCCGTTCCCGGGATCGCCAGTGCCGGGATCGCCAGTGCCGGGATCGCCAGTGCCGGGATCGCCAGTGCCGTGAGTGCCGGTACGGGGGGTGCCGGAGGCAGCGGATGCGCCACGTCCATCCGTTGTGTCCATGGAGGTGTCTGTTGAGCCGGGAGCACCGGCCGGGTCGGACGCGCCGGGCGGCGCCTGCTGGGCGGTGGACAGTTCCTCCCGGACCGGCCAGGGCACCGCGCCATCGGGGGCTGCCGGGGTTCTGTACTGGGCGACCAGCTCGCGCCAGGTGGCCTCCTCGTCGCGGGCCTCACCTGCCATCGCTTCCGTTCACCCCCTCACTCCCGCCCCGCGCGGCTGTGGGCGCGGACGAACTCCAGGCTGCCCGCGAAGATTTCGTCCGCATCATTGTCCAGCGTCGCCACGTGGTAGCTATTCCCGAGCTCGCGGACGGTCAGCTGCCCGGCGGGCAGCGCCTCCCGCAGGATCCGTACGCTGGCCGGGCCGACCACGTGGTCGGCGGTGCTGCGGTACACCAGCACGGGCTGGCTCACGTCGCCGAGCCGCTGCCTGGTGAGCTTCCACAGCGCCGCCAGGGAGGCGGCGGCCCGGCCCGGTATCCGGTCGTAGGCGAGTTCGTGGGCGCCTTCCTTCTTGATGTCGCTCCCGATCCCCTTGACCGACGGCACGACGTGCCCGAACACGGGCGCCAGCCTGGCGAGGACGTTGTCGGCGGTCAGCGAGGGGTTGACGAGTACCAGCCCGGCCACCCCATCCCCGCGCAGCTCGGCCAGCCGCAGCGCGAGGGTGGCGCCCATCGACAGGCCCATGACGAAGATCTCGCCCGTCCGCCCGCGCAGTTCCTCATAGGCGCGGTCGATCTCCGCGTACCAGTCCTCCCAGCGGGTGCCGGCCATCTCCTGCCACGTGGTGCCGTGTCCGGGCAGCCGGGGCAGCGATACGGTCAGGCCCGTCGCCGCGAGGCGGTCCGCCCAGGGCCGCATCGACGAGGGATTGCCGGTGAACCCGTGGCAGAGGAGGACCCCGGTGCTGCCGCCGGAGTGGAAGAAGGGCTCCGCGCCCGGCATCACTGGCATGCCCGACCCACCTCTCCCGTGCATGCGCACGCCTGCTGGAATCGTCGCACGCCAGCCGGTGGGCGCGCATCCTCGTCACGGGGTCCTGGGCCGGGTAACGAATCAGTCCGGCTCCGGAGGCATCGATTCCCGCCGATCACGTGGGACGATGTGGACGTGTTCTACTGGGTGGTGAAGGCCATACTCTGGCCGGTCCTCGCGCTCGTGTTCCGCCCGTGGGCGGAGGGGACCGAGAACGTGCCCCGCGAGGGACCGGCCATCCTGGCCAGCAACCATCTGTCGTTCGCGGACCACTTCTTCGCGCCGCTGCCGCTCCCGCGGAAGGTGACCTTCCTCGCCAAGGCCGAATACTTCACCGGCCGGGGGCTGAAGGGCCTGGTCAGCAAGGCGTTCTTCCGTGGGGTCGGGCAGATCCCGGTTGACCGGGCCGGGGGAGAGGCCAGCGAGCGGGCGCTGGCGACCGGCCTGCGGGTGCTGGCCGAGGGCAGCCTGCTCGGCATCTACCCGGAGGGCACCCGGACCCCGGACGGGCGGCTCTACCGGGGCAAGACCGGGGTGGCCCGGCTCACGCTGGAGTCCGGCGCACCGGTGATACCGACCGCCATGACGGGGACGTTCGAGCTCATGCCGCCCGGCAGGCTGTGGCCGCGGCTGCGGTTCCGGCCCGGCGTCCGGTTCGGCAAGCCGCTTGACTTCTCCCGTTATGCAGGCCTGGAGTCGGACCGCCTGGTGCTGCGGGCGATCACCGACGAGATCATGTACGCGCTGATGGAACTGTCGGGCCAGGAGTACGTGGACGAGTACGCACAGCAGGCCAAGAACCGGCTGCGGTCCGGCCGGCGGCTCGCGCCGACGCCCCGGCGGGCCGGATCAGCACCAGCGCCCGCGCCGGCATCAGCGCCGACGACGCTCCGGTGGGCCGGATCGGCACCAGCGCCCGCGCCGCCGTCCGGACGGGCGGGCCCGGCGCCGGGCCCCGAGGACGGGGAGCCCGCCCCGGCCGAGCGCCCGGTGACCTCCGGCCCGGGCCCGGACGGCGCCTAGCCACCGGCACGCTGCCCGCGCCAGGCCGCCCATCGCGGCACCTGTCGCCGGGCGGGGACGGTCAGGCCGGCTGGCCGATGCTCCCGTACACCTCGTAGCGCTGAACGCTGGCCGGGGCGGGCCGGTGACGCTCCGGTGCGGCGGCCCGGCGGGCCTGGACGGCGGCCCGGCGGGCCCGGCCCTCAGCTGCACCAGCTCAGCGGCACGTGGGACGCGATTCTCCGCTAGGGCGGGGCGTCCGGCGTCCCGGGCGCTCCGGGCGTCGGCCTTTCTCGCAGATAGTCTCCATGCTTCTCCCAGCAACCGCTAAGGTGCCGCTCAAAAAGGGGAGCACCGAAGTGACCGAACTTCCGCTGGGGGCCGGGGTATCCCCGTCCGCGGCACCGGTCTCACGGACCGGAGACGAAATCTTGATGGCCTTCGCAGGCCCGGCACCGCAGCGGCGGGTGACTGTGCTGTTCCGGCTGCTGCTGGCCATCCCGCAGTTCATCGTGCTGTACGTGCTAACTATCGTCGCGGAGTTCGCGGCGATCATCGGCTGGTTCGCCGCCCTGTTCACCGGCCGGCTGCTGGCCGGCCTGGCTGGCTTCCTTACCGACTGGCTCCGCTGGTTCGTCCGGGTCAATGCCTACATGTGGCTACTGACCGACCGGTACCCGCCGTTCACCATGGGTGATGACGACTATCCGGTGCGGGTGTCCCTTGCCCCTGGCCGGCTGAACCGGCTTGCCGTCCTGTTCCGGATCATCCTGGTGATCCCGGCCTGGCTCCTGGCCGGCCTGCTGGGATACAGCGCCATCCTCGTCGGCTTCGTGACCTGGCTCGTGGTGCTGGTCACGGGGGCGATGCCGGAACCGCTGTACCGCGCGATCGCCGCCGTCATGAGGTACGTCATCCGGTACTACGGCTACTTCATCCTGCTGAGCGGCACCTACCCGGGCGGGCTGTTCGGCGACCCGGCGGACAGCGATGTGGCCGCGGTGGCCGTCGGCCCGCCCGCCGTTCCCCCCGGCGCCGGGCCTGAGCTGCCGGGTTACGCGCAGCCCGAGGGCTGGCAGCCGGGTAGCGCGCAGCCCGAGGGCTGGCAGCCGGGGTACGCGCAGCCTGGCCCAGGGCAGCCGGGGCCCGGGGAGGCGCCGCTCCCGGCGAGCTGGCCCGCAGGCCCGCAGGCGTGGCGCCTCGTGCTGGACAGCACGGCGAAGAGGCTGGTCGGCCTGTTCATCGCCGTGGGCGCCGTCGTCTTCGTCGCGTACGCCGTCTTTATCGGCATTGCCGCCTCCCACTCGGCGAACAGTACCGAGGTCCGGGTGGACGCCGTCAACAGCGTCTCCGCCGCCCACACCAAGCTCATCGGGCAGCTCAACTCCCTGGCGCAGCAGATGTCGGCCTGCCAGAGCCAGCCCGGCACGCTGAACTGCGTGACCAAGCTCGACCAGCAGGCCGCCGCGGATATCGGCGCCTTCGGGCGTGCGGTCAGCGCGACGCCGGTGCCGTCCTCTGCCGCCCCCGCCGCCGCCCGGCTGGCGGGGGCCACCGATCAGGTGCAGGCGGCCTTCCAGCAGCTCGGGGCAGCCACCTCGGTGGCCCAGTACGAGCAGATCGACTCGGGCACCGTCGGGCCGAGGGTGGCCCAGTTCAACGCGGCCTACCAGAACCTCGGCCGGGCCCTCGAGGCCGGCTGAGCCACCGGCCTGGGCCCGCGACCCGGCCGTCCGGGTTAGCGGGCCCAGCCCCTGGACCGCTCCACCGCCCGGCACCACTGGGCGTGGGCGGCCTCGTCGCGCGCCCCGGGCTCGAACCGGCGGTCCAGCCGCCAGGTGGCGGCGATCTCGTCCAGCGACGACCACACCTCGGTGCCCAGCCCGGCCAGGAACGCGGCGCCCAGGGCGGTCGTCTCACCGACCTCCGGCCGCTCGACCGGCACCTGGAGCTGGTCGGCCTGCATCTGCATGAGCAAGCCGTTCGCGGCCCCGCCGCCGTCCACGCGCAGCACCGGCGCGTGGCCGCCGGGCAGGGCGGCCATCGCGTCGTACACGTCCCTCACCTCGAACGCGATCGCCTCCAGCGTGGCCCGCGCCAGGTGCGCCCGGGTGGTCCCCCGGGTGATGCCGAACACCGTTCCCCGCGCGTCGGGATCCCAGTGCGGCGCGCCGAGCCCGGTCAGGGCGGGCACGAACACCACCCCGCCGGAGTCGGGCACGCTGGCCGCCAGGTACTCACTCTGCGCCGCGTCGTCGATCAGGCCGAGCCCGTCGCGCAGCCACTGCACCGCCGCCCCGGTCACGAAGACGGACCCCTCCGCCGCGTAGGTCAGCGCGCCGGAGCCGTCCATCCACGCCACCGTGGACACCAGGCCGGCCGCCGGGCTGGCGATGGCGGAGCCCGTGTTGGCCAGGACGAACGACCCGGTCCCGTACGTGCACTTGGCGTCGCCGGGGGCAAAACACGCCTGCCCGAACAGCGCCGCCTGCTGGTCGCCGGCGATCCCGGCGATGGGCAGGTCCAGGCCGCCGAACGCCACCGGGTCGGTGCGGCCCACGACCCCGGTCGAGGGCACCACCTCGGGCAGCGCCCGCTCCGGCACCCGCAGCAGGTCGCACAGCTCCGCCGACCACCGCCCGGCCCCGATGTCGAACAGCAGCGTGCGGGACGCGTTGGAGGCGTCCGTCACGTGGCGGCGCCCGCCGGTGAGCCGGGCGATCAGGTAGGAGTCCACCGTGCCGGCCGCCAGCGAGCCGTCCGCCAGGCCCGCCCAGATGGCCGGCTCCTCGTCGGCCAGCCAGGTGATCTTGGTGGCGGTGAAGTACGGGTCCAGCCGGAGCCCGGTCAGCTCGGTGATCCGGGCCTCGTGCCCCGCCTCGCGCAGCGCTTCGCAGATCCGGGCGGTCCGCCGGTCCTGCCAGACGATGGCCGGGCGCGGGGCGGCCAGGTCAGCCCGGTCCCAGATCACCGCCGTCTCCCGCTGGTTGGTGATGCCGAGGCAGGTGACCGCGGGCACGCGCGACGCCGGCCCGCCAGTGCCACCGCCCGCCCCCTCCAGGGCCTGGCGGCACGCGGCCAGGGTGGCCTGCCAGATCTCCTCGGGGACGTGCTCGACCCAGCCGGGCCGCGGGAAGTGCTGGGCGAACTCGGCGTAGCCGCGGGCGGCGACGGTGCCGTCCGGCAAGATCACCAGGGCGGTGATCCCCGTTGTGCCGGCATTGATGGCGAGGACACTCATGGGGACTAATGTTGCCCCTATGCGAGTGGGAGTGCTGACCGGAGGTGGCGACTGCCCGGGGCTGAACGCGGTCATCCGCGCCCTGGTCCGGCGGGGGACGCAGGAGTACGGGTACGAGTTCACCGGGTTCCGCGACGGGTGGCGGGGGCCGCTGGAGGGCGACACCATCCCGCTCGACGTGCAGGCGGTGCGGGGGATCCTGCCGCGAGGCGGGACGATACTCGGCACCTCGCGCACCAACCCACTGGCCGACGGCGCGGCTGCGGGCGGGCGGTCCGGCGTCGACCGGATCAAGGACAACCTGGCCGGCCTCGGCGTGGACGCGCTGGTGGCGATCGGCGGGGAGGACACGCTCGGGACGGCGACGGCCCTGTATGAGCGGGGGGTGGCGGTCGTCGGCGTGCCCAAGACGATCGACAACGACCTGGGCGCCACCGACTACACGTTCGGGTTCGACACCGCCGTGAACATCGCGATGGAGGCGATCGACCGGCTGCACACCACCGCCGAGAGCCATCACCGGGCGCTGATCGTCGAGGTGATGGGCAGGCACGCGGGCTGGATCGCGCTGCACGCCGGGCTGGCCGGCGGGGCGAACGTGATCCTCATCCCCGAGAAGCCGTTCAGCATGGACAAGGTCTGCGGATACGTGGAGCACCGGTTCCAGACCAGGTACGCGCCGATCGTGGTGGTCGCCGAGGGCGCCCGCCCGGCCGAGACCGACGACCTGGCGCTCTCGGACGAGCGGCTGGACGCGTTCGGCCACGTCCGGCTGGGCGGGATCGGGCAGCAACTGGCCGCCGAGATCGAGAAGCGGACCGGCAAGGAGGCCCGCTGCACCGTGCTCGGGCACATCCAGCGCGGCGGCACCCCGACCGCGTTCGACCGGGTGCTGGCGTCCCGGTTCGGGATCAACGCCATCGACGCGGTGCACGACGGGGAGTTCGGCACGATGGTGGCGCTGAAGGGGACGCAGATCACCCGGGTCCCGCTGGCCGAGGCGACCCGCGAGCTCAAGCTGGTCCCGCCCGAGCGCTACGCCGAGGTCGAGTTCCTCTTCGGCTGATTCATGCTCAACGGATGACGGCGTGACCGCGCTGCCCATCTCCGCGCCGTAGGGGTGGGGCTAGACCCACCCCGGGAAGTGGGTGCCGGACCATGGCGCCCGCCGGGCCGCCGGGGCCACCATGGAACAGGCAGTCGGCACGGGTGCGCGGCTGGCAGGACCGGAGGCCGGGATGGGACTCATGGTGACGATCTTCATCGCCGTATGCGCGGTGATCGGCTGGCTCAGGTCACGCGGTCGGGGCGGCGGTTCGTGGTGGCGTCTTATCCGGGCGTTGGGATGGGGGCTGGCGCTGCTGGCCGTCTCCTGGATCGCGCTGTGGCTGTTCGGCCTCAATCTCCTCACGATCGGCCTGCTGCTGCTCTGCGGGGGCGTCCTCGTTCTGCAGCCGGGCAATCGCACCGCCTCCCGCTACCACGGATAGAGGCAGGCTCGCCCCGACGTGGGCGCCAGAAACGATGGAATCAGCAGCCGCCACGGGTGGCTGACCAGGACCGGAGGCCCGTTATGGTCGTGGTGACGATCTTCAGCATTATCTGCCTGGTGATCGCCTGGCTCCGGTCGCGCGACCGGGCCGGGACCCCGCCGTCATGGCGGCGCCGCGTCCGGGCGATGGGATGGGGGCTGCTGCTCCTGCCGATCGCCTGGATCGCGATGTGGCTGTTCGGCGTCAACCCGGCCACGGTCGGGCTGCTGCTGCTGTCCGCCGCTGTGCTCATCATGGCGCCGGGCATCGCCGCCGACCTGGCCGCGGTGCTGCTGATCCTGCTCGGGCTCTACGGCACCGCCGCCGCGTTCGCGGTGTTCAAGCACGGGCGGCAGGTCGCGGAGGTCGCCAACGCGGTGACGATCAGCGCGGTCCCGGCTCCGGCCGCCGCCAATGCGGCTTCGATCAGGCGCGGTCCCGGCCGCCAAGCGCTGCGTTAAGCGATCTTCGCCAGCCCCAAGGCGATTGTGATCTCCAGCGGGAAGGGCAACGTCACCGCCGTGCCGCACCCGCCCAAGGCCGCCGGCCTGCCCAAGGTCATCCCCCGCGCCGAGCCCGCCCAAGAGCCCCGACGTGCACCAGGCTCTACGTGGAAAAGATCGCTAGCCTGCACCAGATGGCCGTCCCCTGGTCCTCGCCCGGCGTCCGGCCCAGCCCGTGGTACGCCGCCCTGACCAGCGCGGGCACGCAGGGATACGTGCCGGTCCTGCTGGCGGCATTCCTGTTCCTCGCCTTCGGCCTGTGGCTCGTCCCGCGCACCCTGGGCATGCACTACCTGCTGGTCAGCCGGCTGACCAACCGGGTGCAGCGGCTGTCCGAGACCAGGACCGACGCGGTTGACACCGCCGCAGCCGAGCTGCGCCGGGTGGAGCGTGACCTGCATGACGGGGCGCAGGCCCGGCTGGTCGCGCTGGGCATGAGCCTGCGGGCGGCGGAACGCCTGTTCGCGACCAGCCCCGGGGCCGCGCTCGCCATGATCGGCGAGGCGCGGGAGATGTCCTCGCGGGCGCTGACCGAACTGCGGGACCTGGTCCGCGGCATCCATCCGCCGGTGCTGGCCGACCGGGGGCTCGGCGACGCGGTGCGGGCGCTGGCCCTGGAAACGCCCGTCAACACCAAGCTGGACATCGACCTGCCGGACCGGCTGGCGCCGCCGGTGGAGTCCGCCGCCTACTTCGCGGTGGCCGAGGTGCTGGCCAACGTGGTGAAGCACGCGCACGCGCGGACGGTCGACGTCCACATGCGGCACGACGGGGATGCCCTGCGCATCGCCGTGACCGACGACGGCGTCGGCGGTGCGGATCCCGCGAAGGGCAGCGGACTGCGGGGTGTGGAGCGCCGGCTGGGCACGTTCGATGGCATCCTGGCGGTGAACAGCCCACCGGGCGGGCCGACCATCGTCGTCATCGAGGTGCCGTGCGCGTTGTTGTCGCTGAAGACCTCTTCCTGCTGAGGGACGGCCTGGTCAGGCTGCTGGAGGCGCACGGCTTCGAGATAACCGAGGCCGTCGGCACCGGCCCGGACCTGCTCCAGGCCCTGCTCACCCACCGGCCCGACGTCGCGATCGTGGATGTGCGGCTGCCGCCGTCGTTCACCGACGAGGGGCTCCAGGCGGCGCTGGCCGCCCGGCGCAAGGTGCCCGGGCTGCCGGTGCTCGTCCTGTCCCAGTACGTCGAGCAGCTCTACGCCCGCGAGCTGCTCGCCGACCAGGCGGGCGGGGTGGGCTACCTGCTCAAGGACCGCGTGTTCAACGACGACCAGTTCGTCGAGGCCCTCCGGGCCGTGGCCGGCGGCGGCACGGTGATGGACCCGGAGGTGGTGTCCAAGCTGCTGGTGCGGCGGGCCCGGGACGAGCCGGTCACCCGGCTCTCGCCGCGCGAGCGGGAGGTGCTCGCGCTCATGGCCGAGGGCCGCTCCAACAGCGCGATCGCCCAGCGCCTGTTCGTGACCGAGAAGGCGGTGAGCAAGCACAGCACGAGCATCTTCGCCAAGCTCGACCTGGCGCCCTCCGACGACGACAACCGGCGCGTGCTGGCCGTGCTCGCCTACCTGAACACCTGACCACCCGCCGCCCCGGCGCCGCCCGCATCCTGGCCTCCTTCCCGGCCCGCGCCGGCGGCGGGTCGCGGGTGGCACTCGTGCTCGGGCCCGTGGCGTATTACCGTTCGGTCAAGGTCGTCCGCAGGGGCCGGCCACATCGCAGGGGAGCCGAGGTCCGACATGGAAGTGCCGCTCACGCCGCTGGAATTCGCCCGCCGCACCCGGCGCCTGCACGGCCACCGGGAGGGAGTGGTCGACGGCGGGCTGCGGCTCACCTACGAGCAGCTCTTCGATCGCTGCGACCGCTGGTCGGCGGCGCTGCAGGGGCTGGGCGTGGCCCAGGGAGACCGGGTCGCCACCATCGCGCCCAACACCCACGCGCAGCTGGAGTCGTTCTACGCGGTGCCGCAGATCGGCGCGGTGCTGGTGCCGATCAACTACCGGCTCACCGCCGACGACTTCGTCTACATCATCAACCACTCCGGCTCGTCGGTGGTCTGCGCCCACTCCGACTATCTGGAGATGCTGGACGCGGTCCGCGACCAGATGCCGGGTGTGCGGCACTACGTGGCCTACGAGGGCGTCCCCCGGGACGGCTGGATCGACTACGAGGCAACGATCGCGGCCGCTGCCCCGGACTTCACCCGGCCCGAGATCGGCGAGCGCGACCTGCTCACCATCAACTACACCAGCGGCACCACCGCCCGCCCGAAGGGCGTCATGATCACCCACCGGAACGCGGCGGTGAACACGATCGGCACCCTGCTGCACCTGCCGATCGGGGTGGGCGAGCCGTACCTGTGGACCCTGCCGATGTTCCACGCCAACGGCTGGACCTACACCTGGACGGTGACCGCGGCGGCCGGGGTGCACATCTGCCTGCGCAAGGTCGATCCGGCCGAAGTGTTCCGGCTGATCCGCGACGAGCACGTGGGCTCGCTGTGCGCCGCGCCCACGGTGCTGATCGCGCTCGCGAACGCATCGCCGCAGGTGCGCGGGGAAGTGCCCCCCGGGGTGCGGGTGGTGACGGCCGGCGCTGCGCCGGCCGCGGCCACCATCGAGCGGCTGGAGGGGGAGTTCGGCTGGGAGGTCACCCAGGTCTACGGGCTGACCGAGACGGCTCCGTTCATCACGGTCTGCGCCCCGCTGCCCGAGCACGAGGAACTGTCGTCCGCCGACCGGGCGGTGCTCAAGGCCAGGACCGGTGTCGAGCTGATCACCTCAGGCGAGCTGCTGGTGGTGGACGAGAAGGGCGTGGAGGTGCCCGCGGACGGCCAGTCGCTTGGCGAGATCGTGGTGCGCGGGAACGTCGTGATGGACGGCTATTACCACGACCCCGAGGCGACCGAGCGCGCGATGGGCGACGGCTGGTTCCACACCGGCGACGCCGCCGTGCTGCACCCGGACGGCTACGTGGAGATCCGTGACCGGATCAAGGACGTGATCATCAGCGGCGGCGAGAACATCTCCTCGCTGGAGGTCGAGGGCGTCCTGCTGCGCCACCCGGCGGTGGTGGAGGCGGCCATCGTCGGCCTCCCGCACGACAAATGGGGCGAGGCGCCCTACGCGTACGTGGTGCTGCGCGACGGGGAGCAGGTAAGCGAGGAGGAGATCATCTCCTTCGCCCGCGACCGGCTCGCCCACTTCAAGGCCCCGCACGGGGTGACGTTCGTGACCGAGCTGCCCAAGACCGCGACCGGCAAGATCCAGAAGTACGTCCTTCGCGGCGGCGCCGCCAACCTGGCCCGCCAGTAAGGGGGGCAGGCAGACAGCAGTTCGGCTTTCCGCCGCTGGGAGGGCGGAAACCCGAACTGTACGTGGCTGTCCACAGATGTCCCGCGGCGGCAATCCTGTAGACAGCCATTGCCAGTTCAGATCCTGACCCCCATGAGAGCGAAGAACCGAACTACTCGTGGCTGTCCTCAGGCCGGCCGGGGGCCGGGCGGCGGCGGGCGGGCCGGTGCGGTCAGGCTAGGGCGGGCGAGGGGACGGCCCGGCGCGGGTCGAGCAGGCCCGGCTCGGTCGCCATGTACAGGTCGAGGTCGTCGTTGCGCCAGCCCGCCGCCAGCAGCGGCCGGGCCGCGGGGTGGGGCGCAGGCAGGCAGACCCGCGCCCGGCCGCCGGGCGGGTCCAGCCACGCCAGCACGGCCAGCACCGCGTCCCGGGCCCCGGCGTCCCCGCTGGTCGGCGGCAGCGCCAGGTGGATGATCCCGAATTCGGTCCCCGCCCCACCCACGGTGCCGGCCGCCGCGGCCTGGCCGTCGCGCTCGGCCACCACCGGCTGCCCGGCGGGGCGGGCCGCCCAGGCCTCGTGATCGGCCGTCCGGTCGATCCCGGTGCACTGCCGCTCCAGGCCGGCCACCTCCCCGGCCGACGCGGGGCGGACCGCCCACCCCGCCGGGGCGCGCAGCGCCGTCACGTCACCGCTCAGGTACAGCAGCGGCCACCAGGCGTCGAGCCCGTACCGCGCGTACAGCGGCAGCGCATGGGCATGCAGGCTGCTGAACGTCATCCGCGGGGTGCCGTCGTGCCACAGCACATCGAGCATGGCCCGGCCAAAACCGAGCCCGTGGCAGCCCGGGTCGACGAACAGGTCGCAGAGCATGGTGATGGCCGCCGGGCCGGTGCCGATCTGGTGGGTGGCGCCGAACCCGGCCACGGCTCCGCGGTGCTCGGCGACGACCAGCCGGCCGTGCGCGAGCAGGTGCCTGACATAGGCGGGATCCGAGCCCGACCACTCCTCGTCCTGGCCGGTCACGATCGCGATCCTGGCGATGGCCTCGGTGTCGGCGGCGGCCGCGTCCCTGATCGAGGTGTCCGTCACAGGTCCAGCCTGGCACGCTCCCGCGCCCCAGGTGGCGGCGGCCGTGGCCAGCCCGGTTTGACCCGTCGGCATCGCCGGGGTGAGGCTGGCCGGGGCGCATCACCGCCGGGATGCCCGAAGGGAGAAAGCCATGGACGCACCCGACCTGCTGCGGCTGCCGGAGGGCCTGCCGGTCCCGGTCAACGACGGCGCGGCCAGCCACCTGCCTGGCCGTGCCATGCCCGCGCTGAGCCTGCCGGCCACCGACGGCAGGCAGGTGGCGCTCGACGCGCTGGGCAACGGGCGGACGGTCGTGTACATCTACCCGATGACCGGCCGGCCGGGAGTGGCGCTGCCGGAAGGATGGGATGACATCCCCGGGGCCCGCGGCTGCACACCCGAGTCGTGCGCGTTCCGCAACCTCTACGCCGATCTGCAGGCCGCCGGGGCGGCGCGGGTATTCGGCCTGTCCAGCCAGCCCACCGAGCACCAGGCCGAGGCCGTGGACCGGTTGCACCTGCCGTTCGCCGTGCTGTCCGATGAGCACCTGGCGCTGGTGGGTGCGCTGGGCCTGCCCACGTTCACCGTCAACGGGATGACGCTCTACCGCCGGCTCACCATGATCGTCACGGACGGGGTCATCGAGCACGTCTTCTACCCGATCTTCCCGCCCGACCAGCACGCCCAGGAGGTGCTGGACTGGCTGCGGGCCAGCCCTCGGTCCTAGGACATCTCCGGCAGCTCCAGCTCGTGCAGGCGGCGGCCGATGAAGGCACGCTCGGGGACCGGCGGCTCGAGCTGGAGCGCCGCCTGGTAGGCGCCCGCGGCGTCCGCGCGGCGGCCCAGCTGCCTCAGCAGTTCCGCCCGGGCGAGGTGCAGCTGCGGCCAGCGGGCCAGCCGGGGATCGGTGCCGACCGCGTCGAGGATGACCAGCCCGGCCGCGGGCCCCTCCGACATGGCCACCGCGACCGCCCGGTTCGCCTCCACCACCGGCGTCGGCTCGTGGCGGATCAGCTCGCCGTAGAGCAGCGCTATCTCCCGCCAGTCGGTGTCGGCGGACACGCGAGCGCCGGAATGGCAGGCGGCGATGGCGGCGTGCAGCTGGTACGGGCCGGGGCGGCCCTGCCGGAGCGCCTGCTCGACGAGCGCCTCACCCTCGGCGATCAGGGCGCCGTCCCATCGGCTGCGGTCCTGGTCCGCCAGCAGGATCAGGTCACCGCCGGGGCTGACCCGGGCGTCCCGTCGCGCGTCGGTGAGCAGCAGCAGCGCGAGCAGCCCGGTCACCTCCGGCTCGCCGGGCAGCAGCCCCGCCAGCGCCCGGGCGAGCCGGATCGCCTGGTCGCACAGCTCGCCGCGGATCAGCGCTTCGCCGCTGGTCGCGGTGTGCCCCTCGGTGAAGACCAGGTACACCACCCGGAGCACCGCGCCCAGCCGGGCTGGCAGGTCCTCCGGCGCCGGGACCCGGAACGCGATCCCGGCCTGGCGGATCTTGCGCTTGGCGCGCACCAGCCGCTGCGCCATCGTCGGCTCCGGGACCAGGAACGCGGCCGCGATTTCCGCCGTCGTCAGGCCGCAGACCGAGCGCAGGGTGAGCGCCACCCGCGCCGCCGGGTCCAGGGCCGGATGGCAGCAGGTGAAGATCAGGCAGAGTTCGTCGTCGGCGCCGGCCGGCCAGCCGCCCGGTGGCGGCGGCGATGCGCCCGCCTCGCGCACGGCCTCAGCCTCCTTTTCCGCCCGGCGGCCCTCACGGCGCAGCCGGTCCAGGGCCTTGTGCCGGGCGGTCCCGATCAGCCACGAGCCGGGATTGGCCGGCATCCCATCGGCGGGCCACTGGGCCAGGGCCGCGGTGCAGGCGTCCTGCACCGCGTCCTCGGCCAGCTCAAGGTCGCCCACCTGGGCCGTGACGGCGGCCACCGCGGCCCACCAGTGGGCACGGAAGACCTCGTCGAAGCCCGCCGTCAGCGGGGAGCCTCCACCGTTATGACGGGGCGGACCTCCACCGCGCGGTCGGACGCGGCGGGGAGGGTGGCCGCCCATGTCAGGGCCTCATCCAGGTCCGCGCACTCGACGAGGGTGTAGCCGCCGAACTGCTCCTTGATCTCCGCGGCTGGCCCGTCGGTGAGCAGCGTCTGGCCGTCGCGGACCTGGACCGTGGTCGATGCGCTGGCGGGCTGCAGCGGCGCGCAGTCGATGAGCACTCCCGCCTTGGCCATGGCCTCGGTGGCGGCATTCCAGGCCTCGAGCATTTCCCGGAACTCGCTGGTCCCCGGCTGCGGGAACGGCCGGCCCGGCCCGTAGAGCAAGAACAGGTACTTCATTCGTCGCACCACCTTTCGCGGCCGGCAGGGGATTGCCGGTTCCGGTAGTAGTCGAACGGCCGGTCCCCGGATCGACACCTCCGGCCGGATGATGCGGCCGGGTGGTCCCGGGGTGCCGCCGCGGCGGCGCCGGGACGGCGTCAGGCGCCCGCCAGGAGGCCTGCCTGGCCATCGAGGATCTCGACGAACATGCGGGACCCGGGCGGGGCGAGCTGCTGATAGTCGGCAGCGGTCGCCTTCCAGGTGTCGGATGCGAGACCGGCGTCCATCGCTGCCTCGTCGGGGAAATACAGCTCGGCGACCCGGTAGAACGACTGTGCGCCACCGTCGAGCGCATTCACTAACCGGCCTGTCTCGGCGCGCAGCAGGCCCGGAAGCCGGCGGACCATCGGCATGTGGATGTCGAAATAGTGCCGGTCGAATGCGTCGGGGTCTTCGGGGTGGCTGTAAAGGACCACGAGTTTGACCGCCATGACGCCGAACCTATCGCCGACGGGCCATACCGGCCAGACCCGGTTACGTGCGGTTAGGCTTGCGTTAGCTGGCAGACTGGAAATATGTCCACGACCCCTCTGGCGGATCCTGCCGCCGCTACCACCGGGACGCTCCCCGAGCCCTGTGTGCTGCTCAAGCTGGGCGAGGTCGTGCTCAAGGGCGGCAACCGGCAGCAGTTCGAGCGGATGCTGCAGGCCAACATCCGCCGGGCGATCGCCGACGTCGGCGAGGTGCGGCTGTGGCAGCGCGACGGCGTGATCGTCATCCGTGTCGCGCAGGACGGCGCGGCCGCCGCGGCGCTGACGGCGGACAGGATCGCCGAGCGCGCCCGCGACATCATGGGCATCGCGCGCGTCTGCCGGGCGGTGCGGGTGGCCAAGGACCCTGATGCCGCGATCGACACGGCGGTGGCACTGATGGCGGGCAAGGAGGGCTCGTTCGCGGTCCGGGCCCGCCGCCGCGACAAGCGGTTCCCCGTTACCTCGGCCGAGCTCGCCACGCAGATCGGCGCCCGGGTCCAGCAGGAGTACAGCTACCCGGTCAACCTGAAGCATCCCGACACGACCCTGTTCGTCGAGGTCAACCAGCGCGAGGTGTTCGTCTACACCGAGGGCTACCCCGGGCAGGGCGGGCTGCCGGTCGGGATGAGCGGTCGGGGACTTGTCCTCATGTCCGGCGGGATCGACTCACCGGTCGCCGCCTACCGGATGATGCGCCGCGGCCTGCGCTGCGACTTCCTGCACTTCTCCGGCATGCCGCTGACCGGGCCCGAGTCGGTGTACAAGGCCTACGGGCTGATGCATCAGCTGGACCGCTACCAGGGCGGGTCACGGCTGTTCGTGGTCGCGTTCGGCAAGGCGCAGCAGCGGCTGGCGTCATCGGGCGCGAGCCGGCTGCAGATCGTCGCCCAGCGTCGGCTCATGCTCAAGACCGGCGAGGTGCTGGCCGGCCGGCTGGGGGCGGCCGCGCTGGTCACCGGCGATTCGCTGGGGCAGGTGAGCAGCCAGACGCTGACCAACCTCGCCGCGCTCGACGACGCGGTCGGGCTGCCCATCCTGCGCCCGCTGATCGGCTGCGACAAGCTGGAGATCATGGCGGAGGCGCGCCGCATCCGCACGCTCGCCCTGTCCGAGCTGCCCGATCAGGACTGCTGCACGCTGCTGACGCCGCGGCATGTGGAGACCCGGGCGCGCATCGACGACCTGCGCCGGATCGAGGCCCGGCTGGAGGCGGCGGACCTGGCCGAGGAACTGGCCGGCCTCGCCCAGGAGTACCGCCCCGACCGCCCGTGACCGGCGCCCAGCACGGCAGCGTCCATTCGGGGTTTGACCTGCGGGGTATTGGCCTTGCCGCGCCCCTACTTTTCCAGGGCACCGACCCGGTCGATGACGGGGGCGAAGGTGTCCAGGTAGGGCTCGTGGACGGTGTAGTAGGTGAAGCCGTACCGGTCCCGGTTGCGGATGATCTGTTCCGCCATCTCCTCGACCGTCCCGACGAAGAGGAACGGGTTTTCCAGGATCTCCTCGGCGGTCACGGGGCCGCGATACTGCTCCGCCAGGCCGGCCGCCGCCTGGCGGCGGTCATCGGTCACCCTCACCACCTGCGTCAGTGCGTGCCATTCGATCTTGTCCGCACGTTCCCCGGCGCAGTCGCGGGCAAAGCGCACGCGATCGTCAGCTTCGGCCGCAGTGCACAGCCGGAACACCCCGGGGGCCTGCCCCCTGACCTGGAAGAGACCGCCGATGCCGACGATGTCGGCGGTCTCGGCGGCGATCCGCAGCCGCTCGGTCGCGGCAGCCGCCGCGACCGCCGCCTGGAACGGGGCCGCATCCCCCAGGTGATCGGCGGCGAAGATGGTGTCGTAGCCGTGGTTCTCGGCGCGGCGGCACATCGCGGCGAACTCATCCCGTGACGTGAGGCTGAAGATGTTGGACGAGAACCTGAAGCTGCTCATCTCGGCCAGCCGGGGGCGGCGGGCTCAGCCCACGGGGCTGGGCTGGCGTTCCGGCCCGGGCGCGCTGGCGCCGACCGGCGCCGGGGTGAGGGTGCGCCCCATCAGCGGCGACAGGTGCGCGGCGATGCTCGCGATCTCGCGGATGTCCGACTCCACCAGCGCCTGGTCGCCGTCGCACAGCGCCATCTTCGGCTCCGGGTGGATGTCGATGATGACGCCATCGGCGCCGACCGCGATCGCCGCCCGGGTCAGCGGCAGGACGAGGTCCCGCCGCCCGCCCGAGTGGGACGGGTCCACGATCACCGGCAGGTGCGACAGCCGCTGCGCGACCGGCACGGCGCTGATGTCCAGGGTGTTGCGGGTGGCGGTCTCGAACGTGCGGATGCCCCGCTCGCACAGCACGATGTCGAGGTTGCCGCGCTGGGCGATGTACTCCGCGGCCATCAGCCATTCCTCGACGGTGGCGCTCATGCCCCGCTTGAGCAGGACCGGCTTCGCGGCCGACCCCACCGCCTGCAGGAGGGCGAAGTTCTGCATGTTCCTGGTGCCGACCTGGAGCATGTCGGCGTAGGACGAGACCAGCTCGACGCTGGCCGGGTCGATTACCTCGGTCACCACCGGCAGGCCCGTCTCGGCCCGCACGTCGGCGAGGATCTTCAGGCCCGCTTCGCCGAGCCCCTGGTAGGCGTAGGGGGAGGTGCGCGGCTTGAACGCGCCGCCGCGCAGCAGCGACGCCCCGGCCGCCTTGGCCATCCGGGCGGCGGTGAGCGTCTGCTCCGGCGTCTCCACCGCGCACGGGCCGGCGATCACCGTGAGCGTGTCCGGGCCGATCGGCACGCCGCCGACCTTGATCACCGACCGGTCGGGGTGGTGCTCCCTGCTGATGAGCTTGTACGGGACGGAGATCCGGACCACGTCGAGCACGCCGCTGCGGCTGCGCAGGTTGAGCGAGCCGAACTCATCGACGTCGCCGACCAGTCCCACGATCGTGCGGGAAACGCCGCGGCTCACGAAGGCGTCCCCGCCCGCCGTGCGCACGAGATCAACGATCGCGTTCACATCTTCCTGGGTGGCCTCGGGGGCCATCACCACCACCATCGGGTCCTCCTGTCGCCCATCGCAAGATTGCGCCCAACAAAGAGAACCCCGGGCCTCCGGCCCGGGGTTCTGGTGAGGTCGTTCCGCGTCAGCGCAGGGTCTGGCGGGCGACCGTCCGGATACCGGGCCGGTAGCCATACCAAAACCAAAACTGCTCACGCACGGGAAGCATGCTAGCGCATTCGGATAGCGGGAGCGGCCGCGGGGCGTCTCGTCTGGCGCAGCGCCTTCAGGGTGGCCACGTCGGCCGCGTGTGAACCGGGGGTCTCGACGATGAACGGCACGCCCCTGGTCGCCGGGTGATGCAGGAGGGCGGCGAAGGGCGCGGTCCCGATCCGGCCGGCGCCGATGTTCTCGTGCCGGTCCCGGTGCGACCCGCAGCCGTCCTTGGAGTCGTTGGCGTGGATCAGGCGCAGCCGGCTGCCGCCGCGGGCCGGGCCCCGTTCCACGATCGGTGCCAGCGCGGCCAGCAGCCTGGCCACGCCGCCGCGCGCAGCCAGGTCGTGGCCGGCCGCGAACACGTGGCAGGTGTCCAAGCACACTCCGGCCCGCGGATGCCAGTCCACGGCCTCCAGATAGGGCTCGAGGTCGCCGACGGTAATGCAGAGCATCTCCTGACCGGCCGTTGGCTCCAGCAGCAGGTCAGGCCCATCGTCGCCGAGCGAGTCGAGCAGCGGCAGCAGGCACTCGCGGACGCGCAACATGGCCTGCTCCCGGCTCGCACGCACCGCCGAACCGGTGTGGACGACCACTCCCTGTGCGCCGATCTCGCGTCCGCGGCGGAGCGCGTGTGCCAGCGACGCTGCTGATCGCTGCCGGGTCACCGGGTCCGGTGATCCCAGGTTGATCAGGTACGTGGCGTGCACGAAGACCGGCAGCCCGGTGCTGGCCACGTGATCGCGGAGGGCGGCGTCCTGCCGGGCGTCCCCGGCCGACGGTGTCCAGCCGCGAGGGTTGGAGACGAACACCTGGATCGTCTCGGCGCCGATCTCCGCCGCGTACCGGAGGCCGCCGTCCGCGAGGCCTCCCGTCACCGGCACGTGGGCGCCGATCGGCCGGCTGGGTGTCTGCGCTGGCACGAGCCCAGAGCCTAGGGCATGCCGGGGCGGTCTCCCGGCCGCCGTCCAACGCTGGTTCCCGCGCCGCCGGGCACGCATCACCCCCGGCGTTCCGGTGCACGGCGTGTCCGACACTGGGCCTGCGCTGCACGAGGTTGACGATCTATGTGGTTAACATGAGCACAGTGCGGGAGCGGCCGGGTGTTTGGCTGATTCAGTACGTCTGGATGAGATGGCCAGGTACGGTACTTCTGCACGGCACAGATCACGCGACGGCCAGGCGGGTTCGCTGGTGGTCCGGTCCTGGGCCAGGCGCCTGTGTGGCGGGGCTCGCAGGATGAGGGCCTACTGCGTTCGGCAGCCAGCAAGGAATGTCACAGGCATGTTCTGGAGCGGTTCCAGTTCTCTCCCGGGGCTTGTTCCCCCGTGCCACCGTGGCAGCGGCCGGGCGTGGCGGAAGATGGCCCGGCATCGTCATTAGCGACGGCGCCGGGCCGCGGGTCGCCGGCTGATGTACCGGGGTCGAGGCAGAGCGGGGCGAGGGAGACGACAGGGTGACGACGGTCAGGGAAGATTTCGGCCAGGGACCGGACGGCACCGGCGAAGGCCGGCCGGGCCAGCCAGCCGCCGAAACGCCCCAGGCGCGGGCACCGCGCCGCTGGCACCCGCTGGCATCCCTCACCGGCCTGGTCCGCCGCCACTGGCTGTTCTCGCTGGCCCTGGTGGCCGCGGTGGTGCCCCGGCTGGTGGTGATGCTGGGCTTCCGGCCCGCGATGCTGTTCCGGCTGGACACGTTCGACTACCTGTGGGGCGCCGTCCACCTGTCGCCGAATGTGGTCAACCCCAGCGGCTACTCCCTGTTCCTGTGGCTGCTGCTGCCGTTCCACTCCCTCGTCCTCGTGGCCGTCATCCAGCATCTCCTGGGCCTGGGCGTGGCCACGATGGTGTACGGATTGCTGCGTCACTACCGCCTGCCCGCCTGGGGCGCGACCCTGGCCGCGGCGCCGGTCCTGTTCGATCCGGAACAGATCATGATCGAGCACCTGATCATGGCCGACCTGCTGGCCATGGCGCTGATGGTCGGCTCGTTCGTGGTGCTGCTGTTCCGCGATTCGCCGTCGATGCCGCGCTCGGCGACGGCGGGCCTGATGATGGGTGCCGCCACCATCATCCGTCCCACCGTCCTGCCGCTGGTCCTGCTGATCCCGGTCTACCTGCTCATCAGGCGGGTCGGCTGGCGCCGGGCCGGCGCCGCCCTGGCCGCTGGCCTGCTGCCCGTTCTCTGCTACATGGGCTGGTTCGCGTCCGCCCACGGGACCTTCAACCTCAGCAACAGCAACGGGCTGTTCCTGTGGTCGCGGACGATGTCGTTCGCCAACTGCTCGGTCATCAAGCCGCCGCCGGACCTGCAGGCGCTGTGCCCGACCGCCCAGCCCGGGCCGCTGGCCAAGGCCGATCCCGCGCTGCGCCGCCAGCCCAAGCGTTACCTGTGGAACCATCGGATCTGGGCGTGGCAGGGCACCACCAGCGGGTTCGTCCCGGACACCGCCGCGTTCACCCAGGCCAACAACGAGCGGGCGCTGCGGTTCGCGGTCCTGGCCATCAAGGCGCAGCCGGTCGCGTACGCGCAGGCGGTCGCCGCGGAGTTCGTCACGCCGTTCGCCCACACCGACAGCACGCTGCGGTTCCCCGTGGTCGCGCCGAGCTCGTCCACCCTGACCCCCGCGTACAACCTCCGGTACGCGATCGGGACGATCAAGGCGTATACCGGCAGCGACCAGGGGGTCTCCCGGTATCTGGGCTACCACTTCGGGACCCGGGTGGTGCATGTGCCCGCCGTCCTCATGAACGAGTACCAGCACATCATCTTCCTGCCCGGCCCGGTGTTCGGGCTGGTCGTCCTGACCGGGCTGATCGGGATCATCATCCCGAGCCGCAGATCGTGGCCCGCCATCCTCCTCTGGGTCTCGGCCATCATCATCATGGTGCTGCCGATCGCTGAGCATGAGTACACGTACCGGTACGTGATCCCGGCGGTCCCGCTGGTGTGCATAGCGGCCGCGCTAGCGTTCCGTAAGCAGGACAGGAAGGCGGCGGCCGGAACAGCACCGGGCGGGGCACTCGTCGCGGGCGACGCCGCGCCCTCCGCGTCGGCCACATCCACGGCGCCGGCTGCGTCCACGGCACCGGCCGCGTCGACCTCGCCGGCCGCGTCCGCGGCACCGGCCGTGTCGACCTCGCCGGCCGCGTCCAGCGGGGCAGCCGCATCCGCCGCGCCAGCCGGGGAGCCCGCCGCACCGGTGGCACCTGCCGAACCCGCGGCGGAAGCGGGGGCGGCCGGCGAAGCTGGCCCACAGAACGGCGTGACTGCGGCGGCCGCCACGCCGCCGGTATCCACCGAGGCAGCCGCACCTGCCGCGTCGGCTGAGGAGCCCGCCGTGCCGGTGGCACCGGCCGAACCCGCGGCGGGCGCCGAGCCGGCCGGCGAGGCTGGCTCGCCGAACGCCTGACCTTGGCGGAGGCAGGGCTGATCGGGAAGCCGGCCCGCAGAGGGCCTGACCTTGGCGGTCGGTCGCGCTGGTGGCGGCGGAGGCGGGGCTGGTCGGCAAGGCTGGCCCGCGGAACGCCTGATCTGCGGCGGTCGGGTGGGCTTACAGCCCGACCCAGAGCGTGATGGTGGATCCCTTGGGCGCCTGGTTGTTGGGGCTGTAGTTGAAGACGTTATCCACCGGCCCCACCTGGTTGACGTTGACCGAGAAGCCGAGCTTCTCCAGGACGCGCGTGGCCTGGGCGACCGACTGCCCGTCAACGTTGGGGACCGGCACCATGGGCGGGCCGGGCGAGATCGTGATGGTGACGACCTGGCCCCTGGTGAACGCGCTGCCGGGGGACAGCGACTGATGGGTGATCGTCCCGGCGGGCGTGTCGCTCTTGGCGGCGGTGATCACGTTGAGCGATACGCCGTTGGCCGATGCCCACCCCTGGGCCGCCTCCTGGGGCTGTCCGACGAAGTCGGGCATCGGTGGCCCCGCGCTGACCACCAGCCGGACCGGCTGCGGCTGCGGCCACATCACCCCGGCGGCGGGAGTGGTGCTGACGACGATGCCGGCCGCGATGGTGCTGGACGTTTCCTTCAGCGCCGGGCCCGGCGTCAGCCCCGCCTGACGGAGCGCTGCCTGCGCGGCCTGCAGGGTCAGCCCCGTCACCTGCGGCATCGGCCGCCGGTGCGGCCCCGCCGACGGGACCAGCGTGATGTGGCTGCCCTTGCCCACCCGCTGCCCGGCCGCCGGGACTGAGCGGATCACCTGGCCCTTGGCGACCTGGTTGTCCAGCCGGGCGGTGCTGGTGGTGACGGTGAACCCGGCCCCGCGCAGCTCGGCCGTCGCGGCCGCGACGGTCATGCCGGTGACCTTGGGGACGTTGGTGTAGCGGCCCGATGTCAGCCACCACGTCGTCAGCCCCACCACCAGGATCACCGCGACCGCGGCAGCGAGGTAACCAAGCCGCCGGCTGAACAGCAGCCGCTGCAGCCGGGGCTCGGGCGGGGCGTACCCGGGCAGCTGCGGCGGCCCGTAGGGGCCGCCGTCGGCGCCGCTGACGATCAGCGTGTGCTGGCCGCCGGAGCGGTAGGGCTCCGGCTGGAACTGCTGGGTGACCGGCTGCGGTGCGGAGCCGGGGTGGGGGAGCCCGAAGGACTGCCGGGCCGGCGGGGCCGCTCCCGGCATCAGGTCGTGACCTGGCTGGCCGGGTGGGGGGGCCGGCCGGGGGAGCGGCGGCACCGGCGGCGTGTTGCCGCCCTCGGCGGCGGGATCACCATCCGGCGGTCCCGGCATGACGGTGGTCGGCGCGGCCGGAAGGCCGCTCCCGGGCGGGGCCGGGAAGCCGGTCGCCGGCGCGGCGGGGAAGCCGCTGCCCGCCGGGACGGGGAAGCCACCCGCTGGCGGGTCGAGGAAGTCGCCGACCGGCGGGACGGGGAGGCCGCCGGCGGCCGGGGGCGCAGCGCCGTCCGGCGGCAGGCCATGCCGGACCCCGGTAACGGCGCCCAGGAACTGCCCGGCGTCACCCGGGCGCAGTTCGGGATCCCGGCTGGTCGCGAGCGCTACCAGCGCGTCCAGCGCGGGCGGAAGCCCATGCACGACGCTCGACGGCGGCGGGACGACCTCGTTGACGTGCTTGTAGGCCACCGCCAGCGGGGTATCGCCGGTGTGCGGCTGCTTGCCGGTGAGCAGCTCGAAGAGCATCACCCCGGCCGCGTACACGTCGGTGCGCGCGTCGGCGGCCCCGCGGGCCACCTGCTCGGGCGCCAGGTAGGCAGCGGTCCCGATGATCATCCCGCTCTTGGTCTGGCTCACTCCCGCCAGCAGCCGGGCCAGCCCGAAGTCGGCGACCTTGACCGCGCCGGAGTCGTTGAGCAACACGTTCTCGGGCTTGACGTCACGGTGCGCGATCCCGGCGTCGTGGGCCGCGGCCAGGCCGCCCAGCACCCCGGCCATGATGTCCAGCGCCTCTTGCGGGCTGAGCCGGCCGCGCGAGTTCAGCAGGTCGCGGAGCGTCCGGCCGGGCACGTACTCCATCGCCAGGTACAGGATCTGGCCGTCCGCCCCCTGGTCGTACACGGTGACCACGTTCGGGTGGGAGAGCTGGGCGACCGATCGTGCCTCGCCGACGAACCGGCGGACGAAGTCCTCGTCGCTGGCAAGCTCCGCGTGCATGATCTTGAGCGCGACCGTGCGCTCGAGCCGCGTGTCGGTGCCCAGGTAGACGGTGGCCATGCCGCCGCGGGCGATCAGGGACTCGACCCGGTAGCGCCCATCGAGCAACTGCCCGATGGGTGGGCGCGCGAGGGTCGTGTCCATCGGCTCGATTCTAGGGGTGGCCAGGATTTTCAAGGTGCGAACGTGGTTAAGGACTCACCTGGTCACTGAAGGTGACCAGTGCGGAAAGGGCGTCCGGCCGCCGCCGCCGGGCGTGCGCTCCGGGCCGCCTGCACGCCCCCCGCGTCGCTAACGTAGGTGCTCGTGCGGGTCGAACGGGTAGTGATCGCTGGCGCGGGCCTGGCCGGGCTGCGCACCACCGAGGAGCTGCGCGGCCGGGGCTACCCGGGCGCGATCACCATAGTCGGGGCCGAGTCCCGGCCGCCATACGACCGCCCGCCGCTGACCAAGAAGTTCATGACCGGCCAGCTCGACGACACGACGCTGGCGGCCGACCCGGCGGCGCTCGGGCTGGACCTCCGGCTGGATGAGGCGGCCACCGGCGTGGACGGGGGGGTGCTGCGGACCGACCGGGCGGAGTACCCCTTCGACGCCCTGGTGGTGGCCACCGGGGCCGCCCCGGTGGGCCTGCCCGGCGGTGGCGGGCAGCGGTTCCTGCGCACGTTCGACGATGCCCGGGCGCTCCGGGACGCGCTGCTGCCCGGCACCCGGCTGGCGGTGGTCGGGGCCGGCTGGATCGGCGCCGAGCTCGCCACCACCGCCCTTGCCCGCGGCTGTCAGGTCACCGTGGTGGAGGCGGCGGCCGCCCCGCTCGCCGGGGCGCTGGGCGGCGACGTCGGGTCGGTGACCGTGCCCTGGTACGCGGACGCGGGAGTGGATTTGCTGCTGGGCCAGCCAGTGGAATCCGTTGAGCATGATGGTCTCGTGCTGCCCGGGGGAGGGTGGCTGCCGGCCGACCTCACGGTCGTCGCGGTCGGGGTCAGGCCGCAGGTGGGCTGGCTGGCCGGCTCGCCGGTGAGGCTGGAGAACGGGGTCGCCGTGGACGGGCGGCTGCGGGCGTCGGCTCCCGGGGTGTACGCGGCGGGGGACTGCGCGGCCTTCGCCTCCGCCCGGTACGGCCGGCGGCTGCGGGTCGAGCACTGGGACAACGCGCTGCACGCGCCGCGGGTGGTGGCGGCCAACATCCTCGGCGGGGACGAGACCTACGACCCGGTCCCGTACTTCTGGTCGGAGCAGTTCGGCCGGATGGTCCAGTACGCCGGGCACCACAGCGGCGCCGACCGGCTGGTCTGGCGGGGCGACCCGGCGGACCGGGAGTGGGGGGTGTGCTGGCTGGCGGGCCCGGATGTC
Organism: uncultured Actinomycetes bacterium; assembly: GCA_963835425.1. GTDB lineage: Bacteria > Actinomycetota > Actinomycetes > Streptosporangiales > Streptosporangiaceae > UBA9676. The sequence goes on along the minus strand of CAWIGE010000013.1, from coordinate 88,400 downwards.
GCGGACGGGGCGGGGGAGCGGCTGGTCGCGCTGCTCACGGTGGGGCGTCCCCGGGATCTCCTCCAGGGGCGGCGCGTCATCGCGGCGGGCGGCGCGGTCGATCCCGCCCGCCTCGCCGACCCGGGCATCCCGGTCCGCGACGCCGTGCCCGCCGGCGCCTGATGACGCCGTGCCCGCTGGCGCCTGATGCGGCCGGGGGCGCGTCGGCGGCCCGGGGTCAACAGCGCGTCCGGGGTGCGCCCGCGGGCCCTAGGGCGCTGGCGCGGCCGGGCGCGACCTGGCCCGGGCCAGCACCACGCAGCCGGTGACCAGCATCATGACCAGGAAGGCTAGGTAGATCACTCCCGCGGCTGACGACCACTCGAACCGGCCCGGGTACCGGGCCAGCGCGATGCCTTGCAGCACGGCGAGCAGGACCGAGCTGAACGCGGCCGGGAGCAGGCGGCGGGCGTCCCGCTCGGCCAGTTCGTGCGCGGCGGCCACCCCGAAGCCGATCAGCCACGCCCCGGTCGCCTGGGCGAGCAGCGGGGTCAGCTTCCAGGGCCACCACCCGGCCAGGCCCGGCGCCACGAACAGCGCCACGCCCAGGCCCAGCAGCGCGACGGCCTGCACGGCCAGCAGGCCGCACACCCAGCCGGGCAGCGGCACGGACCGGGGCGGGTCGCCGCCCGGCGTCCGCAGCTGCACGACCAGGATGATCACCATCAGCAGCGGGACCACGGTGTAGATCGCGATCCAGGCCCAGGTGACGATCCGCGTGCCGGCCGCGAACTGCCCGCCGAGATGGAACAGGCCCAGGTGCAGCAGCGTGGCCACCAGGGTGAGCAGGGTGAACACGAGCACCGTGGGCACGGCTACCCGCGCGTTGGCCCAGATCCGCTGGCGCGCGGCCAGCGCCTCGAACGCGACGCTGGCCCAGTAGCCCGCTCCCAGGAACGCGGCGCCTAAGGGGTTGCGGATCGTCCAGGCGAAATAGCTGGCGGTGTTGCCGGTGAACACGAAGAGCTGGAATCCCGCCAGCAGGACCAGGACGGCGGCGACATACAGCAGCCTGCGCATGCCGGGCACCAGCGGCTTCACCGCCGCTGGCCGCACGGTGGCGGTTGCTGTGTTCTGGCTCACCCCGTCATCGCTCCAGGCTGGCGGGGGCAGCGGCGGCGGCCTGTGCCTCCAGGAAGGCATGCACCTGCGGGATGGTGACCGCGCCCTCGCCGACCGCGGACCCGACCCGCTTGACCGACCCCCGGCGCACGTCGCCGGCCGCAAACACGCCGGGCAGGCTCGCCTCGTGCAGCGATGGCGGGCGGAGGAGCGGCCAGCGGGTGGCGACCTCCTCCAGCACGTCCGGGCCGGTGAGAATGAACCCCTCGGGGTCGCGCATCACGGTCTCGCCGAGCCATTCGGTCCGCGGCCGCGAGCCGATGAGGACGAAGAGCCCATCGGCGGGGACGTCGCGGCACCGCCCGGATGCCCTGTCCTCCAGCACCAGCGACTCGAGCCGGTCGGTGCCCGCGCCACCGGTCACCTGGACGCCGTAGGCGACGTCCACGTTCGGCACGGCGCCGATCATACGGATGAGGTAGTCCGACATGCTCTGGGCCAGCGACTCCCCGCGGACCAGGACCGTCACCTGGTCGGCCCACTTGGCCAGGTGTATCGCCGCCTGCCCGGCGGAGTTGCCGGCGCCGACGACAAAGACCTTATGCCCGCGCATGGCCGGCGCCTCGCTGACCGCCGCCCCGTAGAACACCCCCCGGCCGTGCAGGTCCTCCAGACCGGGGACGCCGAGCTCGGTGTAGGAGGCACCGGTCGAGATGACGACGGCGCGCGCGGAGAGCACGTTGCCGTCGGACAGGCCGAGCCGGTAGTGGCCGTCATGGCTCGACAGGCTCGTCACCTGCCGAAGCAGCAGGAACGTGGTCCCGAAGGACCAGGCCTGCTGGAAGGTCTGGGAGGTCAGCGTGGACCCGCTGACGCCCTGGGGGAAGCCCGGATAGTTGCGGATCATCGAGCTGGTCGCCGCCTGGCCGCCGATGGCATCCGCCTCCACCACCACGGTCCGCAGGCCTTCCGACGACGCATAGACCGCGACGGCCAGGCCCGCCGGGCCGGCGCCCACGACGGCCACGTCGCAGACGTCGTCGGCGGAGATCGGCGCCAGCAGGCCGAAGGCCTCGGCTATCTCCAGGTTCGAGGGGTTGGCGAGCGCCGAGTGCTGCGCCGCGAACCGGAGCACGACCACCGGCAGGTTCGGCGACACCAGGCCGAGGTCGTCCAGCATCTCGCGGCCGCGGGCGGTGCCCACGTCGTAGAAGCCGATCGGGATCCGGTTCCGGGCGAATGCGTCCCGCAGTTCCTGGGACCGCGCTGACCACTGCTCGCCGATCAGCCGCACCGCCTCGAAACCGCCGCCGCGCCGGCTGCTCCACTCGCTCAGGTACTCGGTGATCGACCGGTGGAACTCCTCGTCGGGGCTCCCCTCCGGGCCTATCGCCATGTGGTCAACCTTGCCGAGCGTGAGGGCGTCGAAGACGGGCTGCGACGCCGCCCAGTCACCCCAGCGGACCGCGGCGACCCGCAGGGCCGTCGGCTCCACCGGGCGGACCGCGGCGAAAACCTCGACATCGCCCGGGTCCTGGCCACTGACCCCGCCGACGACCAGCGCGGCCGGTGTCCCGGCCGCCCGCAGCGCCCGGAGTTGCGCCGCCAGCCCGGGCGGGTAGTCGCAGGTCACGATCTTGTAGTCAGTGCTGTAACGCCAGGCCAGCTCGTGGTGTATCCGCTGGCGGATGGCGCTGTCACGGCTCACGACCACGATGGCGGCCGCGCTAGGGCTTCCGCCTGCCCCCGGGGCCGGGCCCGCTTCCGATACCGCCCGGCCCGTGGGGATGCGCCATGCCGCCATCCCCCGCCCCCTCGAATCTCCGGGTATGGCCTGGCGCCGCGCCGCCGTCGGCAACCGGCTGCTGGGTGCGCGACGGCGGCGCAGCTTGTGCCGGAGGAACGAGCGTAACACGGCTCTACCAGGAAGTCTTTAACCCCCCTATACCTTTCTCGCACTAACGAATTACTAACGGATCGGGCCGGGCCGTGACCGTACTGGCTGGGCCGTCGCCCGTGGCACGGCCGGGTACGAGACCCATGCCGGCCGCCGCCGGGGAGGGCAGGACGTGCCGTTTGTGGCGTGCCCATCCGCCGGGATCGATCATGTTGGTGACGTGGCGGTGAACGGCTGCTGGCGGGTTTGGCTCAGCGCGCGGTGTGGGACATTCGGGATGTGGCACAGATTGACCCCCTGGCCGACGGTCTCGTCGGCGATTGGCTGACCCTCCCTGATGTGGCTGACCGTCTCGGCCTGCCGCAGAGCCGGATCCGGCAGCTGTTCCGCGACCGCAAGCTGATCGCTGTGCAGCGCCCCGACGGCACGCTGTGCGTACCCGCGGCGTTCTTCGACGGCAATCAGATCGTCAAGGGCCTGCATGGCACGCTCACCGTGCTCTTCGACTGTGGGTTCGACGAGGCGGGGTCGTTGCGGTGGCTTTTCACGGCCGACGACTCGCTCCCCGGCACGCCGATCCAGGCGATGACCGAGCGCCGCTGTACCGAGGTGAACCGTCGGGCGCAGGCCCTCGCGCTCTGAGCAGCAGGCCAGGCGGGGCGGAGTGCCCCGCTCAGCCGTAGCGGGCGGTGGCGGCCACGGCGAGTTCGGCGAGCGCCGTCTTGGCCTCGTCCGTGATAGGAGCCTGCCCGAGCGCGGCCACCGCCTCGGCGAGGTGCTCGCGGATCATGGCCTCGCACGCAGCCAGAGCCCCCGTGTCGGTGATCACGGCCCGTATCTCGGCCGCGCCCGCCTCGTCCAGCCCGGGATCGCCGAGCCGCTCGTCGATGACGCGTGCCTGGGCCGCCCCCGCCCGGGCCCGGGCGATGGCCAGCAGCACCGTCTGCTTACCCTCGCGCACGTCGTCACCGGCGGGCTTCCCGGTCTGGACGGGGTCGCCGAACACGCCGAGGATGTCGTCGCGAAGCTGGAAGGCGACCCCCAGCGGGAGGCCGTAGGCCGAGAAGGCGGCCGGGACCGGCCCGTCCGGGGAACCGGCCAGGGCGGCGCCGAGGTGGAGCGGGCGCTCGATGGTGTACCTGGCCGTCTTGTACTTCGCCACCCGCAGGGCGCTGTCCACGGTCCCGTCGCCCGCGGCCTGGCCCAGCAGGTCCAGGTACTGCCCGGCGATCATTTCCGTGCGCATCAGGTCGAGCACGGCCTGGCCCCGGCCGAGCGCCCCGGCCGGCAGCCCGCTGGCGTGGTACATCCCATCGGTCCAGGACAGCAGGAGATCGCCCATCAAGATGGCGGCGCCCGCCCCGAACGACTCCGGTGAGCCCCGCCATCGCTGCTCCGCGTGACGGATGGCGAACCGGCGGTGCAGCGAGGGGCGTCCCCGCCGGGTGTCGCTGGCGTCCATGACGTCGTCGTGCACCAGCGCGCTGGCGTGCAGTAGTTCCAGCGCCGCCGCGGCGGCCAGTATGGCCTGGCCGTCCTCCCCGCCCGCGCCGCGCCAGCCCCAGTAGCAGAACGCCGACCGCAGCCGCTTGCCCGCCGCCAGCAGCTCCTCCAGCGCGTCCAGCCCGGGCAGCAGCTCCGCGCCCGCCCGCAGCAGCTCCACGCGCTGCTGCTCCAGGAATTCGCGCAGCGCGCGCCCTACCTGGTCACGGATGTGAGCAAGCGCGGCGGGATCGCGGGCCATGGCCGCGAGACTAGGGCATACCGGGCAGCTCTCCCACCCGCCGGGGGCACCATCGCGGGGCGGCCGCCGCCCCGAGCCCCGCGGCCGCGGCAAGGCCACGCGCCAGGCCAGCGCCGGCGCCGCTAGCCTGGAGACCATGCGGTCACGTGCCATGCACCGTGCCTCCCTCATCCGCGACCTGCTGGCGGCGGGCCGTGAATCGTTCTCGTTCGAGTTCATGCCCCCCAAGACCGAGGCGGACGAGCGGCAGCTCTGGCGGGCGATCCGCACGCTGGAGCCGCTGCACCCCACGTTCGTCTCGGTGACCTACGGGGCGGGCGGCTCGACCCGGGACCGGACGGTCAGGGTGACCGGGAGGATCGCGGCGGAGACGACGCTGACGCCGGTCGGGCACTTCACCGCGGTCAAGCATTCGGTGGCGGAGCTGCGCCACGTGATCGGCTCGTACGCTGCGGTCGGGGTGCGCAACGTGCTGGCGCTGCGGGGTGACCCCCCGGGCGACCCGGCGGGGCAGTGGGTGCCGCACCCCGAAGGGCTGCGTTATGCATCCGAGCTGGTGAGCCTGATCAGGTCGGCGGGCGATTTCTGCGTCGGGGTGGCGGCGTTCCCCGAGGGGCACCCGCGCTCGCCGGACCTGGACACCGACGTGGCGTATTTCGTGCGGAAATGCCAGGCGGGCGCCGACTTCGCGATCACCCAGCTGTTCTTCTTCGTCGAGGACTACCTGCGGCTGCGCGACCGGGTGGCCGCGGCCGGCGGCACGGTTCCGATCATCGCCGGGATCATGCCGGTCACCAGCATGCGGACGCTGGAGCGGGTGGTGCTGCTGTCCGGGGCGAGGCTGCCGCCGGGGCTCGTTGACCGGCTGGGCGCGGTCTCCGGCGACAAGGCGGCGCTGCGCGACATCGGGGTGGAGTACGCGGCCGGCATGTGCCAGCGGCTGCTCGCCGAGGGGGCGCCGGGCCTTCACTTCTACACGCTGAACGGCTCTCGCGCGACGCTCGACATCTACCACCGGCTCGGGCTGGCGGAACGGGCGTCCGGCGGCGGCGCTTCCCGCAGCGGCAGGACCGCCCCCATGATCGCGTAGGCGGGGCCGGCCCCGGGGAAGCTGAACGCGGGCAGCAGGTCGAACGAAGCCGAGGCTGCTGTAGAGGCGCCGGGCCCTGGTCTGGCCGTGTGGCGTGGACAGCACGGCGGTCCGCTCCGGGCGCCCGGCGGCCAGCCCGTGCATCATCGCCCGGCCGGTTCCCCTGGCCTGGTGGTCCGGGTGCACGTGCACCTCGGCGAACTCGAAGGAATTCCCGAGCCAGAGACCGGCCGCCTCGCTGCCACGCTGGGCCGTCAGGTTGTTGGTGACCACGTCGTGCCACCACTGGCCGGCCAGGCCATGAAAGCCGTAGGCGAAGCCGATGAGCCCCCGCCGGTCACCCGCCGCGGCCTCGCCCCGGTCCCGCTGGCGCCCCGGTTCACCGGGCTGGACCGCCACCACGGCGCGGAAGGCCGGGTGGCCGGCGTGGCGCTCCATGATGGATATCCGGCCGGGCAGCTCGGCGGCAGGCGCGGCCATCGCCAGCGCGTAGATCTCGGCGAGCGCGTCCAGTTCGTCGGTGAACTGCTCCGCACTCAGTTCCCGCAGCTCAGGTCGGGAGCGCACGCGGGTAGCGTACGCGAGGTTCCGGCCCGCCCAGCGTCGGCCCGTTTTGTCGGACCCAGCCGGTACCTTCGAACGCAGATCTCAATGAGTGGACGAACAGCCGAATTTATGTTCGAATAGATCCAGTGGCGTCGGCCGGCAGCACTTCCCTGGCTGCCGGGTACGGTGCCCGCCCGCAGCGGAAGGAGTGCCATGGACCAGCTTGTGCAGGCAACGCCCGGCCGGGCGCGCTGCCGGGTTGCGCCGACAGCTCTTGCCCTCCTTGAGTCCGCGCGGCACGGCCTGGTCAACGCGGCCGACGAGAGCAGCCCCGGCGGGCGTTATGTGGCCGCCCATCTGGCGGCCCTGCGGGCGGCGGCGGCCATCGTCGCGGCCCGGCCGGCGCCGGGAACGGGCCGCCGCAGGAGGGGCCCGTCGAGCGTTTGGGAGCTCCTGCCGCGGGTGGAGCCCGCCCTGGCCGAATGGGCGGCGTTCTTCGCAGCCGGGGCCGGCAAGCGGGCGGCCGCGGAAGCGGGGCTGCCGCGGGCGGTTTCCGGGCGCGAGGCCGACGACCTGCTCCGGGACGCCGAGACGTTCCTGTCGCTGGCCGAGCAGGCGCTGGGGGTGGCCGCCCAGGCGGCGCTCCCGCTGCGCAGCACGGGGTAACACCAGCAGGGGGTTACCCCGCCATGGGCGGCGCGGCACGAGTGTGAGCTGCCGGGTGGTCGGGGCTGGCGCCGTAGCGGGGGCCTGGACGTTGCCGGGGGGCCTGGTACGGGCGGCGCGGTGCCCTGGGCCGGGGAGCGGTGACCCGCTGCCCCGTTCCGGTCAGAGCGACTCGACCGCGCCCCGGGCCTCCGAATCGAGCACGCCCCAGCCGATCAGCTCTTCGGTGAGGTCAACCGGCGACTTGTCATAGATGACCGCCAGGGAGCGCAGGTCCTCCTGCCGGATGGACAGCACCCGGCCGTTGTAGTCGCCGCGCTGGCTCTGGATGGTCGCCACGTACCGGGCGAGGGGGCCCGCCTTGTCCTTCGGCAGCTGGGACATGCGCTCCAGGTCGATGACGAGTTTCGGCGACGGCGCCAGCGCGGTGGGCGCCGCGTCGCCGGGCAGCAGTTCCGACACCGGGACGCCGTAGAACTCGGCCAGTTCGGCGAGCTTCTGGACGGTGACGGAGCGGTCGCCGCGCTCGTAGGAGCCGACCACGACCGCCTTCCAGCGGCCGCGGGACTTCTCCTCGACGCCGTGCAGCGAGAGTCCCTGCTGGGTGCGGATGGCGCGCAGTCGCGCGCCCAGGGTCTTGGCGTACTCAGATGGCATGATCGTCGGCCCCCCGGCCTTTGGTCGCAATGAGTGATGGTTACGGACAGTGACGGTAGGCCGCAAGTGCGACGAGGTCAAGCCGAATGGCAAAAAGTAGGTGAACTATAGCGTCGCGCACGCCACCGGCCGGGACCGATTTCGTCTGATGGCCGGCCGCCGGGAATCCTTCCGGGGCGGGCCCGGCCGCACCGCGTTACCGCCCGCGCGGCTTCGTGCCCCGGGCCGGGTCCGTGCCTGCGTTCCGCCGAGATGTGGATCACTCACTGTCACCGGTGACCGGCCGTAAGCCCGGGGCCGCAAGCGCGACCGTAAGCCCGGCCGCGCCTGCCCGCCGGCCGTCCGCCGGGCTGGTACCGTGCTCTTGACCGACATCCTTTAAAGCCCGTCCGGTGAGGCGGGAAAGGAGGTCCTGGTGACGCATGCGCACCCGGCCAGCGGCGAGCCCGGAGCCGCCCGGGACGGGACCGCCGGTCCCGTCCCCGCAGACAGCAAGACCGTGCTGGAACAGGCCGAGATCGGCCGGGCGCTGACCCGCATCACCCACGAGATCATCGAGCGGACCAGGGGTGCGCAGCAGGTGGTGCTGCTCGGCATCCCGACCCGCGGGGTGCCGCTGGCGGGCCGTCTGGCCGCCGGGCTCCAGCAGGTGGAAGGCCGTCCCATCCCGCACGGGTCGCTTGACATCACCATGTACCGCGATGACCTCCGGCTGCGCCCGGCGCGGACGCTCGGCCGGACCCAGGTGCCGCCGGACGGGATCGACGGCAAGATCGTGGTGCTGGTGGACGACGTGCTCTACTCCGGGCGGACGGTGCGGGCGGCGCTCGACGCGCTCAGCGATCTCGGGCGGCCCCGCGCCGTGCAGCTCGCCGTCCTGGTCGACCGGGGCCACCGGGAGCTGCCGATCCGTCCCGACTACGTTGGCAAGAACCTGCCCACCTCCCAGCACGAGTTCGTCCGGGTCCTGGTCGCCGAGGTGGACGGGCAGGATGCGGTCCTGCTCGGGGTGGACGCCGCCGGCGCCGGGAGGGCCCGGTGAACCGGCACCTGATCTCGGCGGCGGACCTGAGCCGCGACGATGCCCTTTTGGTGCTCGACACCGCCGACGAGCTCGCCCGCATCTCCGACCGCCCCATCAAGAAGCTGCCGACCCTGCGCGGCCGCACGGTCGTGAACCTGTTCTTCGAGGACTCCACCCGGACCAGGATCTCGTTCGAGGCGGCGGCCAAGAGGCTGTCCGCCGACGTGATCAACTTCTCCGCGAAGGGCTCCAGCGTGGCCAAGGGCGAGAGCCTGAAGGACACCGCGCTGACCCTGGAAGCTATGGGCGCCGACGCGGTCGTCATCAGGCACAACGCCTCCGGCGCCCCGCACCGCCTGGCGGAGTGGGTGCGCGGCAGCGTCATCAACGCCGGGGACGGGGCCCACGAGCACCCGACGCAGGCGCTGCTGGACGCGTTCACCATCCGCCGCCGGTTCGGCCGCAGCAGCGGCTCCGGGACCGGCCCGCCTGGCGCGGTCCCCGGGCGGGGAGGGGCGCTGGACGGGCTGCGGGTCACCATCGTGGGCGACATCCTGCACAGCCGGGTGGCGCGCTCCAACGTCCTGCTGCTGCACACGCTCGGCGCGGAGGTACTGCTGGTCGCGCCCCCGACTCTGCTCCCGGTCGCGGTCGACGCCTGGCCCTGCTCGGTCGGCTACGACCTGGACGCGGCCCTGCCCAAGAGCGATGTGGTCATGATGCTGCGCCTCCAGCAGGAGCGGATGAATGCCGCGTTCTTCCCCAGCGTGCGCGAGTACAGCCGGCGCTACGGCCTCGACCCGGCCCGGATGGCGCAGCTGCCCGAGCGCGCCATCGTGATGCATCCGGGCCCCATGAACCGCGGCGTCGAGATCGCGGCGGGGGTCGCGGACTCGGCCCGGTCCACGGTGGTCGAGCAGGTGGCCAACGGCGTCAGCGTCCGGATGGCCGTGCTGTACCTGCTACTCGGCGGGGCGGAGGCTGACCAATGAGACATCTGCTGTCAACCCCAGGCTGGCCACGGGCGCCGCAGGCGCTGGGCCGAACGCCGCGTCAGCGGTGTCCCGGCGCCGAGGACCCGCCTCCAGAAGCCAGCGAAGCGCCCGCGAGGGAGGCAGAGGAATGAGCTCCGGCGGCTGGCTGATCAGGGGAGCGCGGCCGCTCGGCGGCGACCCGGCGGACATCGGCGTCCGCGACGGGCTGGTGGCGGGCGTGGGCCCCGGCGCGGCCACGGCGGCCGGGGCGGGGGCGCAGGTGCTGGATGCCGCGGGCCTGATCGCCCTGCCCGGCCTGGTCGATCTGCATACCCACCTGCGGGAGCCGGGCCGGGAGGACGCGGAGACCGTCGAGACCGGCACCATGGCCGCCGCGCTCGGCGGGTTCACCGCCGTGCACGCGATGGCCAACACCGAACCGGCGGCCGACACCGCGGGCGTGGTCGAGCAGATATGGCGGCTCGGGCGCCAGGCGGGCCATTGCGACGTCCTGGCGGTCGGCGCGGTCACCTCGGGGCTGGCCGGCAAGCAGCTCGCCGAGCTCGGCGCCATGGCCGACTCGGCCGCCCGGGTGCGGGTCTTCTCCGACGACGGGCGCTGCGTGTCCGACGCGGTGCTCATGCGCCGCGCGCTGGAGTACGTCAAGGCGTTCGACGGCGTGATCGCCCAGCACGCCCAGGAGCCGCGGCTCACCGAGGGCGCCCAGATGAACGAGGGGGAGGTGTCGGGCCGGCTGGGGCTGACCGGATGGCCGGCCGTCGCCGAGGAGGCGGTGGTCGCCCGGGACTGCCTGCTGGCCGCCCACGTCGGGTCGGCGCTGCATATCTGCCACGTGTTGACGGCCGGCTCGGTGGAGATCATCCGCTGGGCGAAGTCCAAGGGCTGGCAGGTGACCGCCGAGGTGACCCCGCATCACCTGCTGCTGACCGACGAGCTGGTGGCCGGCTACGACCCGGTGTACAAGGTCAACCCGCCGCTGCGCACGGCAACGGATGTGGCGGCGCTGCGGGGCGCCCTGGCCGACGGGACGATCGACTGCGTGGCGACCGACCACGCACCCCACCCCCTGGAGGACAAGGAAACCGAGTGGGCGGCGGCCGCGTTCGGCATGACCGGGCTCGAGACCGCGCTGCGGGTCGTGCAGGAGGCGATGGTCGAGACCGGCCTGCTCGACTGGGCGGGCGTCGCCGACCGGATGTCGGCCCGGCCCGCCGCGATCGGGCGGCTGGCCGGCTACGGGCAGCCGCTGGCGGCCGGGTCACCCGCCAGCCTCACCCTGTATGACACCGAGCCGCGGGCGGCGGTCGACCCCGCGCTGCACGCGTCCCGCAGCCGCAACACGCCGTTCGCGGGCCGGGTGCTGCCGGGACGGGTGGTCGCCACGTTCCTGCGCGGCCGGCCGACCGTGCTCGACGGGAAGCTGGCCTGATGGCGGACGGCCAGCCCGGCGCGGTCCTGGTGCTCGAAGACGGCACGACGTTCCACGGCAGTGGGTTCGGCGCCGAGGGCGAGGCGTTCGGCGAGATGGTCTTCAACACCGGGATGACCGGCTACCAGGAGACGCTGACCGACCCGTCCTACGCCCGGCAGATCGTCGCCATGACCGCGCCCCACATCGGCAACACCGGCGTCAACGACGAGGACGGCGAGTCGCGGCGGATCTGGGTGAGCGGCTACGTGGTCCGCGAGCCGGCCCGGATCGTCTCCAGCTGGCGCGCCCGCCGCAGCCTGGAGGAGGAGCTGGCAGCCCAGGGCGTGCCCGGCATCACGATCACCGCCACCCGCGCGCTCACCCGCCACCTGCGCGAGCGCGGCGCGATGCGGGCGGCGGTCAGCACCGCCGGCGGCGAGCCGCAGGCCCTGCTGAGCCGGGTCCTGGCCAGCCCGTCCATGCTCGGCGCCGACCTGGCCCGGGAGGTGTCCACGCCCGAGCCGTACACGGTGAGCCCGCCGCCGGGCACCCGCGTCCGGTACCGGGTGACCGCGGTGGACCTGGGCATCAAGGCGGCGACGCCGCGGTCGATGGCGCAGCGGGGCTGCCAGGTGCGGGTCCTCCCGGCCACCAGCACGGCGGCCGACATCCTGGCCACCGACCCGGACGGGGTGTTCTTCTCCAACGGCCCCGGCGACCCGGCGGCGGTCGGCTACGCGCTGGAGGCGGTGCGTGGGGTGCTCGCCGAGCCGGTCCCGCTGTTCGGCATCTGCCTGGGCAGCCAGATCCTGGGCCGGGCGCTGGGCCTGGGCACCTACAAGCTGCGTTTCGGGCACCGCGGCGTCAACCAGCCGGTCAAGGACCTCGCCACCGGCCGGGTCCAGATCACCAGCCACAACCACGGCTTCGCGGTCGCCCTGCCCGGCGCGGACGGCGGGGAGCCGGGAGCCAGGACGGCGGGGGAGCCGGGCGCGGGGACGGCCGGGGAGCCCGGCGCGGCGGCCGGCGCGGAGCGGGTGGCCGGGGCGTTCGAGACCCCGTTCGGCCGCGCCCAGGTCAGTCACGTGAACCTCAACGACGGCGTGGTGGAGGGGCTGCGGCTGCTTGACGTGCCCGCGTTCGGCGTGCAGTACCACCCGGAGGCGGCCCCCGGCCCGCACGACGCCTCCGGCGAGTTCGACGCGTTCTGCGCCCTGATGGAGCGGGCCAGGTGAGCCGCCCGCGCCCCCGGGTCGGCCGGGGAGGTGCCCGCCGTGCCCAGGCGTGAGGACCTCAGGTCGGTGCTCGTCATCGGGTCCGGGCCGATCGTCATCGGCCAGGCCTGCGAGTTCGACTACTCCGGCACCCAGGCGTGCCGGGTGCTCCGCGCCGAGGGCATCCGGGTCAGCCTGGTCAACTCCAACCCGGCGACGATCATGACCGATCCCGAGTTCGCCGACGCCACCTACGTGGAGCCGATCACCGCCGACGTGCTGGAGAAGGTCATCGCCGCCGAGCGCCCGGACGCGGTCCTGCCCACCCTCGGCGGCCAGACCGCGCTCAACGCCGCCGTCGGCCTGCACACCGCCGGCACGCTCACCAGGTACGGGGTGGAGCTCATCGGCGCCAGCATCGAGGCGATCACGGCCGCGGAGGACCGGCAGCGGTTCAAGGACATCGTCACCGGCCTCAGGGCGGAGGTCCCTCGCAGCCGCGCCTGCCACACGCTGGCCGAATGCGAGGCCGCGGCGCGCGAGCTCGGGTACCCGGTCGTGGTCCGGCCCTCGTTCACCCTCGGCGGGGCCGGCTCCGGCGTCGCCCACCACGAGGAGGATCTGCGCCTCATCGCCGGGGCCGGCCTGGACGCCAGCCCGGTCACCGAGGTGCTGCTGGAGGAGTCGATCCTGGGCTGGAAGGAGTTCGAGCTCGAGCTGATGCGCGACCGTCACGACAACGTCGTGGTGGTCTGCCCGATCGAGAACATCGACCCGATGGGCGTGCACACCGGCGACTCGGTCACGGTGGCCCCGGCCATGACCCTCACCGACCGCGAGTATCAGCACATGCGGGACGTGGCGATCGCGGTGATCCGCGCCGTGGGGGTGGACACCGGCGGCTGCAACATCCAGTTCGCCGTGCACCCGCAGACCGGCCGGATGGTCGTGATCGAGATGAACCCCCGGGTGTCGCGATCGTCGGCGCTGGCCTCCAAGGCCACCGGCTTCCCGATCGCCAAGATCGCCGCCCGGCTGGCCATCGGCTACACCCTCGACGAGATCCGCAACGACATCACCGGGGAGACCCCGGCCAGCTTCGAGCCGGCCCTGGACTACGTGGTGGTCAAGGTGCCCCGGTTCGCGTTCGAGAAGTTCCCGGGCGCCGACCCGGTGCTCACCACCCACATGAAGTCGGTCGGCGAGGCGATGGCCATCGGCCGCAGCTTCCCCGAGGCGCTGCAGAAGGCGCTGCGCTCGCTGGAGAGCCGCGGGGCCCCGCTGAGCTGGCGGGAGGCGCCCGGCGACCCGGCGGAGCTGCTGGCCCGGTGCGCGGTCCCGCACGACGGCCGGCTGGCCGCGGTGCACCAGGCGATCCGGGCCGGCGTGAGCGTGCCCGACCTCGCCGCCGCGACCGGCATCGACGCCTGGTTCATCGACCAGATCAAGGCGATCGAAGAACATGCAGAACGGCTGGCGTCGGCCGGCCCTCCAACCGCGGCCACCCTCCGGGCCGCCAAACAGGCGGGTTTCTCCGACTCCCAGATCGCCGACATCTGCGGCATCGCCGAGGAACGGGTGCGCCGGTGGCGGCATGACCTGGGCGTCCGGCCGGTCTACCACACCGTCGATACCTGCGCCGCCGAGTTCGAGGCGCGCACGCCCTACCTGTACTCCACCTATGACGAGCAGAGCGAGGTCCCGGCCGGGGAGCGGCCCAAGGTGATCATCCTGGGCAGCGGGCCGAACCGGATCGGCCAGGGCATCGAGTTCGACTACGCCTGCGTGCACGCCTGCTTCGCGCTGTCGGAGGCCGGCTACGAGACGGTGATGGTCAACTGCAACCCCGAGACCGTCTCCACCGACTACGACACCTCGGACCGGCTGTACTTCGAGCCGCTGACGCTGGAAGACGTGCTGGAGGTGGTGCACGCCGAGCAGGCGAACGGCCCGGTCGCCGGGGTGATCGTGCAGCTGGGCGGGCAGACCCCGCTCGGCCTGGCCCGGGCGCTCGCCGCCGCGGGCGTCCCGGTGGTGGGCACCAGCCCGGAGGCGATCCACCTGGCCGAGCACCGGGGAGAGTTCGGCGCGCTCCTGGCCGCCGCCGGGCTGCCCGCCCCCAAGCACGGGACGGCGGCCTCGGCCGCCGCCGCCAAGGCGGTCGCCGCCGGGATCGGCTACCCGGTACTCGTGCGCCCGTCCTACGTGCTGGGCGGCCGCGGCATGGAGATCGTCTACGACGACGACACGCTGGAGGCCTACGTCGGCAAGGCCACCGAGGCCAGCCCGGAGAACCCGGTCCTGATCGACCGGTTCCTCGACGACGCGATCGAGATTGATGTCGATGCCCTGTTCGACGGCGAAGAGCTCTACCTGGCCGGGGTGATGGAGCACATCGAGGAGGCCGGCATCCACTCCGGCGACTCGGCCTGCGCCCTGCCGCCGATCACCCTGGGGCGCGGCGACATCGGGCGGATCCGGGAGTCCACCGAGGCGATCGCGCGGGGGGTGGGGGTGCGCGGGCTGCTCAACGTCCAGTACGCGCTGACCGCCGGGGTGCTGTACGTGCTGGAGGCGAACCCCCGTGCGTCGCGCACGGTCCCGTTCGTGTCCAAGGCGACCGCGGTCCCGCTGGCCAAGGCGGCAGCCCGGGTCATGCTCGGCGCGACCGTGGCCCAGCTGCGGGCCGAGGGGCTGCTGCCTGCCGCCGGGGACGGCGGCACCCTGCCGCTGGACGCCCCGATCGCGGTCAAGGAGGTGGTGCTGCCGTTCGGCCGGTTCCGGGACGCGCAGGGACGCGGCGTGGACACGGTCCTCGGCCCGGAGATGCGCTCCACCGGCGAGGTGATGGGGATCGATGAGGTGTTCGGCACCGCCTACGCCAAGTCGCAGGTGGCCGCCTACGGGGCGCTGCCGGTCAAGGGCCGCGCATTCGTGTCGGTGGCCGACCGCGACAAGCGGTCCATGATCTTCCCGGTGAAGCGCCTCGCCGACCTCGGGTTCGAGATCTGGGCCACCCGGGGAACCGGCGAGGTGCTGCGGCGCAACGGCGTTCGTGCCACGATCGTGCGTAAGCACAGCGACGGCGTGGGGCCGGACGGCGAGCCGGACATTGTCGCCAGGATCCTGGATGGCCAGGTGGACCTCATCGTGAACACGCCGTTCGGCAGCCCGGGGCAGTCGGGGCCCCGGCTGGACGGGTACGAGATCCGCACCGCCGCGGTCCGGCGGCAGATCCCGTGCGTCACCACGGTCCAGGGCCTGGCCGCCGCCGTGCAGGGCATCGAGGCGATCACGCGGGGCGAGGTGGGTGTGCGGTCCCTGCAGCAGCACGCGACGGCGCTGCGCGGCGGGGGAGCCACCGCCGCGGGCGGGGGAGTGACCGCCGCGGGGGGTGAGCGATGACGGACGGGCCGGCCGCGCAGGGCCCCGGGCCGTCCCAGGTCCAGGTCAGCGGGACGGTGCTCACCGTGCGGCAGGTGGACGCGTACCGCGCCATGACGGTGGTCGCGCCGGGGATCGCGGCCCGGTTCCGGCCCGGCCAGTTCGCCGCGGTCGCGGTGGGCGGCCAGGAGACCTCTATGCCGCTGCGCCGCGCGTTCTCGATCTACGGCGTCCGGCCCGACCACGGCGGCACGGTGGAGTTCGTGTTCGCCGTCGTCGGCCCCGGCACCCGCTGGCTGGCCGGGCTGCGGACGAGAGACGTGATCGACATCGCCGGGCCGCTCGGGCGGCCGTTTCCCGTTCCCCGCGAGCCGGTGAGCTGCCTGCTCGTCGGCGGCGGGTACGGCAGCGCCCCGCTGTTCCCGCTGGCGGACCGGCTGCGCGGCCGTGGCTGCACGGTCGACTTCCTGATCGGTGCCGCCCGCGCCGACCGGGTGTTCGGCGCGCTCTCCGCCCGCCGCGTCGGGCGGACCGCGACGATCACCACCGAGGACGGCTCGATGGGGGCGCGCGGCAAGGTCACCGACGTGCTCGGCCAGGTCATTCACGAGGGCAGGACCGATGTGATCTACGCCTGCGGCCCGATGGGGATGCTCCGCCAGGTGGTGACGGTCGCGGGCCGCTACGACATCCCGGCGCAGGTCCTGGTGGAGGAGTCCATGGCCTGCGGGATCGGGGTCTGCATGACCTGCGTCCTCCCGGTGGTCGGCGAGGACGGGGTGACCAGGATGGTGCGGTCCTGCGTGGACGGGCCGGTCTTCCGCGGCGACCTGGTGCGCTGGGACGACGTGGGCACCGTCCCGTTCGACGCGCTCGGCGCGCCGGGCTGGAAGCCGCCCGCTGCGACCGGGAGGGCCGCTCATGGCGACTGACCTGCGGACCAGGATGGGGCATGTCGAGCTGCCCAACCCCATCCTCACCGCGTCGGGCTGCGCGGGCTCGGGCCGGGAACTGGCGCACTACTTCGACGTGGCCAAGCTCGGCGCGATCGTCACCAAGTCGGTCATGGTGGCCCCGCGCGCGGGGCGCCCGACCCCGCGGATGGCCGAGACGCCGAGCGGGATGCTCAACTCGATCGGCCTGCAGGGCCCTGGCATCGACGCGTTCCTGCAGCGTGACCTGCCCTGGCTGCTGTCGAGGGGGGCACGGGCGGTGGTGTCGATCGCGGGCGGCACCGTGGGCGAGTTCGCCGAACTGGCCGGCCGCCTCTCCGACGCGTCCGGGGTCACCGCGGTGGAGGTGAACATCTCCTGCCCGAACGTCGAGGACCGGGGCCAGGTCTTCGCCTGCGACGCCGGGGCGTCGGCCGCGGTGGTCGAGGCGGTCCGCGGCAGGCTGCGTTATGACATCCCGGTGTTCGCGAAGCTGTCACCCGACGTCACCGACATCGTCGCGATCGCGCGCGCCTGCATGGCGGCGGGCGCCGACGGGCTGTCAATGATCAACACGCTGCTCGGCATGACGATCGACACCGTCACGATGCGCCCCGTGCTGGCCGGGACCACCGGCGGCCTGTCCGGCCCGGCGATCCGCCCGATCGCGGTGCGGTGCATCTGGCAGGTGCGGGCGGCGCTGCCTGACGTGCCGATCATCGGGATGGGCGGGGTGCGCACCGGCCGGGACGCGCTGGAGCTCATCCTGGCCGGTGCGGCCATGGTCAGCATCGGGACGACGATCTTCCACGACCCGTCCGCCTGCGCCCGGATCCTGCGCGAGCTCGAGGAGGAGCTGGCCAGCCGGGGGATCGAGCGCCTGGCGGACGTCATCGGCCTGGCCCACGAGCCGCATCCCGCGCCGGGGCGAAGGCTCTCCGGGAGCTCGCTGTAACGTGATGCCAGGTCCCGAGGAGGAACGTTGACCCAGCCAGCGCCGATTGCCGTCGCGCTCGATGCGCCCGACCTGGAGACCGCTGCGCGCTGGGCCGGGCTCGTCACGCCACACGTCAGCACGGTCAAGGTCGGGCTGGAGCTGTATCTCAGGTACGGCCCGGAGATCGTGGCCTCCATCCGCGGCGCGAGCGGCGTCAGGATCTTCCTCGACCTGAAGCTGCATGACATCCCGGCCACGGTGACCAGCGCGGCCCGGGCGGTTGCACGGCTCCGCCCGAACCTGCTGACGGTGCACGCCGCGGGCGGCCCCGAGGTGGTCCGTGCCGCCGTCCAGGGCGCCCCGGACACGACCATCGCCGCCGTCACCGTGCTGACCTCGCTCAGCCAGGCCGACCTGGAGCGGATCGGCATGCTGGGCCCGATGTCGGACGCCGTGCGGCGGCTGGCCACGCTCGCGGTCGAGGCGGGCGCGCGCGGGCTGGTGTGCTCGCCGCAGGAGGTGGCCGCCGTCCGGGCCGAGGTCGGCCCGGATATCACCCTGATCACCCCGGGCATCCGCCCGGTGGGCGCGTCGCCCCACGACCAGGCCCGCACGGCCACGCCGGAAGAGGCGCTGCGGGCCGGTGCCAACCTGCTGGTGATCGGGCGGCCCATCACCGGCGCGCCCGACCCCGGCGCGGCCGCCGCCGCCATCGCCGCGCCGCTGCGCCGGCTCGCCCCCGCCGCCGGTTAGGCCCACCGGGACGGACCCGGCGCCGCAGGTAAGTGAAGTGCAGCCGCCCGGCTGGGGGCCCGTGCCCGTCTGGTAAGCCCTCATCCCGCGCGGCTGGGCCGGCGGTGCGCGCCGTCGGCCCGGGGACCGCGCGGCCGGCGCCCCGCCCCCCGGCGCCCCTGCGGGACCCCCGGGCGGCCCCTTCGCACCGGTCCTTCCGCGCCGCGGCCGGTTGACCATGCCATGACCTGTGCGTTGCCAAGCGCTTACATTGAGTTGAACCCGGGGCCGCCCGGGCCGGTCACGCCCGGTGGGCCCGTCGGGAGCGCCTGCCGGGCGGCCGGGGGATGGCCAGGGGCCGGGAGTCCGCCCGCCACCACGGGCCCCGTCGCCGACCGGCGGGTATACAATTTTGGACACTCTGAGTATTGTGATGCTTACTCAGAGTAGTATAAACCAATTTATGACGCAATAAACGGGGGTTCGCGTTGCCACACAGAGCCGGACTCGCTACTTTCCCTTCCCGACCCATCTTTTTCTATTGGAAACCCGAGGTGAACTGGAGTGGCTCTTCCTCCCCTCACTCCCGATCAGCGTGCCGCTGCCCTGGAGAAGGCCGCGAAGGCACGCAAGGACCGCGCGGAAGTCAAGAACAACCTGAAGCGCGGATCCACAACGCTGCCGGCCGTCCTGAAGCAAGGCCAGACCGATGACATCGTTGGCAAGATGAAGGTCTCGTCTTTGCTGGAGGCAATGCCGGGCGTCGGCAAGGTGCGCGCGCGCCAGATCATGGAACGGCTTGGCATCGCGGAATCGCGGCGGGTCCGTGGCCTGGGTGCGAATCAGCGCAGCGCACTGGAGAACGAGTTCGGCGGCGATATCTGACCGACGCAGGCAGCCCCACGGACGGGCGCGGGGGACATGGTCCCGACACCGATTCGTCCGCTCATCGCGCACGCGGTACCGCGCTTGTCCCTGGGGCCGTCGGCGATGCCGGGTTGACCGTACTTTCCGGCCCTTCCGGTGTGGGCAAGGGCACCGTCGTGGCCGGCTTGCGGAAGAAGCGCCCGGACATCTGGCTCTCGGTCTCGGTGACGACACGTTCACCCCGGCCGGGCGAGATGGATGGCCGCGAATACCACTTCGTCAGCGACGGGACCTTTGACGCCATGGTCGCCCGCAGCGAGCTGCTCGAATGGGCCAGCTTCGCTGGGCACCGCTACGGCACCCCGCGTGAGCCGGTCACCCGGTGCATCGCGGCGGGGGTCCCGGCGCTGCTGGAGATCGACATCGCCGGGGCCAGGCAGGTGCGGCGGGCGGTGCCGGACGCGCTCCTGGTCTTCCTCGCCCCGCCCTCCTGGGACGAGCTGGTGCGGCGCCTCTCCGGCCGTGGCACCGAGCCACCCGAGGTGATCGCCCGCCGGCTGGAGCTGGCGGCCGTGGAGATCGAGGCCGGCCAGGAGTTCGACATAACGCTCGTCAACACGTCTGTCAAGGACGTGTGCGAGCAGCTGGTAGCCTTGATGACGGCCTGATCGGGCCGGAACACATTGACGGAAGGTAGACGGTGGCAGGCAATACCGCTGCGGACGGCATCACCAACCCGCCCATCGACGACCTGCTCGAGGTCGTTGACAGCAAGTACCGCCTCGTCATCATGGCGGCCAAGCGGGCACGGCAGATCAACGCCTACTACGCACAGCTCGGCGAGGGCCTGCTGGAGTACGTCGGGCCGCTGGTCGAGACCCGCGTGCAGGAGAAGCCCCTGTCGATCGCGCTGCGGGAGATCCGGGGGCGCCTGCTGTCCGCCGTGGAGACCCCGGAGAGCTGACCCCCTGACGCTGGGCGGGGAAGATGCCGGCGCGCATTGTGCTTGGCGTCGGGGCAGGCATCGCCGCCTACAAGGTGTGCGAGCTGCTCCGGCGGCTCACCGAGGCCGGCCATCAGGTGCGGGTGGTGCCCACCCGGGACTCGCTGCGGTTCGTGGGCACGGCCACCTGGGCGGCGCTGTCCGGGCAGCCGGCCGCGGTCAGCGTCTTCCATGACGTGCACGAGGTGCCGCATGTCCGGCTGGGCCAGGAGGCCGATCTCGTTTTCACCGCCCCCGCGACCGCTGACCTGCTGGCGCGGGCGGCCTCCGGGCAGGCGGACGACCTGCTCACCTCGGTCCTGCTGACGGCACGCTGCCCGGTGGTCTTCGCGCCCGCCATGCACACCGAGATGTGGGAGCATCCGGCCACCGTGGCCAACGTGCGCACCCTGCGCGAGCGCGGCTGCCTGGTGCTCGAGCCCGCGTCCGGCCGGCTGACCGGCGCCGACAGCGGTCCTGGCCGCCTGCCCGAGCCCATCGAGCTCTACCGGGTCGCCGTCCGGGCGCTCGCCCGGGGCGTTGCCGGGCTGGCGCCCGATCTGGCGGGCCGCCGGGTGGTGGTCAGCGCGGGCGGCACCAGAGAGGAACTCGACCCCGTCCGCTTCCTCGGCAACTGGTCGTCCGGCCGGCAGGGTTACGCGCTCGCCCGGACCGCCGCCGCCCGCGGCGCGGAGGTGACCCTGGTGTCGGCGAACGTGGACCTCGACGACCCGGCGGGCACCAAGGTGGAGCGGGTGATCTCGGCCGCCCATCTGCAGTCGGCGGTGCTGGCCGCCGCCGCGGGTGCGGACGCCGTGGTCATGGCCGCGGCCGTCGCCGACTACCGGCCCGAGGCGAGAAGCCAGGAGAAGATCAAGAAGACCGGGGCCGGCCCGGAGCCGCTGCGGCTGGCCGAGAACCCGGACATCCTGCGCGCGCTGGCGGGCCAGCGGCGGCCCGGGCAGGTCATCGCCGGGTTCGCCGCCGAGAGCGACGACATCCTCGCCAACGGGCGGGCGAAGCTGGCCGCCAAGGGATGCGACCTGCTGGTGGTCAACCGGGTCGGGCCCGGCCTGGCGTTCGGCACCGACGACAACGAGGCGGTGGTGCTCGCGGCCGACGGCAGCGCCACGCCCGTCCCGCGCGGGCCCAAGGAGGTGCTCGCCGACGTGGTCTGGGACCTGGTCGCCGCCCGGCTCATCCGTGCTCCCCGGCCCGGCTAGACTTCGGCGATACCACTTCCCAGCAGAGAAGGAAGTCAGGTGGCACGTCGCCTCTTCACCTCCGAGTCGGTCACGGAGGGTCACCCGGACAAAATGGCCGACCAGATCAGCGACGCCATCCTGGACGGAATGCTCAAGGACGACTCGACCAGCCGCGTCGCGGTGGAGACGTTGATCACCACCGGCCAGGTGCACGTGGCCGGCGAGGTCACAACCGAGACATACGTTGACATCCCCGGCATCATCAGGGACAAGATCCTGGAGGTCGGGTACGACTCGTTGACCAAGGGATACGACGGGGCGTCCTGCGGCGTCTCGGTGTCGATCGGGTCCCAGTCGCCCGACATCGCCCAGGGCGTGCTGGACGCCTACGAGTACCGGGAAGGCGAGGGCTCGAGCGACCTGGACCGGCAGGGCGCCGGCGACCAGGGGCTGATGTTCGGGTACGCCTGCCGGGAGACCCCCGAGCTCATGCCGCTGCCGATCATGCTCGCGCACCGGCTCGCCCGGCGGCTGTCGCAGGCGCGGCGCAACGGCGATATCCCCTACCTGCGCCCGGACGGGAAGACCCAGGTCACCATCGAGTACGCCGGCGATCAGCCGGTCCGTCTCGACACGGTGGTGGTCTCGGCCCAGCACGCCCCCGACATCGACCTCGAGGAGCTGCTCGCCCCCGACGTCCGCGACCTGGTGGTCACGCCGGTGCTGGAGGGCCTGGACCTCGACACCTCCGGTTACCGGCTGCTGGTCAACCCGACCGGGCGGTTCGAGGTCGGCGGTCCCATGGGTGATGCCGGCCTGACCGGCCGCAAGATAATCATCGACACCTACGGCGGGATGGCCAGGCACGGCGGCGGGGCGTTCTCCGGGAAGGATCCCTCCAAGGTGGACCGCAGCGCGGCCTACGCGATGCGGTGGGTGGCCAAGAACGTCGTGGCCGCGGGCCTCGCCGACCGCTGTGAGACACAGGTCGCGTACGCGATCGGCAAGGCCAAGCCGGTGGGCCTGTTCGTGGAGTGCTTCGGCACCGAGCACGCCCCGGTGGAGCGGATCCAGGACGCCGTGCTGGAGGTCTTCGACCTGCGGCCGGCCGCGATCATCAAGGACCTGGACCTGCTCCGGCCCATCTACGCGCAGACCGCGGCGTTCGGGCATTTCGGCCGGGAGGAGCCCGACTTCTCCTGGGAGCGCACCGACCGCACGACGGCGCTGCGGTCGGCGGCCGGACTCTGACCGGTCAACCCTCGCCGCCACTGACCGACGGCTCTGGTAGGACAGGAGCGTGGCACGGCAAGCGGACGAGGTGGCCCCGCCGCGCGCTGCGCGGACCGACCGCGCCCGCGCCCGCAGCGACCGCACCCGCGCCGACCGCACCCGCGCCGACCGCACCCGCGCCGCCCGGGCCGAGCGCGCCCGCACCGGCCGGCGTGGCCCGCCCGCCGGGCATCTCCCGGTGGCCAGGATCGCGGTAGACGTCCCGCTCGCCCACCTCGACCGGCCATTCGACTATCTGGTGCCCGAACGGCTGGCGTCGGCCGCGGTCCCCGGGTGCCGGGTGAGGGTGCGGTTCGCGGGCCAGCTGACGGGCGGCTACCTGCTTGAGCGGGCGGCCGCCAGCGAGCATCCGGGGCGGCTGGCCTATCTGGAGCGGGTGGTTTCGCCCGAGCCGGTGCTGAGCCCGGAGATCGCGGCGCTCGCCCGGGAGGTCGCCGACCGCTGCGCCGGCACCCTGGCCGACGTGCTCCGGCTGGCGATCCCGCCGCGTCACGCCGGTGCCGAGGCCGCTGACGGCCCACTGGCCGGCGATGGCCAGCCGCTGGGGCCGCCCCCGCGGCCGGCGCCGGGGCCGTGGGTGCGTTACCCCGCCGGGAAGGCGTTCCTCGCCGCGCTCGCGGAGGGGCGCGCGCCGCGCGCGGTCTGGTGGGCGCTGCCCGGGCCGCTCTGGCCCGAGGAGATCGCGACGGCCGCGGCGGCGGCCGGGTCGGCCGGGCGGGGCACCCTCATCGTGGTG
Organism: uncultured Actinomycetes bacterium; assembly: GCA_963835425.1. Taxonomy (GTDB): domain Bacteria; phylum Actinomycetota; class Actinomycetes; order Streptosporangiales; family Streptosporangiaceae; genus UBA9676. Next base: position 64,987 of record CAWIGE010000013.1, on the reverse strand, counting down.
CCGGACGCCAAGGATCTGAGCCTCATGGACGGCGCGCTGGCGCGCATGCTCGGGCCGGGCCGGCACACCTGCCTCTCGGCCGGGCTCGGGCCCGCCGAGCGCTACCGGCGCTGGCTGTCCGTGGCCCGCGGGACGGTGCGGGTGGTGGCCGGCACCCGGGCCGCCATGTTCGCCCCCGTCCGCGACCTCGGCCTGGTCGTCATCTGGGACGACGGCGATGACCTGCACGCCGAGCCGCGTGCCCCCTATCCCCACGCGCGGGAGGTCCTCGCGCTGCGGGCGCACCGGGCCGGCGCGGGAGCGCTGATCGGGGGGTTCGCGCGCACCGCCGAGGCGGCCAGGCTGATCGGCACCGGCTGGGCGGCCGCCATCACCGCCGACCGCCCGACCGTCCGCGGCTGCGCGCCACAGGTCCGCGCGGCGGGCGCCGACGCCGAGCTCGCCCGGGACGGGGCGGCCCGGTCCGCCCGGATGCCGAGCCTGGCGCTGCGCATGGCCCGCGCCGGGCTGGCCCACGGCCCGGTCCTGGTCCAGGTGCCGAGGCGGGGCTATGTGACCGCTGTCGCCTGCGAGAACTGCCGGGCCCCGGCCCGCTGCCCGGCCTGCGCCGGCCCGCTCGCCCTGGAGGGGGACGACGGCCCGGCGCGCTGCCGGTGGTGCGGACGGGCCGACCCGGGCTGGCGGTGCCCGGCGTGCGGGGACCCCCGCCTCCGCGCCCTGGTGACCGGCGCCGGGCGGACGGCGGAGGAGCTGGGCCGCGCCTTCCCCGGCACGCCGGTGGTGGTCTCCGGGGGCGCCACCGTGGTCGGGCTGGTTCCGCGGGCACCGGCACTGGTCGTCGCCACCCCGGGCGCCGAGCCGCGGGCGGACGGCGGATACGCCGCCGCCGTGCTGCTGGACGGATGGGCGCTGCTCGGCCGGCCCAGCCTGCGCGCGGCCGAGGAGGCGCTGCGCCGCTGGCTCAACGCTGCCGCGCTGGTCAGGCCGGGCACCTCCGGCGGTGCCGTGACCGTGGTCGCCGAGGCAGCGCTGCCGGCGGTGCAGGCGCTGATCCGCTGGGATCCGGTGACCCACGCCGACCGGGAACTGGCCGAGCGTGAGGCCCTCCGGTTCCCGCCCGCGGTCAGGATGGCCGCCGTGTCCGGCCCCGGGCGGGCGGTGGCTGAGCTGCTGGCGGCGGCCGTCCTCCCGCCGGAGGCCGACGTCCTCGGGCCGATCCCGCTGGACGGCGCCGGCGTGGGTCCTGCAGAACAGGAGAGGCCCGTTAAGTCTGAAGTGTCTGCTGAGACAGATGAGGACAACGAGTTTATCGGGGAGCAAGAGCCAGATGGTGTGCCCGATCAGCAGGTCCGGGTGCTCGTCCGGGTGCCCAGATCCGCGTCAATGGCCCTTGCAGCGGCGTTGCAGGCGGCTCAGGGTGTGCGCAGCGCACGCAAGGACGCGGGCGCGGTCCGGGTGCAACTTGACCCAGCCGAGCTGATCTGAATTGCTCGCGGGAGGCCATAGGGTGCTTGAGTGGCCACCTCACGACGGACTCCGCGATCCGGGCCAGGCATGTCCCGGGCAGGCGGCACGGCCAAGGCCGGGGCCGCCGGGCAGGCCGGGGAGCCCGGGTCCGAGGCGTCGGCGGGATCTGCCGACGGCCGGCGGCCTGCCGCTCCGCCCGGCCGCGGCGGCGATGAGCGGGGCCGCGAGGCGCCGCGGCTGCCCCCGGTGCGGCTAGCGCCCCGGGAGGAACTGGCCGGATCCGCGCGGGTAGCGCCGCTGCTGCGGGCGGCCCGGGAGCTGGCGCGGTGGCTGGGTCCGGGCGGCCGGGCCCTGGCGGCGGACGGCATGCTGCCGCCCGCTGAGGCCGTGGCGGCCATGGCCGAGCTGGAACTTAGGGCAGGAGAGCTCGACGCGGCGTGGCGGGTCGCGGCCCGTACCGGGATGCTGGCGGCCGCCGCCGGCCGGGCCGGCGCCGGCGACGGGATGGACGTGCTGGTCTCGGGCGACGCCGAGGAAGTGCTCGCGGTCTGGGACGACGCCCTCACCCTGATGCTCGCCGCGGAGGACCTGGACGGCATGGCGACCGCTCTCTACACGGTCGGCGGCCCGGTGAAGATGGATGCGCTGTTCGAGGCGTACGTGGAGGCCGCGGGCAGCCGGACGCGCCATCCGGGTCCCGCGTATGCGGGTGGCGACCCCGAGCATGACCAGGCGGCGGGGCTGTCCTCGGCGCTGGAGGCACTGGCCGACCTCGGGGTGGTGGAACTGGGGACGGACGAGGCGGCCGGCGGCCTCACGGTGACGCTGTCCCGGCTCGGCGTCTGGGGGGTGCACCGGCGGCTGCGGGCGCAGGGCTGGCACGTACCGGTGCTCGGCGGCGGTGCCCGCGGCGACGCGGCCGCCCTGCTGGTCACGCTGGCCAGCTGTGACGTCGAGGACGGCGAGGCGGAGATCGCCGCCTGGCTGGCGGTGCGCACCCACGAGGAGGCCGCGCGTGAGCTGATTGATGCGGCCAGCCGGGGGTCACCCGGCCTGCGCGGCGCGGGATTCGCGGTGCTGGACCGGATCGGCGCGGAGGCGGTGCGGGCGGTGCGCGCCGCGCTGGACGACCCGGTGCTGCACGCCCACGCGGCGGTCTGGCTGCACGAACACGGCGAAGAGGCCGACCTCGGACCGGGCGACCGGGCCTGGCTGCTGGTGGATCTGGGGGCCGGGCTGCTCGAGGAGGCCGACCCCAGGGACGTGGTCGCGGAACTTCTTCCCGACGTCACACCGGCCGCGCAGGCGGAACTGGTGGCGGGGCTCTGGGAGGTCAGCCACCCGGGCGTCACGGACCTGCTGACCGCCCTGAGCGATCACCACCCGGACCCCGCCGTGGCCAGGGCCGCCCGTAAGGCGGCGTTCAAGGCCCGCTCGCCGGCGGCAGGCCCGGCCCCCGGCCCGCGCCAGGCCGGCAAGACCACCCAGACTTCGTAGACTGTGACTGCCTGGGCAAAGGGCGTGGAACGGGAAGGGACGGTGCCACCATCAGCGTTAAGCCGATCCGCATCTTCGGCGACCCGGTGCTGCGCACGTCGGCCGATCCGGTCACCGATTTCGACGCCGAACTCCGCAGGCTGGTCAAGGACCTGACCGACACCATGCTGGACGCGCCGGGCGTGGGCCTGGCGGCGCCGCAGATCGGGGTGAGCCTGCGGGTGTTCACCTATCACGTGGACGACCAGCTGGGCCACCTGATCAACCCGTCGCTCGATCTGTCGGCCGAGGAGGAGACCGACGACGAGGGGTGCCTGTCCTTTCCCGGCCTCGCCTTCCCCACCAAGCGGGCCTACGGCGTGGTGGCCAAGGGCTTCAACATGCACGGGGAACCGGTCACCCTGGAGGGCAGCGGTCACCTGGCACGGTGCGTTCAGCATGAGACCGATCACCTGGACGGCGTGCTGTTCATCGACCGGCTCGACCCGGTCACCAGGAAGCTGGCCATGAAGGAGATCCGCGAGGCCGAGTGGTGGGGCGAACCGGCCCCGCAGGTCAAGATCTCGCCGCACCGCACGTGGGGCAAGGCGTTCTGAGGTGCGGGCGAGGACGGCGCGGCCGGTGCCGCGCGCGATACGAATCGCGGCCTGAGGATGCGCCTGGTGTTCGCCGGCACCCCGGCGGCGGCGGTGCCCTCGCTCGACGCGCTGCTCAAGTCGCGGCACGAGGTGGCGGCGGTCATCACCCGGCCGGACGCCGCCGCGGGCCGGGGCCGCCGGGTCGGGCCCAGCCCGGTCGCCGAACGCGCCGCCGAGGTCGGCCTCGAGGTGCTCAAGCCGCCCACGCCCCGCGATGAGGGCTTCCTGCGCCAGCTGCGGGCGCTCGCGCCGGACTGCTGCCCGGTCACCGCGTACGGGGCACTGATCCCGCAGGCCGCGCTGGAGGCTCCCCGGCACGGGTGGGTGAACCTGCATTTCTCGCTGCTGCCCGCCTGGCGCGGGGCGGCGCCGGTGGCCCACGCCATCGCGCACGGGGACGACATCACCGGTGCCACCACGTTCCGCCTCGTCGCCGAGCTTGACGCCGGCCCGGTCTACGGCGTGGTGACCGAGCCCATTGGCGAGCAGGACACCGCCGGCGACCTGCTCGCCCGGATCGCCGAATCCGGCGCCGGCCTGCTGGTGGCCACGCTCGACGGCATCGAGGCGGGGCAGCTGGAACCCCGGCCGCAGCCGGCCGAGGGGATCAGCTATGCCCCCAAGCTGACCTCCGACGACGCGCGGGTGCGCTGGAGCGTCCCCGCGCAGGTGGCCGCCCGGCAGATCCGCGCCTGCACCCCCGCCCCCGGTGCGTGGACGATGCTGGGGGACACCCGGCTGAAGCTGTGGCCGGTGCGGCCATGCCCGCCCCCGGACTTGGGCAGCGGGCCCGGCGTTCCCGGGTCCCTCGCACCGGGCGAGCTGTGGGCCGGGCGGGCGGGTGTGTTCGCCGGGACGGCACGGCCGCCCGGTCGAGCTCGGCGACGTGCAGCCGCCCGGCAAGCGGCGGATGGCCGCCGCGGAATGGGCCCGCGGGCTGCACCTGGACCAGGCCGAGGGCGGCCAGCCGCCCCTGGTCTTCAGCTGACCGTGGCGCGAGGTCCCGCGGCCGGGCGCGGCCGGTCCCACGACCCGCGTGCGGGCGACACGCCCGGCAGCCGTACCGACACGCCCGGCAGCCGCGCTGGCACGCCTGGCACCCGCGGCGGCAAGGCGGCCTCCCGCGGCGGCAAGGCGGCCTCCCGCGGCGACCAGGCCTCCGCACGCACCGACCAGCCCGCCTCCCGCGCCGGTAGCCCCCGGGAGCCGCGCCCGGGACGGCGCGCGCCCGCCAGAGGACGCCGGGGCGGCACGGGCGGCGCCTCCGGGCGGCGCATCGACCCGGCCCGGCTGGTGGCCTTCGAGGTCCTGCGCGCGGTGCGCGAGCGGGACGCGTACGCGAACCTGGTACTGCCTGCCCTGCTGCGCGAGCGCGGCCTGACCGGCCGCGATGCCGCCTTTGCCACCGAGCTCAGCTACGGCACCCTGCGGGGCCTGGGCACCTACGACGCGGTGATCGCGGCCTGCAGTGCCCGCGGCCTCGACAGGATCGACCCGCCGGTTCGCGACGTGCTCCGGCTCGGTGCGCATCAGCTGCTGGCGACCAGGGTCGGCGCGCACGCCGCGGTCGCCACCTCGGTGGATCTGGCCAGGGAGACCGCCGGGCCGGGCGCGTCGGGCTTCGTCAACGCCGTGCTGCGCCGGGTGGCATCCCACGACCTGGAGACCTGGATCGCCGCCGTCGCGCCCGGCCGGGCCGACGACCTCATCGGTCACCTGGCGGTCCGCTACAGCTGCCCTGCCTGGATCGTCAGCGCCTTCGCCGAATCACTCGGCGCGGACGCATCGGCCGGGCTGGCGGAGACCGAGGCCGCGCTGGCCGCGTCCTCGGTCCGGCCGCAGGTGGCCCTGTGCGCGGTTCCCGGGCTCGCCAGCCAGGCAGAACTCGTGGCTGCCGGGGCGGAGTCGGCGCGCTGGTCTCCGTTCGGCGCCTATCTGGAGCGTGGCGACCCGGCCGCGGTCGCCGCGGTGGCGGAGGGCCGCGCCGCGGTGCAGGATGAGGCGAGCCAGCTGGCCGCGCTCGCGCTGGCCCGGGTCAACGTGGGCGCGCCGGACCGGCGCTGGCTCGACCTGTGCGCCGGCCCGGGCGGCAAGGCGCGGCTGCTTTCCGGGCTGGCGGCGCAGGCTGGCGCGCGGCTGCTCGCCGCCGACGTCCGGCTGCACCGGGCGCGGCTGGTGAGGGCGGCGGTCACCGGGGCGGCCGGCGTGGTCGTGGCCGACGGCACGGCCCCGGCGTGGCGGCCCGGGTCGTTCGACCGGGTCATCGCCGACGTGCCCTGCTGCGGACTCGGCGCGCTGCGCAGGCGGCCCGAGGCGCGCTGGCGCAAGTCACCGGAGGACGTGCCGGGCCTCGGCCACCTCCAGCGCGGGTTGCTGGCCAGCGCCCTGGACGCGGCGCGTCCGGGCGGCGCGGTGGCCTACGTGACCTGCTCGCCGCATGTGGACGAGACCCGCACGGTGGTCGCCGATGTCCTGCGCGGGCGGGATGACGTGGCCGTGCTCGACGCGCCCGCCGTGCTCGCGGAGGTGCCCGGCCTGCGCTGCCCGGGGCCCGACGGCAGGTACGCGCAGTTCTGGCCGCACCGCCACGGCGCCGACGCCATCTTCCTCGCCCTGTTCCAGCTCACCCAGTGAGGGCACGGGACGAGCCGCGCAGGCGGGTGGTGCCGATGTCGGCCCGCTGGCCCTGCGCGTAGCCGGCGCCGTAGCCGCTGCCGCTGTAGGTCACCTGGGACTTGCGGGTGACGGGGTAGGCCTGCTCGACGTTGCGGCGGATGACCAGATCGCGGTCGGCGAGGACCAGTGCCGTCCGCGACCCGGAGCGGGCCTCAGGGGCGGTCGCCCGGGACGTGGCCTCCTGTTCGGCGGCGCGGACCCGGGCCACCACGGCGGTCGCGAAGCCCAGCAGCCAGCTGCGCCGCCAGGCCCGGGGGCTCCGGCTCCAGGCGGGAACCTGCGCGGCGGCCAGGCCCTGCCACATCTGGACGAGCAGCGACGTGTAGAGAACGTCGGTGCGCTCGAGGTCGGAGGCAAAGCCGAACATATGGATCCGGGAGCCCGGGCCGGGACGGGGGAGGATGACGCACTGGCAGCGCAGCGCGGACGCGAGCCCGCACAGCAGATGCGCCTGAATCCGGGCCCAGGGATTGCCGACGTCGATGACCCGGTCGGCGGGGCGGTCGGTCTCGGGCCGCTCGGCGGCCAGCAGGGCGCGGTCGATGCCGTACTTGGCCATCAGCTCCGCCGCCTTGGCGGTCAGGGCCTGCGCTTCGGCCGCGGTGACGCCGGCGTCCTCGGCCTTGGCCAGCAGCTTGCGGACACGGGCGAGAAGCGGGTCCGCTGCCTGGGAATTCACGCGCTGCCTCCGTCCCGGTCGAATGTGTGATCGAAGGTTACCGGCGGGCGATGACAGTTTCCGCCTTCGGCGTCACGTGCCGCACCTTACCGGGTCCGGCTGTCCGGCCGGGCCCTCCCCGGGCGGCGTTTCGCCGGCATCGGTCACGCGGGCGCGGGCCGGCGCTGGCCCGTGGTTTCACCCCCCGGCGCCACCCACGCGGGGCACGGGCCGCCGTCTACACTCGGCCCCATGGCCGTCCAGATGGCGCCGAGCATCCTGTCCGCCGACTTCGCCCGGCTCGCCAGCGAGGCCGAGGCGGTCTCCGGCGTGGCCGACTGGCTGCACGTGGACGTGATGGACAACCATTTCGTGCCCAACCTCACCATCGGCCTGCCGGTGGTGGAGTCGCTGCTCAAGCACACCGGCCTGCCGCTGGACTGCCACCTGATGATCACGGATCCGGACCGCTGGGCGCCCGCCTACGCCGAGGCCGGGGCGCGCAACGTCACCGTGCACGCGGAGGCCGCCCGCCAGCCGGTCCGGCTGCTGCGGATGATCCGCTCGGCCGGCGCCCGCGCCGGGCTGGCGCTCAATCCCGCCACCCCGGTCGAGCCGTACGCCGACCTGCTGCCCGAGACCGACATGCTGCTGCTCATGACCGTGGAGCCGGGGTTCGGCGGCCAGCCCTTCCTGGACCTGGTGCTCCCGAAGCTGCGCCGCGCCCGTGCGCTGGTGGCCGCCCGCGGTGGCTCCATCTGGCTGCAGGTGGACGGCGGGGTGAGCGAGGAGACGATCGAGCGCTGCGCGGAGGCGGGGGCGGACGTGTTCGTGGCGGGCTCGGCCGTCTACGATGCCGACGACCCCGCCGCGGCGGTCCAGGCGCTGCGCGCCCAGGCCGAACGGGCCACCGCGCATGCGGCCTGGGCCCGCTGACCCATCCACACACAAAATCTGACGGGGGAAATGTCGATCCCGGGCGGCACCGATCGTCGGGGTAGTGACGACTCCCGTCGAGACACCGGAAGGACATCCGTGATGGCCGAATACCTGATCCTGATCTATGAGGACGAGAACGGCTACGCCACCGCGACACCAGACGTGTTCCAGGAGGTCATGGAGGCGCACAACCGCTTCGCGCAGCAGGTGGGCGAGAAGGGCGGCAAGCTCATCGCCGGTAACGCCCTTCAGCCGACCAGTACCGCGACGACCATCCGCAGCGACGTCGTGACCGACGGCCCCTTCGTGGAGACCAAGGAGGCGCTGGGCGGCTACTACCTGATCGACGCGCGCGACCTGGACCATGCCCTCGACATCGCCAAGCTGTGCCCGGCGCGGTTCGGCGGCGTTGAGGTCCGGCCGATCATGGTCTTCTCGTAGGGCCCATCAACGCGCGGGAGCGGAGCAGCGTGAGCGGGAACCCGGAAACGGGGGATGAGCGGGGAGACACCCGCCCGCTGGGCAGCGATTCCGCCGTCGCGGTCGCCGACGCGCACCGTCGCGAGTGGGCCTTCGTGCTCGCCGCGACGGCGCGCGTCGCCGGCGACATCGATCTGGCCGAGGAATGCGTCCAGGATGCCTACGTCGCCGCCCTGGACGCATGGTCCCGGCAGGGCGTGCCGCGCAACCCCGGTGCGTGGCTGACCACCGCCGCGCGGCGGCGCGCCATCGACGCGCTCCGGCGCGAGGCGACCCTGCGCGGCAAGCTCCCGCTGCTGGTCGAGCCCGTCCCGCCGGTCGCAGGCTCGTCCCCGCCTGCACCGGCCCCGGGGGAGGATTACATGATCCCGGACGACCGGCTCCGGCTCGTGTTCACCTGCTGCCATCCCGCCCTGGCCCGGGAGGCCCAGGTGGCGCTCACGCTGCGGCTGGTCTGCGGGCTGACCACCACCGAGATCGCGCAGGCCTTCCTGGTCCCGGAACCGACGATGGCGGCCAGGGTGACCCGGGCCAAGAAGAAGATCTCGGCGGCCCGCATCGCCTACCGGGTGCCCGAGGCCGCCGAGCTGCCCGACCGCCTCGATGCGGTGCTCACCGTGGTGCACCTGCTCTACACCACCGGCCACACCGCGCCGGCGGGGGAGAACGTGGTGCGCGACGATCTCGTTGAGCGCGCGCTTGACCTGGCACGGATGCTGCACACGCTCATGCCGGACGAACGCGAGGTGCGCGGGTTGCTGGCCCTGCTGCTGCTGACCGACGCCCGCCGCGCGACCCGCGCCGGCGCCGGCGGGCGGCTGCTGCTGCTGTCGGAGCAGGACCGGTCCCGCTGGGACCGGGACATGATCGCGGAAGGGACCGCGCTGGTACCGGGCGCGCTGCGGGGCGGGTGCCCCGGGCGATTCGGAGTGCAGGCCGCGATCGCCGCTCTGCACGCCGAGGCGCCAAGTTACGCGGAGACCGACTGGCGGCAGATCGTCCAGCTCTATGACGTGCTGCTCGAGGTGTGGCCGTCTCCCGTCGTGGCCCTCAACCGGGCGGTCGCGCTGGCCCTGGCCGAGGGGCCGGAAACCGGGCTGGCGCAGATCCAGGAGCTGGAGGCCGACGGGCGGCTGGCGGGCTACCGTTACCTGCCCGCCGCCAAGGCCGACCTGCTGCGCCGCCTCGGCCGGGGAGAGGAAGCCGTGCGGGAGTACCGGGCCGCGCTGGCCCTCACCGAGAACAGCGCGGAACGGGCCTTCCTCGGGCGGCGTATCGCCGAGGCCGGCGGCCAGCCGGGCCCGGGCAGCGCCAGCGGCTGACGCGGGCCGGCCCTGGGCGCGCCGCTGGATGGGCGGACCACACCAGGCCCAGGCCCGGGCAAGCCTTCCCTGGGCGCGCCGCTGGATGGGCCGGACCACACCGGGCCCAGGCCCGGGCAAGCCTTCCCTGGGCACCGCGGGCGGGCCCGCCGGGCGGAATAGCTTGTGTGGCACACTGGTTACGACAGCAAAAGCGTGCTCCGGGGTCGGTGAAAGTCCGAGCCGGCGGTGACAGTCCGCGACCCGGCCAAGGCGCCCAGCGCCAGCGGTCGGCTGACCCGGTGGAATCCCGGGACCGACGGTGAAAGTCCGGATGGGAGGCAGCACGCGCGCGGCCCGGCCGGCGATGGCCGGAATCGCGCTCGCGCATCCGCGCGTACCCCGGGGCCCGCCGGGCCCGGAGGAGATGAACGCGGATGTTCACCGGAATCGTGGAGGAGCGCGGCGAGGTCGTCGCGGTGGACAGGCATGCCGGGGCGGCCACCGTAACGGTGCGCGGCCCGCGGGTCACCGCCGACGCCGGCCTGGGGGACTCCATCGCGGTCAACGGGGTCTGCCTCACCGTCACCGCGACGTCCGGCCCCACCTTCACCGCCGACGTCATGGCCGAGACCCTGCGCCGCACGGCGCTGGGCGCCCTGGCCCCCGGCTCGCCCGTGAACCTGGAGCGTCCGCTCCGCCTCGGCGGCCGTCTTGGCGGGCACCTGGTGCAGGGTCACGTGGACGCCGTCGCCGTCATAGTGTCGCGCAGCCCGGCTCAGCACTGGGACGTGGTACGGATCACGGTCCCGCCCGGCCTGGCCCGGTACATCGTGGAAAAGGGCTCGGTCGCCGTGGACGGGGTGAGCCTGACCGTCTCCGCGGTCGGCGGCGGCGGCGGGCCCGGCGGTGACCCGCCCTGGTTCGAGGTGAGCCTCATTCCCGCCACGCTGGCGGGGACCACGCTCGGCCTGGCCCGGCCGGGCGGCGGCGTCAACCTGGAGGTTGACGTGATCGGGAAGTACGTCGAGCGGCTGCTGGCCGGCCGGGAGGAGGCGGTGCAGCCATGATCGGAGCCAGCCCCGCGATGAGTGCGGCGCCGGAGCCCGGAGACCCGGCCGCCGGCGTCACCCCGGCGGACCCCGCCGCCGTGCCAGCGGCCCGGCGCAGGAGGCCACATCCGGCTGGGGCGGACGAGGACAGCCTCCGGCCCGTGCCCGGCCCGGTCCCGCTGGACAGCGTGGAGCGGGCCGTCGCCGACATCGCGACGGGCCGCCCCGTGGTCGTGGTCGACGACGCCAACCGGGAGAACGAGGGCGACATCATCGTCGCGGCGAGCAAGATGACTCCCAGCCTGATGGCGTTCATGATCAGGCACACCAGCGGCGTGATCTGCGTCCCGCTCACCGGGCCGGACCTCGACCGGCTCCAGCTGCCGCTGATGACCACCCAGAACGAGGAGCGCATGCGCACGGCCTTCACCGTCAGCGTGGACGCACGGGACGGGGTGACGACCGGCATCTCGGCCGCCGACCGCGCGCGGACGGTCCGGGTGCTGGTGGATTCCGCCACCGAGCCCTACGAGCTGGTCCGGCCCGGCCACATCTTCCCGCTGCGCTACGCCGCGGGCGGGGTGCTCCGACGTCCCGGCCACACCGAGGCGGCGGTGGACCTGGCCCGGCTCGCCGGGCTCAACCCGGCCGGCGTACTGGCGGAGGTCGTCAACGACGACGGCACCATGGCCCGGCTGCCCGCGCTGCGGGCGTTCGCGGATGAGCATGGCCTGGCCCTGATCTCGATCGCGCAGCTCATCCAGTACCGGCGCCACTCCGAGCGGGTGGTCCGCCGGGTCGTCGAGACCAGGCTGCCGAACGCACACGGCGACTGGCGGGCCCTGGGATACCAGAGCGTGGTGGACGGGACCGAGCACGTCGCGCTGATCTACGGCGATCTCGGCGATGGCGAGCGGGTCCTGGTCCGGGTGCATTCGGAGTGCCTGACCGGGGACGCACTCGGCTCGCTGCGCTGCGACTGCGGCGCCCAGCTCGACGCGGCGATGGCGGCCGTCGCCGCCGAGGGCCGGGGGATCGTGCTGTACCTGCGGGGGCACGAGGGCCGCGGGATCGGGCTGCTGGCCAAGCTGCGGGCCTACCACCTGCAGGACAACGGGGCCGACACCGTGGACGCCAACCTTGAGCTCGGGCTGCCGGCCGATGCCCGCGAGTACTCCACCGGTGCGCAGATCCTCGCCGACCTCGGCGTGCATTCGGTCCGGCTGCTCACCAACAACCCCGCCAAGGTCAGCGGGCTGTCCGGGTTCGGCATCGAGGTGGCGGGCCGGGTGCCCTTGCCGGTCACGCCCACGCCGGAGAACCTGCTCTACCTGATGGCCAAGCGGGACCGTCTCGGCCACCAGATCGACGGCCTGCCCGGACCGGCGGCCGCGGGCGCGGACGGGGCCGCCGGGATCGGCGGGACTCCGGGCGCCGTCGCCGGCCCGGACGGGCCAGCGTCCCTGGCCGGCGCCGGGGAGGCGGGATGAGCGGCGCCGGGCGCCCGGGCGCCGATCCCGTGGATGCGGCCGGGCTCAGCCTGGCCATCGCCGCCACCCGCTGGCATGCGGAAGTCACCGACGCCCTGGTGGAGCGCGCGGTGGCGGCGGCGAAGGCATGCGGGGTCGATGACCCGACGGTGGTCCGGGTGCCGGGAGCGGTCGAGCTGGCCGTCGTGGCGGCTGAGCTTGCCGCGCGCCACGACGCCGTCGCCTGCCTGGGCGCGGTAATCCGGGGCGGCACGCCCCACTTCGAGTACGTCTGCGAGGCCGTCACGTACGGGCTCGCCCGGGTCGCCCTGGACGCCCGGACGCCGGTTGGCAACGGGGTGCTGACGTGTGACACGCTGGAGCAGGCCCGGGCACGGTGCGGGCTCGACGGCAGCGCCGAGGACAAGGGATGGGAGGCGGTGGTGGCGGCTCTCGACACCGCGCTCACCCTCCGCTCGCTGCGTGGGCCCGGAGCCCGCGACGGCGCCCCCGGGGGAGCGGGCCGGCCGCGACATTGAAGCCCGCGCCTGGCCCGGGCGCGGCGCCGCGCCATGCTCACCCCGTCGATGAAAGGCTGCCTGCCGTGCTCTCCCTGGTTCTGCCCAAAGGCTCGCTGGAACGGGCCACCCTGGAGCTCTTCGACGCGGCGGACCTGACCGTCCGCCGTTCCTCCGACCGCGACTACCACGCGTCGATCGATGACCCCCGCATCGACCGGGTGCGCTTCCTGCGGCCGCAGGAGATCCCGTCCTACATCGAGCGGGGGCTGTTCGAACTCGGCATCACCGGCCGCGACTGGATCGCCGAAACCGGTGCCGAGGTCGCGTCGCTCGGCGAGCTGAAGTACTCCAAGGCGACCGCCGACCCGGTACGGGTGGTGCTCGCGGTGCCCGAGGGCGCGCCCTGGCAGTCGGTCACCGACCTGCCCGAGGGCGTGCGGATCTCGACCGAGCTGCCCGCCATGACCAGCCGGTACCTGGAGGCGAACGGGGTCAAGGCGATGGTGATCCCCTCGCACGGTGCCACCGAGGCGAAGGTCCCGGACATTGTCAACGCCATCGTCAACCTCACCGAGACCGGCTCTTCGCTCCGTCGCAACGGCCTGCGGATCCTGGACACCCTGCTCACCAGCTACACCGAGCTGGTGGCCAACACCGATGCCTACGCGGATGCGGGCAAGCGTGCCGCCATGGAGGACATCGCCGTTCTGCTGCAGGGCGCGATCCGGGCGCGGGGCAACGTGCTGCTCAAGCTCAACGTGCCCGCGCAGCGGCTGCAGACGGTGACGAAGATGCTCCCCGGCATGTCTTCACCGACGATCACCGCGCTGGCCAGGAGCGACATGAACGCGGTCGAGGCGGTGGTGCCCAAGCGCGGGGTCAACACCTTGATCCCCGCCCTGAAGGCGGCGGGCGCCAGGGACATACTCGAGCTCCCGATTTCCAAGATCGTCGAGTGAGGCGCCGGGCCGTCCCGCCCACGCCGGATGGGGCCCGGCGCGCAGGTGACCGGCCTGCCCCGGAGGGGTCAGCCCGCTGGTCAGCGGGAATGGTGAGGCTGCAGGGCTGGTTTGTCCCAGAAGGGCTGTGTCATCCTGCCGGGAGATACCCCGGGATTGCCCCGCGGGCTACGGCAGGCAGGCCGCCGGGAATCGTGAGGTGAGAGGGTCTTGCGCGACATCTTGGACCAGATCACGAAATGGTGGGACTCGGGGGAGACCTTCGGCCTGGCGACCGTCGTGAACACCTTCCGCAGCGCCCCGCGCGACCCCGGGGCGGCACTGGCGGTTTCCGACGGCGGTGAGGTCGTCGGGAGCGTGTCCGGCGGCTGCGTGGAAGGCGCCGTGTACGAACTGGCGCGGGAGGTGTGCGAGACCGGGCAGCCGGTGCTGCAGACCTACGGCATCAGCGACGACACCGCGTTCGACGTCGGGCTCACCTGCGGCGGGATCATCGAGCTTTTCGTCGAGCCGGTCAGCAAGGAGCGGTTCGCGGCGCTGGCCGACGTGGCGGCCGCCATCCGGGACGAGGTGCCGGTCGCGGTGGCGACGGTCATCTCCGGCCCCGGGATGCTCGGCGCCCGCCGGATCATCCGGGCCGGCGCCGCCACCGGCACCCTCGGCGCCGGCGGGCGGCTCGACGAGGCGGTCGACGACGACGCCCGCGGCATGCTCGCGCAAGGCCTGACGGGCGTGCGCCACTACGGCGAGCACGGCGAACGCCGGCTCGACGACCTGTCGGTGTTCGTCCAGTCCTTCGCCCCGCCGCCGCGGATGCTGGTCTTCGGCGCGATCGACTTCGCCGCGGCGGTGGCGCGGGCCGGAAAGTTCCTCGGCTACCGGGTCACGGTCTGTGACGCGCGGCCGATCTTTGCCACCAACGCCCGGTTCCCGGACGCGGACGAGGTGATCGTCGACTGGCCGCATCGGTACCTGGCCCAGACGCCGATCGACTCGCGCACCGTGATCTGTGTCCTCACCCATGACCCCAAGTTCGACGTGCCGGTGCTGGAGGTAGCGCTGCGCACCCCGGCCGGGTACATCGGCGCCATGGGCAGCCGCCGGACCCATGACGACCGGCTGGCGCGGCTGCGCGAGGCGGGGCTGACCGAGGACGAGCTGGCGCGGCTGCGCTCCCCGATCGGGCTGGACCTGGGGGCGCGGACCCCCGAGGAGACGGCGGTGTCGGTCGCGGCGGAGCTCATCCAGCTGCGCTGGGGCGGTTCCGGCCAGCCCCTCACCGATACCAGCGGCCGCATCCACCACAGCCAGCACAGCTGACCCAGCAGCCGGGCCGTCCCCGGGCCGCCTGCCGCTCCCAGTCGCCTGCCGCTCCCGGCCGCTGCCGCTCCTGTCACTCGGCGTAGCGCGGGTTCCCGTCGTTCGGCCGGGCAGGTCGTCCTGGCTTGCGTTTGCCGGACCGGCAGCGTCGCGGCGATCATGAAATACGTGGCCGCCGGCCCCGGGTGCACGTAGCGTTTGGGGCGTGAGGAACCAGATCGCCGGCGTCCTGCTCGCCGCGGGTGAGGGCCGCCGGCTCGGCGGCCCGAAGGCGCTGGTCGAAGTGGCCGGAACCCGCCTGGTCAACCGGGGGGTGGCGCTGCTGCGCGCCGG
Source organism: uncultured Actinomycetes bacterium (assembly GCA_963835425.1). Classification (GTDB taxonomy): domain Bacteria; phylum Actinomycetota; class Actinomycetes; order Streptosporangiales; family Streptosporangiaceae; genus UBA9676. Next base: position 49,677 of record CAWIGE010000013.1, on the reverse strand, counting down.
CGGGACCGCCCCGCTGGTGGTGGTGACGGGCGCGGTGGACGTGCCGCTGCTGGGTGTGATTACCGTGCACAACCCGGACTGGCGGTCCGGCATGGGGTCCTCGCTGGCAACGGGGCTCGGGGCGCTCCCCGACGCGTGCGCGGCCGCCGTGGTCGCCCTGGTGGACCAGCCTCTCATCGGCCCCGGCGTGGTCCAGCGGCTGATCGCGGCGTACCTGGACGGCGCCGGGATCGCCGTCGCGTCCTACGACGGCAAGCTACGGAACCCTGTCCTGCTGGCCAGGGACGAGTGGGCCGGTGTGCTGGCGCTGGCCACCGGCGACGTCGGTGCCCGTCCCTACCTTCAGGCCCACCCGGACAGGGTCACGGCGGTGGAGTGCGGCGACATCGGCCGTCCCGACGACGTCAACACACCGGAGGACCTGGCGCGGGTGAGCCGTGCACTCACCGCGGCGGGTGCGGCGGGTGCGGCGCCCGTGCCCGGCCGGCCCAGCGCCGGCCAGGCGCCCGCGCCCGGCTAGACGGCCACCAACGGGCGCGCCCCTAGCGCCTGGTCACCTCGATTCCCCAGACGTGGGTGACGCTGCTGCCCGGGTCGAGGACGATCAGGTCGGTGCCGGTGGCAAAGGCGTTCGGCGGGCAGGTCATGGGCTCGACAGCCACCGCGCGGCGGCGGCGGGTGGCATCCAGCGTGTCGCCGGTGAAGACCTGCAGCCACTGGTAACCCTGGCCCGCCCAGAGCGCGACCTGGGTGTCACGGCTGGCCAGCCGGGCCCAGGCCCGGCCCAGCCCATCACGGGACAGCCCGGTGAGCGCATGGTCCAGGACCACGTCCCCGATCGTCCGGCCGGTGCGGAAATCGGCGTCGGTGCCCGTCACGTCCCGCGCCTCACCGGCCGGGATGCCACGCTCGTCGGCGGGCAGCCAGCGCGCCGCAGGCAGGCTGAGCGTGCACTCGTTTACGGTTGGCGCGCCCGCGTCCAGGTAGGGATGCGATCCGGTACCGTACGGCGCCGGCCGGGAACCGGTGTTGCGCGCGGTAATGCTCACCTGCAGGCCGTGCTCCTCACTGAGCTGGTATTCGGCGTCCATTTCCAGGCAGAACGGATAGCCCGCCCGGCCGAGTACCGCGGTGCGCAGCAGCACAGCTTCGGCGCTGTGGCGGACGGCGGCCCACGGCATCCACCTGGTCAGGCCGTGGATCGCGTTGCCGTTGGCGGGTTCGCTCAGGTCAAGCTGGTGGCTGGCGCCGCCCAGCGAGTAACGGCCCCCGTCGATGCGGTTGGGCCACGGCGCGAGCAGCTGGCCCGCCGCGCCGGGTGGGAGCTCGTCGGGCTGGTAGCCCGCGATCACGTGTTCTCCCTGGTAGATCAGCTCGCGCAGGCCGGCGCCGAGTTCGGTGACAACGGCTGAATAGGCTCCAGCACCGATCGGGTACTGGCTGCCGGTGAGGGGGATCATGACTGGCCGGCCGGGGCTACTCGCATCCCGGGATGCGCTGCGGTGATCATGACACCTATTGTGGCGGCCCGGGCCGATCTTGCCCGCACCGGGCTCCCCGCGCGCCACGCGGGCCTCGCGGTTCCCGGGGCCGGAGCTGGAAGCGCCGACGGGGCTGCTTGGGGAGCGGGGGACCGTCAGCCCCGCCGGCTATTGAACGATATCCGCCCAAGTCTGATATGTGGGCGGAATCCTTGAACCATCTGCCCACAAAACCAACTCTGGCACCGTGTCCACCCACGTATGCAGGCACTCTTTCCGGCCCGCTTGTGTGACGGATGCCACAGTTCAGCCCGCGGTCCTACCGCTCGGTGGAAGATGGGCAAGCCGCTGCCCGGTCGGCCGGCCAGGCATACCGGTTCCCGGCGTGCCTACGCCGGGCCGCCGTGCGGGTTGGCCATGGTGACGGCGGGCGCCAGCGTGCCGCTGCGGACGGCATCGGCCGCCAGGACGCCGAACAGGTAGAAGTAGGCCGCTTCCTCCTCGGCGAAGGAGCGGAGCTCGTGCCTGGCGCCGTCCGCCGCGATGAAGACGTCGAATCCGTCCGGCGTCGGAAGTAGGCAGATGGCCCCGTCGATCTCGGTTTCCAGCGCGTACGCGGCCCGCGGGATGGATGCGAGGTCGGCGAGTTCGCAGAAGATCTCCCGGGTCGGCACCCGTTGCCGCCGCGCCGCCCGGCCGCCGATGTCGCCCCCGGTTGCGATACCGGCCAGGGCGGCGTCCGGCGGATCGTAGAAGCCGGGCGGGACCGGCCGGTCCGCTGGGTCGTCTTCGTCCGGGTAGTCCAGCGCGTCCCCGGCTGAGATGGGGTCTGAGTAGGGGTCCGTCCCGGCGCTGGGGTACGCGGGCCAGCTGCCCGTGGCCGTCTGAGCGCCGTCGTCCGCAGCCGCGGAGACGGCCGACGGGACCGGGACCGGGGCGGGAGCGACGGTTTCCGGCGACACGCTGGCGAGCGGGACGCTGGCCAGCGGGGTACCGGATGGCTGTCCGCCATCGGGTCATCGGCCAGCGGGGTACCGGTGGTCTGTCCGCCATCGGGTCATCGGCCAGCGGGGTACCGGCCGCGCGGTCGGCCACGAGGTCATCGGCCAGCGGGGCGGCCAGTGGGGCGCTGGCCAGTGGGCTACCGGCCATGGGGTCCTCGGCCACGGGGGTACCGGCCGCGCGGTCGGCCATGGGGTCATCGGCCACGGGGGTACCGGCCGCGCGGTCGGCCATGGGGTCATCGGGCATGAGCCGATCGGTCAGCGGGGAGGTGACCAGCGGGGTACCGGCCGGGCGGCCAGCCGTCGGGTCATCGGCCCGTGGATTACCGGCCCCGCGGCGTGCGCGCTGGGTCTCGGCCATCAGGGCATCCGCCAGCGGGGTGTCGCTCACCGGGGCTTTCGCCGATGGGGTGCCGACCACCGTGATGCCGGCCGCGGGGGCATCGGCCGCGTGGACCTCGGCCGCGGATAGCTGGGTCGGTGGAACCTCGGCCGCGGGGACACCGGCCGGCAGAACCTGGGCTGCCGGGACCTCGGCGGAGGCGACCCCGGCCGCTGAGGGGCCGGCCGGCCCGGCGTCGGCCGTCCCGGCATCACCGAGGGAGCTACCGGCCCCGGGCACGGTTTCCTCAGCGGCAGCGCCAGGCGGGGGCGGCGGGAAGGCAGCGCCAGGCGCGGGCGGCGGGAAGGCAGCGTCAGGCCGGGGCGGCGTGGCCACGTGCGGCGCCGCGACCGGCCACGGCGCCGAGCCGTACGGGTAGGTCGCTATCGGCCCGGTAGCCTCGGCCAGCTCGCCCCAGCGCAGCGGCTTCTCCAACCGCTCCTCGGTGAGCTCGGTCACCTCCTCGCGCGGCGTGAGCAGCTCGAAGACTCCCCGGTCCACCTGCCAGTACCCGAGGCTGGTGGCCCGTTCGGCGTCGGTGCCGATGTAGGCGATGTGCAGCCGCTCGCCGGGATCGTCCAGCACCATGCAGGGCTCGCCGCGGAACATGCCGACCGGCCGGGACTCCCACAGCGCGTCGATCTGGGCCCGGATCACCGGCTTGCGCCAGTGCCCGGTGGCCGGCTCGAAGCCGAGTTCCTCCGGCGGCGGGCAGGCCGCGAACAGGACAACCTCGGAGTTGGACGGCCCCATGCCTACCTCGTAGGGCACCCCGCGGTAGGTCGCCATCAGCCGGTACCGCATGGCTCATATCCCCCTTACCGGACGCAGCCATACCTGTCCGTCGTAGCGGGCGATGAATTCCTGAGCACCGGACGTGATCCGGTACATTTCGGTGCCGACCGGGATCGGTACCGGCAGCGTGTAGAACTCGGGGACGGTGCTGGCTGGACTGTCCCCGGGGGGCTCGGGCGCAGGCATGAGGGAGTCGGTCATGTCCAGGGCCAGCCACCGCAGGACGCAGATCTCCGCCATGTCCGGGCTGAACTCCGAACCCTCGTAGCCAAGGGCCAGAGCGTGATAGTAGCTTGCCGGGTCGGGGAAGGCCGAGTCCTGGGCGAGGTACAGATAGCCAGCGATTACCGACCGCTGGCCGTTCAGGTACGGCTCGACCAGGCGGGGTGGGATCACCTTCTGCAGCGGCGTTCCCGGCGCGATCGTCCTGGACGGCTGTTCAGCCTGGGTCACTCAGACCTCTGGGGGATTGGCATGAGATGCAGTTCAAAAGCCTCTCATATGGGCATTTTCCCCTCAACCTGCTTGGGATGAGTGCCCCGGAGACACCCGGGTCCGCGCCCGCACCGCGCCCGGCCAGATCCGGCCGGAGTCCCCGGTCAGGACACCAGACGGGGGAGAGGCGGCCCGGATTCGCGACCCACGGTGACCGCCAGCGCGGCCGGGCCGCCGCGGAGCCGGCCCATGGCCGTGCCGCATAGGGTTGAGCCGTGCCTGAGCTGATCACGGGCGGGCTTGGTGATCCCAGCGACCGCGGCGACGCCGATCCCCAGGTGGCCGCCGCCCTCGGCGCGTTCGCGGCTGGCCGGGGCAGCGAGCACGCGGCCCTGGTGGCGCTCGGCCGCGCCCGGCTGCTGGTCCCGGTCGTGGCGCTGCTGGCCGAGGCCGTACCCGTTAACGGCACGGCCGCCGGCCCGGGTGGCGCGGCCGGGGGTGGCCGCGGGCTGCGCCGGGAGAAGGCCAGCGAGATGGCCCTGCCGACCCTGCTCGGCAGCGACGGCAGGCGGGCCGTGCTCGCCTTCACCTGCCTGCAGTCGCTGACCGGGTGGCGGCCCGACGCCAGGCCGGTGCCGGTGACCGCGCACCAGGTCTGGCAGGCCGGGGCGCAGGAGGCGAGCGCGGTGGTCATCGACATCGCCGGCCCGGTGCCGTTCGCCGTCAACGGCGCCCGGCTGGCGGCGCTGGCGGAGGGACGGCCGGTGCCGCTGCCGCACGACGACCCGGACGTGCAGGCCCTGGCCGCCGCGGCGCTGGCCGGCGAGCCGCCGATCGCCGGGTTCGCGCTGCTGCCGGGCGGCGGCGACAGCGACCTGACCATCTCGGTGACGCTGGCCCGCGGGTACGGGCCGGGCGACGCCCGTGCCCAGGCGGCGATCCAGCGGGCGGTGGAACGCATCGTGGCCGGCGGGGGCGCCCGGGTGCGGCGCGGCATCACGGTGGCCGCCAGCACGGGCGGCCAGCCCACGGGCACCCCCCAGGCGGGCGGTCCGTGAAGCCGGCCGCCGGGCCCGTAGAGCCGACCGCCGGGCCCGCGAAACTGCCCGGCCGACCCGTGGAGCTGCCCGTCGGGCCCGCGAAGCTGCGCGGCCGGCCGGGGGAGCCGCCCGCCCGGCCCGGGCGCCGTCCGCCGGTTCCGGTCATCCGCCGCGCCCCCGTGGGAGGATCGGCCCCATGCTGCGCTGGCTGACCGCTGGGGAGTCGCACGGGCGTGCGCTGGTGGCGATCTGCGAGGGGCTGCCGGCCGGGATCGAGGTCACCACCGCCGATATCGCCGCCGCGCTGGCCCGCCGCCGGGCCGGTTACGGCCGGGGCGCGCGGATGAAGTTCGAGCAGGACCAGGTCGAGATCACCGGCGGGGTCCGGCACGGCCGAACCCTCGGCGCGCCGGTGGCCATCCGGATCGCCAACACCGAATGGCCGAAATGGGAGACGGTGATGTCGCCGGACCCGGTAACGGCCGAGGTGCTGGCGGATCAGGCGCGGGCCGCCCCGCTCACCCGCCCCCGCCCCGGTCACGCCGACCTGGCCGGCATGCAGAAATACGGGCACGAGGATGCCCGGCCGGTGCTCGAGCGCGCGAGCGCGCGAGAGACAGCCGCCCGGGTGGCGCTCGGCGAGGTAGCCAGGCGGTACCTGCGCCAGTCGTTGAGCATCGAAATCGTCAGCCACGTGGTCGCGGTCGGTCACGTGTGCGCGCCCGATGGCAGCGTGCCGGGACCGGGCGACGGGGCGCGCGTGGACGCCGACCCGGTGCGCTGCCTGGACCCGGCGGCGAGCGAGGCGATGCGGGCGGAGATCGACGCCGCCCGGATGGACGGGGACACGCTCGGCGGAGTGGTGGAGGTGATCGCCTATGGCGTGCCGCCCGGCCTGGGCAGCCATGTGCACTGGGACCGCCGTCTCGACGCGCGGCTGGCGGGGGCGCTGATGAGCATCCAGGCGATGAAGGGCGTCGAGGTCGGCGACGGCTTCGCCACCGCCCGGCGCCGCGGGTCGCAGGCCCACGACGAGATCGAGGCCGGCGAGGCGGGAATCCGGCGGCGCACGAACCGGGCCGGCGGGGTGGAGGGCGGCATGAGCACCGGCGAGCCGCTGCGGGTGCGGGTGGCGATGAAGCCGATCTCCACCGTGCCCCGGGCCCTGGCCACCGTGGACGTCGCCACCGGCGAGGCGGCGACGGCGATCAACCAGCGCAGCGACGTGACCGCCGTGCCCGCGGCCGGGGTGGTGGCCGAGGCCATGACGGCGCTGGTGCTGGCCGATGCCGCCACCGAGAAGTTCGGCGGCGACTCGGTGCCGGAGATCCGGCGGAACCTGCGCGGCTACCTGGACTCGCTGGTGATCGCATGACCGGGCCGGTGGCGATCCTGATCGGCCCGCCCGGGGCGGGCAAGACCACCGTGGGACGGCTGCTCGCAGGCCTGCTGGAGACGGAGTTCCTGGACACCGACGACGTGGTCGAGGAGGCGGCGGGCAAGCCCGTCGGCGACATATTCATCTCCGACGGCGAGGACGTCTTCCGGGGGCTGGAACGCGAGGCGGTGGCGCGCACAGTCGCCAGCCACCGGGGGATACTCGCGCTGGGCGGCGGAGCGGTGATGGACCCCGGCACCAGGCAGCTGCTGGCCGGCCAGCAGCTGGTCTACCTGGAAACCGGCTTCGCCGCCGCCGCGCACCGCGCCGGCCTGGACGCGCCCCGGCCGCTGCTGATCGGCAACCCACGCACGCGGATGAGGGAACTGCTGGCCGAGCGGCTGCCGGTGTACGAGGGGCTCGCCTGGGTCACGGTGAGCACCGACGACCGGGCCCCCCAGGAGATCGCCGACGAGATCGCGGCCACGATCACCGCCCGGCTCGCGGCGGAGACGGGCGAGGGCGCGGGCACGTCGCCCGAGGCGCCGGCCAGCCCGGAGCGGTCCCAGTGACGGTCACCCGGATCGGAATCGACGGCCAGCACGCCTACCAGGTGGTCATCGGCACGGGCGTGCTCGCCGAACTGCCCGCGCTCGTCGGGCAGGGGGCCCGCACGGTCGTCGTTATGCATCCCAAGGGGCTGGGCGAGATCGCCCGCCCGGTGTGCGGGGTGCTCACCGGCGCGGGGTACACGGTGCACGGCGAGGAGTTGCCGCCCGGCGAGGCGGCCAAGACGGTTTCCGTGGCGGCGGATCTGTGGTCCCGGCTGGCGGCGCACCGGGTTACCCGCAGCGACGCGATCGTCGGCGTCGGCGGGGGAGCCACCACCGACCTGGCCGGGTTCGTCGCGGCCACCTGGCTGCGCGGCGTCCGGCTGATCCTGGTCCCGACCACCCTGCTCGCGGTGGTGGACGCGGCGGTCGGCGGCAAGACCGCGGTGAACATCGAGGCGGGCAAGAACCTGGTCGGCGCGTTCCACCCGCCCGCGGGCGTGCTCGCCGACCTGGCGGCACTGGAGTCGCTGCCGTCCGCCGAGTACGTCAGCGGCCTCGCCGAGGTGATCAAGGCCGGGTTCATCGCCGACCCGGCGATCCTCGACCTGGTCGAGGCCGACCCCGCGGGCGCCGTGGTGCCGCACGGCCGGCACGCCCGGGAGCTGGTCGAGCGGGCGGTGCGGATGAAGGCCGGGGTGGTCGCGGCGGACCTGCGGGAAGCCGGGCACCGGGAGATCCTCAACTACGGCCACACACTCGGCCACGCCATCGAGCGCGTCGAGCGCTACCAGATCCGCCACGGGGAGGCGGTCGCGATCGGCATGGTCTACGCCGCGGAGCTGGCCCGGCTGGCCGGCCGCTCGACGCCCCGGCCGTGGACCGTCACCGCCGGGTGCTCACCGCCGTCGGCCTGCCCACCACCTTCCTGCCGGGCGCGTGGCCCGCGCTGCGGGAGGCGATGGCGGTGGACAAGAAGACGCGCGGCGCCCGGATGCGTTTTGTCGTGCTGGACGGGCCCGCCCGCCCGGGGATCCTCGACGACCCCCCGGAGGACCTGATGGCCCGCGCCTACGAGGCGCTGGTGGCACCCTAGCTACCCTTCACCAAAGCCATGGATTCATAACGAGAGTCGGCGGCGGCCCCGCTGCCGGGAGGCTGGTCACATGCGGATCGGGATGGCCCTGAACTACGCGGGCGGCTTCGCCGAGACCGTGGCCGAGCTGGGCGACTACGAGAAGGCCGGCCTGGACATCGTGTTCGTGCCGGAGGCCTACTCCTTCGACGCCGTCAGCCAGCTGGGCTACATCGCGGCCAGGACGCAGCGGCTGGAGATCGCCTCGGGGATCCTCCAGCTGTACACGCGTACCCCGACGCTGACAGCCATGACCGCGGCCGGGCTCGACTACGTCTCCGGCGGCCGGTTCACGCTCGGCCTCGGGGCCTCTGGCCCGCAGGTGATCGAGGGCTGGCACGGGGTGCCCTATGACGCGCCGGTCGGCCGCACCCGGGAGATCATCGAGATCTGCCGCCAGGTGTGGCGGCGGGAACGGCTGGAGCACGCGGGCCGGTATTACACCATCCCGCTGCCGCCCGATCAGGGGACCGGGCTCGGCAAGCCGCTCAAGCTGATCAACCGGCCGGTGCGGGAGCGGATCCCGATCGTGGTGGCGGCGCTGGGCCCGAAGAACGTGGAGCTCGCCGCCGAGCTGGCCGAGGCCTGGGAGCCGATCTTCTACTACCCGGAGAAGGCGGCGCTGGTGTGGGCCGCCCCGCTGGCGGCGGGCGCGGCGCGCCGCGATCCGTCGCTGCCGCCGCTGGACGTGGTGGCGCAGGCGCCGCTGGCGATCGGCGACGACGTGGCCGGGTACCTGGAGCTGGGCCGGCCGATCGCCGCCCTCTACATCGGCGGCATGGGCCCGCACCGCGACAAGGGCCGCAACTTCTACTACGAGCTCGCGGTCCGGTACGGGTTCGAGGAGGCGGCCAGCCGCTGCCAGGACGCCTATCTCGCCGGCCGCAAAGACGAGGCGGCCGCGCTGGTCCCGGCCGAGCTGCTCGCCGGGACCTCGCTCATCGGCTCCGAGGGCCAGGTGGGGGAGCGGCTGGCCGCGCTGAAGGAGTCGGGCGTCACCACCCTGAACGTGACGCCCCTGGCGGGAACCCACGCCGACCGGGTCCGCCTGATCGAGAAGGTCCGCGGCCTGGCCACCTGATCTCCCTGACCGGCCGGCCCAATCCAGTCAGCGGTTCACCTTGCCGCCCCCGAGGGGCAGTAATCCGAACCGTTCATTGATTTGTCAGTTCCGGGCGTGGGAGAGGGGCCGCCGGTTTCCCGGCGGCCCCCATGGCGAGCCCTCAGACGGACTTCTGGTAGGTGCGGAAGGTCAGCACCGACAGGGCGGTGACGGCGATGGCCAGCAGCGCCAGGCCGCCGCCCCAGGCGAGCACCCGGCTCCAGTCCACGCTGGCGCTCATCGCCGCCCGGCCAGCCTCCAGCGCCCAGTTGACCGGGTTGCCGTCGGCGACGTTCCGCATCCAGTGCGGCATCAGCGCGGTGACTATGAACGCCGACGACAGGAACGTCAGCGGCAGCAGCAGGAACGTGTTGATGCCGATGATCGTCTCCCGCTGCCGGGCCAGCATGCCGACCGTGTTCGAGAACGCGCTGAACACCACCGCGATCAGCACGGACGCCGCGATCAGCACGAGGACTCCGGCCGCACCCCCGGGGTAGTGTGCTCCCGCCGCCCAGCCGAGCGCGACGATGATGAGCGACTGCACCGTGGTCATCAGCGACTGCATGATGACGGAGGCGTTGATGATGGCCGAGCGGTGCAGCGGCAGCACCAGGAACCGGTCCATGATGCCCCGGTCGATCTCCTCGAGCACCGTCATCCCGCTCCACATGCTGGTTGACAGCGCGCTCATGATCACTACGCCGGGCACCAGGTAGTCCAGGTAGGACGAGGTGCCAAAGCCCGGCAGCTCGACGATCTTCCGGAACAGGGACCCGAACAGGAACAGCCAGATCACCGGCTGGATCAGGCTGATCACCAGGTAGGCGGGCTGCCGGGCGAGCGCCCGGAGCTGCCGGCCGGTCATCAGCGAGGTGTGCATTGCGATGGCGGTCATCGTGCTCCTCCGGTGCTGGCAGTGGCGGGGGACTGGTCGGCGTCGGCGAACCGGCGGCCTGCGTAACGCAGGTAGACGTCGTCGAGCGACGGGCGTGCCACCGTGGCGGCGCGCACCGGCACGCCCGCGTCGTCGAGGGCGGCGAGAACGGACGGCAGGGCGGCCGCGCCCTCGTCGGCTCGGGCGCTGACGTGGTTGCCGTCCATCCGGATCTCGCGGACGGCGGGCACCCGCTCCAGGACGGCAACCAGCCTGCCGCGTTCGATGTGATCGGCGAGGTCGATGTGCACCGCGTCGCCGTGGAGCTGGCCCTTGAGCTCGTCGGGCGTGCCCTCCGCGACGATGCGCCCGCGGTCCACGATGGCCACCCGGCTGGCGAGCCGGTCGGCCTCCTCCAGGTAGTGGGTGGTGAGCAGGATGGTGAGCCCGTCGTCGGCGGCGAGCCGCCCGATCTCGTCCCACATGGCCGTGCGCGACTCCGGGTCCAGGCCCGCGGTCGGCTCGTCGAGGAACAGCACCTGCGGCCGGTTGATCAGGCCCAGCGCCACGTCCAGCCGCCGCTGCATGCCACCGGAGTAGGTGCGGACGAGCCGGGCCGCGCCGGCCAGGTCGAACCGGCCGAGCAGCTCGTCGGCCCGCGCTGCGAGCGTCCGCCCGCGCAGGCCCTGGATGCGGCCGGTCAGCAGGAGGTTCTCCCGGCCGGTGGCCATCGGGTCGGCGCCGCTGCGCTGGCCGACCACGCCGATGGCGTGGCGGACCTGGGCGGCCCTGGCCCGCACGTCCAGCCCGGCCACCGTCGCGGTGCCGGAATCCGCCTGGGCCAGGGTGGTGAGGATCTTGACGGTGGTGGACTTCCCGGCCCCGTTGGGGCCGAGCAGGCCGAAGACGGTGCCCGCGGGAACCGCGAAGCTGAGCCCGTCCAGGGCCCGTACTCCCTTGGGGTAGGTCTTGACGAGGTCGTGGGCCTCGATCTGGTAGCCGTCCCCGGTGCCCGCGCGGGTACGCGCGGACGTGTCTGCCTGAATGGTCATGTCGGCTTTCTCCCTGGTGGGTGGTGTTGTCACCGGTCCACGGGGGAGCAGCCACGTATCCTTGAGGTGCTCACTCGATCTGGTCTCGCTCCGGCGGGACCGGGTTAGGTGGTCACGGCCCTCGGTCAGGTGTTGCCGCACCTCGCCGGGGGCCGCCCGTCACTCTGGTGGGTTCGTGGTGGCGTCCTCCCTCCGCGCTTGACCCTCGCCGGCCTGCCCGGTCCATTCCGGCGGGGGCGGCCCGAATTCCGCTGGCCATTCGTGCGTGTCATGCACGTGCTGCCAGCCGTCCAGGCCGGGGAAGGTCCGGTTCCCGAACTCGGCCACCAGGCCGCGGACCCAGGCCAGCTCGGCCTCCCGCATCGCCAGGTGGTATTCGGCCTCCAGCGTGAACAGCCGGGGCAGCCAGGTGAGCCCGGCAAGCTCGGCGCGCGTCTCGTCGATCGCCGTCTCCAGCGCGCTGGCCCGTTCGCGCAGCAGCTCCAGCACCCGGCCCGGGGGAAGCACGGGCAGCTCGGCCAGGGCCGCCTCGAACTGCGGGTACTCCTTCACCGGCACAGCGACCAGCTCCGCCATCCAGTCCTCGAGCTCCTTGCGGCCCGCCTCGGTGATCTGGTACACGGTGCGTTCCGGCCGCCGTCCCTCCCGCGCGGCGCCCATCGCCTCGATGAGCCCGTGCCGGGCGAGGTTGTTCACGACGGTGTACAGCGAGCCGTAGTTCAGCTTGATGCTGCGCTCCTTGCCCTGCGAGCGCATCGTGGCGGCCATCTCGTATGGGTGCATCGGGCGCTCGGTGAGCGTCACGAGGACGGCAAGTGCCAGCAGGTTCGTGACCGCGCGCCGTCCGGCCATCTCTTCACCTGCCTGCGCTCGTTCATCCGGCTGCGTATATCCGGTCACGAGTATACGGCTACGTGTATCCGCCCGCAAGTAAGAGGGCCCGGAGCCCCGGATTGACAGCCTGGGGAGGATGGGATGGTGACCCGGTTGGAGAGCGGTGTGGCGGTGCGTGTCGCGCGCCCGGGGGACGAGGCCGGCCTGGCCCGCCTCGACGCGGCCGCCTGGACGCCCGCGTCCGGATTTCCCTCGGTGGCCGAGCGGGTCAACGACCCCTTCTTCACCTTCTTCACCGACGACAGCCCGCCCGAGGCTCATCTGGTGGCGGAGCTGGACGGCAGGCTGGCCGGCTACATCCGGGTGAAGCCGGCCAGCCCGCTGCGGGAGAACGCACACGTGCTCGGCATCGTGGGCCTGGCCGTCGCCCCGGCTGACCGCCGCCGGGGAGTCGCCTCCGCGCTGCTCGCCGCGGCCGAGCAGCATGCGCGGGACCGGGGTGCGCGCAAGCTGAGCCTGCGCGTGCTGAGCACCAACGAGACGGCCATGCGCCTGTATGAACGGCTCGGCTTCCAGCGGGAGGGCACCCTGCGGGACGAGTTCCGCATCGACGGGCGGTTCGTCGACGACGTGCTGATGGCCAAGCAACTCGCCTGAGGCGCCCGGCCCGGCAATAGCGCCCGGCCCGGCAATAGCGCCCGGCCCAGCTGTGGTGCCCGGCCCGGCCATGGTGCCCGGCCCGGCAATACAGTCGGGGACATGCCCGAGATCTATGCCGCCCGCCGCGAGCGCCTGCGGGCCGTGCTGGCCGGCGGTGACGCCGATGCCGCCCTCATCACCAGCCTGGTCAACGTCCGCTACCTCACCGGGCTCGCCAGCTCCAACGCCGCCCTGCTCGTGCCGGCCGACGGTTACCCGGTGCTGGCCACCGACTCCCGCTACGCCCTGGCCGCCGAGCGCGATTGCCCCGACCTGGAACTGCTCACCTCCCGTGAGGTGGAGTCCGCGCTTGCGGACCAGGCCCGCAGGCGCGGGCTGCGCAGGCTCGCGTTCGAGGCGCACGAGATGACCGTGGAGCGATACGACGCCCTCACCTCCGCCTTCGGCGAGCTTCAGCCACGCCCGCTCGGCCGGGCCGTGGAGGAGCTGCGCATGGTCAAGGACGCCACCGAGATCGCGCTGCTCGCCCGCGCATGCGAGATCACCGGCGCGGCGTTCGATGAGGTGGCGCCGCGGATCGCGGCCGGCATGACCGAGCGCGAGCTCGCCGTGCTCATCGAGCGGGCGATGATCGACGCCGGCGCGGAGCAACCCGCCTTCGACACGATCGTCGCCAGCGGGCCGAACGGGGCCATCCCGCACCACACGCCGACCGGCCGCGCCTTCGCCCGCGGGGACATGATCACCATCGACTGCGGTGCCCGCTACGGCGGGTACCACGCCGACATGACGCGGACGGTGATGCTCGGGCCGCCGGCCGGCTGGCAGCTCGACCTTTACGCCCTCGCCGCCGCGGCGCAGTGGGCCGGGATCGGAGCAGCCCGGCCGGGCGCGGCGGTGGCGGAGGTGGACGCGGCGGCCCGTTACATCATCGCGCAGGCGGGGCACGGCGAGCACTTCTCGCACGGTCTGGGCCACGGGGTGGGCCTGGAGATCCACGAAGCGCCGATGCTCGGACGCGGCAGGCCCGGTAGACTTGCTGACCGGGTTCCCATCACCGTCGAACCGGGCATTTACCTGCCCGGCCGGGGCGGCGTCAGGATCGAGGACACCCTGGTGGTGCGCTCCGGGGCGGCCGCAGCCCGTGACCTGCTCACCACGACCACAACCGTTACCCCGAGAGAGCTGCTTGTCCTCTAGGGCAGACCCGCCCTGGTGGGCTAGTGCCCCCATACCCAGGAGAGACATCAGACGTGGCCACGACGAATGACCTCAAGAACGGCATGACGCTGAACATCGACGGGCAGCTGTGGACCGTCGTTGATTTCCAGCATGTCAAGCCAGGCAAGGGCGGCGCCTTTGTGCGGACGAAGCTGAAGAACGTCCTGTCGGGCAAGGTGGTCGACCGCACGTTCAATGCCGGGGTCAAGGTCGAGACGGCCAGTGTGGACAAGCGCGATATGCAGTATCTCTACCGTGAGGGCGAGGATTTCGTCTTCATGGACACCCAGGATTATGACCAGCCCCGAATCCCGGCCGCCACGGTCGGCGACGCCGCCAGCTACCTGCTGGAGGAGCAGATGGCGGTGGTGGCGTTCAACAACGAGGTCCCGCTCTACGTGGAGCTGCCCGCCGCGGTCGAGCTGACCATCAAGCAGACCGACCCCGGTGTGCAGGGAGACCGCTCCACCGGCGGCACCAAGCCGGCCACCCTGGAGACCGGGGCGCAGATCCACGTGCCGCTGTTCATCACGACCGGCGAGAAGGTCAAGGTGGACACCCGCACCGGCGAGTATCTCGGCCGGGCGTGACCCCCCGCCGTGCCTGCGCGTAGCAAGGCCCGCAAGCGGGCCCTGGACGTCCTGTTCGAGGCGGAACTGCGGCACCAGCCGGTGCTGGATGTGCTCGCCGAACGCACCGCGGACGAGATCCCGCCGGTCCCGGCCTACGCCGCCGATCTGGTCCGGGGCGTGCACGCGCACCAGGAGCGGATCGACGAGCTCATCGCCGAGTACGCCCAGGGCTGGGCGCTGGAGCGGATGCCGGCGGTGGACCGGAATCTCCTGCGCATCGGGGCCTACGAGCTGTTGTGGGCCGACGACATCCCGGACGCGGTCGCGATCAGCGAGGCGGTCCAGCTGGCCCGCGACCTGTCCACCGAGGGCTCGCCGGCGTTCGTGAACGGCCTGCTGGCCCGGCTGCTGGAACTCAAGCCGACGCTCACCCTCTGACCGGGCACGGGGCGGGGATGCGGCAGACCGGGCGGGGATGCGGCAGACCGGGCGGGGATGCGGCAGACCGGGCGGGGATGCGGCAGACCGGAGGCGCGGCCTACCGGGCGGGAGCGAAGCGCAGGCCGAGGCCGAACCGGCGGAGGACGGACCGGAACCACAGGGCCGACACACCGGCGCCCGCGACCACCAGCGCTACCGTGAGCGTGGTCGAGAGCATGATGAACAGCCGGGTGGGCTCGGTCACCATCAGCACGCCGAGGCCGGCCGTGAGCAGGAAGAAGATCCCGGCCCAGAGCCAGGTCGCGCCCTGGAAGAAGCGGTGCAGGCCCGGGTGATGGCCGGGCTGGCGCAGCGCCACCACCTCGGCGGCGAGCCGGGCCACCAGCGGGCTGGGCCCGCGCGCGGTCCGCGCGAAGAGCACGCACATGACCAGGTTGGCGACCGGGAACTGGAGCAGGTAGAGCCAGAGCTGGCCGGTGGAGAGCACGATGGCGGTCTGCAGGGTGAGCACCACCGCCGAGATCGTGAGCAGGCTCGGGACGCTGCCGGTAGCGATCTTGCGAATGAGCGCGGTGAGCCAAGTGGCGATCAGGCCGGCCAATAGGCCCACGTCACGGCCGTACAGCCAGGCGCCGAGCGCGGCCGCGCCTATCGGCAGGCCGGCGGATTCGGTCAGGCTCCAGAGCGCTGTGCGCAGCAGCAGCAGCGGCCGCGGCAGCTCCAGGTGCTCTCGCATGGCGGAGAGCCTAAGTGGTTCCGGCGGCAGCGCGTGCCGGAATCTGGAGAGTCACAATGATTCCCTTCATCCGGGTGCGGCGCCCCGATGCTCGCGCGGATGCAATGCCTCAAAAACCGTGTCATAGTTCCGCCTGCCGACGGTCCGGATGGCCCTTAGGCAGCCGTATTCAGTGAAGCTCAGGCCCCGGTCGGGTGCAAGGCCCGCTACCCGTGGCGTCGGCCATGAAACTCCCGGTCAAGGAGAAGCCTGCGCCACGGGGATGTCCGTGGGCGGCACTACATTGGTGCCGAGCGGGGACAGGGAGGTGGGCAGTGGCAGGCGACCGTCGCGCCCCGGGCGCGCTGGACGGCACCGGCGCCGCGGGCGGGCCACCCGGCCGGGGTGCCGTCGGTGCGGCGCAGGCCCTGGAGCCGGTACAACGACGCGCGAACCGCCGTCGTCCGTGACATCCTCCGGACGGTGATCTCCGCGCTCGCGGCGGAGGCCGGCCGGGCCCGGCTCGACATCCTCGACGCCGGGGGCGGGACGGGCGGGTTCGCCGTGCCGCTGGCAGGCCTGGGCCACAACGTGACGGTGATCGATCCCAGTCCCGACTCGCTCGCCGCCGCCGAACGCCGGGCCGCGGAGACGAACGTCCCGCTCAGCGTGGTCCAGGGGGATGTCGCGGACCTCGCGATGGTGGCCGGCGAGGCGAGCGCGGATCTGGTGCTCTGCCACAGCGTGCTGGAGTACGTCGACTCCCCGGCGGACGCCATGGCGTCGATCGCCCAGGTGCTGCGGCCCGCCGGCGCGGTCAGCGTGCTCGCCGCCAGTTCGGTTGCGGCGGTGATCCACCGCGCGCTGGCCGGCCGGTTCGACGACGCCCGCCGGCTGCTGGCCGAGATCGGCAGCGGATCCGGCCAGCCGGCCGGCCCGCCCGGGACCAGCCTGGGCCCCGGGGGGGCCCCGCCGCGGCGGTTCACCCTGGCGGCGGTGGTGGGCCTGATCGAGGGCGCAGGCCTGCGGGCCGGCCGCGCCCACGGGGTCAGGGTCTTCGCCGACCTGGTGCCCGGCATGTTCGCCGACGCCGACCCCGGCGCCGCCGACGCGCTGGTGGCGCTGGAGCAGGCGGCGTCGGCTCATCCCGCCTTCCACGACATCGCCACGCAGTTCCACATCGTCGGGTACCGGTAACCGCAGTGGCTGGCAGCGACACCGGCTGTCACATCCTCCACGCCGACATGGACGCCTTCTACGCCAGCGTCGAGATCCGTGACCGGCCCGAGCTCGCCGGCCTGCCGGTGATCGTCGGCGTCGGCAGCCGCGGCGTGGTGCTCTCCGCGTCGTACCAGGCCCGCGTGTTCGGGGTCCGTTCGGCGATGCCGGTGACACGGGCGCGCCGGCTGTGCCCCCAAGCGGTCTTCGTCGCCCCCCGCCGGGGGGCGTACGCAACCGCGTCCGCCGAGGTCATGGCGGTCTTCCGGTCGGTGACCCCCGAGGTGGAGCCGCTGTCACTCGACGAGGCGTTCCTCGACGTCTCCGGCGCCATCAGGCGGCTGGGCCGTCCCACCCGGATCGCCGGGCTGATCCGGGCCAGCATCCTCGAGCAGCAGGGCCTCACCTGCTCGGTCGGGGTGGCCAACTGCAAGTTCGTGGCCAAGCTCGCGTCGGCCCGGTGCAAGCCGGACGGGCTGCTTGTCGTCCCGGCCGACGAGGTGCTCGGCTTCCTTCACCCGCTGCCGGTGGCCGCGCTGTGGGGCGTGGGGGAGCAGACCGGGCACTCCCTGGCCCGGCTTGGCCTGCGGACCGTGGGCGACATCGCGCACACCCCGCTGGCGGTGCTGCAGCGGGAGCTCGGCCAGGCGGTCGGCGCGCACCTGCACGCGCTCGCCTGGGGGCGCGATGAGCGCCCGGTGATCCCCGGCATGCCCGACAAGAGCATCGGGGCGGAGGAGACCTTCGCCACCGATGTCGACGACCCCGAGGTGATCCGCCGGGAGCTGCTCTTGCTGTCCGGGCGGACGGCACGCGGCCTGCGGGCGGGTGGCTCTGTGGCCAGGACGGTCGTGGTGAAGCTGCGGCTCGCCAACTTCACCACCATCACCCGCTCGCGTACCCTGCCCGAGCCCACCGACGTGGCCCGCAAGATTTATGCCACCGCCTGCGACCTGTACGCGGCCGCGGGCCTTGACCCAAGGGCCAGGCTGCGGCTGGTGGGCGTGCGCGCTGCGGGCCTCATCCCCGTCGCCAGATCGGCCACCCAGCTCGCGCTGGGCGAGCAGCCAGGATCCTGGCGTGACGCCGAGCAGGCGGTGGACCGGATCGCCGGCCGGTTCGGGCCAGACTCGGTCCGCCCGGCCACGCTCGTCCAGCCCGGCGAGGAGGCGAGCCCGCAGATGCAGGCCGGCCCGGATCGCCTACCTGCGCCGTAGCCGGCAGCCGTGCCCGGAGGTAAACTCCGCTTGAACAGGCGTTTGAACGAGTAAAGTTACGGTGCGTGACGTGGGCGATACGAGATCCGGCCTCACCTGGGGCGCGCGGGGACGACGGGCGGCAACATCGCCGGTTCAGCTTCCCTTTGCACTCTCACTGCTCTTTCCCAGGATGTGGCAGCACTCGTATTGTGGAGAGCATCAGGACCGTGAGATGGACGTCATCGCACCTGTCCCCGCGCGTGAGGTTCATGGGAGGCGCTGTGCCGCTTTCTGAGCACGAGCAGCGTCAGCTCGAGCAGATCGAGCAGGCGCTCTATGCCGACTATCCGAAGCTTGCGCAGGCCGTGCGCGCAAGAGACCCGAAGATCCACTACAAGCGGCGGGTGGTTCAAGCTGCGATCGGGTTCACGCTCGGAGTGGGCCTGCTGCTGGCCGGTGTGGTTTCCAAGGTCATTTTCGTGGGTGTCGGCGGCTTCGTGGTCATGCTCGCCTGCGCCATGTGGGCACTGACAAGCTGGCGTCACATGGGCGGTACCGCCACGACGCGCGGGGCGGGCGTGAGCGATCGGGAGCCCGGCGCGTGAGCCGCGGCCCGGGCGTGAGCCGCGGCCCGGGCGTGAGCCGTGGCTCAGGCACTGCGCGGGGCCAGCGCCGGGGACGGGCTTCCCGCAAGGACCGGCGCGGGCGGGCAGGCGGAACTGGGTTCATGGAGCGGCTGGAAGAGCGCTGGCGCCGCCGCCAGGAGGGGGACCGGTAAGCCCGTCCGCTAAGCCCGCCCGGAACGGGCGGGCTGCCCTCCGTGCTGGCGCAGCCTGCTGCTGACCACGTCCATCCAGCCGAACACGTCGAGCGCGTTCGTCATCGCCGTACGCGCCGGAGCCAAGGTGGATGCTGGCATGACTATGGCGGCGCACCTGGCGGGCAGGCGGCACGCCTTGCCCATGGCCCGCCTGACCATGGTCACGTCGCTGTGGAGCTGCCCGGACGCCACCGGGGCCCTGGCATAGCGCGCCCGTTCCTCGGCGAGGGCGATCCGCTCGAGCGCCTCCTGCTCGGCGGGCGTGAATCCCAGCGACGCGCCGAGCCGCCCGGCCAGCGCCCGGGGCGATTCACTGGCCCGGCTGGCGATCCGGTGGTCGGTCAGGTCGTCGCGGAATTCGAGCCACGCGGTATGGGCGCGGCCGGCGTCACCGGCCGCCCGGAACCACCGGCGGCGCCGGGTGAAGAACCGGACCGCGAAGGGCGTCGCCGCGGCCACCCCGAGTATCACGAGGGCGACCAGCGCGGCCGACAGGGGGGCCGACGCCGACCGCTTCTGGGCGTCAGCGCTGCCGCCGACGACCCCCACCTTCGGCACGGCCTTTCTCGCGCCCGGGGCGACGCTGGGCACGGTCCCGGGGAGAGGCGCGGACGAGGTCGGCTGCGGGGCGGGGGCGGTGCTGCCCGCCGACGGGAAGGAGTACGCGGGGGCGGACGCCGTGGCCTGGCCGGTCTGCCCGGGCGCGCCGGTGGGGGTCGGCTCGAACCGCAGCCAGCCTGCCCCGGCGAAGTAGAGCTCCGGCCAGGCATGCGCGTCGCTGGTCCGCACCTCCCAGGTGCCGTTTCCCTGGTAGACGCCCTGCGTGTATCCCACGACCACCCGGGACGGGATGCCGGCCAGCCGGGCCAGCACGGCCATCGCGAAGGCGAACTGCTGGCAGTAGCCGCGCCGGGTCTTGGTGAGGAAGGTGACCAGCGCGCTGGCGTTCGGCGGCAGGGCCGGGGTCAGCGCGTACTTGAAGTTCCCCGCGCCCGTGAACCACTGCTGCAGCGCGACCGCCTTGCCGTAGGGGGTGCTCTGCCCGGCGGTGACGCGCGCTTCGAGCGGCCGCAGCCGCTGGAAGGGCTGCGGCACCGTGAGGTAGCCCCGTTGCGAGGCCACGGCCGCCTGCGCGTTGCGGAGCTGCTGTGGTGACGGCTCGACGTCGGCGCTGGACACCGTGTATCGCAGGCCCGCCAGCGCGGTGGTGGTGGTGTAGATGGACAGGGAGTTCTGCCTCCACCCGCCAGTCGCCGGAAACGGCCACCGACCGGGGGGCGTAGGGCAGGGGCAGGTAGCTCAGCACGTTCTTGCCACCGCTCAGGGTGGAGCCAAGCGTGATCGTCTCGTGGACCGTGAGGGCCGGCGTGGCCTTGGCGAGCCCGGGCACGGCGGGCAGCCGGCCGCCGCCGACCGCGGTGTCGTCCGAGGGCGGGGCCAGGCTCCAGCTGTTGGTGCCGAGCCGGCCCAGGACGTAGACCTGGAGGTAGGGCGGGCTGGCGCTGTCGTTGGTGTGGTAGGCGAGGACCGCTTCCGGGTGGGGTATCCGCAGCTGCTGGTTCATCTGCACCAGCGGGTCGGGCAGCGACAGCGAGCCGGCATAGCCGCTGCCGCCGCTGCCGCCACCATGGCCGGGGAACAGCCGCTGGCTGTGCCGCAGGCCCGGCAGGATGAGCGGCACAGCCAGCGCCAGCACCACGGTCGCGAAGCCGACCCGTCGGCCGGCCGCCGGAGCTGCCGGGTATCGGGCCCCCGGGGCTCCCGCTGGCCCGGCCAGGTGTGGACGACGCGGCCCCACAGCCGCACCCGCTCCCGTCCCTCCGCGGACAGCAGCGCGAGATACCCGGCGATCCCCAGGCTGAACACCACCACCTCGCCGAACCACCCGGGATTGGCAATGGTCGTCAGCGGCACGCAGAACAGCACGAGCAGCGGGAGGCCGGCGAGCGCGGGCCTGCGCAGCCGCACCGCGAGCAGGTCGGTGACGGCAGCGATGATCCCGATCCCGGCCGCGGCCAGCATCGCGAGCTCGTTGGTGGCCGGCACCGGCGGGGCGAACCTCGCCGTCTCCGAGTTCCCCAGCCGCACCATCAGCAGCAGGTGGCCGATCGAGGCCGGGGTCGGTATCAGCCAGTGAAACGACTGCGGCCCGGCGAACAGCACATTGAGGTAGAGCGAGCAGGCCGGCCAGCGCAGCCAGGAGGCAGACGACGGCCGGAAGGGGCCGCAGCCGGGTCAGCGTGCCGACGGCAGCGACCACGATCACGGCGCCGATGCCAGCAAAGAACCAGCCCGTGCCCGTTATCAGCGGATACAGGGCGACCGAGGCAAGCACGGTCGCCGCCGCCGCCGTCACGGTGAGCCGGTGATTCACCTGACTGCTCCGGCCGGCGCGGGGCTGCCGGGCTGGCCAGCCGCATGGTTGAGCATCTCCCAGGCCCCGGTGAGCGGCATGCCTGCCGTGACGGTCGCCACCCGCCATCCGGCGGCGGTCAGGATCCCGGCGGCCGTGCTGGTCTCGCCCGGGACCGCCTCATCCGGATGCTCTGCGCTCCAGGTGGAGACGGCGAGCAGCAGCGCCATCGCGGCCCCGGCCGAGTGGCGGGCGGAGACCAGCCGCTGCGCCTCCGCCGGGGAGAGCTGCCCGAGCACCGCGATCAGCAGGCCGCTGCTGCCGCCCTGCCCCTCGGCGAGGGCGGGCACGACGGTGGAGAGCCGGGACGGGCGGATGACCGCGAGCGAGTCAAGCAGCACGTCCTCGAACGGGCCCTCGGCGTTCACCGGCCCGGCGTCGGTGACGAAGTCGCCGCTGATGCCCTCCCGCGCCAGGTGCACACCTATCGAGGCGGCGGCGCTGACCGCGTACTCGAAGGACGAGGAGGGCCCGCGGCCGGCGTGCGCCCCGCCCCTGGTATCCAGGAACAGGGTCGCGCGGTTCCGCCACCGCTGCTCCTCCCGGCGCACCATGAGCTCCCCGTAGCGGGCGGTGGAACGCCAGTGCACCCGCCGCAGGTCATCCCCGTCCCGGTAGGCGCGGGGGACGACGTCATCCTCCCCGGCCGCGGACGCCGTGCTCGCCTGGGAGCCGTCCGCCTTGAGCCAGGTGCCGCTGAACGCCGTCCACGGCAGGGGCGTGATGGCCGGGGTGACCACGAGCGTGCCCGGCAGGGCCACCAGCCTGCCCAGCCTGACCAGGCCGAAGGCGTCGGCCACCCGGACGTTCAGCGGGCCGATGGCGAACCTGCCCCGGCGGTCGGACTGGAGCCGGTAGGTGATCCGGCGGCTGCCACCGGCCTCGATCCGGTCCAGGACGAACCGGGGGCGGGTGCCCAGCGAATACGGGATGGTGTCCTCGGCCAGCAGGAGGCCGGTGGGCAGGCGGGTCACGTTGTCGAGCCGGATGGTGACCGTGGCGGCCTGGCCGGCCGGTACCCGGGCGGGCGAGATCTGGCGCTGGCACTGCACCCGGTAGCGGGCCCGGCCGGCCGCGAGCGCGGAAAGCAGCGGCAGGAAAACCAGCACCCCGCCCAGGCTCACCAGCTCACGCTGGCCCAGGCCGAGCCCGAGCGCACCGACGGCGATGCCAGCGGCGAAGAAAGCCCTGCCGCGCGTGGTGATCCCGGCGAACAGCGACCGCATCCGGGCCCCTTC
This sequence comes from uncultured Actinomycetes bacterium, assembly GCA_963835425.1. Classification (GTDB taxonomy): domain Bacteria; phylum Actinomycetota; class Actinomycetes; order Streptosporangiales; family Streptosporangiaceae; genus UBA9676. The sequence continues at coordinate 27,114 of CAWIGE010000013.1, read as the reverse complement.
CTTCCACCTGCTCTCAACCTAAGGCCGGTGCCAGGCCCACGCCAGGCCGCTCAGGCTGGTGCCTACCGGAACTGGGGCAACGGCACCTGCCCGACGATGGCGGCCAGCACCTGCTCGGGCAGCTGGCGGGCGACCAGGGCCTCCGCGCTCGGCAGCAGCCGGTGGGCCAGCACCGGCAGCGCCAGCGCCTGGACGTCGTCCGGGATCACGAAGTCACGGCCGTCCAGCGCGGCCCGGGCCCGGCTGGCGCGCAGCAGGTGCAGGGTGGCCCGCGGCGATGCTCCCAGCCGGAGTTCGGGCGTGGAGCGCGTCGCCGTGACGAGCTTGATCACGTACTGCTTCAGGGCGTCGGCCACGTGCACCTTGCGGACGGCGGCGATCAGTTCGCGCATGTCCTCGGCGCGGGCGACGGGTTCCAGCGCCTCGAGCGGGGAAGACGAGCCGTGCGCGTCGAGCATCGCCAGTTCCGACTCCGCGCTCGGGTAGCCCATGGAGATGCGGGCGGTGAACCTGTCCCGCTGCGCCTCGGGCAGCGGGTATGTCCCCTCCATCTCGATGGGGTTCTGGGTGGCGATGACCATGAACGGCGGGGCCAGCGGGTAGGTCGTGCCGTCCACGGTCACCTGGCGCTCCTCCATGCATTCGAGCAGCGCGGACTGGGTTTTGGGCGAGGCCCGGTTGATCTCGTCTCCCACCACGATGTTGGCGAACACCGGCCCCGGCTTGAACTCGAAATCACGCCGCTCCTGGTTGAACGCGCTGACCCCGGTGATGTCGCTGGGGAGCAGGTCCGGGGTGAACTGGATGCGGCGCACCGAGCAGTCGGTGGACCGGGCCAGCGCCTTGGCCAGCATCGTCTTGCCGACACCGGGCACGTCCTCGATCAGCACGTGGCCCTCGGCGAGCAGGACCGTGAGCGCGAGGCGGACGGCCTCGGCCTTCCCCTCGATGACGGACTCGATCGCAGTGGCGACCCGGTGGGCCGCCCGCACCAGGTCATCGAGGCTGCTGCCGGTGTCGCGCCCCGTATCGGTGACCACTCGTCCTCCTCGACTCGGCTGCATCGTCGCCTCTGGCCTGCCTGACCGGGAGTCCGCTCCGCCACAGCGTTACGGGCGCACTGACAGGCCCTGCGTACTGACAGTACGTCCTGGTCGGTTCACGTGCGATTCCAGTCCGGGGTTCACCTGTCAGGCGCCTGCGGCGTCCGGTCTCCCACTCTGCTCCACCGGCCTGAGCTGGCCATTTCAAGCGCCAGTGGGGGAGAAGGGGAGAATCATGCGTTGACAGTGGGGAAATGTGGGGTACGGTGGTGCGCAGTGGGGAGCAGGGGCTGACGGGCGGCCGCGGGCGCGCCGATCCGGGGGCTGGAGGTGAGTGCCGGTGTTCCTTGGCACTCATAAGCCACGCCTTGACGAGAAGGGGCGGCTGTTCCTGCCGGCCAAGTACCGCGAGGAACTTGCGGGAGGACTGGTGATCACCAAGGGCCAGGAGCGCTGTCTCTACGTCTTCCCGACCGCGGAGTTCGAGCGGATCGCCGAGGCGCTGCGCACCGCCCCCACCACCGCGAAGGCGGTGCGGGACTCCAGCCGGGTCTTCTTCGCCAGCGCCTCCGACGAGGTGCCGGACAGGCAGGGCCGGGTGACGATCCCGCAGCCGCTGCGTGACTACGCCGCCCTGCAGCGGGACTGCGTGGTCATCGGCGCCAATACGCGACTGGAGATCTGGGACGCCGCCTCCTGGGAGGCCTACGAGGCGGACCAGAACGAGGCGTTCTCAGCGGCGCAGGAGGAGGTGCTGCCCGGCGTTCTGTGACCGGCGCCGGCTGACCGGCGCCACCGTGCTCGGCGAGGTCTCCACCCGCGCCTGGGGTGATCAGATCGGCTGACGTCACTTCCCCGGCGCCAGGCGAAATCCGGGCTGCCCGCGCGGCGCGCGGATGGAGACCTGGCCGGGCACGGTCCGGCATAGATGCGCCGGTCACGGCGTGCCGGTGGCAGGTGACACGGCGAAAGGGGGTTCGATGGGCACGGCGCCAGCCGCTCACCTGCCGGTCATGGTCGACCGGGTGCTCGCGCTCTTCGCGTCTGCCCTCGACCCGCCGGGGGCCGTCCTGGTGGATGCGACGCTCGGCCGGGCCGGGCACGCCCGCGCGCTGCTGGCCGCCCACCCCGGCCTCGCGCTGGTCGGGCTGGACACCGACGCGGACGCGATCACCGAATCCGGCCGGCTGCTCGCCCTCTACGCCGACCGGGTCACGCTCGCCCACGCCGTCTACGACCAGATCGCCGACGTGCTCGCGCGCCAGGGTGTGGCGCGGGTGCAGGGCGTCCTCTTCGACCTCGGGGTGTCCTCGCCCCAGCTTGACGAGCCGGGCCGCGGGTTCGCCTACTCCTACGACGCCCCGCTCGACATGCGGATGAACCAGGGCCAGGCGCTCACCGCGGCGGAGGTGCTCAACACCTATCCGGCGGCCCGGCTCGCCCGGGTGCTGCGGGAGTACGGCGAGGAGAGGTACGCGCGCCGGATCGCGGAGGCGGTCGTGCGTGCCCGGTCCGCGGGCCCGCTGACGTCCACCGGCCAGCTGAACGAGATCATCCGCGACTCGATTCCCGCCCCGGCCCGCCGCAGTGGGGGACATCCCGCCAAACGGACGTTCCAGGCGCTGCGGATCGAGGTGAACGCGGAACTGGACGTGCTGGCCCGGGCGCTGCCCGCAGCGCTGGACGCGCTCGCCGTCGGCGGCCGGATAGTCGTGCTGGCGTACCACTCACTGGAGGACCGGGCCGTCAAGCGTGCCCTGGCCGCCCGCGCGGTGGACACCACGCCGCCCGGGCTGCCGGTGCCGCTCGCCGAGGCAAGCCCGCAGTTCAGGCTGCTCACCCGCGGTGCCGAGCGGCCCTCCAGTGCGGAGCTTGCCACCAACCCGCGAGCCGCCTCGGCCCGGCTCCGGGCCGCCGAACGTATCAGGGACGCCGCGTGACCGCGGCGCGGCCGGCCCGCACCCCGGGCCGTCACCCGGCTGACTGCAACTGGGCTGGCGCTGGCCGGGCCGGCTCCGACGGGACCGCCCGCGCGGCGGGCTATGACGGGAGGAAGACATGGTGAGCGGGCACACGGAGGTGGTGACGGGGACCAAGCGCGCACCGGGCGCCCCGGGACAGCGGGCGCCCGCGCCGGCGGGCCGTCCGGCCCGGGCACGCCCGGGCAATGCCGCCGCCCCCGCCCGCGGCCGGCCCTCGCCCCGCCCCGCCCCGCCCCGGCCCCGTCCGGCCGCCCCACCACGCCCCACCGGCCAGCCACGCCCGTCGGGCCTACCGCGGGTCCGGCCCACCTCGGCGCGGCGGGGCCCGGCCGCCGCAACGGCCGGGGGCGCTCGGTCCTCCCGGACGCCGTTCGTCTTCCTCGTCGTCGGTCTGCTCGGCGGCGGTTTGCTGTGCCTGCTGCTGATCAACACCATCCTGGATACCGGGTCGTACCAGATCACCCAGCTGCAGCAGGGGAACGCCACGCTGGTCCAGCAGACCCAGGAGCTCCAGGCGCGGATCGCCCAGGAGGAGTCGCCGGCGGTGCTGGCGGGGAAGGCCGGCCAGCTGGGCATGCAGGAGCCAGGGCTGCTGCACTTCCTTGACCTGAGGAAGGGCAAGATCGAGCGCCAGCCCACCCACGCGCCCGGGGTGACGGTCTACCCGCCTGGATACACACCGTGACACCAGCGGGCGGGGACGGGCGGGAGGGCAGGGAGCGTCCGGGTGGCGCGGCGCGCCCGCCCGCAGGCGCCGGCCCCGCCGGCCGGGCGGCAGCCGCGCCCGCGACCCCGGGCCGCGCGCCCGCGGGCCGGGCCCGGGCACGCCGGGGAGCCCAGGCCCCCCGCCGCGGCAGGCCGGCTTTGTCCACGGCAAGGGACCGGCGCGCGATGGGGGCGCGCGGCCCCGGCGTGAGAGCCCAGAGCCCCGGCCTGAGGGCACAGGCCCCCGGCGCGGGAGCCCGCCCCACGGCAGCCCCGGGGGAGCGGGGCCGGGAGGCCCGCGGCTGGGCGGCGCCGGGCCGGGCAAATCGCCGGGCAGCCCGCGGCCGGGCCGCGCGGCGGCACGCGGTTCCCGCCCGCCAGGCGCAGGCCCGGGCACATCGCCAGGCGGCGCGCGGCCGGGCACGCCATCGGGCGGCGCGCGGCCGGGAACACCGCCGGGCGCGCGGCTGGGCAGGACGGCATCGACCGGCCCCCGGCGGGGAGGCGCGGGGCCGGGACGCACCGGCGGGGCCGGCCCCCGGCTAGGCCGCCCTCCGGTGCGCGGGGGCGGCGGCCCGCGCCGCGGCGGCATCCAGCGGGCCAGCCCCGGACGGCGGCTGCGGGCCGGCCTGCTCTGCGCCGGGATCGCCCTCTCGCTGATCGCGGGCAGGCTCATTCAGCTGCAGGGCCTGGACGGGGCGAGGTACCGGGCGCTGGCCGAGCGCCAGCGGCTGCACAGCATTTCGGTGCCCGCCGAGCGGGGCAGCATCACCACCGCGGACGGGGCGACCCTCGCGATGACCGTGCAGACCGACACGGTGACCGCGGACCCGACGCAGGTCAGGGGGGCTACGCCGGCCCGGACGGCAACGCTGCGGCAGCAGGTCGCTGATGCGCTGGCCGGGCCGCTGGCCATGCCGTCCGCCACCGTCCTCCACCTGCTCGACTACCCCAGCTCCCGGCGCTACGTGCTGCTCGCGAAGGGCGTCTCCCTGTCCGCCGCCAAGCAGATCACCGCGAGCATGAGCAAGCTCAACGTGGTGGGCGTCTACCTCACACCGGCCTACACCCGCGCCTATCCCAACGGCGATCTCGCCGCCAACCTGGTCGGCTTCACCACCACCACGAACACGGGCGACCTGCGCGGGCAGGCCGGCATCGAGCAGTCCTACAACCCCCTGCTCGCGGGCCGGGACGGGCAGCAGGAGGTGGAGACGGGCACGAACGGCCAGCCCATCCCGGTCGCCACCGACTGGGTCCGGCCCATGGTCCCGGGCGGGGACGTGAAGCTGACGATCCTGGCCAGCCTGCAATGGGAGGCCCAGCAGGCCTGCGCCCAGCAGGTCACGCTGACCCGGGCGGAGTCCTGCACGGTGGTGGTCATGAGCCCGGCCAGCGGCAAGATCCTCGCCATGGCGCAGTACCCCGGCTACCAGCCCTCGCACGTGACGAACCTGGCCGCCACCCAGGACCTGCCGGCGTCCGCCGTGTTCCCGCCCGGCAGCACGGCCAAGGTGATCACGGCCGCGGCGGCGCTGGAACGCGGCCACCAGACGCCGATGAGCCCGTACACCGTGCCGGAACAGATCACCGTGGGCGGGGCGTACACGTTCCACGACGCCGACCCGCACCCGACCGAACGGCTCACCCTGGCCGGGGTCCTGGCGCACTCCAGCAACGTGGGCATGGTGCAGGTCGCCCAGCACATCAGCCCGCAGGTGCAGTACCAGTACTTCCGGGCGTTCGGGATCGGCACCCCCAGCGGGCTGCCGCTGCCGGGCACCAGCCCCGGCCTGCTGGTGCCGCTGTCCAAGTACTGGGGGCAGGAGCGCTACACGCTCGCCTTCGGCCAGGGTGTCTCCGTCACCGCCGTGCAGATGGCCAGCGTCTACGCGACCATCGCGAACGGCGGGGTCCGGGTGCAGCCGAACATCGTGGCGGGCACGACGTCCGCGGACGGGCGGTTCGTGCCCGCCCCGCCGCCGCACCGCCAGCGGGTGCTCAAGCCCAAGACCGCGGCCGAGCTCATCGCCATCCTCCAGCAGGTGCCCTGGCTCGACGCGACCCTGGCCTTCGAGCCATGGGGGGAGATCGCCGGCTATTCCATCGCCGCCAAGACCGGGACCGCGCAGGTGGGCAGCTGCCAGTGCCTGTACGGGTCGAGCTACATCGGGATGGCGCCCGCCAGCGACCCGCAGCTCGTGGTCGCGGTCAACGTCCAGAACCCGAAGCGCGGGAGCTACTTCGGCAATGCCGTGGCCGGGCCGGTGTTCTATCACGTCATGAAATTCGCGCTCCAGACGCTGAAGATTCCGCCGGATGGGGCCAAGCGTCCCAACGTCCGGCTCACCGCGCCGTGATCAGCGGTAGCCTCTGCCCGTGCTTGCGGATCTGCGTCCAGCCGGTGCCCGGGGCCGGCCGCTGGCCGAACTCGCCGAACTGCTCGGCGTGGGCCTGCGGGGGCCCGGCGACCCGCTGACCGTGTCCGGCGTCACCGTGTCCGGCGTCACCCACGACTCACGCCGCGTCCGGGCCGGCGACCTGTACGCTGCCTTGCCCGGCGGCCATCACCACGGGGCCGATTTCTGCCCGGACGCGGCCCAGGCCGGCGCCGTGGCCGTCCTCACCGATCCGGGCGGCCGCGCCGCCGCCCGGCGGTGCGGGCTGCCGGTGTTCGTGGTCGCCGATCCCCGCGCCCGGCTGGGCGAGGTGGCGGACTGGGTGTACCGGCATCCGTCGGGACGCCTGCTCCTCATCGGCGTGACCGGCACCAGCGGCAAGACCACCACCACCTACCTGCTGGAAACGGGGCTGCGCCGGGCCGGTCACCTGACCGGGCTGGCGGGCGGGGTGGAGACCCGGGTGGGGGACCTGACCGCCACGAGCCGCCTCACCACGCCGGAGGCGACCGACCTGCAGGCGCTGTTCGCCGTCATGGCCAGCCGCGGCGTCACGGCCGCGGCGATGGAGGTGTCCAGCCACGCGCTGGCGCTCGGCCGGGTGGCCGGGACCGCCTACGATGTCGCGATCTTCACCAACCTGTCCCAGGACCACCTGGACTTCCACGGCAGCCTCGACGATTACTTCGCCGCGAAGGCCGCCCTGTTCACGCCGGCCTACACCCGGGTGGGCGTGGTGAACACCGACGACGCGTACGGCCGCCGGCTGGCCGAGGGCGCGCGGATCCCGGTCACCACCTTCTCCGCCGGGGGAGACCCGGCCGCGGACTGGCGCGCCATCGACGTCCGGACCGGGGCGGACGGCAGCACGTTCCGCATCGTCGGCCCCGGCGGGGTCGAGGCGGACGCGTCGGTGGCGCTGCCGGGCCGCTACAACGTCGCCAACGCCCTCGGCGCCGTCGTCGCCTTGGTGGAGGCGGGCGTTCACCTGGCCACCGCGGTCGCCGGGGTGGCCGCCTGCCCCGGAGTCCCCGGCCGCCTGGAGCGGGTCGAGGCAGGCCAGGATTTCACTCTGCTGGTGGACTATTCTCACAAGCCAGGCGCGGTGGAAGCGGTGCTGGGCGCGCTGCGCCCGGTCACCGGTGGCCGCCTGTGCATCGTGCTGGGCTGCGGCGGTGACCGGGACCGGGCCAAGCGGCCGCTGATGGGTGCCGCCTCGGCCCGCCTGGCGGATGTGGCGATCCTCACCAGCGACAACCCGCGCTCGGAGGATCCACTGGCGATACTGGCGGAGATGCTGGCCGGAGTGCTCACAGTGCCGGAGCAGGAGCGAGCCCGGGTGATAATCGAGCCGGACCGGGCCGCGGCAATCGGCCTGGCCGTCGCGATGGCGGGCAAGGGGGACGTGATCGTGGTGGCAGGCAAGGGGCATGAGCGGGGACAGTACGTCCGCGACTCCGTCATCCCCTTCGACGATCGTGAGGTGGCCGCCGCGGCGATCCTGGATCACCTCGGCCAGGCGCCCCCGGCCGAGGTGCCGCCGGGCGAAGAGCCGCTGCCGTGGGAGGTCCAGCCGTGATCCCGCTCTCGCTGGCCGCCATCGCCGAGATCACCGGCGCCCGGCAGCACCTGGTGACCGATACTGCAACAACGGTGGACTCGGTGGTCATAGACTCACGCGCGGCCGGGCCCGGCGCGCTGTTCGCGGCCCTGCCCGGGCAGCGGGTGGACGGCCTCGACTTCGCGCCCGGCGCGGTGGCGGCCGGTGCCGTCGCGGTGCTGGCCACCCGCCCGGCGGGCGTGCCCACGCTCGTCGTGCCGGACGTGCCGGCCGCGATGGCCGCGCTCGCCAGCGCGGTCGTGGCCCGGCTGCCCGGCCTGGCCATCGCCGGCATCACCGGCTCGGCCGGCAAGACCACCACCAAGGACCTGGCGGCCCAGCTGATCGAGCGGCTCGGCCCCACCGTGTCGCCGTACGGCTCGTTCAACAACGAGATCGGCCACCCCCTGACCATCCTGCGGGTCACCGCCGCCACCCGGTACCTGGTGCTGGAGCTGTCCGCCCGTGGGCAGGGCCACATCGCCCGGCAATGCGAGATCGCGCGGCCATCGTTTGGCATCGTGCTGTGCGTCGGCCTGGCTCACGCCGGTGAGTTTGGCGGCCTGGCGGAGGTGGCGCGGGCCAAGGGTGAACTGCCCGCCGCCCTGCCCGCCGGCGGCGTGGCCCTGCTCAACGCCGATGACCCGCGGGTGCTGGCCATGGCCGGGCGCACCGCGGCCAGGGTGGTGACGTTCGGCCGCGGGCCACAGGCGGCGGTGCGGGCGGCGGACGTCCGGCTCGATGACCAGGGGCGGCCGGGATTCACGCTCGTCACGCCGGCCGCTCGGCGCCGGTGCGGCTGCGGCTGTTCGGCGAGCACAACGTGACCAACGCGCTGGCGGCGGCGGCGCTCGCGGGCGAGCTCGGCCTGGCCCTGCCGGAGGTGGCGGATTGCCTGTCAGCCGCCGTCGCCCGGAGCCGGTGGCGGATGGAGGTCACGCGGCGGCCGGACGGGGTGACCGTGATCAACGACGCCTATAACGCCAGCCCGGAGGCCATGGCCGCGGCGATCGAGACGCTGGCCGTCATGGCGCGGGGCAGGCGGTCGTTCGCGGTGCTCGGCCCCATGTACGAGCTGGGTGCCCGGTCCCGCTCCATCCACGAGGAGGTGGGCGGGCGGGCCGCCCGGGCGGGCGTGACCGGCCTCATCGTGGTCGGGGAGGACGCGACGCCGATACTGGCCGGGGCCAAGGCCGAGGGCTCCTGGCACGGCGAACTGCTGTGGGTGCCCGATGTGGCCAGCGCGGCCGGGGCGGCGACCGCCCGCCTCGCCCCGGGCGACGTGGTCCTGGTCAAGGCGGCCCACTCGGCCGGGCTGGAACGGGTCGCGCTGGCGCTGACCGGGGAGGCGGCCCAGTGAAGACCATCCTCGTCGCGGGCGCGGTGTCACTGCTGCTGGCGTTGTTCGGCACCCCGCTGGCGATCAGGATCTTCACCCGGCGCGGCTACGGCCAGGCGATCAGGGAAGAGGGCCCGGCTGGCGACGCCACCAAGCGCGGCACGCCCACCATGGGCGGGACCGTCATCGTCATCGCGTCGGTCATCGGGTACTTCACCGGCAACGTGGTCACCGGGCAGGTGCCGTCCACCTCCGGCCTGCTGGTGATGATGCTGATGACCGGGCTGGGCGTGGTCGGCTTCATCGACGACTTCATCAAGATCTACAAGCAGCGCAGCCTGGGCCTGCGCAGCAGCGCGAAGCTGGCCGGCCAGGCGGTGGTGGGCGCGGTGTTCGCCGCGCTGGTGGTGCTGCCGCGGTTCGCCGACGGATTCGACATCACGCCCGCGGACGCCCACCTGTCGTTCCTGCGGGACTTCGGCCCCACCCTGGGGCTGGCCCCCTTCGTGCTGTGGATCGTCATCCTCATCGCCGGGACCTCGAACGCGGTGAACCTGACCGACGGCCTGGACGGGCTGGCGACCGGGTCGGCGTGCCTGGTGCTGGCCGCCTATGTGCTGATCGGGAACTGGCAGCTGCGCAACGACTGCACCGCCTTCCTCGCCCCGCACTGCTACGCCGTCCGCGACCCGCTCGACCTCGCGGTGGTCGCCGCCGCGGTGCTCGGTGCGTGCTTCGGGTTCCTGTGGTGGAACGCCCCCCCGGCCCGCATCTTCATGGGCGACACCGGCTCGCTCGCCCTCGGCGGCGTGCTGGCGGGGCTGGCCGTGTGCACCAAGACCCAGCTGCTGCTGGCCGTGCTCGGCGGGCTGTTCGTGGTGATCGCGCTGTCGGTGATCATCCAGGTGGGGTCGTTCAAGATGACCGGGCGGCGGGTGTTCCGGATGGCGCCGCTGCAGCACCACTTCGAGCTGCTCGGCTGGGCGGAAACCACCATCGTGATCAGGTTCTGGCTCATCTGCGGGCTGTTCGTGGCGCTCGGCCTCGGCGTCTTCTACGTGGAGTGGATGCCCAAGTAACGCCCGCTCCGGGCGCGATCTGCTCGCGCGACACGCGCCCGAGATCCCGCCGAAGGCGGCGGCCAGCCCGGAGGATGGGAGGATGGAGCGTGTCGAGCAGGCGGCCAGGCCACGCGCCTCCGGCGTGGCCGCCACCGGGCGCCCGGCGCAGTCTCCGTCCGCCGCCCGCGGCCAGCTCGCGAGCCTGATCGCCGCGCTGCACCGGCCGCTGACGTCCTACTACCTCATCCTCGGCATCACCACCCTCCTGCTCGCGCTCGGACTGGTGATGGTGCTGTCCACCTCGTCGGTCGCCCAGCTCGCGGAGGGCGCCTCGCCCTACTCCGGCTTCCAGCACCAGCTGGTGGGGGTGCTGCTGGGCCTGCCCTGCATGTGGCTGGCGGCCCGGGCCTCGCCCGGGCTGTTCCGCGCCGCCGCCTACCCGCTGATGTTCGTCTCCATCGTGGGCCTGCTGCTGGTCCCGCTGATCGGGGTGAAGTCGGGCGGCGCCACCCGGTACCTGGAGATCGGCCCGATCCCCTTCCAGCCCTCCGAGCTGGCCAAGCTCGCCTTCCTGCTCTGGGGGGCGGACCTGCTCGCCCGCAAGGAAAAGCTCAAGCAGTTCACTGACTGGCGGCACCTGCTCATCCCGCTGCTGCCCGGGGCCGGCCTCCTGTGCATGCTCGTCATGCTCGGCGACGACCTGGGCACCACGTTCGTGCTGCTGGTGATCTTCCTGGCGCTGCTGTGGGTGGTCGGGACGCCGCTCCGGCTGTACGCCGGCATCCTGGGCATGATCGGGCTGGTGCTGCTGATCCTGATCGTGGTGGCGGGGTACCGGTCCCAGCGGCTGACCATGTTCCTGCACCCGCAGGGCAGCCCGACGGGCGCCGACATGCAGTCCATCCAGGGCCAGTGGGCGGTCGGGTCCGGCAGCTGGTTCGGGGTGGGGCTCGGCGCCAGCAGGCAGAAGTGGGGCTGGGTGCCGAACGACACGACCGACTTCATCTTCGCCATCCTGGGGGAGGAACTGGGCCTGGTCGGCACGCTGTGCGTGTCGCTGCTCTACGGCGGCCTGGCGTTCGCCGGGCTGCGGATCGCCGGCCGGGCGCGGGACACCTTCGTCCGCCTCGCCGCGGCCGGCGCCACCGCCTGGATCGTGGTCCAGGCGGTCGTCAACATCGGCGCGGTGCTGCGGCTGCTGCCCATCACCGGCGTCCCGTTGCCGCTGGTGTCGTCCGGCCTGTCCTCGCTCATCGTGACGATGGTGGCGCTCGGCATGCTGATGTCGTTCGCCAAACGCGAGCCCGGGGCCAAGGAGGCGCTTGCCGCTGCCGACCCCGGCGCGGCGCGGCGCGTCCTAAGCTGGCTTGGCCTGGATCGTCGGCGTGAGTGAGACCGGCGTCCCGGCCGTGGACCGGCTGGCGGGCCGGTGGCACGCGCGGCGGACGAGGAGGCCTGGCGATGAGCGTGGTAATCGCGGGAGGCGGCAGCGCCGGTCACATCGAGCCTGCGCTGGCGCTCGCCGATGCCCTGCGGCGGGCCGAGCCGGGGATCCGCATCACCTGCCTGGGCACCCAGCGCGGCCTGGAAACCAGGCTGGTCCCGATGCGGGGATACGACCTGGTGCTGATCCCGCCGGTCCCGCTGCCGCGGTCGGTGTCCCCGGAACTGCTGTCCGTGCCCGGGCGGCTGGGCGAAGCGGTCAAGGCCGTGACGAAGGTGCTGGACCGGACCCAGGCACAGGTGCTGGCCGGGTTCGGCGGGTACGTGTCCGCGCCCGCCTATCTGGCGGCCAGGCGCCGCCAGGTGCCGATCGTGGTGCACGAGGCGAACGTCAAGCCGGGCATCGCCAACCGGCTGGGCGCCATGTTCACCCGGTACGTGTTCACGGCGAGCCCCGACACCAAGCTGCCGCACGCCACCGCCATCGGCATCCCGCTCCGGCAGGAGATCGCCGGCCTGGACCGGCTGGCCCTGACGGACAAGGCGCGCGCCCACTTCGGGCTGCGGCCCGACCTGCCGGTGCTGCTGGTCACCGGCGGCTCGCAGGGCGCCCGCTCGGTGAACCTGGCGGTGCTGGACGCGGCCGGCTGGATCCGCGGCGCCGGCATCCAGGTGCTGCACGTGCTCGGCCCCCGCAGCGGCCTGGAGGTCAGCATGCCCGCGGCCGGACCGCCCTACGTCACGCTGCCGTATGTGGACCGGATGGACCTCGCCTACGCGGCCGCGGACTTCGCGCTCTGCCGGAGCGGGGCGATGACCTGTGCCGAGCTGACCGCCGTGGGCCTGCCCGCGGCGTATGTGCCGCTGCCGCACGGCAACGGCGAGCAGCGGCTGAACGCGCTGCCCATCGTGAGGGCCGGCGGTGGGCTCATGGTCAGCGACGCGGACCTGTCCCCGGAGTGGATCCGCGACATGCTCGTGCCGATCCTGCTCGACCCCGACCTGGTGGCGGCGATGTCGCAGTCGGCCGCGGACATGGGTGCCCGGGAGAGCGACGAGTGGCTGGCCGCGGAGGTGCTGGACGTGATGGAGAACCAGCGGTGACGGCCCCGGCGGGGACGGTGATCTGACGTGCCGCTGGTCCCGCCGGTCGCGCCGGTCCCGCTGGCCGGCCTGGGACGGGTGCATTTCACCGGCATCGGGGGCGCCGGGATGTCCGGGATCGCCCGCATCATGATCGCCCGCGGGGTGACGGTGTCGGGCAGCGACTCGGCCGGCGGCGACCAGTTGGCCGCGCTGGCCACGCTGGGCGCGGATGTGCACGTCGGGCACGCGGAGGGCAACGTGGCCGGGGCCGACACGGTGGTCGTGTCGTCGGCGATCCGCCCGGACAACCCCGAGCTCGTGGCGGCGCGCGCGGCCGGGCTGCGGGTGCTGCACCGGGCGGCGGCGCTCGCGTCGGTGATGCTGGGGCGGCGCGGGGTGGCGGTGGCCGGCACCCATGGCAAGACCACCACCACCTCCATGATCACCACCGCGCTCCGTCACTGCGGCGCGGACCCCGGCTACGTCATCGGTGGGATCCTCACCGAGACGGGTCTGGGCGCCGAGGACGGGACCGGGGAGGTGTTCGTTGCCGAGGCGGACGAGAGCGACGGGTCCTTTCTCATGCTGTCTCCCGAGGTAGCCGTCGTCACCTGTGTGGAAGCCGACCACCTGGACAACTACTCCTCGCTGGCGGAGATCGAGGACGCCTTCGCCGCGTTCGCCCGCCGGATCATGCAAGGCGGGGTGCTGATCGCCTGCGCGGATGACCCCGGCGCGCGCGCACTGGCCGCGGCCGCCGCGCCGCTCCCGATCCGGGTCCGCACCTACGGCGAGGCGGCCGGCGCCGACTACCGGATCACCTCGGTGGCCCCGCGCGGCATGAGCGTCGGCCTGGAGATCCAGGGTGCGCCTTCGGGCGCGGTGGGCGGGGCGCCCCCGGCGCGGCTGCAGGTCGGCGTACCCGGCCGTCACAATGCGCTGAACGCAGCCGCCGCCTATGCCGCCGTGCTCGAGCTCGGTCTCCCTGCCGTGTCGGCCGGGCAGGCCGCGGCCGGGCTGGCCGCCTACCGGGGTGCGCGGCGGCGTATGGAGCCCAAGGGCGAGGCGGGCGGGGTCACCGTGCTCGACAGCTACGCCCACCATCCGACCGAGCTCGCTGCCGACCTGCGCGCCGCGCGCGACATCGCGCCCGGCGGGCGGGTCATCGCCGTCTTCCAGCCCCACTTGTTCAGCCGCACCCGGATCTTCGCCGGCCAGTTCGGCGCCGCGCTCGGCCTGGCCGACGAGGTGTTCGTGCTCGATGTCTACGCCGCCCGCGAGGATCCCGAACCCGGTGTGACCGGGGAACTGGTGGCGTCCGCGGTGCCCGGCGGCCGGGCGGTCTTCCTGCCCGACCGGGCCGCGGCGCCCGGGGCGGTGGCGGACATCGCCCGGCCCGGGGACCTCGTCCTGACCATGGGCGCCGGCGACGTGACCGCCCTGGGCCCGCTGATCGTGGCGGCGCTGGGCGCCCGGGCGGGTACGCCGGGATGAGCGGCCGCCTGGCACCGCGCCCGCCGGCCGCGGCCGGCCGGGCCGCCTCGGCCGGGCCAGCGGGCCGGGCCCGGCCCGGCACCCGCCCGCCGGTAACAGGCAGGACGCGGCGGGTGAGATGGAAGACCGTGTTCTTCGGTCTGGCCGCCGTCGCGATCGTCGCCGGGGTGGCCTGGGCGCTGCTGGGGTCGCGGCTCCTGGTCGTGCGGTCGGTCCAGGTCACCGGCGTCGGCGCGCAGGTCTCGCGGGCGCAGGTGCTCGCCGCTGCGCGGGTCCCGGCCGGGGTGCCGCTGATCCGGGTCAACACCGCCGCGGTGGAGCAGCGGGTCGACGGGATCCGGCAGGTGCAATCCGTACAGGTCAGCAGGAGCTGGCCGTCTACGGTCGTGATCTCGGTTCGGCTCCGCACCCCGGTCTTCGCGGTCGCGGTGCACGGCGGGTACGCGCTGGTGGACTCCGATGGCGTGGACGTGCGGGACTCGGCGCGCCGCCCGCCGCGACTGCCCCTGCTCCAGCTGAGCGCCGGAGCCGCCGGGACCGGTGGGGCTGCTGGGCTCTCATCGCTGCGCCCGGTGGCCAGCGCCGGCGCGGCGGTCCTGCGCGAGCTGCCGCGGTGGATCGCCCGGCGGGTCACCGTCGTGACCGCTCCCACCCCATCGGAGGTGTCCCTGCAGCTCGCGAACGGGTCGGTGATCGTCTGGGGGGACTCGTCGCGGGCCGCGGAAAAGGCCAGGGAGCTGACCCTGCTGATGCGGACGCACGCCCGCCGCTACGACGTCAGCGCCCCGGGCACGGCAGTGACCGAGGGCTAGTGGGCGCGATCGCCGGCCGAACCCGGGCAGCAAAAACGGCGGACAAGGTTCACGCGTGGCGAGTTGAATCTGGCCCTGGGCGACCCTACTGTCCCTATCAATCGCCAGCCTAGCACGAAGCTAAATCTCAAGTTGAGAGTGAGGGTTTTTGACTCACTGGAATTCGCGAGAAATGCCCGGCCGATGCCTTGGGGGCGTACGTCGGCGAACCGCTGACACGGTCGAACGCTCGGTCTGGCGGACGCACCGGCCGTCCAAGCGGTGGGCAGGGACGCGATAGAAGCAAACGAGCGGAAAGGGCCCTCCTCGTGGCAGCACCGCAGAACTATTTGGCGGTCATCAAGGTCGTCGGTATCGGTGGGGGCGGCGTCAATGCCGTGAACCGGATGATCGAAGAGGGGCTCAAGGGTGTTGAGTTCATCGCGATCAATACGGACGCGCAGGCGCTGCTTATGAGCGACGCGGACGTCAAGCTCGACGTCGGGCGTGAGCTCACCCGCGGTCTGGGCGCGGGTGCCAACCCCGACGTCGGCAACCGCGCGGCGGAAGACCACCGCGAGGAGATCGAAGAGGTGCTCAAGGGCGCCGACATGGTCTTCGTTACCGCGGGCGAAGGCGGCGGGACGGGCACCGGAGGGGCGCCCGTGGTCGCGAACGTGGCCAGGTCGCTCGGCGCGCTCACGATCGGCGTGGTCACCCGCCCGTTCGGTTTTGAGGGCAAGCGCCGGGCGTCCCAGGCCGAGCTGGGCATCGAGCGGCTGCGCGGCGAGGTGGACACCCTGATCGTGATCCCGAACGACCGCCTGCTGTCCATCTCCGACCGCCAGGTCAGCGTGCTCGATGCGTTCAAGGCGGCCGACCAGGTGCTGCTCTCCGGTGTGCAGGGAATCACCGACCTGATCACCACCCCCGGCCTGATCAACCTGGACTTCGCGGACGTGAAGTCGGTCATGTCCGGCGCCGGCTCCGCGCTGATGGGGATCGGCTCGGCCCGCGGCGACGACCGGTCGGTGGCCGCCGCCGAGATGGCCATCTCCAGCCCGCTGCTGGAGGCGAGCATCGACGGCGCCCACGGGGTGCTCCTGTCCATCCAGGGCGGCAGCGACCTTGGCCTGTTCGAGATCAACGAGTCCGCCCAGCTCGTCGCCAACTCGGCGGCGCCCGAGGCCAACATCATCTTCGGGGCAGTGATCGACGACGCGCTGGGCGACGAGGTGCGGGTCACGGTCATCGCCGCCGGTTTCGGCGAGGCGAACGGCTCCCGCGCCCGGCCGGCCAAGCTGACCACCGGCCAGGGCACCGGCGATGAAGCGCTCCGCCCCAGCCCTTTTCCGGCCAGCACCGAGCCGGTGGCGGGCCCTGGTGAGGTGGCTGGCCCGCTGGCGGAAGAGGCCAGCGTCAGCGCCGCAGCCGCCACCGACCCCGGGACGGCCGCCAGGTACGGCGAGGTGACCGTCGGCGCCGACACCGGGATCGCCAGCACCGCCGCCGGGACCGCCGCCCCCTATGGCGCGGTGACCGCCGGCCGGGCGATGGCCGCCGCCGCGGCCAGCCGCCGGGCCGACGCCACCGGTGCGCCCGCGCCGCGGGGCGGGGGCTCGAACGGCGGCTCCCCGCCGCGGACCGCGGATGCCGACGGTGGCCCACCGCCACGGGCGGCCCAGGAACCGGCCCGGCCGCGCCCGGACACCGCCTCGGCGGCCCGGGTGTTCGACGCCGCCACCACACGCCGCCGCAGCGTCGTGTTCGAAGAGGATGACGAGCTGGACGTGCCCGACTTCCTGAAATGAGCGGAAGGGCGGGGCGGGGGCGGGTGCGGGCCGCCCTGCGCCCCGCCTTCGGCTCTTGTGCGCTCCGGCAGCCCGCGCTGGACAGCCGCCCGGCTCCATGGCCTGGTGAGCCGGGCGCGATGATGGGGCCGTGACGAGCGAAGAGCAGTTGGACGTCGCGAGCCGGAAGGGTGAGCTGAGCGGTCGGCTCGCGGCCGTCCGGGAGCGGATTGTGGCTGCCTGCGTGGCTGCTGGGCGCGATCCGCGGGAGGTGACGCTGGTCGCGGTCACCAAGACCTTTCCGGCGTCGGATGTGCGGCTGCTGTATGAGCTCGGGGTGCGGGATGTGGGGGAGAACCGCGATCAGGAAGCCGCCCCCAAGGCAGCGGCGTGTGCCGACCTGGCACCGGAGCTGACCTGGCACTTCGTGGGGCAGCTGCAGACCAATAAGGCGGCGAGCGTGGTGCGCTACGCCCACGTCGTCCACTCGGTGGACCGGTTGCGGCTGGCGCGCGTCCTGGGGCAGCAGGCCCGCCGGGCCGGCTTGGTGGTCACCTGCCTGGTCCAGGTGAGCCTGGATGCCCACCCTGACCCCGGCCGCGCCGGTGCAGCGCCGGCGCAGATCCCCGAGCTCGCTGCGGCGATCGCCGCCGAAGAGGGCCTGCTCCTGGGCGGCGTGATGGTCATCGCGCCGCTCGGGGTGCCGCCCGCGCTGGCGTTCGCGCCGCTCCCCGCCGCCGCGGCGGCCGTCCGTGAGATCCGGCCGGAAGCAGCGATGATCTCGGCCGGGATGAGCGGTGATATGGAGGCAGCCATAGCGGTCGGCGCGACACACGTGCGTGTCGGTACGGCGTTGCTCGGCGATCGGCCAAGCTTCGTCCGGTAGTGTCCGTCGCACGGGCGGCCGACTCGGATCACGGAGGACGGACGGATGGCCGGCGCGATGCACAAGATGGCGGTCTACCTCGGCCTCGTCGAGGAGGACCGGCACTACGACGACGGCTACGACTCCTATGAGGAGTACAGCGAGTACGAGGAGCAGCCGGAAGAGCTGCCCAGCGAGCCCGCCGGGCAGGCCAATCTGCTGGCAGGAGACATGGATACCGCAGTAGCCCGCCCAGCCGGGACGACGGTGCAAGCCACCGACCTCACTCGTATCACAACCCTGCACCCGCGCACATACAATGAGGCTCGTACCATCGGGGAGCACTTCCGCGAGGGCACCCCAGTGATCATGAACCTGACCGAAATGGTTGACAGCGACGCCAAACGCCTCGTTGACTTCGCGGCGGGCCTGATCTTCGGCCTCCGGGGCAGTATCGAGCGAGTGACCAACAAGGTGTTCCTACTGTCACCGGCGAACATCGAGGTCACGGCCGAGGACAAGGCGCGGATGGCGGAACGAGGGTTCTTCAACCAGAGTTAGGCACCCCGTGAAGAACGACACAACACGGCGACCACGCAGCGGTCGCCCCGCCAGCGTCTGCAGAGCCAGGGCAGAGCAGTGACGATCGTAAAGGTCGTGCTGACCTATGCACTCTGGCTCTACCTGCTCCTCCTGCTCGGGCGGCTGATTTTCAGCTGGATACAGGCATTTTCCCGCGACTGGAAGCCCCGGGGCGCGGTCCTGGTGGCGGCGGAAACCGTCTATACGGCCACCGATCCGCCACTGAAGTTCCTGGGCCGGTTCATCCCCGTGCTCCGGATCGGCAGCGTTGCCCTCGACCTCAGCTTCATGTTGCTGTTCTTCGTTGTTCTTCTCCTGATCAACGCCGTACAGCTGCTCTGATCCGGTACGGTCCCATAGGGGAACACACCAAGCGCGCCGAGGAGACGAGATGCCGCTGACGCCCGCGGATGTGCGGAACAAGCAGTTCAGTACCACGAGGCTCAGGCCCGGATACGACGAAGAAGAGGTTGACGCCTTCCTCGATGAGGTCGAGGTCGAGCTCGACCGGCTCATCCAGGAGAACGAGGAGCTCCGGGCGAAGCTGGCTGAATGCATGCGCGGCGGGAAGTCCGCCGTGTCCGCGCTCAACTCGCCGCTGACCGACCACGAGCCCGACCTGATGGCCCCCGAGCCGATGATGCCCGAGCCGGAGCGCCGTCCCGAGCCCGCCATGATGAGCATGGCCCCGCCGCCCGAGGACAACATGGACACGGCGGCCCGGGTGCTGGCGCTCGCGCAGCAGACGGCCGACCAGGCGATCGCCGACGCCAGGCGCGAGGCGGACGAGACCCTGGGCCGCGCCCGGCGCGAGGCGGACGAGATCCTGGGCAAGGCCCGCCGCCAGGCCGAGCAGATCACCAGCGACGCCAGGGCCAGGGCCGAAAGCCTGGAGCGCGACGCCCAGGAGCGGCACCGGCAGGCCATGGGCTCCCTGGTCCAGCAGCGCGAGGAGCTGGAGCGGCGCGTGGACGACCTGCGTGCCTTCGAGCGGGAGTACCGCAGCAGGCTCAAGGCGTACCTGGAAGGCCAGCTCCGCGACCTGGAAGCCGGCGCCACCGACAGCGGCACCTTCCCGACCGTGAGCGGACCGCAGTCCTCCGTGGGCGCGGGCATGAGGATGGACTCCCGCAACGGCGGCCAGCCCGCCGTGACCGGCGCCTACGTCGGCTCGCCGGAGCCCGCCGGGCACGCCGGCGGCGGATATCACCCGTCTGACAGCTCCGCGCACGACCGCCGCTAACCTGCTCCCGGCAGCTGCTGCGGGCACGTGGAGGGCGCTAGTGATCAGGTTCAGCGCCATCCTCGTGGCCGGGGCGATAGCCGTGCTGGTCGCGGGGGTACTCGCTACCAGCCTGGCACTGGTCTACCTGTCCATCGGCGTGAGCGTCCTCGCCTTGGTGCTGCTGGTCACCGGGGTCATACTGCGGCGCGAAGAGATCTTCGGCGAGGCGGGCCCGGCAGCCGCCAGCGGCCAGCATGACTGGCCGGTCACCCCGGCCGCCGAAACACCCGCAATGGTCGGCGGCCGAGCCAGGATCCCCGAGCCCCGCGCACGGCCGTCCGAGGCTGGCAGGCGGCCGGCGGAGGCTGGCACGCAGCCGGCGGAGGCTGACGGGCGGCCGGCCGAAGTCGGAGCCGGTTCCGGGAACGGCAGCTCTGGCCCACCGCCCGGCCGGGACGCGGTAGCTGAAATCCGCTGGGCATGGCCGGAGCAGGAGGGTTCCTCCGAGGTCGGCTCGGCGCGGGCCCCTCAGGGGAGGAACGGCCCAGGCAGAAACGGCCCCGGCGAAGATGGTCCCGCCAAGGGCGGACCGGCCCGGGTTGGCCGGATGGGCGGCTCCTCCGGGCCGCACAGTTCAGGGCGGGGCCGACCGCCCACCGCGCCGCCCGGCCGACGCCCGCCAGCCGCACCGCCGACGGGCCCAGGCCCCCAGGGGGCTGGGGAGCCGGCGGCCTACGGCGACGCCACCGAATCCGGCCCGGACACAAATTCCGGCCAGGGCACGCGTCCCGATCAGGGCACGCATCCCGATCAAGGCGCACATCCCGATCGGGGCGCACGTCCCGACCAGGGCGCACGTCCCGACCGGCGGACCGCCGGGACCGCGCCGCCTGGCCAGAGCGCAGGCCCGCCCGCTCGCCCGCTCGCTGGAGCTGGGCCACCGGAGTGGCCGGTCCCAGACATCACATGGCAGGAGCCGACCGGTGCGCGGCGGCCACCCCGTGAGCCTGACAGTGGCTGGGTCTTCACCCCGCCCACGCCGCCGCCGGACTGGCCTGCCTCCCCGGCCGAGGAGCCGGACGCCCCGGCCCCCGCGGCCGAAGGGCCGGACGCGGGCATCACCCAGCAAGAGCCGGCCCATGACCGGCGGCCCTCCAGCGAGACCGAGGACCGCGCCGTCGCACCGCCCACGCCGCCGGAGCAGCCCCTGTCGCCGGCCGAGCCGGATCACCCGGCGTTGCCCAACGATGACTTCTGGAATCGGGTGAACGAGGAACTGGCGGCCGACGCTGAGGGCGAGCCGGACGGCCCGTCGCGGGCGGCGTCTGCGGGGCCCCCGCCCCCGGCGTCTGCGGGGCCCCCGCCCCTGGCGGCTGCCGGGCCCCCGCCCCCGGCGGCGATCGGCGACCTGTGGAGCAGGCCGGCCGACCGGCGCACGGACGACGACGCCGGGCCGGCCCGATCCGCGCCCAGTGATCGGTGGAACGCCTGGGCGCCGAGCGTTTCCGGTCGGCCGGGTTCCCCGTCAGCAGGTGATGAGGACGAGCCGCGGGACCACGCTGGCGAGGGGGCGGCCGACAAGGGCGCAGAGGCAGGGACGTTGGGCCCCCTCTTTGCCTGGCGTGACGCCGTGGCCGACCGCGCGGGCGCGCGTGACGCCGCAGCCGACCACGCGGGCGCGCCTGACGCCACAGCCGACGACGCGAGCGCGGGAGGAGCCGGGAAGGAAGCAGCCGCAGCCGGGAAGGAAGCGGCCGACGCGGAGAAGCAAGCCGACGCTAAGGCCGAGGAACCCGGTGAGGAGGAAGAAGCCGCCCCCTCGCCGTGGAGCATCCCGCTGACCCTTGTCGATGACCCCGGTGACCTCGACGACGAAGACGGCGGCCAGTCGGCCGGCGCGGCCGAGGACCATGGGACCAGCAAGCCTCCCGCGGCCGGGGAAACGCCTGCCCCGGAGCGGACGGCTTCGGATGTCTGGACCCGCCCCTCATGGGCCAGCACGCAGGAGAAGCGCGCCGGGTCGGCGCAGACTGACGGCGGCAGCGGCCCTGAGCAGGCGGATGAGGCCGACCGGGCCGGTGCCGGTGCCGACCAGGCCGGTGCTGGTGCTGACCGGGGTCCCTGGCTGACCCGGCCCGGTAGGGGCACTACGGCGGGCTGGGGCGGCGGGGACCCGGGCGACGTCCCGGCCACCCACGCGGGCGATAAGGCTGATGCCGCGGACGCTGAGGACGGCGCCGATGATCACGCCAGGGCCGCCGCCGCAGACCGGAACGATGCAATCACCCGGGCGGGCCGGGATGACGCGATCGCCGGGGCGCGCCGCGATGACGCTGCCACACGGGCGGCCCGCGACGAGGCTGACGTCCGGCCGGGCCGCGACGATGCTGCCATCCGCGCCGACCGGGATGACGCGGACGTCCGGGCGGCTCGGGACAACGGCGCCGATGACCAGGCCAAGGCCACTGGCGCAGCCCGGGTAGACGGCGACGCGGCGTCGCGCACACGGGCTGATACAGACGCCGACGCCGCGGCAGGCACCTCGGCGGCATCGGCAGGCTCAGCCTCCACGGCATCGGCAGGCTCGGCCTCGACGCCGGAAGAGCCAGGGCCGCGCACGGATGGCGAGGCCAAGCCGCCGTCAGCGACACCCGCGGAGAAAGCCGCGCCCGCGCGGAGGCCGTCGGCCACGATGTTCGAGCCAGCCATCAAGGCCACGCCGGGCAACTCCCCCGATCCGGTCACGGAGAAGACGGCCGGGCCGGGCACGCAGCGGGAGGCTCCCAGCGCGGCCGAGGGGGCCGATGGCCAGCGGGCACCCGAGGCCGGAGGCGGCACCGGCGCGGGCCAGACCGGCCCGACCCCGGCCGCGGCCCGGGGCGGCGACGAGCGCGGCGCTGCCGACCGGGGCGGCGCCGACAAGGGTGGCCCCGCCCCGGCCACGGACGGCAACGCCGTCGTGATCGTCCCGGGGGTAGCCCGGTATCACCGCACCGGCTGCATCTTGATCCGGTTCCTCGGCGGCGACGACCTCGAAACCTCGACCGCGCAAGAGGCGGAGGCGAAAGGCTGCGCGCCCTGCCGGGCCTGCGAGCCGGACAAGCCGCTCTCGTCCGAGGATTGAGGCGCCCGGCGGCTATCTCAACCTGAGGCAGCCGACCGCGCGAATCCCACGGGTCCCGGAACCGGGCCGTTACGCCCGTTGCAGCCAGAACGTCAGGCCAAGGTCCCCAGCGGTGTGCTCGGCCGACGCTTGGTCCTCGCCGCTGCCCGGCGGGCCCTGGCGGAACTCACTGGCCAGCACCTCGCCCGCGATGAGCTGCCCGTGCTCGGTCAGCGCCGCGGACAGTTCCTGGTCCGACGCCTGCCACCACAGCGAGATCCGGTCGCTCACGTCGAGCCCGTCGGCCTTGCGCGCGTCCTGGATCAGGCGGATCACCTCCCGGGCCAGCCCTTCCCGCCGCAGCTCGCCGGTGACCTGGGTCTCGAGTGCGACGGTCTCCCCGGCGTCGGCGGCCACCGTCCAGCCGGCCCGCGGCGTCTGGGTGATGATCACGTCGTCGGCCCCGAGCGGCACCCGGTCCCCGTCCACCACGACCGACGTCTCGCCCGCCGTGCGCATGTCGGCAGCGAGGCTGGCCGCATCGGCCGAGGTGATCGCCGCGGCGACGGCCGGGGTGCCCTTGCCGAACCGGCGGCCCAGCGACCGGAAGTTCGGCTTCACGACATGGTTGACCAGGTCCTCGCCGACCGTGCTCACGCCCTCCAGCGAGCGCACGTTGAGCTCGGCCGCGATCTGGTCCCGCAGTTCCGGCGCGAGATCCGCGAATCCTGCCGCCCCCACCAGCGCGCGCGCGAGCGGCTGGCGGATCTGGATCGAGGCGGCGGCTCGGGCCGACCGGCCCAGCTCGACCAGCCGCCGGGCCAGGTGCATCTGGGTGGAAAGCCGCTCGTCGATCAGGTCCTGGCCGGGAACCGGCCAGCTGGCCAGGTGCACCGACTCCGGGTCCTCGGCGGTCCGCAGCACACCCCAGACGTAGTCGGTGACGAACGGCACGATCGGCGCCATCAGCCGGGTGAGCGTGTGCACGCATTCGTAGAGCGTCGCGAAGGCCGCCGCGCCGTCCGGGGTCCGCGGGCCGTCCCAGAACCGGCGCCGCGACCGGCGCACGTACCAGTTCGAGACGTCGTCGATGAAGGCCGCGAGTCGGCGCCCGGCGGCGGCGGTGTCGAAGCCCTCCATGGCGGCGGTGACGTCGGCGGTCACCGAGTTCAGCTCGCTGAGCAGCCACCGGTCGAGCAGCGGCCGGGCGGCCGGCTGGGCGCACCAGCCGCCATGGCAGGCGTCCACGCCTGCCCGTTGGCGGCGGCCGCGTTGGCGTACAGCACCAGGAACGAAACGGTGTTCCAGTAGGTGAGCAGCACCTTGCGCACGATCTCGTCGAGCGCCGCGTGCCCGACCCTGCGGGTCGACCACGGCGACCCGGCGGCGGCGAAGAACCAGCGCACCGCGTCCGCGCCGGCGTCCTCCATCAGCGGCATGGGTTCCAGCACGTTGCCCAGATGCTTGCTCATCTTGCGCCCGCGCTCGTCCACTACCAGGCCGAGGCAGACGACGTTCTCGTACGAGGAGCGGCCAAAGACCAGCGTGCCGACCGCCATCAGCGAGTAGAACCAGCCCCGGGTCTGGTCGATGGCCTCGCAGATGAACTGCGCGGGATAGGTTCGCTCGAACTCCTCCTCGTTATGGCGCGGGGCGCCAAGCCGGGCGAACGGCATCGACCCCGAGTCGTACCAGGCGTCGATGACCTCCGGCACCCGCCAGGCGACCCCTCCGCAGTCACGGCAGGCGATCGCCACCTCGTCCACGAACGGCCGGTGCGGGTCGAGCTCGGTCAGGTCGGTTCCCGCCAGCTCGCTCAGCTCGGCCAGCGAGCCCACACAGGTCGCGTGCCCCTGCTGGCACTCCCAGACCGGCAGCGGGGTGCCCCAGAACCTGGTCCGCGACAGCGCCCAGTTGACGTTGTTCCGCAGCCATTCGCCGTACCGCCCGTGCTTGATCCCCGGCGGCTGCCAGTTCGTCAGCTCGTTTTGCGTCAGCAGCTGGTCCTTGATCGCGGTAGTGCGGATGAACCAGGACGGGAGCGCGTAGTACAGCAGCGGCGTGTGGCAGCGCCAGCAGTGCGGGTAGCTGTGGTCGGCCAGCTCGGACCGGAACAGCAGGCCGCGCTCGGCCAGGTCATGGGTGAGCGGCTGGTCGGCGTCCTTGAAGAACATGCCGCCCACCATGGGCACCGAGGCGTCGAATCGGCCATCGGGCCCGATCGGGTTCACGATCGGCAGGCCGTTCGCCCGTGATGCCTCCATGTCGTCCGCGCCGAACGCGGGCGACATGTGCACCAGGCCGGTGCCGTCCTCGGTGGTCACGAACGTCCCGGTCACCACCACGTGCGCGCGGGGAATGTCGACCAGGCTGAACGGGGGCCGGTAGTGGGCTCCGGCCAGTTCCGCGCCGGTCACCGTGCCGAGGACGTGCCACCCCTCGCCGAGCACGCGTGCCAGCAGTTTCTCCGCCACCACCACCGTTTCGCTGTCGCCCGCCTTGCGGGCGACAGCGTAGGTCTCGTCGGGATGGACGGCCACCGCGGTATTGGACACCAGGGTCCACGGGGTCGTGGTCCACACCAGCAGGTCCGCCCCGGCCAGCAGCGGGGGCGCCCCGGCGGGCAGATCGGTCAGCGGGAACCGCACGGTGACCGAGGGGTCGGTGACCGTCTCGTAGACGTCGGGCTGCCCCATCTCGTGGTCGGAGAGCGGGGTCTCGCAGCGGGGGCAGTAGGGGCTGATCCGGTAGTCCCTGACCAGCAGCCCCTTGTCGTAGATGACCTTCAGTGACCACCAGACGGACTCGATGTAGGACGGGTCCATGGTGCGGTAGGCGCCGCCGAGGTCCACCCAGTAGCCGAGCCGGTTGGTGAGCTCTTCGAACGCGTCAACGTAGCGGAGCACCGATTCACGGCAGCGCTCGTTGAAGGCGGCGACCCCATAGGCCTCGATGTCCTTCTTGCCCGACAGCCCGAGCTCTTTCTCCACCGCCACCTCGACCGGCAGGCCATGGCAGTCCCAGCCCGCCTGGCGTGGCACGTGGAAGCCCTGCATGGTCTTGAACCGGGGGAAGACGTCCTTGAAGACACGGGCCTCGATGTGATGCACGCCCGGCGTGCCGTTGGCGGTCGGCGGCCCTTCGTAAAAGGTCCACAGCGGCCCCGCGGCCGTCTGCTCCAGGGAGCGCTCGAACACCTTGCCGTCCTGCCAGCGCCCGAGCATCTCGTGCTCCATGGCGGGCAGGTCGATTGCCGCGGGCAGCGCCGGAAAGTGGCGGGTGTTGTCGGGGTGCGGCATGATCGGGTGCCCCTCCTGCGGGTCGTCGCGCGGCCGTCGGCCGCCCGCACTCATCGCCGGAGGGACGAAGGCCGCCGGCGGCGGCTCCGCGGTACCACCCTCCTTGGCCGTGCCCGCCCCTGCGGATCACGGCCCACTCCACTTGGGCTCCTGCGGCCGGTTCTACTGAGCGCCGCACAACACGGCCGGGCGCCCCGGCGCGGCGGCTGTTCTTCCGGCGGCTCAGGGGTGATCTGGTCCGCCGGCAAGCCCCCGGGCTCACACTATCCCCGGGTCGCTGCGGGCCGCGGTCAGCGGCAGCTGTCCCCATCAACGCCTTGCAGGTTCTCCACCTTAGCCGATCGCCAGCCCGGGAACCGAACGGGTTTACGGCGGCCCGGCATTATGCCACCCGGCCAGGGCACATGCGTTTGCGGAGCCATGCCACGGCGAATTATCCTCCGGTGACTGCCCGCACCGAAGATCGATTGACCGGGCATGCGCCACCGCGCGGAGGGAGGCAGGACATGGCCACAGCCAAGCGTTCTGGCGCGGCCGCTCTTCCCGTACGCCCCGGAGAAAAACACTGGACCGGGGCGGAGCTGGACAAGGTGCGGGCGGGACTTGAGGCCGAGGTCGCGGAGCTGCGGACCAACATCGACCAGGCCGAGTCGGAGATCGCGGAGCGGCTTGGCGACGCGGTCGGCGGCGCCGGCGACGACCAGGCGGACGCGGGCGCCAAGACGTTCCAGCGCGAATACGACCTTTCCCTCACCCAGAACGCCCGGGAATTGCTTGACCTCAGCCAGAATGCGCTGGCCAGGATCGATGACGGCAGCTACGGGGTCTGCGCCTCCTGCGGGCAGCCGATCGGGAAGGCGCGCCTGCAGGCGTTCCCCCGGGCGACCCTGTGTGTTGCCTGCAAGCAGCGTGAGGAGCGGCGCTGACTGGGCCACCGGAGGCGAGGGACCAGCCCGGTCCGGCCGGGCGGCGCCGGCTCGGCCTTCTTCTCGCCGTCGCGGCAGGGATCTACGTCGCGGATGTCGTCTCCAAGGTCGCGATCGTGGCCACCCTGCCGCCGCCGGACAAGGTCCGGCTGCTGGACGGCCTGCTGACCCTGCAGGTGCTGCGCAACAGCGGGGCCGCGTTCAGCATCGGGACCTCGATGACGATCGTGTTCACCCTCATCGCGCTGGGGGTGATCTTCTTTATCCTTCGCACGTCACGCCGGCTGCGCAGCCTGCCGTGGGCGGTCACCCTGGGCCTGCTGCTGGGCGGGGCCACGGGCAACCTGACCGACCGGCTGCTGCGCTCACCGGGCCTGTTCC
>CAWIGE010000012.1:0-212877 GCA_963835425.1 uncultured Actinomycetes bacterium | reverse complement strand
GCTGTACAGCGACGGGGGCCGCATGCCGACGCGGGCGGCGACGGCCCGCAGGGTGAGCGCGCCGAGGCCGTCCTCACGGGCCACCTCCCAGGCGGCCCCGAGGATCTCGCGCCGCGTTGACTCACGGCGTTCGGCTTGCCTATCTCGATTAGGCACAGCTACCATAGTTAGGCACGCTAGCCCGGCCGGCGCCGCCTGTCAAGCAGGCGAAACAGGCGCCATCGCGCAGCCGCAGCCCCGCCGCTCACGCACGAACGCCTGGCCACGATCTGAATGCCCGCACCGGCCTGAGGAACGGCTGCACCACCGCACGTCTGCCCGTGCGGCCAGGCGACCAGCGAGCGCCGGCCAGCCTGTTCACGGCCAGACGCGGCGCCGCGGACGCTCACGGATTCCCACACGCCCGCGCCCCGCCAATCGCAGAGCGTGACCGGCCCGCCGACGGCAGTCGCGCGCGTAGCCGCCGCTCTGCGCGGCGAGATGCGCATGACGGGCCGTCGGCTGTGCGCGCAGATCAGGGCGATCGGCGCTCGGTTGGGAACTCGCGGTCAAGTAGCCGGATGGAGGGTGCCGGGCGCCCCGCATACTTCGTGCGCGGGCTGGCGTGTTCGCTCGTGGTCCTCGGGCAGGCCATGTTCTGGTGCGTCGGCACGTTTCAGGATTCGCGCCCGATCCCAAGGGTCTCGTGCGCAGAACTGGCGCGCTGGCCCGGCGGATATGGCTTGCGGCCCGGCGGCCTGGGTGGCGCCGGGCCGGATTACCCGTGAGCGAACCTGCAGGTGCCAGCGGCCATTGGTCGGCCGGCGAGCCCACCTGATGGAACCCGGCGGGATGATGACCAGGGCCTCGGCGATGTTGGCAGCCGATGTCGCAGCCATCGGACGACAGGAAGCAACCTAGGATGCGCAGCACCCAACGGCGATCCCGAAAGCGGATCGTCTAGCGGTTCTCCGCCACGAACTGGCTGGCGGTGAAGGACGCGCCAGCAGGATCGGCAAGGACGGCGAATCGCACCCACGGCGCGTTTTGCGGCTCGGCGAGGACCGAGCCTCCGAGCTCGCGCGTTCGCGCAGCGATCGCGTCCACGTCGTCGACGGCGAAGGTCACGCTCCAGTGCGCTGGGCCACCCTCGCGGGGCAAGATCGTCGCCACGACGTTCTCGAAGCCTTCGGGCGCGCCCATCTGCTTCATCCCCGCGCGCAAGCCGGGGTTGAGCTCCTCGAGATGGTCGCCGTAGCCCGGCAGAGCCCACATCGGCGAGCCGGCGTCGATTGTCGTCCAGCCGAATACGGCGCCGTAGAAGGCCCGTGCGGCCCCGGCATCGTCGGTGTGCAGGTTGTTGAAGTTCACAGCGCCATGCTCGTTGACTGCCGCCGAGCCGCGGTGCGATCCGGGCTGCCACACGCAAAAGACCGCGCCCTCGGGATCGGCGAACACGCCCATCCGCCCCGCGTCAAACACGTCGAAGGGCTCGGAGAGCACCCGCCCGCCCGCCTCGCGCACCCGGGCTGCGGCGTCGTCAGCGGACTCGACGCAGATGTAGGTGTTCCACACGGCCTGCGGCGGTGCGCCGGGGGGCGGCGAGGAGATCGCGGCCACGTCCCGGCCGTCGATCCGCGCCATGTAGTAGTGAGCTCCCGCGTCGGGGGGCATCGCGTCCTCGGTCTGCCACCCGAAGAGCCCGGAGTAGAACCGGGCGGCGCCGGCGGGGTCGGGCTGGTTGGTGTCGACCCAGCACGGCACCCCGGCCGGGTAATCCTCGCGCGTGCTCATGGCGGCAGCCTACAGCGGCTCTCATCGAGCATCCCGGCAGCGAGCCGCTAGAACTGGACCGCGCGGATGTCATCGCGGCACCGGATGGCATCACTCACCTGCGGCACCGATCAACCGATGACGTCCACGAGCCACGGCGGCCACGCCGTACGTCAGCGCGCGTCGCGCAAGCGGATCCCTTGCGAGACCGTCCCCACCCCCGCAGGTCCGGCTGATCCGCGCTTGATGTGCTTCGCAGGTCCGGGCATCGAATGGCATCCAGAGCCGGGAACCCGGCGACCTGCCACGTCCGCTCACATAGTGTGATCGGCCCTCGACCTGAGCGAAGCGCGCACTCCCGCCGTTACGGGCGGCAAGCCGACCTCTGGCCGGGTCTCCTCCACGGTGACCGAACGGGGTGATCTGGCTGGCGGTGGCGCGCGCCTCATCACAGGCGGTTCATGCGCCTTGTTCAGGTCGCGGTGAGGAGTTGCTGGTAGAGCTGGCGCGTGGCTGGGCTGGGCGAGACACCGAGCTGGTCGCGCAGGCACTCGCTGAGCTGGTTGTAGACGCCGAGGGCTTCGGCCACGTTGTCCTGGGCGGCGAGGGCTTGCATCAGATAGCGGTAGCCGCTTTCCCGCAGGGGTGCCAGGCGGCTGAGCTGGCGTCCGGCCCGGACCGCGGCGGCGAGTTCGGTTCCGCCGAGGCCCAGCCCCGCGGCCGCGTAGCATTCCAGGGCGCGCAGGCGCAGTTCGGTCAGCTGGTGGCGGATCTCACCGATCCAGGGGGCATCTTCGCCGGGGAGGAAGTCGCGCTCGGCCACGAATAGTGCAGTGAGCGCTGGTCCCCACGCTCGTGCCCAGTCCTGCTGGGCGATGGAGGATTCGGCGCGGTGGATGGCCTCGGCGGCGGCTTCCAGGTCGACCCAGGCGTCGGGCAGGCACAGCCGGATCGTGGAGCGGCCGTCGACGGTGCCGACGCCGAAGACCCGGCGCAGCTTGGACAGCAGCGGGTTGAGCCGGGCATCGACCGCGGCGGGGTCGGGTTCGCGCCACAGGGCCTCGGCCAGCTCGTCGCGGGGCACGTGGCGGTGGCGGTTGACGACCAGGTAGGTGACCAGCAGCCGGCCCTGGCGGCCGGGCAGGTGGGCGTCCAGCCGCTGGCCGTCGCGCTCGATGGCCAGCGCCCCGCAGATCTGGATCCGCACCGGGCGCGGAGGCGTCAAGGCTCACGCCAACATCTTGGCAATATGCTGCGGTTAGAGCTAGGTGGGGAGGCGCGATGGCGAAGCTGATCCGGTGCGAGTGCGGGTTCATTGCCCGCGGCGACAGCGATGACCAGGTGGTCGGGGTGATCCGGGGGCACCTGGCCGCCGACCACCCGGCCCTGCTGGCCACCGTCAGCCAGGAGGACCTGCTCAGCTGGATCCAGGCCGAATAGCCGGCTGGCTCCTGCAGGGGCGCCAGCGCAAGCGGTCCCCGGCCCGATACCGCTGATCAGCCGGAGTTCGTTGCCGCGCTGACGCCCGGGCGGCCGGCGCTTACTGCGATTGGCGGCCGCGGATCACCGATAACGAAGCAGCCCGCCTTGTCACTGGCACAGGAGAGCTTCCGGGCCCGTGATGAGCATCAGTGTCGCTCAGGAGAAGTTGTCGGCTCGCCGCACGTCGAGATCGCGGACACCGGTGGGCCGTCGCAGAGCCTGGCCAGTTTCCCGGCGAACTCGCCCATGTCAAGCCTCACCCGGCACAGGGCAAACGATGCCCGTCCGAAGTGGTGAGTACTTTCTTCACTGTCTATCAAGGGCGCGCTCCGCGCGCCGGGCCGGGGCTGGCCGCCGTCCATGCGAAAGCGCCGCACGATGGCGGCGCTGACTGTGTGGCGGCGCAGCATCCGCCCACAACTGGCTGGCCTGCAAGGGGACCGTGGCGCACCGGGCGCCGGCTGCCTTCCTTTGGCCCTTCGGGCCACGTCGGCGCCGACGCGCACTCATCCCCCGCGGCCGACCGCACGGGCAGCGCGCCGCAACGTCAGCAGTGGCGCGCGGGACTGCAAACGGGGCCATCCCTCCGGCACCCGATCATGAAGCCTTGCAAGATCGCGGGCAAGGGCGCGCCTGCGGCGCGTCGCTTGCTGACGCAAGCGCAGACCCTGCCCGCGAGTCTTGACAAGGATTCAGCAGGCGCCAATCGGAGGGATGGCCAGGTCCGAGCGCGGCCGGGGTCTGTAGCTGGATTCTGTAGCAACAGTCCCGCACCGCCCCGGCCCGACCCGGCCGCCGTCATGACGAAGAAGCACGTCACGCACCATCCCAGTCACAGAGGGTGGAGATGGCATGCAAGCCGTCAGGGAGGCCGACCGACAGATATCGCGCCGTCAGCAGTTAACGCGGGCCTGGTGTCGCGGTCGGTGCCGGACACGTTCCCCGGGCCGGAAGGAGCGAGGCGGAGAAGACCTGGCCCTGGCCGGGGCCGGACGGAAGCTCAACCTCCCGAGGTAGTCTGCGCACGTGTTTGCGTTTTTGATGTCCCTGCGCGGCTGGAGTGAGGCTGAAGCCGCGCACGGTATGTTTCCAGATGCTGCTTCATGCCGGACGCGTCGAGGTTCTTCGAAGCGGTATGCGCCAGCTCACGAATCTGCTCGTAACGTTCGCGTCCCGCTCTCGTTCCCAGCACGTAACCGAGCCCGAATGCGGCGAGTGTCATCAGTTTCTTCATGAGTCCTCCTTATGACGAATGGGAAAGACCGCAGCACTCGCGGCCGTTGCGGCGGCTGCGCCGCCAATAACGCCGGCTGACACCTTGCTCGGGCGGCGTAAGCTATCCTTGGCCATAGCCTTCCGAGCCCCAGTCTCGGGTTGCCCCGCTAGTTCGGCCCAAAGAGCTCGGGCTCGGTTGTCTGAGGAATCCGGCAATGGTCTAGTCGCCAGTCTGGTCATCTACCTCTGCGCCGGGAGCGTTATTCTTCACCGACTCGATTCCGCTCAGCGCTGACTCCTTACCTTCGTAGGCCTCGCTGGTCGCGATCACCTGTCCATTAGCAGCGACCAAATTGAAGTGGTATTTGCCACTAGAGCCTTTCTTCAGTACGAACCTTCCTGCCATTGCTTCCTCCTTATTCCCAGGCGGCCTGGCACGGCCATCAAGGTCATCGCCCCATGAGTGCAGAGAGCAATTGCCAACCCCGGTTCTGGCGTACTGGACGCGCCAAGCCGCCAGACGGTGGCCGGGGCCCTCAGAGCAGCTTCCCGAGGCCGCCGAGCATGCCCGGGTCTATGCCCAGCTTCGACAGCAGCTGGGCATGGTCACCGTTGTCGGTGTCGACCTGATCGGGCAACTGCTGGCCTGCCTGCTGCGCCTGGTCATGGTTCCCCTGGCTCTCCAAGAGCTGGACGATCTGGTCCTTGCTGATATTCATGCTCTTCCCCTCAAACGCCGATGCCACCTGATGGCGGTGGGCGCTGACGCTCCACGAGCCATAACAGGAGGCCCGTGCTGGAGCCCCAGCGCTACCCCAGGACGATGCAGGCAAACAAATCCTTGATGCGACCAGCTAAGGCCGCGTGATATCTGCCGTGCCACCTGCGTGCCAGAAGCAGGCGTGCGTCCTTCATCGCGCAGGCCGTGTTAGGCCGGCGGGTGCCTGGGTAGTCGGGGGCCATCCGGGCGGAGGTGTAGATGTTATGAACCACAGTGCAGACGGTGCGCAGCCGTCCCCCACCCAGGAACGCTCGACTGGGGAACTGGTCAAGCAGGTTTCCGAGCAGATCTCGGTGCTGGTGCGCGATGAGCTGAAGCTGGCGCAGCTGGAGATGACCCGCAAGGGCAAGCAGGCGGGAGTAGGCGCCGGGATGCTGGGCGGCGGTGGGCTGATCGCCCTGTACGGCCTGGGCTGCCTGATCGCCTGCGTGATCCTCGCCCTGAACCTGGTGCTGGCGGCGTGGCTTTCGGCCCTGATCGTGGGCGTAGTCCTGCTGGCTGTGGCGGGGGCCGCGGCCCTGATGGGCAAGAGCCGCCTGCAGAAGGCCGCCCCGCCGGTCCCGGCCGAGACCGTGGGCAGCGTCAAGACCGACGTAGAAGAGATCAAGCAAAGGGCACGGCGATGACCACCAGCAAACGGCCGGGCAAGCCCACGGCCGGAGAGCAGCCCGCCAAGCCGCAAACGGCACCGGGCGGCACGGTTCCCGATGACGAGCAAGAGCTGCGGGAAGAGATCGAGCAGACCCGCGAGCAGCTCGGCGAGACCGTGGAACAGCTGGCCGCGAAGACCGATGTCAAGAGCCAGGCGCGGGCCAAGGCGGCCGCCGTGACCGGGCGGGTGAAGGGCAAGACAGCCCAGATCCGCGCGAAGGCCGCTGACGGTGGCGCCGGTGTGCGCAGCCAGGCAGCTGGCAAGACGGCGCAGGCCCGCCAGCAAGCCACAGCGGCCAAGAACCAGATCCAGGCCCGTGCAGCCGGGGCGTGGCAAGCCGCCCCGGAAGGTGTGCGGCGGACCGCCGCCAAGGGTGCCAGTACCGCGAATCAGCGCCGGGCGCCGCTGGCGGTGGCCGCAGCCGTGCTGATCACTGGTTATCTGGTGTTCCGGTGGTGGAGAAGACGATGATCAAGCTGGTGTACAAGCCGGTCAGCCTGCTGGTCAGCGTGCTGGGCGGGATGCTCGCCGGTGCCATCTTCAAGCAGATCTGGAAGCTCGCCGCGCGCGAGGAGGACGCACCCAAGGCCACCGACGCCCAGCGGGGCTGGCGGGAGATCCTGCCCGCCGCCGCCTTGCAGGGCGCGGTCTACGCACTGGTCAAGGCCGTCCTCAGCCGGGGCACCGCCGAGGGCACCCGCAAATTGACCGGTGTCTGGCCGGGGAAGAACGACCCGCAGCCGGAGAAGGCGGCGTAACCATGGCCAGGGGGAACCAGCCAGAGGGCACCGGGCAGGAGGTCCCGCCGCCGGATAAGATCCCGGGCGCCCCGGACACGCCGCTGGAGCTGGGCAAGACCGGCTGGCGGGACCTGCTCAAGCGCAGCTTCACGGAGTTCAAGAACGACCGGTGCACCATGACCGCCGGGAGCCTGGCCTACTACTGGTTCTTGTCCCTGTTCCCGGCCCTGATCGCGCTGCTGGGGCTGGCCAGCTTGATCCAGATCGGCGAATCGACGGTGAAGCAGCTGGTCAAGGGCCTGTCCCATGCCCTGCCGCAGGGAGCCAGCACAGTGTTCAGCGATGCGATCACCGCGGCCGCCGGGCACTCCTCCGGCGGGTCGCTCACCGCGGTGATCATCGGTGTGGTGATCGCGATCTGGAGTGCCTCGGCGGGCATGGCCGCGCTGCAGACCGGCCTGGACATCGCCTACGACGTGCCCGTCGACCGCAAGTTCCTGGCCAAGCGGCTGTGGGCGGGCCCGCTCATGCTGGCCACGGTGGTGCTCGGCGGGATCGCCTCCGCGCTGATCGTGTTCGGCGCCCCGCTCGGCTCAGCCATCCAAGGCCATGTGGGGGTGGTGGGCACGGCGTTTATCGGTGGTGTGGACGGTGGTGCGGTGGGCACTGACGGTCATCGCGATCTCGCTGTTGTTCTCGGTCTTCTATTACTTCGGGCCCAACCGGGAGTCGCCGCGCTGGCAGTGGGTCAGCCCCGGCGGGCTGATCGCCAGCGCGATCTTCGTGCTCGCCTCCCTCGGCTTTTCCTTCTACGTGGCCAAGTTCGGCAACTACGGCAAGACCTACGGCACCTTCGCCGGCGTGGCCATCCTCATCTTCTGGCTCTACCTCACCGGCATCGCCATCCTGCTGGGCGCCGAGATCAACGCCGAAGCCGAACGCCAGGCAGCCGCCGAAGCAGGCCACCCCCAAGCCCAAGCCAGCGCCCAGAACATACACCGAGGCGCCTAGCTCCCCCGGCGTCCCACCGCCCATCCCCGACAAGGCCATGCCGTGCCACTCACCACTGCGACCTGCTGGACCCGCTCACCACCGGGCCCAGCCACGCGACCAGGCCCCCCCGATCACCAGGCGTCCCCAACAGGGATTGCTCACCGCTGAGAGGGAACCAGACCTGGACGCTTCGCGCTAGCCGTTGTTCCTCCGGGTGAAAGGAAAGTCATGCGCAATTTGGTTGCAGAATTCCGCCAGTTCATCTTGCGCGGCAACGTGGTTGACCTGGCCGTGGGCATCGTCATTGGCGTCGCGTTCACCGGTGTGGTCCAGGGCCTGGTCCGGGACTTTATTAACCCGCTGATCGCTGCCCTGTTCGGCAAACCCGACTTCAGCAAGTTCCATTTCACCATTAATCATGCCATATTTTCTTACGGTGATTTCATCAACCGGCTGCTCACGCTGGTCATCATCGGCGCCGCCGTGTTCTTCCTAGTCGTCAAGCCGGTAAACGTGATGATCGACCGCTTCAACCTTTCCCCCGCCTCGCACTCGCCAGCCACCAAGACGTGCCCCGCATGCTTCACCGACATCCCGCTGAAAGCAACCCGCTGTCCGAACTGCACCAGCGAGCTGTCCCCCTCCGGCCGTGAAGGAGCACCTGCACCGGCGTAGATGACCGTACGGACTGGATCCCCTGAGCCCCGGGCGAACTCGCCCCGATCAAGCTTTTAATCCGCGGCTTCGGGCGTCTATCAGAGTCTAGAGACACAGCGTCCTCATGTGCGATCCGCTGATTTCACAGGCCAAGGGTCAATATCCAGGACCGGTTCGACCCCCGCCAACGCTGAGTTCTTCTCTAGCCTCAGCCTGGAACTGGCGAAGGGAGAGCACCAGTTCATCAACAGCTTCAGGTCTACGAGCCATCCGCGAATCCTGTTCGGGATCGTGAACGACACTCTGTGATATGCGAATAGCTCTCAGAGTTCTATGGCAAGGAATCAGTGAGCAGCTCGGCGTGCGACCCGTATGCGGCACCGGGTAGCAAATAGCGTTAGATCGGCTCGCGGGAGCATCAGCACTTACGATTCTCCCGTGTTTCGTTTCAGCAGCACGAGAGGAATCTCGCGTGTGGTGTGCCGCTGGTACACGTCGTATCGGCCCCGCGCGCCGGGGTGCATGATCGGAGCGAGACCCATGTTGTGGCGGTTGACGCGCGGCCACAGCCGTTTGCGCTCTTCAGCTGAGGCCACCGAGGCTTGCGCTGAGAATTTTTTTAGGCCTATTTGGACCGCTACGCCGGGATGGGCTTGGAGGTTCAGCAGCCAGGACGGCGGATGATCGCTCCCTCCGTTGGAGGCCACCACGACCCACCGTCCGCCATCTTTGAGGTAGATAAGGGCGCAGGTACGCGGTTCCCCGCTTTTTCGCCCTGTGGTCGTCAGGAGCAAGGCCTGGCTGCCGGCGACGATCCGCGAACCGATGAGTCCTCCCGAGTGACGGTAGACGAACTGATGGAGCTTGAGGTAGGGCCATTGCAGCGTAGCCGCGGGGGTGTAGCGCACGAGTCTCACTCTCTCTGTCGTTGCCGGCGATTACCTTTTCGCCGGCCGGGGCGACGCGCAATCAACGCGCCCTGCCCGGTCCGGATGTCTCCGCACTGCGGCGAGCCGACCTTCCGGTCCAGGCCGGTGGCGGTGCCTCCTCCGCTTCGGATCGTGTAGCTCTCTCGGGCGGGCCGGTCAGCGGTAGGAGCCGGCTGAGTGGTGTTGACGCAGGATGAAGAGACCCGGGATCAGTTGTGGCACCTGCCGACGGTACCGGGGGTACTTGTCGGGGAAGGTCGCCAGCATCAGATGCTCCTCCATGCGGATCTTGACCTCAAACAGAATCAGGGCGACCGGGAAGAGCACGATCCACTGACCGATCCCGCTGAGCAGCGTGGCGCCGAGCAGCATCCCGAGCACCCCGGTGTAGATCGGATGACGTGTCACTGCGTACGGCCCGTGAATGCGGAGCTGGTGATCACCCTGGACCTTGGGCGCCACGCTCCAACTGGTGCCGAGCGAGAACCGGGCCCACAGCGTGAACACGGTCGAAGCGGCCAGCACGGCGAACCCGAGGATCCGGACCCACAAGGTCCCGACGGCTAGGCCGTCAAAATGGCTGCGGCCGGCAACCGCCAGGCCCGCACACACCACTGCCACGACGATGAGCGCTGTCGCCCGGGTTGGCTCCGGATCCGCTCACGCGGAGCATGAGAGGCGCTATGCAGACGATGAAGGGCGTTGTATAGCGCACCGGCCACCCACACGGCCACGACCACGCCGACGCAGACGGTAATGCCAACCGCTGCGAGCATGGGGGCCACCTCAGGCTCGGGGAGGTGTGAAGCGGGCGGCTATCAGGTCCAGGTAGCCGGCCCACAAGAGCACCGCCGCCGCCACCAGCAGCAGCGTTGCCCACAAGTAGCCGTCAGCGAGCAGAAGGCCGCCAAGGAAGACCAGCCAGATACCAACGGCAAAGCGCACACCCGCCCAGACACGGGGGTGGCGGTAATCCCATGACCTGAGCACAAGTCTGTTGAGGACGGATCGCGGGGGAGCAGCGTTCTCGGTCGGTGCGTGCATCGGGATGCCTCCTGTGACCTGCGGTGCCTGGCTACCCCGGGGCTTCGCTCACCACGCTACGCTGGAACTTGATAACTAGCAATATATTTCTAGAATTGTTAGTCAAGATGGACTCCCGGCCTTCTGTGCTGGCCTGATTCTGGCCTCACAGTGACGCCAAGCGCTGAGGCCATTGCGCAACACTGCGCGACATCCCAGCACGTCAGCGCCATACCAGCAGATCGCGAGCGCGCCCGCAGATCTCTACGAATCAGCAGGTCGCTGGCACAGATCGCAAACAAGATCACCGTGCAACTAGCGTGCAACTAGCCAGGGTGCCTGGCGGTCAACGACGGTACCTGGCGGACACCCAAACTGGCTGGTCAAGGGGCCTCAGCGGCCGGACTGTCCAGCTTCCCAAGCTGATAGTGCGGGTTCGATTCCCGTCACCCGCTCCTCTGAAAGACCAGTTCGGTGTACATCTGAGTGCTATTAGCGATCTTGTAGCGGGGACTTGGGGGTGCCCATGCCATTCGACCTATCTGTGAGTAGGATTGCGGTCGCATCAGCTCTTCAAGCTGATCATGCGCGTTATGGGCCTTCGGCGGGCCCGTGGGCGAACTGATCAGCGGAGGCGCTGGAGCGCGGTGTTCGTGGCGGCAAGATCGAAGGCCACGGGGCTGAAGTCTTCTCCCGCCCACTGCCGGTACTGCTCATGCTCCGGGTGGGCCGGGTTGGCCAGTGCTTCGAGGAGATCGGCGTAGCCCCCGGTCCCGCCGCAGTCTTCGGGTGGGCAGGCGTTCGCCCCGTCGAGGCACACCGCGAACTTGAGCACCGGGCGGATCGTGCCAGCTCGCTCCACTAGCACCTCGTGCTCCCAGGAGTCGCCGAAGTCATAGTCGTAGCGGAACCGCTCGCCGGCGTGCGCGACGCCGGCGAGTGTGAACCCGGTTTCGTGCAGTTCTTCCTCCGGCCAGTCCTCGAAGTGCATCCCGTAGAGGGCGTCCCCGATGCGGAACTGGTGGAGGTGGCTGTTCGTCCAGCCCATCACCTCCTGGAAGACCAGATGGAGCCGGTCGAGCCGAAGCGAGCCGGGGACAAGGACCCGGCGCCAGATCTCCGGCCGGTGATCCAGCAGAGTGATATGCAGCCCGAAGACGTTCGGGCCCGAGTTCACAGGCACGAGCGCAGGGTAGCGGCGCCAGCCTTCGCATGAGTGTGCAGGTCCCACTTCGATGAACGAGTTCCAGGCGCAGCCGTCGCGGCTCCGTCCACAACTTTGCCATCGCGTGCTCAGATGAAGGGGCCCTGACTCTCATCTGTGTACCCTGATAGATGGGAGGAGGTGCGCGATGTCAGAGCCAGAAGTGCACAGGTCAGCATCCAAGGGCACGACCTTGGAGCGGGACAGGCACGACGTGCTCGATGCGGCGCGGCCTCTGCCTCCCGATGCCGACGTCCTTATCGACGACCTCACAGAGGATGAGGATCGCCTCTTCCTGGCTGCCATCCTCGAAGCATGAGCGTCGGCTCCCGGGGCCCGGCCGTGATCGACACCGGGGTCTTCGGCGCCCGTCTGACGCCCAGCGGGAAGTTACTGGCATCGCGTTACCGACCCGTACTCGAAGGTCGGCCAGCGATCATCTCCTTCATTACCGTTGCCGAACTTGAGTATGGGCCAGGCTGGCTGGTTGGGGCCCGGACCGACTCCGGCGCCTGGAGCGCGAGATAGCCCGGGCAGAGATCGTGTGGCCAGGACCGAACCTGACGCAGGCATATCCCTCGCTTCGTGCCTGGTGTGTCCGGACCGGGCACGGCCTGGGCCAGAAGGAGCATGAGGCGGATCGTTGGGTGGCCGCGACGGCAGTCTGGCTGCAGATTCCTCTCGTGGCGCACGACGCCATCTTCACGAACGTGAAGGACCTCGACCTGCTGACGAGGCTCGGTCAGTAAGCAAGATCGCCGGGCCATTGGCGGGCCATTAGCCCCGGTGTCACAGGGTCTATGACGGTCACTAGCGGTGCATCGAGTTCGCAGGTCAGGGCGGTCAGAGCCCCTGATCGGTCGGATTCCCAAGCTGATACTGCGGGTTCGATTCCCGTCACCCGCTCCACACGCTGAATTCCCAGCTCAGGCCAACTACCGGTCATGATCGCTGGACCCCCTTTGTGACCCTCTGGGGCGTCGGGCGTGCCCGCTGCGTGCCCGATTGGCCAGCGTTCCGGCCGCCGCTGGACCGTCTCAGTTCCGCCGGACTATCTTGTCGAGCGTGCTCGCGAGCTGGCGGTCGCGCTCCTCCCTGGCATGCAGGTACACCCTCGCCGCACGGGTGGAGGAGTGGCCCATCCGGTTCATCAGCTCAGCCAGCGATGCGCCTGCCTCATCGGTCAGCGTGTTACCGGTATGGCGAAGATCATGGACATGGACCGCCGAGAGCCCAGCTTTGACTAGCGCCCGCGCCCAGGGCTTGGAGAAATTGCTACGCCGAAGCTGGCCGCCCTTGACACCCACAAAGACAAAGTCGTCCGGTCCATCGCCCGCGAAGGTGTCCAGGTGCCGCCGCAGCTCGGGGACGATCAGCTCGGGAAGGACGACTGTACGGATGCTAGCCCGAGATTTGGGCGTGCCCTTGACGAGCTGGCCGAATTCGTAGACCGTCACGGTCACCCGGACACACCGGCTGTCCAGGTCGAGGTTCCGGCGCCGCAGCCCGGCCAGCTCGCCCCAGCGCAAGTTGCCGAAAGTCGCGAGCAACACCAGCGCCCGGTAGCGCGGGCTCGATCGCGGCGGCTGCCGTCCTGCCGGTACCAAGCTCGCTACTTGGGGCCAGATGGCGTAGACCGGCCCGCCCCTCAAACCTTCGCGACGAAGCGCGAGGCTGAGGTCTGGCTGACCCTCAAGGAAGGCGAGATCAAACGCGGCGACTGGCTGGACCCGTCAGCCGGTTCAGTGCCATTCGCGAAGTACGCGGCCGACTGGATGGGGCAACGACAGTTCTCGCCGAAGACAGCGCAGCTCTACGAGCTGCTACTACGGCTGCATCTGATGCCGACTTTCGGTGAGATGAACATCGCAGACATCCGGCAAACAGACCGGTACGGCACGGGCCGTCTTCCTCGGCGGTTCATTGTCCGCTTGTGGCCGCCGCGTCTAGATCGCTCCCTGCGGTCGCGTCGCTCGGCGATCGGCTTCGCCGAATCTAGACACAATGCCACTTAGCCTAAGTCCCGGTAGCGCAGCCCCCCAGCGAGTGGCTGGTGGTGCTGGCCTGTGCGCGTTAGTGGTGCCAGCAGTCAGGCGCCGGGTCCGCCACTGAGTCAGCATGGGGGTATGGCTCGGGATGAACTAGGTCAGCTACTCGGCCAAGGCTAGGCGGCCGGCTGACGATGGCTCTCTACTTGTGGCGGACCGCCGCGCGACGATCCTGGCGTCAGGCGGCGATGCTCGCGGTCTTGGTGGGCTTGCTCGGTGCCGTCGCTCTGGCCGCCCTGGGTGGCGCGCGCCGGACCGCGACCGCCTACGGCCGTTACCTGTCCGCGAGCAGCGTGAGCGACGTGTTCGTGAACGTCTCGGGGCGGCTGCCCGGCATGTCGGCGACGCAGTCCATCTCGCTGATCTCGTCGCTGCGCGGTGCGGTCGGTCATGCCGCGGTCCTGGGACTGAGCGGCGCTCCGCTGGTCCGGGGCAGGGTCGCTCCCTCGTTTCTTACCGGCAGCGTCAACGGCAGCCTGGACGGTGAATTTTTCCGGCAGGACCGGCTGACCGTGGTGGCAGGCCGGCTGCCGGAGCAGGGATCAACAAGCCAGATCGTGCTGACCCCGCTCGTGGCCCGCATGTTCAGGACCGATGTCGGTGGCCGGGTGACGTATGCGTTCCAGCCGGTGGATGCCACCGGGAACCCGAAGGGCCGACTCTTCACCCGCTCTTACCGGGTCGCGGCCATCGCCGAGGTGCCGCCGGCGCTGGTTGACCAGACCGACGAGGCTCAAGGCGCCATCCTGCCGCCGGGCGCCACCCACGCACTGCTGGCGGAATATCAGTACGGCACGGTCGGACTGCGGCTGGCCGGGGGCGCCGCCGGCATCCCGGCGTTGGAGGGCAGGGTGGCTGACCTGGCCAGGAAGATCCAGCGCCAGGAAGCAGCACGGACGCACCAGCCCGCGATCACTCCGTTTTTCGCGATCGACCGCACCGACGTCGTCCACAGTGAGGTGCAGCAGGCCATCAGGCCGGAATCGATTGCACTGATCATTTTCGCCGTCTTCGCGACGGTGGCGACAATCGTGCTGGCCGGGCAGGGCCTAGCCCAGATAATCAGCAGGTCTAGCGCTGACCTGGCGGCCATCCGCGCGCTGGGCGCCACCCGGGGCCAGGCCACGCTGGCGGCCAGCCTGCCCGGACTGCTGCCGGTACTCGGCGGCGCGATCCTGGCCGCAGCCGGTGCCATCGCCCTGTCGCCACTCGCGCCGGTGGGGCCGGTGCGCCGGTTCGATCCGGACCGCGGGATCCACGCCGACTGGCTAGTGCTGGGCATTGGGACGCTTCTCCTGGTCGTAACCCTGCTTGGCTTGCTGGCCGTCCTCGCAGTCCGGTCCACCCGGCCGTGGCCCCGGCCAAGCACCCGCTCATCGGCCATCGCACGGGGCGCCGCGAGAGCCGGACTGCCGGCCTCCGCGGTGGTAGGCAGCCGCAACGCACTGGAGCCAGGATCGGGTGTCCGGTCCGTGCCGGTGCGGTCAGCGCTGCTGGGCTCCGTCGCGGCGGTTACCGCGGTGGTCGCCGCGCTGACGTTCGAGGCGAGCCTGACCAGCCTGGCCTCGCACCCGGCCAGGTACGGCTGGAACTCCGACGTGGTCATCCAGGCTCAGGGGGGTTATGCCCCGTTCAGCCCGGGGGAGCTGAGCCGTTTGATCAACGGCCAGGCGGCCGTGGCCGGGTGGTCGGAGTTCGGATTTACCCAGCTCCCGGTCGGCGGCCGTGCCGTGCCCGTTCTCGCCGTCCGGCACCAGCTCGGCGCGGTTCAGCCGCCGACCACCACCGGCCGGCCGCTCTCCGGAATGGACCAGATCGAGCTGGGCCAGGTGACGCTGAATGAGCTCGGCAAGCAAGTCGGCGACACGGTCCGGATCGGCCGGCCGGGTCAGAGCGGACGGTCACGATCACGGGGACCGTGACGCTGCCGTCGTTCGGCATGAGCACATCGGATCATGTCTCGCTTGGACGCGGAGCGATGCTCTCTGAGTCCACGCTGCTGGCCGCTGAGGGCATCACCAGCCAGCAGCAGCACCACCAGGACCAGGAATCGGCCGGGCTGGTCTTTCCATCGGCAGTGGCGATCGACCTGAAGCCGGGCACCACGAGCGTGCAGCGCGCCCGGCTCGTAAACCGGATCGTGTCAGCCAACCCGACCAACTTTCCCGGCGGCACCTACCAGCTGACCGGCGCGCAGGCCTCAGCCGTCATCAATGCCGAGCACATGGGCGGTCAGCCGCTCGCCCTCGCGCTCGGCCTGGCCGCCGCCGCGGTGCTCTCGCTGGCCCTTACAGTGCTCAGCCTGGTTCGGCGGCGGCGCCAGGAACTGGCCCTGCTGAAGACGCTCGGCATGACACGCGGTCAGGTCCGGGCGGTCGTCGCCTGGCAGACCACGCTCACGCTCACCACTGCTGTCATCGTCGGGGGCCCGCTGGGTGTTGTTGCCGGCCGGTGGGCGTGGCGCGCCTTTGCGAATTCCCTAGGAATCGCGCCGGTTACGGAGATTCCGGCCCTAGCGCTGGTACTGGGACTGCTCGCGCTGGTGGCGGCGGGCAACCTGCTCGGGGCCGTCCCAGCGGCCATTGCCGCCCATACCCCACCCGCGGCGACCCTGAGAGCCGAGTAACGGCACCTGACGCGGGTAACCACTGTCCGGCGGGGTGTGTCAGCTCAAGTGCGACAGAACCCTTAGATCCACAGTCCCCCGCCAAGCCGGAAGGCTCAGCACGATCGGGCCGGAAATACCGTTACGGGGACAGTCCCACGGCGGCCACTCGCCAGGTTCTTGGCGCCTGTCGAGGAACGACGCAGCAGATTGCAGACGGTGGCAGGCGGCGCTGGGCTAGTCGGGGTCCACGCCCGCGTAGGCGTGGGCGAACCAGCGTGCAAAGGCTGGGTCGTCTTGCAGGGCGGTGATCCAGCCTTGTCTTAGCCCGTGGGCGAAGCCGCCGGGCGTGGCGGCGGATGGTTCTTGCCCGTCTCGGAGGCTGCTGAGGATGAAGTGCAGGTGCCAGTTGGAGAAGGCCTGTGTCCGCCAAATGTGCGGCAG
Organism: uncultured Actinomycetes bacterium; assembly: GCA_963835425.1. Taxonomy (GTDB): domain Bacteria; phylum Actinomycetota; class Actinomycetes; order Streptosporangiales; family Streptosporangiaceae; genus UBA9676. The sequence continues at coordinate 196,352 of CAWIGE010000012.1, read as the reverse complement.
CCGGGTCCGCGAGTAGGCCGCGAGCCGTGTGTCGTCTTGTTTTAGCCCGAAGCGCTCAATCAGCCCGTGGGCCAGTTCGACTGCGTCTTGGATGGCGAGGTTCATGCCTTTGCCGCCTGCCGGGGTGATCAGGTGGGCGGCGTCACCGGCCAGGAAGAGGCGGTGCTGCTGCATCGGCTCGATCACCCGCACCCGCATGTCCAGCAGGCCGAACTCGCTCAGTGGCACATCCTTCAGCCGTGCGCCGACTCCCAGGCGGGCCGCCAGTTCGTCGCGGGCCCGCTGCTGGGGCCAGTTGGCGGCGGTGTCGGTGGCGGGGATCTCGAGCATGTACCGGGTCTGGTCTGGGCCGCGGCGCATCTGCCCGGCGAACCCGCGGGGATGGGCGGCATAAACGGTGTGATTGACCAGCGGTGGTGCCACGCCGAGGATCACCAGCCACCGCACCGGCAAGGCCTGCTCACTGATCCGGGCGTTGGTCATGGCCGCCGCTACCGCGCTGTTGGACCCCTCACATCCGGCCACCACCTGACAGGCGATTTCGGACTGGTCACCGTCTGGTCCGTCAACCAACAGCACAATCCCGCCGGAATGCTGCTGGACCATTCGGACGGCATGCCCGAACTTGATCTGGCCGCCTGCTTCGGTGAGCGTGTCGCACAGCCGCTGCACCAGCTGGTGCTGCGGGTAAATGTAGTGCGGGCGCCCGCCGGTCAAGGCGGCATATTCCACCACTACCGATTCCCCAGGGGTGCGGAACTCGCAGCGATGATTCTCGACACAAAAGTCGAGGATGGACGGGGCGATGCCTTCGCGCTCCAGCAGCCGCACCGTGCGGTACTCGATCAGCCCGGCCTTCGGCAGGCGGCACAACTCGGCCCGTGCCTTCCGCTCAAACACCACGAACGGGATGCCCTCGCGCTGCAGCAGATGGGCAAGCACCAGCCCGGCGGGACCCGCCCCGACAATCGCGATACCCGGCCCGTCCGGCATTCCCGGTCACCCCGCGCCTTCCTGATCCCCCCGGCGATCCTGCCCGCGCGTGATCACCACAGTGCATCAGTGGCAACGCAAGCGTAAAGTCCTGCCTGGTGGAGGATCAATCCAGGCGTAGCTTGGGAGCGGCGATGGGAACGCAAATCGAGTCAGCCGTTCCGGGCAGCGAGCGGCGGGCCGCCAACCGGGCATGGGTCCGCTGGGGGGTGGCTGCGGCGGTCACCGCCATGGTGGCCTGGGTCGTGGGGGTGGCGCTGATCCCGCTGGATGCCAAACTCGATAAAGGCGACCAGCATCTGGCCCAGGTGCTGCGGACCCACACCGGCCAGCTCTATGCGGCGGCTCTGCTCGCCATCTTGGGTGCGGTGCTGCTGGCGGGGTTTTTTCGCTGTGCTCACCCGCCTGGTCCCCGAGGGCTACCCGGGATGGGGCCTGCTGCGCGTGTCCCTGGCCGGGTGCGTGATCACTCAAACGATGGTCGCCGTCGGGGCATCGTTCGCGCTGGTTAGCGTGCATGCGGCGGCAGGGAACGCTGCGGCCGGACTGGTGGTGCTGGGCTGGCGCGGGCTCTGGCTGACCTTTCTGGCCTCGGCGATCCCGACCATCTTGTTCACCGTCACCGGCGTGCTCGGCCTGCGGCAGGCCTGGCTGTCGCCGCCGTGGGTGTCCACCCTGGGCTGGCTGTCGGCAGCAGCACACCTGCTGGTGCTGTTCACCCTCGCCCAGCGAGGAGCGTTCGCGCCGGACGGGATCATCGCCGCGCTAGTCCCGCTCACCACCGTCATCTGGATCCTCGCCCTGGCCGCCGCGCTGCCACGGTCATGGCGAGAAGCCACCGGCACCAGCTCCCGAGCCGCCGGGTAAATACACAACTTTGGACAGCGCAAATTGGATCCGGTCAATGAGGAAAGCCGTTCAAATAGCGATGCACTGCCGCGGACGCCAGACCGACCAGGTGCTCATCCATTGCAGGCCACCACTGGACAGGACAGTCCACTCCCTACGAATAAGAAGATCCGTGCCCGCTACGTGCCCGACCGGACGAGCAACCGCAGCCAGTCACGGTCACTCGCGGACAGTGCGCCGAAGAGCCCGCAGGTCAGGAGTCAGCAGGTAGGACGCCAGCAGCGCCACAGACTTCCCAAGCTGATAGTGCGGGTTCGATTCCCGTCACCCGCTCCCAGATGCTGGGTCCTCAGCTCACGCAGCCTATAGGCCATGATCGTCCGTACCTCCCGATGACCTGTTTGGGATGCCCGCGTGCTCGTTGCGTCCGATTGATCGCCATTCCGGGTCTGCTGGACCGTCTCAAGTTCCCGCCGGGCCGTGTTGTCGTGCGTGCCTGCGAGCTGGCGGTTGCGCTCCTCCCTAGCGTGCAGGTACACCCTGGCGGCCCTGGTGGAGGAGTGGCCCATCCTGTTCATCAGCTCGGCTAGCGAGGCGTTGGCCTCCCCAGTCAGCGTGTTCCCACTATGGCGAAGATCGTGAACATGAACCTCGGCCGGTAGTCCGGCCTTGGCCAGGGCCCGCGCCGGGTCGAGGTCTGTGGAATAGACGGCCGCGCTGTGCCAGGCCCGCCTGATCCCAGCGTCATCTGACACGGGCGCTGCACGGTCATCCCAGGCTGCACTGAAACGCACATCTGCCAGCAGATCACCGAGGAGTACCAGGCGTGGGCGGCCCGCCGCCTGGACGGCATCACCCTGGACTACCTGTTCCTGGACGCCTCCTTTTTCCGGATGCACCCCGGCTCCCCGGCCGAGCCGGTGCTGGCCGCCTGGGGCATCACCACCGACGGCAAGCCCGCGTTCGTCGGCCTGGCCACCGGGTCCGGGGAGTCCGCCGACGCCTGGCACGACTTCCTCGCCGACCTGAAAGACCGTGGCCTGGCCTCCCCGCTGCTGATCATCTCCGACGGCGCGCCGGGGCTGATCGCAGCGATCGAGCAGGCCTACCCCCAGGCGCTGCGTCAAAGGTGTCTTGTTCATCGATGCCGGAACATCCTGGCCAAGATCCCGGCCGGGATGCAAGCCGAGGTCAAGGACGCCTACTGGGCGATCTTCGACACCGGGGACCTGACGACGCCGCCCGGCCCGCGCCTGGTGGAGATCATCGATCACCGGATCGATGAGTTCGCCGCCCGCTACCAGGCGCTCTACCCGGCGGCGGTCAAGATCCTGCTCACCGACCGGGAGGGCCTGACCGCCTACCTGCGGTTCCCCGCCGAGCACCACAAGCGGATCCGGCACTCCAACTTCATCGAGCGCACCTTCGGCGAGACCCGGCGGCGGGTCAAGGTCATCGGCCGGCTCCCCGGCGAGACCAGCTGCCTCACCCTGGTCTGGGCCGTACTGGACCGGGCCTCCCGCGGCTGGCGCGGCTTCACCATGACCGCCGCCGGGCTGCGCCAGCTCCAGGACCTGCGCCGCTCGCTGCTCGACCCGCCCCGCCAGCTCCGGTCACCAGCAGTCACCGAGACCACCGCCGGAGACGTCCCTGGAACTGTCAGAGCCACTGCGTAGTTTCAGCCGTGAAGCACAACCACGCCCGCCGATTTACACCGGATTGGAGTATGCCGGTGAGGTATTGCCTGAACCTGCCGATCGGGGGCCAGGCAGCTCATCCGCGGACACTAGCCGACTTCGCTGCGGCGGCGGAGGATGCCGGCTGGGATGCGGTGTTCGTGGAGGACTACATCGTCTACCAGAACCGCCAGGACATGCCCGCCTACGATCCATGGGTGGCGCTGGCCGCTATGGCGGTCGCCACCTCGCGCATCCGGCTGGGCACCATGGTGACGCCCCTGGCCCGCCGCCGTCCCTGGAAGCTGGCCCGCGAAACCGTGACGCTTGACCACCTGTCAAATGGGCGGCTGACCCTGGGCATTGGCGTCGGTGACCCGGAGGACTTCACCTACGCCGCCTTTGGCGAGCAAACTGACGTCCGGGTGCGGGCCAGTATGGTGGATGAGGCGCTGGAGGTGCTGGCCGGGATGTGGTCGGGAAAGCCGTTCTCCTACCACGGCACCCACTTCCGGGTAAGCGAGATGACCTGCCTGCCCCGGCCGGTCCAGCAGCCGCGGATACCGATCTGGATCGGCGGGGCCTATCCCAACCCCGGCCCGCTGCGCCGGGCAGCCCACTGGGATGGAGCCTGCCTCTACCCGGCGGTGCAGCCCGGCAGCGCCACAGACAGCGAGGAACCCCTGCTGCCGCAGCAGGTGACCGCGATCCGGCGGTTCATCCAAGCCCATCGCACACGCTCAGGCCCCTTCGACATCGTCGCCGGGGGACCCGAACGCGGGCAGAATCCAGACCGTACTCAAGAGCTGATCCGCCAGTCGGCGGAGGCAGGCGCCACATGGTTCAGTGAATGGATTCCTCCCGGCGATCCGGCCACCATGCGCGCGTCCATCGTCCAGGGCCCGATACGGATCGGCCACGCACCGTGACCGCCGCTCAGATCGCTGCCAGCCCCGAAACTGTCAGAGCCACCGCCTAACCTGACCATGAAGCCGGAACCACGCCCGCCGATTTACACCGGATTCCGGACGCCACCCAGCCATAGCCGCATATCGCCGACGCGCCAGGCCAGCAAATGACAGTGCCAGGCAAGCTGACTGACGTGGACACATGGCCTTCGCACCAGCATGGATCTAATCAATAGCCTACAGACGCCGCAACTTCGGCTTAGACCTCGCGCTGGCCAGGAGATAAGGCTTCTGCCCGATGCGGTGCACCCGGCCTTACCGCGAACCTTGATGGTGCGGGCAAAGGGCCCGCACCGAGGAAGGTCGTGATGTATCCCTACATCTCGCGGGTCCTGGCGGAACAGCACAGCAGGGACCTGCAGAACGAGGCGACCCGGGCGCATCGCGCCAGGCAGGCGCGCCTGGTCCAGCGGACCATTGAGGACACGCAGCGCGGAGCCGAGTGCTGGAGGCTGCGATGAGAATGCGAGCGCATCGGCGGAACCTAGTGGCGTGGAGCCCATCCGTCGGCCCAGCCGACAGGTACCGTGCCCCGAGGCTCACACGGCTCGCACGCACCAGGCGGACCCGCAGGTTTATCCGTGCTGGCGCGCTGCTCACGGTTATCGGCCTGAGGCGGCTGGCACACGCCGTGCGCCCCCGCTGGCGGCCCCTGCTGGCCGGGGGGGTGCTCACGGTGGTCGGCCTCATGCTGCGCAGCGGCGCGTGGGTCGCGGTTATCCTCCCCGGAATCTGGTTCCTGGGGTCCGCCTTGCTGGTGCCTGCCAACCCTGACGCAGACCGCAAGCGCTCTGAGCTAGAGCGCGAGCTGGAGCGCGAGCTGGCCGGATACGCACGCTCGGCCCAGTTGGGCTCGTGGATACATAGCGCATTCGACGCCAGACCATGATCCTTAACCCGCGGACAAAACCCGTCGGCAAGAACTACTGCGCGCTGAGCAGGGGACGCCCGCGGGACGCAACGGACGGTCACGTGATCAAATCATCAGTGTGCGCTGAGATACGCACGGACCAGCAGGACGTCGTGGTCGGTGTGTATGGCGGGCACCACCCGCGCCGAGGGCGAGCGAAACGCGCCTGTTCCGTAGACCTGCTGACTCCCGGGATTCTGGTGCGCTGAACCGTCGGTGCGGGTCCAGAAGCCGTGCGGGGCGCAGGAGGGGCGACGGTTCACGTCGCCTCCGAAGATGACGGCGCGGGCCGCCGCGCGGCGTGCAAGGATCGCTCCGAGCTCGGCGCACTGCAGTTCGTTCGCGGCCGCCTCAACGGGCTCGCGCGTGGCAAGGTGGGCAGTGCACACGTCAACGCCGATCCGGGTGCTGGCGCACAGCCACACGCGCCGCTCGGGCCGGCTTGCGCCTCGAAGGGCTGGCTTACGGCGCTCAGGATGGATGCTTTCGACAGCACCGCGTCACCGAAGAGTCCACGGTCGCCCGGTCGTCTGCAGGGCAGGGGCTTGCCGTTGTAGATCACCTTCGAGAAGCGCAGGTGGTAGCCGGTCCGCTGGGCGATCAGCGCGACGTCACCGCTGCACGCCTCGTTGAACGTGACCGCGTCCGGGCGCGCTTCACGGATCCGGGTGATTGCCTCCCGCACCACCGCGGGGTATTCCACCTTCGCGTAGCAGCCGCCCAGGCCGGACAGGCACAGGTTCATCTGCATCAGCGTGTAGGCCGAGCCTGGGGACGGCCGCGCGGCCGCAGCCGCGGCTGTCCCCGAGGATCCGCTGCAGCCGCCGAGGGCGAGGACAAGCCCGCACCCCACCGCAACGAGCGGGACCGCAGACCTCGCCGAGCGCTCGGCGCCGCGTCGGACCACTATCTTCACAGTTCCTCGACGGTACATCCGCCCCATCTACAGCAGGGAACACGCGCATCGGTTTGGGGGATCGCGCGAATGAAGCGCTCCGGGTGGGCGGCGTACGCGGCAGCCATCAGTTTCCGCCTCCGAACCAGGTGGTCAGGGCGTCGCGCAATCCGGTGTCGGTGTCATCTCCCACCCAGGCGACGTACCCGTCAGGGCGGATCACCACGGCGGCCGGGGCGGTGACTGGGCCCAGGACCGGCAGCTCCCACGGGCCGCCATATTCAGCGTCGATCAGCTGGACCCGGTCGGTCCAAGGTGTGATGTTGAGGACGCGTGGCTGATCGAGGTTGAGCAGCACCGGCTTGGCGCCGTGCAGGAGCTCATAGACGCGGAGCGGGCCATCGGCGGTCACGATGTCCAGATCGGGCATGCGTCGTCCGAGCAGGGGATGTCCCGGTCCGAGGTCGTAGTGGATGCCGAGACCCGACATCATGGCGGCGATACTCTGACGCGGCTCGTCCATGCTGAGTAGCTCGGTCATGGTGTTGCGCAGGGCCTGGTGACGCTCGCCGGGGCTGGTCAGTGCGACTTGGGCCATGGTGTTCTGCAACACTCGGGCGCCGACCGGATGACGTTCGTCGTGGTAGGTGTCCAGCAGGCTCTGGGGTGATGTCTTCTTGACCACCTGGGCCAGCTTCCACCCCAGGTTCACGGCATCTTGGACGCCGGTGTTGAGACCCTGACCACCGAGCGGGGCATGCACGTGGGCTGCATCGCCCGCCAGGAGGATGCGCCCCTTGCGATACGACACCGCCTGCCGGGTGTTGTCGGTAAAACGGGAAGCCCAGCTCAGGCTGTGCACGCCGTAGTCCGTCCCGTCGGCGGCGATGAGTGCCTCGCTGACGTCCTGCAGTGTCGGCTCGCTGGTGTGCTCGACCTGGCGTTCGGTCAGGACGACCCGAATCCGGTCTCCGCCCTCGGCCGGGCCGATACCACCGCCCGGACGCAGGCCGAATTCCGGCTTCTCGGCCATCTCGACCTCGGCCATGAGCCAACTCGTCGATGGATCCCACCCGGCGAACTCGATACCGGCCGCCTTCCGGGTCACACTGCGGCCCCCGTCGCACCCGGCCAGATAGTCCGCCCGGATCGACGTGCCATCGGACAGCGCGACATCGACGCCGGTGTCGTCCTGGGTGAACCCTGTCACCTCACATTCGCGCGTGGTCGGCACCCCGAGCTCATGGACCCAGGTAGCCAGCAGGCGCTCGGTCTGAATCTGCGGGAGGGCGAGCCCGTAGTTGTGGCGGGATGGGAAATCACTGATGTCCAAGCGGATTCGGCCGAATCCCTGGATCTGCATCGCCTTCCCCTCCTCGAGAAACCGATCGGCGACGCCGCGCTGATCGAGCACTTCGATGGTGCGCGCGTGCAGACCGCCGGCGCGTGCGCGGTCGGGATCCGGAGTGGCGCGTCGTTCAACGATGACGACATCGACCTGGGCCAGGGCCAGCTCAGCCGCCAGCATCATTCCTGTCGGGCCTCCGCCGGCGATTACCACCGCATGTTTGGCCATTCGCCACTCCATCGCTTCCGTCGCCTGTGGTTCAGCCTGAGACTGTGCGCCACCACTGAGGTCTCGCCGCAAGACCTCAGTGCGCTATTACAGAAAAACGTCCCTGAGCTGCGAGAACACAGGATCAGGACGGTTCTCATCTCGGCTTCGTGCGATGTACGTGCGATCTTGATCAGCGCCGTGCGACGGGCACTCAGTCGAGATCGAACTCGTTTCCCTCGATGTCCTGCATCACGATGCACGACTCGTTGTCGTCATCGGCAGGCAGTAGTCGCACGCGTACCGCGCCGAGCGCGACCAGTCGTGCGCATTCGGCCTCAAGCGTGGCCAGACGCTCTTCACCCACGAGCCCGGTGCCGACTCGCACGTCAAGATGCAGCCGGTTCTTGACGACCTTGCCTTCGGGAACGCGCTGGAAGTACAGTCGCGGGCCCACACCTGAGGGATCAATGCATGCGAACCATGAACCCTGATCCTCAGGCGGCAGCGCGCGATCGTAATCGTCCCAAGTAGCAAAACCCTCCGGCGGCGGCGGTACGACGTACCCCAGCACCTCGCACCAAAAACGAGCGACGCGCTCAGGTTCTGCGCAGTCGAAGGTGACTTGGAACTGCTTGACCGACGCCATCAGTCCACCATAGAGGCGCGTGTTGTCGGGAGCCACACGGATGAACAACCTTGCGATGCTCCGGACCCGCGCGGCGTGCAGCCCTTTCCGACGGTACTAAGGAAACGGCACGCCGGGCCTTGGGCGTAGCGGGGGCATCGGCTCCACCGGGTGTCGGCGCGGCCCGGACCAGAGAGCCGGGACGGCGTCAATGGCTGCGGCGATCGCGTATGCAGCCTGCTCATAATTGACCCGCCATCCCACGAAATGGGGCCAGGCGGCCTCCGGTTCACGCTCGATCGGGAAACTCACCTCCCGAAGCCTGCCGACGGCGTCGAGGAACTCGGCGTACGTGAGGCTGATGACGGCGTCCGGGGCGGGCTCCGCAGGCACCTTGATGCCCATGGAGCGGGCCACTTCGGAGAAGCACACCAGTCCGCTGCGCAGGCAGAGCCGGGCCGGAACGGCGGGAGCCGCCTGGGGACACAGCGAGAGGTAAAGGGCGGCAGAGTCGAGCACGGCCAGCAGCGACGTCACCCAGGAGGCTTCGTAGCTGGGCGAGCGGAACCATGCCAGCGGCAGGTACGTGACGTGGCTCTCGGTGATGTCCGCCGCCCAGCGCTCCCACTCGTTGTAGAAGCCGGGCAGGGTATCCAGTGCCGAGGTGCCAGAGAGCCGAGCGCATAGTGGGTCCTGGCCAGCAATTCCGGCCCCACGACGGTGACCCGGCCCGGGCGTTCAGCAGCGCGATCTCGTTCTCACGCCGGTTGAAGGCGGCGTACAGCGCCGGAAGATAGGCGATCTGCAACGTGATCGTGATCAAGCCAGCCATCGCGGCCGTGTCGAGGACCGCGGTCTCGAAAAACCCATGCGTATCCGGAGAACCGAACGTCCACAGCGCTGGGCCGACGGAAGTGAACGCAGTGCCGATGCTCCCAGTCGCAGGCCAGATCAGCAGGGCGTAACCGGCATAGAAGGAGACCAGCCAGACCGCCAGCTGGCCGAGCAGGATGACCGCCGCCTGGCCCGCCAGGATCCGGTCGCGCCAGCGGTAACTGGCCACAGGCCAGACAATCAGCCCGAAGATCCTCTTCACGGCCCCGGCCACCAACCGCGTCAGCCTGCTCCCGGATTTGCGCGGCACTATGACGGTTCCGACCACGCTCATTACCGTGCTGAGCACCAGCAGCGCTCCGGCCACCGCAGCGACATCACGTACCGCGATCGGGGCTATCATCAGCCACCCCTAGTCATCTTTTACACAGCCGTGTCTTGGTCAGCCGGGAAGTGTACTCGGCTGCGGGTGGCGGGTGCGGACGGTCCGAGGGCAGCAACCCCGTCCGGTCCTCGGGGTATGGGTGGCCCGCTGCGGGGGAGTAGGCGGTCATGTCTTTCCAGCCACCACGCGCCATCGTCACGGCTGCCTACGCTGCGGCCAAGCACGGCCCCGGTGGCCTGACGAAGACACTGGCGCTGGAACTTCGGCAGCATGCGATCACGGCCAACCGCGTTGCGCCAGGTGAGATCGCCACCCCCATGACCGGCCAGGAACACCACGACCCGCATGCGGAACGCCGGCCGGGCGCCCCACCTGGCCGTCCCGGCGGCGCGCGGGAGATCGCTGTGGTCGTCGTGTTCCTCGCCTCCGCCCAGGCGTCCTACGTCACCGGAGCGAGCTGGCCCGTCAACGACGGGATGCTGCAGATGGGGCCGCGGGCCGGATCGCGTATTGCCGCGTACGACTGGCGGAGCAGGTAGGCCAGGCCGGTGGATATCTCCCTGCACGACGTGCATCAGGCCCTCGTGGAACTCGGCAAGCTCCGCTTCGGGGAGATGCGGGTGGAAGACGCGATCCGCGAGATCGTGCACACCACGCACGCGATGTTCGACGTTGACGGGGCAGGCCTGATGCTGGTCAATGCCGACCAGCATCTGCGCAGCGTCGCGGCATCCGACGACAGGTTCGCGCATCTGGAATACCTGCAGATCCAGCACCGGGAAGGCCCCTGCATAGACGCCTTCGAGATCAAGGAACTGGTCGGCGCCGAAGACCTCACCGGGGACCGCCGGTGGCCTAACTTCAGCGAGGCGGCCGTGGCCCGCAAGGTCCGCGCGGTGCTGGCCAGCCCGCTGCCTTACAACCAGGACGCCGTGGGAGTGGTCGCGGTGCTGTCGGAACAGCGGCGTCCCTGGTCGGCCGAGGGCGAGCTTGCGCTGCTGGCGTTCACCGACCTGGCCGCGCTATTCATAGCCAGCATGATGCAGGGCGAGCAGCAGTCCGAGCTCGCGACCCAGCTTCAGGGGGCGCTGAACTCCCGGCAGGTGATCGAGCAGGCCAAGGGGGTACTGATGGGCAGGCAGGGTATTTCCGCGCGGGCGGCCTACGAGCAACTGCGGGCGCAGGCACGGTCGGAGCGCCGCAAGCTCGCCGCCGTCTGCGCGGAGGTCGTCGCGAACGCTGAACACCCAGCGGGCGATTTGCCTCCCAGCTGAGCTGGGGCATACTGGAAGAGCCGTCATGACGCCGCCCAGACTCCTGCGGTCAACGTCACGTCGATGCTGATCCCTGCGTCTCCGCTGGAGGTCTTCGCGAAGGCGCCCCCTGACAGCAGTCGGCCGGAGTACCACGCCTCTACTGCTGGACGGGAGTTCTCATGATCATCCTAGGCATCATCTTGCTGATCATTGGCTTCATCGCCAAGATCGCGATTCTCTGGACGATCGGCATCGTCGTGCTGGTCCTTGGCCTCATCCTGCTCCTCCTCGGCTCGATCGGCCGGGGCGTCGGTGGCCGCCGCCATTACTGGTGACCACTCGCGGGTGGGCCCGGTACCCGGCGGCGTTCCGGGCCCCATCCCGCCAGACCGAGACGGCGCCACCGATGGCACCCCGGACCGCGGCGGGCAGCGGCCCAGCACCGGCGCAGCGAACAGTTCTTGCCCGCCAGACGCTGAACCGGCGGTGGTCCTAAGCCCGCCAGCGCCGCCCATGGTGATCGAGGCAGCCGTAACCGCGGGGGCAGCCCTGATCGTCATCAGAGGAGAACTGGATCCGGCGACCACACCGCTGCTCGCCCGGCGGCTGGCACAGATCCTGGCTGACGGTCCCAAGCGCCTCGTCTTCGACATGGCCGGGGTCGGGTTCATCGACTGCGCTGCCGCACGGCTCATCGTCGGCACGGGCCGGTGTCTGCCGCTTGGCCGTCGGCTGGTAATCCGGCGCCCCAGCCCCGCCGTCCGCAGGATATTGGAGCTGACCGGGCTCGCGGCTCACTGTGAGGCAGACGGGCCGCCGGGCCCGTGCTCTCCGTGCGGGCTTTCATCCGGCTTCTTATGAGTCCCGGACCGATCAGGCGGCAGGCCATTGGCGGCCATTAGACCTGGTGTCACAGGGTCCGTGACGGTCACTAGCGGTGCATCGGATGCCCAGGTCAGGCCGGTCAGCCGCTTCGATCGGCCGGATATCACCTGCGAGGGCTCCAGCTGGGCACCCCTGCGCTCCGGCGCTTCCATAAGTCAGGGAGAAGACCGCGAAAGCAAGATCCGCCCTAACATGACCTCCGCAGGTGCAGCCCAGCGACGCCGCCGTGGCACCCGGGCTCGGCGCTCCCTGCTGGCAGGGCGGGAGGAGGGGCATGGTTGACGGGCAATCCCCGGCCGCCGCTTGACAGCCCAAGCTCTGGGATATCCAGGCCCAACGTCCGCTCGCCAGGGGTCGGAGCCTTTCGGTGAAGACGGAGGAGACGAGCGATCCGGGCGGTGCGTACGTACGCTGCCCCACGCCAGAGGCCCCTTCCGATCGTGGAAGGGGCCTTGTTGTTAACGGATCTGCTGCCAGTGCTGCCGTGCGCCTGCAGCGCAGGCTCAGGTTCGGGCAGATGCGGGGCGGTCGATCGTCAGCTCCCAGTAGCCGCCCGCCAGATTCAGCGCCGCAATAATCAGGAAGAAGGCTGCCCATGCGTAGACGCCGTACGCGAGGCACACGAGGCCCGCGGCGGCCGCGACACTGCCTCCGGCAATACGCGTGACCCCAAAGAAGCGGAGGTGGTTGTACTCCCATGGGGCGAGCAGGCGCTGCATGCCGGGTCGCGGGGGAGTTAGCCACCACCCGCGCAGGCCTCTCGGAGCGGTGTTGTCGTTGCGTGCATTCATCGGGAGCCTCCCGTGGGCCGCGGTGCCGGCCGTCCGATCACCTATCAAAGTGATATCATATTGATAGAAGATATGTCAACGGCCCGGGCGGTCGCGCCGGCCCGCCCGGGCTTGCGCTCACCAGCATCCTGGTAGAAACGCACTAGCGCTGAGACGACCGTGGGTGCGGCCAGATCAGCACATCAGGGGCAGGAGGCAGGAGAGTGCCGGTCACCGTTTCCCGGCTAGCTATCGCGCCGGTCAAGGGCATGCGGCTGCACGGCACCAGCGAGATCCGGCTTGGGCAGCACGGGGTAACAGGTGATCGTGAGTTCCTGGTCATCGAGGAGGACGGCACCCTACTGCTGACCGGCCGGACCCCGGCGCTGCTGCAAATCGAGCCGGCATGGGACCGGGAGCGAGAGGTCCTGGCGTTGCGCTTCCCGGACGGCGATGTCGTCCAGGACACACCCGAGCCTGGGGCTCCCGCGGCCATCAGGATGTATGACGGGCGGGAGATACCCGGGTGGATCATCCCTGGGCCGTTCAGCGCCGCGCTGTCTGGCTACCTCGGCCGGAAGGTGCACCTGTTCAAACGGGAGCCAGAGCACATCGGTCACGATGACCAGCCCGTGACGCTGATGTCCGAAGCAACGCTAAAGGCGCTCGCCCCGGAGTTCAGCGGCACCGCTCCCGACCCACGCCGGTTCCGCATGACCATCACGGTGACCGGCACTGACGCATGGGCCGAACACGGCTGGGGCGGGCAGAGGGTCTCCATCGGCGAGGCCATCCTGCGCGTCATAGCCCCCGTACCGCGCTGTGTCGTCACCACCCGAAACCCGGACTCAGGCGCAACCGATGCGCGGGTCCTGCATGCCCTGGCCCGGCTGCGCGGCAAGAACGACATCACCTTCGGCATCTGGTGTGACATCATCCGCCCCGACCGTATTCACATCGGCGACCCTGTCGTAGGGCCAGAACCTCTCACCGATTTGTGACGGAGTGAACGGACAGGACGGGGCCATGGCCGGAGGGACAGACACCCGGCAGGGCGCCGACCTGCGGATACGGATTGAGGCGCACAGCCCGGGCGTGGTGGCAAGGTGGCGGTCCCGCTCGTCCCTGGCATGTAGGTGACCCTCGCGGCCCAAGTGGTGGAGGGGACGGCGCGAGGCCAGTTCAGAACAGGCAGCTGCTGTGACATTCCGAGACGCCAGGCCCGTCGCGGTACCCGCTATCGTCGCGGCTTGGGTCATATGACACGGTTGTGACATCGGCATTAGCCAAGGGGGGGCAGGGGATGGTCCGGAAGTTAGCTGTCGAGTTCCTGGGCACCGCGGTCCTGGTGTTCCTCGCCGTCGGCGCAGCCACGCTGATGTTCGGGTTCAAATTCGACGGCGGCAGCGTTGCGGCCGGAGTGGTCGCCACCGCGCTGGCGTTTGGCCTGACGCTGCTGGCCCTGGTGTACCTGATCGGGCCGGTGTCGGGCAGTCATGTCAACCCGGCGGTGACGATCGGGGCCCTGTTAACGGGCCGCATCCCGCTGGTGGAGGCGGTCGGCTACTGGATCGCCCAGTTCGCGGGCGGGATCGTGGGCGCGCTTGCGCTGTGGGGAACGTTCGCTACCTCGCCCATGTACAGCCGGACGGCCACCGGCCTGGGGACCGACGGCTATGGCAGCAATTCGATGATCCACATCGGGGTCAGCGGCGCCTTCATCTTCGAGGCCATCCTGACGGCCATCTTTGTTTTCGTGGTCCTGCGGGTGACCTCGGCGACGGCCAATGCGGCGACGGCGGCGATAGCCATCGGGCTGACCCTGACGGTCGTCCATCTGGTCGGCATCCCGATCACCGGCACATCGGTCAATCCGGCGCGCAGCCTCGGCCCGGCCATCGTCGTCGGCGGCACGGCACTGAGCCAGGTGTGGCTCTTCATCGTCGCGCCCCTGGTGGGAGGCGTGCTCGCGGCCGGGCTGCACCGGCTGCTCTACCGCGAGGAGGGCACCGGACTGGCCGCCGAGGCACAGCAGGCGGGGGAAACCCGCCGCGCGGCGGCTTCGTAACCGAAGGAGACGCTCGGCCGATCCCAGCTGGGGCCCGGGCCGGCCAGCCACCGCCGGAAGATGATCAGGCTGGATGGCCGGAGAAGGGTCTTCGGCGCCGGTCTGTCACGAGAGGCGGCGGCGGTTGATCCGCCAGAAGCCGGGGTGATGCCGCGGGCGTCGAAGGCCAGGCTGAACGGGCCCCAGCCAAACGGGGAAATGCTGCCGTCTGTAAACCGGGCGGCTTGGCCGATGGGCGCTGCCCACCAGCCAAGCATGAGGCTGAGCCCTTCGGTGACTGCCATGGCGGTCAGGCCGATCAGCGCGAGCTTGACGGCCAGCCACCGGGCGCGGGTGATGCTCTGGGTCCAGGCCAGCCCGAGCGTCCCGGTCTCGAGCTCGCGGGCGATCAGGGGAGCGCCCCAGAAGATGCCGGAGACGGCGGGGGCGACGACGACACCGGCCAGGCCGAGCAGGTACACAAACGGGTAGTCCGGTCCGAGCCCGACGAGGAAGTTGCTGGCCAGCTGCCCGCAGCCGCCGCCGTGGCAGCCGGGGAGCCCGCTGGCGCCATACAAGCTGGCCAGGTGCGGCCCGATTGCCGCCAGCAGGATCGCGAATGCAACAAGTGCCCGATCGCGGCGGCGGCTTGCGCGCGGAACTGGCGCCAGGTCAGCCAGGTCATTGGTGCGCTACGGGGACGGTGGCTATGCTTGCCCGCCACGTCCGATCGGCCGGCAACGACCAGCAATCGCGGTCAGTCACCGTCAGGGCGTCGAGGACTTGTGACCGGCGGGCGAGCGGCCTGGCCTGCTATCTCCAGCGACAGCGTCCGGCCAGCTGTGACAGCTCGGCATCCGCCGGGCCCGGGGGCATCGGGCCGTCACCCACGCCACGATAAATACCCAGGTCAGCGGGCATGCTGAACGCGGCTCTCGATCCTGCCCGGGTCTTGCCGATCTCCTTGGGCATTACCGGGGCACGCTGCGGGTCCGCAGCCTCCGGGGGCCTGTAGGCCGGGCCTGGGGTGCAGACTCCCTGGCCGGCCGGCTTGATGTCACCGACCCGCGCGGAGGCGGAGGGGTCACTCGCGCTCGACCCTTCGGAGCCCGCGTGTGGGCGTCCACCACTCGACGACGAGCATCGTGGCCTGCTCGTTGAGGTGGGTGTGCACGACCTCGGCGATGTCGGCGTGGAAGCGGTCGCCGTCCGGTCCTTCGGTGATCGCTCCGGCAGCGATCGCCCGGCCGGAGATCTTCGCCTCGCCCGGCCACTGCGCCTCGGAGCCCTCGACCGGGTTAACCGTGGCGCTGTGCAGGGCGAACCGCGGATCCCGGCGGAGATCCGCGCCCTTGCGCGCGTTCGGCATCGAGCCAAAGACCAGTTCGCCGTCCTCGAAGACCGTCTCGATCCCGGAGATTCGCGGCGACCCGTCGGCTCGCACGGTGGCAATCGTCTTGTGTCTGTGGGCGTCGAACAGCGCCCGCACGCGCCGGGCGAACTCCGGCTCTGCCTGTTCGACATCCTTCCAAGCCGTCACACGGCCCATGATCGCACCGATACGCACCTCTGTCGTGCGCCAGGTGAGGCTGGACGGTTCCCGGAGAGTCGCCCGGCGCGGGACGCGCAGCACGATGGGTTCCCGGGTTCTGGCGAGTAAGTTCCGCTGAAATCTCCACCGGACGAGGCAGGGGCCGGAGGCGGGGCAAGATCGTGGCAACGGAGAACAGATGAGCACGGTGGTGCTGCCCAGCGTGGTGTCGGTGGACGGCTACATCGCCGATGACGCTGACGGCCCGGCGGAGGGCACGCGCCGGGCCTTGTCAGCGTCTGGCTCAGCTACTGAAGCCCGGCACGCACGGACGTGATGCGCTGGGTGTTGAAGCCGAGCCAGTGCATCCGGCCCGAATAGCGCGCGTGCTCAACCTTGAGGCAGCGGTCCATGATCACCGTCACGCCACCGTCCTCGGCGATCTGCGCGCCCTCGGTGTTGATGACGCCGAACTGGCACCAGAGGGCGCCGGCCTGGATCGCCACGGCCTCCCGTGCGATCCCCGGCAGGGCCTCCGGCGCGCGGAAGACGTTCACGACATCCACCGGCACCGGTACGTCCTTCAGGCTCGCGTAGCACGTCTGTCCGAGGATCTCCGTCTCGCGGGGATTCACCGGGATCACGCGGTAGCCGTGCCGCTTGAGGTAATAGCCAACGAAGTTGCTGGCCCGCAGCTCGTTGCCCGACAGGCCCACGATCGCGATCGTCCTGGCGGTGTGGAGCACGCGCTGGATCGTCAGCGAGTCCTGGTACCGTCCGAGGTCGGTCATGCCGTCGCTACCTTCTTCCCACTGTCGCGGCGACCCGCGCGAAACCCTGCTCCAGATCCCAGATCAGATCCTCGACCGACTCGGTGCCGACCGACAGCCGCACCGTCCCCGGCCCGACGCCGGCCGCCCGCAGTTCGTCGTCGCCCAGCTGCCGGTGCGTCGTGCTGGCGGGGTGGATGATCAGGCTCTTCGCGTCGCCGACGTTCGCCAGGTGAGACCAGAGCGTCACGCCGCTGATGAGGCCCTGCCCGCCGGCCCGGCCACCGGCGCAGTCGAACGAGAACACCGCGCCCGCACCGTGCGGCAGGTATTTCTCCACGAGCGGCCGGTACTTGCTCGACGGCAGGCCGGGGTAGGTCACATTCGACGCCAGCTCGTGCGACTCCAGGAACGCCGCGACCACCCGCGCGTTGACGACGTGGCGTTCCATCCGCAGCGACAGCGTCTCGAGACCCTGCAGGAACAGGAAGGCGTTGAACGGCGGGAGCGCCGCGCCGAGATCGCGCAGGGTCTCGGCCCGGAGCTTCATCAGGTAGCCGTACATTCCGAACGTCTCGTGGAACTGCAGGCCGTGGTAGGCGGGCGACGGATCCGCGACCACGGGAAACCGCCCGTTGGACCAGTCAAACGTGCCGGCCTTGACGACGACGCCGCCGATGCTCGTGCCGTGGCCGCCGATGAACTTGGTCGCCGAGTGGATCACTATGTCGGCGCCCCATTCGATCGGGCGGCACAGGTACGGCGTCGCGAACGTGTTATCCACGATCAGCGGCAGCTCGCGGGAGTGCGCGATGGACGCCACGGCCTCGATGTCCAGCACGTTCCCGCCCGGGTTGCCGATCGTCTCGCCGAAGAACACCTTCGTGTTGGCGCGGACCGCCTTCCGCCACGCGCCCAGGTCGTCGGGATCGATCCACGTCAGTTCGACGTTCATCTTGCGCAGCATGTGCTTGAGCTGGTTCACCGTCCCGCCGTAGAGCGCCGAGGACGAGACGACGTGGTCGCCCGGCTCCAGCAGCGTGAAGAGCGCGGCGGCCTGCGCGGCGATCCCGCTGGCGAACGCCACCCCCCCACAGCCGCCCTCCAGGTTCGCCACCCGCTCCTCGAACACCGCGACGGTCGGATTCATGATGCGCGAGTACGTGTTCCCGTACTCCTGCAGGTTGAAGTACGCCGCCGCCGACTCCGGGTCCTCGAACACGTAGCTGGTCGTCTGGAAGATCGGCACCGCCCGTGCACCCGTGTTCGGGTCGGGCCGCTGCCCGGCGTGCAGCTGCCGCGTCTCGAACCCAAAGGCGCGGTCTTCCTCGGCCCGGGAGGGCAGGTCGGTCACAAGGGCCCCTTCCTCGACGTCATCCGCCGGCCCCGCCCTCGGCCAGACCGTGTTTGCTCAAGAACTGGCGGATGATCGGCGTCTGCCGCGCTTCCTCGAGCAGGAAGCAGTCGTGGCCGTACGGCGCCTCGATCACATGGAACTCGGCCGGCTTGCCGGCGGCGCGGAGCGCGTCGGCGACCTCACCCGACGCGCATGGCGGGTACAGCCAGTCGGAACTGAACGCGATCAGCAGCGTCCGCGCCGAAACGCCCTCAAGCGCCCGCGCCAGCGATCCACCGCCGTACTGCCGGGCGAGATCGAAATAGGTCAGCGCGCGCGACGTGTAGAGATAGGTGTTGGCGTCGAAGCGCTTGACGAACGAGTCGGCCTGGTGGCGCAGGTAGCTCTCGACCTCGAACTCCGGTTCGGTGATCGTGTAGCGGATGTCGTCAGCGAACTGCAGGCGCCGGCCGAACTTGTCGTCCAGCGCCAGCGCCGACAGGTACGTGACGTGGCCGACCATCCGCGCCACCCCCATGCCGGCATCGGGCGTGCGGCCAGTGCCGTAGTAGCGGCCGCCCTGCCAGGCCGGGTCGCGCATGATCGCGTCACGCGCGATCGAGTTCCAGGCCACGCCCTGCGGGTGGAGGGCGTGCGTGCTGGCGATCGCCACGACGGCATCGACCTGATCGGGAAACAGGACCGCCCACTCGAACGCCTGCATCCCGCCGAGCGAACCGCCGGCCACCGCCGCCAGCCGCTCGATGCCGAGTGCGTCCAGGAACGCTCGCTCGGTGCGCACCATGTCCGCGACGGTGATCACCGGGAAGTCCGGCCCGTACGGCCTGCCTGTCGCCGGGTCGGCCGACGACGGCCCGGTCGTCCCACGGCAGCCACCGAGCAGGTTCGTTGAGACGACAAAGAATGTGTCAGTATCGAACGCCTTGCCGGGGCCGATCATCCCGTCCCACCAGCCAAGCGCCTTGCGGGCCGAGCCGTCGCGATCCTCGGCCCCGAACCCGTCGCGCGTGCTCTCTTCGGGCGGCGTCTTCGCGACGCCCGCCGCATGGGCGTCGCCGCTGAGCGCATGGCACACCAGGATGACGTTGTCGCGCCGGGGTGAGAGGGCGCCGTAGGTCTCGTACGCCACGCGGACCGGGTACAGGTCCCGCCCGCAGTCGAGCCGCACCGGCTCCGGCAGGTTGAGATACTGCGTTTCGACCGTGCCCACCGAGCCGGCCGCGAGCGTCGAGGCTGGCTCCGCCATGGGGGCTATGGTAACCCGGCCTGGCAGGTATATTGTCAACCATCTCCATAGGGAATTAGTGGAAGACCAGAGGGGGGTATCGCGACATGACTGCGGTCACCAACGGAGTCAACGTTCAGGCACTGCTCGAGGCGCGCGAGGCGCTGAAGGCTGCGCCGGAGGCTGCTCAGTTCACCTGGCGCGCGTCCGCCAGGTGGCAGGGCGGTGTCCACAGCACGATGAAGGTCCAGAGCTTTTTCGGCCTCGGGGAGGAGCAGGGCCACAACGATGAGTGGGTGTTCGAAGCCGACCACCCCGAGGTCTTCGCGGCGGAGGACAACGGCATCACGCCGATCGAGTACCTCCTGGTCGGCCTGGCGAGCTGCCTGACGGCGGGCGTGGCGTCCGTCGCCGAGAACCGCGGCATCCAGCTGCGCTCGGTCGAGTCGACGGTCGAGGGCGCGCACGACATCCGCGGGATCCTCGGTGCCGACAGCGACGTCCGCAACGGCTTCGACGACATCAAGGTGACGTTCTCCATCGACGCGGACGCGTCGAAGCAGGAGATCGAGGCGCTGGTGGCCCAGTCCCAGAAGCGCTCCGCCGTGTTCGACGCCCTCACGAACCCGACGAACGTCATCGTCGAAGTCACCTGAGGGGCCAGGTCATCGAGCGCACCACCACGGTCGTCATCGGCGCGGGGCACGCCGGCCTCGCCGCGAGCCACTTCCTGAGCGACCGGTCGATCGATCACGTCGTGCTCGAGCGCGGCGAGGTGGCGAACTCCTGGCGGCGCGAACGCTGGGACTCGCTGCGGCTGCTCACGCCCAACTGGCAGAGCCGCCTGCCGGGCCTTCGCTACGAGGGCCCGGATCCCGACGGCTACATGACCGTGGACGAGGTGACCGAGTTCATCGAGCGCTTCGCCAAGGTCTCGGGCGCTCCCGTCCGGGCCGGCGCGAACGTCACGTCGGTCCGGCGGGCCGACGACGGGTACCACGTGACCACGAGCCGCGGCGAGATTCACGCCCGGGCCGTGGTCATCGCGAGCGGCGCCTGCAATCAGCCAGCGGTGCCGCCGTTCAGCGACGCGGTACCGGCGTCCGTCGAGCAGCTGACGCCGTTCCGCTACCGCGGCCCTGCCCAGCTCCCCGACGGTGGCGTGCTCGTCGTGGGCGCCTCGGCGACCGGCGTGCAGCTGGCCGCCGAGCTGAGGCGGTCGGGCCGGCCGGTGACCCTCTCGGTGGGGGAGCACGTGCGGTTGCCGCGCACGTACCGCGGACGCGACGTCCTGTGGTGGATGGATGCGTCAGGCCTGTGGGACCAGCGGTACGACGAGGTCGAGGATCTCACCCGGGCCCGGCGGCTGCCCTCGCCCCAGCTCGTCGGGACGCCGGAGCGGGCGACGCTCGATCTCAACGCGCTTACCGCGATGGGCGTCGAGCTGGTGGGCCGCTGGGCGGCGGTGCGTGACGGCCGTGCGCTGTTCTCCGGTGGCTTGCGCAACGTGTTCTCGCTCGCGGACCTCAAGATGGAGCGCCTGCTGGACACGTTCGACGAGTGGGCCGAGACGGACGGGTATGACGCCGCGGCCGGCCCGCCCGAGCGCTTCGCGCCAACCCGCGTGCCCGAATCGGCGCGGCTGCAGCTTGACCTGCGGAGCGGCGAGATACGCGCGATCGTGTGGGCGACGGGTTTCCGGCCTGACTACGGGTGGCTCCACGTGCCCGTGGCCGACGCGAAGGGCCAGCTGCGCCACGAGGGCGGTGTGGTCGACAGCCCGGGACTGTACGCGCTGGGGCTGCCCGTGCTGCGGCGGCGCAGGTCCACCTTCATGTGCGGCATCGAGGACGACGCTCGTGAGGTGATCGGGCACCTCGCGCGGTTTCTGGCCGTGCGCGGGTGATCCTCCCGACGCGGCGCCGGTCGCCCCCGGGCTGGTAGATCACTGCCGCACGCCAGCCGTCGCGCCCCATCCGGATGGGCGCGGCTATTGTTAGAACATCTGTTCTAAGTCTATGATTTACCTGTGATGACAAGACCTCAACTACCGCGCATGATGGTCCTTGTCTGCGGACTGCTGGGTGTGGTCCTCACGCTGGCCGGCCTGGTGTTAGTCGCGACTCAGGCCCACAGCGGCGGGGGAGGTCCCGGGACCGGCGGTTCGGCCGGCCGGGCTGGGCAGGCTGCTGCCTCGCAGCCCGCTTCCCGGAACATGCCGTCGCCTCTGGGCGCGGGTGGTGGCCCGGTCACGCGGGGGACCGATTGTGTGGCCAGCCCGCACTCGTGTGGGTTCCCCGACGCGACCAACACCGGCGCGAACTGCTCGCAGCTGGCCCCGTCCGGGTCGGTCACCGTCACCAGCAATGGGGCGGTGGTCGAGGGGAAGAACATCTCCGGGTCGGTCACGGTCCAGGCGTCGAATGTGGTGATCCGCAACGACTGTGTCACCTCCTCCGACATCTACCCGGTGCACTTTGTGTCCGGGTCGAACCTGACCGTGGAGGACACGACGATCACCGGCACCGGCGGTGGGTGCTCGCGTGCCGTCGAACCCGCGGGCGGTGCCACCACGATGGACCGGCTGAACGTGTCGGGGTGTGAGGACGGGATCCAGATGTATGACCACGACGTGCTGGAGAACTCCTACATCCACGACCTCGCCTTCACCTCCTCCTCCCACAACGACGGGGTGCAGCAAAACGGCGGCAGCGATGACGTGGTGAAACACAACACGATCTTCAACCCGCACAACCAGACGTCGTGCGTGAACTTCACCACCGACTTCGGCGGCATCTCCAACATCACCATCACCGGGAACCTGCTCAACGGCGGGAACTACACCGTCTACAGCCGCAGCGGCGGCAACGGCGACCCCACCGGGGTCACCGTCACCGACAACCACTTCGGCTCCGCCGACGTCTTCGGCCTGCTCTCCAACGACGGCTCGGTCTCCTGGACCGGCAACGTCTCCGACGCCACCGACCAGCCCATCGGCGGCTAACCACACCGGCCACGGCCCACCGCGCTCAGAGAAAGTTGTTCGGCCAGATCATCGTCCGCCACATGTGCGCCACCGGCGAGCCGTCGAATCCGAGTCCCTCCTCGGGCTGGCGGAAGTTCCGGCCCACCACGTCCTCGAAGTCGTCGTAGTCCACGACCACATTGGGGTCGAACGAGTAGATGTCGTTGATGGTTACCAGGCGCGAGGTCATGTACCAGCGGTGCCGGCGCGCCGCCTCGGCCTCCCGGCGGAGGTAGTCCGGCGGGTTGTAGTCGGGCCCGAAATAGTTGATGTAGGCCTCCGGATAGGTGTATCCGACCGACTCATCCGGGAAGTAGCGCAGCGCCTCGTGCTTCTCGATCGACCAGGCGACCTCTTCGTCCACATACGGGGTGACCATCTGCGCGCCCCAGTACCCGTGGTTGGCGGACAGCAGCCCGGCGATGGCGATGTCGTGCAGCAGGCACGCCATGATCACCTTCTCGTCGAGCCCGTTCTCCCTCGCCACCCTGGCACTTTGCAGCAGGTGCGTTCTGGCGATCTTGCTGAAGCGCAGGTCGAAGAAGTCCTTCAGCGTGGGGCGGGGGGGCATCTCCGGCAGCGCGGGATTGTCTCCCATCATGAAGACCGTGTCGGGGTGACGCGACTCGGCCAGCAGGGCACCTTGGCAGGCGCTCGCAGGCGTGCCCATCACCGCCGCGGCCGGAGGCATGATGATGCGGCGCCTGCGGTCGATTGCGTCGTCGAGCGGTTCACGGATCCAGTTGGTCAGGCCCGCGTCACGCAGGGAAGCTGGCAGCTCATGCGGGAGCACCTGGCTGGCGGGTGCTCGCATCTTGGTTGAGTCAGACATGCAGCCACGTCCTTTCCGTGCACGCCGCCGCCCTGACCGGCTCGGACGGCCGGGCCCGAATCATGCAGAACGGTCTCCTGGCGACTCTACGGGGATCTGAAGCCGCGTCCACCCCGCCGGTCGTGCGTAGCCCCGGCCCGCTGTCATCGGCCGTCGGCCCGGGCCTCGCGCTCCGAATGGGTCAACGACGGCCGCACCGTGTCCGTTCGTTTCGGGGTGGCCGCTGGCCCTTCCGGGGTGGCCGCTGGGTAACCTTGCCCGGTGCGGATGGGCGTGAACGTGCCGAACTTCGGACCCGGCACCACACCCGGCCTGTTGCGCCGCTGGGCACAAACGGTGGAGGGCCTCGGCTTCGACCTGCTGATGATCTCCGACCACATCGCGGTGACGCCCGACGTGGCCGAGCAGTATCCGCCGCCGTTCTACGAACCCTTCACCACGCTGGCCTGGCTCGCCGGCGTTACCGGCAAGATCCAGCTCGGAACGACCGTCCTGATCGTGCCGTACCGGCACCCGCTGCTCGTCGCCCGGATGGCCGCCAACCTCAACGACCTCAGCGGGGGACGCCTGGTCCTCGGGGTAGGCGTCGGCTGGGCGGTGCAGGAGTTCGACGCGCTCGGGGTCCCGTTCCGGCAGCGCGGGAAGCTGACCGACGACTACCTGCGGACCATCCGCGCGGCCTGGGAGAACGACGAGGACTACCGCGGTGGGCGGATACCGATATGGGTGGGCGGCAACAGCGAGGCCGGCCTGCGTCGTGCGGTACGCCTGGGCGACGCCTGGCATCCGCTGCGGTTCACCATGCCCTGGCTGCGCGGGGCGGTGGGCCGGCTGACGGAGCTCGCGGACGCCCAGCGACGACCGGTCCCCAGCCTGGTGCCGCGCATCGCCCTGCGGCTGACCGAATCGCCGGTCACCACCCCCGGGCGCCTCGCCGGTGAGGGAACGATCGACCAGATCCTCAACGACCTCACACAACTGCATCTGCTCGGCGCCGGCACCGTCGTGCTCGATCCGTTCAACGGCGATCCGGGCGAGACGCATCATCCGGAGGCCGCCTGGTACGCGCTCGCGGCGGTCTCGGCCACAGCCCGCCACCTGGGGGAGCAACCATGACACAACAGGTCACCGGGGCCGACCTGCCGTACCTGCGCCGCTGCGTGGAGCTGGCGACGGAGGCCGTTGAGGCCGGTGACTTTCCGTTCGGCTCGGTGCTCGTCGCCGCGGACGGAACCGTCCTCGCCGAAGAGCGGAACCGGGAGGTGACCGCGGGAGACCCGACGCGCCACCCCGAGTTCGAGCTCGCCCGCTGGGCGGCGACGAACATGACCCCGCCGGAACGGGCGGCGGCCACCGTCTACACCTCGGGTGAGCACTGCCCGATGTGCGCCGCCGCCCACGGCTGGGTCGGGCTCGGGCGCATCGTTTACGTGACCTCAACGGAGCAGGCGGGCGCCTGGCTCGCCGAGCTGGGAGTCGGCCCGGCCCCGGTCGTGCCCCTGGCCATCCGGGATGTCGTTCCCGGCGTCGAGGTGGCCGGCCCGGCCCCCGACCTGGCAGAGCAGGTGCGCGACCTGCACCGCAGATTCCGCTCACGGTAGGTGCGGCTGGCCGGGCGCCGTCAGGCCTCCTGTGCCGCCGCCAGCGCCTCGGCCGCGATCGGTGGCGGCGCGTGGAAGTCCCAGGCCCGGAACAGGACCGCGTGCGGCACGCCCATGGCCCGTCCCAGCATGCGGGTGATGCCGGTGATCATCAGCCGGGGCGGGGGATGACCGGGGATTCCGGCCAGGTACTGGGCATGCGCCTCCAGCGAGGCGATGCCCCGTTCCAGCGGTTCCCCGGTGACGTCAACGCCGTGGGTCGGCCGCGGGTCCCCGCCCACGAGCAGCCACCGCACCGAATGCGGCTCCAGGCCCTCGTCGAGCAGCTCGGGGAACACCCACCGGTTGGCCGCGTCGCGCAGCGCATCCACCGCGGCGAGGCCCGCCGCCCGGTGATCGGCCTGGTTCAGCCCGATGCGGGTCTCGACCTCCCAGGCCCCGGCCACCACCGCGTCCGGCTTGCGCCGCCGGATCACGCGGGCGATGTCACGCCGCAGGCCCAGGCCGTACTCGAGCACGCCATCGGGATAACCGAGGAACTCGACCTCGGCGACGCCGACCGCCCGCGAGCCTGCGATCTGCTCTTCGGTGCGCAGCGGTGCGGTCCGCTCCGGCGGGCTGCCGTCCATGCCCGCTTCTCCCCGGGTCAGGAGCAGATAGGCGACCTCCACCCCCCGCGCCGTCCAGGCCGCGACCGCCGATGACACCCCGTACTCCACATCGTCCGGGTGTGCCACCACGCACAGCACCCGGCGGAAAGCATCGTCGGCGAACGGCGGAATTACGTCAGTGGCCATGGCCGAAAGCGTAGCGGCGGCCAGCCAGGGCAAGATCACCGGGCCATGGGCGCCCCCCCGGGCCGTCGGTCAGCGGCCGGCGGCCTGACAGCGTGATTCCTGCGACCCGGCATGGGGAGCCGTGGCATCCGTCACGGCTGGGTGAGCCGTGCCGCCGACCCGCGCCTGCGGCCGGTGATGAACGCCAGGGTGTAGAGCACCGCTACGACGATCAGCAGGAACTGATAGCCGGTGATCAGCGAGACATACTCGAGCGTTCCGCCGACCATGGCGCCGAGGAGGTTGGCGGCGAACGCCGTCCCGGCGGATTCAACCCCGGAGAACCGCTGCGCGAAGATCAGGTTCGCGAGGTATACCGGGGCGAACGCCAGCGCGCTGGCGGCCAGGAACCGCGGGACCGCCGGCAGCCCGAGCAGCGACTCCTGCGGCACGATCCAGGCCACTCCCAGGGCCACGATGAGCGCGCCGTACAGCACCGCGGGCGGCGGCAGCCGCACCCATCTCGCCGTCTCGACAGCCAGGTAGACCGCCACCAGGACCCCGGCGAAGACCAGCGAGTTCACGAACCAGGTGGTGCCGAACAGCAGCGCGAACTGCACGATGCTCTTGGTCTCCAGCAGCAGGAAGGCGGCGCCCATGAACGCGAGGTCGAGGTAGGTGCGCATGCGGCTGATGGGGCCGCCGGCCACCCGGACGAGCAGCAGTGACGCCAGCAGGATCGCCCCCAGCATCCACAGGTAAGGGGACGGGATGGCCGCGCTGGGCAGGTACGGGAACGGGCGGTTGTCGGTGGCGGGGGCCACCCGGCTGCCGTGCCAGAAGCTGGCGCAGTCCGGCACCGGGCCCGCCGGCCGGACGGTCAGGACGGCCATCCGCCGGCCCTGGTCAAGCCCGCCAAGCTGCGCGCACGGAACCCGGTGAAAGACGTCCTCGATCGTCGTTGCGTACCGGTCGAGAACGAACGGCGCGTAGTAGTTGTACATCGCGAACGTCCCGCCCGGCGCGAGGTGCGCCCGGGCCGCGGCGAGCGCCTGGGAGGTGAGCAGGAAGCTCTCGAGGCGGATGGCGGACTGGCCGGCCAGCGCCGTCAGCGAGTCGGGCAGCGCGTACACGATCAGGTTGTAGTGCTGCTTTGTGTCCTGCAGGTACTGACGGCCGTCGCCCACATGGATGGTGACCCGCGGGCTCTGGTACGGGTGGGCTGGGTGGGAGTTCCGGCCGATCCGCAGGAGCACCGGGTCGATCTCGACCGCGTTGACGTGCCTGGCCCCCTTGGACAGGGCAACCGCCACGTCGTTCCCGTTCCCCGCCCCGATGACCAGGACGTTGCCCAGGCTTGCGCGGGTGACGTGCTGGTAGGGGTAGAGGTAGAACTGCCGGTGCTGCCGGATCACCGCCAGCGGGTGGATTCCCTGGTAGGGGATGTTGTTGGCCCAGATGAACAGGGTGGACGTGCCGTGCCGGTGCTGGAGGGTCAGCTTGTTGTAAGGCGACCAGATCTGGTGCGGGGTCAGCGACTCCCAGAGCAGGAGCACGATCACCGCGCCGATGGCCGCGAGCTGCCACAGCCGGAGTTGTGGCATGAGCACGATGGCCAGGCCACCCCCGGCGATCAGGGCCCAGGTCAGCGGCGGCTGGTCCAGGAAGGACAGCAGGGAGAAAAGCGCTATCCCGGCGATGCTGCCGAGGATGTCCAGCCGGTACGCGCTCAGCGGCCGGAAGCGGACGAAGATCCTGGCGACGCCCTGGCCAAGACCAGCCATCACGGCCACCGTGAGCAGGAAAACCAGCGCGAAGCTGACCGGCTGCGGCAGCGCCTGCGCCTGCCCGACGCCCAGAAACTGGTTTGGCCCGGTACCGGAGTGCAGGACGACCGGGAACGCGAGGACGAACGCCACGAGCGCCAGCAGAGCCAGTGGTGTCCAGCGCAGGTAGTCCCGGCGGGACGTCGCGTTCAGGAACCCGATCCCGATCCCCAGGAAGCTGGCCAGGAGCACAAAGTTGGTTGCCTCGGTCACGTAGACGTTATTCGCCGTGATCCAGCGGATCAGGGCCAGCTCCACGAACAGCATCAGGAAGCTGGCGAAGACCAGCCTCGCCTGGTCCCCGTGCTGCACCTGGGGCCTGCTGCCGTCCTCGGCCCCGCCTGCGCCATCGGCCCTGGTTACATCCGTGCTGGTCACGTCAGGCAGCTGCCCCGGTATCCATCACTCAACCGTACGGCCCCGGCCCCGGCCCGGGGCCGCATCCGGGCGATCGGGCCAGGAGCGGGGATCGGGGCCGGGATCAGTCCTGTGCGAACGACCCGGTCACGATCTCGCCCGCCGGCTCGTAGGTGCCGATGGCGACCCCGGTGGTGGAGACCTTGCTGTCGACGAGCTTCAGGCCGACGGGGATGGCGCCGTCCGCGAACAGGCGTTTGCCCGACCCGATGACCACCGGGAAGACCCACAGGCGGTACTGGTCGATGAGGCCGTGGCGCAGCAGCGTCTGGATCAGATTCGCGCTGCCGTGCACCTGCAGCTCCGGCCCGTCGCCTCTCTTGAGCGCCGCGATGCCCTCGGCCGCGTCCCCTTCGATCAGGACCGACCTGCTCCACTCCAGCTTCGGCTGACCGCGCGACGCGACGTACTTGGTGGCCTCGTTCAGGGGCTTGGCGCCGGCCTCCTCCGGGGCGTGCGGCCAGTAGGCGGCGAAGATGTCATAGGTCTTGCGCCCGAGTACGAGGTCGAACGGGACGCTCATCACCTCGCCCATGACCTGGCCCATCTGCTCGTCCCAGTAGCTCACCGACCAGCCGCCGTACCCGAAGCCGCCGTCGTCGTCCTCGCCCGGTCCCCCCGGAGCCTGCATGACCCCGTCGAGGGTCAGGAAGGTGTTCACGATCAGCTTTCTCATCTCTGGCGTCCTTTCGGCCGGATCCTGGTTCGAGTTAAGCCCTCGCAGGATGAGACGCCCCGGCAGGGCAGAACTCATCGCGGGCGCGGCCGGTCGGCGGCCGGGCTGCCGCCCCGGGCGGGGACTGCGCCGCCAGCTCAGCCCTCCAGGCCGTCCATCCGGTCGGCCATCAGGCGCAGCAGGTAGGAGATCTCACGGGGGCCCATGTTCATCGGGTGCGGATTGACCGTCTCAAAGGCGGTGCGGGCGACCAGCTTCATTTCGTCCGTGGGGCCCACCGGCACGACGTTCACCTGCACCACGACTATCTCGATGCCGCCGTCGGCGGTCTGGACCCGCTGAGTGATGGTCCCACTCCTGAAGCCGTCCACGGCTGCACTCTGCCATGATCTGGAGGGCGTGGTGAGGCGGTTGCGGAAGCGGTCCCACCTGCTACCTTTCACCTATGTTCCGGGCACCGGGCCGTTGGCGGCCTGCCGTAGTCTCCCGGCGGCGCCGGCCGGTCCCGCGCCGCGCCGCGGCCGTCGGCCTGTCCGCCACGGCGCTGATCGCCCTGGCCGCCTGCTCGTCCGGTGGCGGCGGCCGGCCAGCACTTCGCTGACCCCCCCGGCAGGCCCTGCTCGCCGCCGCGAGCCATGCGCAGAAGGTCACCTCCGCCACCGAGACGCTGACCGTGCGGGACAGCGGCACCATCAGCTTCCACGTCTGGATCGACGGCCAGCATCACACGCGGAAAATAGCCGATGTCGAGACGGTCAACGGCGAGACCATCAACACCACGGTGAACATCACGGCCATCAACCAGCCCGTCCAGATCGCGCTTCCCCCGGCCAGCCAGACCGTCACCCCGCCGGGCGCCTGAGGCGCCTGACCGGCAGCGCGTCCGCCGGCCAAGGGCCAGTGGCCCCAATGGGAGGCCATCTGGCAGCGTCGGCGCGCGGTGATAGAAAGCACAGCATGCGGGCCGGGCAGCCCCGCGCGCCAGGGACGCCTCATCCGGCGAGCGAGGCAAGCAGGCCGTCGCAGGGCTGCTCGCCGGGTGCCAGCGTGATCTCCCACTCCACGGTTCCGTGCTCGCGGTGCACGGGGTCGGCGCACAGGCGGCGCAGCAGCGCGGTCATGGCGGCGTTGTCCGCCGAGACCAGCGCGGTGAAGCGGCGGATGCCCTCGGCACGGGCGCGGCCGGACAGCTGGGCCAGCAGCTCGCTGCCCAGCCCCCGGCCCTGCCAGGCGTCCACGACCGTGACGGCGATCTCGGCCGCGTGCGGGTCGCCGGCGTCGCGGACGTAGCGGGCGATGCCGACGCCGCGCCCCCCGGCCCGGTCCAGCGCGCCGAGCGCCTCGTGGTCGTGGTGGTCGACGTCGGTGAAGTAGCGCAGCTCGGCCGCTGACAGGGCGTCCTTGCGGCGCAGGAAGCGCAGCCGCCGCGATTCGGGGCTGAGCCGGGCGAAGCCGTCGGCCAGCAGCGGGGCGTCGGCGCTGCGCACCTGCCGGATGACCACCTTCGACCCATCGCGCAGCACGACGCCCCGGCCCGCCGCCGGGACAGCCGGACCAGCCCGGCCAGGCCTGCCAGGCCCGCCGGTCCAGGCGGTCCAGGCGGTCCAGGTGGCCCAGGCCGGCCGCCGCCAGCGGAGGAGCCGGCGGCGCGGCGATCTGCTGGCGCCGGATGCGCCGGCCCGCTGCCGGTACTGACGGGCCTGCTCGGCGCGGCGGGCGTCCTCCGCCTCCCGCAGCAGGGCGTCGGTCCGCCCGCGCGCCAGCGCGACGTAGACGTAATAATTCATCATCTGGATTGCTCTCCTAAAAGCGAGCGCGCCAGGCCGGGCTAGTCGACCTCGACCGGCAGTTCGTAGATCTCCTCGGTCGGGTGCCCGGCCTTCTCGTGCACCCGGAGCACCGCCTCCTTCGACGGCCCGGACGACAGGCAGAACACCTTGCCCGCCTGCGGGTCGAGCCACGCGTGCTCGAAGTGCACACCCTCCGCCGCCTCGACCTCCAGATCACGCTGATGGGCCTCGCGCAACTGCTCGGCGGTCACGCCGACGAATCCGTTGTGCACATCCATGAACTTCGCCATGCCACACTCCTGTCAGCCACTGATGGGATGACCTCAGCTTCGGCCTAAGAGACCTGCGATTTCATCGGTCAGGTGCCCTAATCCGGAGGCGGGCGATACTTATCTTTTAAGGGGGGTGGGGCGGGTGCGGGCTCATGGCGTGATCCAGTCGCCGGTTCTGGTCGGCCGGGACGCCGACCTCGCCCTCATCGAGACCAGGCTCGCCGGGGCCGCGGCGGGCGCCGGCGGGCTGCTGTTCGTCGCGGGGGAGGCGGGCATCGGCAAGACCCGCCTGCTCGGCTCGGCCGCGCGGCGCGCCCGGGCCAGCGGCTTCGCCGTGGCCCGGGGAGCGGCCTTCCCGGGTGACGTGCAGTCGCTCGCGGGCCTGCTGCTGGACCTGGCCAGCGACCTGACCTCCGCGGCCGGGCCGGCCCTGAGCGACCTCGGCCAGCGCCTGACGTCGCGGGTGCGCGAGATCCCCACCGGCGCCGGTGACGCGCACCACCGGCGCCGCCTGCTGGTGCAGGACCTGGCCGACCTGATCGTCACGGCCGATCCCGGGACCCCGGTGCTGCTGGTGCTCGAGGACCTGCACTGGGCCGACGAGCTGAGCCTGGACGTGCTCGGCCACCTGGCAGGCCGGCTCGGGACCAGGCCGATGCTGGTCGCCGGCGCGTACCGCAGCGACGAGCTCTACCCCCAGCTGCCCATGCGCAACCTGCGGGCCCGGCTGCTCGGCCAGCGGCTCGCCGAGGAGGTCCGGCTGCCCCGCCTGGGGCTGGCGCAGACCGCGACGATGACCAGCGCGACCCTCGGCCGGCCGGTGCCGGCCCAGGTGGTGGCGGCGATCCACCGGCGCAGCGACGGCATCCCGCTGCACGTCGAGGAGTTCCTCGCGGCCGTCAACGAGGGCGCGCTGACGCCGCAGTCGGGCGCCGCGGTCCAGGCGGCCGCGGTGCCGGACACGCTGGCCGACGCGGTGCTGACCCGCGCCGAGTTCCTGACCACGCTGGCCCGTGCGGTGGCGTCGGCGGCCGCCGTCATCGGGCGTTCCTTCGATTTCGACCTGCTGACCGCCGTCACCGAGGCCGGCCCGGATGAGGTGGCCGGTGCCCTGCGCGAGCTGCAGGACGCCTATCTCGTCCTGCCCGGCGCCGACGCGGTGACGTTCGACTTCCGGCACGCGCTGATCCGCGACGCCCTGTACGCGGACACGGACCTGCCGCTGCGGCGCCGCCTGCACGAGCGGGTGGCGCGGGCGGCGGTGGACCGCGGCTACCGCGGCGCGTTCATCTCGGCGCACTTCGAGCAGGCCGGAGACGCCGGCCTCGCCTACGAGTACGCGGCCGCCGCCGCGGCCGAGGCCGCCGCCCTGTCGGCCCACGGCGAGGCGCTCGAGCTCTACCGCCGGGCGGTGCGCAGCCTGCCGCCCGGGCTGCCGGCGCTGGACCGGGCGGCGCTGTTCACCGCGCTGGGCGACGAGGCCGCCGCCACCGACGACAACACGGCCGCCGCGCAGGCGTACCAGACGGCCCACGAGCTGGCCGCCGGCGCGGGCGACGTGCGCGCGGCGGCCGCGCTGGCGCCGCGCATGGCCGCCGCCGCGCACCTGGTCGGCGAGGGCCTCGACGCCCGGGTAGGACTGCTGCAGGCGGCGCTGGACAGCCTGGACGGGGTGGCCGGGACCGAGCGTGAGCGCGGCCAGCTGCGGTCGGCGATGGCCGCCGCCTACATGCTCGACCGCCGCCTCGACGAGGCCATCACCCATGGGGAGCGGAGCCGGGCCGAAAGCGAGGCGACCGGCGACGAGGAGCGCGCGCGAATTCGAGGTCGCCCAGCTCGTCGCGGCCGGTCTCACCAACCGGCAGATCGCGGAGCGGCTGGTGGTGGCGCCGAAGACGGTCTCGGCCCACGTCACCCACATCCTCGGCAAGCTCGGCGCCGCCCGCCGGGCGGAGATCGCGGCCTGGTGCGCGACCGTGCGGCCGGACGCGTCGCCGTGAGGCGGCGTAGGGTCTAGAGCCGTTCGTTCATCACGACGAGGAATGACTGGACCGCGGGGGGGACGATGCCGAAATACGTGAGCTTCTTCACCTACTCGAGCGAGACATGGGCGCGGATGGTCGGCGCCCCCGGTGACCGGGCCGCCGCCCTGCGGCAAGTGCTCGATTCGGTGGGCGGGTCGCTCGACGCCATGTACTGGATGTTCGGGGACTACGACGGAATGGTGATCTTCGACGTCCCCGACTCGGCCGCCGCGGCGGCGGTGAGCATCGCGGCGGGCAGCTCGGGCGCCTTCAAGCACCTGGAGACCCACGAGCTGTTCACCCAGGAGCAGCTCGGCGAGACGCTGGCGCGGGCCAGGAACACGGCGCAGGCGTACCGGCCGCCCGGGCAGCAGGGCTAGCGGGCTGGCATGAGTGCCGGCCGGAGCCGGGAGGTCGCGGTCGGCGGGGTCCGCCTGCACGTGGAGGAGCACGGGAGCGGAACCCCGGTGCTGCTC
This sequence comes from uncultured Actinomycetes bacterium, assembly GCA_963835425.1. Classification (GTDB taxonomy): domain Bacteria; phylum Actinomycetota; class Actinomycetes; order Streptosporangiales; family Streptosporangiaceae; genus UBA9676. The sequence continues at coordinate 163,103 of CAWIGE010000012.1, read as the reverse complement.
ATCCACGGCTGGCCGGACTCGGGATACCTGTGGCGCCACCAGGTCCCGTTCCTGGTCGGCCACGGTTTCCGGGTGATCGTGCCGGACATGCGGGGCCTCGGGCGCTCGGACCGCCCGCCGGCGGTGGCCGACTACAAGCTGGCCAAGGTGATCGGGGACGTGGCGGCGGTGCTCGACGCGGCCGGTGTCGAGGCGGCGCACGTAATCGGGCACGACTGGGGCGCGGCCGTGGCCTGGTTCACCGCCATGTTCCTCCCGGAGCGCGTCATGAAACTCACCGTGCTCTCGGTGGGGCACCCGCGCGCCCCGCGGACCATCCGGCAGCACGAGATGGCGTGGTATCAGCTGTTCTTCCAGTTCGAGGGCATCGCCGAGGCGAGGATCCAGTTCAACGACTGGGAGTGGCTGCGCGAGTTCAGCCGCGGCGACGGCGACCTCGAGCGCTACATCGAGGACCTGTCCCGGCCGGGCGCGCTCACGGCCTCGCTGAACTGGTACCGGGCGAACGTGGCGCCGCGGATGCCGGCGAACCCCCGCGAGCTCCCGCCGGTGACGGTGCCGGTGCTCGGCATCTGGTCCACCGGCGATCACTATCTCGACGGTGAGCCCATGGAGAAGTCGGGCGCGTGCGTCGAAGGGCCCTGGCGCCACGAGGTGATCCCCGGCGCGAGCCACTGGATCCCCCTCGACGCACCGGACCGGCTGAACGAACTGCTGCTCGACTGGCTGCGCTGACGCTCCCCGGCCCGGGCACCGCGATCCGCCCGACTGGGCAGGTCAGGCGCCCGGCTGGCAGAATGCCATCGATGCCTCGCTCTCCCCGCGGGCCCTTCCGCGGCCTGCCGCGCGAGGTGCCCGTCCTCACCGCCGTCGCGTTCACCGTGGCGCTCGGGTTCGGGATCGTCGCCCCCGACATCCCGGCGTTCGCCCGCCACTTCGGGGTCAGCACCGCCGCGGCGGCCAGCGTGGTCAGCGCGTTCGCCCTGATGCGCATCGTGGGCGCGCTGCCAGCGGGCCGCCTGGTGGACCGGTTCGGCGAGCCGGTGGTGATGGCGACGGGCATCACGATCGTGGCGGTGAGCAGCATCCTGGCCGGGTTTTCCGGCTCGTTCACCGAGCTCATCATCCTGCGCGGTGCCGGTGGGCTCGGCTCGGCGATGTTCGGCGTCAGCTCCCAGACCCTGCTGCTCGTCAGCGTGCCCAGCGAGCAGCGCGGCCGGGCCAGCGGCCTGTACGCCGGCGGGTTCCTGGTCGGCGGGATCAGCGGCCCGGCGGTCGGCGGGCTCATCGCCGCCTGGTCGATGCGGGCGCCGTTCATTATCTACGGCGCCCTGCTCGTCATCCCGGCCGTCATCGCCATCGCCGTGCTGCGGGACGGGTCCCGCCGCCGCACGGGTGGGGCGCCGCCGCCGGCGGCGCGCGGATTCGCCGAGATCGCCCGCGCGCTGCGGGACCGCGCGTACCGGGCCGCGGCGGGCGCGAACCTCGCGGACGGGTTCGCCGCCTTCGGGGTCCGCGCCGCGATCGTGCCGCTGTTCGTCCGCGACGTGCTGCAGCGGTCGGCCGTCTGGACGGGCATCGGGTTCGGCGTGGTCGCCGTCCTGAACGCAGCTACCCTGCTGCCCGGCGGGCGGCTGGCCGACCGGCTCGGCCGGCGGCCGGTGATCGTGGCCGGCTGCCTGGTGTCGGCGGCGGGCATGCTCATGCTCGCGCTCGTCCCGGGGCTGGGCGGGTATCTCGCCGCGCTGGCCGTCTTCGGCCTGGGATCCGGGCTGCTCGACGTCGGGCCGGCGGCGATGCTCGGCGACATCCTGGGCGGCCAGGGCGGTACGGTCGTCGCCGCGTATCAGATGGCCGGTGACATCGGCTCGGTCACCGGGCCGGTGAGCGCCGGCTACCTGGTGGACGCGGACTCCTACGGCGCGGCCTTCGGGCTCGCCGCCGGCGTCCTCGGGCTGGCGGCCGTGCTCGGCCTGTTCGCCCCGGAGACCCGGTGGCGCGACCGGCCGGCCGCCCCGCCCGGCAGACCCGGTGGCGCGACGGGCCGTCCTCCCCGGGCCGGGCGGCAGGCGGCCTGTCCCGACCCGTGATGGCGTAGCCGGCGGGGGTTATCCCGGGGTCGGCGGCCCCACCGCCGGCCCTATCCCGGGGCCGGGCGTCCCAGCTGGATCCTGGCGAGCGGCGTGGGGGACTGCAGGCCCGGATCCATTTCCCGCATGTCCGCGGGGGGGCCGACGATCAGCGGATCCGGCCGCCCGACGACGTCCGGGTCCTTGCGGTCGTAATCGATCCCGCTGAGCAGGCTGCGCATGGCCTCCAGCCGGGCGCGTTTCTTGTCGTTGCTCCTGATCACGGTCCACGGCGCGACGTCCGTGTGGGTGCGCTCGAACATCGTGACCTTGGCCGCGGTGTAGGCCTCCCACTTGCTCAGCAGGGCGATGTCGGTGGGGCTGAGCTTCCACTGCCGCACCGGATCGATCTGGCGGATGGCGAACCGGGTGTGCTGCTCGCCGGGCGTGACCGAGAACCAGAACTTCGTCAGCGCGATGCCGTCGTCCACCAGCAGCTTCTCGTAGTGGTTGACCTCGCGGAAGAAGGTCTCGTACTGCTCATCGGTGCAGAAGCCCATGACCTTCTCGACCCCGGCGCGGTTGTACCACGAGCGGTCGAACATGACGATCTCCCCGGCCGTCGGCAGGTGCGCCACGTAACGCTGGAAGTACCACTGCCCGCGCTCACGCTCGGTCGGGATGTCGAGCGCGACCACCCGGGCGTTCCGCGGATTCAGGTGCTCCATGAAGCGCTTGATGGTGCTCCCCTTGCCGGCGGCATCGCGGCCCTCGAAGACCAGCACGATCCGGTGCCCGGTGTCCTGGACCCAGTACTGCAGCTTGAGCAGCTCGACCTGCAGCTGCCGCTTCGCATGGTCGTACTGCTCACGGCTCAGGCGCTCGGGGTAGGGGTAGTCCTGCCGCCAGGTGTCCACCAGGCTCCCGTCGGCGTTGCGGAGCACCGGGTCATCCTCGTCCGTGTCGTCCACCCATACGCCCGGCGGCACCACGTTCCTGCTGCCCGGCGTGCCCGCGCGGGCATCCCCATCACCTGTCATACCGGCCCCATCCACGTCCTGTGCTGCTGTGCCTATCCCAGCATCCAGGCCAGCCCCGCCTCCCAGCCACCCCCGTGGCGAGATTCACCCGGAGTTTCACGGCGGCTGAGCTGCTATCTTGCCCGAAACTGTCATATGTCCATAGATATTGACAATTGCTTGTCCGAGCCTAAGCATTGGGGTGCAGTCTGCGGGGCCGCGGCGCCACTGCTTTGCTAGCCGCCTCGGTCCTGCGCTTCATTCCTCGTCCTGGTACGCCGAGACTGGAGGTAGGCCAGTGGCAAGCAGTGAGGCAGCGGCGGGGCCGGTACAGACCAAAGGGGCCCCCACCCAACTGTTCATCCGGCAGACCTCCGGTCTCGTCCGCGAGCTCGGGATCCCGGCCGCGATCGGCATCTCGCTGGCGTCGGTCGCCGTCGTCAACACCTTCATCAACTTCAACGCGGGGCTGACGGACTTCCCGAAGTCCGACATGTACCTGCCGCTGGTGGCGGCCGCGGTGATCTGGCTCGTCGCCATGTTCGCCTACCGCTACCTGCTCCGGGCGGTGCCGCGGGCCGGCGGTGAGTACGTCTACCTGTCCCGGATCGTGTCGCCCGCGATCGGGGCCATGGCCGGGCTCGGGATAGCCGTGGTGTTCACCTATGTGCTGTCCACCAACGCGCACTTCGCCGCCCAGTTCACGCCGTTCATGCTGACCGGCCTCGGCCTGGCGTTCCACAGCACGGCCATCGCGAACGTCGGGAACCACTTCGGCAGCAACCTGTCGATCGCGTGGCTGAGCGTCATCCTGATGCTGATCGTCGCCGCGCTGTCACTGTTCAAGGTGAAGATCGTCGCCCGCATCATCTTCACCCTCATCATCTTGCAGGTCGTGGCGTTCGTCGCGCTCATCGCGATCCTGGCGTTCAAATCCCACTCCGACTTCGTCAGCGCGTTCGGCAGCTTCAGCGGCCACCCGGGCGCCTACCAGGCGACCATCACGGCCGCGCACACGAACGGGGTGGTCTTCGGCACCTCGATCGCGTCCGCGGTGGCGATCATCCCGTTCATGGTGCTCAACTACAACGGCGTCCTGTACTCCTACTACGTGGGCGGCGAGCTCCGCCGGCCGGGCCGCACCTACCTGTACGCGTCCACGATCAGCATCCTCGTGCTCGTGGTTCTCTGGGTGGGCGTCTGGGCGCTGCTGCGCGCGCGGGCCGGCCTGACCTTCATGCAGGCACAGGCCAACCTCGGCGTCATCAACCCCGACCGCCTACGCGAAGATCACCAGCCTGCCCTCGGTCTCCGGCGGCCTGGGTTACGGCCTGCTGCTGTCCGGCGACCCGATCACCAAGATCCTGTTCGCGACGGCGGTGCCGTTCGCCGAGATCGCGGTCAACCTGGCCTTCGTGACCGTCACCACCCGGGTCCTGTTCGCGCAGGCCTTCGACCGGCTGCTGCCGGTCAGCGTGGCCAAGATCGGCGACCGGAACCACGCGCCGAACGTCGCCATCGGCCTCGTGCTGGTGATCGGCATCGCGTTCTGCTTCCTCACCAGCCTGGTCAACCTCGGCAGCATCGTCGCCCTGCAGAGCCTGTTCTTCGCGCTGATCCTGCTGGCCGGCGGCGTCGCCGCGCTGTTCCTGCCGCTGCGCCGGGCCCGACCTGATCGAGCTGCCGGGGGCGAGCGACGACGCCCGCGAAGGCGTTCCTGCGCAAGGCCGCGTGGGTCGGCGGCGCGACCACCGTGCTCGCGCTGTTCACCGTGTTCGAGCTGGTCACGCACTCCAGCGTCTACGGCAAGTTCAGCTGGGAGTCGATCCTCACGCTGGTGATCGTGCTGGGCGCCGGCCCGGTGATCTACGTGATCGCCCGCTCGGTCCGGCGGCAGCGGGATGCGCTGGACCTGAGCATGGCCATGCACGAACTGCCGCCGGAATAGCCCATGTTCGGATCCGCCGGCAGCGAGAAGAAGAGGCGCGCCCTGCGCCTCTACTTCGCCACCGACATCCACGGCTCGGACGTCTGCTTCCGCAAGTTCCTGGCCGCCGCCAAGGTCTACCAGGTCGACGCGGTGATCCTGGGCGGGGACTTCGCCGGGAAGGCGCTCGTCCCCGTCCTGGCCCGGGACGGGGAGCTGACCGGACGCGGATCGAGGGCCAGGCCGTGACCGTGCCGGCGGCGGAGTGGGAGCAGCTGGCGGCCGATGTCAACCGGGCCGGGTTCTACCCGGTCCGGATGGAGGCGGATGAGCTCGCCGCCCTGGAGGCCGACCCGGCGGCCCTCGACCGGCTCTTCCGCAGCGAGATCGCGGCCCAGATGCAGCGCTGGTGCGACCTGGCGGCGGAGCGTCTCGATCCCGCCGTGCGCTGCATCATCACGCCCGGCAACGACGATCCGCTGGAGGCCGACGCGGTGCTGGCCGCGCACCCCCGGGTGGAGTGCCCGGAGGCCGAGCTGTGCGACCTCGGGCCGGTCGTGATGGCCAGCCTCGGCGTCGTGCCCACCACCCCCTGGAACACCGAGCGGGAGACCTCGGAGGAGGACCTGGGCAAGCAGATCAGCGCGATGCTGGACCAGGTTCCCGAGGGCCAGGAGGCCATCCTCAACATCCACTGCCCGCCGTACGCATCGGGGCTCGACGACGCCCCGGAGCTGGACGACACGCTGAAGCCGGTGATCCGCGGCGGCCGGCCGAGCATCGTGCCGGTCGGCAGCCACGCGGTGCGGGAGGCCATCCAGCGTTACCAGCCGTCGGTCGGGCTGCACGGCCACATCCACGAGTCCCGGGCGGCGCAGAAGATCGGCCGGACGCTGTGCGTCAACCCCGGCAGCGACTACGGGACGGGCGTGCTCCGCGGCGCGGTGGTGGACATCGCCGGGGACGGGACGTGCCTGGACTTCCTCCTCACGACCGGATAGGCGGCATGGGGTGGTGAGTACGCGACGCCCACCGCCGCCGGGGTGGAGGCCCCGCTAGCGCGGACCGGCGATGTTCAGTGACCGGATCGCCCAGGTCATCGAGACCCGGGTGCGGCGGCCCGGGCAGATAGCCGAGGCCGCGGCGGGCCGGGCCCGCGCCGCGTCGGTCGTCGGCCAAGACGGCCGCCTGGTCATCGTCGCGGCCGACCACCCGGCCCGCGGCACCCTGCGGGCGGGCAGCAGGCGGTTCGCCATGGCCGACCGCGCCGACCTGCTCGAGCGGCTCTGCGTGGCGCTCGGCCGGCCCGGCGTCGGCGGCGTGCTCGGCACCGCCGACGTGCTGGAGGACCTGCTGCTGCTCGGCGCGCTCGAGGGCAAGGTCGTCATCGGCTCGATGAACCGGGGCGGCCTGGCCGAGACCGTCTTCGAGGTGGACGACCGGTTCACCGGCTACGACGCCGCGGCGATCGCGCGGATGGGGTTCGACGGCGGCAAGATGCTGCTCCGGATCGACCCCAACGACCCGGCGACCGCGGACACCATGCAGGCGTGCGCCCGGGCGGTGTCCGACCTGGCCGGGCGCGGGCTCATCGCCATGGTCGAGCCGTTCATCGTCCACCGGGTGGACGGCCGCGTCCGCAACGACACCTCGCCCGAGGCGATGATGCTGGCCCTCACCATCGCGTCCGGCCTGGGCACGACGTCGGCCTACACGTGGCTCAAGGTGCCGGTCGTGCGGGACATGGAGCGGGTCATGGCCGCCTCCACCCTGCCCGCGCTGCTGCTCGGCGGCGAGGTTCCCGACGACCCCGCCGACGCGTTCGCCGGCTGGCGGAAGGCGCTGCGGCTGCCGAACGTCAGGGGGCTGCTGGCCGGGCGGTCGCTGCTGTACCCGGCCGGCGGCGACGTGGCCGCCGCCGTTGACACCGCGGTCGGCCTGCTCTGACGGTGCCGCCTGCCGCGCTGAGGGCGCCGCCTACCAGCCGGCCGCCGGCGGCCCCGGCGGCGGGGCCGAGTCCGGCCGGGGAAAGCTGGTCGTGAACGCGTACCGGGAGGCCCGGTAGAGATGCTGCCCGAACTCGACCGGGCGGCCGGTGTCGTCGTAGGCGATGCGCTCCATGGTCAGCAGCGCGGCGCCGCGGTTCTCGCCCAGCGTGCGGGCCTCCGCGGCCGAGGCGTTCTTGGCGCACATGCGCTGGCTGGCCGAGCACATCCGGATGCCCGACGCCCGGAGCAGCTCATACAGCCCGTGCTCCTCCAGCATCTCGATACTCAGGTGGACGAGCGCGGCGGGCAGGTAGTTGTGCATGAGCGCGATCGGCTCGCCGTCGGCCAGCCGGATCCGCTGCAGCGAGTTCACCAGCGCCCGCTCGGGCAGCTGCAGCGCCGCCGCGACCTTGTCGCTGGCGTGGATGACCTCGACCCGGATGACCTTCGTGGCCGGGGCCCGGCCGGCCGTGGCCAGGTCGTCGTACAGGCTGGTCAGCTCCACATCGCGGTCGATGCTCTCCTTGGCCACCAGGGTCCCGGCGCCGCGCTTGCGGACCACCAGGCCCTTGTTGGACAGGTACAGGAAGGCGGCCCGCACCGTGGGCCGCGACATGCCGAGCCGCTCGGCCAGCTGCACCTCGTTGTCCAGCCGGGAGCCGACCTTGAGCGCGCCGGACCTGATGGCCGCCTCGTAGTGCTGAGCCAGCTGGAAGTACAGCGGCACCGGGCTGGTCCGGTCGATGTTGATCACACCGGGCGTGCTGATCTCCTTGTCCGGTGTCACGCTCGCCATCCAGCCCTCCGTCGGCGTCGGTCAAGGCGTCCTGGCCCGCAGGCGTACAGGCTCATTTGTTTGGACATATTATTGATTGCGGAGCTAATCCAGTATAGATGCCACCGGGTTCACCCGGTGCGGGGCGAGGCGGAAGCGCCGGCGTCACGGCCCGCCGCGGCGCCGCTGGCCGGCCCCCGGCCGGGCCGGGCCCGCTGGTGGGCCGTGATCTGCGCCGGCGTCACGGCCCGGCGGGACCGGCGGCTGGCGGCGCAAGCCCGGCCGCCCCGCGCCCCGCGGGCCCGCCCGGCGGGCCGGGGAAGCCATTTTGTCCCGACATTCTGACAGTATCTTGACAGGTCATAGGGACTGGAGCAGAGTCGGACCATCGGACGTCTCCCAGTGATCTCGCCGGGCAGGAGGGCTGAGCAGCAACGATGGCCGGCTCTCCGGAACTGCGGATCGGCGTGGTGCTGGAGGCCTTCCTGGACCAGCCGCTGGACGAGACGCTGGCCTGGCTGCGGCGCGCCGCCCCCGAGATCACCCGCATCGAGGTCGGCGCGGGCGGATACGCGCCGCACCCGCACTGCGACGTGGCGGCGCTCCTGGCCAGCGCGAGCGCCCGGTCGGCCTGGCTGGACGGGATAGCCCGGCACGGGCTCGGCATCAGCGCGCTCAACGCCTGGGGCAACCCGCTGCACCCCGACGCCGGCCTCGCCCGGCGGCACGACGAGGACCTGCGCAACGCGATCCGGCTGGCCGCGGCGCTCGGGGTGACCCGGGTGGTGGCCATGGCGGGCTGCCCGGCCGGCCAGCCGGGCGACCAGGTCCCGCACTTCGGCGCCGGCGGGTGGCTGCCGTACCTGGAGGGCGTCTACGAGCGGCAGTGGGAGCAGCAGATCGCGCCGTACTGGGCCGGCCTGGCCGCCTTCGCCGCCGCCGAGCATCCCGGCCTGCGGGTCTGCCTGGAGCTGCACCCCGGCACGTGCGTGTTCAACGTCGAGACGTTCGCCCGGGTGGCAACGCTGGGGCCCGCCATCGGCGCCAACCTCGACCCCAGCCACTTCTTCTGGATGGGCATGGACGGGCACCGGGTCGCCGCCGCGCTCGGCGGCCGGGTCGGGCACGTCCACGGCAAGGACACCGTCTTCCACCCCGACTCCCTGGCGCTCAACGGCCTGCTCGACCGGCGCTGGCCCGAGCCCGCGGCGGACATGCCGTGGACGTTCGCCGTCCCCGGCCGGGGCCACGACCTGGCCTGGTGGGCCGGCCTGGTGCGGGCCCTGTCCCGGTCCGAGGCCCAGGTGGTGTCGATCGAGCACGAGGACCCGTTCGTGCCGGCCGAGACCGGCGTCCCGGAGGCCGCGCGGCTGCTCCGCGCGGCGATCGACGCCGCCGGGGACGTGCCCGGGTGACGGCCCGGCGGCTGCGGGTCGGCCTGGTCGGCACCGGGCTCATCGCCCAGGTCATGCACCTGCACTACCTGGCCGAGCTCGGCGACCGGTTCGAGGTGGCGGCGGTGTGTGACATCGCCGGGGACAGCGCGCGGGCGGTCGCCGAGCGCTACCGCATCCCCGCCGTGTTCACCGACTGGCGCGAGCTGATCCGGCACCCGCTCGACGCGGTCCTCGTGCTCACCTCGGGCAGCCACGCGCCGGCCGCGGAGGCGGCCGCGCGGGCGGGACTGCACGTGTTCGTGGAGAAGCCGATGTGCTTCTCGGTAACCGAGGGCCGCGCGATGGTGGCGGCGGCCGGCAGGCCGGGGTCACCTGATGGTCGGGTACCCCAACGCTACGACCCGGCCTTCGCGCGGTTCGCCGAGGAGGCGGCCCGGCTGGCCGGCGCCCGGCTGCTGCGGGTGACCACGCTCGAGTCCCCGCTCGGCCCTACGTCGGGCACTACCCCCTGCTGCCGCGGGCCCCGCCGGCGGCCTGGCGGAGCGGCTCCAGCGGGACAACGCGGAGCGGGTGCGGGAGGCGATCGGGGAGGCCAGCCCGCTGGAGTTGCACGTGTACGAGCTGGTGCTGCTCGACACGCTCGTGCACGAGCTCAACACGGTCCGCGGGCTGCTCGGCGAGCCCGACCGGCTGGACTACGTGAGCCTGGCCGAGCACAGCGTGACCGTCATGCTGCGGTTCGGCGGGCTGCCCGCCGCGATCCACTGGATCGATCTGCCCGGCATCGCCCGGTACACCATGGAGTTCGCCCTGTACGCGCCGGACCGCCGGGTGACCCTGTCGTTCCCGTCCCCGTTCCTGCGCAGCGAGCCCGCCGTGCTGGCGATCGAGGGCGGCGAGGCCGGCACCGCGCGCGCGTGGCGCACCGAGGAGACCGTCTCCTACGCCAGCGGCTTCCGGGCCGAGCTGGTGGCGTTCCACGACAGCGCCGTCAGCGGCACCGCGCCGGTCACCTCCGGGCGTGACGGCCTGCGGGACATCGCGCTGTGCCAGGCGATCATCGAGAGCCACCGCAAGGGAGGGCCGGTCGATTACCCGGCCGCTCCCGGCGAGGAAGGGACCGCGAGGTGAGCACACAGGCCGAGGCCCGGGCGGGGATAGCCGTGGCGAACGCCCCGGTCAGCTACGGCGCGTTCGAGATCACGGTGGGCCACGACCCGAACGTGCCCGACGGGATCGGCGTCCTCGACCAGGTGGCCGCGGCCGGCTACGCGGGCATCGACCTCGGCCCGGTCGGGTACCTGGGCAGCGGGACCCGGCTGGGCGAGCTGCTGGCGGAGCGGAACCTGGGCCTGGCCGGCGGCTACCTGGAGCTCCCCTACGCCGACCATGACGCGCTGGAGCAGGCGCTCGGCGAACTGGACGCCCTGCTGGACGCGTTCGACGCGGTGCGGTCCTACCTGCCCGGGCCGCCGCCGCGGCCCACCCTGGCCGACGCCGGGCAGCCCGCAGCGGCGCAGCCAGCCCGGCCGGTCCGCCGGGCAGCCCTCCCTCGGCCTCGACGCCGACGGATGGCGGAGGTTCGCCGAGGGCCTGGCCCGGGTGGTCGGCCGCTGCCACGACCGCGGCTACGAGCCCACCTTCCACCCGGAGACCGGCACCTACGTCGAGGCGCCGTGGGAGATCGGGGAGGTGCTCGACCGGTCCGACATCGGGCTCTGCCTGGAGACCGGGCACATGATGATCGGCGGCGGCGACCCGGTCGCCATGCTCAGGGACTGGGGCGACCGCGTCAACCACGTGCACCTGAAGGACGGCGTGCGCACCGTCATGGCCGGGATCGTCGCCGACGGCGCGCCCGCGACCGATATCTGGTCCCGCGAGGCGTTCTGCGAGCTCGGCCACGGCGACCTGGACGTGGACGCCATCCTGGACGGCCTGCGGGGCATCTCGTTCGGCGGCTGGCTGGTGGTGGAGCAGGACATCCTGCCCCGCAGCGCGGAGCGGTTCGCGCGGGCGGCCGAGGAACAGCGGCACAACCGTGCCTTTCTTTCGCAACGAGGGCTCTGACATGCCGCCGTCGTTCCGGCTCGGGCTGATCGGGGCGGGCCGGATGGGCCGTACCCACCTGCGGGCCTTCGCCGGCTCGGAGCGCGTAGCGGTGACGGCCATCGCCGAGGTGTCGGAGCGGGCGCGCCGCGCCCTGGAGCCCTCCGGCGCGGCGCTCTACCCCGGCATCGGGCCGATGCTGGACGGCGCGGCGCTCGACGGGGTCCTGATCACCGCGCCCAGCGACCAGCACGCCGCGATCATCTCCGAGGTGGCCGCGCGCGGCCTGCCGATCCTGTGCGAGAAGCCGTGCGGGGTGACCGCCGCGCAGACCCGGGCGGCGGTGGAGACCGCGGCGGTGGCGGGGGTGCCGTTCCAGGTCGCGTACTGGCGGCGGTACGTGCCCATGCTGCGGGAGCTGCGCGAGCGGATGGCCGCCGGCGAGCTGGGCACCGTTCACCTGGTGACCTGCTACCAGTGGGACGACTGGAGCCGCCGTCGGCGGCGTTCCGCGCCCACAGCGGCGGCATCCTCATCGACATGGGCGTGCACGAGTTCGACCAGCTCCGCTGGCTGACCGGCCAGGACATCACCGGCCTGTCGGCGGTGGCGTCCGGCCTGGTCCCCGGCGGGCTCGGCGAGCCCCCGGACCAGGCCCCGGATGTGGACGGCGCGCAGGTGATCGCGCGAGCTGTCCGGCGGCGGCAGCCGGCTTCATCTCGCTGGGCCGGTATCACCCCGCGGGCGACATGGCGCGGGCGGAGGCGTTCGGCACCCGCGGCACCGTGCGCTGCGACTTCCTCGACCCGGCGGAGGGGGAGCGCGCCCAGCTGGAGGCGGTGCGGCTGCAGGCCGAGAGCTTCGCCGCGTTCGCCCGCGGCGGCCCGTGCGAGGGCGCCACCGGCGCCGACGCGATCGCGGCCCTGACGGCGGCGGAACAGGCGGCGGCGGCGATTCCGGCACTCTCCGGTGATGGTGCGGCGGGGAGTGGGGCGTGAGCGGGGAGCCAGGCCCAGGCAGGGAGCCGTCATGAGCGGGCAGCCGGGCCGGTGCGGCCCGCCGGAGCTGCGGATCGGGATCGTCGGGTACGGCGTGATGGGCAAGGCGCACAGCTACGGCTACCGGGTCGCGCCGATGCTGCGCCCGCTGCCGGTCACGCCCGTGGTCAGCGTGATGTCCGGCCGCAACGGGCCGGCGGTGGCCGCCGCCGCGGCCGCGTACGGCATCGCTGAGCACACCACCGACTGGCGCGCCCTGGTCACGCGGGACGACATCGACGTGGTCGACATCTGCACCCCGCCCGGCACGCACGCGGAGATCGCGCAGGCCGCCGCGGCGGCGGGCAAGGCCGTCCTGTGTGAGAAGCCGCTCGCCCTCACCTACCCCGAGGCCGCGGCGGCCCTGGCCGCGGTGACCGGCGCCGGGGTCCACCACGCGGTGGGCTTCAACTACCGGCGGCTGCCCGCGATCGCGCTGATGCGGCGCATGGTCGCCGACGGCGCCGTCGGCGAGGTCCGGCTGTGGCGGGCGACCTGGCTGTCGGACGAGTTCACCGACCCTGACACCCCGTACGACTGGCGGTTCGACCGGCAGATGGGCGGCACGACCATCGCCGACCTGGGCAGCCACCTGATCGACATGGCCCTGTGGATGGCCGGGGAGATACGCGCGGTCTGCGCGCAATCCGAGACGTTCATCCGCCGAGCGGCCGCTGCCGGGAGCGGCCCGGGGGGCCGGGCGGGCCGGCGCGCCGCCAGGCGGGGCGCGGGCGGTGACCGTCGATGACGCCTCCAGCGCGCTGCTGCGGTTCGAGTCCGGTGCGCTCGGGGCGATGGAGGTCGCGCGCGCCGCGGTCCGCCGCCCGTGTGACCTCACGGTCGAGGTGAACGGCAGCCGCGGCACGCTGGTGTTCGACTACGCGCGGCTCAACGAGCTGCGCTACGGCAGCGCCGGCGACGACCCGGGCCTGTACGGCATGCGGCGGATCCGGGCCGAGCATCCCAGCCACCCCTACGCGGGCAGCTGGTGGCCGATCGGGCAGGGCATCGGGTACGGCGCATCGTTTGGCAATCAAGTCGCCGACCTGCTGGAAGGCTGGCCGGACGCGCCGTGGAGCCCGGGGTTCGGCCAGGGCGCGGCGGTGCAGGCCGTGTGCGACGCGATGGAGGCATCGGCGGCGCAGGGCCGGTGGGTAACGGTCAGCGAGGTGACCGGGGCGGCGTAGCCGCCGTCACTTCAGGAGCGGCGAGCCGAGCGGGAGCGCCTTGCCGCCGGTGGCCAGCGAGACCGAGTTGAAGAACAGATAGACACCCACGGCGGCGGCCGCCAGCAGGAAGTACCCGGCGGTCTTCGTCAGGCCGCTCGATGCCTGTTCGGTGCCGAGCAGCACCAGCAGCACCGTGACAGCCACGAGCACGAACACCACCGTGAAGGACACCGGCAGCCGGAGCGTCGCCAGGGTGAGCATCACCACGACGACCAGCCAGGTGATCAGGAACAGCTCCAGGGTGGAGGTCACGTCCGGCGCGAGGATCCCGAACCAGCCGCGGATCAGCGCGGTCACGAGCAGGAAGTAGCTCAGCCAGAAGGCGGCGAAGATGCCGAAGACGGTCGCCACCGCGCTCTGGCCGAGCGCGGCGCCCAGATCGTCGTGATGATCAGCCCCGGACGTCGCCCCGAGAATGATGGCCAGGGGCGCGCCGAGGGCCCGCGCGGGCACGACGCCGACCAGCGACAGGCCGAGCGCCACCGCGCCCATGATGAAACACGCGAGGCCCAGCCCGGTGGGGTCGCCGGTCAGGGCCCGGTCGGGGCCGACTCGGGGGTGACTTCTTCCACTTCCACCGTGGGCGCGGCCCGGACTCATCAGCGCCTGCATCGAGGGAGGTCATGGCCGCTCCTCTCACCGGAGAATCCGGGAGCCCCACGATTTGTGGGCCATCGTGATCTATGTACCTCGGTGGCGGCTGCCGTGGTTCTCAGTTTGAGCCGTCACTCCGGCCGGAAGGCGGGCTCCGGCCGCGCGATGGTGTTTAATGGACGCGGTTGGAGCCGGAGTTCGTATACGTGTCACAGCGCCTGCGAAATTCTGACAGCGGGCGCCGCGGGCATCCAGGCCAGGCCTTCACAGGCAGGCGGCCGCGCCAGCCCAGGTCGCACGCGTGTGCGTCCTGAAGATCATCCCATCAGGAGAAGGCACATGGCCCAGGGCACCGTGAAGTGGTTCAACGCTGACAAGGGGTACGGTTTCATCGCCCCCGACGACGGCACCGACGACGTCTTCGTTCACCACTCCGCCATCCAGGCTGACGGTTACCGCAGCCTGCAGGAGAACCAGCGGGTCGAGTACACCGCCGGCCGGGGACCCAAGGGCCCGCAGGCCGAGCAGGTCCAGCCGCTCTAGCCCCTCTGCTGCTCCGGCCCCTCAGCCACCCGGCTGAGGGGCGTCACAGCTTGGTCAGCTTGGCGCAGGGGACCGGGATCCGCAGCCGTTGCGGGCCGAAGGCGACGAGCACAGCGATGTCGTCCTCCACGCCGAGGATGACGCCGAGGCCGTATTTGTCGTGCGTCACCTGATCGTGCACGGCGAACGTCTCGGCCGGTGGCGGGGGAGCTGGCGGCTTGAACGGACTGCCAGGCAGGTAGCGGCGCGTCTCGGCGCGTGGTGGCTTCATCGCTACCATCATGCGCCTTTCCTGGCCCGTATGGGGTGCCGACCCGCCGGTTGCCCGGCGCCGCACGCACCATAACCCCGCCTGAGGTAACCTCAGAGGCGCACTGCATCCAGTGAGGCGCAGCCCTGCCGGCGCGCCGGTCGTACATCGCTCAAGGGGCGAGCTGGTTTCCACGGACGTGGCGGCCCGCAAATGCGGCCACCCGAGTCCGGAAGACGGCATTCATGACAGCTCAGCCCATTGAACGTACTCCTGCCCTGCGCCGGGAGAGTCGCCATACCAGGCCGGCGGACGCGGCGCACGGCCGCACTTTCGCCTCGCTCGGCGTGCCGGCGCCGCTGGCCGCCGCGCTGGCCGCCGCGGGCATTGACGCGCCCTTCCCCATCCAGGCTGCGGTCCTGCCCGACGCCTTGGCCGGAGCCGACATCCTCGGCCGGGGCCGTACCGGCTCGGGCAAGACCCTGGCGTTCGGCATCCCGCTGGCCGCCAGGCTGGCCGGTGGGCACACCAGCGCCGGCCGCCCCCGCGGGCTGGTGCTCGTGCCGACCCGCGAGCTGGCCAGCCAGGTCCAGGATGTCCTGCGGCCGCTGGTGAAGGCCGTTGGCTTGAAGGTCGCCACGATCTTCGGCGGCACGTCACAACGGCCGCAGGTGACGGCGCTGCGTAACCGGGTGGACATCGTCGTCGCCTGCCCTGGCCGTCTCGCCGACCTGATCGATCAGGGTCACTGCCATCTCGGCGACGTCGAGATCAGCGTGGTGGACGAAGCCGATCACATGGCCGACCTCGGCTTCCTGCCCGCAGTCCGTCGGCTGCTGGACGCGACCCCGCCGGAGGGCCAGCGGATGCTCTTCTCCGCGACCCTCGACCACGCCGTCAACGTCCTGGTCCGCCGGTTCCTCCACCACCCGGCCGAGCATGCCGTCGACCCGCCCGAGGCTCCCGCGCCGATCGTCCATCACCTGCTCACCGTCGCCCCCACGGACCGGACCGGGGTGGTTGCCGCCCTCGCCGGGACGGGCGGCCGATCGCTGATCTTCACCCGGACCAAGTACGGTGCGCGCAAGCTTGCCCGCCAGCTGACCGCCGCCCACATCCCCGCTGCCGAGCTGCACGGAAACCTCACCCAGCCCGCCCGCGAGCGCAACCTCGCGCGCTTCGCCTCCGGGGCCGTCTGCGTGCTGGTCGCCACCGACATCGCCGCCCGCGGCATCCATGTGGACGGCATCGACCTCGTCATCCACGCCGACCCGCCGTCCGAGCACAAGGCGTACCTGCACCGCTCCGGCCGGACCGGCCGGGCCGGCGCCAGCGGCGTGGTGGTCACCCTGCAGACCCCCGCACAGGCGGGGGACGTGCGCGCCCTGATGCGTAAGGCGCACATCGTCCCGCTCGCCGCCACCGTCAACCCCGGCTCCGCATTGCTGCGCTCGATAGCCGGGAAACACGCCAAGCCGTCCGCGCCCCAGCCACGTCCGGCGGCCGCGATACAGGAAGCGGCCGCCCCGGCGCGCCTGGCCGCCGGCCGCGGCGCGGCCGCGGCGTCCGCCCGCTACCGAGGGCGCCGGAGGCGCTGACCAGCGCCAGGCGGTGCGTCCTCCACGATGCCGGCCGAGGCGAGAAGCCCGGCCAGTACTGCCCAGGGCTAAGGTAGCCAACGCCCCCCGAAATGAGCATCGCCGCCACCGCATGCTCTGGGCGCGGTGGCGGCGATGCGACGGGCCCGGGGGGGTGGGCCCGCCGGAACCTAGACGGCCATCAGCCGGTCGAACAAGGCGCGGTAGCGCCGCAGCCCCTGGCGAAGGTCCTCGGTCGAGACCTTGCCCGCCTCTCCGAGCGACTCGAGCTGCTCACGCTCGCTGGCGAGCATCCGGGCCAGCCGGTCCATCATGTCCACGACGAGGGCGTCGGCATCCTGGACGGCCCTTCGCGGCTCGTCCACGAACCCGGCCTGGATCTCCTGCCAGCGGGCCACGAAGCGCTCCTGGTCGCCGGCCGAGGCCAGCCCGGCAGGCTCGGGAACCTCTTCCACCAGCGGCCTGCCCTCACCGGCGCGTTCGGCCAGCGGCTCGTCCCCGCCGGCGCGTTCGGCCAGCGGTCGTCCCCGCCGACGCGTTCGGCTCAGCGGCGTCAGTTCCTCGCCGACGCGTTCCACCAGTGGGTCATCCTCGTGCCGTGCTCCACCAGTGGGTCGCTCTCATGCACCTGTTCGGCCAGCGGGTCGCGCCGCCGGTGCGGGGTGGTCGGGGCCGGTGCTCTCATCCAGCCCGGTGCCCGCGGGCTGGCCGTCGCGCCATTCGCGCTCAGTATTCGTCATTGCTGGCCTCCACCTCGGTGGCCTGCTGGCTGCGCGCGGGCCGACCGCTGACGGGCCCGTCGCTCACGGGCCGGTCGGTGACGGGCCGGTCGGTCACGGGCCGGTCGGCTGAGGGCCGGGTCGCTGACGGGCTGCCTCGGTTCCGGGACGGCCTGCCCGTCCGGCACGGCCGCGTGGCCATCGGGCCGCAGCAGATCCTCGAACAGTGAGCGGTACCGGAGCAGCGCCTCCCGCAGGTCCTCGGTGCTCGCCTGGTGCTGGCGGGCCCGGTCGTGGATCCCGTGGGCGACCCGGTAGTTGTCCACCACGTCCGGGTGGTCCACCGACACCAGGTCGGCCCGGGCGTCGAAGTCCTGCATGGGGTACCCGCGTTCGGCCATCACCCGGTTCACCAGGTCATAGCCCGCGGTGGTTGCCTCTTCCGGCTGGTCCACGAAGTCCTGCTGGATGACGCGCCATTCCTCGGTGTAGCGCACCCGGGCGGCCTCGGACAGCGGCTTGATGTCGAGCCGGGCGCGCTGCTTCTCCCGGTCACGGAGCTCGGCCTCGGCCGCACGCTGGCCCTCGCGTGCGCCCACGGTGCGGTCATACTCGGGGCCGAAACGCTCGCGCAGCGCCGTCGTCCTGCGCCGCCGCGCCGCCATGACCGCCGCCAGTGCGATCAGCACCACGACGATAACGATCACAATCCAGAACCAGGTAGCCATCGGCTCCTCCCCTGATCGACTTCCCGGGGGGCCCACCTACCCGATCACGGTTTCTCAAACGTCAATGACCGATATGGCGGCCAGCGCCGCGCCCTCCTCGTCGAGGATCAGGCCAGGTCAGCGGCGGCTTCCGCTCCCGGCGAGCAGCGGCTGTTCCGCGACGCTGCGGAAGCGCTCCAGGATCAGGCCGGCCACGGCGGGATGGTCGCCGAGCGGGGCACTGACCCACGCCGCCCCGCTCGCGCTGAGCCGGTCGGCGAAGACGCCCGGCGCCAGCAGGTAGCTGGCCACCGCCACCGGCCCGCCGGTGCGGGCGGCCAGGTCGGCGGCCGCCTCGCCCACCGCGGGCCGGGCGGCCGACGCGAAGGCCGCCAGCACCGGCGCCTGCAGGTGGGAGGCCAGCAGGGCCGCCTGGTTGCGGGCGTCGCGCGGCGGCGCGTGGATCGGTGGAGCCGGCCGCCGCCAGCACCACCGGGGTCCCGGGCGGCACCCCCGCCGCGCGCAGGCGGTCGGCCAGCGCGGGCACGAGCCCGGGGTCGGGCCCGAGCGGGGGGGCCACCGGGACCCCGGCCCGCCCGGCCGCCTCGGCGATGTCCGTGCTGAGGTGATAGCCCGCCGAGAGCAGCAGCGGGACGACGACGACGTGGCGCTGGCCGGCCGCGCTGAGCGCCTCGGCCAGCGACGGCCGGGCGTTCTGGACGAAGGCCGTCCGCACCTCGACGCCGGGTGCCAGGCCGCCGGCCCGCCCGGCGAGCGACAGCACCGTCTGCTGGGCCGCCGGGTCGCGGCTGCCGTGCGCGACCGCGAGCAGCACCGGGCGGCTCATGCCGCACCCAGCGTGTCCCGCGCCGGTGCCGCCAGCCCGAGCGCCTCCCGCAGCCTGACGACCTCGCCCACCACGACGACCGCGGGCGGCCTGACGCCGCTGGCCGCCGCGTCCTCCGCCACCTGCCCGAGCGTCGATACCAGCACCTGCTGCCGCTCGGTGGTGCCGTCACAGATCACCGCGGCCGGGGTGCTGGCGTCCCGTCCCCGCTTGACCAGTTCCCGCGCGACCTCGGGCAGCCGGGCGACGGCCATCAGCAGCACCAGCGTGCCCGGGCCGGCCGCGAGCGCCTCCCAGTCCACGGTCGCGCCCGGGTGCGAGGGATCGAGATGGGCCGACACCACCGCGAAGTCCTGGGTGATGCCCCGGTGGGTGACCGGGATACCGGCGCAGGCCGGGACGGCCACCGCGCTGGTGACCCCCGGCACGACCTCGAACGGGACCCCGGCCCGGACGCAGGCCAGCGCCTCCTCGCCGCCGCGGCCGAAGACGAACGGGTCGCCGCCCTTGAGCCGCACCACCTGCTGGCCCGCCCGCGCCCGCTCCACCAGCAGCGTGTTGATCTGCTCCTGGGTCAGGTGCGTGGGCGTGCGGCGCCTTGCCCGCGTCGATCACCTCCACGTCGGGACCGAGCCCGGCGAGCACGTCGCGGGGCGCGAGCCGGTCGGCGACCACCACGTCCGCCTCGGCCAGCAGCCGGCGGCCGCGCACGGTCAGCAGCCCGGGATCCCCGGGGCCGCCGCCGACCAGGGCCACCTTGCCAAGGGTGCCCCGGCGCCGCGGTCTCACGGGCAGCGCCCCCTCGGCGAGGGCGAACGCGATCGCGGTGCGCAGCCGTTTTGCCCGCTCCGGGTCGCCGCCGGCGGTCACGGCGACGGTGATCTCCCCGTCCCTGGCCACGGCGGGCGTCCAGGCCGCCGAGGCGGCCGCGTCGTCGGCGCGCACGCACCAGATCCGCAGGCGCTGCGCATCGGCGGCGACCTGGGCGTTGACCGCCGGGTCGCCGGTGGCGGCGTGGGCCAGCCACGCCTCTGCCAGGTCGCCGTCGCGATACTCGCCGGCGGCTGACGGTGACCTCCAGGCCGGCCAGCGCGGGATCCACCTGCGGCGCGATGACGTGCACCAGCGCGCCCGCCGCCAGCAGGGCCCGGGCCCGGCGGAGCGCCACCCGGCCGCCGCCGACGACCACCACCCGGCGTCCGGTGAGGTCGAGCATGAGCGGGTAGGTCATGACGGCGCTCCTCCGCCGCCCGCGGGCACCCGGTCCTGGCCGCCGGGGGCGACCCCGGCGAACCGCAGCTCGAACGCACGCGAGCACGCCCCGCAGCGCCAGCTTCCGGCCGTCGGCCCGGCCGGGCGCAGGTCCTCGTCCCCGCAGTACGGGCAGTAGAACGGCACCTGCCGTTCGCCGCGGGCTCCGCGCCCTCGTGCCCGCTCACACCAGCAGCCGTTCGTCGGCGCGGCGGGCCCAGGTGGCGAACTGCTCGCCGTCGGCCCGGTCGGCGAGGTAGTTGCGCAGGACCCGCTCGACGTAGTCGGCCAGGCCGTCCGCGCCCACCTTCAGCCCGCGCAGCTTGCGGCCGAACGCCGGGTCGGTCCCGAGCGAGCCGCCCAGGTGGACCTGGAATCCCTCGCCGCCGTCCACGGTCGAGCCCTTGAGCCCGATGTCGGCGACCTGGAACCGGGCGCAGGAGTTGGGGCAGCCGTTGACGTTGATGCTGATCGGGGTGTCGAAGCCGGGCAGCCGCCGCTCCAGCTCCCTGTACAGGTCGGCGGCCCGCTGCTTGGTCTCCACGATCGCCAGCTTGCAGAACTCGATCCCGGTGCAGGCCATCGTGCCGCGCCGGAACGCCGACGGCGTCACCAGCAGGTCGCGGGCGGCCAGCTCCTCCGCCAGCTCGGTTACCTGGCCCTCCGGCACGTCGAGGATGAGCAGCTTCTGCTGGGCCGTGGTGCGCACCCGGCCGGACCCGTACGCCTCGGCGAGGTCGGCGACCTGCCAGAGCAGGGTGCCGGAGGTCCGGCCCACGCTCGGCGCCACGCCCAGGTAGTAGCGCCCGTCCCGCTGCCGGTGCACGCCGATGTGGTCGCGGTCACCGGCGGGCGGGATCACCGGGGCCGGGCCGTCGGGCAGGGCGCCGCCCAGGTACTCCTTTTCCAGCACCTCCCGGAACCGCTCGGTGCCCCAGTCGGCGACCAGGAATCTCCTTCTCCAGCACCTCGCGGAACCGCTCCGCCCCCAGTCGGCGACACTTCAGCCGCGCCCGGCTGCGCAGCCGCCGGTAGCCGTAGTCGCGGAACACGCCGGTCACCCCGGCCCACACCTCCGGGACCCGGTCCGGCTCGACGAACACGCCGAGCCGCTGGGCGAGCATCGGGTTGGTGGACAGGCCGCCGCCCACCCACAGATCGAACCCGGGCGTGCCGCCCGGGCCGGTCACGCCGACGAACGAGATGTCGTTGATCTCGTGCGCGGTGCACAGGGAGGCGCAGCCGCTGACGGTGGTCTTGTACTTGCGCGGCAGGTTGGTGAACCCGGGGTGGGTGGTCGCCACCTCCTCGGCCGCGCGCAGCATCGGGCTGGCGTCGAGGATCTCGCTGGCGTCGATGCCGGCCACCGGGCAGCCGAGGATGTTGCGCGGGACGTCGCCGCAGGCCTGCTGGCTGGACAGGCCCACCGACTCGAGCCGCTCCCAGATCGCCGGCACGTCCTCGATGGACAGCCAGTGGAACTGCACGTTCTGCCGGTCGGTGATGTCGGCCAGGTCGCGGCCGTACTCCTTGGCGATCCCCGCGACCGTGCGCAGCTGCTCGGCGGACAGCTGCCCGCCCGGGATGCGCACGCGCATCATGAAGTGGGGCGCCTCGATCTCGGCGTCGTCGAGGGCGCCCGTCTTGCCGCCGCCGATGCCGGGGCGGCGCTGGGTGTACAGGCCCCACCAGCGGAACCTGCCGCGCAGGTCGGCCGGGTCGATCGAGTCGAACCCCAGGTGGGCGTACCGGTTGATGATCCGCTCGCGGACGTTGAGTCCGTCGTCGTCTTTCTTGAAGCGCTCGGCCGCGTTCAGCGGCTCATGGTGGCCGAGGGCCCACTGGCCCTGGCCCCGGCGGGTTGGGGCTGGCATGTCGCTGGTCCTTCTGCTGCGGGCGGACTCGCGGCGGCCCAGGCGCCAGGGGACGGCGCGGGCGGCACGCGGGCGGACGGGGGTCAGCGGCAGGAGCGACAGACGGCGCTGGATACGCGCAGCAGGTCCACATGACGGCGGCACACAAGCGGCACCCGACGGCGGCCACCAATGGTGCGGGTCACGGTGAGGCCTCCTCGTCCGGCCGTTCGCGGCATGCGTCTTCGAGGGTATCAGCCGGTTCCGGCGCGGCCTAGCGGCTACCCAGGGTAACCGGACGGTCATCGATCGGCACCGGCCGATGGGGCCGGGCGCGACGGGCTGAGCACCGTGGGCACCGCACCGGCCCTACGCTGGGGAGGGAGATTTCAGTCCACGGAGGACACGATGGGATTGATGGACCGGGTGCGGGAGCAGGCCGCCCAGCTTGCGCAGAAGACCCAGGAAGCCGCCCAGGAGGGCAGGGTCATGCTTGATCAGGCCCAGGCGCGGCGGCGGGCCGACGCCATGTTCCGCGACCTGGGCGCCGCGGTCTACGCCGAGCGAACGGACCGGGGCGGCCCCGACGGTGCCGCCAAGATCGACCGGCTGGTCAAGGCGCTGTCCCGGCAGGAGGCCGAGCAGGGGCTCGGCGACAGCAGCAGCCCGCCGTCCGGCACAGAGGACGGCGACCCGCCCCCGTCCAGCAAGAAGGACGGCGACCCGCCCCCGTCCAGCAAGAAGGACGGCGACCCGCCACCGTCCGGCAAGAAGGACGGCGACCCGCCACCGTCCGGCAAGAGGGACGGCGACCCGCCACCGTCCGGCAAGAGGGACGGCGACCCGCCCCCGTCCGCCAAGAAGGGCAGCGGCCCGCAGACGACCAGCATGCCCTGAGCGGCCTGGGGAATGCCTCGTTCAGCAGCATGCCCCTGAGCGGCGGGGAACGCCCCGTTCAGCCGGAACTGGGCGACGTGCTGGGGCTGGCCGGCGCGCTGGGGCTGGCTGACCCTGACCCGACGGGGCTGGCCGGCGCGGCGGTGCCGGCCGCCACGCCCGTGCCGGTGAGGGTCACGGTCAGCGAGTGGCTGCCGGTCCGGTCCGTCCAGTGGAAGACGTACGGGGTGCTGAACGTCCCGGCCCGGGCCGGGGTGAACGTGACCGGGATCGTCAGCGAGTAGCCCGGATTGAACGGCAGCCCGGCGAAGACGTGGAACCGCGAGTGGAACGGGGCCTTGGGCACGGCCTGGCACGCTCACCGTGGCGGGCACGTTTCCCGTGTTGGTGACGTGCACCGTCTTCGTCACCGTCTGCCCGACCGGCACCGACCCGAAGTCCACGGCTGAGTCGGCCGCCGTCACCTGGCTCACCGACGCGGTGGCGGACCCGGACAGCGGGATGGTCAGATGCTTCCCGGTGCTGTCGGTGATCCCGAGGGAGCCGGTGTTGGTCCCGGGCTGTTGCGGCGCGTAGGTGACCTTCACCACAAGCGCCTGCCCCGGCTTGATCTGCTGGCCGGCCGTAGGCAGGTCGGTGGCGACGAACGGGCTGGCCGGCGGGGTGACCGAGGTCACCCGGTCGGTGGTGCTGCCGCCGTTGATGACGTCCACCAACTGCACCACCGAGATCCCCACCGGCACGTTGGTGAGCCCCTGGTCGGGGGCGAACGGGAACGCCAGCGTGCCGGGCACCGCGTACAGCCCGGGCCTGGCGCCGGTGCCGGTCACCGGGACGTGCCGGACCCGGCCGGTGCTGGTCGTGAACGACACCGTCCCGTTGGCCGTGCCCGGGGCCGCGGGGGAGAACTTCACCAGCGAGTGCAGCTTGGCGCCCTTGGCCAGTTTGACCGGCAGCGTCACCGGCTGCGCGCTCGCGCCGCCCGCCGGGGTCTCGGTCAGCTGGCCCACCGCGAACTGGCTGGCCGGGGCGAGCGAGTTGGACGCGCCGGTGCTGGCGGCCACCTGGGTGATGGTGACCGCGTTCTTCGCGGTGATGGAGACGTCCTTGGTGGTGGTGGCGCTGACGCTCGTCTGCGGCAGCATGGTGGTCGCGGCCTGCACCGGCGGCGCCGACGGGGGCGCGACCCCGTAGCCGATCACCTGGCCGTTGGTGTTGTCGCCGCGGGTGGCGATGTAGACCCGCCCGTTGCTGGTGGCCGGGATCGCGAACTTGGTGGCGTCCTCGGGGATCGTCATGTGCCAGATCGGCGAGATGATGCACTGGCTCTTCGACGTGCACGGGGACGGCGTGCCGCCGGTGGAGATCAGGCTGCCGAACGCGTAGGCGTCGAGCTCGGAGCCCGCGCCGGACTCACCGCCCGCGTGGACCTCCCAGATGACCGCGCTGCTGGGGTCGTCGCCGTTGGAGGTGATCACCGGGGAGCCGGAGGTGTAGGGGTTGGTCAGGGAGCTGGCGCCTACGTCGGAGATCACCGGCTTGTCGGCGGTGTTGTCGCCGAACCTGAATATCCGCAGGACGTCGTTCTTGCCCACGCTGACCAGGAAGTCGTTGTCGGTGGGGGTGCTGCCGGCGTTGGCCTGGGTCATGGGGGTGTCGCCGAACACCGCGGGGTGCCCCCAGGCTCCGCCGTAGGACTTGGTCACGAACAGGTCGTTGTCGGTCTTGCCCGCGCCCTGCTCCCGGCCGCCGAGGGCGGAGCGGTTGAGCAGGAAGATCCGGCCGTCCTTGCCGGCCTGGGCCAGCAAGTTGGGGAACGTGGAGGTGCCGAACGGGATACCCACCGGACCGCCCGCCCCGAAGTCGGTGTCCGCGGCGTCCAGGGAGGGCGCGTTGGCCGGGCTGAAGAAGTCCTGGGCCGACAGCGTTCCGCTCGCGTTGACCCCCAGCCGGACCACCGACTCGGCGAGCTGGCCGCCGGGAGAACTGCCCGCCCGGACGCTGGGGGAGACGCCGTTGCCGGAGGTGAAGAAGATCCGGCCGGACCCGTCGGACATCATGCCGCCGCCGCTCTGCCAGATGCCCGCCTCGTTGTAGGTCACCCCCGACTCGTCGGTCCACAGGGTGAAGGCGCTCGACGAGAGGTTGACGCCCGCCACGTACCCGGCGTAGGGCTGCTTGTCGCAGTGCGAGGCGAACCCCCCGTACACCCACCCGTTGAGGAGCAGAGCGCCGGTCCGCTGGCCCTGGTACTGGGGGTTGAAGGTGAGGTTGGCGTCGTTGCTCGGGTTCCCCCAGATGAGGATCTTCGTGGTGACGTTCCCGTTGGTGGGGTCGATCCCGAACAGGTAGAACCTCGCGTTGCCGTTGGCGTTGAGCGCGTTGGCGAAGAAGTACACGTGCCCGCTGGTGGGGTCGTAGACCGGGGTGCCGGTCACCCCCACCATCGGGGTCAGGTCACCGCAGTTGGCCAGCTTCGGCACGGACGACTTGGCGATGTCCCAGGCGGTGCCGACATGCGTGGACCAGTTCACCACGCCGGTGGCGGCGTCCAGCCCGTACACCCAGTCGTTCTCGGTGGCCACGACCACCGTGGACCCGACCACCAGCGGCTGCGCGTACACCTGCCCGGACACCGGCGTGTCGAACAGCTGGGTGAACGTGGGGACCACGGACGGCCCCATGTTCGGCTCGCTGGCGTCCCAGCCGTTGCGCATCACGTCCTGCGAGGCGGTGACGTCGTCGGCCCGCGCGGTGCCCGCGGTCGTGCCCGGCAGGGCGCCGGTCAGCGCGGGCAGCGCGCCCAGCATGAGGGCCAGCCCGGTCATGGCCAGAAGCAGCCGCCGGGCGGAGAGGCGGACGCGGTACCCGCGTGGGTGCATGGAACCCCTCAGTAGGTCGCCGGAGGAAACGGGCATGCGTCACGGCCACGAGCACGGCTACGCGCGTGATGAAAGGTGAAGATCCCGCTCTCAGGAAGATCTATACCGTAGGACGGCTTCTGCCCCGGTGAGGGTTACTTTGCGGTTCCCTTTTCCCTTTCCCGGACTGTCTCTTTCCCATTTCTTGACCCGGCCGCCCGGGCCGCGGCGCCGGCCGCGACGGCAGCGGCTACCGGCAGGCGGCCTGGGCGGCCGATCTCGACCCCGTGTCGGTGGATGCGGCCGGAGCCGGCGCCGGGCCGCCGCCGCTGACGGTGTGGTCGGCCGTGCCGAGCACGACCCTGATCCGGGGCAGCCCGCTCGTCTGGCTCAGCGCCGCCCCGGGCAGGGCCGTCCGCAGCAGGCGGGCCCCGGCCCGCTGGCCCGGCGGGAACTCGATGAGGCTCCGCGTGATGTCGTGCGCGGGCCAGTTGAGGCCGGAATGGACCTGGAAGCCGAGCGAGGACAGGGCCGCGCCGGTGCTCGCGGACAACCCGCCGATCAGCGTCCCGTTGTAGACGTCCACCGCCACCTGGCTCGGGCGCAGCCGCGGTCTGCTGGGCCGCGCCGCGGCGGCCGGCGTGGGGCCGACCGGCTGGTCGGCCCGGAGCGCGCTGAACAGGCCGCCCGCCGCGGCGGTGTTCCACAGCACGGCCGACTCGCCGTTCGGGGCCAGGTAGTTCGTGTTGGCCAGCGGCACGGTCAGGAAGTGCACCTCGGCGGGCGTGATGCCGCGCAGCTGGTCGGCCAGGGCGGTCAGGTCCAGGTTCTGGTCCACCTTGAGCACACCGGGCACGGCGGCCAGGAACCGGCCCAGCCGCAGCGGGTTGGTCAGGGTGCCGGAGCTGATCGCCTCCTGCAGGAGCGAGGCCAGCAGGCTCTGCTGGTCGGTGATCCTGGCCAGGTCGGAGGCGGCGAAGGAATGCCGGTCGCGCGCGTACTTGAGCGCCGTGATGCCGTTGACGTGGTGAACCCCGGCGCTCAGGTGCAGCCCGCTGTAGGGGTCGTCCACGGCCTGCGGCAGGCAGATGTTCACCCCGCCGAGCGCGTCGATGACCTTGACGAAGCCGAGGAAGTTGACCTCGATGAAGTCGTTGATGGTCAGCCCGGTGGCCCGCTCGACGGTGGCCACCGTGAGGCGCGGGCCGCCCAGGCCGAACGCCGCGTTGATCTTGTTCATGCCGTGCCCGGGGATGAACACCCACGAGTCACGCGGCAGGCTGACCACGGTCACGCTGGACCGGTCGCCGGCGATGTGGATCAGCATCAGCGTGTCGGAGTTGGAGCTCGGCACGTCTCCCACGTGCAGCACCCGCTGTTGGGCCGGGGTCAGGCCGGCGCGCACGTCGACCCCGGCCAGCAGCACGTTGAGCGGGCCGTTGAGGCCGCCGGCCGTGCCGGCGAAGATGCGCCCCACCGCGCCATTGGCGTAGCTGGCCAGCCCCCAGGCGGCCGCGGAGAAGAGCAGGACGAGCGACGACATCAGGCCGCAGGCGAGCAGCAGCACCCGGCGTCGCCGGGCCCGCCTGGCCACCGAGATCTGCCGGGCCGACAGGCCCCGGGCCCGGGGAAGGGCCGGGGACGCAGGAGGTGCCGGGGGTGCCGCAGCCGGCGGCTGCGGCGGTTTGCCCGGTGAGTCCTTGCCGCCAGCCATCGCCCCGTTGCCCCTTCACGGCGGAATTACATTTAAGTAATTATGCCCAGCCGGCGCGCTGCAGCCCGGAAGGTGCCGCCTGGGGCCGCCGGGTGTCGGCCCGCCTGCCGCTGACGCCCCGGCGCGCGGGCGCTGGCCGGCCCGCCCGCTAGCCGCCCGGCGCCGGATCGCGCGGCAGGCCGAGGATCCGCTCGCCGATGATGTTGAGCTGGATGTCGGTGGTGCCGCCGCCGATGGTGAGCGCGCGGGTGAACAGCACCGCCCGCGACCACCGGGTCGCCGCCAACCGCACCGTCCGGGCCGGTCAGGGCCCAGCATTCCTCGGCGACCCGCTGCGCGTGGCGCATGCCCAGCAGCTTGCGGACGCTTCCGGTGGCGCCCGGCTCGGTCCCGGACAGCTGCTTGAGCGTGACCCGCATCCCCAGCAGGTCGATGGCGTGGCCCTCGGCGACCAGGTGCCCGGCCCGCTCCAGCACGGCCTGCCCGGCCCCGGCGCCCAGGCCGTGCACGGCCTCGATCAGCTCGGGGTTGCCGCAGCCGAACGTCCACGACTGCGACAGGGACACCCGCTCGTTGGCCAGGGTGGTGCGGGCCACCCGCCAGCCCCGGTTGACCCCGCCGACCACCAGGTCGTCCGGCACGAACACCTCGTCGAGGAAGACCTCGTTGAACAGCGCGTCGCCGGTCATCTCCCGCAGCGGCCGCACCTGCACGCCCGGTGAGGCCATGTCGACCAGGAAGTAGCTGATCCCGTCGTGCCGGGGCGCGTCCGGGTCGGTCCGGGCGACGCAGATGGCCCAGGCCGCCTGCTTCGCCAGCGAGGTCCAGATCTTCTGCCCGGTCAGCCGCCACCCCCCGTCGGCCCGCTCGCGCGCGGGTGGACAGCCCGGCCAGGTCGGAGCCGGCGCCCGGCTCGCTGAACAGCTGGCACCAGATCAGCTCGCCGCGCAGGGTGGGCGGCAGGAAGCGCTGCTGCTGCTCCGGCGTCCCGTACTGGACCAGGGCGGGGACCACCCAGGCGCCGATGCGCGAGCCCCGGCGCGCGCAGCCCGGCCGCCCGCATCTCCTCGGCGATGACGAGCTGCTCCAGCAGGCCCGGCTTCGCGTCCCCAGGGGCGCGGCAGGTGCGGGACGACCCAGCCACCCTCGGCCAGGCGCCCGTTGCGGTCGGCGGGGCGGGCGGCCGCGATCTCCGCCAGTTCCGCCCGCACCTGTGCGCGCACGGGCTCGGCGTCCGGCGGGAGGTCGATGCTGATGCGGCCGGCTCGCGCCGTCGAGCGCGAGCCCGGCCACCCGCTGGGCCCAGTCGCCGGAGCCGCCGAGGAGGGCCCGCAGCGAGAGCGCGCGGCGGTAGTACAGGTGGGCGTCGTGCTCCCAGGTGTAGCCGATGCCCCCGAGCACCTGGATGCACTCGTGCGCGCAGCTGACGGCGGCGTCCACCGCGACCAGCGCGGCCACCGCGGCGGCGAACTCGCCGCCGGCGTCGCCAGGCTCCCGGCCTGCATGGCCCGGGCCGCGTCCCAGGCCGCGGCCGCCGCCTGCTCCGCCGCCGTGAGCATCCAGGCGCAGCGGTGCTTGACCGCCTGGAACTGGCCGATGGGCCGCCCGAACTGATGGCGGATCTTCGCGTATCCGGCGGCGGTGGCCACCGCCCAGTCGGCGATGCCGCAGGCCTCGGCGGCCAGCAGGACCGCGGCCAGCGACGTCACCGCGCCCGGCGGCAGCCCGATCCAGGACCCGCTCCGGCGGGGACGCTCAGCTGATCCGCGCGGACCCGGGCGGCCTGGCGGGTCAGGTCGAGGCTGTCCAGCTGCGTGATCTCCACGTCGGCGGCGTCCACCACCACCCAGCGGCGGTCGCCCTCCTCCCCGCCCAGGGCGGCGGGCAGGATCAGCACGTCGGCCAGCCCGGCGCCCGGGACCGGCCCGCAGGCGCCGTCGATCACCAGCGTGCCGGTGGCGCCGGCCCCGGTGGCGGCCGGGCCGGTGGCGCAGATGCCCGGTGCGAACCCGACCGCCCCGGTGAGCGTGCCGCCCGCCATGTCCTTGACCAGCCCATTCAGGCGCTGTCGGCCGCCGGCGCGCGTGCAGGATGGCGCTGGCCAGCACGGTCGGCAGGAAGGCCCCCGGCGCCAGGGCCCGGCCCAGCTCTTCCACGGCGATCGCCAGCTCCGGCAGGCCGTAGCCCTGGCCGCCGAGTGACTCGGGCAGGTGCAGGCCGAGCAGGCCCTGGCCGGCGAGCGCGGGCCGCAGCGTGCCCGGTACAGCGCCGCGCCGCCGTCGCCGGCCGCGACCGCCGCCCGGAGCGCCTCGGCGGGCGCGGCCCGCCCGGCCCAGCCCCGGACCGACTCCGCCAGCGCCAGATGCTCTTCGGTCAGGGCCAGTGCCATTGCCCACCTCGCCAGCCGGTGCGATCATGGTCCGCTCGGCTCACTGTAGAACGCCGTCTGCCCAGGAGGAACCCCCGGCGCCAACTTCGTTACTAGTGGTAGCAAAGTCAGTTACCAGCGGGTAGCATTGGCTTGTTACCCGTGAGTAGGGCGGTCGTTGCCGGCACCAGCACACGATGGCCGGAAGAAGCGGAGTTGCCATGGGCCACTACAAAAGCAACCTGCGTGACATCGAGTTCAACCTCTTCGAGGTGCTCCGCCGCCAGGACGTGCTGGGCGCGGAGCCCTATCCCGATCTCGACGAGGAGACGGCCCGGGGGATACTCGACGAGGTCAACCGGCTCGCGACCGGCCCGCTGGCGGAGTCGTTCGCCGAGGCCGACCGCAACCCGCCGGTTTTCGATCCGGCCACCGGCTCGGTGCGCATGCCGGAAGGCTTCAAGAAGTCCTACCAGGCGTTCGTGGACGCCGAGTGGTTCCGGCTCGACCTCCCGCCCGAGCTCGGCGGCAGCCGTGCCCCCCGCTCGCTCGGCTGGTCGGTGGCGGAACTGATCCTGGGTGCCAACCCGGCGGTCTGGATGTACTCCAGCGGCCCCGTATTCGCGCAGCTGCTGTGGCGGCTCGGCACCCCGGAGCAGAAGCGGTTCGCCGAGCAGGCGATCGAGCGCAGGTGGACCGCGACCATGGTGCTGACCGAGCCGGACGCCGGCTCCGACGTGGGCGCGGGCCGCACCAGGGCGGTGCAGCAGCCCGACGGCACCTGGCACATCGAGGGCGTCAAGCGGTTCATCACCTGCGCCGAGCACGACATGGCGGAGAACATCTTCCACCTCGTGCTCGCCCGCCCCGAGGGGCACGGCCCCGGCACCAAGGGGCTGTCCATGTTCCTGGTGCCCAAGTACCTGGTCGACGCCGACGGCAACCTCGGGCGAGCGGAACGGGGCCGAGGTCACCAACCTCGAGCACAAGATGGGCCTCAAGGCCTCGGCCACCTGCGAGCTCACCTTCGGGGCCAGGCGGCCCGCGGTGGGCACGCTGGTCGGGGACGTCCACGACGGCATCCGGCAGATGTTCATGATCATCGAGCACGCCCGGATGATGGTCGGGACGAAGGCCATCGCGACCCTGTCCACCGGCTACCTGAACGCGCTCGATTACGCCAGGACGCGGGTGCAGGGCGCCGACCTGACCCAGATGACCGACAAGTCGGCGCCGCGGGTCACGATCATGCACCACCCCGACGTCCGCCGGATGCTCATGACGCAGAAGGCGTACGCCGAGGGGATGCGGGCGCTCGTGCTGTACACGGCGTCGCTGCAGGACACGCTGCAGATCGCGGCGGCCGGCGGCGAGCCGGACACCGCCGCCGCCGGGCTGAACGACCTGCTGCTCCCGGTGGTGAAGGCGGTCGGCTCCGAGCGCGCCTACGAGCTGCTCACCCTGTCCCTGCAGACGCTCGGGGGTTCCGGCTACCTGCAGGACTACCCGATCGAGCAGTACATCAGGGACGCCAAGATCGACAGCCTGTACGAGGGCACCACCGGGATCCAGGGGCTCGACCTGTTCTTCCGGAAGATCCTGCGCGACGAGGGCCGGGCCCTGCGGTCGCTGCTGGCGCAGATCACCGAGTTCGCCGGCGCCGAGGCGGGCAACGGCAGGCTCAAGCCGGAGCGGACCGCCCTCGCCCAGGCGGCCGGGGAGGTGGAGGCCATGGTCTCGGCCATGGCCGGCTGGGCCGTCGCCTCGCTGGAGCGCCCGGCCGAGATCTACCGGGCCGGCCTCAACACCACCCGGCTGCTGATGGCCCTCGGCGACCTGGTGATCGGCTGGCTGCTCGCCCGCCAGGCCGAGGTGGCCCTGGCCGCGCTGGACGGCCAGGACGCCCGCCACAGCGACCGGGACCGGGCGTTCTACCAGGGCAAGCTGGCCACGTCGCGGTTCTTCGCCCAGACCGTCCTGCCCCGGCTGACGGCGGAGCGCCGCGCCGCCGAGGAGACCACGCTCGACCTGATGGAGCTGCCCGAGGAGGCGTTCTGACCGCGCCTTCCGGCTTGACCCGCCGTCAGATCTGGTACTGGACCGCGGCGCGGCTCGCCGCGATGGGGTTGATGTAGTCCCCGACCACCTTCCGGTGCACCGGATGATCGCGGTAGACCAGGTAGCTGTCCGCGTCGTCGAAGTCGGCCACCAGCGCGAAGTCGCAGTTGGCTGGGTTGATCCCCGCGTCGGGGCCGAACCGGTACCCCCGGATCACGTCGATCGCCGCGGGCAGCTTGCCCAGCTCGCTGGCGACCACGCCCTTCTGCGCCTCGGTCGCCTCCGGCGTCCAGGTGAACAGCACCACGTGGCGGAACATCGCCGTCCCTTCGGTTGTGCCCGGCGCCGTCAGCCCCAGGCCAGCATCGTGACCGGGTCGGTCAGCATCGCGCCGACGTCGCGCAGGACCGCCGACCCGAGGTCGCCGTCCACGATCCGGTGGTCGAAGGACAGCGAGAGTGTCGTCACCTGGCGCACCGCGAGCTGCCCCTCGTGCACCCACGGCATCTCTCTGACCTGGCCGAACGCAAGGATGGCCGCCTCGCCCGGGGTCAGGATGGGGGTCCCGGCGTCCACCCCGAACACGCCCGACGTTGGTGATCGTGATCGTCCCGCCGGCCAGGTCGGCCGGCTGGGCCTTGCCCTCCCGGGCGGTGGCGGTGAGCTGGGCGAGCGCGCCGGCCAGGCCCGGGCAGGGACAGGGTGTGGGCGTCCTTGATGTTCGGCACGATCAGCCCCCGCCCGGTGGCGGCGGCGATCCCCAGGTTCACGTAGTGCTTGACCACGATCTCCTGCGCGCCCTCGTCCCAGGACGAGTTGATCATCGGGTGCCGCCCCACCGCCAGCAGCAGCGCCTTGGCCACCAGCAGCAACGGCGACACCCGCAGCCCCTCGAACTCCGGCAGCTCCCGCAGCCGCTCGCACCGCCGCCATCATGGCGGTCACATCCACCTGCAGGAACTCGGTCACGTGCGGCGCGGTAAAAGCGCTCGCGCTGACCGCCGCCGCCGTATGCTTCCGCACCCCCCGAACCGTTATCCGTTCCTCCCGCGGCCCGGATGCCGCAGCCGTCCAGGCGGGCACGGTGGCCGGCCCGGCAGCCGGGCTAGCCGGCGAGACGGCGGGGGCAGCCGGGGCAGCCGGCGCCGCCACCGCGGCCTGCACGTCCTCCCGCGTGATGGTCCCGTCCGGCCCCGTTCCGGCCAGCGCCCCGCCAGGTCCACCCCCAGGTCCTTGGCCAGCTTCCGCACCGGCGGCTTAGCCGCGGGGCGCACTCCCGCCCGCCCGTTCCCTCCCGGGCCCGATGCCGCGACTGGAGCCGGCGCCGAGGCTGAGCCGGCGTTGGGGCCGGGGTGGTCTCCGGGGCCAGGGTCGGCTCCGGGGCGGGGGCAGGCGCCTGCGATGGCTTCGGCGGGGCAGTGGCTGCCGCCTGCGCCGTCGCCTTCCGCTGCCGCCGCTTCGTCGTCCCGAGCTTCACCCCGTACCCGACCAGCACCGCCTGCCGCTCCACCTTCGGCGCCGGGCTCCCATGGATCCCCGGCTCGAAGGCGACCTGCAACTCGGCCCCGGCGGGCGTGGAGGTGGCGGCCGTGACCGGATCGGCAGGCCCGGCCGCTGCCGCGCCGCGGGCTCTGATGCCCTGGCGGCGGGAGTCGTGGCTGCGGCGGACGCCGAGTCACCCGCCCGCCTCGGTGGCGGCCTCGCCGGTCACGTCAACCGCGATGATCGGCGTTCCCACGTCCACGGTCGTGCCCTTCCCCGGCCAGCAGCTCCGTGACGACCCCCTCGTACGGGCTGGGCAGCTCCACCACGGCCTTGGCCGTTTCGATCTCCACGATCACCTGGTTGAGCGTCACCAGAGTCACCCGGCTTGACGTGCCAGGTGACGATGTCCGCCTCGGTCAGCCCCTCGCCGACGTCCGGGAGCCTGAACTGCTTCACCTCAGACATCCTCTGGCCTCTCAGTACGCGAACGTGCGGTCGACGGCGTCCAGCACCCGGTCCAGGTCCGGCAGGTAGTGCTCCTCCAGCCGGGACGGGGGATAGGGGGTCGAGAACCCGCCGACCCGCAGCACCGGGGCCTCCAGCTGGTAGAAGCAGGCCTCGGTGACCCGCGCGGCGATCTCGGCGCCGAGCCCGCCGGTGACCGGGGCCTCGTGCACGATCACGCACCGCCCGGTCCGGCGGACCGACGCGACGATGGTGCCCAGGTCGAGCGGGGACAGCGAGCGCAGGTCGATCACCTCCAGCGCACGGCCGTCCTCGCGGGCCGCCACCGCGGCCTCCATGCAGGTCCTGACCATCGGCCCGTACGCGAGCACGGTCACGTCGTTGCCCTCGGCCACCGTCCGGGCCGCCGTCCAGCGGCAGCGCGCCGGCCAGCCCGGCCGCGGTGTCCACCTCCGCCTTGTCCCAGTACCGGCGCTTGGGCTCGAAGAAGATCACCGGATCGTCGCAGTGGATCGACTGCTGGATCATGGTGTAGGCGTCGGCCGGGCCGGAGCAGGCGACCACCCGCAGCCCCGCCGTGTGCGCAAACAGCGCCTCCGGCGACTCGCTGTGGTGCTCCACCGCCCCGATGCCGCCGCCGAACGGGATCCTGATCGTCACCGGCACGGTGGCCCGGCCCTGCGAGCGCATCCGCATCTTCGCCAGCTGGCTGACGATCTGGTCGAACGCGGGGAATACGAAGCCGTCGAACTGGATCTCGCAGACCGGCCGGTAGCCGCGCAGGGCCAGGCCGATCGCGGTGCCGACGATGCCCGACTCGGCGAGCGGGGTGTCCACCACCCGCGATTCGCCGAAGTCCTTCTGCAGCCCGTCGGTGACCCGGAAGACCCCGCCCAGCTTGCCCACGTCCTCGCCCATGACGACCACCTTGGGGTCGTCCTCCAGCGCCTTGCGCAGGCCCTCGTTGATGCGCCTTCGACAACGTCAGCGTGGTCATTGCGCCGCCTCCTCGGCGACGAAGGAGTCCAGGTAGGCGGCGTATTGCTCACGCTCCTCGCGCAGCAGCGCGGTCGGCTCGGCGTACACGTTCTCGAACATCGACAGCGGCGCCGGGTCGGGCATCTCCAGGCAGGCCTTCCGGATGCGCCTGCCGACCTGGGTGGCCTCCGCCTCGATCTCGTCGAAGAACGCCGCGTCGGCGGACCCGGTGCGGACGAGGTAGGCCTTCACCCGCTCCACCGGGTCCTTCAGCTTCCACGACTCGAGCTCGCTGGCGAGCCGGTACCGGGTGGGGTCGTCGGTGGTGGTGTGCGCGCCCATCCGGTAGGTGTAGGCCTCGATCAGGGTCGGGCCCTGGCCGTCGCGCGCCGCCTGCATCGCCTTGCGGGTGACGGCGAGGCACGCGAACACGTCGTTGCCGTCCACCTGGACGCCCGGGGAAGCCGAACCCGCTCGCCCGCTGGTAGAGCGGTATGCGGCTCTGCCGTTCCAGCGGTTCGGAAATGGCCCACTGGTTGTTCTGGCAGAAGAACACGACCGGGGCGTTGAAAACCGACGCCCAGATAAACGCCTCGTTCACATCTCCCTGGCTCGTCGCGCCGTCGCCGAAGTAGACAATGGCCGCCTCGCCGTTCTCGCCGACCAGTCCGTCACGCTGGATGCCCATTGCGTAACCGGTGGCGTGCAAGCGTCTGGGCGCCGATGACGATGGTGTAGAGGTGAAAGTTGTGGTCTGCGGGATCCCAGCCGCCGTGGCTGACGCCGCGGAACAGCGCCAGGAGCTTGGTCGGGTCCAGGCCCCGGCACCAGGCCACGCCGTGCTCGCGGTAGGTGGGGAAGGCCATGTCGCGCGGGGACAGCGCCCGGCCCGAGCCGACCTGCGCCGCCTCCTGGCCGAGCAGGGACGCCCAGATGCCGAGCTCGCCCTGGCGTTGCAGGGCGATCGCCTCGGTGTCGATCCGGCGGACGATGACGAGGTCGCGGTACAGGGCCTTGATCTCGTCGGTGGTCAGGTCGAGGGGGTAGCCGGGATGATCTGCCCGCTCGCCCTCGGGAGTGAGGAGCTGGATGAGTTCTGCTCGCGGATCGGGTTGCCCGTCCAGGCTGCCCGGTCCCGGTGCGGCTGACCGCACCGTCGGCGTCGACGGCCACGTGCCACTCCTTGCGCTCAGGGCCGGCCTCAGGATCACCGTGACCGGCCGTTCGGTCTCTCGTTCTGCGACAGCGGGGGTTGTGCTGTCATGCGCCGTGTACCCCAAGGGGAACACTCGAAGCCCGTTCGGCGGCCTCCGGTCGGGCGGCCTGGCGAACCGGGTCTACCGCCATCGTGACAGACCCTGGTCTCCTCGGCGAACCCCTTGCTTCACACCCGCCCGGTGCGCACCCACGGCATCGCGCGGCGTACCCTGCGTTGCCACGCGGGATCAAGGAAAGGCAGGACGGTGGCCCGGATCATTGTTGAGGTCATGCTCAAGCCGGAGATTCGCGACCCCCAGGGAGAAGCGATCTTGCAGGCCTGCCAGCGGCTCGGATTCGGCGACGTGCTCGGCGTCCGCCAGGGCAAGCGGTTCGAGCTGGAAGTGGCGGGAACGGCAGACGAGGCGACTGCTGGACCGGGTCGGGGAACTGGCAGGTGAATTGCTCGCTAACCCGGTGATCGAGGAATTCACGTTTCACCAGGCCTGATTCAGCGGGCGTTCGTGTCACTGTGTGACCGTAGAGTTACCTGAGTTTGACGATTATTGTCGCGCTGACGGGGAACGCACTTAAGTGACCAGCGTGAAACGGGGAGGGCAGTGAACTGAGGAGCGGATGCGAACTCGGATGAGATCTGCCGAGGAGCCGACCGTGGACGTGAAGTTCTGCCTAGTGTTCCCACGCGAGGCGCTCAGCGTGCCGGTCATGCGCCATGTGCTGGGCGATACGCTGCGGGACCTGGGGGCCGACGACGACGGCGTCGCCGATCTCCTGCTCGCGGTAACCGAGGCTTGTTCCAACGTGGTCAGGCATGGCGGCCCGGGGCAGCGGTATGAGGTGCTGGCCAGCGTGGGACAGGGCGGCTGCGAGGTCCAGGTGGTGAACAGCGGCCGGGGGTCCGGCGCCGGGAGGTGGCCGGGGCTGCGGCAGCCGCCGGGAGCCCGCGGCGGCCCGGATACGCCGCCGGGTGTCACGGCCGCCGACGCTGCGCCGCTCTCATCGCCAGGCCCAGGCACCGGCCCCGGGGATGGCCTCGGACGAGGCGATCGCGGCGCTGCCGGAATCCGGGCGCGGCTTGGCGATCATGAAGGCCTGCGTGGACGACGTGACGATGAGCAGCGGCCCGGAGAGCGGGACCGTGGTGTCGCTGCAGAAGCGCATCGCCTGGCGTAACGACGCGCCGCTGGCCCACCTGGCCGACGATCAGCTCCGCGAGGTGGGTTAGCACGACCCGCGGATCCCCAGCTTGTGGCGGGGACCGCGGGACACACCCGCTGCCGGTGAGGAAATGCGCCCGGCGGACCCGGTAGCCTGCCGACGTAGTGGCCGCCTGCCTGCGAGGACGCCCATGACAGCCCGCGTCGGGATCGTGACATTCCCGGGTTCCCTCGACGACCGCGACGCCGCCCGGGCGGTCACCCGGGCCGGCGGGGAGGCGGTTCCGCTCTGGCATGCCGACCGCGGGCTGCACGGCGTGGACGCGGTGATCCTGCCCGGGGGCTTCTCCTACGGGGACTACCTGCGCTGCGGCGCGATCGCGCGGTTCGCCCCGATCATGGCGGACCTGGTGCCCGCCGCCCGGGCGGGCCTGCCGGTGCTGGGGATCTGCAACGGGTTCCAGATCCTGTGCGAGGCGCACCTGCTGCCCGGCGCGCTGGTCCGCAACAGCGGGCTGCGGTTCATCGACCGCCGCCTGCGGGTGCGGATCGAGGCCACCGGCACGCCGTGGACCCGTGACTACACCAGCGGCCAGGAGATCACGCTGGTCCTGAAGAGCGGCGAGGGCGCCTATCTCGCCGACGAGGCGGATCTGGCCCGGCTGGAGTCGGGGGGCAGGTCGTGGCCAGGTACTGCGGCGGCAGCCCGAACGGCTCCGCGCGAGATATCGCCGGGGTCAGGAACGAGGCGGGGAACGTGGTCGGGCTCATGCCCCACCCCGAGCACGCGATCGACCCGCTGACCGGGCCGGGCCGCGACGGGCTGGGATTCTTCACCTCGGTCCTGCGCCAGGCGGTGGCGGCCGGATGAGCGCGGACGGTGCCGGCCCGGTGGGCGCGGGCGGAGAAGGCCGGACGGCCGATGGCGCGGCGGGCGAACTGGACACGGTCGCCCAGGCCGCCGCCACCGCGGACCGGCAGCAGCCCTACGCCGAGCTGGGCCTGACCGGCGAGGAGTACCAGCGGATCAGGCAGCTGCTTGGCCGGCGCCCGTCCGACTGCGAGCTGGCCATCTACTCGGTCATGTGGAGCGAGCACTGCTCCTACAAGTCCTCCCGGCGGCACCTGCGCCAGTTCGCCGACAAGGCGCCGCCCAGCGACGGCGCTGCTGGCCGGCATCGGCCAGAACGCGGGCGTGGTGGACATCGGCCAGGGCTACGCGGTCACCTTCAAGATCGAGTCGCACAACCACCCGTCCTACGTCGAGCCGTTCCAGGGCGCGGCCACCGGGGTGGGCGGGATCGTCCGCGACATCCTGGCCATGGGCGCCCGGCCGGTGGCGGTGATGGACGCGCTGCGGTTCGGCCCGGCCGACGCGCCCGACACCGCCCGGGTGCTGCCCGGCGTGGTCGGCGGCATCTCGTTCTACGGCAACTGCCTCGGCCTGCCCAACATCGGCGGCGAGCTGGTCTTCGATCCCTGCTACGCGGGGAACCCGCTGGTGAACGCCCTGTGCGTGGGGGTCATGCGGCACGCGGACCTCCAGCTCGCCGCCGCCCGCGGCGCGGGCAACAAGGTCATCCTGTTCGGCGCCCGCACCGGCCCGGACGGCATCGGCGGCGCCTCGGTGCTGGCCAGCGCCTCGTTCGGCGGCGGGGAGTCGGCGAAGCGGCCCAGCGTCCAGGTCGGCGACCCGTTCATGGAGAAGCTGCTGGTGGAGTGCTGCCTGGAGCTGGGCGCGGCCGGGCTGGTGGCCGGGATCCAGGACCTGGGCGCGGCCGGCATCTCCTGCGCGACGGCGGAGCTCGCCGCGGGCGGCGGCTCGGGCATGCGGATCGCCCTGGACGCCGGTGCCGCTGCGCGACCCCACGCTCGGCCCGGCCGAGATCCTCATGAGCGAGTCGCAGGAACGCATGATGGCCGTCGTCGGCGCCCGGCGACGTGGAGCGCTTCCTGGCCATCTGCGCTCGCTGGGAGGTGCCGGCCACGGTCATCGGCGAGGTGACCGGCACCGGCCGGCTGGAGCTGACCTGGCACGGCGAGCATGGTGGTGGACATCGCGCCGGAGACCGCGGCCGACCAGGGCCCGGTGTACGACCGGCCCGCCGCCCGCCCGGCCGGCCAGGACGCGCTGGCCGCCGACGACCCGGCCGCGCTGCCGCGGCCGCGCACGGGCGGGGAGCTGCGCGCGGCGCTGCTGTCCCTGCTCGGCTCGCCGGACCTGGCCGACAAGACCTGGGTGACCGAGCAGTACGACCGGCACGTGCGCGGCGACACGGTGCTCGCCGATGCCGGAGGACGCGGGCTGATCCGGGTCGATGAAGGAGACCGGCCTCGGCGTGGCCCTGGCCACCGACGGCAACGGCCGGTACTGCCTGCTCGACCCGTACGCGGGCACGCAGCTCGCGCTGGCCGAGGCGTACCGGAACGTGGCGGCCACCGGCGCCCGCCCGGTCGCCGTCACCAACTGCCTGAACTTCGGGTCGCCGGAGGACCCGGGGGTCATGTGGCAGTTCACCGAGGCCGTGCGGGGCCTCGCCGACGGCTGCGCCCTGCTCGGCACCCCGGTGACCGGCGGCAACGTGAGCTTCTACAACCAGACCGGGGAGGTGGCCATCCACCCGACGCCGGTGGTGGGGGTGCTCGGCGTGCTGGACGACGTGCGGCGCCGGGTGCCGATCGGGTTCTGCCGGCCGGGGGCGCGGGTGGTGCTGCTCGGCACGACCCGCGCCGAGTTCGGCGGGTCGGCGTGGG
This sequence comes from uncultured Actinomycetes bacterium, assembly GCA_963835425.1. GTDB lineage: Bacteria > Actinomycetota > Actinomycetes > Streptosporangiales > Streptosporangiaceae > UBA9676. The sequence continues at coordinate 123,296 of CAWIGE010000012.1, read as the reverse complement.
CGCAGGTGGCGCACGGTCACCTCGGCGGGCGGCCGCCCGCGGTCGATTTGGATGCAGAACGGGCCGCCGCGGCGCTGCTCGCCGCGGCGGCGGGGGCCGGCCTGCTGGACGCGGCGCACGACCTCTCCGACGGCGGGCTCGCGATCGCGCTGGCCGAGTGCTGCCTGGCCGGCGGGCACGGCTGCCGGGTCAGCCTGCCGGGCGACGAGTTCACGTTCCTGTTCAGCGAGTCGGCGGCGCGGGTGGTGGTCGCGGTGGCGCCCGGGTCGGAGGCGGAGTTCGCCGCGCCTGTGCGCGGCGCACGGCGTCCCCGTCACGCCACTGGGCACGGTGGGCGGCGCCGGCCTGGAGGTGGAGGGCAGCTTCGCGGTGCCACTGGACGAGCTCGCCGCCGCCCACCAGGGCGTGCTGCCGGCCCTGTTCGGCTGAAGGGGCGACGTGCCAGCCGGGCGAGGGTCAGCCGGCGAGGGCCGGCCGGGAAGGGGGCGGCCCGCGGACGCCGCCCGGAGAGCGCCAGCCCGGGCGAGGGCCACGGAGCGGCTGCGCGCCGCCGTGGACGAGCAGCGCGCCGCCCTGGGCGAGCCCGCCTGGACCGGGCCCGCCGACGCGGACGCGCTCGGGCGGGAGTGCGTGCGCGCCGTCCTCGCGGCGACGGACGCCGGCCTGGTCCCCGGCCGGGAGGCGCTGCGGGGCGCCGTGACCTACCTGCTCGGCGTGCTCGCCGGCCGGGCGCCGGGCAGGGCGGTCGAGGTGCGGGTGCCGCCCTACGCGGCGGTGCAGTGCATCGAGGGGCCCCGGCACACCCGGGGCACCCCGCCGAACGTGGTCGAGACCGACCCGGTGACCTGGATCGCGCTGGCCGCCGGCCGGGCCGGCTGGGCGGAGGCGGTGGCCACGGGGAAGGTCCGCGCCAGCGGGCCGCGGGCCGACCTGTCGGCCTGGCTGCCGCTGCTGGCGGTGGGCTCCGCCTAGACTGGCGCCGTGGTCAAGCCCGATGGCCGGTTGACCCACGACATCGATCACCGGGACCGGCCTCCGCGGGACGCGTGTGGTGTATTCGGCGTCTGGTCGCCGGGCGAGGAAGTCGCCAAGCTCGCCTACTTCGGCCTGTACGCGCTGCAGCACCGGGGGCAGGAGTCGGCCGGCATCGCGGTCAGCGACGGCACCCGGATCGTGGTCTTCAAGGACATGGGCCTGGTGGCCCAGGTGTTCGACGAGTCGATGCTCGTCCTCGCTGCGCGGCCACATCGCCGTCGGCCACTGCCGCTACTCCACCACCGGCTCGTCGGTGTGGGAGAACGCGCAGCCGACGTTCCGGTCGACCGCCTCGGGGAGCCTGGCGCTCGGCCACAACGGCAACCTCATCAACACCCTGGAGCTGGCCGCCATGGTGGAGGGGGCGGCGGACCAGTGGCGGGGCCCGGTGGGCACCTCCGACACCGACGTGCTGACCGCGCTGTTCGCCGACCCCCGCGGCGGCAGCGTCGCCGACAGCGCGCTGGCCGCGCTGCCCCTGGTACGGGGCGCGTTCTCGCTGGTGTTCATGGACGAGCACACCCTGTACGCGGCGCGCGACCCGCAGGGTTTCCGCCCGCTGGTGCTCGGCCGGCTGGAACGGGGCTGGGTCGTGGCGAGCGAGACCGCGGCGCTGGACATCGTCGGCGCCACGTTCGTACGCGAGGTCGAGCCGGGCGAGCTGATCACGATCGACGAGCGCGGGGTGGGCTCGGCCCGTTTCGCCCCGGCGCGTCCCCGGGGGTGCCTGTTCGAGTACGTGTACCTGGCCCGGCCGGACACCACCATCGCCGGCCGGAGCGTGCAGGCGACCCGGGTCGAGGTCGGCCGCCGGCTCGCGGCCGAGCATCCGGCCGAGGCCGACCTGGTCATCCCCGTACCCGAGTCGGGCACCCCGGCGGCGATCGGCTACGCGCAGGCCAGCGGCATCCCCTACGGCCAGGGCCTGGTCAAGAACTCCTATGTGGGCCGGACGTTCATCCAGCCCAGCCAGACGATCCGGCAGCGGGGCATCCGGCTGAAGCTGAACCCGCTCCGCGGTGTGATCGCCGGGCAGCGGGTGGTCGTGGTCGACGACTCGATCGTGCGCGGCAACACCCAGCGGGCGATCGTCGGGATGCTGCGCGAGGCGGGGGCGGCCGAGGTGCACGTGCGCATCTCCAGCCCGCCGGTGAGCTGGCCCTGCTTCTACGGGATCGACTTCGCCACCCGGGCCGAGCTGATCGCCGGCGGCATGTCGGTGGAGGAGATCCGGGAGTCGATCGGGGCCGACTCGCTGGGCTTCATCTCGCTCGGCGGGCTGACCGCGGCGACCACACTGCCCGCGGCCAGCCTGTGCCGGGCCTGCTTCGACGGTGACTACCCGGTCCCGGTGGCCGGGACCGCGCAGGGCAAGCACCTGCTCGAGGGCGCGGCCGTGGGCAGGATGGCACGGTGAGCCGGGTACAGGGCGCTTCCTACGCCGGCGCGGGCGTGGACATCGACGCGGGCGACCGTGCGGTGGCGCTGATGAAGGCGGCGGTCGGGCGGACCAGCCGGGCCGAGGTCGTCGGCGGCATCGGCGGCTTCGCCGGCCTGTTCGACGCCAGCAAGCTCGCCTCCTACCGCCGTCCGCTGCTGGCCACCTCCACCGACGGCGTGGGCACCAAGGTGGTGATCGCCCAGCGGCTCGGCCGCTACGACACGGTCGGCATCGACCTGGTCGGGATGGTCGTGGATGACCTGGTCACCTGCGGCGCGGAGCCGCTGTTCATGACCGACTACGTCGTGTTCGGCCGGCTGCGGCCGGAGCGGGCGGCCGCCGTCGTGGCGGGCGTCGCCGAGGGCTGCGTGCGCGCGGGGTGCGCGCTGATCGGCGGCGAGACGGCCGAGCACCCCGGGCACCTCGGCCCCGACGACTTCGACCTGGCCGGCGCGGCCACCGGCGTCGTGGAGGCCGACCGGCTGCTCGGCCCGCACCGGGTCCGGACCGGGGACGCGGTGATCGGGCTCGCCTCATCGGGCCTGCACGCCAACGGGTACTCGCTGGCCCGGCAGGTGCTCGACCGGACCGGGCTGGAGCTGGACGCCGAGCCGCCGGAACTGGGCACCTCGGTGGGAGAGGAACTGCTCACCCCGACCGCCATCTACGCCCGGGACTGCCTGGCCCTGGCCGTCCGGATGCGACGTGCACGCGCTCGCGCACATCACCGGCGGCGGGCTGGCCGCGAACCTGGCCCGGGTGCTGCCGCCCGGCACCGGCGCGGTGCTTGACCGCGCCACCTGGCGGCCGCCGCCGGTGTTCGCCCTGCTGGCCGGCCGCGGCGGGATCGGCGCGGCCGAGATGGAGCGGGTGTTCAACATGGGCGTGGGCATGGCGGCGGTGGTCGCGGCCGGTGACGCCGACCGGGCACTGCGCGTGCTGGCCGCCCGTGACGTGACCGGGTGGGTGCTGGGAGAGGTCACCGGGCAAGATGACGGCGCCCGCCTGGCCGGGGCTCACCCCGGCTGACCGGCATGACGGCAGCCCCCGCGGTCAGCGCCGCTGGGTCTGGCCGTCAGGAGCCGACGTTACTCGTCGTCCTCGTCCGGCTCCTCGCCGTCGGCGTAGTCGCTGTAGCGGTCCATGAGGTCTCCGTCGGCGGACTCCCCGTCGCCCGGGTCCGTCCTGCCCACGCCCAATTCGGTCCGCAGCCGGTCAAGGTCGGTCCCGCCGCTGTTGTACTTGAGCTGGCGGGCCACCTTCACCTGCTTGGCCTTGGCTCGGCCGCGCCCCATTGGCTCGACCCCCTCGAACATGCGGAGCCCAGGTCAGGCTCCTGCTCCCTGCACTGAATCGTTGCGGGCTTCCTGCACAGCGTAATAGGCCGCCGTGGCCTCCATCGCCTGGGGTACGACGTACATTCCAGCCAGCATCCGCCTACAACCGTACCTGTTTTGCGCCGCGAGCGCTTCCCTGCGCGGCAGCGGCACGCGGGGCCGGGGTTTCGCGTGAACGGTCACGGGCCCAGCCAGATGCCGCGCAGCCGGCCCACCTCGGCCATCCTCCGCTCGGCCAGCCGGTCCGCCGCCACCGCGGGCGGCACGCCCTCCTCGTCCGCCAGCGCGAAGATCTTCTTGGTGGTGGTGAAGATCTCGGCCGCCCGCGCCTTCGCCCGCTCGAAGTTGAACCCGGCGAGCTCGTCCGCCACCTGGACCACGCCGCCCGCGTTCACCACGTAGTCCGGCGCGTACAGGATGCCGCGGTCCGCCAGCATCTTCTCGATCCCCGGGTGGGCGAGCTGGTTGTTGGCGCCGCCGCAGACGATCCGCGCGGTCAGCACCGCGACGCTGTCGTCGTCCAGGGTCGCCGCCCATGGCGCACGGCGCCAGGATGTCGAGCGGCTGGGCGAGGAGGGCCCGGCGGCTCTCGGCCACCCCGACCGCGGGATGCTGGCCGTGGACCCGGGCCGCCGCCTCGGCGTTCACGTCGCAGATCACGACCTTCGCCCCGGCCTCCAGCAGGTGCTCGACCAGGCGGTGGCCGACCTTGCCCACGCCCTCCACCCCGACCAGGCGGCCGGCCAGGCCCGGGTCGCCCCAGGCGTGCTCGGCCGCGGCGCGCATCCCCTCGAACACGCCGGCCGCGGTGAGGATCGAGGAGTCGCCGGCACCGCCGTTCGGCACCGTCCGGCCGGTGACGTACCGGCACTCGCGGGCCACGATGTCCATGTCCTCGCTGTAGGTGCCGATGTCGCACGCGGTGATGTAGCGGCCGCCCAGCGACTGGACGAACCGGCCGTACGCGCGCAGCAGCGCCTCGGACTTGTCCCGGCGCGGGTCGCCGATGATCACCGCCTTCCCGCCCCCGAGGTCGAGCCCGGCCAGGGCGTTCTTGTACGCCATGGCGCGGGAGAGGTTGAGGGCGTCGGCCAGGGCCGCGTCCTCGCTGGGGTAGGGGTAGAACCGGGTGCCGCCCAGCGACGGGCCCAGGGCGGTCGAGTAGATGGCGATGATGGCCCGCAGGCCGGACTGCGGGTCCTGGCAGAACACGACCTGCTCGTGCCCGCCCTGGCCGGCGGTGCTCCAGGCCGAGGCGGGCGCCTCCCGGGGGGGCCCGGGATCGTCGGCCACCGGCTCATCGCCCGAGGCGGCGCGCTGACCGCTGCGCTGCGGGAAGTGCGCGAAGACGTTTGTCACGGCGGTAGTCCGTTTCCAGTTGACTAGCTGACCTGGGCAAATGCCCTTGTGAGGCGAGATGCGCGATCCAGCAGAGACTACTCCCCAATCGTCGCATATTCGCCGTCGGCGGGGCCGGGGACCGCGGGCGCGCGGGAGCCCGGGCCCGACGGTGACCGTCTCGTTATGTGTCGTATCTGTATCCGGCCGTGACGCCATGCCACGATGCGTTCGTGCTTCCCTATGCGGCCTATCTGCGCGTCTATGAGCCGCTGTCCGCCTTCTCCGGCGCGGACGCCCGGCACTGGTCGACGTATGCGGTCTCGGCCGACCGGCCGCGCCGGGCCGGCGCGCTCGCGGCCGAGCACGCGGACGCGCTGCGGCGGCTCATCTCGGTGCGCCAGGACATGGTGCCCGCGTGGGAGAGCGGCGACGCCTACGTGCGGTGGGTTGACGGGACCACCTACATCTGCCCGTGGCAGACCAGGCTGCGGTCGTGGCTGGGCCTGTCCCGGCTCCGGGCCGCGTTCCCGCAGCTGTGGTCGGCCGCCTTCACGGCGGATGAGGTGGAGACGGCCGTCAGCAGCTTCGCCCGTCGCCCGGGCCACGCAAGCTCGCTGCGCATCCACATCCAGACCCGGACCTGGTCGGTCCCCCCGGCCTGGTTCGTCCCGTTCGCGCCCGATGAGCGCTGGCTCGTGCTCGGCGCGGGCGGCGATCCGGGGGACGGGGGCCGGGCGACGGCCACGCCCGACCCGCACGCTCATCTACGCCACCACGATGGCGCGGGGCCGCCGGCGGGTGCGGCGGGCGCTGGCTGCCTTCCGCCGCGCCGGGATGCCGGCAGGGACCGGCCTCGCCGGCGACGCGGCGCCGCGGGTGGTGACCGAGCTGGAGCAGATCGGGTGCTGGCTGGAGGAGTTTCACCCAGATTCATTGGTCGAACTCGACTACGGCGGCCTGGTCCACCTGCTCGATGACGGGGCCCTCAGGGCCGATCAGTCGGTGGCCGAGGTGTCCGCCGTGGTGAGCGCGCTCATCAGCGGCGAGCCCGAGATGGCGATCGCGATGTACGGGCGGGTGACGAGGCGCTGGCGGGCGCTGGCCGCGCTGGAACGCGCCAGCTGAGCCGCCCCGGACCGGCTTTCCCGCATCCGCGCTGGTAGACGAAACGTGGCTTTGGAACTACGCTATGTTATGGCGATCACCGGAATAAATTAGGGCAATGTGTCACAGAATCTTTGCTCCTGGTGGTCGACTTGTCACCGCAGGTGATGGCAATATGGTCTCAGTGGGCCATATAGGACATCCACGGCAGGCTCCCGGCGGAGCCTGGTAACAATCACGCAGGATCGCAGTACCGGTCCAGGAAGGGGAGGCCGTACACATGTCCGCACGCACGCCCGAGGCCGAGCCGCTGCTCACGCCGGCAGAGGTAGCGACCATGTTCCGGGTGGATCCCAAGACGGTCACACGCTGGGCAAAGGCCGGCAAGCTGACGTCTATCCGTACCCTCGGCGGCCACCGCCGGTACCGGGAGACCGAGGTCCGTGCCCTGCTCGCGGGGATCCCGCAGCCACGTTCGGAATGAGGAACGCCCATACGCGATAGGGCAAGGGGGCCGGGACCGGCGCGGGGGGCGTCCGGTCGCCGGGTAGTAGCAGGAAGCAGGGGGTAGGAGCGGGACCACGGCCCAGCGGCCATCGGCCGCAGCCTGAGGGATGAGCATCAATCCACTCGGTGTTCCGCATCGTGATCATGACATGGGTGTCGCTAGCGGAAGGCAGGATGATCCGAGACCCCTCCGGCCGTCATGATCATGAATTTGATGCCGTCAGCGGACGTCAGCACGCACCCAAAATCCCTGGCCGGCCGGCTGCCTGGCCATCGCCTGGCCGCTTATCCTGGCTGCCCTGGTGGTCATCCGGGGGACCGGGTGGAACGTGGGCGTCGGCTCCTTCGTGCTTGGTAGGCGAAGGGAGGATGGCCGATGGCAGATGACCGGAAGGTCGGGGAACTGGATCAGTTCCTCACCGAGCGTGCCGACCCGCTGATGCGCACGGCGGTCCTGCTCACGGGCAGCCGCGAGGCCGGCCAGGACCTGCTGCAGACCGCGCTGGAGCGGCTGCTGCGGCACTGGCGGACGCTCGAGGGCGATCCCGAGGCGTACCTGCGCCGCACGCTCTACAACCTGGCCACCGACGGTTTCCGGCGCCAGGGAAGGCTGCGGCGCAAACTCCTCCTGCTCCGGGCGGAGACGCGGGCACCGGTGGATCCGACAGCCGAGGTGGACCTGCGGGATGCCCTAATCCGCATGCTGCTGCAACTGCCGCCGCGCCAGCGGGCGGTCCTGGTGCTCAGGTACTGGGAGCAGCTGACCGAGGCCGAGACCGCAGCCGTGCTCGGCTGGCCGGAAGGCACCGTCAAGTCGGCCGCCTCCCGTGGGTTGCGGCGGCTCCGGGAGCTCGCCAACGGCTGGCACCAGCCGCCCGCAGAACTGGTCCAGGCGAAGTTGAGGGGACACGAACATGAACACAGATGTTGAGGAACTGCTCCGCGATGGCATGGAGCGGTTCACCGCGGAGGTGCGGGCCCCGGCCGGGCTGGCCGGCACGGCCGGGCGGCTCCACCGGCGGCGGCGCACCGCCCGCGCCGCGGTGGCTGGCGGGACCGCTGCCGTCATCGCCGCGGCGGTGGCCGTGATCGTCGCCGCCCCCGCCCATACCGGCGGCGGCGCGGCCCAGGCGCGCACGGTTGCGTACGTGACCAGCCGGGTCGAGAGCGCGCTTGCCAGCCACAACATGGTCTATGCCGCGCGCACGCAGAACAGCATCGGGAGATCCACGATCACGTGGGCCACCTGGGGGTACCGTTCCCGGGGCCAATTTGAGGAGTTCGCCGGGAGCAGGTGGTGCACATCCAGGGGAGCATGTACCCACCGCGGCGGATCCGGGCTCGCTTTGGCGGACGGAACTGCCCTGGTCGGCGGGAAGCTCGTGAGCGCCTACGTCACGTACTACAACCGCGAGTTCAGCCTGTCGCGGCTGGTGCCCACGGCGCCGCCTGCGTGCTCGACGACAGCCGCGCTCGAGCTGGGCGGCCCCTCGACCGTGACAAGCCACTGGCCGGCCTTCATCGGTGCGACGCTCCGCTGCGGAGCCGCGACCGTGACCGGGCACGTCCGGGTCGAACGGAGTGGAGACCACGAAGATCACCGGGAAGCCGGTCACCATCAGGCTGCCAGCGGGTGAGGCAAGGGACATCGGCGAAAAGTGGATAACGGCCCGGTGGGCCGTGTACGTAAACCCCACGACGTATCTGCCGGTGCGCTTGGAGGGCTCGTCGACGACGTTCGGCGGCCGGTGGCCCAGCTCGACCTCCTCGTCGGTGACCGACGTCAAGTGGCTGCCGCCGACGGCCGCCAACATCGCCAAGACCCTGGTCACTATCCCCGCCGGCTTCCGCCAGGTGAGCTCGCCGGCCGACCAGTAGCCCGTCGGGGCCCGGTCGGCGCTTACCTAGCGTCTGCCTCACCCGGGCGTGGTCACCATCCCGGCCGGGTTCCAGCAGGTCAGCTCACCGGCCGACCAGTAGCGAGGAATGGGGGTGCCCCGTTGGGTGATTTCTCAGCGGTTTTTCAGCCAGGGCCCAACTCGGCTGCTGAGTATTGTCCTGGACCCGTCGAACGCGATGGCCGCGCCGGCCCGGAGGGAAGTCGCTCGCTCATGCTTGGTACCCGCAGACTGCCTGGCCGGCCGCTGATCCTGGCGGGAGTCGCCGTCACCGCCCTGCTCGCCGGAGCCGGCGTGGCGATGGCCGCAACATCGGGCTCGCCCGCGTCGGGGACGGCGGCGGCATCCCCGGCGGGCGGAACCGTCGCCACGCCGTCCCCCTCTGCCCGGCCGGCCCTCCCCCACCAGGGCCGGCCGGGCGGCTTCGGCTTCGGCTTCGGCTTCGGCGGCCCGTTCGGCGCGGTGCACGGCCAGTTCGTCGTGCCCAAGTCCGGTGGCGGCTACCAGACGATCGACACCCAGCGCGGGTCGGTCACCGCCGTGAGCGCCACCTCGATCACCGTCAAGAGCGCCGACGGCTTCAGCAAGACGTATCAGGTCGTGAGCTCCACCAACGTGGACGGGAAGCGGAACGGCATCAGCCCGGTCAAGACGGGGCACCAGGTGACGGTGACCGCCACGGTCAGCGGCAGCACGGCCACCGCGGCCAGCATCCTGGACTTCAACCTCCTGCCCGATATGCACGGCGGGGGCGGCTGGAACCACCCGACCCCGTCGGCCCCGCCGACCACCGGGGTGGGCTGAGCGACACCACCTCCGCTGTTGCCCCGCCCGCGGGGTTTGTCGGCGTTTGTCGGCCCGGCAGGCGAGAATCTGATCCGTGCGGGTCGCCATCGTCGCCGGGCCGAATGACGGTTGCTGGCTGTCTGAGCTGGCGGAGGACGGCACCGGCCACGGGCCTGCCGTTTGGCATGATGATTGTCCCGCGGCCGTCGCAGCGTACGAGCGGGCTGGCGGCGTGCGCTGGGTCTGGGCGGCGGCCGCCGGCGTCTATCCCGCGCTGCTGCGGGCCGGGGTGCGGGTGGAGCGCTGCCACGACATCGCCCTCGCCGAGGCGCTGCTGCTTGCGCGGGAGGGCCGCCCGGGCGAACCCGCGTCGCTGGCGGGGGCGTGGGCCCGGCTGCGCGGGGCGGCGGCCCCGGCGTTCCCGGGCGGGCGGCCCGCGGCGCCGTCGCGTCCCGGGCAGGACGCCCTGTTCGACCCGGGCGACCCGGACTTCCCCGACCCCGGCGCGGCGCTGGACGCCGTGATCGAGGTTCACGCGGACCAGCAGCGGCGGATCGCGGCCGACGCGCATCGGGGGCGGTTCGCGCTGTTGGTGGCGGCGGAGTCGGCCGGCGGGCTGATCGCGGCGGAAATGGCCTTCGACGGGCTGCCGTGGCGGGCGGACGTGCACGACGGGCTGCTGACGGAGCTGCTCGGCCCGCGCCCGGTGTCCGGCATGCGGCCGGCCAAGGTGGCCGACCTGGCGACCCGGATCTCCGGCGCCCTGGGCCGTCCGGTGAACCCGGACTCGCCCGCCCAGGTCCTGCGGGCGCTGGCCGCCAACGGGGTGCGGGTGCCCTCGACCCGGTCCGGGGTGCTGCGCGGCGTGGACCACCCGGCCGCGCCCCTGCTGCTGGAGTACAAGGAGCTCGCCCGGCTGCACGCGGCGCACGGCTGGGCCTGGCTGGACGAGTGGGTGGCGGGTGGGCGGTTCCGCGCGGAGTACGTGGTCGGCGGGGTGGTGTCCGGCCGCTGGGCCACCCGCGGCGGCGGCGCGCTGCAGATCCCCCGGGTGCTGCGCCGGGCGGTGGTGGCCGATCCGGGCCACGTCCTGGTGGTCGCCGACGCCGCGCAGCTCGAGCCGCGGGTGCTGGCCGCCCTGGCCGGCGACCGCGCGCTGGCGGCGGCGGCCGGGACGGGCGACCTGTACGAGGCGCTGGCCGGGGCGTTCGGCGGCGACCGGAGCCAGGCCAAGGTCGCGCTGCTGTCGGCCATGTACGGGGGCGCGGGCGGCGAGGCGGGCCAGTTGCTGGCGGTGCTGCGGCGGCGGTTCCCGCTCGCCGCGCAGTACGTGGAGGCGGCGGCCAGGGCGGGGGAGGAGGGACGCGTCGTCAGGTCGCGGCTGGGGCGCACCTGCCCCCCGCCCTCGGACGCGTGGCGCGGGCTGACCGCGGTGGCGGACGACCCGGACGCGGAGGAGGCGCAGGCGGGCCGGTCGCTGCGGGCCCGGGGTCGTTTCACCCGCAATTTTGTCGTGCAGGCGAGCGCGGCCGACTGGGCGATCGTGCTGCTGGCCGGCCTCCGCCGCCGCCTGGCGGCGATTTCGGTGCCAAACGATACGGCCGCCCAACCCGCTGCCCAGGCCCCGGGCCCGCCGCGTGAAGCTGCGCGCCTGGTCTTCTTCCAGCATGACGAGGTGATCGTGCACTGCCCCGAGGACATGGCCGGTGCGGTGGCGGACGCGGTCGGCTCGGCGGCCGCGGAGGCCGGGCAGCTGGTGTTCGGCCCGACCCCGGTCCGGTTCCCGGTGACGACCGCGGTGGTGGCTAGCTACGCGGACGCAAAGTAGGCCGGCGTAAGGCGGGTCGCCGTCGGGACGCGTCGGTGGCCGATGCGGGCGTCTTGTGGCCGTTCAGGCGTGGCTCCACGACGGCGGTGCAGAACATACAGCGCTTGGCCGCGGCCGGGATCTTGCTGAGGCATTCCGGGCAGGAGCGTTCGGCCGCTTCGGTGTTCCTGGTGGCGATGACGGTGATCCGGTTGGCGGGGACCACCACGAAGTAGTAGATGACGGCCGCGATGATCAAGAAGTAGAGGGCGACGTTGATGAAGTCGCCGTAGCGGAAGTGGCTCTTGTTGATGGAAAAGACCAGGTTGGAGAAGTTCGGCTTCCCGCCCAGGGCGGCGATCAGCGGGGTGATCAGGTCCTTGATCAGCGCCTGCACGACGTTGCTGAACGCTACGCCGACCACGACCGCGACGGAGAGGTCGACGAGGTTGCTGCGCACGAGGAACTTCCTGAAGCCGGTCATTCACCCACCATCAGCTGCGTTGGACGCGGCGGCCGGAAGGTGCCGCCAGCGCGTCGAGACCAAGATGTGACCATACCGGCGCCCAGCCTGCGTCGCTGGGACTGTGGCCAGCCAGCCGGGCCTCGCGGCCCAGGCCCTGCCATCTCGCAGGCGGTCCCGGGTCCTCCTTCTGGTGCTGGAAATGCCTTTTTAGAACACGTCCGCGATAGTGCCGAAAATGTCAGAGTACTTCGCTACTATTTTCGTATAAGGAATGGCTGTCTGGCCGCGTGGGCCATGGCAACTCCTGGTGAGGGAGGTGGGTGTGATGCCGGACCGAACTGGTTCCGCTGCGATTGCGACCCTCGACCCCTCCCCGACGAGCCCTTCCCCCGTGGCAGACACGCTCCCGGCCTCCGGCTGGCCCGTTTCTGGCCCTGCCGCTGACGACTGGCCCGCTGGCGCTGCCGCTGACGGCGGGCCCATCGACAACTGGTCCACCGACGACTGGTCCGCTGACGACTGGCCCACGAACGACGGTCCGGCTGACGATGGGCCTGGTCTGGTCGTGAGCTTCACCGGAGGCATGACCCTCGATCAGGTGCTGTCCGCCGTGCACCGTTATCAGCGGCACCGGGCGGGCCTGGATCTCCCCGCCTGGGGCGAGGCGGGTCACTCAGGAAAGCCGAATGACCAACCTGCAGGCGATCCGGGCGCAGGCCCGCCGGATGACGGGTTAGGCGCAGAGGCGGCCGCGGCCGCGCACGAAGACCCGGGGCATGTGCTGTCGGTCGGGGCGCTCGGCGGCCACGCCATCATGTCGCCCGGCCCGGACCTGGCTGGCTGGCTCGCGTGCGGCACGGCCACCGAGCGGGACGACGCGGCGCTGGTGACCTCGATCACCGCCTGGCGCAAGGTGACGTCATGGGCTCAGGCACAGGAACTCGCCGCGGTGGCCGAGCTCGCCCGGCGCCGCTGCGTCGCCGGGGCGGTGAATGCCGGCGGACAAGACTGCGACCGGGCCGCGGATGCTGGGGACCGCGACCCGGTCGCGGACACCGGCCGGGTGATGACGACCTGGCCGGACGTGCAGTGCTCTGTGTGCCGTGGCGGACTCTGGCCGGATGGAGCTGCGAGTCAAAGGGTGACGCAATGACTTATACGACCAAAGCAGCGATTTACGCCCGAATCAGCAAGGACACCGCAGGCGACGAGCACGGCGTCGAGAATCAGGTCGAGCTGTGCGAGAAGGCAGCCGCGAATCGCGGCTGGCAAGTGGTGGCCCGGCTGGTTGACAACGACCTGGTTGCCACCGCGAAGCGCCCAGCCTTCGACGAGCTGATGGGCATGGTCGACGCACGGCTCATTGATGTGGTGATCGTCCGCGAAATGCCCCGGCTGGTGCGCCGCCTGCGGGACCTGGAGGACGTCATCGACCGAGCCGAGGCGGCCGGGGTAACGATCGTTACCTTGCAAGGCGACCTGGACTTGAGCACCGCCTCCGGCCGGATGAACGGGCGGATACTGGCAACCGTGGCTCAGCATGAGAGCGAGCTGAAGGCGGAGCGCCAGGTAATCGCCAACGCCGCCCTTGCGAGACAGGGAAAGCGCTGGGTTCGCTGTCACCGGCCGTTCGGCTACCTGCCGGATGGACGGACGCCTAGTCCAGATGAGGCGCCCGCGATCGTGGAGGCGTTCCGGGCGCTCCTCGATGGATCGACGGTCAGCGCGGTCACGCGGGAGTGGAACGCCCTCGGGCTGAAGCCGCCCCAGGCGCCGGAGAAGCGCTGGAACCGGGCGAGCGTCACGAAGGTGCTGAGGAACCCTCGGCTGGGGGGCATCCCCACCTACCGGGGCGGGGAGATCGCACTCAAGGAAGGCGTCACTATCGACTGGGTGCCACTCGTTGACGAGACCACTTTCCGGGAGGTGCAGCGAATCCTGAACGACCCGGACCGCAAGCCGCCCCGAGGCGTCACGACCTTGCTCGGTGGTGTCGCTCGCTGCCGCTGCGGCAACGTTATTCAGGCGACACGCAGCTACCAGCACCAGCAGGTTTACCGATGCTCGCCGGAAGGCCGCGAGGGGCGGGAAGGGCCGCACGTCTCGATGCGGGCGCTGGCGGTCGATGCCTACGTTGTCCCGGTGATCCTGGAACGCCTGGACCGGCACGACGTCGCCGAGCTGATCTCGCCACAGCCGGGCCTGGACTCCGCCGCGTTGCACGCCGAAGCCGCCACGATCCGGGGCAACCTCGAAAAGCTGGCCGGGGAGTTCGCGCTCGGGGCAATCGCCCGACGGCAACTGATTGCGGCGACTGAAATCGGGAGTCGGCGCCTAGCGGAGATCACCGCCCACCTCGCGTCAGCCGGCACCGGGTCGATACTTGCACCGTTCGCCGCTGGCCAGGCCACCGACGTCTGGGCCGGTCTCGACCTGGCGCGCAGGCGCGCTGTGATCTCGGCGCTGTGCTGGATCACGCTGCATCCCGTCGGCCGGGGAGCGCGGAACCCAGACTTGACGCAGATCGTGGAGATCACGCCGAAAACGACCCCTATCCAGCTTGAGTCGGCCTGGGTGCCTTGGCAGCTTCCGGCATGAGGAGGGCCAGCTGGGTCAGCCAGGCGGCCGGCATGCCCAGAAAAGCTCATGGCCGCCCGGCCCCTCGGGGACGAACTCCTGGGCGGTGACCTGAAGCCCCGCTTGCTCGAGCCAAGCGCGGTAAGTGCCCGCGTCGGCCTGGCTCCAGCGCATCGGGGCCGGGCCGCCAAGCCAGTTGTCTTCCGTGCCGGTCCACGCGCTGTGCCCGGTGACCGCCAGCAGCCACCCTCCGGGCCGCAGCCAGCCCGCAACGCGCCGCACAAGCTCAGGCTGCGCGGCCAATGGCAGATGGATAAGGACATAAAGGCAGACCACGGCGTCGAAGGACTGCGGCGGGAACTCGATCGCGGTGGCATCGGCACGGATGAAGGTCCCGGTCGGCACCAGGCGCCGCGCCCGCTCGACCTGGACATCGCTGATGTCCACGCCGGTCACCTGATACCCGGCCGCAGCCAGCGACCGTGCGACGGGCACCCCGTTGCCGCAGCCCAGATCGAGCACCGACCCGTCGGGCAGCCGGGCCCGCAGCTCAGCCAGCCACGGCGCATACTCCTCTTCGCCGGCGTCATCGCTGCGGTAGTGATACGACAAGGCGTCATAGCCCCGCCGGACCAGGTCGCTCTCATCACCCGCCGTCATCGTCGCCATCATGGCACCCCACGGGAGGTCGCCAGCCGGTACCCCAACGGGAGGCCGCCAGCCGGTACCCCAACGGGAAGCCGCCAGCCGGTACCGGGCGAGGCCTCGTCGGCCCCGGCACCCCGGCGTGTGCCGCAACCTGGCATCCTCGCGGAAGCCGTTTGGTGAACCCAGCGGCACCGGTCCCACGTGATGATGACAGTGGCGCGAGAGGGGCACCGGATGAGAAAGATCGGATTGACCGTACTGGGTGTGCTGGTCGCCCTCGCCGGGGCCGTCTGGACGCTGCAGGGCCTGGGCTATATCGGCGGCAGCTTCATGAGCGGCGCGACGGTGTGGGCGGTCATCGGGCCGATCGTCCTGCTGGTCGGGCTCGCCATCATCTATCTAGCGCTCCGGGGCAGCCGGCGGTCCGGTAGCCAGCGAGCGGGCTGACGGCGCCCGCCCGGCCGGCGCGGTCCGGCAGGGATGCCCGCGGGTGGCCGGCGCTGGCGTCGGCCGCTAGTCGTCGTGGGACCGGCGCAGCCGCTTGATTTCGGACCGGCGTTGCTTCTCGGCCAGCCGCCGCTCCCGGGCCGCCCGGCTCGGCTTGGTCGCCCGCCGGGCAGCGGGCGGCGGCGCGGTCGCCGCCGTCAGCAGCGCGGTGAGACGGCTGGCTGCCGCCTGCCGGTTGCGCAGCTGGGAGCGGTGCTCGGAGGCGGCCACGGTGATGGTCCCGTCCACCAGCCGGTCGGCCAGGGCTCGCAATGCGCGCTCCTTGAGCGCCGGGTCCAGCGCGTCCGAGTCGGCCAGGTTATAGGAAAGCTCGACCCGGCTGTCCGTCGTGTTCACCGACTGCCCACCCGGGCCCGACGACCTGGAAAAACGCCAGGACAACTCCTCGGGCGGTATCACCGCGCCACGGACCTGGAGTGGAGTCGTCACCCGTCTATGATCGGCCGTCGGCCGGCCGGCGGGCCAGGCCGGCCTCAATCACCGGACCTGGCCGGCGATCCCGCTCATCTTGGGCGCAGCGACCGTGGCCGTCTCGGTAGCCGCCGCCGACCCCTCTGTCGTAGTGTCTTGTCGGTGCACACGGGTCACGCGGCAGGTCACAGGCCCGGGAGGCCGCCAAAGCACGTCCGGGCCGGCGCCCCGGGAGTTACGCCGGTCCGTCCAGGCGGCTCACGGGCCGCGGCAGGAGGCCATATGAGCGGGCGAGTTGTGGTCGCTGAGGGAACTCAGGGCGACGGGCTGACGTGGGTCATCTGGGCCCGGCGGCACGAGCCGCGTGAGGGCGACCTGCTCAGCATGATCCGGGTCACCGATGCCGCCGGCCGCATCCTGCACGGTGGTGGCCGGTCCGGCCCTCCGCTGCCTCCCGGCCATGTGCTCAACGTCACCTCAGGCGGCAGCGACGAGGGGCCGCGGACCCTGCTGGCGCGCGTGGACCCCCGGGTACGCAGGCTGGAACTCAAGATTCAGGGCGGGACCACGTTCGATGTACCGCTCTACGACTGTCCCGACATCCCCGAGGTGCGGTTCGCCTCGCTGCTCCTGCCCCGGGACGTGACCCTGGAGTTGGTGACCGGGTTCGGCGCGAAGAACGAGGAACTGGAACGGTTCGACCTCCGGTTCTACCAGGCGCGCTGGGAGGAGAGCCACTGACGCCGGAGCGGCGGCCGGGCTGCGCGGTAGGGGTTCCCAACGTTGGCACCTTTGGCGACCCGCGGCTGCTGGTCGACCTGGCGGTGGCCGCCGAGGAGGCGGGCTGGGACGGCTTCTTCCTCTGGGACCAGCTGAACTCAACGGGACCGTTGGGTGGCGGGGCCCGGACCGTCCCTTATCGGGAGTGCCTCACCGCGGGCACGGCGGCGACGGGGTGGTCGCCAGCGGGATCCGCCAGGCGCTCGCGGCGGACGCGACGATCTCGGCGGTGGTGCGCATCCCCGCCGTGCGGGCGACCCGGTGATGGGTCAGGAAGTCGCGGACCATCCCCAGCGCCGCCTGGTCGCCGAGCAGGCTGCCGTGCAGCGCCGGCACGACCAGCACGTTGGCGGGCAGGCTGCAGGCCGGCAGGGTGACGGCGTCGGCCAGCGGGACCAGCGCCATCCAGCGCAGCCGGTGGTGGCGGGCCGCCTGCGCCGCGAACCGCGCGCCCACCTGGTTGACCGACCCGATCAGCGTCTGGGCCCCGGAGGTGCCGAACGGGGACAGGCCCCCGACGAACCAGACCACCCCCTGCAGCTCGCTCCCGGGCACCTCCGCCGACCCCTCGCCGACCGGGTAGCTCGCCTGCCCGGGCGCGACGATCGGGCTCAGCAGCGCGACGTTGGCGAGCGGGACGTGGGGGTGCTGGGCGAGCATGGCGTATACGCCCAGCGTGCCCTCGCTCTCGGCGACGATGTCCACCCGCCGGCCGGTCTTGGCGTGCAGCCGCCACACCTGGGCCGCGATGCGCTCGCCCAGCACCGGCAGGGGCAGGTTGCTGTCCGCTGGGCCGTATGGGAGCGGGTGGCCCGCCCGGTCCAGCCCCCGGTAGGAGAACGTCTGCACCAGCGTGTCCGGCATGGCCCGGGCCAGCGACTGGCCATGCCCGCAGCAGTAGGACCCGAACCCGGGGACCACCAGCACCGGGGGACGCCGCGACCACCGTCGGTGGCTGGGGGCGGTGGCCGCCTCCTGCTCGGTCGTGACCTGGCCCACCGCGGCCGTGCCCGTTCCTGGGCCGGACCTGCGGGGCGTGGACCGCGGGCACGCCCACCAGGAAAACCAGCCGGATCGCCAGGATCACCACCGCTATCACGGCGACCGTGGCCACGGGCACCGATGGGATTCGGTGCAGCCAGTCCAGCAGGCCGTGGCCGCGGGCGGCGGGTGCGCGGGCCACCACGGCGGTCAGCCCGTACCAGGCCCGGGCGTTGACGAGGCCGGCCACCCCGGCGACCGGGACCGCGGCGGCGAGGGGCAGCTGGCCAACGACCGCCGCCGCCACCGACAGGAGCGCGAAGTCGGCCAGCAGCCATCCGGCGGCGGCCGGCGTGGGCAGCCTCCGCCACCAGGCGCTCGCCATGCCGCCGTGGCTGATCGGCACCGCGATCAGCAGCATGACCGGCAGCGTGGCGAGGAAGGGCCAGGAGAAGGGAAGGATCGCCACGCCGAGCGCCAGGCTGGCGACCGGGGAGATGAGCAGGCAGGCGAACACGGTGAAGCCGAGGGCGCAGCGCAGGGCCACCAGCGGCGCGGGCGCCTGCCCGGTGGCGGGCCAGGCCAGCCGGACGAGCACCGAGTTCACCGCCGAGCGGGCCAGGATCAGCCCCGCCAGCAGCAGGGCGAACTCCAGCCAGGACCGCTGCGCGCTGTAGAGCCAGCGCAGGTCGTGGAAGACCGCCAGCGGTGGCAGGGCGGTGACCTGGGGCGCCAGCCCACGCGCGGCGGGCGCGAAGGCGATCAGCAGGCCTGCTTCGGCCATGGCGGCCCCGGTGGCGAACGCGATCAGCCCGCGATGCGCCAGAAACCCGGTGGCTCCTTCAGGCCTGTTTGCCATGCCTCCCCGCAGGCAGCATTGACCGTCCGCGCCCCGTGCACCGGGCCGGTCCAGGCGCCCTTGTCGGCCGGTCCTTCTCAATTCTCTCAGTGCGCGACCCCGGTCACATATTCCGGCAGCCCCCACGGCCGTGTCCCTCAGAGGCGGCCGGCGTCCACGATCCGGCGCAGGAAGCGCTGGGTGCGCTCGTCCTTGGGGTTGGTGAACAGCTCGGCTGGCGGGGCGTCCTCGATGATCCGGCCCTCTTCGAGGAAGCACACCCGGCGGGCGATGTCGCGGGCGAACCCCATCTCGTGGGTGGCGATGAGCATGGTCATGCCGCCGGCGGCCAGCTCCCGGATCACGTCGAGCACCTCGGCCACCAGTTCCGGGTCGAGCGCGCTCGTGACCTCGTCCAGCAGCATGATCTGCGGCTTCATGGCGAGCGCCCGCACGATCGCCACCCGCTGCTGCTGGCCGCCGGACAGCCGGTCGGGGTAGTCGCCGGCCTTGTCGAGCAGGCCGAACCGGTCCAGCAGCGCCCGGGCTTCCTCCTCGGCCTGGGCCCGGGGCGTGTGCAGCACCTTCACCGGGGCCAGCGTGATGTTCCGCAGCACGGTCATGTGCGGGAACAGGTTGAAGGACTGGAACACGATCCCGACGTGCCTGCGCACCAGGTTCTGGTCGATGCCGGGGCCGGTGATCCGGCTGCCCCACAGGCAGATGGTCCCCGCGTCGATGGGCTCCAGCAGGTTGGCGCAGCGCAGCAGCGTTGACTTGCCCGATCCGGAGGCCCCGATCAGGCACACCACCTCGTGGGTCGCGACCGACAGGTCGACGCCCTTGAGCACCTCGTTCGGCCCGAACGACTTGTGCAGCCCCTCGATCCTGATCGCCTCGGCACCGTCGCGGCCGGGGGTCCTCGGCACCGCCGTTCTGCCCGCTCATGTTGTCGCTCCCGGCCAGGCGGCGCCGGCGGTCGCGCTCGATGAGGTGGTCGGTGAACCGGGCGAGCGGGATCGTGAGGAGGAGGAACAAGATGGCCGCCACCGTGAAGCTTGAGTAGTTGAAGACGGTGCTGCCGTAGATCTGGGCGGCGTTGTTCGCCTCGATCGCGCCGAGCACGCCGACCAGCGCGGTGTCCTTCTGCAGGCTGATGAAGTCGTTCAGCAGCGGCGGGATGATGTTGCGCACCGCCTGCGGCAGGATCACGTACCGCATCGCCGCCCGCTTGTGACAGGCCGAGCGAGCGCGCCGCCGCCACCTGGCTGCGGTGGACCGAGTTCAGCCCGGCCCGGTACACCTCGGAGACGTAGGCGGAGTAGGACAGCACCAGCGCGGTGACCCCGTACACCGCCAGCGGCTGGTGGGAGACGACCGGCAGGTTCAGCGCGGGCACGCCGAAGCCGATGGCGAAGATCACCAGCAGCAGCGGAACGCCGCGGAAGAAGTCCACGTAGATCACGGCCGAGCACGCGCAGCGGGAACAGCACGGGGCCGGTGGACTGCCGGACCAGCGCGATCACCAGCGCCACGACGAGGATCAGCACCTCGGCCACGAGGAACATCCGGATGTTCAGCCAGATGGCCGCGCCGACCGAGTAGTAGCCCTTCTTCGGGTTGCCGATGAACGACTGCCACATGTCCTGCGGGTCGAAGAACGTGTGGCGCACCTGCGCGCTGCCGGGGGCGAGCAGGAAGACCGCCACCAGCGCCGCCGATCACCACCAGCGTGCTGGCCGTCGAGATGGCGGTCGCCCGGCGCCCGCCGCCGGTGAGCAGCCGCGGGCCGCGGCCGGTGGTGCCGAACGAGCCCGGCGTCTGCCCGCCGCCCAGGCCCATGTTGGAGACGCCGGGGACGGTCAGCGGGTCGGTCCTGCTGGTCGCCGTGGCTCGCGGTCGTCCATGCGGGCGCGGGCCGGCGCCCTGCCCTTATCCGGGCCTCAGGCTTGATGGTCGGGACGCTGAGGTAGATGCTGCAGGTACTTCTTCTGCAGCGCCTGCAGGGTGCCGTTGCTCTTCAGCGTGGCCAGCGCCTTGTTGACGCAGTTCACGAGCGGGTTGCCCTTGGCTGAACAGCAGCCCGTAGTGCTCGCCGGTGCTGGGGAACTGGCCGACCAGGACCGAGTCCTTGATCTCGGAGGAGGAGATGAACTGCGCGGTCGGCGTGTCGGTGACCAGCGCCGCGATCTGGTGGGTCTGCAGCGCCTGCTTCACGTCGTTGAGCGTGTTGAAGACCTTGGGCTGCTGCCGTGGGCTGGATCTGGCTGTTGATGAAGGCGAGGCTGGTCGTCCCGACCTGGTCGCCGTACACGTAGTGCTTCAGCTGGCACGGCGGTGCTGGGTCACGATCGGCGTGCCCTTCAGCGCCACCAGCGCCTGCTGCACGTCGTAGTAGCTGTCCGAGAACGAGACCGCCTGCGCCCGCTGCGGGGTGCAGAGATCTCGTTGATGTCGAAGTCGAACTTCTTGGGCCCGGGCGCGTAGGAGTTGTTGAACGGCTCGTATACCCACTTCACCTGGGACGTTGCTGAAGCCGAGTTGCTTGGCGACCGCGTAGGCGACCGCGCTCTCGTAGCCCTTGCCGTTGGCCGGGTTGTTGCCGACTGAACCAGGGCGGGTAGGCCGGCTTGTCGGTCGCCACGGTCAGCACGCCCGGGTGGTACAGCAGCTTGCTGATCGACGCCTTCGCGCAGATGGCGGCCGCGTGGCCGAGCGGCGAAGCGGCCGAGCTGCCGCCGGAGCTCGCTGCTGCCGCAGGCGGCCAGGCTGGTGCCGATGGCCGCGGCGGCAGCCGCAATCATGATGCGCCGCATGGGAAACCGTCCCTGCCCGCGGGGAGCGCTGCTCGCGCCCGGTGACCGTAACCGCGAAAGCCTATCGGTTCGCGCCACGTTTACCCAACTGCCGGACGCCGGGTCGGTGCCGGCGAACCGCAGGTAGCGCTCCGCGGACCGCTGGACCGCGGCCGTGCCGTCGGCGGCGACCACCCGCCGCCACCAGGCGCCGTAGACCCGCTCGAACGGGTACGGCTCGAGCAGCGACAGCGCCCGGCGGATGACGTGCCGGACGCTCCGGGATGAGGTTGGGGTAGCTGTACATGAAGCTGACCCAGCGCCGGTCCTGGCACCACCGTGACGATGTCGCCGGACATCAGCGCGCCAGCGCCCGCCCTCCCCGTCCGCCCAGTGCAGCACCTGGCCGCCATCGAAGTGGACGCCGAGGTTGATGAGCGTGAGGCCGTCGCCGATCTGCCGCGTGTCGCCGTCCCAGAACTCCACCGCCGGGTCGGGCCGGGCGACCCACTCGCGGTCGTTGGCGTGGATGTAGACCGGGGCGCCGAACGCGTGGGCGCATTCGATCATGGAGCCGTAGAAGTGCGGGTGGCTGATCGCGATCGCGCTTACCCCGCCCAGCTCGCGGACCTGACGGATCAGCTCATCGTCCAGGTAGGTGATCATGTCCCAGAGCACGTTGCCGGCCGGGCGTGCGTGACCAGCAGTGCCCGCTGGCCGATCGCGGTGGCGCGGCTCGGCGCCGATGCCGATCACCCCCGGGCCCTCCTCGTCGATGCGGCCGCGGTGCCCGGCGCTGGCGAGCTCGGCCAGCGTGGTCCACTGCTGCCCGTCCCAGCCGACGTACTGGCGTTCGTCCAGGCAGATCGGGCAGTCGTCGCGGGGCGCGCCGTACTGCACCCCGCAGGTCCGGCAGATCGGAAGGTCGGTACGCATAACCCAGGTATAGCGAAACGATGATGCATGGCCGGCCCCGGTACCTTGTTACCGTCCTGCGTGGCTGGCCCCGGCCGGCCCGCTGCCCGCGCTAGCCGCCGATGCGGGTCAGGCCGCGCGGATACCGGTGCAGCGGCTCCCAGCCCGTCTCGGTGACCAGTACCAGCTCGCCGGTCTGGACGCCCGCCCGCTCGTCGGGCGTGATCACGTTCGGCTGGAGGACGACCGTCATGCCCGCCGCGAAGGTGAAATCGCCTGCCTGGCCGGACTCCACAGCAGCCCGGGAGATCACCGGGGGCAGGTAGCCGCCCCCGAAGCCGTGCACCAGGTCGTCGTAGATCGTGTACCCGGCGCCCAGAATGACCTCCGCGGCCGCCGCGGTCAGGTCGCCGGCCACCGCACCGGCCCGCAGCCGCGCGGCCATGGCGCCGAACGCCGCCGCGGCGACGCGGTGCAGGTCTTCATACAGCGGCGTGGCGGGCGCCGCGATGGTGAAGGTGCGCAGCAGTTGCCCCGGGTAGCCCCGGTGGCTGGCGCTGACCTCACAGGTCAGCACGTCCCCGGCGCGCAGGCGGCGCGATGACGGCCATTGCGCGGGCACGCACAGGCCGGGCTCCGCCATGGTGGTGACGCCCAGGTAATGGATATGGGTGAGACCGCCGGCGGCGATGTACGCGCCTTCCAGGCGGCGCAGCATTCCGCCTCGGTCATGCCCGGCCGCGCGGCGGCCGCCAGGGCGGCGACCGCGTCGTCGCTCATCGCCGCGCCAGCGCGCATCCAGGCGAGCTCCTCGGCCGACTTCACCAGCCGCAACCCGTGTACTCGGCGGTCGAGGAACACGATCTCGCCGGCCGCCGCGGCCAGCCGGGCGCCCGGCGCGGGCGGGCACCGGCCCGATCACGCCGAGCCGGGCCGGGTGTGGCTGCCGCCCCGTCCGGACGCGCGGGCGCGGACCCCGGTCAGCCCGGCTGGCCAGGGCGTCAAGGGCGGCGTCGATGGCCGACGCGTCACCGGGCCGGACGTCGGCGTCCGGGGCGAGCCGGCGGGCGTTGGGCACGTGGTTGTTGAAGCAGACGAACAGCAGGTCGCGCTCGCCGGGGCGCAGCAGCAGCGCGGCTTCGCGGGTGACCGGCCAGCCGGTGAGCCACTCGACGGCCGATCCGGACCGGTCGAAGCCGTAGACCAGCGCCTGATCGGCCCGGTGCTCACGCAGCAGATCGGTCAGGGCTCCCCGCCGCCGTGCCATCTCCGCCGGCGAGAAGGCCGGGTAGCCGTCCGGCCCCGGCGAGGGCGGGTCCGGCAGCTGCGGGCCAGGGAGCGGTTTGCCCGGTGGCTGTGAGCCAGCAGGCGGTTTGCCCGGTGGCCGTGAGCCCGGTGGCTGCGGTTCCGGTGGCTGCGGTTCCGGTGCCTGCGGTCCCGGCGGCTGTGAGCCGGGCAGCTGTGGACCAGGGCGGTACAGGCCCGGGCGGTGCCGGCGCGGGCCGTGCGGTCGGTGTGGGACCGGTGGCTGGCTCAGCGCTTGGCCCAGTAGTCGTCGGCGGCCATGGTCGCCGACCATGTCCCCGGGGGTCTCGAAGCCCGGCGCGAGAGAGGCGGCGGTACCCGGCATCACCTCGTGGTGCCCGATGTTCAGCATCCGCAGCCAGCTCTGCTGGCCGAAGGTGAGCCCGATGGCGCAGCCGAGCTCCACCAGCTCCGGCTCGCTGAAGTGAGCGTGCATGCGCTCCCAGAAGGCGTCGTCGGTGGGCAGCTTCCAGGCGATCGCCTCGGCGTAGGCGAGCGCCGCCTTCTCCCGCTCGGTGTAGCGGTCCGACTTCTCGAAGTTCAGCAACTCGTCGTACTTGCCCTCGGTCAGGCCCCCGGCCGCCGCCTGGACCGAGCGCTGGTTGCCGCAGTACTCGCAATTCACCGAGCGGGAGATGTAGACCCGGCACAGCTCCTTGATCTGGTGGTCGCAGACGCCGTGCCGGAAGATCTCGTCCCACGACCGCGCGAAGAACCAGAAGCAGGCGGGCACGTGCGCCCGGACCGCGGAGCTCTCCGGGCGCGGGGTTCCCTCGCGGCTGCACCGCTCCATCTCGGCCCGCATCTGTTCGTCCATCTGCCTCGAGCGGCACGTAGCTGATGCGCTGGCGGTCCGCCATCGTGGTCTCCTTCCCGCCGTGACCGGATGCCTATGACCGAGTGTGGCTACCGGCGGGAACCTATGGCAAACGTGGCCGGGTGCCGGTGACCGAGTGTGGCTACCGACGGGAACCGCTGGCCAGCATCAGGGCGCGGGCCGCGTCCCGGACGTCGCGGGCGAGCGCCGCCGGGTCGGCGGTGCGCAGCTGCCCGGCCTCCACCACCGGCTGGCCGGCCACGGTCAGCAGCTCCAGCCGGGCGGGCGGGCCGCACACCAGCGCCCACACCGGGTCGGCGACGGGGGCGTGGCCCAGGTCGTCCAGGCGCCACAGCGCCACGTCGGCCTGCTTGCCCACCTCGAGCGAGCCGATCTCGTCCTGGCGCCCGAGGCACCGGGCGCTGCCCATGGTGGCGACGGCGAGCGCCTGCCGGGCGCTGAGCGCGGTGGCGCCCTGTCGCGCGCGGGCGGTCAGCAGTGACTGCCTCATCTCCGCGGCCAGCCCGCCGTTGTCGTTCGCCGCGGCGCCGTCCACGCCCAGGCCCACCGGGGCGCGGGCGGCGAGCAGCTCGGGCACCGGGGCTATCCCCGCCCCCAGCCGCGCGTTCGAGGTCGGGCAGTGCGCGACGCCGGTGCCGGTCTTGCCCAGCCGGGTGATGCCCGCCCGGTCCACATGGACACCGTGGGCCAGCCATACGTCGCCGCCCAGCCAGCCCAGGGATTCCATGTACTCCACCGGCGTGCGCCCGAACCGCTCCTGGCAGAAGTCGTGCTCGTCCCGCGTCTCGGCCAGGTGGGTGTGCAGCCGGGCCCCCTTGCGCCGGGCCAGCTCCGCCGACTCGCGCATCAGCTGCTCGCTCACCGTGAACGGCGCGCACGGCGCCACCGCCACCCGCGTCATCGCGGCCGGGCCGCTGTCGTGGAACGCGTCGATCGCCCGTTCGGTGGCGGCCAGGATCTCGTCCCGGTCCTCGGTCACGCCGTCCGGCGGCAGCCCGCCCGCGGACGCCCCGATGTCCAGGGATCCCCGGCAGGCGTGCAGGCGCAGCCCGATCTGCCGCGCCGCGCCGATCCCGGCGGCCAGCAGGTCGCCGCCGCCGCGCGGGAACAGGTAATGATGATCGGCGATGGCCGAACAGCCCGACAGCGCGAGCGTGGCCAGCCCGGCCCGGGCGGCGGCCCCGTGCAGTTCGGGGTCCAGCCGGGCCCATTGCGGGTAGAGCGCGGTCAGCCAGCGCACCAGGCTGCCGTCCTGGGCCTGGCCGCGGGTGAGCCCCTGGAAGAGATGGTGGTGGGTGCCGACCAGGCCCGGCGTGGCCAGGCAGCCGGCGCCGTCCACCACCCGCGCCCCGGCCACGGTGGGTGCGGGTCCCGCCCCGACGGCGGCGATCCGCCCGTCGGCGAGGACGAGATGGCCCGACTCGTACTCCGCGCCCGTGTCGGCGGCGCGGATCACGCCCGTCGCGGTGCCGTTGACGGTGGCTACCGCGCATCCCTCGATCACCAGGCTGTCCATCTCGTCACCCTCCTGTGGCCTGCCCCGCGCTGCTCCACCTGGGGCCGGAGATCTTGGTGATGCTGTTGAGGCACTTCTTTGTGAGATAGGCCATAGCACTAGTGCCCAGTTTTTGGCGAATGCAGGCGGACGGATGGTCCATGCTTGAGACTTCAAGCGCCCAGTGTGCGTGAGGCCGCGAGCTGCCGGCCCGGTGCCCTGAACCGCACCTATCACGCGCGCCGCTGCTGTTGCCCCTCGTCGCTGGCGGCAGGCAGACGTTCCCGGGCGGAAGCCGAGCGCGTTGAGCCGCGCCCGACCAAAGGTTCCTCTTGTCCTCCTTAAGGACTGTCCGTAACCGCATACCCTCTAAGCTCACCCTCCGGCTGGCCGGCTGGCGGTCGCCATCGCGG
Source organism: uncultured Actinomycetes bacterium (assembly GCA_963835425.1). Classification (GTDB taxonomy): domain Bacteria; phylum Actinomycetota; class Actinomycetes; order Streptosporangiales; family Streptosporangiaceae; genus UBA9676. The sequence goes on along the minus strand of CAWIGE010000012.1, from coordinate 97,071 downwards.
CGTTCGCCTCCGGGGCCACAGCCGCGGCACTGGCCGGGCCCGCCGGGCCATCGGTCGCCCACGCGCGGCTGCTGTCCCGGCGGGCCCGGTCGGCGCGGCCAGCCCGCCGCCAGCGCGGCGAGCTTCACCAGCCCGGTTTCCGCCTCTGACGGCCACATCGTCCTGCTTGCCGCGTCCCGCACCCCACGGCAGATAGCCCGCCGGATGCTGCACAAGTTCCACTGGAAGCCCGCCAAGCAGTTCAAGTACCTGAACCGGCTGTGGGACCGGGAGAGCGGCTGGAACAAGCACGCCAGCAACCCCTACACGGGTGCGTACGGCATTCCCCAGGCGCTGCCCGGCAGCAAGATGTCCAGCGCGGGCCCCAACTGGCGGTCGAACGCGTCCACCCAGATCCGCTGGGGGCTGCGCTACATCAGGGCCCGGTACGGGTCACCGCGCCGCGCGTGGAATCACTCGCAGGCCACCGGCTGGTACTGATACCCGGCTGGTACCCGGCACCTGCGCCGGGGTGGGCAGAGCGGGCTCACCCCGGCGCAGGGTTGTGCGGAGCAGCCCGCCTGGCCAGCGGTTGTGCGGAGCGGCCCGCCTGGCCAGCGGTTGTGCGGAGCGGCCCGCCTGGCCAGCGGTTGTGCGGAGCGGCCCGCCTGGCCAGGGCTGTGCGGAGCGGCCCGCCCTGGTCAGGGCCGGTGCCGGGCGCGGAACAGCGCGGCGACGCTCTCGCGCGGCAGCGCCGGGACACGGCGGCCGTCACGGCCGGTCATCTCCTCGTTGGCGACGAGGGCGTTGGCCACCGCCTCCTCCACCGCCTGCACGACCGCCGTGAAGAACGGGTTCATGTTCCCCCAGGGGACGAACGCGAGCCGGTCGTACGGCCGGCCGGCGCCCTCGCCCGTGTCCGGGTCGTACGGGCTGAACCCGCCGGGATTGGCGGTGGAGAAGGCGAGGAACAGGTCGCCGGAGTAGTGGGAGCCGGTGGTGCCGGTGCGGGCGAGGCCGAGGGTGACCCGGCGGGCCATCGCCTTGCACTGGTGGGGCAGCAGCGGTGCGTCGGTGGCCACGATTGCGATCACCGACCCGGCGCCGGGCGGCGTGGCTGCATGCGAGGCCCTCGGATTGTCGTCAGCCAATAGCTCGCCGAGCGGGAGCCCGGCCAGGGTCAGTTCCTCCCGTGACCCGAAGTTGGCCTGGAGGAACACGCCCACGGTGTAGCTGGTGCCGGTGTAGTCCACCAGTCGGGAGGCCGTGCCGTTGCCGCCCTTGAACTCGTAGCAGGACATGCCGGTGCCGCCGCCGACCGAGCCTTCCTCCACCGGCCCGGTGGCGGCGGACTCCATGGCGTCGATCGCCGTCTGCTCGGTGACGTGATGCCCGGCCGCATCGTTGAGGTAGCCGTCCCAGGTCTCCGCCGCCACCGGCAGCGGCCAGTCGTCGCCGAGCTCGGGGTGGTGCCTCGCCGTCCAGGCGACGATCGCCGCGTGGGCGATCCCGACCGCGTGGGTGTTGGTGATGACGATCGGCAGCGAGAAGGTGCCCGACTCCTCGATCCAGGAGACGCCGGTCATCTCGCCGTTGCCGTTCTGGGAGAAGAAGCCCGCCGCGACCGCGTCGCCCGCGCCGTCCGGGCCGCGCGGGTGGATGGCGGTCACCCCGGTGCGGACCGAGTCGCCCTCGATGAGCGTGGTGTAGCCGACCTGGACGCCGGCCACGTCGGTGATCGCGTTCCAGCGGCCGGGGATGCCGCCGAAGGGGATGCCGAGCGAGCGGGCGCGCGGCTTGCCCGCGGGGGTCGCCGCGTGCGGGCGGGGCAGGTCAACGGGTTCCAATGCGGGCCTCCTCGGTGCTGTGTGACCAGGTGCCCGCGCGCTGGCGCCAGCCGACCGGGCTGGGCACACGGTAGACCAGGTGGGGCCCGCGGGGAATTTGTGGGTGGGTCGGCAGCCCGGCCCGGCCGACCCGGGTGGGTGGGCAGCCCGGCCCGGCCGACTCGGTGGGTCGGCAGCCCGGCCTGGCCGCCTCGGCAGCAGAAACGCCGAGTCGGCCGGGCCGCGCCGCCGGAAACGGGTCCCGGTCGGCGGGTCGCGGGTCCCGGTCGGCGAGTCGCGCCGGTCGGCGGGTCGCCGTCGCGGGTCGGCGGGTCCCGGTCGGCGGGTCACGGGTCGGGGGCGGCGTCGCTCAGCTGTTGCCGGTGGGCGGCCGGAACAGGGCGGCTACCCGGTCGCGGGGGAGTGCCGGGGTGCGGTGGCCGGCCCGGCCTGCCATCTCCTCGTTGGCGACGAGTGCGTTGGCGACGGCCTCTTCGACCGCCTGGACGACGGCGGTGTAGAAGGGGTCTAGGAAGCCCCAGGGGATGAAGGTGAGCTGGTCGTAGCGGCCCTCCGCGCCGGGGCGGAAGGTGGTGGACCCGGGGGTGATCCCGCCGGGGTTGGCGGTGGAGAAGGCGAGGAACAGGTCGCCGGAGAAATGGGAGCCTGCGGTGCCGGTGCGGGCCAGTCCGAGGGTGACCCGGCGCGCCAGGGCGGTGCACTGCGGGGGCATGAGCGGCGCGTCGGTGGCGACGATCGCGATCACCGACCCGGCGCCGGCCGGCATCGCGAAGTGCTCGGCCATCGGGTTGTCGGCGGCGAGCAGCTCGCCGAGCTGCCGCCCGCCCAGGGTCAGTTCTTCCCGGGACCCGAAGTTGGCCTGGAGGAACACGCCGACGGTGTAGCTGGTGCCGGCGTAGTCCACCAGCCGGGAGGCCGTGCCGTTGCCGCCCTTGAACTCGTAGCAGTTCATGCCGGTGCCGCCGCCGACGGACCCTTCCTCCACCGGCCCGGAGGCGGCCGACTCCAGGGCGGCCACCGCCGCCTCCTCGGTGACGTGGTGCCCGTTGATGTCGTTGAGGTAGCCGTCCCAGGTCTCCGCCGCCACCGGCAGCAGCCAGGCGTCGGCGAGGTGGGGGTGGTGCTTGACCGTCCAGGCGACGATCGCGGCGTGGGCGATCCCGACCGCGTGGGTGTTGGTGATGGCGACCGGCCCGGAAAAGCTGCCCGACTCCGAGATCCAGGACACGCCGGTCATCTCGCCGTTGCCGTTCTGGGAGAAGAAGCCCGCCGCGACCGGGTCGCCCGCACCGTCCGGGCCGCGCGGGTGGATCGCGGTGACCCCGGTGCGGACGGACTCCCCCTGGATCAGCGTGGTGTAGCCGACCTGGACGCCGGGCACGTCGGTGATCGCGTTCCAGCGGCCGGGGATGCCGCCGAACGGGATGCCGAGCGAGCGGGCGCGCGGCTTGCCCGCCGGGGTCGCCGCGTGCGGGCCGGGCAGGCCGTCTGCCGTCACCCCGCCTGCCGCCACGCCGTCAGCCGCCACGCCGTCAGCGGTTCTCGTCCGCGGCGGCGTTGTCGATCGCGGCCTCCCGCAGGTTCCAGGCCCTGCCGCGCTGGGGGAAGATCACCACCAGCCAGTACAGCAGGCCGATTCCGATGGTGATCAGGGTGACCCAGAGCAGCAGCGAGGTCTGCTTGGTGAAGATGTAGCCGAGGCTGGCCAGGGCCAGGATCGGCGGCAGCGGCCAGAGCGGCATCTTGTACGGGCTGTGGGCCGTGGCGCCCGTCGGGCGGGCGAACAGCGCGGCGATCGCGATCAGCGCGTAGTCGGCCACGAGGCTGGCGCCGGTCAGGTTGACCAGGGTGTCCAGCGAGACGGTCAGGCACAGGACGGCGCCGAGTATGCCGACGATCGCGGTCGCGAACCACGGCGACCGGAACCGCTCGCTGCGCGCGGTCATCCAGCCGTTGACCGGGCCGGGCCAGGCCCGGTCCCGGCCGGAGCTGAAGAAGATCCGCCCGTAGGACAGGATGATCGCGATGACGGCGTTGAGGATGGCGACCACCACGCCCAGGCTGACGATCGTGTAGACGGTCTTGTTCGAGGTCGCCTCGATGAAGTACTGCATCGGCACGGAGGAGGTGGTCAGCTTGGCCAGCGACGGCGAGCCCACGATCGTGAACGTCAGCGGGATCAGCTCGGCCGCGACGGTGATCACCAGTGACCAGAGGATGGCCCGGGCGATCCGCCTGCTGGAGCCGGTCGTCTCCTCGGAGAAGTTGACCGCGTTGGCGTAGCCGTTGTAGGAGAAGACGGCCACCGCGGTCAGCGCCAGCACGGCGGTGAAGGGCACCGTCATCACCCCGCCGTGCGTGGTGCCCACGACCGGATGGAACAGCGAGCCCCAGTTCTTCGCGTGGGTGATCCCGAGGATCGTCACGATGGCCAGGGCGGCCAGCTCGATCGCCAGGAAGATGCCCGTGATCACGGCGTTGAGCCGGATGTTCAGGATCGCGATGACGGCGGCGACCAGCATCACGACGGCGCCGATGACCTTGAGGTTGACGTTCACGATCACGGCCAGGTAGGTGCCGGTGCCGAGGGCGATCACCGCCGGGATGAAGGCGATGAAGTCCACATACAGCGCGAACGTGACGAAGCTGACGGGACCGGCCAGCCACGAGCTCCGCCCCTTGAACGAGTGCCAGACCAGGGCGTAGTCCCCGGCCGCGATCGGGTATGCGGCCGACAGCTCGGCCCAGCAGAACGCCATGAACACGCCGACGATCGCGGCGAACACGAACGCCAGGAAGGAGCCGCTGCCCACCGCCACCAGCGCCACCGGCACGATGATGAATACCGACGACGCCGGGGTCACCCCCGACAGCGTGATGAAGACGTTGCCGAGGATGCCGATCGACCGGCTGAGGTCCTGCTCGTACCGCGCGGTTTCCGGGGCACCGGCCGCCGCCTCCGCCCCGGCGCTGACGGGCCCGCCGCCGGTCGTCTCGTCCATCTGCGTGACCTCCCGTGAGCCGGGCGCCAGCACCGGGCGGCGGCGCCATGAGATCAGGACCGCGAACTTGTATCCAGAATGCACAGATTGTGCGGGCTTGTCGAGAATGCGCAGCCGGGGGCGTCGCCGGCCGTCAGCCCTCCAGCGCCTGCCGGATGGCGGTGCCGAGCGCGCGGGCGACGGGCGGGGGGAAGGCGTTGCCCACCTGGCGGTACGCGGCCGTCTTGCGGCCGGAGAAGGACCAGCCGTCGGGGAACCCCTGCAGGCGGGAGACCATGGCGACGGTCAGCTTGGGCCGCTGGCCGAGCGGGAAGTCAGGGCCGGGAGGGTGGTCGGCCACGCCGAGACCATCCACGCCGAGCGCCGCCCAGGCCTGGCGGGCCCGGGTGGGACCCAGGTCGGGGCCGCCGTGTTTCTTGCTTCCGCCGACGATGGTGGGCGCGATGCCGCACGCGCGCGCGGCCCAGGCGTCGGCGCCCGGCCAGCCGCCCGCCGCCATCAGGTCGCGCACCGCGTCACCGACCGTGGGCGGGCGCCGGGACGAGGGGGCGGGCCAGCTGAACTGCGCCGACCACGGGCGCCGGATGGCGACCAGCACGAACCGGGGCCGCAGCTGCGGCACCTCGTGCTCGCTCGCCTGGATCTGCCGCCACCAGGTCTGGTAGCCCAGCACCCGCAGGCAGGTGAGGACCTGGATGCGGTAGCCATCGAAGCGCCGCGCGGCCAGGCCGCGCACGTTCTCCAGCAGCACGGCCCGGGGCCTGGCCTCGCGGACCAGGCGGAGCGCGGACGGGAACAGGTCACGGTCGTCGCCGGCCCCGAGCTGCTTGCCGGCGATGGAGAACGGGGGGCAGGGAATGCCACCGGCCAGCAGGTCGAGGCCGGAGAAGCCGCGCCCGTCCTGGTCGTGGATGTCCCCCTCGATGATCTTCCACTCCGCGCCGCGGTTGAGGCGGAGGGTCTCGCAGGCGTCCGGGTCGAGCTCCACCACGGCTTCGTGCGCGAAGCCGGCCTGTTCCAGGCCGAGCGCCTGCCCGCCGGCCCCGGCGCAGATCTCCAGCGACGTCAGCCCGTCCACGATCCCTCCAGCCTGCTGTTACTGCCAGTAGTCTGCCCGCCGGCACCGCCGAGACCGTGTGCCCCACGCCGGTATCGTGATCTACCCGATGGCGGTAGGGCCGGGTCAAGGGTGGTGCCGGCGGCAGCGGCAGCTCAGCCGGGTGAGCTTATTGGTGGTGCCGGTTTACGGACAGCCGGAATGGCAGATGGCCGCATAGCGCGGCGACAAAAGCCGCATAACGAGAACGACATAGACCGCATTTGCGGCAGAACCGCCGAAATACCGCGGGGCGTCCGTCCGTGCATCCGATTGCGCGGGTGCCGCCCGCCGCGAAATAGCCGCGATGGATCATTTGGGCTCATTGACGGATCATTAAGCCCGCTGATTCATATGTTGGAACAGCCGGGTGAGGTGGACCGTCCCGCTGCGCTGCAGCCGGTCGAGCGCCTCGAGGGCAGCGGCGCGAGGTCGAGCGTCTCCCCGCGTGGCGGGTCGGTCTCGGCCTGCTCGGTCATCGTGCCCTCCCCCGCCCCGGATCAGAACCACCGGCCTGGTCGACGACTGCCCCTCTTCCCTGAGTTCCCTCCCACATGCGCAACTGCCGCATCACGGATCCCGCCGCCGGAGACCCGGCTAACGGTGCGCTAACGCGCCGCCGGGGACCGGTGAACCGGCACCAGGGAAGGGACGTCAATCCCCTAGGGGGGTGCTGCTATCAGCGGCTCCACAGAGAGGAGCGGGACATGTACCACAAGCGATGGGCGCTGGCCGGCGCGGCGGCCACGGCATTATCCGTGCTGGCCGGGCCGGCCATGGCCGCCCCGGCCGCGGCGGCGGCGGGCCAGGCGCCACCGCCCCGGTGGCCTACCACTGGAACGGCAGCGCGTGGTCGCTGACCGCCACGCCCAGCCTTGGCGTCAACGCGGGGCTGAACGCGGTCAGCGCGAGCGGCGCCAGCGACGCCTGGGCGGTGGGGTTCACCCTCCCCAGCGGTTACCGCGTCCGGGCAGCCGCTGTACGAGCACTGGAACGGCAGCGCGTGGAGCGTCGTCTCCGGCCCCGGCCTCGGGCTCAACGGCGTGGCCGATCTGAGCGCCGGCCAACGCCTGGGCGGTCGGCACCCGCGGCACGGTCGAGCACTGGAACGGCACGGCGTGGAGCAACGTCACGGTGCCGAGTCCCGAACCCGTCCTACCCGGCCGGCGCCAACCTGAACGCCATCACCGCCGTCAGCGCCAGCGACATCTGGGCGGTGGGCTCGTTCTCCACCACCAGCGCCACGATCTCGGCGTTTGCGCTGCACTACAACGGCAGCTCCTGGGCTGTGACGGTCCTGCCGCAGCCCGCCGTGACCGGCCCGAGCAGCCCCATCCTGCACGGGGTGACGGCCGTCGCCTCGAATAACGTCTGGGCGGTCGGGGAGAACGAGGAGGTGCCCGGCCTGGGCATCACGACCCTCATCGAGCACTGGAACGGTACCGCGTGGCGCATCGTGCCCAGCCCGACGCCGGGCGCCTACCCCACGCTGAACGCCGTCGCGGCCCGGTCGGCCAGCGACGTGTACGCCGTCGGGTTCAACGAGCCCAGCGTGAACGGCGGCGTGCAGCAAGGACTGATCCTGCGCTGGAACGGCAGCACCTGGTCGGCGGACACCGATCCGACGGCAGGGACGTTCAGCCCGCTGTACGGGGCGGCGACGCTGCCGGGCGCCGCCAGCGAGTGGGCGGCCGGCATCAGCGCCGCCGACCAGGCGCTGGTGCTCAGCCACGGCTGATCGCGCAGGCACAGGCGGCTGGGGTGGCGGAGCTTGGGCCGTCACCCCAGCTCTGACTGCAGGCGTCGCGGATCTCGGGCCGCGCGTGGCTGCCCTTGGCCGGTTTCGGGCGTAATGCCTGCGAGCCGCTGCGGGCCGCCGCCACGCCGGAGCCGTTCTTGATCCTGCTGGCGAGGACGTGCTCGACCAGCGTGATCAGGACCTGCTTGACCGAGTCCCGATGGCGGGCGTCGCAGAGCAGGGCCGGGACCCGCGGGTCGAGGTCGAGCGCGATCCGCACGTCCTCTGGGTCGTAGTGCGGGGCACCGTCGAAGCAGTTGATGGCGACGATGAACGGGAGCTGGCGTTTCTCGAAGTAGTCAACGGACGGGAAGCAGTCGCCGAGCCGGCGCGTGTCGGCCAGGACCACGGCGCCCAGCGCGCCGAAGGACAGCTCGTCCCACATGAACCAGAAGCGTTCCTGGCCGGGCGTGCCGAACAGGTACAGCACCAGATGGGTGCCCATGGTGAGCCGGCCGAAGTCCATCGCGACCGTCGTCGTCGTCTTGTTGCCGACGCCGGTCAGGTCGTCGGTGCCGACGCTCGCCCGGGTCAGCGCCTCCTCGGTGTGCAGCGGCCGGACCTCGCTGATCGCGCCGACAAGCGTGGTCTTCCCCGCCCCGAAGCCGCCGGCGACGAGGACCTTGAACGCGGCGAGGGGGACGTCGGAGCCATCAGAGGGCGCGGAGCCCATTCAGGACCTCCTTCAGCATGGCAGTACTCGGCTCTTCGCCCGCGGGTCGCTGGGCGAGCACGGTGATCCGGCCCTCCCCCATGAGATCGGCGATGCAGCACGCGGACCACCCCGAGCGGCAGCGCCGTGGTGGACGCCACGTCGGCCACGGTCGCTGGCGCCCGGCACAGTCCGAGGATGCGGCGGTGCTCGGGAGACAGGCCCAGCGAGTCGTCGGGCACATGGTCCCACGAGGAGGCGACGATGACCGCGATCAGGTCCAGCACCGGCCGCTGATCGGCCTGGGTCCGGCCTCCGGTCAGCGCGTAGGGACGGACGACCGGACCGGCGTTCTGGTCGACCCACTTATCACCTGCGGGCATGCTGTGCTCACTCCGCCTGGACCTGAACGGCCGGGAACCTTGGGATGCGCCGCCAGGTGCGGCCCGGCGCGCTTGACGAGCATCGCCATCTCGTAGGCCATGAGGCCCGCGTCGGCGCTCGACGAGCAGAGCACGGCCAGGCAGCTGCCGTGCCCCGCGGCGGTGACGAACAGGAACGCCTGTTCCAGCTCGATGATGGTCTGCCTGACCTCACCGACGCCGAAATGTTCTCCCGCGCCCCGGGCCAGGCTCTGCACCCCGGCGGCCAGCGCGGACAGATGCTCCGCGTCCTCGCGGCTCAGGTTCTGCGAGGCGGCGACGGCGAGCCCGTCCCGGGACAGGATCACGGCCTGCCGGAAATGCTCGACCCGCGCGCCGAGGTCGTCGAGGAGCCAGCTCAGCTGCTGGCTTGGTCCGGCCGTCCCTGCTCATCCATAACGTCTCCTCGCCTCGCGGGGCCTCGGAGTCCTGTCGCCCTGCTCCCTGCGCAGTATCGGCGGGTTCCCCGTCCGGAACATCCGTTTCGCGGCCGCGTTGCCAGCCGCTCTGCAAGGAGGCTACGAGGCTGCGTGCCTCCTCCGGGCTCCGGGTCGGGGATGGCGGGGTGCTGTCGGAACGAGCCCCCCGGGTCGGCGGCCGGTGAGCTGTCTCGCAAATGCGGGTTCAGGCTTGCCTGGCGGACGCGGCGCGGAAGGCCGCGGTAGGTGCCGGCGGCCTGCGGGCTGGGCGCCGGGCCGCGGCCCGCGCTGGCGTCGGTGTCGGGTTCGGCTCTGGCCGCCGGGGCGGGGTCCCGCGGGCGATCCTCGGGCCGAAGGGGTCCGGGTCCGGGTCCGGGGCCGCGGCGTGGGTTCCCTCAGGCCGAAGGGGTCGGGGTCCGGCGCGGCCGGGGTGGGTTCCCTCAGGCCGAAGGGGTCGGGGTCCGGCGCGGCCGGGGTGGGTTCCCTCAGGCCGAAGGGGTCGGGGTCCGGGACGGCCGGGGTGGGTTCCCTCAGGCCGAAGGGGTCGGGGTCCGGGACGGCCGGGGTGGGTTCCCTCAGGCCGAAGGTGGTCGGGGCCGCAGGCCGACGGCCGGGTCGGAGCCCGGGCCCGCGGCCGAGAGGGCAGCCCGGGGGTACCCGGGCCGGGCGGGGTCAGGCCGGGGGTCCTCCGGCCGGGACCGGCCGGGCCGGAGGTGTCCGGGCGGGGCGGGGCCAGCCCGGGAGCGTCCGGGCCGGGAGGGGTCAGGCCGGGGGTGCCGGGGCGGGGAGGAGCCAGCCCGGCAGCGCCCAGGCGGGGAGGCGGGGAGCCCAGGCGGAAGCTGGGCGGCGGGACGGCGGGGGCGGGGTCCCGGGTCCGGCCGAAGCCGTCGTCGGGGGCCTCGGCCCTGCGGGTGGCGCCCTCGGGCAGGGACGGCTGGACCGAGCGCCGGCCGGTCAGCGCGAGCGCGTCGGCGCGGTCCAGATCCAGGCCGGACAGCCGGTCGGCCGCGGCGTGGAGGTCGGGGTCGGTGTCCGACTCGGTCTCGTTCGCGGGCACCACGATGCTGTTGGGCATGAGCGCCACCGCGGTGGTGCCGCCGTAGGGAGACGGCCGGAGCGCGACCCGGACCCCGTGCCGGGCGGCGAGCTTGCCCACCACGAACAGGCCGAGCTGGTCGGCGTTGGCGAGGTCGAAGTCGGGCGGCTTGGCCAGCTGCTGGTTGATCGTGCGCAGCTGGCCGGCCTCGATGCCCAGGCCCCGGTCGTCGATCTCGATGGCGAAGCCGTTGGCCACCCGTTCGGCCCGGACCTCGACCCGGGTGCCGGACGGCGAGGACAGCGTCGCGTTCTCGATCAGCTCGGCCAGCAGGTGGATCATGTCCGCGGCGGCCAGGCCGGCCACGGCGTCCTCGGCCCGGGTGAGCACCGTGACCCGCTTGTAGTCCTCGACCTCGGCCACCGCCCCCCGGATGACGTCGATGACGGGCACCGGCTCGCTCCAGGAACGCCCGGGCGCCGCGCCGGACAAGATGATCAGGCCCTCGGCGTGGCGGCGCATCCGGGTGGTGAGGTGGTCCAGCGGGAACAGGTCGGCCAGGGTCGCCGGATCGGAGGCCTTCTGCTCCAGCGCGTCGATCAGCCGCAGCTGCCGCTGCAGCAGCGACTGGTTCCGTCTGGCCAGGCTGACAAAGACCTGCCCGATGCCGTTGCGCAGGCGGGCTTCACCGGCGGCGGCGACCGCCGCCGTGTGCTGCAGGCTGGTGATGGCCGCCTCCGCCCGGGCGATCTCGGCCGTCTTCGTCCGCAGCCGCGGGGCGGCCGCGGCGGGAACCGGCTCCTGGTCCCCCTTGCTGAGCCGCTCGATCAGCGCGGGCATTTCCTCGTCGGCCAGGTGGCGGGCCGTCGCCTCCAGGCCGGTGACGTCCCGCGCGAGACGGCGCGCGAACAACCCCATCATCGTTACCCCGACGATGACGATGACGAGACCTATGCCGATCACGACCACGAAATCAACGACGACCTCGTGGTCGTGGTGGGGGGTGTCCGGACCACCTATCGCCCCACCAATCACGAGACCCAAAACCAGTCCCCATAGCACCACCAGACACGCGACCGGCACGGCGACCATCGCGGAGAAAGTGGACCAGATCGTGCGGCCGGTGCCGCGCTGCCGCTCCGTGCCTTGGGAACTGAATACGCCCATGTGGAGACACTCCTGGATCGACGCGGGGGGCGGGGAACCCGATGCTGCTCCGACTGGTCGCCACCGCTCGCCACTCCCGGTCGCCACCGAAGAACCATCCTGGGCCATTGCGCGTCAATTGTCATCGTGCTTGGAGTGAATCACCGTATTGTGATGCCGGCGGCAATACCAGGATCACGCGGGAGGTTCAGGTGCGCGGGCGTATATGGGCGCAGGTGAGACGACCGTGGAAAGCCCGCTTCTAGCTGCGGACTCGCCCGGCGCAGGCGATGAGAAAGCCGCGACGGCGATCCGGTCAGGCGAGGTCCCGCCGCTGGCCGACTGCTTCAGCACCAGGCCCGAGACCGTCCCCGGCCTGGCCGACGCGCTGGTGCCCGGCCGTCCGATCATCCTGACCGGGCCGGAGGCCCGGCGGCACCAGTACGACTGGCCCGGCGGCACCGGCAAGACCCAGCTCGCCGTGTACCTCGCCGAGTCGCTGTGGCGGGCCCGCCAGGTCGACCTGCTCGTCTGGGTGACGGCGACCAGCCGGGCCTCGGTGCTGGCCAGCTACGCCCAGGCCTTCGCCGACCGGGCCGAAACGGCCCCCACGGGCGACGCCGAGACGGCCGCCGCCCGCCTCGTCGGCTGGCTGGCCACGACCGGCCGGCGCTGGCTGGTCGTCCTGGACGACGTCACCGCCCCGGCGGACCTGGAGGGGCTCTGGCCGCAGGGCCCGGCCGGCCGGGTCGTGGTCACGACCCGCAGCCCGCCGTGGTGCTGCGGGCCATGGCGGGCCCGCTGGTCCTGCCCGTCGGGGCGTTCAGCTCGCACGAGGCCCTGAGCTACCTCATGGCGCGGCTGAGCTCCGATCCCGACCAGCGGATCGGGGCGGTCGACCTGCTCGAGGACCTGGGCCGGGAGCCACTCGCGCTCGCCCAGGCCAGCGCCACGATCGCCAATTCCGGGCTGACCTGCCGCGATTACCGGGATCTTTTCGGCCGCCGGAAGGATCAGATCGCCCGGGCACTCGGCGGCGAGCCCTCCGCCAAGGCGGTCACATGGACGCTGTCGGTCGAGCAGGCCGACCAGCTCCGGCCGGGCAGGATGGCCCAGCCGTGCCTCGCGCTGGCCGTGCTGCTCGACTGCCACGGGATACCCGGCGACGTGTTCAGCACCCCGGCGGCCAGCGAGTTCATCGCGGGGCACGGCAACGGGGATGCGCCCGACGCCAGGCGCAGCGCCGGCGCCCTGCGCAGCCTGGAGCGCACCGGCCTGCTGACCATCGATCCGGCGAGCGCCGCCCGCACGGTGCGGGTGCACCCGGTCGTGCAGGCGGCGGCCAGGTCGGCCACGCCCCAGCCGATGCGGGACCAGGCGGCGCGGGCGGCGGCGCGGGCGCTGCTGCAGGCCTGGCCCGCCGATGGCGGGCAGCCGCTGCTCGCCGACGCGCTGCGCTCCTGCGCGGCCAGCCTCCAGCAGGCAACGGCCGAGTCGCTGTGGGCGGGCGGGTGCCATGCCGTCCTGTTCCAGGCCGGGCGGAGCCTGGACATCGCCGGGCTGACCGGCCCCGCGGTCGTGCACTGGCGCTCGCTGGCCTCGGCCACCGAGCGGGCGCTCGGGCCCAGCCACCAGGATACCCTGCTGGCCGCCGACCGGCTGGCCAACGCGCTTGCTGGCGGCCGGGATGGGCGCCGAGGCGGTCGCGCTCCGCCAGCGGACGGTGGAGGCCCGGGCCCGGCGCCGAGGGGCACGACCATCCGGGCACCATCGCCGCCCGCGCCGACCTCGGCCAGGCGCTGCTGGTCCGCCGGGCGGCCCGCGGACGCGATCATCGTGCTGGAGGCGGCCCTGGCCGCCGCCGGCACGGGCCGGCGCCGGACGGCATCGACCCGCTGGCGCTCCAGGGCACGCTGTCCGCCGCCTACGCTGGGGAGCGGCCGGTACGCAGACGCCATCCGGCTCGCCCGGCGCACGCTGGCCGACCGGGAACGGCAGCAGGGAAGCGGCCATCCCGACACGATGGCCGCCCGGGCGCAACCTGGCCAGCGTCTGCCTGGCGGCGGGCCGGCCGAAGGACGCCATCACCCACGGCAAGCGCACCCTGGAGGACCGGGAACGGGTGCTGGGCCCCGACCACCCGGACACCATCGCCTCGCTGAGCGCGCTCGCGACCGCCTACCAGTCGGCCCGGCGCCTGAAGGACGCCATACCGCTCTACGAGCGCAGGCTGGAGAGCCGGGGCCGGCTTCAGGGGCCGGATCACCCGGACACGATCACCGCCCGCGGCAACCTCGCCTCCGCCTATCACTCGGCCGGGCGGCTGGCGGCCGCGATCCAGCTCTACGAGCAGACCATCACCAGCTGCCAGCGGGCCCACGGGCCGGATCACCCGGACACCCTGACCTTGCGGGCGAACCTGGCACAGGCGTACTACGCGGTGGGCCGCCTGTCCGACGCGGTAACGCTGCTCCGGGGCGTGGCCGCCGACTGCGAGCGGGTGCTCCCGGCCGGCCATCCGCTGACGAAGACCGTGCGGGAGAGCCTCCAGGCCATCGCCGATGACTGATTTCGCGGCGCCCGACCGGTTGCGCGGAGCCTGGTGCCCCCGCATGATTGCGGAGCATGTCCCCCGATGATGCGAGATAGAGGCCGATGCCTGGTTTCACCGTCTACTTCGCGACAGACCTGCACGGCTCGGAGCAGTGCTTCCGCAAATTCCTCAACGCCGGGAAGTTCTACGGCGCGGACGCGGTGATCCTGGGCGGGGATGTGGCCGGGAAGGCGCTCATCCCGGTGGTGAGCGGCCCGGGCGGCAGCTTCGAGGCCCACGCCTACGGCAGGTCGTACCGGGCCGAGGGCGAGGACGGGCTGGCCAGCCTGGAGGCCCGGATCCGCGGGCTCGGCTGCTACCCCTACCGGACCACCCCGGACCAGCTGCTGGCGATGCGCAGCGACCCGGAGCAGCTGGACCGCGCGTTCGAGCAGGTGATCAGCGAGACGCTCGAGCGCTGGATCTCGATGGCCGAGGACCGGCTGCGGGCGGCGGGGCTGCCCTGCCTGGTGATGCCCGGCAACGACGACCCGCCCTGGGTGCGGCGGCTGCTGGATCAGGCCGAGTGGCTACAGCAGGCCGAGGAGCGCGTCGTCGAGTTCGGGCCCTACCAGGTGCTGAGCCTCGGCTATTCGACGCCGACGCCGTGGGACTCGCCCCGGGAGATCACCGAGGACCAGATGCGCGGCAAGCTGAGCACCCTGGCCGGGCAGCTGGATCCCGGCCGGCCGGTGATCTTCAACCTGCACAACCCGCCGTTCGGGACCGCCACCGACCGCGCCTTCAAGCTCGACAGCGACCTGCGGATCAAGACGGCCGGCGGCGAGCCGCTGCAGGAGCCGGTGGGCAGTCACGCCATCCGGGAGTCCATCGAGGAGGTGCAGCCGGTCGTGGCGCTCTGCGGCCACATCCACGAATCCCGCGCCACCAGCAAGCTGGGCCGGACCGTCGTGGTCAACCCCGGATCCCAGTACCCGGAGGGGGTCCTGCAGGGCTCGGTCCTGACCCTCAACCGGGCCAAGATCACCTCGCACCGGTTCGTCACTGGGTGAGCGTGATCGTGGAGCGGGCAATGGCGGCAACCGCTGCCGCGCCCGGTCCCGGCTGCGCTAAAATGCCGCCGTGCCAAAAGGATAGAAATTCCTGACATTAACTTACAGAAAACAGGAGGCTGGCCATGGCAGTACATGACGAGGCTGGGCTTTATGTCAGGCAAGCGACCGGCCTCGTCCGCGCAGCGGGCAAATGGAGCGTGCTGGTCTACAACATTATGTTCGTGAGCATCGGGCTCATGACGCTGTTCGCCCTCTCACTCATCCCGGCGTTCTATCCCGGCGCCAACATCCAGTTGACGTTTGTTCTCGCGCTCGTCATCGTGCTGCCCACCTCGATGGTCTTCGCGATGCTGTCCGTGGCGATGCCCCGATCCGGGGGCGACTACGTCTACGTGAGCCGCGCGCTCGGGCCCGCCTGGGGGATGATGTCGAACTGGAACCAGACGGTCTGGTGGATCCTCTACGGCGGCGTGCCCTCGGCGTTCTTCGCCTACTACGGCCTCACCCCGCTGCTCCGCTCGCTGGGCGTGCTGACCAACAACCCCGGGCTGATCACGTGGGGCGACCGGCTGTCCACGCCGACCGGGGCGTTCCTGACCGGCACCGCGCTGATAGTGATCCTGGTCGTCATCTTCGCGACCGGCATGAATTTCTACTTCCGGATCCAGAATGTCCTGTTCGTGGTGGCGATGCTGGGCGTCCTGCTCACGATCGCGGTCCTGCTGCCCAAGAACCCGGCCAGCTTCCAGGCCGGATTCAACCACTCGCTGGCCAGCACCGCCGGGACCTCTAACCCCTACCAGGCGGTAATGACCGCCGCTAAAAAGGACGGCTTCGTAACCGCCCCGTTTAGCCTGTACTGGACCATCATCCCGATCACCTGGATCTACCTCGAGCTGGTGTTCAACCAATCCTCGGCCTATATCGGCGGCGAGGTGCGCAGGCCGGGCCGGGTGCAGATCTGGTCGATGCCGGCCGCGGCGGTCATCTCGACGGGCGGGGCCATGCTGCTGGTCTGGATGCTCCAGCGCACCGCCGGCACCACCTTCCTCGGCGCCCTGTCCTTCAACAACGGGGCGGCGCTCCACTTCAGCACCGCGCCGACCTACAGCGAGGTGGCGTCCTACGCGACCGGGAACGCCGTCGTCGCGTTCCTGCTCTGCTTCGCGTTCATCTTCTGGGCCTACGCATGGCTGCCCGGCCAGATCCTCAACGCGTCCAGGAACCTGCTCGCCTACGGGATCGACGGGGTCATGCCGTCCTGGCTCGCGAACGTCAACGAGCGCCGGCACACCCCGGTGAACGCCCTGACCGTCATGGGCCTCGGCTCGATCGGGGCGCTGTGGCTGTACACCCGCCCGGATTCCCCGTTCAAGACGCTGACCGGGATCTTCGGCTTCATCCTGTCGTTCTGCATCACCTCCGTCGCCGCGATCGTCCTGCCCTACCGGCAGCGCAAGATCTGGGAGAACTCCTCGGTCAACTGGCGGCTGGGCAAGATACCGGTCATGTCGATCGTCGGCGTCCTGTCGCTGCTCGCAGCCGGCTTCATGGGCTGGGACTACCTGCACGACCCGCTCTCGGGGATCACCTGGAAGCCGGAGGGCGGCGGCGGGATCCTGTTCGGCAGCCGCTCGTTCGACATGTTCCTGCTGAACATCCTGATCCTGCTGTCGGGGCTGGTCATCTACCTGGTGGCGCGGTGGGTCCAGCGCCGCCGCGGGGTGAACCTGGACGCCGCCTACGGCGAGATCCCGGTCGAGTAGGCAGCAGGCAGGCAGTGGCGGCCGCTGGGGCGGCCGCCACTTCTAGGAGCCTCCGGGGATGCCCGCGCGCGCCTCGGCCATCGACATCGCCCGGTCGAGGATGCCGACGGCCCGGTCGATCAGATCCTTCTCCATCACCAGCGCGGGGATGAGCTGGAACCGGTTGTAGTAGTAGCCGCCCTTCTCGAACAGCAGACCCTCGCGGACGCAGAAATCCAGCATCCAGCCGGCCTTGTCGGCGGCCGGCTCCTTGGTGGCGCGGTCGCGGACGAACTCCAGGCCGACGAACAGCCCCCGCGCGTCGATCCAGCCCAGGATGGGGTGCCGTTCCTGCAGCGCCGCCAGCTGCTCGGCGAAGTAGCCGCCAAGGTCGGCGGCCCGCTTGACCAGCTGCTCCGATTCGTAGACGTCCAGGGTGGCGTTCGCGGCGGCGCAGGCCAGCGCGGTGGCGGTGAACGTGCCGACGTGCGCGCCCGGCCCCCACGACGCGGCGACCTCGTCGTCGGCGATGACGGCGGAGACCGGCAGCCCGCTGGCCAGGCCCTTGGAGACCAGGATCATGTCCGGCACGACCTGTTCGTGCTCGCAGGCCCAGAACCGGCCGGTCCGGCCCATGCCGGCCTGGATCTCGTCGTCGATGAGCAGGAAGCCGAACTCGTCGCACAGCTCGCGGATGCCGCTCAGGTAGCCCTCGCCCGGGATGATGTAGCCCGCGCTGGCCTGCATCGGCTCGAGCAGGACGGCCGCGACGTTGGAGATCCCCGCGCGGTACTCGGTGAACGGCGATTCCTTGCCGAGCAGCATCCGCCGGGTGAAGTCCAGGCATGCCTGCGCGCAGTCCGCCGGCGGCGCCCCGACCGGGCACCGGTACGGATAGGAGTACGGGATCTTCGCGTGGCCGCTGTCGGCCGGCAGCACCGGGTAGTGGTAGGCCCACATGCCGCCCTTGGCGGTGGCCGGCATGGTGGCGCCGGTCGTGCCGTGGTAGCCGCCGTAGGCGGACAGGATGATCGGCGCGCCGGTATACCAGCGGGCGAGCCTGATCGCCAGCTCGGCGGCGTCGGCGCCGGTGGTGCCGAACACCACCCGCCGGCGGCGCTCACCGGGGGCCAGCGCGGCCAGCCTGGTGGCGAGGCGCTCCCTGGGCTCGCCGGGCAGGTCGAAGTAGTGCAGCAGCCGGCCCGCCTGCATGGCCAGCGCGGCGGTCACGGCGGGGTGGCAGTGCCCCACGTTCGACACCGAGAACCCGGCCAGCATGTTGACGTACTCCTTGCCGTCGGCGTCCCAGACCAGGGCGCCGTTGCCGCGCACGATCGCCGGCGGGCAGTCGAACAGCGCGAAGCCGACCTGGCCGGTTCGACTCGCTGCGCACCTGCTCGCGGAGGATCTCCTTGCTGGCCGGCCCGTACGGCGACCGCTCCACCCGCTCCAGCAGCTCCTCCGGGCTGGTGTGCATCCGCTCCCGCTGCTGGACGAGCCGGTGGCTGAAAGCTCGCTGATCCACTGTGCCCCCTCGGGCCTGTCGTGTGCGGTGCCCTGCCGCGCCTAGCCGACGGGCAGCTGGTAGTTCCTGATCCCCTTCCTGCCGTCGAGGTCGATCAGCGCCCCGCGCAGGATCCCGTCGCCGTACTCGCTGCCCGGGTTGATCGACAGGGTCCGGCCGAGCCTGACCGCGCCCCTGGACTCGTGGATGTGCCCGTGCAGGCCCAGCATGGGCTGGTGCCGCTCCAGCACCCGGCGCACGGCCTCGGAGCCGACCGGCTCCATCACCACGGCGCCGCCCCTGACCCTGGGCTTGAGCGAGTCGTCGAGCGCCGGCGCCAGGTCGATGGCGGTCCGGGCGGGCGGGACGTGCAGGTTGAACACCGCGCGCTCCGGCCGGGTCACCTCGGTGGCCATCTTCTCGATCCGCCGCTCCATCTCGTCCTCGTCCATTTCCCGCGGCGTGTGCCAGGGGGTGCGGTTGGACCAGCCAAGGGAGATCATGGTGATGCCCTCGCCGAGGTCGATGAGCCGCTCCTCGGTCTCGGTGACGGCGTCGGAGGCCCGGAGGATCTCCCGCAGCTCGGGCGGGTCATCGTTGCCGCACATGATGAACAGCCGGATCCCGGTGCCGGCCAGCCGCTCCCGGGCGAGATCCAGCCACCGGCCGAGCGTCTCGCGCATCAGCGAGAGAAAGACCGCCTCAACCGCGCGGGGGGAGTCCCACGTCTGGTCGAGCTCCTCGTCGGTGGTCCGGTAGGGGTAGAACCCCATGTCCCGGATCCTGGCCTCGGCCTCGCCGAGCTCGGCCGGGGCCAGCACCTTGTCGCCGGAGAACTGGCGGACCAGGTAGCCGCCGCCGGGCAGGCACACCACCGGGACGACGGCCTTGCCGGAGACGTCGCCGCCCATGATGAGGGTGTCGGCGCCGTAGAACTTGCCCGCGTTCAGGAACTTGCGCCAGCACACCTCCGACCCGTGGATGTCGGTCGCGAAGTAGACCCGCATGCTCACCGGGTCACCTCCTCGGGAACCTGGTACCAGCGTTTCCGGCGCCCCACCTTGGCCCGCAGCTGCCAGCTCACCGTCTTGGGCGCCTCCGCCAGCGCGCGGGTGACGGCGCCGATCCGGCCGCCGATCCGGTCGCGGTCGGGCCCGGCCGGGACCAGGCCGGCGAGCCGGTCGTGGCAGGCCCCGAGGTTGTCCGTGACGGTCGTAAACAGGCCCCAGCTGGCGCCGCAGGCGGCCGCCATCCGGGTTACGTTCAGCAGGCCGGGCCCGTCGGCGGCCGCGGGCTCATGGTCCCAGAGGAGCATCGCGGCATCGGACAGGTCCTTGGCGTTGACCTCGGCGACCTGCAGCTTGGTCAGCAGCAGTTCGGCCGCGGCCAGGGTCTCCGGCTCGGCCTCGAGCCGGGCGCCGAGATCGAGCGTGTGCGACATCTCGAAGGTGTCGAGGAAGATGTTGACCTGCCAGCCGCCCGGCCCGCGGTAGAGCAGCCGCCGGGCCCCGTGCGTGGCGTTGAACAACCGTTCCGGCTCGAAGCCCGCCTCCTCCAGCAGGGCGCGCAGCGCGCGTGACTGCCGCTTGTGCGCGACCAGGTTGACGTCCGGGTAGTCGCGGCCCAGCAGCGCCCGGGCCGCGGCCGAGCCGCGGATCCAGATCGCGACGCCGCCGAGCAGGCGGACCGGGATGGAGCTGGCCGCGGCCCGGGTCACGATCGAGCGGCCCGCGGCCACCATTGGCGGTTCGGGCGCCATTGGCGGTTCGGGCGCCAACGGCGGCTCACGATCCTGGGAGCGTTCACTCATTCCGGCGGGATCTCGGCGAACGTCTGGGCCAGCTGGATGCCCTGGCTGCGCCGGTACAGCCGGACACCGACGTACCAGACGACTCCGATCAGCGGGGCCGTGAAGGCCTCCAGCATCGGCTTGAACCCGAACGTCCCGCCGAACCCGGTGTGGAACGCGACGTAGATCACGAACATCCAGGAGAGCGCCGAGATCGCCGCCACCCACGTGATCACCGGCAGGCCGAGGAACCTGGCCCGGGCCCAGCCCGGGCCCTGCGCGTGCAGCTGGGGCCGCCGCCACGGGGCGATCATGGCGGAGACCGAGACGATGATGAACGCCAGCGCCATCACCGCGATCAGGTTCAGCAGGTAGGCGCCCAGGCCCTGATAGATGTTGAGGTAGTTGAGCAGCTCGACCACGCAGCCGACGGTGATGGTGGCGATCACCGGGGTGTGGAAGCGGTCGGAGACGGCGGTGAGCTTCTCCGGCGCGAGGCGGTCGAAGGACCAGGCGAACATGTTCCTCGTGCCGAGCATGAAGCCGGTCGGCGTCCACCACAGGATGGCCAGCACAAAGACGAGTGCGATGAAGACCAGCAGCCACTGCGGCCCCGGCAGGAAGTTCGCCATCGAGGCCAGGTAGGGCAGGAACGGCAGGTGCCAGTGCGCCGACCCCCCGCCGAGGCCCATGAACACGGCCGCGCCCCAGAAGTTGAAGCCGTAGTACTTGTAGATCAGGGCCACGCCCAGCACATAGCCGATCGCCGCGAACAGCAGGCCGCCGAGGATGGAGGTGGTGGCGGTGCGCCGGACGTTGCGGATCTCGCCGGCGAAATAGCCCGTCCACTGGAACCCGGTGTAGACCTGGAACGAGTAGATCATCCCGAACAGGGTGGCGCTGATGGCGATGGGGCCCGCCGCGCTGAAGCCGAGGTGGCCGGCCTGGGCGAGGATGCCGCCGTAGCTCGTGCCGGACTTGGCGTTCCAGGTGGCGACGAAGTGCGAGTGGCTGCCGATGGCCATGGTAATCAGCCAGGCGATCATGCCGGCCCAGACGACCACGAACGTGATGAGCATGTACCGGGCGACGGCGCGCACGCCGAAGATCATCAGAATCGTGAACAGCGCCGTCAGCACGGTCGCGATCAGCATCATCTCGCCGTTGCTCGGCGCGGTGAGCCAGGACGCCTTCCAGCCGCCCACGTACGCGGCGGCCGGCCCATCACCGACAGCATGTAGGTGAAGTTGAACGCGATCCAGGTGAGGAACACGAACGTGAGCGAGAAGTTCGCGAAGAAGCCGAAGAACGGGCTGAGCGTCCGGGAGACCCAGACGTAGTCACCCCCGGACCGGGGCATGCTCACCGTGTAGTACAGGTAGACCAGGCCGCAGGTGGCGACGAGCGGGGTCGCCAGCAGGAATGACAGCAGCATGTTCGCGTGCGGCCAGAACGTCGGCGTGAACGCCATTACCTGGGTGATCCCGACCGGGATCAGCACCGCCGAGAAGACCAGGTTGAACGCATCGAATGCGCTGAGCTCCCGGACCAGGCCGGTGGCGTTGCGGACGAATAGGTTCCGGCTCCCGCCCGGTGGCTGCGCACCTTCCCGGGCATTGATGGTGGCCACTGAATCCTCCCTTGAGCGGGGCGTTTGGTAGGTGAGGTTCCAGGCACGGGCGTGCGGCTACGTGGGGATATCGCCTTGGGCTCAGTGTTAGCCAAGAGGCCTGACGCGTCAATGACGGCCATTCCCGCGTGCATATGGGTAATGCCGGGGTAAGGCGGCGGTCACGACGGTGACCGCCCGGCCGGATCGCCGTGGCCGCCCGGCAGCCGGAAGTGCATCCGGGTGGTGGTGCCGGCCGGGCCGCTCCTCCTCTCGACCAGGTCGCTGACGTGGTTCACCACCCACAGCCCCTGCCCGTCCGCATCCGGTGGCGGCCGCTTCCGCCCGGCCATCGGGTCGGTGATCCACCCGTCGTCGTGCACCTGGCAGATGAGATCGCGCCCGGACGTCCAGATGTGCGCAGTGCCGCCCCCGGCCGTATGGGTCAGCGTGTTGGCGGCGATCTCACTGACCGCCAGGACCAGGTCGGCGCGGCGCTCGGCGGGCAGCCCCGCGCGCTCGGCGTAGCGTCCGACCAGCGCCCGCACGGGGGACAGCTGGGAGCGGTAGGCAATGGACTCCGCCGTGGCCGGCGGCGCCGGCAGCTCCGCCTCGGGCAGGACGCCGGCGTCCGCCCGGTGGCCACTGCTGGGCCGGCGGTGGCCGTCTTCGAGGACCTCCGGGTGCGCCCGGCAGGCGCCCGCGATGAGGGCCGGGCTGAGCCGGGAGGCGTCATAGGGACACAGGATTGCCGCCGGGGCGCCGACCGCCAGCCGGACCAGCGCTTCGTGCTTCATCACCTCGGCGATCTCGGCTTCGGTGCGTCCCGGCCACACCGGTTCGGTGACGATGCGGATCCGCTGCCCCGCGTGCTCGTCGGCGAAGGTGCCCAGGGCCAGCGTGATCCGGGCCGGATTGCGGCCAAGCTCGTTCATGTCGGCCACGGCCACCCGCCAGCCGGCCGCATCCGCCGCCGCCCGTACCTGCGATCCGAGGTGGCCGGGCAGCGCCACGAACACCGGCTCGGAGCAGGCCAGCCCGTCGGCGATGAAGGCCAGGACGTGCTCGAGGTACTCGTCAGTTTCGCGGTACAGGAATGCCAGATGGCTCAGGCCATCGCCGCCGGCCGGGGCGCGCTGGGCTGCCGCCGGGCCGGCCTGCGCCCCGGCCAAGCGGGGCGACCTTCGGCCATCATCCACGATTCGGCAGGTTCCCCGATCTGGCGTACCCATGCGGGGAAGCCAAAGACATCGTTTCAGCATACGATTGGCCGCGTTCTGTTGCTCTGGGTACTGACCGTCCGGAGGGTGCGCGTGGAGGGGCTGGGATTGTCGTCACGCCGCCACGGCGAGGTGGTGGTCGTCGCGGTCGCCGGTGAGCTGGACGCGGTGACCAGCCATGAGTTCGACGAGTACATGACGGCCGCGCGTCGGCAGTCCGACCGCGTCATTCTCGACCTGACCGCCGTCGACTTCATGGACACGAGCTCGCTGGCCGTGATCGTCGGGCACTGGAAGAAGCTCACGGCCAGGAACGGGATCCTGGCCCTCGCCGGCGCCAGGTACCGGTACACCAAGACCCTGTGGATCACCGGTCTGGCCGACCGGCTGCCGCGCTACGACACCCCGGAGCAGGCCATCGCGGCCGTCTCGGCCGGCGCCAGCATGGCGGACGGCAGCTAGCGCTCCGCGGCAGGATGCCCCGCTCCACGGCGACGCCGGCGAGCATGCCCCGCGGCCCGCGAGGTGGCCCGCCGCCGGGCGGTCAGGGCCGGGGCCGAAGCCGGATGTGCAGGCGGATGGTGGTGCCAGTGCTGCCGGTGCGCAGCTCGACCAGGTCGCAGAGCTGGTTGACGACCCACAGGCCGTGGCCGCCGCCGGCGTCGGGGATGGGGCGGCGGCGGCCGGCGAGGAGGTCGGCGACGTGGCCGCTGTCGTGGACCTGGCAGAGCACCGCGCCATCGGCGGCCCAGATGTGCACGGTGCCGCCCGCGTCGGTGTGCCGCCAGGTGTTGGCGGCCAGCTCGCTGACCGCGAGCACCAGGTCACGCGCGCGGCCCGCGGGCAGCCCGGCGCGGCGGGCCTGCGCGGCGGCGAACGCCCGGACGTGGGCGAGGTCGTCCCGGTAGGCGAGTGTGGCGGCCCCGGCCGGCGGGCTGGGCAGCGGCTGGTCACAGCCGGCCGGGAACAGGCCGGCCCGCGGTAGCCGCGGCTGGGCCGCGAGCGGCCGCCGGTAATCAGCACCGGATGGGTGCGTTCGGCGTCGTCGATGACGCCGGGGGGCAGGTGGGCGCGGTCATAGGGGCACAGCATGCTCACGGCCGTATCGGCGAAGGCCAGGTTGATCAGGGCCTCGTGCCGGGTCGCCTCACACAGCTCGGCGGCGGTGCGGGTCTCCCAGGTCGGCTCGCCCACGTAGCGGATGGCCCGGCCGCGGTGGGCGTCGGCGAAGGCCACCACCCGCGGGATGATCCACGCCGGGTTGGCGCCCATCTCGGTCATGTCGGCGAAGCTCACCCGGCCCGCCTGCCCGCCCAGGTGCCCGCGCAGCAGCCCGACCTTCGGGCCCGGTACCGCCACGAACACCGGGTCGGCGCGCTCCAGCCCCCCGGCCACAAAGCCCAGCACCGTGTCCAGGTACTCGTCGGTGCCGCGGTAGAACACCGCGGCGTGCTCGAGCTGCGGCGCGAGGACCGCCGCCTGCTCACGCATCAGTGACCTCCAAGCCCCGGCTGGGTCGCGGGCACGTATCCCCTACCCGGCGCGCCTCCGGTAATGCCTGGTGACATCTGGATAACAATCACGCAGCCATCCGGCAAAGCTGATCAAGCCGACAATACCCCGGCGTCAGCGGGCGGGCCGCGATACGGCCCGCTAGGCGCGGCGGCGGGACAGAAACCAGCCGATCCCCGGCTCGTCCTGGCTGGCGATGAACGCCCCGGCCACCGTCACCAGGATCTCGTCGGCGTGGGCGAGGCATGCCCAGACCGTGTCCCCGGCGGCGTCGGCGAGCTTCACCTCGGCCCGCAAGCCGCACGGCGCGCCATGGGCGTCGCTGACCTGGCACATGATTGTCGTTCCGCCGCGCGCCTCGACCAGGGCCGCGGCCTCCTTCAGCAGGGAGAACCGGGGGAGGCCTCGTCATCGTCCGCCGGCGGCTGGGACGCCGAGCGTTCCCGCTGGCCGAGCAGGATGGTGTTGCCGTCGGGGTCGAGCAGCTTCACCTCGCCACCGAGCGCGTGCGG
The DNA here is from genome assembly GCA_963835425.1 of uncultured Actinomycetes bacterium. GTDB lineage: Bacteria > Actinomycetota > Actinomycetes > Streptosporangiales > Streptosporangiaceae > UBA9676. Next base: position 72,174 of record CAWIGE010000012.1, on the reverse strand, counting down.
GGGGTGGCCCGTGTGCGCGACCTCCACGCGGGCCGCGTCGAGCGCTCCGAGAACGGCGTCAAGGTCGTCGAACCAGAAGTAGAACAGCAGCGGCAGCCGCGGGATGTCCAGCGGCGGCCGGGTCGAGGCCAGCAGGACGTAGTGCCCGTCCCGGTGCAGCGCCAGCCACGCCGAGGTGTCAGCCTTGCCGCTTGAGTGCTCGCGGAAACCGAGCAGCTCATAAAAGGCGCGGGAGGCCCCGACATCCCTGACATAGGTCACGGCGACCATCGACTCGACAGCAGGGGTCACCGGTACAAAGTACGCCGCTGCCTGCCCCGCTCGTGCGCTAAGCCCGGGCTCGGCGATGATGTTGAAAGATCTGGGCCAAGGAGGAACTGTGGCAGCGCATGAGCACAGCGAGCTGAGCCAGCAGCGGACCTTGATCATCATTGGCGCGCTGCTGCTCGGGATGCTGCTGGCCGCGCTGGACCAGACGATCGTGGCGACCGCGCTGCCCACGATCGCCGGCGACCTGCACGGGCTGTCCCACCTCTCGTGGGTGGTGACCGCCTACCTGCTGGCGTCCACGGTGTCCACGCCCCTGTGGGGCAAGCTGGGCGACCTGTACGGGCGCAAGGTGTTCTTCGAGGCCTCGATCGTCATCTTCCTCATCGGGTCGGCGCTGTGCGGGCTGGCCCACTCCATTCTCGTGCTGATCGTGTTCCGCGCGGTGCAGGGCATCGGCGGCGGCGGCCTGCTGACGGGCGCGCAGACGATCGTCGCCGACGTCGTCCCGCCCCGGGACCGCGGCCGCTACCAGGGCCTGTTCGGCAGCGTGTTCGGGGTGACCAGCGTGATCGGCCCGCTGATCGGCGGGTTCTTCGTTGACAACCTGTCGTGGCGCTGGGTGTTCTACGTCAACCTGCCGATCGGCGCGGTCGCGCTGGCCGTGGTCGCCGCGGTGCTGCCCGGCCATCTGCGCCGGGCCCAGCACCGCATCGACTACCTCGGCACGGTGCTGCTGGCCGGCGCGGCGACCAGCCTGGTGCTGCTCACCTCGCTCGGCGGAACGACCTACGCCTGGTCATCCGCGCCGATCTTCATCATGGGCGCCGCGGCCGTGGTCCTCGGCGCCGCGTTCGTCTGGGCCGAGAGCCGGGCCGAAGAGCCGGTCATTCCGCTGCACCTGTTCCGCAACCGGGTGTTCTCGGCCGCGAGCGGGATCGGCTTCGTGGTCGGGTTCGCCTTGTTCGGTACGATCGCGTACCTGCCGCAGTACATGCAGATCGTCAAGGGCGTCAGCCCCACCGTGTCCGGGCTGCGGCTGCTGCCGCTGATGGCCGGCCTGCTGACCACCTCGATCGTCAGCGGGCGGCTGGTCAGCAGGTGGGGCCGCTACCGGATCTTCCCGATCATCGGCACCGCCACCATGACGGTCGGGCTCTACCTCCTGTCTCACCTGGGCGTGGCCACCAGCGTCTGGCTGTCCTCGCTGTACATGCTGGTGCTCGGCGCCGGCCTCGGCTTGTCGCTGCAGGTCCTCGTCGTCGCGGTGCAGAACGCGGTCAGCTACACCGACCTCGGCGCGGCCACCGGCGGCGCGACGTTCTTCCGGTCCATCGGCGGCTCGTTCGGCACCGCCACCTTCGGCGCCGTCTTCGCCAACGTCCTGGCCGGCGACCTGGCCACCGCCCTGCACGGGCTGGCGCTGCCGCACGGGGTGACGGCGGCCAGCGGCGCGAGCCCGGCGCAGCTGGCCCATCTGCCGGCCGCCGTGCACGCCGGGTACATCAGCGGCTACGCCACCGCGCTGCAGACGGTGTTCCTGGTGGCCGTGCCGTTCGGCGTGCTGGCGTTCGCGCTCAGCTGGACGCTCAAGGACGTCCCGCTGCGCACCACCACCGGCTCGCCGGACCCGGCCGACACGCTGGCTCCCACCTCCCGGCCGACGGTCCGCACCTCGGACCAGGAGATGGAGCGCGCCCTGACCGTGCTGCTCGGCCGCGAGCGCCGGCGCCAGGTCTACACGCACCTGATCTCGGCGGCCAGCATCCAGGCCACGCCGCGGGCCGCCTGGCTGCTGCTGCGCGTCGGCGAGCATCCCGAGTGGGGCCGCCATGAGCTGGCCGAGCACCTGTACCTGACCGACGCCGACCTGGAGCGCCGGCTCACCGAGCTGATCGTCGTCCGGCTACGTGCAGCCGCTGGCCGACGGACCCGGCCGAGCCGGTGCCGCTCACCGAGGCGGGCCAGCGCGCGTTCGACGACCTGTTCCAGGCCCGTCACGACGCGCATCGGCCGCCTGGCCGCCGACTGGCACCCCGAGCAGCACCCGCGGCTCCTCGAACTGCTCACCCGGCTCACCCATCAGCTCGCCGCGAGCAGCGAGACGCCCGGGCCCGACCTCGACACGGCGGCCGCCGGCCCGGCCCGGCGGCCTCGGACGGGGAATAGCCACGCCCCGGCCTAGAGAATGTTGATCGCGCGGGAGATCACGAGCGCGGCCAGGGCCAGCGACCCGGCCGCCTCCAGCATCATGAGCAGCTTGGCCCATGGCTTGATCGCCGAGATGTCGGTGGGGCTGAACGCCATGGCGGTCCAGAACCCCAGCGAGAGGTAGTTGACGAACCGCGGCACCCAGCCCGTTGCCACGTACTCCGTATGCTGCATCTCCGGGAAGACGAACGCGGGATCCCGGTCCGGATGGTGGGCCCGGGCGGCGGCCCCGCCGCGGTCGAGGTCCCAGTACCAGAGCCCGAACGCGACCACGTTCGTCACCCAGATCACGCCGCCCACGGCGAGCAGCCCGCCCGGGTTGCTCCGGTAGAGGGTGTCGTTGGTCAGGATGTCCACCACCAGCCGGACCGCGGCGAACAGGTTCGCCAGCGTGATGAACGCGATGACGGTGCCGGTGACGACCCGCAGCCAGGTCTTCTGCCGGTCGATGCGGCCCGGGTCGGCGGCGATCAGCACGGCCAGCAGCGCGAGCAGCACGGCCGGGACCACCCAGGCCGGCTGGACCCGGTACCGGGCCGGCAGGATCACGTGCAGGAAGGCCACCACGATGATGGCCAGGGCCACCGGCCACCAGCGCTCGCCCCGCTCGGCGGCTGGCGCCAGCCCGATCGCGGGCCGGCTGGCCGGTTTCCGCTCGGTGGCCATACTCCATGATGAGCCAGGCCCACCGGGAGTCAACCTGGCGGCCCTGGGCTCCGCGGTGGCCGCTGCCCCGGGGTAGGCACTGGTCACGGCCATGATGCATGACCTCTGACCGGAGCGGCCCGCTCGCCAGATTCATCTCCGCGTCACCCCGGGTTCATCCCTGTTGGGTGATGTCCCTCGGGCGGCCGCGCGGCAGGATGAGGCTATCTGGAGCGCACAGAGAAAGATCGGCTGCCTGTCAGCGCCCTGGTCGTTCTGGCCTTGGCAGCGCACGTGGCGGTGCGCTCGCGGATGGGCGCTGGGTGGCGCCACGGTCCGAACGGGAGGTGGGCCGGATGGCAGTGCGAAAGATCGCGCATCCGAGCATCGACGATCGCAAGGCCAAGGGCCTGGAGGCCCGGGACCGGGCGGCTCCGTCAAGCCACACGAAGTGGCGCCCAGCCGCGGACCGGCCCGATCCGGTCGCCCTGCTGGAGGAGCAGGACGCCACCCGCGAGCCGGACCTGGTGCCGGTCCGCCATGGCCGGATGATGGTCTCGCCGTTCACGTTCTACCGGGGCGCGGCCAAGATCATGGCCGCGGACCTCGCCGAGACGCCGGTGGCCGGGCTGGAGACCCAGCTGTGCGGCGATGCGCATCTGTCGAACTTCGGCGCGTTCGCCTCGCCCGAGCGGATCCTGCTGTTCGACCTGAACGACTTCGACGAGACGCTGCCGGGGCCGTTCGAGTACGACGTGAAGCGGATGGCGGCGAGCTTCGAGATCGCGGGCCGCTACAACGGGTTCTCCAAGGCGGACACGCGAGCGGCGACGCTCGAGTCGGTGCGGTCCTACCGGGAGGCGATGGCCTCCTTCGCGCAGATGGCGACGATGGATATCTGGTACGCCCACCTGGACGAGGACGAGCTGCGGGCCGGGATCCGCAGCTTCGGTGGCCGGGGCGGCGAAGCAGGAGAAGGCGGCGAAGAAGACAGAGAAGACCGACAAGCGCGACGAAGGCGCCCGAAGAAGGCAGGAGAAACGGGCGGCGAAGCTGGAAAAGGCGGACCGGGAAGAGGAGAAGACGGCGAAGGCGGCGCGAGAAGCGGGCGGCGAAGACGCCTGACGAAGGCGCACACCCGCGACAGCCTGCAGGCGCTGTCCAAGCTCGCGAGCTGGTCGACGGGCAAGTACCGGATCGTCAGCCAGCCGCCGATCGTGGTCCCGGCGCGCGACCTGGCCGCCACCTACGGCCTGTCCCCGGACGAGGTCGTGCCGGCGATCCACGAGCAGTTCCGCGCCTACCGCGCCACCCTGCAAGACGACCGGCGCCACCTGCTGGAGCGCTTCGAGTTCGTGGACGCGGCCCGCAAGGTGGTCGGCGTGGGCAGCGTCGGCACCCGGGCGTTCATCGTCCTGCTCCAGGGACGCGACGCCCGCGACCCGCTGTTCCTGCAGATCAAGGAGGCGACGGCATCGGTTCTTGAGCCCTACGTGGGCAAGAGCCGGTACCGGCAGCACGGCGAGCGCGTCGTGCAGGGGCAGCGGATGATGCAGGCGGCCAGCGACATCTACCTCGGCTGGACCAAGGGCCTGGACGTCCGCCGTCACTTCTACTGGCGCCAGCTGCGCGACATGAAGGGCTCGGCCGTGGTCGAGGACGATGATCCCGCTCGGGCTCGACGTTCTACGCGCGCATCTGCGGGTGGACGCTGGCCCGGGCGCATGCCCGGTCCGGGGACCCGATCGCCATCGCGGAGTACCTGGGCGACAGCGACGCGTTCGACACATCGATCACCGACTTCTCCCAGCGGTACGCCGACCAGAACGAGCAGGACTATGACGAGTTCGTGAACGCGGTCCAGTCCGGACGGCTGAAAGCGGTTGAGGGCGTCTAGGGACGGCTCGCCGGCGCTGGGGGACCGAGATCAGGCCCCCGACGGGCGGGCGCGTCCCGCGGGACGGGCGCCCGCCCGCGGCGCTGCCCGACCTGCCGGCGACGGGCGGCGACAGACGGGCCGCGGGGAAGGCCGCCAGGAAACGGGCGGGACGGGGCACGCTGGGGTACTGGGCGGAAGACGAGCGCGGGCACGACGCGCTGGAGACGATCCTGGCCCAGAACCAGATCCGGGTCCCCGGGCTCGTTCCCATCCGGCATCAGCGGATGGCGGTCTCGCCCTGGAACTACTACCGGGGTGCCGCGGCCGTCATGGCCGCGCGACCTCGCCGCCCAGCCCGACAGCGGGCTGATCGTGCAGCTGTGCGGCGACGCCCACGTGCTGAACTTCGGCCTGTGGGCCACGCCGGAGCGGAACCTGGCGTTCGACCTGCGCGACTTCGACGAGACCCTGCCCGGCCCGTTCGAGTGGGACGTCAAGCGCTTCGCCGCCAGCCTCGTGGTGGCGGCGCGCGAGAACGGGGTCAAGCCGGCCAGGGCCGCCGCCGCGGTCACCGCCGGCGTCGAGGCCTACCGCAGGCGCATGCGCCGGTACGCGGCCATGCCCGAGCTCGACATCTGGTACGACGCCATCCACGTCGACGGCCTGATCGGCTACTTCGAGCCCGCCGACCGCGGCCGGATCTCGGTCCACATCGAGAAGAAGCGCGAGCGCCGCACCAGCCGCGGTGCCTTCGCCAAGCTCACGGCGATGGCGCACGGGCGCCCGCGGATCACCGAGGACCCCCCGCTCCGCGTCACGATCGGCGACGACGAGCAGGCGGACCTCGTCGGCCACCTGCTGGCCGGGTACCGGCTGACCCTTGCAGGAGGACCGGCGGAGCCTGTTCGACAGGTTCACCGAGACCGATATGGTCCGCCAGGTCGTGGGGGTGGGCAGCGTGGGGATGACTGTCTATCTGGTGCTGTTCGAGGGCCGGACCGGTGCCGATCCGTTGTTCCTGCAGGTCAAGCAGGCCGGGCCGTCGGTGTATGAGGCCCACACCCAGCCCAGCCGCCACGATAACCACGGCGAGCGGGTGATCAGCGGCAAACGGCTGGTCCAGACCGCCACCGACATCTTCGTCGGCTGGGGCTCGCTGCACGGGCGGGACTACTACGTGCGGCAGTTCCGCGACATGAAGATCATCCCAAGCACCGGCCTGATCGCGCCCCGGCTCAGCGAGTTCGCCACCGCCTGCGGCGAGACGCTGGCCCGCGCCCACGCCCGCACCGGCGACCCGGTGGCCATCGGCGCCTACCTGGGAAAGGGCCCGAAGTTCACCGACGCGATCGGCCGGTTCGCCCGCCGGTACGCCGACCAGAACGAGCGGGACCACGCCCAGCTCGTCCGGGCCATCGCGGCCGGGGACGTCGAGAGCCTGCCCGGCTGAGGGCTCTGTCCTTGCCAGCGCCGGCCCGGGCCGGCCGGTTCCCGTGCTGGCCGGTCAGTCGCGCCGGTAGACGGAGATGTGCTTGGCGCTGAGGGAGTCGAACGGCCGCCGGTCCCAGTCGCCGTAGCGTTCGGCCAGCCGGAGGCCGGCCGCCCCGGCCATCAGGTCCAGCTCGCCCGGCCACGCGTACCGCAGCGCCACCGGCCGCAGGCTCATCCCCTGCTCATCCAGCGTGACGATCTGGGTGTTCACCCGCTGCAGCACCGCGTCGTGCCGGGACACCTCGATGGTCGCCGAGTCCTCCGTCACCTCCCTGGCCCGGACCCGCTGGCCCCGGTCGAACCGGGCCAGGTCGGGAACGAAGCACTCGATGACGAACACTCCGCCCGGGCCGAGCACCCGCGCCACGTTGGCGAAGCACTCGGCCTGCCGGGCCTGGTGAGCAGGCCGAACAGCGTGTTGAAGATCAGGTACACGAGCCGGAACGGCCCGCTCACCGGCACCTCCGCCATGTCACCGATGACCACGGGGAGCGAGTCACCGCCGGGCTTCGCCCGCAGGCGGGCCACCATCGCCTCGGAGGCGTCCACCCCCTCGACCGCGACCCCCAGGCCGGCCAGCGGGAGCGCGACCCGGCCGGTCCCGATGGCCAGTTCCAGCACCCGCCCATCACCGGCCAGCCCGGCGAGGAACTCCACCACGGCCGCCGGGTCGAGCCAGCCGTGGCGCTCGTCATAGACGTCAGCCCAGCGGTCACCGTAGAACGCGGGATCAGCAAACCCAGCCATGCCGGCCACCCAAGCAGACCGCGGGGCTGCCCACCACCCAATTTGCTGCTGATGGGACTGAGGAGGTCGCGGGTCTCACCCGTGCCGGGTGATGCCGATGATCCACCGCAACGCAAATGCTTTGCCTGTTCAGGGCAAAGGGCTAAGGTAGCGGATCGCAACTGCCACCTTGGCGTGATCGCCTGCGGCCTCCCTGGCCCAAAGGAGAAGGAATGTCACTGCTAGCTGCTTCGTCCTATCCGTTGCTGAACATTTTCTGGTCGATATTCGAGTTCTTCCTGTGGGTGATCTGGATCTGGATCCTGATCATGATCTTCATCGACATCTTCCGCAGCCATGACCTGTCCGGCGTGGCCAAGGCCCTGTGGTTCTTGTTCGTGCTGTTCATCCCGCTCATCGGCGTGCTTGTCTACCTGATCGTCCGCGGCGGCTCGATGCACGAGCGGGCCGTGGCGCAGGCCCGGCATCAGGACGCGGAGTTCCGCCAGTACGTCCAGCAAGCCGCGGCGAGCTCGCCGGCCAGCACGGCGGACCAGCTGGCGAAGCTGGCCGACCTGCGCGACCGGGGAGTGATCTCCGCCGAGGAATTCGAGCGCGAGAAGGCCAAGGTCCTGGCGGCCTGACCCAGCCAGGTTCCGTACCCGTGACGGCGGCGGTCAGGGGGCGCCAGCCTCCCGGCCGCCTCCGCGGTCAGCTTGCGCCGCGCCGGACGCGGCGCTGGCGGAGCGCCAGCACCGCCAGCAGCAGCGGCACCACCACCCAGAGCTGCAGGTAGCTGTAGCGCCGCAGCTCCCGGGCCAGGTCGGCGCCCGCGAGCTCGGCCTCGAGCGCCCCTGGCCGCGACAGCAGTGCCGCCTGCCAGGCCAGCGTTGCGTAGTTGACGCCGACCCCGGCCATCCAGGCGCCGAACAGCTGCCAGCCGGCCGTGGCCGCGCCAGCGGCCACCCACCGCCCAGGCCCACGCCGCCGACGGCTCCGAGGATGAATTCGGCCCGGATCAGGCGCCGGCGCCGCTGGGTCCCCGCGGCACCATGCATATCGACCGCCGCCAGCCGGCGCACATCCAGCGACCCCATGACCACATCATGGCGGGTGCGGGGCGGGGCGGCTGGCCCGGGGCGCGGGGGCGGATGGGGCGGTAGCCTCGACCCGGCATCACCGGGTCCGTTCGGGTTCCCTTGAGGCAGGCAATGCAGCGCACACGCCGCCAGGCGGTATTCGTGTCCGGGGCGCCCGGGTCCGGCAAGACCAGCCTGGCCGGCCCGCTCGCCGCCGAGCTGGGGTTCGCGCTCGTCAGCAAGGACAGGATCAAGGAAACGCTGCACGACGCCCTCGGTGCGCCGGAGCCGGACCTGGCCTGGTCACAAGCGCTCGGCGCGGCGGCGATGGAGCTCCTGTGGGCGCTCGCCGCCGATGCCCCATCGGTGGTGGTGGAGGCGAACTTCCGGCCGCACAGCGCCTACCAGCGCGGGAAGCTGGCCGCGCTGGCCGATGACCCGGTCGAGGTCTACTGCCGGTGCGATCCCGGGCTGGCCGCGCGCCGCTACCGCGACCGCGCCGGGACCCGCCATCCCGTTCACGTCGTGACCAGCCTCACCCCCCACATGCTGGCCGAATATGACCGGCCGGTCGGCATCGGGGAGCTGGTCACCGTGGACACGGCGGTCCCCGTGGACGCCGCGGCGGCCGCCGCCGCCGTCCGCGCGTGCCTGCGGGGGTCGCCGGGCCACGGAGATGGCCGTGAACGGCGGCCCTGGCCAGGTGCTGGTCCGGCGGACGGCAGCCGGGTTCGCGGCTGATCCGTTCTGCCGCCCGGCGTTATGGTGTGACCATGCGGGTCGAGGCAAGCCGGGAGGCCGCCGGATTCGTCAGTGCCCGCGGCGGAAGGCTGTGGGTGTGGGCGGCACACCCGCGCATGTGCTGTGCCGGGACGCCGGCCTACATGCACGCGGCGACCGAGGCGCCACCGGGCCTGTCCGGCTTCACCCGGGTGCCCGCGGCAGGGCTGGAGCTGTGGTTCCGGGCTCCCGGCGGGGTCACGCCCGATGTGCTGGAGATCGGGCTGCGGGGCAGGCGCCGGCCGCGGGTCGAGGCGTACTGGGACGGCTGCCTGTTTGCCCTCGGGGCCTGACCGGTGGCGTTCGTGATCCGGGACGCCGTGCCCGCCGACGAGGCTGCGCTGCGGGATGTCTACCGGCGCGCGTCGCTGTCCAACGAGGGTGACCGGATGACCCTGCTGGCCAACCCGGATGCGCTGGAATTCCCGGGCCTCGGGGGAGATGGCCGGCGGACCCGGGTCGCCACCGCCGACGGCCACATCGCGGGCTTCGCCACCTCGCTGCCCGCCGGGGACGTCATCGAGCTCGATGACCTGTTCGTGGACCCCGGCTGGATGCGGCAGGGAGCCGGCCGGGCGCTGGTGCTGGACGCGGTGGCGATCGCCCGGGACCTGGGGGGCGCCCGCATCGAGGTGACCGCGAACCAGCACGCGCTCGTCTTCTACGGGAAGGCCGGCTTCATCGCCGATCACGAGGTGCAGACGCGGTTCGGCCCGGGAATCCGGATGCACCTCGACGTGACTCCCTGACCCACCGGCCGGGCCGCGGCCGGCGGCGCTACCCGGCGGCGTTACCCGGCGGGCGTGCCGAGGCGGCAGGCGCAGGAGGCGGTGACCGGCACGTCGGCCGCTGCCGCCGCCAGCTCGAGCTGCTGGCCGATGATGTGGGCCTGCTCCTGCTTGCCCAGCCGGACCAGGCACTCGTGGTAGCCGTGCAGCGCCCACACGTTGCCCGGATGATGGCAGGCGCGCGGCAGGGTGTCGTCCAGCCCGAGGTCCGCCCGGTAGACCGCCTCGGCCTCCGTCACGCGGCCCTGCTCCAGCAGCAGGGCGCCGTACGCGTGCCGCGCCGGCTGCATCCAGCCCCACGGCTCGTCGTAGGGCAGGCCATCGTCGAGCTCGATGGACCTGCGCAGGTGGGCGAAGGCGGCGTCGAAGCGGCCCCGGCGGTAGTCCAGCTCGCCGTCGAGCATGGCCGCCGCGATGGCGAGGACGTCCAGGCAGGCGTTGTTGAACACCGTCCGGCTGGCGGGGACCCGGTCGGCCGCGGCCCGGAACAGCCGCCGCTGTTCCCCGGCCCCGCCGAGGTCGCCGGTCGCCGCCAGCGCGACGCCCTTCGCGTAGTGCGTCATGGCGGTCGTCACGCAGTAGAGCCCCTGGTCGGCCGGCAGCGGCTCGGCGATGATGTCTGGCCAGCGCCCGAAGCGGATCAGCGCGTGCATCTTCATCGGCACGAAGCCCTCGAGCCAGTCCGCCATCGGGGGAGTCTCGACGCGCAGCAGCTCCTCGGGGAGGGCCGCGCGCAGCTCGTCGGCGGCCTCCAGCGCGGCCCGCTGCTGCCCGGCGAACATCGCGCCGTAGATCTTGAAGTGGTAGTTGTGCGCCCGGTAGAGCGTGTAGAAGTTCATCGGTCCCTCACGCGCCAGGAACCGCTGGTCCGCCGCGATCGCGTCGGAGTTGGACGCGACGACCCGCCGGTAGTCCCCGCACAGCACGTCGATGTGGGTCGGCATATGGAGCAGGTGGCCGCCGTCGGGCACCAGCGCGCGGAGCGAGTCGGCCGCCCGCAGGGCACGCTCGGGGTGCGGCGACATCTCCATCAGGTGGACGTACATGTGCAGCACGCCGGGATGCGCCGTGCCCGCCGGCCGCTCCAGCGCCAGCTCCAGCACCCGCCTCGCCTCCGGGGTGTGCGCGCCGGGCGCGGGCCCGCCCGACGGCAGATCCCACAACTGCCACGGCGTCACGTTCATCAGCGCGTCGGCGAACAGGGCGGCGATGTCGAGGTCGCCCGGGTGATCGAGGTAGGCCTGGCGCATCGCCCGGGCGTAGCTCTCGTTCCATGCCGGTCCATCCACCGGCGGCGCCGGCGCCGGGTAGCGGGCGGCGATCGCGGCGATGAGCGCCTGCTCGGCCGGGGCCGCGCCGCCGGCGCAGGCCAGCGCCCGCTGGGCCGCCGTGAACGCCTTGGCCAGCGACGCGGCCAGATCGGCGGGGTCGAAGGCGTCCCACGCCTTGTTGTAGTTCGGGCCGGTCGCGTAGGCCACCCCCCAGTGGGCCATGGCGCAGCCGGGGTCGGCCTCGATGGCCCGCTCGAAGCAGCGGACCGCCTCCTCGTGATTGAACGCATACGCCCAGATGAGGCCGCGGTCGAACCACAGTTGCGCATCCGGCGACGAGGCCGGCACCGGCCGGTGGTGGCTCCCGAGGTCGAAGTAGCCGGTCATTCCCGCGCTTCCCCCTGCATCGCTGGATCCTTCCGACGCGGGCAACGCTACCCCGCTGGCCACGGGCCGCCCTTGACCCGCTAACCACGCGTTAATTACCGGCTACGCTCGGCGAGCCTGGGCTGATTTCGGATATGCTGTCATTCAATTACGATGAGTGACTAGCTGGCGGTTTGCCTCCGGGACCCGACCGGGTCGTCCGGGGGAAGGGGGGTACCACGTGGCCAGGCTCACCGCGCGTGAAATCGGGCGGATCGAGTCCACTTACACGAGCGACCTCGGGCAGCTGACGTGGGTGTGGGTGCTGAAGGCGGACGGCCGGGTGCAGTACCGGCTGAGCCACATCAACGGCCGCCCGGAGCGCAACTACTGGCGGACGGTCTACCAGTTAAGCGCGACCGAGCGCTGGGAGGTCGGGCACGACTCCGGCAAGGCCGCCGATCTGCTGGCCCGGCTGGCCCGCGAGCGCGGGCACCATCTCGCCACGAATCACCACTGAGCACCGGTTGCACCGGTCAGCCGGGCGGCGCCAGGCGGTAGACCGCCCCGGCGGTGTCGTCGCTGACGTAGAACACGCCGTCCGGGCCCGCCACCGCGTCGACGGGGCGGCCCCAGCGGTCGCCCGCCGCGTTCTGGAACCCGCCGACCAGGGTGACCGCCGGCCGCAGCGTGTGCCGGGCGGCATCCCACGCCAGCCACAGCACGGCCGGGGCGCGGGGCGGCTGGCGGTCCCACGAGCCGTGCGCCGCGACCACGGCCCCGCCCGACCACGGCGCCGGGATGGTGCTGCCCTCCAGGAAGGACATGCCGAGCGGGGCGCTGTGGGCCGGGAGGCCGACCTCGACCGGCGGCAGAGTGGCGCAGTCCAGCCGGCCGCCGCCCGGGTTGGTCACCGAGTCGGGCACGAACGGCACGTCCGCCAGCGACCCGCCCGGATGGCTGCGGTCCTGGTCGGGATTGCAGTACGGCCAGCCGAGGTCCCGCCCGGCCGTGACCGGGACGACCTCGTCGGGCGGGTGCTCGTTGACGTAGGCCTGGATCACCTGCCCGAAGGCGTCGCCTTGGCCGGCGTAGGGCGAGTGGAACGGGTACGGCACGTTGTCACGGTTGTTGACCGCCGTCCACGCCGAGCCGTCGGGGGCCACCGCCAGGCCCTCGCCGTTGCGCACGCCCTTCTCCACCACGCGCAGGTGGCTGCCGTCGGGGTTCATTGCCATGATCACCGCACGCGGCGGCGAGAAGGTCCGGTCGTCGGGGCTGGCGTTGGACGAGCTGCCCACGCCGAAATACACCGTGCATCGGGCAGGTGGGGGGCGATGACGGTACGGGCCCCGCCGATCCCGCCCGCGTCCCACGGGTACCGGTCGATCTCGTCCGACTCCCCGACGTAGAGAACCCAGCGGCCCGCCACCCGGGCGAACGCCATGCCCTGCGGCAGGGTCAGCCCGGACAGCAGAACGTGCTGCGTGGCGGTGCCGTGCGTGCCCGGCCTGAGCTCCACGATGCTGCCCAGGCCGGGCTGGCTGACCAGCAGATCGCCCTCCGGGGTCCAGGCCTCCATCCGGGCATTGGGGACCCGGGCCCACACCCGGGCCGTCCACCCGGGCGGCACCGTCAGCGTCCGGGGGGTGGTGAGCGCCCCGCCGCCCTCACCGGGGGGGATGACCAGATTCACCACCGACCGGGCCGCGGGCGGCGAGGCCGGCGTGGTGGCGGGCGGCGTGACCGTCGTGGTGGCCGGCGCCGGAGCAGGGGCAGGCGCCGCGGCCCGCCGCAGGCCGCGGCCAGCAGGCCGGTGCCGATGGCGGCCAGCAGGACAAGGCGGAACCTCACCCGGCATAGTTCACCACACCCGGGGCGGTGGGCAGGCCTTCTCGTTACGTACACTCGGGCGCCCGGGGCGACGGAAGGAGCGGTCATGCCCGACGAGGGCTTCACCGAGCTGGCGGGGGAGCGCGTGCTGCTGCGCCGGTTCCAGCTGGCGGATGTGGCGGAGTTCGTGGCGTACCGCTCGTGCGCGGAGGTGGCCCGCTTCCAGAGCTGGGACGCGCCCTATCCGCGGGAGGAAGGCGAGCGCTTCGTCCGGCAGATCATGGAAGAGCATCCCGACACGGCCGGGGAGTGGTTCCAGTTCGCGGTGGCGCTGCGCCCGGGCGGGCAGCTGATCGGCGACTGCGCGGCCATGCCGCACGCGGGCGACCCGCGCCAGTGCGAGATCGGGTTCACGATCGCGCCCGGGCACCAGGGCCGCGGCTACGCCACCGAGGCGGCCCGCCTGCTGGTGGGCTACCTGTTCGGCGCGCGGGCCAAGCACCGGATCACCGCGAGCTGCGATGCGCGCAACACCGCGTCGGCCGCGGTGCTGGAGCGGCTGGGCATGCGCCGGGAGGGCCACCTGCGCGAGAGCAGCTGGGCCGAGGGCGAGTGGACCGACGAGCTGCTGTACGGCCTGCTCCGCCGCGAGTGGCAGCCCGGGCGGCCTGCCGGCTAAGCGTCGGCCATGATCCGGACGATGACCAGCCGGTGCGCGCGCTCCGCCGCGTCCACGACCACGGCCAGCTCCTCCTCGCGCAGCTCCTCGGCGGCCTCCACGATGATCATCAGTGGCTTGCGCTTGTCGGGAGCCTGCGCGATGACGTCCCCGACCTCGGACGGCTGCCGGAGCCCCTCGGGCGAGGGCACGGACATGACGATCTCGGCGGCCTCCGGCGGCTCCAGCCGCCCGTCCGCACCGGGCAGGACGTGGTCAAGCACGGCCCGGCCGCTGACCAGGCTCGGCGGCGGATACGCGTGCAGCTCGTGGTCGATGGCGCTGTCGCGCGGCAGCTGCACGATGACGCTGGGCTCGTTCGGGATGCTGGGCTCGTTCGTCATGGCCCGGCCAGCCTATCGCGAGAGCCCGGCCCGGCCCGCCAGGCGTCCGCCGGTGGTCAGCGCTTCGCCCGGTTCCTGGCGGCGAGGACGATCTGGCTCGCCATATAGGGGGTGACGCCGAGCTTTTCCGCTATCTCGGCCGGCCGGAGCCCCTGCTCGTTGTAGATGAGCGCGAGCCTTTCCTGCCGCGGCGTCCACGGGCGGGGGGCCGGTGCGGGTTCGGGCGAAGCCTTTTTCGGCCGTGGCTTGGCCCCTGCGGCCGGGCGCCGGGAGGGCGTGATGGCGCGGGGAGCGGGCCCGGGTCCCGCGGCGGACGTGCCGAAGGAGCCCCGCCGCTGGTCACGGTACTTGCCGCTGGCCAGGTCCTCGCGGGTGTGCTCATCAAGGATCATGAGCTCCTCGGCCGCCTTGTTCATCCCCACGGCGACCATGGTCAGGCCCTTTGCGTTTTTCTCCTGGCACTCAGGGGACATGCAGTAGTTATACTTCTTCGCTCTTTCGGGATGCAATTCGGTCCCGCATGTAATGCACTGCGCCATTATCTATTCTCTGAGCTCAATCGCAAACGTTCATAGGGAAAACACCGGCGGCGGGCGCCCTGTTCCCGCCTGCCCGCGGCTATGGAGCTCCCCGGCCGAGGCCGCCGATGCCGAGCGATCCGTCCGGCAGGCCCGTGACGCCGCCGCCGGCGAGACCCTGCTCCGCCTCCCGCACGTACGTCTCGGGGTCCTTGTCCACCGGCGGGACGCCCGCGATGTGCCTGGCCTCAAAGGCCGCGAAGGCCACCGCCAGCCGGTGGCGCAGCTGAAGCGCGGCGCGCCGGCGGAAGTCGGTGAGACCTTCGCGCTCCTCCTCGGCCATGTGGTCGCCGTTGGCCACGTTCACCGCGGCGACCGCCGCGAACCACTCGCTGGTGCCCGCCTGGTGCCCGGCGACCGCGGCGATCGCGTCCCGGATGTCGTTGTGGTCGTGGATCGCGTCCAGCGTCTCCGCTTCGGCGCCCGCCGCGCTGCCCGAGCTGAGGCCCACCCGCAGCAGCTCGGGGTAGAAGATCTCCTCCTCGGCGGCGGCATGCACCTCAAGGAACGCGGACAGCCGCGCCCATATCGCCTCGAGGATGCCGGTGTCGGCGGGGTCGATCTGCTCCAGGATCGCGAAGAGCCGGCGCTGTTCGTGGTGGTCGTCCAGGATCAGCTGGGTGATGTCCATCGCTCTCCAGGGGCCGCGTCGTGACCTCTGACTAGCGTATGCCCGGCATCCGGAGCGCACTGGCCCATCCGCGCTGGCCGTGGCGGCGCCCGCACGGCCTCCTGGCCCCGGGCGGGTGGGGTATCGTCGCTGGCCAAAAGGGGGACTATGGCCAGGGCGCCCGAGACGCGTTTCACGCGTTCCGGTGATGTTGACATCGCCTACCAGATCTTCGGCGGCGGTGAGCGCGACATCGTCATGACGATGGGCTGGGTGACCCACCTCGAGGTCATGTGGGAGCTGCCGGAGCTGGCCTACTTCCTGGAGCGCCTGGCCAGCCTGGGCCGGGTGATCATTTTCGACAAACGCGGGACCGGGCTCTCGGACCGGGTGTCCGGGATGGTCACGCTGGAACAGCGGGCCGAGGACGTCGGCGCGGTCATGGACGCGGCGCGATCGGAGCGGGCCGCGTTCGCCGGCTGGGCGGACGGCGGCGCCATCGGGGCCATGTTCGCGGCGACGAACCCCGAGCGCATCTCGGCGCTGGTGCTGTCGGCGATGGCGTTCGTGACCACGCCCGGGGCCATCGAGGCCGACCCGGCCACGATGCAGATGATGTGGGACACCATCGAGAACGGGTGGGGGAGCGGCAACCTGCTGGACCTCGCGGCGCCGGGGCACGCGGCCGACCCGCGGCTGCGGACGTGGTGGCGCCGCTGGGAGCGGCAGTCGGCCACCCCGAACGCCGCGGCCACCCTGCTGCGCTGGGGGGCGGAGATCGATCTGCGGCCGGTGTTCGCGGCCGTGCAGGCCCCGATGCTGTTTCTCGAGCGCGCCGGCGCGGGCATGATCGACCAGGACTCCGTCCGGGCCGCGGCCGGGCTGGCCCCGTGCGGGCGGTACGTGGAGATCCCCGGGGACGACGTGCTGCCCTTCCTGGGCGACCCGGACCCGATGCTGGGCGAGATCGCGGAATTCCTCACCGGCGCCCGCGGCGACGTCAACCCGGACCGGACGCTGTCGACCGTGCTGTTCACCGACATCGTCGGCTCCACCGCGAAGGCGGACGAGGGTCGGTGACCGGGCGTGGCGCAACATCCTGGACAGCCATCACTCGGTGGTGCGGACCGCGCTGGCCCGGTTCGGCGGGACCGAGATCGACACCGCCGGCGACGGCTTCCTCGCCACGTTCGACGGCCCGGCGCGGGCGGTGCGGTGTGCGTGCGACATCCGCGACAACATCCGCGACCTCGGGCTGGAGATCCGGGCCGGGCTGCACACCGGCGAGGTGGAGCGGCGGCCGGGCTCGGTCAGCGGCCTGGCCGTGCACGTCGGCGCCCGGGTCGCGGCGCTGGCCGCCGCCAGCGAGGTGCTGGTCACCAGCGTGGTCAGGGCCCTGGTGCTCGGCTCCGGCATCCCGTTCACGGACCGGGGCACCCACTCACTCAAAGGGGTTCCCGACAGCTGGCAGCTGTTCGCGGCCGGGTGACGCGGGGCCGGTTCCCGTCCTCCGTTCCACCGGCACCCGGCATGGTTCACGGACATGAACGCCTTCGGCGTCCCGTCCTGACCGCCGGCTCAGCCGGGCCTGGGGGCGCCCCGGCCGGAATCGGTGCCCACCTGGCCGGTCGCCTGACTGGGCGCCGGGCCGGCCGGAGCGTCCGGCGGCGTCAGCCCGGTCATGCCGTCGCCGACGATGAGGCCGCCGCCGTGCCGCCAGGTGAGGTAGCGCCAGGACATGTTGACCAGCGCGGAGATCCGGTTGCGCCCGCCGAGCAGGGTGATCAGGTGCAGCGCGAGCCAGGCGAGCCAGGCGAGCGTGCCGTGGATGCGCACCCGGCGCGGAAGCTCGACGACCGCGGAGCGGTACCCGATGGTGGCCATGATGCCCTTGTCGCGGTAGCGGAACGCCACCGTCGGCCGTCGCTGCTCGAGCCTGCCGACCTGGTCCGCGGCGTGCTCCCCCATCTGCAGGGCCGGCTGGGCGAGCTGCGGCAGCGGCTGATCCTCGATGAGCGCGACGTCGCCGATCGCAAAGATCCGGTCCTGCCCGCTGACCCGCAGGTCGGGGCCGGTGAGGATCCGTCCGCCACGCCCCTGCGGCAGGCCCCACGCGCCGACCGCGTCCGGCGCCGCCACGCCCGCCGCCCACACCGTGACGTCGCTGGCCAGCACGCTCCCGTCGGCGAGCACGACCTGGCGGGGGGTGATCTCGCGGATGGCGGTGCCGAGCCGGACGTTGACGCCGCGCTTGATCAGCTGGCGGCGGGTGTAGTCGCGCAGCGCGGGGTGGAACGGCCCGAGCAGCGCCGGTGCCTGCTCGATGAGCACCACGTGCACGCGGTCGCGGTCGATCTCGGGATAGGAGGTGGCGAGGGCGATGTTGCGCAGGTCGGCGACGCTGCCCGCCAGTTCCACGCCGGTCGCGCCGCCGCCGATGACGGTCACCGCGACGTCGCCGCGCAGGCCGGTCAGGCTGAGGTGCTCCAGGCCGGTCATGATCCGGTCGCGCAGAACGATGGCATCGTGGCGGGTGTACAGGCCGAGGCTGTGCTCGGCTGCCCCGGGAACCCCGTGGTAGGTGGCGGCCACGCCGGTCGCCAGGATCAGGTAGTCGTAGCCGAGCGTCGCGCCGCCGTCCAGGGTGATCTGCCTCGCCGCGGGATCGATGCTGGCCAGCTCGGCGTGCCGGAACGCCGCGTGGTGGCGGCGGCTGATGGAACGGGCCGGGTAGGCGACGTCGCTGCTGCTCAGCCCGGCGGAGGCCACCTCATAGAGCAGTGGCTGGAAGGTGGCGTAGATGTTGCGGTCGATCAGCGTGGTCTGCGTCCCCACCCGGGCCAGCCTGCGCACCGCCGCCAGCCCGCCGAACCCGGCGCCGGCGACCACCACCCGCGGCGCACCGCCGCCGGCGGGAACCGGCCCGCGCTGCCCGGTCGCTGTCATGTCATCTCCGCCGCCCGTCCGTTGGCGCAACGCCGTTTGCTCCCCGGTGTCCTTAAGTATCCGGTGCCGGCGCGCCCGGCGGGCGGGGAAGCTTGGCTGAAAGACTGCGGGCGGCGTCGTGCGGGCCGGACCGGCCCGCCGTGGAGAGGAGCCGGCGATGGGGGAGTCCGCGATCGTGGTGGGCGATGCCGACGATGGCCTGCGGGAGCGCCTCGACGCGGAGATCAACGCCTTCAACGCCGTGGCGACCGGCTGCGGTGATGGCCGGCTGCTGTCCGTCTCCGCCCGCGGCGACGGCGGTGACCTGCGCGGGGGACTGTTCGGGTGGACGTGGGGCGGATGCGGCTACGTCGAGTTCCTCTGGGTGCGGGAGGACCAGCGCGGGTCGGGCCTCGGCACCCGGCTGCTGGCCGCGGCGGAGGAGGAGATCCGCCGCCGCGGCTGCCGTCAGGTGGCCCTGAGCACCCACTCCTTCCAGGCGCCCGGCTTCTACGCCCGCTTCGGCTACCAGGAGTGCGGCCGGACGCCCGCCTACCCGCGCGGGTACGACCAGATCCACCTGGTGAAGCGGCTCGGCTGAGCCGGGGGTGCCGCGGGGCCCCGCGGCCTGCCCGTTCCCGGCGCCGCGCCGGTGTGTTACCAATGGTTGGTGGCGCGCGAGCAGGGCGAGCAGACCCCGCCGGCCGTCCCGGCCGGGACGGCTGCTCGCGAGCCAGACCATCTGCTCAGCTCGGTGCCCGTGCCGGCCGATACCGGGTCGGAGAGCCTCTTCACGGTGCTGGTCGCCTTCGGCGTCAACATCCTGATAGCGGTGGCGAAGTCGGTCGCTGCCGTGGTGACCGGGTCGGCGTCGCTGCTGGCCGAGGCGGCGCATTCGTGGGCGGACGCGGGCAACGAGGTCTTCCTGCTGATCGCCAACCGGCGGTCCCGCCGCCCGCCCGACCCCAGGCACCCGTTCGGTCACGGCCGGGAAGCCTACGTGTGGTCGCTGCTGGCCGCGGTCGGGCTGTTCGTGGCCGGTGCGGCGATATCCATCGCGCACGGCGTCCAGGAGCTCATCACCCCGGAGCCGGCCACCGACTTCGTGGTCGGCTACGTCGTGCTGGCCGTCTCCTTCGTGCTGGAGTCGGTCTCCTTCCTGCAGTCGGTCCGGCAGGCCAGGCCCGAGGCCCAGTCGATGCAGCGGGACCTCATCGAGCACGTCCTGGCCACCTCCGATCCCACCCTGCGGGCGGTGTTCGCCGAGGACTCGGCCGCCCTGGCCGGCCTGGTCATCGCCGCCGCCGGCCTGGCCGCCCACGAACTGACTGGTTCGCCGGTCCCGGACGCCATCGGATCGATCCTGGTGGGCCTGCTGCTCGCCGTCGTCGCGGTCGTCCTGATCAACCGCAACCGGCGGTACCTGATCGGCGAGGAGGCCGACCCGCGCGTGCGCGCGGCCGCCATCCAGGCCCTGCTGGACGAGCCGGAGGTTGACCGGGTGACCTACCTGCGGCTGGAGATCGTCGGGCCGCGGATGGTCTCGGTGATCGGCGACGTCGATCTCACCGGCGATGACACCGAGTCACACGTGGCCGTCCGGCTGCGGGCGCTCGAGGCGAGGATCACCGAGTCGCCCGCGGTGGCCGGTACCGTGCTGAGCCTTTCCGCGCCCGACGAGCCCACGCTCGTGGTGTAAACCGGACTTCGTCGTTAGAGTCAGGGCGTGTCGGAAGCACAGCCGGCGGAGCAGAATGCCGCGGCTGCAGCATGGCGCTGGCTGGTCGGGCCGCCGCTCCGGGCGCGTGATGTGTCCAAGGAGCGGATCACCCCGGTGGAGGGCTTGCCCGCACTGTCCCTGGACGCCCTGACGTCGGTCGCCTACGGTCCGGAAGCGATCATCGTCGTGCTGGCCGTGGCGGGCGCCAGCGCGCTGCACCTGGTCCTGCCGATCACCATCACGATCGTGCTCCTGCTGGCCATCCTGGTGTTCTCTTACCGCCAGGTGATCGACGCCTACCCGAACGGCGGCGGCGCGTACGCGGTGTCGCGGGCCAACCTCGGTCACGGGGCCAGCCTGGTCGCCGCCGCCGCGCTGGTCGTTGACTACACGCTCACCGTCGCGGTTTCCATCGCGGCCGGGGTGGCGGCGCTGACATCAGCCTTTCCCGTGTTCAACCAGGACACGGTGGTCATCTGCCTGGTCATCCTCGCGGTTGTCACCGTGCTCAACCTGCGCGGCCTCGGGGATGCTGCCCGGGCGTTCCTGCTGCCCACGATGGTCTTCATCGTCGGCCTGCTGGCCATCATCGTGATCGGCCTCATCCACCCGCTGGCCCTGCACGCCCCACTGCCCGGTGTGCCGCTGGTCCCCCGGGTGCCGCTGGAGGCGGTGAGCGTGCTGCTGCTGCTGAAGGCCTTCTCGGCCGGCTGCAGCGCGCTGACCGGGGTGGAGGCGATCGCCAACGGGGTGCCGCAGTTCAAGGAGCCGCGCGTCAAGCGGGCCAAACTGACCGAGATGCTGCTCGGCAGCATCCTTGGCGTGATGCTGCTTGGGCTGGCGGTGCTGGCCGACCGCTGGCACATCGGGCCCCGATCCGGGCCAGACGGTGCTGAGCCAGATCATGGCCATGGCCGTCGGCAGGAACTGGGCCTACTACGTGATGTCGCTGACCATCACGCTGGTCCTCGCGCTGGCCGCCAACACCTCCTTCGGCGGGCTGCCCGTGCTGGCCAGCCTGCTCGCCAAGGACCACTACCTGCCGCACCTGTTCTCCCTGCGTGACGACCGGCAGGTGTTCGCGCCCGGGATCTGGACGCTGTCCATCCTCTCCGGCGTGCTGATCATCGCGGTGCGCGGGAACGTGCTGACGCTGATCCCGCTGTTCGCCATCGGCGTGTTCACCGGCTTCACGCTGTCGCAAAGCGGCCTGGTCGTGCACTGGTGGCGGACCCGGCCGCCGCGCTGGGAGTTCCGGGCCGCCATCAACGGCCTCGGCGCGACGGTCACCGCCATTGCCACCGCGGTGTTCATCTTGACCAAGTTCACCGAGGGCGCCTGGGTGGTGGTGATCGCCGTGCCGGCGTTCATCTTCCTGTTCACCCGCATCCGCCGCTACTACCGGCGGGTCGGGCTCGAGCTCGGCCTCCACGAGATCCCCGGCAAACCTCAGGTCAGACCGACCATGGTGATCGTGCCGGTGGCCACGGTGTCCCGGCTGGCCCAGTACGCCATCGGGGTAGCCGAGTCCATCAGCGAGCACGTGATCGCGGTGACCGTGGTGCTCGAGGACGCCGACGGAAGCACCGGGCGGGGCCGCGAGCTGGAGCAGGAGTGGGCCCGCTGGAATCCCGGCGTGCCGCTGCAGGTGCTGAACACCGAGTACGCGTCGGTGGCGGAGCCCCTGGTGGCGTTCATCGACCAGCTCTGCGCGCATCACGACAAGCAGATCGTCGTGCTGATCCCGGTGGTCCTCCCCGACCGGCTGCGGTACGAGTTCCTGCACAACCACTACGACCTGGTCCTGTCCGCCGCGCTGCGCGGCCACCCCGATGTCGTCAGCGCCCGGATCTCGATGCCCCTGGAACCGGCCGATGGCGACGAACCCGCCGGCTCCCGGTGACACGGAATGCCGCGCGGCCGGCGGCCGTTTGGGTAGTGCGGTTGACTAGGGGAGGATGACCGGATCTCTGGGATCCGCCGGATCGCGGAAACGGAGCAGATCATGGCAGAGGCCTCTGCACAGCAGCCGTCCGGGCAGGCGCACCGTCACCCGGCCACCGTTGGGGACGTCATGCGGCCACCGCTGACGACCGTTCAACCAGAACGACCACGTGGCCGCGGCCGCGTACCTGATGAGACACGCCGGCGCGACCGCCTTGGTGGTCCTGGACGGGCAGTCCAACCGGCCGCTGGGCATCATCACCGAGGCCGACATCGTTCACACGGTGGCGGACGGGAAAGACGTGAACGAGGTCCGGATCCGCGACGCGATGACCACCGGCCCGACCGTCGTCGCCGCGGAGACGAGCATCCCGGACGCGGCCGAGACCATGACCACCGGCCACTTCCGGCATCTGCCGGTCGTCGGCGACGCCGGCCTCACCGGGATCGTCGATATCCGGGATGTCTGCCGGGCGCTGCTCGACATGTCGGCCGAGTGATCAGTTCAGTCCTCTGAGCGGATGTCGGTGTCGTCGTCCTCCACGACGTGCACCGCCGCCTCCTCCGCGGTCGCCGCGCCGCCATCGATCCCGGCGTCGTGCGCGACCAGATCGGCCTCGGCGTCCGGATGGGCCCCCTCGTCATCGGCCACCAGCCGGCCCGGCGCGGGGATCCGGCCCGTCATCCAGCAGCAGCCCGTCGACGTCCTCGTCCCCCGCGTCCTCGTCCCCGGCGATGTCCTCGGGCCGCTCGTCGTCGGCCTCGAACGCGATGTCCGGCTCCTCCTCGGCGAGCTGCTGATCGAGGGACTCACCCTCCTCCTGCTCCTCGGCCGTCGTGCCGAACCTGACCCCGGCCGACCACCGCTCCGGGGGAGCTACCCCCGATCGAGCGGGTCGTTCCCCGGGTCCCCCTCCAGCGTGTCGGACGCGTCCTTCACCTCATAATCCGTGAGGTCAGCGGACTCGTGGCGGGTCTCGTCGGGCATCTGTGCCTCCTGTCCATGGCGCCCACTGTGCGGCCGGGCGCGCTGACCGGGATCTGTTCCCAAGCTATCCGGCCGGCCGGGCCGACGAACGCGGCGTCGCAGCGGAGAAACGGCCGCCCGGTCACAGGCATCAGCGGCCGGACCGGCCGGAGCGGTCCTCGTCCGTCACCACGGCGGGCCGGTCGTCGTCCGCCAGCGCCGCCAGCAGTACCTGCGCCTCGCGGCGGAGCCGGCCGGCCCTCTGCGTGCCCGGCGCGCTCGTGGTCGCGCGCCGCCCTCTCGCGCTCGCCGGCCTCGGCCCGCACGATCTGCCCGATTTCCGCCGCGCTCAGGCGGCGCCGTTCCGCCTCGGCGGCGCCCAGGCCCGCCACCGAGCCCGCCACATGCGGGCTGCCGGAACCCGGGGGCGGGGCCACGCCCGGCTCGACCGCCTCGGCGTTGCCGATCGCGTCCAGCGCCGAACGCAACGCCGACACGGCGACCATGTCCCGCGCGCGGAGGGCCGCGGCCAGCGCCAGCCGCAGCCGCGCCCGCGCATCGGCGCCGGGCCCGGCGCCGGCCTCAGGCCTGGGCGGATCCATACCGGCCACCCTACGGCCGGCGCGCTCGGTAGCCTGGCCGGGATGATCACGCGCGATGTGGTGCTGATCGGCGTGCCCACCAACTCCAGCGGCACCGCTGAGCGGCGCCGACGCCATCATCAGGTACCTCACCCAATCGATCACCGAGGCGGACCACCGGCCGCCGCCCGGGGAGTGGCGGGGGAGGGCCAGCGGTTGCGCCGGGACCCGACGACCGCGAGGCATGCCGCGGTGAGCGCGGCCCTGGAACGGGAGCTGGGGGAGCGGCACGGGCTCGGCGTCAACGAGTTCGAGGTGCTGGAGCGTCTGGCGGAGAACGAGGAGCACAAGTTCCGGGTGCAGGAACTCGCCGAGGCCGTGCACCTGAGCCAGAGCGCGCTGTCCCGGCTGATCGGCCGTCTCGAACAGCACGGCCTGGTGCAGCGCTCACTGTGCGACCTCGACCGGCGGGGCATCTACGTCTGCCTCACCGAGGCCGGGCGGCGCCGTCACGCCGAGGCGCTGCCCACCCAGCGTGCGGTACTCGCCGCCGCCCTCACCGGCGCGTAGCGGGCACCCTCGTCACCCAGGGCGCCGGTGAGGGCAGCAACACGGCGGGTCAGTTCCGGTTAGCGGTTAGCGCCGTTGACCCGGAAATACATCGTGGGATGCCACCAGGCCGACGGGTGATGCCAGCCGACCTGGGTGCCCGGGGCCGCCGCGCCGAACGTGCCGCGTGCGGTCACCAGCTCCACGTGACCGCTGCCGTAGAACGCGAGGTCCCCGCGCTTGCGCTTGCTGGCCGGTATCTGGCGCAGCTTGGAGCTGGCCAGCATCCCGTAGGTGGTGCGGGGGATGCTGATCCCCGCGTGCGCGTACGCCTCCATCACCAGGCCCGAGCAGTCGAAGCACCCGCCGGTTCCGCCGAAGCAGTACCACTTCCCGGCCTGGCTTTCCGCCCACCGCAGCGCGGCGATCCGCGGCTTTGTGGCCGCCGAGGCGGGGGACGATGCCAGCGGGACGAGCACTCCCGCGACGAGAAGGGCGGACAGCACCGCCAGGGCTCCTCTCATCAGTAGTGCTCTGACGGGTCTCGAGCGCCGGGCCAGCGGCCCGGCCGGAGACATGGCGGTCGTGCCGGACGGGACGGCCGGGGCGGCCGCCGGGCCGGCGGTGTCGGGGTTGAATTGAGAGGGTTGGCGGTTGCGAAGTTTCCTTACAAATAAGGAGGACAAAGCGAACCTTCGATCGGGCGCGCTGCAACGCGCTCGCTTCCGCCCATAGCCATCTACCGACCGCCCGCGACGGGGGGCCAGGGCAGCGGCGCACGCGATTGGCGCGGTTCAGGGCGCCGACGCCGCTCGCTGGCGGCGATCACGCACGCTGGGCGCTTCCCACCCACCCTGCACTGCTGGCAGAACATTTGTTCGCCAAAACGCCGCAAAAGGCCGTTTTATACCGGAGGGGAATTACTCATTGACCCCACCGGCGACAGCTGGCCTCATCCGTCTCAGCAGGGCATGCGGAAAATGCCGGGACTGATCAAGCGGGAACGGGGTATCGGCGTGGCGTGAGCATCGGCGAAGCCCTGGCGGAAGCGCGCCGCGAGGCCGGCCTCACCGTCGCCCAGGTCAGTCAGCGGACGCGCATCCGGCAGACGATCATCAGGGGCATCGAGGGTGACGACTACTCGGTGTGCGGCGGCGATTTCTACGCCCGCGGGCACATCCGCAGCATCGCCAAGGTCGTGGCGGCCGATCCCGGGCCGTTGATCAAGGAGTTCGACACCACCCAGCGGACCCCGGGCGCTGTCTCGGCGACGAGCATCGACGAGCTGCTTACCCGGTCCAGGGCGGCCGAGCGGCAACGGTGGGAGCGGCAACGGCGGAACTGGGCCGTGGTGGCCGGCGCCGTGACAGTCGGCCTGACGCTGCTGGCGGGGGCCGTTTTCGTTGGGTACCACTTCCTGGTGACGCAGCACCGGGCCGGCGGCGGCACAGCCGCCTCGGCACTTACGCCGGCTGCTACGGCGAGCCTGGCCCCGGCGGCGAGCCAGACCCCGACGGCGAGCCCGGCAGCCACGGGCAGCCACGCCCCGTCCGGGGCCATCCTCCCGACGCGGGTACTGACCCCGGTCAGCGCGGCGGCATTCGGCCCCGGCGGGGGCGACAACACCCAGCTCGCCTACCGCGCGATCGACGCCAGCCACGCGACCGCCTGGCGCACCGACTGGTACACCACCGCCCGCTTCGGGAACCTCTACCCGGGCACCGGCCTGCTGCTGGACATGGGCCATCCGGTGACGATCACCGGCATGCGGATCAGCCTGGGCAGCGCCCCCGGCGCCACACTCCAGATCCGGGTCGGCGCCGCCCGCGGGCTGGGGCAGCGGCCGCCCGCCGCGCGGGCGGCCGGCGCGGCAGGCGTGCTCCGCCTGCGGTTCAGCGGCCCGGCGCACGGCCGTTATGTGCTCCTGTGGTTCACCCGGTTGCCGGCGGACCCGGCCGGCACCTTCCAGGCGAGCGTGTATAACATCAAACTGACAGGGGCCTGACCTGGCGTTCCGGCCGGGGGACGTGATCCCCGCCGCCGCTTGCCTGGCGCGAAACGCCGGGTGATCTCCTGTCGAATGTGGCGCGGGCGCATCGCGCGCCACCTTAGGCTGGGCAAAGACGTGTAAGCAGGGCCACCTCAGGAAGTTAATGAGGGGCATCCGGGGAGCCGAAGACCGGGCGGCGCGGCGGGACTTGCGCCGGTAGTGACCGCGCTGGTCTGCCGATGGAGGTAAAGGCCCAGGTGACACAGGTCTCCACGCCACCCGCGGGGTCGGCCCAGCCGACCGGCCGGTCACCGGCGCATCCTCCCGCGGGGCCGGGCCTGGTCCCCCCGACCGGCCCGATCGAACGGTTCATGAGCGCGCTGATCCGCAAGCTCGCCTGGAGCAGGCTCTCCGATCCCCGGATCGCCGTCGCCGTGTCCGCGGCCGGGCTGCTGCTGGGCATGCTCCTCGGGGCGACGGCGCCGAACGCCGAGACGCTGCCGATCAAGCTGCCGCTGTCGTACCTGCTGCCGTCGCTCAGCCACCAGCACGTCATGGCGAGCCTGATCCTGTACGCGTCGGACATCCTCGCCTGCCTCGGGCTCGCCGGGATGCTGTGGGCGCACAGCCAGGGATGGCGCCCCAACCCGCGTCACCTGCTCCTGGTCAGCTCGGCCATCGTCGCGGTCCTGGTCTGCCTCACCCCGGTCGGCTCGTCGGACACCGCGAGCTATGCCGCCTACGGCCGGATCGCGGCGCAGGGCGGGAATCCGTACGTCACCAACCCGGCTGCCTGGCTCGGCCATCACTCCGCCTATACGCAGGCCGTCGGCACGATGTGGCGGGCGCAGTCATCGGTTTACGGCCCGTTCGCCACCGTGATCCAGTCGTTCGCGGCATCGATCGGCGGGCCGCACGTCGCCACCACCGTCTGGGTCTTGATGATCCTCAACGGCGCGGTGTTCATCGGCGTGGGATACCTGCTGCTGAAGACCTCCGACGACCCGGTGCGGGCGACGCTGTTCTGGACCGCGAACCCGGTCCTCATCCAGCAGCTGGTGAGCGGCGGCCATCTCGACACGTTCGTGGCGGCGGCGGCGATCTGCGCCATCCAGGTCGCGCGCCGCGTCCCCGATGTGCTCGGCGACGTGCTGGTCGGCGTGCTGATCGGCCTCGCCTGCGGGATAAAGATCTATGCGGTGCTGATCGGGCTCGGCCTCGCCCTGCCGCTGCTCTGGCGGCGTGAATGGATGCGCACCGCCCGGATCGCCGCCGTCTCCCTGGTGACGCTCGCCATCGGGTACAGCGCCTACGGGCTGGTCGCGCTGAAACCGCTCTTCGGCGGCCTGCAGCTGGTCACGCTGCCATCGCCCTGGCGGGTCGTCGAGCTGGCCGGGCAGGCGCTGGGCGTCGGCCAGTCCACCATGACCATGATCATCAGCATCCTCTGGCCGATCGCGCTTGTCGTGGTCGCCTGGCTCATCTACCAGCGGATCTCGTCCGACCAGCCGCGGGAAGTCGTGGCGCCGTTCGCGCTGACGTTCGCCTGGATCCTCGTCGCCCCCTGGGTCTTCGCGTGGTACACCGCCGTCGCCTGGGCCGCGCTGACCCAGGTTCCGCGCAACCGGATGACCCGGTGGCTGGCGATCGTCACGGTCCTGCTTGCCCTCTGCCTGTCCAGCGGTGGGCGGGCCAATCTGTGACGAGCCTGAAGCCCGCGGACGTGGGCGGCGGCCCGGTCGGCCAGGTCCGCCCCGCGCCGCTGGCCAGCCCGGATCGGCCCGGCCGGGCGGCCCGCTGGCGGGCTGGTGTGCCGGCCACCCTGCGGCGGCACTGGCTGGCCGCCGCGCTGCTGGCCGCCGGCCTCGTGCTGCGGGTGCTCGCCCAGTTCGCCTACCGCCCCGCGCTGTTCTACATCGACACGACCAGGTACCTGTATAACGCCGAGGGCATGGACCCGGTCGGCTTCAAGGGGCCGCTGCGGGCGATCCTGCTGGTGGCCAACTTCAACGCGGTGGCCGCGGTCCAGCATCTGCTCGGCCTGGCCATGGCCGTGGTCATCTACCTGCTGCTGCTGCGGCGCGGCGTGCCGCGCTGGCTGGCCGCGCTGGCCATCGCGCCGGTCCTGCTGGACGCCTACCAGCTGCAGCAGGAGCAGGCGGTCATGCCCAGCACCTGGTTCGCCGCGCTGATCGTGGCCGGCCTGGCCATCCTGCTCTGGCAGAGCAGGACCAGCTGGCGGGCGGTCGTGGCGGGCGGCATCGTGCTGGGAACCTCGGCCACCTTCGCCCAGGTGGGCGAGGCCCTGATCCTGCCCGCGGTGATCTACCTGCTGGTGGCGGGCGGCGGCTGGCGGCAGGCGGTCGGCAAGGCCGCCGCCCTGTGCGCCGCCTTCGCGCTGCCCATCCTGGCCTACTGCACCGGGTCGTTCGTGCTCACCGGGGACTTCTTCCTGTCGCACTCGGGCGTCACCTCCTTCTACGGGCGGATGGCGGCGGCCGCGGATTGCGCCACCCTCCGGCTGCCGGCCGCCGAGCGGGCCATGTGCCCGTCCCCGGCGCAGCAGGCGCTGGGGCCCGACTGGCTCGAGTACGGCGACGGCTCCCCGATCCGGCCCTACTACGCGAACCTGCCGCGGGATGAGACCGACCGGCTGATCGCCGACTTCGACCGCCGGGTGCTGACCCAGCAGCCGCAGCGGGTGGCCGCCGCCTACGGCCGCGACGTGGCGAAGGTGTTCGCGCTGACCCGCACCACCAGCCGGGGCGACACGCCCATCTCCCGCTGGCAGTTCCAGACCGCGTACCCGTACTACCCGCCGCACGCCACCAAGCAGATCGTCGCCGCCGCGACCGCCCGCTTCGGCGGCGGCGCGCCCGCGGTCTGGCGGCCCGTCGCCGGCTTCCTGCGCTCCTATCAGCTCGGCGGCGGCTACACCCCCGGCCCGGTGCTGGCGCTGTGCACGCTGGTCGGCCTGGCCGGCTCCGCCGCCCTGCTGCGCCGGCGGGCGGGAGCCCGGATCCGCCAGCCCGCCCTGGCCTGCCTGCTGTTGTTCACCTCGGGCGCGGCACTGATGCTGGTGTCCGGCCTGTTCGAGTTCTCCTGGCGGTACCAGCTGCCCGCGCTCGTCACCCTGGTGCCGGCCGGTGCGCTCGGGATCAGCGTCATCATCGCCTCGGTCAGGGCCCGGCGCGGCTCGGGCGGCGTTCCCGGTGAGCCCGGCGGCGCCGGGTCACGAGGTGATGATGGTGGTGCCGCCACGCACCTACGATGAACGCCGAGGGAGATGACAGATGGCTGGGTGGACCTCAGACGACATTCCCGACCAGTCAGGCAAGACGGCCCTGGTCACCGGCGGTAACTCCGGCCTGGGCTATGAGACGGTGCTGCACCTGGCCCGCAAGGGTGCCCGGGTGCTGCTGGCCGCCCGCGACCGCGGCCGCGGGACGGCGGCGCTGGAGCGGCTCCGCGCCGGGGCGCCGGGCAGCCAGGCGGAGCTGGCCCAGATCGACCTGGCCGACCTCACCAGCGTTGAGCGCTTCGCCGACGGGTTCCTGGCCGGCGGCGAGGGCCTGGACCTGCTTGTCAACAACGCCGGCGTGATGGCCATCCCGCAGCGGGAGACCACCGCCCAGGGCTACGAGCGGCAGTTCGGCACGAATCATCTCGGCCATTTCGCCCTGACCGGCCGGCTCCTGCCCGCCCTGGCCCGGCGGCCCGGCAGCCGGGTGGTCACGGTCAGCAGCAACCAGCACAAGCGGGCCAAGGGCATCGACTTCGACGACCTGCAGGGCGAGCGCGGCTACCGGCCCTGGGGCGCCTACGCCCAGTCCAAGCTGGCCAACGCCATGTTCGTCCTGGAGCTCGACCGGCGGCTGCGCGTCGCCGGCCTGGACATCATCTCGGCCGGCGCCCATCCCGGGTTCGCCTCGACGAACCTGCAGATCACCGGCCCCCGGTCGGGCGGCACCAGCCTGGTCTCCCGCGGGATGGGCCTGGCGACGCGGGTGTTCGCCCAGCCCGCCCGGGACGGCGCGCTGCCGACCCTGTACGCGGCCACCGCCGCGGACGTGCACGGCGGGGACTATTTCGGCCCGGACGGCCCGGGCGAGATGCGCGGGCACCATCCCAAGCTGGTGCAGTTCTCCGCGGCCGCGCACGACCAGGCCGCCGCGGCGCGCCTGTGGGCGGTGTCCGAGGAGCTGACCGGCGTCACGTTCGAGGCGCTGACCGCGCCGTAACCCCCGGCCCGCTCAGCCCGCCCGGGCGATCGTCTCCTCGATCGCGGCCTGCACCTCGGCCGGCCGCTCCATGTGCGGCATGTGCCCGGCGCCGTCGAGCAGGCGGCGGGCCGCGCCGGCCACCGCCTCGGCCTGCGCGGCCGGGATGACGCGGTCCGCGCGGCCCCAGACCACCGTCACCGGCACCGCCCCGCCGAGCGCCGCGAGGGCGGCGGCGGAGCCGGCGCGCTGCTGGTCGCCGTCCAGGAGCGTGCCCACCAGGGTGTGCAGCGCCGCCTCGACCCCGTCGAGCCGCTTGTACGCGAGCAGGTCGTCGACCAGCTGGCGGGTCACCAGGCTCTCGTCGGCGAACAGCTCGCCGACGACCGGCTTGAGCTCGCGCCGGGTCTGCGCGTCGGCGAAGCCGCGCAGGTAGCCGGCGTTGATCTCCGGGCCGAAGCCGGAGGGCGCGATCAGGGTGAGCGAGGAGACCCGGAGCGGGTCCCGGGCCGCCGCCGCGAGCACGGCGGCACCCCCCAGCGAGTGACCGACCAGGTGGGCGCGCTGGACGCCGATCGCGTTGAGCACGCCGAGAACGGTGTCGGCCAGCATCTCGACCGAGCCGTCGCCGACGTCCTTGACCGACGTGCCGTGCCCGGGCAGGTCGAGCGCATACACGCGGTAGCGCGCGGCCATCGGCTCCTGCAGGAACAGCCAGGAGTTGCGGTCGCCGCCGTAGCCGTGAACGAGCAGCACCACGTCGCCGTCCTGGCCGGTCCCCACGTAGCTGATCTTCCGCCCACCGACCTCGGCGGTCTCGACGGCCGGGGCGCCGGCCGCCTCGTCGGGCACGCCGGCGTCGATCACCGCGCGCGCCTCCGCCGCGGCGGCGTCGAGGTCGTCGTCGCTGACGCCGGGGGGAGCGATCAGCGCGATGGTGCTGCTGACCGGGACGTCCTCGCCCACTCTGGCGATGATGCGCCGCAGGGTGCCGGGGTCGGCCGCCTCCAGCGTGCCGGCGATCTTCTCCGTCTCGATGTCCGCGAGGTCGTCGCCGACGCTCACGTCGTCGCCCTCGGCCGCGATCCAGACGGTGATCTTGCCGGCCTGCATCGACAGGCCCCACTTCGGCATCGTCACGGCGACGATCCGCTCATCGGTCATCGGGCCCACTCCGCCACCGTCTTGACGGCGTTCACGATGCGCTGCGCGTCCGGTATGTAGATGTCCTCGAGCGCGTTCGAGAACGGCACCGGCGTGTGCGGCGCCGTCACCATCTCGACCGGGGCCCGCAGTGAGCCGAAGGCCTTCTGCGCGACGAGCGCCGAGATGTCGGTGGCCACCGAGCACCGCGGGTTCGCCTCGTCCACCACGACGAGCCGGCCGGTGCCCTCGACGCTCTCCAGCACGGTGTCCTCGTCGAGCGGGCTGGTGGTGCGCAGGTCGACCACCTCGCACTCCACCCCGTCGGCGGCGAGCTGCTGCGCCGCCTCCAGCGAGGTGTGCACCATGCGGCCGAGCGCCACGATCGTGACATCCCCGCCCTCGCGCACCACGTTCGCCTCCCCGAACGGCAGCGCGTAGCTCTCCTCCGGCACCGGCCCGGCCAGGTCGTAGAGCGCCTTGTGCTCGAAGAAGATCACCGGGTCGTTGTCGCGGATCGCCTGCGTCATCAGGCCCTTGGCGTCGTACGGGGTGGCCGGGAGGACGACCTTCAGCCCCGGGACGTGCGTGAACAGCGGGTACAGGCACTGTGAGTGCTGCGCCGCGGCCCGGAGCCCGGCCCCGTACATGGTGCGGATCACGACCGGCGTGACCGCCTTGCCGCCGAACATGTACCGGAACTTCGCCGCCTGGTTGTAGATCTGGTCGAAGCAGACCCCCATGAAGTCGACGAACATGAGCTCGGCGACCGGGCGCATCCCGGCCGTCGCCGCGCCGATCGCGGCGCCGATGAACGCCGACTCGGAGATCGGCGTGTCCAGCACCCGGCCCGGGAACTTGTGGTACAGCCCCTTCGTCACGCCGAGCACACCGCCCCAGGCGTCCATGTCGCCGGGCGATCCCTCGCCGCCGGCGTTGTCCTCGCCCATGACGATGACGCTCTCGTCGCGCTCCATTTCCTGGGCCAGCGCCTCGTTGATCGCCTCGCGGTAGGTGATGGTGCGTGCCATGGCCGGCCTCCTGTCAGTAGCGGACGTAAACGTCGGTGAGCAGGTCTGCCTCGGTCGGCGGCGGGGCCGCCTTCGCCCCGGCGACCGCCCGGTCGATCGTGGCCGCGACCTCGGCGTCGGCGGCGTCGAGGTCGGCCCGGGTGAGCTCGCCGGTCTCGGTCACCCGGTCGGCGAAACGCTTCAGGCAGTCCAGCTCGGCCCGGGCGTGATCGACCTCGCCGGCCCGGTAGGTCTGCTGGTCGCCCTCGAAATGGCCGAAGTAGCGGGTGAACTTCATCTCCAGCAGCGTCGGGCCGCCGCCCGCGCGGGCGCGGGCGATCGCCTCGCTGGCCGCCTCGTGCACGGCGAAGAAGTCGAAGCCGTCGACGATGACGCCCGGCATGCCGAACCCGCCGGCGCGGTCGGCGATGTTGTCGCTGGCCACCGACCAGGTGCTGGAGGTGGTCTCGGCGTACCCGTTGTTCTCGGCGACGAAGACGGCCGGCAGGTTCCACACCGAGGCCAGGTTCATCGACTCCAGCGTCGTGCCCTGGTTGCTGGCGCCGTCGCCGAAGAACGCGACGCTGACGCCGCCGGTGCCCTTGAGCTTGGCCGCCAGCGCCGTCCCGCAGATCAGCGGCGGCCCGCCGCCGACGATGCCGTTGGCGCCGAGCATGCCCTTGGACAGGTCGGCGATGTGCATCGAGCCGCCCTTGCCGTGGCAGCTGCCGGTCTTGCGGCCGTAGATCTCGGCCATCATCTCGCTGACGTCCACGCCCTTGGCGATGCAGTGGCCATGGCCGCGGTGGGTGCTGGCGATGGTGTCACGGCCGTCGAGGTTGCTGCACACGCCGACGGCCGAGGCCTCCTCGCCCGCGTACAGGTGCACGAAGCCCGGGATCTCGCCGGTCGCGAACTCGGCGTGCACGCGTTCCTCGAACTCGCGGATCGTCCGCATCATCCGGTAAGCGCTCAGCAGCTGCTCCCGGGTCAGAGCTTTCCGCTCCACCGTGTCGGTCATGTGCTCCTCCTAGACGGTCGGTGCGTGTGAATCCTCGCTGGCTGATGGCGATTGGCCGCGTTGCCAAAATCGCGGGTGCGCCGGAGCAGGCCGAGGCGGGCGCTGGCCGCCAGGACCGCGGGCACGTCCAGGCATCGCGGCCCGTCGGCGCGGAGCAAGACGGTGGGCGACTCGCCGGGCCCGAAGGTGAGCTCACGCTCGCCGTCCACGGCGATGACGCCCGCCCGGGCGTCGACCGGGTGCACGGACCCGGGGCGCATCCGCTCGATCTCCCTCACCCCCACCGGGACCACCAGGCCCGGTGCGATGGGGGCGAGAACGCTGCGTGGCGCCTCGGGGGAGAGGCGCGCGGTGACCCCGTGCGGCTCGTGCCGGGCGACCGGGGACAGCTGGCCCAGGATGCTGGACAGGCCGATCGCGTCGGGTTCCGCGAACGCGCAGAAGAGCTGGGTCAGCGTCGCCGGGTCCCACACCGCGCGGCTCCCGACGTGGCGCTCGGTGGACACCGCGACGTCGATGAGCGCCGTCTCGGCCCGGTCGCCCACCCGCGCCTCGAGCAGCTTGGCGCGGGCCGTCACGCCGTCGGCCGGGACCGTGCCGGTGGCGACTAAGCCCGCCGCGAGGCCCGCGATCGTCGCCTCGCGGACCGCCGGGAACGTGTTGTTGGTGCCCGTCGACAGGGCCAGCATCGGCACGTCGCCGGCCGCCGACGCGGTGACCCGGGCCGTGCCGTCGCCGCCGAGGCAGACGATCACCTGCGCGCCCGCGGTCACCATCCGCCGGACGGCGTCCACCGTGTCCTGCGCGGTCTGCCGGATCGGCTGGCCGTCGAGGAACTCGACCTCCGGCCACCGGCTGCCGGCGCCCCCGCGCCGCTCGATCGCGCGGAACACCGCCGCGGAGATGCCGCCCAGGTCGGTGCCGAGCAGCACCCGGTGCACGCCGACCGCGGCCAGCGCGGTGAGCATGCGCTGGATCATGTTGGCCTTCTCGGCCGTCGGGAACACCGAGGCCTGCGTCACCAGGCGCCGGATGTCGCGACCGGACAGCGGGTTCGCCACCACCCCGACGATCGCGTCACCCACGGCCCACCTCCTGGCACCTACTCTGCTCGCCAATCCGGGAAACGGGAATAGCCGCGGCGGGTGTTGGTGGGCCGCCCGGCGCGGGACATGGCGTTCACGCCGTGTTCACTTTGGCGGAACGCGGCCGGCCTTGCCGTTCCGGGCATTTTGGGCCATAGTGTTGGGCGCCTGCCCCACGGCACCAGCGGGGGAACGACCGTCGTGAGGGATTTACAGATGTGCAACCAGAATGAGTGGATCGTTCGTGAGGCCTTCCTGGCCTACGACCGCGGCGACGTGGCGCGGATGATGGACTTCGTCAACCCGGAGGTCGAACTGGACCTACCGGGACCCGGAGCTGGAGGACTCGGAGCCGCAGACCTGCCATGGCCGCGGGGAGCTGGAGAAGGCGCTGCGCCGCCAGGCCGGCCGTGGGCTGCGGGCCCACCTCGAGGAGGTCATCGCGGCCGGTGACCGGGTGATGCTGGTCATGCGGACGCCGGGGATCGACGAGTTCCGGCGCCGGCGGCCCGACGACCGGACCTATGACATCGTCACGGTCAAGGACGGGCTGATCGTCGGGCTGACGGCCTGCCGCGACCGCGGCGAGGCGCGGTCGCTCGCCGGGATCGGCTAGCCGGCCCGGGCGCGCGTGGATCTGGGGCTGACCGGCAAGGTCGCGCTGGTCGCCGCGTCGAGCAAGGGCCTCGGCAAGGCGTCGGCGCTCGCGCTGGCGCGCGAGGGCGCGCGGGTCACGATCTGCGCCCGGACCGAGGCGGACCTGCAGGCGGCGGCCGACGAGATCCGCCGGGAGACGGGTGCCGAGGTGCTCGCCGTGCCGGCCGATCTCACGACCGCCGAGGGCATCAGCGGCGTCGTGGCCGAGACGGCCGGGCATTTCGGCGGCGTGGACGTCCTCGTCAACAACTCCGGCGGCCCGGCGCTGGGCAGGTTCGCGGACTTCACCGACGACGACTGGCGGCGGGCGTTCGAGGTCGTCACGCTGAATTTCGTCCGCTTCGTCCGCGAGGTCGTGCCGCACATGCGGGCCAAGCGGTGGGGCCGGATCGTCGGGATCCAGTCGAGCTCGGTGAAGCAGCCGGTCAACGGCATCGACCTGTCGAACGGGACCCGCCCCGGCGTCGCCGGGCTGATGAAGGCGATCATGCCTGACCTGGCCAAGGATGGCATCACGATCAACCTTGTGCTCCCCGGCATGTTCCTCACCTCCCGCATCAGCCCCGGCGCGGGGGTCAGCCCCGAGGCCGACCAGGAGCTCCAGCAGCGGCTGGCCCCCCTGGCCACGGCGATCCCCCTGGGCCGCTTCGGCGAGCCGATGGAGCTCGGCAGCCTGGTGGCGTTCCTCGCCTCGCAGCAGGCCTCCTACATCACCGGCGCCGTCTACCAGGTTGACGGGGGCATCATCAGGTCCAACCTCTAGCGGCCGGGGCAGCGCGGGCGGTTGCGGCCGGTTCGCCACCGGTGGCAGGTTGGCGGTGTGGCTACCCGTCTGGTGCACCTTGTCGTTGACGCCGCCGACCCACCGGGCCTGGCGCGGTTCTGGTCCGCGGCCCTGGGGTGGGAGGTGGGCGCCGAGGAGCCCGGCGAGGTGGTGGTGTGGCCGCGCGGCTACGACTACCCCGATCCCGGCGCGCTGCCGCTGGTCTTCGTCGGCGTGCCCGAGCCGAAGGCGGGGAAGAACCGGGTGCACCTCGACCTGGCGTCTGAGTCCGTCGCCCACCAGGCGGCCGAGGTCGATCGCCTGCTCGTCCTGGGCGCGACCCGGGCCGACATCGGCCAGAGCGAGGTGCCGTGGGCCGTGCTGGCCGACCCGGAAGGCAACGAGTTCTGCGTGCTCGACCCGCGGCCGGTCTACGCCGGCACCGGGCCGGTAGCCGCCGTGGTGGCCGACTGCGCGGACCCGGTGTCCCTGGCGCGGTTCTGGAGCGAGGCGGCGGGCTGGATCGTGCACGAGCGGGGTGAGGCCTTCGCCTCGCTGCGATCACCCTCCGGCGTCGGCCCCTACCTCGAGTTCCTGCGTGTCCCCGGGGCCAAGGCGGTCAAGAACCGGATACACCTGGACGTCAGGCCCTATCCGGGCGACGGCCAGCGCGCCGAGGTGGAGCGCCTGCGGGAACACGGCGCCCGGCCGGCCGACGTGGGCCAGGGCGAGGTGCCGTGGGTCGTGCTGGCCGACCCGGAGGGCAACGAGTTCTGCGTGCTCACCCCCCGCTGACGGTGGGGCTCTCGGGGGTGGGGCAGCCGCCGGGCGCGCGAAAACCCGCGCGCACCGCCGGGGTGTTCTGCGGTACGGTCCGGCGATGGACGAAGAGGATGGCTACTTCGGGGAACGCGTGGCGGCGGCCTACGACGAGGAGTCGGCCGAGATGTTCGAGCCGCGCGCCGTCGATGCGGCGGTCAACGTCCTGGCCGGGCTGGCCGGCGGTGGCCGGGCGCTGGAACTGGGCATCGGGACGGGACGCATCGCCCTGCCGCTGGCGCGCCGCGGCGTGCCGGTCCATGGCATCGACATGTCGCGGGCGATGGTGGCCCGGCTGCGCGCCAAGCCGGGCGGCGACGCGATCGGGGTGACGATCGGCGACTTCGCGACGACCAGGGTGGACGGGAAGTTCTCGGTCGCGTACCTGGTGTTCAACACGATCATGAACCTGACGACGCAGGAGGCCCAGGTGGCCTGCTTCCGCAACGTAACGGCTAACCTGGAGCCCGGCGGCTGCTTCGTCATCGAGGTTCACATGCCCGAGCTGCGGAGGCTCCCGCCCGGGCAGGACGCCGTGCCGTTCCAGGTGAGCCCGACCCGCTGGGCGTTCGACCTGTACGACGTCGCCACCCAGGCGATGAGCTCGAACTACATCGAGGTGGTCGACGGCCGCGGCAGCTACCGCTCCATCCCGTTCCGGTACGTGTGGCCGGCCGAGCTCGACCTGATGGCCCAGCTCGCCGGGCTGCGGCCGCGCGAGCGGTGGGAGGGGTGGGCGCGAGAGCCCTTCACCAGCGAGAGCGACGGGCACGTCTCGATCTGGGAGAAACCCCATGTTTGAGCATCCGGTCGATGTCAGGTGGCGTGATGTGGACGCGCTGGGACACGTCAATCACGCCGTGTTCCTGACCTACCTGGAGGAGGGCCGGGATGCCTTCTACACGCGGATGCTCGGCAGTGACCCCATCTACGTGGTGGCCCGGCTCGAGGTTGACCTGCGCGCGGAGGTCGGCTACCCGGACCGCCGCGTGACGGTGCACATCGAGGTGGAGCGCCTGGGAACGACGAGCCTCACGACCCGGGAAACCGTCCTCACCCCCGCGGGCGAGGTCGCGGCGCAGGCGCGGGTCGTCACGGTCCGCTGGGACGCCGGCCAGCGCAAGCCGGTCCCGTTCAGCGAGGCCGAGCGCGCGCGGCTGGCGGAGGCCATGACCGGGTGACCGGCGCGGGCGCGGGCCCCGGGACCGCGGTCTACGGGACGCCGAGATGCTCGCCGAGGAAGCCTGCGGTCGCCTGCACCGCCTGGGCCACGTAACGGTCGTTGTCGTACAGGTTGACGTGCAGCGTGCAGTCGAGCCAGACGATCCGTTTCGGGCCGCCCATGCGCTCGTGCGCCTCGCGCGCTCCCGCGGGCGAGCAGTAGGCGTCTTCCACGCCGTGCACGATCAGGCCGGGCTTGGGCGCCAGGAAGTCGGCGCCGATCATGTTGTCAACCGTGATCAGCTCCCGCACCGACCGACGGGTCACCGAGTTGTGCCAGGTCGGGGACGCCCCCCGGGAGGTGCCGTAGTAGGAGTACGGCTCCTCGCCGGGCATCGCGGCCTCGCCCCCCGCGGCGACCGCCGGCAGGTAGTCAGGCTCGCCACCGGCGTCCTGGTGCTCCAGGGCGCCGGTGAACGAGGACAGGGCCGCCTGGTAGCCGTCGGGTCCCATGCCCGCCCGCATGGCGTACGGCGTGTTGTAGGCGCCGGCGATCCCGGCGAACGCCTTGACCCTGGGGTCGAAGGCGGCGAACTTCAGGGCATATCCGCCGCCCAGGCAGATGCCCACCGCGCCGATCGCGTCCGGGTCCACCTGCCGGTGGCGGCGGAGGAAGGAGACCGCCGCCGCCAGGTCCCGCAGCTTGCCCTGCGGGTCCTCATCGCGGCGCGGCAGCCCGCCCGACTCGCCGAAGCTGCGGTGGTCGAACGCCAGGGTGGCGTATCCGGCCTCGGCGAGCGCGGCGGCATAGGTCCCGGTGACCTGGTCGCGGTTACCGGTGAACGGGCCGGTGAAGACCAGGCCCGGCCGCCGTCCGCCCGGCTGGGCCCGCAGGTCCCCCACCAGGGTCAGCCCATCGGAGCGGAATTCCACCCGTTCGGCAGCAACCACGTGTGCCCCCTTTCGTCAATGGGTGAGGCTATGACAGCTCAACGATGATGGTCACCGGGCCGTCGTTGGTCAGGCTGACCTTCATGTCGGCACCGAAGACCCCGGTCTCCACCCGGGCGCCCAGCGTGCGCAGGGACGTGACCACGGCGTCAACGAGCGGTTCGGCGACCGGGCCGGGGGCGGCGGCCTGCCAGGTCGGCCGGGCGGCCCTTATCGGTGCTGGCGTAGAGCGTGAACTGGCTGACGACCAGCAGCGGCGCGCCCACGTCGGAGCAGGACTTCTCGCCCTCCAGGATCCGCAGCCCCCACAGCTTAGCGGCCAGCTTCGCTGCCGCCTGCGGGGTGTCCGTGTGGGTGACGCCGACCAGGACGAGCAGGCCCGGCTCGTCGATGGCGCCCGCCACCCGCCCGTCCACGGCCACGCTGGCCTGGCTGACTCGTTGCACGACGGCTCGCACGAGAGCATCTCCCTTCGGCACAAGCGATCTGCAGGCTACCTGGGTCACGGTCCGCGCCGGGGCGGAGGATGGGCACTATGACGGGCCACCAGGTAGTGCCGATCGGATGGGTCGAGTCGCCTTTGAAGGACCGGGCGCAGGCGCCGCGCCAGGGGGACGAGGGCGCGCCGGACGCCTGGCTCGTCTTCCAGCCCGAGGTGGCCGAAGGCCTGCGCGACCTCGCGCCGGGGGCCGAGATCCTCGTGCTGACGTGGCTGGACCGGGCGGCCCGCGACGTGCTGGTCACCCGGCCGCGTGACGATCCTGCGCGCCCGCCCACGGGGGTCTTCAGCACCCGCTCCCCCGACCGGCCGAACCCGATCGGGCTGCACCGGGTCCGGGTAGTCGCGGCCGAGGGACTGCGGATCCTGGTCGGGCCCCTGGAGGCGCTGGACCGGACGCCGGTCATCGACGTGAAGCCCGTCATGGGTGATGCAGCTGAACGGTAACCGGCAGCGGCGAATCGCGCCGGGAACGCTGCGGCGTACCCTCCGCGTAGTGGCTGGAGGAGACGTCATGACGCTGCACTGGGTCAGGGAAGACGCACCGCGGTGGGACACCCGATAAGCAGAGGCTGTTCGGCCCGGAGGAGCTCGCGGCGGTCGGCTATGAGCCGCCCTCTCCGGGCTCGCTGATGGCCAACGAGTGGTGGCGGGTCACCGACGACGACGATGCGGTGGTCGGCTACGGCTGGCTGGACAGCGCATGGGGCGACGCGGAGATCACCTTCGTGGTTGACAGCGCCCGCCGCCGCGCCGGGATCGGCGCGTTCATCGTCGACCGGCTCGAGGCGGAGGCCGCGGAGCGTGGCCTGAACTACATCTACAACGTCATCCCCGACAGTCATCCTGACCCGTCGGGGATGACACGCTGGCTGACCGCCCGCGGGTTCGCCGGCGGCCCGGGTGACCTGCGCCGCAGGGTGCCCGCCGCCGGGGCTGGTGCGCCGTAGCGGCCAGGCGGGCCGGGCCCGGTCAGTCTGACGGGCTGAGGCTTGTGGCGGGCCCGGCTGCGGCGGGCTCGGCCGCTGCGGCAGGCTCGGCCACCGCAGGTGTGGGCCCGGCCGGCTGGAGGCGGTCCACCCGCCAGGCGCGGTAGGTCAGCATGCCGCCGATGCCCAAGATGACCGCCGCGTTGAGCACGTGCAGGCCGCCCGCCGCGCCCGCGATCGCCAGCACCGGCTGCAGCACCGTCAGCACGAGCAGCGGCAGCGCCCACCGCCACCGGCCGTTGCGGGCGGCGAGGGCGGCGGCCAGCAGCAGCAGCGCCAGAATCATGACCAGCATGCCGTTCCCGCGGTGAGGGTCGAGCGTGCTGGAGTCACGTGCTGCCGTTCCCGGGCCGGCGCTGAATACGCCCGCTCCGGCCAGGAAGAACTGCAGCAGCACGTCGGCGAGGAAGAGTGCCGTCAGGTAGCGGTAGATGATTCGTGCAGCTCTCATGGCGCCGAAGTTACGCGCGGCGGCGGCCCGGCTCCAGGGCGCTGACACGCTGCTGCTGGTGTGCCTACCACCCCGGCGGGTGGGGATATCAGCAGGTCGGCCGGTGTGCGGGGGCAAGTTGACCCACGCCGGCCCCCGCGGGCGCTCAGCTCTCCGGCCGCGGGCTGAACAGCGCGAACAGGCTGCCATGGGGGTCGGTGAGGTAAGCCACCACCATGCCGTCCTCCAGCTTGTTCGGTGCGACAACGACCTTGCCGCCGAGTTCTTCGGCCCGCGCGGCGGTCGCGGCGACGTCGGCCACCTTGACGACGAAGACGGCGTACGGCGGGATGGTGCCGCCGGTATTGAAGATGCCGCCCGAGGGACCGGTGGCGCCGGGGGCGGTGATGAGCGTGTAGGGGCCGTCGGGGGCGAACGACCAGCCGAAGAGCGGGCCGTAGAAGGCCTGGGCGGCGCCGACGTCCGGGGAGCCGATCTCGAACCAGGCGACGGTGTTGTTGGCGGGAGCGGACATGGGTTCCTCCGTCAGTGGGCAACGTGTAGTGACCGAACCCTGCCGCACGCCCGCGACAGCCCCCTGTCGGTGTTTCCAGCCGACTTTCAGCCCGCGAGCTCGACCCGCCGGATAAGGGCGTCCGGGATATCCACGTCGAGGTCGGCGTAGGAGCGCTGGGACGCGGGCTCGCCGGTGTCCACCGCGGCCCGGATCCGGTCCAGGCGGAAGGCCCGCGAGCCGTCCCGCAGGCGGCACCAGGCGATCAGGTACCAGTGGGCGCTCGTCGCGGCGAACGCCACCGGTTCGACCTCGCGGGTGGTCATGACGTCGCGCCGGTCCCGGTAGTCGAGCAGCAGGACGTGGCGGGCGGTGATCGCCTCCTGGACCGGGGATGGTGGCCCGCCGCTGCCCGGGTCGCCGGTGCCGATCAGCCGGACCCGGTCCATCAGCTGCGCCGCCTCGGCGGCCTGCGCGGCCGGGGCGGCGGCGAGTACCTTACGCAGCGCGCTGCGCAGCGCGGAGGCGAACAGCGCCGGCTCCACCCGCGCCAAGGACACGGCCATCGCGACCATCTCGGCCGCCGTGAAGTTCAGTGGCGGCAGCGTCAGCGCCTTGTCGATGACATAGCCGCCGCACCGCCCGGCCACCGCGTAGATCGGGACACCGGCCTCCTGCAACGCCAGAACGTCCCGCTCGATGGTCCGCGTGCTGACCTCATACCGCCCGGCCAGCTGCCGCGCCGACCGCGGGCGCGGCGCCACCGCCCGCAACTCCTCAACCAGTGCATATAGCCGGTCGGTCCGGTTCACGCTTGCGCACGCTACCCCCGGCCACCGACAATCCGGCCCATCTGTGCCAGGGGGATCGTCCGTCGGGAGGTAACCGGCGCGCGGCGAGCCGGCCAGCCACGGCGGCGGGGAAGGGCAGCCGCCCGGTGACCGTCGTGCCGCTGCCGGGAGCGGACCTGATGTCGAGCTCGCCGCCGAGCGCGGCGAGCCGGTCGGCCATGTTCCGCAGGCCCGATCCCATCGGGGTGTGGCGGGAGTCATAGCCGGCTCCGTCGTCGGAGCTGATGAAGCGCAGGGAGCCGTTCTGGGCCTGCAGGGTGACATAGGCCTGCGTCGCGTTGGCGTATTTGGAGGTGTTCTGCAGCGCCTCCAGGCAGCAGAAATAGACGGCAGCCTCGGCGTCCTGCGATGACCGGCCGATCCCGTCGGCCTGCACCGTCACGGGGAAGGGGAATTTACCTGCCTGCGCGCTGAGCGCGGCGACGAGCCCCATGTCGGCCAGCAGCGGCGGGTAGATGCCCCGGGCGAGGTCACGGATGTTCTCCAGCGCCCCCGCGGCCTCCGCCCGCAACTGCCGGAGGATCTCCCTGGTCTCCGCCGTGTCCTCGTCGAGCATTGTCTCGGCCAGGCCGAGCTTGATGGCCAGGGCGACCAGATCCTGCTGGGCCCCGTCGTGGATGTTGCGCTCCAGCCGCCGCCGCGCCTCGTCCTGCGCGGTGACCAGGCGCTGCCGGGAGGACCGGAGGTCCTCGATCAGCCCGGCGTTCGCCAGCACCAGGCCTGCCTGCGACACCAGGTCCGTGACCAGGTGCTCGCCGGCCGGGCGGAGCGGCTCCGCCCGTGGCATCCGGATCGAGATCGCGCCGAGCAGGCCGCCCTGGTGGACGACGGGGACGCTGACGTCGGCGCCGGGCAGGGCGGGCATCGCGTCCCCGTCGACATAGATCGCGGCGGCGTCCGCGCTCCGGCCGGATGACGAAGCCGCGGGCTGCAGCTCATCGCCCACCCGCAGCCAGATGACCACCTGCTCGGCGCCCGTCCCCGCCGCCACGATGTGGGCCATCTGGGGCAGGACGTCCTCGCTGGAATACGCGCCGCCGACGCGCCTGCTGAAATCGGACAGCACCTCATACGGGGTCGCCCGCCGGCCGTACACGACCCGGTTGGCCAGCCGCCCGGCCCGGTGGCGGAGCGGCTGGAACGCGACCGCCACTATCGCGGCGGCGAGCGCGGACAGCAGCGCGCTGCGCCGGTTGCCGACCAGCGTCCCCACGCCGGCCACCAGGCCGACGTAGACGGCGGTGATGAACACGGCCAGCGTGCCGTACAGCACGGCCCGGCTGATCACGATGTCGATCTCGTAGAGCCGGTACTTCAGCACCGCGATGCCGATGCTCACCCATAGGCACAGGAACG
This sequence comes from uncultured Actinomycetes bacterium, assembly GCA_963835425.1. Lineage (GTDB taxonomy): Bacteria > Actinomycetota > Actinomycetes > Streptosporangiales > Streptosporangiaceae > UBA9676. Next base: position 28,443 of record CAWIGE010000012.1, on the reverse strand, counting down.
CCAGGTTCGACAGCACGGACGCGACGGCCGAGTTATTCGTCAGCATCGTTCCGGCCTGCCCGATGACCACGACCGTGGCGGAGGCCGCGAACCACTTCAGCTGCAGCCTCTCCTCCCCCGAGGACCTCGCGAACCTGACGATCACGGCCACGACGCTGACCAGCAGCGCGACGAGCATGATGATCGTGACCGGGCCGTTAAGGGGGCTTCCGGGCTGGAGGAACGGGTTCGACCAGGCGAGCGTGGCGTGCGCCAGCGCGGCAATCCCTACCAGGGCGAAGCACCCGCCCACGAACCAGGCCACTGGGCGCCACCGCGCTGATCGCAGCTGCCCGGTGGGGAAGAGGAGGAACAGGAAGCTGAGCGCGACAAAGGGGATAACCCAGACCCAGTTGGAGAGCCACAAGGCTGCCCGGCCGGCCGGAAGCGATCCCGGTGCCGCACTCAGGGCGTGCACCCCATAGGAGGTAAAGAAGCTCCCCAGGCCGAGCGCGGTGCCCGCCGCCAGGAATAGCCATCCGATCGGGTTGGCGGGCCGCCGTGAGGCAAGGACCAGGCCCACGGCGGGGACAGCCATGTTCACGGCCTGGCCGAAGACGTAGGAGAAGTCCCATGCCTCCGAGCCGGGAGGCAGCGATGCGTGCCGGTCCACGTAGGTCAGCACCACCGCGCCAATCATCAGCGCGATCGAGCCCCCGCCGACGACATGCGCCACCCGGCGTGCGGCCACAGCTCTCATCCGGATCCCCACCCGCTTCCCACCCCACCAAGGCCCGGCGACCGGGACCGCCTGCATCTGGGCAGCCCGAATGGTCCTCAGACCTTGTCCGCGCCGTTAACCCCACCCGCCGGCGATTCCCGGGCCAGCCCTCGCCGTCAACAGCAGTGTGGCCCAGGCCGGCCGCCGCCGCCAAGGAGGTCACCCGGTGCCGGGCGGCTCGTGCTGGCACCACCCGGCGGCGCACCCGCGCCGGCCGTCGCGGCTAGCTGCCGGGCGGTGCTGCGAGGACATCGGCGGCCGCGAACGACGCGGCCGCCGGCGCCAACGTTGATCTCCATCCCAAGGACATGCCCGCCCAGATTCGTTCAGTCCGGCTGGCCGTCGAGGAAGGCGAGGGTGGCCGCGGCGAACAGCGGCGAGCTGAAGATGGTGTAGTGGGTCAGGCCGGGCAGGATCGCGAGCGCGTGCCCGCCCTTCGGGCGGCCCTCGCCCATCCACCCGCCGTCGCGGCGCCCGCCGTCGAGCAGGCTGAAGACCTCGGTGTAGTGGCTGGGCGGTGCCATGTCGGCGTCGGCGGCGACGATGAGCGTCGGCACCTGCAGGCCGCGGACCTCCTCGGTGAAGTCGAAGTCCTTCGCCATCCCCTCGCCCATCTTGTCCAGCAGCCGGGGGAAGTCCTCCGGGCGCGGCGCCACCCGCTGGTAGAGCTCGTACATCGGCGTGTCCTTCATGAACTCGGCGGCGGCGGCGTTCACCTGGCCCTGCTGCGCGAGCATCTCCGGGTAGATCGCGTCGCGCCGGACGTTGGCCGAGGCCGCCACGAGCCGGCCGACCTTGGCCGGGTACTTCACCGCCGTCAGCAGCGCCACCCCGCCGCCGAGCGAGTAGCCCACGACATCCGGCCGGTCCAGCCCGAGGTGGTCGATGAGCGCCGCGATGTCATCGGCCATGAGACGGATGTCGATCGGCCGGTCGATGTCGGCGGTCCGGCCGTGCCCCTGCAGGTCCGGGGCGATGACCTGGTGGCGCTCGGCCAGTGCGGGCAGGATGGGCCCGAACATCTCACCCGACCCGAGCCCGCCGTGCAGCAAGATAAGCGGCCGCCCGGAGCCGTGGGTCTCGAAGTACAGGTTGATGCCGTTGACCTGTGCGTACTGCCCGGTGCCCGGCGCGCCGGATGCCCAATCGGTGGCGGTCACGGTCTGCTCCTCACGTCCTCGCCAGCGGTCTGATGCGGTACAGACCGCGCCGTCACCGGGAACTCATCGGCTACTCGCCGGGGATGTGGCGGTCCTGGGCTTCTGGCAGGGGGAGCTGGCTTCGCAGGTAGCTGATGGCACCGGCCCGGGTGGAGAACTCGGCGTGGCCGCCGAGTGCCTTGAGTTCGAGCGGCACCAGCACGTCACGCTGCAGCGCGGCGAGCCGCTGCGGCGTGGCCGCGAAGTCGGCGAGGTCGCCGGCGAGCCGCGCCATCTGTGTTCCCCATGCCCGGCGGACCGAGCCGAGCCGGCGGTTGTGGCCAAGATCGGCCAGCCAGGCCGAGGTCGGCGTGGGCCAGGACGCCCAGCTGGACCGCGACCGGGACCTGCCCGCCCATCCCGGCGATGAGCAGATCCCCCTTGCCGTGGAGCCAGTCCTCGGCCTGCGCGGCCGGGTCCGCGCTCGCCGGGCCTCCCATATGCCGCGTGGGCCGGAGCCGGAAGGGCGCCATCATTCCTCCAGGTGATCACGTGAGCGGGCGCCGCGGGAGGCGGCCCGCTCCGATGGCGGGTCATACCTTCGAGACTGGCCGTAAGGTCGGCTGCGCCGCATCGGGCGAATGCCGTATCCGGCGGGTCATCTACCATCCCTTACCTGCGCTCCGGGGCCAGGATCACCGGCGGCGAGGCCCTGGTCAGGTCGCTTGCCGCCAACGGCGTGCGGCAGGTGTTCGGCATCCCGGGCGTGCAGCTCGATCATGCGGCGGACGCGCTGTACCACGCCCGCCAACCTGGCCGCGTTCCGGTTCCGCTCGGTGACCGGCGAGGAGGCGGTGGCCTTCTTCCGCGATCGGCTGCCCGGCGCCGTGGACTACGACGAGTGGCTGCATGGCACCGGGCTGCCCGCCGGCGCCCCGGCCGTGACCTCGCCGCTGCTGGACGCGGTGAGAGCGGTCGGCCAGGCAACGCCCGGCCCGGACGTGGCCGTCGCCTGGAGCGCCGACGAGTGGCAGGTGTACCTGGCCGGGCTGGAGCCGCCGGTCCCGGCCGGACTGCTCACCGACCTGGACGGGCGGTATCACCTGACCACCAGCGCCAACCCGGAGATCCTCCGGCTGTGGCTGACGGCCGCGCTCCGATCCGGCTACCGCGGCCGGTACCACCCGATCGCGGTCACCGTCATCGGTGCCCGCCTGGGCCAGGCCGCCCGCGGCGACGTCCGGTCCGGCCAGGACGGGTAAGGCGTGCGCCCCGGGCCAGGGCGGGCGATCCGCGCCGTCGCCCGCCGCTCAGAACTTTTCGATGGCGGGAATGACGCGCTCGGCCATCAGCTCGATCGGGCGGAGCGTGCCGACCCGGGCCAGCGCGCCGTGCGCCTGCGTGAAGCCGAGTTCGGACAGTTCGTGCAGCTGCTCGATGGTCTGCTCCACCCGTTCACCGTTCTCGCCGAGGTCGTACCGGACCTGCACGGTCTTCTCTATCGAGTCGTAGTCGCGGCCCTCGGCGGCGCAGTGCTCGCGCAGCACGTCGAGCTTGTGCGCCACCTCGGGGGTGCCGAACAGGTTGCACGCGTCGGCGTAGCGGGCCACCAGCAGCAGCGTCTTGCGTTCCCCCTGCCCGCCGATGAGGATCGGCGGGTGCGGGCGGCTCAGGGCCTGGGGCGAGTTCAGCGTGCGGGCCAGGTGGTAGTGCTTGCCGTCGAAGGGGCCGTCGTCATCGCTCCACATCTGCCGGCAGATGCGCAGCGCCTCCTCCAGCCGTTCGAACCGCTCGGCCAGCGACGGGAAGAACAGGCCCAGCCCGCGGGCCTCGTCCTCGTTCCACGCCGCCCCGATGCCCAGCATCGCGCGCCCGCCGGACAGCACGTCCAGCGTCGTGACCGCCTTGGCCAGCAGCCCGGGCTCGCGGTAGACAACCGCGGTCACGACCGTGAGCAGCTTGACCCGGCTGGTGACGGCGGCGAGGAAACCCAGCGCGGTGTAGCACTCCAGCATCTCGTGCTCAGGCGGGCCGAGGGTGCCGATCTGCCAGAGGTGGTCCATCACGCTGATGCGGTCCATCCCGGCCTCCTCGGCCCGCCGGGCTATCTCACCCAGCCGCGGACCCAGCGCGGGCGCCCCGCCGTCCCAGGTGAAATCCGCTATGTGCAAGCCCACCTTCATCTGCGCACTCCTCACCGCTGGCCGGAAGGCCCGTCCCGATCAGTATTTCAGGCGGGTGCGCGAGCCCTGGGGGCACCGGTCAGACAGGGACGGTGACCTGGAGCGGGGCGGAGCTGCCGAGGACCGGCGGGTCACCGGGCGGCCAGTTCCCTGTCCCCCTCGGCTGGCCGCTCCCCGGCCGCGGCGGGCGGTGGTTCCACCTGGACCCCGCGGAAGAACACCGCGCTGGCCACGGCGGCCAGGACCATGACGATCGCGGCTCCCAGGGCGGCGTGGCTGAGGCCGTGGGTGAATGCGGTCCGGGCCGCCTCCAGCAGGCCGGTCCCGATGCGCCCGGGGAACTGCCCGGCCACGGTCACCGCACCGCCCAGGGTGTCGCGGGCCGTGGCCAGCGCCGCCGGCGGCGTCCCCGCCGGCGCCAGGACGCCCAGGCTGGACCGGTAGGCCGCGACGCCGATGCTGCCGAGCACGGCGATGCCCAGCGCCGCGCCGAACTCGGTCGCCGTCTCCACCACCGCGGCGGCGGCGCCGGCCCGCTCGGGCGGGACCGCCCCCATGACCAGCTCGTTTCCCACGGTCATGACCCCGACGATGCCGCCGGCGTAGATGGCGGCACAAACCAGCAGGAACGCGATCGGCGAGTGCGGGCGCAGCTGGGTGAGCCCGGCGAAGCCCAGCCCGGCGATGCCGAACCCGCCGGCGGCGATGTACGCGCGGTCGACGCGCCCGGCGAGCAGCTGGGCGGCGGGCGCCGCGGTCATGGTCCCAGCCATCGGCACCAGCGACCACAACGCCGCGGTCAGCGGGCTCATCCCGAGCACCGACTGCAGGTACTGGGTGGCGAAGATGGCGAACCCGACGATCGCGAACATGGCCACCAGGTTCATCGCCACCGCCCCGGTGAAGCCCCGGCTGCGGAACAGCCGCAGGTCGATCATGGGCGCGGAACTGCGCGCCTGCCGGACGATGAACGCGGCGCCCACCGCCAGGCCCGCCGCGATCCACAGGCAGCGCGCGAGGTCCAGGCCGTAGGCGGCGATCTCCTTGATGCCGTAGATCACCGGCAGCACGGCGCCGAGCGAGAGCACCGAGCTGACCAGGTCGAACCGGCCGGCCTGCGGGGCGCGGAACTCCGGCACCAGCGCCGGGGCCAGGGCCAGCAGGCCGGCCATGAACGGGACGTTGATCAGGAACACCGATCCCCACCAGAAGTGGTTCAGCAGGATGCCGCTGAGCACCGGCCCGAGTGCGATGCCGCTCATCGTGCCGCCGGTCCAGATGGCGATCGCGGTACGCCGCTGCTTCTCGTCGTGGAACATGTTGCGGATCAGCGCGAGCGTCGAGGGCATGAGCGTCGCCCCGGCGATCCCCTGCAGCGCGCGGGCGGCGATGAGCTGCCCGGCGGTCTGCGAGTAGGCGGCCCCCAGCGAGGCGACGCTGAACGCCACGGCGCCGATCAGCAGCAGCCGCCGCCGGCCTATCCGGTCGCCCAGCGAGCCCATGGTGATGAGCAGGCCGGCGAGCACGAAGCCATAGATGTCGAAGATCCACAGCTGCTGGGTGCTGGTCGGCTCCAGGTCCCTGGCGATGAAGGGGACCGCGAAGTACAGCACGGATACGTCCATGGACACCAGCAGGAGCGGCAGCAGGAGCACGGCCAGCCCGGTCCACTCCTTGCGTCCCGCCCGCTGCGGCCCGCTGGGAGATGTCTGGCGAACTGCCGGGGGTGTCGGGTGAGAGGTCATGGGCCCGACGGTACACTCGTCTGAGACGATCGTCTAGTACGATCGTTCAAGACATTCGTTCAAAACGGGAGTATGCTGCTCGCCATGGGAAACCGTGAAGCCCTGCTGGCTGGGGCGAAGCGCTGCCTGATCGAGAAGGGATACGCACGCACGACGGCGCGCGACATCGCGGCGGCCTCGGGCGTGAGCCTGGCGGCCATCGGCTACCACTTCGGCTCCAAGGACGCCCTGATGAACCAGGCCATCTATGAATTCGTCGGCGAATGGGGCGATGAGGTCGAGCGCGCCCTGAGCGCCGAGGGGGCACTCGATGCGGAGCCGCTCAAGCGGTTCGAATCGATCATGGGGCGGACGATCGAGTCGTTCAGCGGCCCGGCCCGGGGAATGTGGGCGGCGCAGCTGGAGCTGATGGGCCCGATGGAGCAGAACGAGGAGCTGCGCACCTTCCTGGCCCGGGTCCAGCGCGACGCCGCGGGCGGGCTGGCGGAGCTCTTCCTGGGGATCGATCCGGCCCAGGACCCGGAGGCGGCACGGACGGCGGGCTCGGTCCTGCACGCCCTGTTCATCGGCATCATCGTGAAGTGGTTCATGGATCCCGAGCAGGCACTGTCGGCGCGGGAGCTCACCGAGGGGCTGCGGATCATCGCCGGGCAGATGACCGGCCCGGACCACCAGGACGCCTGACCGGCCCGGCGCGTCGGCTTATCCCCACCGCCCGGGCTGGTAGTCACCTCCCTTGTTCCCGCAGATGACGTTCAGCCGGTTCCACGTGTTGATCATGGCGATGGTGCACACCAGCGCGGCGAGCTGGTCATCGTCGTAGTGCTTGGCCGCGTGCGCCCAGGCCTCGTCGGTGACGCCGCCGGCGGCGTCGGCGATGCGGGTGCCCTGCTCGGTGAGCTCGAGCGCGGCCCGCTCCGCGTCGGTGAAGACCGTCGCGTCCCGCCACGCCGCCACCAGGTTGAGCCGCACCGAGGTCTCCCCGGCGTATTCGGCGTCCTTGGTGTGCATGTCGGTGCAGGCGGCGCAGCCGTTGATCTGGCTGGCCCGGGTCAGCACCAGGTTCACGGTCGCGAGCGGCAGGGTCCCCTGCGGTATGGCCGCCGCCGCCGAGCGGAGGTGCTTCGCGAACTTCTGCAGGATCCCGGAGCTGTTGTAGTCGAGACGTGCGTACATGGTGATCTCCCTCGCCGTGCTTTCCGTACCCCTTTGACACGGCGGGGCTGGCCATTGTGACATGCCAACGGATGGTGGCTGCCGCCCCTCACCCGCCGTCATCGGCGACGTCGATGATCACTTTTCCGGGGGCTGGGCGGGCCCGCTGAGCGGCGAACGCCTCCGGCAGGGCGCTGAGCGGAAATACCTGGCTGACGGCGGCGTTCAGCTGCCCGCGGGCCATCAGGCTGGCCAGCTCGCGGAGCTGTGCGCCGTCCGGCTCGACCACGAAGTAGACGCTGCGGACATCGTCTCGCCCGCCGTGCCCGTTGGGCTCGTCCGCGATCGCCACCAGGATCCCGCCGGGGCGCAGCACCTGCCAGGACCGGGCCATGGTGTCGCCGCCGACCGGATCGATGACGACGTTGACGCTACTGAGCTGATCTTCGAACCGGTCCGCGTAGTCAATGACCTGCCCGGCGCCGAGGCCGGCGACATAGCCGGCGTCGCGGGCGGAAGCTGTCGCAGCTACCTGCGCGCCGTGCGCCGCGGCGAGCTGGACGGCATAGGCGCCAACGCCCCCCGCGCCGCCATGCACCAGCACCTGCTGACCGGGCAGCAGCTGCGCGTGGGTGTGCAGGGCCTGCCACGCGGTGAGGCCGCCGAGCGGGATGGCTGCCGCGGCAATATGGCCAGTCGCTGCTGGTTTCGGCGCCAGATCCGCGGCCGCGACGGTCGTGTACTCGGCGGCGGCACCGGGCCGGTCGAAAGCAATCAGCGCGAATACCTCGTCGCCGTCCCGCCACGCGCTCCCGCCAGGCCCGGCACCGGCCACCACGCCGGACAGATCGTGGCACGGGATGACCGGCCATGCCTCCGGCCAGGTCAGCTCCCCCTTGGTGACCGCGGTGGCCCGAACGTGCACCAGCACCTCCCCGGGCCCCGGCCGGGGGACTGGCACGCTGTCATACAGCAGGCTGGCCGGGTCGGCGCCGGAAGCGCGCATGGCATGCATGGTGTCAGGAGCGCTGTTCATGGCCGTCTTCCTCTCCGTCAGCTCCGCTCAGCCATCTTCAGCCAAGCACAACGGCCGGACGGACCTGCACGCCCAGTGCCGGAGGATGCCGCTGAGTGATCTGTCAACGCGCCGCCGGTCCACCCGTCGGGGGAGCGGGCCTGGTTGTCGCTGGCTGCTGCGATGATTGTGCCCGTGAGCGACGAGGCGGCTCTTGTTGAGATCCCGGCGGATGACCCGAGGGCCGTTGAGCTCGTGCTCGCCGTCCACGGCGGCGATGTCGATGCGATCCGGCGGCTTCTGGCGGAGGATCCCCGGCTGGCGCGCGCCGGGCTGGTGGACCGCAAGGGCGGCTTCAGGACCCTGCTGCACCTGGTCGCCGACTGGCCGGGTTATTTCCCCAACGGCCCGCAGATCGTCCACCTGCTGATCCAGGCCGGGGCCGATCCCAGCTTCCGCCATCCCACCCGGTGCGACGAGACGGCGCTGCACTGGGCGGCCAGCAGCGATGACGTTGACGTGGCCGCTGCCCTGATCGATGGCGGCGCGGATATCGATGTTCCGGGCGGGTCGATCGGCACACCGCTGGCCAATGCCGTGGGCTACGGGTGCTGGCACGTGGCCCGGCTGCTCGTCGCCCGGGGCGCGCGCATCGGCAGCCTGTGGGAGGCGGCCGGGCTGGGGGACCGGGCCAGGGTGGATGAGTTCTTGGCTGCCGACCCGCCGCCGACCAGCGGCGAGATCGATGCGGCATTCTGGCAGGCCTGCCACGGCGGCCAGCGCCGGATGGCCGAGTATCTCCTGGCTCAGGGCGCCGACATCAACGCCAGCCCTGACTACGCACATGAGCAGACCGCGCTCGAAGTCGCGGGCGACGCCGACACCCAGCGCCAGATTCTCGTTGACTGGCTCAAGGAGCGCGGCGCCGCCCAAGCATGATGTCGGCCACTCGGCCCGGCGCGGCGCTTCTCCGGTCCGCTGCTGTGGGTCGTGCCCCAGGCCGCAGCCACTCGCTGCCCACGACCGTGATCGCCGACATGACGGCGACCACGTTCTGGGACGCGCTCAGTGACGGGGCGACCGCCACCCTCATCCCCTCGGAGAGAAGCAGGTATTCGGCGATTGCCGCTTGTGGTTTCAGGTGTCGCCTCTGCCACCACTCAAGGTAGCCGCCAGGCTTAGCGTGATTAGGCCGGGAACACCGTTGGATGCCAGGCCCATCGGTGCCGGTGTCAGCGGGTGGTGGCTGCGGCGGCGCTGGTGACGACATCGGGCAGGTGGCCGGAGCGGCGGTAGGTCTTGCGCTGGAAGATGGCGCCGTTGCCCCGGGTGAGGAGTGCGGCGAGCAGATCAGCGACGGTATCGCTGTCTCCGGCGTCGGCCAGCGCGTCGCTGACGTGTTCCAGCAGCATGTTGATGACGGCTACTGATTGTTCTGGCAGGCCGGTGACGGGGTTGAGCAGCATGTCGTCCATGCCGGACCGGCTGGCCCGCCATGCGGCCAGGCGCAGCAACTCAGCCCGCCCGTGCTGGGGGGGCCGTCCCTGCTGCCACTGGCGCACTTCGGTTTCTACCAGCGCGCGGGCAAGCGCGGCGATCAGCACTGCGTCGTCGGCATGTAGGCATACGTCGGCGATGCGTGTCTCCAGGGTGGGGTAGCGCTCGGATAGGCGCGCGTCGAAATACACCATCCCGGCATCGAGCAGCGTACCGGTGCGCGCCATTTGCTGGACCGTTTCCTGGTATGCCCGGGCGCTCCCGAACGCTTCTGTCGGTCCCGAGCAGGGCCAGCGGCCCTGCGCCTGGTAGCGGAAGCTGGCATAGCTGCTGTCTTGGCCCTGCCAGAACGGCGAGTTGGCGCTGAGCGCCAGCAGGATCGCCAGCCATGGCCCGATGCGATCGAGGGCGGCAACTCCTTCCTCAGGGGAGGAGACTTCGACATGTACATGGCAGCCGCAGGTGAGCTGTTCCTGCGCGGTCAGGCCGAACGCGTCGGCCATCTTCTGGTAGCGGGTCTTGCCCACTATTTGGGGCTCGACCGGGACCGGACAGGTGGCCAGCGCTGCCACCTGGACCCCGGCCCGGGCCGCCGCGTCGGCGGCCAGCGCCCGGCAGCGCCGTATCTCGCGGCCCAGGTCATCGAGCGCGCCGCACGGCTGGGTGTTGGTCTCCAGCTGCTGCAGCTGCAGTTCGAACTCCAGTGCCTCACCGGCCACCGGACCAGCGCCGGCGCCGTCGCCCGGGCCGGTCACCACCTGCTGGGCAGCCCGCAAGACGGTTCCGGCCACAGCCCGCGGCCTTCCCGTCCCCGGCTCGACCAGCAAAAGCTCTTCTTCAACGCCTACCGTGCGAAGGCTCATTGCCCCAGCATGCCCACCGCCCGCGCCGCTAGCCATCGCGCCCCGGATCTGCGGACAAGCACCCCGGCGGCACACCGGCCGACTGGCAGCTGCCGCTGTGGTGATGTGCCGGACGCCCTGCCGCGAGCGGTTTCGTCCCACCCAGGCCGAGGGCACTGTGCAGTGAACTTGCCTGTCTGGCTCATTTCGCAGGTGGGGCGCCAGGGGCTCGAACCCTGAACCCACGGATTAAAAGTCCGCTGCTCTACCATTGAGCTAACGCCCCTCGGCGCCGGCCGGGCGGCGCCGTCGGCGCCGCGCGAGCGAGCGCCACGGCTGCAAAGCGTACCCAGTCGCGCCGGGATGTGCGTGCGGCACGGGGTCACAGCCGCGGGTCCACCGGCTCGGACTCGAGGGCGAGGACGGCGAACACGCACTGGTGCACCCGCCACAGCGGCTCGCCGCGCGCGGACCGGTCGAGGGCCTCGAGCCCGAGCGCGTACTCACGCTGGGCCAGCGAGCGCTTGTGCCCGAGACCGCGTGAGCGCAGCCGTTCCAGGTTCGCCGGTTCGGTGTAGTCCGGGCCATAGATGATCCGCAGGTACTCCCGCCCGCGGACCTTCAGCCCGGGCTGGACGAGTCCCTTGCGCCCAGCGGGTCAGGTTCGCGGCGGGCTTGACCACCATTCCCTCCCCGCCCGCCGCGGTCAGTTCCGACCACCAGCCGGCCGCCGCGCCGGTCGAGCCCGGGTCGGTGGTGTCCGCGAACACCCGCCGGGTCGGTGCCACGAACTCGGCGTCGGCGGCGGCAAGCCGGTCAGCCAGGTCGAGATGCCAGGCATGCGGCCGTTCGTGATAGACGGCACCCTCCGCCGCCAGCAGCTGGAATGGCGCGAAACGCACTCCGGTCAGCCCATCGGTCGGCCAGCAGTAACGCCGGTAGGCATCGGTGAAAGCGGCGGCGTTCAGCTCTCTGGCGCGGGTGCGCTCGAGGAGGTCGCCGACGTCGAGACCGGCCGCGGCGGCCTGGCCGAGCACGCTGACCGCCACCGGCAGCGACGCCCGCGCGGCCGCGCCGACGGCCGCGTACTGGTCCCGGAGCAGCTGCCCGGCCTTGGCGCTCCAGGGCAGCAGCTCGGCGTCCAGCAGCAGCCAGGGCGTCCCGAGCTCATCGAACAGGCCGGCCGTCTCCGCGGCGGCACGCAGCCGGTCCACGAACCGCGCCGTGAGCCCGCCGGAGAAGAACGGGCGTCCCGTCCGCGTCCACACCGCGCCCAGCTGGTCACCGGGCGCGCCGAACCTGGCCCGGGCCGCCTCCAGCGAGCGGCAGACCAGGGCCACGGCGCGCGAGCCCATGTGCTTCTCCTCGCAGACCACGTGGTCGACGCCGTCGGCCCGGAAGGCGTCGAAGGCCTGCTCCGGATGTTCGAGCAGATCCGGCCGGGTCGAGGTGGCGACCGGGCTCATCGTCGGGGGCAGGTAGAGCAGCCAGCGCGGGTCGATCGCGAACCGGCTCATCAGCTCCAGCGCGGCGGCCGCGTTCTCCTCCCGCACCCCGATCCGCGGGTGGTATTTCGTCTCAACGACGCGTGTGCCGGTCACGTCGGTGATGTCGAGTACTTCCGGGTCGCGGCGGCCCGCGACGTCCGGCACGACGGCGCCGGGGTTGACCGGGAACGGCTTGGCCGGGGCGTAGTAGACCTTGGCCGCCGGGACCGAGACAAGCTCCCGTTCGGGGTAGCGCAGCGCGGTGAGGCGGCCGCCGAATACGCACCCGGTGTCGAGGCAGAGCGTGTTGTTGACCCACTCCGGCGCCGGTACGGGGGTGTGGCCGTAGAGCACCATCGCCTCGCCGCGGTACTCCTGCGCCCAGGGGTAGCGCACCGGCAGGCCATACTCGTCGGTTTCCCCGGTGGTCTGCCCATAGAGGCAGAACTCGCGCACCCGCCCGGACGCGCGGCCCTGGTAGCGCTCGGTCAGCCCGGCATGCGAGACGACCAGCCGGCCACCGTCCAGGACGTAGTGGCTGATCAGGCCGTCCATGAACCGTTCAACGGCGGCGCGGAACTCGTCGGTCTCGGCGGCCAGCTGGGCCAGCGACTCGGCCAGGCCGTGGGTGACCTGCACGTTGCGGCCCCGGAGGGCCCGCAGCAGCTTGTTCTCGTGGTTGCCCGGGACGCAGAACGCGTCACCGGCGGCGACCATGCCCATGACCAGCCGCAGGACGCCGGGGGTGTCCGGGCCGCGGTCAACGAGATCGCCGACGAAGATCGCACGGCGGCCGTCGTGGTGAGCGCCCGCCGCTCGTCCCTCCTGGTCCCGGCCGATCGTGTAGCCGAGCTCGGCCAGCAGCGCCTCGAGCTCGGCCCGGCAGCCGTGGACGTCGCCGATGACGTCGAACGGCCCGGGCTCGTGCCGCAGGTCGTTGAACAGCTTCGTCCGGGTGATGCTCACGTCGGCGACCTCGTCCTCGCCGCGCAGCGTGTGGACCGTCCGGAAGCCCTCACGCGGCAGGCCTTTCAGCCCGCGGCGGAGCTGGTCGCGCTGGCGGCGGATCACGTGCGCGCCGAAGTCCCGATCCGGGCGGGCCGCGTTACGCGCGATGCACACCTTCTCCGGGACGTCGAAGACGATCGCCACCGGCAGCACGTCGTGCTCCCGGGCGATGGCGACCAGCTGTCTGGCGCGCCTCCGGCTGGACGTTCGTGGCGTCCACGACGGTCAGCCGGCCGGCCTTGAGCCGCTTGCCGACGATGTAATGCAGCAGCTCGAACGCCTGCGGCGTGGCGGACTGGTCGTTCTCGTCGTCGGCCACCAGGCCGCGGCAGAAGTCCGACGAGATCACCTCGGTCGGGCGGAAATGCGTGCGCCCGAAGGTGGACTTGCCCGAGCCACTCACGCCGATCAGCACCACCAGGCTCAGCTCCGGGACCGTGAGCTCGCGGGTCATTCCGCTCCCCGAGGCCACCGCCTCTGCTGAAGACCGCCATCTGCGTCGGCGGCCCGACCTCCGGGTCGTCCGTCCCGACCGGGAGGTAGTCGACCCGGTAGCCGTGGGCGGCGGCGACCTCGTCCGCCCAGGCCCGGAACTCGCGCGCGGGTCCACTCGAAGCGGTGGTCGCGGTGGCGCATCGTCCCCGGCGGGCAGGGTCTCGAAGCGCACGTTGTGCTCCACGTTCGGGGTCGTCACGATCACCGTCCCGGGCGCTGCATGGCCGAAGACTGCCCGTTCCAGCGCCTCCAGGCGCGGCGGGTCGACGTGCTCGATCACCTCCATCAGCACCGCGGCGTCCAGGCCCGCCAGCCGGTCGTCGCGGTAGGTCAGCGCCGACTGGAAAACCCGGATCCGGCCGCGCTGCTGCTCGGTCATCCGCGTCCAGGCGGAGCCTCCGCGCCGGTGAGCTCCAGCGCCCGGGCCGACACGTCGACGGCGACGATCAGCTCGATGCCGCGTTCGGCGAGCAGATCCCGGGTCAGCAGGCCGTCACCGCAGCCGAAGTCACCCACCGTCCGTGCGCCGGCCGCGCGCAGCGCGGCGAGGACCGCGCCGCGCCGCTGCTCGGCCAGCGGGACTGGCCGGTCCGGGCCGTCCAGGGCGAGGCCGCCCTCGACCGCGTTGTCGAGCTGCTCGGCCTCGGTGTCGTCGACCTCGGCCAGCCGGGCCAGCGCCGAGTGCGGCCAGCTCGCGCCGGTGGGACAGGTACCGGCGGGTGATCAGCTCCTTCTCCGGATGCGCCGAGAGCCAGCCGCCGCCCGCGCGGATCAGCTTGTCGACCTCGTCGTTGCTGACCCAGTAGTGCTTCGCGTCGTCCAGCACCGGCAGCAGCACGTACAGGTGGTTGAGCGCATCGGCGAGCCGGACGTCTCCGGTCAGCCGGACGTCGAGGTAGCGCGACTCGCCCCACTCGGGGACGGCCGGATCGAGCTGGCCGGCCGAGGCCTCGACCTGCCAGCCGAGCGGCTCGAACAGGCGGCGCAGCAGGTCGGCCCCGCCGCGGCACGGCACCGACGGGCACGTGCATCGTCGAGCGGGATGGGCGCCGCGCGCCAGCTCGGGGCGCGCGTCGCAGCGGCCGGTCAGCGCCGTCCGGAACACGTCCTTCAGCGCCATCGCCAGCATGCTCGACGCCGCGTACGGGCGGTCGTTGACGTACTGCCCGAGCGCGAAACCCTCACCCGGCGGGCCCTTGCGCCCGCGGACCAGGGCGACCGGGTCGACCTCCAGCAGCAGCGCGGCGGTGCATCGCCGCTCGCGTGGCCTCGGGGTAGAAGACGTGCGCCGTGCCGACCGACTCGGAGAACGACTGCACCCGGCCGGGATGCTTGTGCAGCAGGTAGCCCAGGTCGGTCGCGGGTTCGTGGGTCGTGGAGATCGTGAGCAGCACAACCAGACAGTCTTCACGAACCCAGCGCTTACGTCGCGTCTATTTCGCCGTGACCAATTTCCCTACGCGCAGGTGGGCGGTGCCCTGCGGGGGTCAGCGGTAGGCGGACAGGCCGGTGAGGGCCTGGCCGACGGCGAGCGCGTGGATCTCCTCGGTGCCCTCGTAGGTGAGCACGGACTCCAGGTTGTTCTCGTGCCGGATCACCGGGTACTCCAGCGTGATCCCGTTCGCGCCCAGGATGGTCCGCGCCTGCCGGGCGATATCGATCGCCGTCCGGACGTTGGCCATCTTGGCCAGGCTGACCTGCTCCGGCGCCACCTTGCCGGCCTCCTTGAGGCGGCCGAGATGCAGCGCCAGCAACTGGGCGCGCTGCAGGTCGGCCAGCATCCAGGCCAGCTTGGACTGGGTCAGCTGGAAGCCGCCGATGGGCTTGCCGAACTGCTCACGGGTGCACGCGTAGTCGACCGCCGCCTCCAGGCAGGCCCGGGCGGCCCCGGTGACCCCCCACACGATCCCGAACCTGGCCTCGCTCAGGCACGACAGCGGCCCCTTGAGCCCGGTGACACCGGGCAGTACCGCGTCCTCGGGCAGCTTGACCTCGTCGAGGTGCAGTTCCGCCGTGACCGAGGCACGCAGCGACATCTTCTTGTGGATGGTCCGGGTGCTGAAGCCGCGCGCGCCGCGCGGCACGAGGAAGCCGCGGATCCCGTCGGGCGTGTTGGCCCAGACCACGGCTATGTCGGCGATTGCCCCGTTGGTGATCCACATCTTGGTGCCGGAGAGTACCCAGCCTTTATCGTTTGGCTTCGCGTAGGTTTTCATGCTTCCGGGATCAGAACCGTGATCCGGTTCGGTGAGGCCGAAACACCCGATCGCCTCACCGGCGGCCATTCGGGGCAGCCATTCCTCCTTCTGCGCCTCCGACCCGTACCGCCAGATCGGGTACATGGACAGCGAGCCCTGCACGGAGACCAGGCTGCGCAGCCCCGAGTCGGCCGCCTCCATTTCGCGGCAGGTGACGCCGTAGGCGACCGCGCCCATGCCGGCGCAGCCGTAGCCGGTCAGGTGCATGCCGAGCAGGCCGAGCTTGCCGAGTTCGGGCACCAGTTCGCGGGGGAGCGTGCCGGCCTCGAACCAGTCCGCGATGTGAGGCATGACACGGTCGGCCGTGTAGCTGCGCACGGTGTCGCGGACCAGGCGCTCATCGGATGTCAGCTGGTCGTCGATCCGGAGCAGGTCAAGGCTGGCTTGCTGGGAGGTGGCACTCGGCGGCATCGGCGGGTCCTCTCTGTCAGTGCCCGTGCGGGCCGACCACTATTCAGCGTATGCGGAGGGGGTCCGGCTGTCTGTGCGGCCCCGGACAGGGCATGATCGGAGGTATGGACGGAATGAGTGATCGCAAGCAGCTGATCCGGCCCCGTGAGGGCCGAATGGTCGCCGGGGTTTGCGCCGGGATTGGCGAGTACTTCGGCATCGACGCCAACATCGTCCGCCTTGTCTTCGCTGTGCTCACGATCTTCAGCATCGGGGCGGGCGCGCTGGTGTACCTGATCGCCTGGATCGTTGTGCCCGAGGAGGGCGAGAAGCAGTCGATCGCCGAGACCTACCTGAACAAGACCAAGAAGAGCTAGGCGGCGGGTGCGCTGGCTCCCGTCCTTGCTGGGCGGGTGACGGATCATCGTGCGGTGGGGGGTGCAGCGGACGGCCGGGACGGCCGCCACGTCAGGCTGGCCAGCCCCGTGATGCCTGCCGACGGCGGGCTGGCGCGGCTCAGCGGCGCTCGCGGGCGGCCGGGTTGCCGAGCGCTTTGCCCGGTGTGGCCTTCGTCCCCTATGCTGGGGCGGTCCCCGACGGCGGGCGCCGTGGGTTCGAAGCGGCGGTGGCCGTCAGAGCCCCCATCGTCTAGCGGCCTAGGACACCGCCCTTTCAAGGCGGCGGCACGGGTTCAAATCCCGTTGGGGGCACTCTGCTGGCCCGGGCGGCGAGCAGCACATATGGTCCTGTAGAGCAGCTTGGAGTGCTCGCCACCCTGTCAAGGTGGAGGTCGCGGGTTCAAATCCCGTCAGGACCGCTCTGGCCCAGGGCCGCGGGCCTTGGCAAGGTCAGGTAGCTCAGTCGGTATGAGCGTCCGCCTGAAAAGCGGAAGGTCGGCGGTTCGACCCCGCCCCTGACCACCACATTGAGACCCTCTTACCAGTCCCTGACCTGCGTAAAGCCGCTACTGATCGTCGGCAGCCGAGATCTGGGATTGACCGCAGGTACCCGTCTGTGACCGTCATTCGCCGTTCGATGGTGCATGCGGGGTGCACGAAGCTTGATCACCAGCTTGCAAAGGAGGTGACCGCGACCCGAGGACCTGCGGCTGCACAGGTCAAGCGCACTGTTGGTTGCCCCATGAATCGCCGCGTGTGACCCTGCTGACGGGCACATGGCCCCGGCTTCTGGATGCATCGCCTGATCATCAGTAGCCGTCTAGCCGGGCATACGTGGCGTTGGCGGTAGCGGTGGACGCTGCCAGAGTCGGTGAAACCTGGTCTGCTGGACCCGCCGGGGCTTGTCTTGGCGAAGTCTGGAACCAGGCCGTGTGTCGGTTGCCCGCGGACGGCCCGCAGCCATGCTCTTATTGTTCCGCCCCCTCAAGTGAGGGGCAGGAACCATAAGTGCTTGAGGACGGAGGCCAGTAGTGACCCAGCCAGCATCGGTGCCGTCCGAGGGATCTCCTAACTGCGCGGAGCAACTGGCGGCTCTGGGACTGCGACTGGGCTACCTGCATGATGCCCTGCGAGGAGGTGAGGAGGCGAGGCGCCTGATGACGCGGAACGACCCGCGGAACGCACCGGGGACTGTGGACTACTTCCGCAGGATGCGAGTGTTGCGGGAGCGCCTCATCAACGAAGAAGCCTGGAGGCGTGCAGAAGTCAATCAACTTCCCTTGGTCATAAATCCAGATAAGACGCTCGCGATTGGTGTGCTTCTGGGCGATTATCGGACAGGCTGGATAGGCCCTTACCATCCCCGCAGTAAGCGGCCGATCGGTGAAGGAAAACTCAAGCTTGTGTCTCAGAATCAGCAACTCGCTTTGATACCCAGGCCGGTTGAGCCCGGGGAGATTGCGCTTGAGGATGAAGACCTCGCGAAGATACATACTTGGTTTTTCATGACCTACCGGCGTGTGTTTAACGGCGTCGTCCGAGTCAGTAGCGAGCTTTCCCTGCCAGCAGAGGTAAATCCCCGAAACTACGTTGAGAAATGGGCTAGACGTATTCCTCTTCCGGATCTAGAGTTTGAGGGAGTAATCCCATACATTGAAGGCACTGACGACGGCCCTGACGAGTACGACGTACAAGTCGACGAAAAGTGAGTGGCCTGGCGCCTACAATGCCTCCTGCAACCGCGACTGCGAGGGGCAATGATCACATCGTCACGTTTGACTCTGGCTCGTAAGCGACGTGGTCTATCTCTGGTACAACTGTCAGGCCAGGTAGGCGTCAGCGCCCAGAGTCTTTCGAATTAATGAAAATGACCGGCAGGAGCCCTCTCTGCAAGTCATTGAGCAAATTGCGGCCGTTCTCAATTTTCTCCGGCCTCATTCTTTAGCGCATCCGAAGTGGATGCTCTGTCTGGTGATGATGTCTCATTCCGTGCGCGAAGCAAGTTGCCTGCGCGCAAGCGTGAAATGGCGCTGAGTGTAGGCAGGCTGGCAATCGAAGTCCACCGCTGGATTGGCCAGGTTTTCCATCTCCCTGAGCCGGATCTTCCATCATTTAACAAGCCGGACCCCGAAACTGCTGCGGGCATGGTGCGTGCCAGATGGGGCCTGGGAATGGCCCCCATTGCAAACACGGTTCACTTGTTGGAAGCGCACGGCATCCGAGTCTTTTCGCTAGCCCCGGAGTACTCGGAGGTAGATGCTTTTTCATTTTTCCACGGAAATACGCCGTTCGTGTTCTTGAACACGAGAAAGACGGCCGAGCGGAGCCGCTTCGATGCTGCGCACGAGCTTGGTCACTTGGTATTGCATGCCCAGGGCCGTGGATCTTAGCTCGCATTCAGGCCGAGCAAGAGGCGAATGATTTTGCTAGCGCCTTCTTGATGCCGCGCGAGAGCGTAATTGCCCACATGCCAGCTTCCCCACTCGTAGACCAGATTATTCACGGCAAAAGAATCTGGAACGTTGCCGCCCTTGCTCTGACTTATAGGCTTCACGACATAGGTATGCTAACTGACTGGCACTATGAACGGCGTGTATGGAACTAGGTTGACGTGGATACCGAACCGGTGAGCCTAATGGAGCATCGAGAGAATCCTCGCAACTTCTCACTAAGGTGTTCCGTGCGCTACGAGACAGAGGAGTCGGCCCCGGTGATATTGCAGAAGATCTCTTTATCTACCCAAAGGATCTCGGAGAATATGTGTTTGGCCTGATAATGACCGTACTGGATGGGGACAATGTGACAACCCCTACCCGCCCTGCGCAACTTATGCTGATTGAATCGAGCTTGCCGCGCTCCGGCGGAAAGATAGCTACTAGCCCGTCAGTGCCTGACTGTCTGAAAACCTTATAGCCTCTTGGGAGGACAAGGACTGACTAAGAGGACTATGGTGATCACGTGTTCCTGGCGCTGGGAGTCATCATTGGTATACGTCGGCTGGGTGGACTGGCTCGCGGTTGCTGGGTTTACGCTGACCTTGGCTGGCTTGTATCTGACCTGGCTCCAAGCGCGCCAAGCATCAAACTCTGCGGACGCCGCGCGTCGAGCGGTTCAGCGTACACAGCAACAGATCCGCGCGAATCAGTTGATGGTCCTGATCCCACAGCTGATGTGGACAGCATCCGAAATAGACTCGGCGATTGAAATAGAAGATTTTCCGCTTGTACGACGTTATTTGAATAATTGGCGCCGACAGGCCGGTAATGTTCACGGAATTCTTTTGGCTGCGGATCCTAATGAGGTCGAAATCGCTACAGAACTTAACATCAGTGTGAGCATGGCAGCGATCACGGAACGTGCCCTGAAGACGCGGCAAGTCCACACGTTCAGATTGTATGAAAGCCCGTCAGGCGATAACAGCCGCATCCGATAGACTGAACATCTGGATCGGCAAGAACTCGACGGAGACTTCCGATGAAGGCGGAGATGGAGAATGACGCGTGATAAGGATCTCCAAGAGCGGATGCTCGTGTTGGCCAAGAACCTCCTTGAGGCGACCGACCAAGGTAAGATTTCGTGGGCACTTACGGACGAAGAGCAGAAGTTTCTTTACGCTGGTAGTCGCTCCTCTGTTACCATCGAATCGTACAGGGACCGTGACGGAGACAACGTAACAACTCTTAGCCTTCTAAATAGCCGGGAACGACAGTAGACTCACTCCAGACTGACTATGCGTATATAGAGGATCACTCCAACGCTATGCCGTGGAATGACATTTTGGAGGATCTATACCACGCCGCGCGGCGCGTTGCTCATAACGTAGACGAAGCTATAGAGAGTATGCTCGTCGATATTGAACGGGGCATCCTCCCCCAACCTAAACGAAAAAAGGCTGCCGAAGACCCGTGGGCCGCGGACGCGGGCAGCTTCGGTGAGGGCGCGTCCGACGAACCACCATTTTAGTTACCTCCAGACCGGTACTTGCTCTAGAGAGGCGTCATGTTGGACCCGAACCCGTAGCCTCACGTAGACGTGAAATCAGGTTCGTCCTAGCTTGCGAGGTGGTTTCTTCTGCCTCGTCTTCCTAATAGCCGCCAAGTCTCCAGGCAGCGCCGCAGCCAAGGCGTTTATGACCAGCTTGGAAGGTTGACCGCACATCGTGGTCATGGGCTCTGACCTGGGCGTTCGGGTAACCGCTGGTAGCCGTAGCTGACCGGTGATCACCCTGGCTAATGGCACGTTAATGGCACGGCGCACGATCCCCGCGCGTCAGGTCATCTCCTCGGTCGGGCACTCTCCGAGCTACCCCGGGTTACCTCCGGGACGGCAAGGGTCTGCCCGCAGGGTCGATCGAAGCGAGCCCTTGCCGTCCCGGAGGTTCCGGGGTAGGGCTTTGCCTGCCCGGGCGAGGAGATGACCCCCCTTGGCTCCATCCCCGAGGGAGGGCCGGGGTGCGGGGCAGAGCCCCGCGATATGCCGACGGTTTTACAGACCACTCCCGTCTCGCTACGGGTTCCACCGTTGACCTGCTCAGATGCGATGCGTTCTGCCTGGTGATCCCTGGACGGTCCACCTATATCCCACGACTGGCCGACATCAACGTCGCGCAGAACTCGATGGGGTACGGGGCTGTGCTCGCCGGTTCTGTGGTCGTGAGGCCAAGAATCGCTGCCATTGTCTTGTCGGGCGGGTTAGGCGATGATGCCGTCATGGTAGATCGACCCGGTTCGCCTCACCCGAACGAACGCCCGAATGAGAACGGCCGTCCCGGAGAGCACCCGTCGCCTGACCCTGCCGGGCGGAGCCCGGTCCGGCCCGTGCCTCCTCCGTAAGGTTGGAGCGGTGCCTAGGGGTTCCCCTAACCCCGGAGTTCAACAAGTGCCACCGAGTCGCGCTGTGCCTAACCCTGCTAAAGAGGCGCGGAGGTTCCCCGGGATACTGGAGCGCTCATGTCGCCAATCAGGGTGTTCGGATCACCGACACCCTCGGCACATGACGCGGGAACGGAAACTGATCTAATCGCTGAGGCAAAAGAAGATTGGGATCACGACGCGGTTCCTGTGCTCAATGAGATCCGGGTAAATCTTGACAGAGTCAGCCAGCCTACGAAAGGCGAATGCCTAGTATTCGTAATACGGATAGAGCGCAACGGCGAGGCTATCGTTAATCAAGGTCCAGATGCGAATCAGAACCGCGCACTTGCCGTGATTATTGATTTTCTGAGCTTACAGACGTCGTGGATAATGCCCCCGTTGCGGACAACGATGAAAAGGAGCTTCTTGATCTGATTGGGAAACAGGTTAAGGGAAAACTATCCCTGAGTATATGGAGTGTCCTAGCAAGGCTTGGGAAACTCCAACAGTGGACTGTGAACGGCGAAGTCGGCGTCAGCCTCTTTGGCATGGTCAAGGGCAGCGGCGGACTTTCCATCACTTTCGGCAAGTAGCTATCCCTCGTCCTGCCTCTCTCCGTTTCCTCGATAGGCGCCGATCCCTTGCGACCGGGTGCCGGGCTAGGTTCGGCGAAGCCGATCGCGTGCGACGCCCGGAGGGCGACCTAGACGCGGTGGCCGCGAGCTGGACAATCGGGAGCGAGGAAGACGGCTCTTCGCCACACCAGGTCAGCGTCAGTTGAGCCCTGATCAGGGCGCCCCAGATGGGCGGCCCGGTGTGTGCCCCGGGCGGGCCTCCCAAGGCAGAGCCCGGGGCGCTGACGCCGGGCCAGCGGCGCCGCCTGCGGCGCCGCCTTGTTCTAAGTACGGCTTATTTCGGCAACGCAACGCGTGGTGTGGCGTGGTGTGGCCGTGGTGCCATTCGGGTGCCGTGGCTGTCTCGGCGCGCCTGGTTGTCACGGAGTGGCGGCTGCCCGGTCAAATGGCGGCCTCACGGGCACCGCTGATCGAGGTCTGCTCTGGTCCCGCCAGCGACCTGGGCGGCATGGCGGGTCACGGCGCTGCCGGTGCGTTTGTGCCCTGGAACCCGGCGGCGACGTTGCTGACGGTCTATAGGCGTGTGGGTCCCGTGTGGTCTTGTCACCGGCCTCTTGCATATGCTAGCTTCAATTAGCAGGTGCAAGAGAGGATGTTGTGGACGCCGCTGACATGACCGGGGACCGGCTGCTGCGGGTGCTTGCCACGCTCGCCAGTCCGCACCGGCTGCGGGTGGTGGCCGCCCTGGCCGAACAGCGCAACTACGTGAGTCAGCTCGCCCGCGAGCTAGGCATCAGCCGGGCCCTGCTGCAGGTCCACCTGCGCAAGCTGGTAGCAGCCGGGCTGGTATCGGCTGTCATTGAGGTCTCAGAGGACGGGAAAGCTATGAAGTTCTACGAGGTGACACCGTTCACCATCCAGCTGACACCCAAGGAGATCATGGCCGCGGCCGCCACCCTGACTGCGGGCAGTGAGCCGGGCTCGGAGGTGGGTCATGAGTCTGGGTCGCTGTTGCCTTCGTCGTCGTCGTCCTGGTCGTCGGTGGGCTGATCGCGTATGCGATCTACCAGTGGGGACGGCAACTGGCCATCAGCAGGAAGACACGGGCCGAGCTGACCACAAGCGAGGAGTACCGGCGCCTGTCGGAAATGGCTGTCACCGCCCAGGAGCACACCGACCTGAAACTCGGCGAGATCAACATGCAGCTCGCCCAGCTGCGCGACCAGCTCGACCAGGTGCAGAAAGTCCTCAAAGACGTCGAGTAAAACTGCCAGCGAAATCCGTGCCGTCAATCACCTCGCACAGAAAGGCCACCAGAGCCATGCACTGCGACCCCGATGACAACATGACCGCCGCCGAACAACTCGCCGAGCACAACCCCCACGCCGCCGCCGAAGCCTTCTCAGCCATCGCCTGCGACCAGGCGATCGATGACGAGACGCGCCTGTCCGCCGCCGAGCAACTCGCCGCCCTCGACCCCCACGCCGCCGCCCCCGCCTGCCAGGCCATCGCCTGCGACGGTGAGGTCGGTGACGAGGTGCGCCTGTCCGCCGCCGAGCTGCTCGCCGAGCACAACCCCCACGCCGCCGCCCCCGCCTGCCTGGCCATCGCCCGCGACGGGGAAGTCGGCGACGAGGTGCGCCTGTCCGCCGCCGAAGCACTCGCCGCCGCCGACCCGGGCGCCGCCGCCCCGGCCTGCCTGGCCATCGCCTGCGACGGGGAGGTCGGTGACGAGGTGCGCCTGTCCGCCGCCGAAGCACTCGCCGCCGCCGACCCGGGCGCCGCCGCCCCGGCCTGCCTGGCCATCGCCCGCGACGAAACGGTCGGTGACCAGGTACGCCTGTCCGCCGCCGAGCAACTCGCGGCCCTCCACACCAGCGGGGCGGAGCCCTCGCGCGCCTAGGCGTGTAAAAGATCTGGTGGGACTGGACAAACGCGTGGTGTGGGCGGTGTGGGGTGCAGTGCCGGGATGATCTCGGCTAGGCAGGTGGTCCAGGCATTTTCCGAGCGAGGGCACGATGGGCGGTCAGTGGGCCGCAGCGGCGTAGAGGGTGGCGAGGCGCGACTGTGCAGCGTGTGCCTGGTCGTGAACGGCCGCTACAACGTCCAGCTCGCCGCCCGGAGGCAAGTCGTACCACCCGGGTGCCCGTTGGGCCATACGTGCCATCGCGCGTCGGGCTGATGGCGGACGATGACCGTGCCGAGGTAGAGCCCGCAGTCGTTGTCCAGCGCTCGCCGCACATCCTCGCTGGCCGGGTCCAGCGCGCGGTCCAGCGCGGCCAGAGAATCGGGACTGTCGGTGAGATCAATCTCGTCCCTCTCGAGCCCACGCCCAGGAGTTTTCGGCAGTCGGCTAGCAAATCTGTGAGCTGTGCGGAGTCGTTCCGGAAGCCGGGAGCTGCCGTGGACGACTACTCCGCGGGCCACTCCGTGTTTGGGGCTTCGTAGCCACTGCCGCCAGAACTGCCTCATCCCACGATTCTTACCCGTCTCGGCGACGCGGCCCGGCCCAGGGATCGCTCAGGAGCTACAGCAGGTGCACGCCGTCATGTGGCCGCACTGCTGCAGCGCCCCGCGTGTCGTGGAGGGCGTCCAGGACCCGGATGGCGTATGCCTGGTCCATCAGGCCGGGTACCTCTGATTCGGCGGCCCGGCGGAAGTCGGTGGCCTCGTCGTTGGTGGCCAGGCCGCCGCCGGTGGTCTTGCAGCGGAACACGAGGTTGACGATGGCGCGGGTCATGTTCTTATAGACGCCGCTGAGGGCGATGGGCTCGATGTCGAGGCCGGTCTCTTCGCGGACCTCGCGGCGCAACCCGTCGTGGACGGTCTCGCCGAGTTCCAGGATGCCGCCGGGGGGTTCCCAGCGGTGGTTGTCGCGGCGACGGATGAGCAGGGCACGGCCGTGGTCGTCAACCACGATGCCGCTGACGCTGACCGAGTGGCGGGGCGACTGGCTATCCAGTTGATCGCCCCCCTGTAACCTAACAGTCATAGACATGTGCACGAGTTGAGGAGTCGCGGGAATGAGCGCGGACGTGCTCACCCAGGCTATCGACCCGGCAAGTGATCGTGCCGTCTACAAGCAGATAGCCGATCACCTGCGCGAGGCGATCGGCCGGGGCCGGTTGAAGGAGGGCGACCAACTGCCCTCCGAGGCCCAGCTGATCGGCCACTACGGGGTGGCCCGGATGACAATCCGCAGCGCGCTACGGCTGCTGGAAGCCGAAGGACTGATCACCGCCGAGCACGGCCGCGGCGTCTATGTCCGCGCCCGGCCGCCAGTGCGGCGGCTCGCCTCGGACCGGTTCACCCAGCAGTTCACCGCAAGGAGGGGAAGCGCCACCACCTTCATGGAGCATCGAGAAGCAAGCAGCGCCGACGTGGGCCCGCCGTGGACATGATCAAGGTCAGCGAGGTGAAGCCACCGGCCGAGGTCGCCGACCGGCTCCAGGTCGCCGACGATGACAGCGTGGTGGTGCGCAGCCGCCGGTACCTGCTCGATGGCCGCCCGGTGGAGACGGCTATCTCCTACATCCCGGCCGACCTCGCCAAGGGCACCCCGATCACCGACCCCAACCCCGGCCCCGGTGGCATCTACGCCCGGCTGGAGGAGCAGGGGCACACCCTGGAGCGGTTCGCCGAGGAAGTCTCGGCCCGGATGCCCACCCCGCAAGAAGTCCGCCTGCTCGCCCTGCCGCCGGGTGTGCCGGTGTTCCGGCTGGTGCGCACCGCCTACGACATCGACGGCCGGGCGGTCGAGGTCTGCGACACGATCATGGCCGCCGACGCGTACCTGCTGGCCTACGAGCTGCCCGCGCATTAGCGCTTGACCCCGTGCTCACCACCCACCAGCTCTACCAGCCCTCCGCTCAGCACCGCCGCGAGCTTGCCGATGCCGCCTGAGCACCCTGCCCTGACCGCAGAGGAAGTGATCTCCCGTGGCGGCTGGCACCCGCGCTATGCCCGCGTCCTGGCTATAGCCAACGACGGCGACTACGGCTTCGCCCTTATCGACGGCAACGGCGATGGCAGCGAACTTGAAGCCGAAACGTGGACATGGGAAGACGGAGCATGGACCGGCGCGGGCTCCTCTGGCGCAGGCCCACTCGACAACCTCGGGCCAGTGCAATCCGGCGGGAAGATCGGCAACGCCCACTTCGCCTACAGCCACGCCCCCACCCGCCAGATGATTACGATCAGCTTCGACGGCGGCCTCCACAAGACCCCCGTCAGTCGATACGGAGTCTGGGCATTCATCAAGATCCGCGCCAATCCCCAGGGCAGCGGATACCCTACGCCGATGGCTTGACAAGACATAGAGATCCCTCAGCTCCTCTAGACGTGTGTTAGATTCTCCTCTAGACGACTATCCATGTGGAGAGTCGCGCAGCATTGGCTGCCAATCCAGAGGAGGTGGGGGCGATGGCCCTCAGGAACGGCTCCACGCTCTGGCGTGAGCATGCACGACGTCTTCCCGCACGGGTGTCACCTGGTGCCGGGCTCGATCGCCGAGGCGCAGGACTACGACGAGGCCACCGGCCGCCGGTCCCCGGCGGTGGACAAGTACACCGGCAAGCCGGTGTTTCAGTGCCGAGGATCTGATATGGACCCGGAGCTGGAGGGGCGCCAGCGGGAGACGGTGGTCAAGATCCTGGCCGACCGGATGCCCGCCCCGCCCACCGGGGCGCCGTTGCGAGCTGGTGGAGTTTGAGGGCCTGCAAGTCACCCCCTACGTCAACACCGGCCGCTGCCAGGGCAAAGGACGCTGCGGTGCGCGGATGGCGTTCTCCCTCCGCGCCACCGGGATCAAGGCCGCCCGCCCCGCCCCCAAGCAGAGCGCTGCCTGATGCCAGCGAAGCGGGCGACGTCGCTGTGGGTGCCGGTGGATGCCCGGTCCGGGACCGAGCTTCGCTGCTACCGGCGGCGGGCGCCGCTGCTGACGATCCGGGCTGGGCGGCCGTCGCTGCTGGTCGCTCTTCACCGTTCCGGAGCGGATCGAGGCCGGGCATGTGGAGTTCGCCCGCCAGCTCGCCGCCTCCGCTGCCGCCTACGCGGTGGAGGTGGAACGCCGGTACCGGGGCCTGCCCCCGGCCAGATCAGATAAGGAGGTGGCGGCGTGATCCCCACCAGTGCCTATATCAAGTTCCGCCCCGACGGGGTGGCCGCCGTAGACGCCGGGCTCCGGCTCTCTGGCGCCTCGTTCATCATGTGCTGCACCTACCCTGACCAGCCGCCGATCCTGTCGGTTGATGACCGGCACGTCTCGGTCACGGTCTCTGTCCCCGATTCCGGCCGGGTGTCCCCGGAGGACGTGGAGACCGCGCGGCGGCTGGCCGATGCAGTGGCGGTCTATATCGCCGAGCTCGAAACCCGGATGGCAGCACAAGACAGCGCCGCCAAGGAGGTGGCGGCCTGAAGGCGGGGCGGCCAGCAGCTGACACCTGCTGGCCGCCCCTTTTTCTCCCCAACAGCGTGAAGGAAAGAGGTGAGCAATCCTATGCGCCGAGTCGTGACCGGCGATCAGATCGCCCAGCTTCGCAACCCGGACCCGTTCGCCGTTCCGTCGTGGCGGTCCCCGGTGTACCGCACTCCCTTCGTGATCGTCGCGGTGGTGCAGTTTGCCCGGGCCATCGGCTGGCTGATCCGGTTCCTGGCCCGCAATTCTGTCCTGGTCCTGGCCGTCATCGCCGGGGCACTGATGTGGCGGGTGACCGGCTGGCTAGGCCTGTCGGTCTTGGCCGTGAGCGTCACCCTGGTGTTGGTGGTGTGGCGGTGGCGGTTTTCCGTCTTGTTCTCCCGGTTCATTCGTGCCCCGGCTCGGGGCCGGTGGCGGGCCTGGCACTACCGCCGCCGCTGGGCCGCCGTGATGACGATTGGCCGTCTCGCCCCGGTGTATCAGGGCCGGGTCTTGCTGCCCGTGCTGGGCAAGGTGTCGGCAACCGCGTTTACCGACCGGGTACAAGTACGGCTGGTCTCGGGCCAGTCCGCGGCCGACTTCGCCACCCGGGCGCCCAACCTGGGCCACGGGTTCCGGGCACTGCTGTGCCGCGTCCGCACCGCCTCGCCGGGTGCGCTGGTATTGGAGTTCGTCCGCCCAGACGCTCTGGCCGCCGTGATCCCCGCCCTGGCGATCCCGGCCCGGGTCAGAGTTGCGGGCGTTGCCGGTGGGCAGGCGTGAGGACGGCCTGCCGTGGCTGGTCCGCGTGCACGGCACCCACGTGCTGATAGCGGGCGCTACCGGCGCCGGGAAAGCCTCGCTGCTGTGGTCGCTGATGCGGGCCATGCTGCCCGCCATGCTCTCCGGGCTGGTGCGGGTATGGGCGGCCGATCCCAAGCTGATGGAGCTGGCCTACGGGCGTGCGATCTTCGACCGGTACGGCCGTTACGCCGCCACCCCCGAGGCCATCCTCGCGATGCTTGAGGATGCGGTAGTGCAGATGCAGGCTCGCGCCGAGAGTGTTCGCGGGTAAGCGCCGCGAGCACACGCCGACGATTGAGCATCCGTTCATCGTGGTCCTGGTTGATGAGGTGGCGTTCTTGACCGCCTCACTGTCCGACCGGGCCATCCGCGACCGGATCAAGGCCGCGCTCGCCACCTTGACAACTCAGGGCCGGGCGGTCGGGTTCAGTGTGATCGCCGCCT
>CAWIGE010000011.1:0-299176 GCA_963835425.1 uncultured Actinomycetes bacterium | reverse complement strand
TCAGGCCAGGCATGCGGGCCGACCTCGGCTGCTCGCAGGCGATCCCACCGCCGACATCCGGGCGACGCGCCAGGTCCGCCAGGTCTGGTGCGCTGGCGTCGCCCGGTACCCCGAGTGACTACGGCGGCGGGCTGGCGGCTGAGGAGATGACGGGTATGCCCTCGACCAGGGCCTGCTGCAGCCGGTCGGCGGTGGCGAGCCAGGTTTGCGCGCAGCCAGCACATCCGCATACACGAACGACTCGCCGAGCCTGACCAGTGCATAGGCGAGGGCGCCCGGCTCGATCATGGTCACCAGGCCGAACTCGGCGATGTCGCGACGCAGCAGGCCCTCGACGAAGGCGACGATCCCGGTCTGCACCCGGCCACGCGGGTCCGTGAGTACCCGCAGCGCCAGCGCGGCTCGTCGTCAAGAAGCCGCCGCAGACCTGGTGACTCGGCCACGATCGCGTTGATGTGCCGGCGGTGCCGGGCGAGTGCAGCTGACCCTCCGGCCGCTCGGCCTCCCACCGGGCTGCGGCGACTGCCAGGGTGCGCTCGGTGAGCAGCCATAGTGCTTTGCTGAGCAGTTCCTCGCGGCTGCCCACGCGGCGGAACAGGGTGACCCGTGAGATCCCGAGTTCGTCCGCGAGGCCCTGCATGTCCAGGCGCCTGCCATCCTGCACCCACCGGGCGGCAAGTGCCACGGCCCGGGCAGCGCGCATGCTTCCGGGGGCTGGCTGGGGCGCGCGGCCGGCGCGTCAGTGCATTGGGCGGCATGATGCCGGGTGCCCAGGTCAGGCACTGCCTGGCGGGACAGGCTCGGTTTCCGCTGCGTTGTGGAACACGCTGTCCACGATGGCCTGGGCAGCCGGCCCGTACGGCGGCAGAAACACATCAGCCAGGTCCCCAGCCCCCGCACTACCACCCCTCGGGGATTGGAGAATTCCCGGAAGCCCTCGATGCCGTCGTGCGGCCGCTGCCGCTCTGCCCGACGCCGCCGAATCCCAGCGACGGCAGGGCACCGTGAACGGCGCAGACATTGACGCACGCCCCGCCCGATGTGGTCTGCTGCAGCACCTCCTCGCTGAGTGCAGGATCAGTGCTGTAGACATACAGCGCCAGCGGGCGCTCACCAGCATTGACCTTTCCCAGCGCCGCCCTAAGGTCCTCATAAGGTATGACCGGCAGGATCGGGCCGAACACCTCTTCCCGCATGATGCGCAGCTGCTCCGGCGGGTTAACGACCAGCAGCAGCGGCAGCCGGCGGGTTGGCCGGTCGCCCTCACCTCCCAGCGGGACTATCCGCGCCCCACTGGCCTGAGCCTCATCGGCCATTGCGGTGATCCGCTCCAGGTGCCGCTCGGTGATGATGCCGGTGCAGTCAGCCGAGCGCCCGTACTCCGGCAGTTCCTGGGCCACATACCGCTGCGCGTGCGAGACGAAGTCCTCCAGTTGCGCCCGTGGGACCAGGACGTAGTTGACAGAGATGCACATCTGGCCGTTCTTGACCAGCTTGGTACCGATGATGCTGCGCACACTCCGGGCGTCCACGCTGCCGGGGGTCAGGATGGCCGGGCACTTACCACCCAGTTCCAGTGTTACCGGCACCAGGTTGGCCGCTGCGGCCTTGGCGACTTCACGGCCGATCGCCGCGCTGCCGGTATACAGCAGGTGATCCCAGCGCAGGGCGGCGAACTCCCTGGCCAGCGCGAGGCCGCCGACTGACACTGCGACCTGCTCTTCCGGGAACGCTCCCGACACCATCCGGCGAAGCAAGCCTGCACAGGCTGGGCTGTAATCCGAGGGCTTGATGATTACGCGGTTGCCTGCGGCGAGCATCTCGGCCAGCGGCCCGAGCGACAGGTCGAACGGGAAGTTCCACGGGACGATGTTGCCCACCACGCCCTTGGGCTGGTACCGCATGGCCGCGCGGGCGGTCCCATACAGCGCGGGGTCGGCGGGCCGCTCGTCATCGGCCATCCACGAGTCGAGTCGTTCTATTGCGTAGGCCGCGCGGCCTGCTACCCCGAGTACCTCAACCAGATCGGTGAAAAGGTCCGGGTGCGCACCGAAGTCTTCGCGCATCGCTGCCCGGATGTCATCGCGGTGACCGAGCACCGTCGCGGCCAGGGCCTCCAGGTGATTCCTGCGTTCGGCGGCGGCCGGGTACGGGTCGGCCAGGAAGGCCTGGCGCTGTACGGCATACAGCCGATGCAGCTCGGCAATGGCCGGGCCGTCGTCGGCCTGGGTGACCGCGGGCGGCGGCACAAGGGAAGTCATGGGATCTCCTTGGTCTGCGCGGAAGCGGCCATGGCGGGTGATACATCTCCCGGAAGTGTTGCATAACTTTCCGGCCGATGCCATCCTCGAGCCAACGGCCGGACGGCACCGGGGAAGCGATCAGGAGCACCATGCGCATGTCATCAGCCCTTCCCGCGGATACGGCGATGGGGCATACCGACGTGCTCATCGTCGGTGCCGGGCTGTCCGGAATCGGCGCCGCCTGCCGCCTGCAGACCGGTGCTCCCGGCATCTCGTACGCGATCCTGGAAGCCCGCGGTGCCAGCGGCGGAACGTGGGACCTGTTCCGGTTCTCCGGCGTCCGCTCAGACTCCGACATGTTCACTCTCGGGTACCCGTTCCGGCCCTGGACCCGGGCGCAAGCGATTGCCCGCGGAGGCGACATCCTGCGCTACCTGCGCGAGACGGCCGGGGCCTACGGCATCGACCGGAAGATCAGTTACCACAGCAAGGTGGTGGCCGCGAACTGGGCCAGTGCCGACGCTCGCTGGACAGTGACAGTCGAGCACACCGGCAGCGGAACCCGCACCGAGCGCACGTGCGCGTTCCTGTACCTGTGCCCGGGTTACTACCGGTATGACGAGGGCTAGACCCCACCATGGGCCGGGCAGGAGAGGTACACCGGCACGATCGTGCACCCGCAGCACTGGCCGGACGACCTTGACCTCACCGGAAAGCGGGTAGCCTTGATAGGAAGCGGCGCCACCGCGGCGACCATCCTGTCGGCCATCGCGGGAACAGCGGCCAGCGTGACGATGGTGCAGCGCTCACCGTCGTATGTGCTGCCGATGCCCAGCCGCGATCCCATCGCAGATCTGCTGCGCAAGTTCCTGCCTGAGCGCCGCGCGTACGCGGCTGTGCGATGGAAGAACGCGAGGCTCGCGACGGCAATCTACAGCTTCTGCCGCAAGCACCCGGCCCGGGCCCGCGCGATGCTGCAGCAGGGCGCCGCCAGACGGCTGCCCAGCGGTTATGACATCGGCACCCACTTCACGCCCGCCTATGAGCCATGGGACCAGCGGATGTGCCTGGTGCCCGACGGGGATTTCTTCGCCGCCATCAGGTCCGGCCAGGCGGACGTCCTCACGGACCACATCAAGGAGTTCACCTCCACCGGGCTGCAGCTGCGCTCCGGCCGCGAGCTTGCCGCCGACGTGATCATTACCGCGACCGGTCTGAACCTCCTCCCGCTCGGCGGGATTCCCATGACGGTTGACGGCGAGGCAGTCACCGTGGCGGACCGCGTCGCCTACAAGGGCATGATGCTCGACGGTGTGCCTAACATGGCGTTCGCCATCGGGTACACCAACGCCTCGTGGACGCTGAAGGTTGACCTGGTCGCTCGCTACGTCACCCGCATGCTGCGGTTCATGGCCGAACGGCGGTATACGACTGTCACTCCGTGTGCCCGGCGGCTGGGCTGCGCACCTCACCGTTCATCG
Source organism: uncultured Actinomycetes bacterium (assembly GCA_963835425.1). GTDB lineage: Bacteria > Actinomycetota > Actinomycetes > Streptosporangiales > Streptosporangiaceae > UBA9676. The sequence continues at coordinate 295,452 of CAWIGE010000011.1, read as the reverse complement.
ACATGACCTCGGGGTACTTCGAACGGTCCCGGCACACGCTGCCGCTGCAGGGCGACCGGACACCCTGGCGGCTGCGGCAGCATTACTTCAAGGACGCGGCGCTGTACCGCGGCCGCATCGACCAGCACAACCTGGAGTTCCGCCGCGCGCCTGCGCTGGCCCAGACCGCAGGCTGACCATGGAGGACAGGCTATTGAGCTGCGCGCGCGTGGTCACCAGAAGGCTGGGTCGTGGGTCTGACCGCGTCGCCGCGGGCCAGCCGCCACCGGGCCACGCAGCGGCGAGTCGTTGGGAGCGATGATGGATTTCAACCTGGGCTGTCATCCTCACTGAGTCAGCACGCCGGGCTCCGGGTAAGACGGCCGTGATCCTCGGAGAGGCCACAATCAGCTACGCCGAGCTGGATGCGCTGTCGGATCGTGCCGCCGCCGGCCTGACGGCGGCCGGCTGCAGGCTGGTGACAGGGTAGGGCTGCAGTTGCCGAACATCACCGAGTTCGTCGTCGCCTACTTCGGCATCCTCAAGGCCGGCGGGGTGGTAGTGCCGATGAACCCACTGCTGAAGGCACGGGAAATCGAGTTCCAGCTCAGCGACTCAGGGACCCGCACACTGATCACTCACGGCGGGTTCCTGGGCGAGGCCGCGAAAGCCGCTGCGGCGGCCGGGCTGGACGCGCTGTATGTCGTCGGCGACGCGGACGGCGTGCCATCGGCCGCGCCGTTCGAGAGCCTGCTGGCCAGCGGTCCTTCCACCCTCCAGCTCGCCCCGATCAGCCCGGCTGACCCGGCAGTGATCATCTACACGTCCGGGACGACCGGCGCCCCCAAAGGCGCCGTGCTGTCGCATTTCACCTTGTACATGAACGCTGACGTGTCCGGGCGGCTGTTCGAGGTCAATGACAGCGACATCGTGATCGTGGTGCTGCCGCTGTTCCACATCTTCGGCCTGTCATCCATCATGAACGTCTGCGTGTTGCTGGGCGGAACCATGTCGCTGGTCCCGCGGTTCGATCCGGTAGCTGTCCTGGCGACGATCCAGCGGGACCGGGTGACCATCTTCGAGGGCGTGCCGACCATGTACGTCGCGCTGCTGAACGCTCCATGCCTGGACCGCTATGACCTGTCATCGCTGCGGGTCGCTGTGTCCGGTGGGGCGCCGATACCGGCCGAGATCATCGACGCCTTCGAGCACCGGTTCGGGGTGGCGATCCTGGAGGGATACGGGCTGTCGGAGACCTCCTCCACCACCACGTTCAACGTCAGCGCCGCCGAGCGCAAGGTCTACAGCGTCGGCAAGCCGATCTGGTCTGTGCGTGTGCAGATATGGGACGAGCAGGGACGTCCGCTGCCGCCCGGCCCCGAGCATGTCGGCGAGATCGTGGTCCGCGGCCCGAACGTGATGACCGGCTACCACGGAAACCCCGAGGCCACCGCGCAGGCTTTCGCCGGCGGCTGGTTCCACACCGGCGACCTCGGCTACTTCGACCTCGATGGGTACCTGTTCATCGTTGACCGGATCAAGGACCTGATCATCCGCGGCGGATACAACGTCTACCCGCGGGAGGTGGAGGAGGTGCTTTACGCTCACCCCGCCGTCGCCGAGGCCGCCGTCGTCGGCGTACCCGACGCAAAGCTGGGTGAGGACGTGCACGCCATCGTCACTATCAAACCCGGTCAGACGGCCACCGCGGCTGAGCTCACGGAATACGTCAAGCAGCGGGTAGCCGCCTACAAGTACCCGCGCAGCATCGAGTTCCGCGACAGCCTCCCCAAGAGTGCCACCGGCAAGATCCTGAAGAAGAACCTGAGACAGCCGTGACCGGCGCCGCGCCGGGCGCTTCGAGGCAGGCCGCAGCCGCGAGAGCGGACGGCCAGACCCCGGTGAGCCGCGCCGGCGAGGGCGACGATGGAGAAACGTCTACCCGGCCTGCCCGACCTCAGGATACGGCTTCGGGCGCCGTGGCCGGGCTCGCTGGGTCGATGATGATTTTCGCGTGCCTTCCGGGGTCTGCCAACGCACCGAAGGCGGCCTCGACGCCGGGCAGCCCAACGGTTCCGGTCGTGATCGGCGCCGCGTTCACCTTGCCCTCGGCCAGCATGTGGAGCGTGTCGCGGAACTCCAGCGGTGTGTAGCCCACGACGAACCGCATATCGACCTCCTTGTTGATCGCCATCACCGGCCGGATGGTGTCTGGTTCCACGCAGACCCCGGCCACCACCACGCGCGAGAACAGCGGCGCGCTTGCGATGATGCCGTCCAGGATGCCGGGAACGCCGACGCACTCGAAGATCACCGGGTGCTTCGGCTTCCCGCCCAGCGTCTCACCGAGGCGCCAGACATGCTGCCATGGCACCAGCAGGGGCCTGAGCTTCTCCATCGTTCCAATTGCCAGCCCGACGGCGGCCGGGAGAGTTGTCAGGAAACCGCGGTCTCCCGGTGCCTCGTACGGCGATGCTTCGCTCGGGTTTACCACGATGTCCGCGCCGCACGCGCTGGCGAGCTGCCGCCGGCCAGCGGAGAAATCACTCGCCACGACCGTGCCGACGCCGCGGGCCTTGAGCATGCAGATGATCGACAGGCCGACGGGGCCGCAGCCGATCACGATGGCCACGTCATTCTTCTTGACCTCCGCGCGGCGGACCGCGTGCCAGCCGACCGCCAGCGGCTCGGTGAGGACGGCGAGCTTGGGCGACAGGCCGTTCGGTAGCGCGAACATGAGCGACTCCTCGACCACCACCCGTTCGGCGTACCCGCCCGGTGCCGCCGCACAGAGACCGATCGCGTGCAACTCGTCTCCGCGGCGGGTGAGCGGCACCGCCACCACGGCGGTCCCGGCCGGTATCTTCCTCCGGGTCGCTGGCCCGTAGCCGGTGACCTCGCCGACGAACTCGTGGCCAAGCACCACCTGCTGACCGGAACGCATGAAGCCGTCGTAGCCGATTTCCGCCAGCACCTCGGCCTCCGCGTCGGCGTGGTGACGGACGTGCAGATCGGAACCGCAGATACCGCAGCCAAGGACGTTGATAACAACCTGGCCGGGGCCCGGCTGCGGATCCGGCAGGTCAACGAGCTTCAGCTCGGAATTCTGGCAGGTGACCGCCTTCATCGCACGGCCTCACTCATGCGGCAGGAAGCTGGGGTCGAAGGGCGGCAGCGGCTTGATCAGCGGCTCGAGCAGCTCGCCTGCCTGCTTGGCGGTCAGCACGTCGGCGGGATCGAGCTTGATGAGAGCACGCTCGGCGTCGTCGAATTCCCAGAGGTCCTCGCCGATCAAGCGGCACTGGTCGTCATACGGCCAGACCATGACCATCTGGAAACGCTCAAGGTACATCGCGTCGGCGTCGGCATCGACGCCGGACGGCGCGAGCTCGGCGCCGAGCCGTTGCTGGTAGCCGATGCCCCGGCCCACGATCAGGTGGTCGCCGACCGCCACGGTCTCGTCCTCGACGTAGAAGACGCACTGATCCGTCTGCGTCCAGTGCTGGTAAACCGCCTCCACCTGCGGGCGGCCGTCCAGCGTGAACCTCGGCTGCCCGATCAGGCTGAACCGGTAGACGGGATGCTCGACGGTCATCTCGGGCGCGAAGATCTCCTGGTAGCGTCCCGCCGATTCCAGGTACCGGTGCCGGAGGTAGGACTGGAGCAGGTACCGGTGGCGAGGGTTCTCGGTGACCTCCAGGACCCGCTCAACTGCTGCGTTCTGCTCCTTGATGTCGAGTTGCTTAGTGCCGAACCGCGGCATTACCTCTGTCCTCTCGTTCAGCGGGCTGGCCGTCCGGCTTAGTCCCGGGCTGTCGCGCGGGCTGTGGGCTCAGCTGGTGAGCTTGGCCAGTTCGGCCTGGACCATGGCCTCGTGCTCGGCCTCGTCCCTGCGGGCGTCGCGCGGCCGCCACCGGCCGCGCAGCAGCGGGATGGACAGCAGGAAGAACACGATGCCGCCGAAGCAGATCCAGTACCACGTCTTCCACTGCCCGGCGGTCTGCGCGGCGGCCTTGGTCACCGCGGCGCCATGGGCTTTCAAGTAGGCTAGCGCCGACGGCGGGACCTTGGACAGCGCCGTCAGTTGCGCCGAGTACGGTGCCATGGCGGTCAACTCCGCCGCGTAGGGGGCGATCGTCTTCAGGTCCGCCGCGTACGGGACGACGGTCTTCAGCGCGGGCGCGACCGCGATCACGCCGTCGATGGCCGCCTGGTTTGCCGCGATCGTGGTAAGGATCTTGAGGCCCTTGGCTCCGCCGCCGGCGGCAGCGATCGCCTGGGCCTGGAGGCCCGGCGGGATCGTGGCCGGGTTCTTGTAGGTGGCCAGCCTGGCGAACAGCGCCGGGTGGGCCTGGATCACCGCGAGTTCGGGCGCGAACTTCTGCGCGTTCGCGAGCTGCGTGGCGTCCTTCTGCGCGGTGGCCAGGACCGACGGGGGGATCTTCTGAGCGGTGGCTACGACCGACGGGGGGACCTTCTGGGCGGCCGCCACGACGTCCGGGTGCGCGCTGGCGAACGCCAGCTCGCTGGCGTACTGGGTCGAGTACGCTTGCACGGTAGCGCCGTAGCTGACTAGCGGGGTGACCGAGTTGACCACGGCCGGGATGATCAGGAAGGCGACGAAGACCGTCACCCGGACGATCCAGCCCCAGATGGCCAGCCCGGTGGCGGTGAGCGCGGGGTTGCGGGCCTCCACGGTCTCGGTAAAGCTCGCCATCCACGGGGTGTAGGCCACGCCCAGGCCGAACGCCAGCGCCGCCAGCATGACCGCCAGGGTGTAGTAGCCGGGATGGCGGCCCGCCTGCTCCAGGTACACCACCGTCATCACCGCGGCCAGCACGCCGCCGATCACCATGAACGGCTTGCGGACCCGGAACCGGTCGGAGATGAACCCGATCAGGATCACCGCGATGACGTTGAAGCCCCAGTTCCAGTTGCCCAGGCCGTTGGCGTCCTTGACCGAGAACCCGAACACGGTGGTCAGATAGATCAGGCTGAAACCGACGGCCGTGTAGTAGATCAGCAGCATCACCGACACCGCGAAAGCGGAGACGATCACGTCGGGCTTGAGCAGCTGCCGGAATGGGTGCCTGAGCGCTGCCCCGATCTCCGCCTCGGTCAGGCCCTTGGCCCGGGCCTCGATCAGCGCCCGGTCCCGGATCGTCACCATCAGCTGGTCACGGAGCTGGGGAGACAGTTCGCGCAGCCCGACCAGGGCGATCAGGAACACGACGAGCCCGGCGATGCCACAGATCAGGTACTGATGGGTCCAGATCCGGTCGTCGTGCACGACCGCGGGGATGGTGGCGCTGCCCACGACCGCGACGATCAGGCTGCCCACCACCGGGCCGCTGGTCCAGAACCCCATCGCCGTGGCCCGGCCCACCTGCGGGGAGAAATCCCTGATCAGCGCTGGAGTGGCCACCAGGCAGACGCCCTCGACCAGGCCGACGGCGAAGGTCGCAATGCCCCAGGCCCACCTGTTGGTCGCGGCGGGCAGGATGAAGGCGGTGAACACCCCGGTGACGAGCAGCCCGCCGACTACCAGATTGGCCCGGCCCAGCCGGTCGGCCAGCCCGGCGAACAGCGAGCCGAACGCCCCGATCAGGTTCCCGAACGCCAGGATCACCACGAAGAACGTGAAGCTCATGTGCAGGTTGGTCAGCAGCAGCGTGGACACCGAGCCGACCACGTACAGCTCGTAATATAGCGTGATCGTGGCCAGCACAGTGATCGCGAGGTACAACGTCCGCGGGCCGGTCTCCGGATAGATATCGAGCTGCCGGCGCCACAGCCAGGATGCCTTTCCTGGGTGGCCGCTAACGGCCGGACCTTCCGCAGTCCTGCTCATGCTGACCTCGCCATCATCGCTGCCGGCGTATGCCCGGCGGCCCCGGGCGCCGAGGTCACGGTATCCGCACTATGAGTGCAAATTCAATGGCCTGATACCAGGCTGTTACCACATCGAGTCACCGGCAGGGATACCGGGGCGGGGGTCAGCGGAATCCGGCCTCGGCGAGCAGCGCGGTGAATGTCGAGCCGAAGAGCTGCCTCGCCTGCTCCGGGTCGAGGCCGAGCTCGTCCCGCAACGACTCCCAGAATGACCAGATGCTGATCGCATGCAGGCGGTCGAGGAGTTGTTGACGCCGCGGTCCGGCGAGCTCGCCCAGTTCCCGCGCGAAGACCACCTCGAGCTCCGCCTTGGCTATCGCCAGCGTCCGGGTCTTGTTGCGCCGGAGCTGCTCGGAGAACGGCGCGTGCAGGCGGGCCGCCCGCCAGCTGGGGGTCATCTGCTCCAGGATGCGTGCCCGCTGGCCGGTAAAAAACGCGATCCGTGCGGCCAGCGACTGGTCCGGGTCGATCTGCGTCATCAGCGATTGCAGAATCTCGTTGTCGCGGCGGTTTGCCTCGACCAGCAGAGTCTCCATGTCGGCGAACTGCTGCCAGACCGTACGCAGCGACACGCCCGCCCGCTCAGCGACGCGCGGGGCGGTCGGGCGCAGATCCCCCTCGGCATGCAGCGCGCGCATCGCGTTGACGATCGCTCGGCGGGACCGGTGCGACCGGGCCGCCCGGCCATCCGCTGGCTCGCTGTTACTGAGCGACTGGCCGCGGCCTTCCGGCCGTTTGGCAGCATTCTTCACAGTGGACATGTCCTTCACCCAGTCTGAGCCCGGCCCGGCGCGCTCTTGGCGCACGTGGTCATCGTAAACCGGAACTTCTGGCAGCCCGCGCCAGTCCGCTCCGGCGACGCCCGCGGCTACCGGTCGCGAGCACCGCCTGAGTCGAGCCAGAACGGAACGTTCTGGCGGTGGCTTGCCTGACGGAACTCGACGCCTTTGTTTACGGGCTGGGATCGTCGTGGCCTGGTTCAGATGACGGCGGGTCAAAAGTTGACGTTCGACGTGCTGGAAGCCCTTGCTGCGCTGGGCTTTGGCCTGGCGAGAGTACGCGCGCCGGTCGCCGATCGTCAGGGTGACGTTGTCGGTGAAGGGGGTAAGCAGCGACCGGGGGTGCAGGCGGTTGACGCGCACGACGTTGATCTCCACGCAGAGCAGGACGGCCGTGGCCGTGATGTAGAGGAACGCGAGCAGGTCGAGGACGAGAGCGAACTGGGAGGGCGTCACTTCGATCCAGCGCTGTAGTGCTCGCGCCACGGTGCCGCCTCCCCTCTGCCCTGATCATCGTGTATCCCCACGGCTACCGGACGTTCAAGTTCGTATCCTGCCAGCAAGCCCGGACGCGCGTGACACGATGCCTCAGCCAGTCAGGGTGGCGGGGGAAGTGCGGGCATCATGCGCTCCCAGCCCGGCCGCCTCTAACCAGATCGGACCATGTGCCTCAGGCGAACCCGAGGTAGGAGGCGCTGGAAGGGTTCAGCGTGCGCCAGCCGACCAGGCGGAGCAGGTTCAGCGCGACACTGTTCCGGCGTCGAGGGGCGAGTCTTCCCAGGCCGGAGCCCAGCCGGGCTGCGTGTTTTCGCCGCCGGGTCTGAAGCGTGTGCGCGAAGGAGCGCCTGGACATCGGGCCGGTCGAGTGCGTGCAGGAGCGCGGCCCCGCGGCGGGTTGGCCGCATGGCCTGGCGGGCGGTGGACGGATGGTAGAGCGTGGCTCCGATATCGCGTTCGAGCCTTCGGAACTGGTGGACCAGCGGCGACTGGTGTGCGCCCAGGCTGGTGGCAGCGGCCTCGATGGTGGGGAAAGTCATGGCGATCTGGAACCTGCGCAGCCGGTGCCAGCCCTGCAGGCCGCCTTCGACAGCGCGGCGGACATCCCGGGGGGTGTCTTTGCCCAGCTTGGTGATCATCTGGGGGAAGCTGTGCACACCCGGCGCGCGGGAGGTGATGCCATACCGGCGGGCGGCGTCGTAGACCGTCATGACGGCCACACCCAGTTCTGCCGCGATGTCAGCGTAGGGGCGCTGCCGGTCCAGGTACTGCTCGCGCAGCCAGTCCTTGTCAATGTCCTTCGGTGACGGTGAGTGGGCGAGGCTGATCCCCGCCTTGGGTGCGTAGTGTGCGACGAGCGGGCGGTAGAACCCGGTTTCGGCCGCGATTTGCCGCAGCCTCTTCCCAGCTTGAAGGTATTCGCGTTCGAAGAATTCCCTGGTCAGGATTTGCGGCGCCTGCTGCCGAAGGATCCAGGCGGACGGCGGGGTGCTGCGGCCCCATTGCCGGGCCGCCCTTGGAATGGATTCGAGCGCGAACCGGACGTGGTACGTGGTGGTCCGCAGCTGCCCGGCGGCTTGGCCGACTGGCAGCTTCTGGAGGACGACCAGCTCGTGTAGCGCCTGCAGGTCGATGTCGGCGGGGTCGCGGCCGGGCAACGCAAGCTCGCTGCAGCAGTCGGGAGGCGGTTCCCAGGTGACGGGTTCGTCGATGCCGAGACGGTCCAGCATCTGGCTAGCATGCTCATACAGTGGCAGCCCGCAGCGGGACGGTCATGGGGTCACTGAACTCGTAATAGCGGCTGTGGTCCAGGCCGGTGCGAAACGCCAGCTCGTGACGGGGGTCGTGCAGGTCGGCTCCGGTCAGCAGGTGGTAGAGGTAGCGGCGGGCGTTCATTCGCCGGCGGCCCGCGAAACGGTCGCGCAGTACGTGCGGAAGACGCTGCGGAACTGACAGGCCGCCCTCTGCGGCCAGAAGACGGCCGGATAGCCCGGCCGCGGCCCGGGGCTCTGGCACCACGCAGACCAATGTCCTCCAGCCCCCAGGGCCCGTACGCTCGGTGGCCACCCCAGTAGCGACCAGACTTCCGCCCGGCCCTGCAGCTGATGGACGACGAGATAACGCGCGCGCCGGGCGGCAGCAGCCCAGCCACCGGGCGAACACCAGCGTCCGTGGCCCGCCCGTGACACGCCTGGCAGCCGCGGCGCCCGGCCCAGTGATCGAAGCCGGGCCGAAGCACCTGCGGGATCGTCCAGTCCGAAGCCGGATGGGCCGCCAGGAACAAGACGATACGACCGGTCACGCGCTGGTGTTGCCCGAGCTGCCAGCAGCATCACGCGACCAGTACCAAGGAGCCCACAACGCTGCGCCGAACCGCGGGCAGCGATGCCAATACCTGCCAGTCCCATACAGGACGTGCCGCTCTCAGAGGCAAGATCCCGCCAACGAACCGCCAACGGATGATCAAGAGGCCCGACCGCCGTCCTGGCGATCAGGCCCCTGACCTGCACTTCCTGGTAGCGGGGGCGGGATTTGAACCCGCGACCTCTGGGTTATGAGGACAGAGAGGCATCGTTCAACACGGGCCAGTATCGCGCCCGCCTGTCCGGCATTGCCGGGCAGCAGTCAGGGGCCACGCACTGGCTGTGAGACACAAACGTCTACGCCGATACCGCGGATCTTGCGCTGATCAAGGAGATCGCCGCCTGCCGGGCATGCCCAGGTGGCAGCCATCACCGGTGGCCTGCACAGGACCGAGGTAATCCTCGGCGCCCTCCACGGCGGGTTTCTGGATGCCCTAGTGAGCAATGCTTGAAACCTGTGGATCGGCCGGGGAGGGGTGTACCTTCCCGGTGATCGAGTAGAGGTTCTCAAGCAAGATCGGCGCTGGAACGCCGGTCGGGAAGGTACAACCCGATGCTCACCGTAGTCGCTGACGGCTGCCCTGGCCATGAGGGCGGGAATGATCGTTCACCGTCGCTGATCGATGAGATTGTCCGCCAGGGAGCGCGGCGGATGCTGGCCGGGGCGGTGCAGGCGGAGGTGGATGCCTACATCGCCCGGTTCGCTGCCGAGCGCGGCGGAGATGGCCGCCGCCTGGTGGTCCGCAATGGTTACCACCAGAGCCGGGAGGTGCTGACCAGCGCGGGCGCCATCGAGGTGACCATGCCGCGGGTCAACGACAAGCGCACCGACCCGGCCACCGGCGAGCGGATGCGGTTCTGTTCGGTGATCTTGCCGCCGTGGTGCCGCAAGACCCCGAAGGTCACCGAGGTGCTGCCGCTGCTGTACTTGCACGGCCTGTCCAGCGGCGACTTCGTGCCCGCGCTGGGCCAGTTCCTGGGCTCCTCGGCGGGGCTGTCGGCGGCGGTGATCACCCGGCTCACCGAAACCTGGCAGGCTGAGCAGCGCGCGTTCGCAGCCCGGGACCTGCCGGCCGTGGACTATGTCTACTTGTGGGCCGACGGGATCCACGTGAACATCCGGCTGGAAGAGCACAAGCTGTGCCTGCTGGTGCTGATCGGCGTGCGCGCCGACGGGCGCAAGGAGCTCATCGCCCTCGCCGACGGCTACCGGGAGTCCACCGAGTCGTGGGCGGACCTGCTGCGCGACTGCGCCCGCCGCGGGATGCGCGCCCCGGTGCTCGCCGTCGGGGATGGGGCGCTGGGGTTCTGGGGCGCGCTGCGGGAGGTCTTCCCGCAGGCCAGGGAGGGCCGGTGCTGGTTCCACAAGACCGCGAACATCCTGGCCGCGCTGCCCAAGTCCGCTCACCCGGGAGCCAAAAAGGCCCTCGCGGAGATCTGGGGCGCCGAGGACAAAGACCACGCCCTGGCGGCGGTGAAGGCGTTCGAGGCGGCCTACGGGGCGAAGTTCCCCAAGGCTGTCACGAAGATCACCGACGACCTTGACCAGCTGCTCGCCTTCTACGACTACCCCGCCGAGCACTGGGTGCACCTGCGGACCACCAACCCGATCGAGTCCACCTTCGCCACCGTCCGCCACCGCACCAAGGTCACCAAGGGCCCCGGCTCGCGGGCAGCCGGACTGGCCATGGCGTTCAAGCTCATCGAGTCAGCACAAGACCGCTGGCGCGCCGTCAACGCACCCCACCTGGTCGCCCTGGTCCGCGCCGGAGCAACCTTCATCAACGGCAAGCTCGTCGAACGGCCCGGCGAGGAAGCCCAGCCCGAAGCAGCTTAATGATCTTGATCCACAGGTCTTGACAATTGCTCGCCCTAGTCACGAAGGAGCTGGTCGGGCTTCGCCTGTTGCAACTCGAGCTCGAATTCCGGGACGGCTCCCTGTCCGCCTGGCCACATCCCCGCTGCCCCAGCCCGTACGCCCTTCGGTGAAGAATCCCTCTGGGTCTTGCCATCCCTCCATCTCCGCGCTCATACTGCCAACGAGCGAATGTGCACGATCTGAGCGAATGTTCCAGTAAAGGAGTCTCGCCCGTGGTGGCCCCTCGGATCAGGCCGACCGGCGATTCCGCTGGGCTTATGTACCCGCCATCGCCTAGTCCCGCGGTGGCACTCGTCACCCTGGACAGGGCTGACGGAGGAGCGTGGTGACCACGGCGGTCGATGGAGGATCGGCCGTGCCGCGGCGTGCGCTCGTCACCGGAGCCGCCGGCGGTATCGGGCGCGCGGCGGCGGCTAGGCTCGCCGCCGAGGGGGTTTCGGTCGCCATCCTCGACATCCGCGAGCAGGACCTGGCCGCCACCGCCGAACAACTCCGGCAATCAGGCGCTGACGTGCTCGAGCTGCTGGCCGACGTGGGAGATGAGCAGCAGGTCGCCGCCGCGGTTGCGACGGTCACCTCTCGATGGGGCGGGCTCGACGCCGCCGTGGCGGCGGCCGGCATTTCGATGAGCCTCACTGGTGACGCACGGGTCGACCGCCTCGAGTTGCCGGTCTGGGAGCGGATCATCCGCACAAACCTCACTGGGATGTTTCTGACCTGCAAGTATGTGGTTCAGGCCATGACGGCGGACGGCGGCGGCTCGATCGTGGTCATTGGCTCCCCCACCGGCCTTTATGGGTTCGCATTCGGAGAACACGCCTACAGCGCCGCCAAGGGAGGGTGTCATGCCCTCGCTCGCGTCATGGCCGGGGAACTGGCGCCCCTGGGGATCCGCGTCAATATCGTCGTTCCCGGGTTCATCGACACCCGGATGAACGACCACGTGCTTGCCGACGCAGAACTGCTGGCCGAGGCCCAGCGGCTCATCCCGCTCGCCCGCGTCGGCCAGCCTTCCGAGGTCGCGGGGCTGATCGCCTGGCTCACCTCGCCGGACGCGAGCTACGCCACTGGTGGCTATTACCCCGTCGAACGGGGGGCAGATGTGCCTGTAGGCAGCACTCACGTGGCGTGATCCGGTGTGTCGAGGAACCGGCGCGGGTTCTCCTCAAACACCATGCTCAGCTCCGCGTCGGTGAAGCCCGCACGGTGAAGGAACGGATACAGGTTCGTCTGGATATGGTCGTAGCCCCATCCGCCGTACTTGTGGAGCCGCATCTTCATGCAGATGTCGTTGCTGACCAGCACCTTGTCCCCATGACCGGAATCGAATATCTCCCGCAGATCCTCGATCCGCGCCTGATCGGTGGGGTTCATCGCTGTCTCTGAATCGATCGAGAAGATCGAGCCGAAACAGTCCAGGCCGATCGTCGCCCCGCGGCTGACCACGTCCTTCCACCACGCGGGCGCGGTTCACATGACAGATGTGAACCTTCCCGATATCGGCGCCGTTCCGTTCGAGCAGGGCGAGTGCGCGCAATACGGTCTCGCGGACGCCCTTCGGTGTGAACCATGATGGGGGTCTTCGTCTCGCGCTGCACGCGGGCGGCGGCGATCAGGACCTTTTCCTCGCTCGGCGTGATCTGCTGGCCGCTCGTGCCCAGCTCCCCGATGAGCCCGGCGCGTACGTCCGTCCCATCCATGCCCTCGGCGACCTCGCGATAGATCACGTTCTCGATCTCCGCGACCGTCATCGCCGCGACTTCCGGCGGGTGAAACTTGTCGCGGTAGTACCCGGTCGCCCGCGACAACGTGCATGCCGAGCTCCACGCTCAGGCGCCGCAATGCCGCTGGCTTTCGCCCGAGCCCGATGGGCGTCGGATCGATCACCGCCGTTACTCCCGCACGTCGCGCCCACCGCAGCTCGTCGACGGCGTCCTCGTAGCTTTCGAGGATCTGGTTGCTGACGGACCATTGCGGCTCCCGCCAGAGAAAGCCCAGGCTCGGGAGCGTGATGCCGGCCTCGAGATCTACCCCCATGGCCGCCATCAGGCTCTCGATGTTGGCCGGGCGGCGCGCGGAAGTCCCCTGAGGTGTCGCAGAAGATGTGCTCGTGCGCCAGGGTCAGGCCCAGCTGGTCCGCCTCGATGGGTCCGTTGACGGTCATGATCGCCATCGGGCAGTCATCTCCCGTCTGCCGGCGCGGCCGTCGCCTCGAGCAGCAGAACGGCATCTTCCGGGTAGGGGGGCGTGAGGACCGCCGGTCCGTTCACGGCGAGGGTCCCGCCGGGCAGCCGCTTCCCGCTGACCGGGTCGAACCACGTGGCCGCGACGGCCGGCCCGGCAAGAACACCCGTCTCGATCGTGATCGGCCGCTGCTCGGGGACGTAGACGATCGGCCAGCCGGCCATCCCCGGACCGCGCGGCTCCGATCTGATTCAGCCCTCGAGCCTCGCCACGACCGGCTCGAGACGAGCGCCCGATCGTAGTCTGGAACGAGCGCTGGCCAGTTGACGGACCGGAAGAACCCGCCCCACCGCGCCAGACCGGCGGCGCCGTCGCTCGCGACCTGGTCCTTCCATCCCGGCCCGTAGAACCAGATGGGCTTGTTCCCCATGACGTGCCCGATGCCACCGCCCAGCACCGACCAGTAGGCGGCACGCCGGATCTGAAGCTGGCTTGCGTCGTGCTCGTTCTCGTACGCGGACTCCACGAGGAAGAACGGGCGCGTTGGTGTGCTGGACCAATCGCGCTCGAGCAAGCGAGGGATGATCGTGTACGAGTACGTGCTCAGCAGGTCGAGCCAGTCGGCGTCCGGATACTCCTCGGCCGCCGAATGCTCCGGCAGCATCTGCGCGGTCATCAGGCAGCCAGGCGCGGTCGCTCTTGATACCCGACGCGAGCGCCTCGAGACCGGCCCGGGCGTCCTCGGGGTTCCGGTCGGCGCCGATGCTCCAGATCACGTTCTCGTAGCCGCCGAATCGCCGCCCCAGGTATTCCCCGTATGCGCGGCATCCGTCCTGACCGTTCGCCACGACCTCGTCGTACCACCCCTCGGCTTGGCCTTCGTAACCCGGATAGTGAGGTCGTGGATATCCGAGAAACGCCGGATACAGGATGACGATGATGCCCCGGGCACGAGCCAGGTCCAGGATCCGCTCCGCATGGGCCATATATGACTCGTTGGGAGTGGTGAAATCGCCGGGAGTCGTGAACGGCTCGTCACCCATCAGGTTTCTCGGCGCGTCCGTGGCGAATAGCCGCTCGATCAAATTGATCAAGATGGCGTTGAATCCCTGCGCCCTGCGCTGGTCCAGATACCAGGTCGCCTCGTCCACCGTCGTGTTGACGATCAGCGACCACGCGGCATCACCCTGAATGAGCACGGCGTGACCTGACTGGTCCACCAGATGCCTTCGATCTGGTCCCACGCTGAGCGGCAACGTGTCGCTCCTCACGCTGGCCGGGGCGCTGCCTGTCACGAATCTCGCCCTCCTGTGCTGAGCCGGGCTCCATCGGGGCCGAAGAAACAGAGATTGTCTTGAGCTACCTGCATGCAGAGCGACTGGCCCTCGCTGATCTTGTTTGACGCATCGACAGAGACGACGATCGTGCTTCCCTCTGGCATCCGGACATTGAGATAGACGTCTCCGCCGATTCGTTCCCCGAGCTCGACGACTCCGGTCAGCTGCCCCGGGGTGCCGTCGGGACAGACCGACACGTCCTCGGGACGCACCCCGAGCACGATCTCGCCGTCGGCTGTTCCCGGTAGCGGAGCCTGCGGACAGATCGAGCGAGAAGGGCCCCTCGAATCGGCGATTACCGTTCGCGGTGACGACACGGCCCTCGAAGAGATTCATCGAGCGGGCACCGACAAACGTCGCCACGTACGTGTTGACCGGCCGGTCGTACACGTCATCGGGAGGACCGACCTGTTGCACGACACCGTCCCGCATGACGACGAGCCGGTCGGCCATGGTCATCGCCTCGATCTGGTCGTGGGTCACGTAAATCGTCGTCCGGCCGACCCGGCGGTGAAGCCGGAGCAGCTCCGTCCGCATCTGCACCCGCAGCAGAGCGTCGAGGTTGGACAGCGGCTCGTCCATGAGAAACGCGAATGGTTCCCGCACGATGGCGCGACCCAGGGCGACGCGCTGCCTCTGCCCGCCCGAGAGCTCGTCTGGATAGCGGTCCAGCTCGGCTTGCAGATGCAGCAGGCCGGCCGCGAAGTCAACCCGCTCCGTAACGAAGCTCGTTGATTTCCGCTGCCTGCGCAAGGGAAAGCCGAGATTCTTCCGGACGGTCATGTGCGGGTAGAGCGCGTAGTTCTGGAAGACCATGGCCACGTCACGGTCCCCGGGCCTCAGGTAGTTCGCGAGCCGTCCGCCGATGTAGACCTCTCCACTGCTGAGGTCCTCGAGACCGGCCACCAGCTTCAGCAACGTGCTCTTCCCGCAACCGGACGGCCCCAGCAAGACGACGAACTCTCCCTCGGCGATGGCGAGATCGACGTTCTGCACCGCCCGTACCGAGCCGTAGTCCTTGCAGACGTCGACCATCTCGATCGCGGGATCGGACGGCATCGCTCACAGTTCCTCCACGCGTTGGCTCACTGCTTCAGGGCGCCCGTCAGGGAACGAGACATGAATTGCCGCTGCAGCGCGAAGAACACGATCGGCGATCGGCACGAGCGACATGACCGCCGAAGCCGACCAGAGACCGAAGTTGACTCCGCCGCGCGAGTGCAAGTTGGCGACGCCGACGGTCAGCAGTTCCATGTTGTTGCTGGTCGTCGCGATGAGCGGCCAGATGAAGCTGATGTATTGATCGGTGAAGATGATCACCGCCAGGACCACCAGGCCGGGTTTGATCAGCGGCAGGACGATGCGCCAGTAGATCGCTGAACTCGCTCATCCCATCGAGCCGGGCGGCATTCATGAGGTCCGAGGGCAGACCGAGAATGAATTGCCGCATCAGGAACACCCCGAGCGGGTTGGCGAGCGCGGGCAGGATCAGCGCCCAGTACGTGTCGAGCAGGCCGAACATCTTGATCAGCGTCCAGAGCGGCACGATCAGGGCGCTCAGAGGCACCATGAGCAGGATCAGCATGAGGAGAAAGATGATCCGCTTTCCCGTGATCTGCAGCTTGGCCAGCGCATATCCAGCCATTGAGTCTATCAAGACCTTGATAGCGGCGACCGAGCCCGCGACGATCAGCGTGTTCAGCATCCACCGCAGAAATTGAGTCTGGCCGCAGCAGCTCCTTGAAGTTTCCGAGGAAGAGCGGAAAAGGAAGCAGCTTCGGCGGGTAGGAGAAGATCTGATTGCTGTTTTTCACAGACGCCAGAATGACGTAGTAGAACGGGACGACAAACACCAGCGTGGCGAGCGCCAGGGCGGCGTGCCGGCCGAGTGGATCCGAGTCGGCGACGTCGGTGCGCGCGACGAGCCTCCCTGCTGGAGACTGGTGCCTGCGGCGCCGCCTCGGGCGGCGGGACGGGGCTCGACCTGCTTGACCGTGGCCACGCTAATCCAACCCTCGCCGGCTGCGCAGCGCTCGAAGCTGGACCAGAGTAAGAACGAGGATGGCGACGACGAGCAACGAGGACATGGCGGCCGCCAGCCCGATCTCGTCGGGATAGGCGAAGACGTACTGCCAGACGCGGTAGACGATTGTCGTCGTCGCATAGCCCGGTCCGCCCGCCGTCATGATCAGGGCGGTGTCGAATACCTGGAGCCCAAAGATCGTCGACACGACGAGCGCGAACAGCAATGATCCGCCTCAGCATCGGCAGCGTCAGGATGCCAGAAGCGCGCCAGCGGCCCGGCCCCATCGAGCGCCGCGGCTTGGTACAGCTCCTGCGGCAGGCCGATGAGGGCGGCGATGAAGAAGATCGCCCAATACCCCGCGTTACGCCAGACGTCGACCGCGGCCAGCGTCCGCAGCGCCGAGTTCTCTCCCAGCCACACGACCGGTTTGGCCCCGATGGCGTGCAAGATGTTGTTGAACAACCCGAAGTCGGGGTTCGTGAGGAACAGCCAGATGAGCCCGGCCACGACACCAGGGACGAGGGTCGGGAAGTAGATCAGGAAGCGGTAGACGCCGCCGCCGCGGCCCACTCTTGACCATCAGGAGCGCCAGCAGCACCCCGAGCACGAGCGTCAGGGGAACCGACAGCACCGCGAAATAGAGCGTGTTCTTCACGGCGGTCAGCGCATCCACCTGCTGCGGAAACGTGCGTGTAGTTCTTGAGGCCCACGTTCGTGGTTACGCCCAGCAAACCGCCCGACCGGGTACTCCACCAGAACGTTCCCACGCACCGGCACGAGCAGGAACAGGACAAAGAAGAAGAACATCGGGCCGAGAAACGCCCAGCCCGTAAGCTCACGCTGAAAGCAGGCACGCCTCCGCAGCCGACGGTGCTCCGCGGGCGAAAGGCGCATCCCAGCCAACCGACGAGCCCCCTTCTAGCGCGTCAGCCGACTGTCGCCTGCCACGCCGCGGGCCAGGCCAGGGCTGGCTGCCCCGGCGGCCGGGAGCCTCACGCGGCGGCTCCTGTCTGCTGCTGGACGATCTTCGCGACGTTTTCAACGGCCTGCTGCGCCGTCTCCTTCCCGCCGTAGCAGTTCTGGATCTCGGCCTCCGCAGCGTTCTCGACATCTGCCCACTGCGGGAAGTTCTCCAACCCGACGGCGTACTTCTGGAACGACGCGAACGCCTCACCCAGTTGCGGCGCCGCCCACTTGCTGTAGCCGTAATGCGGAGCGTCGACCTGCGCCGGGTAAGTACCCGAGTGGCCGGCCCAGTAAGCATCGTTTGGCGCCGAGGTCCACCACTTCAGAACCTCCCACATCAGATCCTGGTCCGATGACTGAGGGTTGATCATGTACAGGCTCAGGTCGTTGAAGTTGACTCGCTTGACCGGGCCGGGCGGATACGGCAGCAGCTTCCAGTTGAAGGGGACCTTCGCGGGCAGCGTCGTCGTCGTGGCGAGGTCGGAGGAGTAGATCGCCATCTTGCCGGCGGCGAACGCCGCTGGCGCGTCGTCATACGTGTAGGTGCCGAGCGGCGGCGCTATCCCCTTCTTGAACAGATCGGCGAACTGCTGGGTCGCCAGCACGACGTCCGGATGGTTGACGTTGACGGTCTTGAGATCCGGAGTGAGATACGAGCCGCCGGCGGCACGGAGGCGCTGGTACCACTCGCCGTACCCGCCGATCTGGATGCCGATCCCGAACCCGTACGTCTTACCCGGCTTGGTCATCTTGGTGACGGCTTCGAGGAAGGTGGGCCACGTGTCGGCGAAACTCTCGTCGAACCCTGCCGCGTTCACCATGTCCATGTTCACGAACATGGCATCCTCGACGTGCCAGCTGATCGGGAGGCCGAGGATCTTCGGGCCGTAGGACTCGATCCGGTTCATATAGAGGTACTTGGCCTTTTCCGCCGCGAAGGACGGAGCATTGACGCGCGGGGTGAGATCGACGAAGGTGTCGTGCGCCTCGTAGTCCGGATAGGAGCTCTCCGTCGTCATGTAGATGTCCTGCGCACCTTCGATCACAGACGTGTTGATCTGCTGACCGGCGGAGCCCCAGTCGTACAGGCGGAACGAGAACGTGACCTTGGGATGCAGGGCCTGGAACGCCTTAGCGGTGTGCTGCTGATGGGCCACCTCCTGGTTGGACCAGGGGCCGACGAGGAACCGCACGTTGCCCGCCAGCTCCCCGGGCGCCGCGCTGCTGCTGCTGCTGGCGGACGGGGACGGGTTGCTGCATGCGGCGACGACCGAGGCGACGGCTCCGGGCGCGAGGCCGAGCGCCAGCAGCCGGGTTACGAATGCCCGCCGCGAAATCCCGCCTTTGAGGTAGGACTCGGCCAAGTCGCTCGTCTGGCGATCAATGTGAGAGCCCACGTGAGGTCCTCCTCTTACACGGCAGCTGACAGGATGCCCGGACAGGACAACTGAGCGAGACTTCCGGCATCCGCTCAATGAGTGCGCATCTGCTCACCGTGTTGAAGTATGAGCCTGGGCCGGAGCCGGTGCAAGACCTAAGCGGGAATTGCTGTCCGGTCAGAGCGTGTCCGTGACCGTGTCGTGACCTGCCCACCTTTGATTCAGAACGGTGACGCCGTCCATGGTCACGTTGGCCTCGACAACGCTCGCGCGCCGGGATGATCTGCTGCGCAGCCTGACCGTCACCCGCTCTCCCGCTGGCATGCGCAGGCAGACATCGATCCTCGCCAGCACGGCGGCCCCATCGGGGTGGTCGGCCTGCACGCGGGCGGTGTAGTTCTCGTCCAGCTCCATGTCGGCACCGGAGGGACTACGAAGCCGCGACCTGGCACCAAAGGTCACGGCGACCTCATTTGTGACCTTGTCGTGCGACAGCCTGAACATCGGCTCATCGGCGGTAACCCAGCTGCTGTCCGGTCCCCCGGGTGGTCGTGCGATGGTCGCAGGCACGTCCGCTCTGTCTCCTGTACGGCCCACCGGTACCCGCAGCGTAGATGCGCTGCCCGGCCCGAACCCGAGTACCAGCTCGGGGTTGGACGAGGTCGGCCAGATCCGGGGGAAGTCGGAGCATGCCACGCTGAGCCGGACTCGCTCCCCCGCGGGCAGCACGAACGCGGTCGGCCCGAGGCTGATAGTGGTCGCCTTCAACGGCACGCCGGCGTCGGCGCCATCGCCAGCGTCGCCGGCAGTGACCTGGGGCCGGGCGGGAATCCGGCACCAGCCGGCCGTGATGAGCGTGGAGCGTTCGTCGGGGCCGACCACGGACAACCGTGCGACCACGTGTGCCTCGTCTCCGTTCGGCACCGATACGTGAAGCTCAGCCTCGGGGGCACCCGCTATCAGGAGGCTTTCCGGCAGCGGGTCGCTGGTGAAGGTGAGGCTCTTGGCGTCGTCAATGCTTTGCTCCTCCGGCCAGCCGTGGCCGGTGCCGAAGGGGTCCCACATGCCGCCGGCGATTCCGACCGTCGGATCGGCGCGGTAGCACCGCGAGCCCGGCTGCCCGGGTGCATCGGCGGTGAGGCGGTGCCCGGCCAGGAACAGGTGCATCCGCGTGACGCCGTCCGGGGGCCAGCGCCGCGCGGCCCGCCATCCCTTCTCCTCGCCCTCCCCCTCGGCGAAGAACAGGATCGGCGTTTCCGTTCCCGCGCCGGACTCCGATCCGGGCCTGAGGTGTGCATCCCACCAGTCCGCCATGTCGGCCACCCAGTCGTAGGAATCGGCATCGGCCAGGTGCGGCAGGACGTGCATCCACGGGCCCATGACGAGTCTCTTCGGCCCACGGACGTCACCGAAGACCCGGACCATGGCGTCCTTGTAGGTGTCGGCCCATCCGCCGATCAGCATCGTAGGTATGTCGATGGCGGTCGCGTCCACCCGCCGGGCCTCCCAGTAGGCGTCGGGCTCTGGGTGGGCCTGCCAGCTCACTGCGGGCGGCTGACCGTCGGCTAGCCGCTGCAGTCGCCGATGCCAGGTATGGCGCCACCGGCCGCCGGGATCCTGCAGCGTCGGCGGGCACAGGCTGAGCGCCACCATGTGCGCGGCCCATGCATAGCGCCCCAGCATTGTGTTGCAGCCATTGCGCGCAATCGAGTCGCGGTGAATGTCGTCGGTGGCGTACGCCGCCATGATCGCGCGCAGGTGCGGGGGCCGGTACGCCGCCGCGGCCAGGGCGTTCATCCCGCCATAGGACACTCCCCACGCCCCTACGTTGCCGTCGCACCAATCCTGGGCGGCTACCCACTCGATGACCTCGGCGAAGTCGCGGCCCTCGCTGGACAGCTCGAAGCACCGCCAGGCTCCCTCCGAGGCCCCGGTTCCCGCCATGTCCACGAAAACGCTCGCGTAGCCCCGTTCACACAGGCGAATGCGGCAGCCCTCGAAGAGGCTGCCGATGATGTCGTCCTTCCGGTAGGGGTAATAGCTGACCACTACCGGACCTGGCTGGCCGTGGGCTGGCCGGTAAAGGTCGCCGGACAATCTGGTTCCATCGGCGAGTACGACGGCAAGATCCCGTTCTATCTGAACGTCATCCGCGGGCTGCTCAGCCATTTCCCGTCCTGCTCCAGGCCCAGCACGGCCGCTGGGCGGCGCGCTACTGCCCAGCAGTGGTAGTGAGCATTTGCTCATGATATGCACGATTGCTCGACCCCCAGTATGAGCGGCGCGCCCATCGCCGACAAGGGCCCCGGAGGGTGAAGGACCCTGGGCGGCCGGAGCTGGCCTGACCCGGCCCCGCGAAATCGGTGCCGGGGCTTGCCACCGCCTCCAGAGCAGGCTGATACTTCTTCACGCGAGCAGATGTGCGATATATGAGCGAATGCTCATAGCGTGAGGGGAGGCTGGCTGGTGACCGTGCCACGCCTCAGCGCCGGAGTGATCACCGCGGACCTGACCAAGCTGGGCGTGGAGCTGGAGATCCTGCGGGCAAGGCGGCCTGGGCGCATGTCGATGTGATGGATGGCAGGTTCTGCCCGCAGCTGACGGTCGGCCCGGCCTTCATCACCGCGGTGGCCTCGACAGGGATCGGAGTGGACGCCCACCTGATGGTGGAGGAGCCGCGCAGGCTGGTCCCGGATGTCGCCGCCGCAGGTGCAGCCGATCATCACCGTGCACGCCGAGGCCGACCGGCATCTGCACCGCACCCTGCAAGAGATGACGCAACTCGCCGGAGCAGCCCCCGTCGTTCCTGCGCGGCGTCGCGATCAATCCTGGCACGCCTGTCCAGGCGGTCGAGCCGGTGCTCGAGCTGGCCGACCTGGTTCTGGTGCTTGCGGTCGATCCAGGCTGGTCAGGCCAGGCTCCGGCCGCCAATACCCGCCGCCGGGTGGCCGCGGTCCGTGAGCTGGCCGCAGCCTGCCGCACCGATGTGCTGGTAGGCGTGGACGGCGGGGTCACCATCGGCAACGCAGCCGAGATCGCTGGCTGGGAGCCCGACATCATCGTGAGCGGCAGCGCGATCTTCGACCACCGTAGCCCTGTCCGCAACCTCGAATTGCTGACGGAGGCCTTGCGCCGGCCGACGGGCGTGCCCGCCGCGGATCCCATTGAAAAGGCAGCGGATGGCGGGCGTGCCATGAGCCGTCCGCGGTCCGGTCCGTGTCCTGGTGATCGGCGACCCGTACATGCCGGCGTCCGTCTACGCCCCGTATCTGGCGGTCCTCGGTGACAGGATCGCCATTAGCACGGTGCAGATCTCAGGCATCGCTAGCGTGCCGCCGCGCACCGAGTCGGAACGCCGCCTGCGGGAGTACGTCGGCGACCCGGCCGACGTCGCCCGCGCCGTCGCCGGACACGAGGTGCTCATCGTGCACGGCGCTCCGGTCAGTGCCGAGGTTCTGGATGCGGCGCCGATACGGCTGGTGTGCTGCGCCCGGGGCGGCCCGGTGAACGTGGACGTGGCGGCGGCGACCGACCGGGGTATCCCGGTGGTCAACACGCCGGGAAAGAACGCAGCAGCCGTCGCGGAGCTGACGATCGCCTTCGCGCTGCTGCTCATCCGGGCGGTCCCGCGGGCCAGCCGCTACCTGGCCGAGCGGGGCAGCCTCGCGGAGTCGGTGTTCGAGGGGAGTGACTTCTTCGGCCGCGAGGCCGCGAGCGTCACCCTCGGGCTGGTCGGCCTCGGCCGGGTCGGCCGCGAGGTGGCGGTGCGGGCGCGGGCGCTGGGTTTCTCGCTGCTCGCCTACGACCCGCTGCTCCCGGCCGCGGCGGCTGACGGCGTCGAGCTGGTGCCGCTGGAGGCCCTGCTGGAGCGGTCCGACATCGTGTCCCTGCACGCGCGGGCCACGCCGGAGAACCGGCACATGTTCTCCCACGCCGAGTTCGCGCGGATGCGGCCCGGCGCCTTGTTTCATCAACACCGCCCGCGAATCGCTGGTGGACGAGCCAGCACTGCGGGCGGCGCTTGAGCAAGGCGGGCTCGGCGGGGCAGGGCTGGATGTGCTGGAACGGCCGCCGCCCGGAACGCGCCATCCGCTGCTGGCCACGCCCAACGTCCTGGTCACGCCGCACATTGGCGGCGCCACCACCGAGACCCTGGCCCGCGGCGCGCAGCGCGCCGTCGCCGCCGTCTCCAGCCTGCTGGACGGGCGGGTGCCCGACGACGTGATGAACCCCCAGGTCCTGGACGCCGGAAGGGCAATGACATGACAGGCTGCGAGCCCGGTGGAGGTTGACATGACAGCTGCCTGCTGGAGGCTCCGTGACCGATGAGGGCGGCCTGGTAGGCCAGATGATGGCGGCCATGCGGTCGAATGACCCGGACGTGGTCCTCGAGCTGTACGCGGACGACTGCCAGGTGGCAGATCCCGCCATGCAGCTGTCGGGCAAGGAGGGCTTGCGCACGGCGGTCGAGTACTTCTTCGCTGCTTTCCATATGCGGGCGATTGAGGTCGAGGAAGTAGTACGCCAGGACCCGGCCCTCATCATCCGCTCGCGCTGGCAGGTGGTCCATCAGGGCGAATATCTCGGGGTGCCGCCCACCGGGAAGCTCTTTGAGACCTGGAACATCATGTGGCTTGTCGTACGCGACGGAAAGATCGTCAGCGACACGTCGGTCTGGGACGCAGGCGAACTCCGCAGGCTTGAGCAGCTTGCGGCGGAAACGTGAACGCCGAATCGCCATGAATCGTGAGGACAGTAATGACCTACAGAACCGCGCACCGGGCACTTCGCCCGGTCACCAGATTCCGCACTCTGCTGGTGCTCGCCGTGGCGGCCATGTTCGCGGTGACGGCGTGCAGCAGCAACAGTTCATCGAGCACCGGGACCAAATCGGGCACTCTCCAGCTGTGGCTGGGCGGGGTCCTCACCACCTCCACCCCGGGGTCGCCGTACCGGAACTGGGTCAGACAATGTCATATCGCGGTTCCAGAGCAAATACCCGGGAACGAAAGTCAACGTCACCCTGCTGCCGGCCGACTAACGACCAGCTCGCGGCCAAGGTCGAATCCGCGTTCGCGTCGCATTCGGTACCGGACGTGATGATGCTGTACTCGGGTGCCTACACGACGGTTTACCAGCAGGGCCTGATGCACCTCAACAGCCTGATAAATGCGACTCCCGGATTCTACAAGTCATACTCGGGCTGGAATCTGTCCTGTGAGAACCTCGACTGCAAGGGCGGGTCCGGCACCATCCTCGGGGTGCCCACCGACCTCGGCGGGTTCTTCCTCTTCTACAACAAGAAGCTGTTCGCCAAGGCGGGGCTGACCAAGCCGCCAGCTACCTGGAGCCAGCTCCTCGCCGACTGCCACGCCCTGAAGTCAAAGGGCATCCTGCCCATGTCCTACGGTGACGCCGAGGGCTACACCACGGTCAACTTGCTCGACGAGAATCTTGGCTCGTACATCACTCAGCCGCCGATGAACGCGATCCTCAGTGGTCACCAGAAGCTGACCGATCCCGCGGTGGTCAGCGCGCTGGATAAGGTGTCGCAGCTCCGCACCGCCGGCTGCGCGCAGAGCAACGCCAGCACAGTGGATCAGCTGAACGCGACGCCGCAGTTCGCGGCCGGGAAATCGGCGATGGTCGAGATGTACCCCGGTCTGATACCGGCCTTCGAGAAGGGCATCGGCGCCAGCAACCTGGGGGTCGCGGCGATACCGGGCACCGGCCCGCTGGGGCCAGCGTCGCGGGGAACTCGGGCGACAACTGGGTGATCCCGGCCCAGTCCTCTGACCCCAAGGCCGCCTGGAACTTCATCAAGGTCGCGTCCGACGCGGCTTCCGCCAAGCTCTGGCTCACCGATGTGGGGCTTCCTACCACCAACATCGCGGCCAGCGGCAACATCACCGACCCGGTGATGAAGTTTGTCGCCACCGACCTCGACAAGGCCGGAAACCTGGAGCTGCTCGACAGCGTGCTGCCCAACGGCGTGGCTCTGTACATGTACAAGGACCTCAACCTGTTCTTCGCAGGCCGTATGTCCGCACAGGCCGTCATGAGCGCCACGCAGGCGCAGCTCAGCAGCGCACAGGCACAGGGAAGCTGACCCGGTCCCGGTTCCGCTCCAGAACGGAAGCCAAGCATGAGCCGATCGAGTCCGTACGCTCCGCGCCGGCGTCAGCGGAGCGCACGGCTCGACCGGTTCTGGGGCGTCCTGTACGCCATCCCCGCGCTCGCGTTCGTCATCGTCTTCCTTGCCTATCCGCTCGTGCGGGTATTCGGGTACTCCCTGACCTCCTGGAACGGGATCGGGGCACCGATATGGCAGGGCTTCCACAACTTCGGGGCGCTGTTCAACGACCCCGTCTTCCTGGCCGCGCTCCGCAACAACGTGATCTTCGCGATCTCTGTGCCGATCGAGGTGTTCGGGGCGCTCGTGATCGCCTACCTGACTGCACGAGCGGATCCCGGGCTGGCGGTTCTTCCGGTCCGACCTTCTTCCTGCCCGCGGTCTATTCGACCGTGGTCATCGGGATCCTCGCCGGCGATCGTCCTGCCGCCCGACGGGCCGCTCGACGACTCCCTGCGCGCCGGCGTCGGGCTCGCCCGCGCTGGCGAAGAACTGGCTCGGCAGCGCGGCCGACGCGATCCGACGGCCATCATCGCGATCGTCGTCTGGGCGAACTTCGGCTATAGCGTGCTCATCTACCTGGCCGGGATGAGCGCGCTCGATCCGCAGCTGGGGGAGGCAGCGCGGATCGACGGCGCGGGCTCCTGGTAGATCCTGTTCCGGGTGTACGGCCCGAACCTGCGCGGCGTGATGGAGCTCGTGCTGGTCATCAACACCGATCACGGCCTTCGCCTACATGTTCACCTATGTCTACGTCATCACCAATGGCGGGCCGGGGTTCAGCACGTACTCGGCCGAGTTCTTCATCTACGACACGGCCTTCACCTTCAGGCAGCTGGGCTATGCGTCGGCGGCCGGGGTCATCCTCACGCTCGTCCTCGCCGTGCTCGGCTTCTTCCAGATCCGCTGGATCACAGGCGGACAGCAGCGAATGACAACCGTGACCCACGACCAGGCGGCAGGCCGGCGTCGCGCCGCCGGCGCCGCGCCGGGATCGGCGCAGTCCGGTGGAAGCGCGATGGCACCGCCTCCCAGGCGCCGCAGCGCTGCTGATCATTTTCGCGCTCGTCGTGCTCGCGCTTCAGCGCGTCTTCCCGCTCTATTTCATGGCCCGGCGTCGCTTCGCACCCAGCCCGACTGGGACAACTCCGAGCTCGGCCTTCCCGACGTCGCTGTCGCTTCGGCCGTTCCGGCACGTCTGGACTGGGCGGTGAGATCGGGGTCTTACCTGCGTAACTCCTTCGATCATCACGGTCGGGCACGCACCGCCCTGTCGCTCGTCGTCTCGCACGCATGGCCGGGCTACTCGTTCTCGCCATGACCCACTGGCCGTCTGAGGCAGCTTCGCCTACTACTTCATGCTCGCCTGGCTCGCGCTCCCGCCGGTCGTGCTGATCGTGCCGATCTACATCGAGATGGTCCATCTGCACCTGATCAACACGTACTTCACGTCATCCTGCTCTACACCGCGTTCAACATTCCGTTCAACATCTTCCTGATGACCGCCTTCTTCCGCTCGCTGCCCGCCGGACCTGATGGAGGCGGCGCGCATGGACAGCGCCAGCCCGCATCAGATCTTCCGGCTGGTCATGCTGCCGACTGGCCAGGCCCGCGCTCGGGACGCTGGCGGTATTCAACATCCTCTACGCCTGGAACGAGTTCATCTTCGCGCTGCTCCTGCTGAACTCCAATAACGTCAAGACGCTGACCGTCGGCGTTCTCCAGCTGCAGGGCCGCTTCACCATCAACGACCCGGTCACTCATGGCCGGCTTGCTGCTCGCCTCACTCCCAGTTATCGCGGCCTACCTTTTCTTCCAGAAATTCCTGGTCCGGGGAATGGTCGCGGGAGCCGTGAGATGACATACGATCTGCTAATCCAGGGCGGCCGGGTCATCGATCCCGCCGGGTCGAGGGACGCCACGGTCGACGTGGCGATCTCCAAGGGCCGGATCGCGTCGGTCGCCGACCATATCCCGGCGGCGAGCTCGGCGCGGGTGGTGGACGCCGCAGGCCTGCTGGTGCTCCCGGGACTGATCGACCTGCACACCCACGTCTTCCACGACTTCGGCTATTGGGGCGTCGACCCAGACCTGATAGCCCCGGGCAGCGGCGTCACCACCTGGGTGGACGCCGGCTCGGCCGGCGCCCTGACGCTCCGTGGCTTCCGGCGGCAGCGTGGTGCGGCGCACCGAGGCGCGCATCAAGGCCTTCGTCAATATCTCATCGATCGGCCTGGTCGCGCCCGAGTTCGAGCTCAGCCAGCCGAGCTACCTCGACGTGGACCTGCTGGGCCGCTCTCTGGCGGGAAACCTCGATTTCGTGGTGGGCATCAAGGTCCGGATGGCGAGCCCGACCGTGGGGTCCACCGGCCTGCTGGCGCTGCATCGCGCGCTCGAGGCGGCCAGCGAGCACGAGCTGCCGATCATGGTCCACATCGCGGATGCGCCGCCGGAGATCGGCGACGTGCTGGCGCTGCTGCGGCCCGGTGACATCGTCACCCACTGCTGCACCGGCGGCTCGATGAAGCTCGTCAACGCCGCGGGCGCGCCGCTGGACTCTGCGCGTGCGGCGCTCGACCGGGGGATCATCCTCGACGTCGGGCACGGCGCCGGCAGCCTGAACTTCGCCAGCGCCGCGGGCCTGCTCTCGGCGGGAATCATGCCGCACGTCATCTCCACCGACCTGCACCAGATGAGCCTGCATGTGGGCTCCCTGGTGTCGAGCGACGCGGTGGAGTCCCCGGTCATCCAGCTCGCGGGAGGGCACCGACGACCGGCTCGACCTGCCGCTGTGCATGAGCAAGTTCCTCGCCCTCGGGGTGCCGCTCGCCGACGTCGTCGCGCGCGGCCACGAGCCACCCGGCCGCGGCCCTCGGCCTGGGCGGCCAGCTCGGGAGCCTGCAAGCGGGCGTGCCCGCCGACCTGGGGCTCTTCCGCCTGGTGGACGGGCCCGTCAGCTTCACCGATGTGTCGGGCAACGTCTGCACCGGGAATCAGCGGCTGGTCAATGTCGCGACGTTCATCGACGGCTGCCGCCTGGCCGATCCCGGCTCAGCGGACGTGGCGCCGTGGGTGGAGCGAATCCCGTCGGAGGCTACCGCCGTGGCTGAACTGCGCTTGGAGGGTGTCGAGCAAGACGTATTCCCTCGGCGCCTGGTCGCCGTCCGGAACGTCGAGCCTCACGGTGGCCGACGGCGAGCTGGTCGTCCTCGTGGGGCCCTCCGGGTGCGGCAAGTCCACGATCCTGCGGATGATCAGCCGGCCTGGAGCACCCGTCACGAGAAGGACGGATCTGCTGGATCGGCGACCGCGATCGACAACCGACTGAGCGAGTCCGCGCGCGACATCGCCATGATCTTCCAGAACTACGCGCTCTATCCCGCACATGTCGGTCTACAACAACATCGCGCTTCCCGCTGCAAGCTCGGCCAGGATGCCCGAGGCAGGAGCGCGACGCGCGCGATCCGCCAGCGTCGCCGCCGACGCTCGGGCTGACGCCAGTATCTGGACTCAGCAGAAGCCCGGCCAGCTCTCCGGCGGCCAGCGGCAGCGGGTCGCCATGGGCCGCGCCATCGTGCGGCAGCCCGCAGGCTGTTCCTGATGGACGAGCCGCTGTCGAACCTCGACGCGAAACTGCGCGCGGAGATGCGCAGCGAGATGCTCGGACCTTCAGCGGCAGCTCGGCCACCACGATGATCTACGTGACCCACGACCAGGCCGAGGCGATGACGCTCGGGGACCGGGTCGTCGTCATGCACAAGGGCTAGCTGCTGCAGGTCGGCGCTCCCGACGCCGTCTACAGCACCGGCCCGACGACCTGTTCGTCGCCGGCTTCCTCGGCAACCCGACCATCAACACATTCGCCGCCCGGCTGGTGAGCGGCCCGGGCTCGTGCCAGGTGGCCCCAATCACATCGCACGGCGGGAGGGAGTGACCGGGCCGGCTAGCGGGTGGCGATGACGGCGGATATGGGCGCTGGGCAGCCGGGACAGCTGCCATCCGGAAACCGGATCCTCCGCGGGGCCGACCAGCCCCCGGAGGACGCCCTGCGGCGTCCGCGCGGGTGACCTGAGCGCTGAGTTCGCCGCTGGCGGCCTGCGGTACCTGCGGCTGGGTGGCATCGAGGTGGCCAGGCGCATCGTCGTCGCGGTCCGGGACCAGGCCTGGAACACCGTGCCGGGCGTCCTGTCGGACGTTCGCATCCGCCAGACCGGCGACGAGTTCCGGGTTGCCTTTTCCTCCCGCCACGAGGCGGGCGAGCTGTGTTTCATCTGGAAGGGCCCTATTGGCGGTACGGCGGACGGGTCGTGCACCTTCAGTATGGACGGCAGCGCCGTCACGTCGTTCCCGTACCGCCGGATAGGCATCTGCGTCCTGCACCCGCCCGAGGAGTTCGCAGGCCGGGACTTTTCGGCAACCGGGGGCGGCGCGGCGATCTCGGGCCAGCTGCCGGTCTGGTGGCACCACCGGGCCCGAGCGCGGGCATCGATGAGCCCCTTATTCCGGCCTTTGCGCGGCTTGCGCTCTCCGGCCGTCACGTCTCCGCCGAGTTCAGCTTCACCGGAGATCACTTCGAGATCGAGGACCAGCGCAACTGGACGGATGCTTCGTTCAAGTCCTACAGCCGCCTGCCCGTCGTCAGCGCCGAGCCGGAGCACCTCGCCGCCGGAACGCGGCTCCAGCAGACCGTCTCCGTATCGGCTACTGTGGGGGGCCGCGCACCGCGGACCAGGCCCCCGGCCGTGCCACAGATCGTCATCGGTGACGAGATAGCTGCCCCCATGCCCGAGGTGGGCCTAGCCCATGCCGATGATCTGCCACCCCCGGCCCCGCGGACCGCGGACCTGCTGGCACGGATGGCGCTGGCTCACCTCAGGGCCGATGTGCACCTGCAGCAGGAAGGCTGGGCGCAGCGCCTCGGCCGCGCCCGGCGCAAGCGGAGCATCTGGGGTGCCCGCTCGAGATCGCCGTCTTCCTCGACAATGCCGGTACCGCGGATCTGGGACAGCTGGCCGCGTTGCTCGGGCGGGTCCAGGTCCGCCGGGTCCTGGTCTACCGGGCGGATGCCGAAAGCACGCCGCCCGCGGATGTCGCCGCGGCGCGAGCGGTGCTGGCGGCTCTGCCATCGGGATCCCGTTCGGCGGCGGCACCGACCTCAACTTCGCCGAGCTCAACCGGTCCCGGCCCGACGTGACGGCGATGGACGCGATCGCGTTTCCCATCAACCCGCAGGTCCATGCGGCCGATGAGGATTCGATGGTGGAGACCGCCGAAGGCGTGCGGGCCGTCATCCGAACCGCCCGGTCCTTCGCGGCCGGACGGCCGGTGGTGGTATCGCCGATCTCGCTTCGCCCCCGGTTCAATCCCGATGAGCCGGACGTCCGATCCGGCCGCGACGTTGCCGGGCAACGCCGACCCTCGCCAGATGTCGTTGTTCGGGGCGTGCTGGGCCCTGGTGACGATGAAGGCCCTGGCCGAAGAGGGCGCCGCACTCCACGACCTGGTTCGAGACCACCGGGCCGAGGGGCGTCATTGACGGCGACATGGCGCAGCCTGGCAACAGCCTTTTCCCCGCGCACCCTGGCCTGGTCTTCCCCGTCTACCACATGCTCAGGGATGTGTGCGAGTTCGGCGGGACGCCGCTTCTCGCCTGCTCTGGCGACCCCCTGCGGGTCGCGGCCATCGCGGTCCGGCGAGGTGCCCGCTCGGCGATCCTCGTCGCCAACCTCCGCCCGGAGCCATCGGCAATCGAGGTCGGCTGCCGCGCCAGCTACGGCGGAGCAGCGTGACGATCCGCAGGCTGAACACCATGACTGCAACGGCCGCGATGCTCAGCCCGGAGAGCTTCCGCAGCCACGCACAGCCGCAGCCGGTGTACGGCTCCACGCTGCGCCTCAACCTGCTTCCCTACGAGTACAGCCGCCTTGACCTCCGGCCGGGCGGCGAACAGGACGGTTAGCATGAGCCCGAATGTGGGAGGCCTCGGCGGTGCGGTGGGCCTGGTCACCGGCGGCGTCAGCGGCATCGGCGCGGCCATCACGGCCGAATTGCGCGGCCGCGGCGCGATCGTTATCGCCCTCGACAAGAACGCGAACCCCGAGGCGGCGCCGGTCTCGTCGGAGACCGCCGCGGCCCGGGCGGGCTGGGAGGCCCTTGGGGACGTCCGCGACTTCCGCGCGATGTCCGGCCTCAGTGGCAAGGTCCGCGACGAGTTCGGGCGCCTGGACTTCGTGGTCGCGAACGCCGGGATCACGGACTGGGGCTCGATGTCAGACGGTGATCCCCAGCGGTGGCGCGAGGTCATTGACACCAACGTGCTCGGTGTGGCGCAGACGATCCGGGCCACGATGCCCGTCCTTGTCGCGCAGGGCCGGGGGCACATCGTCATCACCGCGTCGATATCCGGGCGCACGGCCTACGTGGGCGAGCCGATCTACATCGCCACCAAATGGGCTCTGGTCGGGCTCACCAAGGCGCTGCGGAAGGAAGCGCGGCCAGCCGGCCTGCGGGTCAGCGTCATCGAGCCGGGAATCGTCGATACGCCGCTGGTGCAGCAGACCCCGGAGGGCGCCGCGGAGCTGGCGGCGGTGCGGGCGCTGGATCCGCAAGACGTCGCCCGCATGGTCACATTCGTCCTGGAACAGCCGGCCCACGTCAACATCGACGAGATCATGGTCTCGCCGCTCGAGCAGGACTTCTAGCATGCTCCATGGGTCATCGTTGCCGCCCATCACGACCGCCTGCACGCCGTAATGGGCAAAGCGCTCGTCACCGAGCTTGATCCAGCGTTCCAGCTCCCCGATGATCAGCCGGTCGGTCAGTGCGTCGCGTTCGGCACGATCTTCGCCCGCGTGCTCGATATCGGCGCGTGGCGCCGCCCACGGGTACATGCCGTTGAACCTGATGGCGGCCTCAAGCTCGGCGAGCTCTTCCGGTGAGGTACCGGCGCGCTCCTCGCCCATGAACTCCGCGCTGAACCGGCCGTCGGTGCCGAGTTCGATCGGGATGACCGCCTTGCCCGCCATGTCACCGCCGAGGAGAACCGCGTCGGCGCCGTAGAAGTGACCGGCGCCGACGAACTTCCGCCAGCAGGGGTCGGCGCCGTGGATATCCGCCGCGTGAAAGAGCGTAAGGCCCGGGCCGTCCTTCGACCTGCCACGCCGCTTCAGCAGTCCCATGCCGCCCCGCCGCGCATCAGCGCCCGGTCATGGGTAGACGGCCTCGGGGGTCATGAAGTCGATCGCGTGCCCACTGCCCGACTCAATGACGCACTTGAACGCCGGCTGGGTGTCGAGGTAGTACCACTCGATGTGGTCGCCGATCCGGCCGGACGCGGTCACGCCCATCCCGGCCTGCGCGAACTCCCGCTTGACCGCCTCCGACTCCTCGTTGGTCTTGAACATCACCGCGATCGAGCCGATCCCCTCGCCGTGCTGGTCGAGCATGCGCTGCCAGGGGTTGTCGCCCGCGATCGGCTCGATCAGCTCGAAGTTCAGGTCGCCGACCATCACCTCCGCCCAGCGGATGTTGAAGTAATCGACGGGCTTGCCATCGAGGGTGCAGTCGTGCATGACGACCTTGCCGTCTGACCGGAAGATCTTCCATGGGCCCCAGCCGAACGCCTCGTGCCAGGCCCGCATCTTCGCGTCGAGGTCGCGGACGACGAGCGATACCTGAGTGATCTTGTTGGGCCGGTGCTCGGCCGGCGGCGCCACCGATCCGTCCTCCGGCGGGTAGATCTCGGCGGCTGACACGAAATCGATCGCGTGACCGCTGCCGGACTCGATCAGGCAGCCGAACCGGTCCTGCGTGTCCAGGTAGTAGTACTCGATGTGGTCGCCGATCAGGGCGCGCATCGTCACGTCGATGCCGAGCTTGGCGAACCCGTCCTTGACGACCGCCGACTCCTCGTGCGTGTCGAACATGACCGCGATCGAGGCGATGCCCTCGCCGCGCGCCTCGAGGAACTCCCGCCACAGGCTCGGGCCCTCGAGCGGCTCGAGCAGTTCGAAGTTCAGGTCGCCGACCATCACCTCGGCGCCCCGCAGGCTGTAGGGAACGGACTTCCCGCGGAACTGTGTGCCGTGGTGCATCGGTTCGACGTGATCGAAGACACGCCAGCCTGTCCACCCGAACGCCTCGTAGTAGCGCTCCATCGTCCGGTGCAGGTCATTGACGACCAGTGACACCTGGCTGACCGGGATATCTGAGGCCACCCATGCCGACCGGGAGGTTCTCGCTGGCGGACGTCATGACTCCCCCTCCTGTCGGGTCGGCGCCATCGCGCTACTCGGGTGGAATCTCAGCGTAGACGAGTTCAAGTTTGACCCCTCTGCGTGCTCGTAGGATCCAGCGGACGAGGTAGTAGAAGATGAGAGCCGCCGCCACCACGCCAAACACCCACTCGAGCATGTTGGCCTTGTTGGAGACGCCGAACTGCGGGTAATGCAGGTAAAGCCACCATACGAACGAGCCGGCGAGGATCGAGGCGACACCCGCGATCGTCACCACCGGCACTCCCAGGACCCGGGCCTGGGTGGCCCCGCCCCGGTAGAACTCGGGCCGCCGCCACGGCACGATCGCCGCGGAGAGCCCGACCAGCATCATCGCGATCAGCGCGAGGATCGTCGCGTAGACGATCACCGTCAGGAACGTCGACGAGTGCAGGCTCCAGAAGAGCGTGGCGATCGAGATGACCACGGTGGCAATCAGCGCGACGAACGGTGAATGCCGGCGCGACAGCCTGGTCGTTCCCTCGGGCAGCAGCCCATCGAACGCCCACGCGAAGATGATCCGTGACTGCTGCATGAAGTTGCAGTAGGTGTTGAGCGGCCAGTAGACCGCGTACGTGAACACGAGTAGGACGGCCACCAGGACGCTGCCGACCGACGCCGAGAGAAGGAAGAAATAGGTCGGCGAGGCGGCAATGGAGCTGGGGAGCCCGGTCGCCGAGTTGGCGGCCGTCACAAACGCCGTGCCGAACGTGTGCAGGAAGATCACGCCGAAGATGGCGATCGCGACGACCGCCGCCGTCCCGGCGAGGGCCATGACGTTTGCCGTTCGCGTGGAGCGCGCCTGGCGCAGCTCTCCTGAGTACGCTGCGCTGATAAAGGGGTAGATCGTCGCGATCGCGAGGACTCCCAGCAGCGGAACCGTGTTGCCGATCGAGAACGGCGGGTTGACCACGACGCCGCTCTTCGCTGCCGTGGCGATGGTCGCGCCGTAGGTGTTCGCATGGTGCGTATACGGCGCGGCGAAGTGGTTGAAGTTGTGGATGAACGCGCCGCGGCTCGTGAACAGCGCGATCAGCCCGCACAGAACTATGCCGACGACCGTGATGCCGAACACGATCGCCTGCAGACGGAGCGTCAGGCGCCAGCCGGCCGCCATCATGCCCGCGGCGAGCAGGAACATGATCGTGCCGACCACGAACTCCGAGGTCGTGTTCGTCGCCAGGGTGTGACCCCAGCTGACCCACGTGGGGCTCTTCGCCAGCAGCCCGATAATGCTGAAGCCCGGGGCGAGCCCGACCTTGATGAATGCGGTCGCGAAGAACGCATTGGACAGGAACAGCGACACCATCCAGCAGGTCGAGGACACGACGCCGACCGCAGGGTGAAGCACGCGGGTGACGAACATGTAGTCGCCGCCGGTACGCGGCAGCATGCTCGCCAGCAGGCCGTAGGAGTACGCGAACGCCAGTACCAGCGGGATGTCAAGCACGAGAGCGAGGATGAAGTTCCCGCCGGGAAACAGCGAGAACGCGAAGAAGACGCCTGCCGACAGCACAAAGGCGGGATGCGACGGGATGAAGTTAAAAATGAGCGAGGCACGCTGGGGCACGGCCCGCACCAGCCCGGTCGCCTGCCGGGCGAAAAGCTTCGGCGTGGTCTTTGTCGGTGTCTGGCCCGTATCCATGTCATCAGTTCCTTACCGAGGAGACCTCGCCGCCGTGAGCCGGATCAGATCACGGGCCCTTCGGACCGTCCCGCGCCGCGGGCGCCCCGACGGCCCAGACAGGCGGGCATGGCCATGTCCATGCCATACGCGCCCTCCTGTCACAGGGCGCGCTCAGCGGGCCGAGCACCTCGCTGCCGCACCTGAACTGCGGGGTGAACCCAAAGTTCCATCGGTGTGCGCATATGTCAAGACCCTGAGCGTCTGCTCAGCAGGCCCGTACACGTGCGGCTCGCAGCGGTTACGGCGCTGGTCGGGACGGGTCTATGGGCACCCGCGCGGTCGGCCGCGACGCGGAGGTGACCTGGTGCGGCGACCGGGCGGCCGGATCACAGCAGGGGTCACCGCGGTGTCCATGTCGGCGCCCAGCGGGTACTTCGGCGTTTTGGAGGCTCGATTCGCACTCGGCGCTTGAGCGAACACTCAGAGTCTTGACATCTGCTCAGATCTGGCTACAAAGTCGAATGCGGATACAAGTGTCCTTGGTGGCCGAGACCGCTGCCGTCTGGCCACTCCTGGCAGACTGGAAGCCCCCGCCGGACCGCCGGTGCGCGCCAGCGCGTGCAGGCTAGGTCATCCGCACACGTCCGATGGTCAGACCCTGACGGGAGGCCACATGGCTGCCGCCGTATCCCCCGGCACAGGCGGCGTCATCGACCTGCAGCTGCAGGGCTCCGCCGTCATGGTGACCGGGGTGGGCAGCGGGATCGGCGAGGCCGCCGTGCGGCTGATCGGCGCCGCGGTGGTCTGCCGTAACCTCCCGGTGGAGCCGTGGCGCGTGGCCGGATTCGACGAGCACCTGGCGACGAATATCCGCGCGCCGTACTTCCTGATCCAAGCGGCGCTACCATCGCTGCGGGAATCCGCCCTCAGATCAGTGGTCAACATCAGCTCGTCATCCGGCACCCTCCGGCTGTCCGGCCAGTCCGTGTACGGGATGACCAAGTGCGCGCTTGACTACCTGACCCAGTCACTGGCCGGCGAGCTGGCACCGGACCGGATCCGCGTCAACTGCATCGCCCCGGGCCCGATCGACACCCCGATCCACGCCACCTGGGCAGACGACCTGGAGGAGGCCTACCGGTGGCTGAAGAGCCAGGTGCCGCTGGGCCGGATCGGCGACCCGGACGAGATCGCGCGGTGGATCGCGCTGCTGCTGAGCCCGGTGTCGTCGTTCCTGACCGGCGCGGTGATCCCGGTGGACGGCGGCCAGGTGATCCCGTATTCCTGAGGCCGGGCGCAGCGCAAGGAGCTAGGTGAAGCCGTGAAAACAGACCGGGCGGATGACGCCGGACGATGGACCTCGGAGGAGCTCCTCCTCCGGGTGGCCTGGTACTACTACAAGGACGAGCTGACCCAGGACGAGATCGCCCGGCGGCTGTCGGTCTCCCGGGCGTCGGTCGGCCGGCTGCTCGACCGGGCCAGGAGGGTCGGCCTGGTGTCCATCACCCTGAACGCCGAGTACCTGGACGCGTTCGAGCTGAGCGGTGAGCTGCGCCGGACGTTCGGCCTGGCCGAAGCGCTGGTGGTCCCCGACCACGAGAAGGAGCCCGCCGATCACCACACCCTGAACGCCCGCATCGGCCTGGGCGGCGCCCAGTTCATGAGCACCCACCTGCGGCCGGGCGGGAGCCTCGGGGTGGGCTGGGGCGAGACCGTCTCCCGGGTGATCGCCGCCACCAACTTCGGCGCCGTCGGGCCGGTCCACATGGTCACGCTGACCGGCGGGGTGGAGGGCTACCTGCCGGCCATCCTGTCCTCCAAGGGCGAGGTAGGCGCCGAGTCGTCCGAGGTCACCTCGGCCGCCGTGATCCCCACGCCGATCATGGCGTCAACGCCTGCGCTGGCGGCCGCCCTGCGCGACGAGCCGACCGTCCAGCAGGTCCTGAAGCAGGCGTGCGGCGTGGAGCACGCGCTCGTGGGCGTGGGCACGCCGGCCGCCGACGCCACCATCGTGCACATGGGCTACCTGAACCCGGCCGACGTCCGCGGGCTCCGCGAGCGGGGCGTGGTCGGCGACATCCTCGGCCAGTTCTTCGATGCCGACGGCAACGTGGTCGAGCTGCCCATCCACGACCGGCGCATCGGGATCGAGCTGTCCGACCTGGTGCACGTGCCCAAGGTGGTGGGGGTGGCCGGCGGGCTGCACAAGGCCCAGGCGATTCTCGGCGCGCTGCACGGCGGGTTCCTGGACGTGCTCGTCACCAACGAGCTGGTCGCGATCCGGCTGCTCGAGCTCGAGCGCCGCCGGGCGGGACGCCGGAAGCGAAGCTGACCCAGCCCCTTGCGGCATCCGCCCACGTGTTCAATACTCAGGTCGTTGAGCGAATGACCCCCAACTGAGCAATTGCTCCAGGAGCCGGGCGTATGGTCAGCCTGCGGGGACGCACCCGGGTGCGGGGCGGGCTTCTGGCCCGCCCGGCCGCCCTGAGCAGTGGCCGACGTGTACCTGGTGGCGGCCGGTGACGGTACCAGGCGCGAGGCCCTGAGCACCGCCGCCAGCTGAGGAGGAAGGACATGGCCGACAGCAACGGCGGGCGGATCATCACCCCGCCCACGCCCATGAAGATCACCCAGATCGCCGTGGTGGTCCGCGACATGGAGCAGGCCCTGAAGACCTATACGGAGACCCTCGGCTGGGGCCCGTGGAGCGTGTTCGACTACAGGCCGCCGCTGCTCCACGACACGCGGGTCAAGGGCGAGCCGGTGGAATACCGGATGATCGGCGCCGAGGCCATGGTCGACGGGCTCGGCTTCGAGCTGATCCAGCCGGTCAGCGGGCCGAGCATCTACCAGGAGTTCCTGGACGCCCACGGCGAGGGCGTCCAGCACATCGCCTGCATGAAGCATTCCGAGCAGGACAGCTCGCTGATGCGGGAGCACTGGCGCGCCAACGGGGCCGAGGAGCTGATGAGCGGGCGCATCGGCGACACGATCGAGTTCTACTACCTGGACACCGCGCCGATGCTCAAGTTCGTGCTCGAGTCCGGCAGTGGGCACGCCATCGACATCAAGCCGACATACGTCTACCCGTGAGCCAGGCCCATCCGGTGCGGGTCCTGGTCGTCGGCGACCCGTACATGCCGGCCGGCATCTTCGCCAGCGCACTGGCCGGCCTGGGCGACACCGCCGCGGTGACCGAACTGCAGCTCGGCAGCCCCGCGACGCCGCCGCCGCGGACCGACTCGGAACGGGCCCTGCGGGAGTACATGGGCGACCCGGCCGACGTCGTGGACGCGGTGGCCGGCCACGAGGTGCTGGTGGTGCACGGGGCCCCGGTCACCGCCGAGATCCTTGACGCCGCGCCGCTGCGCCTGGTCTGCTGCGCCCGCGGCGGGCCGGTGAACGTGGACGTCGCCGCCGCCACCGCCCGCGGGATAGCGGTGGCGAACGCGCCGGGGCGCAACGCCGAGGCCGTCGCGGAGCTGACCCTGGCCTTCGCGCTGATGCTCCTGCGCAGGGTGCCGGCCTCGATCCGCTATCTGGTGGCGGCCGGGCAGCACGCCACCAGCGTGTACGAGGGCAGCGAGTTCTTCGGCAGCGAGGCGGCCAGCGCCACGCTCGGGCTGGTCGGGCTGGGCAATGTCGGCCGGGCGGTGGCCGTCCGCGCCCAGGCGCTCGGCTTCACGGTGCTGGGCCACGACCCGGCCCCGGCGGGGGCCGTCCCGGCTGGCGTGGCCATGACCGGTTTCGGGGAGCTGCTCGGCCGGTCGGACATCGTGTCCGTCCACGCCCGGGCGACCGCGGGCAACCGGCACCTGTTCGGCGCCGCCGAGTTTGCGCACATGCGCCGCGGCTCGTTCTTCATCAACACGGCGCGGGAGTCGCTGGTCGACGAGGACGCGCTGCAGCAGGCGCTGGTCAGCGGCGCCCTGGCGGGCGCGGCGCTGGACGTGGCGGAGCAGCGCCCGGCCGGTGACCGGCACCCGCTGCTCGACCTGCCGAACGTCGTCATCACGCCGCATATCGGCGGCGCCACCCACGAGACCTTGCGCCGTGGGGCCGAGATGGCCGCCGGGGAAGTGGCGCGGCTGGTGGCCGGCGAGCTTCCGGACCACCTGCTCAACCCGGAGATCGCCAAGCCGAAGGAGGCGGCCTCATGACCGGCGGTTCGGGGCGTTACCTGCTGGCCATCGACGCCGGCACCGGGAGCTGCCGCGCGCTGCTGTTCACCGCCGCGGGCGGGCAGGTGGCGGTGTCGCAGCGGGAGTGGACCCACCGCGAGCCACCCGGCGTCCCCGGCGGGCAGGACTTCGACGTCCAGGCCAACTGGATCGCGATCTCGGCCTGCGTCCACGACGCGCTGCGCCTGGCGGGTGCGACCGGGGCCGAGGTGGCGGCGGTCGCCGCCACCAGCATGCGCGAGGGAATCGTGCTCTACGACGCCGACGGCGCGGAGATCTGGGCCTGCCCCAACGTGGACAGCCGGGCCACGCGCGAGGCCGGGGAGCTGATCGCCGAGGGCGCCGCCGAGCGGATCTTCGCCGAGGCCGGCGACTGGGTCTCGATCACATCGCCAGCGCGGCTGCGCTGGCTGGCCCGGCACCGGCCGGACCTCTTCGGCCGGATCCGCAGCCTCGGGATGCTCAGCGACTGGATCACCTGCCGGCTGACCGGGGTACAGGTGACCGAGCCTTCCTGCGGGTCAAGCTCGGGCATGTTCAGCCTGGCCGGCCGGACCTGGTCGCCGGAGATCGCGCAGATCTGCGGCATCTCACCGGCCGTGCTGCCCCCGGTCGTGGACCCGGGGACGGTGGTCGGCGAGGTCACCGCGCAGGCCGCGGAGCAGACCGGCCTGCGGCAAGGCACCCCGGTGGTGGCCGGCGGGGCCGACACCCAGCTGGGGCTGCTCGGCGCGGGCGTGCGGTCGGGCGAGTTCACGGTCGTGGCCGGGACCTTCTGGCAGAACACGGTCCTGCTGGACAAGCCGCTCATCGACCCGGGCATCCGGCTCCGCACCCTGTGTCACGTCACGCCGGGCGAGTGGATGCTCGAGGGCATCGGGTTCTACTGCGGGATGGCCATGCGCTGGTACCGGGACGCCTTCTGCGACAGCGAGATCGCGGAGGCGCGCCGCCGCGGCGTGGACCCGTACGTCGTGATGGAGGAGGGGGCGGCACGGATCCCGGCGGGCTCGAACGGCGTGATCGCCATCTTGTCGAACTTGATGAACGCCCGCCGGTGGGTGCACGCGAGCCCGTCGTTCCTCCAGTTCGACGTGGGCGACCCGGCCGGCTCCGGCCGGGCGGCGTGCATCCGCGCGATCGAGGAGGCGGCCGCCTACGTGGTCCGCGGCCACCTCGAGATCATCCGCGAGCTCACCGGTATCCGCGTCACCGAGCTGACCTTCACCGGCGGGGGCGGCAAGGGCAGGCTCTGGCCGCAGATCATCGCGGACGTGCTCGGGCTGCCGGTCAGCGTGCCGGCCGTGACCGAGAGCAGCGCGCTGGGCGCGGCCCTGTGCGCCGGCCGGGGCGCGGGGGTGTACGCCAGCCTGACCGACCTCGAAGGCGAGCTGCGCACCCGGGCGGCCGTGTTCGAGCCCGACCCGGGCGCCATGTCCGCCTACGAACGGAGCTATGCGTCCTGGCGCGAGATCTACCCCCGGATGCTCGCCCTTTCCGAAGAAGGCCTGCTCAACCCGCTCTGGCGGGCCGCGGGGGCCTAGGCAGTGCAATCCGCCGACCGCGCCAGCTCTGAAGGAGAGCACCATGCCTGACAACGAGAGCACCGCGGCGGGCGGTGGCAGCGGCACCATGGCCGACAGCGGCCGCGCCGAGCCGGGCCGGTTCTCTCCCTCCGTGGCCGCCCGGCCGCAGCAGTACACCCTCAAAGGCTCAGCCGGCCTGGACTGGGGAATGCAGAGCCGGCTGGCGCGCGTGTTCCGGCCCTCCACCAACCGCACCGTGATGCTGGCCATCGACCACGGCTACTTCCAGGGCCCGACCACCGGCCTCGAGCGGGTGGACCTGCAGATCGTCCCGCTGCTGCCCCACACCGACGCCCTGATGACCACCCGCGGGATCGTGCGATCGACCATCCCGCCCGCGTCCGGCACGCCGATCGTGCTGCGCGCCAGCGGCGGCCCGAGCATCCTGCGGGAGCTGTCCGACGAGCGGATCGCGGTCAGCATGGAGGACGCCGCCCGCCTCAACGCGGCCGCCGCCGCCGTCCAGGTGTTCATCGGCGGCGAGTTCGAGACGCAGTCGGTGCGCAACATGACCCGGCTGGTGGACGAGGGCCAGCGGTACGGGATCCCCGTGCTCGCGGTCACGGCGGTCGGCAAGGAGCTCACCCGTGACGCCCGCTACCTCAGGCTGGCCACCAGGATCTGCGCCGAGCTCGGCGCGCAGGTGGTCAAGACCTACTACTGCGCCGAGGACTTCGACACGGTCACGGCGGCGTGCCCGGTCCCGGTGGTCATGGCCGGCGGGAAGAAGCTGCCCGAACTCGACGCCCTGACGATGGCCTACCGCGCCATCGAGGAGGGGGCCGCCGGGGTCGACATGGGCCGCAACATCTTCCAGAGCGACGACCCGGCCGCGATGATCCGCGCGGTCGCCGCGGTGGTGCACGAATCCGCCAAGCCGCGGGCGGCCTACGACATGTTCCTCCGGCCGCCCGCCGGGGGGCACGTAGCAGCAGCACCCGAAGCCAGGAGCACCGAAGCCAGCCGAGGACACGGGAGGTGAGCAGGCGATGGTGACGCTGACGCGGCCCGCGCCGGTGACGTTGCAGGAGTTCGACGCGATCTACGAGTCGGTCAAGAACTGGGGCCGCTGGGGACCCGACGACGAGCTCGGGACGCTCAACTTCATCACGCCCGAGACGGTGCGGGCGGCCGCCGCCCTGGTCCGGTCCGGCCGCCGGGCGACGATGTCGATACCGATGAACACCGTGGCCGGGCCGGACAACCCCAGCCCCGTGATCTACCACGTCGTCCAGGGCCACGACATCGACATCGGCTCGAGCTCGCTGACCTTCGCCACCGACTTCGTCGGCCTCGCCTTC
The DNA here is from genome assembly GCA_963835425.1 of uncultured Actinomycetes bacterium. Classification (GTDB taxonomy): domain Bacteria; phylum Actinomycetota; class Actinomycetes; order Streptosporangiales; family Streptosporangiaceae; genus UBA9676. The sequence continues at coordinate 253,570 of CAWIGE010000011.1, read as the reverse complement.
CACGGTGACTGCCACACCCACATGGACGCGCTCAACCACATCGCCTACAAGGGCCTCGTCTACAACGGCCGGCCGGCGCAGGAGGTCATGACGACCAAAGGCGGCACCGCGCTCGACGTGACGGCGTACTCCGAAGGACTCGTGGGCCGGGGCGTGCTGCTGGACGTGCCCCGGTTCCGGGGGGTGAAGTGGCTCGAGCCGGGCGAGGCGGTGACCCGCGCGGAGCTCGAGGCGGTCGAGCAGGCGGAGGGCGTCCGGCTCGGCGAGGGCGACATCCTCGTCTTCCGCACCGGCCACCACCGGCGCCGGCTTGAGCTCGGCGCGTGGAGCAACGACTACCCGCCGGAAGGCGAGGGCAAGGCCGGCCTGCACGTGGACACCATCCCGTGGATGCATGAGCGCCGGATCGCCGCGTTCCTGCCCGACGGCGACGGGGAGACGGTGCCCAGCAACGTCGAGGGCATGCTCTACCCGATCCACCCGCTCCAGGTCACGGCCATGGGCATGTTCGCCTCCGACAGCCTGCAGCTCGAGGACGTGGCCCGGGCCTGCGAAGAGGAAGGGCGCTTCGAGTTCATGGTCGTCGGCCTGCCGCTGCGGCTGCCCGGCGGCACCGGATCGCCCTGGAACCCGATCGCCATCTTCTGACGGGGCTGGCCCGGGCCCCGTCAACGATCACTGGGAGGAGCTGTCATGGAGCGGCGCTTCGAGGGCAAGGTCGCGCTGGTCACCGGCGCGACGACCGGCCACGGATCTCATTCGTCGAGGTCCAGTGCCTTGGGCCGGGTCTGGAAGGACCCATGACAGCCATGTCCATCCCAGGAGGTATTCATGCCGGATTCAGCGGCGATCCTGCAGAAGGCCTATGACCGCGTCAGGCACGAGTACGGCGGCGCCATCGGCCAGCACCGGGATGAGCTGATCACCCCCGCCCTGATGCTCGACATCGACGCGGCGCAGCGGAACATCGACCGCATGGCGAGTGAGCTGAAAGAACTGGGCAAGGCCACGATCCGCCCGCACTACAAGACGCACAAGAGCCCGGACCTCGCCCGGCGCCAGCTGCAGGCGGGCGCGGGCGGGCTGTCGATGGCCACGGTCTGGGAGGCTGCTGTCCTCGTTGCCGCCGGGATGGACGACCTGTTTGTCGTCAACACCGTGGCGCATCCGGCCAAGCTCCGGGCGCTGGCCGAGCTAGCCCGGGATCACCGGATCCTCGTCGCGGTGGACGAGGCGGACAACGCCGCGGCGCATTCGGCGGCGGCCGTCGCGGCGGGGTCAACGCTGGGGATCATGGTCGAGGTTGACACCGGCATGGACCGCTGCGGAGTGGATACCGCGCAGGAATGCCTGGCGCTCGCCCGGCAGGTGATGGAGCTTCCAGGGCTGCGCTTCGAGGGAATCACCGGTTACGAAGGGCACTGCTCGCTGACGTCCGACAACGAGTTGCGCCACGAACGTCAGCGCGAGGCAATGACGTTCTTCACCGGGGTCGCCGATCTGCTCGAAGCGAACGGCATTCCGTGCAAGATCCGCTCGGCCGGCGGGATAGCCACCTGGCGATGGACGGCGGGCTACCCGGGCCTGACCGAGATCCAGGCCGGCACGTACGTGGTCATGGACAACTTCCACGGCCAGATGGCGCCGCACTTCGAGCACTCGCTTACTATCCAGGCGAGCGTCATCAGCCGCCAGAGCGGCAAGGTGATCGTCGACGCTGGCAACAAGTCGGTGGCCGCCCCCGACGAGGTGACGATCGTGGGCCACGATCACAAGGTCTTCCGGTTCGACGAGGAGCACGGCATTTTCTCCGCCCCCTGGGGTTCGCCGCTGCAGGTCGGGGACCGGGTCACGCTCGTGCCCGGCTACTCGCCGAGCACTGTCAACTGGTACGACGCGTACCACGTGGTCCAGGACGATGTCGTGGTCGATATCTGGCCGATCATCCCGCGCGGTCCAGGTCATCACGGACTGGCCGACCTGGCCGCCCCCGCACGGTGAACCTGGCTGGCCCTGCCAAGATCCAGCGCGAGGTCGATACTCCGACTGGAGTGGATGGTCAGTCCGTGAGCGAATGCCCTCCGGATGGCAGGATTCTGGTTCCGGCGGGCGATGGGAAGGAGACTCAAGATGGCAGTCGAGGATCTCAGCGCGGGCCAGGGGACCATCAAGACCGACTTGCGGAGAACGCGGTCGGGCTCCCCGGGATGTGATGCCAATGCCTGCCGGTTCCTAGTGGCTATGCACGTCAGATGCGGCCCGATCCCACCCGATCCTGCTGCCACCGCGCTGCCACGAAAATCAAAAGGCCCGACCGCCTCCTGGCGATCAGGCCCCTGACCTGCACTTCCTGGTAGCGGGGGCGGGATTTGAACCCGCGACCTCTGGGTTATGAGCCCAGCGAGCTACCGAACTGCTCCACCCCGCGTCGGTGTCCCTTCACTTTAGGGCTCGCGCATCCCGGAGGCAAATCACGCCCGGCCCGCGCCCGGCCGGGAACGGCCCGGCGGGAAGATCATGCCCCGCCCGCCAGGCCCCCCGCGCCGCCGCCCGTTCCCGGCCCCGACATCCACAGGACATAACGCACGGGCCAGCCCGACGCCGGTGGCTGGGTCAGCACGTGCGCGTCCTGCGACCGTCGTCAGGTTGACCACCTGGCGGGGCGTCCCCCCGTAGGGGGTGAGCTCGGCCGGGCGGGTGGCGAGCAGCACCGCCTGGTGCCCCGTCCGCATCGATCTGGCCGACGACCGCCTGCACCTGGGCCGGGGTAGCATCCGCCATGACCCCGGCCGGGGTGCCGCACATGCCGCGGATCACCTGGGCGAAGCGCCGGGCCGCGACCTGGTCGAGGATCAGCACCGGCGAATCGCCGGGCAGGGCCCCGCACAGGTCGGTGATGGCCGCGAGCTGGCCGATGCCCGTCCGCTGGAACGCCGGGGCGGCGCTGGCCGGGTAGGGCGCGGGCGGGCTGATCTGCCTCGCCCCGATCCCGAACGTGGTCACCACGGACGGCACCCCCAGCGCGGCCACGAAGCAGACGACCGCGGCCGCTATCGCCACCACCCCGGCGCCCCGTTGCCTGGCCCGCACCGCCAGCAGAGCACAGACCCAGATCGCGGCCACGATCAGGCCGGGGAGCAGGACCGGGACAAGCTGCCGGCTCGCCCACGGCTGGTCGGGCACGGTGTGGGGCAGCCACAGCACCGCGACCGCACCCCAGCCGATGATCATTAGCGGCAGCGCCCAGGCCCGGGCCGCCCCGGTGGGGTCCTGCCAGGTGATCAGCGCCCGCAGGCACCGCCGCGTGAGCAGGGCGAGCCCGGCCACGCCCAGCAGCAGGGCAGGTACCCCCAGGTACCAGACCACCCAGTACAGGCTGTCCTCCGCGTACAGTCGCCGCGGGTCCACCGGCAGCTGCGATATCCGCTGCAGGGCAGCGATGTAGGGGTTCGCGGCGCCCTCGGCCCGCTGCAGGTACGGGCGGATGAGCAGCCCGGCGGCGGCCGCCACCACGATCACCGCGCCGGCCTCGGGCAGCCAGCGCAGCGGGCGGGCCCGGAGCGCCCGGGCCACGCCCCGCCGGACCGGGTGCTCCAGGCCGGCGGCGGCGCCGACCAGGGTCACCGCCAGGAACGCGGCGGCGGCCAGCGCGACCAGGCCAAGCTCCGGGGCCAGCGCCGCCATCATCGGCCCGGCGAGCACGAAGCCGCCGGCCAGCCCGTAACCAGTTCCGGCCAGCAGGCCCCCGGCGAACGGCAGCGCCTGCGGCCTGCGCACGGCGATCAGCGTCCCCAGGAACAGGATGGCGGGCAGCAGGTTCACCAGCGAGCCGATCTCCACCAGCACCGTCAGGCCGAGCGCGAGCCCGCCGAGCGCGGCCAGGGTGCGGGACTGCCGGGGCGCGAGCGAGTCCACCACCAGGCACAGGCCGCCGAACAGCAGCGCCTGCGCCACTATCTGGCTGAAGGCGGACCGGCTGGTGTAGGTCTCGGGCAGGGTGAGGGCCAGCAGGAGAGCGCCCGCCGGGGCCCATTGCGGGCCGGCCAGCCGGCCGGTGAGGCCGCCCACGCTGAGCACCGCGAGCGCGCCGAGCAGCGGGCTGAGCGCCACACCGCCCGCCAGCCCATGCGTCCACAGGCCGGCCGCGAGCGCGATGGGCAGCCCGGCCGGCAGCCCGGGCACGACCGCGTCGCCCTGGCTGGCGAAGCCGAAGCTGCCGAAGGTGAGGCCGGCGTGGCTGCCGCCGAACGCCGCGAGCTGCGCCGGGATCGGCAGCGACCCGTGCTCGGCTATCCAGTAGGCAAACTGGAAAAACGCCCCCGGGTCGCGGTCCACAATCAGCTGGGGCGAATTCGCCCGGAGCTGCCAGATGCCGAACCCGGCCGCGACCAGGAGCGTTCCGGCCAGCCCCCACAGGGCGGACCAGTTCGCGGTCCCGCCCCTGGTCCCGAACCTCTCCTTGGTGCCGGGGCCGGGCCAGCGGCCGGGAAGCTGCCGGCTGGCCATCAGCACCAGCCCGACCACGAGCGGCACCGAGATCAGCACCATCGGGACCGGGAAGAACCGGCCGGCGAGCAGCAACGGCAGGCCCGGCAGCAGCCAGGCGGTGATCATCAGCGTGGGCAGGACGGTGACGATCGCGAACGCCTTGCCGCCGGGATCGGCCGCCCGGTGCAGCCCCAGCCGCTGCAGGCCGAGCGATGGCAGCCCGGCGCGCTGCGCGGCGGATCCATTCGGGCGGTCACCCTGGGTCTGCCGACTGGCCGGGCGAAGTCCCAGACGCACGCCATCCACTGTAGATCGGGCCGGTGGCGCGGCAGTAGGGCGGACCTACAGGAGGCAGATCAACAGCCAATTCACAGTAATTGCACCGCATACCATTGGGTTCCGGGGTGACAATGGGCCAACCCCCGTGCGATTCATGAGCCACCCCGAGGAGCGATGAGCCGCTACCACGATCCGGAGGGCATGGGTGGGGACCCTTCATCCGGAGCACGCAGGGCGGATAATGTGGGCGATTCCGGCCTGCCGCGCCGCCGTCTGGCCTTTCTCGGCCCGCACCCCATCCTGGGCGCGGCCGCGATCATCTCCACCGTCCTGGTGGTGGGCGTCTCGCTGGTGGCCTACGCCGCCGTGCGCAACGTCTACGACGGCATCAACCACGAGGCCGTCACCGCTCAGATGCTCGGCAACCGCCCACCCAAGCTCAACGGCTCGACCAACATCCTGCTGATCGGCTCGGACTCCCGGGCCGGCACCAACGGCAAGTTCGGCAAGGACGTGCAGGGGGCGCGCTCGGACACCACGATGCTGCTGCACATCGCGCCCGACCACTCGCACGCCTACGTGATCAGCTTCCCCCGCGACTCCATGGTGCCGATCTACAACTGCGAGCCCGACCAGCAGGGCCACCCCGGCCAGACGGCGCAGGCCGCCGGCGTGCTGGAGCCGCTCAACGCGACGTTCTCCGACGGCGGCGCGCCCTGCCTGTGGAAGACCCTGGAGCAGACCACCCACATCCACATCGACCACTTCGTCGAGGTCGGCTTCGACAGCTTCAAGACCATCGTCAACGACGTGCACGGGATCAACGTCTGCCTGCCGTTCGCCGTCCGCAACTACCAGGCCCACCTGTACCTCTCGGCCGGGCTGCACAAGGTCTACGGGGCGCAGGCGCTCGCCTTCGTCCGGCTGCGGGAGAACATCGGCGACGGCAGCGACCTGCAGCGGATCCAGCGCCAGCAGCTCTTCCTGGCCTCGGCCATGCAGAAGATCAAGCAGACCAACCTGCTCGGCGACTACAAGGTGCTCAAGGACGCCGCCGACGCGGTCACCACCGACCTCAGCCTGACCGACATGCTCGGCATCGCCAACAGCATGAAGGGCCTCAACACCAGCTCGGTGCGGTTCATCTCGGTCCCGGTAGTGGAATACCTGCCGGACCCGGCCAAGGTGCAGTGGGCAGACCCGCAAGCCACCGAGCTTTTCTCCGCCGTCGCCCATGACAACCACATCCTCAAGGCGGCGAAGAGCAAGCCCTCCCCGGCTCCCACGGTCAGCCCGGCCAAGGTGCAGCTCGAGGTGCTCAACGGATCCGGCTCCGCCGGGGTTGCCACCACCGCCGCTACCGGGCTGGCCAACCTCGGCTTCAACGTCATCGGCACCGGCGACGCCCCCAACGGCTTCGGCTACACCGAGTCCGTCATCGAGTACGGTTCGACCGCCCAGCTGCCCGCGGTGAACACCCTCAAGAAAGAGGTGGCCGGCGTCCAGGTGAAGCAGGTCAGCACCCTCCAGGCCGGTACGCTCAGCCTGATCCTCGGCTCGAAGTTCACCGGGCTGGCCGGGCAGCCAGCCGGCGTCGAAGCCGTCGGCGGCCACCCTGAACTCGAACAACTTCCAGGGCATCAGCGCGAGCCAGAACATCTGCAAGGACAGCGCCGCGTTCGACGGGCCGAACAGCCCGGTGCCGGCCGGCGGCTGACCGCGGCAGCGCCGGCGGAGCTGTTCACGACCATCGGGCACATCGTCCCGCTGGCCGGCACCAAGCCCTGGTTCCGCTACTGGTACGCCTCCTGGCGGGCGGAGTTCGCCGATCTGGCCACGGCGGGGCCCGGCGGCCCGGGCGGCTTGGCCGGCTCCCCCGGCGCCCCGGCAGGATCCGCGGGCGCTGCGGGCGCCCTCTGACCCATCCGGGACACCTCCAGCCAGGCGAACAGGCCCACCGGGTACACGAAGTAGCCGAACCTGGTCGCGGGCGCCAGCACGAACATCGCGGTCAGCGCGATGATGAGGCGCCAGGTCGCGGCGGGCACGCTGCGCGGCGGCCGGAACGCCAGGCTCGCGATGACCGCCAGGCCCGCCAGCGCGAGCAGCGCCACCGCGATCAGATGGCCCGTGTACCCGGTCTCGGCGAGCAGGCGGCCCGGCAGCGGGCTCACCGCGTCGGATTTGAGGCGGGTCAGGCCGAGCGGGAACGCGATCGTGTTCTGCACCAGGGACCGCGGCCCCAGGGCCGCCACCGGGCCCACCACCGCGACGACTATCACCAGCGCCGTCGCGGCCATGCTCACCGCCGCCCGGCGGCCATCCCTGGCCACGAGCAGGACCGCCGCCACCACCAGGGCCGGCCAGGCGGTCGCCTTCATGGCCGCGGCCGCACCGAGCGCGAGCCCGGCCAGCACCGGTCTTCGCCGCCACAGCAGGGCGAACCCGAGGCACAGGCACGCGAGGACAGGCATATCGGTGCCGCCGACGGTCAGCGAGAACGCGATCAACGGCGATGCCGTCACCAGCGCGGTCCAGCGCACCACGTCCCGGGCACCCGCCACGGCGAGCGCGGCGGCGAACGCCATGATGAACCCGGCGGCGAACCAGATCCGGGGATCGGTGGCCGCCGAGAACCCCAGCAGGACCCGGGGTATCCCGAACGCCGTCAGCGCCGGGAGATACGGATCGAAGACGTTCGGGTTGTGCGCGGCGGCGATCATGGCCGGTCCCGGATACGGGGTGCCGCGCTGCACCAGCATGGCCGCCGAGTGGTCGATCACCTGAACCTCGGGCTGCTGGAGGCGGTGTCCGGCCATCAGCCACATCGGCGCGGCCAGCGCCCCGGCCACGCTGATCGCCAGCGCCACGTCCAGCCCGCGGGACTTCCACAGCAGCATCGCCATGGCGGCGAGCAGGTAGGAGCAGCCGGCGAAGATCCCCCACAGGCGGTGCGCCTGCCATACGGTGACCATGGCCAGCGCCACGGCGAACGCGGCGCTCCCGGCGAAGGCTACGGTCAGCAGCGGACGCGGTATGGCGGTAGGCGACGGCCAGTAGACCCGATGTGGCGCCGGACAGCCCAGCGGCGCCTGCCTCAGCGTGAGCATCGACATGCAACCCCCAACGAGGGCGATCCTAGCCGCTGGCGTCCCTCCAGCCTGACCACGCCCCACTGGTGTAAACCGGGGGCAAAGCGCACGGCTGTGGCAGCCCACGGGGCAGTGGGCGCCGGGGTCCTCCGCCCCGCCAGGGATCAGATAACGGGGGGCCGCCAGGCGCGGGTCATCCGCCAGGCCGTGCGGGCCGACATCGGCCGCCGCCAGCCGGGATCCATCCGCCACCCCTGCCTGAACCCCGCCACCCAGGCCCGCACCGCGGTGGCCGAGCGCTCCCGCACCACGGTCAGCGTGAACCAGTTCAGCAGGTAGGCGGCGGCCAGCGGCCACGGCAGGTTCCGGCGGGCCAGCAGCACCCGGTTCCGGCCGTCGAGCCGGTAGAACGTGGCGTGCCGGGCGTTCGGCAGCGCAGGGTGGCACATCACGGCCTCGGCGTCGTATTCCAGCCGGTAGCCCAGGCCCAGCAGGCGCCACGCGAGGTCGGTCTCCTCGTGGGCGTAGAAGAACGCCCCCGGCAGCCCGCCCGCCTCCAGGTAGGCCGCCCGCCGGATGGCACAGGCGCCCCCGGCGAACGTGGTCACCGGCGAGGACCGCTCCGGGTCGCCCGCCCGCAGCCGCGGCACGTGCCAGCGCGCCCCCGGCCCTCCCTCCGGGTCGGCCACCCGGAACGAGATCACCGCAAGACCAGGATCAGCGGCAAAACGTCTGGCGATATACGGACCCAGCTGGGGATCGGGGAACCAGCCGTCGTCGTCGAGAAAAAGCACCACGTCGCCGCCGCACGCGTCCACCCCTGCGTTGCGGCCCCCTGCCACACCAAGATTTTCCGGAAGTTTGACCACCTTGACACCCGGTGGCGCCGACGGCACGTCCACGCCGTTGCCGACCACCACCACCTCCAGGCCGTCCCCCTCCTGCGCCAGCGCACTGCCGATCGCCCGCGCCAGCTCGGCCGGCCGGTCCCCCATCGTGAGGATCACGCACGAGAGCTTCACCGGATCGCCGCCAGGTAGTATCCGGCGCGGCGCCCCGTGGTGCCCGCGGGCTGGCCGTACTCCGCCGCTGGTTCCCACCGTCGGCCCGAGACGCCTTTGGGGCCCTTACCGCCGGGAACGCTACGCCCGCGGCTCACCCCGCAGCGCCGCACCTTTCTGCTTTGACGCCGGATCACTTCAGCCGCCCGGACGCGACGATGGCGGCTAGGTGGGCCACGACCATCAGGGCGGCGATGACCAGGCACGCGAGCAGGAGCACGCGGGTGGCGGTCAGGTTGCCGGCGACGGTGTCGATGATCGCGGCGGCCAGGATCAGCAGCGAGAGCTCGACCGCCTGGATGATGCGGTGCACCTTGAGCGCGGCGGCGAGCCGACGGGCCAGCGCCAGGCCGGAGCTGCGGGGGGCGAGGGCCGCGTCGCTGTGCGACTCGGCCAGGCGGGACTCGGCGCGGGCCACGATGACGTTGTCGGTCTCGGCCTTGACCAGCATCGCGAGGAGGGCTGCGGCCAGGCCGGCGGTGACGTAGGAGCCGGAGACGGTGAGGTGGCCCTGGGCGCGAAAGCCGAGGCCCGTAAGCAGGGCGGCTTCACCGAGGTAGTGGCCGACCCTATCGAGATAGATGCCGGTCGCCGAGGTACGGCCGCTCCAGCGGGCCAGCTCGCCGTCGGAGCAGTCGAACAGCAGATAGGCCTGGATGAGGATCGCGGCGACGACGGCCGACCACAGGCCGCCGAACGCGACCACCACGCCGGCGGCGACCCCGCAGACGATGAAGGCCACCGTGACCGCGTTCGGCGACCAGCCCAGGCGGGCGAAGACCCAGGTCGCGCGCGGCGACACCCGGCGCATGTACAGGCGGCCGGCCCAGTGCTCATCGTTAAGCCGCTCCAGGACTGCTGGCGGCTGGCCGGTGGCCCTCAGCTCAGCCAGCGACGGACCGGACATACTCCTCCACTCGCGTCCCCGCCTCCGCCTCGGTGAGCCCGAGGTGCTCCAGGATGGTGTACCGCCCGGGGCGGGTGCTGGGGGCGCACACGACCGCCTTGGTGAACTCTGCCGCCGACAGCCCCAGATCGGCGGGGGAACGCGGAAGATTGTGCCGCGCGAGGCAGGCCGCCACAAGGCCGGCCTGCCCGGCGTCCTCCCGCAGGTAGGCACAGAACAGCGCCCCCACGCCCGCCAGCTCCCCGTGCGTTCCCGCACCCGGGTAGAGCTGGTCGATCGCGTGCAGGATCTCGTGGTCGCCGCCGCTGCATGGTCGGCTGGACCCGGCCACGGTCATCGCCATCCCGGACAGGATGAGCGCCTCCGCCAGCACGGTCAGGAACTCATCGGACGCGATCGTGCCGGGCTGGTGCAGCACCGCCTGCGCCGCGGTGCGGGCCAGGGTGACCGCGAGGCCGTCGATCCGCTCCCCCGCATGGGTCACCGCCAGTTCCCAGTCCGCGATGGCGGACAGGTTGCTGACCGCGTCCCCGATCCCGGCCCGGACCAGCCGGTCCGGGGCCGCGTGGACGCTGTCCAGGTCCACGATCACCGCCACCGGCGGCGCCACCCCGTAGGAGGCCTTGCCGGACTCGTGCTCCAGCGAGCTCGTCGGTGAGGCGATGCCGTCGTGGGAGAGGTTGGTGGCCACCGACACCATCGGGATGCCCGCCATGTTGGCGGCGAACTTGGTGACGTCGATGGTCCGGCCACCGCCGATGCCGGCCACCGCCTCGTAGGAGGCCGCCCGCAGCGTCTTGCCCAGGCTGACCGCGGTGTCCACCGTGGCGTTCTCCACCCGGAACACCTCGGCCTCCCCGATGCCGAGACCGGCGGCGACGTCGTCGCCGTGCTCGCCGGGCCCGAGCGCGACCGCGACCCGCCCCTCAGTCGCGATCCGGCGGTCGGCCAGCAGCGCCCCGAGGTCGGCGATGGCACCGCGGCGCACGTCGACGGTGAGCGGCGCGGGAAGCAGGCGGGCCAGAAGCGGCATGGGCCTCCTTCTCTTACGATGAGCGCGGCTCCCCAGGAGACCAGCGGCGGCTAGCGACGGGTGACCGGGCGGACACGGGCTGTTTGCCGCCGCGTTACCAGAAATTCCACCCGCGAGACTAGCAGTGGGCGGCGATCTCCCGGGCCCGACGCAGGTCAGCGTGGTTGTCGACCTCGACCCAGTCGACCGCGTCGCCGATCGGCGCCGCCGCGATCCGGCCGCCCCGGTCGGCGAGCTCCTGATAGCCGTCCTCGTAGTACCGGCCGGGGTCGCGCCGCCAGGTGGCCTCCAGCGCGTCGGCAAGCGGCCCGGCGGCCGCGGCCTCGATGAGGGTGGCGCCGATGTACTCGCCGTGCGCGCGCGCCGGGTCCATCTGCTTGGTGATGTTCTTCAGCAGGCCGCGCTTGTCGAGCACGACCTTCATCTCCTCGTCGGCGAGCTGCTTGACGTCGTCGATCGCGATGATCACCCCGGCCGGGCCGCGCGCGGCGAGGAGCGTTTTCTCCACGCTCACCGGGTGCACGGTATCGCCGTTGACCAGCAGGGCGCCGTCGGCGCAGGTACTCGCGCGCCAGCCACAGCGAGTAGGCGTTGTTCCAGTCCTGGGCACGGTCGTTGTGCACCAGCGTCAGCGTCACCCCATGGGCCTGCTCCAGGCCGGCCGACCGGTCAGCGATCGCCTCGGCCGCGTGCCCGACCACCACCACGATGTCGGTCAGGCCGGTGGCGGCCAGGTTGCGCAGGGCGATGTCGAGGATCGTGACCCCCGGCGCCACGGGCAGCAGCGCCTTCGGCAGCCCGTCGGTGTCGGGGCGCAGTCGCCGCCCGGCGCCGGCGGCCAGCACCAGCCCGATCACCAGGTTCCTCCTTCCGGGCAGTCGCGGCGCAAGAGCCACTCAAGATACGCCCCGCGGGCGGGCACGACCCGGCCGGGTGCCGCGGCCACGCGGGCCCCGCCGGTAGAGTCCGCGTCATGCGGACGGTGGCGGTGGTACTGGCGGGCGGCTCGGGCGAGCGGTTCGGCACGCCGGTGCCCAAGCAGCTGCTGCCGCTGGCGGGCCGGCCGATGATCGAGCATTCCGTCGCCGCCTTCGAGCAGGCGCCCGCGGTGGACCAGGTCCTGGTGGTCATGGCCGCGGGCCACGCCGAGCAGGTCAGAGCCCTGCTCGGGACGGGTGGCTACGCCAAGCTCAGCAACGTCATCGACGGCGGGCTCACCCGGACCGGGTCCACCCGGTGCGCGCTCGCCGAGCTGGGCGACGAGGAGTGCGACGTCCTGTTCCACGACGCGGCCCGGCCGCTGGTCAGCCAGCAGACCATCGCCGACTGCGTGGCGGCGCTGGCCCATCACCAAGCGGTGGGGGTGGCCGTCCCCTCGTCCGACACGATCGCCGTCGTCAGCGACGGGCTGATGACCGCCATTCCCCGCCGGGACAGCGTGGCCCGCTGCCAGACCCCGCAGGGGTTCCGGCTGTCGGTGATCCGCCGCGCCTACCAGCTCGCCGACGCCGACCCCCGGTTCGGCGAGCTGCCCGCCACCGACGACTGCGGCATCGTGCTCCGCTACCTGCCGGAGCTCGGCGTTCACGTGGTGCCCGGCAGCGAGCGCAACATCAAGATCACCTATCCGCGCGACCTGGCCGTCGCCGAGGCCCTGCTCCGGGAGCCTGTCGCGCGCGACCAGGGACGAGGCTGCGGGGGCTGGTGAGGAAACCGAAACCCCAGGCGAGGTGCATGGTGATGAGGGCGGCCGGCAGACGGGCCAGCGCCGGCCTGGCCAGCGTGCGGGCCGCGGCGGCGGAGACCGCCAGGATCCCGGCCAGGTAGAGCGCTGGCACGAGGAACCCGAGCATCAGCCAGCCCAGCGTGGGCAGCTGGTCGGTGAACCGGTCGGCGAGGCCGTCGATGCCCGCCGCCAGGCCCGCCGCGATCGCGAGCAGGGTCACCGGCGGGGCGAGGTAGCGCAGGTTGATGGTGCCCGTGTGCTGGCGGGAGACCACCCGGCGCCAGCGGCCGTAGTGGAAGTACTGCTTAGCGAGCGCGGCCAGCGTGGCGCGGGGGCGGTAGGTGACCTGCAGCCCGGGCTGGAACCAGACCAGGCCGCCCGCCTGCCGGATCCGGTGGTTCATCTCCCAGTCCTCGGCCCGCAGGTAGCCCTCGTCGTAGCCGCCGACCTGCTCCAGCGCGGCCCGGCGGTAGACGCCCAGGTAAACGCTGTCGGCCGGCCCGGCGCGGCCGCCGGTATGGAAACGGGCGCTGCCGACACCGGCCCGCGAGGTCATGGCCCAGGCCACGGCCTGCTGGAACGGGGTCACGCCCTCGGCCGCCATGATCCCCCCGACGTTGTCCGCGCCGGTCTCCTGCAAGGTAGCGACCGCCAGCCGCAGGTAGCCGGGCGGGATGAGCGCGTGCCCGTCCACCCGGGCGACGACCGGGTAGCGGGAAGCCTTGATCGCCGCGTTGTTCGCGGCGGGGATGAGCCCGCTGGGATTGGCCACCACGGTGACCCGGGGGTCGGCCGCCGCCAGCCGCTGCGCTATCGCCTCGGTGTCATCGCGGGAGGGGCCCACCGAGAGCACCACCTCGACCTTGGCCGGGTAGTCCTGGGCCAGCACATGCCCGACCGCCTCCGCCAGGTGGCGCTGCTCGTCGCGCACGGGCATGATCACCGATACCGGCGTGCGCGTGGTGATGGCAGGCCGAGCTGGGCGGTCGGTTCCCCGCAACGTTTCGTTCATGCTGTGGTCACGCTACCGCCACAGCGGCGGTAGCGCGGCCTCAGTTACCAGCTAATCCCGCGTGTCGGCCGGCCGCCGGGAGGCATGCCCGGCCGGCCGGGCCCTCAAGCGTCCCGGGAGCGCGGAGCGGGGTCGTCAGAGCCCAGAGTCCTCCAGCATCTCGGTGACGAGCGCCGCGATCGGGGACCGCTCGGAGCGCACCAGGGTCACGTGCGCGAACAGCGGGTGCCCCTTGAGCTTCTCGATCACCGCCACCACCCCGTCGTGCCTGCCCACCCGCAGGTTGTCACGCTGCGCGATGTCGTGGGTGAGCACCACCCGCGAGCCCGAGCCGATCCGCGACAGCACGGTGAGCAGCACTCCGCGCTCCAGCGACTGCGCCTCGTCCACGATGACGAACGAGTCGTGCAGCGAGCGGCCGCGGATGTGGGTCAGCGGCAGGACCTCGAACATGTCCCTGGCCAGGACCTCGTCGATGACGTCCTGCGAGGTCACCGCGGACAGCGTGTCGTAGACGGCCTGCGCCCACGGGTTCATCTTGTCGGCCTCCGAGCCCGGCAGGTAGCCGAGTTCCTGGCCGCCGACCGCGTACAGCGGGCGGAACACCACCACCTTGCGGTGCTGGCGGCGGTCCATGACCGCCTCCAGTCCCGCGCACAGGGCGAGGGCCGACTTGCCGGTGCCCGCCCGGCCGCCGAGCGAGACGATGCCGATGTCGGGGTCGAGCAGCAGCTCGAGCGCTATCCGCTGTTCCGCGCTCCGGCCGCGCAGGCCGAACGCTTCCCGGTCGCCCCGGACCAGCCGGACCGACTTGTCGGGCAGCACGCGCGCGAGCGCGCTCTGGCCGCTGGCCGCTCCCCCGGCCAGCACGAGCCCGGTGTGACAGGGCAGTTCCCGGGCGGCGGGGAGGTCGAGCTTCCCTTTCTCGTACAGTTCGTCGATCTCGGCCGCGGTGAGATCAAGTTCGGCCATACCGGTCCAGCCGGAGTCGGGGGGCAGCTCGGCCCGGTATTCCTGCGCGGTCAGGCCAATGGAGGCCGCCTTCACCCGCAGGGGCAGGTCCTTGCTGACGAGGACCACGTCGTCCCCCTCGGCAGCAAGGCTGCGCGCGACTGACAGTATCCGCGTGTCGTTGTCACCGAGCCGGAAGCCCGGCGGCAGCACCTGGGGGTCGGCATGGTTCAGCTCGACCCGGACGGTCCCGCCAAGGTCGCCGACCGGGCAGGTCGGCGTCGAGACGCCCGTACGTGATCCGGAGGTCGTCCAGGTGCCGCAGCGCCTGGCGAGCGAAGAAACCCAGTTCGGGATGGTGGCGTTTGGCCTCCAGTTCGGTGATGACCACAATGGGCAGGACGACGCGGTGCTCCGCGAACCGGCCGATGGCCGCCGGGTCGGCGAGCAGCACGCTGGTGTCCAGGACATACGTACGCCGCCGGGCGCTGGCTGCGCTGGCTTCGTCAGCACGGGGGCTGTCGGTGATCGGTGCGGGTACTGCTGTGCCGCGATGGAGCGACGGACAGAAGAACTGGCCACTCGTTCTCCCCTGGGCGCCCGAGAGGCGCCGCATTCGGACACAGTCGTGTCGGTTAGACCGGGACCGGCCCGCGAAGGGCCGGTCGCCGGCCCTTCGCTCGTCTCGCCTGTGTACCAGGACAACAAGCTCGAGGATGTCGAGGGCCTTCCCGGCGGGCGGCGACGCACCGCCCATCCAGCTCTGACGGTACCTGGGGGTGGCCCGTCCTGGAAGTACCTGCGCGCCTCTTCACGGTCGCGCTGGCACGCGGGTGGTCAGGAGCCGAACCGCCGGTGACGCGCCGCGTACGAGCGCAGGGCGCGCAGGAAATCGACCCGGCGGAAGGCCGGCCAGTAGGCGTCGCAGAAGTAGAACTCCGAGTGGGCGCTCTGCCACAGCAGGAAGCCGCCCAGCCGCTGCTCCCCCGAGGTCCTGATCACCAGGTCGGGATCGGGCTGGCCCGCCGTGTACAGATGGTCGGCGATGTGCTCTACGTCGAGGATCTCGGCGAGTTCCTCGATGCTGGTGCCCTTGGTGGCGTGGTCGTGCAGCAGCGAGCGGACGGCGTCCGCGATCTCGTGCCGCCCGCCGTACCCGACGGCGACGTTCACCAGCAGCCCGGGGTTGGCCGCGGTGGCCTCGGCGGCGTCCTTGAGCACCCGCGCCGTCTCCGCCGGGAGCAGGTCGAGCGCCCCGACCGGCTTGACGTGCCAGCCCTGGCCGACCAGTCCCTGCACGGTGCCCTCGATGATCCGCAGCAGCGCCTCGACCTCGGCGGCCGGACGGGCGAGGTTGTCGGTGGAGAGCAGCCACAGGGTGACCACCTCGACACCGGCCTGGCGGCACCAGGCGAGCAGCTCGAAGATATGGTCGGCGCCCTTCTGATGGCCGGAGCTCACGTCGGCGAGGCCCACCGACCGGGCCCACCGCCGGTTGCCGTCCAGGATCACCCCGACATGCCGCGGGATCGAGTGCCCGGAGAGCGACGCTTCCAGCCTCCGCTCATAGAGCCGGTAGACGAGATCGCGAAGTCCCATCGGCACCCTTTCTCCGCCGTCGCCTAACTTCCGCACCGCGTCGTGCTGCCGCACCCGCACCCGTCCCGTCTCTTGCTGCCTGACCGTTGCCCGGCCGTCCGGCCGGCGCGGTCATGCCGCCTTGCCGCGGCACCGCCGCGCGCCATCCTGCTGCGAGATCATCTTGATGTTTTTTTGTTCCCGCACTGTTACCTCGCGGGCGCGGGCCCCGCTGGGCCGAACGCCGCGTGCGGGCATGACCGCCGCTGCCGGACCGCTGGCCGCGGACCGTCTGGCTGCTGCCACCACCGGTGGCGACCAGGTCGTCACCCTCCGATTACAGCTGCTGTGAGGGCCGTGACGCGTTGCGGGTAGCGGGGCTGGCGGGATCGCGGCGTCATGGTCCCTGTGCACCGTATCCAAGGATCTCATCCCTGGGACGGGGATCATGCCAGCCACGCCCCGCGCGGGCCCGCGAACGCATCCGGGCCGGTGCCATCCCCCGGCCGGCGCCCCGCGGCCACCCAGGCCCCTCAGGACCAGTCAGGGCCATCCACAGGCGCCCACGATGCCGGGCATGGGACATGCATTGCCCGTTCGGATACTGACCCCCGGGAGGGCAGAGAACCGAACCACTCATGGCTTCCGCGCGTGCGCCGGCCGGGGAAACAGGCCCGTTCGGCGGATCAGTCCGCCGGCCGGTCAGCCGATCGACTTGACGATGGCCTCGTCCAGGCCGGCGAACGAGGACAGGTACTCCCGGCGCTCCCGCTTGAGCCGGGCCACCATCGCGGTGTACTCGTCCATCCGGCCCTGCCGCTCGTAGAGCCGCCGCGGCTGGAGGATCTCGGGGTCGTCGACCCCGGGCAGCGACGCGGCGATCTCGTAGCCGAAGTCGGGGTCGGTGGTCCAGCTGATCGTTTCCTCGACGATCGCCTGGACGATGGCGGAGGAGTACGGGATCGTCACCTTCTTGGACCCCTCGTGCTCATCGCCGCCGCCGACCCGGCCGGTGTTGAGCACGAACACCTTCATCTCGTGGCTGTCGAGCAGTTCCAGCATCCGGTTGCCCATGTCGGCCATGTCGCGCGGGAAGAACGGGTTGGTGCCGGGGACGCGCAGGAACTTGCCCTCTTCGTCCTTGCCGCCGGCCGAGGTGCCGGTGGTCTCGCCGAGCATGAAGTAGGCGGCGGCCTGGGCCCGGTCCAGGCGGGCCACGCCAGGCACGATGTTCTCGTTCCGGTTGAGGATCAGCAGGAATTCCGCCAGCGGGATGTCGCTGCGCCGGCCACGGGTCAACGTAGGAGAAGGGCCAGGTCGTGCGGCCGTTCTTGGTGTAGGAGGTGTCGAAGAAGTCGACCGGCCCCAGCGCTGTCGACCGAAACGTTCTCCAGGTAGGCGTCGGGCTTGGTGGTCGCGTTGTAGATGGCCGGCTCGAACTTCGGGTCGAGCCCGAAGGTCTTGGCGAAGCAGCCGTTCTCGGTCGTGTAGACCCTCCCGCCGGGCATGAGCGCTATGAAGTCGTCCTGGGCCGGCTTGCTGCCCAGCTGGGTGGTGAAGGTGGTGGTGGTCTTGCCGGTGCCGGACAGCCCGACGATGAGCATCGCCCGCGGCCGCCCGCCGACGGGCATCACCTTGCAGCCGGCGTGCAGGGCCAGGCCGCCGCGGTTGTAGACGATGTTGTTCCACATCCGCAGCCCGCCCTTCTTCGACTCACCGAAGTAGTCGGAGTTGAGCACGCGGGTGATGTTGCTCGTGAGGTCGACGGCGATGACCCGGTCGTTCGGGTAGCCGGGAGCGGGCAGGTTGGGCGTGTAGATGACCGTGGTGTCCGGCTCCCAGGCCGCCGGGTCATAGTCGTCATCCACGGGGTAGTAGAGCTGCTTCTGCATGCCGGCCACGTTGGCGTTGGCGGCCTCCATGATCAGCCTGGCCCCGGTGCGGAACGCGGGGTCCGACCCGATGTAGCCGTCCACCACCACCATGTGGCTGTCCGCGATGTAGGCGTCCTGCAGGCCGCCGCGATGCGGTCGAATTCCGCCCGGGTCATCGTTTGCTTGGTGGCATTGGTCGAGTCATCGACGATGAAGGTCGAACCTGGTGCTGCGGGAGTCGACCCTCGCCTTCACCGCGACATTGCCGAACTCGGTGATCACGGCGTTCGGCATTTTCTCCGCTAGCTCGCGAAGCCGGGCCGTGGTCGGATTCCACTCAACCGTCGCCGCCTTTACCTCGTGCGCCACGTGCTCCTCCTCCTGGGCGCGCCTCCGGCACGCTCCATGCCCGGGCCTGCCTCCCGCAGCGCACAGTCATGTGCGGCCTGCGCTGCGAGATTAGGGGAGTGTACCCCGGCACGACCCCAGTCAATTGCCGGCGGTCGGGGACTTTTCTGTCATGGTCCCGCGCGGCCCGATCGGGGCGCGGCCGCCGGGAGCGGACGGCAGCGGACCGGCAAGCACGGCAAGATGCCTTCTCCGGAAGGCACGAAAGTCCCGCCCGGCAAGGCACGGGAAAAGGCAACATTTGGCCGGCGCGTCACCGATGTCGGCGGCGCTTTCCTGGCTTTTGGTTTAGACCTTTGGTTTAAACCGCTCCCGGCAATTCGTGGCTGGTCACGCGTGCGGCCCCTCCACGCGCACCTGCTCCACATGGCGCAGCGCCTCCCGCAAATCCGAGAGCCAGGAGTCCTCGTGCTCGCCGACCAGCCGCACGCACCAGGCGAGCGCGTCGCTGCGGCTGCGGGCCACCCCGGCGTCCACGAGCGTGTCGAGGACCCGCCGCTCCGACTGGCGGAGCCGGGTCATCACCGGGATGGAAAGTGTGGTGAACATCACCTTGTAGTCGTCACAGACGACGCCCCAGGACACCTTGCGGCCGAACGAGTGCTCCGCCTCCCGGGCGATCTCTATCCGGGCGTCGCGGGTCTCCTCACGGAACCGCCGGCTGCGGCCGATGGCGGCTGCCTCGGCCTCGGCCCCGGGCGGCTCCGCCGCGCCTTTCGCGGTCGCGCCTTTCGCGGTCGCGCCCTTCGCGGTGGCGCCCTTCGCCGTGGCGGCCCCGCCGCCGACCGCCGTCGGCTCCCCGGGCTGGGCAGGAGCCCGATGACCGTGATCTCCTCCCGGTCGGTCAGGATCTCCGGCTCGCCCTCGAACCAGTCGTCGGGCAGCCGCCCGGTCAGCCAGTCCCGTATCTGCTCCGGCGGGCTGGCCGCCTCACCCTGCCTCTGGGTACTCATGTAATTATGATTACTCGCTCGGTGATCCCGCGCAATGACTTCTGCCCCACCGGGGCCACCAGCCTCTGTCTGCCAGATGATGCCCCGGTGGACCACGAGAAGGCCCTGACGGCAGCCGGTCACGAGGTGGCCTGATCACGAACCCCGGGCTGGACGGTGGTGCCCGCACGCTGGTGCGCCGAGCCACCGGACGGCCCGGACGAGTTCGGCGGCCGCAAGCCAGGCTAGGGGCGCCAGACCTATATCCACGCCTGCGTAAACGGTTATCCCAGGGGGTTGCCCGCGGCCGCTGCTGCCGCCGCCGCCGATACGGCCACCGCGCCGGCGAACCCGCTGCCGAGATCCACCGGGACGACCTCCACGTCCATGCCGGGCTGCGGCGCCTGGAGCATCAGCCCCTTGCCGAGGTAGATCGCCACGTGCGAGATGTAGCCGGGGGCCGTCGGGTCGGTGTGGTAGAAGAGCAGGTCACCTGGCTGAAGCTGGCTGATCGGCACGGCCGGGCCGGTGCGGGCCTGATCCGCGGCGACCCGCGGCATGACCACCCCCGCCTGGCGCGAACGACCACTGCACCAGCCCGGAGCAGTCGAACGCGGTCGGCCCGGCGGCGCCCCACACGTACGGCATGCCCACCCGGCTCAGCGCCGCCTCGCAGGAAGGCGCGACCTGAGCCGGGCTGAGCAGGCCGCCCGTGGTGGCCGACCCGGCCGTCACCTGGACAGCCGCCGACGGCCCGCCGGTCGCCGGGGCGGGGCGACCAGCAGCTCGATCGCCGCCGCGGCCGGGCACGGCCGCCTTGATCCTCGACTTGAGGGCTGGCAGGCGGGCGCCGGGGGCGCTGATCACGATCGCGTTGCCTGCCGGGAATCCGAGCGAGCGGGCGGTGGCGTCGGAGATCACCGCGTCAACGCCGGCGATGCCCACCGTGCCGAGCCCGCCGACCTGGAGGTTCTGCAGCTGCCGCCCGGCGACCTGGACCGTGCTGCCGGCGGGCAGCTTGGCCTGCCGGCCCATCGTGTAGGAGACGGCGATGCCGCCGTTGGCGACGTTGCTCCACAGCGCGGTGTCCTTTGCGGTCGGCTTGGCGGCGAAGCGGCGGAAGGCCGATGGATCGACGCCGAGCACCGCGGCCAGCGACCCGTTCACCCGCACCCGGGCGGCGTCCACGGGCTCGGCCGCACGGACCCGGGGCAGGCCCCGGACCTTGGCGACGGCCCGCGGCGGGCAGCGTCGTGGCGATACGACCAGCACGTCGGCTGGCAGGAGCCTGCGGACGCGGCGCCGGTGAGGGTGAACTCCCGCCCGGCGGATCGACGCACGGGTGGCAGGCCGGGCTGACGCGGCACCAGCATCGCCATCGCCGGGGGCGTCGCTCCGCCGGGGCTGGGAGATGCCCCGCCCTTGGAGGGTGAGCCCGCCGCCACCACCAGCAGCGCGGCGGCAACGATCAGGGCCGGGCAGACCGGCGTTGCGCAGCCTGCGTCCTGGCACCAGGTGGCCTCCTGGAACCCAGCGGCCCAGGATCGGGACTCCGGAAACTGGCACCCGTAAAACCCGCATACTCAGAACACGCATACCGAGGACCCTTGGATCAAGGACTCGCATACCCCGGACCAAAATACCCCGGGCAGGCCAGGACGGAACCTGGGCACCCGGGAACCGCATGCCGCGCTTCACCACCTTCGCCGACCGCTGCCACCGCCGGGCTGTATACCCGCCCGCCGGGCAACACTACCCCGCCGGCATCACTAGCCCACTGGCGCCACTAACCGCCGGGCGTCACTACCCCGCCGGCGCCGGGGCCGGATAGTCCAGGGCGGCCCGGAGTTCCATGGGATCAGTGACCGGCATGCGGCAGGTGAAATCGCGGCAAACGTATGCGGCCGGAGCGCCGGCCACCGGGCCCCGGCCCGCCAGCAGCGGAACGGCCTCCATGGTCTCCCGCCCGGCACCGGCACCGTCCCCCGCGACAGGTGGTGGACCATCTGCCGCGCCATCTCCGGTGTCCCCGACCGCATCCGCTGTCGCGCCATCTCCCGGGTCCGCGACTACATCCGCTGCCGCGCCGGCCCCGCGTGCGCCTCGCCCGCCGCCGCGACGTCGCCGAGCGCGATAACCGCGCCCGGCGGGGCGGCCAGCAAGGCTGTCGTGTGGAGCGCGGCCGTGCGCGGGTCACCGGGCGGCCCCACCACGGCGATCTCGGCGGGCCCGGCCACCACCGCCTCGGCCACCGCCAGGCCTGTCCCGGCCGCCCGCGGATACTGCGGAGCGATCGGGCCGAGGACGCCGAGCGCGGCGAGCGCCGCCTCCCGGTGCCGGGCCGAACCGGTGAGCGCCCCATAGCTCAGCAGCGCACCCGCCATGGCGAACGTCCCGGACGGGGTAGGGCCGTCGATCGGATCGGCGGGCCGGTAGATCAGCGCCTCACCATCGTCGGCGGTGTCATAGAACGTGCCGCTGCCGTCGGAGAACCGGGCCAGCGCCGTCTCCAGCAGTTCCCCGGCCATCGCTCACCCAGCCCGGCTGCCCGGTCACCCCGGCCAGGGCCAGCAGGCCCTCGGCCACGCAGGCGTAGTCCTCCAGCACGCCGGCGCTCGGGCCGCCCACCCCGGCCCGGGAGGTCCGCGCCAGCCGCTCGCCACGCAGGTGCACGCGGGCGAGCAGCGCGGCCGCGTCGCCCGCCGCCGCGGTGAAACCAGGCTCGCCGAGCAGCAGTCCGCACTCGGCCAGGGCGGCGATCGCCAGCCCGTTCCAGGCCGCGACCACCTTGTCGTCGCGGCCCGGGCGGACCCGCCGCTCCCGCGCCGCCAACAAGACGTCCCGGACGGCCGCGAACCGGTCCGGCTCGGCCGGGTCGGCCCGCAACTGCAGCACCGAGCGCCCGTGCTCGAAGCTGCCGGCCCTGGTGACGCCAAACGTCTCCGCCGCGTACCGCCCCTCCGGGTCGCCGAGCACCGCCGCGAGCTCGGCCGGGGTCCAGGTGTAGAAGAGCCCCTCCTCCCCCTCGCTGTCGGCGTCGAGCGCCGACGCGAAGCCGCCTTCCGGCGTGCGCAGTTCCCGGATCATCCAGGCACAGGTCTCGCGGGCCACGCGGCGGGCGAGCGGGTCACCGGTGCGGCGCCACATATGCGCGTACACCCGGGCGAGCAGGGCGTTGTCGTAGAGCATCTTCTCGAAGTGCGGCACCACCCAGCCGGCGTCCACCGAGTACCGGGCGAACCCGCCGCCGAGCTGGTCGTACATGCCGCCCCGGGCCATGGCGTGGGCGGTGCCCGTCACCATTGCCAGCGCCCGGCCACCGCCGGCCCCGCCACCGGCCGCCTCGCCGCCGCCCGGCGGGCCGGGCCCGCCGCATCGCCACGCGGCGCGCCTCCCGCCTCGCCGCCGGACTCGCCGCCCGGTCTGGCCTTCTCGTCATCGCGGCCGGCGCCGGGCCGCTCGGAGTGGCGGAGCAGGAACTCCAGCACCATCGACGGCGGGAACTTCGGCGCCCCGCCGAACCCGCCGCGCTGGGTGTCGTAGTCCGCTGCCAGCGTGGCCACCGCCTGGTCGCACAACGCCCCCAGGCCCGCCGCGGGTGCCTGCCCGCGCAACGGCGCGGCCCGCTCGGCCAGCGTGCCGCGGCGATCCGCCCGGCCTGCCCGACGACCGCCGTCGCGGTCCTCGCGCCAGGCTTTCGCCACCCCGAGCACGAGGCGCTGGAAGTAGTCGCGCGGGTAATAGGTCCCGCAGAAGAACGGCTCGCCCTCCGGGGTCATGAACACCGTCATCGGCCAGCCGCCCTGGCCGGTCATCGCCTGGGTGGCGGCCATGTAGACGGCGTCCACGTCCGGGCCGCTCCTCGCGGTCGACCTTGATCGCCACCATGTTCTCGTTCATCAGCGTGGCCGTGTCAGGATCCTCGAAGGACTCGTGCGCCATCACATGGCACCAGTGGCAGGCCGCGTAGCCGACGGACAGGAGCACCGGCACGTCCCGCTCCCGTGCCTGGGCGAACGCCTCGTCAGACCAGGGCCACCAGTCCACCGGGTTGCCCGCATGCTGAAGCAGATAAGGGCTGGTCGCCTCGCTGAGCCGGTTCATCGCAGCCTTCCTGTGGCCGTCGGTTACCCCCAGCCTGCCCGGTGCCGGCCCGTTCATCCTCGTCCGGGGTCCGGGTCAGCTCAGCCGCGTCAGGTCCGAGTCAACTCAGCCCCGCCTTGGTCCGGGTCAGCTCAGCCAGCCTTGGTCCGTGTCAACCTGCCGCGGTGCCCAGCCCGGGTTGCCCGCATCCCACGTTAATGAATATGATTCCCACTATCGTTCTCACCAAGCCGGGCAGAGCCGGGAAGGCCAGCAATGAGACACGCCATGCATGGGCGGGAGGACACGGCCGGCCGGTCGTGTAATACGGCCGGGCGGTCACGGGCCGCGGCCGGGCGGCCGTGGCGACGCTGCCATGGCGGGCGCGCCACGTCCCGCTGCCCGCAGACACGGCGGGGCCTGACATCGCGGTGGCTGGCCGCCGCGGCGGGCCCGGTGGCACTGACCATGCTGGCCACGGCCTGCAGCGCCGCCAGCGGGACCGCAACGCCGGGGCAGTCCCGAGTGATCGACGTGGTGGCAGCCGAGAACTTCTGGGGAAGCATCGCCAGCCAGCTGGGCGGGGCGCATGTGCGGGTCCTGTCCATCGTGACCAACCCCAACACCGATCCGCATGACTACGAGAGCTCCGCGTCAGCCGCCCGGGCCGTGGCCGAGGCCGGCTATGTGATCCAGAACGGCGCGGGCTACGACGACTGGATGAGCAAGCTGCTGGCGGCCAGCCCCAGCGCGGGCCGCCGCGTCTTCAACATTGGCGCCTACCTGGCCAAGCGTCCCGGCGACAATCCCCACCTGTGGTACAACCCGGGCTACGTCACCGCCGCCGAGAACCACATCGAGGCGGACCTGAAGGCACTTGACCCCCGCGACAAGGCCTACTTCACCGCCCGGCGCAAGGCCACCGATGCGGCGTTCACCGGGATCCGGGCCCAGCTCGCGCAGATCCGGCACACCGACGCGGGCAAGCCGGTGGCCTCGACCGAGAGCATCTTCGTCTACCTCGCCCGCTACCTCGGGCTGAAGCTGATCACTCCGCCCGCGTTCATGAACGCCGTGTCGGAGGGCAACGACCCGCCCGCGGCCAGCGTGGCGGAGATGACAAGCCAGCTCTCGGCCCGGCAGGCAGACGTGCTCGTGTACAACAAGCAGACCGCCACCGCGCTGACCACCAGCATCCGCGAGCTCGCCGCGCGCAACCACATCCCGGTGGTCGGCGTCACCGAGACGATCCAGCCCCAGGGGGCGAGCTTCCAGCGGTGGTTCGCCGACGAGCTGGCGGCGCTCCGCCAGGCCCTGGGAGGGGGGACGCCATGAGGGGCACCACCCAGCCCGCCCCGCCGATCATCGAGGCCTCCGGGCTGGCGTCCGGATACGGCGGGAAGATCGTCTGGTCGGGCGCGGACTTCAGCGTCGGCGCCGGGGAGTTCCTCACCGTCCTGGGCCCCAACGGGGCGGGCAAGTCCACGCTGCTGCGCATGGTGCTGGGCCTGCTGCCGCCGGCCGGCGGCACCCTGCGGGTATTCGGCGGGCCGCCGGAGCGGGGCAATCCCGCCATCGGGTACGTGCCGCAGCGCCGCGCGCTCGACCCGGACCTGTCCATCAGCGCCGAGGACATCGTGGGACTGGGCGTGGACGGGCACCGCTGGGGCGTGCGGATCTCCCCGCGCGCGGGCAGGCAGCGCCGGGAGGCGGTGGCCGGGGCGCTGGCCGCGGTCGGCGCGGCCGGCTACGCGCGCCGGGCCGTTGGCCGGCTGTCCGGCGGTGAGCAGCAGCGGCTGCAGCTGGCCCAGGCGCTGGTCACCCACCCCCGGCTGCTGCTGCTCGACGAGCCGCTGGCCAGCCTCGACCTGCGCAGCCAGCAGGAGGTGAGCCAGCTTGTCGCCGACCTGCGCGCCGAGCAGGGTTTCGCCGTGGTCCTGGTCACCCACGACGTCAACCCGCTGCTGCCCGTCACCGACCGCGTCATGTACATCGCCGGGGGCAGAGTCAGCATCGGCACCCCGGATGAGGTGATCACCAGCGAGAACCTCTCCCGCCTCTACCAGGCCGAGGTCGAGGTGATCACCGACTCCCGCGGCCGCGTCTTCGTGGTCGGCCTGGAGGCGGAGGCCGCCCATCCCCACTCGCCCGTCACCGCCGCCGGGGCCACAGTCATGACCAGCACGGGCATGATCACCACGCTGGCCACCCAGGTCCCCGGCTTCACCCCGGGGCCCGGCTGGAATCTCATCGCCGACGTCCAGGACATGCTCAGCTTCGCCTTCATGCGCAACGCATTCGCCGCGGGAACCGCCTCGGCCATCGTGGCGGGCCTGATCGGCTACTTCGTGGTGCTGCGCCAGTCCAGCTTCGCGGCGCACGCGATCTCCCACATCGGCTTCGCCGGCGCCGCCGGCGCGGTGCTGCTGGGGTTCAGCCCGGTGCTGGGGGTGGCGGTGCTCAGCCTCGCCGCCAGCGGGGCGATGGGTGTGCTCGGCAAGCGGCTGCGCGGGCGGGATGTGGTGATCGGCCTGGTCATGGCGGCGTCGCTGGGGCTGGGCTACCTGTTCATCAGCCTGTACACGGGCAACGCCCAGAACGCCTACTCCATCCTGTTCGGGCAGATATTCGGGATCACCACCGGCGCGGTCCTGATCACGATCGGCACCAGCGTGATCGTGCTCGCCGTGCTCACGGCCATCTTCCGGCCGCTGCTGTTCGCCTCGCTGGACGAAGAGGTCGCCCAGGCCCGCGGCATCCGGGTCGGAGCCATCGCGATCGGCTTCATGCTGCTCATGGCGCTCGCCGTCAGCGAGGCCGTGCAGGTCTCCGGCGTGCTGCTGATCTTCGCACTGCTGGTCGCCCCCGGCGCCATCGCCGAGCGGGTAGCCCGCCGCCCGGCCGCCGCGCTCGCCATATCCGGCGGCCTGGCCGTGCTCATCACCTGGATCTCGCTGGCGCTGGCGTACTACACGCCCTACCCGGTCAGCTTCTATGTCACCAGCCTCGCCTTCGTGGGCTACCTCGCCGCCCGCGGCTGGACCGCGTGGGCCGGGGGGGCCCGGCGGCTGGCCCAGCGGCGCGGGCATCGCGACACGAGCCCGGTGGGGGCCGGGGAGACTGCTACGGTGCGAACGTGAGTACGTCGGCCAAGCCGGCCTCGGGCCGGGGGACGCGGGTGCGCGGGACCCGGCAGGCCGAGGCGCTGGCTTCGGTCCTCGGCAGCCTGCCCGGCTTCCAGAGCGCGCAGCAGATCCACGCCGAGCTGGGCCGCCGGGGGGAGCGCATCGGCCTGGCCACCGTGTACCGGCACCTGCAGGTACTCAGCGAGGACGGCCGGGTGGACACGATCCGGGAGGCCAGCGGGGAGACCCTGTACCGGCAGTGCCGCAGCGAGGCCCACCACCATCACCTGACCTGCCGCGACTGCGGTGCCAGCGTGGAGGTGGAGGGGCGGGCGGTGGAGCAATGGGCGGCCAAGGTGGCCGCCGAGGCCGGGTTCACCGCCGTCGATCACACCGTGGAGCTGTTCGGCCTGTGCCCGCGCTGCGGCCCGTCCTGACAAGATGTCGGGACAAGAGCGAGGACGCCCAGCACCGGGCGACGGAGTTCCTGAAGGAGCTGTACGCCTCCGGCCGCATCGACGAGGGCCGCCTTGACACCGGCGTCGCCCAACTGCTCGCCGCCGGGACGGACGCCGAGGTAGCTGAGGTGGCCACCAGCCGGCCGGGCTCCGCACTGGGACCGGGCGCCGCCGCCGGCCCCTCCCCCTCGCTCACCGTGGGCCCGGCCCGGCCGGGCGCATGTCCGCCATCCGGACCACGGTAGCCGCCCGACCACGCCGTGACATCATTGCCGCGTGCGCGTCCTCCGTACCCCCGAAGATCGCTTTGCGGGCCTGCCGGGGCTGGCCTACGACCCTCGTTATGTGAACGTTGGCGGTCTGTGGATGTCCTACGTGGAGACCGGGCCGGCCGACGGCGAACCGGTCCTGCTGCTGCACGGCGAACCCAGCTGGTCGTTCCTGTACCGCACGGTCATGCCGGTGCTCGCCGAAGCCGGGCTTCCGGGCGATCGCCCCCGACCTGATCGGGTTCGGCCGGTCGGACAAGCCAGCCGCGATCGGCGACCACAGCTACGCGCGGCACGTGGAGTGGGTCCGCGCGTTCGCCTTCGACCAGCTGGACCTGCGCGGGCTGACCCTGGTCGGTCAGGACTGGGGCGGCCTGATCGGGCTGCGGCTGGTCGCCGAGCACCCGGACCGGTTCGCCCGGGTGGTGGCGGCCAACACCGGCCTGCCCACCGGGGACCAGGCCATGCCCGAGGTCTGGCTGAGGTTCCGCGATGTCGTGCGCACCGCACCGGCGCTGAGCATCTCCCGGCTGGTGCAGTCCGGCTGCCAGAAGAAGCTGACCAAGGGCGGTGCTCGCCGCCTACGACGCGCCCTTCCCCGACGAGAGCTTCGTGGCCGGCCCGCGGGCCATGCCCGGCCTCGTGCCGACCTCGCCCAACGACCCGGCGACGGCGGCCAACCGCGCGGCGTGGGAGCGGCTGGCCGCCTGGGACAAGCCGTTCCTCGTCGCCTTCAGCGACCGTGACCCGATCACGGGCGGCATGGCGCCCATCCTGAAGAGCGCCATCCCCGGGGCGGCCGGCCTGGAGCACCCGGTGATCACGGGTGCCGGGCATTTCCTGCAGGAGGACGAAGGTGAGCGGCTCGGGGAAGTGATCGTCGGCTTCCTCCGCGCGCACCCGGCGCGTGGCTAGCTCCCCAGGGCGACGAAGCGATCGCGCACCCGCGAACCGATCGCGCACCAGCGAACCCAGCGGCGCATGGCGAACCCAGCGGCGCACCGGCGAACCTGGCAGCGGCGCACCGGCGAACCCTGGTGATCGCGGGCGTAAACCCTGCTTTCACGCTCGGGTAACAAGACAACCGCGTCCGGGCAACCTGGTGATCGGGCGCGGGCAGTGGCCGGTGGCACATATTTTGGTCCGATGGAGGAGAACCGTGCCCGCCGGGTCGCCGACGCGCTCCGCGACCGCGGCATCAACGCACACTTCGCTGAGGTCGGGACCTACCAGTTCGGGGTGCGGGTGATCCTGCCTGACGGGCGCCAGGCGGAATGGGACACCGACGGCACGGCCGGGCTCGAGGCCCAGGTCATGCAAGACGGGGACCTCGTCGGCTACGTGCCCGAGATCGAGGGCTCGGAGAATTTCACCGAGGAGCAGGTGATAGACGCCATCGCGCGGACCGATTATGACCAGCCCATCGGCCACGACGCGCACAAGCGCGCCGCCCGGCGAGGCCCTGGCCCCCGAGGGCGGGGTGTTCCGCCGCTTCCGGGACGGCTTCCGCTACCGCTGACAGCTTCCACCACCGCTGACCGCTACCGCTGACGACTTCCGCTACCGCTGAGCCCCAGTCGTTTGTCATGTTGCGTCAACGCGGCCTCTTATGCGGGCACTGCTCTAGCAGCCAGGAGGGCGGACTGGCTAGGCTCCTCCACCCGCTCCGGCACCGTCGGCCGCGGCATGGGCGGCAGCCCGCCTCCTCGCGGATGCCGTAGCGCGCGTACAGGCGGCGCAGCGGGCGCGGCGCCCACCAGTTGGCCCGCCCGAGCAGCCGCATGGTGGCCGGCACCAGCAGCACCCGGATGATGGTGGCGTCCACCACCAGCGCGATGATCATGCCGACGCCCATCAGCTTGATGAACGTGATGCCGGACGCGGAGAACGCGCCGACGACGATCACCAGCAGCAGCGCCAGGCTGGTGATGATCCCGCCGGTCCGCTGCAGGCCGCCCGCCACCGCCGCGGTGTTGTCGCCGGTGACGTCGTAGCGCTCCCGGATCCGCGACAGCAGGAACACCTCGTAGTCCATGGACAGCCCGAAGATGATCGCCAGCATCAGGATCGGCATGGTCGGATCGATGGTGCCGGTGGGGGTGAACCGCAGCAGCCCGGACAGGTGGCCCTGCTGGAAGATCCACACGATCGCGCCGAACGTCGCGGTCAGCGACAGCGCGTTCATCACGATGGCCTTGACCGGCAGGACCACCGACCCGAAGGCCAGGAACAGCAGCACGAACGTGGCCAGCACGACCACCAGCGCCATCCAGGGCAGGGTGTGGCCCAGGCTGGCCAGCTCGTCCACCAGCTCCGGCGGTCGCGCCGCCCACGTAGACCCGCGCCCCGGCCGGCGGTGGCACCGCGCGCACCCGCGCCACCAGCGCCCGCGCCGCCGCCGACTGAGAGTTGGCTGCATAACGCAGGTCCACCCGGGCCACGTCGCCCGCGACGCCGGTCACGTGCCCGGCGATCACCCCGGGGACGTGGTCCAGGCGGGTCACGTAGCCGGCCAGGGCCGCCCGCTGCGCCGGGGACCCGGCCACCCCCGCGGGCCCGGCGAACTTGACCACGGCCTCGATGGGCGTCGTCGCGTTGACCGGGAAGTCGCTGGCCAGGGCATCGGCCACCGCCCGCGGCGCGGCGCTGGCCGGCAGCGCGCGGGCGTCGACGCCGCCCCAGGTGATGGAGCGGAACGGTGAGCCGAGCGCGAGCAGGACCACGATGATCACGACGACGTAGGCGACCGGCCGGCGCATGACGCTGCGGGCGATGCGGTACCAGGCGCCGCTGGCCTCGTCCGCCGGCGCCAGCGGCACACCGCGCTGACGCGGCGGCCGCGGATGCGCAGCGCGTTCACCCGGGGGCCGAGGACGGCGAGCAGCGCGGGCATGACGGTCAGCGCGGCCAGCATGTCCACCGCGACGGTGGCGACCCCGCCGTAGCCCATGGAGCGCAGGAACGTCTCGGGGAAGAGCATGAGGCTGGCCAGTGCGATGGCGACGGTGACACCGGACACGGCGACCGTCCGGCCGGCGGTGGCCACCGTCCGCGCCAGCGCCTGCTCCACCGTGGGCTGGTGGCCCAGTTCCTCCCGGAACCGGGCGGTCATGAACAGGCCGTAGTCGATGGCCAGGCCCAGGCCGAGGATCGTGGTGATGTTGATGGAGTAGATCGACACGTCGGTGAACAGGGTCAGCAGCCGCAAGGCGGCGAACGAGCCGAGGATGCCGATCCCGCCGATCGCCAGCGGCAGGCCCGCGGCGGCGAAGCTGCCGAAGATGATCAGCAGCAGCACGAGCAGCACCGGCATGGAGATGGCCTCGGCCCGGCCGATGTCCGCCTTGACCTCTGAGTTGATCGCCACCTCCAGCGGGATCTGCCCGCCCACCCGGGTGGTCAGGCCAGGAGCGCCGAGGTCGCCGCTGATGGCCTGGTAGGTCTTCATCTGGGCGCTGTCGGTGGCGCCGGCCAGCCGGAGCACGGCGTAGGTCTCATGGCCCCGACGCCCGACGAATTGCGGCGACCCGGTGGACCAGTACGTCTGATAGGAGGGCACCTTGCCGGTCGGCAGCGCCGCCAGGCTCGCGGGTGACGCGCGGCCCGGTAGGCGGGGTCGCGTACGGTCAGGCCCGGGCTGCGGTAGAGCACGACCACGTCGGCCGTGTCCCGCCCGAACGCCCGGGTCGCGAGGTCGCTCGCCTGCTGGCTCTGGCTGCCCGGCGGGGTGAACCCCCCGCCGGACTGCAGCCGGGCGAACACCCCCGTGCCCCACACGGCCGCGGCGGCCACGGCAACGGCCGCTACCAGCAGGACCAGCCGCCGGCGGCGGTAGACGAAACGTCCCCATGCCTCGAACATCGGCTCCTCCGCGGCTACACTGTTACCTATTGTTTACCTTTGTAAACGGTGTAAACTGCAAACAGTGTTAACTTCGCATACGAGCTTCACTACTGTCAAGCCCGTTCAGCGAGCTGGGGAGGCCGCGTGGTGCAGGCAGTGAGCCGGCGTGACCGGGTCCGGGCCGCGACCACCGGCGAGATCAAGGAGACGGCCCGGCGGATCCTGGTGGCAGAAGGGCCGGGGGCCGTCTCGTTGCGGGAGATCGCGCGCCAGATGGGGATGACCGCCCCCGCGCTGTACCGGTACTTCAGCAGCCGCGAGGACCTGCTCAGGAGCGTCTGCGGGGATATCTTCACCGAGATCGCCGCCGGCGTCCGGGCCGCCAGCGCACGCGCGGCCGAGGAGTCCGGCGGCGACGTGACGGCCAAGCTGATCGCCGCGTGCCGGGAGTTCCGCCACTGGGCGCTCGCGCACCGGGAGGAGTTCGGCCTGCTCTTCGGCACCCCCCTGCCCGGGCTGGAACCGATCCACAACGACGAGACCGACAAGTGCGCGATGGAGTTCGCCGGCTCCTTCATCGGGCTGTTCGTGGAGCTATGGCAGCGGCAGCCGTTCCCCGTGCCCGCCGACGGGCAGATCGATCCGGGACTGGTGGCGCAGCTGGCGCGCTACCTCGACGCGCTCGGCGTGGACCTGCCGATCGGGGCGGTGCTCATCTTCCTGCGCTGCTGGGTCCGGCTGTACGGCATGGTCAGCCTGGAGGTCTTCGGCCACCTGGGCTTCGCCCTGGACGACGCCGCGCCCATGTTCGAGATCACCCTCTCCGAGCTCGCCGGCCTGGTCGGCCTCGACTACCCGCTCCCCGCTAGCCGTCCCCGGCCGCCGGCGGCCCTAGCCGTGGCCCAGGACGGGGTGCGGGACGTAGTGCTCTTCCAGCAGGCGCAGCTCCTCGCCGGTCAGATCGATCTCCACGGCGGCGAGCGCGTCCTCGATGTGGCCGGGCTTGGTGGCCCCCACAATGGGCGCGGTCACGCCGGGCCGGTGCAGCAGCCAGGCCAGCGCGACCTGGGCGGGCGGGACCCCGCGCGCGGCGGCCACCCCGGCCACCGCGTCCACCACGTCGAAGTCGCCCGGGTTCTGGTAGAGGCTGTCACCGAAGGGGTCGGAATTCGCCCGGGTGGTGCGCCGGTCTCCCTCCCGCGTCCGGGTGCCGGCCAGCGTGCCGCGGGCCAGCGGGCTCCACGGGATCACGCCGACCCCCTGGTCGATGCACTGCGGGATCATCTCCCGCTCTTCCTCGCGGTACAGCAGGTTGTAGTAGTTCTGCATGGACACGAACCGGGTCCAGCCATGCCGGTCCGCCACGTGCTGGGCCTTGGCGAACTGCCAGGCGAACATGCTGCTCGCGCCGATGTACCGGGCCTTGCCAGACCGGACCACGTCGTGCAGCGCCTCCATCGTCTCCTCGATCGGCGTCCGCGGGTCCCACCGGTGGATCTGGTAAAGGTTGACGTAGTCCATGTCCAGCCGCCCCAGCGACGCGTCGATCGCCGACAGGATGTGCTTGCGGGACAGGCCCCTGGCGTTCTCGTCCTCCCCCATCGGCATGAACACCTTGGTGGCCACGACCACCTCGTCACGCTGGAAGAGCTTGCCGAGCAGCCGCCCCGTGGCCACCTCGCTGGCCCCGGCGGAGTAGATGTCCGCCGTGTCGTAGAAGATCACGCCACCGTCGGCCGCCGCGCGGACGATCGGCTCCGCCGCGTCCTCATCCAGCACCCACGGCCGTTCACTGTTGTTCCCGAAGCTCATCATCCCGAGGCACACGCGCGACACGCGCATGCCCGTCGCGCCCAGGTTGACGTACTTCATGATCACCTCATGATCGTCGGGTCTTCGGATGTGCTCTTGTAATGAAGATTACGTCCGCCGCCGGATGGGCCCGGAGAGGGGCAGGCCTGCCTGCAGCCGGGCAGATGACCGCATGCCCAGAAACCAGCCCGGCATGCCAGGGACGGCGGGCCGGTCAGGCCACGAACGGCTGGCCGGACTCGCTCGTCATGGGACGGCCGGCGGCGTGCCAGCCGATCATGCCGTCGCAGACGTTGTGCGCCTGCCAGCCCGCACCGGCCAGCGCCCGTGCGGCGTGATCCGAGCGGTTCCCGGACCGGCAGATCACGTACAGCGCGGGGGCGCGGTCGATCTCGGTGTAGCGGGCGTTCAGCTCGCCGAGCGGGATGTGCAGCGCGCCTGGCACGTGCCCGGCCTCCCACTCGTCGGGTTCCCGCACATCCAGCAGGTACGCGTCGGCGGGTATCTCGGCCGCGGGCACCTGCGGCACAACGCCGCCCTGATTCATCGCGCTCCTCCGCTTGGCTGCCGCTCCCGTGATGACCGGCCGGCCATCGCAGGCCAGGGTACCCAGGCGGTAACGGTGGTGCGGAATGCGCGGGCCGCCGGGCGGGTTGGGCCGGGCGTGATGGTGCGCGAAGCCCGGCCGGACGAGCTTGACGCCATCGGCGATCTGCGGGTCGCCGCCTACCGGGCGGACGGGTTCCTGCCGGCCACCTCCGGGTACGCGGCCACGTTGCGCGCGCTCGGGGCCGACGGCCAGGGCGACGTGCTGGCCGCCGTGGACGGCGGCCAGATCGTCGGCACCGTCATGCTCCAGGGCTGGCCCGGCGGCCAAATGGCCCGGGGACCGGGAGAAGCGGAGGTCAGGGCGCTGGCGGTCGCCCCGGACGCGCGCGGGCGGGGCGTCGGCGCCGCGCTGGTCACCGCGGTGATCGAGCATGCCGCCGGGCGGGGGATCCGGCAGCTGGTGCTGCTGACCCTGCCGGAGATGCGCGCCGCCCACCGCCTGTACAGCCAGGCCGGGTTCAGCCGGCTGCCCGGCCGTGACTGGTCGCCCCGGCCGGGGGAAGTCCTGCTCGCCTATGGCTTGGTGCTCGCGCCGTGACCCGGGGCCGTGTCCCCGCCGGCCGTGGCGCCGGGCCGGCCGTCCTTTGCCTGCTCGCGCCACCTGGGGCCGGGAGCCACCTTGCGGAGCTGCTTGTTCATGGAGCGCAGCAGGAAGAACAGCGCCAGGCCCATCGCGGCCACGACCAGGAACGCGAGGACGCCGGTCACCACGTTGTTGGCCGCGGGGGCGGCGGCGGCCAGGATGGTCACGGGCTCACCTTCTCCCGGACGCCGGCGAACAGGTCGTCCTCCGGCAGTTCAGTATCCACCATCGACCTGGCGAGGTGATAGTCCTCGGTGGGCCACGCCGCCGCCTGGACCTCCAGCGGGCAGGCGAACCAGGAGCTCTCCGGGTCGATCTGGGTGGCGTGGGCGATCAGGGCCTGGTCGCGGATGCCGAAGAAGTCGGCGCACGGAACGCGGGTGGTGATCTCCAGCTCGGGCCTGCTGGCGGCGCGGTCCTCGTCATCCCAGCGCTTGAACCACTCCGCGTACGGGGACTCCAGCCCGCGCCGCTCCATCTCCTCGTGCAGCGCGGTGAACCGGGCCTTGTGGAAGCTGATGAAGTAGTACAGCTTGAGCGGCTGCCAGGGCTCACCGGCGCCCGGGTAGCGGTCGGGGTCGGCGGCGGCGTCGAACGCCTCCACCGAGACCTGGTGGGTCATCACGTGATCGGGGTGCGGGTAGCCGCCGTTCTCGTCGTAGGTCAGCATGACGTGCGGCCGGAACTCCCGCACCGCCCGGACCAGCGGCTCGGCTGCGTCCTCCAGCTTCTGCAGCGCGAAGCAGCCCTCGGGCAGCGGCGGGGGCGGGTCGCCCTCGGGCAGGCCGGAGTCGGTGAAGCCGAGGAACTGCTGGCGGACGCCGAGGATCTCGCGGGCCCGGGCCATCTCCTCCCGCCGGACGCGGCTGAGGTTGGCCCGGATCTCGGGCCGGTCCATGGCCTTGTTGAGGATGTCGCCCCGCTCACCGCCGGTGAGGGTGCAGACCATGACATCGGCCCCGGAACGGACATAACGCGCCATCGTCGCCGCGCCCTTGCTCGACTCGTCGTCCGGGTGCGCGTGCACCGCCATCAGCCGCAGCCCTGGCCAGCGGCGGACTGTCGCGGCAGAATCGTCAGTCATGGCAGGCAAAAACGTCCCCCTCGGCAGCGCGGGCGGGCACCATCACGCGCGACCGGGGTGCCGGGAGGGCACCTGCGCGGCAGCGCCGGAAAGTCATCTTGCATGACAACCGCTGATGAGGGAACGTCATTCCCCGCATGTCACGGCGCGGATACCGGCCTGATGGGGCCGGATTCCCGTCCGTCGCCGGCTATTG
This sequence comes from uncultured Actinomycetes bacterium, assembly GCA_963835425.1. Classification (GTDB taxonomy): domain Bacteria; phylum Actinomycetota; class Actinomycetes; order Streptosporangiales; family Streptosporangiaceae; genus UBA9676. The sequence goes on along the minus strand of CAWIGE010000011.1, from coordinate 218,167 downwards.
ACTGATGCGGTTCATGCGTTAACCCTTGTTAGCCTCAAGAATTACCCCGAGGAGCCCGCGCCGGGCTCCGGCGGACTTTTACAGTCCGCCCTGCAGCCAAGGAGTACCCGTGACCGAGACACGCGACGACCACGTCACCTGGCTTACCCAGGAGGCATACGACCGGCTGAAGGCCGAGCTTGATCATCTCTCGGGGCCAGGGCGAGTGGAGATCGCGAAGAAGATCGAGGCCGCCCGCGACGAGGGCGACCTGCGCGAGAACGGTGGGTATCACGCGGCCAAGGAGGAACAGGGCAAGCAGGAGGCCCGGATCAACCAGATCCAGCACATCCTGCAGAACGCCAAGGTCGGGGAGCCGCCGCGGACCGACGGCGTGGTTGGCCCGGGGATGACGGTGACCGTCCGCTTCGACGGCGACGACGACGAGGTCACCTTCCTGCTCGCCTCGCGCGAGGAGAGCGGGTCACCGATCGACGTCTATTCCCCCCGCTCCCCGCTGGGCAGCGCCATCGCCGGCAAGAAGGTCGGCGAGACCGCGACATACACCATGCCGAACGGCCGCGCCGCGACCGTCGAGATTCTCGAGGCGGTCCCCTACGGGGGAATCTGAACCGCGCCAGGGGAGCCCGAACCAGACGGGGGAATCTGAACCCCCCGCCAGGGGAGCCTGAACCAGCTGGACGCGGCTGCTGCCGTTCTAGCCGCCGAACTCTCTCAGCCCACGAGCTCGGAGGCCTCCGGGGCGGCCTCCTCGGTGCTGGCGCTGCGGCCGCGCAGCGGCACCTCCTTGAGGAAGCAGGCCAGGATGAACACCGCCGCCGCGGCCGGCGCGGCGAAGAAGAACACGGTCGTGGTCGCGTGCGTGATCGCGGCGAAGACCACGTCCTTGATCGCCGCTGGCAGGTGGGCTACCACGACCGGGTTGAGCTGCCCGCCGCCGGCGTTGAGGTGAACGGACGGCAGCTTGGCGTGCATCTCGCTGGTCAGCTGGTGGGCGAAGATCGCGCCGAACGCGGAGACCCCGATCGACCCGCCGATCTGCTGGAAGAACGTCCGCGAGCTGCTGGCCACGCCGATGTCGCTCATGGCCACGCTGTTCTGCGCGACGAGCGTGGTGATCTGCATGAGGAAGCCCATGCCGATACCGAGCACGACGAAGAACAGGCCCGAGGTGACCAGGCTGGTGTTGACGTTCAGCATGGTCAGCAGGAACATGGCCACCGTCATGACCGCGCCGCCGATGATCGGCAGCGCCTTGTAGCGGCCGGTCTTTGTGGTGACCCGCCCGGCGATCAGCGTGGTGACGGTCGAGCCGAGCATCAGCGGGATCAGCATCAGCCCGCTCTCGGTCGCCGACAGGTGCTGCACCGTCTGCTGGTACAGCGGCAGGAAGGTCAGCGCGCCGAACATGGCCAGGCCGAGCAGGAAGCTCATCGCCGTGACGAGCGAGAAGTTCCGGTTGCGGAACACGTGCAGCGGCAGCACGGGCTCGGCGGCGCGCCGCTCGACCGCGATGAACCCGGCCGTCGCTGCTATCGCCACCGTGCCCAGGCCCATGATCTGCACCGACCGCCAGGGGTACTGCGTGCCGCCCCAGGTGGTCAGCAAGACCAGCGAGGAAGCGGCCACCGCGAGCAGCGCCGCGCCGAGGTAGTCGATCTTGTGCTTCACCTTGTGGACCGGCACGTGCAGGGTCAGGGCGAGGTAGATGAGGGCGGCGCCGCCGATCGGCATGTTGATGTAGAAGATCCAGCGCCAGGACAGGCTGTCGGTGATGTACCCGCCGACCAGCGGGCCGGCGATCATGGCCAGCGTCATCGCCGCCATGATGTAGCCCATGTACTGGCCCCGCTCCCGCGGGGACACCAGGTCACCGATGGTCGCTATCGCCCCGACCAGCAGCCCGCCGGCGCCGAGGCCCTGCAGCGCGCGGAACGCGATGAGCTGGTCCATCGTCTGCGACAGCCCGGCCAGCGCCGAGCCGATCAGGAAGAGGACGATCGCGAACATGAGCAGGCGCTTGCGGCCGTACTGGTCGCCCAGCTTGCCGTAGAGCGGCGTGGTGATGGTCGCGGCGAGCACGTAGGCGGTGACCACCCAGGACAGGTGGGCCACCCCGCCCAGGTCGCCGACGATGCGCGGCAGGGCGGTGGAGACGACCAGCTGGTCGAGCATGGCGAGCATGATGGCCAGCAGCAGGCCGGGCAGGATGATCAGGACTTCCCGCCGGGGACCGGTCGGGACCGACGCAGCCTCCGCGGGCGCGTTCTGTGCCATGGTTGGGCTTCCTTCCCCCCGGCTCGTCTGCCGGATTCCGTCAGGCCTGGCAGCCTGACCACCCAGGCCGGCCTCTAGATCGTGCGGCTCTCTGCGCCAGGCCGGGCACCGTGTCAGCGGCCCCGTCCCCCGGTTCCGCGGCTCCGACGCCGCCTGCGGGCGGCCGTGCCGCCGCGAGATACTCGCTACCTACTTGCCGACCGGTTAGTATGTCGTCAAGGGACAGGTTAAGATAGCAACTAACCGGTCGTCAAGTAAGTTTCGCTGAAGGAGGACGAGGCGGGGCACGATGAACGAGCCTACTAGCACCATCGCGCTGGGCACGGTCCCGGCGCTGGAGGCCGCCCCAGCCCGGAGCCGGACCCGCACCAGGAACCGCTCCCGTGGTGCCAGCCCGGCCCGCGGTGAGTCCCCGGTCCGGCAGCGGGCGCGCGCCCAGTCCCCGCGCGGCGGCACCAGGGAGCGCATCCAGTCGATCGCGCTGGAGCTGTTCGCGGAGCAGGGCTACGAGAAGACCTCGCTGCGGGAGATCGCGGAACGGCTTGGCGTCACCAAGGCCGCCCTGTACTACCACTTCAAGTCCAAGGAAGACATCGTCCGCAGCTTCGTCGAGGACTACCGGGCGGAACTGGAGCAGGTCATCGCCTGGGGCGCCAGCCAGCCGCGGACCCCCGAGACCCGGGCCGAGGTCCTCCGCCGCTACACCGAGATCGTCGGCGAGCAGCTCGCGGTGATCCGCTTCATGGAGCAGAACCAGGCCGCCATGCACACGCTGATGTCGGATAGCGGTGCCCGGAAGAAGATGTTCCGTGACCAGTTCATGAGCCTGTGCGACCTGCTCGCGCCGCCCGGCGCAGCGCTGGCCGACCGGGTGCGCGCCGTCGCGGCCGTGATCACCATCGGCATGAGCCCGATGATCCTCCAGCGCGAGGCGGCCAGCCCGGACGAACTGCACGACGCCGTCCTCGCCGTCGCCCGCAACCTAGCCGACGCCGAACTCCCCTAACCCGCCGCCGCCCCTCCGGCAGCGGCCGCCCCCTCCGCCAGCGGGGCCGCCGTCCCCTCTGGCAGCGTTAGTGGTTTGGATATCCGCCCCTGGAGGGGAGGCCATCCGAACCAATGACGGCCGAACCAATGACGGTTATCCTTCCCGCACGCCGATATCCCTGCAGGTGCCCGGGTCAGTCCCGGGCGGCGCCGGCTGAGACGCGCACCAGGGGCACCACCCGGTAGGGCACCGGGGCGGCGAGCGCGATCACGGTGGAGGCGCGCACCACCCCGGCCACCGCCACGATGGCGTCGATCACCCGCTGCAGGTCGGCATTGGTCCTGGCCACCACCCGGCAGAGCATGTCACCAGGCCCGGTGATGGTGTGTACCTCCAGCACCTCGGGGATGCCCGCGAGCCGCTCGGCGACCGGATCGTGGCCGCCCACCTGCCGGATCTCCAGCGTCACGAACCCGGTCACGCGGTAGCCGAGTGCGACCGGGTCCACGTCCGGCCCATAGCCGGTCACCACGCCGCGGGCTTGCAGCCGGTCCAGCCGCGCCTGCACGGTGCCACGCGCCACCCCCAGCCGCCGCGATGCCTCCAGCACCCCGACCCGGGGCTCCTCCGCGAGCAGCTCGATCAGCCGCGCATCCAGCCGATCGATCGGCCCGGCTGCCGCGTTCAACCTGGCTCCCTTCCCCTGCCCGGCAGAACCGGTACATGATGTACAGTTCTGCGACCCTATCCAACCTATAACTATGCAAATAGCCTAGCCAGATAACCAAGTGTTGCACATCCTGCCGACCACGCCCATGCTGCCAGCAAGGAGCGGTACCCGAGCGCGAAGGAGACCGGCGATGGCAGCGCAGGGCGAGCACGGCCCCCAGGGCGAAGGGCACGGTCCCCAGGGCACAGGGCACGGTCCCCAGGATGCAGGGCATGAGCTCCCGGGCGCAGGGCACGAACTCCCGGACGGCGGACACGAACTCCCGGACGGCGGGGGCGAGCTTCGGGACGTCTTCCCGGTCACCGGCATGGACGCGGTCGTCTTCGCGGTCGGCAACGCACGGCAGGCCGCCCACTATTACTCATCCGCGTTCGGCATGCGGCTCGTCGCCTACCGCGGGCCGGAGACCGGCTGCCGGGACGAGGCCGCCTATGTCCTCGAATCCGGCCGGGCCCGTTTCGTGCTGCGCGGCCCGGTCCGGCCGGGCACCGGCCTCGGCCGGCACGTGGCCGGCCACGGCGACGGCGTGATCGACCTGGCGATCGAGGTGCCCTCGGCGGAAGCGGCCTACACCTACGCCACCGCGCACGGCGCCCGGGGCCTCGCCGCACCGGAAACGGTCGAGGACGACCATGGCAAGGCCGTGCTCGCCACCATCGCCACCTACGGGGACACCGTCCACACGCTGGTCGAGCGGTCCAGCTACTCGGGTCCCTACCTGCCCGGCTATGTCGCCACCGGCCCGCTCGGGCCCGGGCCGGCCCGGCCGTACTTCACCGAGATCGACCACTGCGTCGGCAACGTCGAGCTCGGCCGGATGGATGAGTGGGTGAGCTTCTACCACCAGGTCATGGGCTTCACGAACATGAAGGAGTTCGTCGGGGACGACATCGCCACCGAGTACTCCGCGCTCATGAGCAAGGTCGTCGCGGACGGGTCCCGCCGGGTGAAGTTCCCGATCAACGAGCCGGCGCCGGGGAAGAAGAAGTCACAGATCGACGAGTACCTGGAGTTCTACGGCGGGCCGGGCGTCCAGCACATCGCCCTGGCCACCGACGACATCGTCGCCGCCGTCACCGGCATGAAGGCGGCCGGGGTCGAGTTCCTCGACACGCCCGGCAGCTACTACGACACGCTCGGGGACTGGGCCGGCCAGACTCACGTGCCGACCGGGGCGCTCAGGGAGCTGGGCATTCTCGCCGACCGGGACGAGGACGGCTACCTGCTGCAGATCTTCACCAAGCCGGTACAGGACCGGCCAACGGTGTTCTTCGAGCTGATCGAGCGCCACGGCTCGCAGGGGTTCGGCAAGGGCAACTTCAAGGCCCTGTTCGAGGCCATCGAGCGGGAGCAGGCCCGGCGCGGGAACCTCTGACGGCCGCCGCGCCGTCTGGCTCCTCGGCCAGCCCTGCCCCGCGCGGGAAACTCTGACGCGCCCTGGCCTGCCCACGCCCTCGCGCGTCGGCCCCGGCCGGGGGCGCGGGGCGCCAAATGGCGGGCGGGCCATGGCAAACGGGCGCATCATGACGGGCGTGACCCAGCCGCCGGAGGATCAGCAGTGGCAGCAGCCCCCTGCGCCACAGCCGTTCACCATGCCCAGCCTCCGGCCGGGATCCGGCACCCGCCGGGGATCCCGGGCAACCGGCCGGGGATCCCGGGCAACCGGCCGGGGATCCCGGGCAACCGGCCGGGGATCCCGGGCAACCCGCGGGCGCCGCCCCCGGCCAGGCGTACGGCACCTACCAGCCTTACCCGGGCAGCTCCTACGGCACGCCCGGCGACGCCACGCCCGGTCAGCCCGCGCCCGGCAATGGCACGGGCGGCCAGGCCGGCCAGGGACCCGGCGCTGGCCGAATGGTGGCAGCGGCTGCTGGCCCGCCTCGTCGATGACGTCATTCTGATCATCCTCACCAGCCCGGTCTGGATCCTTGGCCTGCTCCCGCTGTTCCGCCGCATCCAGCGCCTGGCCGACCAGTACCCGGACCTGAGCCAGCCCGCGGCCGCGCAGGCGTTCAACGACAGCCTGAGCCAGCTGATGGCGGGGATGGCCGGCACGTTCCTGCTGATCGGCGCCGGCATCGGGGTCATCTCGTTCGGCTACGACTGGCTCCAGCACGGGCTGTGGGGGCAGACCATCGGCAAACGGGTCATGGGGACCAAGGTGGTCACCGCGGATACCCGCGCACCGATCTCGGGCCAGGCCGCCTGCGGGCGCGCCGCCGTGTACGCGCTGGTGCCGGTCGTGCCCTCGGTGGGCAGCCTGTTCGCGCTGATCAACGAGGCGTGGCTGCTGTGGGACCCGCGGCGGCTATGCCTGCACGACAAGGCCGCCGGCACGGTGGTCATCAAGAAGAGCATGCTGGCGCCCGGCGCCTAGAGCCCCGCGAGCCCAGCAGTCCTCATCCTGGGGTTCTCCAGACCCCGGAGTCTCCCCAGCAGACCCAGTCTCCCTAGCAGACCCCGAGTCTCCCTAGCCGAACAAGAGCGTGTAGCCCGCCTGCCGGAGCTGGCTGATGACCTCGTCACAGTGGCCCGGCCCGCGGGTTTCCACCTGGAGCAGTACCTCCACCTCATCCACCCGCAGCCGGGGTGCCACCCGCTCGTGCACGACGTCGAGCACGTTGGCGCCCAGGCCCGCCAGCTCGCCCAGCAGCGTCGCCAGCGCGCCGGGCCGGTCGGCGATCCGGCACCGGAACATCAGGTACCGCCCGGCTGCGGACAGGCCGTGCCGCAGCACCTTGGCCAGCAGCAGCGGATCGATGTTGCCGCCCGACAGCACCGCCACCACCGGCGGCTCGAACGCCTCCGGATGCTCCAGCAGCGCCGCCACCCCCGCCGCGCCGGCCTGCTCGACGACCTGCTTGGACCGCTCCAGGCAGAGCAGCAGCGCACGCGACAGCGTCTCCTCGGAGACGGTGACCACCCGGACCGCGTGCCGCGAGATGATCTCGTACGCGATGTCGCCGGGCTGGCTGACCGCGATCCCGTCGGCCATCGTCCCGGCCGAGGAGACCCGCACCGGGTGGCCGGCGGCGAGCGAGGCCGGATAGCAGGCGAACGCCTCGGCCTGCGAGCCGATCACCTTGATGGCCGGGTCGGCGCCGGAGACCGCTGCCGCGATCCCGGCCGCGAGGCCCCCGCCGCCGACCGGCACCGCGATGGTCCTGACCTCCGGGCACTGCTCGAGAATCTCCATTCCGACGGTGCCCTGGCCGGCCACCACGTCGGCGTGATCGAACGGGTGGATGAAGACCGAGCCGTCTTCACGGGCATGCGCCAGCGCCGCCGCGAGCGCGTCCTCCACCGTCTCCCCGTGCAGGATGATCTGCGCCCCGTACGCCCGGGTCGCCTCTATCTTGGGCAGCGGTGCGCCGGACGGCATGACCACGGTCGCCCTGGCCCCCAGCAGGGCGGCGGCGAACGCGACTCCCTGGGCGTGGTTGCCGGCGCTCGCGGCCACCACGCCGCGCTCCCGCTCGGCCGGGGTCAGCCGGCTGATCCGCAGGTATGCGCCGCGCGGCTTGAACGACCCGGTCCGCTGCAGGTTCTCGCACTTGAGGAAAACCGGGCCGCCGAGCCGGTCGGACAGGACCCGGGAATGGAGCAGCGGGGTGACCGCGACGACATCCCGCAGCACGTCCCGCGCGGCGGCCACATCATCCGGGCGGACCTGGGGCGACGTCATTGTCATGCCAGCAGTCTCGCACCCGCGGGGGCCTACTCGGCCCCCCAGTACCGGTCGGCCGCGAACAGCAGCGCGGCCGCCCCGACCAGTCCCGCGCTCTGGCCGAGCGCGGCCGGCACCACCGCCACGTTCCGCGCGAAGTCGAGTCCGACGTGGGCCCGCAGCGCCTCCTCCAGCGGCTCAAACAGCAGCGAGCCGGCCTGGGAGAGGCCACCGCCAATGGCGACCACCTCCAGGTCGCACAGGTGCGTCGCCGAGGCGATGGCGATGCCGAGCGCCCGGCCCGCCCGGCGCATCGCGGTCAGCGCGATCGGGTGCCCCTGCGCGGCGTCGCCGGCCAGATCCTTGGCCGTGACCTCGGGCTGGCCGGTCCGCCAGCCCTCCGCCTGGGCCCAGGCGGCCAGGGCCGGCCCGCGGGCGATCGCCTCCACGCACCCCCTGCCCCCGCACAGGCACGGTGGCCCGTCCGGATCGACCACCACGTGGCCGATGTGGCCCGCGTTACCGGTCGCGCCGTCGATCAGCTTGCCATCCAGCACCAGCCCACCACCCACGCCGGTTGACACCACGATGCCGAGCATCGTGGTGCGGCCCCGCCCCGCCCCCCGCCAGTGTTCGCCGACCGCGAAGCAGATCGCGTCGTTATGCAGCCGCACCGGGAGCCCGCCGAACCGCTCCCGGAGCCGGTCGCGCAGCGGGAACGCCTGCCAGGCCGGAATGTTCAGCGGCGAGACCTTCCCGGCGGGCCACTCCATCGGGCCCCCGCAGCCGCACCCGACCCCCGACAGCTCGGTGGCGGGGTTCACATCAGCCTCCGCGAGTACCCGGGTGACCAGCGCATCGAGGGTGCGCCACAGCTGCTCCGCGTCCAGCTGCCGCGGCGTCGCCGTCTGCGACCACGAGATCACCCGGCCCCCCGGCTCGACCAGGCCGGCCGCGAACTTCGTGCCGCCGATGTCGATGCCCAGTGCCGGATATGCAGCTGTCATGTCCGCACCTCCCGTTGCCCTGATAGCCGCCCTGACTGGCCCGGCGTCGCGAATGCAGCCGGCATGGACATAGTGTCGAATGGTGCACTCACACAGCCAGGCCGGTATAGGCGCAAGTCAGTCCCCCCGCCCTGCGATCACCACGGTTGGGGAGCTGCGCGCGAGCGGCCACACGTACCTGACGGTCAAGGACGAGATCCGGCGCAACCTGCTGGCCCGGATGCGCGCGGGTGAGGACAGATTCCCCGGGATCATCGGCTTCGGCCAGACCGTGCTGCCGCACCTCGAGCGCGCTCTGCTGGCCGGGCACGACACGATCCTGCTGGGCGAGCGCGGCCAGGGCAAGACCCGCCTGATCAGGACGCTTCCCGGCCTGCTCGACGAGTGGACTCCCACGGTGGCGGGCTGCGAGATCAACGACCATCCGTTCGCGCCGGCCTGTGCCCGGTGCCGCCGGCTGGCGGCCGAGCAGGGCGAGGACCTGGCGGTGGCCTGGCGGCACCGCAGCGAGCGCTACGGGGAGAAGCTGGCGACCCCCGACACCAGCGTCGGGGACCTGGTCGGTGACGTGGACCCGGTCAAGGTCGCCGAGGGCCGTACCCTGGGCGACCCGGAGACGATCCACTTCGGGCTGGTGCCCCGGACCAACCGCGGGGTGTTCTGCCTGAACGAGCTGCCCGACCTGGCCGAGCGGATCCAGGTGTCGCTGCTGAACGTGCTGGAGGAACGGGACATCGCGGTGCGGGGATACGCGCTCCGGCTGCCGCTGGACCTGGTGCTCGTGGCCAGCGCCAACCCCGAGGATTACACCAACCGCGGGCGGATCATCACCCCGCTGAAGGACCGGTTCGGTGCGGAGATCCGCACCCACTACCCGGCGACGCTGCTGGACGAGCTGGCCCTCGTCCAGCAGGAGGCGGAGATCTCCTGGCCCGGCGGCGACCCGGGCGCGGCGCTGCCCGGCCACCTGGTCGAGGTCATCGCCCGGTTCACCCGGCTGGTGCGGGCCTCGCCCGCGATCGATTCCCGTTCCGGCGTCTCGGCCCGGTTCGCGATCGCCGCCGCCGAATCCGCCGCCGCCTCGGCGGTGCGCCGGGCGGCCCTGACCGGCGAGCAGCAGCCGGTGACCAGGATCTGCGACCTGCCGTCCACCGTGACCACGCTGCGCGGCAAGGTCGAGTTCGAGGTCAGCGAGGAGGGCCGGGAACAGGAGGTGCTCGAGCACCTGCTGCGCCGGGCCACCGCCGACACCTTCCGTGCGCGCCTGGGCAGCGCGGACCTGTCCGGCCTGCTCGCCACGTTCGAGGAGGGCGGCACCGTCGAAACCGGCGACCTGGTGCCCGCGACCGACCTGCTGGCGCGGGTCGGCGAGGTGCCCGGGCTGGCCAGGATCATGAAGCGCCTGGGCATGGACGGGAGCGAGTCGCCGGGGAACGCGGCGGCGGCGGTGGAGTTCGCGCTGGAGGGCCTCTACCTCATGCGCCGCCTGTCCAAGGACACCGTCGACGGCGGGGCCGTCTACCGCACGTGAGGGGCGGATACCGCACATGAACGGCTGGCCGTCCCCGAACGCCGCAGGCGCCGGGCCGAACGCCGCAACGCTGTTGCGGCGTCCCGGCGCCGAGGACCCGCCTTCCCGCTGTGCCACACGGCGCGCCTCCGGCACGACCAAGCAAGGTGCTAGCCGGCGCGCCTCCGGCGCGACGCACCGCGAGGGAGGCAGACGGAGGGGAGCGCGGACATGACCTACCGGTACGGCCAGTACCACGACGGCCCCGATCCGCTCGCGCCACCCTACGACGCCCGGCTGGCCCTGGATGAGCTCGGGGACGCCGTACTCGGCGGGTCCGACCCGGCCAGCGCCCTGCGCGACCTGATCCGGCGCGGGATGCGGGGCCAGCGCGGGCTGGACGACATGCTGCGCCGGGTGCGGGACCGGCAGCAGGAGGTGCGCCGCCGCGGCCGCCTCGACGGCATCCTGGAACAGGCCCGGGCACTGCTGGACACGGCGGTCGGCCAGGAGCGGGCCGAGCTGTTCCCCGACCCCAGCGACGATGCCAGGATGCGCGAGGCGGAACTGGATTCGCTGCCCTCCGATACCGCGCAGGCGATCCGGCGGCTGGCCGACTACGACTGGCGGTCAGCCGCCGCACGGCAGACCTTCGAGCAGCTCAAGGACCTGCTCCGGCGCCAGGTGCTGGACAGCCAGTTCCGCGGCATGAAGGACGCGCTGGAAAACCCGGACCCGGCGGCGATGCAGCGGGTCAAGGACATGCTGGCCGACCTCAACCAGATGCTGGAGGCGGACGCGCGGGGCGAGCACACCCAGGCCGACTTCGATGCGTTCATGGACCGCTACGGGGACATGTTCCCGGACAACCCGGCCAACTTGGAGGAGCTTGTCGACGCGCTGGCCCGCCGGGCCATGGCGGCGCAGCGGCTGATGGCATCGCTCAGCCCGGAGCAGCGGGACGAACTCGCCGGGCTGATGCAGCAGACCCTGGCCGACGAGGGCCTGGCGGCGGAGATGGCCAGGCTGTCCGACGCGCTGCGCGCCCGGCGCCCGGAACTGGACATGGGGAACATGCCGGGCGAGAGGATGACCGGCGACAGCCCGCTCGACCTGGGGGACGCCACCACCGCACTCGCCGACCTGGCCGACCTGGCCGAGCTGGAGGCCGCGCTGCGCCAGGACTACCCGGGCGCCCGGCTGGACGACATCGACGAGGACGCGGTCCGGCGGGCCCTGGGCCGGGCGGCCGTGGACGACATGGAGGCCCTGCGGCAGACCGAACGGGAGCTGGAGCGGCAGGGGTACCTGCAGCGCAACGCGGGCAAGCTGGAGCTCACCCCCAAGGCGGTGCGCAGGCTGGGCGAGACCGCGCTCCGCCGGGTCTTCGCCGACCTGCCGGAAGGCGGGTACGGGGATCACGAGCAGCGCGACGCCGGGCAGGCGGGTGAGCTCACCGGCGCCACCCGGCCCTGGCAGTTCGGGGACGAGCAGTCCATCGACACCCCCGCCACCGTGCGCAACGCGCTGCTGCGGGACACCAGCGCGTTCCGCCCGCCGGCCGACGCCCCCGGGCGGGATCCGCTCCACCGGGAGGGTGACCGGGCCCGGGTCCGGCTGTCGGCCGAGGACTTCGAGGTGGGGGAAACCGAGCGCCGGGCCAGCGCCGCGGTGTGCCTGCTCGTCGACCTGTCCTACTCGATGGCCATCCGCGGCACCTGGGGCGTGGCCAAGCAGACCGCGCTGGCCCTGCACGCGCTGGTGCGCAGCCGGTTCCCGCAGGACTCGCTGCAGGTGATCGGCTTCTCCAACTACGCGCGCGAGCTGCGCGAGACCGACCTGGCCGGCCTGGGCTGGGACATGGTGCAGGGCACCAACCTGCACCATGCGCTGGTGCTGGCCGGGCGCTACCTGGACCGCCGTCCCGAGCACGATCCGGTCGTGCTCATCGTGACCGATGGCGAGCCCACTGCCCACCTGCGCCGGGACGGGAGTTCCTGGTTCGACTGGCCGCCCGCGCCGGAGACGCTCGAACTGACCCTGGCCGAAGTGGACAAGATGACCAGGCGCCGGGCTTCGCTAAACATCTTCATGCTCGTCGACGATGAAAGGCTGACCGCATTTGTGGACGAGGTCGCGCGGCGCAATGGCGGCCGGGTCCTGCACGCCCAGCCGGAGCGGCTGGGCGAGTTTGTGGTGAAGGACTTCCTGCGCACCCGCCGGGCGCACAGGCGTTAGGCTGACATAAGCATTTAGACACATCGCCACGCACGTTCCCTTCTCGTAGTAGCGTTCGGCAGTCATACCTGATGAGCGGGCCGGACCGGCGGCAGCGGAGCGGGGCCCGGCACATCTTCCTAGGAGGACAACGTGAGTTCTGTCAGCAACGCGGGCGGCCAGCCCAGCAGGCGGCCGATCGCGCTGGTGCTTGCCGTCATCGGCGTCCTTGGCATCATCCTCGGCATCGTGTACCTGGCCGTGCCCGCAGGAAACCTGCCCTCGATCTTCGGCCACACCACTCCGGCGAACGGCCATCACCAGGTACGCATGATCGTCTCGTTCGTGGTCGGCGTGGCCTGCCTGGCGGGGGCATGGTTCGTCAACAAGGGCAGCAAGGCCCCCGCGAAGGCCGCTGGTTCCGCGCCCGCGGAGGCATCCACCCGCGACTGAGTCACTGCCGCTGGTTCTCAGGCCCCTCCCCGCTGGGACCGCCGGCTGCATGAGAGCGTCGACGCCCTCATCCGGCCGGCCACTAAGATCGCTCCATGTCCGCAATCGAGCGGCTGGTGCTCTGGCTCCACGTCGCCTTCGTCATCTTCACCATCGGGCCGGTCACCATCGCGATCATGTCCAGCCCCCGGGCCATCCGGACCCGCAACGCAGTCGTGCTGCAGCATCTGCTGGTGATGACCAGGATCTTCGGCACCGCGTCGCTGGGCGTCCTGGTCTTCGGGATCATCCTCGGGCAGCAGCGGAAAGAGCTGTCCAAGGCGTGGCTGACCGTGTCGATGACGCTGTTCGTGGTCGCCCTGGTGCTGCTGGTGCTCATCATGCGCGATCAGCGGCGGGCCCTCACCGCGCTGAAGCTGGCGGACAAGCAGCAGGTCCCGGCGCCGCAGCCCGAGGTCGCCGGCGAGCCGGCCGGCGCCGAGCCAGGGGCGGCGGAGGAGGATGCGGCAACCGCGGAACCCGCGGCGGCGGCCCCGGTGACCGCTGCCTCGCACATCGCCAACGTGGAACGCGGCCGCATCGTTTCCATGGGGGGCGTGGTCAGCCTGATCTGGCTGGTCATCCTGGTGCTCATGGTCTGGAATGCCTGACCACGGCCGGCCGCTGAATTAGCCGCGCACCCCGGCCGCCGCTGGAATTAGCCGCGCACCCGTGTTCCGGCCGCGAATTTATCTTTGCCTGGCATTTACTGACGCATTACTTCGCGCCCGGGAAACGGCCGGCAAAGGCCGGCCCGATGGGCCCGGTTCCTGACAGCGCGTGCACGCGGATAATCGTTTCGCATTCGGGTCAAGGTGTCATCGGTGAGGGCCGTCGCGGACCATCCCGGATGTGGCGGGCGGCGGGCGCCGGTTCAGTGCGGCAGCGCCTGGCGCAGGTCCTCCAGCAGGTCCTCACCGGACTCGATGCCGACCGACAGGCGGATCAGGTCGCCGGGCACCTCGAGGGGCGACCCGGCCACCGACGCATGGGTCATCCGGGCGGGATGCTCGATCAGGGATTCCACCCCGCCGAGCGACTCCCCCAGCGTGAAGAGCCGGGTCCGCCCGCAGACCGCCACCGCCGCCTCCTCGCCGCCCCGGACCCGGAAGGCCACCATGCCCCCGAACCCGCGCATCTGCTTGACCGCCACCTCATGGCCCGGATGGCCGGGCAGCCCCGGGTAGAGCACCCCGGTCACGGCCGGATGCGTGGACAGCATGTCCGCCACCCGTGCCGCGTTGAGGCCGTGGCGCTCCATGCGGACCGCCAGGGTCCTGATCCCGCGCAGCGTCAGCCAGGCGTCGAACGGGGCGGCCACGCCGCCGGTGGCGTTCTGCGAGAAAGCCAGGCGCTCGCCGAGCTCGGGATCGGCCACCACCACCGCGCCGCCGACCACGTCGGAGTGCCCGCCCAGGTACTTGGTGGTGGAATGAACCACCGCGTCGGCGCCGAGCGCGAGCGGGTTCTGCAGATAAGGGGAGGCGAACGTGTTGTCCACCACCAGCAGCGCGCCCGCCTCCCGGCAGGCGTGCGCGACCGCGGCGATGTCCACCACCGACAGCAGCGGGTTGGTCGGCGTCTCCACCCACACCGCCCGCGCCGGGCGCTCGGCGAGGGCCCGGCGGACGGCGCCGGTGTCCGCCAGGTGCACCGGGCGGTAGCTCAGCTGCCAGCGGGACAGGACCTTGTCGAACAACCGGTAGGTGCCGCCGTAGGCGTCGTGCGGGATGAGGACGTGGTCGCCGGGAGCGCACACGGTCCGCAGCAGGCAGTCCTCGGCCGCCATCCCGGACGCGAAGGCGAGCGCGCGGGGCCCGCCCTCCAGCGCCGCGAGGCACTCCTCCAGCGCGGTCCGGGTGGGGTTCCCGCTGCGCGAGTAGTCATAGCCCGCGCGCAGCCCGCCCACCCCGTCCTGGGCGTAGGTGGAGACCTGGTAGATCGGCGGGACCACGGCGCCGGTGCGCGGGTCCGGCTCCTGCCCGGCGTGGATCGCCAGCGTCTCGAAGCCGCCGGCTTCCCCCCGGTGACCGTCCGGGCGCCCGGCCCCCGCGGTCATGCGGCGCTCCCGGCCAGGAAGGCGAGCACGTCCTGGGCGGTGATCATGGCCGCCGGGCGGCCATCCACCAGCACCACGGCCGCGCCCGCCTTCTCCAGTTCGTCCACCGCCCGGCCGATCGGCTCGCCCGAGCCCACCATCGGCAGCGGCGGCGACATGTGCTCGCCGACCGGGTCCTTGGGGCTGGCCCGGCCGGACACGAGCGCGTCGAGCAGGTCGCGCTCCACCACCGATCCGACCACCTCGGCGGCCATCACCGGCGGCTCGGTCTTCATCACCGGCAGCTGCGAGACGCCGTACTCGCGCAGGATGGTGATGGCGGTGGTGACCTGCTCGTCCGGGTGGGTGTGCACGAACTGCGGCAGCCCGGCCTGCTTGCGCGCCAGCACGTCGGCGATCTTGGGTTCGGCGGTCTGGCTGGTCAGGAACCCGTAGTCGGCCATCCACTCGTCGTTGAAGATCTTCGACAGGTAGCCGCGGCCGCCGTCGGGCAGCAGCACCACGATGACGTCATCCGGGCGGGCGGTGGCGGCGACCCGCAGCGCGGCGACCACGGCCAGCCCGCACGAGCCGCCGACCAGCAGCGCCTCCTCGCGCGCCAGCCTGCGCGTCATCAGGAACGACTCGGCGTCGCTGACCGCTATCACCTCGTCGCACACGCCCGGGTCGTAGGTGTCCGGCCAGATGTCCTCCCCGACGCCCTCCACCAGGTAGGGCCGGCCGGTGCCGCCCGAGTACACCGAGCCCTCCGGGTCGGCGCCGATCACCTTCACGCTGCCGCCGGAGATCTCCTTCAGGTACCGGCCGGCGCCGGTGATCGTCCCGCCGGTGCCGATCCCGGCCACGAAGTGGGTGACCCTGCCGTCCGTCTGCGCCCAGATCTCCGGCCCGGTGGTGTGGTAGTGCGAGGCGGGGTTCTCCGGGTTGGCGTACTGATCCGGCTTCCAGCCGCCC
Organism: uncultured Actinomycetes bacterium; assembly: GCA_963835425.1. GTDB lineage: Bacteria > Actinomycetota > Actinomycetes > Streptosporangiales > Streptosporangiaceae > UBA9676. The sequence continues at coordinate 202,266 of CAWIGE010000011.1, read as the reverse complement.
GGGGTCTCCTGCGCCAGCCGGGTCGACACCGAGTAATAGGAATCCGGGTGCCCCGGTGACGCGGTGCCGGGGCAGACGACCACCTCCGCCCCGTAGGCGCGCAGCACGCTGATCTTGTCCTGGCCCACCTTGTCCGGGCAGACGAACACGCAGCGGTACCCTTTCTCCGCCGCCACGATGGCCAGCCCGACCCCGGTGTTGCCGGAGGTCGGCTCGATGATGGTGCCACCGGGCCGGAGCGCGCCGGAGGCCTCCGCCGCCTCCACCATGCGCAGCGCGATCCGGTCCTTCACCGACCCGCCGGGATTGAAGTACTCGACCTTGGCCAGCACGGCCGGGGCGGCGCCCTGGCCCAGCGCCCGGGTCACCGCGCGCAGCCGGAGCAGCGGGGTGTTGCCGACCAGTTCGATCAGCGATTCATGGACCTGCATCAGCCACCCCTCCCGGGCCAGCCCGGATCACCCGGCCGCGTCGTTGCGGCCGGTCAGGCATCGGCTCGCCCACCGACGCTATCCCACTCCGCGCTCCCCCGCCGCGCGGCGCACGGAGCCCGCCCGCCAGCGACCTGGGATGACAGGACGGGCTGGCATAGGCTGCTTACACCGGCAGCCACGACGAAACCAGGGAGCGTGCCATGACCGAGGCCGTCATCGTCGCCACCGCCCGCTCACCGATCGGCCGGGCGTTCAAGGGTTCTCTCACCACCGTCCGGCCCGACGACCTGACCTGCCAGATGATAACCGCCGCCCTGGCCAAGGTGCCCCAGCTCGACCCGGCCGACGTCGGCGACCTCATGCTGGGCTGCGGCCTGCCCGGCGGCGAGCAGGGCTTCAACATGGCGCGGGTGGTCGCGGTCATGCTCGGGTTCGATCACCTGCCCGGCACGACGGTGACCCGGTACTGCTCGTCGTCGCTGCAGACCACCCGGATGGCCTTCCACGCCATCAAGGCCGGCGAGGGCGACGTGTTCATCTCGGCCGGCGTCGAGTGCGTGAGCCGGTTCGGCAAGGGCAGCAGCGACAGCTGGCCCGACACCAAGAACCCGGTGTTCGCCGACGCCGAGTCCCGGACGGAGGCGCGGTCCGGGGCGGGCGCTCCGGTCTGGCGAGACCCGCGCAAGGACGACGCCGTCCCCGACATCTACATCGCGATGGGGCAGACCGCCGAGAACGTCGCCCAGATACGCGAGATCAGCCGGGCCGACCAGGACGAGTTCGGCGTGCGGTCGCAGAACCTGGCCGAGAAGGCGCTCGCCAACGGGTTCTGGCAGCGCGACATCACCCCGGCCACGATGCCGGACGGCACCGTGGTGGCCGCGGACGACGGCCCGCGGCCGGGCACCACGCTGGAGAAGGTGGCGTCGCTGCAGCCGGTGTTCCGCCCGGACGGGACGGTCACGGCGGGCAACTGCTGCCCGCTCAACGACGGCGCCGCGGCCGTGGTGATCATGAGCGACCGCAGGGCAGCCGAGCTCGGGATAACCCCGCTGGCCAGGATCGTCGCCACCGGCCTGTCGGCGCTCTCCCCCGAGATCATGGGGCTGGGCCCGGTCCGGGCCTCCCTGCAGGCGCTGGACCGCGCCGGGATGACCATCGACGACATCGACCTGGTCGAGATCAACGAGGCGTTCGCGGCGCAGGTCATCCCCTCCTACCGTGAGCTGGGCATCGACATCGACAAGCTGAACGTCAACGGCGGGGCGATCGCGGTCGGCCACCCGTTCGGCATGACTGGGGCCCGGATCGCCAGCACCCTGCTGAATAGCCTGCAGTTCCACGACAAGACGTTCGGCCTCGAAACGATGTGCGTGGGCGGCGGCCAGGGGATGGCGATGATCGTCGAGCGGCTGTCCTGAACCTGGCAACACCGCCCGATCGGGCCAGCACGGAGCACGGTGGACAGCAGTCAACACCTGTATTACGGAAAGCTAACGTCAGGGGCTTGTCAGGGGCGGACGGGTGGTGCAGGCTCAACAGCAGGAGTCGGTCGGCCCTGGAGGTGCCCGTGACACTGAACCACTCCCTGGAGACGCACAAAAGGCTGATCGCGCGCATCCCGTCCGTAACCGGACGAGACCTGGTTGAGTGGTTCAGGAGCCTGGAATCTGGCCCAGCGTTCCTCAGATGTGAGGAACGCGCCCACTGGCTGTCCGACGAGCACGGGCTGTCCCACGGCTACGCGAGCGCCATCGTGCACGAGTACGAGCGGCAGCGTCGCATCCGGCTGAACTACGCCTGACGATGGATCTTGACCTGGCGCGTGAGTTTCTGCATGCCCATCACCGGGCGGTTCTCGCGACGTCCAGGTCGGATGGACGGCCGCAGCTCTCCCCCGTACTCTGCGCGGCCGACGACAAAGGGCGGGTGCTGATCAGCACCCGCGAAGCCGCGGTCAAGACCAGGAACCTCCGGCGCGATCCCCGGGCATCACTGTGTGTCATCAACGACGGCTTCTTCGGTGAGTGGCTCCAGGTGGAGGGCGAGGCGGAAATCATTCACCTGCCTGATGCGATGAAACTTCTCGTTGAGTACTACCGCCGGATCGCCGGCGAGCACTCCGACTGGGACGACTACCGGGCGGCGATGGAGCGGGAGCGCCGGGTCATCCTCCGGATCAGCCTCACCCGGGCCGGGCCCGACGTCAGCGGCTGACCGCCGGCCGGGGTGCCACCGGATCAGTCCCGTTACGGGCGGCCCGGAAATGGATCACACGCCTGGGAAGAGGGCGGCGGCGGGCTCCGGCGCGGGCCCGTGGGGACGGCCGCGACGGGAACGCGCGGCGTCCCGCGCCCGCCATCCAGCGGAAACACCGAGGTACCCCGCCGGAAACGCCGTGGCTCTCCAGGGAAACGCTGCGGCACCCCGGGGGGAAACGCGCGGCACCCCCGCCGGGCGGAAACGCCATGGCCGCGGGGTGGAAACGCATGGCCTCGGCCGGAAACGCGCGGCGAACGCGTCGCGCGGCGGGGCGTAAACGGGGCAGATCACCACCCGTCAGACGGTAACAGTCCAGGTCAGCAGCCCTGCCGACGGAACGTTGCAACTGGCTGGCCAATTCGCCGCTGAACGCATGCAGGCGGCGGGCCGGGCGGGCCTATCCCGGGCTGATCCTCTCTTTCCGGGCGGGCGAGGCGGGTCAGTGAGCCGGGCCGGGCGAGTCGCACGGCGGGCCAGCCGGCGGGGCCTGGCCGGACCGATGGGCCGCCCATTTTCAGATCACAAGTTCCGAGATCGCAAATGCCTGCTCGCAGCATCGGAAACGACGGTTATCCATTCACTTACGGGCCAGTTACTGGAACGTGATCAGTCGTTTCCGCTGAATGGCCGGCATATTCGTTCCCCGTCTCCGTCATGGCCGCCGCGCCCTCCTGGAGGCCCAGTTAGAGCCAAGGGCAACCGATTGCGCTGCATCGGAGCAGGTCAGGAGGCTGGAGACATAACGTGCCCCCGGTCGGGGTCGAACCGACACTGGGGACCCTTTTAGGGGGCCGGCCTCTTCCTTTGGGCTACGGGGGCTGGGCAATGATACCTCGGCTGAGCCGGATTATTCAGAGGCCGGCCTATGGGGTGGAGAAAGATCCCCTGAGGTGCATATATTCAATTCTTCGATCATAGCCGGATACGGAGTGTTACGGTTTTGGCTCGTTTGGTCCGAATTTTATACGGAGAGTAGTTGCTTCAGGCCCGGCCGGCCGGGCCGCCCCCCGGGCTGGCGCCGCTGGGGACTCAGGCCAGGCCCGCCTCCACCGCCGCCCGCCGGAAGACGCCATCGAGCATTGCCGGGGTCACGCGGCCCGTGAACGTGTTCTGCTGGCTGGGGTGATAGCAGCCGATGAGCACGATCTGACCTCCGCCAGGACCTCCGCCGGGGCTGCCGCCGGCCGCCTCTAGCCGGACCTCTGCGCCGTGACCGAAGGAGGGGCGCGGCCGCGGCAGCGCGAAACCGGCCGAACGCAGCACCGGCCACATCGCCTGCCAGGCGAAGCCGCCCAGGCAGACGACAACCCGCGCCGACCCGGCCACCCGCGCGAACTCCGCCGAGAGCCAGGGAGCGCAGGTGTCACGTTCGGTGACCGTCGGTTTGTTCGCGGGGGGTGCGCACCGGACCGCGGCGACCATTCTCGCCCCGATCAGCCGCTGGCCGTCGCCGGCCACGACCGATGTCGGCCGGGCGGCGAGACCGCACCGGTACAGCGACGCGAAGAGCACATCGCCGCTGCGATCACCCGTGAAGATCCGGCCGGTCCGGTTGCCGCCGTGGGCGGCGGGCGCGAGGCCGGCGATCAGCACCGCGGGCCGCTCGTCGCCCCAGCCGGGGATGGGACGGCCCCAGTACCGCTCCCCGCGCGACGACGGCCGTTTGACCGCGGCCACCTGCTCCCGCCACTCGACCAGCCGCGGGCAGGCCCGGCAGACCGACTGCCGGGCCACCAGCTCGGCCAGGGTGCCCGCCCCGGCGGCGAGGGCACGTACCTCCGCCGCGTCGCGGGCGACCGGGGTGGCGGCGGTCGCGGGGTCATCCGGCCAGCCGGTCCCCGGCTGGACCGGTCCGTCACCGGGCCCGGCACCCGCCGGCCCCGCCACCGGTCCGCGGCCGGTCACCGGTTCCCGCCCCGCCATGGCCCGCGGCCGGTCGCCTGCTCCCGGCCCGGCAGCGGCACCCGGCCCGTCACCCGGGGCCGCCCGCCGCCAGCGACCAGGCGATGCCGTCGAGGATGTCGTGCTCACTGGCGAGCACCTCAGTGAACCCGAACCTGGTCATGATCGCCTCCAGCACCAGCGCCCCGCCGCCGATCACGTCCACCCGGCCCGGGTGCATCACGCCGAGCCGGGCCCGCTCGGCCTGCGGCATCGCCAGCAGCCGGGCCGTCTGCTCGCGGACCTGGACGGCCCCGATCCGGGCGTGATGGATCCGGCCGGCGTCGTAGGCGTCCAGCCCGAGCGCGAGCGCGGCCACCGTGGTCACCGACCCGGCCAGGCCGACCAAGGTGCGGGCATCGGCGACCGCGATCTTGGCCGCCACCACGTCGAGCGCGGCGCCGATGTCGCCCCGCGCGGCCGCGACCTCGGCCGGCGTCGGCGGATCGCCGCGCAGGTGCCGCTCGGTCATCCGGACGCAGCCGATGTCCACCGAGACGGCCCCGCTCACCACGGGCGGGTCCCCGAGCACAAACTCGGTGGAGCCACCGCCGATGTCGGCGACCAGATACGGCGGGGCCACCGGCCCGGTCACCGGCCCGGCCGCCGCGGACCCGCCATCCGCGCCCAGGCGGGCCGCCGCGGCGAGCTCGGTGGTCGCGCCGGTGAACGACAGCAGTGCCTCCTCGTCTCCGCTCAGGACCTCCGGGCCGACCCCGAGCACCCCGCGGACCCCGGCCACGAAGTCGGCCGCGTTCACCGCGTCCCGGGTGGCGCTGGTCGCCACCATCCGCACCGCCGTCGCGCCGGCGGCCGCCACGATCTCCGCGTAGGACCGCAGCGCCGCCATGGTCCGTGCCAGCGCCGCCGGGGCGATCCGCCCGGTGGCGTCCACCCCCTGCCCGAGCCGGACGATCTCCATCCGCCGGTCAACGTCGGTGAGCGTGCCGGCCGCCGGGTCCACGTCGGCCACGAGCAGCCGCAGCGAGTTCGTCCCGCAGTCGATCGCCGCCACCCTCATCTCCTGGCCTCCCTCGCGGTGCGTCGTGCCGGAGGCGCGCAGGCTAGCACGCCGCCCGGCCGGGCCGGCAGGCTCGCCGGGCCGCGGCGCGGGCGGCGGGCTCCGCCGCTGACGCTGGGCCGGGCCGCGGGCGCACGAGCCAGCGCTGTGACCCGGCGCGCGCGGCAGCAATGGCCGCGCTCACCGGGCCCCGGAACCGACACAGGGGCCCGCGTCCCACCAGGCGCCGGCCGCCTCCGCCCCCTCCCGGCCCAGCGGGTTGGCCCCCGGCACGGCAAGCTCGTGCGCGACCAGCGCGTGCAGGCACTTGACCCGGTCGGGCATCCCGCCCGCGCTCTGCGTGCCGGGCGGGAGCGGATCGACCCCGGCGGCGCGGGCCGCCTCGTCGCGCCTGGCCAGGTAGTCGCGGTGCGCGGCCAGGTAGGCCCGGCGCAGCGCGGGATCGTCCGCGAGCCGCTCCTGCATCAGCCGCATCGTGCCCGCCGCCTCCAGCCGGCTGACGGCGGCCACCGCGCGCGGGCAGGTCAGGTAGTACAGGGTCGGGAACGGGGTGCCGTCCGGCAGCCGTGGCGCGGTCTCGATCACGTCCGGCAGCCCGCACGGGCAGCGGTGCGCCACCCGGCGGAGGGCCCGGGGCGGGCGGCCCAGCTGCCGCCCGACCACCGCCTCGTCGGTCACCGCCGTGATCCGCCCGCGGCCGGCCCGGCCGGCTTGCCGTCCGCCTGCTGCACCGAATGCCACAGCCGGTCGTACCAGGGCGTGCCCGCGGCCCGGGCCGCCGCCGCGGCACCGGACCCCGGCCCGCCGATGATCACGTAGCAGGTCTGGCCGGTCATGCAGAAGTGCAGCTTGTCCCGGGCCAGCTGCTCGACGTAGGCGGGATCGTTGAGCCGTTGCTGCTGCCGCTGCAGCGTCCGCAGCTGCGCCAGCGTCATCTGCCGCTCCGCCACCAGCTGGTCGATCTGGCGCCGCTGGGCGATGTACTCGCGCACCGGGTAGGCCAGGCTCAGCGCGACCGCGCAGATGACCACCGCTAGCACCGCGGCCCGGCTGGTGAACCGGGCCCGGTCCGCTGGCTGCGGCCGCCTGCGCTCCGGCATCACTGCCCCGATGGCGTCCGGGGGAAGGCGGCCGCACCCGCGTACTCGGCGGCGTCATCGAGCAGTTCCTCGATCCGCAGCAGCTGGTTGTACTTGGCGACGCGCTCCGACCTGGCCGGGGCCCCGGTCTTGATCTGCCCGCTGTTGGTCGCCACCGCGAAGTCGGCGATCGTGGTGTCCTCCGTTTCGCCCGACCGGTGACTGATCATGCAGGCATAACGGCTGCGCTGCGCCAGCGTTACCGCGTCCAGCGTCTCGGTGATCGTGCCGATCTGGTTCAGCTTGACCAGCAGCGCGTTGGCCACATCCTCGGCGATGCCGCGGCGCAGCCGCTCGGGGCTGGTGACGAAGATGTCGTCGCCGACGATCTGGACCCGGTCGCCGAGCGCCGCGGTCAGCGTCCGCCAGCCCGCCCAGTCCTCCTCGCCCAGCGGGTCCTCCAGGGAGACGATCGGGTAGGCGTCCAGCCATTCCGCGTAGGTGCTGGTCATCTCCTCCGCGGTGCGGGCCTTGCCCTCGAACGTGTAGGACCCGTCCTTGCAGAACTCGGTGGCCGCGGCGTCGATGGCCAGGGCGATATCGCGCCCGGGGCGCAGCCCGGCCTTGCCGATCGCCTCGACGATGAGGTCGAGCGCCGCCCGGTTGTGGGCGAGATCGGGCGCGAACCCGCCCTCGTCCCCCACCCCGGTGGACAGCCCGTGCTGCTTGATCACGGACTTCAGCGCGTGGTAGGTCTCCGCGCCCCAGCGCACCGCATCCCCGAAGGTGGCCGCCCCCACCGGGGCGATCATGAACTCCTGGATGTCCACGCTGTTATCGGCGTGCGCACCCCCGTTGAGGATGTTCATCATCGGCACCGGCAGCAGGTGCGCGTTGGGGCCGCCCAGGTAGCGGAACAGCGGCAGTTCCGCGGAGCTGGCGGCGGCCTTCGCGACGGCCATGCTGACCGCGACGATGGCATTGGCGCCGAGCCGGGACTTGTCCGGCGTGCGGTCCAGGTCGATCATCGCCTGGTCAATAAGCCGCTGGTCGTCCGCGTCGTACCCCAGCAGGGCCGGCTGGATCTCTTCGATGACCCCCTGGACCGCCTGGGTGACCGCCTTGCCGCCGTACTCGTCGTTCCCGTCGCGCCGCTCGACCGCCTCGAACGCGCCGGTCGAGGCGCCGCTGGGGGCCGCCGCCCGGCCCAGCGTGCCGTCATCAAGGATCACCTCGGCCTCAAGGGTCGGGTTGCCCCGGGAGTCCAGGATCTGCCGGGCGAAGGCCGCTTCGATGGAAGCCACGGGTGACTCCTGATGGTTGCAAGGTGGTTTCGCTTACGGAGCCTAATAGAGCCGTCCTGGCCCAGCGCACCGGCCACGCCGACGCTAACGAGGGCCGGCCCGGCGGCCCGTCGGCGACATGTCACGGATTTTCGTCATGATCCCGTCCATTTCGTCCGGGTTCGCCTGACCAAAATCCGTGACATGTGCCTGGCAGCTGTCCAGCATTTGAGACGGCACGATGCAGCGGCAGAGGGAGGCGGCAGGCTGGCGCGCTAGCCGCGCCCGGAGCGCTCCCAGGCACGGACGCGGTCGCGGTAGGCCCGGGCCGCCGCCCGGAGCTCGAGTTCGGGGTCGAGGCCCGCCTCACGGGCCCTGGCCACCAGCGCGAACAGCTCGGCGCCGATGTCGCTGACGGCCTGGCCCCCGGCCGGGGCGTCACCTCCGGCGAGCGCGCCCTCGGCGTCCCCGGCGTCCCGGTCTCCTTCGCCGGTGGGGGTGGGATCGCCCGGCGGCAGGCCGGCCAGGCCCGGCGGCAGGTCAGCCAGGCCCGGCGGCAGGTCGGCCAGGCCCGCTGGCGCCCCAGCCCGCCTGGCGCGGCGCTGGAGCTGCGCGGCCAGCGACAGTGCGGGCTGGCCAAAGGGGACCGTGTCGAGCACCGAGACGGGCGCCCCGGCGGCCTCCGCGCGCTCCGCCGCCTTGATCGCGTCCCAGTTCTGCTTGACCTCCTCCGGGCCGGAGACGGTGACATCGGCGAACACATGGGGGTGACGCCGGATCAGCTTGGCCACGATGCCGTCGGCCACGTCGTCGATGGTGTAGCCGGTCCCGTCGGCCGCCTCCGCCGCGATCCGGGCGTGGAACACGACCTGGAGCAGCACGTCGCCGAGCTCGTCCCGGAGCGCCGCCGGGTCACCGCTCTCCAGCGCGTCCAGTGCCTCGTAGCACTCCTCGAGCAGGTGGGGCGCGAGCGACTCGTGTGTCTGCCGGGCGTCCCACGGGCACGAGACCCGGAGCGTGTCCATGACCGCCACCAGGCGCAGCAGGGCCGCCCCGGGCCGGTCATCGGTCACCGGTGACTCACCGCTGGCGCGGGGCTCGCGGATCCCCCGCCCGCCCGGCGCAACGGCCCCGGGGGGACGGGCCCTAGCACGGCGGGGTCAGCTGCGGCTTGGGGGACGGCGTGGGCTGCCCGGTCGTCGGGGCCGAGAGCTTGGTCTCGGCGGGGATGACGGCCAGCTGGTTGTAGTCCATCCGGCCGAACTGCGGGTTGACCTTGATCGCCAGGCTCTTGGCCGCGCGGCACTGAACGGTGGCGAACTTCTGGCTGAGGGCGCTCAGCCCGCTCTGTGAGGTTGGCAGCCTGCCGCCGTCGAGCTTGCTGACGAGCGCCGACTGGATCGCCTGGTACCGGCCCAGCTCCGGCAGCAGGTTGGGGGGCAGCCCGTTGGCCACCGCGAGATCGGCCAGCGAGACGTTGCTCTGCCGGGCCTGCGCCGCGATCGCCGCCCGGGCCCGCTGGCTGTCGGCCGGGGTCACGGTGACGCCGTTGCGCATGGCCATCTGTTCCCGGATGCGGAACCGCACCAGCCAGCTCAGCACCTGCTGCGGTATCTGTGACTTCGGGAACTGGAGCTGGACCGCCCCGTGACTGGCCTGGTAGGCGTCCTGGAGGTTGTTGACCTCATTGGTCAGCTGCGAGCCAGGGATCCCCTGGTCGCCCACGATCGCCGCCGATCCCATCTGCACGGGCCCGCCGCAGGCGGCCAGCGCCAGCACGGCCAGCGCGCCGGCGGTCACTGTGATCCAAGTGCGGAGCACCACGACGTCCCTTCTCAAGCGTCCGATCCGGCGGCCGGGCTGCCCTCGCCGAACACCGCCTCGACGAGCCGCGCGCACCAGGCGAGCAGGTCCTGATCTCGCAGCAGCGGCGCGCCCGGCGGTGCCGGGGCCGAGGGCCGGGCGCCGGAGCTGGCCCTGGGCACCGGTACGAGCATGGTACGCACCGCCTGCTTCAGCACGGTCTTGGGGTACAGCCGGGCCACCCGGACCTGCCGTGAATCGGGCAGCTCCACCGGCGAGAACCGGATGTGGGTGCCCTGCTGGGTGATGTCGGTCAGCCCGGCCCGGCGCGCCTGGGAACGCAGCCGCGCCACCGCCAGCAGGCTCAGCACCGGCTCGGGCGGGGGCCCGTACCGGTCGGTGAGCTCGGCGTGCACCGCGGCGATGTCGGCGTCGGAATCGACGGCGGCGATCCGCGTGTAGGCCTCCAGCCGGAGCCGCTCGCCGGGCACGTACTCGTGCGGGATGTGGGCGTTGACCGGCAGCTCCACCCGGACCTCGGGCCGCTCGGCCGGGCCCGAGTCGCGCAGCTCGGTGACCGCCTCGCCGATCATCCGCACGTACAGGTCGAAGCCGACCCCGGCGATGTGCCCGGACTGCTCCCCGCCCAGCAGGTTCCCGGCGCCGCGGATCTCCAGGTCCTTGAGCGCCACATACATGCCCGCGCCCGTCTCGGTGTGCTGGGCGATGGTGGCCAGCCGCTCGTGCGCGGTCTCGGTCAGCTCCCGTTCCGGCGGGAACAGGAAGTAGGCGTAGGCGCGCTCGGTGCCCCGCCCGACCCGGCCGCGCAGCTGGTGGAGCTGGGCCAGCCCGTAGGCGTCGGCCCGGTCCACGATGAGCGTGTTGGCGTTCGGGATGTCGAGGCCGGCCTCGACGATCGTGGTGGACACCAGCACGTCGTGCTCACGGTCGAGGAACTGCCCCATGATCCGTTCCAGCTCGTGCTCGTTCATCTGGCCGTGCGCTACCACCACCCTGGCCTCGGGCACCAGCTCGGCGACCCGGGCCGCGACCTTGCCGATGCTGGCAACCCGGTTGTGCACGAAGAACGTCTGGCCGTCGCGGAGCAGCTCACGGCGGATGGCGGCGGCGATCTGCTTCTCGTCGTTGGGCCCGACCAGGGTGAGCACCGGGTGCCGCTCCTCGGGCGGGGTCAAGATGGTAGACATCTCCCTGATCCCGGCCACGCCCATCTCCAGCGTGCGCGGGATCGGCGTGGCCGACATGGCCAGCACGTCCACCTCGGTCCGCAGCCGCTTGAGATACTCCTTGTGCTCCACCCCGAACCGCTGCTCCTCGTCGAGGACGACCAGGCCGAGCCGGGCGAACCGGGTCTCCGGCGACAGCAGCCGGTGGGTGCCGATCACCACGTCCACGGTCCCGTCGGCCAGACCGGCGAGGGTGGCCGCCACCTCCGCGTCGCTCTGGAACCGCGACAGCGGCCTCACCACCACCGGAAATGGTGCATAACGATCGCTGAACGTGCTGTAGTGCTGCGCCGCGAGCAGCGTGGTGGGAACCAGGACCGCGACCTGCTTGCCGTCCTGGACCGCCTTGAACGCCGCCCGCACCGCGATCTCGGTCTTGCCGTAGCCGACGTCGCCGCAGATCAGCCGGTCCATCGGGACGGGGCGCTCCATGTCGGCCTTGACCTCGTCGATGGCGCCGAGCTGGTCCGGGGTCTCCACATACGGGAAGGCGTCCTCGAGCTCGCGCTGCCAGGGCGTGTCCCGGCCGAACGCGTGGCCGGCCGACGCCATCCGGGCCGAATACAGGCGGATCAGCTCCGAGGCGATCTGCCTCACCGCCTTGCGGGCCCGCCCCTTGGTCTTCGCCCAGTCGGCACCGCCCAGCCGGTGCAGGGCCGGCGCCTCCCCGCCGACATACCTCGTGACCTGGTCCAGCTGGTCGGTGGGCACGTACAGCCGGTCCGGCGGCTGGCCGCGCTTGCCGGGCGCGTACTCGATGACCAGGTACTCCCTGACCGCTCCCTGCACGCTGCGGCTGGTCATCTCCAGGTAGCGGCCCACGCCGTGCTGCTCGTGGACGACGTAGTCGCCGGGGCTGAGCTGGAGCGGGTCGATCCCCCCGCGCCGCCGGCTCGGCATCCGCCGGGTGTCCCTGCTGCCGGTCCGCTGCCCGGCCAGGTCGGCCTCGCTGATCACCGCCAGCCGGGCCGCCTCCCAGGTGAAGCCCTGGTCGATCAGCCCGGTCGTGACGCAGGGCACCCCGGGCTCGGGCGGGTCGTCCAGGTCGCCGAGCCGGGCGCCGAGGCCGTCCGAGCGCAGCATCTCGGCCAGCCGCTGCGCGGGCCCGTGCCCCTCGGTGACGAGCACCACCCGCCACTGGCCCGCCAGCCAGCGGCGAACATCGGCGAGGGCCCGGGCGGTGTCGCCCCGGTACGCCTCCGCGGGGCTCGCCCCCATGCTGAACGCCTGACGGCCCGCCTGATCCCCCTCCACGGCGCCGGGCTCTTCCCGGTCGCCATCCACGCCTACCGCGTCGGGGCTCTCGAACGGGGAGACCGTCCACCACGGCAGCCCAAGGCCGTCGGCCGCCGCCCGGATCTCGGTGATGGAGCGGAACGTGGCGGCGCCCAGGTCGATCGGCGCCTGCCCGCCCGCGGCGGCGTTCACCCAGGACGCCGCCAGGAACTCCTGGCTGGTGCGGACGAGGTCGGCGGCCCGGGCACGGATCCGCTCGGGGTCGCAGGCGAGCACCCGGCCCCCGGCGGGCACGTGGTCGAGCAGGAGCTCCATCCGGGACGCGATGGCGGGAGCGAACGCCTCCATGCCCTCCACGGCGATCCCGTCGGCGAGCTTGCCGAGCACGTCGGCCAGGCCCGGGTGATCGTCGGCCAGCTGCTTGGCCCGGTCCCGCACGGCGGGGGTGAGCAGCAGCTCGCGGCAGGACGGTGCCCACAGCCCGTCGGCGGTCTGCAGGCTCCGCTGGTCGGCCACGCGGAACTGGCGGATCTCCTCGACCTCGTCGCCGAAGAATTCCACCCGCAGCGGATGCTCCTCGGTGGGCGGGAACACGTCAACGATGCCGCCGCGCACGGCCATCTCGCCGCGGCGCTCCACCAGGTCGGTGCGGGTGTAGCCGATCTCGACCAGGCTGGCGAGCACGTCGTCGAGGGCGGCGGCCTGACCCGCCCGCAGTGACACCGGCGCGATGTCGCCGAGCCCGCCGACGATCGGCTGCAGCAGGCCGCGGATGGGGGTGACCACCACGGTCAGCGGGCCGGTCCGGGGGTCGGCCGGGTCGGGATGTGCGAGCCGGCGCAGCACGGCGAGCCGACGGCCGCACGTATCGGAGGCCGGGGAGATCCGTTCATGCGGCAGCGTCTCCCAGGCGGGGAAGTAGGCCACCTCCTCGCCCGGCAGCAGCGAGCCCAGGGCGTCGGAGAGCGCTTCCGCTTCCCGGGCGCTGGCGGTGACCGCGAGCACGAACCGGCGGTCGTGGCTGGCCTGCGGTTCCTGCTCCCCCGGCAGGCCGGTGAGAGCGGCCGCCAGGAACGGCCGGAGTGCGGGCGGGGCGGTGAAATCTGCCCCGCCCGCCGTGGCGGCTGGGCCGGTGGCCGGCCCGGCGCCCGCGGGGCCGGGGGAACCGAGCGCCTCCCGCAGCGCGGGATCGCGCCCGATAACGCTGAGTAGTCCGGCGAGACTCACTGGTGTCCTTTGATAGACAGCACAAATACCCGCATTTGGCGCGACGGCGGGGTCGGCTGGATGCGGGACACTTCCAGCTTACGGCCTCGCCCGGCTCCCGTGGTCCAGCTCCGCTCTCATGGCCCAGCCCGGCCCTCATGGCCTAGCCCACCGGGGCTATGGCAAGATGCCGGGGATACGGGGGCTCTCCCAACGGGACCACGGGCCAACGGGACCACGGGGCTCGCCCCAATCGGTGTCATCGAAGAAGGTTGGGCTATGTCGGTGGGCAGGCTGGCCGGGAGCGGGACGGCCGGCGCAGACACAGAACCTGCACGCAGGCGCAGGGCAGAGCGCAGGAGAACGGGGCGCAGGCCGGGTACCGACGCCAGCACACGGGGGGTAACCGAGCCGGGCCAGGCCGGCCCGGAGTCAAACGTGGTTCTCCTGAGCCAGGAAGCGGGTCCCGGCACGTCCGCCGCCGCGCCGGAGCGGGCCGCCGCGGCGCCCGACGGGCCGGCGCCCGACAGGCCGGCGCCAGCCGAGCCTGCCGCCCACGCGGCAGAGGCGACCCGCACCGAGGCCGCTCCGGCCAAGGCTGCTGCCGTTGCGGAGGCCGCGCCGGCCGCTGCCGCCCCCACGGAGACGGCCGCGCAAGGCACTGCCGCCGCCACAGAGACCGCTCCCACAGAGGTCGCCGCTTCGGATACCGCTACCCCCTCGGGCCCTCCCCCGACCGAGACCGCCAAGGAGGCCGCCACTCCGGATGCCGCAGCCACCGCGGACACCGCCCCCCCGGGCCCTGCCCCCACGGAGGCCGCCGCCGAGGAGGCCGCTGCCGCCCCGAACCGGGCGCCCCCGTCTGCCCCCGCCGAGGTCGGCTTGTTCACCCGGTACACCCGCGACTACGTCACCGGGCATGACGGGCATCAGATCACGATCTTGCAGGCCGGCTGCACCACGGCCGACGGCGACCTGGGTGCGGGCGTGCTGCGGGAGGCGGGCGCCGACATCGCGGTCAGCCTCATCGACGATGACCAGCCGGTCACCCGCGCCGCCCTCGCCGCGGACGAGAGCCTGGCCGGGTGCGTCCTGGGTGACCTGCGCACCGTGCCGCTTCCCCCACGCTCCCACGACATCGTGCTTTGTACCCTGCTCCTGCAGCGGATCGACCACGCGGAACTGGTGCTCGACCGGCTGGTCGCCGCGATCAGGCCCGGCGGGCTGCTGCTGTTGCGGTTCAGCGACCGGGACAGTTCGGGGGGGTTCCTGGACCGGGTTCTGCCCCTGGCGGCCAGAACCGCGCTCTGGCGCAAACGGCGTCCCGGGCGGCCCGGCCCCTACCCGGCCGTGTACGAACGGCTATCGTCCGTGCGGGGCGTTCAGGCTTATGCACTCATGCGCGAGCTGGTGATAGCCGAGCGGCAGGCGCTCGGCGGGCTGGCAGGAGGAATGGCCGAGCCGCGTGGATTCCTGGCCGCGCAGAAGCTGGCCGCCGGGCTCTCCCGGGGCCGGCTGACAGCCGCGCACGAGGAGCTTCTCTACGTCCTGCGCAAGCCGGAGGACAGGTTCGCCCGGATACTTTGACCCGGCCGGGGTACCAGGCCGCCGGGCGGTGCCCGGGATGTTTTCACAGCCCGCGTCAGAGTACCCTCAGGCATGGCCTGGCCGATTGATGTTGCACGGGCAGCGGGCCATCAAAGCGGGCGATGCGCCGGTCGGAGGTAGACGTGACCGCTGGGGCTGTGGCCGGGCTGGGCGCGGGATTCGCGAGCCTTCCTTCCTGGACCCTCGACGAGAACCAGCTGGCCGACCTGGAGATGCTGCTGTCGGGCGTGTTCGCGCCCTTGACCGGGTTCATGACCGCCGCCGACGTGTCGGCGGTGTGCGAGTCGGGCACGCTCGCCGACGGCTTCCCGTGGCCGGTCCCGGTGACGCTCGACGTCCCCGAGGACGCCGTGCCGCCAGCCCAGCGGCGGCTGGCGCTGAACGACCCCGAGGGCGTGCCGCTCGCCGTCCTTGACATCAGTGAGCGGTCCCCGGCCCTGATGCCGTCCGCGGCACCGGCCGGCCGGAGCGGCCGGCACGCGCGGCCCGTGGGCGCCGCCCCGATCGCCGGGCCCCGCGGCCCCGCCGCGGCCGGCCTGGTCCGGCTGAGCGGCCAGGTGATCCAGTGCCGGGACCCGGAGCACGGGCCCTTCCGGCAGCTGCGGCGGACGCCGACCCAGGTGCAGGCGGAGCTCGGCGAAGGCCCGGTGCTCGCCTTCATCACCCGCCGCCCGCTGAACGCCCGCCAGATCGGCCAGCTGCGCCACGTGGCGGGCCAGCTGCGGGCCCGGCTGCTGCTTCTTCCCCTGGTCACGGGAACGGCAGACGTGGTAACGACGCCCGAGGCGCTGGTACGGACCGTCCGCGCCGCCACCCGGCACCTGCCGCCCGGGACGCTCGTCGTGCCGCTGGCACTGGCCTCGCGCGACGTCAGCGCGGAACGCGAGCTCGCGCTCCGGGCGCTGGTCGCGGCCGCGTACGGCGCTACCCACCTGTTCACCGACGAGCCCGGGGCGCCCGAGGTCCCGACCGCCATCCCGGTGATGTCGGCCGGCGACTGGGCCTACGACCGGGCGGCCGAGGTGTGGCGGCCGCTGGCCCTGATCGAGCCCGGCACGGAGCGGGCCGACCTGGCCATGGGTGAGCTCGAGGATCTGCTGGACCGCGGCGAGGAGGTGCCCACCTGGTTCACCCCCCCGGCCGTGGCGGCCGAGCTCCGCCGGGCGCGCCCGCCACGCAGCGAGCGCGGCCTGGTCATCTTCCTGACCGGCCTGTCCGGGTCCGGCAAGTCCACGATCGCCAGGGGGTTGCGTGATGCCCTGAGCGAGCGCGGCGACCGCTCGGTGTCGCTTCTCGACGGGGATCTGGTCCGGGAGCTGCTCTCGGCGGGCCTCACGTTCTCCCGTGCCGACCGCGACCTGAACATCGCCCGGATCGCTTTCGTGGCCACGGAGGTGGCCAGGCACGGCGGGATCGCCATCTGCGCGCCGATCGCGCCGTACGCCGAGGCGCGCGCCCGGGCACGCGGCATGGTCCGCGAGGTCGGCGACTTCCTGCTCGTCCACGTGGCCACACCGGTGCAGGTGTGCGAGGCGCGCGACCGCAAGGGCCTCTACGCCAAGGCGCGGGCCGGCGTGATCGACAACTTCACCGGCGTCTCCGATCCCTACGAGGAACCCACCGACGCCGAGCTCACGATCGACACCTCGGCGATGTCGCGGCAGCAGTCCGTTGACGCCGTGCTGCGGCTGCTCATCACCGGCGGGTGGCTGCCCAGCGACGAGCCCGCCCCCTGACGCCCACCGGCCGGGCCTCCGGGCGCGCTACGCCACCCGGACCGGGAGCGTCTCGTACTCGCGTAGGAGCAGTCCGGGCCGCCGGACCGGGTCACCCGCCGGGACCAGGCAAGGAAACCGGGCCAGCAGCCGCGGGAACGCGACGGCGCTCTCCAGCTGGGCCAGGGCGGCACCGAGGCAGAAATGGCTGCCCGCGCTGCAGCGACGGCTCGCCCAGCACGATGCGAAGACCGTTGCCGAGCAGGTTGGTGGTGGTCTCGAAGCCGGCCACGAGCAGCAGCATCAGGTTGGCCAGCAGCTCATCCCGGCTCAGCCGTCGGCGAAGTCCCGGTCGAGCGCGGCCGCGTCGGAAACCGTGAACGAGGGATCCCGCAGCACCTTATTGACGGCGTCATACCCGGGCACCAGCACCAGCCCCGGCGCCGGCTGGACCGCCTCGCCGAGCTCATGCAGAGCCGAGTAGAGCGGATAGGGGTCGGCCCGGCCCCCGGGGCTGGCCAGTGCCGTCAAGATCCCGGCCGCGTCCATCGCCACCGCCACAGCATCCTGAGCCGGATCCGCCGCAGGAGCCTACTGGTCGTCTTCTGCTTTGGCGCCCTCGTCGATCCGTGCGCGCATCGTGCGGAACCGGTTCACCAGCGCCCCGGACATCGCGTCGCGCTGACGCGAGAGCAGGACGTAACTGGCCGCCCCGCTCACCAGCAGGGCCAGCCCGAGCAGCAGCAGGCCGCGGCGCCGGCCAGGTAGAACAGGCCGGTGGCGGCGACGAAGAGCAGGATCCGGGCCGTGGTGTAGGCGAATGTGGCGCGCATGACGCACCCAGCCTATGCCGAGAGCATGCCCGCCAGCTGCGCGGGATTGATGTTGCCGCCGGACAGCACGGCCACCCGGGTCCGCGCGGCGGGCAGGTCCCGTTCGCGGAGCAGGCAGGCGGCCACCGCGACCGCCCCGGCCGGCTCGGCCACCAGGCGCGCCTGCACCGCAATCCGCCGCACCGCCTCGCGGATCTCGTCATCGGTGACGGTCACGATGTCGTCTACCTGGCTGAGCAGGTGCTGCAGCGGCAGCGCGCCGACCTGTTCGACCCGGAGCGCGTCGGCGATGGTCCGCTGGGTGTCCCGCGCCTGCCAGGCCACTTGCCGGCCGCTGCGGAACGAGTCACGCGCATCGGCCGCCAGTTCGGGCTCGACCCCGATGACCCGCGTCCCCGGGCACAGCGCGCGGATGGCGGCGGCGATCCCGGAGATGAGGCCGCCGCCACCGACCGGGACCACGACCTGGTCGGCACCGGGGAGGTCGGCGGCGATCTCCAGGCCGATGGTGCCCTGGCCCGCTATCACGGCCCGGTCATCGAAGGGCGGGATGAGCGAATAGCCGTGGCGGCTGACCAGTTCGTCGGTGGCGGCCACGCGTGCCGTCAGCGACGGCTGGGTGACGACGATCCGGGCCCCCAGCCGGCGGACGGGGTCGAGCTTGACCGCCGGCGCGTTGTCCGGGACGACCACGGTGGCGGGGACGCCCAGCAGGTCGGCGGCATAGGCCACGGACCCCGCGTGGTTCCCGCTGGAATGGGCCACCACTCCCCGCGCGCGCACCTCGGCGGGCAGGGCGCTGATCGCCGCGTACGCGCCGCGCAGCTTGAATGAGCCCGTCGGCTGCAGCGATTCCGCCTTCAGCAGCAGCCGGGGGTCCGTGCCGGGAAACGGCACGAGCGGGGTCCGGAAGGCTATCCCGTCGAGCCGGGCGGCTGCGGCCCGGATTTCATTGATCGACACCAGCGACGGCACTGGCCCACCCTATGGCCGAGCGGCCTGCTCACGGCCAGCGGGCGTCCGGCGGACATCGAAGCGCTACCGGCGGGCCACCGATTTCCGGAAATCCGGGCAGATAACGGGTCTTTGTCCGGGACACTGATGACAGGCTCCGCCAAACGGAGGTCAGGAGGGGAGAGGCGTGGACGGGAACAGTGAGCGACTTCTCACTCCTGGAGAGGTCGCTGCTCTCTTCCGAGTCGACCCGAAGACGGTTACCCGCTGGGCGGCCTCCGGCCGCATCAGCAGCATCAGGACGCCCGGAGGTCACCGGAGATTCCGCGAGTCCGAGGTCCGTGCCCTGCTCCGCGGCGAGCCGCGCGCCACGCCGGACGGCCCGCCCGCCCAGTGACCGGTGGCCGGGTCAGCCCCGGCCGGTGCCGTCCTGGCCGGAGCGGCCCTGCTTGGCCAGGTACATCTCGAGCTCCAGCCGCAGCGCCTCGTCCCCATCGCGCCACCGGCGCTGGCGCTCCTCGAGTTCGGCCTCGGTGACCGCCTCCTGGGCCAGGCGCGCGTACTCCGGGTCGGTCGGGAATACCTCCACGTAGGCGTCCCCCACCACCTCACCGTCGGCGTCCATGGCCGACTCCGGGGCCATCAGATTTCCGTTGGGGAGCTTAATGACGAACATCGGGTCCCACTCTAGATGCCGTACCGCACGTTGAAGTAGAGCATGACATCCAGCGCGATCCTGGTGTCACCACCAAGCATGTCCACCAGCGCGGGCCGCTGCCGCGAGGCTATCGCGGCGAAGGCGTCGGCAAAGAACTCGCGGCGGCCGATCGCCCCCTCCTGCCGGTGGAAATAGCTCACCAGACGCGGCAGGCAGCGGCCATACAGACGGCGAAATTCATCCGAATCCGACTGCCACTTCCCGCCGGATCCATCGATGTCGTCGAGCGCGTGCCCGATCTCATGGCACATCACGTCCGGGGCGGCCGATCGCCGCGAGCCGACGATGATCTTGCGCTCGCCGTAGGCGCCGGCACACGCGTCCCAGGTGGCACGCCCGGAGGGCAGCGGGACACCGCGCAGCCCGGCCATACCGTCGAGGTCGGGCACGCCGCCGGGCCCGACGAAGATCGCATCGAGGCCGGCCGCGAGGATCTCCTTGATCTGGGACGGCAGTTCGGCCAGCCGGTCGATGGCGCGGACGGTCTGCGGCGGCGGCGCCGCGCCCTCCGCCCACTCCCGGTGGAGCAGGTGCTCCAGCTCGCCACAGTCCCGGCGCCCCTCTGCCGCCCGGCGCGCGTGCGCCACCTCATACCAGGGCAGCCCGCCGTGGCCTGCCGCCTCCTGCCGCTGCTGGACGGGCGCCGTTGCCGGGCGCCCATCCGGCCTGGCCTGGGACGTCATCCTGATGGCGGCCCTGGCTGCCCCGGCCCCGTACCCCGTTCCCTTGCCCGGCTCGGGGCGGCGTGGCCTGACCCGGCGCGGGAGAACGTCACCGACCGGGGAGCTGAACGGGCTGGCCTCCGGCTCCCGCTGCCCACGGTCTGCCTGCGGTGCGCCGGTGATCTCCTGCCGCCCGCTGTCCCGGCGATGGCGGCCGGTCGTGGGCGATCCCGGGCTCGACGCCTCGTGGCGGGGCTCAGTCCACGGTGCCCGGCCGGTGCCGCGGGCCGGCCGTGGCCGGGCGGACCGGCGGAAGCGGGCAAAGAGCCGCAGCCGCATATCTCGCACTCCCCGCGATCGCGTGCCGAGTCGCCAGCGTACGACGGAACTACCCAGATCGTCATCTGCCCTGACTGTCAGTGACGTGTCACGGGCCGCCGGTGAGCCGACAGTCACCGGATTTACCGGCGGGCGGGTACCACAGAGGTTAGGCTGCGGCCATGGTGCTGCTGGGAGTACTGTCCGCCCTGCTCATCGCGGGGTTGCTGGTCGGCGGCATGTGCGTGTGGTTGCTGGCGGGCCGTACATTTCCCCGCCCCCGCCCCCGGCGCCCACCCCGGGACGGGCGGGGGGAACAGGCGGCGATCCGGCGCCACCCGGCGGGCCGGGAGCGATGGCTGGAGCCGGACGGCCTGCAGGCCCTGGGCCTGCCGGACGGGCAGGGCTCCGGGGCGCCGACCGGGCCGGACGACGACCCGGAGTTCATCAGCGCGCTGGAGCGGCTCATCCGGGGCGAGGACCCCGGCGGGCTGGCCTGAGGCGCCGCGGCGCCGGGCCGGTCAGCTGAGGCCGGCGTAGGAGTGCAGTCCCTTGATGAGGATGCTGACCACGATGGTGTTGAACAGCAGGCACCCGAAGCCGATCAGCTGGATGTAGGCGGACTTGCGTCCCCGCCAGCCCGCGGTGGCGCGCGCGTGCAGGTAACCCGCGTACACCACCCAGGTGATAAAGGCCCAGGTTTCGGTGGGATCCCAGCCCCAGTACCGGCCCCAGGCCTCGTCCGCCCAGATCGCGCCCGCGATGATGCCGAAGGTCCACAGCGGGAAGCCGAACAGCACCGTGCGGTAGGCGAGCTGGTCGATCACCTTGGGGACCGGGAGGATGCGGAAGATCGCGTCGGCCCGGGTGGGCAGGCCGGCGGCGGCCCGCTTGGCGTGCCGCTCGGCGAGCAGGTAGACCGTCGCGAACAGGGCCGCCACGACGAACGCGCCGGTCGCGAGCGTGATCGAGGTCACGTGGATGGCGAGCCAGTACGACTGCAGCGCCGGCGGCAGCTGCCCGGCCGGGGTGTAGATGACCGTTTCCGCGAGCCCGAGGAGGATCACCACCGGGCCGATCACGAACAGCCCCAGCCGGTAGGCGCGGTAGCGGAACATGAGGAAGAGGAAGAAGATGACCGCGACGCAGGTGACCGTGGTGACGAACTCGTACATGTCGCCCCACGGCACCCGGTGCACGGCGAGCCCGCGGCTAACCACCCCGAGGATGTGCGCCGCCACCCCGAAGACGGTCAGGACGACGGCCACCTGGACCCAGCGGCCCATCCCCCCGGCATCCCGCCCCGCGCCGGTACCGGCCGCGGGGGTGGCCGGCGCGGGTGTGCCCGGGCCGGGCCCGGGGGGCGTCCCCGGATCGGCGGCGTGCGGGGCCGGGCCCACCGCGACGAGGTCGGCCGCTGGCTCCTTCGCCGCCTTCAGCGGGCCGATCGCGTGCCGCCCGAAGGCGAAGTCGCACGCGAAGGCCAGCACCGCCAGGGCGTAGGCCATGACGGTGATCACGAATGCGTAGTGGCTGAGGTTGGCCAGCCCCTCGTTGATGGGCACGGCTCTCACTCCTCCTCGGTCGGGTTATCGGCGGCCGGCGGGCCGCTACCGGCGCCGGCGGCCGGGACCGGTGCTGGGCCCCGCACCGGGGCGGCTGGCTCGCTGCCCTGTTGCGCGGCTTTGATCTCGCCGGCCAGGCTGGGGAACTCGGTGTCGAAGCCTCCGGCGGCGTCGGAGCGGGCCAGGCCGCCCACGTCGACCACGGTGTTGCCGTCCGGGCCCGGGCGGGCCCGGACGAACATCCGGCGCCGCCGGATGAAGAAGGAGAGCAGCAGGCCGGCCAGGGCCGTCATCCCGGCGATCAGCGCCGGGAGCGTGCCCGGGTCATAGGTGATGGCCAGGCTGATCCACTGCCGGTAGCCGGTGAAGGTGAGGGTCCCGTCGCCGTCCGGGAGCTTGATCGACTGGCCGGGCGCGAGCGGCCTGGGCTTGACCGGCAGCTGGCGCAGGCCCGAGGTGTCCAGCTGGTACACCGACTGCGTCGGGCCGCTGTTCATGCCGAGGTTGCCCGCGTAGGAGACCAGGCTCACCGCCGGGTTGTCCGGGGCGGGGAAGGCGGACCCGAGCTTGCCGCCCACGTCGACCGCGGTGGGCAGGAACACCCCGGCGAACCCCAGCTGCTGGGGGTGGGCGTCCGGCACCTTGATCACGCCCTCGGAGGTGAGGCCCGCCTGCTCCACGGCGATGAACGGCACCGGGCCGTCGAACACGACGCGGCCGGTCCCGTCGGTGACCCGGAACACCGGCGCGTAACCGTGGCCGATCAGGAACACCCGCACGCCGTCCACGTTCAGCGGATGATTCACCCGCAGGCTGTAGCCGCGCATCGGGGCCCCGGGCTCGGGCGAGTAGCGGATGAGCGCGTCGAACCGCGATGGCTGTCCGCGCAGCGCGCCCGAGGTGATGTAGGACGCCTGGAACGAATTGAGCGCGATCGTGAACGGCTGCAGGTCGGCGGCGGAGACCGCCCGGCCCGGATGGAACGCGTCCAGGTCGGTGGCGGTGTTCGCGAACGAGTCGCCCACCACCAGCAGCCGGTTCGCCTTGTAGCCGAACATCCCGCCCACGCAGACCGCGGCCAGCAGCGCGAGCAGCGCCAGGTGGAACAGCAGGTTCCCGGCTTCCCGCAGGTAGCCCTTTTCCGCCGATATCCAGCCGTCGCCGGTGCGCAGCCGGAACCGCTTGGCCGACAGCACCGCCGCCGCGGCCGCGAGCGCCTCGTCCGGGGTGAGCCTCGTCTCGTGACGTGCCGTGAGCGGCAGCCGGGCCAGGTTGGCCGGTGCCTGCGGCGGCTGCTGCCGCGCCGAGCCGGCCAGCCGGAACATGCGGGGGATCACGCACCCCGCGAGCGAGGCGAACAGCAGCAGGTAGATCGCGGCGAACCAGGGCGCGGCGAAGACGTCGAACAGCGACAGCCGGCCCAGCAGGGGCGCCAGCGACGGGTGAGCGGCGTAATACTGCTGCACCGCCTGCGGGTCAACCCCCTCCTGCGGCAGCACCGAGCCGGGCACGCTGCCCAGCGCTAGCAGGAACAGGAGCACCAGCGCGGTCCGCATGGAGGTCAGCTGGAGCCAGGCCCACCGCGCCCAGTCCCAGATGCCAAACGAGGACGACGGGCTGCCCGCCGGCCCCTCCGGGACTCCCGGTCCGGGGCGGGGCGCCCGCCGCGCGGCCGGGGTGCGCACCCCGGTCACCGGGCGGCCACCCTTCCGCGGCCGGCCGCGCCACGCCCGGCCGCGCAGCGCCCGGCTGCACAGCGCCCGGCTGCACAGCGCCCGGCAGCGCAGTGCCCGGCTGCGCTATGCCTGGCCACCATGTGCCCGGTCATGACGGCTGCGCCAGCGTCTTGGAGATGAGCCCGTGCAGCCCCGAATAGGAGACCTCGCCGATGATGCGGGCCGCGATCCGGCCGCTGCGCGAGATGACGAGGGTGGTCGGGATGCCCGCGGGCGGAACGGTGCTGTGGAAATCGAGCGCGATCTGGCCGCCAGGATCGTTCAGGCTGGGATAAGTGATCTTGAAATTGCGCTGGAACGCCTCGGCGCTGGCGGGGGTGTCCCTGATGTCCACGCCCAGGAAGGCGACGCCGGAGGGGCTGAACGCGTGGGCCATCGAGGCGAGCTCCGGCGCCTCGGCCCGGCAGGGGGTGCACCACGATCCCCAGAAGTTCAGCACCAGCACGTGACCCCGGAACTGCGCCAGGCTGAGCTTCGCGCCGCCGAGGGTGGTCCCGGTGACGGCGGGCGCCTGCGGTGCACTGCTGCCCCCGAAGACGGTGGTGCCGCCGTCTCCGGACACGAAGCTCTGGCCGTTGCTGGCGGGGGTGCTCTGCGCAATCCCCCCGCCGGCGCAGGCGGCCAGCGTGAGCGAGGCCGCCGCCACTGCCGCGGCTGCGGCGCCGCGGCGTGCGCTAGAGCCGATGGCCGCGTGGTGTGGGTAACGGCGCGGACATCGCGGTGGACGGGACACAGGGCGATCTCCTACGGGCAGTAGTGCCGCGCCCTATTGTGCCGGACCGGGGGCGCGGCGGTGACGGCGGGGCGGCGCTAGGCCCCGGGGACCTGCGGCCGGCCAGGTCCGGCCGGCTCGGCGTAGCTGATCCCGTCGATGGTGTCCCCGTGGTAGGTGAAGCTGGTCACGCTGGCCAGCGCGCACTGACGGCGGCCGGGATGGTGCCAGAGGCGGCGGTCCTCGGCGTCCCGGCGGGCCACCCAGATGGGCAGCTGGTGGCTGACGAGGACCGCCTCGTGCCCGCGGGCGGTGCGGGCCGCGTCGGCCAAGGCGACGCGCATCCGGGCCGCGATGTCCACGTACGGCTCGCCCCAGGACGGCCGGAACGGGTTGCGGAGGTGCGGCCAGTTCGCCGGCCGGCGCAGGGCGCCGTCCCCGACGCCGAACGTCGTCCCCTCGAAGTGGTTCCACGGCTCGATCAGCCGCTCGTTGACCTCCACGTCCAGGCCGAACTGGGCCGCGACCGGCGCGGCCGTCTCCAGCGCACGCTCCAGCGGCGAGGAGCGCAGCACGGTCACGTCCCGGCCCGCCAGGAAGGCCGTGGCGGCCTTGGCCATGAGGCGGCCCTCCTCCGACAGGTGGTAGCCCGGGAGCCGGCCGTAGAGCACGCCATGCGGGTTACTCACCTCGCCATGGCGCAGCAGGTGGACGACGGTGGTGTCAGACATGGCCCGCTCAGCCTACCGGGGACCGGCCATGGTCCCGGCCGGCCGCGGGCATGATGAACACCGGATGAACTGGACCTTTCCGCAGACAGGATGAAGTGGCGGAGGGCCGAAGCCGGGCGATGCCGGGGCGCCGATATGGCCGTCGGCCCCGGCCGGATGCACGCAGGAGCCGCTGACTGAACACCACCGCCCTCACCCTGATCCTCGTGGCCGCCGTTGCCCATGCCAGCTGGAACCTGTTCAGCAAGCAGGCGTCGGACGCGGGCACTGCCTGTTTCGTGTGGCTCATGTCGGCGGCCGCGGCCGTGATCTACGCCCCGGCGCTGGCGGTCAGCCTGATCGCCAGTCCCCCGCACCTGACCGCGCGGTCGTGGGTCTTCCTGGCTGGCACGGCGGTGCTCCAGACCGGGTACTTCGTGTTCCTGCTGCGGGCCTACCGGGCCGGCGACCTGTCCGCGGTCTATCCCATCGGCCGGGGCGCGGGCGCCCTATTGGCCGCGCTGGGCGGCATCGCCATCCTCGGCGAGCGGCCCGGCCCCGCCGGGCTGGCCGGCATCGGTCTGCTGGTAACGGGGGTACTGGTCGTGGGCATGCCCGCGCGTACCGGGTCGCCGGCCCCCGCCGCGATCCTCTTTGCCCTGGCCACGGGGGTCTTCATCGCCGCGTACACCCTCTGGGACAAGGTCGCGGTCACCACGGTGGGCAACCCGCCGCTGCTGCAGGGCTACGCCGCGCTGGCGGGGATGGTGCCGATGCTGGCCCCCTTCGCACTCGCCGACGCGGAGCGGACCCGGCTGGTCTGGCGCCGCTACCGGCGCCAGGTGCTCGGCGCGGCGCTGCTTTCACCGCTCGCCTACATCCTCGTGCTGGTGGCGATGACCTTCACCTCGGTCGCCGCGGTCGCCCCGGCGAGGGAGGTCAGCGTCCTGTTCGGGGTGGTGCTGGGCCGCAGGATGCTCGGCGAGGGCGGGCTGGGCCGCCGGTTGCTCGGGGCCGTGGCGATCGTGGCCGGCATCGTCGCGGTGACCGTCGCCTGACACCCCCAGCCACCCGCGCCCGGCCCCAGCGGGCATCTCACGCGCCCGCCGCAGCTCACTTGCCTTCCGCAGCTCGCCCCAGTGTTCACGGATTTTGGTCATGATCATGTCCGCTTCGTCCCCGTTTCGGTGACTGAAATCCGTGATAGGTCGCTGATAACCATCCAGCATTCGAGACAGCCGCGGCCGGCCTCCGCCGAGGGGCCTCAAAGCGGCCGGTGCCGTCCGGGAAGCCGGCGCGCCTCAGCCGAGGGCGGCCGCGGCCCGGCCGGCGGCGGCCGGGAGTGCTTCGGCGATCCGGGCTACTGCCTCGTCGTCATGCGCCGCAGACACGAACCAGGCCTCGTAGGGCGACGGCGGGAGGTAAACGCCGCCGTCGAGCATGCCGTGGAAGAACGCCGCGTAGGCGGCGCTGGACTGCCCGCGCGCCTCGCCGAAGTCACGCACCGGCGCGTCGGTGCCGAGGAAGAACGAGAACAGGTTGCCCGCCTCCTGCAGGCGGAACGGCACCCCGGCCGCGGCCAGCGCGCCGGCGGCAAGCTTGGCCACTGTCGCGGCCACCTCGTCCACCCGGCTGTACACCTCGGGCACGGCGGCCCGCAGGGTGGCCAGCCCGGCCGCGGTGGCCAGCGGGTTACCCGAGAGGGTGCCAGCCTGGTAGACCGGCCCGGCCGGGGCCAGCCGGTCCATGATCTCCGCCCGCCCGCCGAAGGCCGCGGCCGGGAGCCCGCCGCCCATCACCTTGCCGAAGGTCGTCAGGTCGCCGGCCACCCCCTCCCGGCCGTACCAGCCGGACCTGGTCACCCGGAAGCCCGTGAGCACCTCATCCATGATCAGCAGCGAGCCGTACTCGCGGCAGAGCGCGGCCAGCAGCTCGTTGAAGCCGAGGGAGGGCGGGACCACCCCCATGTTCGCCGGGCAGGCCTCGGTGATCAGCGCCGCGATCTCGTGGCCGTGCTCCGCGAAGGCCTCCCGGACCGCCGACGGGTCGTTGTAGGGGAGCACCAGCGTGTCGCCCGCCGCGGCGCCGGTCACGCCGGGCGTGTCGGGCAGGCCGAACGTGGCGACCCCGGACCCGGCGGCGGCCAGCAGGGCGTCCACGTGCCCGTGGTAGCAGCCGGCGAACTTCACCACCAGCCGACGGCCGGTGAAGCCCCGCGCCAGCCGCACCGCGGTCATGGTGGCCTCGGTGCCGGAGTTGACCAGCCGTACCTTCTCCACCGGGGCACGCGCCACGATCTCCTCGGCGAGTTCGACCTCAGCCGCGGTGGCGGCGCCGAACGAGGTGCCGCGCGCGGCCGCCACCGTCACCGCCTCGACCACCGCCGGGTACGCGTGGCCGAGGATCAGCGGCCCCCACGAGCAGACCAGGTTGACCAGCTCCCGGCCGTCGGCGTCGGTGAGGTAGGGGCCGTGGCCAGCGGCCATGAACACCGGCGTCCCGCCGACCGCGCCGAACGCGCGGACCGGCGAGTTCACCCCGCCCGGGATGACGGCGCACGCGCGCTGGAACAGCCCGTCGGACCTGGCCCCCGCGCTCAAACAGGCACCTCATCGCACGCGTCGGCCAGGAACTCAAGCAGCCGCAGCGCGTCCGGCAGCGGCTGCTCCCCCGGCTCCCGGATCCACTGCGCGGCCCGCCGGCCGGAGCGGGACGGGGGAGCAACGACGAAACTGCCCCTGGTGTGCCAGCGCAGGGCGGCGACCGGCGCGAAGTCGTCCGGCTCACAGTCCAGGTGACACGACCACCACTCGTCCTCGTCCGCCGCGGCGCCTCTGGTGGCGACGAAGAACAGGGCCCGGTCGTCCGCTGCCAGCGGCTGGGGGGACAGCGCTACCGGTCCGGTCCGCACCCCGGCCGGCTCCATCCGGGCCAGCGCGGCGGTCCCGGCCGCGGCCGGGACGTCGAGCACATCGAAGACGCGCCCGGTGACCAGGATGATGTTCGCCTCTGGCTGCTCACGCCACCAGCGGCCGGCCTCCCCGGGATCGCTGCCCGCCTCGAGCTGCCAGGCGGGCGAGATGGGATGCGCGCCCGGCGCCGGGCACCCGATCCGGTCGCAGGAACAGGCGCGGCCCGGGTCAAGCACCCGCCCGCGCGGCAGCGCGCCGTGCAGCGGATGGCGTGCCCGCTCCTCACGCAGATGTGTGCCTAGGCAGACTGGCCAGCCCGCGCCTGCGTAGTCCATCGCAACGGCGGCCATCCGGCCGGCTGTCCGGCGGCGGCCACGACGCAGCATCGCCTCGACTGTCGGCTCCCAACTCCCGCTCCCCTAGCGGGATAGGCGTTCCATCCCGATGATGCCGGTTGTCCGTGCATGGCGCAGGCCGCTCCCCCCAGCTGAGGCCGAGACGATACCTAACGGAGGCGATCGGCTGCCCTTTGTGATGATAGATATGCCGTTTTGTGATATTTAGTCCCCCGATCGACCGGATGCCAACCGGCTGGCCCGGCGGGCGATTCCGCTGCGCCTGGTTCCCGCGGCGGGCTGGCGGGCGGTTCCGCTGCGCCCGGCTTCCCGCGCGGGCTGGCGGGCGGTTCCCTAGCCGAGCCTGCGGGCGGCCTCGGCGGCCCAGTAGGTGAGGATGATGCTGGCGCCCGCGCGGCGGATCGCGGTCAGGGTCTCCATGATCACCCGGTCCCGGTCCAGCCAGCCGTTCGCGGCCGCCGCCTCCACCATCGCGTACTCCCCGCTGACCTGGTAGCCGGCGACGGGCACCGGGGCGGCCGCGGCGGCCTGGGCGATCACATCGAGATACGGCAGGGCCGGCTTGACCATCACGATGTCGGCACCCTCGGCCACGTCGAGCAGGATCTCCCGCACCGCGTCCCCGGCGGCCGGGTCCTGCTGGTAGGCGGACCGGTCGCCGGTCTGGGGCGCGCACTCGGCCGCGTCCCGGAACGGCCCGTAGAAGGCCGAGGCGTACTTGGCCGAGTAGGCGCAGATGACGACCTCCGGATAGCCGGCCCGGTCGAGCGCCTGCCGGATCACGCCCACCTGGCCGTCCATCATCCCGCTCGGCCCGACCACGTGCGCCCCGGCCGCCGCCTGCGCGACCGCGATGGACGCGTAACGCTCCAGGGTGACGTCGTTGTCCACGTCACCGGCCTCGGTAAGCGGCCCGCAGTGGCCATGGTCGGTGTACTCACACAGGCACAGGTCGGCCATCAGGACGGTGGCGTCGCCCACCTCACCGGCCAGGTCGGCCAGCGCCTGCTGGACGATCCCGTCCGGGTCGTCGGCTCCCGAGCCACGAGCGTCCTTGACGGCCGGGATGCCGAACAGCATCAGCCCGCCGACCCCCGCCTCTACCGCCTCGGCCGCCGCCTTGCGCAGGCTGTCCCTGGTGTGCTGGGCCACGCCCGGCATGGACGGCACCGGCTCCGGCTCGCTGATCCCCTCCTTAACGAACAGGGGCAGCACCAGGTCGGACCCGCGGACGGTGGTGCGGGCCGCCAGCCTGCGCAGCGCCGCGGTCCGCCGCAGGCGGCGGGGGCGGACGGCCGGGAATTCACCGTTCACGGCTGGCTCCTTCCGGCCAGGCGTCCGGCGGCGTCACCGCAGCCGGCGGCGGGCGCCGCGCCGGCGCTCGCTGGGCTTGCGTACCGGCTCGCCGGCCGCGATGGCCGCCTCGCGGAGGCTGGCGCCGTGCTCGGCCAGCGCCTCGGCCAGGGCGGTGGCCGACGGCTTCGGCGCCATCACGTCCACCCGCAGGCCGTACTCGGCGGCGGTCTGCGCGGTCTGCGGGCCGATCACCGCGATGGCCGTGACCGCATGCGGCTTGCCCGCGATGCCGATCAGGTTCCGCACCGTCGAAGAGGAGGTGAACAGGACCGCGTCGAACCCGCCGCCCTTGATCGCCTCCCGGACCGGCGCCGGCGGCGGGGCCGCCCGCACCGTGCGGTAGGCGGTGACGTCCTCGGCCTCCCAGCCCAGCTCGGTCAGCCTGGCGACCAGCGCCTCGGTGGCGATGTCGGCCCGGGGCAGCAGCACCCGGTTGATCGGATCGAGCACGTCGTCGTAGGGCGGCCAGGCCGCCGCCAGCCCCTCGCTGGATTGCTGCCCTTCGGGCACGAGGTCGGGCTTGATACCGAACCCGGCGAGCGCTGCCGCGGTCTGCTCACCCACCGCCGCCACCTTGACGCCGGCGAACGCCCGCGCGTCCAGGCCGTACTCCTCCAGCTTCTCCCTGACCGCACGGACCGCGTTGACCGAGGTGAACGCGATCCACTGGTACCGGCCGGTGACCAGGCCCTTGACCGCCCGCTCCATCTGCTGCGGGGTGCGCGGCGGCTCGACGGCGATGGTCGGGACCTCCTGCGGCACCGCGCCGTAGGAGCGCAGCCGCTCCGACAGCGATGCCGCCTGCTCCTTCGTTCGCGGGACGAGCACCCGCCAGCCGAAGAGCGGCTTGCTTTCGAACCAGGCCAGGCCCTCATGAGCGGCGGCCTCGCCGATCACGGCCAGGGCCGGCCCGGCTCGGTCAGCATGCTCACCCCGGCTGCCTTGAGGTCCGCCGCGACCGAGCCCAGCCTGCTGACCACCGTGCGCTGATCGGTGGTAGTCCCGTTCCAGGTGAGGGCGATCGGGGTGGTGTCCGCCCAGCCGGCGGCGACCAGCATTTTGGCGATGTTGACCGGCCCGGCCTCCGCGCCGAGGACGACCAGGCTGCCGGGCGTGGCCCCGTCGAGCCCGCTCAGGTCGGATGCGTGCACCACCCGCAGGCCACCGGTGTCGGCGGTCAGCGGGATGCCGGCGAAGCCGGGAACCCCGGTCGCGGCGGACACCCCGGGGACGATCTCCACTCGCGCCCGGGCCCGGGCGCACGCGTCGGCCTGCTCGGAGGCCCGGCTGAACAGGAGTGGGTCGCCGGCGAACAGGCGGACCGCCAGCCGGCCGGCGTTGGCCGCCTCGATCAGCTTGCCGGCGTCGGTGCCGGGATCGGCCGGCTCGGCGATAACGGCCCGCTCGGGCAGCCGGTGGGCCAGCGGGCCGGTCAGCTCCGGGCCGCCCACCACCAGGTCGGCCTTGGCCAGCAGTTCGGCGGCGCGCAGCGTGAGGAGCCCCTCGTCGCCCGGGCCGACGCCGATGAAGGCAGCCAGCCCGGCGGTGGCAGGCGGCGCCTGTGGCTTCTTGGTCGCCGGTGTCGGATTCACTGGGCATCGTCCCCGTTGCTCGTGTGTGCTGCAGCAGCCGTCAGGTACCTTCCCGCCCCGCGGCCGAGCAATTCACGAGCGACCTGGAGTCCCAGGGCCTCGGCCTCCCCGGCGGGGGCGGCCGCGCTCGCGGCCAGCGGCGGGGCGCCGTCATCCCCGATGACGACCGCCCTCAGGCGCAGGATGTCGGTGGCTATAGCGTAGGCGCCGACCGGCGCGTGGCAGCCGGCCTGAAGCCCGGCCAGCACCGCCCGTTCCGCGGTCGCTGCCGCGTGGGTGTCCTCGTCATCCACGCCTGCCAGCAGGCCGGCCAGCTCCTGGTCGGTGTCGCGGCATTCGACCGCCAGCGCGCCCTGCCCGGCCGCGGGGACCATCTCATCCGGCTCGAAGACCTCGGTGATCACGTCGAGCTGGCCGATCCGGCCCAGCCCTGCGCGGGCCAGCACGACGGCGTCGAGCTCACCGGACGTCACCTTCGCCAGCCGCGTGCCGGCGTTGCCGCGCACCGGGACCGGGCGGACGTCCGGGCGCATCAGCCGCAGCTGGGCGGCCCGGCGGGGCGATCCGGTGCCGATCAGCGCCCCGGCGGGCAGGTCCGCCAGCTTGGCGCCGTCCCGGGCCACCAGCGCGTCCCTGGGGTCGCCACGGACCGGCACCGCGGCCAGCGCGATGCCGGGCACGCCGGCGGTGGGCAGGTCCTTGAGCGAGTGGACGGCCAGGTCGATGTCCCCGGCCAGCAGGCACTGGCGCAACGCGCTCACGAAGACGCCGGTGCCCCCGATCTGCGTCAGCTGGGCCTGGCTGACGTCGCCGAAGGAGGTCAGCCCGACCAGCTCGACCGCGACCCCGGTCCGCTCGGTGATCAGGCTGGCCACGGTCGCGGACTGGGTCATGGCCATCGGGCTCTTGCGCGTGCCGAGCCGCAGCGGCGGGCGGCTCATCCGCCACCGCCCAGGGTGAGGTCCGCATCTGCCCTGGTGACGGAGTCGATCGCGTCCTGGTCGAGGTCGAAGAGCACCCGCAGGGCCGCCTCGTAGGAGTCACCGCCGGGCGAGCCGGCCAGTTCCTTGACCCGCACCGTCGGCGCGTGCAGCAGCTTGCCCACCACCCGCTGCATCGCCCGCGAGATCTCCGCCTTGGCCCGCTCGTCCAGCGGCCCGAGCTTGCCGGTCAGCCGGTCCAGTTCGGCCTCCACCACCTCGGCGGCCTTCGCGCGCAGCGCGACCACGGTGGGCGACACCCGGGCGGCGTGCCGGGCGGAAATGCGCGCCGCAAGCTCCTCGGCGACGATGGCCCGGACCGCCGACACGTCGTCGGCTTGCGTCACCGCGACGGCCAGGCCCGCGGCCTCAAGCGAGTCCAGGCCGAGCACGCTGACCCCGGGCAGCCCGGCGGCAGCGCGGTCCACATCGTGCGGCAGCGCGAGGTCGAGCATGGCCAGTGGCCGCGTTTCCGCCTCCCCGGCCCCACCGGACCGCCGGCGGAGCGCCTCCACGGCCATCCCGGCCGTGATGACCAGGCCGGTCGCCCCGGTGCAGGAGATGACCAGGTCGGCGGCAGCGAGCGCGGCGGGCAGATCGCCGAAACCGGCGGTGGACCCGGACACCGACGCCGCCAGCCGCTCCGCCCGCTCGGGGGTGCGGTTGGTGACCACGATGCTGGCGGCGCCGAGGCGGTGGGCCGTGGCGACGGCGAGTGCGCTCATCGAGCCCGCCCCGACCACCAGCACCCGCAGCCCGGCGAGAGGATGGACCGGGTCGGCGGGCTGCTCGCCGCCGGCGGGCGCCAGTTCCGCCGCCGCGAGGCCTACCCCCACACTCACCAGGTTCGCGCCCGCGCGGTCGATCCCGGTTTCCGTGTGTGCCCGTTTGGCGGTGCGCAACGCGAGCGTGCCGAGACCGTCGAGCGCCCGGCTGAGCGTGGCCTGCTCGCGCGCGAGGGCGATCGCCTGCCGCACCTGGCCGAGGATCTGGCTCTCGCCGACGACCATGGAATCCAGCCCGGCGGCCACCGTCAGCAGGTGCTGGACGGCCCGGTCCTCGTAGCGCACGTACAGATGCTCGGTGAGTTCGGCCAGCGGGATGCCGGAGTGGCGGGCCAGCAGGTCGGAGATCGCCGACAGGGCCGCGTGGAACTGGTCGACCTCGGCGTAGACCTCGACCCGGTTGCAGGTGGACACGACGAAGGTGCCCGCGACCGACTCCGCTTCGTAGATGTCGCGCAGCAGCTTGCCGAGAGGGTCACCGCTGACGGCGGCCCGTTCCAGGGTCGCGACCGGGGCACTGCGGTGACTGAGTCCGACGATCAGCACGCTCATGGGGCCGCGACCGCCGATTCGCCGACCACGCCCCCCGCTACCGCTGACTGGGCGTCAGCAGGCATAACCCGCCCCTGGTGGTAACGCTTTCCATCCTGGGCGACGCGCACGACAGACCTCCGTTGCGCGTGGAAGGCAAGGATCTGCAATTCGATCGACAGGTCGACCTTACGCACGTCCACGCCCACTGGCACGCTAAGTACGGCAGGAGCGAAGTTGAGGATGCTCGTCACACCGGCCGCGACCAGTCGGTCGCAGACCCCCTGTGCCGCCCCGGCCGGGGTGGCGATGACCCCGATCGACACCTGATGGCGCGCGATGACCGGCTCGATCTGGTCGGCGCCCTCGACCACATGCCCGGCGATCTCGCTGCCGACGACGGCCGGGTCGGCGTCGATGACCGCCGCTATCCGGAAGCCGCGGGAGGCGAAGCCACCGTAGTTCGCCAGCGCCCGCCCCAGGTTGCCGGCGCCGATGATGACCACCGGCCAGTCCTGTGTCAGCCCGAGCTCGCGGGAGACCTGGTAGACGAGGTAGTTGACGTCATACCCCACCCCCCTGGTGCCGTAGGAGCCCAGGTGGGAGAGGTCCTTGCGCAGCTTGGCCGAGTTGACTCCCGCGGCGGCGGCCAGTTCCTCGCTCGACACCGTGGCGATCCCCTGCTCGGCGCAGGCGTAGAGCACCCGCAGGTACAGCGGGAGACGGGCGATCGTCGCCTCCGGGATGCCTTGAGTGTTGTGGCCTGTGGCCGGACGGCGGGACATTCGCCGGTGCTCCTGAGGGATCGACGCTGCGGGCACCGCGGGCTGGCCAGGCGCCCGTGGGGCAACTCTCGTCTCACGGTACGCCCTTGTGAACGTTTGCACAAAGTGACGGCCCCGGCCACCCGGGTCCAGGGTGGCTAGCGGGTCAGGGCGGCCCGGAGCCGCTCCTCGCTGACATGCCAGAAGTCATGCTGGACGCCGTCGATCAGGGTTACCGGGATCTGGTCCCAGTACTGCCGCAGATGGCTGTCGGACGTGGTGATGTCGAGCTCTTCCCAGGGCACATCGAGCTCGGCCGCGACCCGGGCGATGACCTCGCGCGCGTCGTCGCACAGATGACACCCCACCCGGCTGAGCAGGGTGATGACGTGAGGCTGGCCGGTCACCGGGAACCATTGCTCCGGCGCGGGGGGGGCTGGCCATTCCGCGGGACCGGCTGGTCGTACGGCCCCGGCCGGTCGCGGGGGGCCGTGTCCCCGGGTAGGCCCGGCCGGCCACGGGAACCAAGATCACCAGGCGGAACGGGCCGTCCACGAGAGCGCAGGTCATCCGGCGGAACGGGCCGGCCACGGGAGACCGGCTCACCAGGCGGAACGGGCCGGCTCCGCGGGCCCGGCTCGCCCGGCGGGGCCGGCGGCCACGGGAGCCCAGGTCACCCCGGGCGCTCTGCGGGACTGGCCGACTGCGGGAGCCCAGATCATCCCGCGGGACTGGACGGCCGCGGGAACTCAGGTCATCCCGCGGACCCTGCGGGCCGGGCCGGCCGCGGGAACTCAGGTCATCGCGCGGACCCTGCGGGCCGGGCCGGCCACGGGCACCCGGCTCCCCCGGAGGGCCGGGCGGGGCCGGCCTGCCGCGGGAGGCCGGCTCCCCCGGGTGGCTACCTTGCGGGCCTGGCGTACCGGGCGGGACCGGCCCGCCCGGCTGTGCCCCCGGGCCGGGCCCGCCACGCCAGGCCGGTGGGCCAGGCCTGCGCACCGGCGGCCGGAGCCGGGGCGCCACCCGGCTGGCCGCCCAGCGGCGAGAGCTTCGCCTGCCGGACGCCGAGCTCGATCACGTTCGTGGCAAGCACGTAGGGCTTGCGCTCCTCTTCGAAATCCTGGATGTAGGGCTGGTGGCCGTGCTCGGTGAACGCCGCCTCGTCCCGGTACACCTCGTAGAGGATCCGCTGCATGGGCGCTGACGGCACGCCATGCACGATGTAGGCGAGCGTGTCGGGTTCCAGCGCCTTCACCTTCTCGACCACGGCCTGGGCGAGCTGGTCGAACTCCTCGGCCTGGCCGTCGATCAGGGTGTAGATCGCTATCTGCCCGTAAAGTCGCGCGGTCTCCTCCTCGGCCTGGGCATCGTCCGACCGGCGCGGGACGGGCGTGAAGACGTCGAACGACACCGGCAGGAAGTCACCGGTCTCGACGATCCCGGGCGCCGGCTCGCTGTGCGGACGGTCCGCGCCGTTGGTGACGACCGGCCTGAGGTCGGTGTCGGTCCGGTAGAAGCCGTAGCCGGTGTCGCTGCCGATGTCGCGGAAGGCGCTGTCGCTGCTGACCTCCCGGATGCCGCCGGTGTCCTCCGGCCGGTACAGGCCGCCGAAGTCGGTGTCGCTGCCGACCCGTCCGAAACCGCCGGTGTTCGGCCGGTACAGGCCGCCGAAGTCGGTGTCGCCGCCGACCCGCCTCATCCCGCCGGTGTCCGGCCGGTACAGGCCGTAGCCGGTGTCGGTGTACGCCTCGCCCCAGCCGGTGTCGTCACCGGCCGGGGCGATCTCATGCAGGCCGGCGAGCTGCACCCGGCGGGACCAGTGCCCCGCGAACCAGATGAGCACGGCGGCGATCAGGCAGATGGCGGCATAACCCGATTTGACGGGCAGCTTCACCTGCAGCCCCAGGGTCAGCAGGGCGGCCCCCGCGGCCGCGGCCACGGCCGGGAACACCTCCCGCCAGCCGGGCTCACGCCGGGCGCGCACCGCCGTCACGGCCGGTGCGATCAGCGCGGGGATCACGGTGACGGCCGCGATCACC
Organism: uncultured Actinomycetes bacterium; assembly: GCA_963835425.1. GTDB lineage: Bacteria > Actinomycetota > Actinomycetes > Streptosporangiales > Streptosporangiaceae > UBA9676. Next base: position 165,908 of record CAWIGE010000011.1, on the reverse strand, counting down.
ACCAGGACCACGTTCGGGATGAACTGGTAGTGGTCGGCGGTGGTGGGCCACGCCGTGCTGAAGGCCACGCCGCTGAGGGGGTCGGACGCCAGGACCACCCCGGCGATGGCGGTCAGCGCAGCCAGCCCGAGCCTGGCCCCGAACCGCACCCCGAAGCTCTTCGCGGTCAGCTCGGCCAGCCCCCAGACCAGGGCCATCGGGGCGGCCAGCCGGGCACCCACCTCGATCGCCCGGAACGCCGCCGCGTTGAAGCCCTGGTGGTAGCCCAGCGCCTGCGCCGCCAGGGCGACGGTGAGCCCGGCGGCCGCGCACACCCAGGCGGCCTGGTCCAGCCGGGGCAGGCGGGCGAACCGCACCACCAGCATCACGGTGATGACGGCCGCGGCAGCTGCGGCGCCGCCCGCGGCCAGGAAAGAAACAGACATTGCTGCCTATGGTGCCTGACGGCGGCCGATGATGCTGCCCAGATGGCCGACCGGACGGCCCGGATGGGGCGGCGCCGCGGGTAGCATGAAGGCGCAATGGGCCTGCTGCGGGAACGGCTTCAGGAACCGGGCGCAGCCAGCATCGAGCCAGGCGCGGAAGACCCGGTCGATGACGCCTACCAGGCACTACGGGCACCCAAGGCGTGGATGAGGCCGTTGCGCAAGGACCGGGCCGCACTGGCCGGCCAGGCGTCGGCGGCGGCCGCCAAGGTGGAGCCGTCTCCCCCGCCCATCCCCGACCCCGCGGCCGGTGCGTTCTTCGACGTGGACAACACCCTCATGCGCGGGGCCTCGATCTACTACTTCGCGCGCGGCCTGGCCGCCCGGAAGATGTTCGGCCCGAGGGATCTGGCCAGGATGGCCTGGGGGCAGGCCTGCTACCGGATGCGGGGCGCGGAGAACGCCGATCACATCGACGCGGCGCGGGAGGCCGCCCTGGCGTTCGTGGCCGGGCACCGGGTCAGCGACATCGTCTCCCTCTGTGAGGAGATCTACGACGACACCATGGCCAGCCGCATCTGGGAAGGCACCAGGGAGCTGGCCCAGCGCCACCTGGAGGCGGGGCAGCGGGTCTGGCTGGTGACCGCCTCGCCGGTGGAGCTGGCCGGCATCATCGCCAGCCGGCTCGGCCTCACCGGGGCGCTCGGCACCGTTGCCGAGTCCGTGGACGGCGTCTACACCGGGCGGCTGGTCGGCGGGCTGCTGCACGGCGAGGCGAAGGCGGCGGCGGTCGAGGCCCTGGCCGCGCGCGAGGGCCTGGACCTGGCCCGGTGCTCCGCCTACAGCGACTCCGCGAACGACCTGCCGATGCTCCGCCTGGTCGGGCACCCCACCGTGATCAACCCCGATGGGGAGCTGCGGGCCGAGGCACGGGCCAACCACTGGCCCGTGCACGACTTCCGGTCCGGCCGCAGGGCCACCCTGATCGCCCTGCCCACCGCGGCCGGCGCCGGCGCCGTGGCCGGGGGCATCGTGGCCGGGCTGGCCTTCCGGCGGCGCCACGGCGCCGGCCGCTGGGGCAGCGGCTAACCGAAGGCGGGGCCGCGCTCGGACAGCAGATCGTCCAGCCTGCGCTGGATGGTGCCCCGCACCCGGCCGCTCAGGTCGGCGATCACCACCGGGTCGTCCTCGCTGCCGGGCGGGTAATCGGAGGTGGGGACCGGCGGGCAGAACTCGATGATCCACTTCGACGGCAGCGGCACCGCCCCGACCGGCCCCAGCCAGGGGAACAAGGGGGTGATCGGGAAGTAGGGCAGCCCCAGCAGCTCGGCTATCGGCCTGGCGTTTCCGAGCAGGGGATAGATCTCCTCGGCCCCGACGATCGCGCAGGGGATGATCGGCACCCGGGCCCGGATGGCGGTGGCCGCGAAGCCGCCGCGGCCGAACCGCTGCAGCTGGTAGCGGTCCGAGAAGGGCTTGCCGATGCCCTTGAATCCCTCCGGGAAGACGCCGACCAGCTCGCCCGAGCGCAGCAGCACGTTCGCGTTGGCGGGGCAGGCCCGGGTGTGGCCGCCCTTCCTGGCCAGCGGCGCCAGCAGCGGGATCTCGTAGACCAGGTCGGCGCCCAGCAGGCGCAGGCTCCGGTGGGTGGGATGCTCGTCGTGCAGCCCGGCCTGGAGCATGACCGCGTCGACCGGCAGCGTGCCGGAGTGGTTGGCGACCACCAGCGCGGGGCCCGCCTCGGGCACGTGCGCCAGCCCGCGCATCCGGACCCCGAACCAGCGCTGGTAGAGCATCCGGGCGATCGGCATCAGCACGCGGCTGTTGAACTCGGGGTCGAAGCCAAACTGATCGACCTCGGACTCGCCATCGAGCTGGCGCCGCGCGAACTCGAGGACGTCGGCCAGCCGGCTGCCGCCAGCCGCCATCCCGGGCGCCATCGGCCCGGCCGCCCGAGGGGCCGGCCCGGCCGCCGTGGGCCTCATCCCCGCCGTGGGCGTCATCCTCGCCGTAGGCCTCGAGGCCGGGCAGGGGCACCAGGTTGACCGGGTGACCGTCGATCGTCACGCTGGCATCCGACTCCCGTATGGCAGCCCGACGAATGCCGCCAGCAGCAGCTGGAGGCTTGCTCACCTGTTCCCCTTTCCGCGGACGCCACCGGCCTGGTGGCGGCGTGCACCAGCCGCGCATGTCTGGCCATGGTGCGATCCCGGCCGGCGCCGTCCCCTCGCTCCCCCTCGGCCGGCCTCGCCTGGCGGCGGGCGCCCGCGCTACTTCGAGCCGGGCTGGCCCGGCGCCCGCGCTACTTCTTGTTCCGCCGCTGAACGCGCGTCTTCCGCAGCAGCTTGCGGTGCTTCTTCTTGGCCATTCTCTTGCGGCGCTTCTTGATAACGGAGCCCACGACACCACCCTCGCTCGACCTTGCGGCACCAACTGGCATGCTTGCGCAGGCCCGATGCCGGTCGGCAGGGCACACGCCAACGGTCTAGATTACCGTCCCCGGTGTCCCCGTCCATCCCCCGGTGCCTCCGTCCCACCAAGCCGGAGGCAGCGCACCCCGTCGCGACGCTCAGCTGGCGGCGACGAACGAGTCCCGCAGGTACTGGTTGACCGCCTGTTCAGGTACCCGGAAGGAACGGCCAACCCGGATTGCCTCAAGCTCGCCGGAGTGAACAAGCCGGTAAACGGTCATCTTGGACACGCGCATGATCGAGGCTACTTCTGCCACGGTCAGGAACCTGACGTCACTCAGGGGTGTTGTCTCAGTTGCAGCCATGAGTCGCCCTCTTCCGCATGGTGCTGGCTACGCCTAGCCGGATTCAGCGCATCAGTCACCTCCGTCCCCAGCGTAAGTCTTGTGTGGAAAAGGGCAACCCTCCATCGAGTCTCATTTCGTCACGCCTGGCACGGACCTTGCAGGCACCAGGGCAAACGCGGGGCGCCGCCGGCGCGGCGTGTCTCCCCGCCGACACGCTGCGTTGACGGGAAATTCGCCGCCAGGAAACCCCGGTCAGGGGGGCGGCAGCAGCCCGTGCAGCGGGAAAACCGCCTTGCGGGTGGCCATGATCGCCCGGTCCACCCGGTCGCCCGGGTCGTATCCCGACGAGAACGGCGAGAACCAGGCGGCAGCTCCCTCGGTCATGATCTCCGGCGGGCGGGCGCCGGTGCGGGCCCGGACGAAGTCCCGCCAGGCACCGGGGGTGGCGGCCTCCGGCTCCAGCGGCCGGCCCGCCGCCTCGGCCAGCAGGTGGGTCCAGGTGCGCGGCACCACGTGCACCAGCTCGTAACCACCCCCGCCAGTGAGCACCCAGTGCCCGCCCGCGGTCTCGTGCGCCAGGTGGTGCAACCGCGCCTGCGCGGTCCGTTGCGCGTCAATGCTCAGTTCCAGATGGGCGAGCGGGTCCAGCCGGTGGCTGTCGCACCCATGCTGGGTGACCAGGACCTGGGGGCGGAACGCGCGCAGCAGCGGCGGCACCACCGCGTCGAACGCGCGCAGCCAGCCCGCGTCACCGGTGCCGGCCGGCAGCGCCACGTTGACGGCCATGCCCTCGGCGGCGGGCCCGCCGTTGTCCTCGGGCACGCCGGTGCCGGGGAAGAGCGTCATCGGGTGCTCGTGCAGGCTGATCGTCAGCACCCGCGGATCGTCCCAGAAGGCGGCCTCGACCCCGTCGCCGTGGTGGACGTCCACGTCGACGTAGGCGATCCGCTCGGCCCCTTGCCCGAGCAGCCACCGGATCGCGATCGCCGGGTCGTTATACACGCAGAACCCGCTGGCCATCCCCCGCATCGCGTGATGGAGGCCGCCCGCGACGTTGACCCCGTGCTGCGCCCGGGACTCCCAGACCGCCGCCGCCGCGGCCAGGGTGGCCCCGGCCACCAGGGCCGATGCCTCATGCATGCCGGTGAAGACCGGGTTGTCGGGGGTGCCGAGCCCGAACGCGGCGTCGGCGATCCCGGTCCTGACCGCGGTGATGTAGCGCGGATCGTGGACCAGCTCGAGCTCGTCCGTGCTGGCGGCGGCGGGCGCGGCGACGGTCACGCCATGCTCGGCCAGCACGCCGAACTCCTCCGCCAGCGCGATCGTCAGCTCCACCCGGACCGGGGCGAGCGGGTGGCCGGGCCCGAAGTCGTAGCCGGTCAGCCGCTCATCCCAGGCGACGTGCAGGGTGCAGGCCATGGCGCTACCGGCGCTCAGCCGACGCCGAGCTCGGCACCCCGGTCCCGGGCCGCCTCGATCGCCGCCAGGAACGCCGCCCGGACCCCGTGCCTTTCCAGCTCGCGGATGGCGGAGATGGTGGTACCGCCCGGGGAGGTGACCGCCTCCCGCAGGATTACCGGATGCTCCCCGCTCTCCCGCAGCATGGTCGCCGCCCCGTACACCGCCTGGGTCACCATCTCCAGCGCGGTCCCCCGCGGCATCCCGAGCAGGATCCCCGCGTCCACCATCGCCTCGACCAGGAAGTACACGTAGGCCGGGCCGCTGCCGGACAGCGCGGTGGCCGCGTCCTGCTGCGACTCGGGAATACGCAGCACCTTGCCGACCGGCCGGAGCAGTTCCTCGGCCCGGCGCAGGTGCTCCTCGCCGGCGTGCGGTCCGGCCGAGATGACGCTCATCGCCTCGTCCACCAGCACGGGGGTGTTCGACATGACCCGGACCACCGGCAGCGGCAACCCGAGCTGGTTCTCGATCCGGGCGGTGGTGATGCCGGCCGCCACCGAGATGACCAGCCGGTCGGCCGGGACGTGCGGGCGCATCTCGTTGAGCAGTCCCGCTCATGTCCTGCGGCTTGACGGTGATGACCAGCGTGTCCGCGGTCTTGGCCGCTTCCGCGGCGCTGACCACCCCGATGCCGTAGCTCTCCCGCAAGGCAGCGGCCCGGTCGGGGCGGCGGACCACCGCGAGCACTCCGTCCGGGCTGCGCCCGGCCCGCAGCAGGCCGGAGATGAGCGCCTCGCCCATCTTGCCTGCACCCAGGATCGCGATCACTCTGGCCAGCCTATCGTCCGGGGCGGGCCGCTCACCGGCGCGACGCCAGCGACCGGAGGAAGAACGCGAAGTTGGCCGGGCGTTCGGCCAGCCGCCGGACCAGGTAGCCGTACCAGTCGCTGCCGTAGGGCAGGTAGACCCGCACTTTCGCGCCGGTGGCCGCCAGCCGGAGCTGCTCGGCCGGCCGGATGCCGTACAGCATCTGGTACTCGAAACCGGCGCCGCCGCGCCCGGTGAGCACCGCCTGCGCCGCGGTGATCCTGATCAGCCGCGGGTCGTGGGTGGCCAGCATCGGGTACCCGGCACCGGCCATGAGGATCCGCAGGCACCGGGCGTAGGAGCGGTCCACGTCGGCCCGGCTCCCGAAGGCCTCCTCCGGCGGCGCGTCGTAGGCGCCCTTGCACAGCCTGACCCGGGAGCCCGGCGTTGGCCAGCGCCCGGCAGTCGGCGGCGCTGCGCCGGAGCTGGGACTGGATCACGCAGCCGAGATCGGGGTAGTCGCCGCGCAGGTCGCGCACGATCCGCAGGGTCGCGTCGACGTGGGTGTGGTCCTCCATGTCGACCGTGACCGTCGTGCCGGCCGCCCGGGCCGCCACGCAGATCCGCTCGATGTGGGCGGCGGCCGTCTTCTCCCCGTGCTCGGGCAGGTGCAGGCCGACCGCGGTGGGCTTGACCGAGACCTCCGCCCGCGCCGTCCTGGCTGAGCCCGCCCGCGCCGAGCAGGCCCAGCAGCGTGACGTACTCGTCGGCCACCGCGGCCGCATGCTCCTGGCTGGTGGTGTCCTCGCCCAGGTAGTCGAGGCTGACCGCCAGCCCGCTGGCCTGCAGCCGGCGGGTGGCCTCCACCGCTGCCGCCGCGTCCTCACCGGCCACGTACCGGGCGACGACGTCGCGGGTGTAGGGGGCGGACACGACCATCCGGCGCATCCGGTCACTGGCCGAGGCGGCCAGCAGCGTACGGCGCAGCACGGCGCACCACCTCCTGCCGCGGTCCCGGGCCGCCGCCGCTGGCGGCCCTGCCCGCTGCCGGGAGCCAACGTTAGGGCATGCGCTGGCCGGTGTTCCAGCCAGCACCGGCCCCAGCGGCCCGGCGGGTCTCGGCCGCGGACCCGGCGGGTCTCAGTCGCGGCGCGGCGCGAGCGCACCGCGCGGGCGCTTGAGCGTGACCTTCACGTTCGCGCCCGTGTCCGGGGGGACCACCACCTCCTGGGCGGCGGGCACGCCACCGGCCCGCAGCGCCGCGTCGACCGGCACGGTCCGCTTGACCAGCGCCAGGGCGACCGGGCCCAGCTCGAAGTGGCGCGCGGCCGACCCGGTGAACCCGATCTCCGCGTCGCCCATCGTGACCGGGTCGCCATGGGCGGGCAGGGTGTCCTCGCTCCCGTCGAGGTGCAGGAATACCAGCAGGCGCGGCGGATGGCCCAGGTTGTGCACCCGCGCCACGGTCTCCTGGCCCCGGTAGCAGCCCTTGGACAGGTGGACGGCGGTCTCGATCCAGCCCACCTCGTGCGGGATGGTGCGGCGATCGGTGTCCAGCCCGAGCCGCGGCCGGTGCGCGGCGATCCGCAGCGCCTCGTAGGCGGCCACCCCCGCCAGCCTGGCCCCGCGCTGCTGGAGATCCGCCGCGATGGCCGCGAGCCGGTCCCGCTGCACCATCACATCCATACCGAACGAATCCGCCAGCGTCGCCGCCGTACCCTCCGGCGGGCCGCCTGCCGTGTCCGGGCCCATCAGGGTGATCAGCGCGAACTCCGCCGTCACATCCGCCGGGTCCACGCGCAGCAGAAAGCGCATCGACTCTAGGAACTCGAGCAGCGGCCCGGCCGTTCCCGGCTCGACATGGATCCACACCGCGCTGCCGTCGTCGGTCAGGGTCAGGTGGTGCTCGACGTGCCCGTTCGGGCTGAGCACCAGCGCCTGCGTGGCCAGCCCCGGCGCCAGGTGCTCGGTGTCCTGCGTGGTCAGGCTGTGCAGCCAGGACAGCCGGTCCTCGCCGGTGATCCGCAGCACACCGTGATGCGACCGGTCCACCACACCCGCCGACCGGGCCAGCGCCCGCTGCTCCGCGAACGGGTCACCGTAGTGCGCGGCGACACCCGTGTCGGGCCCCTCCGCCGGGACGGCTCCGGGGGCGGCCAGCAGCGGTGATTCCATGCCCTCAGGCTACGCGGTCGGTTCGGCGGGCTCAGCCTGCGCGGCGGGCTCAGGCGGCGCGGCCACCCCGGCGCCAGGGCGGCCGGATCCACCCACCCCGGCGCCACGGTGTCTGGCGCCACCGTGTCTGGCACCACGGTGTCTGGCACCACTGGTTGTGGCCCCGCCGGGCGCAGCGTCACCAGGACCGGCGCCGGGATCACCGGCCCGGCAGGAGGCGCAGCGCCCGAAAACGGTGAGATGACCCACATCCGTTTGGAACCCATTGCTCTCGTCCAGGGCGGACACCAGCGCCTCCACCGTGTCCGGGGGCACCTGGGTGACCCGGCCGCAGCTGGAGCAGACCAGGTGCACATGATCCGCCTCCGCCGCCAGGTGGTAGCGGGGGGCACCGTGGCCCAGATGGGTGTGGGTGACCAGGCCGAGCTGTTCCAGCAGCTCCAGCGCACGGTAGATGGTGGAGATGTTCACCCCGCTGGCCGTCTGCTGCACGTCCGCCCAGATCTCTTCGGGGCTGGCGTGCTCGAGCTTGGTGACGGCCTCCAGCACCAGCTGCCGCTGGGGCGTGACGCGATAGCCGCGGGCCCGCAGCTCCTTGTCCCACGCCTGCTGCGTCATGGCCCCGAGATTAGGGCATGCGGGCACCTCCTGCCGGCCGGCGGCCTTCCCCGTCCGCCGGTGCGCCACCCGCACCTGCCGCCCCGCCGGCGGACAACTCGCTTGCCCTGGCCCAGTCACCTGACATAACCTGCGGCCAACGCGGGAAAGGAGGTGGTCCAACAGCATGCATAGCAGTAGGACTCGCGAGGTGGCTGTCAGCTAGCCGCCGTCCCGCCGGCGCACCTGCCGTGGCCTCGGCCCGGTGGTGCGATCACTGGCCGTCGCTGGCCCGTCCTGTGGACGTGGTCAGCGTGCCGCAAGGCGGCGGCCGGCGAATACACGGCAGACACCGAGCCCCCGGGTTGGCCGGCCTTGTCCAGCCGGTCCCCGTGTGGCCAGCCTCGCATCCCGCGGAGCAAGACGATGTGCGCGCCCGAGCGGCGGGCACGCGCCGCCGCGGATGCGTGGCGCACGGCCGCACGGGAGGCGCCCGGGGGTCTTTATTTTCCCGGGGTCTTTGTTCCCCGCCGATCCCCATTCCCGCCGCTTCCACGGGGGATCTTCCGTCCTTCCGGGACATCTTCCCGCCGCTCCCCCGGTGCGGTCGGCGTGCGGCCTCTGACGGCGGGCGGCGCACCCGGTCGGCGGCTCAGGCCGCAGCGGTGCGCTTGAGCTGTGCCGATAGGTGAGGCTGCAGCGGCTGGCCCACCGCGGCCATGTCGTAGGCGTAGGCCAGATCCGGGCCCACCAGACCGTACAGCCGGTGCCCGGCGGTCACCTCCTTGGCCGAGGCGGTGCGCGCGACGACGTCCGTGGCCATCTCGATCTTCGTCCCGGTCACCTCGCCCAGGTAGATCTCGGTGATCCCGGTTGGGTGCGCGAGCAGGACCTCCAGCTTGCCCTCGGGCTGCGGGCGCCAGAACCCGGTTTCCATCCCCAGCGGGCGGCCCGGCACGCCCTCGTCGTCCAGCAGCCAGGTCCGGCTGACGTAGACGAGGAAGGGCTTGCCGTTGTGGCTGAAGCTGATCTCCTGGCCGAAACGGAAGCTCTCGATGGTCGGGTAACCGCCGACCCCGGCGCCCTCCCAGCGGCCGAGCAGGAACAGAAGCGGAGCCAGGTCGGGGTGCGGCTCTGGCCCGCCGTCAGGCATCGGCCTGCTCACCGGCCCGGCCGGGGCCGCCCGGCCCACCGGGCGGAACCCAGCGGCTCACCCGGTACAGCCGCGCGGCGACGAAGGCCGCCGCCGCCACGACCGCGGCGAACGCGGCAACCACCAGCACCCCGCCGACGATCCCTTGCATGCCCGCAGTGTACGCAGGTCTACAGTTCGACCATGGCAGCCCACACCCTGGTCATCAAAGTTACTGCTGGCAAGGACGAACCCGAGCGATGCGGGCAGGCCCTGACCGTGGCCGCGACGGCGATCGCCAGCGGCGTCGCAGTGTCGCTGTGGCTGGCCGCCGAGGCCGCCTGGCTCGCGCTCCCGGGCCGCGCCGACGACATCGTGCTGCCGCACTCCCCGCCTATGGCGGACCTGCTGGCCAGCATCGTGGCCGGCGGGCGGGTGACGCTCTGCACGCAGTGCGCCGCCCGCCGGGACATCGGCCCCGGCGACGTCATCGAGGGCATCCAGATCGGCGGGGCGGCGACGTTCGTCTCCGAGGTCACCGCCGACGGGACGCAGGCCCTGGTTTACTGACGCACCTGGCAACGGCCGGGACCCTAGCGGGGCCCGGCGGGGACGGCCGCGAGCCGCTGCTCGCGCAGCCGCTGCGTCCATTCCTCATCGGCCGCCGGCAACGGCGGCAGCGGCCCGGCCGCCCAGGTCAGCAGCAGGTCGGCCAGGGCCGGGTTGCGCACGAGCACCGGGCCGTGCAGGTAGGTGCCGATCACCCGGTCCGCGCGGGCGCCTTCGGTGCCATCGCCATTCCCCACCCCGGTCACGACCTTGGCCAGCGGCGTCACGCCCGGCCCCAGCTGGGTGACGCCCTGGTGGTTCTCGAACCCCGTGAGCCGGGGCACCCCGAGGGCGGGTGACACGTCGGCGAGGATCTCCCCCACCCCGCGGCGCTGGCCGCGCCCACTGCTGATGTTGATTATCCCCAGGCCCGGCACGGGCTGGCCGTCGTCGCCGCCGAACTCCGACCCGAGCAGCTGGTAGCCGGCGCAGACGGCGAAGATGACCGCGCCGCCCCGGGCGGCGGCCGCGAGCCCGCCGTCGGCGCGCAGCCTGCGCGCGGCCAGGGTCTGCGGCAGGTCTTCGCCGCCGCCCATGAGGTAGATGTCGCCCTGCCGGGGAACGGGCTGGTCGGCGTTCACCAGCACCGACTCGACGTCGAGCCCGCGCAGCCGGGCGCGGCGCTCCAGCACCAGCAGGTTCCCCCGGTCCCCGTAGGTGCTGAGCAGGTCGGGGTAGACCCAGACCAGCCGGAGCGCGCCCGGGCCGCGCGAGTTCCGTGCGTGCGTGCCCCCGGCCGGGGCGGGCCGGCGGCCACGTCAGGCCGCCCGGCCCAGGAAGACCCGGATCTGCTGGAACGCCGTGTAGTTGGCGATCACGTCGAGCCTCCCGCCGCTCACCCGGTCCACCGCGTCGTCAACCCCCTCCACCAGTTCGAATGGCACCTGGTCGGCCTCCAGCCGGACCGCCAGGTCGAGCCTGCGCTCCCCGGTGACGAACACCGGGCGGCCGCGCAGCACCCGGTAGTCCACGTCCCACAGCCAGGAGGTGTCCCGGCCGTCGGGTTCCCTGGCGTTGACCGAGAGCAGCACCGGGACCGGCGGCTCGTCCAGCACGTCGAACGCCTCCAGCCAGCCGGCCGGGTTCTTGGCCAGCAGCAGCCGCACCTGCCGTCCGTGGCGCTCCACCTGTGTGTACCGGCCCGCCACCGAAGCGACATCGCGCAGCGTGGCCAGGGCCTGGGCGGGCTCGACGCCGAACACCTCGCTCACCGCGAGCGCGATCACCGCGTTGGACCGGTTGGCCTGGCCGGGCAGGGACAGCGACACCTCATGCACCCGCCCCGCCGAGTCGATCACCGAGCTGCCGTCGAGCACCCACCTGGCCGGGGGGCGGGTGAACTCGCACTCGCCGCAGCGCCAGCCGAGTTCGTCCCGGGACAGATGGGAGCCGCACTGCGGGCAGCACCACGAGTCCTCGTGCCAGCGCTGGCCGGCGGCCACCCAGATGACGTCCGGCGCCGCGGCGGCGGCCCACGCGATCAGCGGGTCATCGGCGTTGGCGACCACGGTGCAGTTCGTGGCCGACGCGAGCGCCTCCCGCCACCGGCGGGCGACCATCCAGATCTCCGCCGCCCGGTCCATCTGGTCACGGCTCAGGTTCAGCAGCGCGACGGCCCGCGCCCGGGTCGCCGTCAGCACGGCGGGCAGGTACTTCTCGTCGGTCTCCAGCACCGCCAGCGGGGCTTCGGGCGCCTGGCCGAGCGCCGCGGTCAGGCCCGCCTCCATGTTCGCGCCGAACGCGTTGGAGGCGATCTCCTGCCCGAGCACGCCGAGCGCGGCGGTGATGAGCCGGGTGGTGGTGGTCTTCCCGTTGGTCCCGGTCACCAGCACGACCCGGCGGCCCGCCGCCAGCAGCGCCAGCAGGTCCGGTTCCACCCGCAGGCCGATGACCCCGCCGATCACCGATCCGTCCCCGCGGCCGGCCAGGCGCGACATCCTCCCGGCGGCGCCGCCGATGGTGGTGGCCAGACGCGCGCGCAGCGGGAGCTTGCCCATGGGCGACGATGCTATCCGGCGCCCGGGCCTGCCCGGCGCGGCCGCGTGCCGCCCGCCCGCCGGTCGGTGGCCGGTCATGGCCCGGGCGGCCGGTAGATCCAGGACGCGAACACCACTTCCCGCCCGTCTGGGTCCCGATAGGTGACGCCGCCATTCTCCTCCCAGTAATCGATCTGCGGGACCGGATGGACGCCCTCGGCGGCAAGCCTCGCCTTCACGCTCTCCTGCGCCGCGGCATCGGGCAGGTAGAACACGAACTGATCAAGCCCGGGCGCCGGACGCCGCGCGTCGGGCAGCCGCACGATCTCCAGGTGAACCGGGCCGCCCGGCAGGCCAAGGATCGTCCCGTCCAGGCCGTAGCTGGCGTGGAAGGTTTCCAGCACCGGCAGCCCCACGATGTCCCGGTAGAAGGTGACCGTCTCGTCGTAGCGGGCGCTCCACCGCACCACCCGGAGCGCGCCCACGCGAAGGTGCTCTGGCCACTGCTCTGGCTCGTCGGTAACCATGGAGACAGTCTTCACCGTGCCGCTTCACCGTGCCGCTTCACCGTGCCGCTGGGTGGCGTGCCCGGGGTCAGCTGCCGGCGGCGGGAGGCTCGACCGGCGCAGGAAAGTCGCGGGTCTGGTTGGCCGGCGACGCATCCGTGAGCTCGGCCACCCTGCCGTCGGCGGTAAGGTGCCGCCAGTTGGTCTGCCAGTCCGGCAGATTCGGGCTGTCCTGCTCCCAGTCGACGAAGGTCGCCTCGTCGCAGTAATGGTCGAGGCGCGTCGTGATTGTCCGGTGCGGCTCGCTGTCCACGAAGGCCCGCATCGGGCCGCGCGCCTGCCAGGAGCTGACGCTCCACCAGGCGTTGTCCGCGTCGGCGAGCGCGTCCGCGCCGAGGTTGCCCTCTGACTTCTGCGCCTGCTCGATCGCGGCGACGGCGTCGGTGAAGAACTCATTCAGGAGCGCCGGGTCCTTCAGCCGCAGCCGGGTCACCACGATAACGGGCATGACTTTCCCCTCAGGTCTGGTCACGGGCGCGGCCGAAGGAGCGGTCAGGAAAGACCGCGACTTCGGTCAGGAAAGACTGCAGCTTCGGTCAGGAATGGCTGCCGCCGCGCCCGCCGGCCAGGACGGGCTCCGGTAGCTCGGGCTCCGGTAGCTCGGGCTCCGGTAACTCGGGCTCCGGTAACTCGGGCTCCGGTGCGGCTTCCGGCGTCAGGGCCGCGTCCAGGCTGGGGTAGATCGGGAGCAGGAAGTCCATCCGCACCAGTTTCAACGCGCGCAGGACGGCGGCGGAGAGCACCACCAGCCGCAGCTCGGCGTGGCTCGCGGCCGCCTGCCGGTGTGCCTGCACCAGCACGCTGATGCCGGACGAATTGCAGAAAGTGGTGCCCGTCATGTCGGCGATCACAATCTTGGCGCCGCTGACGATGGCCGAGCTCAGCGCCTCGCCGATCGCTTCTGCATTGGTGATATTGATCTCGGCTGGCAGGGTGACCACCACCGGCCGGGCCTGGGCGCGGGCCAGGTGCCCGGTATCACTCATCAGCAGCTCACCTCCGGCGATTTAGGCTGGGCCAGCTACCCGCCTGGCCGCGGGTTATGCGGGCGGCCAGGCCCCGGTGGCGGGACGCTGCGATGGGATCAGGCCATGAACCTGCGCGGCCACGAGAGCACCACCTCCAGCCACGCCCCGGCCTCCATCGCGTGCGCCGCTTGGCGCAGCTGCGGCCCGGGCCCGAGGCCGACGCCGACGGTGGCCAGGTCCTGGAGGAAGCCGCGCTGGTCATCGTCCCCGAGCAGCGCCGTCCAGGCGACCTGCCGGTTCCGCGGCAGCTCGGTGGAAAGCCGGTGGCGCCGCAGCGCCCGCAGCCGGTGCCCGATCTGCATGCCCGGCCAGCCCGCCAGCCCGGGCAGGTCGAAGTCGGGCGGCGGCGCCCGGCCGGCGGGATCGGGCGGGTGGCCGTCCAGCGGGCATACCCGCTCCATCTCGTGCAGCCAGCGCAGTTGCGGGATCACCCAGCCCGGCCCGGGCGGGGCGCCCGGCCCGTGCGTGGTGCTCGGCCCGGCGCTCGCCCCGAGCATCCGCAGCCCGGCGCCGGCCGCGGCACCGGCCAGGGCCGCCGGGTCGTAGGCGGTCCGGATGGCCAGCGCCCTGGACCGGCCCGCCCGGTCAAGCACGGTCGCGAGCAGGCACTCGCGCAAGCGGCGGTCAAGGCCGGGCCACCAGCGGCGCAGCGCGGCGGGCACCGCCGGCCGGGCGCGGCCGGTGAGGAAGGCCAGCACCAGCGTCTCCGCCCACAGCCTGAGCCACGCCTCACCGGGCTCACCGGCCGGGGCCGCCGGGTCCGCCGAGGCGAGCAGTTCGGCCCGGCGCATGTCCAGCAGGGTGCAGGCGCTCTCCCCGGTGCAGACCGGGCCGCAGGCGGGACTGCGCCGGCCCACCAGCGGCGGCGGCGGGCCCGGGGCGGCCGCCTCCCGGTCCCCGCCGAACGGCACCCGGACCCGGACCGGGCGGTCCATGCCGTCCGCGAACACCGCGGCCACCCCCGGCGGCAGCGACACCACCTGCCGGGACTGGTCCTCATCGAGGTTCATGGCCGCCCCGACCAGGTCGCGGTCGTCCCGGGCGGGAAGCCGGTGAACCACCTTGAGCGCGGTGTTCTTGACCGCGTCGGGAACCAGCTTGGCCGGGATCTGCTCGGCGATCACCAGCCCCTCGCCGTACGCCCGGATCTCGGCCAGCATGCTGGCGAACAGCTCCACGGCATGGGCGCTGGCCCGGCCCTCCCGCCCGGCCCGCAGCAGCCGGTGAGCCTCCTCGAGGACGATCACGTGGCGCAGCCCTTCCGCCGGCCCGCCCTGGCCCGCAGCCGGAGGCGCTCGACGAGCCTGATGATCAGCGTGCCCATCAGGAACGCCTTGTCCTCGTCATTGGCCACGTCCTCGATCGCGAGCACCACGTTGCGGCCCAGCAGCGCCGCGACGTCGCCGGGGTGGCCGCCCTCGAAGAAACGCCCGGCCGAGCCGATCCGCAGCGAGCGCAGGCGCACGTTGACGAAGCCGCGCACATCCGCCCGCAGCTGGGCGCCATACCCCACCTCCTCGATCACCGCGAGCGCCGCCTGATGCAGCTGGGCAAGGGTGGGGATGACGGGGCCCGCTGCCGCACCGGGGACGCGCCCGCCGGTGACCACGTCCCAGCCGCATTCCTCATAGACCCGCTGCAGTGCCTGGGCCATGATCTGCGGGAACGGCTCGTCGGCGTCGAACGCGGCCAGGAACAGGGCGCGCACCATGTCGATGTGGGCCTGCACCGGGTAGCCCGGCTCGGGGGCGAGCGGGTTGACCGAAAACGGGATCGCTGCCGGATCGGCGGGATTGATCACGGTGACCGCCGCACCCGGGCCGGCTCCGGCCGCGCCCAGGCCGGGGCCCGCCGCACCCGGCGCCCCGGCCAGCCTGGCGAGCCGCCCCGCCACCGCCGGGTACTCCGACTTGACCGGCTCGATCACCAGCCAGGGCAGCCCGGCGGCGGCCAGTTGCTCCAGCAGGTGCCGCACCGTCTGCGACTTCCCTGCCCCGGTCGCGCCGGTGACCAGGGCGTGCCGGTTCAGGGTCGGCAGCGGCACGGCGAACTCGCCCACCGGGCGGTCCAGGCCATCCAGGATCATTCCGAGGCGGAGCGCGCCCGCCGCCGCCCGGGGCCGCCCCACCGGGCCGGCCTGGCCCGGCGGCTCCGCGGCGTCCGTGCCGCCGCCCCCGGTGACGTCCCCGGTCTCGCTGGTCAGGTCGAAGTCGCCAGCGTCAACCACCCGCAGCCCCGGTACCTCTAAGCGAGGCAGGCCCGTGAGCGCGGCCAGCACCCCGGCGGTGGCCGGGAACGGCGCCCGGGCCTCCCCCAGCGCGTCCGCTGCCTTGGCCCGCAGCGCTTCCGCCAGCCGGTACGGCGCCTTGCCGGTGACCAGCCGGTACGGGTGGCGGCTCAGATCCACCGAGCCGGCCAGCACCGGCGCCAGCAGCGCCGCGTCCGCCTCCGTGGCGGCGCCCGCCAGCACCCGCACCTCCCACAGGCCCGCTTCCCGGAACGCGTCTAACTCGGCCAGGCGGCGCTGCGTGCGCTCGGCGCCGAACCGGGACTGCTCCTCGTCGTGGCGGCGGAGCACGTTCACCTGGGTACGCAGTTCGGCGATCTCGGCGTCGAGGAGTTCCGTCGGCTCGGCCACCACGAGCCAGCCGAAAGGCAGGCCGGTCAGCGCGGCGAGCGCCGCCTCGAACAGGGTCGGCTGGGCCGGCTCCAGCGGCGGCCGGGCTCCGGGACCGGCCAGCGGCGCGGCCTGGCGGCCCGGGCAGAGCACCCACACCAGGCTGTCCCAGGCGGCCAGCCAGCCCGGCCCGGCCGGGACGCCCCGCGAACCGGGCGGGTGGAGCAGTGGCCGGCCGCCCGGATCCGGGAGATCTGGCGGCGGCGCCGGGGCCGGGTCGGGCTCCGCGGCGGCGGCATTGGTGATCAGTTCCAGCGGCGAGCCGGCGCCCCGGGACAGCCAGCCGGCCACGAACGGCCGGCCACGAACGGCGGCGGCGAGCGCGGCGGGCAGAATGCCGACGAAATCCTGCTCGGCTGAACCAGCAGGCCGCGGGGCGGTGAGGGACACGACCCGGAACCACGGGCCGGTCATCCCGTCACCCAGGACGGGGATTGTCGTCACGGTGTGTGCATACCAGCTGTACCGGCCGGGCGCCACCCGCCCTTGTCTGCGTAGGCTCGGTGGGTGCGTGTTCTTGCCGCGTGTTCGCTGGGGGGCGCGGGCCATCTCCGGCCGCTGGTGCCGTTCCTGGACCAGGTGCGCCGGAGCGGCGGGCAGACGCTGGTGGCAGGCCCGCCCGCGCTGGCGGCCATGGCCGGGGCGACGGGCCATCCCTTCCTGGCCGGTGGCGAGCCGTCCGAGGCGCAGGTGCGGCCCATCCGGGAGCAGCTTGCGGTCCTGCCGCCGGATGAGGCGTCGGTGCTCGGCAACCGGGAGCTGTTCGGCCGCCTGGCGGCCACGGCGATGCTGGCGGCGATGGAACGGGCGGTGCGGGACTGGCGGCCCGACGTGATACTGCGCGATCCCTGCGAGTACGCCTCGGCGGTGGTCGCGGCGCGGCTGGCATCCCGGCCGCGCAGGTCGCGATCGGCCTGGCCGAGGTCGAGTGGGGCTCGATCGGCGTCGCCGCGCCCGCGCTGGAGGCGCACCGGCGCGGGCTCGCCGACGAACTGCGCCGGTCGCCGTACCTGACGCGGTTCCCGGCCGCGCTCGATGCGTCGCCCTTCCCCGGCACCCGGCGGTACCGCGAGCCAGCTGTGCCGCGCGCCGCGCTGCCCCCCTGGTGGGCCGGCACCGGCGCGCCCCTGCTGTACGTGAGCTTCGGCACCGTCCTGGGCCACATGTCATTCGCCGGGGAGGTCTACCGCGCGGTGATCGACGCCGTCACCGGGCTCGATGCGCGGGTGCTGGTGACCACCGGCCACGGCTTCGACCCATCCCGGCTGCGCGACGTGCCCGGCAACGTGCACGTGGAAGCGTGGGTTGACCAGGCCGATGTCCTGGCCGAGGCCGAGCTGGTGGTCTGCCACGGCGGGTCGGGCACCACCTACGGCGCCCTGGCCGCCGGCGTCCCCCTTGTCGTCGTGCCGGTGTTCGCCGACCAGTTCGCCAACGCCCCCAAGGTGGCCCAGGCCGGCGCGGGCATACCGGTCCACACGGGCCAGGGCTCCCAGGGACGCCGGCGCCCGGTCAGCCGGGAAGACGCGCCGCGAATCCGCAGGGCCATCGAGACGGTGCTCGCCGATGGCTCATACCGGGAAGCCGCCCGGGCGGTTGCCGCCGACATGGCCGCGGCACCTGAGATCGGGACGCTCCTGGACAGCTGCCCCGGCGTCATTGACCCGCGCCGGGATCCGCGGTGATCACGCTCAGGCGTCGCACAGGGCGAGCAGCTTGGTGACCGTCGCCATGTTCCGGGCCGTGCCCGTCGTCGCCGGGCCCCGGGCCCGGGCCAGCCGGACCGCGAGCTCGCTGCGCCCGTAGCCGTCCGGTGTGTGCAGGAACAGGGTGCGGCCCACCATCGTGGCCTCGTCCCGGCCGCCCTTCTCCGCGGCCTGCCGTTCCGCCGCCGCGACGGACTCCCGCACCTCCTGACCGGGCTCGGCGGGAAAGAACATCGCGTGCACGTATTTGGGATTCGGCTCGGCCCGGTAGGGGTTGCCGCTGATCACCTCGGCCAGCTCGGCGCGGGACATGACCACCACCCGCAGCTGCACGCCGAACGCCTGCTCGATCGCCTTCTCCAGGTCGGCCGCCAGCGCGGAGTCGTCCGCGGCGGCGCCAGGCTGCGCGGTGAACAGCACGTTGCCGCTCTGGATGTAGGTCGAGACGCCGGTGTGCCCGAGCGAGGCCACCACCTCGCGCAGGTCCGCCATCGGCACCTTGTTGTTGCCGCCGACGTTGATGCCGCGCAGCAGGGCGACGTGGGTGGCCATGGCCTCATCCTGCCCGACCCGGCCGCCGGCGGGCCACCCGGCCCCGGGCGGGCCGGCCGTCACTCCCCGCGGTCCTTGCGCCAGTCGAGCGGTTCCGGCGGCGGCCCCACGTTCGGCGGGGGGCTGCCCTTCTTCGACCGCCAGCTGACCGGCACGGGTGGGCCACGGCGGGCCGGGCGCGGCGGGTAGAGCGGCGGTGGGGGGCCGCCGGCCGGGCCCGCGCCGGGCGGGCCGCCGTCTCGCGGCCGGCCCGGTCCGACGTCGCCGGTAGCGTCTCCCGGCGCCCGCCGCCGGGCCGTCCCGGCCTGCCGCTCCGCCTCCCGCGCCTGCGCGCCCAGCGCCTGCGCCACCGGCCCGGCCGCCTGCGCCTGCTCCGCCTCGTCCAGGCCCAGCGCGGCGACCGTCGGCAGCGCCAGGATCGCCGGGTTCGCGTCCGCCAGCACGACCTGCCGTCCCCGGGGGAGGCGTAGCTGACGATGACGGCGCTCGGTGGCAGCTGCTGCAGCTGATGCGGCTCGACCAGGAACTCGCGGGACCGCTGCGTGGTCTTCGCGAGCGACTCGTTCGCCCCGATCGCGGTGGACGTGCTCAGTCCCCACGAGGTGCTCGCGCTGATCCCCTCGGTGATCGACTCGGTGTCGCTGGTGCCGCTGGACGCGCTGTCCTCCCGGCTGCCCGACCCGGTGCGCGCCCCGAACGGTGCGGCGCCGGCCCTTGGTGCTGACCGCGGCCCCGGCTCCGGCCGGTGGTCTGGCTGGTGGACGCCGAGACCGACGCTGAATCGGCGGTCCCCACCGTGCTGGTGTAGGACCAGCCGGAGGTGCCGGTGACCGAGGCGCCCACGGTGTCGGTGAGCTGGCTGAGCACAAAACGGTGCTCGGTCCCGATCTGCTCGGCGGCGACCTTGGCGTCCTCGGCGTTGCCGAGCCGCATGAAGGCGACGGCCGCGTTTCCCCGGCCCAGCCTCTCCCTGACCTGGGCGGGGATCGACCGGTAGGCAAGCACGAGCCCGGTCCGGGTGCTTTCGCAGGCGTCACACAACCGGTCAAGCACCTCGCCGCCGAGCCGGTCCGCACCGGTCAGGCAGAGCGTATGCCGCCAGGGCCGGCCCTGCGGTGCCTGGCGGAGCAGATGCGTGAGGGACACGGTGACATAGGTCCCGAGCATCGCGTTGCCGAACGTGCTCCCGCCCCGGTCCAGCGCGATCACCCGCAGCGTGCTGCGGGAAGCGGGGACGGCTCGGAGCCGAGCCGGTCCAGGGCCCGCAGCCGAGCCTCCAGCGCCATCGCCCGCTCGATCACCACCCGGTCGGCCGCGCCTCGGCCGAACAGGCCGGTGACCCGCTCCAGCTGGGCGGCCGTGAGCAGGCCCGCCTCGATGTCGGCGCGCGGGTCGCCCACCTGGGCGAGAGCCCGCAGGCCGGCGGTGACGTTCGCGATCCCGGCACCCTCCCCCAGCGCACCGATGACCCGTTCCACGATCGCGTGGTCGCGGGCCGGGTCGGCCCCGGCGCCGGCCTGCAGGTCAGCGGACGCGCTGGCCGCCAGCACGTCGGCGAGCGGTTCCGAGGGCATGCCCACCCCGAGGTCGAGCCGCGGCAGGTCACCGGGCAGCACCCAGACCAGCGGGCTGATCCCCATGCCGCCGGCCAGCGCCACCAGGTCGCGGGCGACCGCGCCCTCGGACAGATCGATCACCGTCACCTCGCCACCGGTGGCCAGCCTGGCCGAGGCGGCCATGGTGAGCAGGGCGGACCAGCCGGTCAGCGTGCCGCCGGCGACGTCCACCCGGTCGATCCCGTCCGGGAGCGCGACCGGATACCACAGCGGCTGCCGGGCGAACATCTGCTGGCACGCCTGCCAGCTGCGGAACCGCCGGGCGTGTTCCTCCAGCCGGCCGAACAGCTGGCCTTCCTGGTCGGCCCGGACGGCCTCGACCCGGCGCTCCTCCGCGGCAACGGTGGCCCGCAGATCCCGCTGGCCCCGCCAGATGGCCCGCACGCCCAGGCCGGCCAGGGTCACCAGGCCCGCCGCCCCGACGATGGTGAGCGCCGGATTCAGCAGGCCGGCGCGGCCGAGCGCGAGCACCAGCACGGTCCCCGCCAGGCTGCCGCCGGTCAGTACCTTCCAGTACCGGGTGAGCAGCCTCTCCTCCCGGCGCTGCGCCGCCAGCCAGCCGGGGTCGAGCTGCGCCTGCCCGGCCGGGACGGGCCGCCGCGGCGGCGGCCCGGGATCCGGATTAGCCACCGCGTACTGCCACCCGAGGTAGACGCGGCTGGCGCGGAACGGGGGGACGCCGGTCATTGCGGCCAGTCCCCCGGGGACCGGCCGCCCGGGATCCGGGCCGGGATGCTCGTGGCCAGCGGCACCATCCGGCCGCCGTCCGCGCCCGGCACGAGGGTGAATTCGCCCTCCCCCAGGCCGCACAGCTCCTCGCCGGTCACGGCCGGCGACGAGGCGGTTCCGGGCGGCGCGGCCGGGCCGGCACCGGTGCCCCCGGCAGCCGCGGCGCTCCCGGCGCCCACGGGCGCGCGCCCGGGCCCCGGCCAGCCGGCGTTGGCGGGCATGTCCCCCGGTCCCGGCCAGCCGGGGTTGGCGGGCGCGTCCCCCGGTCCCGGCCAGCCCGCCGCCTGGGTGGGTCGCACGGAGCCCAGCTCGGCGGGCACCAGCCGTTGGCCGGTCAGCCAGGCAAGCCGCCCGGCCAGCGCATGATCGTCCAGCCGGTGCAGGACGAGCACGCCCACCTGGTCCGCGAGCCTGCCCACCGCGGCCGCCGCGGTGGTGCTCAGCACGGTCGCCAGCCCGGCGCCGGCGCCGGTGCCGACCAGGCCGGCCAGCGCCTGCGGATCGACCGTCTCGCACTGGCCAAACCAGGCCAGGCCATCGCCGCCGATCGCGGCGCGGTGCAACCTCGCGTAGACCTCGGTGGCGTCCCGGGCGACCAGGGCCGCGATCGTGTCGGCGGCCCACCCGTGGGTTGCCGAGTCGAGCGAGAACAGGGCGACTCCCCGCGTGCGCACCACCTCGCCCACGCCGACGGCCAGGCCGGGCTCCGCGGCCGGGGCGGGGCCGAGCCAGCGACCGAGCGGCGACGCCCGCAGGCCCGCCAGCTGCTCGGCGATGAACGCCGCCATGGACCCCTCGGCCGCCAGCAGCTCGGCCGTCAGCACGACCTGGCCGGCCAGCGAGAGCCGGCGGGATGGTAGGCCGGGACCCGGTCCATCCGGGCGGCCAGCGCACCGGGGCGCAGCAGCCCGGCGACGTCGTCGAGCACCGCCACGGCCGGATCGGCGGGAGCCGCCGCGGCCACCGCGAACACGTCGGCCAGGCAGGCCTGGGCGCCCAGCCGGGCGGAGTCAGGTGCCCGGTCCCAGTCGAGCATTCCCATGACCAGTGCCGCCATGCGTGCCGGTTCGCCGTCGCGGAACGGCTCGTAGTACCCGGTCCCAGCCGCCCCGAACACCTGCAGCGGCGCCCCGGTGGCCGCGCACACGGCCGCCATCGAGCCGGCCAGCTCGCCGTCCGCCGCCAGGTCCACGACGATCACCGGCTTGCGCAGCCGGATCGCGGCGTGCACCAGCTGGAACCCCGACGCCGCCACGGCCGGCTGCACGGAGCCGGTGACCAGCACCCCCCGTTCCGCCGCCCGCCAGGGCACCGCGGCGGGCCCGCCGGTGCCGGCGTCAACCCCCAGGCACGCCCCGGACCGGGTGAGGACACCTCCAGACTTAACGAATGCTGCCGTGAACCGCCGACGGCACAGGCTGACGAGCCCGGGGCGGGGGGCCGGAAGGCGCCACGCGTCGGTATGCAGCCAGTCCAGCCACCAGGCCACGGCTGCCAGCCCCGCGGCCAGGGTGAGGGCGATCGGGAACTGCCCCGGGAACCAGCGCACCGAGCCGGTGGACGCCGTGCCCAGGTGGGCGAGCCGTGCCGGGCCGGTGGTCAGGCCGGTGAGCAGTGCCACCACCGCGCGCGGGGCGGCGAGGAAGCCGGCCAGGGCGGCGGCCGCGCCGATCGCGAGTACCCAGGCCAGCCCGCAGGCGGCCGGTACGGCCAGCCAGACCGGGCGCCACCGGGTGATCTTCCCGATGGCATGGAAGGCGACCGCCAGCCCGAGCGTGACCGGGGCGAACAGTAAACCGGCGAGCACACCCAGCACGGCCAGGGCAGCCAGCAGCTCACGGCGGCGCGGCGTGCCCAGCGGGATCAGGTAACGGGCTCGCCGCGCGCGCTGCGGGGCAGCAACCACGGCGGCAGGCATCTGGGGTTAAGGTTCCCAGCCCGTTGCGGCGTGTGTCCAGACGGATGCAAAACCATCGGACCGCCCGTCCGGGCCGGCGCTGGCCTGGATCACGATCCGGAACAGATCGGGCCGCAGCATGGCCGTGGTGATCGCGACCGGCCGGTGCGCCGCCGGATCCTCGAAACTGACCGTGACCGTGGCCACCAGCTCACCGGCGGCCAGCCGCAGGCTGCGGGCCACCGAGGACGGCGGCGGCGCCAGCTCGATCTGCAGCGCCCGGGAATGGGCCGTCACCGCCGGTGCGGCACCCTTCCCGGCGGCGGCCTCCGGCGATGGGGAGCCAGCCCCGCCCGCGGCGGGAGCGCCGGCGTCGGCCGGGACGGCCGCCGGCAGGCCGTCCACCGGCGGGTAGTCCCCCGGCGGGGCGAACGGCGGCGCTGCCAGGTCCGGCCACAGCTGGCCCAGCCGCTCGGGCAGGTAGCTGGCCGACAGCGCCCCCGGCTCACCACCCACCGTCCACACGCAGCGGATGGCCAGCACCGGCTCACCCGCCTCCAGGCCCAGCGAGCGCCCGATATCCTCCGGCGGCCGGCGCCGCGACACCTGCCGGCTCCTGCACATCAGCTGGCCGCCCATCGGATCCACATGCGAGGTCAGGCCGGACAGGCCCTCCAGCGGCACCCGGTACTCCGCCGGGCTGGCCCGGTAGACCTGCCCATCGGGCAGCCGCCGCAGCAGATGACGGGCCGCCAGGTCGTCAATCGCGGCATCGACCTCCGCCGCGCTGACATTGAACCGCCGCGCCATCGCGGTCAGCCGCGGCAGCCGCCACCCCGGCTCATGATGGACGAGCGTGGCCGCCATCCGGTCGGCCAGCACACCAGCAGAGACGCGCCTCCGCCGGGCACCTGCCCGGCGGACGTGGTCTGCCCGGTCCGCGGTCATTCCGCATGACGCCGGGAAATGGCGACGACCACTCGCCCCAGAATGATGACGATAAGAACCAAGACGAACAGCAGCAGGTCCGACGATGACGCGGTGCCCATGCTGCCGATGCTGCTCATAGGCCTACCGTCCCCGCCCCACCGCCGCTGATGAACGACTGGCTCCCCGGTGCCGGGGTGCTGCCGGAGGAGGTGCCAGCGCGGCGTTGATCGCCGCGCAGCTCTTGACCACGTCGCCGCTGCCGGTCTCCGCCGTGGCGGCCACGGCTGGGGATACGGCGTCTTCGGACGGAGCGGCTGGGCTTGCCTGGGTGGACCCGGACCCCACAGGATCAGCCTGAAGAAACAAGGTGGCGCCGCCCCCGGTCGTCATGGGATACCGGGCGGGCTGACCCCGCCCGGTTGACCTCAATTGATAGGGAGCGGAGGTGACGCGTCGTTGAACGCCCGAGGGCAGGAAGGCGACGAACAGATGACAAGCTAAGGAACGGATGAGGGCCTAGCGGGGGCCGCGCAGCCTCTCATCCGTTGCCTTCTCCAGCGGTCATGGCGGAGGGCAGCCCTCAGACACTGACCTCCAGGGCCGTGCGGCGGCCGTAGCCGGCGGTCACCGTCTGGTCAGCGCTGACCCCACCCGGCGCGAGCACCCGCACCGTCCAGGTGCCCGGGGCGGCGAAGAAGCGGAACCCGCCGTCCTGGCCCAGCGGGACCTCGGCGACGAAATCCCCGCCGTCGTTAAGCAGGCGGGCATAGCCGACCGGTACCGGCGTCCCGGCCCGCGTCACGTGGCCCTCGATCACGGCCTCACCCGATGCGGAGGCGGGCATGGCGGCCCCCCCGGCGGGCGCCCCGCAGCCTTGCGGCTCGCTCATCGTGCCTCGCCCAGCTCGATGGGCACCCCGACCAGCGATCCGTACTCGGTCCAGGACCCGTCGTAGTTCTTCACCCGCGGCTGGCCGAGCAGCTCATGCAGCACGAACCAGGTGTGGGCGCTGCGCTCGCCGATCCGGCAGTAGGCGATGGTGTCCTTGCTGAGGTCCAGGCCCGCGTCGCTGGCGTACAGGGCGCGCAGCTCGTCATCCGTTTTGAATGTTCCGTCGTCGTTGGCGGCCTTGGACCACGGGACGTTCTTCGCGGTCGGGATGTGCCCGGCTCGCTGCGCCTGCTCCTGCGGCAGGTGCGCGGGCGCCAGCAGCTTGCCGGTGAACTCGTCCGGCGACCTGACGTCGACCAGGTTCTGCTTGCCGATCGCGGCGATGACCTCGTCGCGCATCGCCCGCAGCGAGGAGTCCTGCACGGTCGCCTGGTAGGACGTCCGCTGCCGCGACGGCACTGCGGTGACCATCTCGCGGGATTCGAGCTCCCACTTCTTACGGCCGCCATCGAGGAGCTTGACGCTCTGGTGCCCGTACAGCCGGAAGTACCAGTAGGCGTAGGCGGCGAACCAGTTGTTGTTGCCGCCGTACAGGACGACCGTGTCGTCGTTGCTTATGCCGCGCTCGGACAGGAGCTGCTCGAAGCCGCGCCTGTCCACGAAGTCGCGGCGGACCGGGTCCTGCAGGTCCTTCTTCCAGTCGAGCTTGACGGCATTGCGGATATGCCCCTTGTCGTAGGCGGTGGTGTCCTCGTCCACCTCGACCAGCACCACACCGGGGTCATCGAGGTGGGCTTCCACCCAGTCAGCGTCCACCAGGACGTCAGAGCGGCTCATGCGGCTACCTCCTTGTCAGGTTCTGGCGGCGCTGCCTCTTGCTGGTGCGGCCAGATCCGGCGAATAAGCACATACATCTCGCAGCCCAGGCACAGGCCGAAGGCTGCATTGAGGAAGGCCGCAACGAATGCCAGCGCGGCAGCGGCCATGCCGAGGGGCGTCAGGCCGGTGGCGTACCCGACCACCCCGACGATGCTGACGACCAGGCCGACGCCCTGGGAGAACCGCGGGCCGGCCGCGTCCTCCATCTCCCGGGGCGGGCCCAGCCGCGGCCTGACCAGCCAGCGGTAGATCAGGCCGTAAGGCGCGTACGAGAGTCCCAGCACCGCACCGATCCCGAATACGGCCGCCTGGGCGGCCAGCAGCCACCCGCTGCCCGTGACGATGACCGCGGCGAGGACGACGGCGGACAGCGCGGCGCTGAAACGCTGGCCCCTCGGGTTGACCTTCATGTCCTAGCCACCTCTTCAAGCGATTGCGGGATGTGATTGCCGGAGTCCGCGTCGCCAGGCCGGGGGGTGAGGGCACGGCCGCCGCCGGGCGGGATCCGGCCGCTGCGCCGGGTCGCTTCCGGCTTCACCGGCCCACCCCTCTGGCGCCGCCGGGCGGACCCGGCCGCGAGCCGCCAATCAGGCTGCCTGGCACTGGCGCGGCGCCCAGGGACACAGCGCCGTCGCCACCCGGCAGTAGTCAATGGTGCGCCGCCTGGTCAGCAGCGCCGGCGCGCGCCACGCCGGTGCCTGCCAGGCACCCGGCCTGGCAGCGCTGGTGGCGGTGGGCATGGCTCTGATGCTATGCGCGCCCCTGCCGGAAGTCACTTGCCCTCTGCTCGGTAGGTTTCGGCTGGCCACGCTAGCAGCTGCCGGGATGGACGACGCAGACATGGGCGGAAAGGTCACGGCGCCGCCTCCCCCGCGGCCAGGGCGAGCGCGGCGACCACGTCGGTGCGGCGCGGCAGCCCGCTGGCCCGGCGCGTTACCTGCCCCCGCGGGCCGAGCACGAGCACGGTCGGGGTCCGCCGGATATCGAGCTGCCGGGCCAGGTCCATGCGCGTTGCCACGTCGATCTCGACGTGCGCCACGCCATCGGTGCGGCCGGCCACGTCCGAAAGCAGCTGCCGCGTCGCCCGGCACGGGGCGCAGAAAGCGGAGGAGAACTGCAGCAGGGTGGCCCGGGCGCCCAGCGAATGGCCCAGGTCGGCCTCGGTCAGCCGCGGCGCCGGTGCTTCCCGCATCCGGCCATCGCGGCGGCGCCAGGCGACACCGCCGGCCGTCGCCAGAATGAGGACGGCGCCCAGCACCATCAGACCGGCTGCCACGGTCCCTACAGCACGGCCCGCGCCCGCGGCATTCCCGGCCGCTACGCCGCGTTCACCGAGGCGATCACCTTGCCGCCGACGGTCACCTGGAAGCTCTGCAGCTCCGTGTCCCTCAGTGAGGTCGATGCGGGATACCAGACCGGCCGGCCCTGGTACTCCACCCGCCAGCCGCCCACCACGATGTGGTGGCCCTGGGTGTCGGTGACCTGGAACTGGCAGACCGTCCCGGCCGGGATGCCCGAGACCTGCGCGGTCATCATGGTTCCCCAGTGCACCGAGGCGTATTTCACGGTCAGGGTCGCCCCGCTGTGGCCGTCGATCGCGGAGACCGTGTGCCAGATGTGACTGGCCTGCCCGTGCGCGGCGGGCGGCGGGGCCGGGCCGGAGCCCAGCAGGCTCGCTCCCGCCGCGCCCGCCCCGAGGGCCAGTACGGCCACGGCCGCCGCTGCTGCCAGCTCGCGCCAGCGGCGGACCCGCCGCGCCTGCGTCGTCCGCGCCAGCAGCGACGGCAGCAGATGGTCGGGTGGCGTCTCGCCCGTGGCGGAGTCGGCCTGGTCGGCCACCGCCAGCCGTTCCGCCTCGGCCGTGGGCACCCGGCGCAGGAGCGCCGGCAGCCCGGCCAGGCTGGCCAGTTCTTCCCGGCAGTCGGCGCAGGTCGCGAGGTGCTCGTCGACCTGGGCCCGCTCGCCGGGCTCGATCGCGCCCAGCACGTATACGCCGAGCGAGTGCCGGATCTCACGGCAGCTTGCCGCACTGCTCATGGCGCAAGCCCCCGTTCTTCCAGAGCAAGTTTGAGCGCGCGAAGCGCGTAGAAGGCGCGGGACTTGACGGTCCCGGCCGGGATGCCGAGCACGACGGAAGCCTCTGCCACCGACCGCCCCAGGTAATAGGTCTCCAGCAGGACCCGGCGGTGCTCGGGGCGGAGCGTCGCGAGAGCGTCGGCCACCGCCCAGGATTCGAGCACACGATCAGCCTCGTCGGGAACGGGTACAAGTTCAAGTGCACCCTCTCCCACCTCCTGTGGCCGTGCCTTCCTGGCCCGGTGCGCGTCCACCGCGAGGTTGCGCGCGACCGCGAACAGCCAGGGCCGGGCCGGGCGCTCCGCGATCGCCTCGGGATGCTGCCAGGCCCGGAAGAGCGTTTCCTGCACGATGTCCTCTGCTCGCTGCCTGTCTCCGTCCGTCATCCGCAGCGCGTACCGCAGCAAGGGAGCGGCGTGCTCCGCATAGAGCTCACGGACCAGCGACTCATCGCTGACCCTGCCCTTGGGAGCCTGGGCCCCCGTACCGCCCTGACGCGCCACATCTCTGTCACGGCCGTGAGGTGCAGCCGGTTCATCGCGGGAGTTCATACCCGTGTCACCAGGCCCCCTCAGCCGCCGGCGAAGGGCGGCAGGACCTCGACCACTGCTCCCTCGCGCAAGATGACGCTCCCGGGCGGCCGGTTGCCCGCCTGCTCACCGTCGATGAGGAACGAGGACCGGGCCAGGACCCCCTCGAGCGCGGGTGCGGCCGGGTGGCGCGCCAGCACGGCGGCGAGCACTTCCGCCAGCGTGCCCGCGGTGAGGACCTCCTCGGCGACCCCGGCGGCCTGCTTCGCGGCTGCCCAGTAGCGCACGGTCACCATTGCCATGTCGGCTATCCTCGCTCTCATCGGATCCGGGCGATGCTGCCCGCCGGCCCATCCATAGTCAGTCTCTCCCCGGAGAGCACTTCACGGCGGAGGTGGCAGCAGTTGAGTGAGCTCCTGCTGCTCACCAGCGCCGCCGAACCGCCCGGGGAGATCCTGCCAGCGATCGGCCTGCTGCTCCACACGACCCGGACCGCCCCGGCCGAGGCGGCCGCGCTGGCGGACCCGCCCGCGGCGGACGCGGTCCTGGTCGACGCCCGGCGTGACCTGGTCCGGGCCAGGGAGCTGTGCCGGTTGCTGCGGGGTGCGGGCATCGAGGTCCCGCTCCTGGCCGTGCTGACCGAGGGCGGCCTGGCCGCCGTGACCGCCGACTGGGGCACCGACGACGTGATCCTCAACACGGCCGGGCCGGCCGAGGTCGAGGCCAGGCTGAGGCTCGCCATCGGGCGGCAGGCCAGCCTGGCGCCGGCGGCGCCGGACGAGATCCGCTCCGGCGACCTCGCCATAGACGAGGCCACCTACAGCGCGCGGCTGCGCTCGCGCGTCCTGGATCTCACGTTCAAGGAGTTCGAGCTGCTGAAGTTCCTCGCCCAGCACCCCGGCCGCGTCTTCACCCGCGCCCACCTGCTGCAGGAGGTGTGGGGCTATGACTACTTCGGCGGCACCCGGACGGTGGACGTCCACGTGCGGCGGCTGCGGGCCAAGCTCGGCACGGAGCACGAGTCGCTGATCGGTACCGTACGGAACGTGGGCTACCGGTTCGTTCCGCTGAAGCCGGAGGATGGCGGCCGCGGGCATCCGCGCGGTGCCGGTGACGTGGCGCGGGGACGGGCCGACGGCCAGCTGAGCGGCGGGGACGGTGCCCCGCTTTCATCGCCCAGCCAGATGAAACCGAGGAGATCCAGCCCTGCACGAGCGGACCGCTGAAGACGAGCCGGGAGGCCACGCCGGCGGCGATGGCGGCGCCGGCGGCCCGGCTGCCGTCACCGTGCGTGGCCGGATCGGCCCGGCCGAAGCGCAGGCCGTGCTGCGGCTCGCGGCCGCCGCGGCGGCCGCGGACGGCGTCGGGCCGCTGTCGGAGCAGACCGTGCTGCACGTCCGGCACGGCGGTGACGATGGCGCCCGCAACCTGCTGCTCTGGCGGGACGGCGACCTGGCCGGGCTTTGCCCATCTGGACGCGGCCGCCGATCCCGCGGAAGCCCGCAGCGGCGAGCTCGTCGTCCACCCGGCTCACCGCGGGCAGGGCCTGGGCCGGATGCTCGTGCGGGCGGTCACCGCCGAGGCGGGGGACCGCCCGGTGCGGCTCTGGGCGCATGGCGATCTGCCCGCCGCCGCCGCCCTGGCCGCCGCCACCGGGCTCACCCGGGCGCGTGCCCTGTGGCGGATGAGCCGCTCTCTGCGCGTCCCGCTGGCCGAGCCCCGCCTGGCCCCGGGGATCTCGGTGCGCACCTTCGTCCCCGGCCGCGACGAGCCGGAGTGGGTTGCGCTCAACGCCCGCGCCTTCGCGGCTCACCCCGAGCAGGGCAGGTGGACCGTCCAGGACATCGACGGCCGCGAGCGCGAGCCCTGGTTCGATCCGGCCGGGTTCTTCCTCGCCGAGCGGGACGGGCGCATGGCCGGCTTCCACTGGACCAAGATCCACCCGGCGGGTCCCGCGCCGGGGAGCGGCCCGGTGGGCGAGGTCTACGTGATCGGGGTTGATCCGGCCGAGCAGGGCAGCGGGCTGGGCCGCGCCCTGACCCTGGTTGGCCTGCGCTACCTGCGGGACCGGGGACTGGCCGAGGTCATGCTCTACGTGGAGGAGTCCAATCCCGCGGCGATCCGGCTCTACGAGTCGCTCGGGTTCTCCCGCGCCGGGACCGACGTCATGTACGGGGGCGGCCTCACGCGACCGACTTGACCCCGAGCACCTCGTCCAGCTCCTCGGGAGTGAGCGGGTGGTCACTCGCAGCGACGGCGGTGAGCACCTCGGCGACCAGCTCGATCTCGTCGAACGCCACGCTGTCGTGGACACGAGGATCGAGACGCTCACGCACCGCGCTCACCTCCATTGCCGAGCGGATCCGCAGCAAGCCGTGGCTCCAGGCTACGCGCGCTCCGGCGCCCCCGCATGACCCAACTGGACCATTCCCGGATCACGTGCGGGGGGTTTTGCCAACTCCCGGTAACAATTCCAAAAAGATTGCGGCGCGGTATCCAAGAACCCGGTAATAGTTCCTCCCCCTCCGCGCCGGAGGCGCCGCGTGCCGGTGGGCCGCCGGGCGCCCGGGGCCGGCCGGGTCAGGGGATCCGCCGGGCACCCGGGGCGGCCGGGTCAGGGGGAGCCGCCGGGCCCGGTCCAGTCCACACCGGCGTGACGCGCCGCGCGCCGGACATACCCGGTGGCGGTATCCGCGAACGTAGCCCGGTCGGCGTCGGTCAGCTCGCGGATCACCTTCCCCGGGACACCGGCCACCAGGACGCCGGGGGGGATCTGCTGGCCGGGGCGGACCACCGTGCCCGCCGCCACCAGCGATCCGGCGCCGATGCGCGCGCGCCCGAGGACGACCGCCCCGATCCCGACGAGCGCACCGGCTTCCACGTGCGCACCGTGCACGGTCGCCCGGTGCCCCAGCGAGACCCACTCCTCCAGGATCACCGGCTCGCCGGGGTCCACATGCAGGCAGCATTGGTCCTGGATGTTGCACTCCGGGCCGACCATGATCTCGTCCTCATCGGCCCGCAGCACCGAGCCGTACCAGAGGTTGGCCGCCCGGCCCACCGTCACCCGGCCCACCAGCACCACGCCGGGAGCGATCCACGCATCGGGATGGACCGACGGCGTCACCCCGTCCAGCGTCCCGAGATGGTAGCTGCCCACCAAACGCCTCCTGACCTCAAAGGTAACGGTAAGTCCGCCGGCCTCACCGGCCGGCGCCACCCGGGGCAGGCGTGGCGGAGGCGCCGCCACGGGCGGCCGGGGCCGGGCTGGCCTGGGATGTCACGGTAATCGCGGCAAAACGGGATATTCGTCCGTTTCGGTTGCGCCCGGGTGTGGTAAGGGACGAGAGTCGTCCCCGTTGCCGCCATATCCCCGACCGTAACCATGCCCGGCATGCCGGGCGACAAGTCCGAGCCGCCCTGGGCGGCCGGCTACCGACCGCCAGCTCAGCTACCGCCAGACTCCTCCCGGGTGCCCCCATGACTGATGACGCAGACCTGATGACCGACCTGGACAGTGAAGGCGCCTTCGAAGTCCAGATGCGCGGGTACAGCCGCCGCCAGGTGGATGAGTTCGTCGCGCGCTCCCGCAGCCAGACCCGTGATCTGGAGGAGCGGCTCTCGCAGGCGCTCGACGAGACCGAACGGGTCCGCCTGGAGCTGACCGCGGCGCGGCAGGGCCTGGCCGGCAAGCCTGCCCATGAGGAGATCAGCGAACGGGTCGGCCAGATCCTGAAGCTCGCCGACGACGAAGCCAAGGCCCAGCGCAGCCGCGCCCAGGACGAGATCGGCAAGCAGCGCGAGGACGCCAAGAAGGAAGCCGACCGGATCCGCACCGAGGCGCGCGAGCAGACCGAGCGGATGCTGACCGCCGCGCAGGAGCAGGCGGAGAACGCGATCGCGACCGCCCGGGCCGAAGCGGACAAGATGCGCAACTCGGCCCGCCTGGAGACCGAGCGGGCCATCAACGAGGCGACCAAGGACGCCGAGAACACGCTCGCCACCGCCAAGGCCCAGGCCAAGCAGATGCTGGACGAGGCCACCGTCCGCGCCAGCGCCATCCACGACGGGGCCGAGCGGCGCCTCAACCTGCTGACGTCCAGGCACACCGAGACGATGCGGCGGCTCACCGAGATCCGCGACGTGGTCACCAACCTGGTGGCCAGCGAGACATCGCGCGGATCGCTGGAGGACGAGGTGGCCAAGTCGGTCGCCAACACGTTCGCCACGGGCGGCGGCCCGGCGGCCACGGGCCCCCGGCAGGGCGCCGCGGCCGAGGCCCGGCGCGGCCCGACCGGCCGGGCCGGCGCACGCGAGCCCGGCCAGGCACGCGAAGCCGGCCAGGCACGCGAACCCGGCCAGGCACGCGAACCCGGCCAGGCACGCGAACCCGGCCAGGCACGCGAAGCCGGCCAGGAGCGCGACAAGGGCGCCGAGATGCCGGTCCCGGCCGGGGCCGGCCACCACGGCCAGCACCCCAGTGGCGGGCCCGAGGCCCGGCCCGGCGGCGCGGCCAGCCCGGCCCGGCCCGCGCCGGATAACGGCAGCGCCGAGGCTCCCGCCGCCGGCGAGAACGTCCGGGTGCTGCCGGAGTGAGGTTGCCGCTGCACCTCGCCGGCGGCCCCCCTTTGTCAGCCCCCGGGGCGGATCGCCTCCGGTCAGGCCGAGAGCGCGTCGATCCGCCGCAGGATCACTCCCTCCCGCAGCGCCCACGGGCAGATTTCGAGCTCGTCCAGGCCGAACAGGTCCATCGCCGCGTCGGCCGCCAGCGCGCCCGCGGCGAGCTGCGGCGCGCGGGTGCGGGAGACGCCGGGCAGATCGGCGCGTTCGGACAGCGACATCGCCGACAGGCGCTTGGCCTGTTCCGCGATGTCGGCATGGCTGACCACCCGCCGGACGTAGGGACCCTCACCCGAGGGCGCCGCCCCCGCGATCCTGGCCAGCTGCCGGAAGGTCTTGGAGGTGGCCACGGCCCGGTCGGCCGGCCCGAGCCGGGTCACCTCACCGGCCCGGCGGGCGATCTCGGCCCGCACGTGCCGGCGCAGCTGGCGCGTCTCGTCGGCCGAGGGCGGATCGCCGATGAGCCAGTCCCTGGTCAGCCGGCCCGCACCGAGCGGCAGCGAGATCGTCACGTCGGGCACCTCGTCGATGCCGACGGCGATCTCCAGCGAGCCGCCGCCGATGTCGAGCATGAGAACCCTCCCCGAGGACCAGCCGAACCACCGGCGGACGGCCAGGAACGTCAGCCTCGCCTCCTCCGGCCCGGGCAGCACCGCGATATCGACACCGGTGGCGGACCTGACCGAGGCGAGGACGGCATCCCCGTTGGACGCGTCACGGACCGCCGAGGTGGCGAAGGCGAGCAGCTCTTCCACCCCCTTGTCCTCGGCGATCTGCAGCGCCTCCGCCACGAAGGCGCGCAGCCGTAGCCCGGTGCTCCGGGGCAGCTTCCCGTCTTCCAGGCTGTTCCCGAGCTGGAGTTCTGCCTTGTGGGAGAACACCGGCAGGGGCCGTCCGCCCTGATGGGCGTCCACCACCAGGAAGTGGACAGTGTTGGACCCAACGTCCAGGACACCAAGTCGCATACATTGACGCTACTGGGCCTGGCAAAAAGCGACGAGTCCCAGCCAGGTCACGATAGGAGGCCGACATGCCCGCCATACGGATCGAGCCGTCCCATAAGCGGGTGCGCACCTATCTGGCCGGCCAGCTCGTCGCCGACACCCTCCACCCGGTCCTGGTGTGGGAGGGCCCGCACTACCCCGTCTACTACCTGCCCGCGGCCGACATCCGGGCCGAGCTGATCCCGGCCGGGCAGACCAAGCACTCGCCCAGCCGCGGCGAGGCAGAGATCCTCGACGTCAAGGTGGCCAGCGCAACCGCCCCGGGGGCAGCGCTGCGCTATCCCGAATCCCCGCTGGCGGAACTACGCGGCCTGGTCCGGCTGGACTGGAACGCGATGAGCGAGTGGCTCGAGGAGGACGAGCCGGTCTACACCCACCCGCGCGACCCGTACAAGCGGGTGGACATCCTGGCCAGCTCCCGGCACGTCCGGGTGGAGATCGACGGGGTCACCGTCGCCGATTCGCGCCAGCCCCACATCCTCTTCGAGACCGGCCTGCCGCCCCGCTACTACCTGCCCCTCACCGACCTGCGCATGGACCTGCTCCGGCCGTCGGACGCCGCGTCCCACTGCCCATACAAGGGGACCGCCAGCTACTGGTCGGTGGACACCGGGCGGGCCGAGCACCGCGACGTCGTGTGGATGTACCGTGCCCCGCTGCCGGAGAGCCAGAAGGTCGCGGGACTGGCCTGCTTCTACAACGAGAAGGTGGATCTCTACGTGGACGGGGA
The DNA here is from genome assembly GCA_963835425.1 of uncultured Actinomycetes bacterium. GTDB lineage: Bacteria > Actinomycetota > Actinomycetes > Streptosporangiales > Streptosporangiaceae > UBA9676. Next base: position 131,597 of record CAWIGE010000011.1, on the reverse strand, counting down.
GCGGCAGGAGCGCCCGCGCACAGCCTTCAGCTGACGGGCGGCGGCCCGCCCGTCCCGGCCTCCGCCGGGCCGTCGGTGTCCTCGATCCGCGCCAGCGACGGGCCACGGCGGGCGGAGATCGCGCCGGCGGCGGATTCCGCCTCCCGCATCACCCGCAGGACGTTGCCGCCGGCCAGCCGCCCGCAGTCCTGCTCGCTCCAGCCCCGCTCCAGCAGTTCCGCCACGAGCGCCGGGTAACACGACACGTCGCCCAGGCCGTCCGGCAGGTCCTCGGTGCCGTCGAAGTCCCCGCCGATACCGACGTGCTCCACCCCCGCCACCTCGCGCACATGCTCGATATGGTCGGCGACCTGGGCCAGCGTGGCCCGCGGCGCGGGGTTGCGGCGCGCATACTCCTCCCGCGCCGCCCGGCTGGCCTGGTCCCAGGAGTCCAGCCCGCGCCGTTTCATCTCGGCGTCGAGCCCCAGGTGCCACTCCCGGCACTGCTGGGAGACGAACGCGGGCACGAACGTGACCATGCACACGCCGTTGTTGCCCGGCAGCCGGGCGAGCATCTCGTCCGGCACGTTGCGCGGATGATCGCACAGCGCCCGGGCGCTGGAGTGCGAGTAGATGACCGGCGCCTCCGCGGCGTCAAAGGCGTCGCGCATGGTCGGCGGCGCGGTATGCGACAGGTCGACCAGCATCCCGAGCCGCTGCATCTCCGCCACCACCTCGCGGCCGAACGCGGTCAGCCCGCCGGCCGCGGGCTCGTCGGTGGCCGAGTCCGCCCAGGGCACGTTGGCGTTGTGGGTGAGCGTCAGGTAACGCACCCCGAGCCGGTAGAGCGCCCGGAGCGCGCCCAGCGAGCAGCCGATGCTGTGCCCGCCCTCGGCGCCGATCAGCGACGCGACCCGGCCCGCCGCGAAGATCCGTTCCACGTCGGCGGCGGTCAGCGCCAGCTCCAGCCGGTCCGGGTAGCGGCCGGCCATGCGGTGGACGAAGTCGATCTGCTCCAGGGTGACGGCGACCGCGGCCTCCCCCGCCAGCGACACCGGCACGTAGACGGACCAGAACTGCGCCCCGACCCCGCCCTCGGCCAGGCGGGGCAGGTCGGTGTGGGTGAATCCGACCGGGCCGGCCAGGTCGGTCCCGGCCAGATCGTGGCTGCCCGCCTCGCGCAGCGCCCAGGCGAGGTCGTTGTGCCCGTCCACGAGCGGGCCCCGGCGCAGCAGCGCCCGGGCGTCATCGAGGCGGCTGGTCACCGGGCCAGCCTACGCACCCGCCGCGGGCCTTCTCACAGCGACAGGACCGCGGCGCCGCGCACCCGGCCGCCCGCCAGGTCGGCCAGAGCCTGGCCAGCCCGGTCGAAGGGGTAGGGGGTGGTGGTGACCTTGATCCGGAGACGCTGGGCCAGGGTGAGGAAGTCGGTAGCGTCCCCCCGGGTATTGGCCGTGACGCTGCGCAGCGTCCGCTCCTGGAACAGGTGGCGGGCGTAGTTCAGGGACGGGATGTCGGTCAGGTATATGCCGGCGATCGCCAGCGTCCCGCCCCGGCCGAGCGCGGCGAGCGCCGGCGGCACCATGTCCCCCACCGGGGCGAAGATGATCGCCGAGTCGAGCGGCTCCGGGCAGAGATCATAGGAGTCCTGCGCGGACGCCGCCCCCAGGCTCAGCGCCAGCTCCCGGGCGTCCTCACCCCGGGTGAACACGTGGACGACGGCGCCCTGCGCGATCGCTATCTGGGTCGCCAGGTGCGCCGACCCGCCGAAGCCCCAGACACCCAGCGTCCCGCCCGGCGGGATCTCCGCGCGCAGCAGCGCCCGGTACCCGATGATCCCGGCGCACAGGAGCGGGGCGAGTTCGGCGTCGGAGAACCCCTCCGGCAGCGGATGCACATAGGCGTCGGCGACCGTGAGGTACTCGGCGTAACCACCGTGAATGTCCCAGCCGGTGTAGCTGGAGGCCGGGCAGAGGTTCTCCTTGCCGTGCCGGCAGTACTCGCAGGTGCCGTCGGTCCTGGCCAGCCAGGCTGCGCCCACCCGGTCACCGGGGGCGAACCGGAACGTTCCCGCGCCCGGGCCGGCGGGCCCGGTCGCCACCACCTCGCCGACGACCTCGTGGCCGGGAGTCATATCGGGCGCGCGCGGCGGCAGGTCGCCTTCCGCCAGGTGCAGGTCGGTGCGGCAGACGCCGCACGCCCGGACCCGGACCAGCAGCTCCCCGGGACCGGGCTCGGGGACCTCGCGTTCGGTCAGCCGGAGCGGGCCGGATGCCACCGGCTCCACCGGGCCGGGCTTGTGAACCACCCATGCACGCATGGGCCCACGCTAACGCTGGCGCCGGGCCCCCAGGAAAGCGGGGAGCGTGACTTTCCACCGGCCATGAAGCCGGTGGCGATCATAGCGATCTGCAACTTAGCGGATTCATACCGTGCCGAACGCGTCATCCTGCTACGCTCGCTGCCCTTGGGGGGTTTGCGAATCTCCTTCGTAGCAATGCTGTTACGCGCCCGTGTCCGTCTCCGTCACCCCGAGGCCCGAGCAATGAGATGGCGTCTGCGGTCTGTCCGCACGAGTATCCTTCTGCTCGTTCTTGTTCCCGTGCTTTCCCTGATCGGGATCTACGTGTTCGCCATCGGCAGCACCGCCAGCAACGCGGTGAACCTGTCCAGGGCGAACTCGGTGAGGAACGCCCTAGGTAATCCAGTGGCCGCGTTCATGGCCCAGCTGACCACCGAGCGCCTGCTGGCAATCGTTTACATGTCCTCTCCCAGCGGCGCGAATCTCGCCAAGCTGAATGTTCAGGAGACAAAGACCACCGCGGCGGCGGGTGGCCTGCGTTCCACCCTCACCTCCAGCTCGACCGTGAGCGATGCGTCCCCGGCGGAGAAGCAGGCCATCGCCGGCCTTCTCCGGGGCACGGCCAGCCTGCCCAGCCTGCGTTCGCAGGTCGCAGCCCAGATCATCCCCGACTCGCGGGCCTTCAGCGAGTACAACGCCATCGTCCAGCAGTCCTACCGGGTCCTGAGCGCGGCGATCCGCCAGCAGAACAGCGCGCAGCTGGTGGCCCAGGCGCTGGCGTTCGTGCGGATGGGCCAGTCGGAGGACATGCTGGCGCAGGAGAACACGCTGCTGACGGCCGGTCAGACCAGCCGCCAGTTCACCCCGGCCGATCTCCAGGCCTTCACCCAGCTCGTGGGGTCCCGCCGGGCGTTCTACAACCTGACGCTCCCCGACCTCGATCCCCAGTACCGCGCCTACTACATCCACGCCACCAGCCCGCGCGAGTACCTGGCGCTGCTGTCGCTGGAGAACACGGTGGTCGGCACCCGGCCGGGCGCCGTGCCGCCGGTCTCGCCGCTCGCGTGGCAGCAGACGGTCGGGGGGGTCGGCGCCGGTTTCCAGGCGGCCGGCCTGCAGGCAGCGAACGCGCTCACGAGCCAGGCCGACAGCCAGGCCACCGCCGCCTACCTCCGGCTGTTCCTGGTCGGCGGCGTGGGCCTGGTCGCGATCGCCATCTCCGCCGCCCTGGGCCTGTGGATCGGCCGCCGCCTGGTGCGTGAGCTGTCCTCCCTCCGGGAGACCGCGCTGGAACTGGCGAACGAGCGGCTGCCCGACGTGGTGAGCCCGGCTGGCGGTGGGCGAGGAAGTGGACGCCTCCGCCCAGGCGCCGCCCATCACTGCCACCTCCGATGAGGTCCGCCAGGTCGGCGAGGCCTTCGCCACGGTGCAGCAGACGGCCGTGGAGGCGGCCGTCGGGCAGGCCAAGCTCCGCGAGGGCATCAGCCACATCTTCCGTAACCTGGCCCGGCGCAGCCAGTCGCTCCTGCACCGGCAGCTGACGCTGCTGGACGCCATGGAACGGCGGGCCAGGGATCCGCAGGAGCTCGACGACCTGTTCCGGGTGGACCACCTCGCGACGCGCATGCGCCGGCACGCCGAGAGCCTCATCATCTTGTCCGGCGAGGCACCCGCGCGCGGCTGGCGCAACCCGGTGCCGCTGGTGGACGTGCTCCGGGCCGCGGTCGCCGAGGTGGAGGACTACACCCGGATCAAGGTCTCGGCGACCACGCAGGCCTCCCTCGCCGGGCCCGCGGTCGGCGACGTCATCCACATGATCGCCGAGCTGGCCGAGAACGCGACCATCTACTCGCCGCCGCAGACACCGGTGTCGATCACCGGCAGCGTCGTGGGCCAGGGCTTCGCGGTGGAGATCGAGGACCGCGGGCTGGGCATGAGCACGGCCCACCGGGACGAGATCAACGCCCAGCTGGAGAACCCGCCGGCGTTCGACCTTTCCGGCAGCGACCAGCTCGGCCTCTTCGTCGCCGGCCAGCTCGCCAAGCGGCAGAACATCCGGATCTCCCTCCGCTCCTCGGCGTACGGCGGGACCACGGCCATCGTGCTGATCCCGCGCTCGCTGGTCGTCCCCGAGGGGGCCGCGACCAAGGACGCCCCGCCCCTGCCGGCCGGGAGCAGCCCGCAGGGCAGGATGGCCAGGCACGCCATCTCCAGCGGGCGTGAGCTCACCGGACCGGAGGACGGGCGGCTCGGCCCGGATGAGAGCCAGCCCCTCCGGCCCGCTCCGCCCGCCCCGCCCATCCCGGTGGCGGTCACCGGCCTGCGCGGGGAATGGGGACCGGCCCTGGACTGGCCGGAGACCACCCCGGCCAGCTCCGGCGAGAGCACCGACGCCACTGATTACGGGACCGGCACCGGCGCCACCGACTACCGCCCTGACACCACGGACTACCGGTCCGACAGCACCGACTACCGGCCGCTGGGGTACCCCGACGAGGGGACCATAGGCCGCCCGACCGAGTTCACCCCCCGCCCCCCGGAGGGGGGCAACGGGCCCGGCAGCGTCATCCCGGCAACCGCCGAAGAGATGGGCGGGACTGAGCTGGACGACGGCGGGACTGAGCTGGACGACGGCGGGACTGAGCTGGACGACGGCGGGACTGAGCTGGACGACGGGCTGCCGCGGCGGGTCCGCCAGGCCAGCCTGGCGCCGCAGCTTCGCGAAACCCCCGCCCGTCCCGGCCCCTCCGCGGACCTCGGGGTCCTCGCCGAGCCGCCGCCGACCGACTGGTCGGCCGCCGAGCGCGAGCGGTCGCCCGAGGAGACCCGCGCCACCTTGTCAGCCATCCAGCGCGGCTGGGAGCGGGGCAGGTCGGTCTTCGACCCCTCCGGCGGCAATGGCGACAGCACCGCCGAGCCGGGGACGGACACCGGAGGCCCCGGCGGCACGGATGTGAACCCCGTGGGTGCCGAGCCCGGCACCGCCGGGCCGACCGCGGACACGGGCATCACCGCCGACTCCGCAGCCGGCCGGACGGACGGGGGCGGCGCGGGCGCTAGCACGCACCGCACCAAAGACTGACCAGGGGGAACGACGTGGGCAACGCGGAGCGGCTGGCGAGTCCAGGCACCAGCGCCGATGCTGACCTGGGCTGGCTCCTTGACGATCTCGTCACCCGGGTCAACCAGATCGACAAGGCCCTCATCCTTTCCCGCGACGGCCTCGCCATCGGGGCCTCGAAGGGCTTCAACCGCGAAGATGCCGAGCACCTGTCCGCCGTGGCGGCAGGCTTCCAGAGCCTCGCGCGGGGCGCCGGCCAGCACTTCGGCGGCGGCCGCATCCGCCAGACCATCGTCGAGATGGACAACGTCTTCCTGTTCGTGACCGCGGCCGGCGAGGGAAGCTGCCTGGCCGTGCTCAGCCCGGCCACCGCCGACGTGGGCCTCATCGCCTATGAGATGGCGATCCTGGTCAAGCGCGTCGGGCCGCATCTGTCGGTGCTTCCCCGGCCCGCGACGGCCGGGGACGGGGCGGAATGAGTTGCCATGGCCCTACCCGAAGACCGCTGGCTCGATCAAGAAGCAGGACCTGTGGTCAGGCCCTATGCGCTGATCGGCGGCAGGACTCGGCCGGCCGGGGAAGCGCTGGACGTGATCGCGATGATCATCGCGGTGCGGGGAAGCTCCTACGATCCAGCGGACCTGGAGCCGGAACACCTCTCGGCGCTGCGGCTGTCCTCGCTGCCCATCTCGGTGGCTGACCTCGCGGCAGACCTCGATCTCCCTCTAGGAGTGGTCCAGATCCTCCTCAGCGACCTGCGGGAACGTTCCCTTATCACCATTCACCACCCCATCCCACCGGCCAGGCTGCCCGATCCGCAGATTCTCAAGGAGGTCGTCGATGGCCTACGCCGACTCTGACGACCGGGCAGGCGTACCGGTCAGCATCAAGATCCTCATTGCCGGGGGGTTCGGGGTGGGCAAGACCACCCTGGTCGGCACGGTGACCGAGATCCGCCCGCTGCGTACCGAGGAACCGCTGACCGCGCCGGGCCGGAACGTGGATGTGCTGGACGGGGTGGAGCGCAAGAGCACCACCACCGTCGCCCTGGACTTCGGCCGGATCACCATCCGGCAGAACCTGGTCGTCTACCTGTTCGGGACGCCGGGCCAGGAACGGTTCTGGTTCATGTGGGACGAGCTGGCGCGCGGCGCGCTCGGCGCGGTCGTGCTCGCGGACACCCGGCGGCTGGCCGACTGCTTCCCCTCCGTTGACTACTTCGAGAAGCACCATGTCCCGTTCGTCCTCGCGGTGAACTGCTTCGAAGGTGCGCGCCGCTACAACCCCGAGGCCGTCCGGTCGGCGGTCGACCTCGACCCGGATGTCCCGGTCGTCCTCTGCGACGCCCGCCAGCCGACGTCGGGCCGGGATGTCCTGATCGCACTGGTGGAGCACGCGATAGACACGATACGGCGCAGCACCGAACTGTCGGCCGAAGCCGTGACTCCCTGACCCTTACCGGGCCAGGGCCCGGTGGGCCCCAGCCCGCCGGTAAGGGCTACTCCTCGGGCAGCTCGGTCATGAGATCGGGCGAGGTCTCCATGCCCGACTGCCACACCGACCTGGCGATGATCTTGGTCGGGTCGGCGCGGTGGCGGTAGCGGTAGGCGACCTCCTTGCCCTCCTCGAGCAGGCCCTCCGACAGGGTGGTCGGGTTCAGGCCGAGCGCCAGGAACTGGTCGTTGCGCACGATCAGGTCGTTTTCCTCCGCCTCACGCCGCGGGTTCGGCAGGTAGGCGATCTCGGCGTCCATCGCGTCGGCGATCATCTTGGCCAGGTCGAGGAGCCGGTGCGTCTCGGTCATCTGGTTGAGCACGCGCGGACGGGCCGGGTCGTCGGGCGGGTTGGTGATCGCGATCTCGATGCACCGGACCGTGTCGCGGATGTGGATGAACGCGCGGGTCTGGCCGCCGGTGCCGTGCACGGTCAGCGGGTGCCCGATCGCGGCCTGCATCAGGAACCGGTTCAGCACGGTGCCGTAGTCGCCGTCGTAGTCGAACCGGTTGATCAGCCGCTCGTCCCGGCTGGTCTGGTCGGTCTGGGTGCCCCACACGATGCCCTGGTGCAGGTCGGTGATCCGCAGCCCGTCGTTCTTGGCGTAGAACGAGAACAGCAGCTGGTCCAGCGTCTTGGTCAGGTGATACACCGAACCTGGATTCGCCGGGTGCAGGATCTCTCGCTCCAGCTCGCCGTCGGGCGTGGGCACCTTCACCGTCAGGTAACCCTCGGGGATCGGGGCGGTGCCGGACCAGCCGTAGCCGTAAACGCCCATGGTGCCCAGATGCACCAGCGACGCATCGATCCCGGTGGCCACCAGCGCCGTCAGCAGGTTGTGCGTCGCCCGCACGTTGTTGTCCACCGTATAGCGCTTGGCGCGCGTGTTCCGCATCGAATACGGCGCCGCCCGTTGCTCGGCGAAGTGCACGATCGCGTCGGGCCGGATGTCCTCGAGCACCGCCACCAGCCGGTCGTACTCGGTCGCCAGGTCCAGGTTGATGAAACCGACCTCACGCCCCGACACCTCACGCCACACCCGGATCCGCTCACCGGTCGGGCGGATCGGCGTCAGCGAATCCACCTCAAGCTCGACGTCGATCTTCCGGCGGCTCAGGTTGTCGATGATGGTGATGTCATGACCGCGGTCCGACAGGTACAACGTGGTCGGCCAGCCACAAAAACCATCGCCGCCGAGAACCAGAACGCGCATTCGGACTCCCATCGTGTTCTGCCAACAACAAGGACGCTCGCGACCGCCGCCCCACGGGCGGGAACCGGCCTTCGATATGCGCCGGCTTAAGCCACGACGTCCCGTAGGCGGTTAGTGTACCGGGCATAACCCTGGTGAATCCTGCCCATGAGGTTAGCGGCCGGTACCGGGGCCGGCTGCTGGGGAAACTGTTGATGCGGGAATGCTCTGTGGGGCCTGAGGCATGACCGGTCAGCCGGGCCCGCCGCCGGTCATGACGGGGGATGCCCCTCATCGCCGAATTCCCCGCCGGGCGTATGCCCCGCGGCCATGTCGCCAGCGGAATCCGCGCGGCGCGGGCCGCCTTCGCTATAGCCAGGGCCGGCTAACCCGGCCGCGGCGCGTTCGGCGGTGATACCGCCCCGCGGGGCCGCCTGGGCACCGCCTCGTGGCCGGCCCGGCCCGCTTCCGGCCCCGGCACGCCGACGGACGTGGCTGACCGCCCGGCGGGCATGCCGGATATAGGGGGCGATTTCCGCCCGGAATTTCTGCGCGTTGTCGCTGCTCAGGTCGATCTCATACGGCCTGCCATCAACCTCGAACCGCAACGTCTCGCTTGCCTCGGAGGCATCCAGGTCATCGATCAGGTGGACATGAATCTTCTTGGTCATATCCGCCCTCCGTGAGCCTGATATGTGTGATTTGCCGGTACCTATGGTAACGAAGGGACGGTGGCCGTCAGGGTATTGCCACGTTATTGCCCTTGTATTGCCCTTGCTTTGCTGCATTTTTGCCCCGGCTCCGTGACCGGGTTCACGGGCCAGCCGGCGCCACCCGGAGGCAGGGAGGTTGCCGCGCACCACGGGATTGTCGATCTGGCCGTTGCCCGTTCGTGTAGGGGGTGAGCGGAACGCCTGTGAGGGAGGACCAGATGAAGAACTACCTGCTCAGCGTGTACCAGCCCGAGGGCACCCCGCCCCCGCCCGATGTCCTGGAGAAGATCATGGCCGAGCTCGGCACGCTGCGGGACGAGATGAAGGCCGCCGGTGCCTGGGTCTTCTCCGGCGGCCTGAACGCCCCGGGCACGGCCACCGTGCTGCGGTTCGACGGCGGCGACGTGCTCATGACCGACGGCCCGTTCGCCGAGGGCAAGGAGTACCTCGGCGGGTTCACCATCGTCAGGGCGCCTGACCTCGACGCCGCGCTGGAATGGGGCCGCCGGCTCGCCCGGGTGGTCACCCTGCCGATCGAGGTGCGGCCGTTCGTGGACGAGGCCGGGGACTGAGATCCAGCATGCCCGCCGTCGGTGCCCGGGAGATCGAGCGGGTGTTCCGCGAGGAATACGGCCGCGCGGTGGCCGTCCTGGCCCGCCACTTCGGTGACATCGACATCGCGGAGGAGGCGGTCCAGGACGCGTTCACCGTGGCGGTGCAGCGGTGGCCGGCCGCCGGCCTGCCCCCGAGCCCGGCCGGCTGGATCATCACCACCGCCCGCAACCGCGCGGTTGACCGCCTCCGCCGGGAGGCATCCCGCGCGGACCGGCACGCCCAGGCCGCCCTGCTGCATGCCCGCGGCGATCCGCCGGAGGAGGGTACCGTGCGTGACGACCGGCTGCGCCTGATCTTCACCTGCTGCCACCCCGCGCTGGCCACCGGCGCGCAGGTGGCACTGACGCTGCGGCTCCTGGGAGGGCTCACCACCGCGGAGATCGCCCGCGCCTTCCTGGTGCCCGAGCCGACCATGGCCCAGCGGCTGGTCCGCGCCAAGGGCAAGATCCGCGACGCGAGGATCCCCTACCGGGTGCCGGCCGAGGCTGAGCTGCCGGACCGCCTGCGGGCCGTGCTGGCCGTCGTCTACCTCATCTTCAGCGAGGGCTACACGGCGAGCTCGGGCGACCGCCTGATCCGCGAGGACCTCTGTGCCGAGGCCATCCGGCTCGGCCGGCTGCTGGCCGGGCTCATGCCCGACGAAGGCGAGGTCGCCGGGCTGCTCGCCCTCATGCTGCTGATCGAGTCACGCCGGGCCACCCGGACGGCCGGCGACGGCGGGCTCGTGCTGCTGGCCGACCAGGACCGGAGCCGGTGGGATCACGGCCTCATCGCCGAAGGCCAGGCCATCGTCCGGCGGTGCCTGCGGCGCAACCAGCCCGGGCCCTACCAGATCCAGGCCGCGATCAACGCGGTGCACAGCGATGCACCGTCGGCGGTGGCGACGGACTGGGGGCAGATCCTGCAGCTGTACGACCAGCTGGTCGTGATCGCCCCGGGCCCGGTGGTGGCGCTCAACCGCGCGGTGGCCGTCGCCGAGGTTGACGGGCCAGCGGCGGCCCTCACCCTCGTGGACCGCCTTGACCTGCAGGACTACTACCTGTTCCACGCCATCCGGGCCGACCTGCTCCGCCGCCTGGGCCGGGATGGCGAGGCGGCGCTGGCATACGGGGCGGCGATCGCCCACGCCGGGAACGCGGCCGAGCGTGACTTCCTGGAGCGCAGGCACCGGGAGGTCACGGGGCCAGCTTCACCACCGTGACGAAGAAGTTGTCGATCTGCCGGATGACTTCTATGAAGGTCTCGAAGTCCACCGGCTTGCTGACGTAGGCGTTGGCGTGCAGGGCATAGCTGCGCAGGACGTCCTGCTGGGCCTGCGACGTGGTCAGGATGACCACCGGGATGACCTTGAGCACCGGATCGGCCTTGAGCTCGGCGAGCACCTCCAGGCCGTCCAGGCGCGGCAGGTTGAGATCGAGCAGGATCAGCCCCGGCCGGGGCGCGTCGGCGTAGCCGCCGGTCCGGCGCAGGAAATGCAGCGCCTGCTCGCCGTCGGTCACCACGTGCAGCACGTTGCGCAGCTTGTAGTGCTCGAACGCTTCCTTGGTCATCAGGACGTCCCCCGGGTCGTCCTCGCCCAGCAGCACATGCACCGGCTGGCACTCGCCGCGTTCAGTCATGGGCATCGGCATCCTCGGGCCGTGCGGGCAGGGTGAAGCAGAAGCGGGCGCCGGACGTGACCGTCGTATCGAGCCAGATGCGGCCGCCGTGGTACTCAATTATCTTCCGGCACATGGCCAGGCCGATGCCCGTTCCCGGGTATGCCGCACGGTCGTGCAGCCGCTGGAAGATCACGAAAATCCGCTCCGCGTATTCGGCCGGGATCCCGATGCCGTTATCGCTGAACGAGAACAGCCACTGCTCTCCTTCCCGGCGCGCCGACACCGAGATGCGAGGGGGCTGCTCCCCGGCGAACTTCAGCGCGTTGCTGAGCAGGTTCTGGAACACCGCGGTGAGCAGCGAGGTCTCCCCCAGCACCATCGGCAGATGGCCCGCCTCGATCGTGGCGTGCGAGGCCCTGACCGCCGGGCCAAGGTTCGCCCAGGCCTGGGCGAGCAGCACGGAGCAGGAGACCTCCTCCCGCCGCTGAGCCGTCCGCCCCACCCGGCTGAACGCCAGCAGGTCGTTGATCAGCTGCTGCATGCGCTTGGCGCCGTTGACGGCGAGCTCGATGTACTGGTCGGCCTTCTCGTCCAGCTGGCCCGCGTAGCGGCGCTGCAATAGCTGGACGAAGCTCGCCACCTTCCGCAGCGGCTCCTGCAGGTCGTGGGAGGCCACGTAGGCGAACTGCTCGAGTTCCGCGTTCGATCGCTGCAGGTCCTCAGTCCGGGCCTCCAGGCTCGCGTGCGCCGCCTCCAGGCTCACATTCGCCGCGCGGACGGTGGACAGTTCCGCCAGGATCCGCTCGCGCATGCGGTTCACGTCGATCCCGGTGGTGCGCACCTCCTGGGGGCCGCCGGGGTCGACGTGGTGCGTGAAGTCGCCGTCGGCCACCGTGCGGGCGTCGGCGGCAAGCCGGGACAGCGGCCGGATCACCGATATCTCGAGGCTGAACGCGAGGACGATCAGGATAACCAGCAGCGAGATCCCGACACCGAGGCTGATCGCGTTGAGCGTTGTCGCGGAACCGTTCAGCCCGGCGACGGCGTGCCTGCGCTCGCTGGTCAGGTCGGTCTGGAGGCCGCTCAGCGCGGCGCGCAGGGCATCGAACTCGGCCTTCCCCTGGTTGGTCGTCGCGCCGGTGACGGGCTTCCCGGTGGTGCGCACCTGCCTGATCGTCGGCTCCGCGTAACGCGCCCGCCAGATGCCGGCCCGGGCGGTCACCTGGGTGAGGTCGGCCGACGCGGCCGGGAAGCCGGTGAGCAGGCGGCGCAGGGCGCTGACCTGCTGCCGCTCCTGGGCGAGGCCGTCGGTGTACGGGGCCAGGAAGGTGGGGCGCGCGCTGAGCGCGTAGCCACGGACCCCGGTCTCCTGGTTGAGATAGGCGATCCCCAGCTGCGAGGTGCGGAACGCCGCGGGGTCGATCTGGTTCACCACCCGGTCACGGGCGCTGGCCAGGCTGGCGAGCGCCGTGCCGCCGACCACGATCGCCGCCAGCGAGAACAGCGTGACGATCACAAAGCCGACCAGGAAGGTACGGCGCAGCGGCCAGCCCCCGGCCAGTCGGGTCGCCATGGCGCGGGCGCGGGTGGCCGCGACCACCTCGGCGCCGGCATCCGGCCCGGTCCCCGCCAGCCCGGCGCCGGCTCCCGGCCCGGTGGCGGCCGGTTCGTGGCCCGCGTCCTGCTCGACGTCAGCCAGGTCGGCGTCGGGGTACAGCCCGATCCCGGTGGCGCCGGCATCCGGCCCGGTCCCGGCATCCGGCCCCGTCCCATCAGCCGCAGCGGTCAGCCCGGCCTCGCTGGCATCGGCGCCGCCCGGAACTGGAGCGGCGCCGGGCCGGCCGTTCACCGGCCATCCAGGGACGAGAATCCCAGCGCCAGCACGGCCAGATCGTCGTCAAGGTCGCCGCCGTTGAGCTCGCGCACATGACCCACGAGCCATCCGAGGAGGTGCTCATCACGCTGCTTGCGTTCCAGCGGTCGCATGGCCCGCGTGCTTCCCAGGAACGCCTGAATGATGTCGGTCAGCCCCTCGCTCCCAAGCCGCTCGGGACCCTCGCCGATCCGGCCCTCGATCAGCCCGTCGGTGTACATGACCAGGGACCAATGGTCGCCGAGCGCCACCTCGCTGCTCGGCCAGTCCCGCGCGTGCGAGATGCCGGGGGGCGGGCACACCGGCGCCGCCAGTTCCCGCACCCCGCCGGGCGTGATCAGCAACGGCTGCGGGTGGCCGGCCAGATGCAGCCGCCCGTGGGAACGGTCGGGCGCGATCGACATCATGCACAGCGTGGCGAACAGCCGCTCCTCGTGGCGCTCATGCTCCAGCACCTGCTGGACCGCCGACAGGACGTCGGCCATCGGCCGGCGGCCAGCACCATGGTGCGCCAGGCCACCCGCAGGCAGACGCCGAGAGCGGCTTCTTCCGGACCGCGCCCGCAGACATCCCCGACCACCGTGTGTACCCAGCCGTTGGCCGCCTCGACCACGTCGAAGAAGTCCCCGCCGAGCAGCATCTGCCCCCCGCCGGGCCGGTACTGCGTCGCCACCGTCAGCCGCGGGTCGGACAGCAGCGGAGACGGCAGCAGCCCGCGTTCCAGCCGGGAGTTCTCCCGCGCGTAGATCTGTGCCTCGCGCAGCTGGCGCTGGACCTCCTCCGAGCGCAGGCGTTCGAGCGCATAACGGATGACCCGGTTCAGCAGTGCCCCGTCGACCTGGCCCTTGACCAGGTAATCCTGTGCCCCGGCCCGCACGGCCTCCGCCCCGAGGTGCTCGTCGGCCACGCCGGTCAGCACGACCACGGCCAGCCGGGGCATGTGCTCGGCCAGCCAGCGCACTCCCCGCAGCTCCTGCAGTTCCCCGGTGTCGGGCAGGCCCAGATCGAGCAGCACACACGTCACCTCGGGCAGGAGCGGCTTCGCCTCGGCCAGCGACCGGGCCCGGCGCAGGACGACGGGGGCCGCGGCATCCAGCAGGAGTTCCTCGACCAGCAGGGCATCGGCGTCATCGTCTTCGATGAGCAATACCTGCGTGGGGCCGGGCGCGGTGGCTGGGTGCGCCGTGGCCCTCCTGGCATCCTGAGTCACCATCTGACCCTGTTCGCGATTTTCGTGTGCATCAGTCCTGTTCAACAGGTTGAGTTGGGCCAGCATAGTTTGCCGGATAGGTCCAGTACCGCTATCACGCCGAACGCGCGCGCACTCACAAACTCCCTGGCGGTTGGCGCTGCTGTGGGCCCCGCCTAAGCCCGCGCCAGGTCAGTGGCCTGCGTCAAATCTAGACCAGGCGGGCACGGTTCGCACCCGAGGATGAACAGGACGCCGCCGCGGCGGGCACGAGATCCCGGCAGCCCCCGCATGATCACGGAGCCCACCACCATCAGCGATCACACCACGGCAGCGGGTAAGGCCTTACGGTCCCGGCCGGCGGGACCAACGGCGGGTTCGCTGCCACCCGGCCGGGGCAGAGCGTCCAATATCCCAGAGCCCATGGCTCCCCTGTGACCTGGCCGCGACGGTGGTGCGGGCGGCGGCGCCACCGGAACGATACTGGCCGTCAAGGCGCTATACGAGCTGCACCGCACCGGCGGCCACTACGCCCTGGTCACCATGTACATCGGCGGCGGCCAGGGCATCGCCTCCATCTTCGAGCGCGTCTAGCACGTTTGGAAGCCCGGGGTTGGGCTAGCGGGTTCCCAGGAGCACTGCTGGCCGGCCGACACAAGGCCCTGACCAGGCCCGCTTGACAAATAGTTCCCTCTGCTTGGTATAGTTAGCAAAACGGAAGATGCCAAGAAGAGGAGTAGCCATGACCGAGACCCGTTACCCCGGGCAGGAACTGCAGGACGAGATCCTCAAGACTGTCCGCAAGAGCCAGGAGGCCGTCATCGACGCGATCCGCGCCTGGGCCGACACGGTCCAGTCCATCGTGCCGAAGGTCCCGGCCGTGAACCTGCCGCTCTCCGACCGGCTCCCCAAGCCGGAGGACGTGGTGGCGAACGCCTACGACTTCGCCGAGCAGCTGCTGGCCAGCCAGCGCAAGTTCGCCCAGGACATGCTCAAGGCCACCGCTCCCCTGACCCCGGTCAAGGGCAACGGCCAGGCCGCGCGGACGACCACCGGCGCCACCAAGTAACACCAGGTGAGCGGCGGGCCCGGGTACGCCTGGGCCCGCCGTTTCGCATGCCACCGGTCACTATGCTGATCGTGCCGGCATGCAGGACGGAACGAGGAACTGACGTGAGCGATGGGTGGGAGTCACAGGCCGAACGGGAAACCGTCGTGAGCGATCCGTGGGAGGCACAGCGCGAGGCGCTCGGCGCCTTCATCCACGCCCAGCGGAAGATGGCCAACCTGTCGCTCCGGCAGCTCGCCGAGCTGACCAGCCTGTCCAATCCCTACCTCAGCCAGCTCGAGCGCGGGCTGCACCAGCCCTCGGTCCGCGTCCTCAAGCTGATCTCCGACGCCCTGAACGTGTCCGCCGAGACGCTGCTGACCGAGGCGGGCCTGATCACCCCGGCCGGCCCCGACCCGGGCGAGACGGGCCCGGCGAGCCCGCTGACGGAGGACGCGATCCGCGCCGACGAGCGCCTGTCCGAGGACCAGAAGTCCGCGCTCATCGCCGTCTACCGGAGCATGCTCCCACCCGGCTAGCCCGATCACCCAGCTCAGCCGCCCGGCGCACCGGATCACCCAGCTAGCTAGCCCGCCCGACGGCCCCAATTCCCGGCCCCCGGGCGCCATCGCCCGCCCGGGGTGAAATGGCAACCGCAGATGGTTGTGGCATATGCCATATACCGTATATGGTCCGTCATGCACCGGAGCTTGGTCAGTTGCGCTCACCGGGGGACTGAATGGCTCACCAGCTGGCACCGCTCACGGAAAAGCCGGAGAGCCTGACCCAGATCGTCTACCAGACCCTCCGCGACGCGATCATCAGCAAGCGCCTGCCTCCCGGCGAGCGCGTGTCGGAGGCAAGTCTCGCCCGGCAGCTGAGGGTGAGCAAGACCCCCGTCCGGGAGGCGCTGCTCCGGCTGCAGGCGATCGGCCTGGTCGAAGCCGACGGCGCCCGCGGCGGCCGGATCGTCCGCCCATCGGCCGATCTGATCCGGCACATCTACGAGGTGCGGGGCGCCCTGGAGTCGCTGGCCGCCCGGCTGGCCGCGGAGCGGGCCACCCAGGCCCAGCGCAGCGAGCTGATCGAGTTTGCCGCCGCCTCCCTCGGCGCCGCCCAGGGCCAGGACACCGACGGTTTCCGGCAGCATGACGGGGCGTTCCACGACCTGCTCGCCGCCGCCGCCGCGAACCCCTACCTGGCCCGGCTGATCGACAACGCGTACACCCTCACCGGCGCCGCGCGGCAGCGCGACGTGCCCGGCGCCGCGGCCTCCGTGGACTGCGCCACCGGGCACATGCGGATCGCCGAGGCGGTCGCCCGTGGCGACGCCGCCGCCGCGGCAGCAGAGGCCGCCGCGCATGTCGAGATGGTGGGCCTGCTCGTTCTGCAAATGTTCCTCGAGGCATCGGAACCTGACACATCTACCTTCACCGACTGAGAGGCCGAGGACTCATGAACGAAACCGATCACGGAGACCGACCGGGCAGACCCGGCGAGACCCCGGACCCGCTGGGCCGGCGTCAGTTCCTCCGCGGCCTGGCCGGGGCGGGAGCGCTGGCCGGCGCGGGCGGCCTGCTGGCCGCGTGCAGCAGCTCGGGCTCGCCCGCACCGGCCGCGAGCAGCCCGGCGGCGACGGCGGCCAAGAAGCGGGGCGGCGCCCTGAAGGTCGGCCTCACCGGCGGCTCGGGCTCGGACACGCTCGACCCGCACAAGGGGCTGACCTATCTCGACACGGCCCGCGCGCAGTCGCTCTACCAGCCGCTGCTCCAGCTGAACACCCGGGCGCAGTCCGAGTTCGTGCTGGCCGAGGAGATCAGCCCGCACGGGTCGACGTCGCAGTGGGTGATCCGGCTCCGGCCCGGCATCACCTTCCACGACGGCAAGCCGCTCACCGCCGACGACGTGATCTTCACGCTCAACCGGCTCATCACCGGGAAGCTGACCGGCGCGAACTCGCTCGGGCCCATCGACGTGAAGAACCTGAAGAAGCTCGACAAGCTCACCGTCCAGGTGCCGATGACCAGCCCCTACGGCAGCTTCCTCGACCAGCTGGCCTACTGGTACTACCTGTACATCGTGCCCACCGGCTTCAACCCGGCCAAGCCGAACGGCACCGGCCCGTTCAAGTACCAGAGCTTCACGCCGGGCCAGCGCAGCGTCTTCGTCCGGAACCCCAACTACTGGAAGTCGGGCCTGCCGTACGTCGACTCGGTGACGATCATCGACTTCAGCGACAGCACCTCCCTGCAGAACGCCCTGACCACCGGCGTCATCCACGGCGCGGGCGCCCTGGAGGGCCCGCAGATCGCGGCGCTGAAGTCGGCCGGCGGCGTGCAGACCGTCACGTCGCACACCGGGGCGATCACCCCGTTCACGATGCGGGTCGACCAGGCGCCGTTCAACGACGTCAACGTCCGGCAGGCGATGCGGCTGCTGGTGGGCCGCCCGCAGCTGATCGACTCCGCGCTGGACGGGTTCGCGACCGCCGGCTCCGACGTCTTCTCCCCCTACGACCCCAACTTCGACAGCTCGCTGCACCGGGAGCAGGACATCGGCCAGGCGAAGTCGCTGCTGAAGAAGGCCGGGCACGAGAACCTGACGGTGCAGCTGGTCACCTCGCCCGTGGCCACCGGCACGGTCGCGATGTCCACCGTGCTCCAGCAGCAGGCCCGGGCGGCCGGGGTCACGATCAACCTGAAGCAGGTCGATCCGACCACCTTCTTCGGCCCCAACTACCTGCACTGGACGTTCTCGCAGGACTTCTACAACTACTCGCCGTACCTGGCGCAGGTGGCGCAGTCGATGCTGCCGACGTCCCCGTTCAACGAGACGCACTGGAGCCTGCCGAAGTACATCGACCTGTACAAGCAGGCGAACGCGACGGCGAACACGGAGACCCGCAAGCAGATCGAGCACGAGATGCAGATGATCGACTTCAACCAGGGCGGGTACATCATCCCTGCCTTCATCGCCGCGCTCGACGCGTACAGCACCAAGATCACCGGGTACTCGGCGGCCCGGGTCGGCCAGCCGCTGTCCGACTTCGACTTCGAGCACTTCTCGTTCACCTGACCGAAAGGACTTATCGGTGGAATCCACCCTGCTTGCCTCCGGCCTCGGCTTCCCGGAGGGCCCGGCGGTAATGGGCGACGGGCGGCTGGTGCTCTGCGACGGCAACACCGGCGAGCTGCTGGCCTACGCCGGCGGCAGCGTGTCCACCTACGCCCGCACCGGCGGCTCGCCGTGGGGCACCGTGCTCGGCACGGACGGCGCCATCTACGTGACCCAGGGCGGCGACGTCCCGGGCAGCGGCGACACCAGCGCGGTATCCGGCATCCAGCGGGTCATGCCCGACGGGACCGTGGAGCTGCTGTTCTCCGAGGTGGCCGGCTACCAGCTGTACGGCCCGAACGACCTCGCGTTCGGCCCGGACGGGCGGCTGTACTTCACCGAGTCGGGGTCGGAGCAGGACTTCCGCTTCGACGTCCGCTCACCCGGCCGGCTGTTCGCGGTCGGCCCGAGCGGTGCGGGCGAGATGCTGTACGAGCTGCCGGGCGTCTACCCCAACGGGATCGCCTTCGACGCCAGCCAGCGGCTCTACTGGACCGAGTCGATGGCGCACCGGATCCGCCGGCTCGATGACCGCGGGGAGCCGGAGACGTTCTGCCAGCTGTCGGACGGGCACGTGCCCGACGGCATGGCCTTCGCCGCCGACGGCCGGCTGTTCGTCGCCACGACGATCTCCGGCGGGATCACGGTGATCTCGCCGGACGGGGAGGTGCTCACCGAGATCCACATGGATGAGCACACCACGAACTGCATCTTCGACGGCTCGGTGCTGTACGTGACCGCCACCAAGGTGCCGGACATCGAGGCGTCGCAGCGGACGGGGTCCTTCTGGCGGGTGCAGACCGACGCGACGGGGCTGGATCTGATCCCAGGGAGGCTGTAAAACTCCTGCTTCAGCCGGAGGGCCAAGCGCGAGGGGTCAGCCAGCGGGCTGGCCGGTGTCCCAGCCTGCGTGCGGGGCGGGACGGGCGGCGAGGAACTCGGCCAGCTGAGCGGCCGTCCCGGGGGTGATCCCGTCCGGGAGCGGGACGCCGACATTGGCGAGCGCCTCGGGCAGGCCGGTGCGTTCGCCGACGAGAATGAAGTCGTAGCCGTGCCGCGAGAACTCCTCCATTTGCTCGGCCACCTCGGCGAGGAGGGGCCCGGCGATCTCGGGCGGGTAGTCGTCGGCGGGGAGCTGCATGACGCCCCAGCCCTTCTCGGCAGCGACGGCGACCGCGTCCAGGCCGCCCGGTGGCGGGTTCACGTAGCGGTCGGCGGCCAGCATGATGCGGAACGAGCGCTCGTCGGGCTTCATCAGCCCTCCAGCGCGGACTCGAGCCCGGCCC
This sequence comes from uncultured Actinomycetes bacterium, assembly GCA_963835425.1. GTDB lineage: Bacteria > Actinomycetota > Actinomycetes > Streptosporangiales > Streptosporangiaceae > UBA9676. The sequence continues at coordinate 112,130 of CAWIGE010000011.1, read as the reverse complement.
GCTGCGCGGCTTCGTCGTGGCCGGGCAGGGCGTGCGTCTCGCCCGCGACCCGGGGGAAGCCGATCCCCCGCTTGGCGAGCGCCTTACGGATCTCCTCGACGAAGATGCCCTCCCCGCTGACGTGCTCGGCCGTCCCGTCCGGCCACTCCGGGCGCCCGCCGCGCAGCGGGTCGGAGCTGGTGATCGTCACACCCATCGACGGGCTGCCCTCGACGCCGACCAGCACCACGTCCTCGCCCTTGGTGACCCGCACGCTGATCGCCGCGGCGACGGCCTCGGCGAGCCGCTCGCAGTGCCGCCGGTAGGCGGCCGTGTCCAGCTGCTCCTTCACCGCCCAGAACCGGTTCAGCCCGGTGAACGCGAGCTCGGGGCAGGGCATCTGCTCGATCCGCCAGCCCTTGTCCCGCAGCACGTCGATCACCGGGGAGTAGACGCCGGCGCAGTGCGCCCCGTCGCCCACCTTGGAGTTCTGATTCAGCAGGCAATGCGCCACGAATGCCACACCCATGCACCGAGCATAAGAGGCGCGGCTGCCATGATCGCCACATGACTGACGCAGACGCACGCCCGTTCCCCGGTCCCGAGCGCGACTTCGTCGGCTACGGCCCCGAGCCTCCCCGCGTCCGCTGGCCCGGTGGCGCACTGGTGGCGGTCAACCTGGTGGTCAACCACGAGGAGGGGGGCGAGTACTCGCTGGCCGACGACGGGGTCAACGACACCTGGGGCGAGTATTCCTTCCAGTACGGCCCGGATATACGCGACCTCGGCAACGAGACCCACATGGAGTACGGCAGCCGGGTCGGCGTCTGGCGGATCTGCCGCCTCATCGACCGGTACCAGATCCCCGCCACATTCAACGCGGTCGCGCGGGCGCTGGAGCGCAACCCGCCGCTGTGCGAGTGGCTGCGCGAGCGCGACCACGACGTGCTCGGGCACGGCTACCACTGGTACGGCCCGGACGCCGGGCCGGGGGCGGGCATGACCCGGGAGCGGGAGCGGGCGGAGATCGCCAGGGCCGTCGAGTCGATCCAGCGCACGACCGGCCAGCGGATCAGAGGCTGGATGGTGCGGTCGTTCCCGACCGTGCACACCAGGGAGCTGCTGGCCGAGGACGGCGGGTTTCTGTACGACTCCGACGCGAACAACGACGAGCTCCCGTACTACGCGACCGCGCTCGGCCGGCCCTTCCTGGTCGTGCCGTACACCAAGGTGCACAACGACGTCCGCTACCTGATCCCGCCCACCTACGCCTCTCCCCGGCATTTCTCCGAGAGCCTGAAGCTGACCCTGGACTACCTGCTCGAGGAGGCGCGGGACGGCCGCGGCGGCCGGCTGATGTCGGTCGGCGTGCACTCGCGCTGGAGCGGGCAGCCGGGACGCGCCTCGGCGCTGCGCGACTTCATCGAGTACGCGCTGGGATGCGATGACGTGGCCTTCATGCGCCGGATCGACGTCGCGGAGTTCTGGGCAGCGGCCTATCCGCCGGGCTGAGCCCGGCCGTCCGCCTACGGCGCGGCGGCCCCGGCCGCGGCGGCGCCGCCCGCCTCGCGCTGCTCGCCGGGCGTGGCGAGCTTGGGCACGTCGGCGATCAGCCGGATCGTATACGGGTCCGCCGGATGCTCGAGTATCTGCTCGACCGGGCCCGCCTCGACCACCGCGCCGTCGCGGAGCACGACGGCGGACTGGGCGATGCTCCGGACCAGGGCCAGGTTGTGCGTGATGAAGATCATGGCGAGGTGACGCTCGCGCTGGAGCCGCCGAAGCTCCTCCACGATGACCGCCTGCACCGACACGTCCAGCGCGGAGGTCACCTCGTCGCAGACCAGCAGGTCGGGCTCCACCACCAGGGCGCGGGCGATGGCGACCCGCTGCCGTTCCCCGCCGGAGAGCTGGTCCGGGTAGCGTCCGGCGAAGTCGCTGCCCAGCGACACGTCCTCCAGCACCCGGGCGGCGCGCTCGGTCCGCTCCCGGTAGGGCAGCCCCAGCAGCTGCTCGAGCGGCTGCGCGACGATCTGGCCGACGGTCTTGCGTGGGTTGAGCGAGGTGTAGGGGTTCTGGAAGATGTACTGGACCCGGCGCAGGGTCTCCCTGGGCCGGTCGCGGGCGCCGGGGACCAGCCGTCCCCCGTCGAAGGTGATCTCGCCGGTCCAGTCGCTGTGCAGGCCGACGATGCAGCGGGCGAGCGTCGTCTTCCCCGAGCCTGACTCGCCGACGACCGCCACGCACGACTCGGGTTGCACGTCGAGCTCGATGCCGGACAGGACCTGCGCGCGCCCGTAGCGGGCGGACACCGTGCGCAGCGACAGCGTCGCGTCCGGGCCGCCGGCGGCCCGGACGGTCACGGCCGCGGGCCGGCCGGTGCCCGCCGACCGGATCTGCGTCACCCGGATGCACCGGACGGCGCGGCCGTCGGTGAGGACGGGCTCCGGCGGCCGCTGCAGGCACTCGCTGACCGCGAAGCCGCAGCGGGAGGCGAACGAGCAGCCCGGCCCGCGGCGGCCGGGCCGCGGCGGCTGGCCGTCGATCCCGGTCAGCACCTCGGCCCGCTGCGGCGACGGCACGGCGGCGAGCAGCCCGCGCGTGTAGGGATGCAGCGGCTCGCCGAACACCTTGGCGGTGGCGCCGATCTCGACGATCCGCCCGGCGTACATGACCGCCACCTCGGCGACCAGCCCGCCGACGACCGCGAGGTCGTGGCTCACGTAGACCGCCGCCACCCCGTAGGAGCGGCACAGGCTCCGGACGGTGTCCAGGACGTGGCGCTGGGTGGAGACGTCGAGGCCGGTCGTCGGCTCGTCGAGCACGATCAGCGACGGCCGGCAGCAGAACGCCATGGCCAGGCCGATCCGCTGCTGCTGACCGCCGGACAGCTGGTGCGGATAGCGGCGCAGCATCTCGGGCGTGGGGTCGAGGCGGACCTCGCGCATGACCTCGAGCACCCGGCCGCCCGGGTCGTCGACCACGCCCGGGTGGACCTTGAGCGCCTCGCGCAGCTGCGTTCCCACCCGCAGCGTCGGGTTGAGCGCGGCCGCCGGGTCCTGCGGGACGTAGGAGACCCGCGCGCCGCGCAGCGCCCGGAGGTCGCCGGCCGGCAGCTGGAGCAGGTCGGTCCCGTCGAGGCGAACCTCGCCGCCGCTGATCCGCAGCCCCCGGCGCGCGTGGCCGAGCAGGGCGAGCGCCACGGTGGTCTTGCCCGATCCCGACTCGCCGACCAGGCCGAGCACCTCCCCGGCGGGCACCTCGAAGGAGATCCCGCTGACGACATCGGGGCCGGACGCGCCGATCCGGATCTCGAGGTCCCGGACGTCCAGCCTGACCCCGGCGCTGCCGTCGCCGCCGTCGGCGGCGGGCGGCACCGGGCCCGGGCCCGGCGGCGGGGGAAGACCGCCGGTCACCGCGGCTGTCCCGGGATGAGCTCGTCCAGCAGGACCGCCTCCTCGGGGCGGCGATCGACGCCGATCGTGACCCGCGCGATGGCGTCGGTGAACGTGTTGGTGCCGATCGTGAGCAGGGCGATCAGCACGGCCGGGACGATCACCGCCCACGGGTTGAGCGGGAGGCCGCTCCGGTTCTCGTTGATCATCAGGCCCCAGTTGGCGGCGGGCGGCGCCTGGCCGAAGCCGAGGAAGGCCAGCCCGGCCATGATCACAATCGAGTAGGTGAGCCGGAGGCCCGCCTCCACCATCAGCGGGCTGATGAGGTTGGGCAGGATCTCGCTGGTCATCACCTTGGCCGGCCGCATGCCCTGCAGCTCCACCACCTTGACGTAGTCCCGTTCGGAGATGTCCAGGGTCGCCGAACGGATGACCCGGGCCACCGCCGGTGCGTGGGTCAGGCCGACCGCGAGGACGATGAGCCACAGCTTTGGGCCCAGCAGGCTGACCAGGAGCAGGGCGAAGACCAGCTGCGGGAACGCCAGGATCACGTCGACCGTGCGCATGATGAGGCTGTCCGACTTGCCGCGCAGGTACGCGGCCGACATGCCGGCCGCGGCGCCGGTGGCGATCCCGATCGCGGTGGCGGCCAGGGCCATCAGCAGCAGCGCCCATCCGCCGTTCAGCACCCGGGACGCGGCGTCCCGGCCGAGGAAGTCGCCGCCGAGCGGGAACTGGCCGGATGGCTTGGCGAAGGGGAGGGTCAGCAGCGCATCGGGGGGCTTGGACGCCACGAACGGGCCGATCACGGCGATCAGCACGATCACCGACGCCAGCGCCAGGCCGGCGGCGCCGCGCGGGGTGCGCGCCGCCGTCCACAGCACCGACAGCCACGGATGGCGCCCCATCCGCCCGGCTCGCGCGGATGCCGCTGACGGCACGGTGGGCGCGGCGGCGGCCATGGCTACCGGGCGATCCTGCGCCGCGGGGTGGCGAGCAGCGCGACCACGTCGGTCACGATGTTCACGATTACATAGAACGCGGCGAGCGCCACCACGATGAACTGGATCACGGGGATGTCCCGGTTGTCGACGGCGAACACGAGCCCCTGGCCGATGCCGGGGAAGTTGAACACGAACTCCACCACCACCACCCCGCCGGCGAGGTAGAGGAAGGTGAGGCCGATCACCTGGATGGTGGGCGCCAGCGCGTTCGGCAGCGCGTGCATGAGCACCAGCCGCCATTCCGGCACCCCCTTCAGCCGGGCCATTTCCACGTAGTCCGACTCCAGGGCCTCGATCATGGCGGCGCGCATCATCCGGAAGATGTAGGGGATGATCACGAGCACCAGCGTCGCGACCGGCAGGATCAGCAGCTCGGGCTGGCTCCAGGCGTAGGTGCCCGGCGGCAGCAGCGACACCGCGGGCAGCACGTGCCAGACCACCGTCGACAGCACGATGATCAGGCCGATCGCCACGACGAACTCCGGCAGGGACGTGACGGCCAGCGCGATCACCGAGGTTACATGGTCGAACCAGCTGTCCTTCCGCAGCGCGGCGATGGCGCCGAGCACCACCCCGAGCAGCGAGCCGATCACGCCGGTGACCAGGACGAGCACGGCCGAGTTGATGAGGCGCGGCTTGACCAGGGCCCACACCGGCTCGCCGTTGGCCAGCGAGGTGCCCAGCTTGCCGGTGAACAGCCCGGACAGCCAGATCCAGTACTGGTCGAAAATGCCGCGGTTCAGGTGCAGCTGCAGCTCGGTCGCCCGGAGCCGGGCCGGGTTCGCTCCCCGGCCGAGCACGGCGAAAGCGGCATTGCCCGGCAGGACCTGGGTGGCCAGGAAGACCACCGCGGACACCGCGAACAGCGTGACGATGCCGATGGCCGCCCTGCGGCCGACCAGATCCAGGATGGGGTGCGCGTCCCGGCCGGAAACGGCCGGCGCGGCCGGAACGGAGGCCGTCGCCACGTCGTGCTCAGACCGCGGCGTGGCGGACGGCGGGCCGGGCATACATCACGTCGGTTGACCCCTCCTCAGCGCCATGGTCGCCGCTTTCGGTGAGATTAGCGCGCATTTGCCAGCACATCTAGGCGGCAGTACCCGCGGCCGGCAGGTAGCGGCCACGCCGGCGGTCATCGGTGAGCACGCCGTCGGAGACGATCTGCTGCCCGCGCAGCAGCACCGCCCGGATCCGCCCGCGGGTGGCCAGGCCCGCGTAGACGCTGTCGCCGGTGCCGTCGCCGAACCCGTCGTCCGGCAGGACCGCCTCGCCGTCGGGATCGAAGATCACGATGTCGGCGTCGGATCCCGGCGCGAGCGCGCCCTTCCCCGGGTAGTGCCCGAAGGCGCGCGCCGGGTTCTCCGCCGCGAGCCGCGCCACCCGCTCGATGGGCAGCCCCCGCTCCGCCGCCGCGGACAGCAGCAGCGGCAGCCGGGGCCCGGCGCCTGCCAGCCCGTAGGTGTAGCAGTGGCCGGCCTCCGCCAGGGGCCCGGTGGTGGAGGACTTGACCTGGCAGTGGTCGGACCCGACGGTGTCGATCGTCCCGTCGGCCAGCCCCTCCCACAGGGCCTCGACGTCACCGCGGTCCCGCAGCGGCGGGCAGACCAGGTAGCGCTCGGCGTCGGCGCCGGCGTAGCGGGTGTCGTCGAGCAGCAGGTGATGCGTGCAGACCTCGGCGAACACGCCTCGCTGGCCACGCCGGCGCGCGAGCCGCACCTGTTCCACCGAGCCCGCCGACGACAGGTGAACGAGATAGCAGGCCGCGCCGGCCAGCGATGCGGCCGCGAGGGTGCGCGCCACCGCCTCCTCCTCGACCTCGGGCGGCCGGGTGTCGGCGAAGATCCGGGCGCCGGGGTGGCCCGATCCCGCGCCGGCTCCCCCGCCCGCCGCCCTGGCGGCACCGACCCCCGTGGCGCCCGCCCCGCCGGCTGGGGCACCGGCTGGCCGGGTTCCGGCCTGCGGAGCCTCGGCGTGCAGGCCCTCCTCCACCAGCGCCTCGATCAGCGGCGCGTTCTCGCAGTGGACCTGCACCAGCAGGCCGAGCCCGCGGGCGGCCGACATCAGCTCATAAAGCCGCCTGGTGGAGCACATGATCCCGAGCTCGGGATAGGCGAGGAAGATCTTGATGGCCGCCGCGCCCGCCCGCTTCACCGCCGCGAGATCGTCGTGGCTGATGTGCTCGGGATCGTAGACCGCCGCGTGCAGGCCGATGTCGGTCACGGCGCCGCCGCGTTCCAGCTCGCCGCGGTTGCGCAGCAGGGCGTCCAGGTCACGCTCACCGGCCGCCGGGCCGGTGAAGGAGAGCACGGTCGTGGTTCCGCCGCGCGCCGCGGCGGATGTCGCCGCGTGGACGCCGGGCATGAGATGACAGTGCGGGTCGACCCCGCCGGGCAGCACGTAGCAGCCCGATGCGTCCAGCCGCTGCCCGCCCGGGTCGCCGTGCTCCCCCATCGCCGCGCTCGCGCCGCCGTGATCCGCGATCACCGCGATCGTGCCGCCATCGATCAGCACGTCGGCCCGCGCCGGGCCGCCGGGTGTGATCACGGTGCCGCCGGTGACGGCCGAGATGGTCACCGGCCGGCCCCGCCGGCGCCGCGGGCGGAGACGCCGCCCGGGATGCCCGGCTCCGCCAGCTCCCGGACGTGGCCCGCCCTGATGACCACGCGCGGGACGAGGAGCCGCTCGACGGTCTCGGTGGCACCCGCCGCGTCCGGCAGTGGCCAGGCCCCCTCCCGCAGCTCGAAGAGCGACACGTCGGCATCGCGGCCGGCGGCCAGGGCGCCGATGCGGGCCTCCCGGCCGACGGCCGCCGCCGGAGTCGACGTGGCCGCCCGGATGACGTCCTCGAGCCGCATGCCCAGGTGCAGCAGCTTCGAGAGCGTCACCGCCTGATCGAAGACGGGCCCGGCCACGTTGTGCGCGTGCAGGTCACTGGAGATGGTGTCGGGCGGGAACCCCTGGGCGAGGGCGCTCCGCGCGACGTGGTAGGCGAAGCTGCCCTCGCCGTGGCCCACGTCGAACAGCACGCCGCGCTCCCGGGCGGCTCCCGCCGCCGGGAGCACCCTGCCGTCTGCGCCGAGGATGCCGCCCTCGTTGCCGTGGAAGCAGTGCGTCACGACGTCTCCCGGGCCCAGGTAGGGCAGCAGCCAGTCCAGCGCGGGCCGCATGTCGATGACGTGAACCATGAGCGGCAGGCCGAGGGCGTCGGCGGCCTCGCGCGCCAGCCGGAGCGCGGGCGCGGGGTCGTTCCCGACCATCTGGCAGCCGAGGCGGACCTTGATCCCGACGATGAGGTCCGGGTTCTCGCGCGCGCACGCGATGGCCTGCTCGGGCGAGGCCCAGCGGATGTCCTCCAGCTCCCCGACCAGGCGGCTGATCATCCCCTGGACGGCGATGTTGAGGAAGGCCAGGATCTGAGTCCGCGACCGCTCGATGACGTAGCGGCGCAGCCCGGGGAAGGTCTGGGCGCCGGACGAGCCCGCGTCGACCGCTGTCGTCACTCCCCGGCCGAGGCAGTGGGCGTCCGGCTCGATGCCGTAGTGGGAGACGCCGGGGAACAGGTGCGTGTGGACGTCGACGAGGCCCGGGGTCACCAGCAGGCCCGCAGCGTCGATCACGTGGCGATCGCCTGCCGGGCCGGCCGTGCCGTGACCACCGGGCACGTCATCACCAGCGGGAGCGCCGTCACCGCTGGCCGCGGCGCCATCACCGCCCGCGCCGCCCCCGGCCGGGTCGACGCCGGTGATGATGCCGTCGGCGACGCTGACGGTCGCCACCGCGTCGATTCCCCGGCCCGGGTCGAGCACCCGCCCGCCGGTGATGTCCAGCCTGCTCAAACCAGCCCCTCGGCCTGCAGCTGCCCAAGCGTGGCCACGAACGCGCCGACGGTCTGCTCGACCTCCCGGTCGCCGTGCGCGGCGCTCAGGAAGCCCGAGCCGTGGAACAGGTGAACCCCGTGGCTGAGCATCGCGCAGTGCAGCGCGGGCGACAGCGAGGCGGGCACGCCGTTCTTCAGGGCCGCGGCGTCGAGCCCGTCGGTCGTCCCGCCATGCCCGAACAGCAGGTGGAATGTCGAGCTCCCGCCGTAGGCGCAGGCGGGCCACGCCGGCCCGCTCGAACGCCGCGGTGAGCTCCTCGCGCAGCGACGCGGCCAGCCGGTCCGCGCGGGCCTGGAGCTCCCCCGGCGCCGCGAGGCCGAGCGTGGTGACACCGGCCGCGGCCGACAGCGCGTGGGCGTTGTGCGTGCCGGGGTGCGCCACCCGCCCCGGGCCGGCCGCCGGGCCGCCGATATGGTCCATCAGGTCGGCGCGGCCGCACACGGCGCCGCCCGGCATGCCACCGGCCAGGACCTTCCCCAGGACAGTGAGATCGGGATGCACCCCGGTGAGCTCCTGGACGCCGCCGGGCGCCCACCGGAAGCCCGACACCACCTCGTCGTAGACGAGCAGGGCACCGGCGGCGCCGGTCAGCCGCCGCGCCGCGGCCAGAAACCCTTCCGGCAGCGGCACGGTGCCCCAGGCCGCTCCGGACGGCTCGAGGATCACCGCCGCGACGTCGCCCGCCTGCAGCGCCCCGGCCAGGGCGCCGGTGTCGGCGGGAATGACGGTCACCGTATCGGCGGTAGCGCGGGGCAGGCCCGCCGTGTCCGGCCGGTCGAACGGCGGGTCGGAGCCCACCGCCACCTGGTCGTGCCAGCCGTGGAAGTGCCCGGACAGCTTGACGATCTTGTCCCGGCCGGTGGCTGCCCGGGCCACCCGCAGCGCCAGCAGGGACGCCTCGGTCCCGCTTGAGGTGAAGCGCACCCGCTCGGCGGAGGGGACGAGCCGGATGACCAGCTCGGCCCAGTCGCACTCGAGCTCGTGGTTCGCGCCCGGATGGAAGAACCTGCCCGCCTGGTCCCGGACCGCCGACACCACCTCGGGACGGCTGTGCCCCAACAGCAGCGCGCCGTGGCCCATGACGTAGCAGACGAGCTCGTGGCCGTCGAGGTCCCATTTGCGTGCGCCCTCGGCCCGCGCCACCGCGAGCGGGAACGGGTCGGCCAGCCGGACGTCGTGCGTCACGCCGCCGGGAAACAGCTCCCGGGCACGGGCGCTGAGCGCCGCCGACCGCGGGTTCTCCGCGGCCCACCGGGCGACGGCGCCGTCCGCCGCGCCGCCCGTGCCGGTACCGCCTATGACCGCCGTGTACGCCGTCTCGTTCGTCACCGCCACCGCCCACCCACCAGCAAATTCATTTCCCTCCAGCCTACGGGCGGCGGACGGCGGCACCCAGACCCCGTCCAGCTAACGCGCGGTCACGCAGCCGTCACGGGCGCGCGGGTCCCGGCAAACAGAAACGCCGGGTCCGTGTGCCCGCGCCGTCGCCGCGTTGTGGGCCTGGGCCGGCCGGCGGGGACGGGCGGTACCCGGGGCCCTCTCGGCCGATAGCTACGGCGCCCGGGCCTGCCGGCCGATGGCACGGCATGGACGGTATGGGACTATCGGGCGACACGCCGCGAGGCGCCGCGTGGGCCACCCGCGCCATACGGGCCCTCTGGCCGGACACGAGCAGCGGAGGACAGCCAGTGAGAGCCGTGACGTTCACCGGGGCCGGGGGGAACGAGGTAGTCGCCGTCGTCGAGCGCCCCGACCCGGTCCCGGCGGCCGACGAGGTCCTCGTGGCCGCCCGGTTCGCGGGCGTGAACTGGGCCGACGTGTCTCAGCGGCAAGGGCACTACCCCCCGCCGCCGGGGGCGCCGAAGGACATCCCCGGCCTGGAGGTCGCGGGCGAGGTGGCCGCCACCGGGGACGCCGTCCGCGCATGGCATGTCGGCGACCGGGTGTTCGGGCTCGTCGGCGGCGGCGGGCTGGCCGACCGGGTGCTGGTGCACGAGCGGCATCTCGCCGCGATCCCCGGCAACCTGACCGACGAGTCCGCGGCGGCGGTGCCGGAGGCCTACATCACCGCGCATGACGCCGTCTTCACCCAGTGCGGACTGCTCATGGGCGAGACGCTGCTGGTGAACGGCGCGAACGGCGCCGTCGGCTCGGCCGCGGTCCGGATGGGGCGGGTGGCGGGCGCCCGGGTGGTCGCGAACGTCAGGTCGCCCGATTCGGCCCGCATCCTCGCCGCGGAGGGCGCGATCGTGGTAACGCCGGACAACGCCGCGGAGCGCGTCGCCGCCCTGGGCGGCGCGGACGTCGTCCTCGAGCTGATCGGGGCGCCGAACCTGGATTTCGACTTCAGCGTGCTCGCGCTGAAGGGCCGGATCGTCATCGTCGGGACGACGGCAGGACAGGAGGGCGCCGTATCGTTGCGCACCCTGATGGGAAAGCGGGCGAGCCTGCGGGGAACGGTGCTGCGGGCGCGGCCGCCCGAGGAGAAGGCGGCCGCGGTCCAGGCGTTCATCCGGTCGGTGGTACCGCTGCTGGCCGCTGGCCGGGCGCTCCCGGAGATCGACCGGGTGTTCCCCGCCGCGGAGGCGGCCGAGGCGTTCGACTACCTGGTGAAGCCGGGTAAGACCGGGAAGGTGCTGCTGGACTTCGGCTGAGCGCCGGCGCGACAATTCGCTGATGACCGGCTGTGCCATCGTCACCGGATCGTCCTCAGGGATCGGCCGGGCGATCGCGGAACGCCTGGCCGCCGACGGCTTCGCGGTGCTGCTGGCCGACATCCGCCGTGACCCGCTGACCGGCGGCGGCGCGCCCACCGACGAGGAGATCGGTGCCCGGGGCGGGCAGTGCGAGTTCGTCCGCACCGACGTGTCGTCCCGGGCGGAATGCGAGCGGCTGGTGGCGCGGGCCGTGGGCAGCTACGGCCGGCTGGACGTTCTGGTCAACAACGCGGTGCTGGCGGGCGAGCACTCCAAGCCGCTGCTCGGCACGCTCGACGCGGACTGGGACGCCATGATGGCGGTCAACCTGCGGGGTCCCTTCATGCTGTGCCAGGCCGCGGTCCGGCAGATGCTGACCCAGGAACCCCGCGGCGAGGTGCGCGGCCGCATCATCAACATCACCTCACAGCACGGCATGGTCGGGGTGCCTGGCCACTTCGCCTACGCGGTCGGCAAGGGCGGCCTGGTCCAGATGACCCGCCAGATCGCCGTCGAGCACGGCCGCGACGGGATCATGTGCAACGCCGTGGCGCCCGGCAAGATCATGACCGGCGCGCCGGGCGATCTGGCGGCCGACCCGGTCTCCGCCGCGTACGTGCGCTCGCGCACCCCGTTCGGGCGGTTCGGCGAGCCCTCCGACGTCGCGGCGGCGGTCGCGTTCCTCGCCTCCGGCCAGGCGAGCTACATCAGCGGCGTGAACCTTATGGTCGACGGTGGGTGGATGGCCTACTGAACGGCCACCGGGGCGGGCCCACAGGGAGGGGCGATGACCTACGCGCCGGATCACCCGGTACCGTTCTTCGACATCGCCGATCCCGCCTTCTCCGTCACCTCCGCGCAGGTGCGGCGGGCGAGGGAGGCCGGCTGGTACGCGCGGACCAGCTACGGCCTGGCGGTGCTCCGGTACGACCAGGTGTCCCGGCTGATCAGGCACCCGGACCTGCGGCAGGGAAGCAGGCTGTGGCCTGCCCACCACGGCATCACCTCCGGGCCGTTCGCCGACTGGTGGGCCAGCTGGGTGCTCAACATGGAGGGCGAGGAGCATCACCGGCTGCGCCGCCTGCTGAACCCCGCCTTCTCGCGCCGGATCGTCGAGCCGCTGCGGCCGCGTTTCGGCGCGCTGGCGGCCGGGCTTGCCGACGGGTTCGCCGCGCCCGGCCGGTGCGAGTTCATGGCCGAGTTCGCCGAGCCGTACGCGGCCCGGGTCATCGCGATCCTGCTCGGCATCCCCGAGGGGGAGTGGCCCACCATCGCGGCGGAATCGGCGGCCGTGGGCCTGGCCATGGGGGTGCGGATCCGTGACCACCTGCCGCGGATCGAGGCGGCGCTCGCGGCGCTGTACAGCTACGCCGACGCGCTGATCGCCGACCGGCAGCGGAGCCCCCGGGACGACTTCGTGACCTGCCTGGTGCAGGCGCAGGGCGGGGAGCCGGGCCAGCCGGGCGGGCGCGAGGCCGGCGGGGCGGGCCTGACCGCGGCCGAGCTGCGCGACTCGCTCGTGCTGCTGATCTTCGGCGGCTTCGACACCACCCGGAACCAGCTCGGCCTGGCCATGCAGGCGTTCCTGGACCACCCGGCCCAGTGGCGGCTCCTGGCCGAGCGTCCCGGGCTGGGCCGGCCGCGGTCGAGGAGGTCATGCGGATCCGCCCCACCACCACCTGGGTCACGCGCGAGGCGACGGCGGACTTCACCTTTGACGGCCTCGAGATCAGGGCCGGCACCACGATCCACCTGTTGTGCGAATCGGCCGGGACCGACCCGGGGGACGCCGAGGACGCGGGACCCGGCGACGCGGTGGCGGGGTTCGACATCACGGCCGGCGAGCGGCGGCCGCACTTCGGCTTCGGCGGCGGCATCCACTACTGCCTCGGCCACTACGTGGCGCGGACCGACATGTGCGAGGCCCTGACCGTGCTCGCCCGGCGGTTGCGCGAGCCGCGCCCGGCCGGCCAGGCGGCCTGGCTTCCTGACAGCGGGAACACCGGGCCGGTGCGCCTCCCGATCGCCTTCTTGCCCGGACAGTAACCGCGCGCCTCCAGCCGGCCAGCCAGACCCGGCGTCCCTAGCCGGCCAGGCAGGCCTGGAGCGTCAGGCCGGCCAGCCAGACCAGGGTGGTGATGCTCGAGCGGATGGCGCGGGCGGCCCGCCAGTAGCGCAGCCGCATGATCCTGCTTCCGGTCGGGGCCGAAGACGAACAGCCCGGGATCGGTCTCGGCGACCACCTCCAGCATGGCCGGGATCGGATGAAAGCTCTTCACCCGGAGCCTGGTCACCTCCACGCCCCAGCGAGCGGGCGAGCCGCACCGGCTCAGCGAGTGACTCGGCCATCTCGGGCGGGTAGGGCAGGTCGTCATAACCCATGCATGGCCGACAGCGGCAGCGGCGCCCGCTCGACGAAGTTGGCGACGATGAGCCGCTGCCCCCATTTCCACCGCCGAGTCGACCGCGAACACCACGGCGTCGTGATCGAACGGGACGTCGAGGGTGGCCAGCAGCACCGGGCGTCCCGCGCGACCCGCGGGGCCAGGACCGTGCGCCTGCGGCCGCTGCCGCTGCTGCACCACCGGCATGTCAGCTCACTCTGGGCGGAGTGTCCACTTGCGCAGGCTTCTGGCCTGCTCCCGCACCCGGCGGCGCCAGCGCGGCATGTAGAACATGAACCAGAAGCCCATCAGAACCGGGAGCAGAAACAGGATCGGGATGCCGAGGAAGGGCACCAGCGCCGCGATCGGCACCGTGATCGCCAGCACCACGCCGATCACGGTGAGCCGCATCCGGCGCTGGTCCCGCATGATCCCCCAGTACTCCTCCGCCGGGATCTGGGCGGTGTTCCAGGCGCGGCCGCACTTGGCGCAGACCCAGCGCTCGCCGTACGCGGCGTAGCCCACGTCGCCGCAGTCGCAGCGGATGGTGATCAGGGCGCCACGCATGCTCGCATCCTAGGTGCTGGCCAGGCGGCGTGAACAGGCCGGGCGGCCGGGGCCCCCTGGCAAAGAAGACATTGCTAATCCGTGACAAATATAGACACCGGGGAGCCAGCCGTGCTAAACAACGTTCACCTGGGGTGAACGGAGGTGCCCGCATGGCTGAGGCGTATGTTGAGGAACGGCACCTGCTGAAGGCACTCCGCTGGTGGGACGGGTTCGTCATCGCCCTGTGCAACCCGGGCTTCCTGATCGCCTCCCTCGGGCTTCTCCATGGGGGTGCTCGGCACCTGGGGCGCGGTGGTGCTCTGGGCGATCTCGGCCGGCGTCGGCATGCTGCAGACCTGGATCTACGCCGAGACCGCGTCGATGTTCCCGGACAAGCCCGGCGGCATCTCGCTGTACGCGCACGAGGGCTGGCGCGGGCAGGTTCTCGCTGGCCGGCCCGATCGGGGCCTTCGGCTACTGGATCGGCTGGTCCGTCGTGCTGTCGATCTTCGGCAAGATGATCGGCGACCTGATCCAGGCCCAGTGGTTCCCGACCGCGACCTGGTCGCGTCTTCGACGGCGCCGTGCACCTGGGCCTGGCGCACTTCATCGCGATCGGCACCATCGTCGCGGTCTGGCTGCTCAACGTCTTCGGCATCCGCCCGGCGGTGTGGATCTCCTACGTCACCGGCGCCGGGCTCCTGGTCCCGCTGGTTCGTCTTCATCGTGCTGCCCTACCTCACCGGCGACCTGGCACAGCTCCAACATGACCTGGACCCTGCACGGCTGGATCGGCTTCAAGACCGCGATGGTCTGGCTGTTCCTGATGGGCTGGTCGATCTACGCCGCCGAGATCTGCGCGACGTTCGCCCCGGAGTACCAGAACACCAGGCGGGACACCACGATCGCGCTCCGCAGCGGCCGCGGTGTTCACGCTGGTCGTGTACCTGCTGTTCCCGCTCGGGCGTGGGCGGGGTGACCGGCGCGCCGTCCGCGGCCAGCCGCCGAGGGCCAGTTCTACGTGGCCGCCTTCGACAAGATCGTGGGCAGCGGCGCGGGGCAGGTCATCCTCGTCCTGCTGATCGGCAGCCTGTTCCTGTCGATGATCTCATCGACGGCCGACGGCTCGCGCGCCCTGTACGGGATCGCGCGCGACGACATGACGATCAAGCAGCTCTATCACCTGAACCGGTATCCACGTGCCGGCGCGGGCGATGACCGTAGACCTAGTGGTGAACGTGCTGCTGGTGCTGTTCGTCTCCAGCAACCTCGCCATCCTGTACATGAGCAACATCGGCTACGTCTTGTGCCACTTCCTCGCGCTGACCGGCTTCCTGCTGCTGCGCCGGGACCGCCCGAACTGGCCGCGCCCGATCAAGGTGGGGCCGGTCTGGCTGGGGATCGCCGCGGTCCTCGCCGTGTACAACGCCGTGCTGATCGTCTTCGGCGTGACCAACCCGTCGCTGACCGGGTACGTGACGCCACGCTCACCCCGGTCCGGACGGTGCTCCTCGGCGTCGGCGTGCTGGTGGTCGCGGTGCTGCTGTACTTCTACCGGCGGATCGTGCAGGACAAGTCGCGGATCACCTTCCGCGAGGAGGTCCCGACCGAGCCCTCGCCCGAGCAGATGGCGCTGCTGCGGGAGGAGGAGACCGTCACCGCCGAGTAACAGCGGCGGCCACACCAAGCGAGGCGGCTGTTCGAGGCGGTCAGCTGCATCGGCGGTCAGCTCCAGGGGAACGGCGAGTTGCTCGTCGGGTGCAGCTCGCCGGTGCGGTAGCGGCCGAACCGGAACGGCGCGAGCAGCGCCTGCGGCTCGCCGAGCAGTTCCTTCGCCACCAGCGCGCCGACCCCGATCATCTTGTAGCCGTGGTTGGAGTCGGCGATCACGTAGGCGTTCTGGCGGAAGGTGTCGAAGACCGGGAAGCTGTCCGGCGTGAACGCGCCGATGCCGCCGGTGGGCTCATGCCGGTACAGCTGGCGCTTGCCCTCGAACCGCCCGTGGCAGTGCGCCAGCGCGGAGGTCCACATCCGGACGAAGTCCTCGGTCACCGTGTACTCCGGGCTTTCCGGGCCGTAGGGGTCGACGGCGACCTCCGCGGCTGGCCCGGCGACTGTATAGGGCGAGGTGCCGCCCTGGACCCCGCCGAAGTAGAAGTCCGGCTTGTAGTAGATCCCCCACATCTGGTCGGTGATCAGGTCACCGGTGTGGTCGTCGTAGAGCGGGGCGTCGGAGTCGACGTGCAGAACGGGCGGCGGCGTGCCCTCGTTGGTGGTGAACTCCCCCGGGTCGACCGCCAGCGTCCCCTCCTGCAGCGCCCAGTAGGTCCACATCGGCTGGCCGTCGTGCACGGCGCCGTCGGGCGTGGTGACCGTGATGTGCGACGGCAGGCCGAGCATGGCCCACAGGTCGCGGACCCACGGGCCGGCCGCGATCACCAGCTGCTCGCAGCCGACCACGCCCTGGTCCGTCTCCACCGCGGTCACCGCGCCGCCGCTGGTCCGCGATCCCGGTGACGGTGACCCCGGTGGCGATCCGCACCCCCTCGGCCTCGGCCTTGGCCGCCAGGCCGCGCAGCGAGCGGACGTTGTTGGCGTAGCCGCCCCGCTGCTCGTGCAGGATCGCGGTGGTCCCGGGCGCCCGCCAGTCGCCGAACAGCGCCAGCATGTACGCGCGGCAGTCGCGCTCCCCCTCGACGAGCACCGAGGGGTAGCCGATCGCCTGCTGCTCGGCGAAGATCTTCGCGACGCCGGCGTGCATCGCCTCCGGGGCGATCTGCAGGTAGCCGACGGGGTGGTAGGCGAACGCATCGGGGTCCGACTCCCAGACGCCGACCGAGTGCGCCATGAGCTCGCGCATCGCCGGCTGGAAGTAGTTGTTGCGGATGACGCCGCAGGCGATGCCGGACGCGCCGGCGCCCACGCCGCGCTTGTCGAGCACCAGGACGTCCTCGCCGCCGCCGAGGCCGCGGCGCCGCAGCTCCGCCGCGAGATGCCAGGCGGTGGACAGCCCGTGGATACCCGCGCCGACGATCACGTACCTGCTGTGACCCGGAATCATCGCGTCCCGCCTTCGCCGCGCCTCGCCCGTGTACTATTGCCCTAAAGGCAATAGTATTTCCATATCTACCGGGATCATACCGTGGCCAGAACAGGTCAGCCAGCCACCCGCCAGGTCGCCGCCGTGCAGCGGGCGATCGCGATCCTGGGCGAGCTCGCCGGCGCCCGGGGCGAGCTGGGGACCAACGAGATCGCCCGGCGCACCGGCATCAACGTCAGCACGATCTCCCGGATCCTGGCCACGCTGGTGAGCGGCGGGCTGGTCGAGCACGTCACCGCCACCGGGCGCTACCGGCTGGGCGTCGGGGTCATCCGGCTGGCGAACGCCGCGGGCGAGCGGCTGGACGTCCGCTCCCTGGCCCGTCCGCACCTGGAGGACATCGTGGGCCGCATCCAGGAGACGGCCACGCTGTCGGTGCCGGGCGGGCACGAGGCGATCACCCTCGACTACGTGCAGAGCCCGCTGTCGGTGCGCAGCGTCGCCGAGGTGGGGCGGGCCAGCGCCGCGCACGCGACCGCGGTCGGCAAGGTCTTCCTCGCCCACGGCGGCACGGTCCCGGCCGGGCCGCTACATGCCTACACCGAGCGCACAAGCGTGGATCACGACGCGCTCCGGGCCGAGGTGGCGGAGGTCCGGGAGCGCGGCTGGGGCCAGGCAGTGGGGGAGCGCGAGGAGGATCTCAACGCGGTCGCCGTGCCGGTCATGGACCCGGCCGGCCATCTGGTGGCGATCCTCGGCATCCAGGGCCCGGCGGTGCGGTTCGGCCCGCGGGCCATGCGCAGCGCGGCGGAACTGCTGATGGAGCGCGCCGGCCTGATCTCCGCGGTCCTCTGAGCTTGTCCTGCGTGGCGCGGCCCTGCCGTCTCAGATGCTGGACGGTGGTCAGCCACGTATCACGGATATTGGTCACGCGAACCGCGACGAATCGGACGTGATCATGACCAAGAGCCGTGATATGAATTCCACCCCACCCATCCGGACGCCCACCGGGGCGCGGCCATCCGTCAGGAACGCGGGCGGGTCTTGTCGGGGTCGTAGAACGGGAACCGGACGACGGTCGCGGGGATGCGCTTGCGGTGCCCGTCCAGCTTGCCCACCTCGACCTCGGTGCCGGTCTCGGAGTACTCCACCGCCATCCGGCACAGCGCGATGTTGGTGCGCAGCAGCGGCGAGCGGGTGCCGCTGCGTGATCACCCCGACCTGGGACCGGCCGACGTGCACGCAGTCCCCGTGCCCGGCGGGCTCGTTCCCGGCCAGTTCGAGCCCGACCAGGGTGCGCTGCGGCGAGGCCTTGCGCCGTTCCAGCGCGGCCCGGCCGACGAAGTCGTCCTCCTTGGTCTTCAGCGGGACGGTGAAGCCGATGCCGGCCTCGATAGGGGTCGACCTGGTCGCTGAACTCGTACCCGGCGAAGATCAGGCCGGCCTCGATGCGCAGGATGTCCAGGGCGTCCAGGCCCAGCGGGGTGAGCCCGTGCGGCTGCCCGGCCTCCCACACCGCGTCCCACAGCGCGGGCGCGTCCTTCGGATGGCACCACAGCTCGTAGCCGAGCTCGCCGCTGTACCCGGTCCGGGAGACGATCATCGGCAGGCCCTCGGGCCCGCCGACGCGCCCGATCGCGAACCGGAACCAGGTCAGGTCGCCGAAGTCGGGCTGGGTCGGCCGGGGTCCACACCAGCTCCCGGAGCAGGTCCCGCGACTTGGGGCCCTGCACGGCGATGTTGTGCAGCTGGTCGGTGGAGTGCTTGATCCACACCTGGTCAAGCCCCAGCCGCCCGGCGAGCTGGCGCAGCCAGGTCCCGTCGTACTCGTCGCCGCCGACGAAGCGGAACGTGTCCGGGCCGAGCCGGAAGATCGTCGCGTCGTCGAGCATGCCGCCGGTCTCGTTGCACATGGCCGTGTACACCACCTGGCCGGTGGCGAGCTTGCGGATGTTGCGGGTGACCGCGGCCTGCAGCAGCGCCTCCGCGTCCGGCCCCACCACCTCGAACTTGCGCAGCGGGGACAGGTCCATCACCACCGCGCCCTCGCGGCAGGCCCAGTACTCGTCGATCGCGCCGTGGTTGTCGAAGCTGGTCGGCAGCCAGTAGCCGCGGTACTCGGTCACCTGCCTGGTCAGCTGCGACCAGCGCGGGTGGAACCCGGTTTCCTTGGTCAGCTTGGGCTCGCTGTCCGGGGTGACCCGGTGCGCTACCGCCATCGAGAACCTCCGCTCGGCCGGGTAGACGCGGACGTGGATGTCGGTGGGGTTCCAGGCGTTGGCCGGATCGATGTCGTCCGGGCAGGCGGACGAGGCGCACACCAGGTCGCTCATGGCCCGCAGCAGGACGTAGTCGCCGGGCCGTGACCACGGCTCGTCGAAGACCAGCTGGTTCGCGTCGCTGAAGGAGGTGTTGTAGAAGAAGTTGAGCGCCGGCCAGCCGCGGCGCGGCGCTATCCCGTACCGGGCGAGCTGGCCGTTGAAGTTGTCCGTGCAGTTCACATGGCCCGGGTAGCCCATGTCCTCGTAGTACTTGGCGTTGCAGGCCAGGGCGAACGTGTCGTGCCGCCCGACCGTGTCGCGCACCACCTCCACCAGCGGCCGCATGTCCTGGTCGTAGAACTTCCCGAACAGCCCCGGCTGGGGGTAGGCGTTCCCCATCAGGTTGCGGGTGGTGGTGGCGTCCAGGCCGCGCTCGTCTCCCTCGGCGAGCCGCCGGGCGTGGAACGCGAGGAAGTCGGAGCACTGCCGGCCCTCGACGTCGATGACCTGGATGTACTGGCCCGCCTCCACCTCGTAGGAGCACGCCGTCGCGGTGTCCACCCGCAGGTCGAGCACCGGGTCGGCCAGCGGCGGCGGCAGCCGCGGCTCGCGGGGCTGCCGCGGCGTCACCCGCCGGACCTCGATCACCAGGTCCGAGGGCGGGTTGTGCTCGTCCACGCCCATCAGCCCGCCGGGCGCGGCCACCACGCAGGTCAGCCGCTGCTGGGCGGTGAACTCCGCCCGCGTGCCCGCGGGCGACCACTCCCCGAACAGCGCCACCGCGCGGATCTGCCCGGGGTCGAGCCCCCGCGCCACCAGCTGGCCGATGACGGCGGCGGCTTCCGCCTCCGGCAGCCGGTCGCCGTCGGGCCCGGGTGGGATGGCCGCCCCGGGTGGCCGGGGCGCCCCGGGCCGGGCCAGCGCGCGCAGCACCGTGGCCGAGGTGTCGGCCGCCGTCCCGAGCGCCCCGTAGTCCTCGCGGCCGCCCGCGAGCACGGTGAGCTCACCACGCTGCCGGCCCTCGGTGTCGGTGACCGTGAGCATGTCGCCCGGGTCGAGCTCGACGGCGGTGACGGCCCCGGGCTGCACCCGGTACCGCTCCAGCGACGGGTCCGCGGGCAGCAGCCCGGGCACGATCAGACGCGGGCGCTCCGCAGACAGCGTCACCGTAAGGTCACCTTCCGATCGGCCCCTCTTATCTGGACCCGTAACCACGACAGTGGACGGCGTTTACCTGCACTACACGCTGCCGAGGCTACGCCTGAGACATGCCCGGCAAAAGGGGGCGCCAAGCAGGCGCCCGCGCGGGCGTTCACCGCGGGCACCAGCAGCCCCGGCGGCCGGGCCTGATCCGCGCGGATCAGGACAGCCCGACGATCTCGCCGTTCTCGTCGAGGTCGATCCGGGCGGCCGCCGGGTTCGTGCCGAGCCCCGGCATGGTGCGCATCTCGCCGCAGATCGGGTACACGAACCCGGCGCCGACCGAGGCGCGGACCTCGCGCACCGGCAGGGTCCAGCCGGTGGGCGCCCCCTTGAGCGTGGGGTCCGACGAGATCGACAGGTGCGTCTTGGCGATGCACACCGGCAGCGTGCCGAACCCGGCCTTCTCGTACGTGCCGAGCTGCTTGCTGGCCTGCGCCGAGTACTCCACGCCGTCGGCGCCGTAGACGCGGGTCGCGACGGCCTCGATCTTCTCCTTCAGGCTCGCCTCGCTGTCGTACAGGAACCGGAAGTCGCTGGGCTCGCCGGCGGCCTCGGCGACCGCCTCGGCCAGCTCGGCCGCGCCCCGGCCGCCGTCGGCGAAGTGCGTGCACACCGCGGACCTGGCGCCGGCCGCCGCCGCGACCTCGCGGATGGCGTCGTGCTCGGACGGGATGGTCGGTGGGGAAGGCGTTGATGGCCACCACCGGTGACACGCCGTGCAGCCGCACGTTCTCGATCTGCTTGCGCAGGTTGGCCGCGCCCGCGAGCACGTCGTCCGGGTTCTCGGCGAGCAGGTCCTCGGGCAGCGGCTTGCCCGCGACGATCTTGTACTTGCCGGAGTGCGCCTTCAGCGCCCTGACCGTGGCGACCACGACCGCCGCGTCGGGCTGCAGGCCGGACGCGCGGCACTTGATGTTGAAGAACCGCTCCGCGCCCATGTCGGCGCCGAACCCGGCCTCGGTGATGAGGAAGTCGCCGGCGTGGATGCCGATCAGGTCGGCGACCACCGAGGAGTTCCCGGTGGCGATGTTGCCGAACGGCCCGGTGTGCACCAGCACCGGGGTGTTCTCCAGCGTCTGCAGCAGGTTCGGCTTGATCGCGTCCCGCAGGATCACCGCCATCGACCCGGCGCCGCTCAGCTGCTCGGCGGTGACCGGGTCACCGGCCGAGGTGTAGCCGACCACGATCCGGCCGAGCCGCGCCCGCAGGTCGGCCAGCGAGCTGCTCAGCGCCAGCGTGGCCATCACCTCGGAGGCGGCGGTGATGTCGAACCCGGTCTGCCGCGGCACCCCGTCCATGCGCGAGCCGAGCCCGATCACGATGTTGCGCAGCGCCCGGTCGTTGACGTCGAGCACCCGGCGCCAGGTGATGTTGTGCTGGTCGAGGCCGAGCTTGTTGCCCTGGTACAGGTGGTTGTCGATCATCGCGGACAGCATGTTGTGCGCGGCGGTGACCGCGTGCATGTCGCCGGTCAGATGCAGGTTCAGCACCTCCATCGGGACGACCTGGCTGTACCCGCCGCCCGCGGCGCCGCCCTTGATGCCGAACGTCGGTCCCATCGACGGCTGCCGGATCGCGACCGTGGCCCGCTTGCCGATGTGGCGGAATCCCTGGCCCAGCCCCACCGTGGTGGTGGTCTTCCCCTCGCCGAGCGGGGTGGGGGTGATCGCGGTGACCACCACGTACTTCGCCTTCGGCCGGTCGGCCAGCTCGTCGATCGCCGCCAGCTTGATTTTCACCACGCTCTCGCCGTAGGGCTCCAGCAGGTGCTGCGCCGATGCCCAGTTCGTGGGCGATGTCGTCGAGCGGCTTGAGCAGCGCCGCGCGGGCGATGTCGAGGTCGCTTGGGATTGCCATGCGGACTCCTCAGGTCAACAAGTGGTGGTTCAGGTTCCTTCAGTGGTGAAGCCGTCGATCTCGATGCCGAACTCGCCGCCGGCCGCCGAGCAGCTCGCCGAACAGGTACGCGCCGGAGGAGCGCTCGCAGTGCAGCAGGTAGGAGGGCACGCCACCGGCGTCGTCCCGGATCACGTCGGTGGCCACGGCGGCGACCGCGGTGCGGAACGCCGCCCCGTCCGGGGTGATCGCCGTCGGCAGGTGTCGACGCCGCAGAGCTTGGCCAGCACGCTGGCCGCGCGTTGACCGGTGAGCCGCATCAGGGCGCGGCCGTGGGTCACGTCGGTCGCCGTCACCAGCTCGCCGGGGCAGCGGGCGGCGAGGTCGCCCAGGCGGACGGCCAGCGCCGGGCCCTGGCCCGGCGCCGCCAGCAGCAGCCACTCCCCCGGCCCGGACCCGGCGACCAGCGTGCCGCCGGAGTCCCGGGCGGCCCGGCCGAACGGCACCGCCGAGCTCGGCGGCGGCGCCGCCGCCGATCGGGGCGCGCACCTGCAACCTTGGCCAGCGGGGTGCAGTCGGTGAGGGTGAGCCCGGCGCTGCGCCCGGCGGCCGCTCACCTCCCAGCCGTCGACGACGAGCACCGGCGGCGGCGGCGCGATCGGGCTGCGGGCAACCGGCTCAGACACGCATCCGCCCTCCATCCGGGTCCACGTGGGCGTGCTGTGGCATGACGGTCGCGGCGATCAGGCGCCCGCTCGGCAGCCGCACGGTCACCTCGGTGCCCGGCCCGGCCAGCCGGGCCTCGACCTGGGCCAGGCAGATCGACCGGCCCAGGGTGGGCGACATCCGGCTGGAAGTGATCCGGCCGGCGATGTCGCCGCCCGTCCATGATCAGGCTGGCCTCCTCGGGCACCACCGCGGGGTCCACCGGCTGCAGCCCCACCAGCCGCGGCCCGAGCCGTCGGCGAGCTGCCAGGCCAGCTCCGGCTTGCCGACGAAGTCGTCCTTGTCCAGCTTGATGGCCCAGTCCAGGCCCGCGCTGAACGCGCGGGTCAGGCCGTCGGTGTCCTGGCCGACGATGAAATGGCCCTTCTCGAGCCGGAGAATCCGCTGGGCCTCCACCCCGAAGGCCTGGATGCCCAGGTCGGCGCCGCTGGTCCAGCAGCGTCTCCCAGACGTGCAGGCCGTAGCCGGCCGGCACGTGCAGCTCGTAGCTGAGCTCGCCGGTGAACCCGATCCGCCACAGCACGCAGTCGTCCACCCCGGCGATCTGGCCGGTGCGCACGTGCATGTAGGGGAAGGCCTCGTTGGACAGGTCCACGCCCTTGGTGACCCGCTCGATCAGGCGGCGGGCCTGCGGGCCGGCCACGTTCATGCTGGCGTAGGCGGTGGTCACCGGGGTGACGTGCACCCGCCAGTCCGGGTGCTCGGTCTGCAGCCAGTTCTCCGCCCACTCCCAGATCGTGGCCGCGCCCGAGGAGGTCGTGCTCATCAGGTAGTGCTCCTCGCCGAGCCGGCCGGTCACCCCGTCGTCGAGCACCACCCCGTCCTCCGCGCACATGACGCCGTAGCGGACCCGGCCGATCTCCAGCTTGGACCACTTGTTCACGTACAGCAGGTTCAGCAGCGCGGGCACGTCCGGGCCGCGCAGGTCCAGCTTGCCGATCGGGGTGACGTCGATGATGCCGACGTGCTCGCGGACGTTGCGCGCCTCGGCCGCCGCGTCGCCGTAGCGGTCCGGGCGGATCCACGCGCCGGCCACCAGCGGGACGGCGCCGTGCGCCTCGTGCCAGGGCTGCATCGGCGAGTAGCGCACCGGCTCGAACGCGCGCCCGGCGAGGGCGGCCAGCGTGACCGGCACGTACGGCGGCCGCCAGGTGGTGGTGCCGGTCTCGGCGATCGTGGCGCCGGTGGCGGCGGCCACCACCGCCACCGTGTTGACCGTCTCCAGCTTGCCCTGCAGCGGGCCCATGGTGGCGGTGGTGAAGCGCTTGGCCAGCTCGGCGCCGTCGTAAGCCCTCCGCGACCGCGCCGCGCAGGTCCTTGGCCGACACGTCCTCGCTGAAGTCCACGAACCCGTTCGTCCGGCCGGCGAAGAGCTCCGGGTGCGCATCCACCGGAAGCTCCGGGATATGCCGAACGGATTCCGTCCCGGCTGGGCGTCCGTACCTGGCGGCCGGGAGCCGTTCGGGGTGGCGGCGATCCGCGCCGCGGCGGTCCGCGCCGCGCGCCGGGCGGCCTCGGCGCCCACCGCGGCCGCGTGCCCGATCAGCTCCTCCACGCTGCCGTCGCCGGCGATGCCGCCGGTCACCAGCACGTCCCCGGGCAGCCGGGCGGGGTCCGGGAAGAACCTGGCCGCCTGCGGGCGGTAGATGGGCCGGTCGCCCGGCAGGCGTTGAGCAGCGAGGTCGGCGCGGTCCAGCCGGCCGCGGTGACCAGCAGGTCGCAGTCGATCCTGGTGCCGTCCGCGACCTGGACCGCCCGCACGCCGGACCGCCCGGTGGCGGCGGTGACGTCGCCGCCGAGCCCGCGCGTCCTCCACCCGGACCACCTCGACGCCGGCCCGCTTGAGGTCGGCGACGGCCGCGTCGCCCTCGGCGTTGGCGGTCAGCACCACCGCCCGCTGCCCGGGCCTGACCGCGTACAGGTTGATCAGCCTGCGCACCGCGGTGGAGAGCATGACCCCGGGCAGGTCGTTGCCCGCGAACACGTAGGGCCGCTCGATCAGTCCCGGGCGCCACCACCAGCGTCTTGGCGCGGGCCCGGATGAGGCGCTCGGCCTCCGCGCCGCCGTGGCGCCGCTCGAGGACCGCGATCGAGTTGCCGTCGTAGCGCCCGAGCACCACCGCGTCGGTCAGCACCTCCACGCCGGGCTCGGCGGCGACCTGGCCGGCCAGCTCCGCCAGCGCCGCCAGGTCGGCCTCGCCGCCCCAGCGCAGGTGCCCGCCGAGGGCGTGCTCCTCCTCGACCAGCAGCACGCGAGCGCCCGCCCGGGCGGCGCTGACGGCCGCCGCCATCCCGGCCGGGCCGCCGCCGGCGATGAGCACGTCGGGGTGAGCGTGGCGCTTCTGCGGGCGGTGCGTGCGCGGTGTCCGGTGACACCGTGCCGGCGTTGACGAACCGCCGCAGCACGCTCTCGTAGGCCGGCCACAGCGAAGCGCGGGCGCATGAAGGTCTTGTAGTAGAAGCCGGCGGTGAGGAACCGCCCGGCGAGCCGGTTCACCGCCTTCGCGTCCAGCCGCAGCGAGGGCCAGGTGTTCTGCGAGGTGACGGCCATGCCGTCGGCCGCCAGCCGGTGGGCGCCGCGGACGTTGGGCTCGTCCCCCACCTGGACCATGCAGCCGGGGTCGTGGAAGGAGGCGGTGAGCAGGCCGCGCGGGCGGTGGTATTTCATGCTCCGGGAGAACACCCGCTCCCCGGCGGCGGCCAGCGCGGAGACGATGGTGTCGCCCGGCGTAGCCGCGGATAGGGCCGCCCGTTCCAGGTGAACTCCAGCGGCTCGGCCGCGGTTGATGACCTCGCCCGGCTGCGCGCGGCAGCCGCATCGCCGGCGTGCGCTCGCGCATGCCGGCCGGCTCCCGCGGCCCGGCACTGCCCCGGCGGCGCGTGCCGACGCGGACCTCGTTGGTCTCGGTGTGCCGCTCCACCCGGATGTACCGGCGGCAGCCCATCCGGTGGTACCAGGTCTCGGTGGTCCAGCCGCACGGGTTGGCGCGGAGATACAGGTAGTCCCGCCACTGCGCGGGGGTCGCGTGCCCGGGTCGGGGCGCGCGGATACCTCGCCGATGTGGGCGAACTCGCTCGCGTCACGCGGGCCGCACCAGGCGCAGGGCAGGAGCATCATCGCGGAGACCTTTCACGCATCAGTGGCCGACGGCGGCCGCGCCCTTCTCGCCCACCAGCTCGCCCTCGCCGAACCGTTCCAGGCCGAAGGCGGCGATGATCTCGGGGGTCTGGCCGGAGGCGATGCACTGCGCCATGGCCTCCCCCGACACCGGGCCGGCCTTGAACCCGTAGGTGCCCCAGCCCACGTCGACGAGGAAGCCCGTCCACCGGGGTATGGCCCATGATCGGCGAGAAGTCGGGGGTCATGTCGCACAGGCCCGCCCACTGCCGCAGCAGCCGGACCTTGGCCAGGGCGGGCATCAGCTCGAGCACGTGCCCGGCCAGGCCCTCGATGAACTCCAGCGAGCCGCGCATCGAGTAGGAGGTGAACGGGTCCACGCTGGCGCCGAACACGAGCTCGCCCCGGTCGGTCTGGCTGATGTAGACGTGCAGCGTGCCGGACACGATGACGGTGGACAGGAACGGCTTCACCGGCTCGGTGACGGCCGCCTGCAGGGGGTAGGTCATGACCGGCATGGCGACCCCGGCCATGTCGGAGATCAGCGTGGACCACCCGGCGGTGGCGTTGAGCACCACGCGGGTGGCGATGTCGCCGTTGCTCGTCCTCACCCCGCGGACCCGGCCGCCCGCCACGTCGATGCCGGTGACCTCGGTGTTCTGGTGGATGTGCACGCCGCGCGCGGCGGCGCCGCGGGCGTACCCCCAGACCACGGCGTCGTGGCGGATGATGCCGCCGGGCGGGTGCCAGAGCGCGCCCAGGATCGGGTACCTGGCGGCCGGGCTGACGTCGAGGAAGGGGGCCAGCCGCTTGATCTCGGCCGGCCCGATCACCTCGGAGTCCACGCCCTCCACCTTGTTCACCTCGGCCCGCCAGCGCATCGTCCGCAGCGAGGCGTCGCTGTGGGCCAGCGTGAGGTGACCCCGCTGGGAGAACATCACGTTGTAGTCGAGGTCGGTGGCGAGCCGCTGGTACAGCTGCACCGACCGGTCGTAGAACCTGACTCCCTCCGGCGTCAGGTAGTTCGACCGCAGGATCGCCGTGTTCCGCCCCGAGCCGCCGGACCCGATGTAGCCCTTGTCCAGCACCGCCACGTCGGTGATCCCGTGGTTGGCGGCCAGGTAGTACGCGGCGGCGAGCCCGTGCACGCCGCCGCCGACGATCACGACGTCGTAGCTGCCCTTCATCGGCTGCTGCTGCCAGGCCGGCGGCCACGGCTCGGCTGGCCAGGCCGCGCCGGCAGCAGCCCCGCTGCTGAGTATCTGGCCGGGTAGGGGGAGCGGCCCGGGCTCTGCCGGTGCCCATTCGTGCTCGTACGCACGCGTCATCGCCTCCCGCGAGCCACGCTGCTCACAGCCCGCCCGGCGCACAAGAGTAGCATGAAACGCTGTCCACTGGTAATAAACTAAAGCAGCTGTTCAGCCGGTCGGCTGGATCGATTTGACCGACAGGAACTGGATCGGCAGCTCGATCAGCGTCCGCGGGCCGTGCGGGACCTCGCCCACGAACTGCATCGCGTCGCCCGGCTCGAGCAGGTAAGCCGAGTTCCCGCAGAGGTACTCGATCCGCCCGGCGATCATATAGATCATCTCGGTCCCCGGGTGCTGGTACAGCGGGAACTCCTCGGCCCGGTCGGTCAGCGTGACCAGCAGGGTCTCCAGCGAGTTGTGCGGCGCGCGCATCGTGCCCAGCAGCTGGTAACGGTGGCCGGGGCCCGACCCCTTGTGCTCGATGTCCAGGCCGCGGCCCGCCTTGACATGGAGCACGTCCTGCTCCTCGTCCAGGCCGCGGAAGAAGGCGGTAACCGGCACCTTCAGCGCCCCCGACAGCCGGGCCAGCGTGGCCAGGCTGGGCGAGGCCTGCGCGTTCTCGATCTTGGAGAGCATCCCCTTGGACAGGCCGGTCAGCTCGGCGAGCTGGCCGACGGTCAGCCCCAGATGCAGCCGGAACTCACGCACCCGCTCGGCGATGACCGCGCCGAGCGCCTCCTCCAGCGCACCCGCCGATCCGGCGGCTGCCTGCCCGTCCGGCTCTCCCTCATTGTCCGCTGCGGGCAGGCCGACCAGCTGCGACATCGCTCGCCGTCACCTCCCCACGGCGGCGGGTTACGCCGCCGGTCGCTCGCCCGGGCGCAGCCTGACCGCGGTTCGGGCGGCCCGGGTCAACCCGCCGCGCACTCCACGGTAGCCGGATAACTACATCAGCACGCCGTCACGTTTTGCCCGCAAACCGCCACCGGCAACCGCTTGTATCGTGTCATGATACAGGGTTTACTGTCCGTGAATCGCGAGCGTTGCTCCGGCCGCCGACCGGGCACCCCAGCGCCCGGCGGGCGTTGCCAGAGCCGGGCCGGCCGGAGGACCCCACCGTTAGGAGGGCCCGTGTCCACTGAGCTCGAGCGGTTCCTTGCCACCGACGGCCGCGACGAAGCCGTGGCACGTGTCCGGTCAGAGATCGACGCCAGGGGCATTACCTATATCTATTACCAGTTCGCCTCGGTCACCGGCCGGATCATGGGCAAGGGGGTGCCCGCGGACCACTGGGAGCAGATCGCCGGGAAGGGCTTCCAGCTGGTCTACGGATCGACCGCCAACCTGTTCACCGACCGGCACGGCAACTACATCGGCTACGGGCCGGAGGCGTGGGAGCTGGTCGGGCTGCCCGACGTGGACACGTTCTGCCAGCTGCCGTGGGACCCGAGGACCGCGCGGGTGTTCTGCACGCTGTTCCGCAACCGGGAGGAGGAGGTCGACCCCGGCGGCTACCTGACCTCGGACTGCCGCGGCAACCTGCGGCGCATCCACGAGGCCTTCGAGCGCGACACCGGGCTGCACCTGCGGATCGGGACCGAGCCGGAGATGATGTGGCTCAAGGTCAACCCGGACGGCACGCCGTCGGTGGAGGGCAAGACCAAGCCGTACTGCTACCACATCGACCAGTTCGCCGAGCTCCAGCCGCTCATCCACAAGGTCATGGAGTACGGCAAGGCGATGGGCCTGGACATGATCCAGGGCGACCACGAGGACGCCCCCGGCCAGCTCGAGCTCAACTGGACGTTCGACCGGGCCGAGCTGACCGCCGACCGGCTCACCACCTACCGCCAGATCTGCCGGCAGGTGGGCCGGGAGATGGGCGCTTTCCCGTGCTTCATGCCCAAGCCGTTCATGGGCGTGTCCGCCAACGGCTGCCACCACAACATCTCGCTCTGGCAGGGCGACGAGAACGTGTTCCTGCCCGACACCGACAACCCGCGGATGCCCAGCAAGGTGGCGCTGAGCGCGATCGGCGGCATCCTGGAGCACCTGGGCGCGCTCACCTGCATCACCTCGCCGACGGTCAACTCCTACCGGCGGTTCTGGGACACCGGGTTCTGGGCGCCGCTGTTCGCGGACTGGGGGTACCAGAACCGGACCACCGCGCTGCGGGTGAGCTCCCCGGACCGGCTCGAGTACCGGGCGGTGGACTCCGCGGTGAACCCGTACCTGTCGTTCGCCGCGATCATCAAGGCGATGCAGGACGGCATCCAGCGCAACCTGGACCCGGGCCCGCCGGAGAACCGCAACATCTACGAGGCCATCGCGGGCGGCAAGAACGTCAAGCGGGTGCCGATGACGCTGGGCGACGCACTGGCGGAGCTGGAGAAGGACGCGGTGATCCGGGACGCGCTGCCGGGCGATATGTACACGGTGTTCCACCACTACAAGACCGACGAGTGGGAACGCTACTGCGCGACGGTCTCCGACTGGGACGTCGCGGAGTACCTGGACATCCTGCCGTAGCAGGAAACGCGCGGCCGAGAGGGGTCAGTTACATGTGCGGCATCGCAGGCATCATCCACCGCACCGGGCCGGGCGACATCGGCAGCGAGATGACCAGGATGCTTCAGTCCATGAAGCATCGCGGCCCGGACTCCAGCGGCTTCGCGCTCTACGGACCGCCCACCGACCTGTTCGTCATGCGGGTCAAGCTGGCCGACCCGGGCGAGGACCGGGACATCGGCTGGTCCGACCGGCTGGAGCGGCACCGCGACGAGGTGGAGCACCGGCTGGCCAAGATCGGCGCCATGGTCGACGTGCTGCACGGCGACCAGGACTACGCCTACCGGGTCACGTTCCGCTACAGCGGCGATCTGAAGCCGCTGGCCGACTACATCGAGGACGTGCCCGGCTGCGAGGTGCTGTCGCTCGGCCACTCGCTGGAGATCATCAAGGACCTCAGCGACGCGGAGAGCGTGTCCGAGCGCTACAAGCTGGCCGGGTTCACCGGCACCCACGCGATCGGCCACGTCCGGATGGCCACCGAGTCGGACGTGGACATCTCCGGCGCCCACCCGTACTGGGCCTACCCGTTCTCCGACATCGCCGTGGTGCACAACGGGCAGCTGACCAACTACCACATGTGGCGGCGCCGGCTGGAGCGCTTGGGCCACCGCTTCCAGTCCGAGTGCGACTCCGAGATCATCGCCGTCTACCTGGCGCAGAAGATGGACGACGGGCTGTCGCTGGAGACGGCGATGAAGCAGAGCCTGGACGAGCTGGACGGCGTGTTCACCTACCTGGTGGTGACGGCCGACTCGCTCGGCATGGCCAAGGACGAGATGGCCGCCAAGCCGCTGGTGCTGTATGAGTCGCCGGAGCTGGTGGCGCTCGCCTCCGAGGAGGTCGCGATCCGCGCCGTGCTGGGCCGCGAGATCGACACCTACGACCCCTACGAGCGGGAAGTGCTGGTGTGGAACCGGTGAAGATCTCCTACGACGTCCGCGGCCTGGCCGAGCCCGACGCCCAGGCACCCGGGACCGCGACGGTCGACCGCACGGCCCGGACGGCGCCACCGCCGTCTTCGACGCGGCCGAGCTGACCACCCGGCAGATCAACCTGGAGCTGCGCCGCCTCGTCTACGACGAGGGCATCGAGGACGTGACGATCCTCAACCCGGGCGCGAAGCACTCGCTCGTGGTGGGCATCCTGGCCCGCTGCAAGATCACCATCGACGGCAGCCTCGGCTACTTCGGCTGCGGGCTGATCGACGGGCCGGAGATCGAGGTGAAGGGGCGGGTCGGCTGGTCGGTGGCCGAGAACATGATGTCGGGCGTGGTCGTCATCGACAAGAACGCCGGCTCGCTGACCGGCGCGGCGCTGCGCGGCGGCGACGTCGTGGTCCGCGGCGACGTCGGTGCCCGCTCGGGCATCGACCAGAAGGGCGGCACGATCATCGTCGGCGGCAACGCGGGCATGATGACCGGGTTCATGCTGCAGCGCGGCCGCCAGATCATCTGCGGCAACGTGGGCGGCGGCCTGGGTGACTCGATGTACGACGGCGCGCTCTACGTCGGCGGCAAGGTCACCTCGCTGGGCGTGGACTGCGTCGAGGCGGAGCTGACCGCCGACGACGACGAGTTCCTGGCCCGGAAACTGCGGATCTACGGGATCGAACCGCCCGCCGCGTTCCGCAAGTTCATCTGCGGGCGCAAGCTCTGGAACTACGACAACCTGGAGCCCGCCGAACGCAAGCTGGTCCTGTAGAGGCGTGAGAGGCGACACCATAACGTGAGCACGATCGAAGATGGCGGCAAGGCCGTCCTCGGGCACAGCAGCATCTTCACGCCCGAGGTGATGAACGACATCCACGTGAAGGCCGAGCTCGGCCGCTACCGGATGCGCGGATTCTCGATGTTCAAGCCCATCCCGCACTGGGATGAGCTGATGTTCCTGCCCGGCACGCTGACCAGGTTCGTCATCGAGGGCTACCGGGAGAAGTGCCAGACCAAGACCGTGCTCGGCGCGCGGTTCGCCAAGCATCCGCTCGAGCTCGACATCCCCGTCTACATCACCGGGATGAGCTTCGGGGCGCTGTCCCTGGAGGCCAAGATGGCGCTGGCCAAGGGCGCCTCGATGGCCGGGACCGCGACCTGCTCCGGCGAGGGCGGCATGATCCCGCCCGAGCGGGACCTGTCGACCAAGTGGTACTACCAGATCATCCAGAGCCGGTACGGGTTCAACCCGCACCACCTCATGCTCGCCGACGGGGTCGAGTTCTTCATCGGGCAGGGCTGCAAGGTCGGCCTCGGCGGCCACCTGATGGGGCAGAAGGTCACCGAGCAGGTGGCGGAGATGCGCTCGCTGCCGGCCGGGATCGACCAGCGCAGCCCGGCCCGGCACCCGGACTGGCTCGGCCCCGACGACCTGTCGCTGAAGGTCCAGGAGGTCCGGGAGGCGACCGACTACCAGGTGCCGATCCAGCTCAAGCTGGGCGCGGCCCGCGTCTACGACGACGTCCGGATGGCGGCCAAGTGCGGGCCGGACATCATCTACCTCGACGGCGCGGAGGGCGGCACCGGGGCCGGGCCGCACATCGCCGCCGAGGAGACCGGCATCCCGCTGATGGCGGCCATCCCCGAGGCCCGCCGCGCGCTGGAGGACGTCGGCCTGGTCGACGAGGTCGACCTGGTGGTGGCGGGCGGCATCCGCAACGGCGCCGACGTCGCCAAGTGCCTGGCCCTCGGCGCGAAGGCGGTCGCGATCGGCCACTCCGCGCTGATGGCGCTCAACTGCAACAAGGAGATCCCCGGCGTCACCGACTACGAGGGCACGGTGGGCGTGCCGGCCGGCAAGTGCTACCACTGCCACACCGGGCGCTGCCCGGTCGGCATCACCACCCAGGACCCGGAGCTGCGCAAGCGGCTGAAGGTCGACGAGGCGGCCGAGCGCGTCTACAACTTCCTGCACACGCTCACCCTCGAGGCGCAGATGCTGGCGCGGGCGTGCGGCAAGACCAACGTGCACAGCCTGGAGCCCGAGGACCTGTGCGCGCTGACGGTCGAGGCCGCGGCCATGGCCAAGGTGCCGCTGGCCGGCACCAACTACATCCCGGGCATCACCGAGGAGCGGGCGCTGGCCGAGATCAAGGCCCTGCTGGGCAAGCAGTTCGACGGCCGGAACGGAGCGCGCGATGCCTGACGAGGACGGCCAGCCGGGCCAGGGCCCTCATCTGACCACGAAGATCGGCATCGACACCGAGGAGCTGACCGGGCGCACCTTTCCCTACCAGTTCGACCGCTCGCTGGTGGATGACGTTGACCTGGTGGCCGCGACCCCGGGAGCGGACATCAACTGGCTGGAAGACATCCACCTCATGACGGAGGACGACGTCCCGGCCGTCTTCGACCGCTACACCAACGCCTTCCTCAAGATCTATTTCGAGATCCCGGATGGCCGGGAGGACGAGTACGCGCGCAAGGTGCTCATCACCCACCTGCGCGAGGGCAACTCCTACGGCATCTGGCTCAAGCGCAAGCACGCGAAGTTCCGGCAGCCGGAACTCGGCCCCTGGCGGGACGACTCACCCACCGTCGGCGAGAACTGGCAGCCCCCGGCGCTCGCGGACGGGGAGCGCCCGGAGGGCCACTAGACCTGGATCCGGCGGTTCACCGCGTCGGTGATCTCGGCAACCGCCTCGTCCACCGGCACGCCGTTCTTCTGCTCGCCGCTGCGGTAGCGGAACGACACCGCCCCGGCCGCCACGTCGTCGTCCCCGGCCAGCAGCATGTACGGCACCTTCTGCCGCTGCGCGGTGCGGATCTTCTTCTGCATCCGCTCGGCGCCGTCGTTGACCTCCACCCGGATCCCCTGCTCCCGCAGCCGGGTGGCCACCTGCTGCAGGTAGGGCACGTGCGTGTCGGCGATCGGGATGCCGACCACCTGCACCGGCGCCAGCCAGGGTGGGAACGCGCCCGCGTAGTGCTCGGTCAGGATCCCGAAGAACCGCTCGATCGACCCGAACAGCGCCCGGTGGATCATGATCGGCTCCTGCCGGGAGCCGTCCGCCGCCTGGTACTCCAGCCCGAACCGCTTGGGCTCGTTGTAGTCGAGCTGGATGGTGGACAGCTGCCAGGTGCGCCCGATCGCGTCCTTGGCCTGGACCGAGATCTTCGGCCCGTAGAACGCGGCGCCCCCGGGGTCGGCGACCAGCTCCAGGCCGGACTCAGCCGCCGCCTCGGCGAGCATCGCGGTGGCGTGCTCCCAGTCCTCGTCGGTGCCGACGAACTTCTCCTTGGCCTCGTCCCTGGTGGACAGCTCCAGGTAGAAGTCGGACAGCCCGTAGTCGCGCAGCAGGCCGAGCACGAACGCCAGCAGGCTCTTCAGCTCGGCGCCCACCTGGTCGCGCGCGCAGAAGATGTGCGCATCGTCCATGGTGAGGCCGCGGACCCGGGTCAGGCCGTGCACCACTCCGGACTTCTCGAACCGGTACACGGTGCCGAACTCGAACAGCCGCAGCGGCAGCTCGCGGTAGGAGCGCCCGCGGGACCGGTACACCAGGATGTGGAACGGGCAGTTCATCGGCTTGAGGTAGTACTCCGCGCCCTCCAGCTGCATGGGCGGGTACATGTTCTCCTTGAACCAGCCGAGGTGACCGGAGGTCTCGAACAGCTCGGACTTGGTGATGTGCGGGCTGTTGACGAACTCATAACCGGCCTGCAGGTGCCGCTGCCGTGAGTACTCCTCCATCACCCGCCGGACGGTGCCGCCCTTGGGGTGGAACACGGCGAGCCCGCTGCCGATCTCGGGCGGGAACGAGAAGAGATCCAGTTCCGCGCCGAGCTTGCGGTGGTCGCGGCGTTCGGCCTCCGCCAGCAGGTGCAAGTAGGCGTCCTGGGCATCGCGTGACTCCCACGCGGTGCCGTAGATCCGCTGCAGCTGCGGGTTCTTCTCACTCCCCCGCCAGTACGCACCGCCGGTGCGCATCAGCTTGAACGCCGGGATGTGCCGGGTGGTGGGCAGGTGCGGTCCCCGGCACAGGTCCTTCCAGCGCAGCTCGCCGCTGGCGCGGTCGAGGTTGTCGTAGATGGTCAGCCCCGCCCCGCCGACCTCGACCGCTTCCTCGACGCTGACCTCGCTGGGCGGCGCCCCCGGATGCCGCGCGCCGCCCTTGAGGCCGATCAGTTCCAGCTTGTACGGCTCGCCGGCCAGCTCGGCCCGCGCCTCATCGTCGCTGACCCCCCGGCGGGAGAACAGCTGGCCCTGCTTGACGATGGCGCGCATGCGCTGCTCGATCGCCTTGAGATCATCGGGGCCGAATGGGCGGGACACGTCGAAGTCGTAGTAGAACCCGTTCTCCACCGGCGGGCCGATGCCCAGCTTCGCCTCCGGGAACAGGTCCTGCACCGCCTGCGCCAGCACGTGCGCGGTGGAGTGCCGCAGGATGGCCCGGCCGTCGTCGCTGGCGAGCTCGACCGGCTCGACCTCGTCCCCGTCCGCGAGCGGCGCGGCCAGGTCGCGCAGTTCGCCATTGACCCGGACGGCGATCACCGGGGTATCCGCGGCCGCCGGGCCGGTTCCGTTTGGCGCAAAAAGGTCGGCGGCGGTCGTGCCAGCTTCCGCCACGCGCTCGCGGCCGGCGAGGGTGATGCGAAGCTGCTGGGCTGACACGGTTCTCTCCCTGAGATCGGTGATGGTCATGGGCGCGCTGGCCCACGAACCAGGTGCCATGGATGTGCGCTACAGCGTACGCTCATGCGCCGGCCGCCTCCGCCCGCGCGCGTCCAGGAACGCCCGCCCGACCAGATCGTCCAGCTCGGCCAGCGCGGCCACCCTGCTTCCGGCCGCCGCGTCCGGTCCGCTCAGGTCACGGGCCAGGTCGGCGGCGCGGCGCGCGGGACTGCTGGCCGGATCCGGCAGGGGCAGCCTCGCCACGTACTGGGTGATCCACCGGCGCCTCCCGGAGTAGAGCTTGTTGCCGCAGGCGATGTCATAGAAGCGCACGCCCAGGCCCGAGTTGGCCACCGCCAGCATCAGGTACGCGAGATCCATGGACGGCAGGTCCTCGCAGCTGATCCAGTAGCAGTCGCCGTTGACGACCGCGCCGGAGGAGTCGAGGGCGAATCGCGGCTTCTCGCTGATGTCCGGGAAGACGAGCTTCGGCTTCCCCCACAGGGCGGGCCGCTGCGGGACCCAGATCTCATACCAGGCCCGTCCCGCGTCGGCCACGTACCGGCGCCCGCGCAGGCGCTCCTCATGGCCCGCCAGGTAGGCCCGCGCCCGCGGGTAGCCCGACAGCGGCAGCACCGTCCTCCGGTCGGCCGTCAGGTCGTACGGGTAGAGAACCTTCATGCCGGGGGCCGGGCTGACCCGCCATGCCCGCGTGTCGCCGTGGGTTATCAGCGGCAGCAGCAGCTGCGGTTCGGGCCGCTCGTGCTCGGGAAGATCGTCCCAGTTCTCCCGGATGAAGACGGCGTCCGCGGTCGTCTTGATGCCGACGCGGACCTTGGCTATCTCGCCGTACGTCTTCCAGCATCCGGCCATCACGTCCGCGAACCACCGGGCGTCGCTCCCCCGCCCGAGCCGCCAGGGATCACGTGGGCCGTCCGTGACCAGCTCCCCGGTCTCGATCACGAAGGTCCTGGCACCGACGGCGACCCGCCCGTCCTCCCCGTGGTCAAGGGCGGCCGGCACGCTGGCGTGCCGGCGGGCGGGAGCCCCACCGCCGGGAGCCTCGTAGACGCGGGTGAACCGGGCCGGCGGGTCCGCCCCGGGCCCGTTACCGCGCCTCTCCCCGACAACGACCGCTGGGAGGACCGCGGCCCCGAACAGCTTGGTGTCACCAAGGTCATAGACCTCATGGAGGAGATAGCCGTCGCCGAGCAGCCGGCGCGTGTTCAGGCCGGCCCGGGTGCTGAGAAACCTGTTCGAGCACAGCAGGGCGATCACGCCGCCCGGCGCCAGCAGCTGCCGCATGACGGCGACGAAGGCATGGCTCAGGTCGATCCGGCCGTGCAGCTGGAAGCGGGCGGCGAGCTGACGGGAGACCTCGGCCCCCAGCACCTGCGTGCGGACGTACGGGGGGTTGGTGATGATCAGATCAAATTGACCGGGCGGCGGTCCCTCGTCGGGCACCCGGGTGAAGTCCCGGACCGCGAGCGACACCGGGACTCCCGCGCCGGCCAGGCGCCCGCGGGCGAGGCCGATGGCGGCCGGATCCAGATCGAAGCCGGCCAGCTCGATGACCTCGTGGCCCCGCCGCGCGGCGGCGCGGGCGGCGGAAAGCAGCAGCTCGCCGTCGCCGCAGGCGGGGTCGAGAATCCGGAGTCGCGTGCCCGCCGGGATGTACGCGGCGCCCCGGCGGGCGAGAAACCCGGCCAGCTCCGGCGGGGTGTAATGCCGTCCGTGGCGCTTTTGCGTCGTCGGGGCGGGCATCAATCTCCTCGGGCGAGGCGGGTTACCGATCCGGGTGGGCCATGGTGTCGATCACCGCGACTATGGCCAGAATCAGCACGTCGTTCTCGCCTGGGAACACCTCGACCCCGTAGGTGTCGCGCACCCTGAACCACCGCTTGGACACCTCGGCGACCTTATCCCCGTCGCGCTCGATCGTGTACTCGTGCTCGACGATGTTGCCCTTGGTGTGCAGGTCCGGGCCGTCCTCAACCTTGGCGATCCAGCGTTCGCGCAAGGGCGTGATCATGGCCTTCTTGACCAGGGCGATCCGGTTCCCGTCCGGTCCCTCGATCTCCATGCTGTCCTTGATATGCAGCATCCGTTCCTGGATCTTGGCCAGCTCACGCCCGTCCATGTCCTCGAAGCGGATGGTCTTGCGGATCCGGAGCGCCTTGCCGTCCAGCTTGTACACGCGCTCGCCACGATCGTTCTCGATCACGTAGTCGTCGCCGATGGAGATCATCCGCTGGCGCATCTGGTAGCGCGTGGCCTCGCGCTCCTCGCGCCGCTCCTCCCGCCTGCCCCTGAACAATGCGTCACCCCGATTCGTTTCCAGCCGGAAGCCCGTGATGGCCGATCCGTCCCAGTGTGCATCGGGCAGGCACGGTGCACATCATCCGGGGTCTGGACGCCGACGCCGCCCGGCCCGGGCCGTCCGGCGATCCGGCGGCTCGCCACGCTGTTGCCCGGCCATAGCCCGTTTGATTGAATGTCCGGGATGATCACTCGTGGCGGCCCTGGCCGATGAGCGAGACGCTCGAGACCAGGCGGCCGCTCGGCCGTTCGGCCCTCATGGTCCCCCGGATCGCGCTGGGCTGCGGCAACTTCGGCGGGGTCGGCTCGGCCCCGGAGTTCTTCGGACAGGGGCTGAGCGAGGACCAGGCGTTCGAGCTGATGGACGCCGCCTGGGAGTTCGGCCTCACCCACTTCGACACGGCCGACGCCTACGGCGGCGGGCGCAGCGAGCAGGCGATCGGCCGCTGGATCGCGGCGCGTGGGGTCCGTCCGCAGCTGACGACCAAGACCTACAACCCGATGCAGGCCGGTGCGGACCACGGCCTGCGCCCCGAGCGGATCGCCCGCCAGCTGGGCATGAGCCTGGAACGGCTCGGGGTGGACCATGTCGAGCTGTACCTGGTCCACGAGTTCGACCCGGACGTGCCGCTGGCGGAGTCGTTCGGCGTGCTCGAACAGGCGCAGGGCGACGGCACGATCGGCGCCTACGGGGTCAGCAACTTCGGCGCCGCGCAGCTGACGGCGGCGCTGGCGGCGGGCGCGCCGCAGGCGATCCAGAACAGCTATTCGCTGCTGACCCGCCAGGACGAAGAGGACCTGCTCACGCTGTGCGCGGAACGGCAGGTCGCCTACCTGGCGTTCAGCCCGCTGGCCGGCGGGTGGCTCACCGGCAAGTACCGTCGCGGCGAGCCGTTCCCGGCCGGCTCGCGGATGACCCAGCGGCCCGGGCCGTATCACGGGTTCGTCACGGACCCGACCTTCGACGCGCTCGACCGGCTGCAGGCGATGGCGGCCGGGCGCGGCACCTCGATGGCCGGCCTCGCGCTCGCCTGGCTGCTCGCCGACGAGCGGGTGACCCAGATCGTGATCGGCCCCGGGCGCCCGGAGCACCTGGCGCCCGTCGGTGAGGCGCTCACGCACCCGCTCACGCCGCAGGAGCGGGCCGAAGCCGAAAGGGCGGTCGCCTGATGCGCGTGCTCATCCTCAGCCACAGCGACGTGGAGGCCGCGCTCCCGCCCGGGGCCTGCGCCGAGGCGATGGCCGCGGTGCTCGCCGAGCACGCCCGGGGCGCGACCTACCTGCCGTTGCGGTCGGTGATCAAGCCTCCCGGTGCGGCCGGGTTCATGGGGCTGATGCCGGGCTGGCGAGGGCAGCAGGAGGGCAAGGATGCGGTCTTCGCGCTGAAGGCGATCTGCATCATGCCCGGCAACCCCGCCCGCGGCCTGGACGCGCATCAGGGGCTTGTCACGCTGTTCGACGGCGAGACCGGCGTGCCGACCGCGATCCTCGACGCCTCCGCGATCACCGCCATCCGCACCGCCGCGGTCAGCGCGGTCGCGACCGGGGTGCTGGCGCGCCCCGATGCGCGGACGCTGGCGATCCTGGGGGCCGGGGTACAGGCGCGGTCCCACCTCCGGGCCCTCGCGGACGTGCGCGGCTTCGAGCAGGTCCGCGTCTACGCGCCGACCGCGGGGCACGCCCGGGCCGTCGTCGAGGAGGCGGCCCTGGCCCGCGGCGAGCTGAGCGTGGCAGCGAGCGCCGAGGAGGCGGTCCGCGGCGCCGACGTCGTCGTGGCGGTGACCAACTCGCGGGAGCCGGTGCTCCAGCACGCCTGGCTCACGCCCGGGGCCCACATCAACGCGGTCGGCGCCAGCACCCTGCAGACGCGCGAGCTCGACACCGCGACGGTGGCCGCGAGCGCGCTGTTCTGCGACAGCCGTGAGTCGCTCCGCAACGAGGCCGGTGAGTTCGCGCGCGCCGTCGCCGAGGGCGCGATTCCCGGCGAGGAGCACATCCGCGCCGAGCTCGGTGAGGTGCTGGCGGGAATGGCGCCGGGGCGCCGCGACGACGGCGAGCTGACGCTGTTCCGCTCGCTCGGCGTCGCCATCGAGGATCTCGCCGCGGCCGAGCGTGCGGTCGCGACGGCCAGGGAACGCGGCATCGGCACCGAGGTGGAGCTGTGATTGAGCTGACGGCGATCGAGGCGGCGCGGGAGCGGATCGCCGGGGCCGCGGTCCGCACGCCGCTGGTGCGCCTATGGGCCGGGGACGCCCCGGCCGAGATCTACCTCAAGCTGGAGAACCTCCAGCCGATCAACTCGTTCAAGATCCGTGGCGCGACCAACGCGGTCATGCTCGCGCCCGCGGCCGAGCGGGCCAGGGGCCTCGTCACCGCGAGCGCGGGCAACATGGCCCAGGGGGTCGCGTGGGCGGCGCGGGAGCTCGGCGTGCCCGCCACCATTGCCGTGCCGGAGCACGCGCCGGAGGCCAAGCTGGCGGCGATCGAGCGGCTGGGCGGCCAGGTGCGGAAGCTGCCCTACGACGACTGGTGGAACGTGATCGTCACCAGCCGCCTGGAGGGGACCGACGGGCTGTTCGTGCACCCGGTCCAGGACCCGGCGGTGATGGCGGGCAACGGCACGATTGGGCTGGAGGTCCTGGAGGACCTGCCCGACCCCGATGCGGTGGTGATCCCGTACGGCGGGGGCGGCCTGACCGTCGGTATCGCCAGCGCGATCCGGGCGCTGCGGCCGGATACGAAGGTCTTCACCGCCGAGCCCGAGACCGGCGCCGCGCTGGCCGCGGCGCTGGCCGCCGGGCGGCAGGCCGACGTCGACTACCAGGCCTCATTTGTCGACGGCGCGGGCAGCCGCCGCGTTCTCGACAGCATGTGGCCGTTGGTCCGGCCGCTGGTGGACGGCGCCCTGACCATCCCCATCGGCGAGGCCGCGGCCGCCGTGCGCCTACTGGCCGAGCGCGCCCGGGTAATCGCCGAGGGCGCCGGCGCGCTGGCGGCCGCCGCCGCCTTGGGCGGGCGCGCCGGCCCCGGCAAGATTGTCTGCATCGTGTCCGGCGGCAACATCAACCTGGGCAAGCTGGCCGACATCCTCCAGGGCCCCGCCACCTAACCCCCCCGCCCACCACCCTTAGCGTCATCGCCCCGGGCCACCCCACTTATCATCACTTTTGGTCAAACGTCCGTTTCGCTCTAACTTCTCGTGACGAAGATCCGTGATAAGTCGCATGCCCTGCGGTGAACGGCGCGGCTAGGACCGGCGGGCTTCCTCCAGGGCGGTGACGAGGCGGTCCACCTCGTCGGTGGTGTTGTAGTGGATGAAGCCGATCCGCACCGATTTGTCGGGGTAGCCGAGGCGCTTGTACAGGTCCAGCGAGTACCACGAATCGTGCGCCCAGACCCCGATCCCCGAGGCGGCCAGCTTCGCCGCCACGTCCTCCGCCGCCACGCCATTTACGTTGACCAGGAACGTCGGCACCCGGCCGTCCATCCCCGGCAGCCCGTACACGGTGACCGCGTCGGAGATGCCGTCGAGGAACCGCCGACCCAGCGAGCGCTCATAGGGGACTATGGCCGCGAAGCCTCCTATGGACTCCAGGTAGCCCATGGTTGCGTTGAACCCCGCCAAGAGCTCGTACGGCATGGTGCCGGTCGCGAACCTGCGGCCGAGTGGGTCTGAGGGAGCGGGGCGCACCTTGTAGGGCCGCCAGCGCTCCATGACCTCGGCCCGGCCGTAGGCGATGCCGAGGTGCGGGCCGCAGAACTTGTACGGCGAGCAGATCAGCACGTCGGCGCCGGCCTCCCGGACGTCGATCGGCTCGTGCGCCGCGTAGTGGACGGCGTCGATCCAGGCGAGCGCGCCGGCGTCATGCGCGAGCCGGCACACGCGCCGGGCGTCCACAATGGTGCCGACCGCGTTGGACGCCCACGCGAACGCGACCACCCTGGTGCGCGGCCCGAGCTTGCGCCGCAGGTCCTCGAAGTCGAGCGTCGTGTCGTCGTTGAGCCCGATGTGCCGGACGACCAGGCCGGTGTCGTGCGCGAGCTCCAGCCACGGGGCGACGCCGCCGTCGTGGTCGAGCGAGGAGACCAGGATCTCGTCGCCGGGGCTGAAGCCCCGGGCGGCGGTCCGCGACAGCATGAAATTCAGCGAGGTCATGTTCGCCCCGAAGATCACCTCAAAGGGCTCGCAGCCGAGGAACCGCGCCGCGTTGCGCTCGGCCCCGGCGAGGATCTCCCCCACGCGCCGGCTCGTCGCGTATCCCGCGCCGAGGTTGGCGCTCGCCTCGCGCAGCGCCCGCGCGATCGCCTCGCCGACCTCGTCCGGCACCTGAGAGCCGCCCGGGGCGTCGAGGAACGCGAAGTCCTGCAGGGAGGAGAAGCGGTCCCGGACCGCGGTGACGTCGATGCTCGCGCGGAGTATTTCGGTCATGAGTAACTTCTTCTCCCACAAGGCCCCGGCGAACCCCCCAGATTGCGATCGAATCACAACTGGCCAGGAAGGCGCGTGCGACATGACTGACGGCGCTCGGGTCCACACCGTCCTCGATACCGGCGCGGGACGGGATGGGCTGGTCAGGCGGCTGGTGGAGGTGTCCGCTGGGTCGCGGTTCGAGGGCGCGGCCGGGCCGGGCGGCGAGCTCTGGTTCGTGATCGCGGGGGCCGGCGGCTGAGCCCCGGGGCGGCGGGCCAGGCCAGGCAGGTCCGCCGCGACACCGGGCTGTGGCTGCCGCCCGGCGCGGGTTACCGCGTGTCCGCCGACGGCCCGGACCTGCTCACGCTGGACAGCGTCTCGCTGCCCGCCGGGCCCGGCGCCCCCGGTGACGCCACCGGGCCGCGGCTGTCCGAGCTGGCCGACTGCCCGGTGGAGGTCACCGGTGACCGCCGGTTCCGCGTCCTGTTCGGGCCCGGCAACGGGTGCAGCGCGGCTACCCAGTTCGTGGGTGAGATCCCGCCGGGCCGGGCGCCGGAGCACAGCCACCCGTACGACGAGGTGGTGCTGGTGCTCGAGGGCGAGGGAGTCCTGCACGCCGGGACGGGCGACCGGCCGCTGGCCCCCGGCAGCTGCGTGCACCTGCCGCCCGGCGAGCCGCACTGCCTGGAGAACACGGGACGGGCCACGCTCCGGGTGCTCGGCGTCTTCCACCCGGGCGGCAGCCCGGCGTCCAAGCAGCGGGCACCGGCTTCGTGAGGCCGCGGCCCAGGGCAGATTGCTGCCACACGGGAGGCCCGGCCCGGCGCCGGCGGGCTAACTCTGCAGCGGGAAATGGCAGGCGGCGACGTGCCCGGGCCCGAACGTGCGCAGCTGCGGCTCGTCCTCGGCGCACCTGTCTTGCGCATACGGGCACCGGGTGCGGAACCGGCAGCCCGATGGCGGGCTGACCGGGCTGGGCAGCTCGCCCCTGATCCCCTCACCCCGCTTCCCCCTCGCCGCCGGATCGGGGACCGGGATGGTGGCGATCAGCCCGGCGGTGTACGGGTGGGCCGCCCGCTGGTAGATGTCGTCGGCCGAGCCCATCTCCACCAGCTTGCCCAGGTACATGACGCCGATCCGGTCGGCCATGTACTTGACGACCGCGAGGTCGTGCGAGATGACGATGTAGGTCAGGCCGTGATCCGCCTGCAGCCGCTTCATCAGGTTGAGCACCTGCGCCCGGATGGAGACGTCGAGCGCGCTGACCGGCTCGTCGGCGACGATGACCTTCGGGCTCAGGGTGAGCGCCCGGGCCAGGCCAATCCGCTGCCGCTGCCCGCCGGAGAACTCGTGCGGATAGCGCTCGACGGCATGACGGGGCAGCCCCACCTCGTCGAGCAGTTCGAAGACGCGCCGCTGCTGCTGCTGGCGGGTCCCGGCCCGCTGGATGCTGAGCGGCTCGCGGATGATCGAGCCGACCCGCATCCTCGGGTCGAGCGACGAGTAGGGGTCCTGGAACATCAGCTGCAGGTCACGCCGCTGCCTGCGCAGCTCACCTCCGCTGAGGGCGGAGATGTCCTGGCCGCCCAGCAGCACCGAGCCCGAGTTCGGGCGCTCGA
Source organism: uncultured Actinomycetes bacterium (assembly GCA_963835425.1). Classification (GTDB taxonomy): domain Bacteria; phylum Actinomycetota; class Actinomycetes; order Streptosporangiales; family Streptosporangiaceae; genus UBA9676. Next base: position 68,287 of record CAWIGE010000011.1, on the reverse strand, counting down.
GCGCCACCACCACCCGCCCGATGGTCGTCTTGCCGCAGCCCGACTCGCCGACCAGGCCGAACGTCTCCCCCGCGTTCACGGTGAACGAGACGTCGGACACCGCGTGCACGCTGGCCACCTGGCGCTGCAGGATCGCCCCCGACGTGACCGGGAACTCCTTGACCAGGTTGCGCACCTCGAGCAGGGGCGTTCCCGGCAGGGGCGCGCCCGGCTCGGCGGTTTCCGGCTGGGCCGCCGGGTCCGGGCCGGGCCCGGCCGGGCGGTCGGCGACGGCCTGTGCGCGGGCGGTGGTGTCATCCGCCGCTCCGTCACCGGCCGGCCCGGCCACGGGGTGCCAGCAGGAGAACAGGTGGCCCAGGGTCTCGCCGATGAGCGGTGGCTCGTCGGTGCGGCATTTGCCGGTGGCCCGGCTGCACCGCGGCGCGAACCGGCAGCCGGGCGGCGGCTGCGCGAGATCCGGCGGCAGCCCGCCGATGGTGAGCAGCCGCTTCGTGCTGTCCTGGCTCAGGCGCGGGATGGAGGCGAGCAGCGCATGGGTGTACGGGTGGCGCATGTGCGCGAACAGGTTCCCGGTCTCGGCCACCTCGACCATCCGGCCCGCGTACATGACCTGGACCCGGTCCGCGTGCTCGGCGATCACGCCCATGTCGTGTGTGATCAGCAGCATCGCCATCCTGAGGCGGTCCTTGAGGTCATGCAGCAGGGCGAGGATCTGCGCCTGGATGGTGACGTCCAGCGCGGTGGTCGGCTCGTCGGCGATGAGCAGCTTGGGCTCACAGCTCAGCGCCATGGCGATCATCACGCGCTGGCGCAGCCCGCCGGAGAGCTGATGCGGGTAGTCGCCGAGCCGCTCGGCCGGCCGCGGCAGGCCGACCAGCCCGAGCACCTCGACCGCCCGGTCCATGGCGGCCGCCTTGCTCGCGCCCTTGTGCAGCCGGACCGGCTCCGCCACCTGGTAGCCGATCGTCTTGGTCGGGTCCAGCGAGGTGAGCGGGTCCTGGAAGATCATGGCGATGTCATTGCCGCGGATCTTGCGCAGTTCGGCGTCGCTCAGGCCGACCAGTTCCTGGCCGTCCAGCTTGATCGAGCCGCCGACGATGGCCCCGCCCGGCGGCAGCAGCCCCATGATCGACAGGCCGGTCATCGACTTCCCGCACCCCGACTCGCCTACCAGCCCGAGGGCTTCCCCCGGCTCGATGGCCAGGTCGACGTTCCCGACGGCCTGCACGACCGATTTGGTCAGCTGTATGTGCGTCAACAGATCAGTGATCTGCAGAACGGGGGCCATCGCGGCTCTCCTGGCTCGGTGGCGGGCATCGGGGGGACATGGGGCGGTTGCCTCGGCGGCCGGGTCAGCGGCGCCGGAGCCGTACGTCGAGTGCGTCGCGGAGCGCGTCGCCGAGCAGGTTGCAGGCCATCACGACCACGATGATGGCGATCCCGACCGGATAGACCTGCCACCAGTACCCGTCCTGCAGGTAGGTGACCCCGTTGTTGAGCATGTCGCCCCAGTCGAAGGTGGGGTACTGCAGGCCGAAGCCGAGGAAGCCGAGGGTGGCCACGGCCAGGATCGCGTCGGCCACACTGAACGTGGCGGTCACGATCACCACCCCCAGCGAGTTGGGCAGCAGGTGCCGGTTGATGATCCGGAGCTGCCTGGATCCCGCCGCGCGGGCCGCGGAGACGAAGTCGCGGACCCGCAGCGTGAGCACCTCGCCCCGGACCAGCCGGGCCGGGACCTGCCAGGTGAAGAACCCGATGATCAGGCTGAGTCCGAGCACGGAGGCGCCGTACCTGACCGCGACGATCAGCACGACGAACAGGAACGGGATGGAGAGCAGGACGTCCACGATCCGCATGAGGAACCCGTCGAACAGCCCCCCGGCCAGGCCGGACACGGCCCCCCAGACGGCGCCGATGACGATCCCGATCAGCGCCGACAGGAAGCCGATCTCCAGCGCGGCGCGCCCCCCGACCATCAGCTGCTCGAGCACGTCGAAGCCCTCGTTGTCCGTGCCCAGCGGATGGCCCGGGCCGGGCGGCAGGTTGGTGGAGGACAGATCGGACGTCAGCCCGCCGTGGTAGACCAGCGGCCCGAGGTAGCAGAACAGCACGAAGAAGATCAGCGCGGCCAGCCCGAGGACGGCCAGCCGGTTCGCGGCGAACTCCCGCGCCGCCAGCCGCCAGCCGGCCTGGACCGGGCCGACCGCGCCGCCCTCCGGCTCGGGCGTCAGCCCGGGCGGTGGAAGTTCGGGGGCGATGTTGGTCATGGGTCATCTCCTGGGGGACAGGGCGGTCAGACGAGCCGGATCCGCGGGTCGGCGACCGTCAGGGAGATATCGGCGATGAAGTTCCCCGCGATGGTCAGGGCCGCGCCCACCAGCGTGTAGGCGAGCAGGATCGGGTAGTCGGCGGTGCCCAGGCTGTCGTAGAACAGCAGGCCGAGGCCGGGGAAGTTGAAGACCGCCTCACAGATCAGGTTGCCGGCCAGCAGCGCCGGGATCGACAGGCCGATCAGGGTGATCATCGGCAGGAAGGCGTTGCGGACCAGGTGCCGCCACAGGACCAGCCGCTCCGAGAGGCCCTTGGCCCGGGCCGCCTTGATGTAGTCCTGGGCCAGCGTGTCGATCGCCGCCGACCGCATGTACCGGGAGTACCCGGCCAGCTCCAGCAGGGTCAGGCAGACGATGGGCAGCGTCATCGCGCGCCAGTCGGTGATGATCGACCAGATGGAGGTGGTCTGCGGGCCCTCGTAGCTGAAGATCGGGATGGTGATCGCGAACAGCTGGATCGCGATCAGGTAGAGGAAGAAGTCCGGCATCGCGTAGGTCACGAACGCCCCCGTGGTCACCACGCCGTCGCCGACCGTGTTCCGCCGGACCGCCTGGTAGATGCCGAGCGGGATCGCGATCACGACCGAGAGGAACAGCGTGACGCCGGACAGGTAGGCGCTGCGCAGCCAGCGTTCCTGGAAGAGCGCGGCCACGCTCTGGTTCAGCTTGTAGGAGTAACCGAGGTTGCCGTGCAGCAACTGGTTGAGGTAGTGCAGGTACTGCACGAACCACGGCTCGTCGAAGCCGTGCTGCTGATTCCACTGGTTGATGGAGAATTTGTTGGCATGGGGGCCGAGCACGTCGATGGCCGGGCTGGGGTAGATCAGGTGCAGCAGCAGGAAGATGAAGACCGAGACGCCCAGCAGCACCACCAGCGCCGTCGCCGCCCGGCGGATCAGGTAACCCGTCACGTCCCCATGCCCTTCTCAGCCTGACGCACTCTCCTCACAGCCTGGCCAGGCCAGCGGCCGTTAACCGGTCAGGTACAGCAGCTCGGTGTTCAGCTGGTACTGAGTCAGGGCCTTGATCGCGGCCGGGTCGCCGGAGACGTTGTCCTTCCACACGACGATGAAGTCGGGGTTGGGCTGGAACAGGCTGGGCTGCTGCGCGGTGAGGTAGGAGGCCTCGTTCTTCACCGCGTCGGGGTTGCCGCCGGTGACCGACGCGTTGATCAGCTGGTTGGTCTTGGCGTCGTTCCAGGCCCCGCCGTTGAACGACCCGCCCGTGCTGAAGATCCCGAACGTGGTCGGATAGGTCGTGTTGGTGAAGCCGCCGTAGTCGGCCATGGCCCAGTCGTTGGCGGTCTTGGGCGACCCCACGTCGTCGGCGATGGTGATGACATGGTTGAAGGTGTCGCTCTTCAGCACGACGTCGATGCCGATCTTCTTGGCCTGCGACGCCCAGTCGGTCAGCATTTCGCCGGTGACGACCGGCTGGCTCGCGTAGAGCACGTTGAACGTGAGCTTGGTCCCGGCCGGGATCCCGGCGCCGCACTCACCCGGGCCGGTGCCCGGCTTCGCGCAGGTGCTCGTCCCGCCGGGCACCACGTTCCAGCCGTGGGACTTCAGCAGGCTGCCCGCCGCGCTGACGCTGTACGGGAACGGGTTCTTCAGCGCGTTCTCCGGCGAGTACGGCGACACCGGAGCCGACGGGATCGGCCCGTAGGCCAGGCCGCCGGCGCCGTGGAAGAACGCCTTGACGTAGCCAACCTCGTTCTCGAGGTGCGCGAGCGCCTGCCGGATGTAGAGCTGGCGGATGATGTTGTTGAAGTCGCCGGTCTTGTCGGCGAAGTTGTAGTTCACGAAGGTGAAGCCCCAGCTGGGGTAGCCGAAGACGTGGTACCCGGCCCGCTTCACCGCGTTCAGCTGCGGCACGTCGGTCTGCGGCATGTACCCGATGTCGATGCTGTGCGACAGCACCGCGTTGAACTCCGCGGTGTCGGAGGTGTACGGGATCGCCTGCAGCGTCGGGACCTTGGCCGAGTGCGGGCCGCCGTAGGTGGGGTTCGGCGCCATGGTGTACGCGCCGGTGGTGTTGTTGAACGCCGTGAGCTTGTACGGCCCGTCCACCACCCGCCAGAGCGGGTTGGTCGCATAGGTGCCCGTCGAGCCGGACTCCTTGGCCAGGAAGTCGTAGATCTTCTTCGCGTTGGCCGGATTGGTGAAGTCCAGGATCGGGCCGCTGGCCGAGGCCTTGGCCCAGACGTGGGCCGGCATCGGCTCGATCAGCTGGAGCTCGTTCTCGGTGAACCACAGCGGGTTGACCGGCTTGTTCAGGTTGATCACCAGCGTGGTGGAGTTGGGCGTGGTGGCGCTGACCACCTGGTCGGGTATCCCGACCTGCGGGGTGTACTGGCTCCAGTTGGCGCCGCTCTCCTTCACGCCCGCCCGCACCTCGTCGAGGAAGAACAGCGCGTCCTTCGACGTCACCGGCTGGCCGTCCGACCAGCGGTAGTTCGTCTTCAGCCGGACGGTGACGGTCTTGTCGCCGTTGGAGTACACCGGCTCGGAGGCCATGCTCATCGACGGCGTTTCGATCGGCTGGACGCCGTTGGTGAACCAGTACAGCGGCCGCCACATCTCGTACTCGAAGTCGTTGGACGAATACACGGTGCCGTCGGCGGCCGGCAGCACCGGGAAGATCCAGGTGGGCGCGTCAGCCCGAGACCATTTCGAGTCCACCCGGTGTTCTGGGCCAGCTCCGGCCGCGCAGGCCACCCGGCTGCCTGACCGGATCTTCCCGCCGTCACCGCCTCTGAGGGGCCCATCCGCCTAGGTCAGTGGGGGGCAAGCCTCCGGGTCGCAGAACCCTCGGCCGGCCGCCACGGCGGACGAGACCGGCGCCCCGCCGCAGTGGTGATCGGGCGGGGTTCGTGGCATGATGACGGGCGTCACTGCGGTTGCCATCGTTTGCGGCGCCGCGGCGTTCGTTGGGGGGACGACGATGACCGTTAATAAGCCTGCTGGTGCTGTATTCGTGGCACGCTCCCGGGCGGTCGATTCTCCCTAGTCACCTGGTTCGTCCCCCACCGGCGACATACCGCGCTGGCGGCAAGGCCGGGCGCTGAACGAGCCGCACCCCCGCCCCGCCTGAATCGACCACACCGGAAGGCCCACATGCTCATCGCCATTCTCAATCAGTCAACCCTGGTATCCAACGCCGACGCCGCGACGATGACCGAGGCGGTCGCCGCTCAGGTCCGGTATGACGCCGCCCCGGCCTGGGACCGGTCGCCCGCGGCGGTCGTGTTCTACACCGACCCGTCCGCCGTCCCGGCGCAGGCGCACGGCATCGCGCTCGTGGACACCATCGAGAACCAGCCCCAGGGCGTGCTCGGCTTCCACACCGAGGACCAGGGCGGGAAGCTGTGGGGCGTGGTCGCGGCCAAGCCCGAACTGGACAACGGCGCCAAGGTGACCACCGGCGACTGGAGCGTCTCCAGCGTCCTGTCGCATGAGGTACTGGAGATGTTCGTCGACCCGAACTGCAACCTGTGGGCCAACGACGGCAAAGGGTCGGCCTACAGCTTCGAGGTGTGCGACCCGGTCGAGGCCCCCAGCTACCCGGTCAACGGCGTCTCGGTCTCGAACTTCGTGACCCCGTCCTGGTTCGACCCGCTGGCCCCGGCCACCGCGCAGTTCGACAAGCTCGGCCAGCTCCACGCCCCGTTCAGCATCCTCAAGGGCGGCTACGTGGTGTACGAGTCCGCGGGCAAGGAGCAGCAGAAGTTCGGCGACGAGTTCCCGCAGTGGCGCCGGGACATGAAGGCCGGGCCGCTGGCCCGCACCCGGCGCCGGCTGAGCCAGGCGGCCAGCCTCTGAGGGTGCTTCCCCCGCGACTGCGGGCGCCCGGCCGGGCGCGTCACGCGCCGAGCCCCGGGTAGGTCAGGTGGGCCTCGGCGCCCACCGGCCTGAACCCGGCGGCGAGGAACGCGCGGACGCTCGCCGCGTTCGCCGGGGAGATCTGCGCCCACAGCGGGGCGCCGTCGGGCACCAGGTGGCGGGCCGCGGCCGCCAGCGCGCGGCCGAGGCCGCCGCCGCGACGGCCGGGATCGACCTCGATCGACGCCTCCCAGCGGGCGGCGACGCCGCGGCCGATCACCACCACGCCGCCGTCGGCGCGCCACGCGCGGACGTCCTCGCGGTGGCGCAGCGCCCGGGCGATCCGCGGATGGGCGGGATCGGGCTCGGGGGTGAGGACGATGCCCGGCGGGCCGGGCAGGGGCGAGGCGACACAGAGCATGTCAATGGTGTGCGCCTCCCGGTTGGTGCGCGCGCAGAGCGCCTGCAGGAAGGCGGGGCTCAGCGGCCCCGACAGGTCGCCCTCCGGTAGCTGGGCCGTCACCCAGGCCGGATCGGCGTCGGTGAAGATGACCGCGTGCGCGGTGAACCCGATCACGCCGGCATCCCGGGGCACCGGCGGCGGGAGGAAGGTGACCTCCCCGTTCGCGGGCGGGAACCAGCCCGCGGCGACATCGTCCAGGAGGACGGCGAGCGCCCCGCGCCCCGGCTGATGACCCATCGGACGATTATCGGGCCTTCCGCAGCACCGCCGCGCCGAGCCACTGGCTGGCGAGCAGGGCCAGCTCGACGTTGAGCCGGTCCTCCCCGATGGGACGGCCGAGGGTCTCCTCGGCCTTGCGCACCCGGTACTGGACCGTGTTCTTGTGCAGCGTCAGCCGCTCCGCGCTGGCCTTGAAGCTGCCGCCCTCCTGCAGGAAGACGCGGAGGGTGTCACGCAGCATGCAGTTGTGGTCGTCGTCGTCCGCGAGCGGCCCCAGGGTCTCGGTGACCCAGGCCCGGATGAGGTCGATCGAGCCCGACATCAGGGCAAGCGGCGCAACCTCGGCGAAGCTGGTCAGGGGCGGCCCCGCCGGCCCCGCGGCCAGCGCGACGGCATGCGCGCCCAGCGCCTGCTGGTGGGTGCGGCGAAAGCCGGCGACGCCGGAGCCGGGAGCGCCGAGGGCGAACCGGATCCCGGCTGCTGCCTCGGCGGCACAGGCGCTGGCGGCCGGGAGGGGGAAGTATCCCCGGCGCCCAGCGGGAGCCAGGCCCAGGCGCTGGTCTCGTCCTGTGGCAGGAAGATGGGCTTCCCCTCGCAGCCCGTATAGCGGGCCAGCTCGACGGTCGCCTGCTCCAGCGCGGCGAGGGCGCCGCCGCCGGCCTCCGCCTCGCCCGCCCAGCACACCACGCCGACGTGGTGCTGCCTGAGCCGGTATCCCAGGATCGCCTCGGAGGACTCCAGGTCGATCCGGTCGCCGCTCAGCAGCGTCCTGACCCTGGCCCCCCGGGCGGCGCCGAGGTTGCGCAGCCAGTTCTCCCGCTCGGCCTCGTAGGCGGACACGAGCTCCTCGGACACCCGGTCGATGTACGTGGCGAGCACATCCGCGATGCGCAGTCCGGCCGCGCTGATCACCGATGCGTTGTCGGTCCTTCGCCCGAGTTCTGCCAGGCACCAGTCCTGGAACCGGGTAGCCCCGATGCGGTAGGCGCGCAGCAGCGCCGCGATGGGCACGCCGCGCTGCGCCAGCCGGCGGGCGTACTCCTCCGCGGCCGCCGGGCTGTGCACGTTCTCCAGGTCGATGCCGTGCTGCATAACATGCAGCGCGGTGGTCACGTTTTCCCCCACGCTGGCTTCGAGCAGCGCGAGGACCCGCCCATCGCCCCGCAGCTGCGGGATTTCCCGCACGATCAGCTGGTAAATGTCGGCCGATATTTCAGCGGCGCGAGGGGTGAGCGCACCGGAGACATCTGAGGCGCTCTGGGCGACGGACGGGCTTGACCTGTCCACCGACGAATCGTACGTCGCTGGCCGGCGCTTGCCCAGGCGCCGGCCACGGGACGGGGGCGCATTTTAGCGCCGGGGCAGATACCTCGGGACGGGTATTCCACTGCCTTTACCATCACCATTACACTGCTCAGCGCAAATCCCGGCGGCAGGACCGCTGCCTCCCTGACCCCGAACGCAGCACACGCCTCTTGTGAAAGGAACCTGCAGATGAGCGTCAATCCTGATACCGCTGAGGGACGCACCCACGTCCGGCCCGGCGCTGAGAGAGCATTGTGGCGGATGGCCGGCCCCTGGTGGCTATTCCTGCTGACCGGCCTCGCGTGGCTGATCATCGCCTTGGTGACGCTGCGGTTCACCACCACCTCGATCGCCACCGTGGGCGTCCTCCTGGGCGTCCTGTTCCTGCTGGCCGCGTTCAACGAGTTCATGATCTCCGCGGTCAAGCACAGCTGGCGGTGGGCGCACATCCTGCTGGGTATCTTCTTCGTGGTGGGCGCCATCTGGGCGTTCGCCCGGCCCGTCAATGCCTTCTGGTCCATCGCCTCCGTGCTGGGGTTCCTGCTCGTCTTCAAGGGCACGCTCGACATCATCTCGGCCTTCATGACCAAGGACGTCAACAGTGCCTGGTGGCTCGGCCTGGTGGCCGGCATCCTGGAGCTCGTGCTCGGCTTCTGGGCCTCCCAGCAGCTGTTCCCCGCCCGTGGCGCGCTCCTGCTGCTCTGGGTCGGGTTCTTCGCCCTGTTCCGCGGCATCTCCGAGATCGTGGTCGCCTTTGAGGTCCGAAGCCACCAGCACGCCTAGCGAGTCGGGGGCAGCCCGGCCTCCCCGAACCGGGTGATCGGGCAGGCGGTGCACAGGCCTGGCCGGCTGTGCGGGCAACACGACTCCGGCCGGAAAGCCTGTGCTCGCCGCCCGATGCCCGCCGGGCCCCGCCGGTGGACCATGGCAAGCGTCGGGCTAGCCATGGCGCGGGCAGGTGACGAACGTGACCGGGATGCGGCTACTCCCCCCGCCTTCATCCGGTTCCGGTGGCGGGGCGCCGCAGGGCGTCGAGCTGCGGCACCTGCGGTATTTCGTGGCGGTGGCCGATGCGGGCACGTTCACCCACGCGGCGGAGCGTATGTACGTCGCGCAGCCGACGCTGAGCCAGCAGATCCGGCGGCTGGAGGAGCTGGTGGGCACGCCGCTGCTGCAGCGGCGCCGCGAGGGTGTGCGGCTGACCACGGCGGGCACCGTGCTGCTGGAGGAGTCGCGGGCGGTGCTGTCGCTGATCGACCACGGGGTGAGCCGGACCCGGCAGGCGGCGGGCCTGGGCCGGCCCCGGCTGCGGTTCGTGGTGCCGCCCTACCTGCCGGAGACGCTGGCCGTCGCGGCCGCCTCCCAGCTGCGCGCCACCGCCGCCGCCGCCGGGGTGGACGTCGCATGGATGGAGATCGCGCTCGATGCGGAGTTCTCGGCGATCGGCCAGCGCCGTGCCGACGCCGGGCTGGGCTGGCTGGCCCCGGCGGCCGGAGCCCTGCCGGCCGGGCTGGATGTGATGAGCCTGGGTGAGTTCGAGCCCGAGGTCTGGATCCCCGCCGCCCACCCGGCCGCCGCCGGCCCCGCCATCGGCCTGGCCGAGCTGGCGCAGCTGGACATCGTCCACGGGCCCCGCCGCGCCAGCCCGGCGACCTACGATTCCTGGCTGGCGCGGCTGCGGGCGGCCCGCAGCCCCCGGTTCGCATTCACCGATCCGCCGTTCCGCAACTCGCTGCCGATGACCCTCGCCTTCGCGGCCACCGGCACCCGGCCCACCGCGGTGCTCACCGGCCCCCGGCACCGCATCGCGCCAGGGCCCGGCCCGGCGCCACCCGGCCACCCGGCCGGCGCTACCTACGACATGGTCCCCCGGCGCATCGGCCGCCACCCGCTGGCCGCCATCGCCTGCCTGGTCTGGAACGCCGACCTCCCCCGCCAGCTCCAGCAGGTGCTCTTCGACACCGCCGAGACCATCAGCTCCTAACCGCACCGCCAACGCGGAAACGCCGAATGCGGGCGGCCTCGCTTATAGCGGGTGGCAATATCACGAGAGCCGCCATCGCCTTTACCATCCGCGAGCGTGCGGGTGGACTGGTGAAGCGGCAATCCGCCGCCTCTCACCCGCCACGGAAAGGGCTCAGGGCAGTGGGCAAGACCAAAGATATCCGTGAGGCAGTTGAAGCAGAACTCGGCTTCGATCCGCTCGTCGATTCAACGGACATCGCCGTCAGGAACATCAACGGGGACGTGGCGCTCAACGGCACCGTGCCGAGCTACCCGCAGTACCTGGAGGCCGCTGCGGCCGCGCAGCGCGTGAGCGGCGTGAAGAACGTGCACAACCACCTGGAGGTCGTCCTGCCGCCGGGGAATTACCGCGATGACGCGATGCTGACCACGGCGGCGAACAACTCGCTCGCGGCGAACATCACCGTGCCGGACGGGGTTGAGGCGACGGCGTACGACGGCAACGTGGAGCTGACCGGCACCGTGAGATACGGCCCGCAGCGGGCCGCGGCGGAGCTGGCGGTGACCGGGCTGACCGGTGTCCGCAACATCAGGGACGACATCGAGATCGGCTACGACGCCGACCCGGCCGGCGTCACCGCGGGAGTCCAGGACGCGCTGGGCCGCTACGCCCTGATCGCCGATGACAGCGTCGTCACGGTGGGCACCAGCGGGAACACGGTGACGCTCTCCGGCCACGTCCGCACCTGGGCCGAGCACGACGCGGTGATCGGCGCGGCCTGGATGGCCAGCGGCGTCTCCGATGTCCGCGACGGCCTCGACATCACGGGCTAGCGACCGAACTGCACCGGCGGGTGATGGGCGACCCCGCCCGGTAGCGGTCTCGGCGGCGGTGCGCACTGTGCTACGTCTGTTCCTCCCGGCGGTGGCCCTCGGCGAGGGCGGCCAGCTTGGCCTGGTCGATCTGGTCGTGGGCCGCCACGGCCACCACGCAGTCCGTGAGCGCCTGCAGCGACGCCGTCCTCCGGCCATCGGTGAGCACCGCCCGTTCGCCCACGACCGCGCCGGGCCCGACCTCGCCCAGCACCGAACCGTCGACCTCGACGCTGAGCATGCCGTCGAGGAGAAGAAAGACGTCGCGGCCCGGCTGACCCTGCTCGGTCAGCCAGGAGCCCTTGGACAGCCGGCGGATCGAGGGCTTCGCCGACCCATGCATGATGCTGCCCGAAAGCTGCCGTTCCAGGGCGGTCTCCGCTATGGCCACCAGCGGCTTGGTGTCCTCGTGGCCCCACGGGGTGTGCGCGCCGAACGCCGTCTGGAACCACTGGCTGGCGATGGTCACGCCGCTCTTGGCCGCGAGCTGACCCCGGTCGTCGTAGATCCAGTGGCGCGGGAACGTGCTGGCCCCGATCAGCTCATGCTCGCTGGAGCCGTCGACGCCAAGGGTCAGCCCGAGCGTCGTCCAGACCGTCGGCGATGCCCATTGCGCGTGCGGCTTCCCCTTGACCGGGCGGGGGGCCGGCATGCCGGTCCGGCCGCCCGTCGTCTGGACGAACCTCGCCCCGGTCCCGGTCACCTCCGGTTCCGCCTTCAGCTCGGGGAACTCGGCCGGCTGGAAGACGATCTGCGCCACCGGGCCCAGCCTCACCCGCGTGCCGCACATGTAGCCCTGGCCGCTGTAGCCCGCATCCACCACGCGCCCATCCACGACCTCGATCCAGGCGGACAGGCGGTTGGCGAAACGGAACTTTTCGCCCGCGTAAAGCTCCGCCACATCGCCGAGGACGTCGGGAGGCGGGGTGTCGTAGTGCAGCGCTCCCGCCGCGAAGGCGGCCTTGGGCAGCCCCGACACCACCTCCGAAGGAATCCACGACACGCTGGTTACCGATGATTCGATTCGCATAGCGACCCCCCGCCGTGCCAGGCATGCCATGGCCAGCTACCGGCCACGGTCAGCTACCAGCATTATGTGGGGCCGCGGACGGCCGGTGCCAGCCGGGCGGGGTTAGTGGGCCATTTCCGCGAAGCCCTGCGCCGCCGCACACGGCGCGCACAGCGGCACGTCCTCGTTGCCGAGCCGCCTGGTCATGACGGCTCTGTGGTCACATACGCCCATGTCATCCGGGTGGGACTGGCCGCACATGCAGCGGCACTCGCGGAAGTGCCCCGCAATCGTGTCAAATCTGGCCTCAAGCGCAGCGCGGCCAGCCTCAAGCGCTGAGCGGACGGCCGGATCGAGTTTGTCCAGGGCATCGTTGGTGGCATCCGCCACCCGCTGCGCCCATTCGCCCACTGCGTCTGAGGCGGCCTCCCAGGCGGCGGCGAACTGCCGCGCCGGGTCGTTTCCGGGACCGCTCATAGCCGCATCCTCTCACCCGGCACCGGCTGTGGCCAGCGCTCGTCCCCCGTCACCGGCGGGTATCCGCCGCTCAGGCCCGGTTAAGGACCCGCTCGGCCAGGAAGTCCTCCCAGGTCCGGCGGCCGACCGCCCGCTCGGGAGCCAGGTTCGCGCCATCCCGGACCGCGTGGGCGGCCTTCCCCGGAACCGGGACCGGCACCATCGGGCGGCGCTTGCCGCGGGCCCGCAGGTATGGGTGGAGCAGGCCGGGCACCGTATAGACGCGCGGCCCCGCCAGGTCGGGCGCCAGCCCGGCCGGGGCGCCGAGGGCCAGTTCCACGAGCCGGTCGGCGACCTCTGCCGGCGTCGACCGGCTGGAACCGGAAACCGGCCGGGACCGGTATCACCGGCAGTTTCGCCATCTGCTGGGCCACGATCAGGATCAGGTCATGGAACTGGGTGGCGCGCAGCGTCGTCCAGGGCAGGCCGGATCCGGCCACCACCCGCTCGGCGGCCAGCTTGGACGCGAAGTAGCCGAACATGGCGCGGTCGGCGCCGCTGACGACCGGGACCCGGTCGGCGCCGACGACCGAGATGTACACCAGGTGCCGCGTCCCGGCCCGCGCCGCCGCCCGGACCAGGTTCCTGGCCTTGTCCTCGTCGCCCTTGTTGCTGCCCGCGCAGTGCACGATGATCTCGGCGCCGTCCACCGCGGCTTCGATTCCCTCGCCGGTGGCCAGGTCACCGGCCACGTACTCGATGCCCTCCCCGGCCTCGCGGCTGCGCCTGCTGAGCACCCGCACCGCGCGGCCGGCGTCGTGCAAACGGCGGACGACGGGACGCCCGAGCGTGCCCGTGCCGCCAGTGACCAGGATGTCTGCGGTCATAGCTCCTCCCGCATCGTCGATTCTTCCGGCCAGGGCCGCCCCGGCCCGCGCCTCATACGGGCCAGCCCGGCCGGGCGGCCGGTGCCGGCGTTGCATTGCGCCGTTCCTCGTTTTGTATCCCTCATGTGTCTTCCTCGATTGGTTCCTGTCATGCCCCCCGCATGTCACATGCCGGGGGCGGCGGGTGTCAGTGTGGTGACACCAGCCAATGAGGGAACGTGACAGATGGCCGACAGCAACGGGCTGGCCGCCGCCTTCGAGGAACACCGCGATCACCTGCGGGCGGTGGCCTACCGCCTGCTCGGCTCGATGACCGACGCCGACGATGCGGTGCAGGACACCTGGCTGCGGCTGACCGGCGCGGATACCAGCGAAGTGGACAACCTCGGCGGCTGGCTGACCACGGTCGTCGCCCGGGTGTCACTCAACATGCTCCGGTCGCGCCAGCGCCGGCACGAGGAGCCGGTCGGTGATTCCTGGCCGAGCGCCGCCGAGGTGGCGGCCGGGGACGGCGCCGGTGGGACCCGGACGGCCGGCCGGGCCGCCGATCCGGAGGCCGAGACCGTGCTCGCCGACTCGGTCGGCCTGGCCCTGCTGGTCGTGCTCGACACGCTCACCCCGGCCGAGCGGCTCGCGTTCGTGCTGCACGACATGTTCGCCATGCCGTTCACCGAGGTAGCGGGCGTACTCGGACGCTCAACGGATGCTACGCGGCAACTCGCCAGCCGCGCGCGGCGCCGCGTGCGGGGTGCACCCAGCCCGGACCGCGCCGCCGACCTCGGCCGCCAGCGGGAGGTGACCACCGCGTTCCTCGCCGCATCCCGCGGCGGCGACTTCTCGGCCCTGGTCGCGCTGCTGGACTCCGATGTCACGCTGACGGCCGACGCCGCCGCCACCCCGTCCGGCAGGCCGATGCGGCTCCAGGGCGCGGAGCTGGTCTCCCGGGGCGCGGTCGCGGCCTCCGTGCGGGCCGCGGATTCCCAGCTGGCCCTGGTGAACGGGGAGGTGGGCGTCGTATTCGCGCCAGCGGGCCACCTGCAGATCGTGCTGGCCTTCACGGTCAGCCCCGCACGCAAGATCACCGCCATCGACGTGATCGCCGATCCGGCCCGGCTGTTGCAACTGCGGCTGGCGGTGCTGGACTGAACACGCGGCCCACCGCCCGGTCCGGGTGATCTTGGGGCCCAATTTTGCGCGGAATGCCCGCGCGGTGCCTTCCTTTGGTGCAGGCTGGTCAACCGCAGCACCCAGCGTGCGTGACGACAACCACCCCCGCCGGTGACCCCGTCGCCTTGACCCGCGCGGCGTCCGCACGCCACTGGCCGCAGGACAGGCCTGGGCCAGTATCCGGGTGACATGCGAGCGCGAATCCGCGCCTAATCGAAGGCCCATACGTGTCCCGCGTATCTGCCCGACACCGCAAGCCATCACAATCCCCCGCCCGCACCAGCACCCCGATCCGGCACCGCAAGCTATCGCCGATCACGTCCGCGCTGCGGAGGCCCGCATGGGCCGCCGTCACCGTGGCCGGCCTGGCCCTGATCGTCGCGGCCGGGCTGACCGCGCCGCACTTGCTGGGAGGGCCACTCCGCCCGGCGGCCATGGACAACGCGAGCGGGTTCCACTCCCACCGGGCCAGCGCCCAGTCCAGCCAGCACGCCGGCGGCGGGCCCGTCAGCAACACCACGGCCGGATTCTCCCGCTTGCGCTTCCACAAGCGGCACACGCACTCCACTGCCCAGCCGCAGGCGCCTGCCCAGGCGCCGTCCGCAGACACGGCTAGCGGCCCGGTAACCCAGGGCACCGATTGTGTGGCCAGCCCGCACTCGTGTGGGTTCCCCGACGCGACCAACACCGGCGCGAACTGCTCGCAGCTGGCCCCGTCCGGGTCGGTCACCGTCACCAGCAATGGGGCGGTGGTCGAGGGGAAGAACATCTCCGGGTCGGTCACGGTCCAGGCGTCGAATGTGGTGATCCGCAACGACTGTGTCACCTCCTCCGACATCTACCCGGTGCACTTTGTGTCCGGGTCGAACCTGACCGTGGAGGACACGACGATCACCGGCACCGGGCACGGCTGTGACCGGGCGGTCGAGCCGGCGGGCGGATCCACGGTGATGGACGCGCTGAACGTGTCGGGGTGTGAGGACGGGATCCAGATGTATGACCACGACGTGCTGGAGAACTCCTACATCCACGACCTCGCCTTCACCTCCTCCTCCCACAACGACGGGGTGCAGCAAAACGGCGGCAGCGATGACGTGGTGAAACACAACACGATCTTCAACCCGCACAACCAGACGTCGTGCGTGAACTTCACCACCGACTTCGGCGGCATCTCCAACATCACCATCACCGGGAACCTGCTCAACGGCGGGAACTACACCGTCTACAGCCGCAGCGGCGGCAACGGCGACCCCACCGGGGTCACCGTCACCGACAACCACTTCGGCTCCGCCGACGTCTTCGGCCTGCTCTCCAACGACGGCTCAGTCTCCTGGACCGGCAACGTCTCCGACGCCACCGACCAGCCCATCGGCGGCTAACCACCGGCAGTAACCACCGGCTGCGGCCCACCATGCCTCGCACGGGGCATGGTGGGCCGTTGTGGTGTTGCCGGCAACCAGCCCACGTTAGGGTGCTCCCGGGCCCGGGTCATCTTGGGCCATTTTGCGCGGATTCCCCGCGCGATGCCTGCCTTGTGGTGCAGGCTGGTCAACCGCAGCACCCAGCGTGCGTGACGAGCATCTCTCCTGGTGATCCCGTCGCCCTGAACCGCGCGGCGTCCGCACGCCACTGGCGCAGGACCGGCCTGGGCCAGCATCCGGGTGACAGCCGAGCGCGAATCCGCGCCCAATCGAAGGCTCCTACGTGTCCCGCGCTTCTGCCCGGCACCGCAAGCCATCACGATCCGCCGCCCGTACCAGCGCACCGGCCCGCACCAGCGCACCGGCCCGCACTAGCACCCCGGCCCGCACCAGCACCCCGGCCGGCACCAGCACGTTAACCCGCACCAGGACTCCGGCCCGCGGCACCCCAACGCGGCACCGCAAGCGGTCGCCGATCGCGTCCGCGCTGCGGCACAAGCCCGCATGGGCCGCCGCCACCGTGGCCGGCTCGGCCCTGATCGCCTCGGCCGGGCTGACCGCGCCCCACTGGCTGGGAGAGCCATCCCGTCCGGCGGCCATGGACAATGCGGGCGGCCTCCACTCCCCCCAGGCGAGCGCCCAGCCTGACACCCGGCCCAGCCTGCAGGCCGGGGCCGGGCCGGTCAGCAACGTCACGGCCGGATTCTCCCGGTTGCGCATCGAGCACATCCCCAAGCGGCGCACGCATACCCACGCCCAGCCGCAGGCGCCCGCCCAGTCCGGCTACCTGAACCCGCTGCGCAACGTCAGCGGGCTGATCGCCGAGCGCGTTGACATGGGCGCCGACTTCGGCGGGTCGGGCCCGGTCTATGCCCTCGGCGACGGGGTCGTCACCAATGCGACGGGAAGCTCCGGCGGGTGGCCCGGCGGAGGATGGATCACCTACAAGCTGACCGACGGGCCCGACGCGGGCCTGATGGTCTACGTGGCCGAGGACGTCACGCCAGCCGTTCAGGCCGGCCAGCACATAACGTCCTCCACCGTGGTCGCCAACATGTTCAACGGCGGCGACGGCATCGAGACCGGATGGGCGATGCCGGATGGCGCGTCAGCGGAATCAGAGATGACGGAGGCGGGCGGGATCAGCGGAGGCGGCCCGTTCCCGACCATGATCGGGCTCAGTTTCGAGGGACTCCTCAAGTCGCTGGGCGTGCCCGCCGGGAACAACGCCGGGGAGTCCGGCTTCGGGACGCTGCCCACGGGTTACCCAGCCGGCTAGAAACGCCTGCAGGCGGCGATGGGCGCCCGGACGCAACGGGCGTCAGTAGCTCAGCTGCTCATCCCAGTCGGCGCCGCGCCCCTCCGGGGTCAGATCGAACAGGTTCCACAACGGCTCAAGGGTGCCGACGTGGCGGGTCTCCTGCCGGGGCTCGGTTGGCGCGTAGAACAGTTCCGAGCCCCAGAAGTGGCGGATGGTGTCCTCGTCGCGGTGGAACACGTTCAGCATCGGCTGCTGCTCGCCGGCGGGGGTCTCGGCCAGGTAGTCGCGGTTGTAGGTGGTCCCGGCCGAGGACAGCAGGCGCAGCCGCCGCCAGCCGCGCTCGGCACCGAAGGTGAGGATGCGTTCGACCGGGGCTTTCCCGGCGACGGCGAGATTGATGTGCTGGGAGGCGTGTTCGGCGGCGCCGTCCAGCTGATCGAGGAAAGCCGTGCAGGACGGGCACGGGCCCTGCGCCAGCGGCAGCAGCGCGGTCTGACCGCCGGCCGGGCCCGGCCGGTCGTCACCCGGGTCGCGGGGGAACATCATGCTGTAGATGACCAGCGAGTCCTTACCCGGGGCGAACAGCTCCGATAGCCGCACCTCAGCCGGACCGCCGCCTGGTCCTTGGGCCTGAAAGACGTAGTCCTGCGGCACCACCCCGCCGGGCGGCAGCTGCCGCCTCGCGGCTGCCACCGTCTCCATGGCGCGGCGCAGCTCGATCTCCTGCTCCAGCAGCCGGTTCCTTGCGGCCCGGTACTCGGCCGATTCGCCAGGGAACGCGATAGTCATGGGGTCCTCCCCGGAGGTCGCGATACTCAGGCCGGGCGCGGCAGGTGCTGCGATGCGGCGGGGGACGGCGCCCGCTGATGTTGTCCTGAGGGTTGGACTGCCGGGCCGACCGTAACTCATCGTCCGGGCCGAGCGTGAGGCGGGCTACCGCAGGGTGATCACATTGGCGGTGATCAGGCCGGCGGCGTCGGAGGCCAGGTAGGCGATCACGTCGGCGACCTCGGCCGGGGGGGCGATGTGAATCAGCGTGCTGCTCGCGGCGACCGCCTCGCGGACGGCATCGGTCACCCAGCCGGTGTCGGTGACCGGCGGATGGACCATGTTGGCCGTGATACCGAAGGGCGCAAGCTCCAGGGCGGCCGACATGGTGTAGCTGGTCTGGGCGGCCTTGGCGGCGCCGTAGGAAACCTCCTCGGGGAAGCCCACGTCACCACCGGAGCTGAGGCCGATGATCCGGCCCCAGCCCGCGCCACGGGCGATATGGCGGCGCGCGAACTCGCCGATCATCAGCGCCGCGGCCATCGCATCCACCGTGAACTGCTGGCCCCAGGTGGCGGCGGTGACCGGCCGCAGTGACCTGCCGAGCCGGCCGCGCCGGGCCAGGGCCGCCGCCGTCGCGGCGCCGATGCCGTGATTGGCGCCCGTCACAATCGCCGTATGACCCGCCATCATCACCTCCGCCTATGCGTTGCTGGCATTTGAAGCGCAGACTGGTCACGGCAGCGCTCGCACCCATGCTGGGGAGGTGCTGGCAATGGGCCTGACCTGGAGAGATCTCGTGTCGTCGACCACCGTCGTGGCGATGATGGTGGTCTTCGTGGCGTACAAGGCCGGGACGGACCTGCCGCTGCTCTCGAGCGCGTGGGCGGCCGGCGCGGTGGAACTCGTCCTGGGCGGCATCTGTGCCGTGAGCGCGGCCGGTGACCTGCATACCAGGCCCCAGCCGCGCGAGGGCGTGATCTTCCGGAGAGTCACCACCGTGCTCGGCACGATCGCGCTGCTGGCCGGGCTGATCGCGCTGATCGCTGACAGCGGGCGCGCGCTGGAAATCCTGGTCGTGATCACCGGCTTCCTGTGGCTCACGGCCACCATCTGGCATGTGGTCACCATCGGGTCCCAGCCCTGAGCCGGCCGTCCGCGCGATCAGGGATCGGTGCCGTGGCACGCGGCATGGCTGCGAGCGCCCGGCGGGATGCCCAGGCCGGCCCGTAGCAGGCCGGCCCGGGCGTCGCCGTCAGGCCAGGTCGAACCGGTCGAGGTTCATGACCTTGTTCCACGCGGCCACGAAGTCGCGCACGAACTTGTCCCGTGAGTCGTCGCTCCCGTAGACCTCCGAGACGGCGCGGAGCTGGGAGTTGGAGCCAAAGACCAGGTCGTAACGGCTGCCGGTCCACTTCAGCTCGCCCGTCCCGCGATCACGGCCCTCGAAGGTGTCCTCGGCCTCCGACGTCGCCCGCCACTCCGTGCCCATGTCGACCAGGTTCACGAAGAAGTCGTTGGTCAGCGTCCCGGGCCGGTCGGTGAACACACCGAGGCCGGACCGGTCGTAGTTCGTGTTCAGGACGCGCATGCCGCCCACGAGGACGGTCATCTCGGGCGCGGTCAGCGTCAGCAGGCTCGCCCGATCGACCAGATGGTGCTCCGCCTGCTTCGGCTCCAGCTTGCCGAGGTAGTTGCGGAACCCGTCGGCGGCCGGCTCGAGGACGGCGAAGGACTCCACGTCGGTCTGCTCCTGAGACGCGTCCGTGCGCCCGGGCGCGAAGGGAACCTCAACGTCGTGCCCGGCGTTCCTGGCCGCCTGCTCCACGGCCGCGCATCCGCCGAGCACGATCAGGTCGGCCAGGGACACTCGCTTCGTCCCGCCGGCCTGCGAGTCGTTGAACTCACGCTGGATCCCCTCCAGGGTGCGCAGCACCTCCGCCAGCTCGGCCGGGTTGTTGACCTCCCAGTCGTTCTGAGGAGCGAGGCGGATCCGCGCCCCGTTGGCTCCGCCGCGCTTGTCGGAGCCGCGGAACGAGGACGCCGCGGCCCAGGCGGCCGAGACCAGCTGCGAGACCGTCAGCCCCGAGGCGAGGATCGTGCCCTTGAGGGCGGCAATGTCCTCCGCCCCGATCAGCTCGTGGGTGACCGGAGGGACGGGGTCCTGCCAGATCTGCGGCTCCGCGGGAACCAGCGGCCCGAGGTACCGCGTGATCGGCCCCATGTCGCGGTGCGTCAGCTTGAACCACGCCCTGGCGAAGGCGTCGGCGAGCTCCTGCGGGTTCTCGTAGAAGCGCCGCGAGATCGGCCCGTAGATCGGGTCCATCCTCAGCGAGAGGTCCGTCGTGAGCATCACCGGGGGGTGCTTCTTCGCCGGATCCTGGGGATCTGGCACCTTGTCCCCCGCGGCCGGATCCGTCGGGATCCACTGCCACGCGCCTGCAGGACTCTTCGTCTTCTCCCACTCGTAGCCGAACAGGGTCTCGAAGAAGGAGTTGTCCCACCTGATCGGGGAGGGCGT
Source organism: uncultured Actinomycetes bacterium (assembly GCA_963835425.1). Classification (GTDB taxonomy): domain Bacteria; phylum Actinomycetota; class Actinomycetes; order Streptosporangiales; family Streptosporangiaceae; genus UBA9676. The sequence continues at coordinate 47,818 of CAWIGE010000011.1, read as the reverse complement.
CCAGGCGCCCTCCAGCCCGCTGGTGTAGGCGTCGTCGCCCACGCCGGTGCCGTAGTCGTTCGCCCAGCCGAGGCCCATCGCCTGCAAGGGCGCGCCCTCGGGCTCCGGGCCGACGTGCGATTCGGGTGCCGCGCCATGGGTCTTGCCGAACGTGTGGCCGCCGGCGATGAGCGCGACCGTCTCTTCATCGTTCATCGCCATGCGGCGGAACGTCTCCCGGATGTCCCGGGCGGCGGCGATCGGGTCCGGGTTGCCGTTCGGCCCCTGCGGGTTCACGTAGATCAGGCCCATCTGGACGGCGCCGAAAGGCCTCTCGAGGTCCCGGTCACCGCTGTAGCGCTCGTCCCCGAGCCAGGTGTCCTCGTAGCCCCAGTTGGTGTTGTCGGCCTCCCACACGTCCTCGCGCCCGCCGCCGAAGCCGAAGGTCTGGAATCCCATCGACTCGAGCGCGCAGTTGCCCGCGAGGACCATCAGGTCGGCCCACGAGATCTTCTTGCCGTACTTCTTCTTGACCGGCCAGAGCAGCCTGCGCGCCTTGTCGAGGCTCGCGTTGTCGGGCCAGCTGTTGAGGGGCGCGAGGCGCTGGAGGCCGGAGCCTGCACCACCGCGGCCGTCGTTGATGCGGTACGTGCCCGCACCGTGCCACGCCATCCGGATGAAGAGCGGCCCGTAGTGGCCGTAGTCGGCGGGCCACCAGTCCTGCGACGTCGTCATCACCACCTCGATGTCCCGCTTCAGGGCGTCGAGATCGACGGTCTTGAACTCCTCGGCGTAGTTGAAGTCCTCGCCCATGGGATTGGCCATGGGGGGGTTCTGCTGGAGCAGCGTCAGGTCCAGCCGGTTAGGCCACCAGTCCCGGTTCGACCGGAACTCGGTCGTGTGCACGACTGGGCACTGGCTCTCTTCGCTCATGTTGTCCTCCCGTTGGCTGCAGTGCGGTTGGCGGGCACCGGAGTGCCTTCGCTGTGGATTGACGGGTGCCCGGAACTGCCACGCCTGCGCCTCCCGTTGGCTGCGACCCCGGCGTGTCGGTCTGGTCGACGCGGGTTCACGTTCGGGTCTGGGACTGGCATTCCGGACAGAGACCCCAGTAGATGACCTCGGCTTCATCGATCTCGTAGCCCATGTCATCGACCGCGGTGAGGCAGGGCGCGGAGCCGGTGGCGCAATCGACGTCGGCCACGCCGCCGCAGCTGCGGCAGATCACGTGGTGGTGATTGTCGCGGACCCGGGCCTCGAAGCGTGCCGGTGACCCGGCGGGCTGGATACGGCGGACGAGCCCCACATCGACCAGGACGCCGAGCACGTCGTACACCGCCTGGATGGAGATGGAGCCCATCTCGGCCCGCACGGTCTCGGCCACGGCGTCGGCCGTCACGTGTGGCTCACGCGAAACCGCCCGCAGGACGGTCAGGCGCTGGCCGGTGACTCGATAGCCGCGCTGGCGGAGGAGCTCGGCCGGGTCGGCAGGCACGTTCCGACCCTACCAATCTGGAGAGATTCAGTGAACAGAAGCTGTCAAGATTTTCCGCCGGGAGCCGGCGCTGCCCTCACCGCCCGGGAGGTGCCGCTCGGCCGCGCATCACCCGGCCGCCCCCAGCAGCCGGTCCAGGAACCCGGCGACCGCGCTCTCGCCGGCGGCGAGCGCGACGGCGGGGTCGTCCGCGCGGGCGATCATCATGGCTACCTCGTTGACCGCGGCCAGCAGGATGTGCGCGAACACGTCCACATGACGTAGCTCGATGCCGCCCGCCTCGGCGGCGTGCGTGAGGGCGGCCCTGATCCACCCCAGATTGGCCTGTTCGTCAATCTCCCGCCATCGCTGCCAGCCCAGCACAGCGGGCGCGTCGATCAGCACGATCTGCTGGAAGACCTGGTCGCCGGCCAGCCGGATCCACTCCTGGCACCAGATCCGCAGCGCGGCGACCTGGTCGGGGGCATCCCGTTCTGCCTCCAGCAGCTGCTGGCCGACCCGGGCGGAGACACCCTCCAGGACCGCCCAGAACAACGCGTCCTTGCCCCGGAAGTGGTGGTAGAGCGAGCCGCGGCTGACTCCCGAGTCGGCCAGTACCGCCTCGATCGAGGTGCCGTCGTAGCCGCGCTCCGCGAACAGCCGCATGGCGACGTTGACCAGATGCGCCCGGGTGGCCTGGCCCCGCTCGACGTTCTTGTTCGTCCGGCCTCCGGGCACGGGCTTGTTCATCCGGCCTCCCGGCACGGGTTGACAGACCGACTGACGGTCTGTAAAAGTTAGACCGTTAGTCGGTCTAACGAGCCACTTTACCCCGGCGGCCACGGCAACGAGGGAGAAAACCATGCTCAGCGCGATGGAACGCCTCGACAAGTACCGCAGCCAGGTGGACACCCGGTCCGGTCCCGCCAGCTACATCGACACCGGTGGCCCGGGCCGCCCGGTGCTGTTCGTCCACGGCGTGGGCAGCAGCAGCTACCTGTGGCGGAACGTGATCGGCCAGCTCGACGGGCAGCGCCGCTGCGTGGCCTTCGACCTGCCGCTGCACGGGGGCACCCCAGCGGCCGCCGACCAGGACTTCTCGCTGCCGGGACTGGCCCGCTTCCTCGCCGACTGCTGCGAGGCGCTGGAGCTGACCGACATCGACCTGGTCGCGAACGACACCGGCGGCGCGATCTCCCAGGTGTTCGCGGTCGGCCGCCCCGAGCGGCTGCACACCCTGACCCTGACCAACTGCGAGGCGCACAACAACGTGCCCCCCAAGGCGCTGCTGCCCATGGTCCTGCTCGCCCGCATGGGCCTGCTCGCCCGCATCACGCCGCGGATGGTGCGCGACATCCCCCGGGCCCGCAAGCGCGCCTTCGGCGGCGTCTACCAGGACGTCGCCAACCTGCCCGAGGACATCGCGCGCGTCTGGCTGGAACCGATGGCCACCGGGGAGTCGGCCCGCCAGGGCCAGCGCCTGCTGACGTCGCTGCACGCCCGCGACCTGCTGGCCATCGAGCCCGGCCTGGCCCGCCTGCAGGTGCCGACCCTCATCGTGTGGGGCACCGGCGACCGCGCCTTCCGCCTCAAGTGGGCCTACTGGCTGCGCGACATCATCCCCGGCGCCACCGACGTCGTGGAGATCGACGGCGCGCGCCTGTTCTTCCCCGACGAGCGCGCCGCCGAGCTCACCGCGGCCCTGCGCCGCCACTGGGACAATCACCCGTAACGATCCAGGCGGCGCTCGGGTCGTGCCCACGCCGAGAAGGCCGGGAAACGGCGGAGGCCCCGCATTCGGGCCGGCATGCGCGTCGCCTGAATCGGTTCCGGCCGCCAGGCTGGCTCACGCGGCCACCGCGGCCGGCCTGCGGCGGGCGGCCCATGCCCGGCGGCGCGTCCGCTATCGGTCGTTTGACCGATGCCCAGGCCGGCGCGGCCGACGTATCGTGGATCCATAGGGGGAAGACCGTCATGAGCACTTCGGGGACCGCCAGCGACCGCGACCTGCGCACGCTGGCGGATATCGTCAGCCAGGACCGCCCCGACCTGCCGGCCGGCGACGGGCTGCCACCGTCCCTGCTGGCCGACCTGATGGACCAGATCCGCTGCGACGTCATCTCGTTCGAGGGTTTTGACAGCAGGCGGCAGGAAACGTGGCTGTTTCAGTCCATCCCGGGCCGCGGCGGCGCCGTGGTCGAGGACCTGGACCCGGTGCACTGGGAGCACTACTGGGACTGCCAGCCGTGCAGCTATCCCGACCGGACCGGCGACCTGCGCAGCATCATCACGATCGCCGATTTCTATTCGGCGCGGCAGTGGCATTCCGTCGGCACCTACTGCGACATCTACCGGCCGCAGGGACTCGAGCACGATCTGATGCTCACCCTGCCCCCGGCGTCCGGCCCGGTCTCCGGGGCCGGCCGGACCATGCGGCTGTTCTTCTTCCGCGGGCCCGGCCCGGATTTCTCCGACCGCGACCGGGCCGTGCTCACCCTGCTGCGCCCCCACCTGCACCAGGCCTATCTCGATGCCGAGCGGCGCCGCCACCCCGTTCCCCGGCTCACTCCCCGGCAGACCGGCCTGCTGCGCCTGGTCGCGGCCGGGCACACCAACACCCAGATCGCCCGCCGGCTCGGCATATCCGAGTCAACGGTGCGCACCCACCTGGAGAACATCTACGGCCGGCTGCAGGTCTCCAGCCGCACCGCCGCCGTCACCCGTGCGTTCGGTGACCTGACGGCCGGCTAGGTACCCTCCGCTGCGGCAGGCTCATCGTCGTGGAGCACGGGTGCGTAGGAGATGCCGACGATCAGGCCATCCTCGGTGAGAAGCCTGGCCACCGTCTGTCCCCACGGCTCGGTGCGGGCCGGGTGCAACAGCTCAAAGCCCGCGCGCTGAAGCTCGGCGCCTGCCGCCGCGACGGCTTCCGTGTCCTCCACCTCGAACTCGATCGATGCCTGGGGGACCACCCGGCCGGCGGGCCACTGCGGGGTGCCAAAGCACGCCTCGGCGGCCTGCGAGAGCGGCCACACACCGAAGTGCTTGCTGCCGGGGACGCTCCCGCTGGAGTAATAGCCATCGCCTTCGCCCTCCAGCGGCAGGCCGAGGGCATTGATGAACAGCCTGCGGCTCTGCGGCGGGTCGGCGGCGACCACCGCCACGCTCGTAATGAAGAGAACGTTCATAAGGCGCAGCCTACGGAGCAGCACGGACGGTCCCGGGCGGCAGTCACCCGCCGGCCGGAGCCGTCCCGGCCGCGAGGGCGCCACCGGCACAGTCACCGCGAACCCGCAACCATGGGCGGGGCCTGCGCCTTCGCGCCGCTTCGGCGGTGTGCCGGTGACCATGACCAGCCGGCGGGAGCTGCCCACCCGGGCCTGCCGGTGGCAGGCGCCGGGATGCCTGGCCGCCCGCGCCGGGTGCTGGCCGCCGCGGTGGCCGCCTACCGGAACGCTTGTCCTGCCACGACACGAGTGTCTCGGCAGTGAGGACGGCCAGGGCCATGAAATAGAACGGCGTGAACAGGAGAAACGCGGCACTACCGATGGAGAACGACAGGACCACCGGTGCGGCAACCGCCATGGCCACGCATACGCCGGCCCTGGCCACATTGCTCATCGGCCGCCGGGCGGCAGGCCGGGGCGGCGCGGCGTCGGCCAGCCCGGCGGGAAGATCGGCGGTGAGCGCGGTCAGTTCGGCGTGGGTTCGTGCGGCGAACGTCTGGCCCACCCGCAGGTCGAATTCGTCCTTGGTCAGCCGTCCCTGCACGAACGCGGCCTTGAGGGTGCCGATCACCCGCTCGCGGTCGGCGTGAGAGGCCCGCAGGTGACCGCGGCCCGCCGCTTCCAGCCCGTCTCCCGGCCCTGCCATCACTGGCACCTCCCCGAGCACGATGAACGAAGCGTAGCGCGGCTGTCGCGTAGACCGGCAGCCACAAATCAGTACCGTGAGCCCCGGGCCGCTCAGCTGCTAATCATCCAGGCTCCCCATGCTCAGGTTGATTGTCGTTCCCGTCATCCCGCTCGCCTGATCGGACGCCATGAGGACCGCCATGTTGGCCACCTCCGCGAGCGCCGACAGCCGGCGCGTGTGGGTCCTGCTGGCGAGCGCCTCCTGGAACTGTTCCCAGGTCATTCCCGATGCCTTGGCGTAACCCTCGAAGGAGTCCTTGATCCGGCCCGTCTCCGGATCCCCTGGGGCCGCAGGCCGACGACGCGGATGCCGTGGGGTGCGAGCTCGGCGGACAGATTCCGGGTGAGTGCCTCCACGGCAGCCATCGCCGGGCCGCCACCTCCGATCAACGGGGTGCCCGTCCGCGACGGGGTGGAGGTGACGGTCATGATCACTCCCGATCGGCTGGCGAGCATGTGCCGGGCGGCCAGGCGCGCGGTCAGGAAGCACGACCTTGTGTAGGTAACGATCGGCAGGGAGAACGTCTCGGCGTCCAGTTCGGCCAGGGGCACACGAGTCTTCGGATTCGGGAGGCCGATCGCGTTGAACGAGATATCGACGCGGCCCGCCATGCCGGTCAGGTAGCGCAGATACCTGTCCACGGCCTGCTCGTCGAGCGCGTTGACCTCGGCCACCTCGGCGGATCCGCCGGCGGAAACGATGTCCTTCGCGACGATCTCCACCGGTGCCCGGTGGTGCCCGGTGAGAAAGAGCCTGGCCCCTTCGGCCGCGAAGGCGCGCGCAACAGCGCCGCCGATCGCGCCACCGGCTCCGTAGATCACCGCGACCTTGTCTTGCAGCATGTGCATCATCAACCTCCGGGGTCGTTTCAGCCGTCGCGTATGCAGGCGCTGCCGTGCCGGGAAAGTGGGCGCCTGCCGGCCGCCCAGTTCGCCCTCTGGCCGGCGCCTATACACGATGGAAGTGCGACATGGCGCGGGAAGAAGGTGACGCCAGGGTGGTGACAGCCGACCTGATCTCCAGGGCGCGGGCCGGGGACGGCGACGCGTTCCGGGAGCTGACCGAGCCGTACCTCCGGGAGCTCCAGGTGCACTGCTACCGGATGCTCGGATCCATCCAGGACGCCGAGGACGCCCTCCAGAACACGCTGCTGACCGCCTGGCAAGGCCTCAGCGGGTTCGAGGGACGCGCCTCGCTGCGCACCTGGCTATACAAGATCGCCACCCACCGGTGCCTCGACGCGCGCCGCGCCGCCAGCCGGCGCCCGGCAAAGGAGTGGGACGTGCCTGGGGTTGAACCGCCCGAGCCGACCCGGCTCGGCGAGGTCGTATGGCTGCAGCCGTTTCCCGACGCCCTCCTCGAGGGTGCGATCGTCGGGGCGCCCGGCCCCGAAGCCCGCTACGAGCAGAACGAATCCATCTCGCTGGCCTTCGTAACCGCCCTGCAGGTCCTGCCGCCTCGGCAGCTCGCCGTGCTCATCCTGCGCGACGTCCTCGGATTCCATGCCAGCGAGGTGGCCGACATGCTGGACTCGACCGTCGAATCGGTCACCAGCGCGCTCAAGCGGGCCCGCGCCAGCCTGCAGCGCCGGCAGCTGGCGACCGCCGGCAGCGAGCCGCCTCCCGCCGCCGGCGCACCCGCCGAGGATGCGATCGTGGCGAAGTTCGTCCGCGCATGGGAGTCCGCCGATCTCGACGCCCTGGTGGGCCTGCTGACCGGCGACGTCTTCATGTCGATGCCGCCGATGCCCTTCGAATACCAGGGCCGGGACGTGGTGGCCCGCTTCTGCGCCAGCCTGTTCGGCGCGGGCCGCAGGTTCGACCTCGTGCCGACGCGGGCCAACGGCCAGCCCGCGTTCGGGGCCTACCTGCGCGCCCGTGGCGGCATCCGCCACGGGACCGGCCTCTTTGTCCTCACCCTCACCGGCGACCGGATCTGCGCCCTCACCCGCTTCGACAACAGCGTGCTGCCTTGGTTCGGGCTGCCGCGATCGCTACCGAACCGATAGCCGGGCTTCCGCGCCGCGGACGAGGTGCCCGCGCAACAGGTTCGCCGTCGCAAGACCGCAGCGTCCTGCGGCGCGAACTCACGCTCTCAGGAAGGGGATGACACTGGCAGAGACGGGCTGCCACTACAGACCCCCGATGGAACGGTCACCCCGGCGACCGGAGGACCTTGACCATGATCAGGCATGGGTTGCCGGGCCAGAGGTCGGGAATTTCCTCCAGCGGCCGGAAGCCCATGCGCGCGTAGAACCGCCGGGTCCGCTCATAGCTGGCATCCGGCAAAGACGGGCCAAGCGTCTTGACCTGGAGCAGTTCCACGCCGTCGGCCAGCAGATCGGCTTCGAGCGCCTCGACCAGGGCCCGGCCAATGCCCCGCCGGTGCAGGGCAGGCTCGACCGCCATCAGGTAAATCTCTGCTGACTCCGGGAAATGGCGAGCCACCAGCAGCGCCCCGACCGGGTGGCCTGCCGTATCCGGCGCCGGCGAACTGGGCGTGGGCCAGGCCAGGTAGGTGGGCAAATCGTGGGCCTTCGCAACGTAGTGAGCGTTCGCCGATTCGATGCCGAACCAGTCCGGCAGCAACCTCAGCAACCGGTCAACCGTGTCCGGGTCCTGCTCGCCCGAGGTCACCAGCCACGGGCGGCCGGGCCGGACCTGCCCAGGACCAAAGGCCATACCCGCACGCTAGCCCGTCCCGGCGCTGTGGCCGGAATCGCCATCGGTCCGGCACAGCAGCAACGGCCCCTCATAGCACGCCCAGGCTGCAGCCAGCACCCGCCGCCGGCTGGGGGCGGCACGTAACTGCCCGGCACTGCCGATAGGGGTTGGCCGCTTAGCGTTCGAGCCGGGCGAGCGCAATCGCCGCCGCTGTCGCCTGCTGAGGCTGGTGGGTGACCTCTATCCGGTCCGCCGACTTGACGCTCAGGAAACAGTCCAACTCGGAGGGCCCGACCAGCCGCGGGAAGCCGGCGCGCCGGGGGCTGCCAGCCCCGCGCACCAGCCGGCGGTTGTGCGGCCACCCCGTGCTCGCCGGCCTCGTCTCAGCCCCGGTCGTCTTTAGCTTCTGCCAGGATCCCCGTGACCGGGCAGATCCTGACGGGCGCCCACACAGCGCCGCCAAACCCCGCTCCCGCCAAGCGGCGGGACGCGGCCGCCGCCTGAGGTGGCCGGCTTCTTCGGCGCCGCCGGGCCGTCGCGTTCGCGTCGGGCTGGAGAGGTCCCGGGTCATACACGATTGTGAAAATCGCCGGGGCGCTTACCGCTGCGTCCTTGTGCCGCGGGCACTCTGCGGGCTGGCTGTCGCGGCCTGGACGGTGGGAAAGACGCCGAGGTGCTGGCGCAGTCCGGTGATGTGCAGCCCCTGGTCCACCTGTGGTGAGACCGCGGCCAGGCGCAGGAACCCGCCGAGGAGCCTGGCGCGGCGGCCGGTACCGATCAGTACGGCAAGGCCGGGTGCGTCGCAGTGGCTCACCTTGGACAGGTCGATGACGAGCCGGCTGGAGCCGGGGCGGAGCAGGCCGAGAAGCTGCTCGCGCAGCGCTGGGGCGCAGGCGAGGTCCAGTTCGCCGCTCAGTTCGGCGACAGTGATGCCACCCGCGGCCGGGGTGGAAAGGGCCAGGCCGGGAGCGGTCGTGGTGGCGGGGTCCGTGATGCGCCTCCTATCAGGTTGAGGCTGGACAAGCTGCCTGGGCGCTGCCGGGCGCGTGCGTGCCGCGGCCCCGGCGGGCTCAGCGGCGTCTCCCTTCGGTCGGCGGCTGGACAGCGCGGGCGCCCGTGAGCAGGGCAAGGGCTTCGCCGAGGGTCTGCTCGCGGCTGGCGGGATCCGGCAGTGGCAGGTGCGCCTGAATCTGGTAGCGGTTGCGGCGGCCGTCCTTGTGCTTTGTGATGTAGCCCGCTGCGGTCAGGTCGGACACGATGCCGTAGGCGCTGCGTTCGGTGATGGCCGCCCTAGCCGCGATGTCACGCAGCCGCAGGCCCGGGTCGCCTGCGAGGAACAGCAGCACCCAGCCGTGGCTGCTCAGGAAGCTCCAGCTGCCCATACCTGGAAGACTATCATTTATTCTAGAAAAAAATTGCTAGTTTTAGGTTTCGAGCGTAAAGTGAGGGCGGATGCCGGGGTCAGCTGCCGACGGCGACCCAAGGCTCCGGGGTCCTGGCAAAGAGCAGGCCGTGATCCTCATCGGCCTGATCATCATCCTCGCCGTGATCATGCTCACGGTGCGGCGTATCCGCCGGAAGCCTTAAGACATGGCGCCGGCCAGAGGGCCGTCGAGGTGCCGTCTGAGAGGGGCTGTAGCAGTGATTGCAGCCATCTTGATCATTTTGGTGGTGCTTGTCGTTCTGGGAGCGGTCGTGACTGGCCGTTCACTGAAGGTGGTGCAGCAGTTCGAGCAGGGCATCGTGTTCCGGTTCGGCAAGATCCAGTCGCCGCCGCGCGGCGCGGGACTGACGGTGATCCGGCCGGTCGGCGACCGCATGCAGAAGGTCAACATGCAGATCGTCGCCATGACCGTCCCGGCCCAGGACGGCATCACCAAAGACAACGTGACCGTCCGGGTCGACGCGGTGGTCTACTTCCGGGTCGTTGACCCGATCAAGGCGACCATCAACGTGCAGAACTACCTGTTCGCTATCTCCCAGCAGGCGCAGACCTCGCTCCGGTCGATCATCGGCCAGTCCGAGATGGACCAGCTGCTGTCCGAGCGGGACACGGTCAACCGCGAGCTGCGCCGGATCATCGACGAGCCGACCGAGGGCCCGTGGGGCATCCGGGTCGAGCGGGTGGAGATCAAGGACGTCTCGCTGCCCGAGAGCATGAAGCGGTCGATGTCCCGCCAGGCCGAAGCCGAGCGTGAGCGCCGGGCCCGGATCATCACCGCCGACGGCGAGTACCAGGCGTCCAAGCGGCTGGCCGCGGCGGCCAACGTGATGGCCCGCGACCCGGCCGCGCTGCAGCTGCGGCTGCTGCAGACCGTGGTCGAGGTGGCCGGGGAGAAGAACAGCACGCTGGTCATGCCGGTGCCGGTCGAGCTGCTGCGGTTCTTCGACAAGATGACGCCCGCCGGGCCAGCTGCCGAGCTTGCACCGTCGCTCGCCGACTTCGGCGACGCCGAGGTAGCGGAGGCCGAGGCCGCCATCGGAGGCCATCTGCCCGCTGCCGAGCCACCCGAGGCGATACCGCCCGTGAAGACGGTCGCCATCCCGCCGGTACAAGCACCAGAGATCAACGGATCCGAGGTCACCGCGAAGGTGGAACAAGCCGGGCGCCCCTAGGCGCGGAGGTAGTCAGCTGGCCGGGGTGACGATCCCGTACTGGTGGATCTTGCGGTAGATCGTCGCCCGCGACATTCCCAGTGATTCGGCTGTTTTGACCTTGTTGCCGTGGAGGTCCAGCAGGGCCTGCACGATGGCGTCGCGTTCCATCGACTCCAGCGGGCCGAGCAGGCGGCGGCTCACGCTCCAGCACTCTGACGGCAGGTCAGCTGGATAGATGGTGCCGCTGCGCTTGTGGTGCACGACCCGGCTGAGCACCTGCCAGAGCTGCCCGGTGTTGCCCGGCCAGCGGCCCGCAGCAGAAGCTGCATCGCCTCGGGTGAGCAGACCAGCTGGTCGTCATGGTTCAGTTTGGCCAGGAAGAACGGCACCAGCTGATGCAGGTCCTCGATGTGGTGGCGCAGCGGCGGAAGCTCGACGGTGTTCGGGAAGAACTGCAGCAGCCTGGCCAGGTCCGCCTTGACAGGGCTTTGGCTGAGCGTGACGGTGCCCCAGAGCGTTTTCTGCCTGCCGGCGGCCAGTGCCTGTTCCAGCGCGATCCACAGGGTACGCAGATGCAGGGCGCTGAGGCGGTTGACGTGGCGGATGACCAGGCTCCCCTGGCCCTCAAGCAGTTCGCCGAGCGCCCGCACCATCCAGTGGTGATCAGTGGCTTCGGCGGCGTCCAGCACATGCAAGGTGCCAGCCGGGTTGCGGTGCCGGTGCACAGCCCGCAGCAGCGCCAGCTTGCCGGCTCCGGGCTCGCCCTCTAGCGCGAGCCATTCACCCCCGCAGTAGGCCGCATCCACCTGATCGCACCTACGCCGCCACAGCCGACCCGAGCCGGCCAGACCGGGCAGGAACCTGCGCGGCTGCGGCCCTGCCTGCAGGGCCTGCTTGCTGGCCAGTTCGATCAGCTTCACCTGTGCGACGCCGACGGCCAGCCGCCGCGGGCCGTTCCCGCGAACGGGCCGGCAGTGCATCCGCGCCCTGGCCCCGGAGGGCAGCTCGACCTCGACGGGACCAAGATGACCGGTGGCTAGCGCCTCGGCTGCATGCGCGAGCATCGCGGCCTGGTCGCCGGGGTCGAGCACGTCCCGGGCGTAGCGGTTCATCATCACCATGTCGTTGTTGATCGCAAAGATGATCCCGCCAGAGTGCCGGCAGGCCCGCAGGTACTCCTGCAGCAGCTGAGCCTCCCCCGTGCCGCTGTCGTTGAGCAGTGCCTGCTTGATCTGGCCGACGGTGCTGTGGGCGAGTGCGATCAGCAGCGCATTGGCGTCCTTGCGCCAGCAGGTCAGGCCCACCGCGCCGATGATCTTGCGAGAGATCGGGTGACGGACCGGCTCTGCGGCGCAGGCGAGATCCTCCAGATGCTCGGCGTAATGCTCGTGACCGAACACGTGCGCCGCCTGGCCGCTTTCCAGCGCCGTGCCGATGCCATTAGTCCCGGCGAACTCCTCGGCATAGCTGAAACCAGGCAGCAGCCGAACGCCGTCAAGGTGCCGCTCGAAATCGCGATCGGCCGTCAGCCGGTAAAGCAGCACGCCGCACGCATCGGTCAGCATGACGCTGACCGGCTGGCCCTGGAGATTGTCGCGCAGGTTCCTCAGCACCGGCAGGGCGTTGCGGGTCAGCGGGGTGTCCAGGCCGGGATCGCCGACGTGGGGCAGGTCGATGTGGCCAGCGGCGACATTCCACTCCAGGGAGCGCCGCCACGACGCCAGGATCGTGTCACGCACCCGGGCAGGTCCTATGGGCTCACCTGTCAGGAAGCACTCCCTGGCCTCGGCCAGCCGGGTATCTGTCACGTCTGGCCGGACGATAGCTCCGCCCGACATGCTTCCCCTGCCTGCCATTACCGCTGTCGCGGGCTCGGGTGGGGCACCGGCGGCCTCAGCCGGGTGCGCGGCACTGCGAGCGTCATGTACACGGTCCGGATGATGCCGGGCCGGGGCACACGCTCCTCCGGTAGCCCCGGGTAGCTGGCCGCCCTCGGCGGCTGAGGTCCGGTGCCTGTTTTGGACGCTACGCCTACATCTGAAAACTAGCAATATATTTCCAGAATTTGGTAGCCTGCTAGTTGTGGAGAACTGGACCTTCCTGACCAACCACGCCCGGGCGCTGCTCTGCATCGCACACGACCCGGGGGTGCGCCTGCGCGACATCGCGGTCAGCCTGGACATCACCGAACGCCGCGCCTACGGCATCGTCACCGACCTGGCCAAGGCCGGCTACGTGGTCAAGCAGAAAGACGGCCGCCGTAACCGCTACCAGATCCAGGCACACCTGCCGCTGCCAGAACCCACCCGGCGCGAGCGCACCGTCGGCGAAGTCCTGGCCCTTCTTGCCGGCACCGACGGCAGCGCTGTAACTGACGCTGACCGGCCGGACCTGATGCCACCACCGGCCAGGCAAAACGCGACCGGTGTCGCCACGCCCGGCGGCCAGTCGTCCAGTCCCGAAACCGCCGTTCAGGCACTACCGGCCGGTAACCAGGCCTGAGGGAATGGCCGCCCAGGGCCTGTAGCAGGTGGGAGTGGGAGTGCCCAGAGCCCGCGGGGCGGCAGCCCGCGGCGTCGCGCGGCGCGCTCGCTTCGCGGGCAGTTGACGTGCTGTGGCTGGCTGGTCATCGCGTGCGCCGGTGCTTCCACGGCGGTATCGGTGATGCCCCGGCCGGGACGCCGCTGGGGGCGCCCCACAGGGATACCTGGTCGCCGAATACGCACCCGTCGTCGCAGCCCACCCCGAACTGGATGTGGGCTGTCCCGGCTGACCAGCTCCCCGACCAGGACCGGCCCCGCGCGTGGTGGGGCTGCTGCCCGTGGCCGGTGGTGCGGTGGCAGCGTTCGTACCCGCCGAACTGTGCCCGGATCTCCTGGTGGCAGCGGGCAGGCTCACCCAGGCTGGGCTGCCCGCCCGCGACCTCGGTCATGGGGCCTTTCGGGTGGCTGCCCGCCCGGGCCGCAGGTCAGCGGTCACCGCCGCTTCCCGCCGTCGCCGAGGTGCTCCTGGGTGAGCGCGGTGTACTCCTGGCTGGTGGTGGCCTGGCCGGCCAGGGCCGTCATCCGGTCCTCACTGTCGAGGCCGTGCTCGATCAGCACAGCGGCGGCGGTGGAGCGCGTCCAGCGCCGGCGGGCCCGCATGTCGTCCAGGCGCGCCAGCACGCTGGGCGTCAGATTCACCGAGATCTTCTCGGTCCGCGTTTCCTCCATGTGCGGCACTCTACCGCACAGTGCAGAAGTCAGCCCCAGCCGTAAGGATCACCTGTGTCAGAGGCGGTCATATCTGATGCGGACACCTACATAGGCTCGTTGACCCATCGCCAGCCATGGGCTTCATCACAGACGGGCCGCACTATCGTGGCTTCGGCCGTATGAGACAGCTCAGCGACAATCTTGATCAGCTGACGGTGGAAATCCTTCGGTGTGTGGGGGCTGTCTGATGTGCCGGGCGTGACCAGCGTCACGGCCGAGCCCTCGCCTCCGGCCAGCCGGGCAGTGATGTCGCCGTTGTAGTCACGGCCGACCCCCGCGATGGAGTCGGCCCGGATGATATCGCTGCCGTCATCCTTGGCCACCCACACAACCTGCGCACTCACGCGCCTCACCCCAGTCGCTATGGCAGCGTCCACCTTCTAATGTGACACATCGTTGCCTAAGGCTGCAGCGACCGGTGACGGCCCGATCGGTATGTACGGCCCTGGCAGGCGCCCAAGACCAGGTCAGAGTGGGCTAAGGTGCCGGCGCGGTGCGCAGTCAGCGCCTGCCGCGGCCCCGGTAACGCGTGGACATGGCGACCGCGCCGCGACCGGTGGCCGGGGTAGCTGCCGCGGCCGTTTCCTCCCCAGCAGGCTGTGCCACCGGCGCGATCGGCTCGGCTGGTTCGCCCGCGATCGAGCGCAGCAGCGCTGAGCCGGGCCGCACCTTGGCGGCCAGCGGGACGACGTTGGCCTTGCGCATGAGTGCGCGCACCTCATGCTCTTGCGCCGGTGTCTGGAGGGTGATCACTACGCCAGCTGCTCCCGCCCGGGCGGTTCGCCCTGACCGGTGCAGGTAGGCCTTGTGCTCGGCGGGCGGATCCGCATGGATGACCAGGTCGATGCCATCCACGTGGATGCCACGGGCCGCGATGTCGGTCGCGACCATCACACGCGTCGCGCCGGAGGCGAAGGACGCGAGATTCTGTTCACGGGTGTTCTGCCCGAGGTCTCCGTGAAGTTCGACCGCGGGGACATGCGCCGCGGCCAGCTGGCGGGCGAGCCGGTGCGCAGAACGCCTGGTACGGGTGAAGATCAGCGACCGGTTCTTGCCGCCCGCGAGGGCGGCGACAACGCTGACCCGGTCTGCTGGCGCGACGGTGAGCACGCGGTGGACCATAACGGCTGACGCGGCGGCCACCGGATCTACGGCATGCCGCGCAGGCTCGTGCAGGAAACGCCGCACAAGGACATCGACATCCTTGTCCAGGGTCGCCGAGAACAGCATCCGCTGGCCATCCGGCGGGGTGGCTTTCAGCAGTCGGCTCACTACCGGCAGAAACCCGAGGTCAGCCATGTGGTCCGCTTCGTCGATCACGCTGATCTCGACATCGCCGAGCTGGCAGTGACCCTGCTCGATGAGATCGGCCAGCCGTCCGGGGCAGGCGACGACGATATCGGTCCGGGCCCGGAGGGCGGCCACTTGCCGGCTCTGGGGGGTGCCGCCGAAGATCGTCACTACGGTCAGCCCCACCGCTTGGGCCATCGGTGCGAGAACCGCCTGGACCTGACTGGCGAGTTCACGGGTGGGAACCAGCACCAGGCCGCGCGGGCGGCACGCCATGGTGTGGCCCCCGGCCAGTGCGGTGACCAGCGGGATGGAGAACGCGATCGTCTTGCCTGAGCCGGTCCGGCCCCGCCCGAGCACGTCGCGGCCGGCCAGCGCGTCCGGCAGCGTGGCCGCCTGGATCGGGAAAGGGGTGGTGATACCCGCGTCAGTAAGCACGCCGGCCACCGGTGCGGGAACACCAAGGGATGCGAAGCTGACGGCGGCGGCGGCCGGCACGGTGCGCCGACTGCGGCGACCGCGCTGGGCAGCGTTCGACTTTTCGATGGGCAGAACTGTCAAAGGAATGTCTTTCGGATTCGGGTGGCCGCATTGTCAAGGGCCGCCACGTCCGTGGAAACCAGTTCGCTCACCAGCGATGTACGACCGGCGCGCCCTGATGGCTGCGCCTCACTGCGTACTGTGTGTGCAGATAACTCTACCGCAGATCCGCGCTGGTTCCCCACGGCGGCCGGACCAGTGGCACTTCTGACCGTCGCCGCGGGAGTAAGACCAGCTGGGCCTGGTCAGCAGCGCCACCCTGGGCCGCGGTGGGTGGGCGGCACCGCTACCGGGGCGGCAGCGGGTAGCCGCAATGGTTCCTGCGCTGGGTGACACCTGGGACGGCGGGCATCAGCCAAGCCGGGATATCGTTAGGTAAGCATTTAGCGGGACCAGCGTTGTCACGCCATGAACGATGGTCCCGGTTCCACCGCCCAGGACCCCGGCGGTACATCACCGGACCGATGTGTTTCCTAGGAGTTCCTGGTGCGATCCCTCGAGGTAGAAGCTGCCCTGCCACGGCATCAGCCACAACCGGACCCCCCCTCCCCGCGGGGCAGCGAATATGCCGAGTTGTCCCGGCAGATCAGGCGGGCCGGGCTGCTGGACCGCCGCCCGTGGTACTACGCCCGGACCATCACGGTCACCGCCGTGCTGTTCGCCGCCGGGTGGGCTGTTTTCGTCATGGTGGGCGACTCGTGGTGGCAGCTTGCGGTGGCCGTGTTCCTGGCGGTCATGTTCACCCAGGTTGGCTTCCTGGGCCACGATGCCGGGCACCGGCAGATCCTCCGCTCCCGGAAGGCCAGTTACATCATCGGCATCCTGCACGGCAACCTTGGCATCGGGCTGAGTTACGGCTGGTGGGTCAGCAAGCACAACCGGCACCACGCCCACCCCAACCAGCAAGGCGCGGACCCTGATATCTCGCTCAGCGTCCTGGCCTTCACCGAGTCCCAGGCGGGCGGCGGCCGGGGCCTGTCCCGGCTGGCCGTGCGCTTCCAGGCATACCTGTTCTTCCCGATGCTGCTCCTGGAAGCGGCCAGCCTGCATGTGGCGAGCATCCGCGCGCTGGCCAGCCGGGCCCCCCGTTACAGGGCATGGGAAACCGGGCTGCTATCCGTCCATGTGGTGGGCTACCTCACCGCGGTGTTCCTGGTGCTTTCACCGGTCAGGGCAGTGGTGTTCATCCTGGTGCAGCAGGGTCTTTTCGGCCTCTATCTGGGTTCCTCGTTCGCGCCCAATCACAAGGGCATGCAGATCCTGGACGCCACCGACCGCAGCGGCTTCCTTCACCGGCAGGTGCTCACATCGCGTAACGTGCGGGGCGGCCCGATCACCGACGTCGTCCTGGGCGGCCTGAACTACCAGATCGAACACCACCTGTTCCCCTCCATGCCCAGGCCCAACCTGCGGCACTCCCAGGCCCTGATCAGGGAATTCTGCCAGCAGCGGGACCTGCCCTACTGCCAGAGCAGCCTGGTCGGCTCCTATGCCCAGGCACTGCGCCACCTCAACAGCGTCGGCAGGTCGGCCCGCCCCGGCACTCCGGCTTCATCGGGGGCCGACGGCCAGCGGGCCGTAAGTGCCCCAGCCGACGGGAGGGCAGGGAGCCGGAACTCGGCGGCGACGGATGCCACCAGCACATTCTGTGATTGAATTAAGCCCCGGAGCCTGGACCTCGCTCCCCGGACGTCGGCATGCGACGTCACCACCTCGGCGGGAGCGGCAGTATGGAGGTCCCCGGCAGAGCGCCGGATGGGGCGCGCGCCAGAATTGGCGCGCCGACCCAGCCCGTCCCGGTAAGGAGCCCCGGGCCGCCTGAGCCTGCTGCGGACCGGCGGAGCGGCCCGCTGAGCGCTTTGGCGGAGGAGCCCTTCGAGCGTGTGGTCCGGCTGGCCGCGATGGTGCTGGATGCGCCGCAGGCGTCAGTCAAGGTCCCCGGCAAACGCTGCTCCCCCAGGAGGACCTGCCCTGCCAGCACGCGCGCGGCGGCACAGAGGAAGACCCTGCCCAGCGTGATCCTGGCCGCCAGGAACCAGACGCTGCTGAACTGGGTGACCGATGACCAGCGGTTCCTGACCGCGATTCATGCGATCACGCCGGCACTGAACGATTCCGGGGCACGAGACGGGCGGCCAGCCAGGGTGCGGGGGCGCCTGGCTGGCCGCTCAGTCACGGCAGTCCGGGCGGACAACACCCACAGCAACCACGATGCGGTGCCCGCGGCCGGCGATGGTTCGTGTTTCCGGCCGCAATGGGCCATGCTGACGCTGGACAGGCCGGTCGGGCCCGCGGTGAGGTGGTGATCCATGACGGCTCGTGCGGGCTGGCGGCTCTGGCCTCCCTCGCACGCCCGTCACGGCGCCGTGCAGCCACCGTCAGCGCCGTGGTTTTGTGGATGAGCAGGATGAGTGGGCGCGTCCTTTTGCCGAGGCGGCGGAACTCGCCGCCCAGCCCGCGCGAATCTGCCGCTTGTGCGTGCAGTTGCTAGGGGTCACAGGTGCTGGCATCTCGATGGTGACGGCAACAGGCAACCAGGGTGTCGTCTGCGCGACCGATGAGGTATCCGCGCGGATCGAGGATCTCCAGCTCACTCTCGGCGAGGGCGTGTGCGTCGATTCGGTGCAGACCGGCACACCGGTCCTGGTGGGTGACCTGGACGAGCCCGGTGACATCGTGACCGAACGCTGGCCGGCGTTCATGGAGGGCGCCGCCCGGGCCGGGGTCAGGGCGGTATTCGCGTTTCCGTTGCGCATCGGTGCCATCACCGTTGGCGTCCTCGACCTTTATCGCGACCAGCCCGGAGACCTCACCGCCGGGCAGCTTTCCATGGCCCTGATGGCGGCGGATGCGGCCGCCCTCGCGCTGCTGTACCTCGGCTCCGGCAGCCAGGGGGCGTTCGCCGACGACATGGACGGCCACTCGGCGTACCAGATGCAGGTACACCAGGCGACCGGCATGGTGAAAGTCCAGCTCGGCGTTACGATCGAGGAGGCATTCCTGATGTTGCGCGCTCACGCGTTCGCGGCTGGCCAGCCCGTCGCTGAAGTCGCGAGAGACGTGGTCGAGCGGCGCCTGCGCTTCTCAACGGAGGACCGATGAGTGACGCCGATGCCATCGGCGGCCGTCCGGGCCGAGGCCCCGGCCGCGAGCAGTCGCTGGCCGAGACGTTCGTCATGCTCGCAGACACCCTCGTGGAGGACTACGACATCGTCGACCTGCTCGACCGGCTGGTCGCGGCCTGCCTCGGCCTGCTTGGCGTCACCGCGGCCGGGCTGCTGCTGGATGACCAGAAGGGCAAGCTGGCCGTCGTTGCGTCCTCCAGTGAGGAAACCCGGCTGCTGGAGATCTTCCAGCTGCAGAACAACCAAGGGCCCTGCCTGGACTGCGTCCACACCGGCTCAGCTGTCATCAGCGCCGACCTCAGCGCGGACCGGACCCGCTGGCCGCTGTTCGTCCCCGTGGCGGTAGCGGCCGGTTTCAAATCCGTCGCTGCCCTGCCGCTGCGGCTGCGCGACCACACGATCGGCGGGCTGAACTTGTTCGACGGGCATACCGACCCGGTGCCCGTAGCCGACCAGCGCATAGCCCAGGCGCTGGCGGACGTCGCCACCATCGGCATCCTGCAGCAACGCTCAGCCCACCGCAGCGCGATGCTGGCCGAGCATCTCCAGCGCGCGCTCAACAGCCGGGTCATCATCGAGCAGGCAAAGGGTGTCCTCGCTGAGCGCAACGCCGTGGACATGAACGCTGCGTTCGAAGCGCTGCGGCAATACGCTCGTAATCACAACCTAAAGCTCACCGAGCTCGCTCTTGCTGTCGTCCGCGGCGAGGTCGAACCCGGGGTCATCGCGGCCAGACCACCTGCCAACTGACGCGCGGAAACGCTTTCAGGATCAAGCATCACCGTGCAGGACCGGCCATGGTGGTCTCCCCGCCTGCTCAGCGACCATCTTCGACACCATAACGGCGCAGCAATTCGGCGACCGCGGGGCTTGGCGGCTTGGGATCATCCCGGTTGAGCGTGATGCCGTCGAGCGAGGCGCCCGCCTCGATCAGGGCCGAGATGGCGGCCGGCCAGTCTGGGCGCGGGTTGCCGGCAGGCCGTTCCCCGCTGCCGACGCAGGCCCAGTCGACCGGGGTGCTCTCCCATCTGGCGTCGCGCGCCTCGATGTCGGCACCGCGGTCGATCAGCAGCCGGACGACTTCCGCGCCGCCCGCATAGGCGGCGGCGTGCAGCGCCGTGCCCTCGTGGGCCTGGCCGCGAACATCAGCAGGAAAGCCCATGTCGAGCATGATCCGCATCGCGTTGGTGTTGCCGGTCTCCGCGGCGTCCAGCTGCCATCGGCGGCTCGGCCATTGGGATCCGCCCCGGAGTCGAGCAGCAGCCTCGCGACAGCAACCAGCCCCTCGGCCCTTGCCGGGTCAAGCCGATGCCACCGTGACGCGCAGACGACGTGCAGGGCCTTCCATCCCGTCCGCTCATCGGACCTGATCACCAGGCCAGGGTCGGCATCGATAGCCCGCCGGACCTTGGCGATGTCACCGAGCACCAGCGCGGTGGCGATGTTGTAGTCAGCAAGCTCGGGTCTCGCGGCAAGCATCCGGGCCGCACGGCCGGTCCAGTCGCCAATGCTGGCCATGCAGAACTCGTCGGCAAGCTTGGCCAGGTCGGCGCTGCGGGACCGAACCTCGGTCTTGAGCTTGGCCCAGCTAGCGAAGCCGTACCCGCGTGCCACTGCCAGCTGCGCAGCGGCCAGGGTCAGCCGATCCGACACCGCGAGCACGCGCTCGGCCGCAGCGGTGTCGCCCGCTCGCGCGGCGCGCAGCAGGTCTCTGGCTTGATGGCGCAGATGGTCGAGGTGCGGCTGGGCCGGAAGCACTGCCATGACGTCTCCCCTACCGCCCTGGAGGTCCGCATGACCAGGCCGGTCAGGAAGTCGCTGTGCTCAGCCTCGACAAACCAGAAGGTGGACTAAGTCCTGTCCGCGGACCCGGTGGCGCCCTTTCGCACCAACGCCACGATAACGCAGCCGTCGAGCCCTCAGTTGCCCCGAACGGCCACGTACCGCTCCCGGACCTCGGGCGCTTTTGGTTAACTTCCTCTAGTACGAATGGGATCGGACAATCGCAGCCGCATTCGTTCTTCCCCGGTAGCTGCGGCGTGTGGCAGATCGGCCCGTTCGCCGGTGGCCTGGAATCCCAATGATTCGTACAGGCACTTGGCGGGGTCATTGCCCTCGGTCACCCATAGCGTGAGGGTCTGCGTTCCGGCCGTCCTAGCCCACTCGCAGGCAGCCTGCAGCATCCGTGCTGCCGTCCCACGCCTGCGCTCGTCGGGGGCAACCCACATCGCGATCAGCTCTGCCTCGTCAAGGGTTTCGCCGCGGCGCAGAACGGCGACGACGCCGACCACGCGATCGTTGCGGCTTGCCGTCCACCACGCGGCGGCCTTCAGGAAACGTCGCCATTGGTCCGGCCCGAAACGGGACTCCTCCTGGAACGTCGCCCAGAAGGCGTAGGGCGCGTCGGCAAGTGCGGCCAGGCGCACCTCGCGCAGCGTCTTCCAGTCCTGCTGACCCAGACGCCTTACCTGAACCATCGCCAGTCCCCTTCCACCGGTGCCGCCGCTCCGACCTGACGGATCGGCGGGATCGACCTGCTCGAGGTTAGAGTGAACGGGCGTTCTGGATTCGCTCTGTTCTTCGGCTGGACTGTGACGCAGCTTAGCTTTGAGCAGCCAGCGCCTGGGCGAGGCGATGTCATGCACCAGCTGGAGTTCCGGCTGCTGGGACCGTTCGAGGTCAGCAGCGGCCGGCGAATGATCTTGTCGGCGGCGGAAAACGGCGAGCGATCTTGGCGGTGCTCCTTCTCTCGGCAAACGAGGCCGTCAGCGTCGAGCGGCTGATCGACGCTCTGTGGGGTGAAACTGCCCCTGCGTCGGCGGTCAACTGGACCGGTGATTTGTCAGCGGCTTCCTGGCTGCTCAGCCGGGCATTGGGCGAATGGCGCGGGGCACCGTTGCTCGACTTCACTGCCGAGCAGTTCGCGTCGGCGGCTTCCACCAGATTGCAGGAGGCGCGGTTGTCCGCGGTCGAAGCTGCCGCCGAGGTCGAGCTTGCGCTCGGACGGCCTGATCGAGCGCTGTGTTACCTGCTGGACCTGTCGGATACCCACCCATTTCGGGAACGGCTGGCCGAGCTGCGGATTGGGGCGGCCTGGCAGTTTCGTAGTACGATTCTGTGGTGGAGGTTCTCCGCTCGGCGATGCGTCACGGCATCCCGGGCGAAGATATCCGCCACGCCATCGGCAACGCGGTCGCCGTCGAGGAGGTTGGCGACGACCCGGTGCGCTGGCTGGTCCGCGGACCCGACCGGGCGGGAACCTGCTCGAGCTGGTGGTGATGGACCGCCCCGCCGACCCGGCGGTCATTCACGCCATGCCGATGCGGGCCTCGTACCGGCGGCTGCTCCCGAAGGGCAGGCGAGAACAGGCATGAACCACGGACACCACAAGGACGGCACGCCGGTCACCGACGCCGACGTCGAGGCCATGGCCGACGAGGCTGAGCAGGGCTATGACGTGGACACGCTGCTGCGCCGCCGCCGCGGCGGACGGCCCCCGCTGGGATCGGCGGCGGCCTCGGTCGAGTCGGTGCGCCTGGACCCCGAGCTCAAGCGCGCCCTGCTGGTGCGCGCCGCCCAAGAGCACGTCAGCGTTTCGGAAGTCATCCGGCGCGCCATCGGCGAGTACCTGCGGGCCAGCTAACCAAACGCCCTACATGGGCAGAACCGGCCAGTCATGGCGCCATACCGAGAAAGGACTCCGGGTGGCCGGGTCACAGTCACGGCATAGCTCATCCCTTGCCCTCGGTTCCGTTTGGGTACAGATGGGGCCGCCCACCGCGTTACCGTATTGCCTTTGGTGGGGCCGATGTCGTGCTGGCACGACGGCGACGGAGGTGGTGACCACCTTGGTCAGGGTCTGGGAGTCGGCCAGGCTGGTGATCGCGGCAGAAACCCGGCCGCGGGGGGGTTGTTGGGGTGGGCGGACAGGTCATGCGGGTCGCGTGGTATCGGCTTCCGGCTACTTTCGGCCGCAGGCGGAACGGCTATCTGGCGATTGTGCTGCTGATCGGGCTGACTGGCGGGGTCGCGATGGGCTCGGTCGCCGCAGCGCGGCGAACCCAGGCCTCGTTCGCCACGTTCCTCGCCGGCACCAATCCGTCCGACCTGAGCCTGACCGTGTTCGCGCCGGACCTGACTAAGGCCCTGGGACGGCTGCCCGGGGTGCAGCGGGTCGGGACCGCGTCGGAGTCGGTCAACGCGTTCCCGCTGGGACGATCGGGTGCTCCTGTTCTCCCTCCCGCGTACCAGTCTGGCGAGGTTGAGGGGGTCGGCACCGTCGACGGAGAGTACTTCGGTCAGGACCGGGTCACCGTGACGGCAGGCCGGATGGCCGATCCGGATCGCGCCGGTGAGTTCGTCGCGACCGCGCAGGCGGAACGGCTGCTCGGCTGGCACGTCGGGGAGGTGATCCCGATGGGCTTTTACACCGAAGCGCAGACAGGCGAGCCCGGCTTCGGCACGGGGAAAGTCAAGGTGCACCGTCGCCTGAACATGAGGCTGGCCGGAACCGTGGTGTTCAACAACGAGGTCGTGGTGGACGAGGTCGACCGCTTCCCGGCGTTCCTGTTGTTCACCCCGGCGCTTACGCGACCGCTCAGCATGGGACCGGGGTACCGGCTGTACGGACTCAGGCTCAGCGATGGCGCGCGGGGAGTCCCGGCGGTAGAGCGGGAGATTGTAGGGGCCCTTCCGCCCGGCACAACTTACACCTTTCATGTCACCTCGGTCGTCGAGGGACAGGTCGACCGGGCAGTGAAGCCTGAGGCCATCGCCCTGGCGGTGTTCGGGATCATCGCCATGGCCGCGGCGCTGCTGATCGCGGTACAGGTGATCGCGCGGCAGCTTCAGGCCACAGATGAAGACATCGGGGTGCTCCGTGCCCTGGGCGCCAGCCCAGCGATGACGATGGGCGAGAGGCTCTTGGGGATACTTGGCGCCATCGTCCTCGGGTCGCTACTCGCCGCCGGCGTAGCGATCGGGCTGTCCCCGCTGTCGCCCATCGGTCCAGTGCGCCCGGTCTATCCCGCACCCGGGATCGGGATTGACGTTGCGGTGCTCGGCTTCGGGCTGCTCGTGCTCATCGGCGGCATCGGAGCCGCCTCCGTTGTGCTCGCCTATCGCCAGGCATCGGGCCGGGCTCGCCAGCAGGTCCGGACACGTGCCTCGCGAGGTTCGAGCCTGGCCCGTAGGGCTGCGAACTCCGGCGCGCCGGTGTCCGCGGTTGCCGGTATCCGCTTTGCCCTCGAACCGGGGCACGGCCGAACCGCCGTGCCGGTACGGTCAGCAATCTCCGGCGCCATACTCGCCGTGCTGATCGTCGCCGCTTCGCTGACCTTCGGCAGCGGGCTGGACACGCTGGTCTCCCACCCCGCCCTCTACGGCTGGAACTGGGCCTACGCCCTGGCGTCGAACACAGACGTGCCTCCCGCGGCCCTGTCCCTCCTGGCCCACGACCGGTCGGTTGCCGCATCGAGCGGCGTGTCATTCGCCAATGCACAGATCGACGGGCAGACCGTGCCCGTCATCCTGGCGGGCACACATGCCCAAGTCAGCCCTCCGACCCTGTCCGGGCACCCGCTCGAAGCGGACAACCAGATCGTCCTCGGCGCGGCAACCCTCGCCCAGCTGCACAAGCACGTCGGCGACACCGTTATCGCCAGATACGGAAGACCACGCGATGCCCCCGTCTACGTCCCCCCGACGCGCCTGGTGATTGTCGGGACGACCACATTGCCCGCCATCGGGAGCGCGCAAACTCTGCACACCTCTATGGGCACCGGAGCGATCATCTCCCCCGGGATCGAGCCGCACGCGTTCCAGAAGTTCCTCCACGCCCCCTACCCCGCGCTCAATGGCCCGCAGATGGTCTTCGTCCGGCTGCGGCCCGGTGTGACTCCGGCCCAGGGCCTAACCTCGCTGCAGCGGATCGCCAATGCGGGAAACAGGGCATTCGCAGCTGTCCCGGACGGCGCCGCCGCAGGGGCCAGCGTCAAGGTCCTCCGCGTGCAATATCCCGCAGAAATCGAAAACTACCGGTCCATGGGCGCCACACCGGTCCTTCTCGCGGCGGGACTCGCCATTGGCGCCGTCGCCGCGCTCGGCCTCACCCTCACCGCCTCGGTCCGCCGCCGCCGCCGCGACCTGGCCCTGCTAAAGGCGCTGGGCTTCACCCGCCGCCAGCTCGCCGCATGCGTAGCATGGCAGCCGACCCTCGCCGCCACCATCGGCGTCATCGCCGGGATTCCCCTGGGCATCGCGCTCGGGCGATGGCTCTGGATCCTGTTCGCCCACCAGATCTACGCTGTGCCCAGACCCACGGTGCCAGCGCTGCCGCTTGCCTGCATTGGCCTCGGTGCGCTCGTGCTCGCAAACGTCGCCGCTGCCCTACCCGGGAGATACGCGGCCCGCACACCGACGGCACTCGTGCTTCGAACGGAGTAACCAGGCCACTCCTCGTCAGCCGACCGGTTCAAGCCGGGCCGGTCAGGAAGCCGGCGCGGATCCCCGAACACCGGGCCGGCGGAGCGCCAGAACGACACTCTCGCCGAGCGCCGTGCGGGAAGAATGGTGCGCCGAGCCGGCAGGTCTGTCTCTGCCCGGGCGCTCATCGCACCGTCGGGCTCTTTACCCTACGTAACAAGCCAGGTCGTCTCGTGGGCATTCGGCTGCGAGGGTTCACCTTCTGGCCGTGCAGGATGTGCATCGCGGCGCCCGCAGCCGTCGTTGCCGGAGTAGATAGTTAGGGTCCCGTGGGCGGCTTCTACATGCGGCTCCACGTGGTGGGAGCGTGCCACTTGGCTCCCCGCAGCTGGCAAAGTTAGCTGATTACAATGCAAAATTGGTGTTCAGGGGCGGGGTCGAACCGCCGACCTTCCGCTTTTCAGGCGCATCCCCAGCGTCGCTGCATGTGGCTGGGTGTGGCCCGATGGGCCTGCTAGCTGCAGCAACTATGGCTGGTTGTCGCCTGATGTGGCCTGGCGTCTGCCGGCGTTGGCTCCCCGTTTGGTTCCCCAATATCGTTAGCGCCGCTAACGTTCGGTAGCCTGAGAAGGCGGATAGATCGCAGTACCTGTGGGGTGCCAAAACTATGCCGCGTGTCTTGACCTGGCCTTTCACTCTTCGCTGGTATTTGTTGATGAGGCCGACGAGGACTGGCCGATGCTTGATCCGCTCGCCGGTGCGGTCGGCTATGGGGATGGCCGGGCCGTGGTGGGAGGAGCCTCATCTGCCATTCGGTGCCGCTGAGCGGCGGTGGCCGCGGCGCTGGCTGTGCCGGGCGGGCAGGCGGGCCGCGAAGCAGGCCGCTAGCGGCTTATTCGCTGCGGGGCGGCCGGTCCAGTCTGATCGGGTTACCCTTAGGGCATGAGCGAGCTGCCTGTCGATCGGACGCCGGGAGTCGCCAGTGCCGCCCGCGATGCCGCGCGCGGGCACGTGGTATACCTCACCGAGCACGGAGAGCGCTTGGCTGCTATCGTCCCGGCCGAGTTCGCCGAGGCGCTGGAGGGCATGAGCGAGGAGGACGCCCGCGAGCTGCTGGAGGACCTGGCCGACGCCGCAGCGGCGCGCCAGGCGCTTGCTGAGCCGGGCGAGTCCATTCCGTGGGAGCAGGTCAGGGCCGAGGCCGGGCTGTAGCCGCGGTGACGTACCGGATCGAGTGGCGGCCGCGTGCCCGGAAGGCGTTCCTGGCCCTGGACAAGCCGGTACGCCGCAGGATCGGCGAGGCAGTCGATGCCCTGGCTGCCGATCCGCGCCCGGCCTGCCCGCCCGGCACAGCCAGCGCCGCGGCCACCGCCGCTCAGCGGCACCGAATGGCAGATGAGGCTCCTCCCGCCCCGGCCCAACCACCCCGCCGTCGGCCTCTCCCGCGAGCGGATCAAACGCCTGTCCCGTCCTCGGCGGTCTTATCAACGAATACGAGCGAGCCGCGTAGACGCCCAGGTCAACACCCATGGCCGCGTTTTGGAACCCCACAGGTACTACGAGCGCGAGCCCCGTCCTGGCATCTCCGTGACCGGCGCCCGCCTCAGCGAACTCGTCCGTCGGTAGATAATGGCCGGATATGGATCTCCACGATCGAGAATGGGGACGCAAGGGCGCGACGCTGAGCGACAAGACAGCTCGCCAGGAGTACGGCCTGACGCAAGATGAGATCTTCGCGGCGATCGACGCGGGCAAGCTGCAGTACCGGCCCGCCGCGATGCACGGGAACCCGTGGCTGCGGCTGCTCCGCCGCGAGGTCGAGGATCTCGCCAGGACCCTGCATGGCGAGCGCTACCTGCGGGAACAGCAGGCGCGGACCGAGCTGGCGCGGATCAACCGCGAGCTGAAGCAGCTGTCTGCTCAGCTCGCAGCCCTCGGGGAACGGCGGGCCGCGCTCCTTTCCGAGCTCGGCGAGCAAGGCTCGCCACGGCGGTGACCCTGCCCACCCCGACCGCGATACGGGTTTCAGCTCTCCTCGTACCATTCCCACTCGGGGCACTCGTCCGCCAGCGACGGCAACGAGAGTTGCAGCGGCTTCACCTTCTTGTACACCATGCGTGCAAGGTCATCTGCCGCGCCGGGCAGGCCCATCCGGACAAGCAGCATGTCCTCCTCGGTGTCCTCGCGACATCCGCGAGGACGCACGGGTCTGTCAACTTAAGTTGACGGACCCGCAGCGAGGGCTGGTCTGCCGGGTCCGGAAGTGCGGTCAGTCGCTGACTTAGATCGGTCGGGCTGCTCACACGGCAAACCGGTCTTCAGCTGACCTCGGCGGTGGGCAGCGGGATCCGGAAGAGGGCTGCAAGCAGGTCGGCCCGGCGCAGGATCGAGTCAATCTCTGTCTTCTCATCCGGCGAATGGGCGCCCCAGCCGCGTGGCCCGAGGCCATCGACGGTTGGCAGGCCGGCCGCGCCGGTGAAGTTCGTGTCTCCAGCGCCGTGGGCGGGCCGGGCGGTCAACTGCTCGCCGAGGAGCGCGGCCTGGAGCTGGACGTGGCGGACCAGCCGGCACTGCGGGTCGGCGGGCCACACCGGCCGGGAGGCCAGCACCGCGGCGTGGACGCGGGCGCCCGCCCGGATCGGCCGCAGGCCGTGGAGGGCGGCGAAGGCGGTCTGCTCGGCGCGCTGGCTGCCGAACCGCAGACCCAGCTCAGCGCTCGCCCGGCCAGCCACCACGTTGGCGCGCGTGCCCCCGGCGAGCGTCCCGACGTTGCAGCCGGAATCTGCCGTGTTCGGGAGAGCCTCGCGCAGCCGCAGGAGTTGGTCGACAAGCTCGTCGGCCGCCGACACCCCGTCGGAGGCGGCGAGCCCCGCGTGCGCCTCGCGGCCGGCCACCTCAAGCCGGACCCTGGCGACCCCGCGGCGGCCGTTCTTGAGCGCGCCATCGCGGTGCGGCGGCTCGAGGCCGATCACCCCGGCCGCGCCGTCGGCGGCCGTCATGACCGCTTCGCGGCTATGCGGGCTTGAGACCTCTTCATCCGATACGAGGAGAACCTGAACGTCCTGGGCCAGGTCCCCGCCGTCCGCCTTGACCAGTGCCAGCGCGTTCTCCAGGGCCACGATCGCGCCCTTCATGTCGAGGACCCCGGGCCCGATTGCCCAGCCACCGGTGATGGTGAAGGGATGGCTGGCGAGCCAGCCCGCCTCCCATACCGTGTCGTAGTGGCCGACCACGAGCAGATGCCCGGCCGCCTCGTCGCGGCCACGGAAGCGCCCCAGGATGTGATCGCCGGCAGGGCCGGGGATGACGTTGACGTGCCCGCCGAGCTCGCGCAGCCGTTCTGCCAGGACATCGCGGATCCTGCCCAGCCGGAAGGTGTCACCGGACGGGGATTCCAGCTCCACCAGCTGCCGGAGACGTTCGGCAGCGGCCGTATTTGCTTCCGCGCTGTGCGTGCCGCCGCCGTTGCGGGGGCGGTCATCCATAGCGGGCCTCGGTCGAGGCGCTGGCCAGCACGCTGACCGCGCGGAAGCACCGGATCGCCTCGGCCATCGTGGGCAGGGTAAAGGCGATCCGGCGTTCGGCGGTCTGGCTGACGCCCGGGACGCCGGTTACGGCCGTGACCGGGTTGGTGGCATCGAACTCGACCTCGTAGGTGAACGGGCCCTCTGGACGCGGTGGCTTGTGCAGCCCGGCGAGGGAGCGGGCGGCCGCGTCGTGGATGAGCGCGGCGGTGCGGGCCGGTGGCAGGCAGCGGGCGGTGAAGCGGTCCACGCAGAACTTGACGGGGACCAGCTCGGCGCCGGCCGCCCACCCGGCGGCGTCGCCGCACGCCTTGTCGTCGCCGGTGACGAGCACCACCGGCAACTCGAACTCGGCTGCCAGCAGCGCGTTCATCATTCCCTCGCTGGCCTGCTGGCCATTGATCCTCACGTCGAGGATGGTGGTGCCGAGGTAGGTATGCGCGAGCACTCCCTGCCGCCCGGCACCGGCGTGGTAGCCGACGAACGCCACCGCGTCGACGTCGTCGCCGATGCCCTGCATCATCCCGAACGGCTTGTTCCTTCCCGTCAGTGCGATGGCCCGCTCATCGAGCGCGTCCAGCAGGAGGTTGCGCATGGTGGAGTGGGCCTCGTTGACCGTCACCTCGGTGGCCCCGGCGTCGAAGAATCCCGCGATGGCCGCGTTCACGTCGCCGGTCAGCATGTGCCGGAAGTACTCCCAGCGCGCCGTCCCCGGCTCGACGTCCTCGGGCCAGGTAACCCCGGTGACCCCTTCCATATCAGCGGAGATAAGCACGTGCATGTCCGGTCCTTCCTTTCCCCGCCACCGTCAGGCTGGCGGTCCGGAGCAGGTGCGCGTTGACGCGCGCCATGACGACCTTGTGCCCGAGGCCGGGCCGCTGGTAGGGGACGGGCACCTGCCCGCCGGTGGCGAGCACCGGCGGCACCACCACGTCCTCGGCGAAGTACTTATCTGACCCGGACACGTCGCTGGGGAGGCTGAGCCCGGGCAGGCTGGCGAGCGCGACATTGGCCGCCCGTCCCACACCGAACTCGTGCATCCCGCCGCACCAGAGCGGGATGCCCTCGTCCTGGCAGAAGTCATGCAGCGCCAGGGCCGGGCTGAGGCCGCCCATCCGGGAAACCTTGACGTTGATGATCCGGCAGGCGCCGAGCGCCACCGCCGCCCGCGCCACGCCGAGACTGGTCACCGACTCGTCCAGGCAGAGCGGGGTCTGCAGCCGCCGTTGCAGGTCGGCGTGCGCGACCAGCTCCGTCCCCGCGAACGGCTGCTCGATCATCGCCAGGCCGAGCACGTCCAGCCGCCGGAAGACCGGGTCGGCCGCCTGTGCCGGGTGGTAGGCGCCGTTCGCATCCACCTGGAGGACGATGCCGGGGAAGGCTTCGCGCACGAGCCGGGCGGGCTCGGCGTCCCAGCCCGGACGGATCTTGATCTTGATCCGTCCGTAGCCCTGACCCACGTACCGCGCTGCCTGCGCCAGCAGCGCGTCGGCCGTCGGCTCGATGCCGAGGCTGACACCTGCCCGCGCATAGGCCGCCGTGCCGCCCAGGGCGGCGGCCACGGAGCGGCCCTGCCGGCGGCTGGCCAGGTCCCAGCAGGCGATGTCGAGCGCCGCGCGGGCGAAGAAGTTGCCTCTGATCCGGGCCAGCGTCTCCTGGGCCTGCTGCGGCGTGTCCCAGTCCGCGCCCAGCAGGGCGGGGATGAAGTAGTCGTGCAACATCAGCCAGCAGGTGCTGACGTTCTCCCCGTTGTAGTACGGGTCGCTGGCGCACGCCGATTCGCCCCAGCCGACGACGCCGTCGGCGTCGATCAGCCGGACCAGGATGTGGTCCAGGTGTGCCTTGCGGTGGGAACTGGTCTCGAACTCGTGGATCAGCGGCAGCCGTACCAGGTACAGGTCGGCCCGCTGCAGCGCCGTCACGGCTGCCCCGGTGGCTGGTTGCCGGGGCTCATGGCTTGGCGAACCGGTAAACGGCGGTTTCGGGGCCCGCGCGGCAGCAGGACACGGCGACCATCCCGGATTGGATCAGCGCGTCGGCCTGGTCGACGATCCGGCCGCGCAGGTCGGCGGCCCGCGCAGGAGACTGGTGCCGCAGGCGTGCCCAGTTGGCTGGCACGCCCAGCAGTGCCCGCGCCCCCTGGAGCCGGAGTTCTCCCGCGGCGACAGGTGCCGTGTCCGCGAGCCCCGGCCGGGCGCAGGCCGGGGGTTCCCGTCTCGCGTGCGAGCCGACGCCACGGTCGGCTGCGGCCGCCGCCCGGGCCAGCACGCGGTCACTGCACAGCTCCCAGCTCACGGTGAACCTGTCGGTCGGCTCACCGCGGTCGGCCGGTACCGCGGCGCCGCCGTAGAAGTCCCGGGTCAGGCCGGTCACCACCGCGCCCAGCACGTCGAGGTTGAGGTGCGCGTTCGCCACCCGCAGCGGATCGAACGTCCAGCGGACGAGCCCGATGCCCCGGTCCAGGCTCGCTCCGCGCTGCCCGAACTTCAGCGCTCGGCCGATGCCGCGGCCCTGCCACTGGGGTGCGACGGCCGCCGTCTGCGAGTACTGGTACAGGCGCCCGGTGCCGTCGTCGCGGGCCAGGAAGCTCAGCGCGAAGCCGACCAGCGAGCCCGCGGCGTAGGCGCCGACCACGATGCCGCTGTTGCGGCCGAGCGCGACGAGCAGCCTGCCGTTGACCGAGCCGTCGCCGGGGGCCAGGCCGAATACCTCGCGGTAGAGCGGCTCGCACTGGGCACACTCGTCAGCGCTGCGGAGCTCGCGGATCTCGGCGGCCACGGCGGCCACGACGGAGGCGGTCATGACGTTCCCGCCACGGCGAGCCCGGCGAAATGACAGGCGGCGGTGTGGCCGTCCGCCGCGCCGCTGAGCGCGGCGAGCTCCGGCTCCACCTGCTCGCAGACGGCCTCGGCGAGCGGGCAGCGGGACCGGAACCGGCAGCCGGACGGCAGCCGGGCCAGGTCCGGCGGCTCCCCCTCCACGGCGCCGCCCCGCGCGGGACGGCTGGCCAGGCGTGGGATGGCCGCGAGCAGTCCCCGGGTGTAGGGGTGGCGCGGGTCGGCGAACAGGTCCTGCGTATCCCCCTGCTCCACGATGCGCCCCATGTACATGACGGCGACCCGGTCGCACAGGTGCCGCACCACGGCGAGGTCGTGGGCGATGAACAGCACCGCCAGCCCCAACGAGCGCCTCAGCTCGGCCAGCAGCGCGATGACACCGGCCTGCACCGACACGTCCAGCGCCGAGACCGGCTCGTCGGCCACCAGCAGGTCGGGCCCGGCGGCGAGCGCCTTGGCGATCGCCACCCGCTGGCGCTGCCCGCCCGACATCCGGCGCGGCCGCGACCGCAGCAGGTCGGCGGGCAGGTGGACCTGCTCCAGCAGCTCGCGTGCGCGGCCGGACACCTCTCCCCGGGGCATGTCGGGCCGCGACCGCAGCAGCTCGGACAGCTGCTGGCCAGCGGTCATCCTCGGGTCCAGCGACGAGTACGGGTCCTGGAACACCATCTGGAGGCGGCGGCGCAGCGCCGGCGGCCGCTTGCCGGGCGGCAGCGGCGCCCCGTCGAAGGTCAGCGTCCCGGCGGTTGGCCGGTTCAGCCCCACGATCAGCCTGCCGAGGCTGGATTTGCCCGACCCCGACTCCCCGACCAGGCCGACGATCTCGCCGGGCGCGATGCCCAGGCTCACCCGGTCGACGGCCCGCAGTTCGTGCCCGCCGCGCCGGGACTTGAACGTCACCGACACCTCGCTGAGCTCCAGCAGGCCCGGCATCAGCTCCTCACCTCCGCCTGGTGCGGCGTGGCCACGCGCTCCGGGAATGCGCAGGCGGTGGCGCGCGACCCGGTGAGGGCGCGGAGCGGGAACGAACCGGAGTGGCACTCCTGGGAGGCGAACGCGCAGCGCGGGTGGAAGGCGCAGCCGGGCGGCCGGTCGGCGATACCGGGGGCGTGGCCGGGGATGGCGTAGAGCTCCGCCCGCACGTCGTCGACGTCGGGAGTGGCGCGCACAAGCCCGAGCGTGTACGGGTGGATCGGGGCCGTGAACGCGTCGGCGACCGGCCCGGATTCGACGATCCGCCCGGCGTACATGACCTCGACCCGGTCGCAGAGCTGGGCCACCACCGCCAGATCGTGGGTGACGTACAGCAGGCTCATCGACAGCTCGTCTTGCAGCCGGGCCAGCAGCTGGACGATCTGATCCTGGATCGTGACATCGAGGGCTGTGGTCGGCTCGTCGCAGAGCAGCAGCCGGGGCTGGCCGGCCAGCGCGGCGGCGATCATCACGCGCTGGCGCAGCCCGCCCGACAGCTCATGCGGGTACAGCGACAGGCACGCCTCGGCGTCCGGGATGCCCATCTCCCGCGCCATCCGCAGCGCCTGCCGCCGCGCCTCGGCCCGGCTCCAGCCGCGGTGCCGCCGGGCCGCGTTGACCATCTGGTCACCGACCTTCGCGACCGGGCTGAGGGCGGTCATCGGCTCCTGGAAGATCATCGAGATGCCGGTGCCGCGGACCCGCCGCAGGACGTGGGCATCGGCGAGCAGGTTCGTGCCCTCGAACAGCACCCGCCCGCCGGTGACCGTCACGCCGGGCGGCAGCAGGCCGAGGATGGCCCGCAGCGTGAGGCTCTTCCCGCTGCCTGACTCCCCGACCAGCCCGACTGCCTCACCGGCGCCGACCCGCAGCGAGACGCCCTCGACCGCGGCCGCCTGGCCGCCGCCGACGGTGACCGACACGCGAAGGTCGTCGACCTCGAGCAGCGCGCCGCCGCCTGCGCCCTGCGTGCCGCTGTCCGGGTCCCGCACGCCGTCGCTCATTCGGCCCTCAGCAGGTCAGCCAGGCCGTCGCCGAGCAGCGACAGCCCCAGGCCGGTGATCACCACGGCGACGCCGGGGATCGTGGCGAGCTGCCAGTGGGTGGTCAGGAACTCCTGCCCGCTCGCCATCATCTCCCCCCAGTCCGGCGCCGGGGGCGGGATGCCCAGCCCCAGATAGCCGAGCGTGACGATGGCGAGGATGTCAAGCACGATATCGGACATGCCGAACACGATCGCCTGGGTGATCACGTTGGGCACGATGTGCCGGAAAATGATCCGCCGCTCGCTCAGGCCGCCGACCCTCGCCGCCAGCACGTACTCCTGGTGCCGCGCCACCAGCGTGGCCCCGCGCACGATCCGCGCGTAGGACACCCAGCTCACCACGGTGATCGCGATGATGATGCTGCGCACGCCCGGGCCGAGCAGGAAGACCAGCAGGATGACCAGCACGTAGAACGGGAACGCCACCACCACATCGGCGGCGCGCATGACCGTCCCGTCCGTCCAGCGGCCGAAGTACCCGGCCAGCACGCCGAGCACCGATCCCAGCACAAACGGGGTGATGACCGCGAGGAAGGCCACGGTCAGGTCGGTCCGCGCGCCGTACACCAGCCGTGTCCACACGTCGCGGCCGAGCTGGTCGGTGCCCAGCCAGTGCTGGGCGCTCGGCCCGGCCAGCACGTGCGACAGGTCCTGCTGGTACGGGCTGTAGAAGGTGATGACCGGGGCCAGGATCGCGCCGAGGATGATCACACCGAGGATGATCGCGCCAGCGACGAGGCTGGGCGGGACGCGGCGGCGGACGGCCGCGCGGCTGACCGGCGCGACCCCGACCAGCTCGAGGCTCGGCGCGCTCACCCCAGCCTCACCCTGGGGTCGAGCATCGCGTAGGCGATGTCGGTGAGCAGGTACACCAGCACGACGATCACCGCGAAGACGAGCGTGATCCCCTGCACCACCGGGAAGTCGCGGTCCAGGATCGACTGGATCATGAGCGAGCCGAGGCCGGGCAGGGCGAAGACGTTCTCGATCACGAGCGTCCCGCCGACCAGGAACCCGATGTTGATGCCGAGGATGCTGACCGCCGAGATGCTGGCGTTCCGCAGCCCGTACCGGAGCAAGACGGCAGGGCCGCCTGCGCCCTTGGCGCGGGCGAACGCCACGTAATCGGAGTTCAGCGACTCGATCATGGCCGTGCGCAGGCTCCGGACCAGCAGCGGCGCGATCGAGATGGCGACCGTGAGCCCCGGCAGCACGAGCGCCCACAGGTGGGCCGGCCATGTGCTGCCGTAGCCCGCCACCGGGAACAGGCCCGCATGCAGCGCGAACACGATGATCAGGATCGTCCCCACCCAGAACGACGGCATGCCGATCCCAGCGACCCCCACTCCCCGGACGATGTGGTCCGCGAAGCCGTCCGGCTTCCGGGCGGCGGCGAGCGCCAGCGGGATCGAGATCAGGACCGCGAAGACCGCGGAGTACAGCAGGAGCAGCAGCGTGACCGGCAGCCGGTCCAGGATCAGCCCGGCCGCGCTGGACTGGTAGAACAGCGACTGCCCCAGGTTCCCATGGAACAGCCGGTCCATGAACAGCCAGTACTGCACCGGGAGCGGGCGGTCAAGGCCCCACTCCCGGTGCAGGGCGGCCACCGCCTGCGGGGTGGCACGGTCGCCGAGGAAGCTGCGGGCCGGGTCGCCCGGCACCAGGTGGATGCTGAAGAAGACCAGCAGCGTCACCCCGAGCGCGACCGGGACCAGCAGCAGCAGGCGGTGGACCAGGTACCTCCTCAAGCCGCGCTCATCTCAGCGGCGGCCGGTCAGCTGCTCAGCCATACGTTCTCCAGGTGGTAGTTGCCAGTCGGGTAGATGGTGAGGCCGTGCACCTTGGTGGAGACGGCGTACACGAACGGCGAGTAGTACAGGTAGCCCATCACCGCGTCGTTGGCGACCTGCGTCTGGACCTTGTCGTACAGCGCCTTCCGCGCGCTCAGGCCGAACGTCCGCTCGGCCTGCTCGGCCCACGTATCGACCTGCGGGTCGTTGTAGTTGGTGAACAGGGCCCGGGTCTTCTGGCCGGTGCTGCCGCCCATCGCGGAGAAGCTGATCAGCTCGTCGGGGTCGATGATGTCGGTGGTGTCGTAGTTGAACGCCATGTTGTACTGGCCGTTCTGGATCTCGGTGTATTCGGTGTTCGGGTTAACCGGTTTCAGCGACACGGCGATCCCCAGCGGCTTGAGCTCCTGCTGGATGATCTGCCCGAGCGAGTTCTCGTTCGTGACCCCGGACCCGGCCATGAGCGTCGTGGAGAAGCCGTGCGGCACCGAGGACTGCGCCATCTGCTTCTTGGCCGCGGCCAGGTTGTACTGGATGCCAGGGCTCGCGGGGTCGTATCCCCACAGCGCGGGCGAGATGATCGAGTTGGCCGGTGTGCCGTGCCCGAACAGCACCGCGCTGATCATGGCCCGCCGGTTGAGCGCGTAGGAGATGGCGCGGCGCACGTGAACGTCCTGGAACGGCTTATGGGCCTCGTTGAACTCCAGGAAGTCGGTCCGGCTGGACGGGAAGATGTCCACCTTCAGGCCGCTCGCGTGCTGCAGCTGGCTGATCGCGGAGAACGGCGGGAACTCGTCCACCTGCGCCTGGCCGCCCTGCAGCTGCAGGGTGCGGGTGTTGTCGTTGGGCACGTCGGTGAAGGTGACCTGGTTGAGGTAGGGCTTGCCGGGCTGCCAGTAGTGCTTGTTGGCGACCAGCACGAGCTTCTGCCCCTTGGCCCACTGCTGCACCTTGAACGGGCCGGTGCCGAACGGGTGGGTGTAGAACTGCGACTGCGACTCACCGGCGTAGTTGGCCGGGATGATCCCGTTGGCGAACAGCGCCACGTCGGCCAGCAGCGGCGCCCACGGGTACTTGGTGGTGATGACCACCGTGTACTTGTCCGGCGTGGTGATGCTGGCGATCGCGGCGTCAATGAACGCGAAGGGATTGCTGGCCTTCGCGGAGACCCGCTGGATGGAGAACTTCACGTCGGCCGAGGTCATGGGCTGGCCGTTGGCGAACTTGACGCCGTGGCGGAGATGGAAGGTCCAGGTCAGGTGGTTGGCCGACAGCGAGTAGCCGGTGGCCAGCCAGGGCACGAGCGACTTGCCGTTCGGCGAGGACGCGTACAGGGTCTCGTATACGCTCTCGGCCGTCCAGATGGACTCGTTGTCGGTCATCTGGGTGGGATCAAGCGTGAGGATGTCGGCGGTCCTGGCGAAGACCAGGTTCCCGCCCTTGTGCGGTGCGCCCGTGGCCGATCCGGCAGAGCTGGAGCTGCCGGAGCTGCTGCAGGCCGCCAGGACGAGGGCGCATGCGGCGACGGCCGCCACGCCGATGGTGATGCGTCTGGCTCTCATGAATGCTCCCCTCCGGGGGGTCAGGGGTAGGGGTTAGAGGCCGGCGATGCCGGGCAGCGGCCCGGGGCCCAGATGCCTGGACCGGCGCGCTGAGGGGCCGATGATGGCGGCGAAGTCACCGGGGTCGACGTTGCCGCCCGACAGCACGGCGCCGGTGCGGCGGCCGGCCGTCTTCACGGCCCCGGTGAGCAGGGCTGCGACCGGCACCGCCCCGCTTGGCTCGACGACAAGCTTGAGCCGGGTGAAGCAGAACGCCATCGCCGCGGCGACGGCATCGTCGTCCACGGTGACGATGCCGTCGAGGAGCCGGGCGTTGATCGGGAAGGTGAGCTCGCCGGGCTGGGAGGCCCGCAGCCCGTCGGCGATGGTGGTCGGAGCGGGGATGGAAACCCGGTAGCCCGCTTCCAGGGAACGCCGGGTGTCGTCGGCGCCGGCAGGCTCCACGCCGATCACCGCCGTCCCCGGAACCAGTCCCTTGATCGCCGTCGCCACCCCGGCGGCCAGGCCGCCGCCGCCGACCGGGATGAGAACCTGGTCGAGCTGCCCGGCGTCGGCCGCCAGTTCCAGGCCCAGGGTTCCCTGGCCTGCCATCACCCCATAGTCGTCGAACGGGGCGACCAGGGTTACCCCCCGCTCGGCGGCGACCGCTTCGGCGACGGCTTCCCGGTGTTGGCTGCCCGGGTCGTACCGCTGCAATTCGGCGCCGTAGGCCTCGATCGCGGCGAGCTTGGCCCGTGACCCGGTCGCGGGGGCCACGATGACCGCCGGGGCGCCGAGCACGGAGGCGGCCAGGGCGACGGCGGCGCCGTGGTTCCCGGACGAGTACGCGACCACGCCGCTGGCCCGCTCCGCCGGGCTCAGCAGGCGCAGCCGGTTGTAGGCGCCGCGGAACTTGAACGACCCGCCCCGCTGGAACGTCTCGGCCTTCAGCACCACCGTCCCGGCCGTGCTCGCGTCCAGCGTGGCCGAGGTAATGAGCGGGGTGCGGTGCGCCACCCCGGCCAGCCGCTCCGCCGCGGCCTGGATGTGCTCCAATGTGAGGCCGCCCGCCGGTGCCATGAGCGAGCTCACCCGCGCCTCCCGGCCGCCGCGGTCGCCGCCGGTGGCTTCTCCTCGTAGATCCCCAGCTCCCGCGCGAGCTCGTCCCGCGCGGCCAGGCGCGACCGGGCGCCCCGGGCCCGCAAGGCCGCGAGCGTGGCCAGGGCGTGCACCGTGGACGCGACGGCGGCAGGCGAATCCACCAGCGACTGGCTGGTGGTCTCCACCACCAGCGCGATGGCCGCCAGGCTGGCGAGCTCCGACCGGCTGTCGTCGGTCACCCCGACCAGGGTCGCCCCGGCCGAGCGCATCTGGCGCGCGGTGGCGAGCGCCGGCTTGCCGTACCGGCGGAGGCTGAAGCAGATGGCCATGTCGGCGGACGTGACCTCGGGCAGGACGTCGAGCGGGCGGTTGACCAGGCCGTTAACGAGTACCACGCCGCGGAGGAACGACTGCAGGTCGGTGCCGAGCAGGTGCGCGTAGGCATACGACTTCCGGTCGGCGACCAGGTACCTGCGGCGCGCAGTCACCACGGCCTGCGCCGCCAGCTCGAGCGAGCCGTTACCCGCGAGCGTGCGCGCCGTGGCGATTATGTTGGCGCAATCCTGCTCCGCGATCCGCTCGAGCAGCTCGGCGGGCGGGAGACGGTGGCCGCGCGGGCCGGCGAGCCGGGCCGTATACCGGGCGCCGGGATTGCGCAGGCCGCGGTCGATCTCGACCCTGGCCAGGTGCTGCGCCTCAGCGAAATCGCGCAGTCCTGCCGCGGTGGCAAGGTCGTCGAGGTCCAGCGGCGTCACCCGCGCGCGCGCCACCAGGTGGCTCACGCCGTCCAGCATTAGGTCCGGGTACCCGGCCCGCAGCGCCTTCACCAGCCGCACGCCGGGCGCGCCGCAGCCTGGCGCCGCATCTTCCAGGAGCTGCAGCACCGAGCTCGGGTGATGCGCGGTCATCGGCCCAGGCATGACCAGCCTCACACTCAATATTTGCCAGCAGTAGAATTTAGAGGCACATTTCGATACTGTTCGTCTGGCCTTCTTCTACCATCATCAAACAGGGACGTCAACAGCCGTGCCGACCGCAGCCGATGTCCACGAGCAGCCCGAACAGCCCGGCACACAGCCGCGGCGTCCGGGCATCCGGGCCGATGACCCGCGGGTACACCTCGCGGCGGCGCTGACCCGGCTGCGCGCCACGGCCGGGCTGACCCTGGATTCGCTGGCCGAGACGAGCGGGGTGTCCAGGGCGTTCATCAGCCAGATCGAGTCGGCGAAGGCCAACCCCACCCTGTTCACGCTGGACCGGCTGGCGACGGCGCTCGGCGCCCGTGCCGCGGACCTGCTGGCCGACGGCGCCGGGCGGGGCATGTTCGAGCCGGTGGTCCGCCCGGGCCGTCCGGTGGGCGACTGGCCCACTGGCTCCGGCCGCACCTACCCGCTGTCGGCCCTGGAGGCTGGCCGTTTTGCGGTCCACCTCACCGACGGCGCGCCCGCCGACCATGATCTGTGGGTCGAGCACCTGGGCGAGGAATTCTGCATGGTCGTCGCGGGCAGTTACCGGATCGACATCGGCGACCGCCAGCTGGCGCTCAGCGAGGGATCATCTGTCCACTTCCCGAGCCTGCTGCCGCACCGCATCGCGCCGCAGTCCCCCAGGGGACGGGTACTGATCGTCTTCGCGCCCACCGTGGCCCCCGAGTGAATCACTTCCGGCTGAAGCGGCCACGCCTACTGGCAGGCTTTCACCGCGCCGGATCCGCTGTCCATTGGGGCCGAATCCGAGCGAGACAGCCCGACGTACCGGTCCTCGCCGCCGCGAAGTAGATCGCGTCCTCGCCGTGCCCTCGGCGTTTCGCTCCGGTGGCAGCCGTGGGCAAGCCTAACGGGTTTGGCTCCCCGCGATGGCTTAGAGATCAGTGATCATGCCTCTGAGCTGGTGGTCAGGGGTGGGGTCGAACCGCCGACCTTCCGCTTTTCAGGCGCATTCGTGTGGTCGCTGCATGTGGCTGGGTGTGGCCTGATGGGCGATCTAGCTGCGGAAACCATGGCTGGTTGTCGCCTGGTGTGGCCTGACGCCTGCCGACGTTGGC
The DNA here is from genome assembly GCA_963835425.1 of uncultured Actinomycetes bacterium. GTDB lineage: Bacteria > Actinomycetota > Actinomycetes > Streptosporangiales > Streptosporangiaceae > UBA9676. The sequence continues at coordinate 7,703 of CAWIGE010000011.1, read as the reverse complement.
TCCCCGTAGTAATAGGACAAAGCCTTCGAGGTGCTTGTTCTTCTAGAGGCAGTTGAGGTAGGGACGCCCTCTTGGTGCGATTGTTCGGGCTTGGTGTCCCAGGCGCAACACAGGAGGGCGTCCTATGAGCAAGGGTAGTGGCACGACGCGGGGTGACCGGAGGCGGAACGAGAGGCGGGCTTGGCTTCGCCGGGTCCTGCCGCGCGACGGGGCGGTGATCGGGATCGACCTGGCGGAGGAGAAGCAGGCGATCGCGGTGATCGATCATGACGTGCGGGTGCTGGCCCGTAAGACGGTGCGGGTGAAGGTGTTCCGGCTGGGCCCGGCGCTGGACTGGGCCGTGGCGCAGGCGCGGGCGAGGGGGTTCGCGTCGGTGACGGTGGCGTGCGAGCCGACCGGGCCGCGGTGGCTGCAGGTCCAGCAGCTGTGCGCCGAGCGGGGCCTGCCGCTGGTGTGCATCCAGCCGCTGGTCTCCCATATCGCCCGGGAGCAGCAGGATTACACCAGCCATAAGACTGACGAAGCGGACTGCGTGATGATCGCCCGGCTGGCGGTCGAGCTGCACTGTTATCTTCCCGAGCAGCTGGACGAGACATGGGCGCATCTGCGGCACCTGGGCAGCGCCGCAACCAGCTGATCACGGCGGCGACAGCGTCGGTGCAGCGGATCCGGGATTTCCTGTCGGTGGCCTGGCCGGTGGCGACCGAGACGTGCGTCCGGCCGTTTGAGTCGGTGACCTGGCTGGCGGCCATGCAGGTGGTGACGTCATGCTGCGGCGCTGACCCGGGCAAGCTGGCGGCCAGCGGCGCGGAGGCGTTCACCGCTCTGGTCCGCCAGGCCATGCCCGGCTGGGGCGGCGCCCGGCCCAGCGGCCGGGTATGCCCGGCCGTGTTTGCCGCGCTGACCGACACCGAGGGGGTGGTCGCCTCCCACCGGCGGGGACTGCTGCGGCGGTGCGCCGATGAGCTGGGCGACCTGCACCGGACCCGCGCTCAGCTGCGGGCGGTGGAGGCGGACATGGTCGCGGTGCTGGCCAGGCTGGGCCTGGCCAGGCTGGCGGACATCCCCGGGCTGACTGCCGTCGGCGCGGCGGCGATCTTGGCCGAGACCGGCGATCCCCCCCGCTATGACAGCTCCTCCTCGCTGGTCAAGCACTCCGGGCTGTCCCCGGCCGACAACGCCTCCGGCGCGTTCAGCGGCCAGGCGCGCATCTCCCGCCGCGGCCAGGCCCGGCCTGCGGCTGACCGTCTGGCGCGCGGTGTGGGCGGTGCTGATCCACAACCCCGTCATGGCCGCCAAGTACCAGGCGATGACCCAGGCCTCCGACACCGCCGCCAGTGCACCGGCTGATGCGGAATCGCGGCAGGTCAGCGCGGCGGCCGCTGCGGCCCGCGCGCGTCGCGCCAAGGCCCGGGTGGCGTGCGCCGCCTCCTTGCTGCGCTGGATCTACTCCATCGTCGTCCACGACACCGGCTGGGATCCAGCGGTCGCCTCCGGCGCCGCCGCCTGCCAGCATGCCTCCGGCAACCGGCAGGAGGCAGCCTGACCAGCGCCGCGTCCCGCACACGCCCGGATGCCCAAGACCTTCCTCCCCCATGAGGGGGGAGAGCGAGCCCGCCTCCCCGTCGAGGACCACCTCGTGCCAAACCCTGGGCAGCTCTCCCCCGGTCGCCTGGACCTTCTCATCAGCCCGGTTGAACGCTGTCGGGGCAGGCCTGCCCGTATCTCGCAGGCCACACCCCACCAGTACGTTAACCCAGCACAGAGGCTCGGCCAGCCATGACAGCAACCCGGAACAGCAACCACGGAAGCCGCCGGGCGGAACGAAGGCGTCACGGAGCCCGGTTGCGCAAAGCACTCATCGCGGTCGCGGTGACGGCCGGCGCCACGGCGCCCGCCTTCACCGCCGCTCAGCCGGCCTTCGCCGGCCCGGCCCACCCCACGGCGGCCCATCACGCGACCGTGCACCGGGTGGTCCATCTGGCGGGCGCGCCGGACTTCGGCCCCAACGTCTACATCTTCACCCCGAGCATGCCGCAGAGCCAGATCCAGGCCACCGTCGACTCGATCGCCAGCCAGCAGGCCGGCAACCAGTTCGGCACCCAGCGTTACGCGCTGCTGTTCGAGCCGGGCACCTACGGCTCCACCGCCGATCCGCTCTTCTTCCAGGTTGGCTATTACACCAGCGTGGCCGGGCTGGGCGCCTCGCCGGACGACGTCGTCATCAACGGCGCCGTCGACTCGTTCAACCAGTGCAGCGCCGGCAGCTGCACCGCGCTGGTGAACTTCTGGCGGTCGCTGTCCAACCTGACCATCGACTTCCCAGCTCCGCCGCCGAACGCCCCGTGCCCCCAGACGGCCGAATTCTGGGCAACCTCCCAGGCGTCGCCGGTGCGGCGGGTGAACGTCAACGGGTTCACGTCGCTGGAGGACTACTGCTCGGCGCCGAACTTCTCCAGCGGGGGCTTCATCGCCGACTCACAGTTCTCCGGCAGCACCGTGCTCAACGGCACCCAGCAGCAGTTCGTCGTCAGGAACTCGGCTCTCGACGGCTGGACCAACGGCGTCTGGAACCAGGTCTTCTCGGGCGACGTGGGCGCGCCAGCGCAGAACTTCGGTTCCGGCGGGCAGTACACGACGCTGCCTGCCAGCCCGGTGACCGAGGAAGAGCCGTTCCTGGAGCAGGACTCTGCTGGGAATTACAGCGTGTTCGTCCCCGCGGTGCAGCACAATTCGGTGGGCACCACCTGGGGCAACGGCCCCACCCCGGGAACCGCCATCCCGATTCAGCGGTTCTTCATCGCCAGCCCGAGCACCCCGGTGGGGCTGATCAACGCGGCGCTGGTGCTCGGCAAGGACCTGATCCTCACGCCGGGCGTGTACAGCCTGAACCACCCCATCGTGGTCACCCGGCCGGACACCGTGGTCCTCGGCCTCGGCTTCCCCACCCTGGTGCCCGCCCACGGCAACGTCTCGATGATGGTGGCTAGCGTGACGGGGGTGAAGCTGTCCGGGATGATCTTCGATGCCGGCCCGGTGAACTCCCCCGCACTGCTGCAGGTGGGATTCCCCGGCGGCCGGGTCCGGCCGGACCCGGCCGACCCGACGCTGGTGCAGGACGTGTTCTTCCGCGTCGGCGGCGCCACGCCGGGCCAGGCCACCGACAGCCTCGTCGTGAACTCCTCCCAGGTGATCCTCGATGACGTCTGGGCCTGGCGGGCTGATCACGGCGACGGCGTGGGCTGGACCAGCAATGTCGGGGACACCGGCGTGGTCGTCAACGGGAATGACGTGACCGCCTACGGCCTGTTCGTCGAGCACTACGAGAAGGCCGAGGTGATCTGGAACGGCCAGAACGGCACCGATATCTTCTTCCAGAACGAGATGCCCTACGACCCACCGAGCCAGGCCGCCTGGATGGAGAACCCGTCCATGGACGGCTATCCGGCCTTCCTGATCACGCAGCAAGCGGCCGATTTCTCCGGTTACGGGATGGGTAGCTACAGCTTCTTCAACCAGGGCGTGCCGATCTTCGCCACGAACGCCTTTGAGGCGGACGGGCCGCCAGGGCTCCAGCTTCACGGCCTGCTGACGATATTCCTTAACGCCAACGGTGGATCCGGCGGGATCGATCACGTGGTGAACGGCACTGGCGGGTCGTCAACCATCGCGAACCCAGACACCCCCGTCGACGTCGTCAGCTATCCATGACATGAACCGGCCGGGCCTGGGCGGTTACACGTGGCAACGGCGCCCAAGCCCGGCCCCCATAATGCCAATTCTGTGCAGTCGCGATTCTGCGGCTCAGCTGGCCGGTGGCTGGGCGCTGCGCTGGATCTGCCGCAGGAACTCGGCGTTCGAGGTGGTGGCGCGGAACGTATCCAGCAGCAGCTCGACATCCTGCTGGGGGCCAAGTTCGGCTAGGACCCGGCGCAGGGTGCCGGTGACCGCGCTCTCACCGGGAGCCAGCAGCAGGTCTTCGCGGCGGGTGCTGGAGGACAGCACGTCGATCGCGGGGAAGACGCGCTTGTCGGCGAGATCGTGGCGCAGCCGCAGCTCCAGCCGTTCCCGCCACGACTACGGCCAGGGCCGCCGCGTGACCGGGTTCAAGGCCATCCGGACAATGGTCAAGGAGGGACGATCCAGGGGTCTCGCCGTAGTACTGGCCACACAGCAGCCCCTCGACCTCCCCGAGGACGTGGCTGCAAATGCCCACACCAAAATCTGCTTCGGGCTACCCGATGCGACAGTGGCCGTCATAGCGGCGCGGAAGCTCCAGCCCGACAACCCACGCCTTGCCGAGCAGATCAGGACCCTGGGAACCGGGGAGGGCGCGCGGACGGCGCGCGATCTAGGCGACAAATGGGAGCAGCGCGGGACCTGGAGCGAATACCACAGGGCGGTTCTCAGCCAAACTGATCGCCTCCCGCGACCATAGGACCTCGGGGTGCCTGCGGTGGCAGCGTGGCGTTTGTCGCCGACTACCTGGCGCATGGCGGACTCGGCCCGTCCTCCGCACCTTTGATTACGTATGGTGACGAAGTAAAAGCGAGCCGACCAAGCTAAGATAAGCGCAGACGTCTTCTCGCTATGCAGCGGGCGGATTGACCACACACTGTGCCGACCTGCTCCCAGCTCCGCGCATGTCACCGCCGATCTGTACGGTGATGTGATCCTCTCGGCAAGGTCAGCTGGAGGCGCACCCAAGGTTGTTATGGGTGCGGAGCGCCCGGATGGCGGTGGTTTGCGCTGGGGCTGGTTTGCCCTTGGTCTGGGGTGACTATCTGGGCTCAGAGCCCGTAACGTTCCTGCAGGTCTGGCAGCCATGGGGAGCCGGGGTGGAACTGGATTCGGTGACGTCGGCACGGCGCGCGAAAGCCTTCCTCATCGGCTGGCTGGAGCCAGCCGATGACGGCTGACTCCGGTTACGACCCGTTGCCGGAAACCGGTGGCGGTGACCCGGATGGCGGTCCTGACGGGGGCGCGAGCGGGTTCTGCCCGGGAGCGAGGTCCGGCGGGATGGGCCCGCCGACCAGCTTGCCGTTGCAGGTCATGAACGCGGCCTCGTAGGACGGGGTGTTCAGGCTGAGGCGGCCGGCCTGGATGGCCGATATCACCGGCTGCCAGTTGACGCCGGATGCCTGGGTCGTTCCCGCCGGGTCGGGGAAGTTCGTGATCCCGTGCGCGCGCATGCAGTGCGCGGCCTTCACGGCGTTGCGGAGGTTGGTCTGCTGGATCTGCTGTATCTGCTCGACAGTCAGCCCGGTGCCTGCGTTCGGGAGCACTGACCGGCACTGGTGGATGGCGTTGTCTGCCTGGGAATTGTTGCTCTCCAGGGCCTGGATCGTGGCGTTGTTGAAGTTCCCCTGCCTGTTGGGGTCCGGGAACTGGGGCACGCCGTTGGCGCGCATGCACTTGGCGAAGGCCAGCATCTGGGCGTGGGTCGCGCCCGGCGCGAAGGTGTTCGCCCCGGCCGAGGACCCGCCGCAGGCCGCGGCCAGCAGGGCGGCCGCGGCCACGGCGGCGGCCAGCGCGGCCGCCCGCCGCCGTCGCGGCCGGCCGGTCCGGCCGGCGCGGGCCGGCCCTTCCGTCATTGATGTCAACCATGGCTTTCGTGTCCTCCATCGTGTCCGTCTTCGAGCGGGGGTGGCCGGGTGCCGGGCATCGCCTGGCTGCAGCCCGGAACGAGCCCGATCAGGCTTGCTAGGTCTGCCTGCCGGGCAACGGTCACAGGGACCACAGGGCCTGGGTCGGGGACAGGCGGGCGGCGCGGATGGCGGGCACCAGCCCGGCGAGGGCGCCGATGAGGACGGCGGCGGCCAGGCCGCCGGCCCAGGCGTCGGCGGGGATGACGATGGCCCAGCCCCGGCGGTGGGCGTAGATGGCGGTGGCGGCGATGCCGGCGATGACCCCGGCTATGCCGCCGATCACCGACAGGGCGATGGCTTCGGCCAGGAACTGGGTGCGGATGTGGCCGCGGGTGGCGCCCAGGGCGCGGCGCAGCCCGATCTCGGACCGGCGTTCCAGGACGGCGATGACCATGATGTTGGCCACGCCGATCGCGCCCACCAGCAGCGCGACCGCGCCGAGGCCGAGGAACAGGGTGTTGAACGCGGCCTTGGCGTCGGCCTGGGCGACCAGGGCGTCCGACGGCTGGGACACCTGCACGCTGCTGGGGTCCTCGGGGTTGGCCTGGTCGCCGAGCACGTTGTACACCGCGGTCACCTTGCTGTCGGTGGCCTTGACGTAGATCGTGGTCGGATGGCCGTCGAAGCTCAGGTAGTTCTGGGCGAACGGGAACCCGACCAGCACCGAGGAGTTGACGTCGGGCGACAGCACGTCGGGGGTGAGGATGCCAGCCACGTACAGCCACATGCCGCCGCTCCTTCGCCGACCCCGGTGATCCAGACCCGCTCGCCGCCGAACACCTTGTCGATGCCGAGCAGTTGCGCGGCGGCGGCGCCGAGCACGCAGACCGGCTCGCGGGCGGTGGCGGCGTCGAGGAACTCGCCCTGGGCCACGCTGGTACCGGCGGTGGCGGGCAGGCCCAGGGTCGGGGCGCCCACGGTCAGCGCGTTGGTGTTCACCGACGGGATCAGCGGTGACCGGTAGACGTTCACGTCGGTGGCCCCGGTGACTGCACATGGTAGACGCCGGGCAGCCGGGAGATCATCGCCGGCGCGGCCAGCGGCAGCTCGGCGGCGGCGCCGCTGAAGCTCTGGCCAGGCTGCACCGTGAGCAGGTTGGTGCCCAGCGCGGCGATCTCCGCGTTCAGCCCGGCAGCCGACGACGAGGACAGCCCGAGCACCGCCACGATCGCCGCGACCCCGATCGCGATGCCCAGCGCCGACAGCCCGGCGCGCAGCTTGCGGGTGCGCAGGCCCACCGTGGCCAGCCGCGCCAGATCGGCGATCCGCAGCCGGGCGGGCGCGGGCCGGGCCGGGCGGGCCCCGCGGCGCGCGCCACGGGCGTCGTCGCGGTCATCGCCGTCCTCTTCCGGCTCACCGGGCCAGCTCGCCAGCCGCTCGCCGGCCTCTCTCCCCACCCCCCCTGCGCCGCCAGCTGCGCCGGTCTCGAGGGCCTGGCCCGGCGGCCGTGTCGCTGACGATCCGCCCGTCCAGCATCCGCACCTGGCGGCGCATCGCGGCGGCGACCTGCTGGTCGTGCGTGACCACGACGATCGTGGTCCCCACGGCGTCGTTGAGCTGGCCGAGCAGGTCGAGGATCGCGGTGCCGGTGGCCTGGTCCAGATTGCCGGTCGGCTCGTCGGCCAGCACGATCGCCGGCTCGCGGCGATCGCCCGGGCGATCGCCACCCGCTGCCGCTCGCCGCCGGACAGCTGGGTGGGCCGGGCGCGCAGCTTGTGGCCCAGCCCGACATGCTGCAGCGCGGCGGCGGCCAGCTCGCGGCGCTGGGCCAGGCCCACCCCGGCGTACAGCAGCCCGTCGGCCACGTTGTCGGCCACCGGCTGGTGCTCGGCCAGGAAGAACTGCTGGAACACGAACCCGATGCTCGAGGCCCGCAATCCGGCCAGCTGCCGGTCGCCCAGCGTGCTCACGTCCAGCCCCGCCACCCGGACGGTACCGGCGGTGGGCAGGTCCAGGGTGCCGGCCAGGTGCAGCAGCGTGCTCTTCCCCGACCCCGACGGCCCGAGCACCGCCAGCAGCTCCCCCGCGGTCACCGTCAGGGTCACGTCCCGCAGG
>CAWIGE010000010.1:0-410199 GCA_963835425.1 uncultured Actinomycetes bacterium | reverse complement strand
CAATCTGTCCTCCCAGAGTAACGAACCAGGCGGCGGGCCGTCTACGGGAAACTGGGCAGCCGCCTGACGGGAACACTTATGTAACCGCCCGAACATACCGGCCCTGCCCGTCGTGCAAGACATGGCTCCGCCAGTTGCTCGACGTTCGGACGTACTTCTCTTGGGACAGAGCAGACTGGCTACTTGCGTTGCGCTCTGCATCCTGAGGTAACGAGCTTGTTCATAGCATCGTCGGTGCAGCGGGCAGACTAAGCCGAGCCACGGGATAGAGGTACGCATCTATTCTTGGGCGGGGCGCCTTTGCCACAATTGATTTAGATGGCCCGAACCGCATTGCACCCGTTTAATGGCGTGCTCGCTCTAACTCTCAGGTCCTATCGCCGCTGAAAAGTCTAGGAGGTCGGCGGCAGTCCGGGAGGGTTGTCTGGCGATGCCAAATTGACCGCCCGTTTCATGTGAACTGCCTTTAGGTAGACGCGATCCTCCGTCACATCCCTAACAGGTGCCGCCAAGGTGAAGCCGAGCCAGCGGAGACCTTCGAGGAAGCGAACGAGCCCCTCGTCGGTAAACTCGGAGGCCGGTTCGACGATAAACATCTCGCCGCCGTTACGCAGGACACGTGCCGCTTCGACGAAGTACGCCCGGAGGTCGGTAGCCGTTCCATAGAGGCAGAGACTGTAGACCAGTATGTCGGCCGAGCCGCTCACCAGTGGCGCAGCCTCCATTTTGCCGCAGAGTTGCCCCGGGCGCTTGAAGCGATCTAAACCGACCACACAGTATGCCAGGGTACCGAGGGTTGCATTTGTGCCGCATCCCATGTCTACGAGGACTCGGTGTCGTACCGAACCAGGAGAGCGAGCTCGCGGTGCAGCCAGTAGAAGGATAGGCGGGCGGCCGCCGACACCTGGAGCTGACTTAGATATTCGCGCGCGTAAGTGGGGTCACGAAGACTACGTCGGCCTGCACCGAACTCAGCCCCCGCAAGCGCTTGAGCTCCGCATGCCACGTTTCCGATTTTGTGGCTTCCATCTGTTTAGTTCCTAGTCGCTTCTTGGGGGCGGTCCCCTCAAGACCATGTCGGCGGCGTTTGGACCTGCGCCAGTATTGCGCGGCGACGCTCGTCGTGCGGGTTGAGGGCCACCCCCCGCGATAGCTGTTCCTCCAGCCACCTCCGGACTCTCCGCCGTGCAGCCTGCCATTCAGCCGGGGCGGGAGCGTCGGTGCCGGAGGCGCCGAGATATGTATTGACGAACAGATCCCACTCTTCCCGAGAGCGACATAGCAGCATTTCGGACCAGGCAATGTCGTCGAGCGCGATCCGCGTGTGCAGGCTTCCAGGTCTATGAACGCCACCCCGCCTTCCGGCGTGACCACGATGTTGAAGTTGTCAGCGCCGCACACGAGCAAGCACGTCCCGCCGGCACCAGAGCCCCGCGTCGGTGTGGTCGGCAGTTGGTGCAGCAGGGCGAGCGCTTGGGCGGCCTGCACCAGTGCCGCGGCGCGCGTCTGCGGCTCCACCCGCTCCAGCGGGATGCCTGGAACATAGGATTTGAGGATGGCCCTTCCGGACGCGCCCTCCAGCCGCGCCACGTGCGGATAACCACCGGCCTCCGTGGCGCGCAGAAAGGCGACGATCCGGTCCAGCGTTGCCATGTCCGCGCACACGCGTAGCTTGCGGCGCTGACCCCGCCTGTCCACCAGCAGGAAGGCGGGAGACACCCCGGCTTGCGAGATGTTTTCGATGCGCTCCAGAATGAACTCGGGATCCGGCCTCAGCCGCAGCGCCATGACGCCCCCGAGCTGGAGGAGCGTCCGTGTCAGGATCTCGGTCCAGGGCTCGGCCGTCCACTGGATGGCTCGTCCCCGGCCCACCAGGTCGCGCACGTGGACTTCCCGATCGTCGATCAAGAAGTCAAGCCCGTGCCGCTGCATGTACCGGTCCTTCGGCTCCTCCCAGCAGCAGTGCACCGACCCGATGAGACCGTCCAGCCTCTCCCTCTGCAGCCACATTCGAATGTGCGGCTCGTGGGCCGGAGGCCGCGCGGTGACGATGTGGACTTCACCGAAGAAGCTGAGCGCCGACACCAGTTCGAGGACCCCCGATCGCCGGGCCGATGCCGTGACGGACTAAGGGGCAAGAGATATTGATGGAGCGCCTCTCCCTCGGCGGGGACGCCCGGGGCCGCCAGGTCGGTGCAGACCCCATCGAAGTCGAGTGCCAGACGCATCACAACTCCTTCGTTTAAGGGGAGGTACCGGAACTCGTCGGAGCGGTGCGCGCCCTCACGCCTGCGACTGGCTCAGGAGGCCACTGACAGGGTCACGTTCCGGCTGCCCGGCAGCTGCCAGTCGCCGGACACCTTCAGGTTCTCAATCTCCCTTTTGTAGGTGTCGATGATGCCGGCATAGGCGGCCCGGTCCTTCTGCGTGTAATAGCGGATGTAGGCCTCTGCCTTGAGCGACTGGAGTTCGGCGCGCGAGAGGTTCTGGCAGATCGTGGGCACGCCGGCCGGCTCGCCCTTCCAACGCTCGATGTCGGTTCTGAATTCGTCCGATGCCGCCGCGCCGCCGGGCCTCCGCCCAGCCGTGGGTTCCCGGGTGGGCCGTGTAGATGTTGAAGAGCACGTAGTCCGCGTCCAGCTCCAGCGCGAACCGGATGGACTCCTCGATGGCTTCGGGGGTGTCGTCGAGCGCACCGAAGATGAAGCTCGCCGTCGTCCGGACGCCCGCCGCGCGGCAGCAGGCGACCGCCTCACGGACCTGCTCGTTGCGCACACCCTTGCGTATGTTGGTGTCGAGGATCTCCTGGTCGCCCAACTCGACGCCGAAGAAGACGCCGCGGCAGCCCGATGACGCGAGGAGGTCGGCCGTCTCCGCGTCCATGCGGTCCGTCCGGGTGTTACACACGTATTGGATGCCCGTGGCCGCGAGCGCGCCGCACCTCGCGCGTTCGCTGCTTGGCCATGGTGAAGGTGTCGTCCCAGAACTGGATGCTCTGCACATTGTACCGGTCGGTGAGGATCCCGATCTCCTGGATCACGTTCTCGGTGGAACGCACCCGGTACTTGCCGTTGTTCATACCGCCCTTGGCGGAGAGGCAGAACGAACACAGGAAGCCGCAGCCGCGCGTCGTCATCATCGTTGCGAATTTGCCGGCCAGTTCGCGGTGCGGCGAGGCCTGGTAGAGGCCGAGTTGCATCTGGCTGTGGTCCGGGAAGGGGATGGCGTCCAGGTCATTGATGATCTCCGCCTGAGTGCGAACGATCCGCCCGCTCCCGTCCTGGAAGGCGATGCCCGGCACCCTGCTGAGCGGCGCGCCCGACAGGAGCGCGTGCAGCGAGAGCTCGGCGTCCCCGATAAAGACAGCGTCGAAATCCCGCAAGCCCTCCTCGACGCGGAAACTGGAGTAAGGGCCGCCAGCAATCTTGGTGCGTGCCTCGACCCCGCGCGCCAGTTGGACGCATAAGGGGTACGTCGACGTATTGGTCGTGACACCCAGTACATCCGGGTGGAAGTCGTTGATGGCCTGGATCAGGGCATCCATATCCGGGTAAACTCTCCCTCGAACACCTCGATCTCGGCCAAACCGCGGCAGTACGACTGCAGGTAAAAGAGGCCAAGGCAGGGGAAATCGACGCTCTTGATACTGTGCTCCTTCCCGTAGACCAGCTTAGAGAATGGCGGAATCCCATTGCCACCTTCATGTACTCTTTGCTCCGCTTCCGGGTGCGTTACTGACGACCCTCTGGTAACTGAACGTACGGCAGACGACTCACTGTACCACAAATTCGCATATACGACCGCCGCGCCCCACGCCGTTGTTGTATTCTCCTGACGTTCTTCCATGTTGCAATCGACGACTTTATGAGTTACCGTAACAAACAACATGAATAAGAACATGCGTGACATCCGATGACACCGAAATTCGGCAGGCTATGGGCGAGCTTGCTGCCAAGTAGTCCGCGGTAAGCGACGCGCGCAGGAGAACAACCTGATCCTGCTGTGCGGCTCCCGTATGCCGGAAATCGACACTGGCCGCCAGGATCAGCCGGCATAACCATGTATATCTGTGGGCAACCGTTATCAAGAAACGATACGGGTTCGACGACGAGCGTATGCTGGCAGTCGCGGAGGCCCTCTGCCGCGACCTACTAAGCCGAGGCTATAACGTCGTATTCGATTTCCTCAACCATACACGGTTGCTCAGGAGACGCTTCCAACGGATCGCCGAGAAGGTTGGCGTCCCGTGTGTCGTTGTGTACCTGACGCCGAGCCTCGCTCAGATCGAGGAGCGGCAGCGGCGGCAGATGGCAGAGGGCCCGTGCTCTGGGACGAAGCGCCATCGCGTTAGACACTGTCCACAGTATCCAGTCCGAGTTGGAACCACCCGGAATCGACGAGCTAACGGTGGTCATTGACGGTCCCGACGCCGAGGCGGCGCTATTCAGTCGGCTCAATGAAAGTGGGACCATATCGTCCTAGTGCATCTTTAATAGAGGCGTTGTGTACAGCCCCGGCTTTGTGGTATGCTTGGCTCATGCCCAAGCCCCTGTTCGTCCGTGCCCTGACCGACGGCGAGCGCGCCGCCCTGGAGGCCGGCCTGCGCTCCCGGGACGCCTTCACCCTGCGCCGCTGCCAGGTCCTGCTCGCCAGCGCCGCCGGCCACCCGCCCGCCCGCATCGCCGAGCGCCTGGCCTGCGCCAGCCAGACCGTCCGCAACGCCGTCCGCGCCTTCAACGCGCGCGGCCTGGACTGCCTGAGCGCGGGCTCCTCGCGGCCCAGGAGCGCGCAGCCCGTCCTGACCGAGGGCAAGCGCGAGCGCCTGCGGGCCATCCTGCACCAGGGCCCGCGCGCCTTCGGCAAGGCCCGGAGCACCTGGACGCTCGGGCTGCTGGCCGAGGTCGCCCACGAGCAGGGCCTGAGCGACACGGTGCTCTCGGCGCCGACGCTGCTGGACGCGGTGCGGCGCCTGGGCGTCGGCCTGGAAGCGGGCCAAGCACCGGATCAGCAGCCCGGACCCGGCCTACGCGCGAAAAAAAGCGGCGCGACCGGCTGATGCCGCCTGGCGGCGGCGCGCCCGGGGTGGCAGGTGGTCTTCGAGGACGAGGTCTGGTGGAGCCGCCTGGCCCAGCCGGGCCTGTCCGCCTGGACGGCGGGCGCGCCCCTGCGCCTGGTGCAGAAGGAGGCGGCCAAGGGCGACGCCGAGCCCCCGGCCCTGGCCTGCTACGGCGCCCTGCTGGCCGACGCCGGCCGGGCCGGCGAGCGGGGCCGGATGCTGCTGCGCTTCGTGGACGGGCGGCCCGTCAGCGCCGTGACGACCCCGTTCCTGGGCTGGCTGGCGGGCGCGCTGGCCGCCGAGGGCAAGGGCGTGGCCGTGCTGGTCTGGGACAACGCCTCCTGGCACATCAGCAAGGAGGTCCGCGGCTGGCTGCGGGCCCACAACCGCCGCGTCAAGAAGAGCCAAGGCAGGGGCGAGGGCGGCTGCCGCCTGCTGGCCTGCTACCTGCCCAGCAAGAGCCCCTGGCTCAACGCCATCGAGCCCGGTGGGTCCACGGCAAGCGGGCGATCGTCGAGCCCGCCCGCACGCTGACGGCGGCGGAACTCATCGGGCGCGTCTGCGCCCACTACCGCTGTGAACCCGAGCCGCACCTGGTACAGCCGCCCGCACAAAAGGTCCGTTAATCGTGCACTAGGGAATCCTGTTACCTCCCGAATTGGCCGGATAAGTCTTAACCATCCAGAGGGAGGCGCCTACCGGTCAGCCGTCGCATGACTCTGGTCTGTGAGAGCGGAAGCGGTCGGTGGCCGTTATCCTGTTCCAGGCGGAAGTCTGGAGTGTCAGCTCGGCCGCCTTATCGCCGATAGGTTTCCTTCCGGAGTATAATCCTTTCTCTCCAGCTGACGAGCCACCCGGACGAACCGAGGCGCGATTCTGGCGCGCACCGCCGTTTGCGCGCCCCGCCCCGCTCCCCTAGCCTGGGGCGGAAGAGGGGCGCCGCCCGGCCCGACCACCGCCGAAGCGGCCCGCGTTGCGCCCGCGGCCTCGACCCCCCTCTTCCCCCCGCTCCCGGCCCCTGACAACCCGCCACTCAGTGACAACCCGAGTCCTGGGCGACGTGTCACCGGGCCGGCCTTCCCCCCTGCTTCCCGAAAGGAGACACACCCATGACCGTCACCGTGACGGCCCCCGCCGCCGCCCGTGCCTGGACGACGCCTTCGAGCGCGTCCGTCCAGGACGACGCCGGCAAGTGGGACCTGCCGGCCCTGCGGCGCGACCTGCGCCTCTCCGGCGGGCGCCTGTGCCTGCCCGACGCCTACGAGGGCGAGTTCCCGACCGCCCTCTCCCTCTCCCCCTGGGCCCGCGTCCCAGGCCTGCGCAAAAGCTGCGGCATCCCGGCCGCCTACTTCGCCCGCTGCGCCCCCGGCCTCCAGGACGCCCAGTTCAACCACTGGCTCTGGCGCACGGCCTGGACCTCGACGCCGACGACGACTGGCTCGACGCCGCCCCGAGCCGCGACGCCCGCGCCGAGACGCTGGCTGCTGCGCGGCAAGGGGTCCACGGCCCGCGCCGTGCTCTCCTCGCGCTACGCCGTCCTGGACAACCGGGACGTGCTGGCGGCGCTCGCCCCCGCCCTGGACCGGCGCTACCGCGTCACGTGGTCGGCGCTGACCGACGCCTCGTTCCACCTGCGCCTGGTGGACCCCGACCGCAATGCCGCCGCCTCGCAAGGGCGACGACCTGATGGCCGGCGTGCACGTGGCCAACTCCGAGGTGGGCGCCCGGTCGCTGACCGTGGACGCGCTGGTCTGGCGCCAGGTCTGCACCAACGGCCTGGTCCGGCTGGTCAAGGGCAAGTCCCTGCTCAGCCGCCGGCACGTCGCCGTCAGACCGGACCGCCTGCGGGACGGGCCTGCACGACGCCATCGCCGCCGCCTTCGCCGAAGCGTCCGCCTTCCTGGAGCGGTTCGCCGCCGCCTCCAAGTGGCCGGTGCCGGACCCGGAGGGGACGGTGCTGGCCCTGCAGGAGCGCTGGGGCCTGACCCACGCCTTCGCCGAGGAGGTGCGCTGGGCGCTGGCTTCCGAGGCCGGCACCCGCTCGGCCAGCCTCTACGCGCTGGTCAACGCGGTCACCCGCGCCGCCCAGGCGCTGGACCCCGACGAGCGCTACCGGCTGGAGCGGCTGGCCGGGCGAGCTGGTCGAGACCGGCCCGCCCCCGCCCCTGCGCGTGTCCCCCGCCAAGGACGATCCGAGACCCACCCGCTCGCGGCAGGCGTCCCCGGCCAGCCGGAGCGCGTGCACGCCGGACAGACGATGAAGAGCAGAGAGGAGGACGAGGATGCGCTGCGAGCGGCGCGGCCGCTACTGGGCCGTCTATGACACGGCGCGGGCGGCTGGTCTGCCTGGCCGTCTACAGCAAGGGCGCCCGCGAGGTGTCCGGCGCCTGCGGCCCCGGCCCGCCAAGCCGATGCCATCGAGCACTGAACAGAAAGGAGAGAGAGATGTCCCAGCCGACGCACCTGACGCTCGCCCTCGGGCGGGCCAGGGGTGACACGAAGAACAACGACCGAGAGACCAGGAGACGCCCGACCTGTCGCTGACGGTCACGTACCGGCTCGACCCGGGCGAGACCGACCTGAACGCCGTCGTGGCGGCCCGCGCCGACGAGCTGCGCGCCGCCTTCCTGACGCTCTACGCCCGCCTGGGCCGCCCGACCGGCCCGCGCCCCTCCCAGACGCCGACCCGAGGAGGACGACGACGCCGAGGCGCTGGAGGAGTGGCAGGACGAGGACGCCCCCGAGGAAGAGGACCCGGAGGACGAGCCCGACGCCCTGGCGGACGACGACGAGACGACGACGACGAGACGGACCGGGCGACCGGCCGCCGACGTTCCCGAACAACGCCCTGCCCCCACCGTCCGCCAACGGCCACGGCAGGCGTCCCCGTCCCCGACCCGCCCGCCCCGGAGCCGCACCCGTCGCGGAGCCGTCCATCGCGGGTGCAGCAGATCGCGGCGCGCTCGGCGGCCTGGCGGGCGGGCCTGTCCGCCGACGACCTGACGCTGCTGCTGGCCCAGCACTTCGGCAAGGTGCGGGTCGAGCAGCTGGACAAGCGGCGAGGCGGAGACGTTCCTCAAGGCGCTCCAGCGCGAGGAGGTCGCCGCCCGCACCGTCGCGTCTGCACTAACCCGTCGACACGTGACCCATTCCCCGGACGCCTCGGGTATACTCCGGGCGTCCATTACCCTTCACATGACTTTCCCCCGCCTGCCTCACCCGAGCGCAGGCGGCTTTTTTGTGTCCGCCTGTTGGAGCACCACTCCCGAACGGACAACAGCCTGGACATTCGAGTGGACAATGTACTGGACAATGGGATGGACAATCAAATATCCATCCCATTGTCCACCGTCCTTACCTAGACTTTAGCCATCAGTTGGCGTAGCAGAGCATCTCGGCCATCTGCTCCGCCCAGGGTGGCGGGGGTTTTTGCCGGTCGCCCCGGCCACCCGATCGGCAAAAACCTTCGAACCGTTGCCGCCAGAGGCGGCGGCGCACCAGCGCCAGCGCGTCCGAGAAGGTCGGCCAGTCCTTCCGGTAACAGGCCGCCTGCCGGGCCGCCTTCTGGTCCATGTGCGGGTGCGCCAGGAGCGTCACCAGCGAGAACAGCCCCAGCAGGGCCGGCGTCGTGCGGGCGACGGCCGGCTCGCTCCACTGCCGCTGCGTCTCCACGCCCAGGTGCGTGCGCACCTGCTGGAAGGTGCTCTCCACCTGCCAGCGCGACACGAACCACGACACGACCTGCTCGGGCGCGGCCGCAAGGTCGGTGCACAGCAGTGCCTGCGTCTCGAACTTGCCCTCGGGGTCCCGGATGAGTACCCAGCGGATCGGCACCGGCGGCAGGCCGCTGTGGTACCACACCGCCGCCCCCGTGGGCGCGCTGTGCCGGTCGCTGGGCGTCAGCCGCTCCTGGCTCTATGAGGCCGGCGCACGCCCGGCCGATCCGGGGCCCGGCGAGGGGGACACGCGGCTGCGCGACGCCGTCGAGCGCCTGTGCCTGGCCTTCCCCGGCTACGGCTACCGGCGCGTGACGGCCCAGCTCCGTCGGGACGGCTGGGCGGTCAACGCCAAGCGGGTCCTGCGCGTCATGCGCGACGAGAGCCTGCTGTGCCGCCTGCGGAAGGCGTTCCGGCCTCCCGCATCCGGCTCGGCCCGGGAGGCGCCCCCGGACCTGCTCAAGGGCGTGGACGCCTTCAGCCGCCGGTGCGTGGGCTGGCACCTGTCCGAAGACATCGACACGCGCCTGACGCTGGCGGCGCTGGAGAGGGCGCTGGCGGCCCGCCGCCCCGCGCCGGGCCTGGGGACCGGGGCGTCCAGTACGCCAGCGCCGACTACGTCGCCCGGCTCCGGGAGGCCGGGGTGCGGATCAGCATGAGCCGCCCCGGCTGCCCGTACGACAACGCCAAGGCCGAGAGCTTCTTCAAGACGCTCAAGACGGAGGAGGTGTACCTGAGCCGCTACGAGAACTTCGAGGAGGCGCGCGAGAACCTCGGCGGCTTCATCGAGGACGTCTATAACACCAAGCGCCTGCACTCCAGCCTGGGCTACCGCCCGCCCGCTGAGTTCGAAGCTGCTTACGCCCGAACCGGCAAAGGTTGACTCAAGCCGGTGTCCGGTCCAAGGGGTTCACTCCACCTGTACCCTTCACCCACTCCCCGCATGCCGCACCAAGCGCAGGCGGTATTTTTGTTCTTGAGTCTCGCGTTGCGTGGGTGAAGGTGTGGATTCGAAATGTGATCTGAGCGTCTCTCCCTGCTCCGAAATCGTCGCCTCAGACTGGAATTTCGGTTGCATCCAGTATAATTGCGGGGTATAACGCGACATCTCACAGCGTTCATGGCGAGCGACTTCTGAAGGTCAGAGATTCTCAACGAGAAATTAGTACATGTTCACACCTAAACTGAAATATACGTTTCGCTTTCTGCAAAAATGGGAAGGCTGATGCCTCAAAAATTGACGTCACCGTACCGTGCATAGGTTTGAAATTGTGATTAATGTTGCGTATAATTTATATGCAAATCGTTCACCTATGCCAACCCTGTTCCCTCAGGATTGTCTTCCGACAATAAAGCAGGCTAAGAAGTGAAGGTTTGCCCGGACTTAACGCTGACGTCGGCCACTGACCTTACGCTGCGTAGCTGATGAAAAGGAGCTTTCCCATGTCTTCCGTCGAGGAAAAGATCGACGCGTCCGATGCTGATCCGTCTCCGGCATCTAATGGTGCATCTACTGAGTATGTTGCCCATCTGCTTCTCGGCTCATCCCCAAGCAAGCAGGCAAAAGCCGCTGAGATTCTAAATCAGAGTTTCATTCGCTACATCCCTTTTCGCGATCACTATGTGGCGGCGCCAGTGCTTGTCGTAGGAAACCACCGCTACCGGGACATTCCAGAGATCGAAGAATACGTTCGGGTGGTCCAACACCAGCGTAAGCCAAAATAATCTCGAAATTGCTGGTTGACCTTTAGCTGCTTCCACTCGAATCCTTCTTATCCCTACCGGTTATATTTCCGGTAGGTTTCTTTTTTGTTTTCTTTGGTATAATATCAATCCAAAATCTGCCACTCCATCATTCATAGACGCGGCAAACTTCTGCGTAAGCAAAGCAATGTGTTCTTTCACTGAGTACTGATCACCGCTCCTGAAGAATGCCTCAACACAAATTCGTTAGACGATCTTTGGCCCGAACAAAGTGGTTTTACCCTTAAGGTATCAAGTTCTTTCGGCGGTGTAGACAGTCTAACCAATTTCCAAGTTCGCACTCGCTCGCTGTACCGTAGCCAAAGGAGAAGACCTTGGAGTATGTGCTCATATGCGCACCCGTTGGAACGGGCGAAAGACAAGCGGTCGACAAGATAGTCAAAGAACTCGGTGCCACGAATGTAACCCACGTGAATGTAGAAGACGGCCTGCGCGAGTCGCCGGGAGCTAGGCTGGCGCTTCAGAACGTGACTGGTTACCAAATGGACGAGAAGCAACCCTTGGATATCCGGCGTATAACAGAGGATTTACCGAGGGACACGGTCACCGCTCTGTGGCGGGAGCAATTGCGCCTGGGGCTGCAGACGCTTGCTAATGCCAGTAGTGACTTCAGGATCCTGTCGTGTCACTTGATCTTATACGGACACGTGCGGGGCGAGTTCTATTCGCCCCTGGATATACCTGCCCTTCTGAATATCCATGGAGACGCCTCCCACCAAGGTCAGCCCTACAAACCAACACACGTTCTACTGTTGCTGGACGATGTGTACGACATGTACCTCCGACTCTCTCATGAGCCAGAGGCCAACAGTCAGCCGCCCCGCTCTCGCCCCTTATACAGCCGAGCGGCATTTCTAGACTATTTAAATCAAGCTTGGCTTGCTGCGGGAAACGAAGGAGAGGAAGGTTTTTCAGAACTAGCACGCGATTACCTTGAATTTCGATGGCAACTCAGTGGCCTCTCCCAGTTACTTGCTTGGCGTCACTCTGAAGCGGTGATGGCCGAAAACCTCGCCACGCAGCTCGGCGCGAAGTTCATGGCGGTGAGCATAAAGCAGCTCACCGCCATGCCGGTCGAGTGGCTGAAGGACAAGAATACCAGGTCCGTCTACCTCTCTCATCCCATTTCGAAGTCACGCCACAATCAGAGCAGCAGCAGTACAGGTGAATGGGACGACTTCGTTCCCATGTTCAACAAGCTTCAAGCACTCATGCTCCGGGAACAGATTCCGTGCATCATGCCAACGGGAATCGACGAGTTCCGCTTTGAAACGCGTAAGGAACCCTCCGGCCTGATGCCCGTCGTTGGACCCCTTGGCGAAAGGTGGCCGCTCCCGACCACACATAGCTCGACAGATCACAGTCGGATGTACAGCTTGCTCATGTACGAGCCACCGGAAGGGTCGATGGACTGTAATCATCGAGAGCTGTTTGGGGATGTCGCACGAAGGTTGGCCCAGGCATCTGATACACCTGAAGGCCATGCAGCTCGCGTGCTGCTGCAGGCATTTATCGACCAGATCACCTTTAACGTATCCGCACGAGATCATCTCCTTGTCGCCCACGCCGACGCTATTCTGGTTTATAGGCCGCTATATTCAAGCAATGATTTTGCGGGAGGTGTACTGGAGGAACTTGTCCATTCTTACAAGCGTGGCAAACGCCCGCGAGTAGCATGCGTGCATTTCCACAGGGATGTGGTTGACCTGTTGAACGATAAGGATGTGAAACAGGATATGGAAGTCACTTCGGTCAGAGATGCAGCTGAGCTCATTTCAAAACAGTTTCGGATAGCGCGACAGGATGCCGATCGAATGGTAAAACAGGGGACGAACCCCAAGCAGATTTCCATCTTGCGCAGACCATCAGGCCAAGAGGAAACCATATTGCCACAGGTGAGCAAATACATAGCCTTGGCGAGGGAGGAGTTTGTTTGGTTTTTGCTGACGCGTAGCGACCGCTCCGCGGAGCAAGAAAAGGATATTGGGCTATGGATCGTAGAGGATGAGGAAGAGATGGAACATCTACTGCCCGAAATAGCGACATTTCTGGAAGCCTTCCGACCGAAGCAACCACATGGGTGGAAGGAAAAACTCAGCCACATCCTCCAGAACACTGTGTAGCTTCACCAATTTCCGTAGTAGCATTAAAGGACAAACATGTTCCGCCTGCCCCCAGAGCGCAGGCGGATTTTATGTGCCTCAAGCCGGCAAACATTTTTTTCGGCAACCGGAGGAATCTCGACGCGCTGGGCTGCGCCCACCTGATCAGGCGCCGGTTCGCGACCCTGTCCGAGGGCGAGCGCAAGCGGGTCCAGATCGCCCGGTCCCTGATGCCCGATCCCGAGCTGCTGCTGCTCGACGAGCCGGCCGCGGGGCTCGACCTGGGTGGCCGGGAAGACCTCGTGCGCCGGATCGCCTACCTCGCCCTGGACCCGAAGGCGCCGACCATGGTGATGGTCACCCATCACGTGGAGGAGGTGCCCGAGGGGTTCACCCACGCCATGCTGCTGCGGAAGGGTTCGGTGCTCGCGGCGGGGCCGCTGCCGGACGTGTTCACGGCGGAGAACCTGTCGAAGTGCTTCGGCGTTCCCCTTCAGGTCGAGTACCGCCAGTCCCGCTGGGCCGCCCGCGCTGCCGCCGTGTAGGGCTGGCCGCTGCCCGCCGCCACGGGCACACGGGTACGGCAGACAGAAACGCCGTACCCGCACGCCCGCGCCGCCGTGTGCTCGCGGCCCGCCGTGCTGGCGCGGCTGGGCAGGTAGGTGCAGGTCCTTGAACCGAGGTGCTTTTAGTGCCTGTGGCGGGCTTGCGCTGGATGCGTCGGCATGGGCCCCGAGGGGAAGAAATCAGGCATGCAGGCCTCGCGTGCCGGGAGAGAACGGTGAAGGGTGACCGGGTCGAGATCGTCATCGACGCCGGCGGCGCCATCAGGAACTACGAGGTGACCGCCACCCGGGCCGGGCGGCGGGTCGAGGTGGTGACACGCCGCGGGGTGGTGGAGGTCACCGAGCTCACCCGCGGCGGGACGCCCGTGCGGACCGCCCGGTTCATGGCCAGCCGCGTGCTCGCCCTGGTGGAGCACCCCGCCGACCGTCGCCGCCGGGGCGGCCCGGGCCAGGCGGCCGCGCCCGAGGAGTGGGCGGAGTAACACGCCGGGGCGGTAGCGGCGGCGCCCGGTGGTCCCCTGCTGCCCGGCTGGCCCGGTGAGTCCGGCGGAGGCAGGCGGGAAGCTGGCACGCCGGTCGTGGTGTTGCCTCCACCCTGGCCTCCCGGGCCCCCGGTCGCCACAATCGGCTACATGACCGACCAGGCCGCCAGCCGCCCACGCACGCGCGCCCTGGCCTGGGGACTGGCCGGGCTCGTCCTGCTGGTCCTCGCCGGGGCGCTGGTGCTGTTCGCGTTCGACGCGCGGGCGATGACCCCCACCCGGATCGGCGCGTACGTCTTCGCCGTGGTCGCGGTCGTTGTCTACGCCGGCGTCGGGGGGCTGATCGCGGCCCGGGTTCCCGGCAACGCGATCGGCTGGCTCCTCTCGCTGATCGGCCTGCTGCTGGCGGTGAGCATGTTCCTGGAACAGTACGGCCTGCGCGGCCTGGCCACGGCGCCCGGCTCGCTGCCTGCGGCCCGGCAGATCACCGCGCTTGGCAGCAGCACACAGAATCTGGTGGTCTCGACGCTGGTCGTCCTTGTTCTGCTCTTTCCGGACGGCCGCCTGCCGTCCCGCCGGTGGCGGCCGGTGCTCTGGATCGCGATCGCGGCGGTCATCGTGTCCGGGTCCGGGCAGTTCCTGCAGCGCGGCACCGTTGTTCAGGGCAGCCTGACCAACGCGCTCTCGGCCGCGCACGTGGCGTTCCCGAACCCGTTCGGCGTCTTCCCGCGCAACGGCTGGTACAGCGGCTTCCTCGGAGCGTCGGCACTGCTCGGGGTGATCGCCGCCCTGCTCACACTGATTTCGGTGTTCATCCGGCGGCGCAGGGCGTCCACGGAGCTGCGGCAGCAGCTCGCCTGGCTGATGTACGTCGGCGCGCTCACGCTGACCTTCGCGGCACTGATGATCTTGTACAGCCTGGCCACCGGCGACAGTGGCGACTTCATCCTCAACATCCTGTTCGTTCTGGCCTTCGGCACGCCGATCTTCGGCATCCCGATGGCGTGCGCGGTGGCCGTGCTCAAGTACCGGCTCTACGACCTCGACGTCATTGTCAAGAAGACCGTGGTCGCCGCGGTGCTGGCGGCGACCTTCACCGCCATCTACGTGCTGGTGGTGGTGGGGGTCGGCGCGGCGACCGGGCATCCGGGCGGCAACCCGCTCACGTTCGTTGCGGCCGCGCTGGCCGCCGTGCTGCTGCAGCCCGTCCGCATCCGCGCCGGGCAGCTGGCCGACCGCCTGGTCTATGGCCGGCGGGCCACCCCGTACGAGGTGCTGTCGGAGTTCTCCGGGCAGATCGCCGGCACCTATTCGACCGAGGACGTCCTGCCCCAGATGGCCCGGATGCTGGTCGAGGCCACCGGCGCGAGGCGGGCCGAGGTGTGGCTGCGGACGGCCAGCAGCGAGCACCTGGAGGCGGCGTGGCCATCGGCCAACGGGTCGGCGCACGCGACCGCCATGGCGGCCATCGCGGCCCCGGACGGCCAGGGGCAGCGGCAGGCCACGGCTGCGCCTGCCTCCGGCGCGGACGCAGCTGCGACGCAGGCGGGGGAACCGGCGGGCGGCAGGGATGACGGGATCGCGAGGGCCTTCGTGGTGGAGCATCAGGGCGAGCGGCTCGGCGCGCTGCGGATCACCAGCTCACCGCGGGAGCCGCTGACCCCGGCGGGGGAGCGCCTGGTCCGGGACGTGGCCGCGCAGGCGGGCCTGGTGCTGCGCAACGTGGCGCTGATCGATGACCTGCGCGCCTCGCGGCAGCGCCTGGTCGCCGCCGCCGACGAGGCCCGGCGGCGCCTGGAGCGCAACCTGCACGACGGAGCGCAGCAGCGGCTGGTCGCGCTCCGGATCACGCTGGGGCTGGCCCGCCAGGTGGCGGGGAGCTCTTCGCAGGAAGCAGACGAGCTGCTCGCGCAGACCGAGCAGGAGGCGCAGGAGGCGCTGGAAGAACTCCGGGATCTCGCCCGGGGAATCTACCCGCCGCTGCTGGCCGACCTGGGGCTGGCGGCCGCACTCGAGGCACAGGCGCGGAAGGCGGCGCTCCCGGTCACGGTGGAGGCGCCGGGCCTGGGCAGGTACTCACAGGACATCGAGGCCGCCGTGTATTTCTGCGTGCTGGAGGCGCTGCAGAACGTCGCGAAGTACGCGCAGGCCCGGCAGGCCCAGGTGACGCTCCGCCACGACGGCCGGTCCCTCACGTTCACCGTCGGCGACGACGGCAGGGGATTCGACCAGGCGGCCACCACGATGGGGACCGGCGTGCAGGGCATGGCGGACCGGCTGGCCGCGCTCGGCGGGACCTTCCGCGTCACCTCGGCCCCCGGCCACGGCACCCAGGTGACCGGCCGGGTGCCGGTGGCGCAGGACTTACCTTCGCGGGAGCTGGTCGCCTGTTACCGGCGCTAGGCGGGGTCGCAGAGGACGTACCCCGCCCGGCCGAAGGTGACCTCGTCGCCCGCGCGCACCAGGAGGCCGGAGCCAACCCGCCAGCCGTTGGCGCGCGTGCCGTTGGTGGAGCCGAGATCGGCCAGCACCCAGTCGCTCCCCATGAGCCGCAGCTCGGCGTGGTGCCAGGACACCGTCATATCGGGGATCGACAGGTCGGAGCCGCCGGCGCGGCCGATGGTGAACACCGTCCGGCCGCCGCGAGGGAGCATCAGGCGCGGCAGGCGCATGGTCCACCACGCGTCGCGCAGCTGCCCGGCGAACTCCTGGCACCGGGTGGCGGCCCGGCCGGCCAGGCTGTCGCGGCGCGCGGCCGGCCGCAGGTCGCTCAGCAGGCTGGCGAGCTGCCCCGCGTCCCGCGCCTGCAGTGCCAGCTCCATCCGGTGCAGGAAGGTGTCATGCGACAGGCGGCCGTCGGCGGACCCCTCCCTGAGCACCTTGATGGCATCGTCGCGGTCCGCGTCGGATACCCGGAGCACCGGCCACTGCGGGTTCAAGGCCGCCATATCAAAACGATAACCCCCGCTGCCGCCGTCCATCCATGGCTCGTATTCACGATCGCAGGGACTTCTGCGGCCAATGGATCCGGAAAGCACCATGGTTCATGAATGGGAGAGCCGCCCGCCGGTCTGTGGACGCGGCCACGCAGATCATGGCAGCCTTCGGGAAACACTGCCGGGCCCGGAGCGGCGAGCACCAGCCGAGTGAGGAGCAGCCCCATGCCATCAAGGCCGCTGACGATCCTGTTCATGCCGGAGAGCGCGTACGGGCCGACCAACAACTGCATCGGGATCGGCGACGTGCTCCGCAAGCGCGGGCACCGGGTGGTCTTCGCGGCCGAGGCATCCTGGAAGGGCAAGCTGGAGCCACTCGGCTTCGAGGAGGACCTGGTCAACCTCGCCGCGCCCGCCGAGGGAGACCAGGACGCCGGGCAGTTCTGGAAGGACTTCGTCGCCCAGACGGCGCCGGAGTTCCGCAAGCCGACGATCGAGCAGCTGGGCACGTGGATCAAGCCGGTCTGGGAAGAGCTCATCGGCGGCGCCCGGTACTGCCACGAACAGCTCCGTGCGATCGTCGAGCGGGCCAGCCCCGATGTCATCGTTGAGGACAATGTGGTGGGTTTCCCGGCCCTGGTGACCGCCGGCGTGCCGTTCGTGCGGATCGTGTCCTGCAACCCGCTGGAGATCAAGGCCCCGGACGTGCCGCCGACGTTCTCCGGGTACCCGGCCGCCGGCCGGGCCGGATGGGCCGAGTTCCGGGCCGAGTACGACCGGGTGCACCGCCCGCTGTGGCAGGACTTCAACGCCTGGTACACGGCGCAGGGCGCCCTGTCCCTGCCCGACCTGGAATTCATCGCCGAGGGCGACGTCAACCTCTACGTCTACCCGGAAGTGGCCGACTACCGGCGGGAGTCGCCGCTCGGGCCCTCGTGGCACCGGCTCGACTCCTCGGTCCGGGCGACCGACGAGGGCTTCACGCTGCCGCCCGCGCTCGCCGGCCGCGACGGGGCGCTGATCTACTTCTCACTCGGCTCGCTCGGCTCGGCGGACACCGGGCTGATGCGGCGGGTGATCTCCTGCCTGGCGGCCACCCCGCACCGCTACATCGTGTCCAAGGGCCCGCTGCACGCCGAGATCGAGCTGGCGCCGAACATGTGGGGCGCGGAGTTCGTCCCGCAGGCGTCGATCCTCCCGCTGGCCGACCTGGTCATCACGCACGGCGGCAACAACACCACGACCGAATGCCTGCACTGCGGCAAGCCCATGATCGTTCTGCCCCTGTTCTGGGACCAGTACGACAACGCGCAACGGATGGATGAGCTCGGGTTCGGCGCCCGGCTCGACCCGTATGGCTTCACCGACGAACAGATGCACGAGGCGCTGGATCGGCTGCTGGCCGACGGTGCCCTGCGGGAGCGCCTGGCCAGCGCCGGGCAGGAGATCAGGGCGCGCGACGGCGTGGCACAGGCGGCCGGCCTCATTGAGGGCGCCGCCCGGGACTGACGCGGCCGGGAATTGATGCGACCGGGACCGGCCCGGCCGGGGCCGTTGCGGCCGGGACTGACGCGGCCGGGTTCAGTGCGCGGACCGGGCGGGGCGGACCTGCACCATGCCGCCCTCGACGACCCGGGTGTCGAAGGCGGGCTGGCGCGCGGTGGCCGGCCCGTGCACCACGGTCCCGTCCGCGAGCCGGAACGTGCTGCCGTGCCAGGGGCAGGTGACGCACGGGCCATTGCCGTCGTCGGTGAGACTGCCCTGGTGGAGCGGGCCGCCGAGGTGCGCGCACTGGTCGGCCAGGGCCAGCACGTCGCCGCCCAAGCGCAGCATGGTGAGGGTCAGGTAGCCGAGCCGGCGCCGGGTCAGGCGGCCGTCCGGCAGCTCGTAGATGCGGCACAGGTCGTGCCAGCCGAGCGCGGTGAGGTGCTGGATCGGCTCGGCGTGACTGGCGCCCGCGCCGAGGCCGAACGCCAGGTGCCTGCCCAGGAACCCGCCCGTGGTCACGGCGGCGAGCCCGCCGAGCGCCAGCAGCCTGCCGCCGTTCTCCCGGCCCGCCATCCGGGCCAGCAGCGAGGCCGCGAACAGCGCCGACGCACCGGCGCCGGAGGCGGCGTGGACAAGGCCGACCCGCTGCTGCTCGCGGTGGAGCGACGACCAGTCGGCGAAGCCGGCCGCGGCCGCGGGCAACGTGCCGGCCAGCCCCAATGCCAGCAGCAGCCGCGATGCCCGCCCGGCGCCCGGCACGAAATCGAGCACCGTCGCCGACGTCCAGAAGCCCATGGGGAGCGCCACCAGGGCCGGGTGGACGGGCTGACCGAGCCAGACGCCGTGCAGGGCGTCCGCCCTGGCGCCGGTCGGCAGGCCGCCCCGGATGGCCTCCGCCAATGGCTGGGTCACCCGGTCCAGCTTCTCGGCGTGTTCCAGCCGGCCAGCGAGGCCGGCCGGGACAGACAGCAGCCCCGGGCCGGGACGGGAGGTGCGGGAACGGCTGCCGCGCCGGCGGAAGAGCCTGGCGTGGGAAGAACTCATATACCTACCCGTACCCGCCCTGCCGCCCCCCTACCGCCCCCGGCGGCCCGCCGCAGCCCGCCACCCGTGATCGTTTTGACCTATCACGGATCTTGGTCATGATCATGTCCGGTCCGTCCCGGTTCTTGTGACGAAAATCCGTGATAAGCAGCCGGGTCAGGACCCGCTACCCGCGCGGGGGGCCAGGATCCCGCGGTCTATCGCGCTGGCGACCATGTCGCGGGCGTAGGCGCCCAGCGCCGCCGAGCCATCCTCAATGAGCGCGACCCTAATGAGCACCTGGTCGGCGGTCACGCCGTGCGCGGCCCAGGTCCCGCCGTCGGTCACCATGTTGATCAACATGGGCTGCAGCCGGTCCAATGCCCGGGCAAACTTCGCCTCCGCGGTCGCGCGCTCCTCGAACTCCTCCCACAATGCCCGCAGCGAGGACGTCTGCGCGGGCGGCAGCAGGGCGAAGAGCCGGTCCGCGGCCGCCCGCTCGGCCTCCTCCTGCCGGGCCTGGTCGGCTGGCGCCGCGTAGACGAACAGGTCCCCGGCGTCGATCTCGACCAGGTCGTGCAGGACGACCATGGCCACCACCCGCCCCAGATCGGTGCCGGGCGGGGCGTGCTCGGCCAGCACCAGCGCCATGAGGGCCAGGTGCCAGGAGTGTTCGGCCGAGTTCTCCCGCCGGGAGCGGTCGGTCAGGGTGGACTGGCGCAGCACCGTCTTGAGCCGGTCCGCCTCCAGCAGGAAGCCGACCTGGCGGTCGAGGAGTTCCATGGCCTCATTCGATCAGAGTTGACGCGGCATCCGGCGCCCGTGCCTGCCTGGCCGTCCCCGCGTGCCTCTCCTCGTCCCCGTCGGCTCTCCCCCCGTCCCGTCGGCTCTTCCCGTATTCCCCGCGCCTCTCTCGGATCACGCGTGCGCCCGGTCATCCCCTTGCACAGAACGGTTAAGTTGTACGTCGAAATCGCTTCCTTGAAATGGTCAAGTAAGCGGCGATAGCCTCGTGCCGTGACCGATGCCGACCGCCTCCGTGAGGCGGGGCTGCGGGTGACGTCGGCGCGGCTGGCGATCCTCGAGGTGGTGCGCGCCGGGAGTCACCCGGGCACCGACGAGATCGCCCGTGCGGCCCGCGACCGGGTCGGCTACGTCACTCTCCAGGCCGTGTACGAGGCGCTGAACGCGCTGACCACGGCGGGGCTGCTGCGGCGGATCGGGCCGGCCGGGAGCCCGGCCCGCTATGAGTCCCGGATCGGCGACAACCACCAGCACATCGTGTGCCGCCGGTGCGGCACGATCGCCGACGTCGACTGCGCCGCCGGGCCCGCCCCGTGCCTCAAGCCCACGGCGAGCGCCGGTTTCGCGATCGACCGGGCCGAGGTCACGTTCTGGGGGCTGTGCCCGCCGTGCCAGACCCTGAAGGGCCAGCCCAGGGATTCGGTGGCCCAGGGCCCGCGGCCCTGACCGTGCCTATTCGGCCCGGAGGACGGCTGCGGGCGGGGTCCGGGCGGCGACCGCGCCGGGGCCGGCGGCCAGCAGGTTTCCCACTACCAGCAGGACCACGATCCCGGCCAGCAGGGCCGGGACGGGCACCACGGCCACCGGGACGGCGCCCAGGGAGGCGGCGAAGGCGGACCACGCCCAGTGGCCGACGGTTACCCCAAGCGGCACCCCGATCAGCGCGGCGATCACCAGGATCATGCTCGCCTGCCAGGCGACGGCCGCCAGCACCTGCCGCCGTGTCAGGCCCAGCGTCTTGAGCAGCGCGAGCTCCCGGCGCCGCCGGCGGACCGACGCGAGCAGGGCCAGCGCCAGGGACAGCACCGCACCGGCCGCCACGGCCAGCGCCAGCGCGAGCGGCTGGCTGCCCATCCGCGCCGCGTCCACGATCGCCGCGCCGCGGATCCGGTTCTGCGGCAGCCGGTAGGTCCCGCCCGGGGTCCCGCCGGGATTGGCGTGGCTGATCCTGGCGACCAGCGCCTTGCCGCTGGCGCCGGGCGCCAGGTCGATCGCCACCGCTGATGGGAGGGCGGGAATGGCCACCGGCGAGCTCACCGCCTTCTGCAAGAGTACGTTCGGGGATAGGCCCTGGGTGGCCAGCAGCGTGCTGTCGGCGAGCATCGCGCCGCGGCCCAGCGACACATGGTCGGTCAGCGTCAGCCCGATCGACGGCAGCGTCACCGTGCCCACGATCGTGAGAGTGCGCCTGTCCCGCCCGCTGCCGACGGTCACCGTGTCCCCGATCCGCTTGCCGAGCTGACGCATGGTCGCGACGTCCAGCTCGATCTGCCGCGGCCCGGCGATCGGGTGGCCGCTGGTGTTCAGGTCCACCTGCGCTCGGTGGCGGCTCGGGGGCGCCTAGCCGTACGGCGTTGTCTCACCTGGTCAGGCTGGCGCCGCCGACGCCACCGGAGGAAGGTCCATGATCCCGGTGACGACGAACGTCGACCGCCCGGCCGGGATCGACGCGTTCGTCGTCAGATTTGTGCGGTAGAACTCATAGGTCACGTGGCCGCCCACACCGGTGTGGAAGAACTGGGCCTCGCCCCTGCGTCAGCGCGACCTCGTCGGTGGCGCCGGGCCGGGGCAGCCTGCCCTCCAGCACCGTCATCCGGTCCTGCCGGAAGCCCTCGCCGTCGAGGCTGCCACTCAGGCCGTTGGTGAGCCAGGCGTCGTTGACCTTGCCGTTTACGACCGGATTGGCATTCAGGCCGACTATGGCGGCGGCGGAGGCCACCCGGGCAAGCGCTCGACCTGCCGGATGACCGGCAGGACCGGGCCGGGCACCGAGCACGTCGCTGGAGTTGATCGCGTGCAGGTAGCGCCCGTAGGCCGTGTCGGTGCGCCGGGCGCAGGCCAGCGCCCCCAGCGCGACCGTGCCGAGCAGGCCGCAGATCAGTGCCACCACGACCATCTGGCGGCGTGAGCGCCACCGGGTGCCCCGCCAGTAGTAGAAGGCCGCGCTCACCGCTCCGTCGCTTCCGCGGGCATGGCGCTCACTCGGCCCGCAGGACCTGCGCGCTGCGCAGCCGGGCCGCGCGCTGCGCCGGCCAGACGGCCAGCAGGTTCGCAGCCAGGAGCGCCAGCGGCGCAATGAGCACCAGCGCCCAGACGGCCAGCGGCGGGTGGTAGGCGAGCGGTGCGCTCTGGGCGACCAACCGCCAGATGAAGCGGCCGACCGCGAACCCCAGCGGCACCCCGACTGCCAGGCCAACCGCGGCGAGGACGCTGGCCTGGGTGACCACTACGAGGCGGGACTGCAGCCGGGTCGTCCCGAGCGCCCGCAGGATCGCCAGCTCGCCGCGGCGGCGGTGCACCGCGGTGGCCAGGGCATGACCCACCGCCCCCACCGCCAGCAGGACCAGGAAGGCGCCGAGAGCGAGTGGCAGCACGGCCACGTCCTTGACCACCAGCATCGCCCCTGGGGGGGGCGAAACGCCGAAGAAGACCCCGCCCCCGCCCTTGATTGACGCGGCGGCCGCGCTCAGCCGGTGCTCCGCCGCCGCCACGTTCGTTCCCGGACGCAGGCCGATCAGTGCCACGTGGTACTTGAACCCGTAGTGCGCGCCGCGGAACAGCCGGTCATAACCCGCGGGCGTGACCCAGGCACCGCTGTCGTACTCGTTGTGCGCCCCCTCGGGGACGAACCCGAGACCCGATACCCGGACGGTCACCGGGTGTGCCCCGCCGGTAAGGCGGATCGTCGCGCCGGTGGCGGCGTGGAGCTGGCCCGCCGTGGTCGGGGCCAGCACTATCTGGTCCGGTGCGGTGGGCAGGCGGCCCGCGGTCAGGACGACGGGCAGCCGTTTGCCGCCAACCGGCTCATAGGTGTAGGTGGTGATGGACACCTGGCCGGACTGGGCCACCGCGACCCGTGCGTCGTCGAGCCCGGTGACGTCCCGGCTGGCGGCGACGCGGCGCAGCACCGGGCAGGCCGGCCCGAAATCCTGGCCGTTCTCGCCGATGTAGCTTTCGAGCTGATGGGTCTGCCCGAACCGCGCCGGATTGGCGGCGGCGTCCGTGACCCCGGCGGAGAACGTGAACGCGGCCAGCACCCCCAGCACCCCCGCGACCGCGCCCATCAGCGCCGGCCGGACCGGTAGCGCGGACCGGCCGCGTCCCGGCTCCAGCGCGAAGCGGGTGCCGATCAGCACCGGGACCGGGGCGCCGGCCCTGGCCGCGGCTGCCGCGAAGACGGAGCGGCGTGGAGGGCGCTGCGACCGGCCGGCCGCGAGCGCCGCGACCGCGGCCACGGCCGACCCGGCCAGTACCAGCAGCGGTGCGGCGGCCCAGCCGATGCCCAGGATCAGCCAGTCCGCGCTGATCCCCGGGTGAGGCTCAAGCAGGGAGGCCATCCCGATCGGCGTCCACGCCGACGCCACGATTGCGCCCGCGATCCCCACGGTGGCTCCCACCACCGCGGCCAGGAACGGCGCGGCGCAGGCCGCCGCGGTCGCCTGCCGCGGCGTCATGCCAGGTGCCCGGAGGATCTGCAGGTCGGAAACCGTGGCCGAGGCGTAGCGTGCGATCGACTGGCCGACCAGGAAGAACGCGGCCGCCAGCGCGGCCAGCCCGAAGGCGAGCAGGCAGGCGGCCTCGTATCCGGTGACCTTGCGGGTCGGGTCACCGAAGGTGGCGAAGTTGTCCCATTCATCGATGTCCGAGCGCCCGGTGACCCGGGCGAGATCGGCGCGGAACCGGGGGATCGCCGCGCTGCCGCCCTTGAGCCGCACCAGTGCGTTGATGAAGCCGTCGTCCCGGACACCCATGAGGTTGGCGCGGTAGTGGGTCAGCAGCGCCGGCGAGGGGACGACGCCCCCGAGGGATCCGGGGGAATCGGAGAACCAGGGTGAGCGGATCACCCCCACGATGCGCACCCGGATCTTCGGCCCCCGCGGCGGCAGGCCGGAGGACGGGTCATAGTACTGGCCTTGCTTGAGGCTGGGCAGATGGAGGGTGAGTGTGTCGCCGACACCCTTGCCGTAGTTCCCCGGGAACAGGGCGGTGACATCCACCTCGTCCACCCGGCTCGGATCCAGTAGCCGTCCCTGGAGAACCACCGGCCGCTCGATGGTCTGGAACACCTGGCTGTCGCCGGGCGGCAGACCGGTGTTCTGGGTCGCCACCGGGTACCCGTCCAGGGCGAACTTGGCGACGGCGAACGTCGTCAGGGCGCTGACCTCGGGCAGCGCCCTGATACGGGACCAGTCGAAGTGCGGCTGGTTCGGCAGCACGGTGACGGTCGCCGGGAGCGTGCGGGCCCACAGCCGGTCGAGCGCGCTCTGCCCGCGCCGGGCCCCGGCCGCGGCCGTCAGCACCGTCGCGGTGGCCAGCGCCACCAGCAGCGCCAGGGCGGCGAGGGACCGCCAGCGCCGCTGGCATTCCAGGCGGGTCCAGGCCGCAATGATCCTCACGGCCGCTCCTCCACCCGTCCGTCGCGCATCCGGACGATCCGGCTGGCGGCCGCCGCCACCTCTGGCGCGTGCGTCACCATGATGATCGTCTGCCCGCTCGCGTGCAGTTGCCGCAGCAGCGCCAGCACCTCCTGCGCGCCCTCGCTGTCCAGGGCCCCGGTGGGCTCGTCGGCCAGCAGCAGGTCCGGGTGGTTGACCAGCGCCCGGGCGATCGCCAGCCGCTGGCGCTGGCCGCCCGACAGCGCGCTCGGCAGCCGGCCGCCATGCTCGCCGATGCCGAGCAGGCCGAGCAGGTCACGGGCGCGGGAGATGGCCGCCCGCCGCCGCATGCCGCCGAGGATGCCCGGCAGCATCAGGTTGTCCAGCACGCTGACGCCGTCAAGCAGGCTGAAGAACTGGAAGATCACCCCGACGCGCTGACGGCGGAACCGGGCCAGCCACTCCTCGTCCCGGCCGTCGATCCGCTCGCCCGCCACCTCGACGCTGCCCTCATCGGGCCGGTCGAGCCCGGCGATGACGTTGAGCAGGGTGGACTTCCCGCAGCCGGAGGGTCCCATGAGCGCGACGAACTCGCCGCCGGCGACGTCGAGGTCCAGCCCGCGCAGGGCCCGGACCGGGGCCAGCTCGGCCTCGAACGAGCGCCGCACCCCGCGCACCCGCACCGCGGGCGGCGCGCTCCCGGGACGGCCATCGCCGGCGGGAACGCCGCCGGGGAGAGGAAGGCCGCGGGAGGCGGGAAGGCCTTCGGGGCCGGGAAGGCCGTTGCCCGCAGCTCTGCCGGGGGCGGGCGCGGCCGTGCCATGGCTCATGATCCAAGTAGAGGGCATGGCGCACATGAGACTCAATGGTGCTAGGACGAGGTGTCGCGGAGGCTGCCCCCACCGGGCGCGGCGTGCTGGCAAGCACTGTCCGGGCGCCCGGCGGCACGCTACGATCACCGCCTGATGGGAAAGATCAGGGTCGCGCTGGCCGAGGACAACGTCCTGCTCCGGGAGGGAGTCTCCCGGCTGGTGTCAGCGAACGAAGAATTCGAGCTGGTCGGTACGGCTTCCGACCTGCCGCAGCTGCTCGCGCTCGTGCGTGAGCAGCTGCCCGACGTGGTCATCACCGACATCCGGATGCCGCCCACCGGGACCAACGAGGGCATCCAGGCGGCGTCCTGGCTGCACGAGAACCACCCGGAAGTGGGCGTGGTGGTGCTGAGCCAGTACACCGCCCCGGCGTACGCGATGGCGCTGCTCGAGCACGGCTCCGCCGGCCGGGCGTACCTGCTCAAGGAGCGGGTGGCCAGCGTGGACGAGCTGGCGCGGGCCATCCGGGCGGTCGCCCAGGGCGGCTCGGTAATCGACCCGCTCGTGGTCAACGAGCTGGTCAGGTCGCGGGCGGGCCAGCAGCAGCCCGGCATGTCGTCGCTGACGCCGCGGGAGTCGGAGAT
The DNA here is from genome assembly GCA_963835425.1 of uncultured Actinomycetes bacterium. Lineage (GTDB taxonomy): Bacteria > Actinomycetota > Actinomycetes > Streptosporangiales > Streptosporangiaceae > UBA9676. The sequence goes on along the minus strand of CAWIGE010000010.1, from coordinate 384,211 downwards.
CCTGGCCGAGATGGCGCAGGGCAAGAGCAACGCCGCCATCGCCGCCTCGCTCAGCGTGTCGGAGCGCGCCGTGGAGAAGCACACCAACTCGATCTTCGCCAAGCTCGGCCTCAGCGAGGAGAAGGACCTCAACCGCCGGGTGAAGGCAGTCCTCCTCTACCTGTCCGAGGGCAAGGGGGGCTGACCACACCGCCCCCGGGGGGTGGCAGCACCCTGCCCAGGCCGGCCTGGCCGTGGGAAGATTGGATCATGACCACAAGCCCGCACTCAGTGGTCGTAGTCGACGATCAGGCGCCGTTCCGGATGGCCGCCAAGGCGGTCCTCCGGCGGCTGCCCTGCTTCGAGCTCGCCGGTGAGGCCTCGAGTGGGCCGGAGGCGATCGAGCTGGTCGAGGTTCTCCACCCGGAACTGGTGCTCATGGACATCAACATGCCGGAGATGAACGGGATCGAGGCCACCCGCCGGATCGTGTCCGCCCACCCGGACGTCGTGGTGTTCCTCTGCTCGACCTACGACGTGGAGGACCTGCCCCCCGGCGCCGCCGACAGCGGCGCGAGTGCCTACGTGAACAAGGAGCGGTTCGGCGCGGAGACGCTACGCCAGCTCTGGGCCAACCGGGATTCCGGGTCGTTTACCGCCGCCTGACCAGCGTGACCGCCTGAGCGGCTCTGCCGCAGCCCGATCGTCATGGTGGGGATCTGCGGAGTGCGGTGCGGGCCCTGTGTTCCACCTTCGCGAGCAGCTCGAACAGGGTCTGCGCTTCGGCCGGGGTGAGATCGCCGAACCATTCGAGCACCTGCTGCTGGTCGGCGGCCGACCGGCCGCGCCAGTAGCTCTTGCTCCTGGCCGTGGTGCTCAGCCGTCGCACCCGCGCGTCGGCCTGGTCGGTGTTTATCTGCAGGAATCCCTTCCGTTCCAGGGCGTCCGCCAGCTGCCTGGCATTTTGGTGCGTGGTCCCGAAGGCGGCTGCGGTCTCCGACAGTGTCGGGGTTCCGAGCCGGTCGACAACGGTGATCATGGCGGCCTGCTGCGTCGTCAGGCCGTCCCCGCGCAGCAGCTGGTCCATGAGCGTGCGCAGCTCCTGCGCCACCAGCACGATGAGGCGGAAGGTCCTGACCCGTACCGCGCCGTCCTCGCCGAGGCGGGCGGCATCCTCGTCGGGCAGCCCGAGGCTGTCCCGGTGCAGCTGACCTGACATAGGTAATATGTTATCTAACTATGTTCAGTGGAGGTGACGAGCCCATGATCTGCCTGCTGCCGAACTGCTGCTTCCTGTCCGAGACCTCGCGGATGCTGGAGATCTACCGGGCCCTGCGCGGGCGCGAGGGCTCCGCGGCCGGATCAAGGTCGTGACCCAACGGCGGCCCTTACGAGAGCCTGCTCCGGGCCGCCGGGGTGCCCTACGAGGTGCTCGGGCCCGGCGTGAGCACCCGGCGGTACCAGCAATTCCTCCGCTCTGTGCCCGGGCATCGGCCCGGACGACCAGAGCATCTGGAGCGATGACGAGCTGCGCAGTTACGCCGTCGCCGAGGCCGAGTACTTCGCGCGGCACCAGGTCAGGGCCGCCGTGACCGGCTGGACGCTGACCGCGCTGCCGTCGACCAGGCTTGCCGGGATCCCGCTGGTCACCGAGCATGCCGGATCTTTCCTGCCGCCGGTCTTCGAACGCGGCCTGCTGCCCCGAGCGGGCCGGTCGGGCTCCCGGCCGAGCGCTTCCGGCCCAGGCGGGCGCGGCGATGGATCCAGAACGCCGCGCCCGCCAGGCTCGGTGTCTACACGGCCGGCTTTAACCGGGTGGCCGCCGAACTCGGTGTTGAGCCGGTGCCGAGCTTTGCCGCCCTGCTGCTGGGCGACGTGACGCTGGTCACCGACGTGCCCGAACTGCTCGGCCTGCCGCGCGCCGAGGTCGACGGATGGACGCCGCGCGATCCGCGCCGGTACCGGCGCGGGACCAGGCTGCGCTACACCGGGCCGCTCTACGCCCACCTTGACCTCGCCGTCCCGGACCAGCTCCGCGGCCAGGACGCCGGCCAGTCATCTACGTCGCCATCACCTCCAGCACCCCCGAACTGTGCGGCAGGTCGTGAGCGCGCTCGAACCGCTCGGTGCCAGGATCCTGGTCGCCGCCACCACGCACGATCTCGTTGACCTTGCCAGCGACCAGATCATGGTCGCCGGCGTGCTGCCGAGTCACCTGGTGATGGGCGATGTCGACCTCGCCGTCATCGCGGGCGGCCAGGGCAGCGTGCAGACCGCGCTCGCGGCCGGCCTGCCCTTCGTCGGCATCCCGCTCCAGTCCGAGTAGGACGCCAACGTCACCTTCGCGCAGAACCAGCGCGGCCCGGCTGATCGCACAAAAGGCCGCCGGGACGTCGGCGATGACGGCCGCCGCACGGGACATGCTCACCGACGACGCCGCCCGTGACAGCGCGCGCCGCCTCAAGCAGATCTTCGCCGCCGTCGACGGCCCCGCCGCAGCGGCCCAAGCGGTGCTCGAGACCGCCGCCGCGCAGGTGCCCGGAACCGCACCGAAGTAGCCCGCGACGCACCTCGATCGTGGTCCGCGGCCCGCACACCGGCATTATCGGCGTCGCGGATGGGGTCACGTTCAGTGACGTTACTGGACCCGCATAGGGGCTCGCCTACAGCAGTGGCGATCGGGCATGCCGAGGAGCCGCTAGGCTGCGCCGCTTGCTGCTATGGCCTCAGGTGGGCCGGGCCTCGCTGGGCTGCTGCCTGGCGCGGCTGCCTATGAGCAGGGCCAGTACTTCGCCGATGGCAGGTTCCTTGCTGGCAGGCTCCGGCAGCGGGAGGTGCGCCTGGATCTGATAGAGGTTGCGCCGGCCGTCTTTGTGCTTGACGACATACCCGGCCGCGGTCAGGTCGGTGACTATGCCGTAGACGCTGCGCTCGGTGATGCCCAGGCTGGCCGCGATGTCGCGCAGCCGGGCGTCCGGGTCGTGGGCGATGCACAGCAGGACCCGGGCGTGGTGGGTCAGGAAACTCCAGCTCTCCACACTTCGCAGACTACAGTTTCTAGAAATATATTGCTAGTTTTCTGTTTCGAGTGTAGGTTGATGGCAGGCACCAGGGATCAGCCGCCGGTGGCGGCCAGTTACCCCGTGGGTCGCCGGAAGGAGAGGGCCATGTTCTTCATCGTTCTGGTCGTCATCGTCGCCGTAATCATGATCGTCGCGCTACCGCGCATGCGCCGGAAGCGCTAGGCCCGGACGCAAGCCCGCCGGGCCATGCTCGTGGCCGGGCGCCTTCTGGCCGAACGGGGACGCCATGAACACCTCCATCCCCTCTGCCCTTGATGCTGCGGACCCGCTCGCCCTGGCCCGGCTCGACGACGACGGGGCGCCGCAAGCGGTGAGCCCGCCACGGTCAGCCGACGGCCAGACCAGCGACGCGTACCGCGTGGCCCGCCCGGGGCAGCCGGCCGCCAGCCAGGCGGAAGCGACCGGGCCGGAACACAGCCAGGAGGTCCGCCAGGTGACGCCTGCCGGGCTGGGCGTCGGTTAGCGCTGCCCACGGCCCGCGGGCCGCAACGCGGCCGCCCACGCACCGCACTATCCCGATCCGCGAAGGAAGTAACGCCATGACCGAGCCAGCGGCACCACACCGCACAACCAGCACGCTGCCGCCACCATCAGCCAATGGCTCCGCGCCACCGCCGGCGGCGCCCCAGCCGGGGCGGCTGCATACCCGGATCAGTGGCGTGCGCACCGGGCTGATCGCGGGCTTTGCCATCCTCATCGTGGTGATGATCTTCATCATCCAGAACACGCACGCCGTGAACATCAGCTTCCTGGGCGCGCACCTGCACCTGTCGCTGGCCGTGGCCCTGCTCCTGGCCGCCATCGCAGGCGCCCTGCTTATGGCCGCCGCGGGAACCGCGCGGATCACCCAGCTGCGGCGGATCATGCGCCGCGACCGGCGCAAGCACAAGCAGGCTGAGCAGCCGAGATGACCGCCCCTAGCAATACCCAGGGGCAGTGCGCGGCGGGCGCCCAAAAGCACCGGCGCTGCCCCCACTGCGATCTGCCAGGTACACCGGCCACCGCATACCCCACACGCGTCACTGACTAAGGAGCTGGTTATGGGCATCATCGCCTGGATCGTTCTCGGCCTCGCCGCCGGGCTGCTCGCCAATATGCTGATCCCCGGCAAGAGATCACAGGGCCTGATCCTCACCTGCCTGATCGGCATCGCCGGGGCGCTGGGCGGCGGCTGGGTCGCCACCAAGCTCTTCCACATCCACTCCCTGCAGGGATTCTTCAATCTGTCCACCTGGCTCACCGCCATCGCCGGGTCAGCCGTCCTGCTGCTGGCCTACCACCTGGTCACCGGGCGGACCGGCCGCCGCACGGCACACCGATGAACACGGCCGCCAGACCGGGCCGCCTGGCCAGCCGCCGGCAGGCGGAAGGTGCGCGATGGGCACCCGGCACAGGCATCTTCCTCACCACGGCCGGCACAGTCTAAGAGCATCAAGTTTCTAGAAATATTTTGCTAGTTTCTGGATACGTAGATAGGCTGAGGGCAGGCACCGGGGACCGGCCGCCGAGGGCGGCCAGCTACCGCGGCGTCACCGGAGAAGAGGTGTTGGTGATGGTTGCCCTGGTGGCCATCCTGGTGATACTCGTCGTGGCCGGGCTCGTCGTGGCCGGCCGCTCGTTCAAGGTCGTGCAGCAGTACGAGCAGGGCATCATTTTCAGGTTCGGGAAGGTGCTGGGCAGGCCGCGCGGCGCCGGGCTGACCGTGATCCGGCCGGTCGGCGACCGCATGCAGAAGGTCAACATGCAGATCGTCGCCATGACCGTCCCGGCCCAGGACGGCATCACCAAAGACAACGTGACCGTCCGGGTCAACGCGGTGGTCTACTTCCGGGTCGTCAACCCGATCAAGGCGACCATCAACGTGCAGAACTACCTGTTCGCTATCTCCCAGCAGGCGCAGACCTCGCTCCGGTCGATCATCGGCCAGTCCGAGATGGACCAGCTGCTGTCGGAGCGGGACACGGTCAACCGCGAGCTGCGCCGGATCATCGACGAGCCGACCGAGGGCCCGTGGGGCATCCGGGTCGAGCGGGTGGAGATCAAGGACGTCTCGCTGCCCGAGAGCATGAAGCGGTCGATGTCCCGCCAGGCCGAGGCCGAGCGTGAGCGCCGGGCCCGGATCATCACCGCCGACGGCGAGTACCAGGCGTCCAAGCGGCTGGCCGCGGCGGCCAACGTGATGGCCCGCGACCCGGCCGCGCTGCAGCTGCGGCTGCTGCAGACCGTGGTCGAGGTGGCCGCCGAAAAGAACAGCACCCTGGTCATGCCGGTCCCGGTCGAGCTGCTGCGGTTCTTCGACAAGATGACCCCCCCGGCGCCTGCGGGCGAGCCCAAGTCAGCCGCGGACTCGGCCTCGCTGGCCGACTTCGGCAACGAGGACGTCGCCGCCGAAGAGGCGCAAATCGAAAGCGGAGCGCCGCTGCAGATACCCCAGGTCCCGCCGATCCCCACCCTGCCCACCCAGGTGGGCAACGGCAACCTGGCCACCGCCGCCGTACCCCGGCACAATAACGACGACACCGAACCAGGCGCATAGCCTCCACCCCGCAACCGGGGGGGACACCGCTGCGGCGATCATTCCCTGCCTTCCCTTACGGTTTCCGGAGTCCGGTGCTGTTGCTGGCCATCGTCGGTCAGCTTGGTGTCCGCGATCGCCCGCCGCTGACGGTGAACCGACCGGTTTTCGGCCCAACGTCAAGCCGCCACCGGTGAGTGGATCGGGTGCACCGCTGTCGCTGAGTCCTTTGTGCCGCGGGGACTCTGCGGGCTGGCTGTCGCGGCCTGGACGGTGGGGAAGACGCCGAGATGGGGGCGCAGTCCGGTGATGTGCAGCGCTGGCGGCCCGGTCAGGATCGCGGGAGGGGGACTCACGGTGCCGCCGGGCGGGATGGGGGCGGCCCGGGCCCGGCTCGCGGAGCCGTTGGCTGATGGGGGCGGCAGGGTGCTGATGGGGCCGTGGTGTGGTGCCGCTGGTTCGGGCATGAGGTTTCTTCTCTCGCGAATAGGTGCGGTGCGCGGTGGTGCGGCGGCCACCTGCCCGATGCGGCCCCGGCGGATCGCGTCGCGGTCGTGGCTGTCGCGGGCCTGTGGCCAGGTCACCGGCGGCGGCGCGCCGTCATCGTCAAGCCGGGCCAGGGCGAGCCTGTCGGCGGCCTCGACATCGCGGGAAGTGAAGGCGCTCACGATGTCACCGCCCCGGTACCCGGGCGCTGCCCGGTCCGGCCCTGCGACTGGCAGGCCGGCTTCCACCGATACCCGACACCCCGAGCACCAACAGGGCCATGAGCACAACGGCGATGATGATCGGGCCGATGAGAACCATGGCCCGCTCCCTTCACGGTGACCCCGGGGTAGCTAGCCGCCGCCGACGGCCGGCCCCCGGTGCCTGCTCCCCAGCTTACACAGGTAATAAAAAACTAGCAATATATTTCTAGAATTATGATAGTCTTTGAAGCGTGGAGGGCTGGAGTTTCCTGAGCAAGCACGGCCGGGTCCTGCTGTGCATCGCCCATGACCCGGGCGTGCGGCTGCGCGACATCGCGGCCAGCGTCGGCATCACCGAGCGCAGCGCCTACGGCATCGTCAGCGACCTGGCCACGGCCGGCTACGCCGTCAAGCAGAAACACGGCCGCCGCAACCGCTACCAGATCCAGGCCCGCCTCCCGCTGCCCGAACCCACCAGCCAGCAACTCGCCATCGGCGAAGTCCTCGCCCTCCTCGCCGGCGCCAGCGCGGGCAGACAGCTGACCAGAGGAAACCAGCCGGGGGCCAGCACCGCCGCCGAGGCAACACCTACTGAGTCCGGAGGTGTCACCGCATGACGACGACCGCACACCCCGAGCTTGAGGGGCTTGATCGTTACAAGTTCGGCTGGGCCGACCGGGACGCAGCGGGTGAGTCGGCAGGCCCGGAGGGTGTCAGGCGGCGCTGCCAGCAACGAAGGGGCCGGCTGGGCGCTGGGCCGTCGGCAGGATCGCGTCCAGGTGCAAGACGTCCAGCAGCCGCCGCACCTGCCGGGACGGCGCCAGCAGCGACAGGCCACCTCCCACTTGCCGTGCCCGGTTAGCCGCGGCGACCAGGACGCCGATCCCGGCGGCGCCGATGAAGGTGACGCCGGACATGTGAACGGCCAGATGGACACCCCCGCCGCTGATTGCCGCCATGAGGAAGCGCCGGCTGGCCGGGGCGGTGGCGATGTCGATCTCTCCGTCGAGGACGACGGTAGCTGAGGGTGGATCCGAAACGGCGGTCATGGTTATGGCACCCCTTCCCCGCTTTCATGACGGGGTGGGCGGCGAGGTCCAGACCGCGTGTGCCGACGATCTTACGCCTGGCGGCCGGGACCTGGCTACGCCCGGTGGCCGCCCCGGGCCCGGGCCGCCCTGGGGTGCTCGTGCCCGGCATGGGCGACCTGCGGGCCTCCTATCGCTTTCTCACCCCGGCCCTCAAAGGAGGCGGGTCACCGGGTCGCCTGCACTGACCTTCGCGGCCACGGCGACAGCGACGCCACGTTCAGCTCCCCGCGGCGCGTCCCCGATGATCTGCGCCAGGGTTCGCGGCGGGGCCGCCGCCGGGTCTACGGTGTCTTGCATGGCCTCATCCTTCCGGTTTGGCGGGGGATGGGATCTAGGCCCCGCCGGGCGCTCTCACGCCTCGGCGGGGCTGCTGTCGTGACGGGCTTGGGCATCCGCATATCCGTCACGCAGCACTGGGCGCTTGTGGCCAGAGGGTATTACCTGGCTGGCCGAGCGGCGCGGCTTTGCAGGGTGATCGAGCGCCCGCATCCGCAGCGAACGCCAGCAACGCTGGGCCGGCCCAAACTCAAAGCCGCCCGACCCGGTGAACGTTCGTGGTCACCGCACTAGAGAGTCCCTAGAAGCTCATGGTTGGCGCAACCATGACAAACGCAGCGCTTGCCGAGGAACGGCAGGCCCGGGATCAGATGACAGGTATCGACCCGCTGATCGTCGAGCCGTGCCCGGGCTGTGACTCCCAGCGGACGGTGCCGCCGATGGCGCCCAGGCGGTCCGCCATGTTGACGAAGCCGTGCCCGGACCGGGCCTTGTCGGCGTTGAAGCCGGGCCCGTTGTCGCTGACCGAGAACAGGAGCCCGCCGGACTCCTCCCAGATCCGGACCTGCGCGGTGGCCTCTGGTGCGTGCTTGGCCGCGTTCTGCAGGGCCTCCAGGCAGCAGAAGTAGATCGCGGTCTCCACCCCCTGGGAGTAACGCCCGATGCCGTCGGCGCTCACGGCGACCGGGATCGTGCACCGGGCCGCCGCGGCGCGCAGCGCGTCGGGGAGGCCGGCGTCGGCCAGCAGCGGCGGGTAGATCCCGTGCGCGAGCTCACGCAGCTCCCTGATCGTCGCCTGGACGTCCTCGGTCATCTGCTCGAGCATCTCCGTGCCCCCGCTGGGGTCGTCGGCGATGATGTCCCGGGCCAGGCGCAGGTTCACGGCCAGCGCCACCAGGTGCTGCTGGGCGCCGTCGTGCAGGTCCCGCTCCACCCGGCGGCGTTCGGCGTCGGCGGTCGCGACGATCCGGGCCCGCGATTCGCGCAGTTCGTCGGCCTGCTTGCGCAGCTCATCCAGGGTGGTCTGCAGGGCGGCGTCGAGCTGGACGTTGTGGAAGGCGAGGCCGGCCTGGCGGGCCAGCTCGGTCAGCACGCGGTCGTCCTCCTCGGAGAAGGCGTCCGCCTCGGCCGGGCGTTCCACCACGATGAGGCCGAGCAGCTCGCCGCCGTGGCTGATCGGTGCCACGCGCAGCTGGGACCGCTCCCGGCCGTCGAGCAGCGCGGGCAGCCAGATCGAGGCCCACGCGTTGCCGGAGACGCCCGCCCGCGTCACCACCGGGCGCTCACGCTCGGAGATCAGGATCGTCTGGCGGCCCGCGTCGGGCACCGACACGGCGCGTTCCAGCACCTCACCGCCGCCCGTGTAGACCTCGGCCCGGGTCAGGCCCATGGTCTTGCGCAGCGACTCGGCGAGCTGGAGCAGCAGCTCGTCCATGGCGACGGCCCGGGTCATCCTGCTGCCGAAGGTGCGGAGCACCTCGTCCGGCGCCTCGCGCGCCCCGTAGACGAACCGGGTGGCCGAGGCCAGCAGCCGGTCCCGGGACGGCAGGTCGCCGGCCGCCGCCACCGCCGCGGCGAGCATCGACAGGCCCAGGATCTCCCGGTCGCCGGCGTCGGCGGGCCCCTTCCCGAGGCCCAGCACGATCACGACGTAGACGGCGGCGACGACCAGGCTGAAACCCGCGACCCACAGCACGTGCACCAGCAGCCGGCCGCCATGCGGCGCCAGCCGGGGGATGCCGCCCGCGATCAGGCTGAGCGGGATCGCCACGCTCACCCCGGCCGCGGCCGCCGCGACCGCCGTCGGCCAGCCGACGAGCAGATGCAGGACCACGATGATCAGCGCTCGCGTCCACGGCCACGACCACGCCGATGGCGAGCCACTGCAGCCGTTCCCGGTCCGGCGGCGCTGGCGCGGAGGTAACGCAGCCGCACGGCGGGCAGGGCGCAGCCCACGGCCGCCGCCAGCCCCAGCGCCGCGACCAGCCACGGCAACGGCAGCCGGCCAGGGCGAACACCACGCCCGTGCCCAGCGCGACCAGGTAGGCGATGGCGGCGCCGGTGCGCCGGGCCTGCCCGCCCAGCCGGCCATCGGGCAGCGCGAGCAGGAAGTGGCAGGAAGCCGCGATGACCAGCGCCGCCGCCAGCGTAGCGACCGCACGGGCGAGCTGGTGCTGGCCCAACGGGGGCTGGCTGGCCAGGCGGGCCGCGGTCAGCGCGACGGCGCCCGCCAGGGTGCCGGCCGCCATCGGCCACTGCGGCGCCCGCCCGGGCGCCCGGGCGCAGACGGCCCCGGCCAGCGCCCAGACGAGCACCACGCCGACCGTCACGCCGTCCAGGGGAGACAGGCCGCCGGGCACCTGCACCCGCAGCCCGGCGAGGGCGACCGCCACGGTGACCAGCGGCAGGACCACCCCGGTCACCAGGTGGCCCGCGGCCGCCCCGCGCGGCCGGCCGCCGCGGCGGGGCCGTGGACGGTGCCGTTCACCGCCGCTCCCGCGGAGCGCCGCCAGGCGCTGCCCGGTGGCGCACCCGCGACAGTACATAAGCGTGCCTCGATCACGACGGCCCCGCCGTCGTCCGGCTGCGGCTCCGGCTCGGGCTCGACGATCCGGCCGTCCCGCATCCGGACCACCCGCCCGGCGGCGGCGGCCACGTCGGCGTCGTGGGTGACCAGGACGATCGTCTGGCCGCCGCCGTGCAGCCGGCGCAGCAGCTCGATGACCTCTTCCCCGCCCTCGGAGTCGAGCGCCCCGGTCGGCTCGTCGGCCAGCAGCAGGGTGGGCTCGTTGGCCAGGGCGCGGGCGATCGCCAGCCGCTGGCGCTGCCCGCCGGACAGCACCCCCGGCACCGCGCGGGCCTTGTCGCCGATGCCGAGCAGGTCGAGCAGGTCGGCGGCCCGGGTCTCGGCCATCTTGCGCCTGCGGCCGGCGATGACGGCCGGCAGCGCGACGTTCTCGAGCACGGTCATGCCCTCGAGCAGGTTGAAGAACTGGAAGACCAGCCCGATGTGGCGGCGGCGCAGCCGGGCCAGGTCGTCCTCGCTGCGGCCGGTGACCTGCTCGCCCGCCACGCTGATCTCCCCCTCGTCGGCGGTGTCCAGCCCGGCGACCAGGTTCAGCAGGGTGGATTTGCCGCACCCCGACGGCCCCATCAGGGCCACGAACTCGCCTTCGCTCACCGTCAGGTCCACGCCGCGCAGGGCGCGGACCGGCGCGTTCTCTGCCTCGAAGGTCTTGCGTACGCCGCGTACGGTCAGCGCGGCCTGGCTCTCAGACATAACCCCCCCATCCGGGATGTGCTGTTGCTCGCCGGGCCGGGATCGGCCGGGCCCGGCTGGGCTGCGGCCGACGGCATGCCGTCCCGGCAGGCGATCTTGTAGGCGATGACCGGCGTGGCGCGGCCCTTCACGTACTGGGAGCCGATCAGGACGGCGTCCACCGCCGTTTTCAGCGCCTTGAGCGTGGCCTCGGAGAGCACGGTCTCGCCCTTGTCCGCCAGCTGCTGCAGCCGCTGGCAGAGGTTCACGGTGTCGCCGACCAGCGTGTACTCCAGCCGCTCCGCCGAGCCGAGCAGGGCGGCCGCGGCCTCGCCGGTGGACAGCCCGAGCCCCAGCCCGAACGGGGGCAGGCCGTCCGTCTCCCAGCGGGTGTTGATCCCGGCCTGGAGCTCATGCATCACCGCCGCCGCGGCCACCGCGCGGTCCGCGTGATCGTCCTGCGGGAACGGCGCGCCGAACACGGCCATGACCGCGTCGCCGACGAACTGCATCACGGTCCCGCCCTCGCCGAGGATGGCGTGGTTCATCGCGGCCCGGTGGGTGTTGAGCTGGCCGGCGAGCTGGCTCGGGTCGGCGTGCTCGGCGATCGTCGAATAGGACCTGATGTCGCTCATCAGGACCGTGACGATCACCCGCTCGGTCTCGCCGATCTCCCGGTGCTCCAGCCGGAGCTTCTCGGCCAGCCCGCCGGGGAGCAGGCGGGACAGCGTCTCGCCCTGCTCCTCCCGGTCGATAATGGCCTGCTGCAGCATGCGGAGCCGGCGCAGCGCGCTCTGGCTGCCCGCGGAGACGCCCTCGGCCAGCTTGACGAAGACCGCCTCCACGTCGGCTTCGGCGGCCTCGGGGGGAACTCCCGCGGGCGGCGGCGATCGCCTTGATCGGCTTGCCCTCCGCCACCATGGACAGGAGCTCCTCCTCCTCGGGCGACAGCCCGCCCGCCGGGACGACCGGCCGGACGAGCGCCTCCACGATCGACGGGTCCAGCGCGGTGCCGCCGGTCGCCACCGCCCGGATCGCGTCGGCGAGCTGGTTCCCCTCGGCCACGTGGTCTTTCAGCAGGTAGCCGTAGCCGGCCGAGCCCTCCGCCAGCAGCGAGACCGCGTACTCGGGGTCCTCGTACTGCGACAGGATCACGACCCCGGTCCCGGGGTGGCGCTTGCGGACCTCCTTGGCCGCGTCGATCCCCTCGCGCTGAGAAGGACGGCGGCATCCGGATGTCGGTGACCAGCACCTGCGGGTTCGCGGCGGTGGCCCCGCTGACCGCCTCGTCGTAGTCGGCGGCCACCCCGACCACCTGCAGGTCGGCGTGCCTGTCGATGAGGGCGCGTACGCCCTCCCGCACGATCAGGTTGTCGTCGGCCAGGAAGACCCTGATCGTGCCCGGCGGCTGCGCGTCGTTGTGGTCCATCTACCCAGTTCTCGCATATCGGGGTCGCGGTCCGCCAGAGGGCAGGCACGTCCAGCACTGGTGGTGGTAGGCACACCTGGCCCCGGCCAGGCACCATCCTCCGCAGCGGAGGATACCGGCCACCATCATTCAGAACGGAGAATCGTGGCGGGCGCCGACCGGGCCGCCGACTCGCCGGGCACGGCGGCGGCCGCCACGGCGACCGCCAGGGCGATGGCCGACATGGCCGCCAGGGTCAGCGGCGGGATGGCTACGACCGGCAGGATGCCCAGCTGGTGGGCGAAGACCCGCCACGCGGTGCGGCCCACCAGCACGCCGGCCGGCACGCCGATGACGAGGGCGGCGGCGGCGAGCGTGGCTGCCTGCCAGCCAACCGTGGCCCTCACCTGCCCGCGGGTCAGGCCGATGACCCGGAGGACGGCGAAATCGCGCCGCCGCCGCCTGACCGCGGTCAGCAGCAGGTGGACGATGGTCCCGAGGGCCAGCAGGCCCAGCGCCACTCCGAGCAGCAATGGCAGGTCCTGCACGCGCCCGAAATTGACGAGGTCGGTCGGGATCGCGGGCCCGGAGACGCTGAACGGGCCATGCGGGGTGCACCGGCCTGCGAGCGCGTCTGCCCCCGCCTGGGCGCCAACCTGCGGCCGGAACCGGACCAGCAGGCTGTCCCACGGCGGGAGGGGCACACCGGGGGGCAGGAACTGGCGCAGGCCGCCGACCGTCAGCATCGCCCCGAACCCGAGCCCGAGCACGTCGCTGAGCGTCGGGAAAACGGCGGCCCCGACCACCCTGAGCCTGGCCGGGTGGGAGCCGGCGAGCGTCACCGTTACGGTCGCACCCACATGCGAGTGGATCTCGGCCAGCGTGCGCGCGCCCAGCGTGATCTCGCCCGGCGCCCGGGGCAGGCGGCCCTGCGTGGGGGTGGGCAAGAAGGAGCGATCGTGGCCCGGACTGATCGCCATGGCCTCCGCGCGCACGCCGTTGACCTGCAACGGAGCGCCTGCGTCGGCAGGCGTCCAGGCGGCCACCTGCGGGTCGCGCGCCACCGTTCCGATCGCTGGTGCGATCCCGGTGTTGTTCACGCCTTGCACGTCAGCGTCCCAGCTCACCCCGTAGAGGCGCGGGGTAGCGAGCAGGTGCCCGAGGCTGGCGGAGAAGACGATCGCGGCGGTGAGCGCGGCGACCCCGACGGCCGCGCTGGCGATCGTGCTGCGTACCGGCACGGCGGTCCTGCCCGCTCCGGGCTGGACCGCCAGCCCGATGCCGAGCCGGGCGGGAACCGGACGGATCCCCCGGGCGGCCACTGCCACGGCCGGCCGCCGCCGGGCCACTCCGTCCGCGGACGAGAGCGCCCGTGCCTTGCTCCCGGCGGCCGACCGCCAGGCCGCGGGGATGGCGCAGGCCACGGTCGCGAGCACCGTGGCCATCGCCCCCAGGACGACCACAAGGACATCGACCCGCAGCCCCGGGTACGGTTCGGCGACTCGCGCCAGGCCGACCGGGAACAGCGGCGAGACCGCCACCGCCAGCAGCCCGGCGGCCAGGGCGCCGCCGACGCCGATCACCGCCGCCCGGGCCAGGCCAGCGGCCAGCAACTGGCGGGGGCTCATGCCGAGCGCGCGCAGGGTGCCGAAGTCGTCCGCCTCCAGGAAGCCCTGCCGCGCCAGCAACTGGCCGGTGACAAGTACGCCGATGACAGCAAGGAGCGCCGCGAGCAGCCAGAGCGCGACGGCCTGCAGGTGGATGGATCGTTCAGTGTTGACCGACTGGGTGGCGAGCGGGTACGTCAGCGTCGGCTTGCCGTGGGCCAGCTTGTTGATCTCGTGCAGCACGGGCGGGATTTCCGCCGCGCCATGCCGGAGCCGCAGCGCGGCCATCCGGAAGATCGCAAGCCCGGAGTTGTGCCGGGCGTAGAACGCCGGCGTGGCCCACAGGTCATCGGTGCCCGTCCCGGTCTGCGGCGGGAACTCGGACGGAGCCGCGTCGATTCCGACGATATGGAACGTGAATGGCACCGCCCCGGGCTTCGCGCCGGCGGTGAGGGCGTCCACCTGGAGGACGTCGCCGACCCGGAGGTGGCGCGCCTGCGCCAGGGTGAACGAGATATCGGCCTCATCCGCGCGGCGGGGGTCGGGGAGGCGGCCGGCCAGGATCTTCCGCCGCCAGAAGGTGACGGGGACCTTTCCGGTCTCCGGGGCCACCAGCGCGACGTCGGATGGCTGGGCTACCGCGTACTCGGCGAGGAGGGCTCGCCCAGCGACCTGCGGAAGCCCGGCCAGGGCGGACTGCGAGATCTGGCCGAACACCGACTGGCCGGCCTCCGATGCGGCCAGCAGATCGGGTGCCCCGCTCCAGATGAGGAGGGCGGGGTAGGCCGCGTCGGTCCGGCGGGCACCCGCCGCCGCGGCCTCGACGGCCCCGGCGAAGGCACCAACGATCAGTGCCAGCGCCAGCCACGACCGCCATCGCCTGCGCAGCTCCGTCCGCAGGAACATCCATCCCGCGTTCATGGCCGTCCTCCCCGGCTGCCGCCCACTGTCCCGCGGCACTCCGGCACCGCCGGATGCACGCTATCCGCCCTCCAGGAGTTGGTGGGCCGCTGGCCGCTTCGCTGCCCTTTATTGCGCCACCCCGTTCCGCCCGTCGGGAAGGGGGTGAGCACGAAGGGGTGTGGTGGTGGCTGCCCCACCGGCGGGCTGCGGGCGAGCACCCTCGCCGCGCCTTGACGCGCTGCCTATTCTCGGACCCATGTGCTACCCCCCGGACCACCTCACGCGGACCGCCTGATCGCATGCGGGCGGTCCTGCGCGTGGCGATGTACGCGATCCGGGCACGGTGGCGCGGATGGGCGCTGCTCGCCCTGCTGGTGGCCGTCGGTGGGGGGGCCGTCCTGGCCGCGGCCGCGGGAGCGTGGCGCACGAGCAGCGCCTATCCGCGCTTCCTCCAGGTGTCGTCGGCCTCCGACGTGCTTGTCTCGCCGACCGGGACCGGGCTGGGCGGCTACTACCGGGCGCTGGCGAGGCTGCCGGGAGTGGCCGCCGTGGCCCCCGCCGTCGGCCTGAACCTCCAGCCCGCCGGGCGCGGCGAGGGCGGGTCGGTCGCCGAGGTGCCCGCCGATGGGCAGCTCTGGCACCGGGTGGACGTGCCCAAGGTGCTGGCCGGGCGGCTGCCACGGGCGGACCGGGCGGGCGAGATCGCCATCGACCAGAACGGGGCCGCGCTGCTGCACCTGCACGTGGGCAGCACGCTCCCGATGGTGGCCCTGCCCAATCTGCCGCCCGGAGCCAAACCAGGCGCAGCCAGGACCCCCCGGCTGACCGAGCGGGTGGTTGGCATCGTGGTCACCCGCTCATCGGTGGATCCGGTCACCGACATCGACAAAGTCCCGGTCATCCTGGCCACACCGGCCCTCTGGCACCGCCTCGGGGCCGCCTACATGGGCTTTGACGGCGCGTCCGTGCGCCTCCGCCCGGGCACCACGGCCGCCGGGTTCGGGCGCCAGGCGCAAGCGCTCGCGCGCCGGTTCCCCGGCACCGGCGGCCAGATCTTCGTGGCCGACGAGGGCGCCCAGGCCGCCACGGTGCAGCGGGCGATCCGGCCGGAGGCGATTGCGCTCGCGCTCTTCGCGGTCGTCCTCGCGGTCACGACGCTGCTGATCGTCGGGCAGGCCGCCGTCCGCCAACTCGGCGCGGCCGCCGCCGGCCATCCCACGCTGGCGGCGCTGGGGATGACCAGGGCCCAGCTGACGGCCGCAGGCCTGGTCGAGGTGGGTACGGCCGGGGCCGTCGGGGCGGTGGCCGCCGTGGCGGTGGCGGTGGCCGCGTCGCCGCTGATGCCGATCGGGCTGGCGCGCCTGGCCGAGCCGGACCCGGGTATCAGCGTGGCCGCGATGGTGCTCGCCACCGGCGCCGTGGCGATCGTGGTGGTGCTGCTGGCCTGGACGGCGTGGCCGGCCTGGCGCCTCGCGTCGGCCCGGGCCGCGGGCCCGGGCAACGCGCCGTCGCGGCCGGGCGGCCACTCGCGGCTGGCCGAGTCGCTGGCCAGCGCCGGTGCCCCGGTGACCGTCACCACCGGCGCCCGCTTCGCGCTCGACCCGGGGGCCGGGCGGGCCGCCGTGCCGGTGCGCAGCGTCCTGGCGGGCGCCACGCTGTCGGTGCTCGCGGTGACCGCGGCCTTCACCTTCGGCGCGAGCCTGCTCCAGCTGGTGCACACCCCCGCCCGGTACGGGCAGGCCTGGGACGCCGCGATCGACCTGCAGTTCGGGGCCCTCACACCGGCCCAGGCCAGCCACCTGCTGGGGCACGAGCGCGAGGTCACCGGCTGGTCGTTCGGCGACCACGGGATCATCGGGATCGGCGGCACGCTCGTCCCGGCCATCGGGGTGGCTCCCGGCCGGGGGGCCCTGCTCTCGCCCACGCTGCTCCAGGGCCACCCGCCACGGACCGCGCGCCAGATCGTCCTCGGCACCTCGACCCTGCGCCGCCTGGGCCTGCAAGTGGGGGACCCGGTCACCGTGACCGTCGGCCGGCGCCGGCTCCGGGACCGCATCGTGGGCCGGGCGGTGTTCCCGAACTTCGGCCAGGGCCTCTTCACCCCCACCGACCTCGGCGAGGGCGCGGAAACCACGGCCGCGGTCATGCAGCCCGCGGACGGCGCCGGGCCGGAGGCGGGCGGGGCCCCGGCGTTCCAGTTCATCCTGCTGCGGTTCGCCGCTGCGCAGGCAGGCGCGGCGGGCGCCGCGCGGCTCCAGCGGTCCCTGGCCGGCTTCTGCCAGACCGTGCAGCAGTCGACCTGCGTGGTCGCCGACCAGCGCCCGAACGGCGTCACCAACTTCGCGCGCATCGACGGCATACCGGAGGTGCTCGCGCTGCTGCTCGCGGTGCTCGGTGTGGCCGTCCTCGGGCAGCTGATGGTGGTGTCCGGGTGGCGGCGGCGGCGCGATCTCGCGACGCTGAAGACGCTCGGGCTGGTGCGCCGGCAGGTCCAGGCGACCGTCGCCTGGCAGGCGACCATCCTGACCGGGCTCGCCCTGCTGGCGGGCCTGCCGCTCGGGATCGCGGTGGGACGGTGGGCCTGGGCGCTGTTCAGCAACGGCCTCGGCATCCCGCCCGGCGCCCTGATCCCGGTGCCGTTCGTCCTGCTCATGATCCCGGCCTCGATGCTGGCCGCGAACGCGGTCGCCTACTGGCCGGCCCGCGCGGCCGCCAGGCTGAGCCCGGCCCGGGTGCTGCGGGCGGAGTAAACCACCCGGCCGATACCCGGGCGCGGCCTATCCGGCGTCCGCCAGCCCACCGCCATGGGCCGTGTGCACTGCCCGGTGGTGGCAAGCCCACCCTCCATGGGCCACCCGCCCGGGGTCACCGGTAGTGGCAAGCACACCCCGGATTGGCCGGGCAGCACCCTGGCCGGCCGTGGCCGGCCGGGACCAGGCTGGCAGTGACAGGTTCCCCAGGAACTGGCGGTGACCAGGAAGGGGGCGGAGGCCATGGCCGCGCTGGCAGCACGGGGCATCCGCAAATCGTTTCGGCCGGCGGCAGGTGCTGACCGGCGTTGACCTGGAGATCGCGGCGGGGGAGCTGGTCGCGGTGGTCGGGGAGAACGGGACCGGCAAGACGACGCTGCTCCGGATCCTCGCGGGCGACCTGCGCCCGGACGCGGGCAGCGTCGCCACCGACGGCCGGCCGGGCTACTGCCCGCAGACGGTCGTCCTGGACGAGGCGCTCACCGTGGACCAGAACGTGCGCTACTTCCAGGCCGCGTACGGGATCGGCGGCACCGGCCGGGCCGGGGAGCTGATCGAGCGGCTCGGCTACGCCGGCTGCCGCGGCCAGCGCGTCGGCACCCTGTCGGGCGGGACCAAACAGAAACTCAGCCTGACCCTGGCCCTCATGCACGACCCGCCGGTCCTGCTCCTCGACGAGCCCTACCAGGGCTTCGACTGGCAGACCTACCTCGCCTTCTGGGACCTGACCGGCGAACTGCGCGACCGGGGCACCGCGACCGTGGTCATCAGTCACCTGGTCTTCGAGCACGAGCGTTTCGACCGGATCTGCCACCTGACCGGCGGGCGGATCGAGGAGGAGGCGAGCGGCCATGCGGCAGCAGCTTGACACCGCCATCCGGCTCAGCCTGGCCGGGCAGGTCCGGAACCGGTTCGCCTGGATCCTGCTCGTCGCCTTCGTCCCGGTCTGGTATCTCGTGATCGGCTCGATGATCTCGCACACTGGCGTCGCGTTCCGGCTGCGCGCCACCGGCTCCACCATGACCGTGGACGGCCACTATCTCACGCTGATCACCGCCGGGCTCAGCTCGATCACCCTGATCACCGGGTTCGTGGTGTTCGCCACGGTCCGCCGCGCGCGGCCCTTCGACCGGCGGCTGGTGCTGTCCGGGTACCGGCCTTCGGCGCTGATCGCCGCCAAGACCTGCGGCGCCCTGGTCCAGGCCGTCGCCATCGGCGCCTACGCCGCGGTCATCATGCTGTTCTTCTGGCGCCCGGCGGGCCTGTGGGCCATAGCGGTCACGTTCATGCTGGCCGCGGCCACCTACGCCGCGCTCGGCCTGCTGATCGGCGTGCTGGTCCGGGGCGACCTGGAAGGCTTCTTCCTCATCATCATGATCGCCATGCTGGACACGTTCCTGGAGAACCCGGTGGACAATCCGCTGGCGAACAAGTCCATGCTGGAGTTCTTCCCGTCGTACGGCCCGACCCAGTTCGCGGCCGCGGGAGCCTTCCACCACCAGGTGCTCGCCGGCATGGCCGCGGTGTCGCTGGCCTGGACGGCCGTCTTCGCCCTGCTCGGCCTGGCCGTGCTGCGGCTGCGCATGCCCCGGCCCGCCCGCGCGGCGGCACCGGCTGGCACCCTATCGGCCGGCACCCCATCGACCGGCACACCATCAACCAGCCCGCCCCATCAGACGCCGACGGCGGCCGTCGCGCAGACAAGCGGAGGTCCCGGTCGCAACCCGGGTGAAAGCGGTTTGCCAGCAGACCAGCGCGTGGTCCCGCCTCCCGCCGCCAGGACCGGCTGACGTCGGCCCGGGCGTCTGATGATCCCTCCCGGACGGCGAAGCCCATGCGGCTGCCGTCCGGGACGCCGTGTGCCCACGGCAGTGCCCGCTCGGCCGCGTGGCCCGCTCACTCCGCCCGCAGGATCGCGGCAGGCCTGGTCCGGGCGGCCGCCCAGCCGGGGCCGGCCGCGATGAGAACCGCGGCCAGCAGCGCCGCCGGGACCGCGAGCAGCAGCAGCGGCGGCGGGACGCTGGCATCGCCGGCCACCCCGGCCGACCCGGCGAACACCGCCCACGACCACCGGCCGGCCACGACGCCGAGCGGCAGGCCCACCGCCAGCGCGGCCGCCGCCAGCGCCACCGCCTGCCAGGCCACCACCGCCTGCACCTGCCACCGCGACAGCCCGAGGGTCTTCAGCACCGCCAGGTCACGGCGGCGGCGGCGGACGCTGGTGAGCAGCACCTGGGCGAGGGTGCCTACCGCGAGCGCCACCAGGACCAGGCCCAGCGCCAGCGGCGTTTCCCGTACCCCGGCGTAGTTGCGGATCTCGCCGGGCCGCTGGTCGGCGGTCAGCAGGCAGATTCCGGGCGGGCAGCCGGCCCTGGTCGCGGCGGCCGCCAGCCGCGCGGCCGCCGCCCGCAGGCTGGTGCCGCGCCGGTAGCGGATGAGGACGAAGTTGTAGCACGTCACGTGCCCGGCGCAGTTGGGCGGCGACGGCAGCGAGAGCGCCGCCGCCGGGACCACCGCGCCGGTGCCCAGATCGGTCGCGGCCGAGCTGGCCTGGCTGAACCGCGCGAACGTGGCCACGCCGACGATCCGCATCGGGCGGCCCCCGTGCCCGGCACCGACCGGCACGCGCTGCCCCAGCCGCAGGTGCAGCGACCGCATGGTGCCCTCGCCGAGGGCGATCTGCGCCCCGGTGGCCGGGGCCCGGCCGGCCAGCAGGGTAAGGAAGCCCCGCCCGCGCAGCGCGTCGAGGCCGATCGCTGGGATGGCCTGGCCGCCGATGCTGACCTGCCCGTAGTCGCCCGCGGCGTACCCGGTCACGCCCGGCTGGGCGGCCAGGGCGGCCCTCACCTCGGCCGCCGGTATCCCGCCGAACTGCAGGTTCAGCTGTTCGGACCAGTTCTGGCCATAACGATGCGGGGTGCCGGTCAGCCGGATGAAGCTGGCGCCGAACACACCGGCCGCGACCACCGCCGCGACCGCGACCGTGGTGGCGATCAGCGAGCTGCGGGCCGGGACGGCGGTCCGCCCGTAACCGGGCTGGAACGCCATCCGGGTCCCGATCCCCCCGGTGACCGAGCCCGCCAGGGTCAGCGGCGGCCCCCGGCGCGGCCGGTGGGCCCTACCGGCGGCGCCGGCCGCCTCAAGCGGGCGGCCAGGCCCGGGCCGCCGCCCGCCACGCCACCGGGGCCAGCAGGGCCACCGGCAGGAGTGCGATCGCGGCCAGCCCGGCGCCCAGCAGCGCGAGGTTGGCCGCGAGGCCCGGGTCCGGCTCGGCCAGCCGGGCCGGGCCGATCGGCATCAGCGGCGAGGCCGCGACGGCCACGGCCACCGCGAGGCAGGCGGCGGGCACGGTCACCGCGGTCACCCGGGCCAGGGACAGCGCGGCCAGGCTGCGGCGGGTCATGCCCAGCGCGCGCAGGGTGGGGAAGCCGGCCGAGTCCAGGACGAGCTGGCGGCCCAGCAGCTGGGCCAGGATGGCCAGCCCGATCAGGCCGGTCAGCGCCGCGAAGACGGCCAGCGAGACCACCTGCGGGCGGGTGGCCTGCTCGGTCGCGGTTACCTGCGGGGCCATGTTCACCACGGAGATCCGGCCGGCCGACGGGTAACGCCGCGCCAGTGCGGCCACGGCCCGGCGGAACGACGCCAGGCCGACCCCCGGGCGCAGGCGCACGCCCGCGTAATCCCCGGGGCCGAACTCGCGGCCGGCGCCGCGGCGCCAGAACCCGGGGCTCAGCAGGACCCGCGGCGCGCCGCTGAGGCCGGGGGAGGGCACCACCTGGTCGTCGAAGGCGACGACCGCGGACACCCGGAAGGCCAGCGGGACCGGCCGGGCGCGGCCGGGCGCGGCCGTGCCACCCCCGGCGGCACAGGTCTTGGGGGTGCTGGGGTCGCCGAGCAGGCGCAGGGTGCCACCGGGCCGCACGTGCGCGGCCGCGGCCAGTTCCTGGTCGACCATGACCGCCCGCGGGTCGGCGGGGTCGAACGGCCGCCCGGCCAGCACCCGCACCCGGTCGGTGGACGTGCCGAGGGCGCCGTCCGGGCTGGCCACGGCCTCGAGCTGCGATCCGGGCGGTGCCGGTGGGGGCAGGGCGAGCGTGTACACCACGCCGGTCCAGATGGACGCCACCTGCGGCAGGTGGGCGAGCCCGTGGTAGAACCCGCCAGGCCGGCGCAGGTGGGGACGACCTGCACGCTGGCGGCGTGGGACCAGCGGAGCAGCCGGGGATAGGCGGTGTCGGTGCGCCGGGCGCCGGCCGCGGCGGTCAGCACCACCCCGCCAATCAGCCCCAGCAGCAGCGCCAGCCCCAGCACCGCCCGCCAGCGCAACCGTAGATCGGCCCGCAGCGCCAGCCACAGCGGCCCGGCGGGCCGCAGGCGCGGTGTCCCCATCACCCGCCGCCCGTCACTCGGCGCGCAGGACGCTGGCCGGCCTGACCCGTGCCGCCGCCCATCCCGGACCGGCCGCGATGACGATCGCCAGCAGCAGCGTGACCGGGCTGGCGGCCAGCACCAGCGTGACTGGGATGTCGGCCTCGGGCGCGACCCCGGCCGACCGGGCGAACAGGACCCACGCCCAGCGCCCGGCCAGGACGCCCAGCGGGAGCCCCACCAGCAGGGAGGCCGCCGCCAGCGCGGTGGCCTGCCACAGCACGGTGCCAAGCACCTGGGACGGGAGCAGCCCGAGCGATTTCAGGACGGCCAGGTCGGGGCGCCGCCGCCGGACGCTGGTCAGCAGCACGTGAATCAGCGTGGCCACCGCCAGCAGCGCGAGCACGGCTCCCAGCAGCAGCGGAGTGTCCCGGACGCCGATGTAGTTCTTGATGTCTGACGGCCGCTGGTCCACGGTGACGGTGCAGGAGCCTGGCGGGCAGCCCGACGCGGTCACCGCGGCCTGCAGCCTTGCCCCGTCGGCGCGCGCGTCAGCCCCGGGCCGGTATCGCAGCAGGTAGAAGTTGTAGCAGGTGGTTCTACCAGCGCAGCCGGTCTGCGGGGAGGGCTCGGACAGCACCGCCGCCTGGACGGCGGCCCCGCTGCCCAGGTCGGTGGCGGCGAACGAGCCCCGGCTGAACGACGGGAACACGGCCACGCCGACGATGCGCATGGTCCGGCTGGCGCGGCCGTAGGAGGGCGGGCGCACGGTCTGGTCCACGGTCACCCGGACGGTCTGCCCCAGCCGCCGGTGCACGGTGCGCAGGGTCTGGGCGCCGAGCACGATCTCATCGGGGGCGGACGGCGCCCGGCCGGCCAGCAGCGTCAGGTAATCCCGCCCGCGTACCTGGTCGATGCCGATGGCCGGCACGCTGGCCTGGCTGGTGCCGATGCTGACCTGGCCGTAGTTGCCTGCCGCAACGCCCGCGAGGTCAGGCTCCCGGGCCAGGACCTTCGCGCCGAACCGGGTCGTCACCCCGCCGAACCCCAGGTCCAGGACCTGGGCCCAGTTCTGCCCGTACCTGTGCGGCGTGCCGACCAGGCCGATCAGGCTCGCGCCGAACACCAGCGGCGGCCAGCCCGGACGCCACCGCCACCGTCGTGCCCGACCAGGGCGCTGCGGACGGGCACGGCGGTCCGGCCGCGGCCGGGCTCGAACGCCATCCGGACCCCGATCTCCCCGGTCACCGAGCCTGCGCCGCCCAGCAGCCGCGCCCAGCCGCGAGACGTGGCTCGGACCCGGGCCGGCTCGGCCAGGCCGAGCGGCCCCTGCGGCCGGCGGCGGCCGCCATCCCAGGCGGCCGGCACGAGCACCGCGAGCGGCACGATGGCGAAGATGGCGAACCCCGCCGCCAGGACGGCCAGGTTGACCTCGATCCCCGGCGCGGGCTCCGCCAGGCGGGCGGCCCCGATGGGCATCAGCGGGGAGGCGGCGATGGCGATGCCCACGGCGATCAGGCCGCCGGCGCCGGTGACCACGGCCGTGCGCGCCAGGGACAGCGCCACCAGAGCGCCCCGGGTCATGCCGAGGGCGCGCAAGACCGGGAACTCGGCCGAGTCGAGGGTGAGCTGGCGGCTGAGCAGCTGGCACGATGACGGCCAGGGCGATGAGCCCGGCCAGGCCGGCGAACAGCGCGAGCGCCGCGGCCTGCGGGCGGATGGCCCGCTGGGTGGCCGCCGTCGCGCCGGACAGGCTGATCGAGGTCAATCTTGCCGCCGCTGGCCGGGTACCGTTTCGCCAGCGCGGCCGCGGCGGCCACGAACCTGTCCGTGCTCGCGCCCGGCCGGAGCCGGATGCCCGCCTGGTTCCCGTAGGCTGGCCCGCCGGGACGCGGCGGTGGCCGTGAACGGCGGGCTGAGCAGGGCGGTCGGCTCGGCGTTGGTACCCACGCCCGCGACGATCTGGGTGTCGAAGGTGACGACCGCGGATACCCGGAACGCCAGCGGGGAGGCCAGCTGGGGTTCGGGGTTGCCGGTCTTCGGGTTGTCCGGGATCAGCAGCAGGTGCAGCAGGCCGCCGGGCCGCAGATGCTCGGCGTCCGCCAGCTCCTGGTTGATCATGGCCTGCCCGGCCGCCCGCGGGCTGAACAGCCGTCCGGCCAGGATCTTGACCCGGTCGGCCGAGATGCCCAGGGCGCGGTCGGGGCTGGACATGGCGTCCACGGGGACCAGTTGCTGGCCGCGGCGGGTGGGGAGCACCATCTGGTAGAGGCCGGTCGTGGACATCGCCGCGACCTGCGGGAGCCGCCCGAGCGCGGTGAAGTAGGCGGTGGGGAGCCCGTGCCGGTCGGGACGACGGCCACCTGAGCGGCCCTGGCCCACTGCAGCAGCCGGGGGTAGGCGGTGTCGGTGCGGCGGGCCCCGGCGGCCGCGGTCAGCACCACCCCGCCGATCAGGCCGAGCAGCAGCGCCAGCCCGGCCATGGCCCGCCAGCGCACCCGCAGGTCGGCCCGCAGGGCCAGCCACGTCGATCCCATCCGCAGACTCCCTCCCTATTCGCTGCGCAAGATCAGCGCCGGCCGGATCCGGGCGGCCGTCCAGCCGGGGACGGCGGCGAGCAGGACGGCCAGGACGAGCGTCACCGGGATGACCAGCAGCACCAGCGGGACCGGGACGTCGGCCTGGCTCCCGACCCCGGCCGAGCCGGCGAACAGCAGCCAGGCCCAGCGGCCCGCCAGCAGGCCCAGCGGCAGCCCCACCAGCAGCGCCGCCGCGGCCAGCGCGGCTGGCCTGCCAGGACACCACCCGCAGCAGCTGGCGACCGGAGCAGGCCGAGGGTCTTGAGCACGGCGAGGTCGCGCCGCCGCCGCCGCACCCCGGTGAGCAGCACGTGGGCGAGCGTCCCCACCGCCAGCAGCGCCAGGACGGCGCCCAGGACGAGCGGGGTGTCCCGGACCCCGGTGTAGTTCTGGATGTCGCTGGGCCGCTGGTCGGTGGTCACCAGGCACAGGCCCGGCGGGCAGCCGGTCGCGGGTGACGCTGGCCTCCAGCTGGGCTGCGGCCGCCCGCAGGTCGGTGCCCGGCCGGTACCGCAGCAGGAAGAAGTTGTAACAGGTCGCACGGCCCGGGACAGCCCTGCGGGTTGGGCTGGGAGAGCACCGAGGCCGGCGACCGCGGCCCCGGTCCCAGGTCGGTGGCGCTGCCGCCGCCCACGCTGAACGACGCGAAGACCGCCGAGCCTACGATCCGCATCGGCGACGTCTGGCCGTTCGCGCTGACCTTGACCCGCTGCCCGAGTGCAGGCCCAGCGTGCGCAGGGTGCGGGGGCCGAGAGCGATCTCGCCGGGCCCGGCCGGAGCCCGGCCCGCGAGCAGGGTGAGGAACCCGTTCCCGTGCAGCTGGTCGAGCCCGATCGCCGGCATCGTCAGCGCGCTGCCGCTGCCCGGCGCGCGCGACGCTGACCTGCCCGTAGTTGCCGCCCGCGTACTGGGTCAGGCCCGTTGACCCCGCGCCAGCACCCGCTCGCCCAGGGCGCCGGGCACGGACCCGACCTGCAGATCAAGCTGCTGGGCCCAGTTCTGCCCGTACGAGTGCGGCGTGCCGACCAGCCCGAGGAAGCTGGCGCCGAAGACCATCGCCGCCACTACCGCCGCCACCGCCACCGTCGTCCCCGACCAGGGCGCTGCGCACCGGCACCGCGGTGCGCCCGTGCCCTGGCTCGAACGCCATCCGCACCCCCAGGCTGCCCGGCACCGAGCCTGCCAGCCCCAGCAGCTGGGCCGAGCCGGGAGGCGTGCGCCGGTGCGCCCGGCTCGGCCAGCCCGAGTGCGCCCTGGGCCCGGGCGGCGGCCCGCACCGCTGCGGGCACCACGCACCAGCAGCGGCAGCGACGGCGATGAGCGGCGAACCCGGCGCCGAGGATGGCCAGGTTGACCTCCACTCCGGGGCTGGGCTCGGCGAGCCGGGCCGGCCCGATCGGCATCAGCGGGGACGCCGCGACGGCGACCCCAACCGCGAGGACTGCCCCGGCGCCCGTCACGATGGCCACGCCTGGCCAGCGACAGCACGACCAGGCGGGACCGGGACATGCCAAGGCCGCGCAGGATCGGGAATTCCGCCGAGTCGAGGGCGAGCTGGCGGCTGAGCAGCTGCGCCGATGATGGCCAGCGCGATCAGGCCGGCGAGCGCGGCGAAGATCGCCAGCGCGACCGCTTCCGGGCGGATGGCCCGCTCGGTCGGCCGCCTGATCCGGTGGCCAGGTGGACCACCTGGACGCCCCCCACCCGGTACCGCCCGGCCAGAGCGGTTGCCTGGCGGGTGAACGCAAGGGCGTTCGCGCGGGACCGCAGAATCACGTAGGCGGCGCCGCCTGCGGGGTTGAACGACCGCGCCTGCGGGGTGCGGGCGAACGCCGGGCTGAGCAGGATCCGCGGTTCCGAGAGCTCCTTGGTGCCCGACACGATCTGGTCGCTGAAGACGACGATCGCCGACACCCGGAACGCCAGCCGGGCCGCGTGCGCGATGTCGGGATTGTTGCCCCGCTGCGGGTACCCGATCAGGTGCAGCGTGCCGCCGAGGCGCACGTGCGCCAGGTCCGCCAGCTGCTGATCTGATCACGACCGCGTGCGGGTCGGCCGGGTCGAACATGCGGCCGGCTACGACCTTGACCCGGTCGAGGGATATGCCTTCGCCGCCCGTGGGGCTGGCCTCGGCCACGATGTCCGAGTACGGCGACGCGTGCGGGCCGGGCAGGGACATCTGCAGGAACATCGTCGTCGCCAGCGACGACACCTGCGGCAGGCGGGCAACGGCTTGGAAATAACCGCCGGACCCGGAAAGCGCCGGGCTCACCAGCAGGTCCGCGGCGTTGCTCTGGCGCAGGAAGCGGGGGTAGGCGGTGTCGGTGCGCCGGGCGCCGGCCGCGGCGGTCAGCGCGATGCCGCCGATCACGCCGAGCAGCACGGCCAGGGCGAGCCACGTCCGCCACAGCTGGCGCAGCTCGGCCCGCAGGCGCAGCCAGACCGCTCCCATGGCAGACATTCATTCCTCCGGCGCCGCCCCGGTCAAGGATGCAGGCATCACCACCCATAGGGGTGCTGCCCGCCGAGAGCGCCGGGGGTGCCGTGGGCGCGGGTGCGCCGGAGCGGGTCAGCCCCGGCGCATGCCCCTGGCTCAAGGCCGCTGGCCAGCGGGGAGCGCCGGCCCGCCCGGCCTGGGCGGCAGCCCGCCCGAGCCTAGGGCATGCCGTGTGGTGGTAGGCACACCGAAACACGCCAGTCACCACCCTGGCGACCGATCGCGGCTGGCATGATCATGGCGTTATGCGATACGAGAGCAGCGTCACCTCAATCTCCTGGATCCCGTCGGAAGCGGTCACCGGGAGCACCCGGGTCGCCTTCGACGCCGGGTTCACCCACTACGACGAGCCCCCGCCCGCCCAGGTCGATGACATCGAGGCACTGCAGGCCGCGGACAAGTTCCGTTTCGCCAATGTGCTGCGGGCCTGGGTCGAGACGGACAGCGCCGGTCAGATCACCGAATGCGGCTACAGCGGGGGCGGTCTGATCGGCGACACCACCATCCGGCTGGGCGGGCTGCGGCACACGTTCCAGAACGCGCTGCTGCCGGACCTGCGCCGGGACCCCGAGCGCGGCGACGGCTGGGTGCGCTTCGTGCAGACCGTGGGTGGCCGGACCGCCCTGCCCGCGCCGCGCAAGGTGCGGCACAAGCCCTACATCCAGTGGCAGGCGCCGCTGGTGTGGACCACCCTGTCGCTCACCCTGCACGCCGACGGCACGGTGGAGACCGCGATGACCGGGGCAAGCAAGTTCCCCCGCCACTGGGTCTTCAACGACGCGGGCGAGCTCACCCACAAGTCGGGCCTGACCGACTACAGCAACTGGATGGCGGTGTCCTTCGGCCCGCACACCCCGTGGGGCGACGAGGACTCCGAGGCCCTGGTCACCGCGGTGGAAACGGCCCTGGAGCACCAGCTGTCCGTGCAGCTCATGCGCGGCGCCGCCAAGCCCAGGGTTGAGAGGCTGCCCGCGGGGCATGTGCTGGTCCGCCAGGGTGACAAGAGCAGCGACGTCTACCTGATCCTCGATGGGGTGATCCGGGTGGAGCACGACGGCGAGTGGCTCGCCGAGTACGGGCCGGGGGCGATGCTCGGGGAGCGGGCGCACCTGGAGGGCGGCGAGCGCACCTCGACGCTGGTCGCCGTCACCCCGTGCCGGGTGGCGTCGGTGGACGCCAGCCAGTTCGACCGGTCCGCTCTGGTGGAGCTGTCCGGGGGGCACCGGCGCGAAGACGTCGGCCGAGGCTGAGGGGTGCGCGTATACCTGTGCGGTGTCCGCGGCTCGACCCCCGCGCCGGGCCCGGAGTTCATCCGCTACGGGGGCCACACCTCGTGTGTGGCCCTCGCGCACGACGGCGCGGCCGGGCCGGTGCTCATCCTGGACGCGGGCACCGGCCTGCGCCGCGTCACCCCCCTGCTGGCTGGCCACGCCTTCGCCGGCACGATCCTGCTCACCCACCTGCACTGGGACCACGTCCACGGGCTGCCGTTCTTCCAGGGGGGCGACCGCGACGACGCCCGGGCCGCGCTGTTCCTGCCGCAGCAGCCCGGCGGCTCCGCGGCTGACGTGCTGGGCCGGGGCATGTCCCCGCCGCACTTCCCTATCGCGCCCAACGGATTGCGGGGGGACTGGACGTTCGGCATGCTCGAGCCCGGGCAGCTCAAGGCCGAGGGCTTCACGGTCGAGGCGCGGGAGGTGCCGCACAAGGGCGGCCGGACGTTCGGCTACCGGGTCAGCGACGGGCGGTCGGTGATCACCTACATCCCCGATCACTGCCCCACCGCCGCCGGGCCCGGGCCGGAGGGCTGGGGTGAGTACCACCCCGCCGCCCTCGACCTCGCGGCCGGGTCGGACCTGCTCATCCACGACGCGTTCCTGCTGCCGGAGGAGGTCGCCGCCGAGGCGTCGTTCGGGCACGCGGCGGCCGACTACGCGGTGGGCCTGGGCCAGCGGGCCGGGGCCCGGCGGGTCATGCTGGCCCACCACAAGCCGGCCCGGACCGACGCGGAGCTGGACCAGCTGGGCGCGCGGCTCGCGGCCGGGGGCGCTGGCCAGGCGGGCGGCTCCGGGCGGCCCGAGGTCATCGTGGCCGCCGAAGGCGAGATACTCGAGCTATGAGCGTGCGTTCAGCCCGGCGGAGGCGGATGCCCGGTGGGTAGCCCAGCAGGGACCCGCCCCGCCGACGCGATCGTGGTCGGTGCCGGGCCCAACGGCCTGGCCGCGGCGGTGACCCTGGCCCGGGCCGGGCTCGAGGTGCACGTCATCGAGGGAGCGCCCACGCCCGGCGGCGGCTGCCGGACGCAGGAGCTCACCCTGCCCGGCTTCCGGCACGACGTCTGCTCGGCGGTGCACCCGCTCGCCGCCGCCTCCCCGTTCTTCCAGCGGATCGACCTGGCGTCGCTGGGGGCCACGCTGCGCGCGCCCAAGGTCGCGTTCGCCCACCCGCTGGACGGCGGGCGCGCCGGCTACGTGGCCGGCTCGGTCGAGGAGACCGCCGGCGGCCTGGGGGCCGACGGCCCGTCCTACCGGCGGCTGCTCGGCCCGCTGGTCCGCGACGTGCCGCTCACGCTGCCCGAGCTGCTCGCGCCGATGATGCGCTCCGTCCCTGAGCATCCGGTCGCCATGGCCCGGTTCGGCCTGGACGGCGTGCTGCCCGCGAGC
This sequence comes from uncultured Actinomycetes bacterium, assembly GCA_963835425.1. GTDB lineage: Bacteria > Actinomycetota > Actinomycetes > Streptosporangiales > Streptosporangiaceae > UBA9676. The sequence continues at coordinate 354,544 of CAWIGE010000010.1, read as the reverse complement.
CTGCTGGCCCGGCGGTTCCGCACCGAGGAGGCGCGCGGGCTGCTCGCCGGCGTGGCCGCGCACACCATGCTCCCGCTCACCGCGCCGGGCACCGGCGGGTTCGGGCTGACGCTCATGATGATCGCGCACGCGGTGGGCTGGCCGCTGGTCGAGGGCGGCAGCGCCCGGCTCATCGACGCCCTGGTCGCCGAGCTGACGTCGCTGGGCGGCCGGGTCGAGACCGGCCGCTGGGTCACCTCCCTGGACGGCCTGCCGCCGGCCCGGGCGGTGCTGCTCGACGTCACGCCCCGGCAGCTCGCCGCCATCGCCGGCGGGTCGATCCCGGGCTGGCAGGGCAGGGCGCTGGCCCGCTTCCGGTACGGGCCTGGGGTCTGCAAGGTCGAACTGGGCGCTGTCCGGGCCGGTGCCCTGGGAGGCCGCCGCCTGCCGGGAGGCGGGGACGGTGCACCTGGGCGGCACGCTTGCCGAGGTGGCGCGCAGCGAGGCGGACGTGAACGCGGGCCGGCACCCGGAGCGCCCGTACTGCCTGACCGCACAGCCGGGGGTGGTTGACCCGACCCGGGCCCCCGCCGGGCAGCACACGCTGTGGGGATACTGCCACGTCCCGTCCGGCTCGACCGTGGACATGTCCGGCCGGATCGAGGCGCAGATCGAGCGCTTCGCGCCGGGCTTCCGCGACCTGATCCTGGCCAGGTCGGTCAAGACCGCCGCCGACATGGAGCGGTACAACCCGAACTACGTGGGCGGGGACATCAACAGCGGCGCGGGGACGCTGCTGCAGACGTTCTTCCGGCCCACGCCGCGCTGGAACCCGTACCGGACACCGCTGCCCGGCGTCTACCTGTGCGGGGCGTCCACCGCCCCCGGCGGCGGGGTGCACGGCATGTGCGGCGACGGCGCCGCCCGGGCGGCGCTCGCCGACCTGGGCGTCAAGGCACGCCCCTGACCCGTGCCCGGCCAGCGCCGGAAGCGGCTGTCGGCGGCCTCACAAGATGAGCTGTGGCATCAGGACCCAGCGGGCCGACGCGCGGGGACCGGCCACCTGATCGCCTGATCGGGCTCAGGTGCCCGGGGTGCCGCGCAGCCGGACGATGTGGTCGCGGAACACCTCTTCCATGCGCCCGTAGAAGTCGACGATCAGCCGGAGCTCGTCGTCGCTGTAGCGCTCGGCTATCTCCTGCCAGTCCCGGATCATCGGCAGAAAGACGGCGCCCACGTCCTTGACCGCCCGATCAAGGACGATCTTGACCACGACGCGCCTGCGGTCATGCGGGTCACGCTCCCGGGTGACGAAGCCCGCCTCTTCCAGGCGGTCGACCACGCCGGTGATCGACGCGGTGGTGAGCCCGGTGGCCCGCGCCAGCTCGCCGGCCGTCATCTGCCCGCTGAAACTCAGGATGTTCAGGCAGTTCAGATCGGTCGCGTTGATGCCGATCCGGTCGGCGGCCGCCTGCCCCATGAGCTGCATCAGGGACCCGGTCCGCCGGGTGGCCGCCCCGAAGGCGGTGGCGAGCTTGGCCCGCTCGGCCGTGGCCGCATTGGCCGCGAAGGGCTCGCCCCACGGCAGCTCCCAGGCCCCGCCGGCGCTGTCGTGCCCGGCGGCGCTGCCCTGCCCGGGGGGGCTCCCCTGGCCGGTGCCGCTGTCGTGCCCGGCGTCGCCGGCGGTCGGCTGGGCCCGCTCGTCCGACATGCTTTACCTACCTATTATCTAAGAAGACTAGATATCTACCTGACAAGATGTTAGCGTCCCTAGTGTAGTTCAGATACCTCCAGGTAAGCGGAGACCACGATGACTTCGGACGCTCAGATCCTGGCACGTCCGGCAGCAACGGGCGACAGCGCTGATCCCCGGCGCTGGCTGACCCTGATCATCCTGCTGCTGGCCGCCTTCATGAACCTGCTCGATGTATCCATCGTCAACATCGCCATCCCGTCCATCCAGCGGGACCTGCACGCCAGCTACGCCGACGTGCAGTGGGCGCTGGCCGGCTACACCCTGGCCTACGCCCTCGTCCTGATCACCGGCGGCAGGCTCGGCGACACGTTCGGCCGCAAACGGCTGTTCCTGATCGGCGTGACCGGCTTCACCATCATGTCGGCGCTGTGCGGGGCCGCGCAGAGCCCGGGCCAGCTCATCGCCTTCCGGGTGGTGCAGGGCGCCATGGGCGCGATCATGGTCCCGCAGGTGCTGGCCGTCATCCAGGTGATCTTCCCGCCCAGCGAGCGGATCAAGGCGCTCGCCGGGTTCGGGGTGACGGCGGGCCTCGGCACCATCAGCGGGCCGCTCATCGGCGGGCTGCTCATCCAGCACAACCTGTTCGGCCTCGACTGGCGGCCGATCTTCCTGATCAACGTGCCGGTCGGGATCATCGCGGTGGCCGCCTCGGCGGTGCTCGTCCGCGAGTCCCGGGCGCCCAGCCCGCCCAAGCTGGACCCGGTCGGCGTCGTCCTGGTCACGGTCGCGCTGCTGCTGCTGCTCTACCCGCTCGTGCAGGGCCGCCAGCTCGGCTGGCCGGCCTGGACATTTGTCTCGATGGCCGCGTCCGCGCCGGTGTTCGCGCTGTTCGTCTGGTATGAGCGGATCAAGGAGCGCAGGGACGGCTCCCCGCTGGTGCCGCTGCACCTGTTCGGCCAGCGCGGGTTCAGCGCCGGGATGGCCATCGCCGTGACGTTCTTCATGGGGATCGCCTCGTTCGGGCTGGTGCTGACCCTGTTCCTGCAGCTCGGCCTCGGCTTCACCCCGCTGCACGCCGGCCTGACCTTCCTCCCGTTCTCGGTGGGCGTGCTGATCGCCTCGGGCGCCGCCGCCCGGCTGGCGCCCCGGTTCGGGCGCGGCGTCACCATGGCCGGCGCGCTGATCATCGCCGCCGGGATGGCCGGCATCATCGCCACCACGCACCACTACGGCCCGGGCGTGACGACCTGGGAGCTGGTGCCGAGCCTGGTCGGGGTCGGCCTCGGCCTGGGCACCGTGATCGCGCCGCTGGCCGACATCGTGCTGGCCCGGGTGCAGGGGCAGGACGCGGGCGCGGCGTCCGGGGTGTTCAACACCGGGCTCCAGCTCGGGAACTCGATCGGCATTGCCTTGATTGGCGTGATCTTCTTCGGGATCATCGGCAGCCAGTCCGGGCCGGCCGCCTCCGCCGTCGCGCCCGCGCTGCGCTCGGGCGTCGTGGCCGCCGGGGTCCCGGCCGGCTACGCCAACCGGATCGAGGCCCAGTTCCGCGTCTGCCTGCACGACCGGCTGGTCGCCGCCGACCCGACAATTACCCCCGCATCGTGCAAGCCCAAGGCGGGGCAGGTCATCACGCCCGCCACGCAGCGCGTCCTCGCGGGGGCGGGCGCGAGCGCGGTCCGGCACGACTTCGTTGCCTCGCTGGTCCGCACCCTGTGGTTCCAGGTTGGCGTGTTCCTGCTGAGCTTCCTGCTCATGTTCGCCCTGCCCGGCAAGCCCGCCCGGGATGCCGCCGGCCAGGAACTGGCCGACGGGGCCACACCAGAGGAACTGGCCGGGGCGGCCACGAGCCGCGGGTAGCCCGCCCCGACACCCGCGGGGCGGCCTCAGTCGTGCTGGGCGGCGATGAGGTCGTGGTACCAGGTGAAGGAGGCCTTGGGGGTGCGGTGCTGGGTGGTGAAGTCCACGTGGACCAGGCCGAAGCGCTGGTGGAAGCCCTCGGTCCACTCGAAGTTGTCCATCAGCGACCAGACGAAGTAGCCGCGCACGTCCACGCCGGCCTCCATCGCCTTGTGCACCGCCCTGATGTGGCCGTCCAGGTAGCCAATGCGATCCTCGTCGCCAATTGCCCCGGCCGTGACCTGGTCGTCGGCCGAGCAGCCGTTCTCGGTGATGTAGACCGGCGGCAGGGCGGCGCCGTAGCGCTCCCGCAGCAGCACCAGCAGTTCCGTCAGTCCGGCCGGGACCACCGGCCAGCCGAAGGCGGTCACCGGATATCCGGGGATGGGCTCCATCTGGAACGGCAGCGTCGAGTCCGGCAGCGCCGAGAGCCGCATCGGCATGTAGTAGTTCACCCCCAGCGCGTCCACCGGGGCGGCGATTGCGGCGAGGTCGCCGTCCTTAACGCAGTCCAGGCCGTGGGGCAGCCCGAACGCGGACAGGTCCGGGTAAGTGCCCAAGAGCACCGGGTCGGTGAACAGCCGGTTGTGCAGGATGTCGTAGGCGTGCGCCGCCTCCCGGTCGGCCTCGCTGCCGCTGGCGGGCCAGGCCGGGGCGTAGTTGTTGGTGATCGCCACCTGCCTGGCCCCGGCCGAGCGCAGCGCGGTGGTGGCCAGGCCATGCCCCAGCAGCTGGTGGTGGGCGGTGGGCAGCGCATCCAGCATGAGCGACGTGCCCGGCGCGTGGAAGCCGAGCGCGTAGCCGTAGGCGGTCACCACGAAAGGTTCGTTCAGCGTGATCCAGAGCGGGATACGGTCGGCCAGCCTGGCCGCGGCCAGTCCCGCGTACTCGGCGAAGCGGGCGGCGGTCTCCCGCGCCAGCCAGCCGCCCTGGTCCTGGAGCGGCTGCGGCAGGTCCCAGTGGTACAGCGTGGGCACCGGGGTGATGCCGCGGGCCAGCAGCGCATCGGTCAGCCGTTCGTAGAAGTCCAGGCCGGCCGGGTTGGCCGGGCCCCGGCCGGTGGGCTGGATGCGCGGCCAGGCGAGGGAGAACCGGTAGCTGCCGACGCCGAGCCGGGCCATCAGCTCGACGTCCTCGCCCCAGCGGTGGTAGTGGTCGTCGGCCACGTCGGCGGTCTGGTGCTCGCGGATGGCGCCGGGCTTGCGGCAGAACACATCCCAGATCGACTCGCCGCGGCCGTCCTCGGCGGTGGCGCCCTCGATCTGGAACGCCGAGGTGGCCACCCCCCAGGTGAATCTGCCGGGGAACCGCGGCAGGGGTGCGCCGGTCACTCGGCGCCGTCGGCCATGGCGGCGTCCACCTCGGCCTGCCGGGCGGCGAGCTCGGCCCCGTGTCTGCGCCGGTCCACGTCCTCGGCGATCCGCTCGTCGTCGCGCATCAGCGCGTCCAGGTCGGTCTTGGCCGCGTCGAGCACCCCCAGGTCGGCGAAGGCGCGCCGGACACCGTCGCCCCACAGCCCGATGTCCTTCACGCACGGCACGATCCGGCTGAACAACAGGGCGCGGAACGCCTGCTGCAGCGGGGAGTTCTCGGTGAACTCCAGGCATTCGGCCACGTCGAACCCCATCCGCTCCCACACCTCCTGGGCGCGGAAGCGGTTGCGCATCAGGTAGCAGCCCTCGACCACGAACTCCTCGCGGTCGGCCCGCTCGGCCTCGGTCAGCTCGGCGTAGTAGTCACGCAGGGCGAGCCGGCCGAACGCCACGTGCCGCGCCTCGTCCTGCATCACGTAGGCGAGGATCTGCTGGACCAGCGGGTTGGTGGCCATGTCCCGGTGCACGCCGAATGCGGCCAGCGCGAGCCCCTCGATCAGCACCTGCATCCCGAGATAGGGCAGGTCCCAGCGGGAGTCGCCGAGCGCGTCGGCCAGCAGCCGCCCCAGGTCGGTGTTGATCGGGTAGTGCAGGCCGATCTTGTCCCGGACGAACCGGGAGAACAGCTCCACGTGCCGCGCTTCGTCCATGGCCTGGGTCGCCGCGTAGAACTTCGAGTCCATGTCCGGCACGGACTCGACGATCCGGGCCGCCACGGTCAGCGCCCCCTGTTCGCCGTGCAGGAACTGGCTGAACAGCCACGAGGACAGGTGGGTGCCCAGCTCGTCGCGTTCGGCCGGGGACAGGATCTCCCACTGCCGGGAGCCGTAGATCGGGGAGAACTCCTCCGAGATCCCCATCACGTTGCTGGGGTCGACGGGGAGCTCCCAGTCGATCCGCTTGGTGGCGTCCCACTGCTTGTCCTTGCCCCGCTGGTACAGGTCGAGCAGCCGGCCCCGGCCGCCGTCGTACTCCCAGGTGAAGCGGGCGGCCCCCGCCGCCGGAACGTCCCAGGTGCCCGGGGCCACTGGGGTTGCGTAATTGTCGTACGTGCTCACGGCAGACTCCCAGGCGGCGAAGCGCGCATATTACTGGCTAGTATCCCCACGCGCCGGGCCCGCGAACCCGGGGCCCCGGCGTTACAGGCAGGCGGATGGTTCGTGGTCGGCGTGGCCGGCCGGCTCGAGCTGGAAGGTGGAGTGGACCACGTCGAAGTGCCCGCTCAGGCAGAACTGCAGGGCGTCCAGCATGGCGGCGCTCCGGTTCCCGGTGAGCACCGCCGGGTCCACCACCACGTGGGCGGACAGCACCGGCAGCCCGGAGGTGATGGTCCACGCGTGCAGGTCGTGCACGTCCTTGACCCCCTCCAGCGCGGTCATGTGCGCGCGGACCTCGGTCAGGTCGATCCCGCGCGGGCTGGCCTCCAGCAGCACGTCCACCGCGTCCCGCAGCAGATGCCAGGTCCGCGGCAGGATCAGCAGTGCCACCGCGAGCGAGGCGATGGGGTCCAGCAGGGTGAACCCGGTGGCCGCGATCACGATCCCGCTGACGATCACGGCCAGGGCGCCGAAGGTGTCCGAGGCGACTTCCAGGAATGCCCCGCGCACGTTCAGGCTCTGCGCCTGCCCGCGCCGCAGCAGGAGCAGCGACACGCCGTTCCCGGCCAGCGCCACCACTCCGAAAACGATCATCAGGCCGGAGCCGACCGGGGGAGGAGCGGCGAGCCGCTGGACCGCCTCGACGACGATGAACGCGGCCAGGCCGAGCAGCAGCAGGGCGTTGACGGTGGCGGCCAGGATCTCGGCGCGGGCGTAGCCGAACGTGCGACGGTCGGTGGCGGGCCTGGCCGCCATGTACGCGGCCAGCACCGACAGGCCCACGCCGGCCGCGTCGGCGGCCATGTGCGCGGCGTCGGCCAGCAGCACCAGGGAGCCGCTGATCAGTGCGCCGATGATCTCAGCGGCGGCGATCCCGCCGCTGATCGCCATGACCGCGGTCAGCCTGCCGCGGTGCCTGCCGGTAACGGTGAGGCCCTGCGCGTGGTCGTGGCCAGGCCGGCACCTCTGCCTCCCTTCGCGGCCCGTGATCGGCGGCCAGGCGCCCGGGCGCCTCACCGGCGTCGCCGGGCCCACGGCCGCGCTGTCAGGATTGTTCCCCGTCCGGCGGGGACGCGTCGCCGGGCGCGAGGAGCTCGTAGGCCGGATTGGTCATCACCGGGCGGCCGTTGCGGATCCCGACCGCGCCGCGGAAGCGGACCCGCGCCCCGCAGATCAGCCCCGGGATGTGGGAGCGGCCGTAGAACAGGGCGGTCAGGTCCCCGGTGGCGTCGGAGATCTCGGCGGCAAGCACCGAGTTCCGCTCCACCGGCCGGATCTCGACCGCGCGGACCCGTCCCGCCACGGTGGCCCGGCCCGGCTTGGTCAGCGACCCGATCGGGTTCACCCCCGGCGGGGGCGCCGGCCGGTTATAGGCGGCGTTGTCCTGGCCCGCGCGGTCCCCGTCGGCCGGGACCTCGGCCGGCTCACCGGCCGGCTGGGAACGGCGCCTGCGCAGCAGGTTCCGCAGCGGCGACGGGGGCGGCTCGGCCAGCACCGAGGGCAGTTCCTCGGCCCCGTCCGTGGCGCCGATGCCGTGGGTCTCCGCGGGCGCGCCCGGCGTTCCGTCGCGCGTGCCCCGGCCGGTCGCCCCGTCCGGCGGGGCGGCATCGGCACCCGCTACCGCGGGTATCGTGCCCGGGGCCGCCTGGCCGTCGCCGGGCGCCCGGGCGGCCGCTGCGCGTTCACGCTGGAGCTGCCGCTCGTGCAGGACCTCGAGCCGGCTGCGCACGTCGAACGGGACGATGGTGGCCGTCGCGTTCGGGATCTGGCTCACCGCGGCGGCGATCTTGTCCGCGGTGCGGTCGTGCAGCAGCCTGCCGAGCAGCGGGGAGTAGCTACGCCGGGGCAGGACCGCGGTCACGTGCGTGCCGGGCACCGCCGCCTCCCGGCTGACCAGCTCGGCGGCGGCCCTGTTGAGGCGGCGGTCCGGGGTGTCGACGAAGTCGAGCACGATGTCCCGTTCGCCCCGCAGTCCACTCCTCCCGCAGCTGGTCGGCCTGCTCGGTGTCGATGACGAAGTGCACCGCCCGCAGGGTGGTCGGATGCAGGCTGCGCGCGTACCGCACCGCCGCCAGCGTGGCCAGGTCGAAGCTGTCCACCAGCAGGAATACGGTGCGCCTGGGATAGTTCGGCTGTTCTGGCGGCTTGCGGCGGCTCCCGACCCGCTCGAGGACCTCGGCCTCCATCGTGTACTCCCGGTTCAGCCGGATGAAGGCGAACCACAGGATCGGGAACAGCACCACCACCAGCCAGGCGCCCTCGGTGAACTTCACCACCGCGAAGATCGCGACCACGACCGCAGCTCAGGCCGCCGGCCGCGGCGTTGATGGCCCGCTTGTGCCGCCAGCCGGGCTCCTTGTTCCGCTTGTGGTACCTGGCCATCCCGAAACCGGCCATGGTAAAGGCGGTGAACACGCCGATCGCATACAGCGGGACCAGGTTGTTGACCTTCGGCCCCCTGATGATGATCAGGGCGATCGAGACGATGGTCAGCCCGATGATCGCGTTCGAGAACACCAGCCGGTGCCCGCGCTTGAGCAGCCAGCGGGGCAGGAAGGCGTCCCCGGCCACGTAGCTGGCCAGGAACGGGAACCCGTTGAAGCTGGTGTTGCCGCCGGTGAACAGGATCAGCGCGGTGGCCGCCTGCACCAGCAGGAACAGCACGTGGCCCAGGGCCGAGGGGCCGAAGATCTTCTGCGCCTCCTGGGCCAGCACGGTCGGATAGCCGCTCTCCCTGGGGGTGGCCAGGGTGGCGTGGGCCAGCCAGGAGATCCCCGCCACCAGGAAGCCGAGGATGGCGCCCTCCGCGACCAGCACCTGACGGGCGTTGACCCCCTCCGGGGGCCGGAACGCGCCGACCGCGTCGGAGACCGCCTCGATGCCGGTCAGCGAGGCCCCGCCGTTGGCGAACGCCTTCAGCAGCGTGAAGATCATCGCGAAGGTGACGATGCCCGCCGTGCCGCTGCCGATCGGGTAGGTGCCGTGCAGCGTGTGCGGGTCGTACTTGGGCAGGTCGCCCAAGGCCTCGCGGACCAGGCCGACCACGATCATCAAGATGACCGCGCCGGAGAACAGGAAGGTGGGCACCGCGAAGATGCGCCCGGCTTCCTTGATCCCGCGCAGGTTGCCGTAGCACATGAGCAGGATCACGGCGATGATGATCGGCTCGGTGTACGGGCCGAGCGCCGGGACCGCGGAGACCACCGCGGCGGTGCCGGCGGTGATCTGTACGGCCACCGTGACCACGTAGTCGATGAGCAGCGCGACGGCGGCGATCTGGGCGACCCTGGGCCCGAAGTTCTCCCTGGCCACGACGTAGGAGCCGCCGGGCCTGATGTAGACCATCACCACCTCGCGGTAGGACAGCACCACCAGCGCCATCACCACGAGGATGACCAGCGTCATCGGCAGGATGATGGTGAACGCCGCGAGCCCCGCCAGCGGCAGCAGCGCGATCAGGATCTCCTCCGAGCCGTAGGCGGAGGAGGAGATGCCGTCCGGGGAGAGCACGCCCAGCGCGAGTGGCTTCGACAGGCGCTGGTGGCGCAGCTCCTCGTTGACCATGGGCGGCCCGAGCAGGCGGCGCTTCACCGAGTACCAGAAGCCCTCGTCCAGCTCGCCGCCGCCGACGAGAAGCCGGCTGCGTTACGTATGGCCACGTCCGTGCGTCCCGTCGATCGCATGTCCCTGTGGCCTTCATACCATCGCCGGCGGGCGTCTAGGCCATGAGGCCGGGCCGGGATATGACGGGAGCGCCCGCCGGGCAGGGTGGCCAGAGTGCGGCCGGCTGCTCAGGCGAGCAGCTCGTAGGCGGGGTTGATCATGACCGTGCCGGTCTCGCGGACCCCGACCCGCCCGTGGAGCTGGATCCTGCTCCCGGGCTCGACGCCGGGTATGTGCGTGCGGCCGTAGAAGAGCGCGGTGATCTCGCCGGTGGCGTCGGTGACCAGGCAGGCGAGCACGCAGCTGTGCTCCACCGGCCTGATCTCGATGCTGTGGACCCGGCCCTCCACCGTGACCTTGCCGTTCTGGGCGGCGGAGGCTATGGGCGTGATGCCCGGCTGCAGGGCGGGCCGCTCATGCCCGTGGCCGTTCGCCGCTAGGGCCGGGGCCTTGGCTTTCCGCCACGGCCTTGCGCTCATGCAGTACTTCGATGCGTGCCTGCTCGTCGAAGGGGATGATGGTGGCGGCGGACCGCGGTATCCGGCTCACCACCCGCGCGATCTTGTCGGCGGTCCGGTCGTGCATGCAGCCGGCCGAGCAGCGCCGCGTAGCTCCGCCGCGGCAGGACCACTGTCACATACGTATCTGGCTGGCTGGCCTCCCGGGCGACGAACTCGCCCGCGGCCCGAGCCACGCGCCGGTCCGGGCACGTCCACCAGGTCGAGCGGAATGCCGCGCTCGGCGCGCAGCCAGTCCTGACGCAGCTCGTCGGCCCGTTCGGAGTCGATGACGAAATGCACCGCTCGCAGCGTCTGTGCGCCGCAGGCCGCGTGCGTAGCGCAGCGCGGCGATCGTCGCCAGGTTGAACTCGTCCACGAAGACCAGCACCGTCCGGCGCGCGTAGTTCGGCGGGTCAGGCGGTTTGCGCCCGCCGATGTCCTCGAGGACCTCGGCCTCCACCCGGTACCGGCGGTTGAGCCGGATGAACGCGAACACCAGGACCGGGAACACCACCACGACCAGCCAGGCGCCCTCGGTGAACTTCACGATCGCGAAGATCACCACGACGAGCGCCGTGTACACCCCGGCCGTGAAGTTGATGACCAGCCGGCGGCGCCAGGCGGGCTCCTTCGTCCTGCGGTGGTACCTGGCCATGCCGAACGCCGGCCATCGAGAACCCGGTGAACACGCCGATCGCGTAGAACGGGACCAGGGCGTTGAGGTTGGCGCCGACCACGAGCAGCAGGGTGAGCGCCAGCACGGTGAGCACGATGATCCCGTTGGAGAAGACCAGCCGGTGGCCGCGCTTGGACAGCCAGCGGGGCAGGAACGAGTCCTCGGCGACGAAGCTGGTCAGGAACGGGAAGCCGCTGAAGCTGGTGTTGCCGCCGGTGAACAGGATCGAGATGGCCCCCGCCTGGACGCAGGAAGAACAGCACCTGGCCTGCTGCGGACTGCCCGAAGATGAGGTTGGCCTCCTGCGAGACCACCGTCGGGACGCCGCTTTGGTACGGGACCGCGTGGGTGACGTGGGCCAGCCAGGAGATCCCGGCGATCAGGAACGCCGACGATGCTGCCCTGGGTCACCAGGATCTGGCGGGCGTTGCGGCCCTCGGGCGGGCGCAGCGCGCTGACGGCGTTGGAGACCGCCTCGATCCCGGTCAGCGAGGAGCCGCCGTTGGCGAACGCCCGCGCCAGGATGAAGATGGCCGCGAAGGTGAGCAGCCCGTTCAGGTGGTGCCCGACCGACACCGTCCCGGGTTGCCAGGAGATATGGGGCAGCCCGCCGCCGACCAGCTCGCGGTACAGGCCGACGATGATCATCAGGCCGACCGAGCCGGTGAACAGGTAGGTCGGGAGCGCGAACGTCTTGCCGTTCTCCCTCACGCCCCGCAGGTTCACGTAGCACATGATCAGCGTGGCGATGACCGCGATCAGCGTCAGCGTCACGGCGTCGCCCAGGGGCTTGCCCAGCGCCGGGAACGTCGACAGGATCGCGGCGCTGCCGGCGGCGTTCTGCACCGCGACCGTGACCACGTAGTCGACCATCAGCGCCACCGCCGCCACCTGCGCGACGCGCGGGCCGAAGTTCTCCCGGGCGACCACGTACGAGCCGCCCGCCCGGGTGTAGACCGTCACCACCTCGCGGTAGGACAGCACCACCAGGGCGATGCCGAGCAGGATCACACCGGTCATCGGCAGCAGCAGCGTGAACGCCGCCAGCCCGAAGAACGGCAGCAGTTCGTGGAGGATCAGCTCGGAGCCGTAGTTCGCGGAGGAGATCCCGTCACACGACAGCACGCCGAGGGCCAGTGGCTTCGACAGCCGCTCCTGGGCCAGCTGCTCGTTGACCAGCGGCGGGCCGAGCAGGCGCCGCTTCACCGAGTACCAGAAGCTCTCCGGGAGGTCGCTTCCCGGACTTCTGTCAAGCAGGCCAGCCGCCTTGCGCAGGGCCACCGGTTCCTTCCCTCCGTCCTCGGGCCGGACCCGGGCCGTCACAGTGGCCGGGCCGGTCACCGCGGCCAGCGCTGCCGCCGCACCCGTTGCCGGGCGCTGCGACGTGCGCCTTTTGCCGCTCCCCACCGACGCTAAGCGCGGCCGTGCGCCGCATCTGCTAAGGCCGCGTCAAGACTGCTGACCTGCGCGTTAAGGTTTCATCAAGATCCTTATTTTTCGCCGTTCCCGGCGTTCGACTGTTCCTGAGATGAACGGTTCGACGCAGATGAATGGCGGGCGCGGCAGGGACTGGCGGCGCCCTACGCCCTGGTGACCGGCTACGCGGCGCTGCTCGCCGTCGGCACGGTCGCGGCCGCCCTGCACGGCCGGTTCTCGGCGACGGGGGTGCTGATCGCGAGCGCGGCCGTGGTGACCGCATGGTCATTCGCGGCGGAGCCGCTCGCGGTGATCCCCCTGGGTGTCGTCGGCTGGCTCACCGCGGTGGGGTTCGCCCATCCGCCGTACGCACAGCTGCGGCTGACCGGCCCGCTCATGCCGCGCGACGCCGCCATCGTCATGGGCGCGTGCGCGCTGGCCGGGGCCGCCCTCGGCCTGCTCATGCGCTGGCTGGCAGACAGGCCCATACTGGAAGAGCGTGGGCGCAGCTGGCGACGCCGCGCGGCCCGGCCCGGGTGCCGGGCCGGCCGATGACGGCGCTGAGCGATCGGCGGGCGGATGGCCGGCGCCGGACCGCCGTGCCCGTGCTGGCCAAGGCCGCCTACGCGGTCGGCGCCCGCCGGGCGCTGCTGGGGTGCTTGCTCGCCGCGGCCGGCCTGCCCCTGCTGACCGCGCTGCTGGTCGTGGCCCGGCCGTACCTGAGCCTGACCGACGACCTGCTGATCTACCTGGTCGCCGTGGTCGCGCTCGCGGTGATCGGCGGCTTCTGGCCGGCCGTGCTCGCCGCCGCCTCCGCCAGCCTGCTGCTCAACTGGTACTTCACCCCGCCGCTGCACACGTTCACCATCGACAAGCCGGACAACCTGCTGGCGCTGCTGCTGTTCGTCACGGTCGCGGTGGCGGTCAGCAGCGTCGTCCACCTCGCGGCCCGCCGGGCCGGCCAGGCGGCCCGCAGCCGCGAGGAGGCCAGGCTGCTGCTGGCGCTGGCGCAGACGGTCCTCGGCGGCGCCGACACCCCGGCGGCGGTCCTGGACCATCTCGTCGCAGACGCTGGGCGGCCAGCGCCGAGCTGCTGGAGCACGTCAGCGGCCGCTGGGTCCGGATCGCGGCCAGCGGCAGCGCCACGGCCGGGGCCGCCCGTCACCCGCGTCGGCGTGCGCACCGACCTGGCGCTCGAGGTGAGCGGCCAGCCGGTCCCGATCGCGCCGGGGCTGCTGGCCGGCTTCGCGGCGCAGGCCGCCGCCGCGCTCGACCGGGAGCGGCTGCGCACCCAGGCCGCCCAGGCGGAGGCGCTGGCCGAGGGCAACCGGATGCGGACCGCGCTGCTCGCGGCGGTCAGCCACGACCTGCGCACCCCGCTGGCCTCGATCAAGGCCAGCGTCAGCAGCCTGCGCCAGACCGACGTCGCCTGGACCGAGTCCGACCAGGAGGCGCTGCTCGCCACGATCGAGGAGAACGCGGACCGGCTCGACGGGCTGATCGGCAACCTGCTCGACATGAGCCGCCTGCACACCGGCTCGCTGCAGCCGTTCCTGCGCCCCATCACGATCGACGAGGTGGCGCCGCTCGCGCTGCGCGGGCTCGACGCACCGGCGAGCCTGCGGCTCGAGGTGCCCGACGGCATGCCGCTGGTCCTCGCCGACCCCGGCCTGCTGGAGCGGGTCCTGGCCAACCTGTTCGCCAACGCGCTGCACCATTCGCCGCCCACGCAGCCGCCCGCCCTGCAGGCCCGGCGGGTTGACGGCACCGTCGTGCTCGAGGTCATCGACCACGGCCCGGGCGTGCCGGACAAGCTGAAGACGCAGATCTTCGAGCCGTTCCAGCGGTTCGACGACACAGAAGGTCGGGCGTGGGGCTCGGCCTCGCGGTGGCCAAGGGCTTCACCGAGGCGATGGGCGGCGGCATCGTCGCGGCCGACACCCCGGGCGGCGGGCTCACGGTCAGGATCACGCTGCCGGTCGCGACCAGCGGGCGCCGAGTCCATGCAGGGCGCCGAATCTTGACCCGGGTGCTGGTCGTCGACGACGAGCCGTCGATCCTCCGCGCGCTGCGGATCAACCTCGCGGCGCGGAACTACCAGGTCAGCACCGCCAGCGATGGCGCCTCCGGGCTCGCGGCCATGGCCCGCGAGCGCCCCGACGTGATGATCCTCGACCTCGGGCTGCCCGACATGGACGGCACCGAGGTGATCCGCGGCGTCCGGGGCTGGGCCTCGACGCCCGATCATCGTGCTGTCGGTCTGGGGCCACGAGAGCCAGAAGGTCGCGGCGCTCGACGCGGGCGCCGACGACTACGTCACCAAGCCGTTCGGCATGGACGAGCTGCTCGCCCGGCTCCGCGCCGCCATCCGCCGCGCCTCGCCGGCCCCGGACGAGCCGGTCGTGAAGACGGAGGACTTCACCGTCGACCTCGCGGCCAAGCGGGTCACCCGCGCCGACGGCAGCGACGTGCGGCTGACCCCCACCGAGTGGCAGCTGCTCGAGATCCTGGTGCGCAACCGCGGCCGGCTGGTCACCCAGCGGCAGCTGCTCCAGGAGGTCTGGGGCCCGGCGTATCGAGACCGAGAGCAACTACCTGCGCGTCTACGTGGCCCAGCTGCGGCGCAAGCTCGAGCCCGAGCCGGCGCGCCCGCGTTACCTGCTCACCGAGTCCGGCATGGGCTACCGCTTCGAGCCCTGACGCGCGGGTGCGACCAGGTCCGCGCCCGCCGACGGCGGCCCTTGCGGGCAGGCGGGAGGCGGTGGCCGCCGGGTCAGCCGATGCCGAAGAAGCCGAGGACGGTGCGATGCCGAGCAGCGAGCAGGCTCATCGCCGAGATGGCGGCCACGCAGATGCGTGGCCACGACCTGGAACACCGGCCTGTTCGCGGCCTTGCCCAGCACGCTGCGGCGGTTGGTGAGGATCAGGATGAAGACCAGGATGACCGGGGTGACGATGCCCTGCAGCACCTGGGTGCCGATCAGCAGGGTGATCAGGTTGATGTGGGTCAGCGCCAGCGACGCGCCGATGAGGACCTGCACGCCGAACAGCCCGAGGAACAGCCGGGCCTCGGTGAACCGGCGGGATACCGACCGCTCCACCCCGACCGCCTCGCTGATCGCGTACGCGCTGGACAGCGGGACCACCGCCCCGGCCAGCGCGGACGCACCGATCAGCCCGAGCGCGAACAGCCGCTCGGCGGCCGGCGCCCGGCGACCGGCTTCAGCGCGCTGGCGGCCTCGGCCGCGGAGGTCAGCGGACCCTTCCCGCCGATGGCGGTGGCCGTGGCGATGATGATCGTGATCGAGACGATGCACGCGAACACCGCCCCGGAGATGGCGTCGATCCGCGCCCGCGGGTAGTCGGCCGGGTCGGCGCCCTTGTCGACCACCCCGGCCGCCGCGTACAGCTGCATGTACGGGCTGACCGTGGTGCCGATCAGGGCGACCCCCAGCAGGAGGAAGGCCCGGCTGTACTCGAAGTGCGGGATGACCAGGTTGGAGCCGACCTCGCCCCAGTTGGGGTGGCCGAGGATGGCCGCGATCGGGTAGGCCAGGAACGCCAGCGACATGATCAGGAAGATCCGCTCGGCCCAGCGGTAGGAGCCGAACAGACGAGGGCCCAGATGGCGACGGCCGCGATCGGGATGATGATGTACCGGCTGACCCCGAGCAGCCCGAAGGCGGCCCCGATGCCGGCGAACTCCGACACCACCAGCCCGGTATTGGCCAGCAGCACGCAGCCGAGCGCGACCGCGGTCTGCCTCAGGGTGAACTGCTCCCGGATCAGGGCGGCCAGGCCCTTGCCGGTGTGGGTGCCCAGCCGCACCGCCATCTCCTGCACCAGCACCAGCGCGATGGTGACCAGCAGCATGAAGAACAGGGTCCGGTAGACGAACTGGGATCCGGCCGAGGCGTAGGTGGCGATGCCTGCCGCGTCGTTGCCCGCGTTGGCGGCCACGATCCCGGGGCCCGCGATCGCCAGGACCAGCCAGATCCGGCTCTTGCGGGACCGCATGATCCGTAGCCCGCCGGACCGGAACCTGACTAGGCTGATGAGGCCGGTCCGGGCCCGGGCCGACCGTGCTTCCTCGGCCGCCTGCACTTCCTCCTGCGCGCTGCTCACCGCAAAAGCCTGGGGAAGTGCAGCCGCCCGTGGCCGGGGACCAGCGCATCCAGGATGTCGTCGGACAGGATCCGGCCGAGCGGCCTGCCCTTCTCATCGACCACGAGCAGCGACGAGCGCCGGGACTCCACCATCTCGGTGGCGACCGTGTCCAGCTCGTCGTCCGGCCGCAGGGTGACCGGGGGGTTGTCGAGATCGATCAGGTCGGACAGCGGCTTGTCGCCGTCATTGACCAGCAGATCGAACGCCGAGACGTCGCCGATGACCCTGTCCTTGCCATCGACCACGGCGACGGAGTCGACGTCGGTCTGGTGCTTGGCCAGCTTGCGCAGCCGTTTCCGCACCTCGGAGACGGTCTCGTCGGGATGCGCCGTGCACAGCACCGTGGTCATGACGCCCGCGGCCTCGTCTTCGGGGTAGCCGAGCAGGCGGGCCAGTTCCCGCTCGGTGGCTTCTGGCATGTGGGCCAGCAGCTGTGCCTGCTCGTGGTCGGGAAGCTCGCGCAGCGCGTCGACCGCCTCGTCGGGCTCCATCCGCGCGACCAGCTCGGCGGCCTGCGCGGGCTCCATCTCGCGCAGCAGAGCGGTCAGCTCGTCCGGCTCCATTTCCTCCAGGACGTCCGCAGCGAAATCGTGGTCGAGGCTGGCCAGGAGCTCCCTACGGCCCGGCCGCTCCAGCTCTTCCAGCACGTCCGCGAGCTCGGCGGGCCGTAGCCGGCGCAGCGCCGAGTGTGGCTCGCGCAGCTTCATCGCGGCCGGCGCCTCCGGCGAGTCGGCGCCGAACGACTCGATCGCGGCCCAGTCGATGACCCGGTCGGGGGTCGGATGCCAGCGGAAGCGCTTGGGGCCGAGCCTGCGCAGCAGCGTCTGCAGGCTCACGTCCACGCCCACCAGCTGGACCTGGTCGCCGACCTGGACGAGGTAGAGATCGGCCGCCCGGATCACCTGTACCTCGTCGGTGTCCACCAACTGGTGATCGAGGATGTCGCGGTGCAGCAGCACCTCGCCCTCGCGCCGGTGGAATTCGCGCAGGTCCAGCCGGGCCGTGCGGAGCGTCACCGAACGGCGCTCGACCCTCTCGATCGCGGAGGCGTCGAGGAAGGCCCGGCGGCGCCCCACCCTGACCACGATCCCGGTCAGCGCCGGGTAGGGATCGGTGTTGCCGTGCACCTGGGCGACCATGTCGACGAGGCGTCCGACCTCCTCACCCGACTGATTCAGCACCGGGGCGCCGATCAGCCCGACCAGCGAGACGATGTTCTGCCGGACGTGGCGAGAGGTCATCAGCCGCTGTGAGACGCCACCGAACAGGTGCGATGCGGCGCCGTCGCCGTTGCGAGAACGAGAGCCGGGCAGCCGGCCGTTGAAGAAGTGCCGGTCGGACACGCCAACCTCCTGGTCCGCCTGCCCGGCCGGGTGGTTTAACCCGGGGCGGCCGGCAAGCGTGGCAGGAATCGGATCGGGCACACGGCGGCCCGGCCGGTGGCCGCGCCCGCCGTGGTGGTACTGCAGGGATCACCAAGCACGGCCACACCTCCCTCATGTCGGCTGCACCACCCAGGCTAATCGCCCCCGCTCGTGAAGCCCATCTCGGCTGCGGTCTTTGTGCCGTTGCGGGCGCCTGGCAGTTACGTTCCGTCGCCACTGGCTGCTGCCTGACCCGTGCCATCCTGGCCGTGCCGCACGGGCTCTTGACCGCAGGTGAACTGGGTTGATCAGGTGCCGTCTGTGCCCTCGCCCTTTCCGCTGCCGGCCACTTCCCTCGCGGCGTGGAAGGCGTCGAGTGCCTCAGAGGGAGTGCCGTAATAGCAGCCGGGACCGAGCGCCGCACCGATGCCGTAGCGGTCGAGCTGATTCTGCACCGGACCGAGGACCGTGCTGAGGACCAGCCGCACGTGCCGCTGCTGAAGCTGCTTGGCGATCCTGGCGAGGACGACGGACGCGGTGTAGTCGATGTCTTCGATGGCCGTGCAGTCGAGAACCAGCCAGCGCACCGGGCCGCCGTGGCTGATCAGCGCCATGACGTCGTCGACGAGCTTGGGGGTGTTGGCGAAGTACAGGCTGGTGCCGAACCGGTAGATCACCAGCCCTGCCTCGGTCCGGGCGCCGGGCGCCACCGGCATCGGCCGCCAGTGCCCGGCCGGCGACTTCACCAGCACACTGTTGAATGGGCTGTAGCTGTGGCGCAGGTGGTCGACGATCGAGGCGACGACGGCGAGCGCGAGCCCGTACTCGACCCCCAGGACCACCACCGCCACCGCCGTGAGCAGCGCGACGACGGACTCGCGTCGGCGGGTGGCCAGGATGCGCCGCATCCCGGTGACATTGATGAGCCCGGCGGCGATGAGGAGCACCACCGCCGCCAGGGCGGCTTCGGGCAGGTAGGCCAGCGGCCCGGTGAGCAGGACGAGCACGACAAGAACTACGACCGCGGTGGTGAGCTGGGCCAGCTGGCTGCGGCCGCCCGCGCTGTCGACCACCTCTGTCTTGGTCGGGCTGCCGTTGACCACGAACGTGCCGGAGAACGCGGCGGCGACGTTGGCGGCCCCCAGGCCGACCAGGTCGGTGTTCTCGCTGAACGGTTCCTCGTACTTGACGGCATAAGCGCGCGCGCTGGCCGAACTCTGGGCCAGGATGACCACGAACATCGACGCCGCGGCGCCGAGCAGGGCGGCTGCGTCGTGCCAGCCGAGGGCGGGCAGCGCCAGGCTCGGCAGCCCGCGCGGGACCGGGCCGACCACGGCCACGCCGTGACGGGCCAGATCCGCGGCCCGGCTCACGCCGATGGCGAGGACCACCGCGATCAGCGGCCCCGGGATCCGGCGGGTGATCATGCGCGCCGCGAGGACGATCACGATGACCCCGGCCGAGATGGCCACGTCGGCCGGGCGCGCGTCCGGGAGCGCCCGCAGCGTGTCCCAGAGCCGGGGCAGGGTCTGGCGGCCAGCCGCCGGCACCCCCAGCATGCCGGGGAGCTGCCCGGCGGCCACCTGGATACCCACCCCGGTCAGGAAGCCGACCAGCACGGTGCGGGAAAGGAAATTGGCCAGGAACCCCAGCCGGACGGCCCGGGCCAGCAGCAGCATCCCGGCGGCCAGCAGGGCGGCCAGCCCCGCCAGCCGGACGTACTGCGGCGACCCGGCCACCGCCAGCCCGGTCAGCGCGGCGGCCAGGATCGCGGCGGTGGCCGAATCCGCCGCCACCACCAGGTGACGCGACGACCCCAGGACCGCGAACACCGCCATCGGCAGGAGCAGCGTGTACAGGCCGGTGACCACCGGCATCCCGGCGATCTTCGCGTATCCCAGGACCTCCGGGACGCCCAGGGCGGCCAGCGTGACACCGGCCAGCACGTCCGTGGGCACCCGGGATCGCTCGACCGGCAGCACTCCCCGCAGCACCGGGAGCGCCCGCAGCCGTCCCCGCCAGCGGCTCGCTGGGGAACCTGGCATCGCCTCACCCCCCGGGGTCTGTTAACGAGCGGTCTGGGATCCGTTCATCATCCCGCCATCGCACGTCCGGCGCGGTCACCGCCCGGCGCGGGCCGTGGTCATGCCCGTCCTATGGCACCAGCCAAGGAGCCGGCCGGTCAGGTCGCGGCGCCGTTGTCGCGCAACCGGGCGATATCGGTGGCACTGAAACCGAGCCCGGCGAGCACGTCGTTGGTATCGGCGCCGGGGCGGGCCGGCGGCGAGGGCGGGGCGCAGGTGGTGCGGCCGAACCGGGGCGCGGGCGCCGGCTGGGTCACGCCGCCCACGTCGATGAAGGTCTTGCGGGCGGCGTTGTGCGGGTGACCGGGCGCATCCCGGGGGCTGACCACCGGGGCCACGCACGCGTCCGAGCCCGCGAACACCTCCGCCCATTCCGCCTGCGTGCGCCCGGCGAAGGCCTCGGTCAGCCGCGCCCGCAGCTCCGGCCAGCCGGAGCGGTCGTACTGGGCGGGCAGCCCGGCCCCGTCGAGGCCGAGCCGGTCCAGCAGTTCGGCGTAGAACTTCGGCTCGAGCGCGCCCACCGCCATGTGCCGGCCGTCGGCGGTGGCGTAGGTGTCGTAGAACGGGGCCCCGCCGTCGAGCACGTTCGTGCCCCGCTCGTCCTGCCACGCCCCGGCCGCCCGCAGCCCGTACAGGAACGAGGCGAGCAGCGCCGAGCCGTCCACCATCGCGGCGTCCACCACCTGCCCGAGCCCGGACCGCTCCCGCTCCAGCAGGGCGGCCAGGACGCCGACGGCGAGCAGCATCCCGCCGCCGCCGAAGTCCCCGACCAGGTTCAGCGGCGGGACGGGCCCCTCCCGGCCCGGCCGATCGGGTCGAGGCTGCCGGAGACGGCGATGTAGTCGATGTCGTGGCCGGCGGTGTCCGCGAGCGGGCCGTCCTGGCCCCACCCGGTCATCCGGGCGTAGATCAGCCGCGGGTTGCGCGCGGCGCACACGTCCGGCCCGAATCCGAGCCGCTCGGCCACGCCGGGCCGGAACGCCTCGACCAGCACGTCGGCCCCGTCGGTGAGGCGGAGCAGGACATCCACCCCGGCCGGGTCCTTGAGGTTGAGCCGGATGGAACGCCGGCTCCGGCACAGCGGGTTGACCGGGGGGAGGACCTGCCTGCCCGAGCGGTCGGGCCGGTCCACCCGCACCACGTCGGCGCCCAGGTCGGCCAGGACCATGCAGCCGAACGGCGCGGGCGCCAGGCTCGCGATCTCGATCACCCGCACCCCGTGCAGCGGTCCCATGCGACTCCCTCCGGCGGAGGCGGCCCGCGCGGCGGGGCGCCTATGCGGAGATGGTAGACGCGAGCGCCCGCTGGGCCGGGCGTTCGAGCGGTGCTGATGCGGCGGCCGCGCCCGCGAGCACGTATTGTCGCAGCATGCGCGGTTACACGCAGGACAAGGACGCCTACCTCAAGCGTCTGCGCAGGATAGAGGGCCAGGTCCGGGGCCTGCAGCGGATGGTGGAGGAGGACGTCTACTGCATCGACGTGCTCACCCAGGTCTCCGCGGTGACCCGGGCGCTGCAGGCGGTCGCGCTCGGGCTGCTCGAAGACCACCTCGGCGCGTGTGTGTCGGAAGCGGTGCGCCAGGGCGGCGACGAGGGACGGGCGTCGGTCCACGAGGCGGCGGAGGCGATCTCACGCCTGGTCAGGTCCTGACCTCCCCGCGTCGGCCTCACCCGGCACCGGGCGGGCGAACCGCGCGAACGCGCGCAGGTTCGCCAGGCTCTCGCCGCGCTTGACCCGCCACGCCCACTCCTTGCGGATCGAGGAGGCGAAGCCGATGGCCAGCGCGGGATTGAAGTTCTCGTCCGAGTAGGCCAGGACGCAGCCGAGGACCCGGTCGATCTCATCGGCGGTCACCGACGACAGGGGCAGCCGGCCGACCAGGTAGACATCTCCGCTGGAGTCCACCGCGAAATGGACGCCGTACATCCGGCCGTTGCGCTCCAGCAGGAAACGGTAGAAGCGGGCGTGGTCCTCGTCCGGCCGACGGCAGAAGAACGCCTCCACGTGCAGGCTGTGCGCGCCGGCAATCAGCCAGGTCATCGTGGCCAGCTTGCGCTCGCCCTCCAGCCGCACCAGGTAGCTGCCCGGCTGCGGGCGCTCGGCGGCCAGCCCGAGCCCGGCCAGCGCCGACTCGATCGCACTGGCCGCCCGCGCCTGGGCCTCGGTCACCGGACCGCCACAGGGATCACGCCGCCGCCGCCACCGGATACAGCCGGTTCCTGACCGCCACAATCGCTGACCATACCCCTGGCCGGCGACAGCCCGCGGCCATCGCCGTGGCAGGCGCGCGGTTCCCGCCCTCCATGTCCACTTGGCCTGACCTCGGCCAGAACGACGGGCTGGCGCCGCCAGGATTCCGGTCAGGCCGTGCGCGTGTAGCTCCCCGGGGCCACGGAGGTGCTGATCGCCCCGGCGTAGACCGTGAGCAGCCGGTCGACGGTGACTCCCCAGCCGAACCGGGAGGCGTGCTCCACCGCCCCGCGCGCGAGCCGGTCCCGCAGGCCGGGGGAGGCGAACAGCCCGCCAAGCGCCCGGGCGTAGCCGGCCGGATCGTGCCCGTTCACGAGGATCCCGGACACGCCATCCTGGACGGCGGTGCGCAGCCCGCCGACGGACGCGGCGATCACCGGCGTCCCGCAGGCCTGGGCCTCCACCGCCACCAGCCCGAACGACTCCGAATAGGACGGCACCATGACTACGGTGGCCGCCCGGTACCAGTCCGCCAGTTCCGCCTGCGGGCACGGCGGCTCCAGCCGCACCAGGTCGGCGATGCCGAGCGCGTCAGCCAGCTCGGTCAGCTGGTCGGGGTCCGCCCGCCCGGTGCCGCTCGGCCCGCCGATGAACGCGACGGTCAGGGACCGGGCCAGGGCTGGGTTGTCGCGGACCAGGACGGCGGCGGCCCGCAGCGCCACGTCCGGCGCCTTGAGCGGCTGGACCCGGCCCGCGAACACGATGACCTGACCGTCGGCAGGCAGGCCGAGCCGGCGCCGGGCCTCCTCCGCCGACCCCGGCCGGAAGACCGACAGGTCGACGCCGGGGTTGACGGTCCAGATCTTGGCCGGGTCGGCCCCATAGAGCCCGGCGAGCTGCCGGGCCTCCTCGTCGGTGTTGGCGACCAGCCGGTCGGCGGCGGCCACCACGTCGGCCTCGCCGCGCAGCCTCCTGGCCGGCTCGGCGGCGTCGCCGCGCGCCAGCGCCGCGTTCTTCACCCGTCCCAGGGTGTGCATGGACTGCACCAGCGGCACGCCCCATCGCTCCTTCGCGACCGCGCCGACGTGACCGGAGAGCCAGTAATGCCCGTGCACCAGGTCGTAGCGGCCGGGGGCGTAGGCCGCCTCCGTCCGCAGCACCTCGAACGTGAAGTGGCACAGCTGGGCGGGCAGGTCGCTCTTGTCGAGATCCTCGAATGGGCCGGCCTGCACGTGCCGGACGAGCACGCCGGGCACCAACTCGGCGACCGGGGGCGCATCCCGCGTCACCGCGCGGGTGAAGATGTCCACCTCGACGCCGCGGGCCGCCATCCGCTTGGCGACTTCGACCACATAAACATTCAGGCCGCCGGCGTCGCCGGTGCCTGGCTGCTCGAGCGGCGAGGTATGAACGCTGATGGTCGCGATCCGCCGGGGGTAGCGTCGCGGCACGGGCATACACCTCCGGTAAGGGAACCACGCCGGCCGGCGCCGTGTTCCCGGCCCTCCCCGGGCCGGTCACCCGGCCCGGGACAGGGTAACTGGCGGCGGAGCGGATAGGCTCGCGCCATGACGTCCCTGGTCCTGCTGCGGCATGGAGAGAGCACCTGGAACGCGGAGGGCCTGTTCACCGGCTGGGTGGACGTTGGGCTGTCCGACAGGGGCGCCGCAGAGGCCGTCGCGGGCGGCACGCTGCTGCGTGACTCCGGCCTGCGGCCCGACGTCGTCCACACCTCGGTGCTGACCCGTGCCATCCAGACCGCCCACCTGTCGCTGGAGTCGGCGGGTCTGCTGTGGCTCCCCGTCACCAGGTCGTGGCGGCTCAACGAGCGGCACTACGGCGCGCTCCAGGGCAAGAACAAGGCCCAGACCCGGCAGGAGTTCGGGGACGAGCAGTTCATGCTCTGGCGGCGTTCCTATGATGTGCCGCCGCCGCCGCTCGCCGACGATGACCCGCTGTCGCAGGCGCACGATCCCCGGTATGCCCATCTTCCCTACGAGCTGCGGCCCCGCAGCGAGTGCCTCAAGGACGTGCTGGAGCGCATGCTGCCCTACTGGTATGACGCGCTGGTCCCCGACCTGGCCGCGGGGCGGACCCCCCTGGTCGTCGCGCACGGCAACTCGCTGCGCGCGCTGGTCAAGCACCTGGACGGGATCGGGGACGCGCAGATCGCCGAGCTCAACATCCCGACCGGCATCCCGCTCGTCTACGAGCTGGACGCCGACTTCCGGCCGAAGATGGCGGGCGGCCGTTACCTCGACCCCGAGGCGGCGGCCGAGGCCGCGGAGGCCGTCCGCGCCCAGGGGCGCTGACGTCCGGGCCGGCGGGGCTACGGCCGGTTGCGGCAGAGGTAATGAGGTAAGTCTGTTTATCAACACTTGTATGAATAAGTGAGGAACAGCATGATGGCCATGAGCTTGGCCAGCAGCGTTCTGAGCTTAGTGCGCATACCATCGAAGCGTGAGCATGCAGGTGACGCGTGGTGCCACGGCCACACGCCCGTGTGCGGCATGACCCTGGGGGCCTGCCGGTGATCAACCGTGGGCTGCCTGACGCCGATCTCGGCGATGCCGGGCCGCGGCAGGCGGCGACCCGTCTCCCGCCCGGTATCGCGTCGGTGCTATCGGTGCTTTCCTCCTCGGCCGTGGTGCTCGACAACAATGACCGCGTGCTGCGGGCCAGCGCGGCGGCCCGGTCCTTCGGCCTCGTCAAGGGCGATCAGCTCATGATGGGGGAACTCCTGGCGCTCGCCCGCCAGGTCCGCCGGGACGGGGAGATCCGCGAGGGCGAGATCGAGGTGTCCGGTACCGCGTTCGGCGGCAGGCGGACCAGCTTCGCGGTGCGGGTGGCGCCGCTGGGCGCCGCCCTCGGCGGTGGCGGCCTCGTCCTGCTGCTCGCCGAGGACCAGACGGAGAGCCGCCGGGTGGAGGAGGTCCGGCGGGACTTCGTCGCCAACATCAGCCACGAGCTCAAGACACCGGTCGGCGCGCTCGCGCTGCTCGCCGAGACCATGGAAGAGGCGGCCGACGACCCGGAGGCGGTACGCCGGTTCGCCAGCAGGATGCGGCAGGAGGCGTCCCGGCTCACCTATCTGGTCCAGGACCTGATCACCCTGTCCAGGATCCAGGCGGCCGAGCCCGTCCCCGACCCGAATCCGGTCGCCCTCGGCGCGGTGGTGGCCGAGGTCCTCGACCGGTGCCGGATGAAGGCCAGCGCCCGCGGCATCGAGCTCGCAGAGACCTGCGACGAGGGGCTCTCCGTGCTCGGCGACGAGGACCTGCTGGTCACGGCGTTGCGGAACCTGGTGGAGAACGCGGTCGCCTACAGCCCGGAGAAGACCCGGGTGGTGGTCTCGGCGACCCGGGACGGCGTCAATGCCGCCCAGATCAGCATCGCCGATCAGGGCATCGGCATCCCGGAGCGGGATCTGGAGCGGATCTTCGAGCGGTTCTACCGGGTGGATCCCGCCCGGTCCCGCGCCACCGGCGGGACGGGCCTGGGGCTGGCGATCGTCAAGCATGTGGTGGCCGCCCACGGGGGCAAGGTGACGGTCTGGAGCAAGGAGGGCGTGGGGTCCACCTTCACCCTGCGCCTGCCCGCGATCAGGAAAACGCCGGCCGCCGACGGCAGCCCTGCCGCTGGCCTCGACCAACCTGCCAGGGAGGCAGTCAAGTGACACGCGTGCTGGTGGTCGAGGACGAGGAATCGTTCAGCGACGCGCTCTCCTACATGCTGCGCAAGGAGGGCTTCGAGGTCGCGGTGTGCCCGACCGGGCCGGACGCGATCGAGGCCTTCGACCGCAACGGCGCCGATCTCGTGCTGCTCGACCTGATGCTGCCCGGCCTGCCCGGGAGCGAGGTCTGCCGGACGCTACGGGAGCGGTCCAACGTGCCGGTGATCATGCTCACCGCCAAGGACAGTGAGATCGACAAGGTCGTCGGGCTGGAGCTGGGCGCCGACGACTACGTCACCAAGCCGTTCTCGTCCCGCGAGCTGGTGGCCCGGATGCGGGCGGTGCTGCGGCGGCGGGGCGAGCCCGACGATGCGGGCGCGGCGGTCATGGAGTCGGGGCCGGTGCGGATGGACGTCGACCGGCACGTGGTGACCGTGCGCGGCGAGCAGGCCCAGCTGCCGCTCAAGGAGTTCGAGCTGCTGGAGGTGCTGCTGCGCAACGCCGGCCGGGTGCTGACCAGGATGCAGCTGATCGACCGGGTCTGGGGCGCGGACTACGTCGGCGACACCAAGACGCTCGACGTCCACATCAAGCGGCTGCGGGCGAAGGTCGAGACCGATCCGGGCAATCCCCGGCACATCATCACGGTCCGCGGGCTCGGCTACAAGTTCGAGCCGGTCGCCTGACCGGAGCCCTCCCCGCCGCTTATCACGTGGCGGACGGCGACGGGGACGGCGACGTGCCGGAGGGGGACGGCGACGGCGATGCCGTCCCGGTGGGGGACGGCGAGGGGCTGACCAGCAGTGGCGCCGGCGAGAAGGTGGAGAACCACTGGGACCGCGGCATGACCGGCACCACCATTGCCACGTTGCCTGCCCGCACGAAGTGCAGCACCACCAGGATGTGCGTGCCGCCGTTGACCGACCGGATGAGGCGGCGCAGGATCACCCGCGGGGCCGGCCCGGCCAGGAGCACCTGCTGCTGGCCGGCCAGGCGGACGCCTCCGGCCGGCAGCTGCACCGCCGCGGCCGTGCCTGGGGCGGTGACCCCGATCAGCCGGTCGGGGGCGACGCCCTCGTTGGTGATGGCCATGAACAGGCCGGCCGAGCCGCCGCGCGGGAGCGAAAGGGCCGGCGTCGCGCCGAGCACGAACACGTTGTTGATCCGGAGCGCGTTGTTCACTATCTTCGACGCCCCCGCGGCCGGCTGATGCCACTTCTGGGTGGGGGCGTTGAACCCGGCTTCGCATCCGGCGATCGCGGGCGCCACGGCGGCCGCCACCACCAGGGCGAGGACGCGCAACGGCGCTGCACGGTTGCTGAGGATCACGGCGCGCTCTCCTCCGTGTCAAGAAGTCCGACGCGGGGTAGTGGACGCCGCACAGCGTACCGGGCGGGGTGGTGCTAGCCGCCTGCGGGGCCGGCCGCGACGCTCGCCGTGCCGGTGCCGCCCGGATGCGGGACCAGGGAGTGCATCTGGGCCGCCAGCTGGAAGCCCTTCCCCCGGTCGCGGGCGACCGTAGCGACCGAGCCGTCCACGCCGACCAGGACGGCCGTCAGGGTGGCCGGATGGTAGGTATCGCCGAGCACGCCCTCGGTGTCCTCCGCCGCGTGTGTCGCGGCCAGGCCGGTCTGCCGGGTCAGGTAGGCGGTCTGGACGCCGCGGGTCCCGACGATGTAGATCTCCACCCCGGCGGCGTTCGCCTCCTTCGCGAGCTGGCGCAGGTGCGTGCACTGGCAGCCGGGCGGGACCAGCGCCAGCACCGACGGGCGCAGGGTGCTCAGCTGCTGCTTCGTGCCGCCGACCAGGACGATCGCGTCGGGGAGCTGGTGGCTGGACCGGCCCAGCGACGGCGGGGTCATCTGCTCGCCGCTGAACACGGTGAGCAGCGTCCCGGCGAGCAGGGTCAGCGCCAGGCAACCGGCCAGCAGCGGCAGCACCATGCCGTCGCGGCCCAGCGGCACAACCAGCCAGCGGGTACGGCGGTGCCAGCGCAGCGCGCGGAGTTCACGATGGTAGGCCTGCACGTCGCGAGCGAGTTCCCGGGCGTCGTCGGGGACCTCGATGTCGACCGGTGGCAGGCCGTAATCGTCCCGGCCCGGGTCGCCGCCAATGTTCACGCGCATCTCTCCGGCATGAGCCGCCTCGTTCATTCCAGTATGGGTCAGCGGCGGCCCCCGCGTCACTGGCCCGGCGTACCCGGCGGTCCCGCCTGTTGCCACGACACGCTGGCAATGCCACTTTCAGATAGCTGAAAAGACCCCTTGACCTGCACGTTCGCTGCCCGCCCCGGCCGCCGGGCTGCTGGGCGCATGGTAGGATTAGTGCAGCGGAAGGGGTATGTGCCACATGAGTTTCAAGGTCGGCGACACCGTCGTGTACCCCCACCATGGGGCTGCTCGTATCGAAGAGATCGAGACCCGTTCGATCAAAGGCGAGGACAAGAGCTATCTGGTTCTCAAGGTTGACAAGGGCGATCTGACTGTACGTGTGCCTGCGGACAATGCCGAACTGGTAGGTGTGCGCGACGTTGTGGGGCAGGAAGGGCTGGAGCGCGTGTTCGAGGTGCTGCGCGCCCCACACACCGAGGAGCCGACCAACTGGTCGCGGCGGTACAAGGCCAACTTGGAGAAGCTCGCCTCCGGCGATGTGAACAAGGTGGCCGAGGTCGTCCGTGACCTGTGGCGCAGGGACCGTGAGCGCGGGCTGTCGGCGGGCGAGAAGCGGATGCTGGCCAAGGCACGGCAGATCCTGGTGAGCGAGCTGGCGCTGGCCGAGAAGACCAACGAGGACAAGGCCGAGGCGCTGCTCGACGAGATCCTGGCGTCCTGACCTCCGCCCGCTGATATCTGCGTGGCCCTGGCATGGTCGGTGATCTGCCCCGGGTAGGCGTCGGGACCGACGTCCATCCCGTGCAGCCGGGGCGGCCGCTTTACCTGGCCGGGCTCCTGTGGCCGGGAGAGGACGGCCTGGCCGGGCACTCCGATGGGGATGTGGCGGCGCACGCCGCCTGCGATGCCCTGCTGTCGGCGGCGGCGCTGGGTGACCTGGGTGCCGTGTTCGGCACCGATGACCCGGCCTGGGCCGGCGCCGCCGGGACCGGGCTGCTGCGCGCCACCGCCGAGCTGCTCTCCGGCGCCGGTTTCGTGGTCGGCAACGTCGCCATCTGCGTCATCGGCAACCGCCCGCGGATCGCGCCGCGGCGCGCCGAGGCGGAGAAGGTGCTGTCCGAGGCGCTGGGTGGCGCGCCGGTCAGCGTGTCCGGGACCACCACCGACGGCCTGGGCCTGACCGGCCGCGGCGAAGGCATCGCCGCGATCGCAACCGCCCTGGTTGTGGGCACTCAATAGCAGTTCGGATCGCTGCCCCCAGAGGGGCGCATATCTGAACTGCTAATGGTTTCCCACAGGCTGCGCCGGGGCGACGCGGGCCTCTACGGAGCCGAAGCCGATCGTCACCCCGTCCGCGCCCGGGGCGGTGGCGGTGATCCGCACCACGTCGCCGTCCTCGAGGTAGGCCCGCGTGGCGCCGCTCGGCAGCGCGAGTGGCCGGGTCCCGTCCCAGGTCAGCTCCAGCAGGCAGCCGCGCTCATCCGGGCCGGCCCCGGACACCGTGCCGGACGCGAACAGGTCCCCGGTGCGCAGCGGGGCACCGTTCACGGTCGCGTGCGCGAGCTGCTGCGGCGGCGTCCAGTACATGCCGCGGAAGGCGGGCCGCGCCACCACGTGATCGTCGAGCGTGATCTCCAGCGACAGGTCCAGGCCCCAGTGCCCCGCGCCATCCAGATACGGCAGCGGCGGCGGGTCCTGCCGCGGCGGGGGCACGCGGGCCGCCTCCAGCGCGGCCAGCGGCACCACCCACGGCGACAGCGAGGTGGCGAAGGACTTCGCCAGGAACGGCCCGAGCGGCTGGCTCTCCCAGACCTGGATGTCGCGCGCGCTCCAGTCATTGACGAGCATGAAGCCAAACGCATGCTCCGCGAACTGCCCGGGCGTTACCCGCTGGCCCAGCGTGGAACCGACACCCACGACGAAGCCGACCTCCGCCTCGAAGTCGAGCCGCCGCGTCGGGCCGAAGCCCGGCACATCCTGGCCGGTGCCGTCCGGCCGGACCTGGCCGCAGGGCCGGGTCACCGGGGTTCCGGAGACCACCACCGACCCGGCCCGCCCGTGGTAGCCGACCGGCAGGTGCAGCCAGTTGCGGGACAAGGGGGGTGAGCCGGGCCGGAAGATCTGCCCCACGGTGGTGGCGTGCTCACGCGAGGAGTAGAAGTCCACGTAGTCGGCAACCTCGAACGGCAGCCGGAGCTCCACCGCCTCCTGCCGCTCCAGGTGGGGTTCGACCAGCGCGCGGTGGCGGGGGTCGGTCAGCAGTTCGGTGACCCGGGCGCGGGCGGTGCGCCAGGCGGCGGGGCCCGCGGCCATGAACGCGTTGAGCGAGGGCGCCGCGAACCAGCCGGGCCCGGCCAGCAGCCCGGCCTGGGCCAGGCCGGCCAGGTCGAGCATCTGATCCCCGATCGCCACCCCCACGCGCGGCGCCTGCCCCGGCCGGGCGAACACGCCATAGGGCAGGTTCTGGACCGGGAAATGACTGCCCTCGGGCACCTCGGCCCAAGACATTGCGCCGGGCGTCACTCCCCGTCGGCCCCGGGTTCCCGGGGCGGGGTCGGGGTGCTGCGCGGCCGGTCGAAGTGGGGCAGCGGGGCGGGCGGGTTCGCCGGATCCGGGTCCGCGGTCCCGGCGGGCAGGGACTCGAAGGTCTTGCTTCCCTCGGTGAGGGCGCTGGCCGGCGTCTCCTTGCCGTCGCCCGTCCCGGCCGCCTCCCGGCCGTCCTCGCCCGACGCCGCATCCGTAGCCGGGGCCTTAGGCGGCTCAGGCAGGATCCGCACGGATCCTTCCTCGTCATCCTCGTCGGCCGGCAGCTCCAGGAGACCGCCGAGACGCCGGCGGCGGTTCTGCGTCCCAGCCTTGTCCTTGCCGCCGCTGTCCTGACCGGTGCTGGCCGGGTCGGCCAACCCGGTTGCGCCGGCCCTGGCATCGGCGCCAGCACCGGCATCAGCGGTTCCGGGCGTGGTCTCCGCCGTTGTCTCTGGCGCGGTGGCTGTGGTCTCTGGCGCGGTGGCTGTGGTCTCTGGCGCGGTGGCTGTGGTCTCTGCGCGGCGGCTGTTTCCTGGCGCGGCGGCTGTGGTTCCCGGCGCGGCGGCCGTTGTCTCTGGCGCGGTGGCTGCGGTTCCCGGCGCGGCGGCCGCCGCGGTCGTGGCCATGGTCGCTGCCGCTCCGGGCCTGGTGTCGGCCGCGGTCCCTGGCGTGTTCTGCGTGGTGGTTCCCGGCGCGGTGGCCGCCGCCGTCCCTGGCGTGGTTTCCGCGGTGGTTCCCGGCTTGTTCTCCTCGGCGGTCCCGGGCTTGGTATCGCGTCGGGTCCCGGGCTTGGTCCCTGCCGCGATCCCTGCCGCAGTTCCCGCTGCCGCCGCCGCCGCGGTTCCCGCCATCGTCGTGGCCGTGGTTCCGGCCGGCTGGCGCTCGCCCGGCGTGGCGGTCCGCTGCTTGCCCCGGCCCGCCGGAGGCCGTTCCGGCGCCCGGCCCGCCTGCTGTTCCAGCAGGGTGTCGATCCCCACCCGCGGGGTGCGGCTGCGGGCCGCCGTGGCGCCACGGCCGGCCGCCCAGGAGACCGCGCCCCCGGCGGCCGCGCTGGCCGCCATGGCCTGTGCCGCCCGGTCGCCCTGCGGGGCCCGGTCGCCCTGCGGGGCCCGGTCGAGCTGCGGGGCCCGGTCGCCCTGCGGGGCCCGGTCGCCCTGCCCGGCCGGGGCGACCGGCACGGCCCGGCCGTTGTGGCCGTTCCGGTCGGCCTGCGCGGGCCGCCCGGCCTCTGCCCCGTTGACGGCAGCCGCCATCCGGCTCCGGCGCCAGTGCCGCAGCATCACCAGCCAGATGCCGAAGCCCAGCAGGAGCAGGACCCACGGCACAACGGCGATGGTGGCCCGGGCCGCCTGGCCGGTCAGGTGAACGCCGGTCGCGTACAGGGCGTCGCCGACGGCCACCGCACCCACCACCAGCAGCAGGCACACCCACACGTAGGTCTTGGTTCCCCAGCCCGCTGTGCGCGTGGCCAGCACGGCGGAGCAGGTGATGATCAGCATCGCGTCGAACATCAGCGGGTAGAGCCGGGCCAGCCTGGGGGCCATCCCGGCCTGGAGCGCGATGTGGTGGATGCCGGTATAGGAGAACAGGAAGGCGGCCAGGGCCACCAGTATCACGCCGACGATGACGGCGGTGAGCGCGGCCAGCCGGAGCCTGAGATGAGGATCGCCAGGCCGGGCCCCGCGCGTGACGGGATAATCGCTCATCAGGAGTGCTCGTCCTTCCTGCACGGCCGCTGCTGGGGCTTCTGGCGCCCGCCTATAGTCGGGATTGCGGGCTCCGTTCCCCGCACCATGCCGCCGACGGCCCGCTGACGGGCCGCGGGTGCGCCCGGCGCGCGGAGTGGGAACGCCCGGAACGGCGAGTGGCCAGGCGGCCGTGTGCACCCCTTCACGGCCTCAGCGTCAAGGGAGACGATGTGCCGTACTACCGGGTGACCGGGGAGGTTCCCCGCAAGCGCCATATCCGTTTTCACCGCCCCGACGGGGGACTTTACTCAGAGGAGCTAATGGGAGAGGAGGGATTCTCCTCTGATTCCTCACTTCTCTATCACACTCATCTCCCGACTGCGATCACCAAGAGCGAGGGTGTCGAAGATGGCGGGCAGGCCGGGACGGTGCCGAACCATCCGCTGCTGCCGCGGCACGTGCGCACCACCGCCCTGGCCGCCGGCGACGATCTGGTGCTCGGCCGGGACCTGCTTTTCGCCAATGACGACGTGCGGATATCGTTCGTTTCTGCCACCGGGCCGTCCGGCCTTTACCGGAATTCAGTGGGCGACGAGGCCGTCTACATCCAGCATGGGTCGGCGGTATTCGAGTCCGTCTATGGCACGATCGCCGCGGGTTCGGGGGACTACGTCGTGGTGCCGCGCGGGACCATTCACCGCTGGCTGCCGGCCGATCCCGGCGTGAGCGCGCTGACGATCGAGGCGGGCGGCCACATCAGGCCGCCGCGGCGCTACCTGTCCGCCGCCGGCCAGTTCCTGGAGCACGCCCCGTACAGCGAGCGCGACCTGCGCGGGCCCGAGGGCCCGCTGTTCGCGGACGGCGAGGACGTGCCGGTCATCGTCCGCACCCGCGGCGGCCTGACCCGGCTGACCTATGCCCACCACCCGTTCGACGTGGTGGGCTGGGACGGGTGCCTGTACCCCTACGCGTTCAACATCGCCGACTTCGAGCCGGTGCTGAAGCGCACCCACGCGCCGCCGCCGGTGCATCAGACGTTCGAAGGTCCTAATTTCGTCATTTGCTCGTTCTGCCCGCGCCCGCTCGATTTCGACCCCGAGGCCGTCCCGATCCCCTACAACCATCACAACGTGGACTCCGACGAGATGATGTTCTACGTCGGGGGCGACTACACCGCGCGCAAAGGCTCCGGGATAGGCGTGGGCTCGATCACCTTGCACCCGGCCGGGTTCACCCACGGCCCCCAGCCGGGCGCGGTCGAGGCGGCGGTGGCGGGCCTGGCCGAAGGCAAGACCACCACCGACGAGACCGCCGTGATGATCGACACCTTCCGGCCGCTGAACCTCGGCCCGGCCGCCCGCCGGGCCGAGGATCCCGAATACGCCTGGACCTGGGCCCGGGCCTGCCGCCCCTGACCGGCGTCGCGGGCGTTGTCCAGCAGCACCAGCATCCGCCGCTCCGCCAGCAGGCTCCGGTACAGCCCTGCCTGCGCGTCCAGGCTCGCCGGGAGCTGCGCCGCCCGAACGCCGAGGGCGTCCAGGAAGATGCGGATGGCCTCACCGGGGGTCATGGGCGCCCCGGCCGGGTCGAAACCGCGCAGGTTCACATACAGCTGCCCGTCCGGGAAGTCGCCCACTACCCGGTGGGCGAAATGGACCGCCAGCGCGGTCTTGCCGATCCCCGCCGTTCCCTCAATGACCGAGATCACCATCGCCCGGCTCGTCCCGTCCGGCCCGCCCGCCTCCGCGGCCAGCCCCGCCAGCGCCGTCAGCGCACCGGCCCGGCCCGCGAAATGCCGGGCCGCCACCGGCAGCTGCCTGGGCACCACCGGCGCCCGCCGCCTTCGGCGCCGGGCTCATCGGTCGGCCAGCCCTCCGGACCCGGCGTGTCCGTCGCAGTGGGACCAAACGCGCCCGTCGCGGGTGGGTCTAGCGTGGCCGGAGCGGGCGCGCCGGATGCAGGTGCGGCAGCCGGGCCGGGCGGGCCGGCCCCCGCGGCGCCGTTCCCGGTGAGGACCAACGCGGGGTCGGCGGCCAGGATCTGCTGCTGCAGCAGCCGCAGCTCCGGGCCCGGATCCACCCCCAGCTCGCCGGCCAGCACCTGCCGCACATCCTGATAGGCGGCCAGCGCATCACCCTGCCGGCCGCTGCGGTACAGCCCCAGCATCAGCTGGGCGTGAAAGTGCTCCCACAGCGGGTGGGCCGCCACCAGCTGGCGCAGCTCGGCCACCGCCTCACCATGGCGGCCTAACGCCAGATCGGCGTCGATCCGCGTCCCCAGCACCTGCAGCCGCAGGTCCTCCAGCGGCGGCACCTCCCGCTGGCGCAGCAGCTGCGAGGGTACGTCCGCCAGCGCCTCCCCCCGCCACAGCCCCAGCGCCTCCCGCAGCAGCCCGGCCGCCTGCGCCCACGCACCCGCCCGGGCCGCCGCCCGCCCCCGCGCCGCCAGCACCTCGAACTCGCGCACGTCGAACCCGCTGTCGCCCAGCCGCAGCACGTACCCTGGCGGCCGGGTCCCGATCAGCCCCGCGCCGGCCTGCCCCAGCGCCGAGCGCAGCCGCTGGATCGCGCTGTGCATCGCGCCCCTGGCCCCGGCCGGCGGCTCCCCGTCCCACAGCACCTCGGTCAGCGTGTCCACGCTGACTACCCGGCCCGCGCTCAGCAGCAGCGTGGCCAGCAGCACCCGCTGCCGTGGCGCCGACACCGTTACCGGGCGGGCGCCGTCACTGACCGTTAACGGCCCGAGCAGCCCGAAATCCACGACCAGCACCCTTCCCAGCAGCCGCAGCGCCAGCGGATCGCGGTCACACCCCGAACACGAACCGTAGCCTACCTGGTGCGGTGAGCCATCGGTGAGCCACCGGTAAGCCGCCCCGCCCGTCCTGACCGCGATCGGTGAGCCCGGGCGGGCGGTGGCAGGAGGTCACGATCATGGACGAGCGGGTGGGCGGCGGCGCCCGGTAGCCTTACGGGGTGACGCTCCGCCTCCATGACACAGCCGCGCGCGCGGTGCGCGAGTTCATCCCGATTCACCCCGGGGCAGTGTCGATATACCTGTGCGGCGCCACGGTGCAGGCGCCGCCGCACATCGGGCACATCCGGTCCGGCGTCAACTTCGACATCTTCGTCCGCTGGCTGAAGGCGAGCGGCTACCAGGTCACGTTCTGCCGGAACGTCACCGATATCGACGACAAGATCCTGCGGGTCGCCGCCGCCGAGGAGCTCCCCTGGTGGGCGGTCGCCCAGCGCAACGAGCGGGCGTTCACCCGCGCCTACCAGGTGCTCGGCTGCCTGCCGCCGGACGTGGAGCCGCGGGCGACCGGCCACGTGCCGGAGATGGTCGCGCTCATGCGGCGGCTGATCGACGGCGGCCACGCGTACGCCGCCGGCGGTGACGTCTACTTCGACGTCAGCTCCTGGCCGGCCTACGGCGCGCTATCCGGGCAGCGCCCGGAGCACATGCGGCCCGCCGACGACACCGACCCCGACAATGCCAAACGGGATCCCCGCGACTTCACGCTCTGGAAGGGCGCGAAGCCCGGTGAGCCGGTCTGGGAGACGCCGTGGGGGCCGGGCCGACCGGGCTGGCACCTGGAATGCTCGGCCATGGCCACCAAGTACCTGGGCCCCGCCTTCGACATCCATGGCGGTGGCCTGGACCTGGTGTTCCCCCACCACGAGAACGAGCTGGCCCAGTCCCGGGCGGCCGGGGACGAGTTCGCCCATTACTGGATGCACAACGGCCTGCTCGGGGTGGCCGGCGAGAAGATGAGCAAGTCGCTGGGCAACTCGCTGCTGGTGGACGTGATGGTGACCAAGGTGCGTCCGGTGGAACTGCGCTACTACCTGGGCCAGGCGCACTACCGGTCGGCGATGGAGTACTCGCCGGAGGCGCTGGCCGAGGCGGTCGCCACCTACCGGGGGATCGAGGGCTTCGTCCTGCGCGCGAACGAGCTCACCGGCGGGCCAGCCGTCGCCGGGACGGACTCGCCCGCCGCTGAGGAGCTGGCCACCGTTGAGGACCTGGCTGCCGCTGAGGATCCGGCCGGCGGCGGGGACCTGGCCCCGGTCCCGGCCGGGCCCGGGCCAGGCGCATCACCGGCGCCCGGGGGCTGGCCGGCGGAGTTCGCCGCCGCGCTCAACGACGACCTCGGCGTGCCCCAGGCGCTGGCGGTGGTCCACGCCACCATGCGCGAGGGCAACAACGCGCTGGCCGCGGGCGACGCGGATGCAACCGCGACCGCGCTGGCCTCGGTCCGGGCCATGCTGGGCGTGCTCGGGCTCGACCCGCTGGCCGAGCCGTGGGCCAGCCGCGGCGCCGACGACGACCTGCGCGAGGTGGTCGACGCCCTGGTCAAGGGGTCGCTCGCCGAGCGGCAGGCGGCCCGTGAACGCAAGGACTACGCGACGGCCGACGCGATCAGGGACCGCCTGCACGCCGCCGGCGTGCTCATCGAGGACACTCCAGAAGGCTCCCGGTGGGAGCTCAAGCGATGACCGGCCGGGCCGGCGGGCTCCGCCATAAGGGCCGGCGGCGGTGAGCGGGGGATCGCCGGGGCGGTCAGGCTCGGGCCGCGCGGGCCGGGGCGGGCGCAGCAAATCGGGTAAGCCGCGCCCGGGCACCGGCGGCTACGGCAAGCGGCGGCTGGAGGGCAAGGGGCCGACCCCGCCCGCGCACCTGCGTCCCGGGCACCCGGCGCAGCGCCGGGCCGGCGGGGCCGACCCGGAGGGCCGCGGCGGCACGCCCGCCGGCCGGCCCTGGCCGGTCCTCCGCGGGGCAGGCGGGCCGCCCGGCCGCAGGTCGTTCTGCCGAGCCGTCGGCCGGGGGGCGGACGGGCCGGGCGCGCACGTCCCCCGCCGGTGACTCCGCGGGCGGCCGTGCGCGGGGGGCCGGTGACGCGCCCGAGGTGGTGGCCGGGCGCAACGCGGTGCTGGAAGCGCTGCGCGCCGGCGTGCCGGCGACCGCCCTGTACGCGGGCCCGCGTACAGGCGCCGACGACCGGGTGCGGGAGGCGATCGCGCTGGCGGCGCAGGCCCGGCTCCCGATGATCGAGGCGGGCGGGCCGGAGCTGGACCGGCTGACCGGCGGCTCGGTCCATCAGGGCCTGGCGCTGCGGATCGCCCCCTATGCCTACGCCCACCCGGACGACCTGACGGCGCGGGCGGCGGCCCGGGGCGAGCCGCCCCTGATCGTCGCCTTGGACGGGGTGACGGACCCGCGCAACCTGGGGGCGATCATCCGGTCGGCCGCCGCGTTCGGCGGCCACGGCGTGCTCATCCCGGCCCGGAGGTCGGCGCGGGTCACCGCGGGCGCGTGGAAGGCGTCGGCCGGGGCGCTGGCCCGGGTGCCGGTCGCGCAGGCGCCGAACCTGACCCGGGCGCTCACCTCCTACGCCGAGCAGGGCCTGTTCGCGGTCGGCCTGGATGCCGCGGGGACGGTCGGCGTTGACGGCCTGGAGGTGGCGGACGCGCCGCTGGTTCTGGTGATCGG
Source organism: uncultured Actinomycetes bacterium (assembly GCA_963835425.1). Taxonomy (GTDB): domain Bacteria; phylum Actinomycetota; class Actinomycetes; order Streptosporangiales; family Streptosporangiaceae; genus UBA9676. Next base: position 316,952 of record CAWIGE010000010.1, on the reverse strand, counting down.
GTCCGAGGGGCGTGGGCTGTCCCGGCTGGTGGCGCAGCACTGCGACCTGCTGGCCCAGATCCCGATGGCGGCGGCCACCGAGTCGCTCAACGCCGGGGTGGCGGCCGGGATAGCGCTGCACGAGGTGGCCCGCCGCCGCGGGCTCGCCTGAGTGGGCCGCGGGCCCTGGCTGAACAGACAATCTGGCGGATTATGCGTGCATCACGCTATTGTGCGCATTGTGAACACGCCAGATGACGAAGCGCCGGGCGACGACGGCGAAGAGGAAGAGCTGGGCGGCGCCTGGGGGCAGGACGCCCGCCCGGCCGGTGAGGGCACCGGGCGCCGCACGGACTTCGTCCAGTCGCTCGACCGGGGCCTGGCCGTGATCCGGTGTTTCTCCTCCGAGAACCCATCGCTGACCCTGTCCGAGGTCGCCAAGCGGACCGGCCTCACCCGGGCGGCGGCCCGGCGCTTCCTGCTGACCCTGCAGGAGCTGGGCTACGTGGGCGTCTCGGGGCGCCAGTTCTCGCTGCGCCCGCGGGTGCTGGCCCTGGGCTACGCGTACCTGTCCTCGTTCAGCGTCGCCCAGATCGCCCAGCCGCACCTGGAGGATCTCGCCGAGGAGCTGCACGAGTCATGCTCGGTGAGCGTGCTCGACGGCGACGAACTGGTCTACGTGGCGCGTGCCTCCGCCAACCGGATCATGACGATCTCGCTCACCGTGGGCACCCGGCTACCGCCGTATCCCACCTCCATGGGCCGGGTGCTGCTGGCTCACCTGCCCGAGGCCGAGCTCGACGCGCATCTGGGCCGGACCGAGCTGCGCAGGCTCACCGAGCACACCATCACCGACCCGCTGGAGCTGCGCGCGGTGCTGGCGGCCGTCCGCTGCCAGGGCTGGGCCGCGGTGGACCAGGAGCTCGAGGCGGGCGTCCGCTCGATCGCGGTCCCGATCCGGGACGGCTCCCACAAGGTGGTGGCGGCAATCAACGCCAGCGCGCACGCGGCGCGGGTGCCCATGCGGACGCTGGAGAAGCAGTTCCTGCCCCGCCTCATCGACTGCGCGCAGCAGATCGACGCCGAACTGGCCACCCGGATGTCCGGCGGCGCGCGCAGCGTCATGTAGCCGCCGCGGGCCGGGGCGGGGACCCGTCCCCCGAACATCAGTTCGCCTGGTGCCTACACTGGTGCTATGGCAGGTATGTTCCAGGGCTCGCTGCTGGACCTGGTGGACCAGGCCGGGCCCGGCCCGCTGGGGGACTCGGTGCGCCGGCGGCCCCTCGCCCGCGGCGCCTGGGTGGACGTCCGGCCGGGCTGGCTGGCCGGGGCCGACGAGCTGTTCGCCCGGCTGCTGCGGGCCGTGCCGTGGCGCGCCGAGCGGCGCCACATGTACGACCGGGTGGTGGACGTGCCGCGGCTGCTGTGCTTCTACGGCGAGCGCGATCCGCTGCCGGACCCGGCGCTGGCACAGGCCAGGGACGCGCTCAATGGGCACTACGGGCCGGCCCTCGGCGAGCCGCTGTGCACGGCCGGGCTGTGCCTGTACCGGGACGGCCGGGACAGCGTCGCCTGGCACGGGGACACCATCGGCCGCGGCGCCACCCAGGACACGGTGGTGGCCATCGTGTCGCTCGGCGCCCCGCGTGCGCTCGCGCTGCGGCCGCGCCGCGGCGGTACCGCGATCCGCTATGACCTGGGCCACGGCGACCTGCTGGTGATGGGCGGCAGCTGCCAGCGCACCTGGGAGCATGCGGTCCCCAAGACCACCCGGGCCGCCGGCCCCCGGATCAGCGTGCAATTCCGCCCCAGGGGAGTCCGGTAACACCCATTGACACCCGGCGGCACCGTGATCTCATAGATGCAGTCCCGCCCCGGCGCCGGACCCGGGGTGCCCGCTCGCAGAGGGATGGCGCAGATGGTTGACGTAGCTCAAGGTGCACTCGTTGCCACCGAGAAGGCCAAGCTCCGCAAGGTGCTCAGCCGCTTCGATCTGGTCCTGTTCACCGCGTGTGCCATCGTCAGCCTGGACAGCGTGGCGTTCGCCGCCGAGGCCGGCGCGCAGGCGATCACCTGGCTGCTCATCTCGCTGGTGCTGTTCCTGATCCCGTACGGGATGCTGGTCGCCGAGCTGGGCGCGGCGTTCCCGGTCGAGGGCGGCCCGTATGAGTGGGTGAAGATGTCGTCCGGCCGGCTGACCGGCTCGATCACCGCCGTTCTGTACTGGCTGGCCAACCCGATCTGGGTCGGCGGCACGCTGGCCGCCGCCACGATCGCCACGCTGAACGCATTCGTCCTGGGCAAGCCGCTGGGCACGACCGGCGAGATCGTGGTCGGCCTGATCTTCACCTGGGTGACCGTGGGCGCGGCGATCATCGCGTTCCGGTACGGGAAATGGGCGCCGAACATCGGCACCATCGTCAAGATCGCGGTCGTGGCGATCTTCACGATCCTGCTCATCGTGTACCTGGTCCGGCACGGGCAGCCGGCCGGGACGTCCACCGCCGCCGACCTGAAGCCATCGGTGAACGGGTTCCTGACGGTGATCGGGGTCCTGGTCTTCCTGTGGGTCGGCTTCGAGCTGTCCAGCGGCGCCTCGGAGGAGATGCACAACCCGCAGCGGGACGTGCCCAAGATGATCGTCCGGTCGGGGGTGATCGCCGCCGTGCTGTACGGCCTGGCGATCGGCGGCATCATCCTGGTGATCCCCCGGGCCGGCCTGTCGAGCGTGTCGGGCTTCGCCGACGCCTACAAGGCGGTTGCCACCGATCTGCACTCCCACGGGCTGAACGTCGTGTTCGGGATCCTGATCATCCTCACCCTGATCGGCAGCGGCGCGGTCTGGCTGGAGGGCGCCGACCGGACCCAGGCCATCGCCGCGCTGGACGGCGCCGCCCCCGCCTGGATGGGCCGGTGGACCAGCTTCGGCACCCCGATCGCCGTCAACCTCGCCTCGGGCGTGGTGGGCTCGGCGTTCGTCTGCTTCGTGTTCCTGATCACCAAGGGGAGCCTGGCGAACTTCTTCTCGGTGATGATCGCGCTTGTGATCTCCACCACATCGGTGAGCTATGTCTTCGTGTTCCCGGCCCTGATCTCGCTGCGGCGGAAGTACCCGGACGCCCCGCGGCCCTACCGGGTGCCCGGCGGTGCGGCGGGGGCCTGGGCCGCGGTGGTGATCTCCGAGCTGTTCGTCATCGTCTCGGCGGTGACCCTGCTCTGGCCGGGCGCTCTCAACGGCCTGTTCGGGCAGTCCTACTCGATCGAGGACAACTGGGGGGTGTCCCGGGCGTTCTTCGAGTGGGTCACGCTCGGCTCGCTCGCGGTGATGATTCTGGTCGGCGTGCTCTTCTGGGCGATCGGCCGGGCCGACCGGCGGCGGGGCCTGACCGGCGAGGTGGAGGCCGTCCCGCGGGCGGCCGCGCCGGCCGATCCCGCGCCGGGCGCTCACTGACGGCGGAGGCCGGCTGGGATTCAGCGGCGCACCCGGAACCCCCATACCATGGCTTACGTGTTAGGTGCATGCGCACGTTGGGCCGGGGCACTTTGGGTCTGGGCCCTATCGCCCCGGCGCATTCGCGAGCGATACTCGCGTTACAGGCGGAGCACCGGGCACAAGGGAGGTCACGCCGTTTGGCGAGCAGGAGAAGGTGGATGCGCAGGGGTCTCGCCGGGCTGTGGCTGGTCTTGATCGTAGTCATAGTTTCCGCGTGCGGGGCTCCCCAGTTCACCTATGTCGCGAGCTCTGACTCGCACGCCTTCTTCAAGGTCCCGGGAGGCTGGCACAAGGTCAGCGACGCGGCGCTCGCCCACGCCCTGCGCGGCGGCAGCGGCTCGTCGGAGCCGACCGGCGTGTGGGCCGCCGGCTATGACGGCAGCTCCGCGCCGTCGGCATCCCATGTGTTTGGCGCGGTGACCCCGCAGCCGTTCGCCTTCGCGCTGGTCGAGCCGCTCAGCTCGTCCGCGAGCAGTTCCATGTCCTACAACGAGCTGCGCGACATCTTCCTGCCCGTGACGTCCGCATCCAGGCAGAGCGCCGCTCAGAGCGGCTTCCCGCTGACCAAGTTTCACCTGCTGCGCAACACGGTGCTCACGCAGGAACAGGGCGTGCACGGGGTCCGGGTTACCTTCGATTACACCTTCCCGGGCGGCAGCGCCGATACCTTCGATCAGGTCGCCTTCACCAACGCCGACAATACTGAGATCTACCTGCTGGTGCTGCACTGCACGGTGACCTGCTACCAGCACAACCACAGCGAGATTGACACCGTTATGCAGTCATTCACGATCAGGAGCAACTGATGACTACAACCCCCGCGGGCCCGGTCGAGGGACTGCGCCCGCCCGGAGGGCGGCCGCGGGACGAGGACCGGCGCACCCGCAAGCCGCTCTCGTTCTGGGACCGGGTAAGGTTCCTGCTCCTGCTCATCCTGATCTGGTTCGTCCTGGCCTGGTCCGCGATGGCGAACAACCCACTCATCGGGTTCGCCGACGCGGCCCGCATCGAGGCCAGGTCGGCCTCATGGGTCTTCATCCTGATCGCCCTGGAGGCGCTGCGCCAGATCCACTTCCTGATCAGCGAGCACTGGGCGGGCTACCACCACTTCTGGATCCACACGGTCTTCGGCGGGTTCGAGCGGGTCACCCACCGCAGGCTCTCCGACTGGACCCGGTTCCGTGTCTGGCGGCTGCTCACCTGGGTGTTCTGGATCGCCGTGATCGCCGTGGTCGTCGGCAAGGTGACTCACACCAACCCGTTCCTGGCCCTGCTGCACATGCCGGGCTACATCTGGCACGCGCTCCCGTTCGTGTTCCAGATCGTGTTCGCCATGCTCTTCCTCATCCTCCAGTTCGCCGCGCTGTTCTGGTTCCTGTCCCGGGGCGGGGTCAACGTCTACTACCCCGACGACATCAAGACCCGGTTCGCCGACGTCTGGGGCCAGGACCACGTGCTGCAGAAGGTGAAGGAGAACATCCTCTACCTCGAGCACCCGGAGCAGATCGAGGACCGGGGCGGCTACGTGCCCGGCGGCATCCTGCTGTGGGGGCCGCCCGGCACCGGCAAGACGCTGATGGCCGAGGCGGTGGCCGGGGAGACCGGCAAGCCATACGTGTTCGTCGACCCGGGCGCGTTCATCAACATGTTCTTCGGCGTCGGCGTCCTCAAGGTGAAAGGGCTGTTCCGCAAGCTGCGGCGGCTCGCGCTGCGCTACGGCGGGGTGATCGTCTTCTTCGACGAGGCCGACTCGCTCGGCAACCGCGGCGCGCTGGCCCAGGGCGGCCCCGGGTTCCCGCGCGGGATGACGCCCGCGCCGCACCGGGCGGGCTGTCACGGCTTCTCCTACCTGTCGCAGGACGTGCAGTGGATGCTGCTGCGCCGGGCCATGCAGTCGGGCATCGAGGACGAGCCGGAGGGCGGCCGCAGCAAGCAGATCATCGGCGGGGGCATGGGCGGCGGTGGTGGCGGCGGCGGCATGGGCACCCTGCAGGCGCTGCTCACCGAGCTGTCCGGGCTGAAGAAGCCGCGCGGCTTCGTCAACCGCCACATCCGGCGGATCTTCGGCATGCGGCCCAAGCCGCCGCCCAAGTACCGGATGCTCGTGATGATGGCGAGCAACATGCCGGAGGCGCTGGACGAGGCGCTGCTGCGGCCCGGCCGGATCGACCGGATCTACAAGGTCGGCTACCCGTCCAAGGTCGGCCGGGTGAAGACCTACGAGGGCTACCTGGCTAAGGTGCGGCACGAGCTGACCCCCGAGCAGGTGGAGAAGCTGGCGATCATCACGCCGTACGCGACCGGCGCGACCATCAAGGACACGGTCAACGAGGCGCTGATCACCGCGATCCGCAACGGGCGGGACGTCATCACCTGGCAGGACGTGATCCGCGCCAAGCAGCTCAAGGAGCTCGGCCCGCCGGAGGACGTGGAGTACATCGAGCGGGAGCGGCATGCGGTGGCTGTGCACGAGGCCTGCCACGCGCTGGTCGCCTACCGCACCCGCCAGCACATGGAGATCGACATCGCCACCATCGAGAAGGGCAGCGACTACCTCGGCATGGTGGCGAGCATCCCGCCGGAGGACCAGTTCACCCGGTGGCGCAGCGAGTACGAGACCGACATCCTGGTGTCGCTGGCCTCCCTGGCGGGGGAGCGGATGTTCTTCGACAACGACAGCTCCTCCGGCGTGTCCGGCGACCTGGAGTCGGCCACCACGGTGGCGTCGTTCATGGAGGGCTTCTGGGGCATGGGCTCCACCGTGTCGTCGTACTCCACCGCCAAGCGGCTCGAGGTCGGCTCGCCCGGCGGCGGGCAGGGCGGCCGGAAGAAGAAGGGCCAGGACCCCGAGGCGGAGCTGCGCCGGGCGCTGGCGGACCGGATCGAGGACAGCCTCGGCACCCTCCTGGCGCGGGTCGAGGATCTGCTCACCGAGAACCGGCACCAGATCCTGTGCCTGGCGCACGCGCTGGAGACGCACAAGACCCTCACCGGTGACGACGTGCTCGCCGTGCTGGAGCACCGGCAGGGCCCACTCATCGACGGCAGGCCGTACGGGGACCCGGCGTTCGTGCAGCGGCTCGAGGAGTACCACCGGGGCGCGGCGGCCGCGCACCGCGAGCACAGCCAGGTGCCGCTGAGCATGCCGGCGGCCCCGAAGCCCATCTGGGACTCGGTGGGGGTGGCGGCCGCGCCGGCCCCGCCGATCACGCCGAACGGGCCGACGCCGAACGGGCCGACGCCGAACGGGCCGAACCCGGACCAGCTGGGCTCCTGACCCGGGCCAGCTGGGCGTAGCGATGCGCGCCGCCTACCGGGTGCGGCTGGTGGCCAACCTGGTCAATGGGTCGACCCTGGCCGGCCTGCTGGTGGCGGCCGCCGGGCGGGCCAGGCTGGGCCCCGGCCGTGACGGCCTGCTGATCGGGGAGCGGTACCGGCTGCCCGTGCCGCCCGCGCCCGCGTTCACGCTCGGGAACGTCATCATGACGCGCATCGAGCGGGACGCTCTGCTCGGGCACGAGGCGCTACTCGCGCACGAGGCCCGCCACGCGACGCAGTTCGCCTGGTGCGCCGGCCTGGTGATGCTGCCCTTGTACTTCACCTCAGCCGGGGTGTCCTGGGTGCTGACGGGCGACTTCGGCTCCCGCAACATCTTCGAGCGGCGGGCCGGGCTCGCCGACGGCGGGTACACCGACCGCCCGCTGCGGCCGGTCCTGGCCCGGTGGGCGGCCACGGCGCGGGCCCGCCAGGCGCAGCCAGGCATGAGGTTCCACCGGCTCAAGGTGCTCCGGCGCCTGCCTCACCCGGGCCGCGGCTTCACGCAGGGCCTGATCCTGGCCGGCGGCGCCGTGTGGGAGAGCACCGGGCAGTACGGGCAGTCGTCGCTGCGCCGGTACCGGCTCGGCGCGGGGGAGTGGGAGGCCTGCGCGCCGCTGCCGCCGGAGCTGTTCGCGGAGGGCATCTGCCTGGCGGGTGAGGCCATCTGGCAGCTCACCTGGCGGGAGCGGACCGCGCTGCGCTGGCATCCGGGCACCCTGGCCCTGCTGGAAACCATCCCGTACAACCGGGAGGGCTGGGGCATCTGCAGCACCGGTGTCCACATCCTGACCAGCGACGGCAGCGGCGAGCTGGTCAGGCGGGACCCGCGGACCCTGGCACCGCTCGAGGTCATCCGGGTCCGGTGCGAGGGCGAGCGGGTCGGCGGGCTCAACGACCTGGAATGGTCCGGCGGCCGGGTCTGGGCCAACATCATCACCCGGCCCTACCTGGCCGGGATCGACCTGGGCAGCGGCGAGGTCACCGACATCGTCGACGCCCATCTGGGCGAGCATCACTGGGGCGACCCGCAGGCGATGCTGAACGGGATCGCCGCAATGCCCGGGCCTGGGGGGACTGGGGAGGCGGGGGCGTCCATGGAGTTCCTGCTCACGGGCAAGGGCTGGCGCTTCCTCCACCACGTCCGCCTGACCGGGGCCCGTCACCGCAGGCAGCCTGCCCGGCTGCTGGTGCCAGGCCGGCTGGCATCCTGCCTAGCCGCGCACCGCCTGCTCGAGCACGGCCCCGGCGGCGAGCAGCCGCTCCTCGCCGCCGGGCGGCCCGATCAGCTGGACGCTGGCCGGCAGCGGGTCGTCGGCCGGCACCGGCAGCGCCAGCGCGGGCAGGCCCGCCAGGTTCACCGGCGAGGTGAGCCCGCGGATCCGGAGCAGCGCCCGGGCGTCGCCGAGCGCGGGCGGGAAGCCCAGCAGCGTGGGCAGGGCGAGCAGGTTAACCTGATCCCATAGTTCCGACAGCACCGCCCGCCAGTGCGGTGCGTGCTGCCGGGCCCGGCCGAGCGCGGCCGGGGTGATCTCACTGCCCGCGCGCAGCCGCTGCAGCACGTCGCGGCCGATCTTCTCCGGCGCGGACCGGGCCAGCGCCGCATTGCTCTCCCACGCCTCGGCGTCGAGCACGGTCATGGCGGCGTTCATCGCGGCGTCCAGCCCGCGCAGCACCACCGGCGAGATCCGCCACCCGGTGGCGGCGAGCGCCGTGTCAACCGCCGCGGAGATCACCGGGTCGGCCGCCATCGCCACCCGCCCAACCACCGCGGGCGGGCCGGCGGACACGGTGAATCCCGGCTCGAGCAGCTCCATCCCGGCGGTCAGGCCGGCCACATCACGCGCCATCGGCCCGACCGTGTCCAGGCTCGGCGCGAGCGGCCGCACCCCAGCCAGTGGGATCCGGGCCCACGTGGTCTTCAGGCCGGCCACGCCGCAGCAGGCGGCGGGGATCCGGATGGACCCGCCGGTATCCGAGCCGTACGCGACGTCGGCCTCCCCGGTGGCCACGGCGACCGCCGAGCCGCTGGACGAGCCGCCCGGCACCAGGGCGGGATCGAGCGGGTTGACCGGCGTCCCGAACGCCCGGTTGATCCCGCTGATGCCGTAGGCCAGTTCATGGAGGTTGGTCTTGCCCGCCAGGCACGCCTCGCCGCGGGCGATGGCGGCGCGCAGGCCCGCCAGGCAGGCGGCGTCGGCGGCGGCAGGCCCGGCCCGGTCGGCGACCGCCCGGCTCCCCGCCGTGGTGGGCAGGCCAGCCACATCGATGAGGTCCTTGATCGCGACCCGCAGCCCGGGACCCGGCGCGGCTTCCTTCAAGATCCACGTGGACATAAACGCTCAGTTTGGCAGGGGACGGATGCGTTGACCGGCAGCATGCCTCCGGCGCGGCGCGGCCGTCACCGGGGCGACGGGCGCCCTTCGCCCGCTGGCTGCGCCGCGTCCCATCCCTTCATCGTGAACCGCCGCGAACCCCGGCGCGACCCCGCAAGAGGTCGCCGGCAGCGCGGCGATAGCGAGGTGGGCGGGCGCGAATCGCCGCGCCGCCCGGTCATCTCCATTAGCCAAATTGGCCAAACTTGGCCACGGCCGCTGGCTGCGCGGCTGGCCCGCGACCGGGATGGCCGGCCCGTTATTCCTACGTGTTTGTCGCTGGTTTGCTAGGCGAATATGCGCAAAACGCGGCTCTATTTGCGCCGCTGCCCACCGGCGGGCACGTTCCGGCGTGATCGCCATCAGTGATCACGCGCGTATCACGGTCACCCTGCGTTATCAAATCAGCGCGGGATTGACCGCGCGGAGTTTCGTTACCGGCACGTAGGGTTTCCGGCCAGGGCGCCAGTCCCGGCGCTACCGGTCTGGCCAGGGCGGCTAGCAGCGCAAAGGGCGATTTACCGGCGGTTAGTGGCGCGATAGCCGTAGAATCCAGGCCAAACAGCAACTGCTGGGAGCGGAGATAACGGAACCCCTGGCAGCGATGGTAGCGATGCATACGCGCGTCACGGTACGGGTGGCAGTGCAGTCGCCGAGACGGTTGCTTCGCGACGCCCTGGCCGCCTGTCTCGCCGTCCGGCCGGATGTAGCCGTGGTGGGGCGGGTGGCTGAACCCGATGGCATCCTCGCCCTCTGCGAATTGCGGCGGCCCGATGTTGTGATCCTCGACGCCGGGCAGCGGCTCGGCGACATGGCCGGGCGGGTGAGCGCGCTGGTGCACCGCTTCCCGGACCTGAATGTCATCGTCACCTACCGCGATGCGTCGGAACAGGACGTTGCCGCCGCCTGCCGGGCCGGCGTTTCCTCGCTCGTGCCCGAGTCGCGCGGCCTCACCGCGGTGCTGGCGCTGCTCCGCCGCAAGAAGGGCGACCACGCGCGGGAGGCCAGGCGGGAGCGCGGCGGCTTGACGGACCGGGAGCACGAGATCGTCGTCCTGACCGGCTCCGGTCACAGCGTCACCGAGATCGCGGCACTGCTGGGGATCAGCCCGCTCACGGTGGAGAACCTCAAGCGCCGCGTCTACGCCAAGCTGGACGTGAGCAGCGGGGCGCACGCCGTGGCCCGGGCCGCCTCACTCGGCATGCTGGAGCGGGAAAGCGCCGCCGCGCCACGCAGGCAGCGGGCCGAGGGCGGTGCGGGCGTCCTCGCCCTGGTGGCCGGGCGGCCCGGTCCCGACCTGGACCGGGTGGTGGTCGTCCTGCTCGCGAACAAGCTGCCGTTCGTGCTTATCCGGCGGCCCGGGCCGGTGGCCGACACGCACTGGGCCCGGTGGCACCGCGGGCCGATCGTGGCCGCGCTCGTCAACCCGGCGCCGTCCGACTGGGAACTGGTCGCGGAGATGGGCATCCCGGCCGTCCTGGTGCACAGCCAGCCCCTCGATTCCCCCGACCTGGCCGAGGCGCTGGCCAGCGGCGCCAGCGCGCTGGTCGCCGCCGACCGGGTGGACGATCACTTCCTGCCCGTGCTCCGGATGGTGGACCAGGGGTACCTGGTGGTGGATTCTATGCCGATGCGCCCGCTCATCGGCGTGGTGCAGGCCAGATGGGACGAGCCGGGCAACGGGACCGGCGGCCTGCCCGAGCTCACCTCGCGCGAAAGCGACATTCTGCAGTCGCTGGCCAGCGGCCACTCGATCCGGCAGACGGCACGGGCGCTCGGCATCGCCCCGAAGACCGTCGAGAACGTCCAGACGCGGCTGTTCCGCAAGCTCGGCGTGCGCAACAGATCGGGTGCGCTCACCGTCGCCGACGCGTTCGGCCTGCTGCCTGTGCCCACGTCGGAGGGGACCCCTAGGGGACTTCCGTCCCCTTCAGGGAAGTCCGTCTCTACCCCCGAGTGACGGCCGCCCCTAGTGTGCCAGCAGGGTATCTAGCTTTACCCGCTCCTCCTGCGCCCGGGCCCGAGTCCTGGCCCCGAATGGCGCCCCCGCTACAGGAGGCTCAACTCATGGACGAGTCCATCAATCCCGAACTCAACGCTGCCCCAGCCAGCCACTCTGGAGGGAAGCACCAGGCCGGAGGCACCGGCCAGGCCGGAAAGCACCAGGCCAGCGGGCGCCCGCCCGCCAGGAAGGGGTTCTCCCGGCGCAAGATGCTAATTTCCGGCGGCGCGCTGGCGGCTGGCTTCGCCGGCCTCGAGGCGCTGCGGGGCCTAGCTGTCACCCCGGCCCGCGTCGCCAGCCCGGCCGCGGCGTCGCTCGCGAACGCGAAGGCCCACCGGCTGGACCTGCCGGAGACGCAGTTCGACATCGGTGCGTTCACCGCCCCCGCGACGACGATCAACGGTGTCATGGTGGCGTTCCCGCCGGTCTTTACGCTGTTCGCGACGGCCACGCTGACGTCCACGCCCGACCGGGAGGATCAGGACGAGCTCGCCCGCGCCCTGGACCAGATCGAGGAGGCATACCAGTTCTCGCCGGCGGGCGTGTTCACGTTCGTGGCGTACGGGCTGCCGTACTTCGCCCGGTTTCCCGGCAAGCTGTTCGACGCCAAGGTGCCGCGGCTCCTCTCCGACGAGACCCGGTTCGCCCTGGAGGAGGCCGTGCCGTCGCCGACCGACGTCAGCCCGGTCAACCCGGGCATCACGAAGAAGACGTTCAACGTCCCGGTCATGATCGAGGCGAACGAGCTGCTCTTCACGATACGCAGCGACAACACGGCCAACGTCTGGGACGTGCTGGCGTTCCTGGGCGGCAGCGACACGCTGGCCGGCATGAAGGTGCGGTCGCCCCGCCTCAAGGCCGGGCTGGCCTTCACCGGCACGCGGCTCATGTTCGTCCAGCAGGGGCTGCCCCGCAAGGTCGCCGAGCAGAACAACCTGCCCTTCACCCAGTTCCTGAACCCGAGCTCCCCGATGTGGATGGGTTTCGCCGACCAGCAGGTCAACGCGACCGCCCCGGCGAACGACGTCACGTTCGTGGGCGCCGACGGGATCCACTTCACGACGGCACAGATGGGCGACTACTTCGACTTCGGGTCGCTGCAGCACCTGTCGCACGACATCCTCGACATGGCCCAGTTCTTCGACCTCAACGCGGCCGGGGTACCGCAAGCCGATGGGACGTTCCTGGAGCGCGTCCAGTACATGTTCCGCTCGGACCCGCCGCCGTCCCTGGGCCGCGCCGACCAGTTCACCAACAGCGGCGGCACCGCCTTCCTCCCGAACGTCTTCCAGGGCGCCGGCGACGCGGCGAGGAGCGCGGCGGGCATCGGCACGCGGCTCGAAAACGGCGTGCACCAGCACCGGATGGGCCACATCTCGTGCCTGCAGCGGTCGTCCCGGACGGCCGACGGGAGGCCGATCCACGTGCGGAACGACGGGCCCGGCTTCGACGCCTTGGACGTTCCCAACGGGACCAAGCAGCCGAAGCTGGAGTTCATGGTCTTCGTACCGACGGCCGAATTCTTCCGCACGATGCGGGTCAACCAGGCGTCGCTGGACCTGCAGGCGCAGTTCCACGTGCCGCCGACGGACAACGGGCTGGAGCGGTTCATCACCGCCACCCGGCGGCAGAACTTCCTGATCCCGCCGCGGCGTCACCGGGCCTTCCCCTTCGCCGAGTTCATCGATGATCCCGCCAAGAAGAGCCCGGCCAAGAGCAGCCCCGCCAGCAAGAGTTCCACCAGCAGCAGTTCCACCAGCAGCAGTTCCACCAGCAGCAGTTCCAGCAACAGCAGTTCCAGCAGCAGCGGCGCCGGCGGCGGCGGCGGCGGTTCCGGCGGTAGCGGCGGCGGCTCCGGTAGCGGCGGCGGTTCCGGCGGTGGCGGCGGTCACGGCGGCGGCGGTCACGGCGGCGGCGGTGGCGGCGGTCACGGCGGCGGCGGCCACTAGGACCACAGGTCACTAAGACAATGGCCGCTCGACCTGCGGCAGCTCAGCCTGGCAACGGACGGGGGCCCATGCCCAGCCACGGGCATGGGCCCTTGGTCGCCGCCGCGGGAAGGTCCGGGTTACGGTGCCGCCGCCGGACGCCGGCTCGCTGCTGGTTGAACTGCTCTACGAGCACAAGGCCGGCCTCGATGAGGCCAGCCTGCTGGCGGAGGTAAACAGCACCCTGCCCGGCACCGTGCTCGCCGGTGATGACAGGCAGCCAACGCTGCTCGTCCACGAGGACTACGGCGACGTGGATGCCGTGGACGGGCCGGTGGTGCCCATCATGTCGGTCCTGATGGCGGCGGATCGCGATGAGCAGCTGAAGGACCCGGACCGGATCGACCTCAGCCAGACGTGGGAGTTCCCGCAGGCGCAGACGGTGCTGGACCGGTGCCGGTCGGCCCTGACCGTCGGCGAGATGTTCGGCCGTCCGTACCCTCCCGCGCAGCGGCTCGAGGCCTTCCGCACCACCGTCCTGGCGGTCTGCCGGCTCACCGGGCCGGCCGCGGCGTGGTGGCCCACCGCCGGCCAGCTCCTGCCGTCGCCGTCACCGGACGGCCCGCCCCTAATGGGGCTGGTGAACGTGCGGCTGTTCCGGGTGGAAGGCAGCGCCAGCGACGTGGTGATGGACACCCTTGGCCTCCAGGCGTTCGGCCTACCCGATCTCCAGTGTCACTGCCACGGCATCGAGCTGCCGCGCCTGGCCATCTATCTGCGCAACGCCGCGGGCTACGTGTTCGGGCGCGGTGACGTCATTCGCGACGGCGACACGATCGAAGGCATCGAGCCGGGGGAGAAGTGGCGGTGCCTGCAGGAGGAGGCGCTGATCCCGCCCGATCGGCTCGTGATCGACCTCGACCCCGGCGATGACCTCGCGGCCGGGGAGCGGTTCCGCTGACGGCAGGCCGCGCTGCCGTCCATGACCGCCGGGCTCACCCCGGCTCCGGCCGCGAACTTCCCCGCGCGACCGTGGCCACCCGCACGGCGGTGAGAAACCCGCTGCGGGCCGAGTCCGGGACCGGGCGCCCGTAGGAACGGGCGAGCGCCGCGAGCCGGTGGAACTCCGGCCGCCAGCCGTGGTCGGCGAGCCAGCCGGGCGGATCGCCGAGCCCGCCCTTCCACAGCGAGGTGTACTTGCGCATGGCCGGTATCTGCCGCGCCGTGGCCGTCATCGTGTCCAGGCCGCGCGGGTCGTGCTCGAACGCGAGCTGGCTGCCCGGTGCCGACAGATCACCCACCATGCTGAACAGCCGCTCGGCCTCACCGGCCGCAAGGTAAATGGTCAGCCCTTCCGCCAGCCATGTGGCAGGCCGGGCCGGGCCGAAACCGGCCGCGGTCAGCCGGGCCGGCCAGTCCTCGCGCAGGTCGGCGGGCACGGTCACGCGCTCGCAGCGCGGCACCGCACCGCGGGCGTCCAGCACCGCTTCCTTGAAGGCGAGCACGCCGGGCAGGTCGAGCTCGAACACGCGTGTCCCGGCCGGCCAGGCCAGCCGGAAGGCCCGGGTGTCCAGGCCCGCGGCCAGCAGCACCGCCTGCCAGGCTCCCGGCCGCGGTGGCGACCGTCAGGTAGTCGTCGTAGAACCGGGTGCGGATGATGGCATGTGTGTAGAACGCCGCGCCCAGCGACGCCAGCTGCCCGTGGGCGGCCGGGCCGTCCCTGACCGCCTGCTCCTCGGGGAACGCCCCGGGGGCCGCGTCCACGAACGCCTGCGCGTAGGGGTCGTCGAACAGCCGGTCCTCCCGCTGGCTCTCGCGCGCCCGCACCCGCGCGACCCCCAGCGCGGTCTTGCCCACGCCCTGCGGCGGCTCAGGTGGCGGCAACCCTCACCTCCCTGTCCGGTTCTCCGGCTCGTGCCGCCGACGATAGACCCGGACGCGGCACCCCTTTCCCTGGCACCCCGGCCACGAGTGGGGCTAACGTAAAGCAACTTGCGCATATCTGCCATGGAGCTTGCGTATGCGGCCCGTGCTGCCCGACGATCCGGCCAGGCTGCGGGCCTGGCGCGACGCGACGCTGTACCGGCTCGTGACGCGTGCGTCGGAGGCCGAGATGCGGGAGACCTTGAACCTGCTGCGCCAGCGCGGCTATCAGGACGTGACCAATACCGATACGGCGCTGCTCGCCAACCTCGATACCGCCGAGACCACCATTTCCGCGCTGGCGCGGCGGTGCGGCGTGACCCGCCAGGCTGTCAGCCAGCAGCTCGCGCTCCTGTCCCAGAAGGGCTACGTCAGCCGGAAGCCGGACCCGGCCGACAGCCGGGCCATCGTGGTCAGGCGGACCGCCAAAGGGCAGGCGCTGATGCGCAACGCACTGGAGATAGTCGCGGAAATCGAGGCGGAGTACGCCGGCCTCCTCGGTGCCGGGCGGCTGGCGACACTGAAGGAACTGCTCACCGAGCTCGTCGGCCACGCGGACCCGGGCGGCGCGCTGGGCGGCGAGTTACCGGTAGCTACCCGGCCGCTGGCCCGGATGCGGTCATCGGCTGGCCCTGCCGGTACATCTGCGGCGGCTTGTTCCCGGCCAGCTGGCCGCCGTCGACCGGGATGACGGCCCCGGTGATGAACGAGGCCGGCTAGAGCAGAGCCACAGCACCGCCTGCGCCACCTCCGAGACCGAACCGGTCCGGCGCATCGGGATGGACAGCCCGGCCAGCCGCTGCGCCTCCGGCCCGGCGGCCTCCAGGTGGTAGGTCAGGATCGGCCCCGGCGCCACCACGTTGACCCGGATGCCCTGGTCGGCGTAGTCGAGCGCGGCGACCTTGGTCAGGCCGATGATCCCGGCCTTGCCGGCCACGTACGCGGCCAGGTTGGCGGTGGCGTGAAGCCCGGCGATCGACGCCATGTTCACGATCGCGCCGCCGCCCGACGCCAGCATGGCAGGGATCTGGAACTTCATGCCGAGGAAGGTGCCGCGGACGTTGGTGGCGATGCCGAGGTCGAACTCGCCGGGATCGATGTCGGCCAGCGGGGCGGGCAACGGCCCGGCGCTGGCGTTGTTGAACGCCGCGTCCAGCCGCCCGAACGCCGTGACCGCCGCCTCGGCCAGCTCGCGGGCCGAGTCCACATCAGCCACGTCGGACCGCACCGCCAGCGCCCGCCCCCCGTTCGCCTCGATGCGCTTGACGACAGATTCCAGCGCCGCCATGTCACGCGCGCCGAGGACGACGGCGGCCCCGGCGGCGGCGAACGCCTCGGCGGTGGCCGCCCCGATACCCCGGCTCGCGCCCGCGACCAGCGCAACCCGGCCCTCGAACGGCAGATCAGTCATGGCCGTCTCCTGCCCCTCTTCGCTCGGTATGCATCTTAAAAGTTAGTCATCGAACCATATGATGTCAAATAGTTTTCGTGCGAGATGGATGGGATAGCGTGATCGGCCGCCAGCCCTCGTTCACGACACCGGCGGTGACGGGTGAGGAGGGGTGACGCAAGAGGGCGGTGAGGCAAGAAGGCGGGATCTGGCTACGTTCCCCGCGCGGCCTACGGCGCGCGGCGGCCGTTGGTGTTGTAGGCCGCGTAGGTGAGGGGCATGAGCTTCGCCCACAGCTCTTCCATCTGCCCCGCGACCATCTCGATCTCGCGCTGCGGGAACGAGGGCACTGAGGCCATCTCGTGCGTGGTCCGCAGGGACAGGAAGTGCATCAGCGAACGAGCGTTGCAGGTGGCGTACATCGACGAGTAGATCCCGACCGGCAGCACGGCCCGGGCCACCTCGCGCGCGATGCCGTTGCCGAGCATCTGCAGGTAGGCCCCGTAGGACTGCCGGTACGAGTCGCGCATGGCGGCCTCGGTCAGCTGCAGCTGCTCGGGGGTTCCCTCGACGAAGTGGTACTTGCCGGGCCGTCCCTGCTGAATGAGCTTGCGGTCCGCGGCGGGGGTGTAGAAGACGGGCTCGAGCTCGCGGTAACGGCCGCTTTCCTCGTTGTAGGACCAACCGATCCGGTGCCGGTGGAACTCCCGGAAGACGAAGATCGGGGCGATGACCAGGAACGTCATGGAGCTGTGCTCGAACGGGCTCCCATGGCGGTCCCGCATCAGGTAGTTGATCAGCCCCTGGGATTGCTCGGCAGACCGCTGGTCCTCGAAGGACTGCTCGCCTACCGTGGACACCCGCGCCGCCCACACCACGTCGGAATCGGCCGCGCAGTGCTTGACGAGCTCGACCGTCATGTCGCTGCGGAACCGCAGCTCCTGCCCGCTGTCCTGCTCGCTTCCCACGCTTGCCTCCCGGTGTGGGCGGGCCGGCCGGGCACCCCCGGCGCCGGCTGCCATCGACGATACCGTCGCACACCCCACCGACAGTGGCTGCCGCCGTGGCGTGTCGGCCCGCGGGGCCCAGGAGCCGGGGAACGGGAGAGACCGCCGCGTCCCGCCGGCGCGGTGCCGCGACGCGGGCCTGTGAGCTGACCCCATGACGTACCCTTGCCGGGTGAATGACGGGAGGAGCCTGGTCGCGGGCCAGCGCTGCGGGAGGCTCGGGAGACCATGAGCCGCGGCGACGACCGCGGCGTGTTCCCCTCCCAGATGATCGCCGAGGCCATCAAGCAAGGCTGGCTCCTGTCCGGCGAGGGCGAGCTGCCGGCCCAGAGCATCCAGCCGGCCAGCCTGGACCTGCGGCTCGGCGACGTCGCCTACCGCCTGCGCTGCAGCTTCCTGCCCGACGACGAGCCCGTCGAGAGCGCGCTGCGCCGCTACGAGATGGGCCGGATCGACCTGGCCGGCGGCGCGGGCGGCATCCTCGAGCAGAACCGGCCCTACCTGGTGCCCCTGGTCGAGCAGCTGGATCTCCCGCCCGACGTCAGCGCCAAGGCCAACCCGAAGAGCTCCACCGGCCGGCTGGACATCTTCACCAGGGTCATCACCGACAACAGCTTCATGTTCGACGAGGTGCGCCGGGGCTACCGCGGGCGCCTGTACCTGGAGATCGTTCCGCGGACGTTCACCATCCGCCTCCATCCCGGGCTGTCGCTGAACCAGCTCCGGCTGATGAGGGGGCACACCGGCCTCGCCGATGACCAGATCAGGCGGCTGCACGCGGCCACCCCGCTGCTGTACCGGAACGGGGTGGCGCTGACCGGCGATCAGATAGCGGTCAGCAACGGCCTGTTCATGGGGCTGCACCTCGGCCGGGAGGCGCGGCCAGGAGGTGATCGGGTACCGGGCCAAGGAGAACAGTGAGCTGATCGACCTCGGCAAGACCGACCACTACGCGGTGCGCGCCTTCTGGGAGGAGGTCCTCAGCGAGGGCAGCAAGCACGGTGCCCGCATCGTGCTGCACCCCGAGAAGTTCTACCTGCTGCTCTCCGAGGACAGCGTGGCGATCCCCCCGGAGTACGCGGCCGAGATGACGGCCTACGACCCGACGAGCGGCGAACTCCGGACGCACTACGCGGGCTTCTTCGACCCCGGTTTCGGCTACGACCCGGAGATCTCGGCGTTCACCGGGAGCCGGGCGGCGCTCGAGGTCCGCGCCCACGACGTGCCCTTCGCGGTCGAGCACGGCCAGAACATCTGCAAGCTGAGCTTCGAGCGCATGATCGAGCCGCCGGACCGGCTCTACGGCTATGCGCTGGACTCGAACTACCAGGGGCAGGAGGTTGCGCTGAGCAAGCACTTCAAGCGGGAACGCGCCCGCGGGCCCTCGCAGCCCAGCCTGTTCAGCTGACAAGAGGCCATGGACACACCCCCCGCATCCGCCGCCCTCCCCGAGCGCGCCCGCGTCGTCGTCATCGGCGGCGGCATCATCGGCACCTCGGTCGCCTACCACCTCGCGCACGCCGGGGTGGGCGAGGTGGTGCTGCTGGAGCGCGACCGGCTGACCTCGGGCACCACCTGGCACGCGGCCGGGCTCATGGCCACCTTCGGCTCGACCTCGCAGACCTCGACCGAGTTGCGGATGTACACCCGGGACCTGTACGCCCGGCTGGAGGCGGAGACCGGGCTCGCGACCGGCCTGAAGCAGTGCGGGCTGATCGAGCTGGCCATCGAGCCGGGACGGCTGGAGGAGTACCGGCGGGTCGCCGCGTTCAACCGGCTGTGCGGCGTGGAGGTGCACGAGATCTCGCCGCGTGAGGTGGCCAAGTTGTGGCCGCTGGCGCGGACCGACGACGTGCTGGCCGGCTTCTACATCCCGGCCGACGGCCGGGTGAACCCGGTCGACGTGACGATGTCGCTGGCCCGGGGAGCCCGGATGCGGGGCGCGCGGATCATCGAGGGCGTCCCGGTCACCGGTTTTCTGCGCAGCGCCGGTGCCGTGGCCGGTGTCCGCACCCCGCGCGGCGACGTCGAGGCCGAATACGTGGTCAACTGCGCCGGGATGTGGGCGCGGGAACTCGGCGAGCTGGCCGGGGTGACCATCCCGCTGCAGGCCGCCGAGCACTACTACCTGCTGACCGAGCCGATCGAGGGAGTCGACGGGGACTGGCCGGTGCTGGAGGACCCCGCCAGCTACGGCTACTACCGGGAAGAGGGCGGCGGGCTGATGCTCGGCCTGTTCGAGCCGGTCTGCGCGCCGTGGCGGGTATCGGGAGTCCCGGCGGACTTCTCGTTTGGCGAAATCTCGCCCGACTGGGACCGGATGGCCCCGTTCCTGGAGCGCACCATCTCCCGGGTCCCGGTGGTGGAGGAGACCGGGATCAAGAAGCTGTTCTGCGGGCCGGAGAGCTTCACCCCGGACCTGCTCCCGATCGTCGGCGAGGCGCCGGAGCTGCGGAACTACTTCGTGGCCGCCGGGCTGAACTCGATCGGGATCCTGACCGGCGGCGGAATCGGGCGGGTGATCGCGCACTGGATCGCCGAGGGCCGGCCCGACATCGACGTGACGGCCATGAACATCGACCGGCTGCACCGCTACCAGGCCAACCCCGAGTACCGCGCGACCCGGACCGTCGAGTCGCTGGGCATGGTGTACGAGACCCACTACCCGGGCCGGCCGATGCGGACCGCGCGCGGCGCGAAGGTGTCGCCGATCCACCAGCGGCTGGTGGCGCAGCGGGCGTACTTCCGGGACGTCAGCGGCTGGGAGGGCGCCGACTGGTACGCCCCGGAGGGCGCCGTGCCAGAGGGCGCCGCGCCGAAGGCCGGCCAGCTGTCCTGGGGGCGGCAGGACTGGTTCGGCTACTGGGAGGCCGAGCACCACGCCACGCGCACCGGAGTGATCCTCATGGACATGGCCTTCATGGCCAAGTTCGACGTCCAGGGCCGCGACGCCGGGCGGGTGCTGGAGCAGGTCTCCGCCAACCACGTGGACGGCGAGCCCGGCCGGATCACCTACACCCAGTGGCTCAACCCCGGCGGCACGCTGGAAGCCGACCTCACGGTGACCAAGCTCGCCGATGACCGGTTCTGGGTGGTCGCCTCCGACACCGCGCACCGGCACGCTGAGACCTGGCTGCGCCGCCATATCGGGGACGCGCACGCGTTCGTCACCGACGTGACCTCGGGCTACGCGCAGATCAACATCCAGGGCCCGCGGTCGCGGGACCTGCTGGCCGGCGTCACCTCGGCCGACATGTCCAACGAGGCGTTCCCGTTCCGCCGGGCGGCCGAGATCGACATCGGGTTCGCCCGGGTGCTCTGCATCCGGATCACCTACCTGGGCGAGCTCGGCTACGAGCTGTACATCCCGGCCGAGCAGGCGGTCCACGTGTACGACCGGCTGGTGGAGGCCGGGCGCGCGGTCGGCCTGCGGCACGCCGGGCTCAAGGCGCTGGGCAGCCTGCGGATGGAGAAGGGCTACCGCGACTACGGCCACGACATCGACAACACCGACACCGTGCTGGAGGCGGGGCTCGGCTTCGCGGCCGCGCTGGACAAGCCGGGCGGGTTCATCGGCCGCGACGCCGTGCTCGCGCAGAAGGAACGCGGGCCGCTGCGCCGCAGGCTCGTGCAGGTGCTGGTGACCGACCCCGAGCCGCTCATGTTCCACGCCGAGGTCGTCCGCCGGGATGGCCGGCCGGCCGGGGACATCCGTTCGGCGTCCTACGGCTTCACGCTGGGCGGGGCGGTCGGGCTGGCGATGATCGACGCCGACGAGCCGATCAACCAGGCCTGGCTGGACGCGGGCGAGTGGACGGTCCAGATCGGCGACGCGGTCTACCCGGCCGCCGTATCCCTGCGCCCCATGTACGACCCCGGGAACAAGCGCATCCAGAGCTAGCGGCCCCGGAGGAGCCGGTCCACGGTAAGCTCGGGTGTCCTGGCAGGAGAAGCTGGGCCAGCGGCCGGAGATCGACATCGCGCCGCCGTTCAAGCTCTGGGGGGATTCCATTGCACAGACCATCGCCGGTGCCGGATGCCGGCCCGCCTGCCTCTCCCGGGGCGGCGCGGGACGTCGGCCAGGACGCTGCCCCCAGGTTCCAGAGCAAGCGCTTCCATCGGGATGCCGCTTACGTTCTTGATTTCGTCCGTAAGCAACAGGACCTGCACGAGGCGCTGGCCGACGGCCGCCAACACGGAGGGCGAATCCCCTGGCTCACGGGGGACGCCAGCCGCCGGTGAAGGCAGCCGTGCTGCCGGATGATCGAGGCCCTTACCAGATCCACCTCGTGAGGCCCTGATCCTGCCCTGAAGGCATCTCCCGCGTCCCGGGACGGCGGCTCGGCATTAGCGTGGCGCTCATGGGACCCTCCTTTCCTGTGCGGTCCGCTACGGTTCGGGCCAACGGTCTTGAGTTCGGTCTGCTGCAGGCCGGGGCAGGCCCGTTGGCGCTGTGCCTGCACGGGTTCCCCGACACCGCCCACACCTGGCGTCATCTGCTGCCGGCCCTGGCCGGGGCCGGGTTCCACGCGGTGGCGCCGTTCATGCGCGGTTACGCGCCCACCGCGGTTCCTGCGGACGGTGCCTGCCAACTGGGCGCGCTGGTCGCCGATGCCGTGGCCCTGCACGAGGTCCTGGGCGGGGATGGGGACGCGGTGCTGATCGGGCACGACTGGGGCGCCGAGACCGCCTACGGGGCGGCCGCCCACGCCCCGGACCGGTGGCGGCGGCTGGTGACGCTCGCCGTGCCGCCCGCGTCCCTGGACCCGGTGCTGTTCAGCGACTACGAGCAGCTCAAGCGGTTCTTCTACCTGTTCCTGTTCCGCGATCCGGCCGGGTTCGCCGACGCGCTGGTGGCCAGCGATGAGATGTCGTTCCTGGGCCGGCTCTGGCATGACTGGTCGCCCGGCTACGACGCGGGTGAGGATCTGGCCCACGTCAGGGAAAGCCTGCGGGAGCCGGCGAACCTGGCCGCCGCCATCGGCTATTACCGGGCCGCGGGGGCGGCGGGCGGCCCCGGCGGGTCATCCGGGGCCGCTGGCGGCCCGGGGACCGCCGGCTTGTATCTGGCCGAGGAACAGGCGGCCGGGCGGCAGGCGCCGCAGCCCACCCTCTACCTGCACGGGGCCGCCGACGGCTGCATCAGGGTGGATCTGGCCCGCGGCGCCGAACGCCTCCTCGCCCCCTCCTCGCGGATGCTCGTGATCGAGGGTGCGGGCCACTTCCCGCACCTGGAGAAACCCGGCGAGGTCAACGAGCAAATCTTCGGCTGGGTCAGCAGCTAGCACCGTTGGTACCTAGTAGTACACGTAACGTACACGTTTGGTGTACGATTGGTGTATGAGCAGGGCGCGGACGAACATCGAGATCGAGGACACCTACGTTCAGGCAATCATGGACCGCTACGGGGTGCGGACGAAGACGGAAGCTGTCGAACTCGCCCTGCGGCACCTGGCCGGCCAGCCCATGACCCGCGATGAGGCACTGGCCATGCGAGGTGCGAACGCGATCGCGGAGCCCCCTGCCGACACGCAGCCGCGCGGCGCCGCGTGATCCTCGCCGACACGTCAGCGTGGGTCGAATACGACCGGGCCACGGGCAGCCCCGTTGATCAGCGCCTGACGGCGCTGATCGCGGCCGGCGGCCCGGTAGCGGTCACCGAGCCGGTCATCATGGAGGTGCTGGCCGGGGCGCGCAGTGATCAGCGGGAAACTGACCTGCGTCGGCTGCTGCTGCGGTTCGAGCTGTTGCGCTTCGACGTCGTGGCCGACTTCGACGGCGCTGTCCGGCTCTACCGCCGCTGCCGCCGCGTCGGCGTGACCCCGCGGGGTTTGATCGACTGCATGATCGCAGCCGTGGCGTTGCGGCGGGGGGCCCCGTTGCTCTCCCATGACACCGACATGGATCGCCTGTCCGGAGCGGCCGGGATCACCCTCGACGCGGCGTCGCTTCGCGCAACGTGATTCGCTCCTCGCGTCATCAGCCCCGGCGCGGGAACGTGGACAGGGTGCCGGGCCCTGCAAGTCCGCCTCGGGCCCACGCGCGAATGAAGCGTTTCAAGGGCGCGAGGCGGGTAGCGGCAGGAGGGCAGTAGCCGTCCGCGCTCCGCCGCGGCCGAGGCAAGGACACCACCGATGGACATGCACATGATCACAGACACGCTGCGCGGCCAGAAGATCGAGCTCCCATCGTGGGCCTTCGGGAACTCCGGCACCCGGTTCAAGGTCTTCCCGCAGCCGGGTCTGCCCCGTAACCCGTATGAGAAGCTCGCCGACGCCGCGCAGGTGCACCGGCACACCGGCATCACCCCGAGCGTGGCCCTCCACATTCCGTGGGACGCGGTCGAGGACTACCAGGACCTGGCCAAGGCCGCCTCGGACCTGGGCATGCAGCTGGGCACGATCAACGCCAACGTCTTCCAGGACGATGACTACCGGCTCGGGAGTGTCGCGAATCCCGATCCGCGCATCCGGCGCAAGGCACTGGACCACCTGCTCGGCTGCGTCGACGTCATGGATCAGACCGGCTCGCGGGACCTCAAGCTCTGGTTCGCGGACGGCACCAACTATCCCGGGCAGGACAGCATCCGGGCCCGCCAGGACCGTCTGGCCGAGGCCCTGGCGGAGGTCTACCGGCGGCTCGGCGGCGAGCAGCGCCTGATCCTGGAGTACAAGCTGTTCGAGCCGGCCTTCTACCACACCGATGTACCGGACTGGGGCACGTCATTCGCGCACTGCCTGCAGCTGGGCGAGCGGGCCAAGGTGTGCATCGACACCGGCCATCATGCGCCCGGGACCAACATCGAGTTCATCGTGGCCAGCCTGCTGCGCCTCGGCAAGCTCGGCGCCTTCGACTTCAACTCCCGCTTCTACGCCGACGACGACCTGATGGTCGGTGCCGCGGACCCGTTCCAGCTGTTCCGGATCATGTTCGAGGTCTCGGTGGGCGGCGGTCTCACCGGCGACGCCGGCATCACGTTCATGCTCGATCAGTGCCACAACATCGAGCCGAAGATCCCGGCGGAGATCCGGTCGGTGCTGAACGTGCAGGAGGCGACGGCCAAGGCGCTGCTCGTCAACACCGCCGCCCTCGCCGCCGCGCAGTCAGCCGGAGACGTCCTCGGCGCCAACGCCGTGCTGATGGACGCCTACAACACCGATGTCCGGCCCATGCTGGCCGAACTGCGCGAGGGTCAGGGCCTTGACCCCGACCCGATGGCGGCCTATCTGCGGTCCGGCTACGGCGACCGCATCGTCGCCGAACGCGTCGGCGGCGAGCAGGCGGGCTGGGGCGCGTAGGAGGTGACACGAGACATGGCTACTGACGGCGGCACGGTCGTTGACCAGCTGATCGAGCGCTCGCACCGGCTGGGATCGGACCCGCGCAATACCAACTACGCCGGCGGCAATGCCTCGTCGAAGGGCAGCGAGATCGACCCGGTGACCGGCGAGGACGTGGAACTGCTGTGGGTGAAGGGATCGGGCGGCGACCTCGGCACGCTCACCAGGAGCGGGCTCGCCGTGCTCCGCCTGGACCGGCTGCGCGCGCTGGCCAAGACCTATCCCGGCGTGGACCGGGAGGATGAAATGGTCGCGGCGTTCGACTTCTGCCTGCACGGCAAGGGCGGCGCCGCGCCGTCCATCGACACGGCGATGCACGGCCTGGTGGCGGCGCCGCACGTGGACCACCTGCATCCGGACGCGGGCATCGCCCTGGCCACCGCGGCCGACGGGGAGGCGCGCACGCGCGAGTGCTTCGGCGACCGCGTGGCCTGGGTGCCATGGCGCCGGCCAGGCTTCCAGCTGGGCCTGGACATCGCCGCCCTCGCGGCGGACAACCCGCAGGCCATCGGCTGCGTCCTCGGCGGGCACGGCATCACCGCGTGGGGATCGACCAGCGAGGAATGCGAGGCCCGGTCCCTGGAGATCATCCGCACCGCGGAGGATTTCATCTCCCGCATGGGCAAGCCGGACCCCTTCGGGCCGCCGGTCAACGGCTACGGCCCGCTGCCGGAGGCCGCCCGCCGGGCCCGCGCCGCCGCGCTCGCCCCGGTCATCCGCGGCCTGGCCTCCACCGACGGGCGGCAGGTCGGCCACTTCACCGACGCGGATGCCGTGCTGGACTTCCTGGCCCGGGCCGAGCACCCGCGGCTGGCCGCACTCGGCACCTCGTGCCCCGACCACTTCCTGCGCACGAAGGTGCGCCCGCTGGTGCTTGACCAGCCGGCCACGGCCCCGCTCGGCGACGCCATCGCCCGGCTCCGCGAGCTGCACGCCGCCTACCGCGAGGACTACCAGGCCTACTACCACCGGTACGCCGACTCCGGGTCGCCGCCGATGCGCGGCGCCGACCCGGCGATCGTCCTCGTCCCCGGCGTCGGGATGTTCAGCTTCGGGAAGGACAAGCAGACCGCGCGGGTGGCCAGCGAGTTCTACCTCAACGCCATCAACGTCATGCGCGGCGCCGAGGCCCTGTCCACCTACCAGCCCATCGACGAGTCCGAGAAGTTCCGGATCGAGTACTGGGCGCTCGAGGAGGCCAAGCTGGCCCGCAGGCCAGCGCCTAAGCCGCTCGCCACCAGGGTCGCCCTTGTCACCGGCGGCGGCTCCGGCATCGGCCGCGCCATCGCGCACCGGCTCGCGGCCGAAGGCGCCTGCGTGGTCGTGGCCGACCGCGACGCCGAGACCGCCGCGCAGGTGGCGAAGGAGATCGGCGGCGCCGATGCCGCGGTCCCGGTCCGGGTCGATGTCACCGCCGAGGACGATGTCACCGCGGCGGTCGAGGCGGCGGCGCTGGCGTTCGGCGGCGTCGACCTCGTCGTCAGCAACGCGGGCCTGTCGGTATCGAAGCCGCTCACCGACACGACGGCGGGCGACTGGGACCTGCAGCACGGCGTCATGGCCCGCGGCTCGTTCCTCGTCTCCCGCGAGGCGGTCAAGGTGATGCGGGCCCAGCAGCTGGGCGGCGACATCGTCTACATATGCAGCAAAAACAGCGTGTTCGCCGGGCCGGACAACATCGCCTACGGCGCGGCCAAGGCCGACCAGGCCCATCAGGTGCGTCTGCTCGCCGCCGAGCTCGGTGGCGACGGGATCCGGGTCAACGGCGTCAACCCGGACGGCGTGGTCCGCGGGTCCGGCATCTTCGCCGGCGGCTGGGGAGCCCAGCGGGCGGCGGTCTACGGCGTGCCCGAGGCCGACCTGGGCGAGTACTACGCCCAGCGCACGCTGCTGAAAAAAGAGGTGCTGCCCGAGCACGTCGCGGCCGCGGTCTTCGCGCTGTGCGGCGGTGACCTGGCCCAGACCACCGGCCTGCACATCCCGGTCGACTCCGGCGTCGCCGCCGCGTTCCTCCGCTGAGTCACCGCCACGTCTGACTGTGACCTTCCTGTGCTCCGGCGCGCATCCGGGCACCTGCGGTAGAGCTGCGGCGCTGGGTACCAGCCGCGGGGCTATGCGGGACGGCCCAGAAAATTTCGGCGGCGGCCACAGGCACCGGGCCCCTGATCCGCTCACTCGCTGTCTTACCAGGTCAGGCACGGCCTGACGGCGGCCCGGTCCGGGGCACGCCCGCCACCTGACGGTGCCAGCCAGCAGCGGCTGGCGGTAATGAAGCGTTTCAATGCCGCATGCCTGGGGAGCGGACGTCATCGAGGCAACGCCAGCGCCGAGTGGCCATGAGCCTCTTGGGCTGGCCAGTAGAGAAAGGCCCCTGCCCGAGAGCGAAGGAAGCCCCGTCATGGACCAGACGGCAAGCCAGCAGCAGAACCCAGGCCTGAGTACCCGGGCACACTGGAAGAACACGATCCTGGCAGGCCTGGCCAACTACATCGACGCCGGGTCCATCGTGGCCGGCGCCGCCGGCCTCGCGCTGTGGACGACCATGTTCCACCTCAGCTCGTCGTTCGTCGGGCTGATCGGGGCGGTGAGCTCCAACGCGATCTCGGCCGGCATCGGCGCCCTCATCGGTGGCCGGCTCTGCGACAAGCTGGGCCGCAAGAAGATCTACCAGTGGGACATGCTGTTCTACGCGTTCGGGCTGCTGTTCATCATCTTCGCGGCCGCGCCGTGGATGGTTGTGGTCGGCTACGTGCTCGCGGGCCTGGCGGTCGGCGCCGACGTCCCGGCGTCCTGGACGCTGATCGCCGAGCTGGCGCCGGACGGCGCGCGGGGCAAGCACAGCGGTGTCGCCCAGGTGCTCTGGTACTCCGGGCCCGTGGTCGTGCTGCTGCTCAGCCTGGCCCTGTCGCCGCTGGGCGTCCTCGGCGTCCGCATCGTGTTCGCCCACCTGTTCGTGCTGGCCATCTGCCTGTGGTTCGCCCGGCGCAGCATGAAGGAGTCCGCGATCTGGACCGCAGCCGAGCGGGCGGTCCGGGAGCGCGCCGCGCGGGCCGTGGAGCGGTCGCAGGACGTGGCCGTCACCTCGTTCGGGCACGCCCGCGAGCTGTTCAACCGCCGCAACGTCGGCGCCATGCTCTTCCTCATCGGCATGTACGGGATCTGGAACCTGTGGGCCGGGACGAACGGCTTCTTCCTGCCGTTCATCCTGCGCACGGTGGGCTCGGAGAGCCAGGCGATGAGCGTGGCCATCCAGTGCCTGGCCTTCGCCGCGGGTATCGCGTCGATCTTCTTCATCTTCATGCGCCTGGTGGACCGGGTGGACCAGAAAAAGCTGTTCGGCGCCGCCGCGCTGCTGCAGATCGTCGGCATGCTGCTGCTGGCCCTGTTCCCGCTGACCATTCCCATTGCCCTGGGGTACGTGCTCCTCACCGGCATCGGCGGCGGCTTCGGGCAGCAGTCGTTCTTCCAGCTGTGGAGCGGGGAGCTCTTCCCCACCCTGCTGCGCAGCACCGCGCAGGGCTTGATGTTCGCCGTCGTCCGGATCGCGCTTGGCTTCTGGAGCCTGTTCGTCCCGACGCTGACCAAGACCGGGTTCTCGACACTGGCCTGGATTCTGACCGGCTTCGTCGCCTTCAGCGGCCTGATCGGCTTCGTGTTCGCGCCCCGGAACGAGGGCAAGACGCTGGACGAGATCCAGCGGGAGCGGCACGGCCTGGCCCCCGCGCCGCGGCCTGAGCCGGTCCTGCGGCCCTCCTCATGACCGCCACACCGCTGCGGCCGGCCGGGCTGCGCTGTGCGCACCGGGTGGATCCCCTCGGCGTGTCCCCGGACCGGGTGCGGCTGAGCTGGGAGCTGCAGGGCGCGGGCACTGGCCGGGCGCAGCGCGCCTACCAGATCCTGGTCATGCCGGACGGAGCGCGCCCCAGCCGGCGAGGCCCCGGCTGGCGGTATCCCCGCTGGTGGTGTCCCCGCCGACGGTGTCCCGGTCGGCAGGGTGGGCCCGGTATGGGACAGCGGCCGGGTCGAATCGCCGGCCTCCGCCGACGTCCCGTATGAGGGGAGCCCGCTGGCACGCGGCAGCCGTTATGCATGGAAGGTCCGGGTGTGGGACGAGAGCCTGGGCCGCTCGGACTGGAGCAGCCCGGCCTGGTTCGAGGTCGAGCTGGACCCGGCCCACGGCTGGCGGGGATCGTGGATCAGGCCGGACCCGGCCGGGGAGAGGTTCAGCCCGCCGTCGGAACCCGGGCTGCCCGACCCGGTGGCGAAGGCGCTGACGCCGGTCCCGTACCTGCGCCGCGCGTTTGTGCTGGACAAGCCGGTGGGCGCCGTGGCGTCGGCGCGGCTGTACGTGACCGCCCTCGGCCTCTACGAGGCGCGGCTGAACGGCGGCCGGGCTGGCGATGCCGTCCTCGCGCCGGGCTGGACCGACTATGCCCGGCGGGTCCCGTACCAGACCTACGACGTGACCGGCCTGCTGCGCGAGGACGAGAACGTCATCGGGGCGCTGCTCGCCGACGGCTGGTACGCCGGCTTCGTCGGGTTCGACGCCAAGCGGGCCGGCGCGCACTACGGCACCGCCCCCGAGCTGCTCGCGCAGCTCGTGATCACCTTCGCCGACGGGACGGATCAATGGGTGGTCACCGACGGCGGCTGGCGCGGGCGGCCCGGCGCGATCCGGCATGCCGACCTGCTGATGGGCGAGCGCCACGACCTCGCGCTGGAGCCGGGCGGCTGGGATGCTCCCGGGTTCGACGCAGCTGGCTGGCGCGGCGTCCGGTGCCGGGACCGTGACGCCCGCCGCCTCGTCGCCGACCCCGGGCCGCCCATCCGGGTGACCCAGGAGATCGCTCCGCGGAGCGTCGAACGCGACGCCTGCGGGCGGTACATCGCCGACTTCGGCCAGAACCTGCCGGGCTGGCTGAGGATCAGGGTCAACGGTCCCGCCCGCGTCCGCGCCCGGCACGGCGAGGTGCTGGCCGAGGACGGCAGCCTGTACACCGTGAACCTGCGGACCGCCCGGCAGACCGACGAGTTCGCCACGGCCGGCGGCGCGGCCACGCTGGAGCCGAGATTCACCATCCACGGTTTCCGTTTCGCGGAGATCTCCGGTTATCCCGGCGAACCCGGCCCCGGCGACATAACGGCTTGCGTGGCGCACTCCGATATCCCCGCCTCGGGCTCGTTCGAGTGCTCCGAGAGCTGGCTCAACCAGCTGTTCCGCACCATCGACTGGGGGCAGCGCGGGAACTTCATCAGCGTGCCGACCGACTGTCCGCAGCGTGACGAGCGGCTGGGGTGGCTCGGTGACGCCCAGATCTTCGCCCGGACGGCCTGCTACAACCGGGACGTCGCGGCCTTCTTCGACAAGTGGCTGGACGACGTGGCCGACGCCCAGCTGGGCTCGGGCGCCTACCCGGACATCGCGCCCCGGCTGCCCGGTTTCGACCGGACCGGGGCACCGGCCTGGGCCGACGCCGGGGTGATCATCCCGTGGACCCTGTACAAGATGTACGGGGACCGGGGGATCCTGCGGCGGCACTTCGCGTCGATGACCGCCTGGATGGACTTCATCGAGCGCGCCAACCCGGACTACCTGCGCGCCCGCGGCCTGGGTAACAGCTACAACGACTGGCTCGCGCCGGGCGACGACGACACGCCGCCCGAGCTGCTCGCCACGGCATACTGGGCGCACGACGCCGCGCTGATGGCTGAGATCGCCGACGCCATCGGGCGCCCGGACGAGGCCCGCGGCTACGAAACGCTCCGGGCGAAGATCGCCGCCGCGTTCACCGACGCGTTCGTGTCGGCCGATGGCCGCATCGCCAGCGGAACGCAGACCGCCTACGTGCTCGGCCTGCACATGCAGCTCATCCCCGCGGAATTGCGCGCGGCCGCCGCCCGGGAGCTGGCCGAGGCGATCCGCCGCGCGGACTGGCACCTGACCACGGGCTTCACCGGCGTCGGCTACCTGCTGCCGGTCCTCAGCTCCAACGGCCACACCGGCCTCGCCTACCGGCTGCTCGGGCAGCGGTCACGGCCGTCGTGGCGGTACATGCTCGACCACGGCGCGACCACCATCTGGGAACGCTGGGACGGCTGGACGGCCGAGCACGGCTTCGCCCCGCCCGCGATGAACTCCTTCAACCACTACTCGCTCGGCTCGGTAGGGGAATGGCTCTACCGTTTCGTGCTCGGAATCGAGCCCGAGCCGGGATCGGCAGGCTTCGCCGGCTCCTGCTCCGCCCGCATCCCGGCGGCCAGCTCAGCTGGGCCGCGGGCGCCTACCACTCTGTCCACGGCCCCATCGCCACCCACTGGCAGCGATCCGGCGGCCGGTTCGAGCTCACGGCCGAGCTGCCCCCGAACGTAAGGGCCAGCGTGCGCATTCCCAGCGACGACCCCGGCCAAGTCCATGACGCCGGCGGCCATCCGCCGGCAGATGTCGCGGACTTCCCGGGCGCCAGCGGAACCCGGGAGGCGGTGTTCGAGGTGGGCTCGGGAATTCACCAGTTCTCCGGCCCGCCGCTGACACAGCCGCCGTCGTGACGGCAAAAACGCAGATCCTCCGGCCGGCGCCCGGCTGAACAGCCGCCGCGGGCTCACCGGTGCGGTGCAGCGAGTTCCTGCCGCTTGCGGGCGTGCGGCACCGCGGCGATCGGCTTGCGGCCGGGTCACAGTTGGGTTGCTTCACCGGTCGGATATTGCGACCGCACGACTGCAGCGCAGGGGATCTTCTTCAATCACGGGCAGTGCTGCAATGCCGGCTCGCGGCTGTACGTGCAGAAGGACGCTTACGACGACATCGTCGCCGGCGTCGCCGAGGAAGCGAAGTCGATCAAGGTCGGCTCGGGCCTTGAGCCGGACACCCAGATGGGCCCGCTGATCTCCGACGAGCAGTTCGGCAAGGTCCTCGGCTATCTCGAGTCCGGCCGCAGCCAGGGCGCCGAGACGGTCGTCGGCGGTGGCCGGTGGAGCGACCATGGCTACTTCGTGCAGCCGACGGTGCTCACCAACACCTCGCCCGAGATGGCCGTTGAGCGCGAGGAGATCTTCGGGCCGGTGGTGTGCGCGGTGCCGTTCGAGTCCGAGGACGATCTCGTCGAGAAGGCCAACCAGACCGACTACGGCCTGGCCGCCGGGATCTTCACCCGTGACATCTCCAAGGCGCACCGCATCGCTGCCCGCATTCGCGCCGGAACCGTGTGGCTCAACTGCTACCACGTTTTCGACGCTGCGCTCCCGTTCGGCGGCTACAAGCAGTCCGGCTGGGGCCGCGAGATGGGCCATCACGTGCTGGAGAACTACACCGACACCAAGGCCGTGTGCGCAGCGCTGTAGCGGCGGGCCAAGCGGCGCTGTAGCGGCGGGCCAAGCGGCGCTGTAGCGGCGGCCCGATGAGCCCAGCCTCGCCTGGATCGGCGGCCAGGGCACCGTGATGCCGGTTGTCCCCGGGCCCGAGCACGGTCAGGGTGCCGCAGGTTCGGGAACCGCGGACGCCAGCCAGGCCGGCCTTCCATCCCGCGAGGTCCTCGGCCACTGTCAACTGGTAGTCGCGGCCGGCGTAAGCTCCGGCGTTCAGGCCGGAGTTCGCCGGCCCATCCAGCGTGGTGTTAGATACCTCGGCTGGTACCCGGCCAGCGGGTTATGTGGTTGTCTTGCCCGTTGCGCTCCGCCAGGGTCGCGCCGAAGTCCTGGCAGGCTTTGGTGAACACGTCCCGCAGGTAGGTGGTGTGTTCGGGGGTGGGCACGCCGCGCTGGTATGTGGTTACGAAGGCCAGGTGGGTGTGGAGGGCGGAAGCCACGTGCCTGCCTCGGCGGTGGCCGCCGCCAGCTGTCGTAGGCCAGGGGTATGGTCGGCGGCTGTGGCGGTCAGGAACCGGCTGTATCCCGCAGTGGCGCAGGTGGGTGTTCTCTCGCGTCACTGTGAGGATGCCCGGTTCGTATGAACCTAGCTGTGGAGCAGCAGTCGTGGTGGTGGCCGGGCCGGGGAAGGGCACCGGGTCGCGCGGAACGTCAGCGTCATCGAGCCACAGTCCCGCCCTGTGGTAGCCCGCCGTGGTGAGATTAGTGACGGTCCCGCCGGTGACGCGGGCCGTTCCGTTTCAGAGCATCTCAGCGATCCTGGCCGCGACCCGAGCGGTGGCCTGGGGATCCACCGGGCGGTACTGGATCTGGCGCCCGATCTCCCCGGCGATCGCCGCGCCGATGGCCTCGGGGCTGGCGGCGGCGTAGTCCATGCGGCGCCCGGCGCCGTAGCGGGCGAGCCGGTGGGGGACGTGGAAGGTCTGCTCGAAGTGATGGCCGAGCGGGAAGTAGAGAAACGGCCGGTTGCTGGCGACGAGTTCCATCGTCGTGGTGAGCCCGCCCTGGACGACGGCCAGGTCGCAGGCGGCCAGATGGCGGTACAGGTCGTGGACGTACGCGTGAACCTCGACGCCCGGCACGGCCGGCAGCCGCCGCGGGTCGATGCGGGGGCCGGCCACGGCCACCATGTGCAGGCCCGGGACGGCCCGCTCCGCCTGCGGGTAGGACTCGATGACCCGGCGGAGCAGGTGCGCGCCGGCGCTCGATCCGCCGACGGTCACGACGCATACCTTCTCGCCGGCGGCGTAGCCGAGTTCCGCCCGCAGCGCGTCCCGGTCGGCCAGGTCCGACGGGTCGAAACCGGTGATGTAGTCGCCGGAGAAGTCGTAGTGGGCCTCGGTCCACTGCCGGATGCCGGGCAGGCCGGGCCCGAATGAGTCCGGGACGATATCGTCCGGCGCGCCGACGAAGATCGCCCGGTCCCGCAGCCGCGGGTAGCGGGCGATGTGCCCGATCATCTCGGCGTTGTAGTCCGCGGTCAGGGATTCCTCACGCCGGCCGCCGTCGGGCATGGGCAGCCAGCCCACGAAGTCGGTCAGCCACACATATGCGGCCCGCTTCTGCGCGGGGTTCTCATGCAGGTAGTAGTCGAGCTCCCAGGCCTCATCGCCGACCCACAGGTCGTAGGGGTCGTCGCGGACGATGTCATGGAAGACCATGAAGTTGGCCAGCAGGATCTCGTCCATCCGCCGCCAGGCCTGGAAGCAGTGCAGGTCGTGGTCGGCACATTCGGACTCGATGTGGCCCGACTCGCTGGCCAGTGCGCGGGAGGCGGGGTGGATCCTTTCCCCCCTCGCCGCCAGGACCGCGGTAACCGGATGCTGAGCCAGCCAGTCGATCTGCAGGCCGGGACGCAGCCGGCGCAGCTCCCCAGCGATGGCCACATCCCGGCGGGCGTGGCCGAGCCCGATGGGGGAGGAGATGTACAGCACCCGCTTCGCGCGGCCGCGCCGCCGGCTACGGGCCGCGCCTTGACCGGGTCAGGCCCGGGTGCCTCCGGGCCGGGTCCGGGCGCTTCCGGGTGATGCCCGGCCGCCTCAATGAACTCGCGGAGGAGGAGGTTGACTTTGACCGGGTCGCGGGCATGGGGTGAGTGGCCAGAGCCGGCCAACTCGACCAGCCTGGCCCGCGCACCCAGGGCGGCGGCCAGCTTCCGGCCGGCGCCGGGCCCGACGATGGCGTCGTCGGTGCCCTGGATGATCAGGCAGGGGCAGCAGACACCAGCAAGGAGCGGCGAGATGTCGCCCCGCGCGTCGCGGATCGCCCCGCGCCGCGTGTCGGCCAGCGTCTCGGGCGCGGTCTCCCGACCCCACCCGACCCCGTCCTCGATCTGCTTGGTGGAATGCGGCTCCGTGAACACCTGCGAGAAGAAGAACTCGAGGAACCCGGGGTAGTCGCGCAGCCAATAGCGGGCGTTGTCCTTGGCCCAGCCCTCGTCGCTGTCGAGCACGTCCTCAAACCGCCGCGCGAACGGCAGCCTGGCTGGTGAGAACGGCGCCAGCGGCGTCGTCGGGCAGATGAAGACCTGGCCTGCCACCCGTTCCGGCCGGGCGGCGGCCAGGTGCAGCGCGTAGGACGCGCCGCGGGACAGCGAGACGACCACGGCGCGGTCGGTGCCGGTGGCGTCCAGGACGGCCAGGGCGTCCGCCGCGTATTCCGGGGAGGTGTAGCTGCCCGCCCCGGCCGGTCGGCCGGACCTGCCGTTCCCCCGCCCGTCGAAGGTGACGACCCGGTAGTGGCGGGCCAGGTAGGGCACCTGCATCTTCCAGGTCAGCGAATGGACCACGGACCACGACGGCAGGAGCAGGATGGTGGGCGGGCCCTCGCCAAAGACCTCGTAGAACACCTTGACGCCTGCGCGCTCGACGTAGCCATCACGGTCAGGCTGGCGTGCTCTCATCGTTTCTCCCCGGATCAGGGCCCGGCCAGTTTGACGCTACCGCCTGCCGCCGCCGCGCCCGGCGACGGCCGGCCAGAGACGCCCGCCCCGTGCCCTCCTTCCCAGGGCCGGCCAGCGGCCGGGGAAGGAGGGCAGCTCACGGGCTTGTCCCGGCGTGCGGCGGCCCCGCCACTGATCAGATACGTGCCTCGTACACCAGGTTGAACGGCGTCTCGCTCACCCGGCGGAAGCGGCTGAGGCCAGCGCTGGTGACGACGCCGCGGATCCGGGCCTCGCCGGCCTGCGCCCCGAGCGCCAGCCCAACCTCCTGCGAGAGCGAGGCGGGGGTGCACAGCAGCGTCGAGAAGCAGTAGTACGCCCGGCCGACCGGGTTGAGGTTGTCCTCCACGCGGTCACCGGCCGCGGGCTCGACGATCATCCAGGTGCCGTCGGGCGCGAGCGACTGGCGGACGTGCCGGGCCGCCCCGCCGGGGTCGCCCATGTCGTGCAGGCAGTCGAACATGGTCACCAGGTCATAGTCCTCGCCGGAGTACGACGACGCCGCGGCGATCTCGAAGCGGACGCGGTCGGTTACGCCGGCCTCGGCCGCCCGCTGCCGCGCGGTCTCGATCGAGCCCCCGTGGTAGTCCGAGCCAACGAAAGTCGAGTGCGGGAACGCCTGTGCCATCAGGATCGTCGAGGCGCCATGGCCGCAGCCAACATCGGCGACCGTCGCGCCGCGCTCCAGCTTGGCGACGACACCGTCGAGGGCCGGCAGCCAGGCGGAGATGAGGTTGGCGTTGTAGCCGGGGCGGAAGAACCGCTCGCAGCCTTCGAAGACGTCGTGGCCGTGGTCGTGCCAGCCGACACCCGCGCCGGTCCGCGCCGCCTCGGTGATCCGGGGCGAGTCGAGCACCGAGCCCAGCGCGATCTGGAAGAAGCCCGGCAGGTACGCGGGGCTCGACTCGTCGGTCAGCGCGATCGCCTGCTCGGTGGGCAGGGTGTAGCGGCCGGTGTCGGGGTCGTAGTCGATGAAGGCACCGGCGGCCTGCGCGTTCAGCCACTCGCGTACGTAGCGCTCGGCGGTGCCGGTGCTCTGCGCGAGCTCCGCGGGCGTCAGCGGGCCGGCCCGGCCATGGCCTTATACAGGCCGAGCCGGTCGCCCATCACCACGAGTGCGGCGTTGAGGGTGGCACCGACCTCGTCGACGGCCCGGAACACAAACGCCATCAGCTTGTCGACGTCGACGGCGGCCGGCTCTTGGATTGTGGACATTGTCCCCTCCTCGGATTTGACTGTGCTCCGGACCGTATGAGCAGCCGGGAAGCCGCCGCTTCCGGGAAGCCCCCTAGTCCGGGCCGCGCTGGCGGCCCTTGGCATCAGGGCCCCCGTACACTCACTGCCATGTTGCTGGGGCGGGATCAGGAGCAGCTGGGCCTTGTCCGGCTGCTCCAGGACGCCCGCGCCGGACGCAGCGGCGTGCTCGCCGTTATCGGTGAGGCCGGAATAGGCAAGTCCGCGCTCCTCGGCTATGCCGGGGAGCAGGCGGGCGGCATGAACGTGCTGCGGGCCCGGGGGGTGCAATCTGAGGCCCAGATCCCCTTTGCCGGCCTTTTCGAGCTGCTGCGCCCGGCGCTCGCCTGGATCGACCGGATCCCCGGGCCGCAGGCCGATGCGCTGGGGAGCGCGCTCGCGCTGCGGCCCGCCCGCGACCAGGACCGCTTCGCCGTCGGCGCGGCGACCCTCAGCCTGCTGGCGGCCTACGCGGACGAGGCCCCGGTCGCGGTCCTCGTTCACGACGCGCACTGGCTCGACGGGTCCAGCGCGGATGCCCTGCTCTTCGCGTTCCGCCGTCTCGTCGCCGAGCCGGTAGCCGTGATCCTGGCCGTCCGGGAGGGCGAGTCGTCCCTGCTCGACGGGGCCGACGTGACCAGGATGCGGCTGCCGGGCCTGGACCGGGCCGCGGCAGCCGAGCTGCTGAGACGCCAGCCGGCCGGGCCGCTCAGCCATGACCTGGCCGACCGCCTACATGATGAGACCGGCGGGAACCCGCTCGCTCTCCTGGAGCTCGGTGCGGACCGCGACCGGCTGGCTAGCCTGCCGCCCGGCACGCCGCTCGCCGTCGGGGCGAGCCTCGCCGAGGTTTACCTGCTCCGCTCCCGGTCGCTTCCCCCGCGCACCCGCGATGCCCTCGTCCTCGCGGCCGCGAGCGACAGCGGCGAGATGTCGGTGCTCGCCAGCGCGGCCCCGGCGCTCGGCCTTGATGTCTCTGACCTCGTGCCCGCCGAGGCCGCGGCCCTCATCGGCGTCAGTGATGCCCGCGTCGAGTTCCGCCACCCCCTCGCCCGGTCGGCCGTCTATGGCGATGCCCCGCCCGATCTCCGGCGCGAGACGCACCGTGCCCTGGCCGGCGCCCTGCCCGACACCGATGCCGACCGCCGGGCCTGGCATCTGGCCCTGGCCGCATTCGGCCCGGACGAAGCGGCCTCCTCCGCGCTGGAACAGGCGGGCCTGCGCGCCCGGCAGCGCAGTGCCTACGACGTCTCGTCACGGGCGTTCGAGCGGGGCGCCCGGCTGGCGCCCGATGAAGTCTCACAGGGCCGACTGCTCTACGCGGCCGCCGACGCGGCCTGGCTGGGCGGTCTGGCCGACCGCGCCGCGGCGCTGCTGGACGAGGCTCGCCAGCGCGCGTCGGCACGGGATCTGGCCATATTGATCGAGCACCTGCGCGGTCACATCGCCGCCCGGCGCGGGCCGATCGGTGACGCGCAGCAGATCCTGCTGGCCGCCGCCGAGCAGGCCGCGCCCGCCGAACCCGGCCGCGCCGTGGTGATGCTCGCGGAAACGGTCAACGCGTCGTTCTACGCCGGCGACGCGGCGGCCATGCGCCACGCCGCAGACCGGATCGCCGCGCTGACCCCGGCGGACCCGGACGACCGGACCGCGTTCTTCGCGCTGAGCGCGCGGGGGATGGCGCTGATCTTCTCGGGCGAGGGCGAGCGCGGCGCGGCCGCGATCCGCGAGTCGGTCGAGGTGCTCGAGCGCTCCGACCTCCGGCACGACCCGCGCCTCCTCGCTTGGGCCGCCATGGGGGCGCCCTGGCTCCGGGAAGCGCATATCGGGCGGGCGCTCGCCGAGCGGGCGCTCGAGGTCGCCCGCAGCAGCTCGGCCGTCGGCGTGCTGCCGTTCGTGCTGACGCACGTGGCCATCGACCAGGCCGCCACCGACCGGTGGGCCGAGGCGCAAGCCAGCTTTCATGAGGGGATCAGCCTCGCCCGGGAGACCGGTCAGCGCACGGAACTGGCAACCTTGCTGGCGCGCCTCGCGTGGCTGGAAGCGAGGCAGGGCAGGTTCGACCAGAGCCGCCTGCACGCCACCGAGTCGCTTGGCCTGTCCCGCGAGTTCGGCCCCGGCCTCTCCGAGGTCTGGGCGATCACCGCACTGGGCGATCTCGAGCTCGGCTGCGGCCACCCGGCGCAGGCCCTCGGCCACTTCGAGGAGCAGCAGGCCGTGCTCCGCTCGCGTGGCATCGGCGACGTTGACCTGTCACCCGCGCCGGAACTCGTGGAGCTCTACCTCCGCCTCGGCCGGGGCCCCGACGCCGCCGAGGCCGCCGCCGGCTACGAGCGCGACGCAGCCGCCAAGGCCCAGCCATGGGCGCTCGCCCGGGCAGCCCGCTGCCGGGGCCTGCTCGCGGCCGACGATGACGCCGACCGCCATTTCACCGTCGCGCTGAGCCTGCACGACCAGACGCCCGACGTCTACGAGACCGCCCGCACCCGCCTCGCCTACGGTTCCCGGCTGCGGCGTGCCCGCCAGCGCGTGCGGGCGCGCGAGCAGCTGCGCGCCGCGATCGACGCCTTTGACCACCTCGGCGCCGAACCGTGGTCGGAGATGGCCCGGGCCGAGCTCGCCGCCACCGGCGAGACCGCACGCCGCCGGGACCCGGTGACCCTCAACCAGCTGACACCCCAGGAACTGCAGATCGCCATCCGGGTGGCCGGAGGGCTGACCACCCGTGAGACCGCCGCGGCGCTGTTCCTCAGCCCCAAGACGATCGAGTACCACCTGCGCAACATTTACCGCAAGCTCGCCATCGGGTCGCGAGGCGAGCTGGCCGCAGCGATGGAGCGGCCCCAGTTAACGGTGCAGCCGGGCGGGCCAGCGGCCCCAGCGGGATCAGGCGCCCGGCACGGTCGGCCAGAAACGAGAATGCGCGAAGAGACTCACGGCCCTGATGCGAAGCCACCGGGGGCGGGTTTCGGACTAGGGGTATCCCCGAAGCGGCGGCCTGCGGCTCAGGCCTAGGTTCAGGGCACAGCCGAAACCTGGGGAGGATGCAATGGCCGCGGTCGAGGAACATGGCGTGAGGGTCAGCACGGAGACCAGCACTGCAGGGATTGTGTTCGACTCGGCTGGCGCGGGTGATCCGCACCTGCTGTTCCTGCACGGGTGGTGCGGTGATCGCAGTTTCTTCGCCCCGCAGTTCGATCATTTCGCACGCTCGCACCGCGTCGTCGGCGTGGACCTGCCGGGGCACGGCGAGAGCCAGGCACCGGCCACGTACGCGATCGACGGCCTGGCCGCCGATGTCGCCGCGCTGGGCCACCAACTCGGCCTCGGACGGGGCGTCCTGGTCAGCCATAGCCTGGGCGCGATGGTCGTCGCTCGCACTGGCGCAGCAGGCGCCGGGCTTGTGAGTGCGGTGATCATGGTCGATCCCCCGCCGCTGAGCAAGGAGGTGTGGAAGGACTTCGCCGCCAGCCTGCTCCCGGGATTCGAGGGCCCGGATCCTGCAACCGCCCGCCGGAGCTTCGTGGAGCAGATGTTCCTGGCGACCGATGACGCGGACCGCCGGGCCCGGATCGTCAAGACCATGTGCGCCGCGCCGGACGACGTCGCGATAGCAACGGTGAAGGCGATGGCCGCCTTCGACGCGGCGGCGATCCTGCGCGGCTGCGACGTGCCCGTCGTCGTCATCTCGTCCGCGGTGCCGACGAACGGCTCGGCGTACCTGCAGGAGGTCAACCCGGCGATCACACTCGGTCAGACCGTCGGGGCAGGCCACTTCCTCCAGCTCGAGGTACCCGAACAGGTGAACCTGATGATCGAGCGCTTCCTTTCGATCAGCCCGGGGACCGCCGCCCAGTGACGCATGCCCCGGCCGCTTGACACCGCCAGGGCAGCGTGACGAGCGGAGCGGCGGCCGGGGGCGCGCGGCGGCCGATGAGCACGGCCAGCCCGGTGGGCAGCTGCTCGGCGCCGAACGCTGAGGTGAGGCTCACCTCGACGCCCTGGCCGGCCAGGAGATCGGGCCCTGGCCGGTGTCGATCAGCACGTTGCCGTGCTGCCCGTCGCCGC
Source organism: uncultured Actinomycetes bacterium (assembly GCA_963835425.1). GTDB lineage: Bacteria > Actinomycetota > Actinomycetes > Streptosporangiales > Streptosporangiaceae > UBA9676. The sequence goes on along the minus strand of CAWIGE010000010.1, from coordinate 276,596 downwards.
GGCGCCGGGAGCCGTCATCGTTGCGTATGAACACGGTGATCTGGCGGATGAAGCGGTCCGGCACGGCAGGGAGGCGGCGGCGCGTTGCGGTCCGCCACGGTGCGAGCGGACAGTCAGCGTGACCTCACCGGCCGCCCTCGGTCGGCGTCCGCTGATGGCGAACGCCAGCAAGAAACAATCCCCGCCGCTGGTTGTTGAACTTACAACCTACTGAGTTCAGGAAGTGAACCCACATGAGCACAAAGCTTTCGCTGCCCGTGCTGCCTCTGGACGACACCGTCGTTCTGCCCACCATGGTGGTGCCGCTGGATATCTCCAGCTCCGAGGCGCGGGCGTCGATCGAGGCGGCTCAGATGTCAGCAGAGGCGCCCCTAGGTAGCGAGAAGGGGCCGCAGGTCCTCCTGGTGCCCCGGCTCGGCGGCAAGTACGCCCCGGTGGGCACGCTGGCCGCGGTGGAGCAGGTCGGCCGGCTGCCCAGCGGCGAGCAGGCCGCGGTCGTCCGTGGCCTGTCCCGGGTGCGGATCGGCGTCGGCACGACCGGGCCGGGCGCCGCGCTGTGGGTCGAGGGCACCGTCCTGGAGGAGCCGCCGGGCAGCCCCAAGGCGCAGGAGCTGGGTCGCGAATACCGCGGCCTGGCCGCCACGATCCTGCAGAAGCGCGGGGCGTGGCAGCTGATGGACGTGCTGCAGCGGCTGACCGACCCGTCGGCGCTGGCCGACAGCGCCGGGTACGCCGGCTACCTCAGCCTGGAGCAGCGCAACGAGCTGCTGGAGACCGTCGACCCCGAGCAGCGTCTGGAGCGCCTGGTCGGCTGGGCCCGTGACCACATCGCCGAGCTGGACGTCGCGGAGACCATCCAGAACGACGTCCGCGAGGGCATGGAGAAGCAGCAGCGCGAGTTCCTGCTCCGCCAGCAGCTCGCTGCCATCCGCAAGGAGCTGGCCGAGCTGAACGGCAAGCCGGGCGATGCGGACACCGAGGAAGAGGACTACCGGGCCCGGATCGAGGCCGCCAACCTGCCGGAGAAGGTGGAGGAGGCCGCGCTCAAGGAGGCGGCCAAGCTGGAGCGCACCTCCGAGCAGTCGCCGGAGGTCGGATGGATCCGCACCTGGCTGGACACGGTGCTGGAGATCCCGTGGAACACCCGGACCGACGACGCCTATGACATCGGCGCCGCGCGCGCGATCCTCGACGCGGACCACGCCGGGCTTGACGACGTGAAGGACCGGATCATCGAGTACCTGGCGGTCCGCAAGCGCCGCGCGGACAAGGGCCTGGCCCTGGTCGGCGGCCGCCGCAGCGGTGCGGTGCTGGCGCTGACCGGCCCGCCCGGGGTCGGCAAGACCTCGCTGGGCGAGTCGGTGGCCCGGGCCATGGGCCGCAAGTTCGCCCGGGTGGCGCTCGGCGGCGTCCGCGACGAGGCCGAGATCCGCGGCCACCGGCGCACCTACGTCGGCGCGCTGCCCGGCCGGATCGTCCGGGCCATCCGCGAGGCCGGGTCCATGAACCCGGTGATCCTGCTGGACGAGGTGGACAAGCTCGGCACGGACTACCGGGGCGACCCGACCGCCGCGCTGCTGGAGGTGCTGGACCCGGCGCAGAACCACACGTTCCGGGACCACTACCTCGAGGTCGAGCTGGATCTGTCCGACGTGCTGTTCATCGCGACGGCCAACGTCGCCGAGGCCATTCCCGAGCCGCTGATCGACCGGATGGAGCCGATCTCGCTGGACGGCTACACCGAGGCCGAGAAGGTGACGATCGCCCGCGGGCACCTGCTGCCCCGGCAGCTGGAGCGGACCGGGCTGGACGCCGCCGACGTGAACCTGACCGACGACGCGCTGCGCCTGCTGGCCACCGAGTACACCCGCGAGGCGGGCGTGCGTGCGCTGGAGCGGAGCATCGCGCGCGTGCTGCGGAAGATCGCGGCCCGGCTCGCTTCCAGCGAGGTGGAGCTCCCGGTCACGGTCGGCCCGGATGACCTGCACGGTTACCTCGGGCACCCGCGGTTCACCCCGGAGTCGGCAGAACGCACTGCCGTCCCCGGCGTGGCGACCGGGCTGGCGGTCACCGGCACCGGCGGCGACGTGCTGTTCATCGAGGCGTCGCTGGCCGACCCGGAGACCGGTGACACCGGCGTCCGGCTCACCGGCCAGCTGGGCGACGTGATGAAGGAGTCGGCTCAGATCGCCCTGTCCTACCTGCGCTCACACGGCGCGGAGCTGGAGCTGCCGGTCGGCACCCTGAAGGACCGGGGCGTGCACGTGCACGTGCCGGCGGGCGCCGTGCCCAAGGACGGGCCGAGCGCCGGGGTCACCATGACCACCGCGCTGGCCTCGCTCCTGTCCGGCCGGCTGGTCCGCAGCGACGTGGCGATGACCGGCGAGGTCTCGCTGACCGGCCGGGTGCTCCCGATCGGCGGGGTGAAGCAGAAGCTGCTCGCCGCGCACCGGGCCGGGATCACCACCGTGCTGATCCCCAAGCGCAACGAGCCCGACCTGGAGGACGTGCCCGAGGGCGTGCGCGAGCAGCTGGAGATCCACCCGGTCAGCGACGTCCGGGAGGTGCTCGAGCTGGCCCTGGAGCCCGCCACCGTGCAGGCGCCGGTAGCGGCCTGAGCACAGCTGCCAAGAGGCCACGAGGCCGCCCTTACCCAGCCCGGTAAGGGCGGCCTCTGGCGTCTCTGGCGGGCCCGCGTCTCCGGCGGGTCGGCGTCTTCGGCGGGTCAGTCGTTCCGCAGGGAGATGTCGTCGGACTCCGCGATGGCCGGGGCCTCGACGGCGCGCAGCCCTTCTCCCAGGCGTTCGCGCGCCTGCCGCAGGAGCCTGAGGGAGCTGGCGGAGGGGTCCTGCTCGGCGGCGGAATCCGGGCTGGCCCCGTGGTCCTCGACCAGGTGCGCCTGCAGGGCGGCGGCGGCTTCGTCGGCTGCTTTCAGTGCCTGGTAGATCGCCCGATCCTGGGCAGTGTCTGTAGCCATGCGCCCCCATCTCCCCCGTAACTTGCTTCGCAATCGCATCGCCGCGGCCTGAGCCGCCAGCGCCGCGACCCGGCCCTGGGACGTGGCCGAAGGGGTGCGGGAGCAGCTGAGGTTCACTGGTGCGCTGCTGTGGCCGCCATCGGCTATAGACGCATCTGATGCCCAGTTCAACACGAGGTGCCCTATTCGGGACATAAGTCCTTAATGGCCGGGACGTTGGTCCCCTACCGCGACCATGAAGATTGGGAAAGCCTCGATTTCGCATGCCCGACGCGGAGGCGCGGGTATACGGGGTGTCGCGTCGAGCTCGCGGCAGGTGCCTTCGCCTCATCGTTACCTTGCTGTCACTGCCTGGCGTAACTTGGGGGAAAAATGCCGGCCCGCTTGCGATCAGGATCGGCCCGCCATCATCGCAATACCATTTCTGGGCGCTCTGGAAACAGATTCCGGGCTGCCCGTTACGGGTCCTCCCGTGAACGGGCCAGGCCTGCCGCCGCCGTCTTATCCGTTGCCGTGGCCGCCGCCCTGGCCGGGCTCGTCCTCGCCAGCCGCTCCAGCGCGTCAACCGGGCCGCCGGTGTCCCCGTGCACCGGGCAGATGTCCAGCGCCAAATGCGGTGCCGTCCAGCAGGCCGCACGCACCCTTCCGGCGCAGGGGCCGTCACCGTCGGCGGCCGGGCCGGCACCGGGTATCCCGGGGGTCACCAGCTGTGGCCCGGCATTCTTCACGCCAGGCGAGGCGAGGCAGCTGACGAGCGCCTTTGGCCTCATATCCTGCTTCCGGCTCACCGGCCAGGATCAGTGGATCCTGCTGGGCAGCGGGACGTCCGGCTCGGCGCCGGGTCTGGCGGGGACTCCCGGCGGGGCGATGGTTGCCGTGGAGCGCTGCCAGGGCGGCGACGCAACCTGCCTGAACCCGGATGCGACGCGCAGCTTCGGCTCGTTCATGGTGACGAGGCCTCCCGATCCGCTGGGGGAGCCGCTCGAGCTGCAGGCGGTGGCGGGGGCATCCGTTCTGCTTCTCTCCAACGCCCAATGCGGGCTGTTCAGCTTCGATGTCAGCAGCCTGCGGTGGTACCGGGGAACGAGCTCGGCGGTACATGCCCTGCTGACCCGCCCCGGCCAGCAGCAGCCCATGGCCGCCACGCCGGTCATGACCGGCTCGCAGGCCCTCGGCGCGCGGCCGCCCGCGGGTCCCCCCGCGGCATGCCCGCCGGTGCCGGGCCAATGAGCGGGGTGGGGCGCACATGACCGGCATGAGCGTGGTGGGCTTCCTCTCCCGGCACGGCCTGCCGTCCCCGCTGGCGGGTATGTGCGCCGCGCTGGTTCTTGGCGCCTGGGCCATCACGGCGCTGGCGGCCCCCAGTGCCTGGGCTCAGTCACCGCGTTACACCGTGAAAATGCAGGACTTTGCCCCCGGCGCCGGTTATCCCGGCCACCCCGGAAAGGTGGTCGAAGGACTTGGCCTGGGGTCGTGCCTCTATTCGGTTGCTCAGGTCGAGACCGCGACGGTGAACTCGCTGGCCAACTCCTACCGGACCGTGACCGAGATCAGCCCGCAGCCGTACTGTGCCACGGCCGGCGTCTCGGGTTACGAGAGAAAGATCCGTGCCATTTACCACTACGTCGAGGCCCACGCCTCCCACGCGTCGGCGTACTGGGCCGGTTTCATGCTCGATGAGGAGCCGGGCTTCGGGTTCAGCGCCAGCAAGCTTGAGCGCCTGAACCGGTATGTGGCGTCCCTGATGAACGCTTCCCCCGGCTTATCCTGGTATTTCACCGAAAACCAGCCCAACGGGTGGATCCTGTCCACCTACAACAGCATCGTCGCTGGCTCCTGGCTCGCGCCGCAGGTGTACAGCTCCAGCATGGCCGGCGCCGTCAACGCGGAATGCGGCACCTACGGGCAGTGCATGAATGATGTCACCGTCAACGGGGTGGCGTCTTCGCCATGGAACTCACCGGCCCACGTCACCGGTCTCATCGGTGGGTCATCCTGGCATGTAAGCGCGTGGGGGAGCGCCCGGCGCTTCTGCAACATCTGGGTGCCTGTCTGATGGTGGAGGTGGCATCCCCGTGACTAGCTGGGGCCGGCCGGGCAAGGCCGGGGGATGGGGGAGGCGCCGGCCGCCGCGTCCGATCCGGGGCGTCCTGGCCGCGCTGGCGGTCGCGGCGGCCGCCGCCCTCACCTCCTGCGCCTCCGCCGCCCCCGCGCCGGGCCAGGGCCCGCAGCTGCCTTCCTGCACGGCCGGGCAATGGTCGCTGACGCAGGCCGGGCCGCCGGAGGGGGACGGGCCGGACTTCTTCATACCGTTCCGTGGCCGCTACCGGTCCGGGCCGTACTGCCGCCTTGCCGCGACGGTCACGGGGGAACTGCTGGGCGCGGGCGGCGTCCCCATCCCGCACGCCGCGGCCCACGGGACCATCCATGCCGTCCTCGGCCCCGCCCCTTCGAGGGCGCGGACCCCGATGTTCGCCTTCCTGTGGTCGAACTGGTGCGCACACAGCAGCGGCGTGACGGCGCGGATACAAAAGCCGGGTCAGGTGCTCACGATCACGATCCAGGGACAGCCGATGTGCATCAGCCGGCAGCGGCCGGTGGGCCTGCAGTGGCACCGCATGTGACGCGGCCGGTGGGCCTGCGGTGGCACCGCAGGTGACGCGGCCGGCTGGGACTACCGCTCAGGCACCGTGGCGGGCGTGGCGCGCTGCTCGGCGATCGAGTTGCCGCCGTCCACCACCAGGTACTGCCCGGTGATGTAGGAGGCGCCGGGGCTGGCCAGCCAGGCGACGGCGGCGGCGACCTCCTCGGTTGTGCCGCTCCGCCCGGCCGGTGTGGCCCGCCCATGGTCGTCTTCCTCCGGGAGCTGCGATCCGGACGCGATCCAGCCGGGGGCGACCGCGTTGACGGTGATCCCGTCCGCGGCGGTGTCCACCGCGATCGCCCGGGTGAGGCCGATCATGCCCGCCTTGGCGGCGGCGTAGCCGACGTCCGCGCGGATCGCCATCACCGGGCCGGTCAGGCTGGCCACCATGACGACCCGCCCCCAGCCGTGGGCGGTCATGGCGGGCAGCGCCGCCTTCGTGACCAGGAACGCGGACGTAAGGTTCCGGGCGAGCGCAGCCTGCCAGGTCGCCAGGTCCATTGCCTCGGCGGTGCCGGACTCGAACACCGGATTGGCGGCGGAGGTCATGCCGGCGTTGTTGACCACGATGTCCAGCCGCCCCCACCGGTCCAGCGCGGCCGTCACCAGCCCGGACGCGGCGTCCTCGGCGGTGAGGTCGCCGATGAACCCCGCCGCGTCGAAGCCGGCCGCGCGCAGCTCACCGGCCCTGGTCTCGATGCGGTCGGTGGTGCCGCTGACCATCACCGTGGCGCCGAGCTGCGCGAGGAGCCCGGCGGTGGCGAAACCGATGCCGTCCGGGCTGCCCGCCCCGGTGACCACCGCGACCCGGTTTGACAGATCGAACGCCGCTGGCATGGGCATTCCCCGATCCTAAGCGGCGTGGCTCTCACGCCCGCTGGCCCGTGCCCGCGCGGTAGCCCGGCCTGTGGGCCGCAAGATAGCCTCCGGCCTATGGCCCAGCGTCTTGACCCGCTCGCGACCACGCCGCCCGCCTTCGACACCGAGGCCGTCACGCGGATCCTCCGGGACCGCTTCGGTGTGGAGGCGTCGTCCCTCGCCCCCCTGGCGGGCGAACGTGACCAGAACCTCCGGGTGGACACCGCCGACGGGCGGCGCCTCCTGTTCAAGATCTCCAACCCGGCGGACGGCCTGTCCACCGTGGAGATGCAGGCCGCCGCGCTCCGCCACATCGAGCGAGTCGACCCGGGCCTGCCGGTGATGCGGATCCTGCCGGACACGGTCGGGGAGTCCTGGGCCGAGGTGCGCGGGCCCGACGGCCGGAACTACCCGGTGCGGCTGTTCACCTTCCTGCCCGGGCGGGTGACCGCGAACACGGCGCTCACCGCCGGGGCGATCCGGGCCTTCGGGCGGACCGCGGCCCGGATGGGGCGGGCACTGCGCGGGTTCTTCCACCCCGCCGCCGACTACGAGATCCTGTGGGACCTCACCCACGCGGCCAAGCTCCGGCTGCTGCTCAATCACGTCCCCGACGCCGCGCGCCGGGCCCAGGTGGAGCGGGTGCTGGACGGGTTCGAGGCCCGGGTCGAGCCGGTGCTGCCCACCCTGCGCGCGCAGGTGATCCACGGCGACATGAGCCTGGACAACGTGCTGCTCGACGACGACCTGCGGATCAGCGGGATCGTGGACTTCGGCGACATGACGCACGCGCCGCTGGTCTGCGACCTCGCCGTATCCGTGGCGGACGTGCTGCACGGCCGCGACGACGCGATCGACGCGGCCGAGGCGATGATCGGCGGCTATGTGTCGGTGACGCCGCTGGAGGACGAGGAAGCCGCGCTGCTGGCTGACCTGGTCGCGGCCAGGCTGGCCACCGAGGTGACGGTCGCCGCCTGGCACGGCGGCCTCTACCCGGACAACGCGGCATACATAACGAGCAGCGAGCCCGGGGCCCGCGCCTTCCTCGACGCCATCGAGGCGGTGGGGTTCGACGCCGTGACGCGCCGGTTCCGGGACGCCTGTCGTGGGCTGCCCTACCGCCATTCGGAGACCGGTGCCCTGCTGGAGCGGCGGCGGCGGGCGCTGCCCCGGTCGCCGCTGTTCTATGAGCACCCGGTGCACCTGGTCCGCGGCGAGGGTGTGTGGCTGTTCGACCCGGACGACCGGCGGTACCTCGACTGCTACAACAACGTGCCGGTGGTCGGCCACGGCCACCCCCGGGTGGTGCGGGCGGTGGCGGAACAGCAGCGGCTGCTGGCGACGCACAGCCGCTACCTGCACGAGGCAATCGTCGAGCTGGCGGAACAGCTCAAGGCCACCCTGCCGCCCGCGCTCGACGCCGTCCTGGTGGTGAACTCCGGCAGCGAGGCCAACGACCTCGCCTGGCGGATCGCCCGCGCGGCCACCGGGCGGGCGGGCGCGGTGGTGAGCGCCTACGCCTACCACGGGCTGACCGAGGCCACGCATGCGCTGTCCCCGGAGGAGTGGGCCAAGGGTGAGCTGCCCGCCCATGTAGCCACCGTCCCCGCGCCGGACGGGTACCGCGGTCCCTACCGCCGCGACACGGACGGCTGGGCCGAGCGGTATGCCACCCACATCGACGACGCCGCCCAGGCGCTCGGCGGCCACGGCTTCGCCGCCATCTACGTGGACCCGGCCTTCACCGCCGACGGCATCCTGGTCCCCCCGCCCGCCTACCTGGCCGAAGCGGCCCGTCGGGTGCGGGCACTGGGGGGCGTACTGATAGCCGACGAGGTCCAGGCCGGTCACGGCCGGTACGGGACCGGCCTGTGGAGCTTCCAGCCGTCGGGGATCGAGCCCGACATGGTGGTGATGGGCAAGCCGATGGGCAACGGCTTCCCGGTCGCCGCCCTGGTGGTCCGGTCCCAGTTGCTGGCGGCGGTGCCCGAGGAGGTCGAGCTGTTCAGCACGTTCGGCGGCAACCCGGTGGCCTGCGCGGCCGCGCTCGCCGTCCTCGCCGTCATCGAGGACGAGGGCCTGATCGCCAACGCGGCGGAGACCGGCTCCTACCTGCGCCAGGGCCTGGCGGTGCTCGCCGGGCGCCACCCGGTCATCGGGGACGTCCGGGGCGAGGGCCTGCTGGCCGGCGTCGAGCTGGTCGATGAGGAGCGCGCGCCCGCGGCGGGCCGCGCCAGCCGGGTGACCGAGGCGATGCGGGACCGGGGGATCCTGATCAGCACGACCGGCCCGGCCGGGAACGTGCTGAAGATCCGGCCGCCCCTCGTCTTCCAGCGCGAGCATGCCGACCTGTTGCTGCAGACCCTCGACGAGGTTCTCGCCACCACCGGCTGAGGTCCCTCGCCGCCGGCCGCCGGGCCGCCCTCAGGACGGCTGCCCCGCCGGTGTCCAGCCGGGGTCGCGGCCGAACCATCCCGCCAGCCGATCATAGGGCGGCGCGTCCGGGCTGACCGGCACCTCGAGCCCGAACGCCCTGTCCGGCCCGCGGAACTCCGGCCGGAGCATCCGGTGCGACCAGTCGAGCGCGTGCTCGGCCAGGACGGGGTCGAGGTCGGCCCGCTGGCCGGTGGCCTTGACCAGGTCCCAGCCGTGCGTCGCCAACTCGGCGATCTGCTGATCGGCGCGGCCGCGCAGCGGCGCCTCCCCGCCGCCCGGCATGGCGATCGGCTGGTCGAGGTCGGCCGCCCGCCACACCGCCAGCAGCGGCCCGGCGCGGTTCTGGTATTCCGCCGTCCAGTCCTCGCCGAGCTCGTCGGCCGGGGCCCGCCGGTCGGCGGTCTCGCCGCGGGCGGATGCCAGGAAATTGCGCATGTCCTGCCCGATCAGGTGACGGACGAGCGCCCGCACGTCCCAGTCGGGGCATGGCGTCGGCAGGCCGGACTGGCTGGGCGGGATGGCCGCGATGACGGCGGCCGTCTGATCGAGGGCCCGCTCCAGCAGCGCCAGCGTGTCACCGTCCGAAGTCACGATCGTCCCCCTCCCGTGGCCGCCGTCGTTACATCCTGCCATCAGCCATGTGAGGGACGGCCGTCTTAAGGCTGCGGTGAATCGGTGTTTGACAGAGGGTGTGCGTATCGTCACTTTCGTGACCCTGGCAAATGTGGCCGCAGTGGAAGGGGCAGGCGCGGTAAGACGGGCTTTCAAGTTCCGTGCCTACCCGACACGCCCGCAGGAAGCACGTGCGGCGCGGCTGCTGGCGGATCACTGTGACCTGTACAACGCGGCGCTGGAAGAACGGCGCGAGGCGTGGCGCATGCGTCGGACCAGCGTCAGCTACGGCGTGCAGTCCGCCCAGCTGAAAGACATCCGCCGCGCCGACCCGCAGGGCCAGGGACGCCACTCGTTCACCGCCCAGCAGCAGACCTTGCGCCGGCTCAATACCGTGTTCGCCGCGTTCTACACGCGGGCGAGGAAGACCAAAGCGGGTTACCCGCGGTTCAAGCCCTATACCCGGTTCAATCAGGTCCGGTTCGTGGCTGGCGCCGGCGCGAAGTGGACCTGCGCTGAACCAGGTGGGTGGGCGCGGGCAGCATTCCAAGGTGTTGGCTCGGTCAAAGTCCGCCAGTACCGGCCCGTCCCCGGGACCGTGAAGACCCTGCAGCTCAAGCGCGAAGACCGCCGCTGGTATGTGATCGTGACCGCTGATGCTGACCCAATGCCGCTGCCGCCAGCTGGCCGCAGCGTGGGTGTGGATCTGGGGGTCGCCCGGTTCCTGACCGCCTCCGACGGGCAGGTCATCGCCAACCCGAAGTTCCTCGCCGCCTCGGCCGAGACGATCGCCGGCCTGCAGCGGCGCAAAGAACGCGCGCGCCGCAGATCGGGAAACCGCAAGCGGCTGCGCCGCGTCCTGGCGAAGGAATGGCGCAAGGTCCGCAACCGGCGGCGCGACTTCCACCACAAGACCGCGCGGGCGCTCGTGGAGCGCTGTGACGTGATCGCACTGGAACAACTCAACACAGCTGGCATGACCCGCCGACCCGCGCCGAAGCCAGTCCCGGGCCAGGCCGGGGCATTCCTGCCGAATATGGCCAGCGCCAAGGCCGGGCTCAACAAGGCGATTCTTGATGCGGGCTGGGCACAGTTCGCGAGCATCCTCGCCGCCAAGGCTGAAAGCGCCGGACGGCGAATCGTGTTCGTGAACCCAGCCGGCACCAGCATCGGCTGCCACCAGTGCGGACGCAGATGCACCCGCCCCCGGCAGGACACCGTGGTCTGCCCCACCCACGGCAAGATTGATGCCGACATGAATGGGGCACGCAATATCGCAGCCAGGGCCGGGCTGGGCTCTGGTCAAGCCCCCGCGGCTTGAAAAGCCGGTGCCTTCTGGCATCGGGGCAGTCACGTCATGCAGCGCTTCGAAGATCGTCACCAGGTCGAACCGGCCGGTCATCTCCGGGCCGGAGGCATCGGTGACGGCGAAGCCGACGCGGCCGGACAGGCCGGCCTGCTCGGTGTTGCGCCGGGGGCGGCGATCACGTCCGGGTCCAGGTCGTAGCCCTCGACCCTGATCAGCGGGTAGGCCCGCGCCATTGCAATGCTCGACCATCCTGGGCCGCACGCCAGGTCGGCCACCCGGGCGGGCGGCTCGCGGCTCAGCCGGTCGTGAATGTCCGCGATGGCGGGCAGTCACTGCGTTCCCAGCAGGTTGAGGAAGATCGCCCGGTGTAATCCGCCCTGCCTCTGGGGCCCAGGGCAGCGGGCGGCGCGTCCCTGGTGTGGAACGCCTCCACCAGTTGCGGCAGCCACCGCCCGCCGCGGACGACCTCGACGCCGCTGAACGCCCGGTAGCGGACGTCGTCCGGGTCGGCCAGGACGGGCACATGTGCCGGGGGAGGCGGTCAGGCGGGGAAGAGGTTCCCGGATTGGTAGACGGGCGCCCCGCCGATCACCGTGGCCAGGACGTGGACACCGCTTATCCGTTCGGCATCCATCTCGAGCGGGTTGGCGTCGAGAACCGTGAAATCCGCGAGCTTGCCGGGCTCGAGCGAGCCGATCTCGTTCTCGCGGTGCATGGCGAACGCCGCCCCCCGGGTGTAGATGGCGAGCGCGTTGCGGGCGGTGAGGCGTTCTCCCGGTCCGAGCACGCGGCCCTCGGCGGTGCGGCGCAAGATGGCGTCCCGGATGCCCAGCAGCGGGTCGGCGGTGATGACCGGGGCGTCGGACGATCCGGCGACGGTCATGCCCGCGCGCAGCCAGGACGCGAAGGGGTACAGCTGGTCGCTGCTATCGGGGAACGCCTCCGCGAACCCGTCGCCCAGGGTGGAGAAGAACCCGGGCTGGCTCGCCACCACGATCCCCAGTTCCGCGGCCCGGGCGATCATGGGCGGGTACATCGCGCCGCCGTGCTCGATCCGGTGCCGCCGGGGGTTGCCCGGGGCGCCGGCCAGCACCGTGGCGTAGGCGTCGAGCACGGTCTCGATCGCCCGGTCTCCCTGCGAGTGGATGCAGACCTGGAATCCCTGCGCATCGAGATCGCGGACCATCCCGGTCAGCTCGGCGAGGCTGAAGAACAAGATGCCCGAGCCGTACGGCGGGACCGGGTAGGTGCCGTGGATAGCGGCGGTTCGGCTGCTCATCCCGCCGTCGGACCAGATCTTCACGGCCTCGGCGGCCAGCCGGTCGGAGCGGCGGCCCCGCAGGCCGGACGCCACCAGCCAGTCCACCTCCTCGTGGACCACCAGCCCGTAGATCCGCGGCCGGAGGACCCCGTCCTCGTCCGCCTCGGCGAAGGCGGCGAGCGTGTCGCGGCGCATGTCCGCGTCACAGGCCGAGGTCACGCCGAGCTCGGCGAAGTACCGTCCCGCGCTCTCGACGAGGGCGGCGCGCTGGGCGGCGTTCATGCGGGTGAGGTCGTGCCGGAGGTTGCGCTCGAACAGCGCGAACATCGGGCCCTCGAACACCACGCCGTCGAGCCGTCCCTGGTTGTCGCGGCCGAAGGCGCCGCCCGGAGGGTCCGGCTGCCCGTCCTCGAACCCGGCCTCATGCAGGGCGGCCGTGTTGAGCACGCAGGCGTGCAGTGACGTGTGGTACAGCACCGCCGGGCGGTCCGGCACGGCCTCGTCGAGATCAGCCCTCGTCGGGTGCCGGTTCTCGCGGAGCTTGTATTCCACGTAGCCGCTGCCGGTCACCCACGAACCCTCCGGCGTGCGGCCGGCCGCTTCCCTCAGGCGCGCCTGGATCGCTGGGATGTCGGGCGCGGCCGGCTGGCTGCAGTCGGCGCCGGCGGCCAGGTAGCCGACGTTGGAGACATGGCAGTGCGCGTCGATCAGCCCGGGGACGACCGTCGCGCCGTCCAGCCGGACCACCCGGGCGCCGGGCGCCGCCGCCGCCCGGATCTCGTCGGCCGGGCCGACGGCGGCGATCCGGTCATCCCGGACCAGCATGCAGCCGGCCGGGCCTTCGCCCGCGGCCATGGTGACGATGACGGCGTCTTCGAGGATCAGTTCCATCGGTCAGCCTTCCCGTTGCGCACGGATGTATCTGCCTGCCCAGCACCAGCGCTGGCAGGCGGCTTGCCGGGATACGAGAGTCCCGCCGCCGAAGTCCCAGCCCCGCCCAGGACTCCGCTTCCGCCCGGCCTAGCCCGGGCGGGGCGCCTCGACACAGCGCACACCCTCGGCGCTGACGGTGGCCGCGTGCGGGGTATGCGGCGGCAGCACCAGCCGGTCCCCGGGCCCCAGATCGGCGTCGCCGTGGCTGGTGTGGAACAGGATCCGGCCGCGCACACAGAACAGGACTTTTTCATAGCTGTGCTCATGCCAGCCGTAGGTGTCGCCCGGCGCGTTGCCCCAGCCGTGAGGGGCCAGGCCTTCCGCGCGCATCAGCGCGATGATCTCGTTCTCGTCCAGCGGCGGGCCCTGATGCCGATCGACCACGATGCCCATCGTCGAACCTCCTGCCTACCGCGAGTCTATGGATCCGGCATCGGCCCGCGCCGGGCGCGTCTTCGCGGGACGATTCCGGTGGTCATGCTGGGATTCCCTGCCCAGCTGGTGGTCCGGGCGGCGTCCGGCGGGCGGCGAGATGCCCTCTCCGTGGCACGTCCTGTCCGAGCCCCGCCGTAGCATGCGGAAGTATGACAGTCCACCCCGACACGCTCGCTCCTGAGGACCTGGAGGGTCACCGGCGTGAGCTCACCGCCTACTGCTACCGGATGCTCGGGTCGGGCTTCGACGCCGAGGACGCTGTGCAAGAGACGATGGTGCGGGCCTGGCGAGCCAGGGAGCGGTTCGAGGGCCGCTCCAGCGTCCGGTCGTGGCTGTACCGGATCGCCACCAACGTGTGCCTGGACATGCTGCGGGGCCGCCAGCGGCGGGCCCGGCCGATGGAGCTTGGCCCATCGAGGCCGCCGGTGGAATCCTCCCTGGAGGGGGTGCTGCCCGACGGAAGCTGGGTATCACCGATCGCCGACGAGCGCGTGCTCCCGCCAGAAGCCGACCCGGCGGAGGTGGCCGAGGTGCGGGACAGCATCCGGCTCGCCTTCGTCGCCGCCCTGCAGCACCTGCCCGCGCGGCAGCGGGCGAGCCTGATCCTCTGCGAGGTGCTCCGCTGGCAGGCGACCGAGGCGGCCGAATTGCTGGACACCAGCGTGGCGGCGGTCAACAGCTCGCTGCAGCGGGCCCGGGCCACCATGTCGTCGATCGACACCGGCGCGTCGCCGGCGACGGTCGACGCCGGCCAGCGCGACCTGCTCGCCCGCTATGTGGATGCGTTCGAGCGCTACGACATCGACCGGCTGGTCACGCTGCTGCACGACGACGCCGTGCAGTCGATGCCTCCGTTCGCGATGTGGCTTCAGGGGGCGGCCGACATCGGCCGGTTCATGCTCGGGCCGGGGGCCGCCTGCCGCGGCTCCCGGCTCATCGCGAAGGCGGCCAACGGCTGCCCGGCGTTCGGTCACTACAAGCCCGACCCGGACGGCGGGTATGCGCCGTGGGCGCTGCAGGTGCTGGAGATCTCGGGCGGCCGGATCGCGGGCCTGAACTTTTTCCTGAGCACAGACGAGCTGTTCCCAGCCTTCGGCCTGCCGCCTCACCTGCCGGAGTAGGGCTCCGGGCCGGCCTGCCCGGTCAGCTCTCCGCGCAAGCCGGTCAGGTCGAGCAGTTCGGCCAGCCCCGGCGACAGGTCCTCCAGCCACATCCGGCAGCCGGCGCGGCGGGCCATGAGCTGACACCGGGCCAGCGCCTCCACCAGCGCCAGGCCGGGCGGCCCGTCGCCGGTCAACGGCACCACATGGTGAGTGCCGTCAGCCTCGGCCATCACCATGCTCGCCCACCGGATCATGCCCGCCATCGGTGATAAGACGCCGCACAGGCCGGCAAATCAGCGCCGCCCGCGTCACGATCCAGAAACTCACCCGCGCACCGATGAGTTAGGTGTCCCGGAGGCGTCCTAACCCGTTGCTAATACCTGCGACGAATCCCTGAGGAGGGCCGCAAGTCCACCACAATCTTGACCCAGGCTCGGCTGGCGTCCTTCCCCGGCGCGGGGGCGCGGGGGATGACGCAGTGGCCCAGATCTTCCGCCGACCGCAGGGGTTGTGGTAGCGCAGGCATATGACCGGCAGCCATCACAGCTCCGCTGGCCCGCCTTCGGCGCCCGCGCTGTCCATCCGCGGGACCGGCCTGGGCGAGGTCACCATCACCGGCCTCACCGCGGGTGGCGCCGCGCTCCTGCTGTTCGTCAACGAAGACTGCCCCACCTCCGCGATGGCCATGCGCAGGCTCGGGCCGCTCGGCCCGGCCTGGGAGAAGGCCGGGCTCAGCGCCACCGCCGTGTTCGAGGACCCGCTCGAGGTCGCCGTCCGGGTGGCGCGCCGCCTCGGCTGGGCGGGCCGGGTCGCCTCCGAGGACCCGCCGTACGAGACGTCCCGCGCCTACGGGCTGGTCTCGGTGCCGACGGCGGTGCTCGTCGACGGCGCCGGGACGGTCGCTGGCACCGTGACCGGCTGGGACCATGCGGCCCTGGTCGCCCTCATCGGGCAGGCGGGAGCGCTGCTCGGCGCCGGGCTCGCCGCACCGGAAGCCGCCGAGCCGCTGCTCAAGCCGGGATGCTCTTCCAAGGCCGCGATCGACCCGGAGCTGGCCGCGGCGATGAACGCCCCGGCCGGCACCGACGGCATCGAGGAGATGTTCGAGCGCGGCTGGACCGACGGCCTGCCGGTCGTCCCGCCCACGCCGGAGCGCGTCGAGGCGATGCTCGGGGGCAGCGACCGCAGCGTCTCCCTCGGCCTCGTCCCCCCCGACCTGGGCGAGGCGACGCTGGAACGGGTGGCCGCCTGCGCCGTCCTGGCGGGCTGCCGCCCGGCCTACTTCCCGGTCGTGGTCGCCGCCTGCCAGGCTGCGCTCGATCCCGCGTTCAACCTGCACGGCCAGGCGGTGACCACCCAGCCCGCCGGGCAGCTGGTGGTGGTGAACGGGCCGGTCCGGGACGCGATCGGCCTGAACAGCGGCATGGGCGCGCTCGGCCCGGGGTACCGGGCGAACCTCACCATCGGCCGGGCGCTGCGGCTGCTCGTCACCCTCACCGGCGGAGGGATGCCCGGCAAGCTGGACCGGTCCACCCTGGGCCAGATGGGCAAGGTCGGCTTCTGCGTCGCCGAGGACGAGGAGGTCAGCCCGTGGGAGCCGCTGCACGTGGAACGCGGCTTCCGGCCCGGCCAGTCGGTGGTCACGGTCATCGGCAGCGACGCGCCGCTGTCGATCTCCGACCACCGGAGCCGCACCCCCGAGGATCTCGCCTGGGTGCTCGCCTGGGCGGCGGCGAGCCAGTGGAGCACCAACTGGTGGCCGCTGGAGGAGCCGTCGGTGTTCGTGATCTGCCCCGAGCACGCCGAGATGTTCCGCGCCGCCGGATGGACCAAACAGCAGCTGCGCCAGTTCATGTTCGACGCGGTGCACAAGCCCGCCGGTGAGCTGCGCCGCGGCGAGACGACCCCGTTCGTCCACGCGGCGGACCCGGCGACGCAGGTGCCGAAGTGGGCATCGCCGGAGGCGATCGTGCTGATCGTGGCCGGCGGCGAGGCCGGGCGTTACTCTGCAGTCCTGGGCCCCTGCACCGGCATGGGGTCCCAGATCGTCTCCCGGGAGGTGGGGTCACCGTGGCCGTTGACTACGTGAGCCCGTTCGACGACCGCGTCCGGACGCCGGAGCCGCTCGCGCCGCGCCCGGCCAGCGTCAGCGGCCGCCGGGTGGTGCTGCTCGACATCCGGAAGAACCGGGGCGCCGAGTTCCTCGACCGGATGGAGACGCTGCTGAGGGCCGAGGGCGCGGACACGGCCCGCAGCGTCAAGGAGATCTTCTCCAAGCCCGCCGCGCCGGCCCTGATCGACGACATCGCCGGGCGCGCCGACCTGGTGGTGGAGGCCCTCGCCGATTGAGGCTCGTGTACGTCGTGCAGTTTGCATGACCTCGTCCACCTCGAGCGCCGGGGGATCCCGGCGGTCGGCATCGCGACCGCGCCGTTCGCCGACGAAGCCATCGAGCAGGCGCGCCGGCTCGGCATGCCGGGATCCCGCGTCGTCTACATCCCGCACCCGGTCCAGCTGCTGACCGACGGCGAGCTGGCCGCCCGCGCCGCCGCCGCCTTCCCCGCCGTCCTCGAAGCGCTCACAGAGAATCCCTGAGCCCATGAAGCGGAGTACGGACCGGATCCTCACCACCCACGTCGGCAGCCTGCCGCGGCCGGGGCCGCTGCTGGACCGGATGAGAAGCGGCGAGCGCGGCGAGGAGATGGATAGCGCGGTCACGGAGGCCGTGGCCGAGGCAGTGCGCCAGCAGGCCATCCACGGCGTGGACGTGGTCACCGACGGGGAACAGGGCAAGACGGGTTTCTTCGCCTACGTCGGGGAGCGGCTGACCGGGTTCGAACCGCGCCCGGACGCCCGCGCCGAACCGTGGCGCGCCGAGGTCAGCGCCTTCCCCGAGTACTACGCCGAATACTTCTCCCGGTCCATGGCGGGCGGGTCGGTGGTGGCGCTGGAGCCGCTGGTCTGCACCGGCCCCATCGCCTACCGGGGGCACCAGGCAATCGCCCGGGAGATCGCGGACCTGCGGCGGGCGCTGGCGCAGCAGCCCCACGTGGAGGCGTTCATGCCCGCGGTGGCGCCGAGCGGCCTGGGCACGATCGCCGGCGGCGGCGACGCGGCGAACGAGTACTACCCGTCCTACCAGGACTACCTGTTCGCGGTCGCCGACGCCCTGCACGAGGAGTACCGGGCGATCGTGGACGCGGGCTTCCTGCTGCAGGTTGACGACCCGTTCCTGACCGACGTCCTCGGCGAGCCGGAGCTCGACCGCAAGGCCAGGAACGAGCGGGCGGAGCTGTACACCGAGGCGGCCAACCGGGCGCTGCGCGGCATCCCGCCCGGCCGGGTCAGGTTCCACACCTGTTACGGCATCAACGAGGGCCCCCGCATCCACGACGCGGGCCTGGACGACGTCCTGCCGTGGGCGCTCAAGGTGCAGGCGGAGGGTCTGTCGTTCGAGGGCGCCAACGCGCGCCACGAGCACGAGTACCACATCTGGGAGACGGCCACGCTCCCCGATGACCGCGTGCTGCTGCCGGGCGTGATCACCCACGCGAGCAACATCGTCGAGCACCCCGAGCTGATCGCCGAGCGGATCACCCGTTACGCCCGGCTGGTGGGCCGCGAGAACGTGATCGCGAGCGCCGACTGCGGCTTCTCCTCCCAGGCGACCTACCGGCCCGAGGTTGACCCGAGGGTGATGTGGGCCAAGTTCGACTCCTTGCGGGACGGCGCGGCGCTCGCATCCGCGCAGCTGTGGCCGTGACCCGCGCTCCTGGTGCTCCGGCCAGCCAAAACCGGCAGGGCGGGCACCCAGGTGAGGCCGTGGTGGTTTTAACCGGACCGCTGAGGGGATGTGGCCGCCCCGGGCCTGTGTCCCCAGAGCCGCCTGCCGGAGGGATTCTCATGCAGTTACGCGCCAGCCTGGTGACCGCGGCAGTTGCTGCCGCCCTGCTCCTCGGTTCAGCTACCGCCAGCGCTGCGCAGGCGACCAGCCAGCTGCCTGCGCAGGCGGTTCCCCAGATACCCAAGCAAGCGGACGCGGTCGGGACGGGTGGCGCGGTGGCCTCCGACGACGTCGAGGCCACGTCCGCCGGACTGGAGGTGCTGCACGACGGCGGCAACGCGATCGACGCCGCGGTCGCGGTCGCCGCGACGCTCGGCGTGGCTGACCCGTTCGTGGCCGGCATCGGCGGTGGCGGCTACCTGGTCTACTACAACGCGCGCACGCACCGGGTCTCGACCATCGACGGCCGGGAGACGGCGCCGCACCTGGCGACCCAGGACCTGTTCATCGACCCGGCCACCGGCAAGCCGCTCGCGTTCCCGGTCGCGGTGACCAGCGGCCTGTCCGTCGGGGTGCCGGGGACGCTGATGACCTGGCAGAAGGCGCTCGGCGAGTGGGGCACTGAGAGCCTCGCGCAGGTGCTGCGCCCGGCCGAACGCGTCGCGCGGCAGGGGTTCCCGGTGGACGCGACGTTCCGCGAGCAGGTCCGCGAGAACGCGGCTAGGTTCGCGCAGTTCTCCTCGACCAGCAAGTTGTTCCTGCCCGGTGGGCAGCTTCCCGTGGTCGGGTCAACCTTCCGTAACCCGCAGCTCGCGGCGACCTACCAGGAGATCGGGCGCCAGGGCGTCGAAGACTTCTATGGCGGCCCGCTCGGCAGTGACATCGTGGACACCGTCGAGCACCTGCCGCTCGCGCCGGGCGCGACGATCACTGCGCGGCCGGGCCTGATGCGGATCGGCGACCTGCGTGACTACGCCGCGCTTGTGCAGGCCCCGACGCACGTGAACTACCGCGGCTACGACGTCTACGGCATGGCACCCTCCTCCAGCGGCGGGATCACCACCGGGGAGGCGCTCAACATCCTGTCCAACTTCGACCTGTCAACGATGACCCGGGTCCAGGCGCTGCACCACTATCTGGAGGCGAGCCGGCTCGCCTTCGCCGACCGCAACCGTTACATCGGCGACGCCGCCTTCGTGAACGTGCCGGTGCAGCAGCTGCTGTCCACGGGTTTCGGCCGCCAGCGGGCCTGCCTGATCAACCCCCGCATGGCGCTGACCAGCCCGGTCGCGCCGGGCAACCCGTTCGCGGGTTCTGGCGGGTGCACGCCCGCCGTGCCCACCACGGCGCGCCAGCCCGACGAGGGCACCAGCACCAATCACTTCGTGGTGACCGACCGGTTCGGCGACGTCGTCTCCTACACCAACACGATCGAGGAACTCGGCGGCAGCGGCATCGTGGTGCCCGGCCGCGGGTTCCTGCTGAACAACGAGCTGACTGACTTCGACTTCACCCCGCTGCAGCCGGGCGTGCCCGACCCCAACCTGCCCGCGGCGGGCAAGCGGCCCCGGTCGAGCATGTCGCCGACGATCGTGCTCAAGTCCGGCCGGCCGTGGCTCGCGATCGGCTCGCCGGGCGGCGCGTCCATCATCACCACCGTGCTGCAGATCCTGGTGAACCGGATCGACTTCGGCATGACGCTGCCCCAGGCGATCGCGGCGCCCCGGGCGTCGCAGCGCAACGCCGCGGTGACGCAGGCAGAACCGGCGTTCATCGCCGCACCGACCACACCCGGACTGGAGCAGCTCGGCCAGTCGTTCGCGGTCGTCAACACCTCTCCGCTCGATCCCAGCATCAAGATCAGCCCTGATATCGGGGCGGCCACCGGCCTGGAGTTCCTCGGCAACGGTCAGGTCCTCGCGGCCGCGGAACCAGTGCGCAGGGGCGGCGGCTCCGCCGGCGTGGTCCACCCATCGGGGTGACGGATCAGCCGGTAAACGGGCGTTCCCGCTTGAGCTCCTCGCGGGCGATCGAGCGCAGGTGGACGGCGTCGGGCCCGTCCACGATGCGCAGGCTGCGGGCCCAGGCGTAGAAGTACGCCAGCGGCGTGTCGTCGCTGACGCCCTTGGCGCCGAACACCTCGATCGCCCGGTCGATCACCGCGGCGGCCATCGCCGGCGCGGCGACCTTGATCGCCGCGATCTCGGTGCGCGCCCCCTTCGAGCCGTCGTTGTCGATCAGCCAGGCCGTCTTCTGGACCAGCAGCCGGGCCTGGTCGATCTCGATCCGGGACCGGGCCAGCAGTTCCCGCACCACACCCTGCTCCGACAGGGGCTTGCCGAACGCCACCCGTGACGTCGCCCGCTCCACCATCAGCCCCAGGGCACGCTCGGCCATGCCGATGGCCCGCATGGCGTGGTGGACCCGGCCCGGGCCCAGCCGGGCCTGGGCGATCATGAACCCGTCTCCTTCCGCCGCGAGCAGGTTCGACGCCGGCACCCGCACGTCGCGGAACACGATCTCGGAGTGCCCGTGCTGATCCTGGTACCCGAAGATGGGCAGGTGCCGCTCGATGGCCAGCCCGGGGGCCTCGCGGGGCACGAGGATCATCGACTGCTGGCGGTGCGGCGGCGCGGCCGGGCCGGTCTTGCCCATCACGATGAACACCTGGCACCGCGGGTCGGCGGCGCCGCTGATCCACCACTTGTGGCCGTTGATCACATAGTCGTCACCGTCGCGGACCATCTGGGTGGTGATGTTCGACGCGTCCGAGGACGCCACCTCCGGCTCGGTCATCGCGAACGCCGACCGGATCTCCCCGGCGAGCAGTGGCTCGAGCCACCGCCTCCGCTGCTCCGGCGTCGCGAACAGGTGCAGGGTCTCCATGTTGCCGGTGTCGGGGGCCTGGCAGTTGATGGCCTCCGGTGCGATCACCGGTGACCAGCCCGAGATCTCCGCGACCGCGGCGTACTCCAGGTTCGACAGGCCCGAGATCGCGGGCAGGAACAGGTTCCACAGGTCCCGCTTCTTCGCCGACGCCTTCAGCCGCTCCAGCACCGGCGGGTAGGCATGCGGGTCGCTGGCCGCCCGCCACTGCTCGTACTCCTTCTCGGCGGGGAAGACCTCCTCGCGCATGAAGTCCCACATCCGGGCGCACACGTCCTCCGCCGCTGGCGAAATCGCGAAATCCATCACTTCTGGCCTTCCTGGTCGAGCCGGCTGAGCCCTCCCTCGGCGATCCTCACGACCTCCTGATCGAGCTGCTCGGGGGTGCCGAAGTCCTGCCCGGCCATCGCGCCGGCCGCCACCCGGGCGGCAATGCCCTGCGCGATCACGGCGAACTTGAAGTGCGCGAACGCCTCGTAGAAGGCGAGGCCGTCCAGGCGTGCGCCGGTCCGCTGGGCATACCGCTGCGCGAGATCGGCCCGGACCGGGAAGCCCGGGCTCTGCGTCACCGTGGGCGTCAGCGCCGACTGGTCCTCGCCCGGCTCGCGCCAGTAGAACAGCAGCAGCCCCAGGTCGGTCAGCGGGTCGCCCAGCGTGGACAGCTCCCAGTCCAGGACGGCGTTGACCCGCGACGGGTCGGCCGGCGCCATCACGCAGTTGTCGAGCCGGTAGTCGCCGTGCACGATCGAGGACCGCTGGCTCTCCGGCACCAGCCCCGCCAGCCGGCCGCCGAGCTCATCGACCGCCTTCACCTCACGGGTCTTGCTCTTCTCCCACTGGCCGTTCCAGCGCCGGATCTGCCGCTCCAGGAAGCCCTGCGGCTTTCCGTAGTCAGCCAGCCCGACCGCCTCCGGGTTGACCGCGTGCAGGTCGGCGAGCACGTCGATCAGCGCGTCCGCCAGCGCCCGCTTGTCCTTCGGTGTGTCCGCGTATCCGGCCGGCAGCTCGCCGCGGATGACGTGACCGGGCACCTTCTCCATCACATAGAACGGCACGCCCAGCAGGTCGCCGCTGGTCTCGGTCAGCAGGACCCTGGGCACCGGCACCGGCGTGCCCGCCAGCGCCTGCTGGACCCGCGCCTCACGGCCCATGTCGTGGGCGCTGGGCAGCAGCTCGCCCGACGGGGGGCGCCGCAGGATCAGCACGCCAGCCTCGCTGGTGACCTCGAACGTCAGGTTCGATTTGCCGCCGGCGATGAGGGTGGCCCGCAGCGACCGCCACCGTCCGTCACCGGTGGCCTCGGCCAGCACCGGGCCCAGCTGGTCCGGCCGTACCAGGTGCTGTTCGCCGGAGATGGGGGCATCAGCCATCGGGACATGTCCTTTCTGGCGGAACGAAACGGGCATCCGCCCGGCGGGCCATCGGAGGTCCCTGGGCCGGAACGCCGCGCCGCAACCGCCCGCAGCCCTGGGATTTGTGACGCCCACGCGCCAGCCGGACGGTCTCGGGTACTCCCCTTCCCGGAGGGCTGCACCGAAACCGGATCCGCCGGGAAATCCTGGTCAGCGCCACGGCGTGCCTTTCATCGCAGGCACCCAGACCGCACAGCCGCGCGCGACGCACCAAGACTTCGCGCCAGCCGAAGGAGGGCGGAGGCATCAGCGGGTGCCCGCTGTCCACAGGCAGCTACGCGCTCACCAGTGGCTCAGCGATAACGGCCGCGGGGCCAGGTCTCCTTGGCATCGCGGGTGCCCCCGCGCAGGCAGCACCGCGGCCCGTCGGCACGCGAGCCCAGCGGCTGACCGCTGTGAGCGCTGCCCCAGACGGGCGCGGATACGTTTCAGGCCGCTGCCCGTCGGCTCGATCGGCTCCACGGCCGCACGGAGCAGGCCGCGCAGGTATTCGCCGAACTCGTGATCTGAGCTGATTCCCCCGGACAGGCGGGACACATCGGACTTCCCCCCCATAACGCCCACCACAGCACAGGCAACGTTATGAGTTCCTTAAGAGATCCTTAAGCAAACCCGCAGCCATGCGGTCGCCGGCGAGCGAGCAGGCGCAGCCCGGTGAGCCCGCCCGCTGGGTGACCCCGTGCCCGGGATGGGCAAGGATGGGGCATAAGGGAAGGAGTCCGGCATGGGCGGCCCGCAGCCAGCGCCGTCGCCGGCAGGCGACGGCGCTGCCGATGGCGGAGCCCCCCTGATCCTGCTCGCCCAGCCGGGTAGCGGGATAGAGCGTGCGCTGGTCAAGCGGTGGCTGCAGGAGGCGGGTGTGCGGCCCTCCGCCGTTGTGCCGCTGGCTGGCCCGGGACTGGACCGGTCGCTGGCCGCCACCTCGCCGGACACGGTCATCACCGCGGCCCGCGTCGCGTGGCTGCCGCCCGAGCGCGACGGCGAGCGGCGCGTCCGCTGGGCGGACGTGCTGTCGCAGGTCAATCCGCGCCGGCCGCCGGTGTTCTGGCAACGGACCATCATGCGGCGCGAGCCCGGCCGGGCCCAGCTGGTGGTCGCGGAGCCCGCCACCGTGGCGGCGCTGCGCGAGCGCTGGGGCGGCACCGGCTCGTTCGCGCAGTTCGTGTCCCGGCAGGCCAGGCTCGCGCTGGACCGCGCGGAACGCGCGCAGCTCGGCTACCGCTACAAGGTGCCGAAGGACGTCGTCGAGGCGATCGAGGACGGCCCGGCATACCGGGCCGACGTCGCGGCGCTCGCCGCCCGGCTCGGCCTGACCGAGCCGGAAGCGGCGGAACGTACCCGGGCGGCCCTGGACAGCCTGGTCGCCTCCATGAGCCCGGTCGCGGTCGACCTGCTCTACGGGGCGCTGCGCCCGCTGCACGCCTACGCGTGGGACGTCCAGGCCGACACCGCCGGGCTCGACCGGCTGCGGGAACTGAACCGCCGCCACGCGCTGGTCTTCCTGCCCAGCCACCGCTCGTACGCGGACCCGCTGCTGCTCGCCGAGGTTCTCGCCGAGCATGATTTCCCCCGGAACCACATAGTCGGCGGCGACAACCTCCGCATCTGGCCGATCAGCCTGCTGGCCAGGCGGGCCGGATTCGTCTTCATCCGGCGCAGCTCCGGCGACGACGAGATCTACAAGCTGGCGCTGCGCGAGTACCTCGGCTACCTGCTCGCCAAGCGCTTCAACCTCGAGTGGTACATGGAGGGCGGCCGCTCGCGGACCGGCAAGCTGCGCCCGCCGCGCTATGGCCTGCTGGCCTACGTCGCCGAGGCGGTCGCAAGCGGCCGGGCCCGCGACGCCTATCTGGTGCCGGTGGCCATCACCTACGACCAGCTCCGCGAGGTATCGGCGATGGCGGCCGAGCAGGGCGGGGCGGCGAAGAAGCAGGAGGGGCTGAGCTGGCTGGCGTCCTACGCCCGGGGGCAGCTCACCCGGGTCGGCACGGTACACATCTGCTTCGCCGAGCCGCTCTCGGTGGCCGACGCGCTCGGGCCCAGCGGCCAGGGCGACGACCCGCACGCCCGGCGGCTCGCGGTGCAGAAGATGGCCTTTGAGGTGGCCGTCCGGATCAACCGCGTCACCCCGGTGACCGCGACGGCGCTGGTCACGCTGGCGCTGCTGGGCGTCCGTGACCGCGCCCTGACCCTGGGCCAGGTGCGCGGCGTGCTCGAGCCGCTGCGGGAGTTCCTGGCCGAACGCGGGCTGCCGTACTCGGGCGACGTGCTGCGGACCGGGACCGGCGTGCGCCAGGTGCTCGACGCGCTGGCCCAGCAGAACGTGGTCACCATCTACACCGGCGGGGAGGAGCCGGTCTACGCCATCGAACGGGGCCAGCACCTGGTCGCCGCGTTCTACCGCAACAGCGCCATCCACCACTTCGTGCACCGCGCGATAGCGGAGCTCGTTTTGCTGAGCAAACCCGGGGATCGCTGGGACGAGGCGATGCGGCTGCGCGACCAGCTGAAGTTCGAGTTCTTCTTCCCGGACAAGGCGTCCTACCGCGAGGAGCTCGGCGCCGAGCTCAGGCGGCTGCACCCCAGCTGGGAAACGGTGGCCGACGGGCGCGCCGTGCTGGAGCGCGCGCGGGTCCTGGTCGCCAGCCGCGTGCTGCGGTCGTTCCTGGACGTACAGCTCGTCGTGGCCGAGCGGCTCGCCGCGCAGCCGCCCGGCCAGCCGGTCGCCGAGCCGGAGTTCCTCGGCGAGTGCGGCGGCGTCGGGCGGCAGATGCTGCTGCAGGGGCGGCTGCACGGGCCGGAGTCGCTGTCGCGGGAGCTGTTCTCCAGCGCGCTGAAGCTCGCCGCGAACCAGGATCTGATCGGCCCGGGCGGCGAGGAGCTGGCCGCCCGCAGGCGGGCCTTTGCCGCGCGGCTGCGCGACCTGGTGGGCCGGCTGATCGTGATCGACGAGATCGATGCAACGTCACGGCAGGAGGCGGTCGGTGTCGAACCCTAGCCCGCTGTGGTCGCAAGCACAGCTGATCGCCGACGTGGACGACGGGCCGGAGGGCCCGCGGGTCGGGGCGTTCCTCGACTTCGACGGCACGCTGATCGACGGGTACTCGCTGTCGGCGTTCGCCCGGTACTACCTGAGGGCGGGGCGGGTCGCCCCGGCCGACCTGGGCCAGCTGCTGCTCACCGGCCTGCGCGGTGTGACCTCCGAGGATGACTTCGAGCGGCTCACGACGGCGAGCATGCGCGTGTGGGCCGGGCGGACCGAGGACGAGCTCGCCGAGCTGGGGGAGCGGCTGTTCGTGCAGGCCATCTCCGGCTCGCTGTACCCGGAGGGGTGGCGGCTGGTGCAGGCGCACCGCCGGGCCGGGCACACCGTCGTGCTGGCCTCCTCCGCCACCCGGTTCCAGGTCGAGCCCGCGGCCCGGGCGATGGGCGTGGAGCACATCCTGGTGTCGCCGGTGGAGGTCGTGAACGGCATCGCCACCGGCCGTCCCGGCGGCCCGCTGCTGTGGCGGGCGGGCAAGGCGGCCGCGGTGCGCGCGTTCGCCGGTGAGCATGACATCGACCTGGCGGAGAGCTACGCCTACTCCAACGGCGACGAGGACGTGCCGTTCCTGCAGACGGTCGGGCGGCCCCGGGCCATCAACCCCGGCGGTGAGCTGGAAAAGGCGGCGCGGCACTACGGGTGGCCGGAGGCCCGGTTCCGCTCCCGCGGCCGACCCGGGGTGTGGGACGTGGCCCGCACGGCGGCGGGGCTGGCGGGCATGTTCGGCGGCTTCGCCACCGGCGCGGCGCTGGGGGCGGCGACGGGCTCCCGGCGCGAGGCCGTCAACCTCGGCACCACGTTCGCCGGCGAGCTGGGCAGCATGCTGGCCGGCGTGCGGCTGGACGTCCGCGGCGGCGAGCACCTGGGGACCCGGCCGGCCGTGTTCCTGTTCAACCACCAGAGCCAGCTGGACGTGCTCATCCTGGCCAAGCTGCTGCACGGCGGGTTCACCGGGGTGGCGAAGAAGGAGCTGGCCAAGAGCCCTGGGTTCGGGCTGATGTTCCGGCTCGCCGACGTGGCGTTCGTCGACCGCCACGACCACGACCAGGCGGTCAGGGCCCTCGGGCCCGCGGTGCAGAAGCTGCGCGACGGCATCTCGCTGGTGATCGCGCCGGAGGGCACCCGGTCGCCGACCCCGGCGCTCGGGCCGTTCAGGAAGGGCGCCTTCCACGTCGCGATGCAGGCGGGGGTGCCGATCGTGCCGATCGTCATCCGCAACTCCGGCGAGCTGATGTGGCGCAGCGCGAGGACGATCCACTCCGGCACGGTGCAGGTCGAGGTCCTCCCCCCGGTCCCCACCGCCGGCTGGACGGCGGAGGACCTCGACAAGCATGTGGAGGAGGTGCGCGGGCAGTACCTGGCGACGCTCGCCAACTGGCCCACCGCCGGTCCCGGGCGGGTGACGGTCACGTCGCCGGCCGACGCCGGCGCCGGGCCGGCCGTGGCCGCGCCGCCCCGCCCCCGGCGGCCCCGCTGGACTGGGGCACCGCCACCCAGATGAACCCGCTGGAAACCGCCATGTGGCGCGCCGAGTCGGCCGACCCCCGGCTGCGGGTCAACGTGAGCCTGCTGGAGCTGCTCGACCCCGCGCCCGACTGGGACCGGCTGCTCGCCGCGCACGAGTGGGCCTCCCGCATGGTGCCGCGGATGCGGCAGCGCGTGGTCGAGCCGGCGTTCGCGCTCGGCACCCCGACCTGGGTGCCGGACCCGGACTTCGACGTGACACAGCACGTCCGCCGGGTCAGGCTGCCCGCCCGCGCCTCCATGCGGCACCTGCTCGACTTCGTGCAGGAGTTCGCCGCCGAGCCGTTCGACCGCGACCGGCCGCTGTGGGACGCGCTGCTGGTGGAGGGCCTCACCGGCGGCCGGGCCGGGTACGCGGTCAAGAGCCATCACAGCGTCACCGACGGGCTCGGCGCGGTCCAGCTGATGATGCGGCTGCACAGCCGCACCCCCGAGCACGACCCGCGCCGGCCCGAGCCGCCGGTCCCGGCGGCCGGGAACGGGGCGTCGCGGGTGGGGCTGTTCGCCGGTCAGGTCGCCGGCGCGGTCCGGTCGGCGCCGATGGCCGCGCTGCGGCAGGGCGCCGGGCTCGTCGGCGCGCTGGGGCGGCCGTGGGAGACGGTCTCACAGGTGGCGGGGCGGGCGGCCGGCGCGGCCCGTTTCGTCGGCCAGAACGCGGGTGGCTCGCGCGGCTCGGAGCTGCTGGCCCGGCGGGGCGGCGGCTGGCACTTCGAGTTCGTCGACGTGCCGCTGGCCGACCTCAAGGCCGGGGCCAAGGCGGCCGGCGGCTCGCTCAACGACGGCCTGCTGGCCGCGGTGATCGGCGGGTTCCGCCGCTACCACGAGTGGTACCGCGCCCCGCTCGACCGGCTCACCGTCGGGTTCCCGATCAGCCTGCGCAACCAGGACGACCCGCAGGGCGGGAACCGCTTCACCGGCGCCAAGTTCGCCGCGCCCATGGCCGAACGCGACCCGGCCGCCAGGATCGCCGCCGTCCGGCAGTTCGTGCTGGCCGCCCGCGCCGCCAGCGGCGCCGCGTCCGACACGGTGACGACCGCGCTCGCCCCGGCGGTCGGCTGGCTGCCCGCGCCCCTGGTCGGCGTCATCTCGGGCCGGCTGACCAGCACGAACGACGTCCAGGTGTCCAGCATCCCGGGGGTGCCCTACCCGGTCTACGTGGCGGGCTCGCGGATCACGCACATGTACCCGTTCGGCCCGCTGCCCGGCTGCGCCGCGATGATCACCCTGCTCTCGCACGACGGGGACTGCTGCATCGGGATCAACACCGATACGACGGCGGTCGCCGACCCCGGCCGGGCTCGCCGATGGCCTCCGGGAGGGGCTGGCCGAGGTGGTAGCGCTCCGCGGTTAGACGGGCCGGCCGTCAGCTGGAGGCGTCGACCACCGGCCAGACCACCTCCGGGTGCCGGATATCGCTGTGGGCGCCGCTGAACTGTGACTGATTGGCGGCGATGATGGCGTTGGAGTCGAGCAGGTAGAACAGGCCCGGCTGGAAGCCGTACGCCGTTCCCTTCGGCGCGAGCGGGATCTGGACCCCGCCCGGTGACGGCTGCTGGTAGCCGTCGTGGCCCATGCCGCCCCACTGGTAGGTGAGGTCATCGGCGTTTTCGGCGTCCTGGTGCGCCAGCGCGCTGGCCGCCGGGTACCACCAGCCGACGGCCCGGTCCGCGGCGGTGTACGTGGACAGCAGCGGGCCGTTGACGTTGTGGGTGAAGGCCGACAGCGCGCCCGGGCCGCTGACCAGGACGTCCGGAACCGGGTTCGCGAAGGCGAAGTGGGAGAACGCGCCCTGGATCAGGTACAGGGTCTTGACCGGGCTCTGCGCGCCGGTCGCGGCGGCCGGCAGGCCAGAGAGCGAGTAGGCGACGAGCCGGGCGCCGAAGCTGTGCCCCATGAGGTGGATGCGGATCCCGGGGACGGCGGCGGCGAGCTTGCCCAGCATGGGCCCCAGGCCACCCCGGCCGATGACGCCGGCCCGGTTCTTCATCTCGTAGTAGGACATGCTGCGCAGGAGCTCCCGGCCGCCGTTCCAGAGGGTGGTGAACGGGTTCGGGATGCCCTGGGCGTTGTCGGTGGGGGTTTTCGACATGGCGGCGGCGAAGCCGAGCACGGCCGCCGTGTCGCCGGTGATGCTGGCCTGCTGGCCGGCGTCCTCGGGCGCGAGCGGGGGGGTGGTCACCAGACCGGACGCCAGCGAGTGGAACTCCTGCAGCTTGGCCCCGTCCTGCGGCTGCTGGTCCAGCAGCCGGCCGAGCGCCGTTACGTTGTCCTGCTGCTTCGGGAAGGCCGGCGCCAGCGCGGCAGCCAGTTGCGCCCCCGTTGACGGGATGGGCTTGGCCGTCGCCGGGTCGTCGTCGGGGAAGAGCAGCGACGGCCAGATGATGCCCACCGCGATGCTCGAGCCGAGCTTGCCCGGGATCATCCCGGCCAGCAGCGTGAACATCGCCTGGTACAGCGAGCGGGCGGAGTCGACGCCGTTGTTCCAGCCGTGCGACAGCACGTAGACGTCCTGGATCCCGCCGGCCTGGACGGCGGCGGGGAGCCCGCCGTCGGAGCTCAGCGTGCCGTCGGCGTTGAAGTCCAGCTCGTAGTAGTTCAGCCCCGCGATCTGAGTAGCCATGTCGCCTTCCCCCAGTGGTGTGATCAGGTGTTGGACAGGACGCGCATCAGGTCGATCAGCCCGGCGCCCTGGAAGAACTCGTGCCGCTCCAGCGAGGTCGCGTTGGCCATGAACAGCCGTTTCACCTCGTCGGGCTGGCCGATGTATTCGTCCCGCACGGACAGGAACGCGGCGATCGCGCCGGACACGTGCGGCGCGGCCATCGAGGTGCCGCTGTCTTCCATGTAACGCGCGATGCCCGCGACGTCGCTCTGCAGCGGCCCGATGCCGTTGATGAGCGCGCCGGTGCCCGCGGACGTGATCCGCTCGCCCGGCGCGATCAGATCCGGCTTCGGCCGCCCGTCGAGCGTCGGGCCCTTGGACGAGGTGTAGGTCACGCCGTAGGTGTGCGGCTGGGAGCGATGCGTCGAGCCGACGGTGATCGCGTGGATGGCGTTGCCGGGGTCGGTGATCGTGGACAGCCTGCCGAAGACGTCGCCGCTCCCGCCCATGAGGGTCCCGCCCGCGCCGGCGTTGCCGGCCGAGACCACCGCCACCACCCCGGTCCCCACCAGCAGGTCCAGCTCGCGGCAGAGCGGGCTCTGCCCGGCGGCGAACTCGTCGGGGTACCAGTCGCAGCCGATGGACAGGTTCACCCCGTGGATGACCAGCTGGCGGCCGTCGGCGTTGAACGCGCGGACCTGGGCGAGCGCCTCGATGACCACGCTGGATGCCGTGTTGCCGGTGGCGTCGAGCACCTCGCAGGCTGACCAGGCGGGCCTTGGGCGCCATCCCGCTCAGGGTCCGTCCGGGCGCCAGGGTCCGGTTGGCCCACGAGGGCAGGTCGCCGCTGGTGGGTTCGTTCGTGGCGATGAGAACCTTGCCCGGATCGGTGGGCGCGGCGCCGGCGATGATGCCCGCGACGTGCGTGCCGTGCCCGAACGGGTCGGCCAGCGCGGCCGCCGGGTCGTCGCTGGTCTTGCCGTCCGCCGTGAGCAGGCCGGTGAAGTCGCGGTGCAGGCGCGCCACCGCCGGATCGGTGACGGTGCCCCCGGCGAAGTGCGGATGGGTCTGGTCGATGCCGGAGTCAACGACCGCCCAGACGACGCCGTCCCCCGAGGTGCCGTAGGTGCGGGCCGCGGCGTCGGACTTGATGGTGGTCAGCGAGCGGTCGATGTGGGCATGCACGACGAAGTCGGGCCAGATGCGGTAGATGGTGTGGCCGGCCGGCGCCGGGCCTCCCGGGGGGCCCGCGTCCTGCGCGGCCAGCTTGGTGACCTCCTCCGGCGTGAGCAGGCACCGCATGTAATGCGAGGAAATCGGCAGCGGCTCGGGGGGCTGCTCGGATTCCTGCTCGAAGGCGGCGTGGAAAACGCCCCTGAATTGCTCGCGCATGTCCTCCGCGATCGCGCCGGGCGGCAGGTTGAGCTCGACCAGGACTGCCTGCCGGCCCTCGATGCTGTAAACGAGTTTCTGCTGCGCCGCTTCGTCGGCTCCGGGTTCCAGCAGGCGGCTCACCACGCGCCGCTGAAGGGGCGGCGGATTGGCCCGGCGGGGATTGGCCGGCGCGGATACCGCTGGCTGGTCCTTTCCCGCGGATGTCATCGACCCCCCACCCCCCGTCCCCGTGCCATGACATCGCCAGGCATATATGCCCGGGTGGGGGGCGCGCCATGCAGCCTTTTCCAGGCCGCCCGGATTAGCTCGCGGGCTTGGGGCCGGTCGAGCGGAGGCTGCCGAGCTTGCCCAGCAGATCGAACCAGAACCGGGCGCCGGGCGTGAGCGCGATGATCGTGATCAGGAAGCCGACGAGGACCAGCACGGTCTCCCAGCCGGAGCCGCCGCTGGGACTGAAGATCCCTCGCTGGTCCAGCCAGTTGCACGACGTCTTCGGCTTGGCGCAGACGGCGGCCGTGGCCCATCCGATCGGCAGCCCGGCCTGCGTGGCGGCCGACAGTTGCGCCTGCAGATCCCCCAGGCACTGCTGCGTGCCCTCCTTGGCAGAACAGGAGGTGGCTTTCGCCGCCACGGTGCTCACGGCCGTGCCGACGACGCTGCTGCTGTACAGGGTGCGCCCGATCGTGAGCGTGTTGATGTTGAGCAGCACGACGAGGATGGCGCCGATGACGAGCGTGATCTTGGCGACGCGCCGCTTATACCAGCCGGACACGCGGTCCATGTGGTTGTCGTACCAGCTCTCGACCGAGCTGCGGAACCGGCCGATGTTGCCATTGGCGTTCGCGACCAGCGTCTGCAGCGACTCCACGAGCGGCGACCCCACCGGCAGCTCCTGCTGGAGGGACTTGAGGGACCGGTCGATGGCGTCCAGGGTCGTCTGCCCACCGGCGTTGGGGACCAGCAGGTCGATGAGCGCATCGGCGAACGACGTGGCGGGAATGTAGGCAGGCAGGCTCCGGCGGAATTTCCACGGACCCTTGGGCAGCGGTGCCGGACGGCCCGGTTTTGCCGCTGGCAGGGTCAGCGCCCGGCTGGAGATGTCGCCGGTCATTCCCTGGCTGCGCATGATCGGGCTGCCGAGCAGGGCGCCCGTGGCCGACGGGATCTTGGCGAGGGCCTCGGCGGCCGGGGCATCCCCAGCAGGGGTTGCCGCGGGCTGTGGTTTCCCCGGTCCGGGTTCCGGTCCCGCCGGCGGAGGACTCTCCGGCGGAGTTCCCTTCATTATGTTCTGCCAGGCGTTGTAATCGCCTTCCGCCTTGGTCAGGTCCGTCGTCATCGTGTTGTTGTCGAGGAGTTCACGGAGGCCACGCAGCAGGTACGCCCCGCGCAGCCCGAGGAAGCGCGCGATCAGCTCGGTAAAGACGGAACTGAGGGCGGCCGTGACGCCGAAAATAAAGGCCAGCCCGATGGCAACGTTAATAATCCCTGAGCCCAGCATGCTGTCCCCCCTGACCGGACCGATGCGGTGAATGAGACAGGCGGAAACTGCCTCAACGATGGCCTGGGTCCGGTAATCCCATTCCGGCAGGAACTTATTTATCCCGCCGACTGCGCCGAACACTATAGCCATACCGGCATGTGGCATGCCACCCCACGAACATAAAGTTTGGGTCTCTCAGGCCGCCGGTGCACACTGGCCTGGTGGACGCTGATGTGGTGGTCATCGGGGCCGGGGCCCTCGGCCTGAGCACCGCCCTGCACTGTGCGCTGGCCGGCCGGTCGGTGACCGTGGTGGAACGCCACACGGCGGGTTCGCAGGCATCCGGGCGCGCCGCGGGACTGTTCAAGTCGGTCCAGGCCGACGAGCTGCGCACCAGACTCGCCCGGCGCAGCATCGACAAGGCGGCCAGCTTCGCCGACTGGGCGGGCGTACCGCTAGACGTGGCCCGGCCGGGGAGCTTCCTGATCGCGCGCACCGCCCAGCACCGCGATTACCTGCGCCGGGAGCTGGCCCAGTCGGTGCGCTGGGGCGCCGACGTGCGCGAGGCGAGTCAGGCGCAGCTGGCCGGCGGGATCGGCTACTACCGGGCGGCCGGCGGCGAGTTCGCCCTGTGGTGCTCCGAGGACGCCTATATCGAAGAGCCGGCCAGCCTGGTACGGGCCTACCTGGATGCCTGCAGGCTGCACGGCGCGGCGGTGCTGGAGAACGAGCCGGCCCTCGGCATATCCCTAACGGATGGCCGGGTCGCCGGCGTCGAGACGGCCGGGAGCTCGATCGCGGCGCGGGCCGTGGTGGACGCGGCGGGCGGCTGGGTGCGGCAGGTCGCCGAGCTGGCCGGGGCGCGGGTGCCGGTCGCCCCGGTCCGCCACCAGCTGCTCATCACCGCGCCGGTCCCCGAGATCGACCCGGCCGACCCGATCGCCAGGGTGGTCGATGCGGCGGTGTACCTGCGGCCGGCCCGCGGCGGCCTGATGCTGGGCGGGTTCGAGGCCGGGCCACTGCCGCTGGATCCGCGCCAGCAGCCCGATTCGTTCAGCACCGATGATGTGCCGCTCGACCTCGACGTGCTGCGGGCGATGGCGGGCCAGGTCGGGGCGGAGGTCCCGGTGGCCGGCGGCGCGCCGGTCGCGGAGCACCGCGGCGGGCTGTTCACGATGAGCCCCGACGGCCGTTTCGTGGCCGGCCCGGTGCCCGAGGTGCCCGGCCTGTGGGTGGCCAGCGGGTGCAACGGATCGGGGTTCTCCTCCTCGCCCGCGCTCGGCGAGGCGCTGGCCGCCTGGATCACCACCGGGGCCGCGCCGCCGGGCGTGACGGCGCTGGCGCCCGGCCGGTTCGGCCCGCTGCCCGACGACGAGCTGGTCACCCGCGGCCTGTGGCAGTACGCCCACTACTACGACCCGGCCGACCCGGCCGGCGTCACCGGGCCGGCCGCCGACGGCTCCACCGCCGCCGCACCGGCCGGGGCATAAGCGGTGCCCGGCCGCCGGTCCCACCGGGCCGGCCGCCGCCGGGTGCGCCACCGCCGCGCCGGCCCGGGCATGAGCGGACCTGAGCGGGGGATTCGAGCCTCGCGCCGGGGGTAGCTGCCGGGTGGCCGCCGTCCAGGCGGTCGATCTGCGCCAGGCGGGTGGGGACGGAGGCCGGGTCATGCGGACGATCGCTGTCGTGGCACACGCGGGCAAGGGCCCCGAGGGCGGCTTGCGGGAGCTCCGGGCGGTGCTGGCGCGGGAGGGCGTGACCGATCCGCTCTGGTACGAGGTGACCAAGAGCCGCAAGGCGCCGAAATGCGCCCGCCGCGCGCTGGCGCAGGGCGCGGAGGTGCTGTTCGTCTGGGGCGGCGACGGGACGGTCCAGCGCTGCATCGACGCCGTGGCCGGGACGCAGGCCGTCCTCGCCATTGTGCCGGCCGGGACGGCGAACCTCCTGGCGGAGAACCTGCAGATTCCGTCCGATCTCACCGAGGCCGTGCGGGTCGGGCTGCATGGGGAGCGCCGCCCGCTCGACACCGGATCGGTGAACGGCGAGCATTTCGCGGTGATGGCCGGCGCGGGCTTCGACGCCCGGATGATCAAGGAAGCCGACCGGGGCATGAAGAGCCGGATCGGCCGCGCGGCGTACCTCTACGCCGGGGCCAGGAACCTCAGCGCGCGCCGGGTGAAGGCCGCCATCGACGTGGACGGCAGCCGGTTCTTCACCGGCCGGGTCTCCTGTGTCCTGGTGGGGAACGTCAGCAAGATCCTGGGCGGGATCGAAGCCTTCAGCGGAGCGCGGCCGGACGACGGGCGCCTCGAACTCGGCGTGGTCACCGCCAGGAACCCGGTCGAGTGGACCCGGACGCTGGGGCGGCTCGCGCTGGGTCACCCGGAGAGGTCGCCGTTCGTGGAGGTCACCAGCGGCAGGAAGTTCCGGTTCCGGTTCGACCGGGACTTCCCCTACGAGCTTGACGGCGGCGCGCGCCCCGCGGTCAGGAAGCTGCGGATCAAGGCCAAGCCCTCCTCGATCACCATCTGCGTTCCCCCGGCGGTGGACGGCTCCCGCGTCGCCTAGATCGCCGCGGATCCGGGAGTCGCCGCGACGGTAGCTGACCCGGCAGCGCACGCGGATGCTGGCTCAGCGCCGCGGCACCGTCCTGCGGGCCGCAGACCCGGGACCGGGCGTCGTGGCCGCCGGCTTACGCCGGCCGCCGCGGACAGCTGTTGCCGCCTGGGCGCGGCCGTCTGAGTTGGGCCTGATCAGCAGGTAAGCCGCGGTGAGCCAGAGGGCGGAGAACAGGAGGCTGCCGAGGATGTCGGTCGGGTGGTGCTCACCCCGGTACATGCGGGAGATCGCGACAGCCACCGGCATGACGATCGCCGGGATGAGGAACAGCCACCGCCACCAGCCGCGGGCGTGGCCGATGACCAGGATGGCCACCGCGACATACAGGCAGCAGGTGGCGGCCTCGTGCCCGGACGGGTAGGACGAAGTCGGCAGGGCGTGGTCGAGATGCGGGACGTCCGGCCGGGACCGCTTGACGACCGCGGCGGCGATGAGGAACGCGGCGAGCTCCCCGGCCATGACGGTGGCGACGAACAGGACCGGCCGCCAGTGCCTGGTGACGGCGAGGAAAACGACGCAGGTGGTGAGGGCCACGATCAGGATCGCCTGGGTCGCGCCGAGGGTGGTGAAGACCAGGCTCCAGCGGTCCCCACCGGGGGTGCGGTGGGCGGCGAACCAGTGCGGGATCGTATGGTCGCCCAGCACGTTGCCGTTCCCGAACCTGGTGACCAGCTCGCCCAAGCCGACGATGATGCCGAGAATCAGCACCCAGGCGACCACGAGCCCGGCCGCGACCCGGCCGATAGGGCGGCCCGGCGCGTTGCCCCCGGCGGGCTCCGGCTCGGCCGGCTTAAGGTCGGCGCGGGCCTCGGGCTCGAGCCCCTCGGTCACCGGGTCGGTCACCGTCAGGCCGGCCGCGTCCCGGCTCAGCTCGAAGGCGAACGTGGTCAGGCCGAGCCAGGCGATCCCGACCGCCCAGCCGCCCACCACGTCGGACACGTAGTGCACGCCGAGCAGGATCCGGCTGATCCCGATCAGGACGACGAGCGCGACGATCACAGTGATGAACACGGTGCGCCACCGGCCCCGGGCCGCGGGCAGGAAGACGAGCAGCACCGCCCCGTAGCAGACGATCGAGCCGAGTGAGTGCCCGCTGGGGAAACTGTTGCCAAGGCCGTGGGCGATCGGATGCGCCACCACCGGGCGCAGCCGGCCGACCAGCGATTTCAGGACGGGGTCGAGGACGAGCGCGCCGACGCCGGTGACCAACAGGTAGGCCGCCAGCCGCCACTGCCGCCGGATCGCGAGCACGACCGCCGCCGCCCCGATGACCGTCCACAGCACAACACTGCTGCCCAGCCAGGTCACCACCTTGACCACCGCGACCAGCGCGGCGTTCCCGGCGATCAGGCCGTTGATGCCGGCCGCGGCATCGTGATCGGCCGCCTCCAGCGGGGCCCACCGCAGCCGTACCAGGATGAGCAGGACCGCGAAGATCAGCGCTGCTGCGGTGACCGCGGCCAGCGGAACGAGACTGCGCCGCCGGCGGCCTAGGGTTCGGGACGACATGGACCCAAGCTGCCCAGCCCGCACGCGTTCACACCAGGCACGTTTACCTCATGTATACGTAGGTGTGGTCCGGACAAAAGGTGAGACGATGCAGCATCAGGGTGGGGAGGTGCGCGACCGTGTGGGAGCGGCTCGAGCGGTATGAGATGAGGTACCTGGCGCGCCGCGGCGGAACCGCGGAGCCGGGCCAGCCCCCTGATCCGTCCCGGCCCATCGGCACCGATCTGCTGCCGCAGATCGAGCACATCGTCGTGCTGATGATGGAGAACCACTCCTACGACAACTACCTCGGCATGCTGCGCGGCCGCGGCGAGGGCTTCCCGCTGGGCGCGGACGGCGAGCCCGTCGTGTCGAATCCGGGCACGGACGGCGAGTCCGTGCACGCGCACCACCTGCCCTCCACGGTCCAGCACCCGCAATCGCCCTCGCAGAGCTGGCACGCGAGCCACCTGCAGTGGCGGCACGGGACCTGCCGGGGGTTCGTGGAGGGCAACCATAAGGTGCTGCCCGACGCCGATCCCGCCATCAGCATGGGCTACTGGACCGAGGCCGACATCCCGTTCTACTACGGCCTGGCCCGGACCTTCCCGCTCGCCGACCGCTGGTTCAGCTCATGCCTGGGCCCCACGTTCCCCAACCGCCGCTTCCTCATCGCGGGAACGGCGCACGGCCTCATCGACGACCTGCCGTTCGACCTGCTCGACTACCCCCCCGCCGGGACCATCTTCGACATGTTCACCAGGCACGGGATCTCCTGGGCCAACTACCACGCGGTGCCCGGGGACAAGCACAAGGCCCGGCGTTACGCCCATCACACGCGCCGCATGGCGCGGCGGCGGCTGCAGCGGATGGGCAGGTCGCTGCGGCACCTGACCGACGGGGTCCAGAAGGATCTGCAGTTCACCGCCAACGTCTTCCCGCTCGGCATCGCCCGGTACATGCTGCACGTCCACAGCACCGATCAGTTCTTCGCGGATGCCGACGCCGGCACGCTGCCCTCGTTCAGCATCGTGGATCCCGATTTCGACGCCTACTCCGAGGAGAACCCGCAGGACATCCGGAAGGGCGAGAGCTTCGCCGCCGAGGTGATCAACAGGGTCATGCACGGCAAGGGATGGCCCCGCACGCTGCTGATCTGGGTGTATGACGAGCACGGCGGCTACCACGATCACGTCCCGCCGCCTGCCGCGGTGCCGCCCGATGAGGTGGAGGGTCGCAGCCTCACCGGGAGCCCGTCGCGGCTGCAGCGCCTGCTGCGGGTGATCCTCCCGCGCCAGGTCCACACCGCGGAGAACGAGACGGAGGGGCCGCGCCACTATGACCGGTACGGGTTCCGGGTGCCCGCCGTGATCGTGTCGCCGTACGCGCGCCCGGACTACGTCTTGTCCGAGGTGTTCGACCACACGTCGGTGCTCAAGCTGATCGAGGAGAAGTGGAATCTGCCCACGCTGACCGCGCGGGACGCGGCGGCCGTCTCGCCGCTCGGTGCGCTGGACCTGACCGGGCCGCCTGCCTTCCTCGACCCCCCGTCGCTGCCGGAGGCCGCCCTGAAGTGGGGTACCTGGTAACGGGCCGGCCTGGCCGCCCGCTCAGCGGTGGCGGCCGCCGGCCGGGGCGCCGCTGGCCGCGCCGGCGTCATCGAGCGGCCCGGGGTAGGCCTGCTCGGCCTTCCGCTCGAGGCTCTTCATGTGCCGGCGCAGGTAGAAGACCAGCGCGGCGGTGACGATGACCAGCAGGACGCCGCCGGCCACGGTGACCACGGTGCTGACCCGGTGCACGGCGGCTCCCAGCAGATACGAACCGGCGCCGACCAGTGCCGCCCACAAGATCCCGCCCGCGGCGTTGTAGAGAACGAAACGGCGCCAGCTCATCAGGTTGGTCCCCGCCAGGAACGCCGCATAGGTCCGCAGCACGGTGATGAACCGGCCGGTGAAGACCACGCCGCCGCCATGACGGGCGAACAGGTAGCGGCCCACCTTGAGCTTCGCCTCGTCCACATGCACGCGGTGACCGTAGCGGCGCAGCAGCCGGTAGCCCCCGCCCCGCCCGATGAGGTAGCCGAGATTGTCGCCGGCGATGGCGGCGACGCTGGCCACGATCACCAGGTAGACCAGGCTGAGGCGGTGGGTGGCGCCCGCGAACAGGGCGGCGGCGATCAGCGTGGTCTCGCCGGGGATGGGCACGCCGAGGCTTTCGAGGCCGACCGCGAGGAACACCATCCAGTAGCCGTACGTCTGGACAAGCTGCTCGATCGTCGCGGTCACGGCGCCTCCATCAGGGCGCGGTAGCCGCCCAGACCCTGCGCAGTACCCCCGATCGGGCCGGCCATGCACGCCGCCACACCGGCGGCCGCGGCGGGCTGCGCGCCGCGGGCCAGGCCGTGATCTTGGCTGGCGCGCTCAGTTCGGGAGTTCCGCCAGGGTGAGGAAGAAGTCATCAACCCGCTGGATCGCCTCGGTGAACAGGTCGAAGCTCGGCGGCTTGGTGATGTAGGCGTTGGCATGGAGCCGGTAACTGGCGACGATGTCCGACTCCGCCTGCGAGGTGGTCAGTATCACCACCGGGATGGTCAGCAGGTCCTGGTCGCCCTTCAGTTCGGCCAGGACCTCCAGGCCGTTGCGGCGCGGAAGGTTGAGATCGAGCAGGATCAGGGCCGGCCGGGGCGCACCGGTGAAGTCGCTGGTCCGGCGCAGGAAGTGCATCGCCTGCTCACCGTCGCCCACCACATGCAGCGTATTGGGCATCCGGGACGCCTCGAAGGCTTCCCTGGTCATCAGCACGTCCCCCGGGTCGTCCTCGACCAGCAGCACGTCAACGACCCGGAGCCTGGCCGGATCGGTGGGGTAGCTGACCTCAGGCATGTCCCACTCCCAGTCACGCCGTAGGGGTGCCGGAAACCGGGCAGTCTGCGGAGGGGTGGAAGGCAGGCGGCCAGCCCGGTACGCCGGACCGGCTGGCTTCTCAACCGGTGAGCCGATGTTACTGCTCGTCAAGGTGATGGGTCTAGCCGGGCTGGCCAGCGCGTACTATGAAACCTGCATTCTGCTCGCGCTTGGACGGAGACACCGTGACTACCGGGATCGAGGTCCCCAAGGCCGCGCGCGGCGGGCATGTCGTCCTGTTCTACCGGGACGAGGAGGAACTCGCCGGCTCGGTGAGTGAGTTCCTCCTCCCCGCCGTTACCGATGGTGACGGCACGGCTATCGTTATCGCCACGCCGGATCACCGCCGGTCCTTCGGTGAACGCCTGGCCGGTTCCGGCGCTGACGTGGCGGCGGCCCGCGCCCGCGGCTCCTATCTTGAGTTCGACGCCCGCGAGACGATGCGCGGCTTCATGGTCGGCGACCGCCCGGATCCCGCCGATTTCTGGCAGGTGGTCAGCCCGCTGC
This sequence comes from uncultured Actinomycetes bacterium, assembly GCA_963835425.1. GTDB lineage: Bacteria > Actinomycetota > Actinomycetes > Streptosporangiales > Streptosporangiaceae > UBA9676. Next base: position 236,385 of record CAWIGE010000010.1, on the reverse strand, counting down.
TCCGGCAGGCGGCCCAGACCGGGCAGCCGGTTCTCGTGTTCGGCGAGATGGTCTCGCTGCTCTGGGACGCCGGCCTGGTCAACGCGGCCATCGAGGTCGAGGTGATGTGGAACGAGCTGGGCGACCAGCACCCGTTCTCACTGCTCTGCGCCTACCCGGCCCGGCCCGTCACGTGCAGCCACTACCTCGACGCCCTGACCGAGGTGTGCCGCACCCACACCGAGGTCACCGGCAGCCCGCCCGAGCCAGAACTGGCCGATCTGCCCGACTAGTTACCACGTCCGCCGGGTCAAATCAGCGCCGCCCGCGGCTCTTCTGCAGCTTGCGCGTATCGCGGAGCTCGACGTACGGTTCCTGCCCCAGCTCGACGTCGCCGCCGGCGGCGGCGCGGCCGCGCTCCAGTTCGGCGTTGAACTCGGCGCCGAACAGGATCGCGATGTTGGAGATCCACAGCCAGATCAAGAAGACGATCACGCCGGCGATGCTGCCGTAGGTCTTGTTGTAGTGGCTGAAGTTCGCCACGTAGACGGCGAACAGGCCGGAGGCGATCAGCCACACCACGACCGCGATGACCCCGCCGGGGCTGACCCACCGGAATCCACGTTTGGCGTTGGGCGCGACCCAGTACAGGATCGAGATCATCAGGCTGACGATGATCAGCAGCACCGGCCATTTCGCGATGTCCCAGACGGTTACGGCGGTCGAGCCGATGCCCAGCACCTGGCCGACATGACTGGCCAGCCCACCGGTGACCACGACCATGAGCGCCGACAGCCACCAGCAGCACCATGATCAGCACGGTGACGGCGAGCCGGAGCGGCGTGGTCTTCCAGAACGGCCTGCCCTCGGGCACGTCCCAGACCACGTTGGCGGCCCGCATGAACGCGGCGATGTAGCCCGACGCCGACCACAGCGCCAGCACGATGCCGATGATGGCGGCAAAGCCCGCGGCCCCATGCCCGCTTTGCAGATTGCTTATGGCGTGCTTGATGATCTGCCGGACGCTCGCCGGCGCGGCCTGGGTGAGGTTGGTGATCAGCGGCTGGGTCGCCGACTTGCCGAACAGCCCCAGCAGGGACACCACGACCAGCAGGCCGGGGAAGATCGACATCACCGCGTAGTACGTCAGGGCGGCGGCGCGGTCCTGCAACTGGTCGTTGCCGAATTCCCGCAGCGTCCGCTTGGCCGCCGCCACCCACGAGCCGCCGCCCATCTCGGTCGGCCCGCTCGGGACGCCGGGCCGCTCATTGAGCCCGGCCGCGGCGCCTTCCGGCGCGGGCGGCGCTGGCTCCCGCCGCGCGGTGCCCGCCTGATCACGCGGTTCCCCCATGACATATGCCTCTCGCTTGCTCAGCCACGCGGCTGCTCTGGTCAGCCGCCGCTTCTTTACTCAGCTGCTTCGGTGCTCAGCTGCCCTGGTCCGGCCCGGCCACCTTGCGGCCACCCTGTATGGCGCCCCGCTCCACGGCCGCCTTGACGGTGGCGAAGATCGCACCCTGAAGCGCCGCGGCCGGCAGGACCTCTTTCCAGCTCCGCTCCAGATCGGTGGCGTCCGGAGTGTCCTCCTCCCGCGCGATCAGCTTCCACGCGCCCTTGAACATGGCCCCGGCGATCATTCCGCTGACCACGCTCAGCCCGAGGCTCATCAGCCGGTAAAGCAGTTTCTTCATCGCCGCCTCATCCCCCATACGATCGAGACCACGCCCAGCACCACCGCCACGCCCGCTGCCACGGCCAGCGGCACGCGCTGCTGGTCCGCGCCGCGTGCCGCCTTGGCCGCGGTGCCGCGCAGTTGCTGCCCCACGGTCCCCGCCTTGTCGGCCACCTTGCCGGTGACCTCACCGGTCTTGCCGGTCACCTTGCTGGTAACTTCACCGGTCTTACCGGTCACCTTGCTGGCGACCTCGCCGGTGGTGGCCGAGACCCGTTCCTTCACGCGATCTCTGGTCTCCCGGAGCTGAGCCTTGGGATCCAGCTTCGCGGTGAGCGCCTCAACGGTTTCCCCGACCTGCGCCCGGGTCTGCTTGATGTCCTCGACGAGTTCCTGCGGGTCATTGGGTATGTCGGCCGCCGCGGCCGCTCGCGGGCCCTCCGCCGGCTGGTCGGCCTTCCCGGCCGGCTGCCCGGCTTTCCTGGCCGGATTGTTCGCGGTCATCGCTGCACCCTTTCCTTGATCTCTTCGACGTCGGCCTCGACGCTGGCCTGGGTCTGCTGTGGAACCGGCGGCATGGCCTGCTTGACCCGCCTGCGTCCCAGCCCGGCGAGCGCCGCCGAGACCAGGAGCAGCGCACCCGCGACGATCAGCGCGCTGGCCCACGCCGGCAGCACCAGCGCCAGCGCGAGAATGGCCGCGGCGAGTAGCGCGGCCACGCCGTACAGCGCGATCACACCGCCGCCGCCGAGCAGCCCGGCGCCGATACCGGCACGCTTGCCCTTCTGGGTCATCTCCAGCTGGGCGAGCCGGAGTTCCTCCCGCACCAGCCGGGAAATCTGCTCGGGGAGCTGCCGTGCGAGCTCGCCGAGCGTGGCCTCCCGCCCCGCCCCGCGGCCGCCACGAGCTGCCTCATTGGTATCCGTCATGGCGTCCCTCCTGCACGAGATCTGAGCTCCGGGGACTACCCACGGTGACGGAAACAAACCTGCAGAAGCTGAGGTGGCGGGCGGTTTGTTAGCCGCGGAGGCTGGCGGGTAGTGCAGCGCCTGCTGACGAATCCCCTGAACTGGAGTGGAGAAGCATGGCTACGAGCAAGCAGACGCAGGCGGCCAAGCGCAACGTGAAGAAGGCCCAGCGGTCTGCCAGCAGCAAGAAGACGATCACGCATCTGCCGGCGAAGACCCGGACCGCGCTGGGCAAGCAGGGCGCGGCCGTGGCCCAGCGCAAGCGCACCGGCGGCAGCTCGCCCAAGACCCGCGCCGAGCTGTACGAGATCGCCAAGAAGCGCGACCTGCCGGGGCGGTCGAAGATGGGCCGCGACGAGCTCGCCAGGAAGCTGGGCGAGCGCTAGCGGGGTCGTGGGCCGGGTTCCATGTCCGGGCCGGGTTGCCGCCCGTTGCCGGCGGGTTCAGCGGCCGCGGCTGCGGTCGGCCTCCGTCGCGCGGGGGCGGGAGCCGCGGGCGCGGTCGGCCATTTCCGCCCAGAACGTGTTGAGCTGCGCCGGCGGCATCTGCTGCCAGGGAGCCCGGCGGCGGCCGGGGGAGCGCCGGAGGAGCAGGGTCTGCTGCCGTCGGCAGAACGCCTCGCCCATCTCCACCCGGGGCTGCGCGCCCTTCGGCGGGTAGGGGCACAGCTCGAATGCGCAGCCGTCCACGCAGGTGGTTCCCGGCGCCGATGAGGTAGCGGTCCCGACGGTCCGTCCCGGGTCGAGCGAGTCCCGGGAGCGGATGATGCACGGCGGCAGGTCGGACCGGTTCGCGCGCTTGAGGCGCCGCTCGCGTTCCTGCGGCTGGTCGCCCCGCTCCGCCAGGCTGAGCAGCAGCAGCACGTCGGCGACCAACTGCTGGGCCCGGCCGTTCAGCGCGGTCCACCCGGCGGACGGCGGGATCCACAGGCGGCGGTTGCGCTGCTTGGTCTCCATGCCCGTGTTACGGGAACCCACCTGGCCGACGACGCCGCTCTCGTCGATCCAGCAGTACCGCTGGGGACGGCCCGTCTTCAGCGCCAGGACGGCGAGCTCGGCCGCCTCGCGGACGAAGGGGTGCGGCCGGCCGGGCATGCCGGCCCGCTGGCCGCGGTCCGGGCGCTCGCGGCCGGCCACGTCGAGCCAGTGCTGGACGATCGCCTCCGGCTTGGCGCCGTGCCTGTCTCCGGCGGGCCGCGGGCCCTCGGACATGTTCAGCAGGCACAGCGCCTGGATCAGGGTCAGCTGGGAGAACCAGAAGCGGCTGCCCTTGAGCATCTCCAGCGCCTGCTCGGCCAGGTGCATCCGCACTTCCCTGCCGTCGTCGGGATGCGGCGACCGGCGGTTGGCGGCGTACTTGAACCCCTGGGCGAGCGCGATCTCCAGGGAGATGGGCAGATCCTCTTCCGCCGCCCGCCGGGCGTCGTGCCCGATGTGCCGCAGCCACTGGGCGAGGTCGGCCCGCGCCTGCCCCTCGAGCACCTGGTGCGCGTGCCCGGTAGCCGCCGCGTCGAACGAGCCGGCGAGCATCGGCGCCAGCCACGCGCTCATGATCCACGCCCGCCAGCTGGCGCCGTCGTCCCCCGGCCGGGGGAAGGGATGGCTGCCGGTGCCGTCCGCGGGGCCGCCGGCCCGCTCGGCCGCGCAGGCCTGGCACGGCGCGGTGAGCACCGGCCGCAGCGCCTGGTAAGCGGCATCGCCCCCGGACCCGATCTCCTGCGCGGCGGCGAGCTGGACCGGGTAGGAGCGCTCGCGGCAGCCGATCGCATAGAGCTGCTGATAGGCCGGCTCGGCCTCGAAGTGCTCGCCGCCGCGCCGCCGGGCGTCGATCGTGCGCGCCGCCTCGCCGAACCGGCGCACCAGCGCGAACTTGCCCTCGTCCAGGGTCCGGGGATCGTGCGCGTGGATCTGGGACCACTGGTTCCTGATCCGGTCGGCGATGGCCGTGTGCGCGGGCTCGGCCGCGACGCAATCGATCTCGAGGGCGGCCGCGTACATGTCCAGGACCTTGTTGTCGTCGCGGTCGGCGGCGGCCTCGGGCAGGAGGCCGACCCCGGCCGGTTCGTTAGGTGCGCTGCTGGGCACGCCGGCCCGGCGGGCCAGCCGCAGCGCGGTGCGGGGCTGGCGGCGCGCGGGATCCGGCCGCGGGGGACTGGCCTGCCTCGCCGCCCGGGAGTGCAGAACGAGCGCGATGAGGAACTCCCGGCCCGGCTGCGGGTACCCCAGCGCCTCCCGCCGGTAGCCGGGGTCCCGCAGCGCGGCGTCCAGCAGCCGCGACCCGAGATAGGCCTGCATGAGGCTGTGCGGGAACCGGACGCTGTTCCCGCGCAGCTCGACGAGCTCCAGCTGGGCGGCCCAGGCCGCGGCCAGCCGCACATCGACGCCGCCCACCCCGGGTGTCCGCCCCACCTGCTCGTCGATCTTCGCGAGCCTGCGCTGCACCTCCGCGGCGATCTGGTCGCCGATCTGGTCGTCGAACTCGACGTCGAGCCGGTCGTGCCGCAGCCCGGTGCAGGCGAGCGCCGACATATGCTCGACCGCCGCCTGCCGCTCGGCCCGGTTCAGCGGGACGTCCTCGTAGAGGTGCCCGCCGACGAGCGCCCGTTCCCAGGTCTGCAGCAGTCCCAGCCGGAGCGTGGCCCGGTCGGCGCCGCGGGTGTCGACCACCCCCTGCTGGCCCGCCGTGGACGGCTCCAGCAGGCCCTTGACGTGCAGCTCGCGGGTGATCTGCAGGTACAGCGGCGCCTCCACCACGTCGGCGGTCTCCACGATCCACGCGAGCCTGCGGTCGTTCTCGCGGGTGCCGTCGCTGCCGATGTAGGCCAGCGCCGCCTCGTAGCTCAGCGGCTCCAGCACCAGGATCGCCGCCTCCGTGGCCCGGAGGGGATCATGCGGGCGCGAGGCGATGACCAGCGACAGGCGCTGCTTGTGCGCCTTGCGGATCGCGGCGCGGATGATGTTGTCCCGCTCCAGCTCCGCGCTGGTCCCGATGAGCGCCTCCTCCAGGCCGTCCGCGAGCACGACGATCTTCCCGTCCTTGCGGAGCCGCCGCCAGATGGTCTCGCCCTCGGCCGAGTTGAGCACGTACTGGTTGACCTCGCTCAGGAAGCGGTCCCGCGCCAGGTTCTCGAAGTCCAGCTCGGGCCCGCTGTCCCGCAGCCGGATCGGCACCGGGACCGCGCCCTCGTCGGCCAGGAACTCGGTCAGCCTGACCAGCACCGCGGTCTTTCCCGTGCCCACGCCGCCGACCAGCACGTGCGGGCGCGTCCGGCGGTCGTGCAGGTCGGCCATGAGCACCTTGCACAGCTCATCGCGGCCGACCACCTGGTCGAGGATCGTGCCCGCCGTCGGCACCAGCTCGCGGGACTCGTTGCGCGCCCTGGCCTGGTAGCGGCCCAGCAGCCGGTAGAGCCGCCACAGCACGAAGGCGGAGGCGATCGCGATCAGCAGGCCCGAGGTCGCGAAGTTGGACAGGGCCCCGCAGGAGAAGCTGAGGTTCGTGCACCGGTGGTCGAGGTCGAACCGGTAATGCGACGGCGCCCCGTGGATCAGTATGTACAGGGACCAGCCCAGCCAGAGCAGGAACAAGAGCGCGGCGAGGATGGTGAGCGTGGTCAGGATCCAGATCAGCGGCCGCGCGCGCCACCGGCGGGGCTCGTCCACGCCGCTCCGGTCGCCGCGGCGGGGGCGGGTGGCGCGGAACCTGCGCCCGGATTCCGCGGTGGCCATTCGTCTGCCCCGTCCGGTCAGCCCGTCGGTCATGGTTCCCCCCAAACCCGGGGCAACCGCCCGGGGTATAGCCATCGTTATACCGCTTCGCCCCTTTCCGCACGGGGTGGAACGGTCGCGGGATGGCAAAGCCGGAAGCCATTAGCGGCCAGCGGCCGGAGCGGGGAGTTAACTCGCCGGGTCGTTCGGGTGCCTGGCGAGCGGAACGACCTCGATGTGCATATACGGCGACAGCGGCAGCGAGGTCAGCGCGTCGTGCAGTTCCGTCGCGTCGGCGGCGCGCCAAAGACCCCAGTTCGCGGTGCGCCCCGGTATCCGCCACAACCGGACCAGCCGCCCGGCCCTGGCCAGGGAAGCCGCCTGCACCGCCTCCGCGGCATACAGTTCCTGCCGCTCATCGCCCGGCATCCCGTGGGGCAGGGCGACGTTGATATTGACCAGGAATTCCATGTGACCTGCCGAGGGTGGGGGGCTGAGGGCATTGCCAGGCCGCCGGGCGGCGATGGACGCCAGGCGGCCGCGACCGTATGCTATAGCGCCCATGGGACGACTCGAAGGACGCGCCATCCTGGTCACCGGGGCCTCGTCCGGGATCGGGCGGGCGATCGCGCGGCGGTGCGCCTCCGAGGGCGCGAACGTGCTGGCCACGGGGCGCGACGAGGCACGGCTGACGGAACTCGCGCAGGAGTCCCCGTCCATCGCGGTGCATCCCGCCGACCTCACCGAGGCCGGCGCCGCCGATGGGTGCGCCACCGCGGCGGCCGGCCGGTTCGGGCGGCTGGACGGGCTGGTCCATGCGGCCGGGATCGTGCGCCGGGGCGAGGATATCCGCAGCACGACCGACGAGCAGTGGGCCGAGATGCGGGATATCAACCTGGACGCGACGTTCCGCCTGGCCCGGGCGTGCCTGCGGGAGATGGTGCCCCGGCGCAGCGGGTCGGTCGTGCTGGTCGGCAGCCAGCTCGCGCAGGTGGGGGCGCCGGGTTACGCCAGCTACTGCGCGGTGAAGGGCGGGGTGGAGGCGCTGGTACGCGCGCTCGCGGTGGACTTCGGGCCGTCCGGGATCCGGGTCAACTCGCTCACCCCGGGCCTGGTGCAGACCCCGCTCGCCTACGTGGACCGGCCGGACTTCGACGACCAGATCGAGACGATCGCGGGCCGCCTGCCGCTGCGGCGCATCGGCCAGCCCGACGACCTGGCGGGCCCGGCGGTGTTCCTGCTGTCCGACGACAGCGCCTGGATGACCGGACAGAGCCTGGTGATCGACGGCGGCTACACCGCCCAGTGAGCGCGCGGGACCGCCGGGCTCCGGGCCGCCGGGAGCCTATTCGCGCAGGGCGCCGGCGGTGAGGCCCCTGATGAAGTACCGCTGCCCGAAGATGTAGGCCGCGACCAGCGGAAGCACCGCGATCGACAGCCCGGCCATGGTCACCGGGATGTTGAGGTTGAACTTGCTCTGGAATTCGCTGATGCCGACCATCAGCGTCTTCTTGGTGTCGCTCTGCAGGAACACCAGCGCGATCAGCAGCTCGTTCCAGGCCCACAGCAGGTTGACGACCCCGAGCGTGATCAGCGGCGGCCCGGACAGGGGGAGAACCACCCGCCGGAACACCGTCCACGACGACGCGCCGTCCACGATCGCCGCCTCCACCAGGCTCTCCGGGATCTGGCTGAAGAAGCTGGCCAGCAGGTAGATCGAGAACGGCAGCATCAGGCCGGTGTAGATGACGATGACGACCTGGTACGTCGAGATCTGGTGCAGGTACGCGCCGAGCTGGAACAGCGGGACGAGCAGGACGACCGGCGGGATCACCATGAGCGCGATGCACAGGCTCAGCACCGCCTGCTTGCCCGCGAAACGCCAGCGGGAATAGCCCCACGCCGCGCTCGCCGCCAGGGCCATGGTGGCGGCCACCGAGATCGACGTCACGATCAGGCTGTTGAGCAGCCACCGGCCGAAGCCATTGCTGACCGCGACACCGAAGTTGCGGAACGACCAGCTGGCCGGCAGCGACCAGGGCGAGGCCAGGAACTCGGCCTGGGTCTTGAACGCGCCAGTGATCATCACATACACGGGGACCAGCGCGATCGCGGTAGCGATCAGCAAAACGAGCTGGCGCGACCCGCGGTCAAGGACGTGCAGGGCGCGTTTCCCGGCCCGGCCTCCGGCCGGGGCCGTGCCGGTCGGGGCGGGCATCACCCGGGCCATAGGGCCTCCCTGCCGTGCTCGCTGACCGGCGCGGGCCGCAGGCCTCGCTGCGAATCCTGCGACCTGGACCGGCGCCAGAGGACCAGGGCGCGGATGCCCAGCCCGACCGCGAACGTGGCGACCAGCACGGTGAACAGCAGCGCCGCCGCCGCCGCCGCGAGCTGCGGCGCGTTGAACTGGAACGCGTTCTGGTAGATATACAGCTCGGTCACCATGGTGGAGTCGCCGGGACCGCCCTGGCCGTTGCTCATGATGTAGACGTAGTTGAAGACCCAGGAAATCATCGTGATTCCCTCGATGACCGCGTAGAACCAGATGACGCTGCGCAGCTGGGGAATCGTGATGCGCCAGTGCAGGCTGAAGAACCCGGCGCCGTCGATGCGCGCCGCCTCCTGGGTGTCCTGCGGCAGGGAGAACAGCCGGGCCAGGAAGAGCACGAACGCGAACCCGGCCTCCCGCCAGACGATGACGCCCATCATCGCCCACAGGCTGACGTTGGGGTCGCCGAGCCAGTTGGCGGCCAGCACCCCGAGGCCGAGCTTGCCCAGGATCTCGTTGAGCGCGCCGTTCTGCTGCAGCAGCTGGCTGAACACCACGGCGATGACCGGCACGGGCAAGATGTAGGGCAGGAAGATCATGAACCGGTAGGCGCGCCATCCGCGCAGGCCCTCATAGACGACGATGGCGAGGAAGAGCCCCAGCGCGGCCAGCACCGGGACCGCGATCAGCAGCTGCAGGTTGTGCTCGATCGCCGCCCGGAAGTAGGGGTCGGACAGCACCAGCCGGACGTTCGCCAGGCCGGCCCAGGAGCCCTGGTTGGTGACCGCCTGGACGTAGAGCTCGACCACCGAGTAGCCGAACACCAGCGCCATCACCAGCGCGGCGGGGAGCATCCAGACGGCGACGCCCCAGTGCCGGCGCCACCGGGCCGGCCGGGTGGGCCGCCGGGCCGGCGGTCCCGGCGTGGCCGGGTGCGCCGCCCCCGGGCGGGGCATCCCCCGGCCGCGAGCGGGCACGGCCGGGGGATGCGCTGTTGTGGCCGGTGCGCCGGTGTCCCGTTCCCGCGGTGCCCGCTTCATCAGCCGGTGACGGACTGGGCCCAGCGCGCGAAGTCGGCCATCTCCTTGGAGTCGGTGATCCGGACCCTGGTCGCCACCTGCTGGAACTTGGCGGCCGCCTGGGCGCCCGTCTCGCTCCCGCCCAGCACCAGCTGGGCGTTGGAGAAGTTGCCCTCGGAGTCGAGCTGGGAGGGGATGAAGTTCTCCAGGTACGGGGCGCCGTGGACCTCCATGCTGAACAGCTGGCGGACCTGGGGCAGGGTCACGTCGCTGACCGGGAACCGGTCGTCGGCGGGCAGGTCACCGGTGGCCTTGTACCAGGCCAGCAGCCGGGCCGGGGTGTGCATGAACATGATGAAGTTCGCGTCCACCGTCGGGTACTTGCTCCACCTGGTGATGCCCACCGTCTGCGACGTCGCGCCGAGCTTGCCCGCGTACGGGCCGCTCCCGAACGTCGGCATCGCCATCAGGCCGACCTTGCCGACCCCGACCTGCTTGACGAAGCCCGGGACGGCGGTGCCGGCCGAGACCGTCATCGCCGCCTTGCCCTGGACGAACGCCTGCTGCCCCTGGTAGAGCTGCTGCGAGGTGATGCTGCTGTTCCAGCACCCGGACGACTTCATCTGCGCCAGCCGGGACCACCAGGAGGCGAGGTCCGCACTGGTGAAGGAGCCCTTCCCCACGACCGCGTCCAGCACCTGCTTCACCGAGGTGATCTGCTGGCTGCCCATCATGGAGTACAGCCAGCCGCCGAACCAGCCGTCCGAGACGCCGCCCGCCATGGGCGTGATCCCCGCGGCCTTCAGCGTCTTGCAGGCGGCGATGAGCTGGTTCCAGGTGGTGGGCACCGCGATGTGGTGCGCCGCCAGGATGTCCTTCCGGTACAGCAGCGGGAACGACGGCTGCAGGTACCACGGGGCGGTCCACACGTGCCCCTGGTAGGTGTCCTCCCGGTAGGCGTTCAGGTAGTGGTGCAGTTCCGACGCGGGGATGTAGTCCGACACCGGGCGGATGTTGCCGGCCCAGCCCGGCTCCTGGGAGTAGATCCCGCCCCAGAAGTACTGGATGTCCGGCCCCTGCCCGGCCTTGGCGGCCGCGTCGAACGCCGGGATCAGGCCGTTCGTGGTCTGCAGCACGGTGCTGATCGTCACGTTCGGGTGGATCTTGTGGTAGGCGGCGATGGTCTGCGCCAGCCACGCGGAGGCGCCGGGCGCCTCCTGCTGGCCCCACTACCACATGGTCAGGTGGATGGGCCCGCTCGGCACCTTGGTCGTGGCCGGTCCCGGCCCGGTGCCGGGGGTGGACGCGGCCGGTGCCGAGCTCTGGCCGCTGGTGCCGCCGCACGCGGCGACCCCGAGCGCCAGCGCGCCCGCGAGCGCGCAGGCGGCCCAGACCCGCAGGGCCGCGGGGCGATGGAGATGGTTTCTGGGCCTTAACGACGGCCGTCTGGCTGCTGTCCCTGGCACTTTGGCCATTGCTGCCTCCCTGGCCAGTGGGGCGATTAACAGCATCAAAACGCTATAGCATTCAGCTTGGCACGGGCCGTGGTGATGTCAAGGGCCGTCATGTCACAGCCTGGTGACGGCGGGAGCCGCCGTCACCTCCCAGCTTCGGGTAACGGCGGGGGCCGCTGCCTCAGCCGCTGGTGATCGTGGCGGAGACCGTGGTCTCCAGCCAGCCGCGCCCGGGCAGTTCCACCGCGTCTCCGTCCGCCAACGCGGCCTCGAGATTGCCGCCGGAGGTCCACGGCTCGATGCCGAGCGCGTAAGCACCACGCAGCGGCATGGCACTGGCCCCGCCGAACGGCTGCCACGAGATGACCCACCGGAACACCGCCGGATCCCAGTCCAGCCGGAACCCCAGCCCCAGGGCGGGGTTGGCCAGCTCGGCCCAGCCGCCGTCGAGGTCGGTAAGGAACACGTCGTCGTGACTGCCTGCCTCGGGCCCGGGAATCCGTGACAGGTCGGCCATGCCCACGCCCCGGTGCAGCGCCATCGGCCAGCTGCTGCGCTGGCCGGGCACCAGCCGGAAGGTGTCCTCCCACGGCTCGGCGCCAGTGATGACGGTCCGGCAGGGGATGCGCAGCTCGGCGCCGTCGCCCACCAGCGGCGGCCCCAGCACGCAGTGATGGCCCCAGGTGAAATGCACCGGGTCGCCGGACAGATTGGTGACCCGTTCGTCGATTATCAGCCGCCGTTCCCCATGCGGCAGGCGCATCGTGCGCTCCAGCCGGAAGGGGGTCAGGCGGCACTCGACGGTGAGCCGCACCGCCGTTTCGCCAAAATCATCGGTGGCCACCGACCACGACCACGGCAGCGTGGCGACCTCGCCGTGGAACGGGAGAGATATGCCGCGGTAGCTGGCCGGGTCATTGGTGTTGGGGAAGAGCTCCTGCCAGCCGCCTTCGTAATTCTCCAGGAATGCCGCGCCCTCGCTGCCGGCCCGCGGCGGCGAGCCCGGCGGCTGGAGCCCCCAGGGCGCCTTGAATAGCGGGTCGATCCCCGAGCCGAGGTCGGTCAGCGCGTAGATGTCGGCACCCTTGGACGGCAGCACCGTCACCTCGAGCAGGTCGCTGGTGAGGTGAACCGCGGGCCAGCCGTGCACCAGGCCTTCCCGGATCCCCGGCCGTGATCCTGCCACCGGTCCTCCCCATGGACATGCCCCGCCCGCTCGCTGCCTGGGCCGACTTGACGGTCAGAATGCTATAGCGTTTACTGCGAGACGTGGAACCGGCAGCGTCCGTGGCCGTGGTGACCGGGGCGGCCAACGGCATCGGCCGCGCCGTCGCGCTGCGGCTCCGCGACGACGGGTTCCGGGTTGCCGCGGCCGACATCGAGCCGGTCGAGCCCGCCGACGGGGTCGACCGGTACCGGCTGGACGTCGCCGACCTCGACGCACACGAGCCCCTGGTGAGCCGGATCGAGCACGAACTGGGCCCGCTGACCGCGCTCGTCAACGTGGCGGGCATCTGCCTGCCCGAGCCCATCGAGAAGCTGACCCTCGACGCCTACCGCCGCCAGCACGCGGGTGCTCATGGACGGCCCGGTCTGGCTGGCCCGCGACGGCCGGCCTGCGGATGGCCGCGCGCGGCTCCGGCCGCATCGTCAACATCACCTCGGTGCACGCCAGCCGTGGGGGAGGCGGGGACGCTCGCCTACGACTCGGCCAAGGCGGGCCTGGAGGCCGCCACCAGGACCCTGGCGATCGAGCTCGGGCCGCGCGGGGTGCTGGTCAACTCGGTGGCACCGGGGTTTGTGCGCACGCGCATGTCGGTCGTGAATGGAGTTAACGAGCTGGACTCGGCCTGGTTCCGCGACATATACCACGGCCATGGCAAGCTCCCGCTGCGCCGGGCCGCGGAACCGGACGAGATCGCCAGCGCAGTGAGCTACCTGGTATCCGCCGGCAACACCTACGTCACCGGCCAGCGAATGGTCGTCGATGGCGGCTTGACGGTCACCTTCTGAAAGGCGGTCAGGAATGCCATTTCTCCACCACACCGGGCTGACGGTCTCGGACCTGGAACGGTCGCTGCGTTTCTGGCGGGACGCCATGGGCATGGAGGTCCTTTTCCAGCAGGAAAAGGACGGCGGCTACCTGGAGGCGATCGTCGGGGAGCCGGGCGCGCACGTGCGCATGGCGCATCTGGCCTTCGGCGGCGAGGGGCCCCGGATCGAGCTTTTCCAGTACCTGGCCCCCAGCGGCGGGCAGCACCGGTCTGCGCCCCGCCGACCAGGGGTTCGCCCACATCTGCGTGGCCTGCGACGATCTCGATGAGCGGCTGGAGCGGCTCGTCGCGGCGGGCGGCACGCCGTTCAGCGAGCCGGTGGAGATAGACACCGGGGTGAACCGCGGCGGCCGCGGCATCTACCTGCGCGACCCGGACGGGCACGTCGTTGAGCTCTTCGAACGGCCACCGGCGTGACCGGATTCGACCCACTCGATCTCAGCTCCACGCCGTGCCGGGGCCCCGCTGGTTCCGCTGCTGCCGATCCGGCTGCGCCGCACCGAGATCCTGACCGTGGTCTACCGCACCGAACGGGACGCCGCCGCGGCCCTCGTGCCCCAGCCGCTCCAGCTCGCCTCCGACCTGTGCGTGCTGCACGTGTACCACATGCACGACGCCGAATGGTTCGGCGACTACTGTGAGTCCGCCTGGCAGCTGCCGGTGCTCCTGCCCGACGGCACGCCCGCCGTGTACTCCCCGTTCCTGGTGCTCGAATCGGATGGCGCGGTGGCCGCGGGCCGGGAGGCCTACGGCCAGCCGAAAAAGGCCGGGCAGGTCTGCCTTGAGGGCCGGGGGGACCTGCTGGTCGGCATCGTCGCGACGGAACGGCATCGACGTGGCGACAGCGACGATGTGCTGGAAGCAGAGTGCCAGCAGCGGCAACCGAACTGGACCGGCTCGTGCCCGGGGCGGGACTGAACGTGAACCTGCGGGTCCGCCAGGAAGAGGAGGGCATCATCAGCCGCGAACTTGTCACCAGGCGCTTCACCGACGTCGTTGAGCATGAGGCATGGACCGGGCCCGCCACCCTGGAGCTGCGCCCCAACGCACAGCTCCCCGCCCATCTGCTGGCCGTGCGTGAGGTGGTCCTGGGCCTGCACCGGACCATCGACCTCACGCTGTCGCCCGGCCGCATCGTCCACCGCTATCCCGGCGGCGCGGCATGACCCAGCCCGCTGCCCGACCACAGCCTCGCCGACGCCGTCGCGGACCGGATCCGCGCCGACATCCAGAGCGGCGTCTATGCCCCCGGCGACCGCCTCGTGGAGCGCCGCCTGGCGCACCTGTTCGGTGTCAGCCACATCCCGCTGCGCGAGGCGCTCGCCCGGCTGGAGGAGGAGGGCCTGGTGGTGCGCCCGCCCCGGCGCGGCGCGCGGGTGGCCAGCCTGTCGCCGCGGATGCTCGAGGAGGTGTCGAGCCTGCGGGTGGTGCTCGAGCAGTTCGCCATCCGGCGGCTCCAGGGCCGGTTCACCCCGGCCGCCCGCGCCGAGCTCCAGGCGATCGTGGACGCCATGATCCGCGCCGCCGAGCAGCAGGACCTGGCGCTGGTGCACGAGCTCGACCAGCAGTTCCACGAGTACCTCTGGCGGCTGTCCGACCACGCGCTGCTGATGGAGGTGGCGGGGCAGCTCCGCAGCCGGGTGACCCACTTCTACCGCGCCGCGGCGTCCCCGCTCGGGCCGGACGGCCTGCGCCGCCACGCGGAAACCCACCAGGAACTGCTCGACGTCGTCGCGTCGGGGGACCTGCGGGCGGCCGAGGAGGCGATGGAGCAGCACATCCGCGCCGCCGCGCAGCGCATCGCGGACGCCCAGCTGACGCGGGCGGAGGAGGCGTAGGCCGTGGCCGCGCCGCCGACGGTGGCCATCACCGACTCCGACCTCGCCTCCACCGAGGACGAGCGCGTCCTGCGGGAGGCGGGCCTCACCGCCGTGCGCCTGCAGGCCAGCACCGAGGACGGCCTCATCGCGGCGCTCTCACAGGTTCCCGCCGACGCGCTCATCGTGCAGTGGGCCCCGGTCACCGCGGCGGTGCTCGACGCCGCTCCCGGGTGCCGGTTCATCAGCCGCCTGGGCATCGGGATCGACATGATCGACGTCGAGGCGGCGACCCGGCGCGGGGTCGCGGTGGCCAACACGCCCGACTACTGCGTGGACGAGGTGGTCGCGCACACGCTGGCGATGACGCTGTGGCTGGTCCGCGGCCTGGGGCGGTTCGACGCCGCGGTCCGGGACGGAGAATGGGCGGCCGCCGCCGCCTATCCGGCCGCCGCCCGGCCCGCGGGCACGGTCATCGGCGTGATCGGGCTCGGCCGCATCGGGGCGCAGGTCGCGGCCCAGGCGGCGGCGCTTGGCTTCGAGGTCCTCGGGCACGACCCGTACGCGGCCGCCGCGCCAGGCGGCGTCCGGCTGACCTCGCTCGAGGACCTGCTGCGCCGCTCTCACCTGGTCACGCTGCACGCGCCGCTCACGCCGGAGACCCGGCACCTGATCCGGGCGGAGACGATCGGGCTGATGCGCCCCGGGGCGCTGGTCGTCAACACCTGCCGCGGCGGGCTGGTCGATGAGGCCGCCGTGGCCGATGCCCTGCGCGCGGGGCGGCTCGCCGGGGCCGCCCTGGACGTGTTCGAGACCGAGCCGCTGCCGGCGGACAGCCTGCTGCGGTCGCTGCCGAACGTGCTGCTGTCCCCGCACGCCGCCTGGTACTCCAAGGCCAGCCTCGCCGCGCTCCCGGTGCGGGCGGCCCAGCAGGTGGTGAACTTCCTGGCCGGCCAGCCGGTGCCGTCGATCGTCAACCCCGAGTACCTCGGCCACGTGGCCCAGCGGGCTTAAGGCCTGCTCCGCCCGGTGGCCCCGGGCCAGCTGAGCGGACGGGCAGAATGGCCGGATGGATCTCGGATTGCGCGGCCGGGTGTACCTGGTGACCGGCGGCAGCCGCGGCCTGGGGTTCGCGGGAGCCCAGGCACTCATCGCGGACGGGGCACGCGTCGTGCTCAGCGGCCCGCATGAGTCGTCGGCGGCCGCGGCCGCGGCCCGGCTGGCCGACGCCGGCGGTACGGCTGGCGCCGCCACCTGGGTCGTTGCCGACAATGCCGATCCCGCCGCCCCGGGCCAGCTGATCGCGGCCGCCAAGAACCGGTTCGGCCGGCTGGACGGCGCGCTGATCAGCGTGGGCGGAACACCGGCCGGAACCGTCGCGGCCACCACCGACGACGCGTGGCGGGCCGCGTTCGAGGGCGTCTTTCTCGGCGCCATCCGGCTGGCCCGCGGACGCCTAGAGGGCCGCCGGGCCTGCCGGACCCGCGGTGCAAGGTGGCTCCGGCGCGTGCTCACCGCACCAGCCGGTCGCGCTATCTGGTTTCCGGCGGCACGCCGCCGAAGGCGGCGCTGGCGATGGCCTGGCGGACGTAGTCGGCCAGCGTGCCGGGATCGGCCAGGTCCGGCCAGTGCCATACCCGCTCGGGGGTGAAGAATTTCTGTTCGGTCGCGCCGTCGGCGAGCCGGGAGCCGGGCTGAGCGCGGATGTGCAGCAGGGCGCTGCCACCGGCGTCCTCCGCGTTCCACGGCATGAGATACAGCTGATACCGCAGGCCGTCCAGTTCGCCCTCGACGGTCCCGTACTGGGTGGGCCGCCGGTACCACGGGATTTCCTCCCGCTCCTGGAACCGCCCGCCGAGCAGCGCGGCGGTATGCCGCAGGACCTCGTTGCCCGCGGAGCGGTCGTGTGGGGTACCCAGGGCACTGATACCGGACCGGACGGCGCCCACGAGGATGGCCAGCACCACCGCACCACCGACGATGTCAAAGATCACTAGCCCAGCAGATACCGAGTTGTGGTCCCGCACAGCACGCACGGTACCGGGGTCAAGCAGAGCGCGGGTTAACGCGACCTGGCTCGCTGTGCCGACGGCAGCGGTATCGCCACGATCTTCTCCGGCTCGGGCTCGTACGCTCGTGTGCGTGAAGCGAGTTCTGCTGGCCAGCGAAGACACCGACGTGCTGTTCGTCGCGGGCTGCGAGGAGAACCAGGCGCGATTCCATGCGCGGTTCGACCACATCATCTTGCTGAGCGCACCGCTCGAGGTATTGATGGGACGGCTGGCGGCCAGAACCAGCAACCCCTACGGCAAGGACCCAGGGGAGCTCCGCCGCATTATTGATGACGTCGAGGCCGTTGAGCCTTTGCTGCGGCGAGTGGCCGATCATGAGGTCCGGACCACGATCTCGCTGAACGAGGTGGTGACGGCCATCTTGCGTCTTGTCGATGCGTGACAAGACGCCTGTCGGCTGGGTGTACCTCGGCCACGTGGCCCAGCGGGTCTAAAGGCCTGACCCCGCCGTTCGCCGGAGTAGCGGTCCGGCATTGTGGCCTGAAGAGCTTCTCGAACCCGGCAGTCAACCCCGTGGCCGGCTTCTTCGTTTGCTGGTTGACGGAGAGGGAGGTGCTGGCATGCGGGACGCCCAGAGCCTGGGTGAGCTGGAGCGGCTGCTCGCCGAGCACGGCGGCGATTTAATGCGCACGGCGGCGCTGCTGGCCGGGAGCCGCCAGGACGGTGAAGATCTGCTGCAGGCGGCGCTGGAGCGGCTGCTGCGGCGGGGGCGCCGGCTTGATAACCCGGGGGGGTACCTGCGGCGCACCATGTACAACCTGGCCGCCGACGGCTGGCGGCGCCGGGGCGCCTGGCGTAGGAAGCTCGTGGTGATCGGGGCCAGCGACCCGGCCGGGGGAGCGGATGTGATGGCCGCGGTCGATCTGCGGGACGCGCTGATCCGGGTCCTGCGCATGCTCCCGCCGCAGCAGCGCACGGTGATCGTGCTCCGCTACTGGGAGCAGCTGTCGGAGGCCGAGACGGCCACCGCGCTCGGCTGCTCGGAGGGCACCGTCAAATCCGCCGCGTCACGGGGACTGAGCCGGATGCGCGAGCTTGCCAGTCCGTGGCTGAACGCCACGCTCGAACGATGAGGTAGGGGCCATGCATACAGAATTTGAGGAACTCGTCCGCGACAGCATGGAGCGGTTCACCGGGGACCTGCAGGTCCCGGCGGACCTGGCCGGCAAGGCGCGCCGGGCGCACCAGCGCCGCAGGCGGCTCGCGGGCACCGCCGTGGTGGCCTTCGGGACCGCCGCGGTCATCACCGCTGCTGTGATCCTGGCGACCCTCCCGGGCGCCGGGCTGGGCACCGGCGGCGTCACGAACGCGCAGACCACCGCGTATGTGATCAGACGGGTACAAAACGCGCTGGCCGCCGAGAACTTCGTGATCCAGGCACAGGCGACCGGGAGCATGACCGTCTCGGTTCATGGCCGCAAGGTCCGCAGCAGCAACGGGACATCGATGAGCTGGAGCTACGGCAACCGGAGCCGGTTTGTGGAGTTCACCGGGAGCAGCTGCGGTCACGGCCCGGCCAGCGGCAACTGCACGCACGGGGGTGGCTCCCAGCTCTACCTGGCCGAGGGGACGGCCCTCGTCGGCGGCAAGCTCACCGGGGCCTTGGTCACCTATTTTGACCACAAATTCAGCCTGCACCCCTTGGGCCAGGACCATGTGAAGGCGTGCTCGCGCACGGCCCAGCTCGATCTGGGCGCGCCCGCGGCCACCATGCCCAACTGGCCGGCCTTCATCAAGGCGATGCTCGGCTGCGGAGTCGCCACCGTGACCGGGCATGCCCAGATCGGCGGCGTGGAGACCACCGTGATCAGCGGATCGATCGACGTCCCGCTGCCCAAGGGCTATGCCAGGGCCATCAAGGAAACACGGGAACGCGTGCGGTACACCCTGTACGTGGACTCCGCGACCTACCTTCCCGTACGGGCCTACGGCTCAGACGAGACCTACGGCGGCGCGAACGGCCCTACGGTTTCCGCGTCCGTGACCAACGTGCAGTGGCTGCCACCTACCGCGGCCAACATAGCCAAGGCAATGATCACCATCCCCACCGGCTACACGCAGGTGAGCTCTCCGGCCCAGCAGTAGCCCCGCGGCAGGTTTCAGCCACGCGTTCAGGATTCCCATAACTGCGCCGAACAGGCGCGGGCCGCAATTCGCCCGCCGGTCAGCTCGTCATGCTGGCAAACATGCCGGGCTCGTAGGAACCCCCCTTTTGGCGCACGATCACGCCGAGCCGGTTGGCCGCGTTGATCATGGCGATCAGGGAGACCAGCGCGGCGATCTGGTCGTCGTCGTAGTGCTTGCGCACCTGGGCCCAGGTCTCGTCGGACACGCCGTGGTGGGCGTCGGCGAGCCGGGTGCCCTCCTCGGCGAGCGCCAGCGCGGCCTGCTCGGCCTCGGTGAACACGGCGGCCTCGCGCCAGGCGGCGACCAGGTTGAGCCGGACCGCGGTTTCACCGGCGGCCGCGGCCTCCTTGGCGTGGAGGTTGACGCACCAACCGCAGCCGTTGATCTGGCTGGCGCGCAGCCCCACCAGCTCCTGCGTGGACTTCGGCAGCGGCGACTGCGCGATCACCAGGCTGGCGTTGGCGAACCGCTTGCTGAACCTGGCGCCGATCTCGTTGCCGAACATGTTGAACCGGGGTTCCATAACTTCGCCCTCACTCGTGGTGTGCTGGACTGGACGAACACGAGATGCCGGCGACCCGGTCCTTGTGACAGCGCCGGTTACGTGACGTGCGCCACAAGCAGGTGGCTATATCGGTGAGCTCTGACGCACCGCTGCCCGCCGCTGGCCCGGCGTCACGCCGTTTGGCGGCGGGCAGCAGGGATCTGGCTACCGTGTCGGTGTCACAAAACGGCGGGGCCCGGTGTCTGGTGGGTAACGCAGTTGACAGTGAGCAGGAGCCCACCATGACCGGCATGTCGCGGACCGCGCCAGAAGATCGCGGCGAGAGCAGGGGCCGCGACGGCCGCCCGGATCCCGCCACCGAGGCGTTCCTCGCCCACCGCAACCTGCTGTTCACCGTCGCCTACGAGCTGCTCGGCTCGGCCGCCGACGCCGAAGACGTCCTGCAGGAAACCTGGCTGCGGTGGGCGGGCGTTGACCTCGGCGCCGTGCGTGACCAGCGTGCATACCTGGTCCGGATCACCACCCGCCAGGCGCTGATCCGGCTGCGTACGCTCGGCCGCCGCAAGGAGTCCTATATCGGGCCCTGGCTGCCCGAGCCGCTGCTCACCGCGCCCGACGTGGCCGAGAACGTCGAGCTGGCCGACAGCGTCTCGATGGCCATGCTGCTGGTGCTGGAGACCCTCACGCCCGCCGAGCGGGCGGTGTTCGTGCTGCGCGAGGTGTTCGATCTGGCCTATGACGAGATCGCCGAAGCCGTCGATAAGACCCCGGCCGCGGTCCGCCAGATCGCGCACCGGGCGCGGGAACACGTCGCGGCGCGCCGGCCGCGCGGCATCGTGTCCCCGGCCGAGACCCGAGCCGCGCTCGGGGCCTTCCAGCAGGCGGTCGAGACGGGCGACCTGCAGAGCCTGCTCGACATCCTCGCACCGGACGTCGTCGCCCTGAGCGACGGCGGAGGAGTCAGACAGGCCATGCCGCGGCCCGTCGTGGGGGCCGGAAGGGTGGCCCGCTTGCTGACCACCGGGCTGGCCAGGATCCCCGCCGCGGCCTCGCTGCAGCCGGCGCAGGTCAACGGCTACCCGGCGCTGATCCTCCGCCTCAACGGCGAGATCGACACCGTCATAGCGGTACGCATCGACGACGGCCTCATCACCGGGCTGTACGCCGTACGCAACCCCGAGAAGCTGTCGCATATGGAGCAGGAGACCACCTTGCGCCGCTGAGTCTGCGGCGCCCCGGAAACTAACAAAACCACCCGGACGCCGGGAAGATCTGCCGGTTCGATCGGCGGTGCGGTCGCGGTGTACCGGTGGAGTGATCAGCGGAGCCCGCGGTGGGCGGCCCATAGGGAGCCGGCGCGGGTGGCAGCCTCGGCGACGAGAGCGGCCAGCGTGGGGTTCTCCGGCACGGGAAACGAGACGTAGGCGCCGCGGCCACCGCCGACCGGGCGGCCGTAGGCCTTGGCGGCGAGGTGGCCGTCGGCGAGCAGCCGCACATTGAGCGTGGTCAGCGTGAACGTCTGGCCGCGCCGGGTGTCGGCCCACCGCAGCGCCTCGGGGATGGTCACGTTGATCGCCAGGGCCGTCACCTCGGCCCGCATACCGCTGTCCATGACACTCATGCTGCCCCGTCAGAACCAGCCGCCGCTGGCGGGCGCCGCGGTGGCACCGGGACCCGGTCCAGGTCGTGGGCCAGCACGACCTGGCCGCCGAAGGCGGCCGCCGCCTGGTCGGCGAGCAACTGGCCGTCGCCGGCGTCGTAACGCTGGGAGAAGTGGGTGAGCACGAGCAGCCGCGCCCCGGACTCGGCCGCGATACGGCCCGCCTGCCCCGCGGTCAGGTGCCCGTACTCGCGCGCCAGTGCGGCCTCGGCGTCGGCGAAGGTGGATTCGCACACCAGCATGTCCGCGCCGTCGGCGAGCGCGAACGCGGCATCGCACAGCCGGGTATCCATGATGAACGCGAACCGCTGTCCCCGCCTCGGCTCACTCACCTGCTCGAGGCTGACCACCTGGCCTCCTACGGCGAGGCTTCCCTGTCGTTGCAGCCGCCCCACGTCAGGGCCCGTGATGCCGAAGGTGGCGAGCTTGCCCGGCAGCATCCGCCGCCCGTCCGGCTCGGTCAGCCGGTAGCCGATGGCGAACGCCGCACCGGGAGCGGGGATGGGAACACGCGATGACGGATCCGGAGGGCATGGCGCAGGACCCGTCGGCCCCTGCTGCCCCGGCGGCTCCCCAGGCCCCGGTTGCCGCCCCGGACCTCGTCACCGGCCACGAACCGGCCACCGGCCACGAACCGGCCACCGGCCACGAACCGGCTACCTACCACGAACCGGCTACCGACCACGAACCGGCCATCCGTCATGAACCGGCCACCGGCCCGGGCCCGGCCACGGCGGCCCCGCGCAGGCGACGGCGCTGGGCGGTGGTGCTGCTCGCGGCCGTAGTGGTGCTCGGCCTGGCCGCTGGCCTGGTGGTGTGGGCCCCGTGGACCCCGCCACCGGTGCTGCGCCCCACCGGGCTGGTGGCCGGCCCATCCACCGCCAATTCGCTCGCCTTCCACTGGTCGCGCCCGCGCACCGGCCCGCTGCCGGACAAGTACCTGGTCATCGGCATGGACACCGCGGCGGGCTCGGTGCCCGGGACGGTCACGTCTTACCGGCAGACGGGTCTGACCCCGGCCAGCATCTACCAGTACCGTGTGGTGGCGGTGCGGGGCGGCAAGCGGTCCCCCCAGTCGGCCCTGCTGACGATGCGCACCCTCACCCCACCCATCTCCCAGGCACGCCTGCAGGGTTCATGGAGCGTCCACGCCAAGACCATCGGCCACGGGCCGCCCGGCCGCCGGAACGGGTACATGACCTGGAACCTCAGGCCGGCGTGCGCGGTTGGCGCATGCGACGTAATACTCCATGGGAAGAACGGGCCCTTCGCATTCAAAACGAAGCTGACCCGCAGCGGTGCTGCCTACACGGGACGGGCCGTAACCCGCTTCGGGTGCGGGTCACCGGGCAACTCGATCCCCTACCCCGTAACGCTGAAGATCAAGATCCACCCCACCAAGGCCATCGGGCAGAATGTCGCGTGGGCCGCCACCTCCTTTGCCGGCACCATCGTGATGACCTTCCAGTACGCCTCCAACGGTTCCTTTTTCTGCCCCGCCTCCACCGTCAAGGGCTCTCTCACCGGGACCCCGGCGTAGCGCGCCGTCCACGCGGCGCTCAGTCCCCGGGCAGCGTCTCCAGGATGTACCAGTTCGCCGTCAGGCCCCCGTCCACCCGCAGGTCGATGCCGGTGATCGCCGAGGCCTGGTCGGAGGCGAGAAACAGGAACGCCTGGGCGACCTCATCCGTGCGGACCAGGCGCTTCATCGGCACCCGCGCGAACGACCCGTTGAGGTAGGCCATCAGCTTGGGCCCCACCGCCTTCTCGGTCATGACGGTGTGCGTGAACCCGGGGCTGACGCAGTTGGAGCGGATCCCGTGCTCGGCGAGCTCGAGCGCCATGGTCCGGCTCAGCCCGAGCAGGCCGGCCTTGGACGCGTTATAGGCGGCGTAGGGGCCGTCGCCGCCCGAGGCGTCGATCGAGGCGGTGTGCAGGATGGCACCGCCGCCGGTCTTGGCCATCTCCCTCGCCACCGCCTGCGACAGGAGGAACACGCCGGTGAGGTTGGTGTCGATCACCGCCCGCCAGCGCGCGCGGTCGATCTCCAGGAACGGGGTGTCGTCGTCGATGCCGGCGTTGTTGACCAGCACGTCGATCCGGCCCCAGCGCCCGGCCGCGCGGGTGACCGTCTCCCCGACCTGCGCCTCGTCGGTGACGTCACAGGGCAGCAGCCACGCCTGGCCGCCATCCGCGCTGATCTGCGCGACGGTGTCCTCCAGGTCCGCGACCGTGCGGCCGAGCACCAGCACGTCGGCGCCCTCGGCCGCGAACGCCCGGGCGGTGGCCTGGCCGATGCCGCGGCCGCCGCCGGTGACGATCACGCCCCGGCCGGCGAAGCGCCCGTTCAATCCCCGGCGGCCTCAGCCACCGCGGGCTCATCCTCGATGAACCCGTGCGGCCGGGTGAGCCTGCCGGTACGGCGGATCCCGAGCACCGTGAACACCACGGCCAGCACCAGGGCGGCGGCGCACGCGACCGTGATCGAGGTCTGCGTGACGAAGCTGGTCGGGTGCAGCACGAACGTCTGGAAGAAGTTCTTGTAGAAGATATAGACGTTGATCACGATGCCGAGCAGCGGCAGCAGCAGGTTGGTCACCCAGTTGAAGTCGGCGCGGTGGAAACGCAGGTGGTAGAAGATGTTCGCCACGCAGGTCAGCGTGTACGGGATCAGGATGAAGAAGACGTAGGCCTCGCCGATCCAGCCGAACGCCAGCAGCGGGTTGTGCTGCTGGTAGAGGCTGATCAGGATCGGCAGGACGGCGCAGCAGACGAGCACGAGCAGCTGCGCGTTCCACGGCGTCTTGTTCTTGTCGGTCCGCCCGAACATCTTGGGCGCGAGGCCCTCGCGGCCCAGCGCGTAGAGCTGCCTGCTCGCCGCGATCGAGATCGCGCTGAACGCCGCGAACACCGCGGTGAACCCGGTCAGCGGCACCAGCAGCCGCAGCCAGCTGACGTAGTGCCCGGCCAGCAGGTAGATCGGCGTGAACTCGCCGGAGGCGACATAACCCGCCATGGTCTTGGCCGGGACCGCGTTGACGATGCCGAACGAGGTAAAGACCCAGTACAGGCCGGCGCCGATGGTCACGTAGATGGTCGCCCTCGGCACCAGCCGAGCGCGGGGTCCTCGTCTCCTCCGCCATCGGGGCGACGATGTCGAAGGCCGCGATCGCGAGCACGGCGAACAGCAGCGCGTTCAGAAAGCCGGTCCAGCCGGCCGTGGCGGCGGTGGGGTTGAGCGGCTGGAAGGACAGGTTCCCGGCGATCGCCTGCTTGATGATGATGAACAGGGCGAGCGCCGCTACGAAGCCGGCCTCGATCGCGATGAACCACCCGATCACCTTGGTGGACACCCGGATGTCCTTCTTCGTCATGTACCCGACGATCAGGATCGGGATGAAGCCGGCCAGGGTGGCGCTCAGGTACCCGGCGTGGACGCCGAAGTAGTTGAGGAACGAGTTGAAGAACAGCCCGAACATGACCGGCTGCAGGATGCACCCGTCGATGTAGGCGATGACCAGGACCCAGCCGAGCCACACCCCGAGCGCCGGCGTGGTCGCCTCCCATAGCCAGGTGAGGGTCGAGCCGGTCGAGGGCCGCCGGTTGTTCATGATCGCGTAGCTGATCGCCGTGGGCAGCATCGCCACCGTGACCGCGGCGAACGCCAGCGGGACGATCGGGCCGGTGATGCCCTCCATGATCCCGAAGTTGAAGTACGCGGTGAGCGCCAGGCCCATGTAGGCGATCCCCATGATCACCAGGCCCCAGAGCCCGAGCGCGTTCGTATTCAGCCTGGACTCGCCCGGGGAAACCATGGCAGCTTGCTGTCCGTTTATCTTCGCCATCGCTTCCTCCCCTGATTGGAGCGCGGCAACTGGGCGCTAGAACCAAATCAAAACGCTATAGCATCTAGCGTGTCAAGAGTTTCCGCTGGCCACAGATACATAACGAATGAACCGTGCGGCTCCCGTGCCAGGGCTTCCTCACATGGGTACTGGGTCGCTGCCGTCACGGGCGCGCGGGCACGGCAAACAGAAACGCCGTGCCCGCGTGCTCGCGCCGTCACCGGGTTGCGGCCTGTCCGTGTCCGGCTCGGCTGGAAGCAGACCGATGGACGCACCCCGCCGGGGCGGTGCTGACCGGCGAGTGCTGGCCATGCGGGTGCTGGCCGTCGCGGCTCACCGCGCCGGCGCCCCGGTGTCCTCCTTGTAGATCCAGCCCATGGCGCTCCAGCCGCCGTCCACGCACAGCGTGGTGCCGGTGACGAACGAGGAGTCCTCGTCGCAGGCGAGGAACAGCACCGCCCGGGCGATCTCGTCGGGCTCGGCGAACCGGTGGATCGGCGTGCGGGCCCGGTAGGCGGTGACGTCGATCACGCCGTCGTCGATCCCCTTCTGGACCAGCGCGGTCCGCGTCACCCCGGGCGCCACCGCGTTGACCCGGATGCCGCGGTCGGCCCACTCGATCGCGAGGACCTCGGTCATCGCCACCACCGCCGCCTTGGCGGCGCAGTAGGCGAGCCGCATGGGGAAGGCCTCCCACGCGTTCATCGAGCTGGTGTTGACGATCGTCCCCCGGCCCCGCTCCAGCATGTGCCGCCCCACGATCTGGGAGCAGAGGAACACGCCCGTCTCCATCACCCCGATCGAGGTGTTCCAGTCCTCGTCCGAGAAGGTCTCCGACGGCCCGGCCAGGCCGATCCCCGCGTTGTTGCAGAGCACGTCTATCCGCCCGTGGGCGTAGAGCACCGCGTTGATCGCGTTTTCGACCGATGCCCGGGAGCTGACGTCGCAGTGGTAGGCGGTCGCGCCCAGCCGGCCGGCGGTCGCCTCCGCAGCGGCGCCGTCAAGATCCAGGATGGCGACGGTCGCACCCTCGGCGATGAAGCGGGCGGCGATCGCCTCCCCGATGCCCCGGGCGCCGCCGGTGATCACACATACGCGGTCGGCCAGCTTCATGATCTACCTCCCAGTCGCGGACGGCGAGCTCTGCCTGGCGCAGCGGCTGCGGCATCTGCGTGGAGCTGGCACCGCGCGAGCATGAGGTGCGGTCCCGGACCGGAGGCAGGCACAGGAGCCCTGTTGGGTCGTGCGGCATATGCTATAGCGTTAGCGCCGCGAGCACGGGGCCCGAGCGCCGAGGAGGAAGCCGTGGGGTCTGACCGGCACCAGCACCCGGCACCGTTGGTGAGCGACCGGATCCGGATGGAGCCGCCCCGGTGCAGGCACGACCGGGTGACCGACTGGATGGACGCCAACGGCGTGGACGCCCTCGTGGCCGCCCGGCCGGACCTGGTCACCTGGCTCGCCGGGTACTCCCGCTACTACGGCGGCCTGTCCGCCGTGGTGGTCGGGCGGGACGGGGAGCGGGTCCTGGTCGTTGCCCGCGACGAGGTCGCGGTCGCGGAGCAGCTGTCCGACGCCGACCGGGTCATCGGGTACGGGGAACGCGGCTTCGGCATCGAGCTCAACCCGGCGCCGCTGATGCTCGGCGCGGTCGGTGAGCTGGCCGCGGTCTCCTCGGCGCGGCGTATCGCCACGGCCGGCGAGCCGGCGGCGGACCTCGCCCCGCCCGCGGGGGGAGACGCCGTCCCGGCCGAGGCTGCGCTGCACCAGCTGAGCCTGGTCAAGGACGCCGACGAGCTGGCCAGGATCTACCACTCTTACGAGCTGTGCTGGGTGGCGCAGGCCGCGGTCGCCGACGGCGCCACCGCGGGCGCCACCGAGATCGAGATCATGACCGCCGCGCAGGGCGCGGCCCAGGTCGCCCACGGATCGCCGATCGAGTTCGCCGCCGACCTGCTGGCCGGGGCGAACACCGCCGAGGTCTGCGGCCCGATCGCCATCCCCGGGCACACCCGGGCGGAATCCGGCCAGCCGGTGGTCGCCGACATCTGCATCGGCGCCGACGGCTACTGGGCCGACACCTGCCGCACCCACGTCAGCGGGACCAACGCCGAGGTGGCCGACATCTACCAGCAGCTCGACCAGATCCTCGGGGCGGCCGCCGCCGAGCTCCGGTCCGGCGCCACCGGCGCGCAGGTGTTCGGCGGGATGCGGGACCGGATCCTGGCCTACCGTCCCGACGGAGAGTTCCCGCACCACGGCGGGCACGGGGTCGGGCTCAGCGTCTTCGACGACCCGCACGTGATCCCGACCGACGACCAGCAGCTGGAAAGCTGGATGGTGATGGCGCTGGAGCCGGGCGTCTACCTGCCTGGCCGATTCGGCGTCCGGCGGGAGAACCTGTTCCTGGTCACCCCGGACGGCGGCGTCGAGCTCACCCAGGCGGTGAGCCGCCCGCTGGCCGCCCGCGCCCAGGCCGGCTGGAACGTCTAGGCGTTAGCCCAGCAGCCGAACGGTCAGTGCGCAAGACTGTCGAATTCGCCCGCCTTTATGGATCGAATAAAAAATCGAAATTCATCTGTGGTGTAGTGGAGCGTATGGCCGTGGGGGTCCTTGGAGTCCCGCATGGCGATCATGCCGTTCAGCTTGGCAATCTCGATGCATTCCCCGGACTGGCAGAAGCGCGCCTTGCGCCAGACGGTCGGCTCGGTCTGCGGGGCTCCAGTCGGGCGCATGGGACTCCACCTTCTAGCAGTGGCCATTGAGATTTCGTGACGCAACCAAGCAGTCAGCCACCACTCAGCAGGCTAGCTATCTGAGCGGTAGCTGGCGATCATCGTCCTGATGATGTCACGTGTTATATCAGGTTCGGCAGCCAGCTGGGCCAAAGCCCGGAATGTCGTGCTGTAGGTCTCGACGTCATGGGGTTCCTCGAGGTAAAGGTCGCCGGTTAGGCCCTCGATGAAGACGACATCGGGGACGGTGGGCTGGGCGAACCTCAAGATGATGAACTTGTTGTTGCCCGATGGCAGGGCACCGGCATCGTAGGGAATCACCCGGAGGGTGACGTGGGGCAAGCCGGACAGCTCCAGCAGCCGCTCGAGCTGGGCTCGCATGATGGCCGGGCTGCCTACGACGCGGTGCAGCACTGATTCGTCCACCACCGTCTCGAAGCGGGGCGGATGTTCGGAGAAGAGGCGCTGCTGCCGAGTGATCCGGCCCCGCACGCGCCGCTCAACCTCATCCGGGACCCACCTTGGCACCGCGGCGAGGACCTGCGCGCGGGCGTAGTCGGCGGTCTGGAGCAGGCCCGGCATGATGCCGAGACCGTAGTCGCTGATCGAGATCGCAACCTCTTCCAGCCCCACATACCGGGGGTAAGGCATGCCAAGGGGCTGCCACCAGGCGCGCTGCTTGCCCTCGATGGCGAGTTCCATCAAGTGCTGTCGCTGCTCGTCGTCAACCTCATACAGATCGCACAGGTCACGGATGTCCCGCGCACTAGCGCCGCGCTGGCCCGTCTCGAGGCGGCTCACCTTCGAGGGACTGACCATCAGCCGTTCGGCGACCCGTTCGGCCGTCCAGCCTTTCTGGATCCTGAGCCCCCTGAGGCGTGTGCCGAGCTCGCGTCGGCTGACTGTTGGGCTGCCTGTATTCGGCACTCCAGTCACGCCCCTCTCTATGGGCTTCCAGCGCAACACTGGAGGGCCAACTTGGCGGAAACTGCAGCTGGCAAGTTGAAATTGGTACTTGCCAATGGCGCGTGCCAAGGTGACTATTGAAGCAGACACAGGCAGCGTCCTCAATACCCGCTCATGTAGCGGTCGGCTGGTGGCGACAACGCCACCGCATAGGTCGCCGTCAGGCCAGAGGCCTAGGCGGCGGAGAGGAGGCGGCCTATGGCCCAGCGGCCAACGGCGAGCTCGTAGCGAGCCATCGAAGAACCCACAGCAGACGCCGTGCGACGGTGCGCGCAGTCCTCGCCCCAGCAGTGCCTGCGCAGGAACCCGTCACACAAGCAGCACGGCCGATGTTCGCAGCATCGACCGTGCCAGTCACACCGAAACCCGCCCCTAGCAAGGAGGGTCAGCGCTGAGGATCATGTTACCGGCCTGGTGACGGAATGCAACAGCCGTGGACCCAGGTCGGCGATCTTCCTCAGCCTGGTCCTCCTTGATGGCGACGGCCACTCAGGAGGAAAGATGTTCGCCGCCCATGCAACAACGGTCCAAGCCCTCGACCATGTCAGAGTAGCCCTCGCCCTCATCGCAGTGGGCATCGTGGTCTTCTGGCGCCTAGCGCTCCGCCTGCTGCTCGCGATCATCGTGCTGGCGGTCGGCGCAGGACTGGCCTTGGTAGCGCAGAACATGCACTAATCGGTGAGAACCTGCCGGTCGGCGGTCCTATCCAGCAGCGGGGACGGTCGGCCGGCAGCCCGGGGAGGATGAAGTGAGCCGTGCAGCTAACGCGGCACAGGCGCAGCGCTGGAACGGCGAGAGCGGCCGGTACTGGATAGCCCACCATGAGCGGCACCTGGCCGGGCACCGGCACCTGCTTCCGCACCTGTTCGGTGCCGCGGCGATCTCGGCGGGCGAGCGCGTACTGGATGTCGGCTGCGGCTGCGGGGCGACGACGATCGCGGCGGCCCGGGCAGCGCGTGGCCCGGCCGCGGCCGGGCCACGGGTACCAGGCGGGGGGGAGCCCGGCAGCGCCGTTGGCCTGGATCTGTCACGACCGATGCTGAACGTCGCGCGGTCGCTGACCGCGCAGGCTGACGTGGCGAACGCCGGATTCGTGCAGAGCGACGCCCAGGTCTGTCCTTTGCGACCGGAGTCCTGCGACGTGATGATCAGCAGCTTCGGCGTCATGTTCTTCGACGACCCCGCCATTGCATTCGCGAGCATGGCCGCCGCGCTGCGCCGCCGCGGACGGATGGCCTTTTTGTGCTGGCAGCACGATATGCACAACGAGTTGTTCGCTATTCCGCTGCGTGCCTTCGCTGCCCACATGCGGCTGCCGGGCCGAGCCGCCGGGTACCTGTTCACCGAGCCACGATGGGTCACCGAGCTGCTATCGGGCACAGGCTGGGGAGATATTCGGGTCGACGCGGTCAGTGAGCCGGCCTGGATGGGATCCGACGTCGCCGACGTGATGAGCTACGTCCGCGGCATGCCCATGATCCGTAACCTCGCGGCCGGCCTTGGGAACGAGGCGCAGACCGAGCGGGTGCTGGCCGCCATCGCCGAGGAGTACGCCGCGCGCGAGCGCCCGGACGGAGTGTGGGTCCGCGCCGACGCCTGGCTGGTCACCACCCACCGCGCCTGATCTGGATCAAGCTGCGCAGCTGCCGTCAACATGGACCGGGGACAGCCACCCGGCCGGCGCTGGCCTCACGCCGATGGGAGGGACCGGCCGGCAGCGATCCCTCCCGTTCAACGGGTTTCCCGCCCGCAGTCTCTGGTGGGAGTTCCGCGAAAGCTAGCTTTAAAGGTCGTCAAACTCGCCCTTCTTAGCTCCGTCCAGAAAAGCGACCCACTCATCGTGGGTATAAGAGAGGAACGGGCCGTCAGCGAGCCTCGAGTTACCGACGATAATCATACCCTCCTTTGTTTTAACCTGTACGCAGTTTCCGCCCCCACTCATTGTGGCAGTACGCCAGGAGTCCTGCTCTGAGGTAGAAGTAGACACGCCACACCTCCTTTGGTGTGTTTCGAGGAAGACCGGCCAGCCTGCTTTTCAGGCTGCGAAGGTCTCCCTGATCCGTTCAATTAGTGCGATGGAACTGTCGGGGTCGAGGGCACCCGCGCGCAGGTGCATTAGGGCCTCTTTATATCTGTTAACGTCTGATGCGCGCTCCAAATACAAGGTTCCAGCCATGTTCTCTATGTAGACCACTGGGGGCTGAGCAGA
Source organism: uncultured Actinomycetes bacterium (assembly GCA_963835425.1). GTDB lineage: Bacteria > Actinomycetota > Actinomycetes > Streptosporangiales > Streptosporangiaceae > UBA9676. Next base: position 205,327 of record CAWIGE010000010.1, on the reverse strand, counting down.
CTGAAATTCCAGGAGCGTAAACGTATTATCCAGACCGGGGTGCGCTCCCAGGCTGAAGGGAATCACCTGCAGCGTTATGTTGGGAAGTGTGGCGAGCTCAACCATTCCCGTAAGCTGCTCGTGCATGATCTGGTTGCTGCCCACGCGGCGGCGGAGCGCGGATTCGTCCACCAGGGACCAGAAGTGCGGCGGTGATTCCCTGGTAACTATCTCCTGCCTCGTGAGCCTGGCTGTCACGCGCTCGTCCAGGATATGGTCGCCGATCCGCGGCAGGATTCCCCTGACAACTGCCCGGGCGTACTCTCTCGTCTGGAACATCCACGGAATCACACATGACTCGTAAGAGCTGATCTGCGTGGCCTCGATCTCCAGCCCGATAAGCCTGTCAATAAGGATGTCTTCGTACCTGTTCCACCACCCCTGCTCCTTCGCCTCCCGGGCTAGGGTCATCAACCGCTCCCGGAGCGAGTTATCGACGCCATAGATGTTGCAGAGATCGCGGACGTCGCGCGGGCTGGCCGGGCGCACCCCCGTCTCGATGCGGCTGAGCTTGGGCGGCGAGCACATCAAGTCCCCCGCCACCTCCTCGACCGTGCGGCCCGATTGTTTGCGCAGGTCGCGTAGCTGGCTGGCCAGCTCACGGCGGCGGAGAGTAGGGCTTCGGTCAGCGACCACGTGCACGCACCGGCTTACCTCACTGCGACGACGCAACGAAGGATCGTACGGACCGGCCGGGGAAGAGCCGCCCTGGCGTACCGTACCCCTGGTAAGTACCAAGTGTACTTGCGGTGAGGTACGGGGAGACATTGGCAGCGCGTGTCGCGGGTGTCAAGCTATCGTGTCCTGGGTGTCACGGCATCGTGCCTTAAGCGTTATCGGGCACCCCCAAGGGAAAGAGGTCCCATCGGGGGATGACGTGGGGCTCACTGCGGACGCCGGCACCTAGGTGGAGACCGGGGTAGCGCAAGATCCATGCCTCCGGCAGAGCGCCCGGCCGAATAGTCAAGATGGCGCACGCTGTCGGTCCGGCCAGGGCCAGTGGCCCGGGTTTCAGGTTCTACATCGTGGCGAGCATCAAGCGCCCAAGCGCCGCGCGCACGTCCGGCTGGTGTGTCCGGAAGTGGTTGTTTCGCCGCATGCCGTTCATTCCGCTTCAACTGTGACAACTGCCGCAAAGATACTGGCTCCCTAACTTCGGATGCCAGCGGCGCCATGTATTGCTGCAGGCCAGGCGAGGCCCCCTTAGCGCCCTCTGGCCACCTGCCTCATCATTTGCCAGAATAGAAAGAGATGACGATGAGGCGGGTTATGGGCCGGCTTGCCGCCGCCGCTGCCGCCTTTGGGCTCGCCAGTGCCGCATACCAGGCAGTCGGTGAGGCCCGGGACCGCCGCAAGGCTCGGCCTCCTGGGCGCCTTGTTGATGTCGGCGGCTACCGGCTCCACATCATGCCAGCCGGGCACGGCACTCCCGCCGTCGTTGTTATTCCCGCCATGGGCGATGCCGGTTCGGAATGGCTGGACGTTCAGCGGGCGGTTGCCCAGCAGACCGAGGTATGCCTGTATGACCGGGCTGGGCTTGGGTGGAGCGATCCCCCGCCTCGACGGCGTACTGCGGCGGAGATGGCCGGAGAACTGCATGCGCTTCTGCGGGGCGCTTGCATTATGCCACCGTATGTGCTGGTTGGGCACTCCATGGGCGGTCTGGTGGCTCGTGTCTTTATCCAGCGTTACCCGGACGAGGTTGCGGGTCTCGCCTTGATCGACTCAAGCCATCCCGGCCAGAAGGGCAGGCTGCCGAAAATAGAGATGCGGAACTATCGCGGAGGCAAGCTGCTTGAATCCGCGCTCGCCTGGACCCGCCCGCTCGGGCTGCTGCGCCTGGCCCGCGACCTCGGCCTCCGCGAATCGGCCCCCGTCGGCCGGTCACGGCACCGCCGTGCGGCCTATGGCGAACTGCTCGCGTTCGATGCGATCTGTCACGCGGTGAGCGGGGGTTTCGGGGATTTGCCGCTGGCGGTAGTCACCTCCAGTGAGCTGGTCCCGAACCAGCCAGCCGACAGCCGTGCCCAGCGAGCCCGCCGCCGGTTCTACGCATCGTGGGCCGCCCTGCAGGACGAACTGGCGATGCTGTCAACAAACAGCACGCATGATGTCTCGAATCGCGCCGGGCACTACGTGCACCGGGATGATCCCGAGCTTGTCATCAGGGTCATTACCGCTCTGGTCGCACAGGCGCGCCAAGCGGCGCAGTAGGCCGGCGCCTCCTCCTCCGGGCCAGTTGTCCAACGCGCTGAACCCGTCCGGCGTCAAGGAGATAGGTCATGCCAGCCATCGGCTGCGGCAGGGATGAGGCAAGGCGTCAATGGGCATTTCTTGATGTGGGGAATCCCTGAGCGCAATCAGCGGCTGGGTGGGTGCCATGGCCGCGTGCTCAGCATCGAGGGGTGGGGCAATGGGATTGGATTCGGTTGACCATGTGGTCGTGCTCATGCTGGAAAACAGGTCGTTCGACCACATGCTGGGCAAGCTCTACACCGCCCAGGGCAACAAATCACCGCTGGGCCAGGACTTCGACGGCCTGACCGGCAGCGAGTCCAATCCCGACGGCAACGGGAGCCAGGTGCCGGTCTTCGAGATCACTAGCCAGGTGGCCAACCCTTACTGGATGCCGTTGTGCAATCCCGGTGAGGGTTACCAGAAAACCAACCAGCAGCTCTTCGGCATCGACCCGGCGGCCCCGCCGCCGCAGCCGCCGGTGGCGACCAATCAGGGCTTCGTCGAGAACTTCGCCACGGCCATACAGACCGCCACCCACGAACACCCCTGGCCCGGCGCCCAGCCGGCCAGCATCATGGGGATGCACACGCCGCAGACCCTGCCGGTTCTCTCGGCGCTGGCGAGGGGTTTCGCCGTGTGCGACCGCTGGTTCGCCTCCGCGCCGACGGAGACCATCCCCAACCGGGCCTTCGCCCTGGCGGCGACGTCACAGGGACATCTCACCGACGGCCACAACAACATCTACACGTGCCCCTCCATCTACGGGGCGATGACCAACGCGGGCGTGAGCTGGAAGATCTACGGCTACAAGAAGGCCCCGCTCACCCAGATGGACTTCCCGGACACCCTGTCCGCCCCACCGGCGAACTTCGCCCACTTCGCCGACTTCCAGCAAGAAGCGGCGACAGGCACCCTCCCATCGTTCAGCTTCCTTGAACCTGACTGGGGGAAGCAGGGCAACAGCCAGCACCCGGCGTACAACGTGGCGGCCGGTGAGGCGTTCATCCGCGACGTCTACCGGGCCTGCCGGGACGGCCGGGACTGGGACAGCACGCTGCTCATCGTCACCTACGACGAGCACGGCGGGTGCTACGACCACGTCCCTCCGCCGCAGGGCGCGGCCCCTCCGGACGCCGGCCCGGCCGCCGCCGACGGATTCGGTTTCGACTTCCGGCGCCTCGGGGTCCGGGTCCCGACCGTTCTCGTCTCCCCGCTGATCGCCGCGGGCACGGTCTACCGCGCCCCCGGGGGCGGCCCGCCGCACGACCATACGTCGCTGCTGGCCACCGTGGAGAAGCGGTGGGGCCTCGGGCACCTGACCCAGCGCGATGCCGCCGCGCCGGACATCGGCAGCGTGCTGACGCTCGGCCAGCCGCGGGCCGACGACCCGCTGGCGGAGGTACAACCGCCCGCCGTTGTCCCCGTCACCACCCCCGCCGGCGCCGTGATGCACCTGGATGACGCCCCCTCGCACATCGAGGCGGTGTACGCCAGCCGCGCGGCCAGGCTCCCCATTCCGGCTACGGCGGGCGTCATGCCCGCGGAGGCCGTGAACACCCTGGATACCGGCGCGCAGCACACCGACTTCATCGAGTCCCGCCTGGAGGCCTGGAACAACCTGAAGACGAACGCCGCGGCCGGGCGCCCCGGCGTGCCATCGCCGGGACCGGCTGGCGGCTCAGCCTGATGACCCGGTGCCGGCCCGCGCCGGGTGGCTCTGGTGTTCCCGTGCCGCCGGCGGCTGGCGGCTGACCCGGGCGAGCCACCGCCGGACGGCCGGCAGGTCCAGCAGGAGCGCGAGCCCGCAGACCGTTCCGATGGCGACGGCGGCGCCGGCCACGGTGTCGGTGAAGTAGTGCCATTGCAGCCCGATGACGGCGATGGCAACGATTACCCCCAGCGCGCACGCCGCCACCGGGATCAGCACGCGCAATGCCGCTGCCTTCGCCGGCCGTGGCGGGGGGAGCAGCAGCACCGTGACCGTCGCGGCCAGCGTGAAGACGGCCGTGGTATGGCCGCTCGGGTAGACGACGTTGCCCCAATAGGTTCGGTCAACCAGGGGCTTGAGCAGGACTTCGTCCAGCCCGACGGCGACCGGGATGGCCGCCGCGGCGAGCACGGCGCCGTTAAGCCGGCCGGTGAGCAGGCAGGCGCCGACGATGACCGCGCACAGCACCGCCGCCGGGATCAGCGAGCCCGGGGCGGCCAGCCACAGCAGCAGGCCGCGATGGCCGCCCAGCCAGGCAATGACCCGCGAGTCGACTGCGTGGTCGAGCCGGTCCGCGCTGGCCTGATGCGCGAACAGCACGCCGAGCACGGCGACCAGGACCGCGCAGCAGGCCAGCAGCGCGCCGGCCCACGGGCGGGCGCTGGCGGCCAGCAGGGGCCGCCCGGGCCGTAGTTGTATGCCGTTCACGCTCCCCCTCCCCCCGGAGGCTACTGCTCCCGGTCGCGGCGGAGCTGCTCCATGACCTCGTCGGGGCTCTGCATGGTGACCCGGATCATCGCACGCACCATGTCCGCGAGGGCGACGCGCGGCACGTCGAGCTCGACCGCGGCCGAGTGCGCCCACCGGGTGAGCTGCCGGTGAAGCTCGGGACTCAGGTCGAGCGTGACCCTGACCGGCTTGGAGCGGACCGCGGTCTGGCCGGCCGGCCGGGCGTCGGGTTCGGTGCGCCTGGCCGCGGCGGCCGCCATCTGCGCCTTGCGCCTCTCCAGCTCTGTGGTCATGACGGCACCTTCCCGAGAGGGACGCATCGCTCGATGAGGTCGTGGGCCACGCCGCGCCATACGGCGCGGCCTGTCTCGGGAACCGGCATACCGAAGCTCTGGGCGTAAACCTCTAGCCTCGGCACCGCCGTCCGCAGCACGTCATAGCCTAGGCCCTCCAGTGCCTCTCTCGCGGTCGTGGTCGAGTGCGCGCGGGCGATACATCGGTTCAGCAGCACGGCCGCCCGGGCGGGCCGGTCACGGAGCGCCTCGACCTCGCTGATCTCCTCCCGGACGGGCGTGGTGCGGTTGATCTCGATGGGGCTCGGCGCGCACGGGATCAGGATCTCGTCCACGTAGCGCATCGCCGACCGGGCGATGCTGGCGTGGTCCTCCAGCTGGGGAGCGTCGATTATCACCACGTCGTCGTCGTAGGCGATCTCCGGCACACGCTGGTGCAGGCCGCGCGAGGGCAGGGCCACGATCCGGAACGGGAACGCGGTCCGGGGCGGCAGCCTTGGGTCCATGGCGGCGAGATCGGACCACTCCAGTGCGCTGCCGGAAGGGTCCGCGTCGACGAGGAGCACCCGCTTCCCGGCCTGGGCGAAGATGTGTGCCAGCCAGACCGCTGAGGTGGTCTTGCCCGTGCCCGGCTTGAGGTTGAGCAGAGCGACGCTGAGTGCCGTCATCAACGCAGTATTGCAGTACTTACGGCATTACGGAAGCCCGCCGCGACGATACCGGCCGACGGCACGAGGCGAACTGAATCCCTCAGCATCGCACCCGCGCCGCCCGCTGGCGCAGCCGGCCCCGGCCGGCTCAGGCCCGCAGGCCGCCCGCCGGCCAGCGGCCGTGACCGTCCACAGGGAGCACAGATCTTACCGCGCAGTTCGGTGGCGTCCCCAGGTCCTGTCACCCACAGGCTGTGGATCAGGCGAAGGTCAGGGTGACCTGCCCGGCCGGGATCGCCGGTGAACGGAACTGGTAGCTGCCGTCCGGCCCGGCGACGGTGCGGAACTGCAGGCCGCCCGCCTCCAGGACCACCTCCTGGCCCGGCTTGGCGTCCGAGCCGGTCAGGCGCGGTGTGGCCAGCGGCTCCACCGGCTGGAAGGCGAAGGTGCCGAAGAGGCTGTCGTACCAGATGTTGATGACGAAGTAGTCATCTGGGCCGGACACGAAGTTCGCGGTGACCGTCACCGTGTCCGAGACGTCGCTGCCGGTGGCGTTGGTGATGGTGTAACTGGTGGTCGTGGTCCCGCCCAGGCCGAGGGCCTTGAGGATCGGCCCGGCGTCCCAGGTGGTGGTGTCGGTGCTGACCTCTTTGTGCGTGGTCTGCTGTTTGGTGTCCCGGGTGGTGCTGATCTGCTTCACGAGCGTGGCGCCGTGCCCATACTCCAGCCGCTCCATCAGCGTGAACCGGTCCCCGGGCAGGACCGCGGTGGCCGCGCCGCCGCTGAACGGGTCGAGCGCGAGCAGGGCCGCCACATCGGCGGCCGCGAGCCCGGTCTCGGCCGGGGTCTCACGCAGCCCGCGCGCGGTGTCAGCCGTCTCCGCGAAGTCCAGCGGGCACAGCCGCAGGCTGCCGCCGAGATAAGCCCAGACCATGCGCACGTCCTTGTAGAAGTGCAGCATGTCCCCGTCCCCAGGGCCGCCTCCGGCGGCGTTGGTGCCCGCCGTGTCCGTCGTGCTCTGGGTCACGGTGAAGGTGGTGTCGGTTCCATCCGAGATGGTGTCCTGCTGGGTCGAGGTGACCTGTCCCAGCTGAGTCACTGCCGTGCTGAACACCGTGGCGGCCGTCCCGCTGAGTACGGCCGCATCCACCTTGAGGCCGCCGATGAACAACGCCAGGTTGCCGTCAAACCCGGTGGCCTGGACCGGCACCGTGCTGCTGGTCTCGTTGCCGATACCCACATCCACCGAGGTCCCCACGGTATTGGCCGTCGTGTAGGTCGCGGTGCTGAGCTTGAGCGAGTCGGCCGGCGGCGCGTAGACGATGGTCACCGGCAGCACCGGGATGGTGAAAGCGCCGAGCGCCCCGGGCGGGGGCCCGGCGGGCCGCTGGATCCGGAGGCTGTCATTGACGCTGACACCTCCGGCGGTCATGGACCAGCCGGCGCCCTGGGCGTCCCACGCGTTGACCAGGAGGGAGTCCTGCCCGGCCGGTGCCGACAGCGTGACCCCGGCGGCGCTGACGCTCCATCCGGCCGAGATGTTGGCGACCGAGAAGCGGAGCTGGACCGGCGCCAGCGGCGCCTTCGGGGCGGGGATCGAGGTGATGGTGCGGTGCCAGGTGCTGTCGATGGTGACCGAGATCAGCCGCTCGCCGACAAACCGCGGCGGCGGGTTGACGGGGTGCTGGCCGGCCTGATGCTCGACCGGCTCCGGGTCGCGCTCGCTCGTCGTCCGCAGGCCGGTGAACGTACCCGTGGCCACGTCCAGCGTGCCCACATTGATGATGAAGTACGGTGCCGGCACCGCGAACTGAGCCTCATCGTGCTTGATCAGGTCATACACCTGGTCCGCCGTAAGCGCCATCTTGTGCCCCCCGGGCTCCAGCGGCGGGACGCTCCCGCTCCGCTAGAAGGAGCCGCGACCCGACCCGGTGATACATCACCCAGCGGGGGCCATTTCACGTCGTCATGATGGGTGCACGGACGGCAGTCCTGGTGCCACGCCAACGCGGCCGGACGGCATCACCTACCGCAGCAGCAGTGGGCCGAGCATTCGCGGCAATGGTGGTGCCGGCAGCCGTCACGCTGCTCGCCGCACGCCTGGCCCGGGAAGATCACGGGTCCTACGCCGCGCATGGCTTGCCCGCGGGCCTGTGCCAGCAGCGCCGCCGCGGCCTGAGGGGCGTTCTCGCCGGTATCGGACATGCGTGCCGCGACAAGTCCCGAGACGAGCGGCGTCGAGAACGACGTCCCGCTCCAGCGGGCCATCCCGTCGAAGTTCCGCACCTGACCGAAATTCGGCGGCTCGTCGCACACGTATTGCCCTACCGCGAAGGCGTTGACCAGTCCCTCGCCCGGCGCGAACACGTCCACCCAGCGCCCGTAGTTGCTGAAGTACGCCCTGGTGCGCCAGTTGGCGCTGAGGGCGCCCACGCCCACCGCCCAGGGGAAAGCCGCCGGCCAGAACGGGAGCCATGACGAATCGTTCCCCGCGGCCGCCACCAGGGCGACGCCGGGATAATTCCGCAGCTGCTCTCCCACCACGTCGAAACCCAGCGAAGCGATATCGCTCCTGGTGTTGCTGCCGAAGTCGAGCGAGATGATATCCACGCCCGTCTTGAGCACGTCAGATACCTGCTTGACCAGATCAGACTCGTACCCTGCGCCCACCTTCTTGAACGTCTTGGCCACCCACACGTCGGCCTTGGGCGCCATGGTCCGCACGACGCCGGCCACGAAGGTGCCGTGGCCCGCATAAGGCGGGATGCGGGGCGGGCTGCCGCTGAATGGGTCCTCCGGCTGGCCATCGACCCCGGCCAGCCAGGAGTGCTGCGTGGCTGCATACGGCAGCCAGCCGCTGTCCAGGACGGCCACGCGGACGCCGCTGCCGTCGCACGGCTCCGTGGACACGCCCGGATCGGGTCCCGCGCCGGCCGGGACCTCCTCCGGCTCCGTGGCGGGACAGGCGCCGCCAGTGCAGACGTAGAAGATGTGGTCGGGTGTGACCACTCCCTCGCCGAGCGCCCGGTCGACGAGGGCGCAGGCTTGCTGCACCGTCTTTTCTTCGTTATCGGAGAACCGGAGCCGGGTCAGGCCGCGCAGGTTGTTGTCGTGCTGCTCCGGCGTGGCCAGCACGAGCGGTGCCTCGCCACGCTGACCCTCAATAACGTGGTCGACGTCGGCGTCACGAACAAGCAGGGTGCGCTCCCGGTAGAGGTAGTCAACCCGGCGTTCCTCCCGCCAATTGAGTGGCCAGACTGCCGCCTCTTCCAGGCCCGAGACGACGCCAGGTATCCCGTGCAGGATCACATCGATCTGCGCTTCGAGACGGCTCCGCGGCTCTTCGCGCCCCTGGTCATCAACAGGCATGGCCGGCCTCATCTCACATTTGATAGGGATCGATAACTGTTTAGCATCATCTGCATGACGTCGGGAGATCCCGATAGGGCAAACTTGCCATCCGGCCCGGCCCAGCTCCTGCCGCTTGCTCTGTCCCGGCCCCAGGAAGCGCTGCTCGCTGCCCGGTCCGTGCTTGCCGGGCGGCCCAGCGCGTATGACGCGTCACTGGCTCATCAGGCGATCGGGATCGTCCTGCGCGACCACGGGGATCTCCCGGGAGCGATCACCGAACTGAGGAAGGGGATGAGGCTGGCCCATGCGTCGGGTCGGCCCGGGCGCGAGGCCGACGTGCAGGCCACCCTCGGCATCGCGCTCGCGTGGATGGGCCGCACTCGGCAAGGGCTGGCCGCCCTGGACCGGGCGGTGGCGGCCTCGCGCGGCGGCCTGGCCGGACGCGTCCTCATGCGGCGGGCCCTGGTGCTCATGAATCTGGGCCGCTTTCGGGAGGCGCACGAAGACTTGTGCCGCGCGCTGCCCTACTTCCGCCGGGCAGGCGACACAGTATGGGAGGCCCGCTCACTGACCTGGCGAGCCCAGGTCTTTCTCGGGCTCGGTCTCCCTGGGCGGGCTGCCACGGACTTCGCCCGTGCCGAGGAGCTGTTCGCGGCCAATGGGCAGGAGTTTGAATACGCCATGGCCCGGCATAACCGCGGCCTGGGGGCACTGAGCCGCGGCGACCTGCCCGAGGCGCTGGCCTTTCTTGATGAAGCCGGGAACCGCTACGACGCGCTGGGTGCCACCAACGCTGACCTCGCCATTGACCGTTGCTGGGCGTTGCTGGCCGCCGGGCTGGCCGGAGAAGCGGCGCAGGAGACCGACGCCGCCCTCAGCCGGATACCGCCCGAGGGGGGGAACGCGTTCAAGAACGCGGAGCTGCTCTTTGCCGGCGCCACCGCCGCCCTGGCCGCAGGCAACCCGGCCCATGCCGGAAAACGGGCAGGTCAGGCACGTCGGCTGTTCCGGGCACAGGAGCGAGCTGCCTGGGAGGCGCGGGCCGACCTCGTCATCGCCCAGGCCAGGTACGTGGCCGGTGAGCGCTCCGCCAGCCTGTTCCGGTACGCCGAACAGGTGGCCGCACGTCTCGAGGCACCCGGGGCCGACGAGGCGATGCAGGCACACCTGCTGGCTGGGCGCCTCGCGCTGAGCCGAGGGCGCATGACCGAAGCGGACAACCACCTTGAGCGGGCCGCGAGGTCACGCCGCCGCAGGCCGCCGTTGACCCGGAGTGTGGCCTGGCTGGCCCGGGCGCTGCAGGCCGAGGCGCGGGGCAACGCCCGGGCCACCCTAGCCGCCTGCGCGCGCGGGCTCGACGCACTCGATGAGCACCAGATGACCCTGGGAGCGACCGAGCTGCGCGCGTACGGGACGGCGCATGGCGCCGAGCTGGCCATGATTGCCCAGCGCGACGCGCTCAGTCGTGGCGACGTTCACCGGCTGCTGTTCTGGAGCGAGCGATGGCGGGGGACCGCGCTGGCCGCCCGGAGCACGCCGCTCCGCCATGACCGGCAGCTCGTCGCCGAGCTGTCGGCGCTGCGCAGCGTGATCCGGCTCCTGGGGACGAATGAAATGCCTGCCGCCCGCCGGACCGCGCTCGAGCGGGAGCGGCGGCGGCTCGAGGCGGCGGTGCAGGCACGCACCCGCAGGTCGCCGGGCGGCCGCGTGCAGGAGGCCGAAGAGTTCGATCTCGACATGCTCTTCGGCGAACTCGGCGGGAGCAGCCTGATCGAGCTCGTCGAGGTCGACGGCGTGCTGCATGTGATCACCGTGGCGGACCGGCGGGTGCGCCTGCACACGGTGGGCAGTGTTCCCGAGGACGAGATCAGGATGAATCGCTTCCTGCTGCGCCGCCTCGCGCGGAGTCCTCCCCAGTCAGGGGACGAGCAGTCGCTGATCTACCGGGGCAGCCACCTGGAGTCCTCGCTGCTCGGCTCCGCTGCCGCGGCGGAACTCGGGGACGGCCCCGTCATCGTCATCCCGCCGGGCCGGCTGCAGGCCGTGCCGTGGACACTCATGCCCTCGCTGCATGACCGGGCGGTGACCGTGGCGCCGTCGGCGCTGACCTGGGTACGTGCCCGTCACAAGCGGCCCCCGGCCCACCGGCGGGTAGCCCTCGTCGTCGGGCCCGGACTGGTCACGGGGGGCGCGGAGGTCGCACAGATGCGTTCTGGCTACCCCGAATCCGTGATGCTCGGCCACGGCAGCGCGACGGCCGAGAATGTGCTCGGCGCGCTGGACGGCGCGTGGCTCGCGCACATCGCGGCCCACGGCACGTTCCGGGCCGACAACCCCATGTTCTCGGCACTGCGGCTCGACGACGGGCCGCTGACCGTGCACGACTTCGAGCGCCTGGCCCGCGCGCCATACCGGCTGGTCCTGTCCAGCTGCGATTCCGGGGTGGCCGCGCCGGTGGGCGCCGACGAGTTGCTGGGCCTGGTGAGCAGCCTGGTCCCGCTCGGCGCGGCCGGGATCGTGGCCAGCGTCGTGCCCGTCAACGACGAGGCCGCCGTGCCGGTCATGCTGGCCCTGCACGACGCCGTTCAGGGAGGCGCGACATTGGCCGAGGCGCTGCTGACCGCCCGCCAGGCGGTCAGCAGCGACCCGCTGGCCCACGCGACCGCGCACTCTTTCCTGGCCCTCGGCGCCTGAGGGCCAGGGTCCTGGGGCGGCTGGCCTGTGCCCGGTCCGGCCCGCTGTGGCAGGCTTCCCGGGGTGACCATGCGGCAGGGCTGGGAGTCCGAGGCGCAGAACTGGGCGCACTTCGCCCGCACGCCCGGCCTGGACAGGGCGCACGAGGACATCAACCTGCCGGCCCTGCTGGAACTGCTTCCCCCGCCGGGCCGCCGGACGCTGGACCTGGCCTGTGGGGAGGGGCGGCTGGGCAGGCTGCTGGCATCGCTGGGCCACCGGGTGGCAGGGATCGACGCCTCGCCGACGATGGTCCGGCTCGCCGCCACCCACGAGGACCGCCAGCCCGCGCTGCTCGCGGACGCCACCGCACTGCCGTTCCGCGACGGGGCGTTCGACCTGGTGGTGGCCTACATGTGCCTGCACGACATCGACGCGATGCCGCAGGCCGTGGCGGAGATCGCTCGCGTCCTCGGGCGGCCGGGCCGGCTGTGCGCCGCGATCCCTCATCCGGTCAACAGTGCCGGGTCGTTCCAGGGCCGTGACCCGCAGGCCCCCTTCGTGATCTCCGGCTCCTACCTGGACCGGGCCCAGGACAGCTGGGTGCACGACCGCGACGGCATCCGCCTGACCTTCCACAGTGAGCACCGGCCGCTGGAGGCCTACAGCCGGGCGCTGGAGGCGGCCGGCCTGCTGACCGAGGCGATCCGCGAGGTCAGGGCGCCCGACGATGTCGTCGCCCGCGACCCGCGCGCCGGGCGCTGGCAGCGGATCCCGCTGTTCCTGCACCTGCGGGCGGTGAAGCCGGGCTGACCGCCAGCGTCAGGTGCCGGCGCTCGCGGCCGCCCGGGCGAGCGCGCGCAACGCCGCCGGGAAGATCCCGGCCGGGGGAGTGACCAGCCCGGCCCCGACCTGGCCGGTGCCCGCGACCTTGCCGGCCATGCCGGTGTTGATCTGCGGCAGGATGCCGGTCCGCGCGACCAGCGTGGTGTCGATCCCGGCCGGGGTGCCGCGGAAGTCGAGCGCTGGCACCTGGAACAGCGGGTGCTCGGCCAGCGTGATCTCGTACATGCGCCGGCTGGTGGCGAGCGCGTCGGTTACCGTGCCGCCGACGAACCGCACGATGGCCGGCGCCGCGGCCATGGCGAAGCCGCCCAGGCCCGCCGTCTCGGTGATCGCCGAGTCCCCGATGTCGGGGTTGGCGTCCTCGGGCCCGTAGTCGCCCAGGTACAGGCCCTCGGGCGTGAGCGCCGGGGCGGTGAACCACGCGTCCGAGGTCCCCGAGACCTGGATGCCGAAATCGGTGCCGTTCCGGGCCATCGCCACCACCATGGTCGAGCCCGGGATGTCGCGGGCGGCGTCGAGGGCGAGCTTGCACGCCGGCATCGCCAGGTTGAGGAAGAAGTGGTCGTTGCCGCCGATGAACGCGGCCGCCGCGGCCACGTCGGCCGACGGGATACCGGAAGCGATCATGGACGGCAGCAGGTCCCGCAGCAGCATGAGCGTGCCGGTCCGGTTGCGGTTGTGCGCCTCGTCGCCCATCTGCACCATCTGGGCCAGGATCGCGCTGACGTCCACCGGGCCGTGGCCGCGCACCGCGGCCTGAAGCAGCGGCCCGAGCACGGACGACATCCAGCGCAGCCGGTCGATCACGTCGGGCGAGTAGGCGCCGTACCGCAGCACCTTGCCGAGGCCCTCGTTGAGCGAGCAGTGGGCCCGCTGCCCGGTCGCGGGATCTTCGAGGACGAAAACCCACATGGACGGCGAGACCGCCCCGGCCATCGGGCCCACCGCGCGCCGGGAGTGGCACGGCGCCAGCGCGAACTCGCCCCGCTCGGCCATGCCCGCGGCGGCCTCCGGGTCGGCGGCCAGGCCCTCGAACACCGCCGCCCCCATGAGCGCGCCGCGCAGCGGGCCGGAGGCCCGGTCCCAGCCGATCGGCGGCCCGGCGTGCAGGAACTGGCCGGGCCGCAGGCCCAGCGCGTCCCGGGCGGGCAGCACGTCCACCAGCTGCGCCCGGGCCGCGAACATCCGCTCCACCGCCAGCGCGTTGGCCGCGGCCCGGCGCGGGTCGGCCAGCACGGTGACGAGGTCGTCCTCGGTGCCCGCCATCGGGGGCGTCCAGTTGACCCGGGTCACCCGCGTTGCCTGCCACTCGGCGGCGTCGGCGAGCAGGCCGAGCCCGGCGCTGATCACGTGCGGTTCACGGCGTAGCAGTTCGGTCATGACCGCCCCTCGATCGCATCGCACGCGAACCGCGCCGCCTGGGCGTTGCTGGCGAAGACATGCGCCCCGGCCGCCTGCAGCTCCCGGGCTTGCCGCGCGGGATCCTGCGGGTCACCGGCCGCCCCGATCAGCGAAACGACGACCGCCGCCCCGCTCCGCTCCCGGGCGGCGGCGATGGCCGGTCCCAGTTCGGACGCCGGGTCCGGGTGGGCACCGTGGCCCAGCACCACGTCGAGCAGGATCACCGCGGTCGCCGGGTCGGCCGCCTCGGCGGTGAGGCGTTCCAGCCGCAGAGTCTGGTCGATCATCGGGTGCGCCCGGCCGACGGTGAGCTCGTCGTCGCCGAAGTCGATCATCATGTGGCCGTGCGTGGGCGCGCGCGTGCCGAGGTGCCACTCCGGGCGCAGCGGGATGTTCGAGCGGATGGTGCCCAGGCGCTCGCTGGCGATGACCATCGCCTCGGTGCAGAGCGTGCCGCCCGCGTACAGGCCGCGCAGCGCGCCGGGCCGGGGCGTGACCTCGGCGCCCGGCCAGTGCGGCCACGCCGGGGCCTGCTTTCCGGTCGCGGCGAGCGCGGCCTCGGTGGCGGCGGTGAGGTCCGGCTCCCCCGGGGCGACGAACGCGAACTGCACCGGGGTGGACAGGCCCGTTGCATAGGCGCGCAGGTCCTCGGCGACCTGCGGGGCGGGCGGTTTGGAGATGACGACGATGAGCCCGGTCGCGGGATCGCCGTCCAGCGCCGCGAGGGCGGCGCGGGCCGACCGGCCGCCGACCGCCGCTGACAAGTCACGCCCGCCGACGCCGAGCGCCGCGCTCACCCCGGCCCCGGCCGCGTCGAGCAGGCTCAGCACCTGCTGCGCGCCGGTGCCGGAGGCGGCGACCAGCCCGATCTCGCCCGCGGCGACGGTGTGCGCGAAGCCCAGGCCGACCCCGCCGACGACGGCCGTGCCGCAGTCCGGGCCCATCACCAGCAGGCCCCGCTCCGCGGCGATGTCTTTGAGCGTGATCTCCTGCTCCACCGGCATGTTGTCGGAGAAGATCATGACGTCGCAGCCGGCGTCGAGCGCGTCCATCGCCTCGGCGAACGCGTACCGGCCCGGCACCGACACCAGCACCAGCCCGGGGCCGTCCCGCCTGACCGCCGCCGCGGTGGTGCGCGGGGGCTGCTGCACGGCGGCGCCGTCGTTGGGGGTCCGGCGCGGCGCCAGGGCGGTGTCGACGGCCGCCAGCGCGTCGGCCAGCGCTGCGTCGTCTTTGGCGCGGACGGCGATGAGCAGGTCGTTCGGGCCCGCCTGCGACGGCGCGGCGAACCCCATCTCCGCCAGCAGGCCGAGGTTCAGCTCGGTGGCCATGGCGATCAGCGCTGCCCCGACCCCGTCGGCCTTGCGCACGTCCGTGCTGGCCCGCATCAGCGTCACCGAGTCCGCATAGGCGCCCGGCCGTGCTTCGACATGTTCCGCGCTCACGCCGCCCCAGCCTACGGCGTGCAGCTGGCCTGGATCTCTTCCAGGTACCTGCGGCCGCGACCCGGTCCAGCCGGCTCAGCTTCGTGCCGCCCGGCGGCACGTCGCCGCGGGAACGGTCAGGTGGCCCACGGCTTTATACTTACGCGCGGACCAGGGTTGTGTTCTGCTACCCATGCGAGAGGAGCTTGACATGGAGCAGACGAGTGGGTTCTGGGCAGGTGCGATCGGGGTGGCGGCATCTCCGGTTGCCATAGCTGCCGGGATCGTAAAAGGCTCCTACGACGCTGCGACTGGCTCTGGAGCCTTTGACGAGGGATTCCATGCGGCAGCGGATCCTATAGTCGCCTCGGCCAGGAAATTTGGCACTGAGCATCAGGACACTATTACGAAAGGGGTGCTTGGCGGCGCCGCCGCTACCGTTGGCGCCCGCATAGTCAGTGAGGCCTTCAAGGTTCTCAGGAGATAGAAAGTTAAGATTCTCATCGCAACGGCTGCCCGCGGCCGTCGCGGTAGGTAACGGCCCCCGAGAACCGGTCCAAAGCGGTTATCACCGGCTACCCACTCCGCCAGGCCCAGCCTTTTCGCCCTGAATGGATGTCCTCAATACCTGGGTATTTGCAGACCCTGCCGTACTCATTCTCCGCTTTCATTGTGACCTGCCGGTGAGAGCCCGGCGGCGGTTGGCAGGTTCCCGTGCGGCGCGGCAGTCGCCAGGGCCGTCATCGGTCACATTCCGTCCTCGCGCCGCGTCACCTAAATGACCGCCGGATTCCCGGCGCAGCTGACAGCAGACCGGTTCCTGGCACATCTGACCGGTCCCAGCGGGTGAGGAGGAGCCATGACGTCGCTCATCTTGGTCACCGGCGGCACCGGCACGCTCGGCCGGCAGGTTGCCGCGCGGCTGCGGGACGCCGGCTGCAAGGTCCGGGGCCTGAGCCGGCACGGGCATCCGCCCGGCGACGGCGTCGAGTTCGTGGCCGGTGACCTGCTCACCGGCGAGGGAGTCGGGCCCGCGGTGGACGGGGCCGGGGTGATCGTGCACTGCGCGAGCGGCAACAAGGGCGACGCCGACGCGACCCGCAACCTCGTTCGGGCAGCGGCATCGCTGCCCGAAGCGCCGCACCTGGTCTACATCTCGATAGTCGGGTCCGACCTCGTCTCGTTCGGCTACGTCCGGGCCAAGCTGGAATGCGAGCGGATCGTGGCCGGCTCTCGGGTTGCCGTGGACGACGCTTCGCGCGACCCAGTTCTACGAGCTGATCTTCAGGGGTGCCCGCACGCTGGCGAGGCTGCCGGTGGTGCCGGTCCCGGCCGGCTTCGTGATCCAGCCGGTCGACTCCGGTGAGGTGGCGGCCAGGCTCGCTGACCTCGCGCTCGGCGAGCCGGCCGGCCGGGTGCCCGACATGGGCGGGCCGCAGGTGCTCAGCTTCGCGGACCTGCTGCATGCCTACCTGCGGGTGAGCCACCGGCGCCGCCCGGTCGTGCCGGTATGGATGCCGGGCATCCGCGCGGTCCGCGCCGGCGCCCTGCTGGTCCCCGGGCAGGCCGCCGCGGCCACCACAGGCCAGCGGACCTGGGAAGAATTCCTGGCTGACCGGCTGCGTCGGTAGGCGCGAAGCCAATCATCGAGCCCGCCAGCAGGCCTGGCACCTGCGCGTCCTAGAGGAGGCGGCCGGTCTGTTTGATCTGGTTACCGGGGTTAACGTGGCGGCATGCCGGAGACCCAGCGGGAGCCCGTACCACGCGTTCAACTCGGGAGAGCTCGACACGGCCCTGGCGTTCTTGTCGTTCGCCCGGCACTGCGTGCTGAAGAAGACCGACGGTCTGTCCGAAGAGCAGTTGCGCCGCGTCCTGGTCGACAGCGGCACCTCGGTCCTTGGCCTGGTCCAGCACCTGGCCGAGGCAGAGAGGTATTGGTTTGGCTACCACCTCGCCGGGGCCACCTGGGACGCCGGCCTGGAACACGGCATGGCCGTCTCCGCCCAGCGCGCCGCGGCCGACGTGCTGGCCGACTACCGGGCGGCAATTGAGGACAGCGACCGCGCGATCCGTGCCGCGGGCGACCCGGAAGCGCGTTTCGCCGTCCCGGTCGACGGCAACAGGCACACACTCCGGTGGGTCATGGCCCACATGACCAGCGAGACCGCGCGGCACGCCGGACACGCCGACATCCTCCGGGAACAGCTCGACGGCACTACCGGCCGGTGAACCACGATGGTCGGTCCGCTGGGCGAGGACACGCGAGACGGCAGCTGGCCGAGTGGGAGAGCTGAGCGAGGGTTCCCGCCCGGCAGGCTCGTTTGATCAGGTCATTGATTGAGCGGTACCGGCCCCTTACCGTGCGTTCAAGCATCCGATCGGCTGTGCCGCCCGCCCCGGCATGGCCCGCGCGCGGAAGGTGTCACATATGTCTGCGTTCGGCTGGAAGGTTGTCTACGGTGGCCGCACCCCGCCCACAGGGGCCGTCGTGCGGCCGGGGGAGCGGCTGTCTGCGCTGCGCATGACCGGCCTCGGCGCACAGCACGTGGTCGCGATGTTCGGCGCGACGTTCGTCTTCCCGGCGATCATGGGACTCAGCCCCAACCTCGCCGTGCTGATGTCCGGGATCGCGACGATCCTCTTCCTGCTGATCGTCAACGGCAAGATCCCGTCCTACCTCGGCACGTCGGCGTCGTTCGTGGCCGGTGTCGCGGCGGTCCGGGCGCAGGGCGGCGACTCGGCCGACGTCACCGGCGCGATCCTGGTCGCCGGCGCGGTCCTGGCGCTGATCGGGGTGGTGGTCCACTTCGGCGGGTCGCACTACGTGCGGGCGGTGCTGCCACCGGCCGTCACCGGCGCGGTGGTCATGCTGATCGGCTTCAACCTCGCCACCGTCGCCACCCAGACCTATTTCCCGAAGGACCAGTGGGTGGGCCTGCTCACCACGGCGTTCCTCATCGGCGTGGCGGTGCTCGCCCGGGGGTTCATCAACCGCATCGCCGTGTTCCTGGCGCTGATCTTCGGCTACGTCATCTCGTGGATCGCCGATCAGTTCAGCACGGTCCAATCGTGCACCGCGGCCGGGAAGTGCATCGCCGTGCACCGGGTGGACTGGAGCGGGGTCTCCAGCGCGCACTGGATCGGGCTGCCGAAGACCATCGTCAGCCCGACGTTCGGCACGCTCAGCGGCCCGCACCTGCCCGCGTTCAACATCACCTTCATCCTGCTGATGCTCCCGTCGGTCGTCGCCCTGCTCGCCGAGAACGCCGGGCACGTCAAGGCCGTATCCGAGATGACGGGCGACGACCTCGACCCCTACCTCGGCCGGGCCTACATCGGGGACGGCGTGGGGACCGTGGTCGCGTCGTTCGTCGGCGGCTCGCCGACGACCACCTACGCCGAGAACATCGGGGTCATGGCCGCCACCCGGATCTACTCGACGCTGGCGTACTACATCGCGGCCGTCGTCGCGATCCTGTTCGGCTTCTGCCCCAAGTTCGGGGCGGTCGTCGCCGCGACGCCCGGCGGCGTGCTCGGCGGCATCACCCTGGTCCTCTACGGGATGATCGGCCTGCTCGGGGCGAAGATCTGGATCGAGAACCGGGTCGACTTCGCCAACCCCGTCAACCTCGTCCCGCTCGCCGCGGGGATCATCGCCGGCATCGGGAACCTGACCATCAAGATCACCAGCACCTTCTCGATCACCGGCATCGCCGCGGGCACGCTGATCGTCCTCATCGGCTACCACGCGGTCAGGCCGTTCGCCCCCGCGCACCTGCGGGAGGAGCCGCAGGCCGCCGGGCGCGCCTACGAGGGAGGCACAACCATCGCATTGGGCAACGTCGAGACGCCCGAGGGCGAGGTCTCCCCGTACCGGACCGACGACGAGGACGGCGAGGAACGCTGAAGCCGTCACCGGCGGCACCTTGCCGATCATCGGCAGCGCCACGGGTACGCTCATCGACATCATCGGCTGCCGCGTGACCAGGCGGTTTGCCCCGGCGCCTACGTGTGGACGGCCGCAACCGGGCAGGCACCTACGCATGGATGGCCGCAAACCAGGCAGGATGTGGTTATGAGGGGGGTCGCACAGTGAAACCGCCGCCGCTGCGGTACTCGCGGCCCGCGTCCACGGCCGAGGCGCTGGCGGCCCTCGCCTCGCTGGGCGAGCACGGGAAGGTGCTCGCGGGCGGGCAGTCGCTGGTGCCGCTGCTGTCCATGCGCCTCGCCGCGCCGGAACACCTCGTTGACATCAACCGGCTGGCCGAGCTCGGCTACGTCCGGGTGGAGGACGGCCAGGTCCGGGTGGGGGCGCTGGCGCGGCACGCGCAGGTGCTGGCCGACCCGGCGGCGGCCGCCGCCCAGCCGCTGCTGGCCAAGGCGCTGCGGTGCGTCGCCCACGCGGCCATCCGCAACCGGGGCACCACCGTCGGCAGCATCGTGCACGCCGACCCGGCGGGGGAGATGCCCGCGGTGCTAGCGGTGCTGGACGGGGCGGTGCGGGTGGCCAGCCAGGAGGGGGAACGGCTGGTCCCCGCCAGGGAGTTCTTCCTCGGGCCGCTGGAGTCGGCGGTGGAGCCGGGCGAGCTCGCCACCGAGGCCCTGTTCCCGGTGCTGCCGCCGGCCGCGGGCACCGGGTTCGCCGAGGTGAGCAGGCGGCGCGGCGACTACGCGGTGTGCGGGGTAGCCGCCATCGTCCAGCTGGACGGGGACGGCCGGATCGCCCAGGCGCGGGCCGGCGACCTGTCGGTCGGGCCGTCCCCGGTCGTCCTCGACCTCACCGAGGCAGCCGCGGCCGGCGGCACGGACGGCTTCTCCGCCGCCGCGGACCTGGCCCGCCAGCAGATCGACCCCGAGCCCGACATCCACGCCACCGCCGACTACCGGCGGCACCTGGCCGGGGTCCTGACCCAGCGGACGCTGCTGGAGGCCCTCGGCGAGGCCCAGGTAAGAGGGGATGGCGCGGGGCAGGGGAGCCCGGGAGGGACGGCACCGGGGAGGGACGGCCCGTGACCGACCGCGAGGAACTGCACGAGGTCCAGCTGACCGTCAACGGCGCCGCCCGCCGCGTCCAGGTGCCGGCCCGGCGGCTGCTGTCCGACGTCATCCGCCACGACCTGCAGCTGACCGGCACCCACGTGGGCTGCGAGCACGGCGTGTGCGGCGCCTGCACCGTCCTGCTGGACGGCGCCCCGGTCCGCTCCTGCCTCCTGCTCGCGGTCAGCGCCGACGGCGCGGAGATCACCACCGTCGAGGGGCTGACCGAGCCGGACGGCACCCTGTCGCCGGTGCAGCAGGCGTTCGCTGACTGCCACGGCCTGCAGTGCGGGTTCTGCACCCCGGGCTTCCTCACCACCATCACCGCCGGGCTGCGCGCGAACCCCGAGCCGGAGCTGGAGCAGGCCAGGGAGATGGTCGGCGGGAACCTCTGCCGGTGCACCGGGTACCACAACATCGTGGCGTCGGTGCTGCGCGCGGCCGAGATCCAGCGCGAGCGGGAGACGGAGGCCCAGAACGGGCGCACGGCAGGAGACCGGCGCGAGCAGGAGGCCAGCCAGCCATGAGTTCGCTGTTCGGCGCCAGCGTCCAGCGGGTCGAGGACGACCGGCTGGTCCGCGGCCACGGCGCCTACCTCGACGACCTGGGCCACGACGCGCTCGCGGCCGCGTTCGTGCGCAGCCCGTACGCCCATGCCCGGATCGGTGACATCGACGTCAGCGGAGCGCTCGAGGTCGACGGGCTGGTCGCGATCTACACCTACGAGGACCTGCCGGGCCGGCTCGCCGACCCGCTGCCGCTGCTGATCCCGCATCCCTCGCTCACCCAGGGCCGGACCCCCTACCCGCTCGCCAAAGACGAGGTCAACCACGTCGGCGAAGCGGTCGTGATGGTCATCGCCCGCGACCGCTACCTGGCCGAGGACGCGGCCGACCGGATCGACGTGAGCTACGAGCCGTTGCCGCCAGTCGTCGGCCTCACAGCCGCCCGCGCGGCCGAGAATCTGGTGCACGCCGACGTGCCCGGCAACCTGGCGGCCAATGAGGTCCAGCAACGCGGCGACGCCGCGGCCGCGATCGCCGCCGCGCCGCACGTGCTGGAACTCGACCTGGAGATCGAGCGCTCCGCGTCCACCCCGCTGGAGGGCCGCGGCGTGCTGGCCTCCTGGGACGGCCAGGCAAACAGGATGCGGATCTGGACCTCCACCCAGACCTCCACCGGCGTGCGCGCCGCCGTCGCGGCCAAGCTCGGCCTGGCGCTGGCCGACGTGGACGTGATCACCCCCGACGTAGGCGGCGGCTTCGGGGTCAAGATCATGCATCCGTGGCCGGAAGAGGTGCTGGTGCCGTGGGCGGCGCAGCTGCTCGGGCAGCCGGTCAAGTTCACCGAGGACCGGCGGGAACATTTCATCGCCAGCGCGCACGAGCGGGCGCAGCAGCACCACGTAACGGTCGGCTTCGACGACGAGGGCAAGATCCTCGGGCTGGACGTCCGGTTCTGGCACGACAACGGCGCCTACATCCCGTACGGCCTGATCGTGCCGATCATCACCTCGACCCAGCTGCTCGGCCCGTACAAGCCGGGGGCGTACCGGGTCGAGTTCGACTCGCTCTACACCAACACCGTGATCGTCACCCCCTACCGGGGGGCGGGCCGCCCGCAGGGCGCGTTCGTCATGGAGCGCACCATGGACGCGATCGCGGCCCAGCTCGGGCTCGACCGGACGGTGGTCCGCGAGCGCAACTTCATCCAGCCCGGCGAGATGCCCTACGACCATGGGCTGATCTTCCAGGACGGGCGGCCGCTCATCTACGACTCCGGCGACTACCCGGCCCTGCTCGCCCAGCTCAAGGACCTGATCGGCTGGGAGAAGTTCGCCGACTTCCAGGCCGAGGCCCGCTCGCAGGGCCGCCGGGTCGGCATCGGCCTGGCCTGCTACGTCGAGGGCACCGGGGTCGGGCCGTATGAGGGCGGCCACGTGGTGGTGGAGACGTCGGGCAAGGTCAAGGTGGCGACCGGGCTGACCACCCAGGGCCAGGGCCACCACACGGTGTTCGCCCAGATGGTCGCCGACGAGTTGGGGGTCCCGTTCGAGGACGTCGAGGTGGTGACCGGCGACACCCGCCGGTTCGGCTACGCGGTCGGCACGTTCGCTTCCCGCGCCGCGGTCATGAGCGGTTCGGCGATCGCGCTGGCCGCCCGCAAGGCCCGGGCCAAGGCGCTACGGGTGGCGGCGGAGGCGATGGAGGCCTCCATGGACGACCTGGAGATCGTCGACGGGGTGGTCCGGGTCAAGGGCGATCCGGGTACCGGGATCGGGCTCGGCACGGTGGCCGTGCTGTCGAACCCGCTCCGTTATGCGTTCGACGACGCGGCGCAGGCCGCGACCCAGTTCGCGGGCGGTGGCGATCTCAGCAAGCCGCCGGTCGCCGAGGACGACGAGCCGGGGATCGAGGGGCGCGGCTGGTTCTCGCCGGTGCGGTCCACGTTCGCCGCCGGGATGCACGCGGCGATCGTGGAGACCGACCCGGACACGGCCGAGGTCACGATCCTGCGCTACTGCGTGGTGCACGACTGCGGCCGCCTGATCAACCCGCGGATCGTCGAGGGGCAGATCCACGGCGGCGTCGCCCAGGGCGTGGGCGGGGCGCTGTACGAGCGGATGGCCTACGACGACGCGGGGCAGCTGGTCAACGCGTCGTTCATGGACTTCCTCATGCCCTACGTCAGCGAGGTGCCCGGCCGGATCGAGATCGGCCACCTGGAGACGCCGTCCCCGCTGAACCCGCTCGGGATCAAGGGCGCCGGCGAGGCCGGGGTCATCCCGGGCGCCGCCGTCCTCGCCGCCGCCATCGAGGACGCCG
This sequence comes from uncultured Actinomycetes bacterium, assembly GCA_963835425.1. Classification (GTDB taxonomy): domain Bacteria; phylum Actinomycetota; class Actinomycetes; order Streptosporangiales; family Streptosporangiaceae; genus UBA9676. The sequence goes on along the minus strand of CAWIGE010000010.1, from coordinate 182,113 downwards.
AGGGCATCACGATCACGTCCATGCCCCTGTCCCCGTCCGACCTGTTCGAGCTCCGGCGCACCCAGGAGGCCAGCTCATGAAGATCAGCGGCGCCGAGACCATGCACGCACCGGCCGACAAGGTCTGGATAGCACTGAACGATCCTGCGGTTCTGGTCCGCACGATCCCCGGCTGCGAGCAGCTGGAGGCGACGGGACCCGATTCCTACCGGCTCACGGTCACCGCGGGGGTGGCGTCGATCAAGGGGACCTACACCGGGGAGGTCGCGCTTTCGGACAAACAGGAGCCTGCCTCGTTCCTGATGACCGCCAGCGGCGCGGGCGGGCCCGGCACGGTCAGCACCAGCGTGCAGGTCCGGCTGGCCCCCAACGGTGACGGGGGCACCGAGCTCAGCTACGACGCCGACGCCGTGATCGGCGGGATGATCGCGAGCGTTGGGCAGCGGATGCTCGTCAGCGTGGCCAAGAAGATGGCCCGCGAGTTCTTCACGGCCGTCGATGACGTGCTCACCGGCCGGGAGGTTCTGGCCCCGGCGGGGGGCGGGCTGCAGGCGGCGGTGGCCGGGCCGGGCGGCGTGGGGGAGGCGGCTGGGGCGGCCGCGCCGGGGGTCTATGTCGCACCGGGCCGGGGTGCCCGGCGCGGCGGGCCGGACGGGCAGGCTTTCCTGCGCGGGGTCCTCGTCGGGGCGGCGGTCGCGCTGGCCGGGGTGGCCGTCGGCAGCCTGCTGGGGCGCAGAGCGCGCTGACGCCGATGGCAGGGCACATCCGGATCGGCATCGATACCGGCGGGACGTTCACCGACGTGGTCGCGTTCGACGAGACCACCGGGGAACTGACCGTCACCAAGACGCCGTCCACGCCCGCCGATCCCGCGCAGGGGTTCATGACCGGGCTGGAGAAAATGCTCGGGCTGCTGGGCACGGGCATGGACGCGGTCGCATCGGTCAGCCACGGGACCACGATCGCGACCAACCAGCTGCTCGAAGGGAACGTCGGACGGCTCGGGTTCATCACCAGCGAGGGCTTCGAGTTCATCCTCGAGATCGCCCGGCAGTCGGTGCCGGACGGGTACGGGAACTCGTACTTCTGGGTCAAGCCGGACCGGATCGTGCCGCCCGACCTGGTCAAGACCGTCGGCGGGCGCATGGAGCACACCGGCGCGGAAATGCGCCCATTCGACGAGGCCCAAGCGATCGAAGCCGCCCGCTGGTTCCGCGACCACGGGATCGAGACGCTCGGCGTGTGCTTCCTGCACTCCTACGCGAACCCGGAGCACGAGGAGCGCATGGCGGCTGTGCTTGCCCGCGAGCATCCCAAGGCGGTGATATCGCTCTCGTCGCAGGTGCTGCCCGAGTACCGGGAGTACGAGCGGTCAATGACAACGCTCGTCGATGCGGCTGTTAAGCCTCGGGTGTCGCGGTACCTGGCGTCTATTGCGGAGCGGCTGGAGCAGGTCGCTGGTACCGATGGTGGGGGTGGGCTCGACGGTCAGAGCAACAGCGCACCGCCGTTGCATGTGATGACGTCTAGCGGCGGGGTGGTCACCGCGGAACAGGTGATCAATCAGCCGATCAGCACGGTGCTTAGCGGGCCTGCGGCGGGGGCCGTTGGGGCGGCCATGATCGCGCAGAATGCTGGCATCGACCAGGTACTCACTTGCGATGGGGGCGGGACGTCCACGGACGTGGCGGTCGTAGTGGGTGGCGAGCCTGCGCTGACTACGGAGGGGTCGGTTGGGGTGTTCCCGTCGAAGATCCCGATGGTGGACGTGGTCACCGTGGGGGCGGGCGGCGGGTCGATTGCGTGGGTGTCGCCTGAGGGGGCGCTCAAGGTCGGGCCGCGGTCGGCCGGGGCTGATCCGGGGCCGCTGTGTTACGGCAAGGGTGGGCGGGAGGTCACCGTCACCGACGCGCACTTGGTGCTGGGGCGGATCCCGCCGCATCTGCTGGGGGGCGAGGTGCCGCTGGACGCTGAGGCCGCGCGGGCGGGGGTGGCCGATTTGGCGAAGCGGCTTGGGCTGGCGGACGAGGAGTGCGCGGCGGGGATTCTGGAGATCTCCGCCTGGAATCAGGCGAACGCCGTGCGGCAGATCACCGTGAAGCGAGGGCTCGATGTGCGGGACTTCACGCTGGTCACGTTTGGGGGGTCTGGGTCGCTGCTGCTGTGTTCATTGATCGAGATCCTCGGGGTGCGTGGCGTGCTCGTGCCGCCGAATCCGGGGAACGTGTCGGCGTTCGGGCTGCTTACCGTCGACGTTCGCAGCGATCACGTGCGCACCGCCGTGGCCAGGCACGCCGAGCTCGACCATGGCGTGATGGACGCGATCTTCGACGGGCTGGCCGGGCAAGCGCATGGTGCGCTGACCGCCCAGGGCTTCTCGCTGGACGAACACCGGCTCAGCCGGACGGCGGACCTGCGGTACTACGGGCAGGCGTTCGAGGTGCGCGTGCCGGTGGGGGACGGGCGGTTCGGACCCGAGCTGGCGGATGCCGCCGCGAGTGCGTTCCATGATGCGCACCACGCGCTGTATGGGTACGACTTCCGCGGCGACCTGCGGCAGCAGGTTGAATGGGTGAACCTGCGGGTCACCGGCATCGGGCCGATCCAGCGACCGGAACTGACCGAGCTGGTATCCACCGGAGGGGCTGACAGCGGCAGTGGGGTACGCCGTCCCGGCGTTTCTGTCTGCCGGGACGGCGCACCCGCGCTGCCGTCCCACCGCTCCACCGGGCGGGCAGCGACGGGGAGCCGGCTGGTCGTGTTCGGCCGTTCCTCGACCGGCGTCTCCACCCCGTTGTACTGGCGCCCTCAGCTCGCCCCCGGCGACGTGATCGCTGGCCCAGCAGTCATCGAGGAGTACGGCGCGACGGTGCCGGTGCATCCAGGATTCGCGGCCCGAGTTGACCGGTTCGGGAACCTGCTCGTCACGGCGGAGGAGGCGCTCGTATGACCGACCGCACCCTCACCGACTCGACCGGGACCGTGGATCCGGTGCTGCTGGAGATCATCGCGGGGAGCCTGGCGTCGATCGAGAAGGAGGTGGAGACGGCGATCGCGCGGACGTCGCGGTCGCCGATGATCCGGGACGCGCACGACTTCCGGGCCGGGATTCATGACCGGCTGCTGCGGAAGCTGACCGGGCGGTCTTACAGCTCGCTGGTGCATCCGATCGTGCGGGACTTCCCACTGGCGACGATGCGGCCGGGGGACGTGTTCTTCCACAACGACGTGTACCTGTCCGAGGGCGGGATCGGGCACCTGCCGGATCTGTGCGTCACGGTGCCCGTGTTCCACGACGGCGGCGGCGGGCCGGAGGTGGTCGCGTTCGTGCAGGCGTTCGGCCACCACGACGACATCGGCGGCGCGGTGCCCGGCTCGATGCCGAGCCACGCCACCAGCGTGTTCGAGGAAGGGCTGATGGTGCCGCCGATCAGGCTGTGGGACGAGGGCGTGCCCAACCGCGCCGCGCTCACCATCATGACCCGCAACTCGCGGATGCCCGACTCGCTCGCCGCCGACCTGGACGCCGAGTGCGTCGCCTGCCTGCTGGGCGCGCGGCGGCTGGCCGGGCTGTTCGGCCGGTACGGGCGCGAGGCGGTGGAGGGCTGCTTCGACGAGATCGTCGCCAGCACGACCCGTACCTACCGGCGGGAGATCCTGGCCAAGATCCCGTCCGGGACCTGGACCTGGGAGGACTACGCCGAGCACGACGGGGTGGACGAGCCACGGCTGCACACCCAGCGGATCACCCTCACCAAGCTCGGCGAGGACGAGCCCGGCGGCCCGCGGCTGATCCTCGACTTCACCGGGACCGGGCCGCAGGCGAAGGGCCCGATCAACCACTGCGCCGACTTCGCCGACGGCAACTTCCTGGCCAAGTGGCTCGCGCCGATCCTGCGCAACCTGGCGGACACGCCCGAGCGGATGGCCGAGCTCGACGTGAACGAGGGCATCGTCGACCTGATCGAGATGCGCTTCCCGCCGCCGGGCACGCTGCTCACCCCGGTCTTCCCCGCGCCCACCAACGCGCGCACGTTCGTCATCCTGCGGCTGCTCGGCGTGTTCGCGGGCGTGCTGGCCAAGGCGGTCGGCGGGCGTACGCCTGCCGACCAGGAGACGATCCGCTACACCGGCTTCTACGGGCAGACCGCCGCCGGGGAGCCGTACCTCATGCGCGAGGTGCTGGGCGGGGGGTCGGGCGGCAGGTATTACGCCGACGGGGAGGACACCGTGCATGTGGTGCCCGACTCCCGCAACCTGCCCGCCGAGTTCACCGAGGCGCGGTTCCCGCTGGTGGTGGAGCGGCTCGGCCTGGCGGTGGACTCGGGCGGGCCCGGGCGGTTCCGGGGCGGGCTTGGCTACGAGAAGCTCATCCGGATGCAGGTGGACGGGTACTTCATGTCGATCGCCGACCGCTCGATCCTGTCCTGTTGGGGCGTGAACGGCGGCCGGGCCGGGCGGCCGTTCCAGGTCACGATCGACCCGGGCGGCCCGGGGGAGCGGGACGTGGACGCGATGGCCGACGGCGAGTTCGTCCCGGCCGGGACGCTGATCCGGATCCGCACCACCGGCGGCGGCGGCTGGGGGGACCCGCTGGAGCGGGACCCGGCCCTGGTGGCCCGTGATGTCCGGTGGGGCAAGGTGTCGCGTGAGGCGGCCGGGGCGGATTACGGGGTGGTGCTGACTGGCCCGGCCGATGACCCGGCGGTCGACGGTGAGGCGACCGGCCGGCTGCGGGATGACTTGCGGGCCGGGCGCCCGGATGCGCGGCCCTTCTTCGATCGGGGGCCCGGGTATGGCGTGTTGTCCGGCGGGCGTGCGGCCGCCGAGGTTGACTGGCTCTGACGCGCTCCTCATGTTGCCGGGCGTCGTTGTGTCCCCGGGGCGAGTCGCCGGTTACGTACATGCCTGTCATAACCGTCAGGAGAGCAGAGCACGGATGTCGTCGGCGCCGAGGGCGGTGCCGAAGACGTTGCCATCATCCATGACGCTGGAGAACAGCTTGGCTTTCCTGGCCTTCAGCGCCATGACCTTCTCCTCGATCGTGTCCTTGGCGACTAGGCGGTAGACCATGACTTTCCGGGTCTGCCCGATGCGATGGGCACGATCGACGGCCTGCGCCTCGGTGGCCGGGTTCCACCAAGGGTCGAGCAGGAAGCAGTAGTCGGCCTCGGTGAGGTTCAGCCCGAACCCGCCTGCCTTGAGGCTGATCAGGAAGACGGGCGCGGCGCCGTCCTTGAAGCGCTGGATTACTGCGGCCCGGTCGCGGGTGCTGCCATCGAGATAGCAATACGGCGTGCCCTCGGTCTCCAGCCGCTCGCGGACCTTGCTGAGGAACCCGGTGAACTGGCTGAACACCAGAGCCCTATGCCCGGTTCCGGTCACCTCGTCCAGCTTTTCTAGCAGAGCGTCGATCTTGGCCGACGCCAGGCTGGCGTGGGCTTGATCGATGAGCCCGGCGTGCAGGCTGAGCTGGCGCAGCAGGGTGAGAGAGCGGAAGATCGTGAACCGGTTGGAGTTCATGTCGCCGATCAGGCCGAGGACCTTTTGTCGTTCGCGCTGCAGCCGGGTCTGATAGACCTTGCGGTGCTGCGGGTGCAGCTCGACCTCCAGGACCTGCTCCTGCTTGACCGGCAGGTCGGCGGCTACCTGTTCCTTCGTCCGGCGCCGGACTAGCGGCTTGATCCGCCGCTGAAGCTGGGCCAGCCGCTCGCTGTCACCCTGCCGCTCGACCGGGCGGCCGTAGTAGTCGCGGAACCGGTCAGGGCCTGGGAACAGACCAGGAGCGGTGATGGACAGTAGCGACCACAGTTCCATCAGGTTGTTCTCCAGCGGCGTGCCCGTGATCGCGATCTTCACCGGGGCCGGGAGCCGGCGGGCGCACTGATAGACCTTCGACTGGCGGTTCTTGGCTTGCTGTGCCTCGTCAAGCAGGAGCCCGGACCAGCTCAGTTCGGCATAGGCTGCGAAGTCGATGCGCAGCAGGGTGTAGGTCGTGACGACAGCGTCCGCGCCCGCAGCGAGTTCGCCGAGGTCCTGGCCGAGACGAGCCATGGTGCCCGATACCGGCACTACCTTCAGGTCGGGGGCAAACCGCGCAGCCTCGGCTGCCCAGTTCGCCACCACGCTGGTCGGTGCGACGATCAGGAACGGGCCCGCTGCTGGGTCGCGTTGCCTGGCGTGGCTGATCAGGGCGAGGCATTGGAGCGTCTTGCCGAGTCCCATGTCGTCGGCGAGGATTCCGCCCAGCTGGTGCCTCCACAGGAAAGCCAGCCAGCCGAGCCCGTCCTGCTGGTAAGGCCGCAGTCGTGCACGCAGTCCCGGCGGCGGCTCGGCACGACCGGTGCCGTCGGCCGACAGCAGGCCCTGAACCTGCTCCCGCCATGCCGCCGCCTGATGCTCGATCACCCCCAGCCCAGCCAGTTCCTCCCAGAAGCCGGCCTGGTACCGGCTGATCCGCAGCGCCCCGGTTGGAGAATCCTGCAACGTGCGGGCCTCGTCGATCAGCCGGGCAAGCGCCTGCAACTGGGGTTTGTCCAGCGAGAAGTAGGCCCCATCAGGCAGCAGCAGGTGCGGTTCGCCACGGCTGAGCGCCAGGAATAGGTCAAGAAACGGGACCGGGCGCCCCTCCACCGTGATATTTACGCCCAGGTCGAACCAGTCGGTGTCACCGGCCACCTCACCGGTGGATACCGCGATCCGCAGCGAATCCCCGGCTTCCCGGTAGTCAGCAGGCTCACCGATCATCTCAACGATCAGGCCAGGCTGATCATCCAGCAACGGCAAGAGCTCAGTGGTGAACCGCATCGTGGCGATGCCGGTCAGGCGGGTGTGGGGGGCAAGCGCGGGTACCGCTGGGCCGGAGATGCCGTCATCCCGTGTGAGCAGCCCGTACCGGTCCAGCGGCAGTTCCAGGCCGGCCAGCAGGGCCCGCTCAGCTGCCAGATCCCGGTATGCATCGTCCGGCCCACCCGCCTCCAGTGGCACCCGCAGCGGCGAGTTCCCGACCCGGTAGGCCCACTGCCAGCTCACCTCGAGCGCGTGGCCACTGCCATAGCATGCACGCAACACCAGCTCCGGCCCGCAGATCGCGGGAGGACTGAATGAACCGTCCGAGGAGATCAACTCCGCCGCCCGGCGCAGCCGGGGGTAATACCGCTCCAGAAACCTGGACTCTTCCGCGGCGGGCACCTGCAGCGACTCGCCCTCCAATGCCATCCGCTGCAGCGGTGGCGGCACCGGCCGGCCCAGCCTGGCCAGCCGGAAGTACCAGCTTCCGGGCTCACGGCCTGCCGCTTGGGCGTGGTCGATGCACACCACGCCGTGGCCGTCGGCTCCGATGAACACGACCGGCACCACGGATTCCCCGTCGCCGGCGCGGATGAGCGGAACCACCCGCAGCCCACCGGCGTTGCCGCGGGTCACGTCCAGGCAGAACTCGGCCTCCCCGTGCCCTCTCAGCACGCCCCGCTTGCCCGGGTACACCAGCCGCAAGCCGGCCGCCTCCGCCTCCTCCAGTAGCGGCCAGAGCTGCCGCGATGAGATCGAGGACAGCTCGATCGACCGGTCATCCCCGTAGTAATAGCCGTAGTAGCCGCTGCGGCCCCCGCAGGCCTGGTAGAGCACGTACAGTTCCCGCAGCAACCGCACCTGCTGTTCGCTGTAATCGCCGGAGTACCGAAGCGCGTCCAGCTTGCCCCAGCTCAGGTCGCCGCCGACCCAGCCGCCGTTCTTGCCCGGCCGGACCAGCCGGGCCGTCAGCCGCAGCGGCGCCTGCTCCGCAGCCGGCCCGCCCCGGCGGGCCTGGCCCGCGCCGCCGGCCAGCGCAAGCTCCATCGCCAGCGGCGTCGTGCCCGGGCGCGCCGACCCGCCTGGGTCCAGCAGCGACTCCAGCGACTGCTCCCAGGCAGGCGGCCGCGGGCTCTCCGGCCGGGCCGTTCCCGGGGATCCCGGGGCCAGGGCCGACAGGACCAGAGCGACGACGTGCTTGCAGCTGAACTCGACCGGGCAACTGCACTCGCCCATCTCGAACTCGGCGGGCAGCCCGTCGGTCAGCGAGAAGAACGCGGCAGTCTCATAGACGCTGGTGCCGTGGCCGCGCACCATCCCGCGAAGCGCGTAATCTTCCGGATCCCACCTGGCGCGCAGGACCGCCCCTTGGCGCGCGTACTCGGCACCCCGGGCGTAACTGCCTCCGCCAGTGACCCGCCGCAGGCTAGCGAGATCGAACTCAAGAACCATGACCTGGCGCACGGGGCGACGTTATCGGCCAGCACCGTCAATCCGAGCCCAACATGCCGGGCGTGCGGGGAACTGGCACGTCGCCTGCGACTCGGGCGAGGCATCAGAGCATGACTGGGCCGCAACCAGGCGCGCTCATAAGGCGATAATGGTAGGATAATGGTATGACATCCCCGGCCAAGCGGAAGGTCTCGGTCACCCTCGACGCCGACCTCGTCGCCGCGCTGGAAGCCGAGGGCGGTACCACGCTATCCGCCGAGGTGAACTCCGCGTTGCGGGCGGAGTTCACCAGGCGCAAGCGGCAGCAGGCCCTAGCAGATCTTCTCGATCATCTGGCGGACGAGCGGGGCAGGCTGGACACGCCGGAAGACGAGGCCGAGATTGCGCGGTACATGCGTCTGCTCGGCGGCGCGGCGGAAGAGCCCGGTGGGCGGCGGGCCGGCTGATGCGGCTGGTGCTCGACGCTGAGGCGGTGAGCGCATTGCTGGATCCGCGGCATCCGGCGGAACGTAAGGTCCGGCGCGCCATGGAAGCGGCGCGCAGGCTCCGCCGTGAGGTCGCGATCGCAACGGGAACCCTCGCCGAGTTGTACCGGGGAGCCGGGCGCAACCAGGCGCTGGACGCCCTGCTCGCCCGGGAGTCAGGGGATGGGCTGCTGCTCCGCGACACCGACCGCGCCCTGGCCCGCCTGATCGGGGCCATCCTTACTGAGGCGCACGCTGGTTCCGCACTCTTCGCCGACGCTCATCCCGTCGCGGTGGCAGTCGAAGCCGGCGGTGGCGTGGTACAGACCTCCGATCCCGATGACCTCACCCGGCTGTCCGCCCCCTACCGGACAGTCGTCATCGAACCGCTGGCCCGCAGGAAGGGCGCACCACAAGAGTAAAGTACGAGTAAAGGACGGGACTCGGCGGGAGATCGTTCTCGGGGGGCGTGCGTGGCCGGATTGCGCTTTTGCGCCTATCAGTATCAGCACCTGCCGCTGGATGCTCTGCGAGGGCGCTGGCGGGACGCCGAAGAGGCTTGGTTCGACGTGCTGTGGAACTGCGACACCGTCGTCGAGCCGGATCGGCTGCGGCACACCGCCACAGTGATGCCCCGGCTACGGGGCCGTCTTTAGCTGCCGGGGGCGACCTGGATCTTGATGCCATCGCCGTTGCGGACGCTGGCCAGTGCCTCGGGGAACTGGTCGAGAGTGAATGGCGGGCCCAGCATCGGGACGGTGTCGACGGCGCCGGCCGCCATCAGGTCGGCCGCCGCGCCGAAGCTGTTGAGCACCGCCATCGACCCCACCACGGTGATCTCGTCGTTGTAGATGCGGAACGGTGACAGCGACACGGCAACGTCGGCGCTGGCGACGCCGAAGATCATCAGCCGGCCGCCGCGGGCCAGGCCGGCGAAGGCGGCCTCGATCGCGGCCGGGACCCCGGTCGCGTCCACCGCCACGCCGAACTCGGCGCGGTCGGCCTCGGTGACGTCCCCGGCGACGCTGGCCGCGCCGACCGCCTTGGCCACCTCCAGGCGCGATGCCTTGCGGTCGACGACCGTGACCGACCGGGCCCCGGCCCGGTTCAGCAGCTGAAGCAGCAGCAGGCCCATGGTCCCGGCGCCGACCAGCAGGACGTCCTCGCCGAGGACGGGCCCGATGCGGCGCAGGCCGTGCACCGCGCAGGACAGCGGCTCGATGAGGGCGCCCTGCTGGTCGTCCACGCCGTCCGGTATGCGGTAGGCGTTGACCGCCGGGACCGCAACGTATTCGGCGAAGGCGCCGTTGACGGTGTCGCCGATCGCGTTCCAGTTCGCGCACAGGTTGCCGCGGCCCGCGTGGCAGGCCGGGCAGTGGCCGCAGAACAGCGACGGATCCACCGCCACCCGCTCCCCGCCGCGCCATTCACCGGGCGCGCCGTCACCAACGGCGACGACGCGGCCGGCGAACTCGTGGCCGGGAATGATCGGGTACGGCGTGGGCGGGAACTCGCCGTCGGCGATGTGCAGGTCCGTGCCGCAGATGCCGCACGCCCCCACCTGCACGACCAGCTCGCCGTGCCCCGGCGCCGGGTCGGCGACCTCGGTCACCTTCAGCTCTCCCGGCTTTTCCCAGACGACGGCGCGCATCATGCCCCCTGTGGTCGCTCGCTGACGGCCAGCCTTCCCCCGCGGCTACCAGCCATTATTCGCCGACCCGCAGCCCGGTGGCGCCGTCGAACAGGTGCAGGTGCGTGGTGTCCACCTTGACCTTGACGGTCTCGCCCGGGCGGGGGTGGTCGCGGGTCGCCCGGACGATGACGTGGCTGTCCGCGTCTCCGGCCAGGTACCCGTAGATGTAGGAGTCGCTGCCCAGGTCCTCGACCAGCGCGACTTCCAGCGTCAGCTCCCCGTCGCCGCCGAGCGACAGGTGCTCGGGCCGGATCCCCACGGTCAGCTTGCCGTGCTCCTTCGCCGCGCGCAGCTGGGCCTCGGGCGGGCGGAGGGTGGCGCCGTTCACCCGGATGGCGCCGTCCTCGAGCGCGCCGTCGAACCGGTTCATCGCCGGTGAGCCGATGAACCCGGCGACGAAGACGTTCGCCGGGTGGTCGTACAGCTCGGTGGGCGTGTCGAACTGCTGCAGCTGCCCAGCCCGCAGCACGGCCACCCGCTCGCCCATCGTCATGGCCTCCACCTGGTCGTGGGTCACGTAGACGGTGGTGACCTTCAGGCGGCGCTGCAGCTCGGCGATCTGGGTGCGGGTCTGCACCCGCAGCTGGGCGTCGAGGTTCGACAGCGGCTCGTCCATGCAGAAGACCTTGGGCTCGCGGACGATGGCGCGGCCCATCGCGACCCGCTGGCGCTGCCCGCCGGACAGGTTGCGCGGCTTGCGGTCGAGCATCGGCTCCAGGTCGAGCAGCTTGGCCGCGTCCCGGACACGGCGGGCGCGCTCGTCCTTGGGCACGCCGTGCATCTTCAGCGAGAAGCCCATGTTCTCGCCGACGGTCTTGCTCGGGTACAGCGCGTAGTTCTGGAACACCATCGCGATGTCGCGATCGCGTGAGGGCACGCCGACCATGTCCTTGCCGTCGATGCGGATCGAGCCGTCGTCGATCTCCTCCAGGCCGGCCAGCATCCGCAGCGCGGTGGTCTTCCCGCACCCCGAGGGGCCCACCATGACCACGAACTCGCCGTCCTTGATGGGCAGCTGGAGCGCGTCCACCGCGGGCCGGTCCGCGCCGGGGTAGATGCACGTCGCGCTGTCGTAGGTGACCTCAGCCATGATCGTCTCCTGTGTCTGGCCCAGTGGTCGGGTGCCCGGTGGTCGGGTGGTAGCCGGTGCTCACTTGATCGCCCCGAAGGACAGGCCGCGGACGAGCTGGCGCTGCGCCACCCACCCGGCGAGGATGACGGGCAGCGTCGCTATCGTGGCCGCCGCGCACAGCTGGGCGAAGTACAGGCCCTCGGAGGAGATGAAGCCGACGAGGAACACCGGGACGGTGGCGGCCTGGGTCGCGGTGAGGTTCACCGCGAAGAAGAACTCGTTCCACGAGAAGATGCAGCAGATCAGCGCGGTGGCGGCCAGGCCCGGCGCGACCACCGGCAGGATCACCTCGGTCACCGTCTTGCGCAGCGGCGCGCCGTCCATCTCGGCCGCCTCCAGCAGCTCGCCCGGCACCTCCAGGAAGAACGAGCGCATCATCCACACCGCGATCGGCAGGTTCATCGCCGTGTAGAGGATCACCAGCGTGAAGATGTTGTCGAGCATGTGCAGGTCGCGCGCGGCGATGTAGATCGGGATGATCGCGGCCACGATCGGCAGCATCTTGGTGCTGATGAAGAAGAACAGCACGTCGCGCGTTTTCTTCACCGGGCGCAGCGACAGCGCGAACGCGCAGGGCGTGGCCAGCAGCAGGACGAAGAACGTGGACACGATGGTGGCGAAGGCCGAGTTCGCGAAGTAGGGCCAGATGCCGCTGGCGAACACCGTCTTGTACTGCTCGAGGGTCGGCGTGAACACGAATTGCGGCGTGGTGGTGTAGGCCTGCGCCTCGGTCTTGAAGGAAGTGATCACCATCCACAGGACCGGGAAGAAGAACAGGATCCCGAGCACCCAGCCGACGATGCCCACCCAGGGGTTGTTGCGGCGGCGCTTCGGCCGCACCGCGGGCCGCCCGGGGGCGGCCGTGGTGATTTCCGGTTCCGCCGTGACGCTGCGTGCCATCATGCCGCCTGCTCCGTTCCGGAGAACGAGGTGAAGATCAGCCGCAGGGCGAAGGTGGCGACGATGATCGTCATGATGACGACGATCACGCCCATCGCGGCCGCCTGGCCGACCTCGAAGCCGAGGAATGCCCGCTGGTAGATGTAGAAGGGCAGGTTGGTGCTGGAGACGCCCGGGCCGCCCTGGGTCATCATGTAGATCGCGTCGAACTCGTTGACCAGGTAGATGGCGCCGAGCACGACGCCCAGCTCGATGTAGCGGCGCAGGTGCGGGAGCGTCAGCTCGCGGAAGATCTGCAGCGGCCGGGCGCCGTTCACGCCGGCGGCCTCCACCGTGTCCTTGGGCTGGCTCTGCAGCCCGGCGAGGACCAGCAGCATCATGAACGGCGTCCACTGCCAGATCATCTCGATCATGACCGAGATCAGCGGCGCCTGGCCGAGCCAGTCGAAGTGCCCGAGGCCGAACGGCCGCAGCACCCAGTTCACGATGCCGTACGTCGGGTCCAGCAGGGTCGTCTTCCACAGCAGCGCGGCGGCGACGGGCATGACCAGGAACGGCGTGATCAGGAGGGTGCGCACGATCCCCCGGCCGAGGAACTTGCGGTCGAGGATGAGGGCGAGGCCGATGCCGATGAGCATCGCGATGAGGACCGAGCCGACGGTCATGATCACCGTGTTCAGCGCAGCCGTCCAGAACTGGCTGTCCTGGAACACATCCGCATAGTTGGCGAACCCGACGAAGTGCTCGGAGCCGGGGCGGACCAGGCTCCACGACTGCAGCGAGTACCAGAGGGTCAGCAGGAACGGCAGCTGGGTCACGATGATCGTGAAGATCAGCGCGGGCAGCAGCGGCGCCCGCCGCACCCAGCCCTGGCGCCCGCGGTCGGGACGGGCGCGCACCCGCTGGGCCGAGGCAACCGGGGGAGCGATCGTGGTCATCGTGACCTCCGTTCGGGCTCGCCGTCGGCGGCGTCCATCACGCGTTCTTGTAGGTGTTGCCGACGACCTGGGCGTACTGCTGCGACTGTGCGAGCACCGACTTCACCGACTTCTGCCCGGCGATGGCCGCGCTCATCTGCTCGCTGACGTTGGTGCCGAGGTCCTGGAACTCGGGAATGTCCAGGAACTGGACCCCGGTGTAGGGCACCGGCTTGGTGGTCGGGTGCGCCGTGTTGGTCGCGTTGATCGACTGCAGCGTCAGCGGGCCGTAGGCGGCCGACAGCTTCTTGTACTGCGGTATCTGGTAGCTGGAGAAACGGCTGCCGGGAAACACGTGCGACCAGCCCAGCGTGCTGCCGACCGTCTTGATCAAGGACTTGGAGGTCATCCAGGCGACGAAGTCCCAGGCCGCCTGCTTGTTGGGGCAGGTGGTGGGGATCGCCAGCGACCAGGTGTAGAGCCAGCCGGACGGCCGCCCGTTCTGCGTCGGGGCCCAGGCATAGCCGTTGCGGCCGGCCACCGAGCTGCTCTGCGGGTCCTCGATGACGCCGACCGCGGAGGTGGCGTCGTACCACATGGCCGCGCCGCCCGTGCCGTAGTGCGTGGCGCATTCGGAGAAGCCGGACGACGGGGCCCCGGGCTCGCCGTACGCGCGAACCAGTGACACGTACATCGAAACCGCGCGTTCCACCTCCGGGCTGGTCAGCTGCGCATTCCAGGCCGGGTCGTACCACCGGCCGCCGAACGAGTTGATCACCGTGTTGATCGGCGCGAGGTTCTCGCCCCAACCCGGATCGCCCCGCAGGCAGATGCCGACCAGCCCCTTCTTCTCGTTATGCATCTGGGCCGCGATCTTTCCTACCTGGTCCCAGGTCGGCCTGAGCGGCATCTTGATACCCGCCTTGGCCATGAGGTCCTTGCGGTACATGAGGAAGGACGACTCGCCGTAGAAGGGCACCGAGTACAGGTCGCCCTTGTGGGAGAGCGTCGCCCTCAGCTGGGGCAGGAAGTCGTTGGCGTCGTAGCCGGGGGTGCGGTCGATGTAGGGCTGGAGGTTCACCAGCCAGCCGTTGGCCGACCACATCGGCGTCTCGTAGTTGCTGATCATCACCACGTCGAACTCGCCGCCCTGGGTGGACACGTCCGTGGTGATCTTGGCGCGCGCCTCGTTCTCCGGCAGCGAGACGAAGTTGAGGTGGATGTCCGGGTGCTCGCTCTCGAACAGGTGGGACAGGCTGATGGCGTCCTGCATCTGCGAGTTGGAGACGATCGCGACGGAGAGGGTCGTCCCCGAGCTCCCGCCGGAGAACATCTGTTTGGTGCCCATGCTGCAGCCGGCCAGGGCGAGCGCCGCCCCACCCGTCGTCCCGGCCAGGAAGGCCCGGCGGCTGAGTGAGCTCGCGTCGGAGCGCGCGGCTCCGGACCGGGCGTCGTGTCGTCGAGTCATCGTCGCGTCCCGTCGTCCAGGTGCCTGTTCCCCCGCGTCGGGCACTCAGCTTGCTCATTTGAGCGGTTGGCGCTCATACGAACGTGCCGATACCGAACACACTGATTCGACTGCTGGGCAAAGTCAAGAAAAAATGCCAATATGAGTGCTGGGCGCTCAAATGAGCGCATCGGTCAGCCGCGGGAGGGGTCGTGGCGGGGCTGTCCACGGATCGGCCGTCGGAGGTCGTCCTGGCCGCGCAGGTGGCGCGGCAGTTCTACCTCGACGGCGTCTCGAAGGTCGACATCGCCGAGCAGGCTCGGCATCAGCCGGTTCCGGGTCGCCCGCCTGCTCGACTCGGCCCGCGAGGCCGGCATGGTACGCATCGAGATCGGGCTGCCCGGCGGCAGCCTCGACGCCGGGCTGTCGGCCGAGCTCTGTTCGGTGTTCGGCCTGAGGCACGCCTTTGCGTTCAGCGTGCCCGACGAGGACGAGGCCGCGCTCCGGCGCCGCATGGGCGAGGTGGCGGGCGAGGTGCTGATGGACATCATCACGCCGGCCGACGTCCTCGGCATGTCCTGGGCGCGCTCGCTGAGCGGGCTCGCAGCCGCGCTCACCGGGATGCCGCCCTGCCCGATCGTCCAGCTCACCGGGGCGGTGCCGCCGCCGGACGGCAGAGACCTGCTCCACCTCGTGCGCGGTGTGGCCAGCATCGGCGGCGGCACCGCGCACGTCTTCTACGCGCCGATGATCCTTGACGACGCCGAGACGGCCGCCGCCATCCGCCGCCAGGCCGACGTCGCCGACGCCATGGCGCTCGTGCCCTCGGTCACGATAGCGATGGTCGCCATCGGCGCGTGGGGGCCCGGCCTGTTCGACGATCTATGACGCGTGCAGTCCCGCTGAGCGCGACGCCCTCGCCCAGCTCGGCGTCCGCGCGGAGATGGCCGGGGTCTTCCTCGGGGAGGACGGCCGTCCGGTGGAGACGGAGCTGGACAGCCGCATGATCGTGACCCCGGGCCCGGCGCTGGCGAAGATCCCCTGCGTCATCGCCGTCGCCTACGGCGTCTCCAAGAGCGCCGCGGTCCACGCGGCGATCAGCGCCGGCATGGTGCACGGCCTGGTCACCCACGCCAGCCTGGCCCGTGAGCTGCTCGGGCTCGCGCGGTCCTGACTGGCTAGGCGTTGTGGCCGCGCGTGCGCGACTGGGCCCGGTGGCCGCGCGCGGGCGCTAGCGGCCGGGCTCGTGCACGGTTCAGGAGGCAGGAAAGAGGGAAGCAGCAAAGCGCGATGAGGCTAGGGACGGCGTGCGCGAGGACCCCGGCGGCCGTCGGCGTGAGCGGGCCGACGGCGGCTGACGGGCCCATGCCGGGCGGCACGGCCAACCGCGGGCTCGTGCACCGCGTCGGCGACACGGTCCGCAGGCCGGTTGCGCCCTGCCGGGCCGCGACCCACGCCCTGCTGGCTCATCTCGCCTCGGCCGGGTTCGACGGCGCGCCCCGGGTGCTGGCCGCCGACGCGACCACCGAAACACTGACCTACCTCGACGGCTCGGCCGCCGTGCCGCCGATGCCCGACGGCCTGCTGACCGACCGGGCCCTGGTGAGCGTCGCCGCGCTGCTGCGCCGGTATCACGATGCCGTCGCGTCGTTCGACCCGGCCGGGTACCGGTGGCCACGGCGCGTTCCGGCCCGTTTCACGACCGGGCTGGTCAGCCACAACGACGTCCACCCGGCCAACGTGATATTCCGCGACGGCGTGGCGTGCGCGCTCATCGACTTCGACCTGGCCGGGCCGGGCAGCGTCATCTGGGATCTCGCGGCGGCCGCCCGGCACTGGTCCCCGCTGTGCGATGAGCGCGACATCGCCGACTCCCGGCAGGGCCAGGCGTTCAGGCGGTTCCGCCTGCTGCTGGAGGCCTATGGGCTGCCCCTCGCCCAGCGCCGTGAGGTCGCCGAGGCGATCCTGGACAACCACGACTGGTGCTGCGCCATCATCACCGACGCGGCGGGTGCCGGCCATCCCGGCTTCGTCGACTACTGGGGCCGCGTCGCCGGGGTTATGACCCGCGCGCGCCGCTGGTGCGAGGCCCATCAGCACGACCTTCTCGCCTCAGCTGGCTAGCCCTGGGTCGGCGTATGCCGTGCCGTCCGGTGGGCTGGCAGCGGCCAGATTGCTGTCCGGCGGGTAGGCAGCGGCCGAGGTTGACCGGGTGTGACAGAGTATGTCCGTGCCTGAGCCAATCGAGGTCCGCAAGGTGCCGCTGCACCACGTGTCCGACGCCAGCGAGCTGGCGAAGCTCATCGATGACGGCGTGCTGGAGGCCGACCGCGTCGTCGCCGTCATCGGCAAGACCGAGGGCAACGGGGGAGTGAACGACTACACCCGGATCCTCGCCGACCGCGCCTTCCGGGAGGTGCTGACGGCGAAGGGGAGCCGCGGGGCGGCGGCGGTGGCCGAGATACCGATCGTCTGGTCCGGCGGGACGGATGGCGTCATCAGCCCGCACGCCACGATCTTCGCGACTGTCGCTTCCGAGGCGGCGGTGGCGACGTCCGAGCCGCGGCTGTCCGTTGGGTTTGCGATGAGCGAGGTCCTGCTGCCCGAGGACATCGGGAGGACCGCCATGATCACGAAGGTGGCGGATGCGGTGCGGTCGGCGATGGAGCGGGCGGGGATCACCGACCCGGCGGACGTGCATTACGTGCAGACGAAGACGCCGCTGCTCACGATCCACACCATCCAGGACGCGAAGAGCCGCGGGCAGACGGTGTGGACGGAGAACACCGGCGACTCGATGGACCTGTCCAATGGGTGCGCCGCGCTGGGGATAGCCGTGGCGTTGGGCGAGATCGAGATGCCTGGAGATGCGGACGTCATGCATCGCCGCGACCTGGGCTCGTCGGTGGCGTCGTGCTCGTCGGGGGTGGAGTTGGACCGGGCGCAGGTGGTGGTGGCTGGGAACGTGCGTGGGGTCGGCGGGCGGTACCGGATCGGGCACTCGGTGATGCGCGACGCGCTGGACGCCGATGGCATCTGGGCGGCGATCCTGGACGCTGGGCTGGAACTGCCGGAGCGGCCGCATCCGGAGGACCTCGACGGGCGGCTGGTCAACGTGTTCCTGAAGTGCGAGGCCAGCCAGGACGGCCAGGTCCGGGGGCGGCGCAATGCGATGCTCGACGACTCCGACGTGCACTGGCACCGCCAGATCAAGGCGTGTGTGGGGGGTGTAGCTGCGGCCGTGACCGGGGATCCGGCCGTGTTTGTGTCGGTCTCGGCCGCCCACCAGGGGCCCGACGGCGGCGGACCGGTGGCGGCGATCGTCGACCTCGGCGTGTAAGGGCCTGCCTGGGTCCGGTTTGCGGCGCATCATCACCTGGCGCGGACCGCGCCAGCGCGGGTGTTATCCGTCTCCTCTTCCGGTCACGAACGTGCCCCAGCCGACCCGCGACTCGACCGGGTCCTCGCGCTGAAGCTGGGCGCCCGGGGACGGCGACCAATCCCAGGATGGCGCGACTCTGCTGGAACTGCGCGCCGAGTACTCCCACCTGCTCATCGGCACCGAGTAGCAGATGGATGGGCCTACTCAGGCGAACCTGTCTGGAGTAACCTCGCGCCGTGGCTGAGCTCGCGGATTACCTGGAGATGACGGTCAGCCAGGCGCGGGATCAGTTCCAGGCGCTCCTGACGCGGCGGCCTGTCCCAGGCGGCAGGCAAGTAGTCTTTTCGCCGGTTGAAGCGCTGCTGTGTCTGGCCGCCTCGTTTCTGATCAATCACCGTCACTTCGGCGGTGGGACTGCGCATCAGGCACCGGAGCCGGTGCCGTCCCTGGCGCGGCTCTTCTCCCGGCCGCCGTCCAGCGTGCTGGCGAAGATGGCCAACCTGGATGGTTCGCGTTCCCATGGCGGGCGTTGGGACGTTCTTGCTGGCGCTCTGCTCCGGGATGACCCAGCGCGCTTCAGCCGCATCTACCAGATGTTGCTGCATGCCGCCCGCGCCGAGGGCATCGGCCCTGCCCGCCTGCCTGATTTCCTTGGGCTGGAGGACGGGGGCGAGTTGGCCCTGCTTGGCCAAGAGGAACTCGACCTTTCCGTACTGGAGGCTGAACTGCGTCGTCAGGTCACCCGGTATGCCGCCGAAAGCCCGTGGTCCGAGTTGGAGACCGAACGGATTCTGCTGGCAGCGGCCCGGGTAGGGCAGCATGTGTTCGCCATGCACGTGCTGGCCAACTGTGGCGGCCGGTGCGTGTTCTGCGGCCTGAGCCCGGCATCATTCGGAGCCAAACGCATGCTCCTTGCAGGGCATATCAAGCCATGGAAGGACAGCACCTCCAGCGAATGCTTGGATCCCCGTAACGGCCTAGCCGCCTGTCCCGCCCACGATGTGGCCTTCGATACTGGCCTGCTTACAGTTAACGGAGGGCTGCGCATCCGTGTCGCCCACTCTCTAGCAGGCGCCGTTCAGTCCGACCCGCTGGCCAGGCAGTACTACGGTCGGCCGCCGCTGCGTGAGGTGCTGCTGCTTCCACCGGGCGCCCAGCTCCCGGCCCGCAAGTATCTCGACTGGCACCGGAACAAAGTCTTCGTCGCTTGACCCAAACGATCTTGGGTTCAGCTTGCTGACCCAGTTCCGTTACCTGGGCATGTATTCGCGGGGCTGGCTCAGGCACGGGCGGGTGGATCTTCGAGGCGTCCCACCGAAGCTCGAACCAGACCGTCCGGCCGTGTTCATTGCCCCTTTGGCCCCAGCGGTCGGCGATCAACGCCACCAGGCCCAGTCCGCGACCGTCTTCGGAGGTCGCATCGCGTGCGCGCGGGGTCGGATCCGTGGACGACCCCTCATCGGTGACAGCAATGCGGATCCACGACCGACCCTGCTGGACGATGACCTCGAACTCGCCTTCATTACCCGACGCCGTGTGCAACAAGGCGTTGGTGGCCAGCTCGGACACGCACAAGATTGCTTCGCCGGTGACCGAGCAGTCGGCCAGGGCCCGCGCCACGAACCGCCGGGCATGGGCCACTTGCTCGTGGCGGCCAGGAAACACCCGTCGTCTTGCCCGCGCGTCCGCAGTCTCTTCCCATGCCGTCGCGGTCGTGCTCTGGGGTGCCTCTGCCATTTCGCTTGCCGTTGCCCGATGGGGTCTCACGAGGCCCCAATCCCGCCCCGGCGGGACCCGCCACCTGGCGGGCAGAGCTCCCGGGATAGCGCCCATGGGCCAAAGTTCGCGCACCCAACGGGCGCAATCCATTACCCGCCGCTATCACGAGACGGGATAGGCTCGCACCGAGTCACGCCGCACCTACGCTCGGGCACACCCTGATGCGACGGAGGGACCGACGGCATGGCAGGACGAGCCGCCGATTTGATCGAGATCCCAGCCACCCTCTGGCAGCGGGCCGCGATGACCGAGGCTTTGAGCAACCGCGACATGGGCCGGGTGTTCCAACTGGTCCGCCAGTACGCCGGAGCCAGTCAGACCCAGCTGGCCATCGCCTGCGGCATGACACAGGGCAAGATCAGCGACATCATGCGGGACCGTCAGCGCGTCACCGCCCTGGAGGTATTCGAGCGGATCGCCGACGGCCTGAACATGCCTGATTCGGTCCGCACTACTCTCGGTCTGGCCCCAGCCATGCAGCCTCCGGGAGCGGACAAGGCTGCAGGCCAACAGGCCCAGCGCTCAGCGATCCTCATCCCGCCATGGGATGCTCCTCCGGCTATGGGCAGCTTGCGGGTTCCCGGTCCCTCTACCGTGGATCTTCCAGGTGGGGAGGAGGACCCGGTGCGCCGACGGACGTTCGTGAGCCTGACCGGCGCATCGTTGTTCGGCGCCGTTCTGGCCAGCACCAGCCCTAGCGGCCCGGGCGATGCCGTCGAGGCGTTCGTTGCGGTGCTCGCTGGTTACTCACCCGATGACGCCGCCGATCGACTGGACGCCCTGCCCGACCTAGAGGCTTTGAGCGCAGCCGTCGTCAGCGCCAAACGCAATTATCAGGCCTGCAGATACTCGCATGTGATCAACCGCCTGCCCGGTCTGCTCGCCCGTGTGCAGGCCGCGTGTGCTGTCCTTACAGGGGAGAGGCAGTCGCGGGCGTACACGCTGTCAGCTGAGGCTCATCACGTCGCGGCGAGCATCCTGCTCAAACTAGGTGACCACGCCCTGGCCGGGCTGGCCGCTGATCGCAGCATCCAGGCTGCCCGTTCCAGCGGTGACCCGCTCACCATCGGGTCCAGCGCCCGGATTATTGCTCACGCGCTTGCCAGCAGCGGTCACCATGCCGCTGCCGCTTCCACAGCGTGCGGCTTCGCGCAGCGCCTCGATCGCGACGTATCAGCCCATGATGGCGATTCCTTGTCCGTGTACGGGTCACTATTGCTGCGTGGAGCCATCGCGGCCGCCCAGCGCAACGATCGACGCACCGCCCACGAACTTCTGAACGAAGCCGGGGACGCGGGCCACCGTCTCGGTGCGGACGCCACCCTGCGGTGGACAGCCTTCGGGCCAACGAACATCACGCTGCACCGGGTCACCATCGCGGTCACCCTTGGCGACGCCGGGGCCGCGATCGACACCGCCCGCACCGTCAACCTCGATCAGGTCACCGTCACCGAGCGCAAGGCGAGCCTGCTCATCGACACCGCTCGCGCCTTCCTGCAGTACAGCAAGCATGAGAACGCCTACCTCGCCTTGCGAGCTGCCAGGGACATTGCCCCCGAGGAGATCGCTGGACGCCCTGCCGTTCGTCGGCTGGTCCGCGACCTCATCACCTCAGCCTCACCTAGCGTCCAACGCCAGGCCGAGGACTTTGCCCGCGGTTTGGGAGTGTCCCGGTGAACCATCAGGGCCGCATGCTGTCAGTCATCGTGTGCGGGGCGGGTCCCGCGTTGGACGTCGGAAAGCTCGTCAAGCTCGCTCAGCAGCATGGTTGGAGCGTCCAGCTCATCGCCACGCCTGCCGCTTTGGCTTTTCTGGATGTCGCCGCGCTCGAAGCATTGGCCGGTTCGCCCGTGCGCAGCGCTTACCGCTCGCCGGGCGAGCCACGCTCGTTGAAGGCCGATGCGGTGATCGTCGCCCCCGCCACCTACAACACCATCAACAAGTGCGCGCAGGGGATCAGCGACACCTACGCACTCGGCCTCCTTGCCGAGGCCATCAGCCTCCCCATCCCAGTCGTGGTCCTGCCGTTCCTGAATACCGCGCTGGCCGGTCGGCGTCCTTTCCAGCGGTCGGTCGGCCAGCTCCGCGACGAGCGCGTGCGCGTGCTGCTTGGACCTGGCGAGATCGAGCCGCACCTTCCCGGAACAGGCGGCCATGAAATCGACAGCTTCCCCTGGCAGCTCGCCCTGGACGAAGCCGAGCGACTGGTCGAAGGCCGTTAGTGGCTCCTTGCCGCGGCAAGGTCCGCGAACTGCCGAATCACGTCACCCTAGGAGCAAGGCGGCACCGCACCGGCGCGCCCGCCACTGGCCCTAGCCTTGGGGAGGCCTGCCCGGCATGGGGCGCGTCGCCCTGGGTGCCAAGACCTTCAGAGCAACCCCGCGTGGCCGACTGCCCGTACTCCGCACGACCTTGAGTCCTGCTATCTCTAACACGCGGACTACCGCTCTCCACGCAGCGAGGGAACGGCGGCATGAGGCGACGTCGAGCGTGAGGGTCAACTCGTCGGGAGTGCCGAACTCGACGATGAGCCCGGTGAGGGCCTCGCGCAGGTCGGCGATCGCAGCCTCATGAGTATCGCCCTCGCCGTTGGCTCCAACGCCATGACGCAGTTGAGCATGAGCGCACCAGACGCCGTCTTCTGCTCGACGATGTAGGGGACATGCACTGCCCTGCCCATCGCAGCTGCCCTCCCAGCGAAGGTGATCCCGCCACCGTAACGCCAGCCATGACCTTCCCCTTGGGTGATCACGCTTGGCCACCGCTGTGGGACCGCGCGAGTGATGACGCTGATAGGCGATAGTGGCAGTGAGATCGCGCTGGCGGCTGCCGCTCTCGTCGCGAACCTGGTTGCCCTCGTTCTGGCCGTCGCGGAGCTGCGCCAAGCCCAGCAACATGCCGCCCGAGCAGGCGCTACACGCATGCCGCTGAGGACCTTCACGCTGCCGCACGCTCGCCGTGCCGGACCTTCTGGCTGTGGCTCCGGCGTCCCAGGCCATATGCGCTTGCCGACACAGATGTGTGTTCGCACAACCTCGCCAAGCGGGGATGGAAGCACGGTCTGGGGATCATGGGAAGCCTTAAGTCGAAGCCTGGCCTGAACGTCCTCGCGATCCGCGAGAAAATGAGAGCCAACTCGAGTAGTCGCTTATCAAACCTCAGCAGCGGCCCGGCGAAGGCCGTCGGTGGCCGCGCGGAGGAGGGATGCCGAGCCACTGCCATCCGCATAGGTGACCACTGCATTCTTGGCGTTCTCAGTGATGAAGCCGGTGGCGGCGTGCTTGGCGCAACGGGTGGCGAGCAGCTTCGCGAGTTCCCGGCCCGCCTGCTCTACCGCCTCAACTTCCAGGTCAATTCGCCTCTTTACCGCCTCATACAGACGCCGACAAACCCTGACGGGAAAATAAAAGACAACTCGGTTCTCAAAATGCTCGAAAACAGCCTCAGCAATGGGGCACTGTACACTTTCCGCAATCCGCAGACGGGTGAATGCGATGAGGACGGAATGCTCGCTATCCTCAAGGATTACTGGAGGGCGGTTAGTCACGTTTTCCCGGAGGCATGGAACAAGCCACCCAGGCAGTCCAGGCTCATGCACGGCGTAGGAATCGCCAGCCTCGGATTCCTCATGGACACAATATTTGACCGTTACATCCGGGCCCGGACTCCGGATGAAACAGATTTCACCAGAGACCTCGCCGACCTGGCAACTGTCTGCCGCTGGACGAACGGCTTCTGGGACTTCGGCCCGCATGCGCAACGTAAGTGGAACGAACTCCAGAATACCTCGCGCGATATTCAGTTGCTAACTAACTATCTGCTTTCGGAGTATAAGGCCCGGGTGTGGGGCGCATCCCTCGACAGAGCAGGTACAGACGAAGGCTAATCCCATCGCGTCCGAGTTGGCGCGCAGGGAATGCCGACACGACAGGGTACGAGACGTCACACAGACCCTGCCGTCGAGCACCACATGCACGACACCCGACTGCGGGCTGGCCACTCGTGGTTGCCGTACTCTGGCTGGGTTCTCGCCGCTCGTGACTACAGCGACCTGCATGAACTCGTCAACGGCCTGGAACCAGGCCAGGCCGGGGAGCGGCAGGAGCATGCGCAGTGCCGGAGCGCGGTCACCTAAGTTCTACCTGTTTGTCCGCCGTTGTAGACACGAAGGCCGCTTGGCGGGCCTTCCGGCTCAAGGTCATCCAGGCCCACGACCAGCCGATCCTGATGCTCGACCGCGACCGCAACCCTGAACTGCCGGAAGGTCAGACGCCGTTCACCGCCGACGGCGTTATCTACACCGGCAACTTCGCCAAGATCGCTCTGAACGTCGCCCACCGCGCCGAGCAGCCGGGCAACGTCCTGGCCGACCTGCTGCGGTCTTGGTTCGGCGCCGACGCGGGTCAGCCCGGCACCGTGCACCACGTCGAACTGGTGCCCGGTGAGCCGCACTGGCAAATGCGGCCAGCGTCCCCCGGTGCCGGCCGGAGTGAGTCTGCCGGCTGATTCAGGCCACTGGCAGGCCATAACTCCCAGGCCTGGTCAGGGGACGTGGTGATGCCCGATGTGTGCCGAGGCCTGTGATCTGGCTGGGGTAGATCAGCAGCTTGTGGTATCCGAGCCGGTACAGGGACGCGAGGAGCCGACTCATGCTTGTTCCACATATTCGAGAAAAATCCTTCCTTCGAAGGCGCCGCGCCGTGTCCGCTTGTCGGCAGCGAGCGCAAGTAGCTGCTCCCAGGTCATGCCCAGGTCCTTCGCCAGAGCCTGGAGCACCTCAAGCACGTCAGCGAGTTCGGCGGGGAGCTCCTCCGCACGGGCGCTGCTGGCTTCCCGGGCCTCTTCCACCAATTTGGCCAGCAGAGCGTCTCGGTAGTCCGCCTCGTCCAGGACGCGGGTAACCGCCCGATCCCCGTGGGATCCGATGATCTCGGGGATCCGGTCACGGACGAGCTTGTTGTAATCAACTCGCATCTGTGGACAGTACGACTGCATCAACGGAGGAATGTCGTACTCCGGTTGTGTAGTAGGAAGTATCCGCCTGTCGAGGAGGCTCACGATGCGGCCAGAGATGCACCACCTCAGCATCAGCGCCGCCCGCGCCGACGCCCTGTTCGTGTCGGCCCTGCAGCGCTCCGAAGAACTCAGCAGCGGACAGGTCCTGCAGGCCGTCGCCTCGGCCGTCCGCGCGTTCGGCAGCCGGGGATGCGCCGAACGGGTAGCACAGGAGTTCGGTGATCACCCGGACACGGCCGTCGCGCGGATGCGCTGGGCTCGCATGGTGGAAGCGAACGCGTTCGGCAGTTCCGGGCCCCGTCCGGATCAGCCCACGCTGCCCGTTCGCCGTTCCCTGGCCCACGCCAGCCGCGCCGCCTGAGCCACCGGCAGGGTGGGCCACCAGCACTTCGGCGACTGCTCTGCGTTCACCGCCGCCACTGAAGCGTTCGACTTGTCAACGGCATCCCGAAAACTGATCCAGTTCCGACACTGGGTCAGTTTTCACGTGCCACCGACAGCAGGTCCTCGTTTTGCTTCGGTGGCCGGTATAACACTTCCGCAAGGAGGTGATTGCGTGACTGTTCCAATGCCGGAGGGCACTGGTTTCTCAAGCCGCGGAGGCTTGACCAGAGCCCAGCCCGGCCCTGGTAGCGATGTTGCGTGCCCCGTTGAGGTCGGCGTCCATCTGGCCGTGGGCGGGGCAGATCACGGAGTCTTGGCGTGGGCGGGTGCATCTGAGTCCGCACTGGTGACAACTGATGCTGGTGCCGACTGGGTTCACGAACACGGTTCTCCGTCCGGCGCTTTCAGCCTTGGCGGTGAGGATGTTCGCGAACTGGGCCCAGCCCGCATCAAGGATCGACTTGTTGAGGGCGGCTTTGGCGGTGGCCATATTCGGCAAGAACGCCCCGGCCTGGCCCGGGTCTGGCTTGGGCGCAGGTCGGCGGGTCATGCCAGCTGTGTTGAGTTGTTCCAGTGCGATCACGTCACAGCGCTCCACGAGCGCGCGGGCGGTCTTGTGGTGGAAGTCGCGCCGCCGGTTGCGGACCTTGCGCCATTCCTTCGCCAGGGCCCGCCGCAGCCGCTTGCGGTTCCCCGATCCGCGGCGCGTGCGCTGCTTGCGCCGCTGCAGGTCAGCGATCGTCTCGGCCGAGGCGGCGAGGAACTTGGGGTTGGCAGTGACCTCACCGTCGGAGGTGGTCAGGAACCGGGCGACCCCCAGGTCAACACCCACGCTGCGGCCAGCTGGCGGTAGCGGCACTGGGACGGTGTCAGCGGTCACGATCACGTACCAGCGGCGGTGTTCCCGCTTGAGTTGGAGGGTTTTCACGGTTCCGCGGACGGCCCGGTGCTGGCGGACTTTGACCGAGCCGACGCCCTGGAATGCTGCCCGCGCCCACCCGCCTGGTTCGGCGGAGGCCCACTTGGCGCCGTCGCCAGCCACGAACCGGACCTGGTTGAACCGGGTGTAGGGCTTGAACCGCGGGTAACCCGCTTTGGCCTTCTTCGCCCGCTTGTAGAACGCGGTGAACACGGTGTTGAGCCGACGCAGGGTCTGCTGCTGGGCGGCGAACGAGTGCCGCCCCTGGCCCTGCTGGTCGGCGCGGCGTATGTCTTTCAGCTGGGCGGATTGCACGTCGTAGCTGACGCTGACCCGGCGCATGCGCCACGCCTCACGGCGCTCCTCTAGTGCCGCGTTGTACAGGTCACAGTGATCGGCCAGCAGCCGTGCCGCCCGGTGCTCTTGCGGGCGGGTCGGGTAGGCGCGGAACTTATAAGCGCATCTCACCGCGCTCGTTCCTTCCGCCACGGCCGTTGGTTCTGGGTGTCGGCGTACCGACGCACGGTCTGCGTGGACACGGCACTGGCCGCAGCCGCACAATACGACCGGGACCACAAGGCTGGCAGGCGGGACCGCAGGTGCGGAATCTGGCCCGCAGCCGTCGCGAGGTGAAGCCTTGGAAGTAGTTGGCGATCCGGGAGGGAGAGCCGCACGGATGAGCTTTCACGAACAGGTGCAGGTTATCGGGCATGATCCGCCAGCTGTGCTCGCTGGCCTTCGCGCTGATCAGCTCCTCACATCGGCCCGAAACCCGGCCAGCCAGGACCAGGCGACGGTTCTCCGGACACCATACGGCCTGATATCTGAGATGGCAGACACCACCTGCGCAAACTTGCACTTGCCGGGCCACGCGGGTGACTATACGGATCGCCTCTGTCAATTCTCGCGATTCCCCCACCACCCAAAGACGGCAGACCTTGCGCGAGGTGCCTGATGGACGATCTTGCCGATCGGTTCCTCGAGTTAATTCACGGTCTCGAGGAAGTCAGGGATGCCATCACCCCGGAGCGTGCCCATGCCGCCTTCGATGAGACGACACTCCAAGTGTTCTGGCTGAGGTGGCCCAGCGTGTCACTGTGGGCGGGCTCGCTCTGGAAAATGCTCTCCGAGGAGATGGGCGGACCAGCCACCCCCCACAGCGATGCTGATCACGATGAGGTGGGGGGAAGTGACTGAGCCCCACAACCCCGGGACGTCATCCCGGGCAGTGCTGCGCGATCTCATGACCACCCGCGTGGCGTCGACCAGGCCGGACGCGTCGGTCGCAGAGGCGGCCGCGGGCATGGTGGAGGCGAACGTGGGCTCCGCGGTCGTCATGCAGGGGACATTCCTCGCTGGAATTCTCACCGAGCGCGACGTCCTGAAGGCCGCGGCGTCCGGAACTGACCTGTCAGCATCCAGGGTCTCGGAGTGGATGACGCCCGACCCTCAATCGGCCAGTCCTGACACGCCCGCCGAAGAGGCGGCCCAGATCATGCTGATGAACGGGTTCCGCCACCTCCCGGTGGTGGACGATCACACCGTCTGCGGCGTGGTCAGCCTCCGCGACCTGTTCTCGGCCAGGATCCGCCGGCCGATGGCGCGCTGACCCCGAGCAACGGGCGCGCTGCCGTCCACAGACTGTGGATAATAATGCAGTATCGCAGTATCTACGGCAGTACTGCGATCAGCCCAACATCCCCGGGACATCACCTGGCCCACCCATGGACGCGCGGCCGTAAGACCGGAGACGCGCGGCCGTAAGACCGGATTCGCCGGCCCTTACCCGTCCCGTGTGATGCCGTTGGCCTTGAGCGACGGCTGTGGCGGCCTCGTATGACCCTTAGTTCTCATCCGCGAACTGTCTGCCATACTGCCCCCCATGTCTACCGAACCACTGCATACGCTGCGATAATGCCTGGATGGCGGGGCTGAGTCTTGCTCTGGCGAACCTTAAGCCGGGCACGGGGAAGACAACATCGGCCGTCTGGCTGGCACACGTTTTCGCGCAGGCGGGGAACAGTGTGCTGCTGGTCGACGCGGATCCGGCGGGCAGTGCCCTGGAGTGGTCCGATCTTGCCGCCATGTACCCGGGCCTTCCGCTGCAGTGGGCGAGGTTCCCGTTCCGGATCGTGGCCCTGCCCTCCCGCGAACTGCACCGCCGCGTGCCCGAGATCGCCCGGGCCGATGACGTGGTGATCATCGACGCGCCGCAGCTGGAGGATCATGCCGGCATCGCCCGGTCGGCGATGCGGTACGTCGACGAGGTGCTGATCCCGTGCGCGCCGACGCCCATCGAGATCAACCGCACCACGCCGGTGCGGGAGGAGATCGCCGAGGTCGATGCGGTCCGGGGTCGGCCGGCCCGTGCGGCCGTGCTGCTGAACCGCTGTGTCACCCGGGCGCACTCCACCACGAACGCGAGGGAGGCGCTGGAGAACCTGGGCTATGACGTGCTCGGCACAGCCGTGCCGAGATTAGAGGTTTACGCCCAGAGTTTCGGCGTGCCGATCAAGGACGCCTGGCTGCGATGTGTGGCGCCAGGTCGCCCATGACATCATCGCGCGATGCCGTCCCCTCTGCTCGGTAAGGTCCTGACCAGGGCACAGGCGGATGCCCGCTTACCCCTGGGCTGCTCCGAGTTCGCCCACGGCACCGCGGGAGACCGCGAGTGCGTCGCTGACGACGGTGATCAGGCTGCAGCCGTCGCTGAGGAACCGCCGCGCGGTCGCGCCGTCGGAGGCGTGGATGCCGACCGGTTTGCCGGCCGCGGCGCAGGCGGCGCGGATCCGTTCCAGGGCCGGCTTCAGCACCGGGTCGTCCGGGTCGAGCTCGCAGCCGAGTGAGTAGGACAGATCGCGGGGCCCGACGTAGATGCCATCCACGCCGTCCTCCGCCAGCGTGGCCTCCAGTTCCGCGAGCGCCTGCGCCGACTCGACCATGATGATGCAGAACGGCTCGCCCCCGGCCATCGCCCCGCCACCGGACCGGTACCCGGCAGGCGGATACCGGCAGGCCCCGGCGGCCTCGCGCGCCTGGGCGGCCGAGTTGACGTTGGGCACGATGACGCCCTCACAGCCCAGGTCGAGCGCCCGCCCGATGTCGGCCGGGTGCGCGTGCCGGACCCGGCCGATCGGGGTCGCGCCCGCCAGCCGGATCGCGCTGGTCAGCCCGGGCAGGTCGTGCTCGGTCGCGCCGCCGTGCTGCAGGTCGATCACCACGTAGTCGGCTCCCGCGGCCGCCAGCAGCCGGACGCTGAGCGGCGAGGGAATCGAGGACCAGGCGCCGTAGAGGGGTTCACGGGCGATCAGCCGTGCGCGGAACGCCGGAGCATCAGACATGGGCCAAGCCAACCACACGCGGCAGCACCACAAATCCAGCGCCGGGAACAGGCCCACCACGACGGCCCGAACCGCCGGGGCCCGCATACGTCAGCGAGCCGGGCCGCCGAGCGGGTAGACCACGGCGGCGGCCACCGCCACCACGGCCACCGTCCACCACCTGAGGTACTGGGCGATGTGGATCAGCGGGCCGAACCCGGTCTGGACCAGCCGCAGCGCCAT
Organism: uncultured Actinomycetes bacterium; assembly: GCA_963835425.1. Taxonomy (GTDB): domain Bacteria; phylum Actinomycetota; class Actinomycetes; order Streptosporangiales; family Streptosporangiaceae; genus UBA9676. The sequence continues at coordinate 152,277 of CAWIGE010000010.1, read as the reverse complement.
GAGGATCACGATGACGCTGGCCGCGTACGTGGCCACGGCCTTGATGACGACCTGGTGCGCGCGGGCCCGGCGGGTCCGGCGGGCGATGGCCGTGAGCACGACGAGGACGCCGGTGATGGCGGCCAGCCGGTCATCCATCCCGGTGGCATAGCCGGGCGCCTGCGACCACGAGGCCACCGGGTCGGGCAGCCAGGACGTGAACTGCCGGATCGTGGCCTGGATGTCCCTCGCGTGCGCCAGCCACGACAGCTGGGCCGCTCCTCGGCGCTCCACCAGCGCCGTCCGGCTCGCCACCTCGGCCAGCGCCACCACGCTGAGCAGCAGCGCCAGCGCCGACCACCGCCGCAGGCTCGGCTGCCTGACGAGCGGCCACCGCTCGGAGGCCGTGGCCATCCTGGCCGACAGCGCCCGGTAACGGTGCCGCCGCTCCGGCGCCGCCCCGGCCGGCCGCGGCGGCGCCGCCCCGCCCGCCTGTCCTGGCGGAGCCCAGCCAGCCTGCTGCGGCGGCGCGGCCTTCCTGCTGTTCAGCAGCGTGGTCACGTCGGCCCGCTGCTGCTCCGCCCGGGTGCGCACGAACGCCGCCGCCGGCGAAGGCAGCCAGTCGTTGAGACGCGGGATGCCCGAATGCCCGCACTCGCCGATGACCTCAGCCAGCGTGGCCCGCCGCGCCGGGTCCGGCCGCAGGCACCGGGCGATCAGTGACCGCAGGCCCGGCGGCACGTCGCCCAGCCCGGGTGAACTGTGCCGGCGCTCAGCCCGGCTCGTGGTGAAAACCGGCCGCTGCGGGGTCTTGCCGGTCGAGGCGTACACCAGGACCGCGCCGAGGGAGTACACGTCGCTCTGCCCGGTCACCTCCCGGCCGGCCAGGTGCTCCGGCGACATGTAGTTGACCGTGCCGAGCAGCTCGTCGGTGGCGGTCATGCCCAGCCCGTCCAGGGCCCGGGCGATCCCGAAATCGATGACCCGCGGCCCGGTGACGGACATGATCACGTTGGCCGGCTTGAGGTCGCGGTGGACGATGTTGCGGGAGTGGATGTCGCTCAGCGCCTGCGCCAGCCCGGCCGCGAGCGCCCGGACGCTCGCGTCGGGCAGCGGGCCGTACTCGGAGACCAGCTGGGCCAGCGTCGGCCCGGGAATGTACTCGGTGGCGAGCCAGGGGGTCCGCTCGTCCACCCCCGAGTCCAGCACCCTCGCGGTGAAGCGGCCGCTGACCCGCTGCGCCGTTTCCGCTTCGCGCTTGAACCGCTGCCGGAATGCGGTGTCCCCGGCGTACTGGGGGTGCATCACCTTGACGGCGACCTGGCCGAAATCGGGGGAGACCCCCAGGTAGACGCGGCCCATCCCGCCGTGCCCGAGCAGCCCGATGAGCTGGTAGCTGCCGAGGCGCTCCGGGTCGCCCGGGCCCAGCGGCAGTATCAGCGGCTCGCTCATGCGCCCTCCGGATTCCCCAGGGCCAGGACAGGTGCGCTAGGTGGGCCAAGGACAGCAGTGTAGATCTCGCGTCCCACCGGAACGAGCGCCCGCGGGCCAACTTCCAGGTATCTGGAAGCCTGGCGCAAACCGTTGACCTGCGCGGTCGGCCGTCCCCATCCTCGTAAGGACCTACAGGCTGCCGCGCAGGCGGCGTGTCGCGGAAAGGACGGTACCGATGACCGATCGCGGGGAGGCGATGCGCCCGCCCCGGGCCCCGATGCCAAGGCGGACCCGCAGGCGCTGGGCAGTGGCGGCCGCGGTGGCCGTCTGCTGGTCGGTGGCCATCGCCATGACCGGATCCATCGTTACCGGGACCGTGCTCCTGCTGTTCGCCGCGGCGCTCGGCACCGCCTGCCTGCTGGCCCTGCGGGCCATGGGGGTCGGCGCGACCCATCCGTGGGTGCAGGGGGTCCGCAGCCGCCCGTGGCGCGACGGGCAGGAGGTCCTGCAGCTGGGCCTGCGTCACCTGCCCGACGTGTTCGTGATCACCCCGGGTGGCTCACTGCTCGCGCCGAACGCGGTCGAGCTGTGGCTGAACCCGCGCGACTACATCTCGTTGTGCGAGCTGATGGACATCGACCTGGTCAACGCGAGCGCTTCCGAGGTGTACCAGGAGCAGGTAGCCGCGCACGGTGCCCGGCTCGCCCGCCCGGGCGCGCCCGAGGTGTGGGTCGTCGGCGATCCCGCGGTCCCGGCCGGGCGCTACCGGCTGCGGCAGGCCCGCCCGATGGACGCCGCGGCGGCCTTGCCGCAGGATCCCGATTTCCAGCCGGTGCCGGTTCTCCAGCCCGCAGCGGCCGGGGACTGGCCCTACGCGCACGATGGGCACACCAGCGGCCAGCACGCATCGGCGGGCACCGTCGTCACCGGCCTGCCGACGGTCGCCGAGCGCGGCCATCACCCGGTCCCGGTGCTGCGCCTGGTCACGGGCGGCTCCGCGGCGGAGACGCAGCTGTCGGGGGCCCGCGCCGGGCGCGGGGACGTGGAGCTCACCCTGCCCGAGGTGCCGACGATTTCGCGGGAACACGCCCGGTTCACCTACGCCGATGGTCAGTGGTGGGTCACGAACCTGGGCCTCAACGGGCTGGCCCTGAACGGCGTCCTGGTGGAGGGACAGCGCCCGGTCCGCGACGGCGACGCGATCCGGTGGGGGAGCAAGGTGGACGCGCCGGTATCCCGGGTCGAGGTCGGCTGACCCCGAGCGCTCCGGTCCCGCCAGCTATGCCGATGCGCCATCCAGGTGCTGTCCCCAGGCATCATGGATCACGTGAACCGCAACAGCACGGGCAGTGCAGCGGACCGGGCGAAGGGGGACAGAGCGGCCGGGAAAGCGGCGACCGGCCGGCTCCTGATCTGGCCACCCGAGCACCGCGGGTGGATGAGCTGCCCGGCCGACGAGATCACCTGGCTGGACCGCGGCCTGCTCAGCGGCAACGAGGATCTCACCCTGCACCGCCCGCCCCGCTGCGCGGGCCTCCGCTACGTCCACCACCAGTGGGAGCTGTTCAGCCGCGACACCACCCACGAGGTGTACCTGGCGCCGCACGAGGACGAGACCCCGCTGGATCACCGGGCGGTGCAGGCGGCGGCCCGGCATGTCCTGCCGCTGGCACCGGCCCAGCACTACGAGACCCTCCCGGTCGTCCTTGAGCAGGGGGAATGGCTGGTCAGCGTCGGCACCTGGGTCCTGCCGCTGCGGCTGGAGGCGCCGGTCCGGCGCGGCGACCCGGGATCCGCGCCGCGCGGCAAGGAGCAGCCACCCACCCAGGAGGAGGGGAGCCGGACCGTCGGCTCGCCCGTGAGGCGCCGCCCGCACCGGCCGGAGGCGGCGGCGGACGTTCGCGCCTACTTCGACCGCAACCGCACCGCCCGGATGGCCATGGCCTTCCTCTACCAGGAGTACATCCTCGGCCTGCCCGCCCCCCAGCCGGTGCCGATGATCGATGTGGTCATCGCCTTCGATCTGAGCGGCGAGGGCACGGTCTCCGACTACAAGAAGCTGCTGCAGGACCTCATCTGGAACGAACGCGGTCACCAACGGGACCTGGCGGAGTTCCTGCTCGCCAACGGGCTGCTGACACGGCTCGATCTCGACCTCGCCCGGAAGACCGCGATGGCCAACGAGCGCAGCGGCAAGACCGAGATGACCAGGCGGCGCCTGCAGTACCTGAAGCGGAAGTAGCCGGAATCCGGGACCGCCACGGTCCTGCCAGCCAGAGGGCGGCCGAGCGGCGCAGGAGCGCCTGAGCGAGGATGGTGACCAGCTACCGCGCCGTTAAGTGAGGGGTCATGGATCAAGCCCGGCCAGATGGCCAGCGCCCAGGCGAGCCCGCCGCGCCGGCCACCAGCACGGACCATCAGGTGCCCGAGCCCCTGCACGCCCTGTTCTACCGGCGCGTGACCGGGGACGACGCGCTGCTCCAGCTGGCCGGCCTCCGCTTCGCCCAGACGGGCCTGGCCGCCGAGACCTACGCCGACTCACCCGGCGAACTCGAGCACGTCCTGCAGTTCATCCCCCCGCACCCGCGCCTGCCCACGGTCCACCTGAACCGCGGCATCAACCTGCTGAACGAGCAGAGCCGCGCCACGGTCATGGAGTTCGCCACCCGCTTCGCGGGCCGCGTCGGCGGCCTGGTCGTCCACGACCAGCGCGACATGGGGGACCAGACCGACCGCCTGCTCACCGTGCTGCGCGAGCTCAACGCGCGCCTGTGCGAGTTGCCAGACTCCCCGCTCGTCTTCCTCGAGTACGCCGCCCATCTGGAACCGGCCTGGTTCGTCGAGCTGGCGGAGAAACTCCAGGACGCGGAACGGGTCAGCGTCTGCATCGACATCGGCCACGTTGGCATCAGGCAGGCGTCCACCCGGTTCGCGCGCAGCCATCCCGGCCTGAACCTCCGTGACCTCCACCCCGGCGACGCCCGGCTGCCCGACCTGGCCGGCGACGTCCAGGACGCGGTCGAAAACGCCGTGGGGGACGTGCTCGACGTCACCCGCGCGATAGGCCGGCTCGGCAAGCGCCTGCACTTCCACCTGCACGACGCTCATCCGCTCATCCGGGGCCTCGCGGACCACTTCAGCTTCCTGCTCCGGCTGCCCGTCCCGTTCAGCTACCAGGGCCGTCGCTCGCTGAGCATGATGTACGGGCCGGACGGCCTGGCCGCCGTGGTGGCGGCGGCCATCGAGGCAGGCGGCCACCAGCAGGTCTCGTTCACGCTGGAGATCCACCAGGTCGAGGGCAGGCTCCCGCTCGCCGACGCCTCGCCGCTGTTCTCCCACTGGACCGACACCACGAATGCCGAACGGATGAACTACTGGCTCTCAGTCCTCAGCGAGAACGCGCTGCTGGCAACCCAGACCATGGCCGAACTCTCCCGGCCTGCTGCCCCGTCTACGGCCTGATCTCCGCAGCTCAGGGCGGCGCCGCCAGAGCTGAGGCCCTTGAGTGGCTGCAACGCGGCGATCACGCGGCTCATGGAACGGGCCGGGCTGGGGATGCGGAAGGTGGCCCGTTTGCTGTCACGGCCGGCCGTCGCCGGGCACCTCGACCGGGAGGGCGAGAATCTCCCCGGTGCGCGGCCCCGTGGCCAGCCGTTCGAGATTGACGACGTGGCCGTTGGCGGGCCGCCACTCGGCGGTGCAGATGAACAGGGTCCGCCGGTCCGGGCCGCCGAGCATCAGCGCGAACGGCGCCCGGTTCTCTTCAAGTTCGACGCGTTGCAGGACCTTGCCGCCCTCGGCGACGCGGACGACCAAGGACATGCCGGCAGAGGTCCAGACCGCGCCTTCGGCGTCCATGCAGATGCCGTCCGGGGCGACACTGTCGGCGAACACCCGCCGCCCCGACAGCCCGCCGTCGGCGTCGATGTCGAACGCGGTGAGCCGGCCCGCGAACGACTCGGAGATGATCAGCGTCCGGCCGTCCGGGGTGATGACCATGCCGTTGGGGAACTGGATGTCGCCGGCGACCTGGCGCAGTTGCCCGGCCGGCGTGACGAGCTTGATGTAGCCCGGCTTGGGCGGCGCACCGGCGACGAAGTCGAAGTCCGCACCGTTGACGTAGGCGTTGCCACGCGCGTCCACGACGATCTCGTTCGCCGGCTGCTCGGCGTGGACGGCCATCGACCCGTCGGGCTCCTGGCGCCGGACCTTGTCGCCGGTCGTCAGCAGCCTGCCGTCCGGCAGCCACTCGATGGAGTACCCCATCGAGTGGCTGGCCGGGTCGCGGGTGAGCATGACCTCCGCCTTGCCGCCGGTGTCAACCGCCACGACCTGCCGGTCGATCCAGTTGCAGAACCACAGCCTGCTCTCATGCCACCGCGGCGACTCGGGAATCCCCAGGCCACTCAGCAGAATCCTCGGTTCAGACATGACGCTCCTCACCTCCCCGGCCGTGCCGGTCTCAGACCGGCCTTCTACCCCCTACACGAACGGCCACGGGCCCGATCGACAGCGCAGCCCGCCCGGCTCATCGAGAAAGCAGAAAGCTTCCCGGCGGTTGAGGTCTAGGGGGCCGGGATGGCGAAGATGTGGATGGACTGGTCCTTGTCCCGGCACCGGGGGTCCTGCTCTGGCTTGGCTTTGTCCGAGACCATGACCAGCTGGTCCGGTGCCATCCACGACACGCCTTCGGCCGTCCCGTAGACGATGCCGCCGTCGGCGCCCCTCGGCAGCGCGTAGCACGTGCCGGGGCCGGTCACCTGCCAGCCGGACGGTGCGAGGTTGCCGAGCCACAGCGCCGAGGACACCTGGGAGATGACCGCGATCCGGTCGCCGGCCACGGCGATGCCGCTGTAGTCCTCGAACAGGACCGTCTCCGGCAGCCGGATCTTGCCCACGCGCTCCCACTGCCGCCCGCCGCGCCGGAAGACGTGGACCCGCCCGCCGCCGGGGATGCGGCCCTCGTCGCCTCCCCGGCACCGGTTGCCCTCGCACAGGCCGAGCAGGTAGGTCTGCCCGTCGCGGCGCACGCAGGTCAGGCCCTCCAGGCCCTTGTTCGGCCGGTCGAGCGGGAAGTCGAGCCAGGCCTGGCCGAGATAGCCGAAGCCGGCGTCGTACTCCTGCACCTTGGCCATGTACGTCGCGTGGTCGCGCTCCAGCGACTCGATCAGGACGTAGAAGCGGCCGTGCCACGCGTCGTAGGCGATGTCCTCGAAACCGCTGTCGTGCCCCTTGTTCTGCCTGATCATGGCGTTGGCCGCGGCCGCCGGGGACAGCTCGGGGCCGATGCGCGCGATGTGCGGCAGGTTGTCGAAGATGACGTAGAACAGCCCGTCCTTCGCGAGCACACCGCTGGCTTCCAGCCGCGCATCCAGCCTCTTGCCGAGGATGCCGAAAACCTTCGCTTCTCTTACCAGCTCAAGCTGCCGCATCGGCGCCTGCGTGACCACCATGGCGGGCCTCATCGCCTTTCCCGTCACGCCGATCGCGGCAGCGCTTCCATGGCGGCCGGGAAGCCCGCGCTGCCGTTGGCCCGGGGCGTGGCTCCCCGCAGCTGCGCCAGCTGCTGGCGGGCGCTGTCGTGGCGCATGCGGACGTAGTGGATGATGCCCTCGGCTTTTGCCTTCTCGTGCTGCAGCTCGTACTGCTTCCAGCCGCTCCGGTAGACCTCGTCGTTGGTGAACTGGCGGCCGGTGAACGGCTGGCCGCCGGGAGTGCCCGATTCCAGGTAGGCGGCCTGGCATACCCGGCCCCACAGCCCGCCGCCGGACTCGGGCGCGATCTGCTCGGCGATGGCGGGCGGGTTGAACTGGGTGTCGAGCAGGAATTCCAGGTAGTCCAGGTAGAACTGGCGGTAATCGCGGTTGCGCAGCAGGTTGTGCACCAGCGGTATGCGCGAGCCGGCTTGGTCCGGCGAGGCGTTGCCCTTGTAGTCGGGCCAGTTGAGGATGTCGGCGTACTGCCATTTCGTGCCGAAATAGTCGATGCCCAGGCAGTTGTCGTAGTCCCACGGGATGAAGGTGAAATAGGGGCGGCGCATGAAGTCGCCACCGGCGCCTGGGTGCCCGGAGTTGTAGAGGTAGTAGTTCGACGGCGTCGCGTAGTAGTTGTCCCAGCTGCCGAGCAGCAGGTTGACGGCCGCCCACCGCAGGAAGGCCTGCGCGTTCATGATGGCATCGACCGACGCGCGGAACGTGTCGGTGCCGAACCGCTCGTCCCCGCCGCGAAGCCCGATCCCGTTGATCGTCCTGATGAGCGCGGCCAGGTCATCGTAGGTGCTGGCGGCAGGGTCGTCCTCGTTGGTCTTGAGCCGGTAGGTGCGGTTATCGTCGCCGGCCTTGAAGTACTGCCGCCCGCTGCCGTCGCCGCCGGGGCCGGCCCGGTATTGCAGGGTCGCGCACCCCACGTCCCCGCAGTAGGCCTTGTAGAGGTTGCCGCGGTCGTTGCCGTCGAAGTGATCCTTCAGGAACCTCTTGTCGACCTGCTCGATGAGAGAGAACAGGCCGTAGTAGCTGTGGTCGAACGCGAGCCTGGCGTAGGTGTGCCGCGCCGCCGGTATGCCCACGCTGCGCAGCAGGCGCCAGGCCAGCGCCTCCCGCATCTGCGAGGGGTCGTTGTACATCGACTTCAGGTTGAGACGCGCCATTCCCGCCAGGTGGCCGCCGCCGTGCGCGGCGCCGTCGAGCTCGACCTTCCAGGACCTCTTCGGGGCGTGCAGGGTACGGTTGCCGCTGTTCGCCAGCGAGAAGCCGTGCGTGCTGAGCATGACGCCCTCGGCGCCGGGGCCGGGAATGTGCTGGCTGTCGGCCGGGTCGGTGCGCCACACGTCCAGCGTCGCGCCGGGTGGCGCGCCCGCCGGGTGCGTCAGCACGCCGGATTGCTGCGGGAAGCCCGTGACGTGGAACATGTACATGCTGGCCGCGAAGAACTCGTCCTTGGCCTGCCGTGTGGGTGCTGCCTCGGAAGTCGTGCTCATGCATCCCCCTGGATGAGTCCGCTTTGCTGGCGGGGACGCGGCACGCTCGCGCCTGCCGCGATCCCTTACCGGTAAGAGGCACTCCTGGGCGTGCTGATACACCGTTGGGGGCTACTGCTCGCTCGCTGGCCAGCCGGTCGGGTCGGTGCGGGCAGCGGAAACCGCCGGAGCGCGCGCCGCGCTGGCCGTCATCGGGCTGGCCGGGTGCAGCGTGCTGCTCATCGAGGCCACCCGGGTGGCCGATCCCGCCAGCGTCGGGGTCGTCATCGGAGCGGCCCCGCTGGTCATCGTCATCGCCGCCGCGCTCGCCGCAGGCCGCCGCCCCACCCGGCGGGCCCTCCTCGCCGCAGCCGTGGTAACCGCCGGATCCGCAGCGGCCCAGCTCGGCGGCGCCACCGGACCGACCTGGAGCGCGCCGTGGACCAGGATGGGAACCGCAGTCCGGTCGCCTTCCCGCAGGTGGTGACCACCTAGGGCGGCCCCCTGCGATCGCAGCCGCCCATCGCCGGCGTCAGACGGCCGGAGGCGGGCAGTCGAGCGCGTCGAGTTCGGCGAGCCCTTCGGCCTCCCGGCCGGGCATCAGCAGCAGGGTGATCGCCCGCTCGAACCGGGCTTCGAGGTGTTCCCAGCCCGCCACCGATTCCTCCAGCGAGGCGACGTCGCCGGTGTGACGGCCGGCGGCGCGGGCCAGGCAGGCGGCCGCCCAGCGGTTCTCGGCGCCGGCCGGTGCCGCGTGGGCCAGGCGCTCCGCCGCGTCCGGCGCGCCCTGGATCACCGCAGCCTCGACCGCGACGGCCAGGGCCAAGGAGTCGTATTGCAGGTGGCGGGCGCCGAACCAGGGACCCGGCCCGATGCCGAGGCCGGCCGGGGCCTCCGCGGCCCGTTCGAGATCCCCCCGGTGGAGGGCGATGCGGGCATCGGCGAAGGCGGCGAAGCCGGCCAGGCCGCGGATCACCGTCGGGTCGCTGGTGGAGATGAGCTCGCTGACCCGGGCCAGCCAGAACTGGCGGCCCTGCTCGTCGCCGCGCAGGCCGTGGGCGAGGACGGCGGCGTAGCTGGCCGGGGCGACCCAGCGGGAGGCGGGTCGGCCCTCGCGCTGCCACTCGTCCCACATGTCGGCCGCGTGGTCGAGGGCGTCGTCGAACTTGCCCTGCAGCACCAGCGGGACCACTTCCATGCCGAGCGTCAGCTCGTGCCGCCCGATCACGATGGAGTCCCCCTGCCCACGCCGGGCCGAGGCGAGGGCCGCGGGCAGGTCCCCGATGATCGCGGCGCTGTCGGCGGCGGCGTGCAGGGTGTCCACGATCTCGGCGCCGGCGCGCGGGTCGTGCCGGGACAGGCGGTCAAGCAGCAGGGCGCGTTCCTGGATGAGCCGGTAGCTCTCGCGGAGCTGGCCTGCCTCCCGCGCCGCCGCGACGGCCGCGGCCAGCGCGCCGCTGATCAGCACCGGGTCGTCGATCCTCCGCGCCTCGGCCAGGGCCCCGGCGGCCAGCGCGGGGTCGGCCGAGTCCTTCTCCCCGGTGGCGTTCCACGCCCTGGCCGCCGCGAGCAGGGCAGCCACCCCGGGGTCGTCCGGAGGCGCGGCCTGCTCCGCTGAGTCGAGCAGCTCACGGAGGCGGTCGTGCGAAACCTCGTCGGTGAACCATCCCGCGAACCGGTCGGCCACGATCACCGCATAGGCCAGGGCGGCGGCCCAGGCGCCGTCGTCACCGGCCTCGGATGCCCGGACGCCCGCCTCCAGCATCAGGCCGAACGCGGTGTCGCCGCGGCCCGCCGCCAGCGCCACGTGCGCGGCCGCCCGCAGGTCGGCCGCGCTCTGGCCGGGATCGGGCGCCCGCGCCGCGGCAGCCTCGTTATGCGCGATCGCCTCGGCCAGGAAACGCCGGGCATAAGCCAGGTGGCCGAGGCTGCGGGCCAGCCGGTGACCCAGGTCATCCGGGCCCGCGCCGGCGGAGGCGCTCAGGGCCGCCCGCAGGTCGTCGGCCACCTGGTCGAAGCTGGCCCGCCACTCCGGGCCCGCCTCGGCCCGGTGCTCGAGACTGGCCGCGGTTTCCGCCGCCCAGCGCAGGTGCCGTTCCCTGATCGTCGCATCCTCGCCGCTGGCCGCCAGCTGCTCCAGCGCGTAGGCGCGAACGGTCTCCAGCATGCGCCACCGGCCGCCCTGCCCGTTCGCGCTGGCCAGCAGGCTCTTGTCGGCCAGCCTTCCGACCAGGTCGGCCAGGGCCGCGGTGTCGCCGTCGGACGCGATGGCGCCGGCCGCGTCCAGGTCGAACCCGCCGACGAACACGCTCAGCCGGCGGAACGCGGCCCGTTCATCGTCGTCGAGCGTGTCGTGACTCCACGCGATGACCGCCCGCAGCGAATGATGGCGCGCGTCGTAACCGCGGCCACCGGCCAGCAGGCGGAGGCGGTCGTCCAGGCCTGACCGCAGGCCGGCCAGCCCCAGCGACCCGCTGCGGGCCGCGGCGAGCTCGATGGCCAGCGGCATCCCGTCGAGGCGGGCGCACAGTTCCCCGATGGCCGTCCGGTCCGCCGCGAAGTCCGGCGCCACCGCCCGCGCCCGGTCGATGAACAGCACCGTGGCATCCGACTCCGCCGCCTCCTCGGGGTCGTCGGGCAGGGACAGCGGCTTGACCGGCACCGTACGCTCGCCGCCGGCCGCGAGCCGCTCCCGGCTGGTGGCCAGCACGGTGACGCCCGGGCAGGTGGCCAGCAGCCGCTCGGCGAATGCGGCGGCCACGGCCAGCAGGTGCTCGCAGCTGTCCAGCACCAGCAGCCACCGGCCCGCGGCCAGGTGATCGAGCACCGCCTTGTCCAGCAGCTGCCCCGGCTCCTCGGTCACGCCGAGCAGGGTGGCGACCGCCTGGGTGACGAATCCCTCGGCGACCGGGACCAGATCGACGAACGCGCAGCCGGACGGGTAGGAGGACGCGGCCTCCCGGGCGATCTCGACCGCCAGCCGGGTCTTGCCCACCCCACCCGGGCCGATCAGGCTCACCAGGCGGGAGGCCTTCAGCGCCGCGAGGATGGCGTCCCGCTCGTGGTCCCGGCCCACAAAGCTGGTCCACTGCGCGGGCAGCCCCACCGGGGCGGCGGGCTTGCCCGCATCGGGGGCGAGCACGGTCTGGGCGAGTTCGGCCAGCTCGCGGCGGTCGGTGACGCCGAACTTCCGCAGCAGCGAGGAGACGTGGCTCTCCACGGTGCGGACCGAGATGTGCATCCTGCCCGCGATCTGCGCATTCGACAGGTGTGCTCCGAGCATCTCGAGCACTTCCGCCTCGCGTTGCGACATCCCGGCCGCGTAGGAATCCCCCACCCTCCTATCCTCCCCGATCCGCGCCGGTTCCGTGGTGATCGGGTGGCAGTTCCGTGGTCGGCACGGATGTCCGCTGGCCTGCCGCAACGCAGGCTGAAGCCACAAGAACTCACCGAGGAGGACCCGATGATCCAGCACCCGAGCATCACCGCCGCCCTGGCCGACCAGCGCCGCGCCGCCTTCATGGCCGAGGCCGAGACCGCCCGGCTGGCCCGCGAAGCCCGCGCCGCCCGCAATGGCGGTGACCGCAGCGCCAAGCGGCCCCTGCGCTTCTTCGCACCGCGCCGGCAGCCCCGCATCCCAGCAACCCGCAGCCGCCTGGCCCGCCTGCGCCCCGCGCGCGCCCGTTGAGCGCGTCCGCCGGGCGCGCTGGCCGGCCCGCTCACCCAGGCCGAACCAGTCAGCTCGTTCCTTACATCCGCAACATCCGAAACATCACCCACATGGGAGCAGGAAATGTCCAGAACTGGTCAGCGGCACGAGGACCGCCGACAGCAGCCAAGAGGGAACGGTCATGGCCCTCGCAGCGATCACCGTGACCAGCGCCACGTTGTTGGAGGGGACCGTCGTGGACTCCGCCTCCACCAGACTGAAATCGGCCCGTGCGTGACCGGATGGCCCGTCAGGCGACCAGGCTTTCCTTACACCGGCGGGCGGACGCTCCAGCGGCAGCGGTGCGCCCTCGCCGTGGACCGGCAGCATGAGCGTTCGCGGCAGCTGGTCTAGCGAGAGGCGCCCGGGCCATGGAGCATCGCTCCCGCTCGGGCCTGCGACCTCCGCCAACCCCCCCCTGTTCATCTGGCACGATGGGGACTGGCCCCAGCTGAGGCCGCCGGTAGATCGGCCTCAGCGTCGAGATCTAGCCACGACTGACCGACCGCCCCGCACCGGATTAACCATCATGGGTCACCCGTGTACCCGCGGTCACCGGGCATGGGTTGCACTTTGACGCCCGCGGCGGTGAGGAACTGACGGATCTGGGAGGCGTGCTCAACGACGTGCAGCGGGATGCTGCCGATAAGCACTCCGAACAGCATGCCGTGGTAGCGATGGGCGCTCGGAAGTGGTCGGGCGGCCATCTCCTCGGTGAGGGCGTCAAGCGTCTGGGGGACCCGGCCGCGGCACCAGTTGACGTACCCGAGAAGCTCGGGCTTCGTGAACATACGGTTGGGGAAGGCGTAGGTGTTGTCGTCAAATGGCGGTGGCGGTGCCCACGGCTCGAACTCTCCAGTCAGGTCGTAGTCGAGCGTTGTCAGCGCGTGGTAGCCGAGGAACCAGGGAGCCGATCCATGCAATCCCCCGTGCGGCCCTGGAGCCGTAGGCGCCTCGTGCGGCCACAAGTCTGTCTGCCACATGTCGTCGGGGCAGTCGGTGAGCGCCGCCTCCATCAGCCGCAGCGCCTGTTCGAAGTTATGGGCCATGCTCTGCACAAACGCGTTCGTCACACCGCCGGTATAGCGCATATCGAGGCGAGTAAGCGCGCGCACGGTCATCAATCGACTCCCGCGTGCAGCGGGTCGCCACCTTGCGAGCCGACCGCATAATTATGCGATCCCCCCGCCCTCTGGCAACGCGCGCACATGCCGCGGGCAGTGCATCTGCCACGGCCCCGCGGGGAGCTGCTTGGCATGCGGGGAGTGGCATGATTGGTCAGCCGAAGCACAGCCCGGCTACTGGGAGCCCTGATGTCAATCGTGCGCCGCGACGACCGCCCGGTTCTGGTGCGCGGGCCCCGGTTCCCGACGCTGCAGCGCCTGGTCGATCGGGCCAACGGCTCGGATGCCGTAACCGTCCTCGTCAACACCTTTAGCAGCGGTGAAGCGGTCCCGGAACACACCCACGAGGTCGAAGAGGTCCTGCTGGTCACCGCCGGCGAATGCACCGTCACCGTCGATGGCCTGCCGGAGGCGGCCAGGACCGGCGACGCGGTGATCATCAAACCGGGCACCAGGCACGCCATCAGCCACAATTCTGACGAGCTGTGCGAGGTGATCGCCGTCCTTGCCTCTCCCGACGCGCAGATCGGCACGGCGAAATAAGCCCCGGCTCTGGTACAGGACACAGGCACATCGACATCCGCTTATGCTGCCGCGAGCGCGGGCTTTGCGGGTGGGCAACGGCCCGGCTCAGTAGCACCAGTTACATCGGCGTCTGACCGGGTCATCGTTGTGGGGAGATCAGCTTGGCGGCGGACTATTCCCCGGCGAACTCCATCCCCCAGCTGATCACTTCGGCGGGATGCAGCCGGATGATGGGCCCGGCTGGCTGGCCGTCAGGCCCGCTCGCCTCCACCAAAGCCTCGGCCGTGCCGCGGACCATCACGCATCGAGGCCGCCACGGTGGCAGCACGTCATTGATCACCAGGGCGACGTTCTGGTTGCGCTGCACGTTGTGAAACTTCCTGGACCGGCCGAAATCGCGGCCGCCGATGTCGATCGCGTCCAGCCCGGGGTTGTAGCTCCAGCCGAGGGGAACGACATGCGGCATCCCGGCCCCATTGATGGTCGCCAGTCGGCCGAGTTTGCCTTTGGCCAGATAGGTCAGTTCAGCATCAGAGAACACGCTCATTCCGTACTCACCCACCTGTCGCGATCGTGAAGGGCCGACCACCCAGACGCTACACACGCCGGCCTATCACAGCCGAGTCCGCGACTTGCCAGAGACGTCCGGTTATGCCGCGTTCAGTTCGTTGGGGCGATGGTGAAGACCTGGCCGCCGGGAATCATGAAGTAATACGGGTGGCCCGGGTGCTTGACCTCGGTAAGTCCTGCGTCGAGCGCCGCCTGTAGCACGGCAGCGGGGTCGTCGGCGCGCAGTTCTAGCCAGGCACCGAGCCGCGGCTGCTGGTCATCGGGTGCATCGTCGGTGAACTCGATGCTCAGATGTCCCCCGCCGGGAAAGCTGACGATGAGCATCGGCTGGCCGATTCCCGGGAACTCGACGGTCCGCACCGGGCTGCCCAGGACCTTCTCAAAGCACCGGGTGAGTTCCCCGCGCCGGTGCGGGCGCGCGAAGATATGCACGTTGCTGCCCAGCGCGATCACGACGTAGCTGGCCCTTTGCTTCCGATCGTGGAGCCGTCCGGGGAACACTGCCCGCAGTTGCTGCATCCTCCCACAAGGCCCGGCTGGCTGCATTGCCTGCGTGTCTGGCCGGTGGTGGCGCCGTTGACCGGGTGCTTGGATGGGCGCATGACAGCTGAGCGGGAGGCGCCACGCGTGGTCAGCGCCAGCCGCGAGATCGCGGCCGGGGCAGGGCGGATCTTCGAGCTGATCGCCGATCCGGCCCAGCAGCCACGCTGGGACGGCAACGACAACCTGGCCATGGCACCTGCCGGGCAGCGCGTCCGCCGCGCCGGTGATGTCTTCACGATGACGCTCACCAGGGGCAGCATCCGGGAGAACCATGTGGTCGAGTTCGAAGAGGGCCGCCGGCTTGCCTGGACGCCTGCCGAGGCCGGCAAGAGGCCGCCCGGGCACCTGTGGCGATGGGAGCTTGAGCCCATCGGCACCTCGCGCACCCGGGTGACCCAGACCTATGACTGGACCCAGCTGACCGATAACAAGCGCCTTCCGCGAGCCCGGGCGACCACAGCGGACAAGCTCCGGGCCTCGCTCGACCGGCTCGCGGCCCTCGCCGAACAATCCTGACCGCCCCGGGTAAGTGCCGGCCGCGGCAACACAGCAGGCCGCAAATGCCGATGGCCAGCGTTCCAGCCCATCGCCCGCTCCCCAGCCGTCAAAGCTCCGGCGAGTCGGCATAAGCATTCGCGGCGATGGGCACGGGTGAACGTCCGCACATGACCCTGACCGGACGCACTCTTCTGACCCTGTCCGCGTGGGCCGAGTATGAGGCAGTCAGAACCGCTGTTGGGGCGGCACCAGATCTGGCTGCGGGCCTGGTGTGGCGTCTTGGGCGCGAGCAGGCCCGGTAACTGCTACCACCTGAGCTGGGCGGCCCTGTCATAGTCAGCCGAGGAGTACCCGGCCAGGCCCTCCGACAGGGCGAAGATCCACTCAGCCACCCCCAGGGACAACGCCAGGCGGCTGCACCGGGCGCAGAAATGAGGCTCTTCCAGCCGGACCGAGTCGTCCGCCTCGAGCCGCACATATATCAGCGTCGATCCCTGCAGCACCCGCCAGCCATCACCTTCGCGTGCCAGCGTGATCGCCCGCTGCTCGGCGTGCGTCCGGCACTGGTCGTGGTGGCCAAGCTCCCCGAACTTGCAGTAGCAGTGGTCTTCGCCGGGAAAGGGCACGCCGTTGTTACCCCATGCCAGCAGGCTGCCGTCTTTCACCAGCACCGCGGCATGCCGGGTCCGCGCATGGGAATCGCGGGCCAGTTCCGCCGCCCGCTCTGCCATCTGCTGCGCCACGTGGCTGTCCTGACGGTTGAGCGGACGCCACTGGGGTTGCTGCCCTGGTTGCACGCCTGCCATCCCTTCGCACCGAAGACTAGTGGTCCCGCCCGTAAGTTCGTCCAGGGGCAGAGATCAGGCTGCCAGCCAGTGTCCTGCGCCAGCTAGCTGGCACGATCCGGGCAAGGACGAGGATCGTGGCCGAGGCCGAGGCCGTGGCCGTAGCCGTAGCGGAAAATCCCGCAGAAACCCGGGCCACGGATGTCAACCGCACCTCTTAATCGCGCGTCTTTCTATGGAGGCCCGGCGAGAGCGGGGCGCCGGGCCTCATAAGCTCCCGCCGGGCCACTGACCCGGCGGGGTAGAGGCTCGGCGTAGCGGGCGCCGAGCCTCCTTTAAAAGTTCTTGCCCGGGCCGGTAGGCCCGGGCAAGGAACGGGGTTGACCCGCAGCCTATCGCCGCGCTGTGATCTTTTCCCGGTATTGACCCGGGACGTCATCCGTCAGCGTCGAGCATCCGGTGGGCACGCTCGATCAGCACCGGCAGCCCCCTTGCGCTCAGGGAACCGGGCGTGGATGCCCTCCAGCACCACCGCCGGCTTGAAGCAGCCGAACGCCATCGATCTTCTTCACGGGCCTGGCCATCGGCACCTGCCAAGACGCCCTCGACACCGCCTGCGGCCTCTAACGGACGACCCCACCGCTTGGACCTGACACCCGACGAACCTACGGGCGAGACCACTAGTCCTTCGCCCAGAGCCAGCAACCCAACCATGTGGGTGATCGTCGCCCCATTGGCCACACGGCAGCTAAGCGACGATCACCCGGATGATCAGGTGTCATACGAGCCGTGTATTCGGGCGGCTTGCACGAGAGGCCTGCTGCGCTGACGGGCGCTACTCCGCTCGCAGCAGGACTGCCGGCGGCGTCCGCGCCGCTTGACGGCCCGGGAATGCCGCCACCACGTTGGCGAGGACCAGGGCGGTGACCGCCGCCAGGACGATCGAGCTGGCCGGGACCACCGGATCCGGAATAGCGGACAACTGCCGGGCAAATGCCAGCCACAGCAACCGGCCAGCCACGACTCCGAGCGGTATCCCGATCGCCAGGCCGATTACGGCGAGCACCGTTGACTGCCAGGCAACGGCGCCCGCTAGCTGCCGGCGGGTGAAGCCCAGCGTCTTCAGCAGTGCGAAGTCGCGGCGGCGGCGCCGGACAGAGGCCACCAGTGTGAGGCCGAGAGCGGCCACAGCGGTGGCGGCCAGCGCGCCCGCCAGGACCGCCGGCATGGCGCCCATTGACTTGTAGTTAACGATTTCGGCTGGCCGCTGGGCCGGCAGGAGATCTACCTTGTCGGCGAGAGAGGCTCCGCCGGTGGCGGCCTCGGCCCGCGGCGAGTTCAGCATCTGCTTGAGTTGCTGGCTGATTGCCTGCAGCGATCGCTGGCCGGCCGCCTGGCTGGTGCCTGGCCGCAACCGGACAAGGATGGCGTTCGGACCGGAAAGGAGGGGACCGAACTCGTCGTTGCTGCCTTTCGGGAGAACCGCCGTGGAGAAAAGGGCCCCTGTGCTCATCGAGGGATGGACGCTCAGCACGCCGCCGATGGCTGCCATGGTGGCCGTTCCCGCAATACGCAGCCGGACACGGAAGCTGCCGCTGGTGAGCGTCACGGTGTCACCGACCCGCTTGTGCAGCTGAGCGAGGGTGGCGGGACCCAGCACGACCTGGTGGCTGCCATCTACTCCGTGCCCGGACAGAAGGTGCGGGGCCACCGCCGGGCGGGTAGGTGCCGCCATGGCCGGGACGGTCTGGCCGTCGATCTGGACCGTCGGGAAGTCCACGCTCGTGGTGGCCGCCACCAGCCGGTCGTGGGCCAGCAGCGGGTCTGCCCACCGGGCGGGCACGGCGCCCCAGCCCTGGACCGCGTAGAAGGCGTAGCTGAAGTTCCACCCGTACAGTGCCGGATGGGAAACCAGCGCGGCCAGGCTGGCGCCGAAGGTGAGCGTGGCGGTGACTACGGTCATGGCCAGCACCGCCCCGGCCATGACCGAGCGGACCGGCACCGCGGTGCGCCCCCGCCCCGGCTCCAGGGCAAGCCTCAGGCCCTCTGCTCCCGAGGCCGGCAGCCCCTCAGCGAGCACCCTTCGCAGTGCACCTGGCCGACGCTCGGCGACCTGCTCGCGGGCGGCTGCCCGGTGCGGCGCCTGCCGGTAAGCGGACACGACCGCCACCCCGCCAAGCAGGAGAACTAGCCCCACAGACCCAAGCCCGAGCACCGTCCAGTCGAGGTAGACACCGCGCCCAGGTTCCACCTCCCGCACCGGCCCGAACAGCGAGAACGGTGACAATCCGACGGCCAGCGCACCGGCAAGCAGCGCCCCGGCGGCCACCGCCGCCACCATGCCCAGCAGCCCATCGGCCATGATCGCCGCCAGGCCGGCGCCCAGCGCCCGCAGCACGCCAGCGTCGTCCGCGGCCGCGCGCAGCTGCCGGCTGATGGACTGGGTGCCGATGATCAGCGCGGCGAGTCCCGCGATCACCGCGAATACCCCCAAGGCGATGGCCTCCGGCCGGATCGCCCGCTGCGCTTGCGCCTCAATGGCGGAAGTGATGTAGACGTACAGTTCCGAGCCGCTAGGTGAAATGTCCGGGCTAGTGGCCACCAGATGCTGATACTCCCGGCCGACGGCTGTGTCGTAGCGGCTGCCGCCGTCCAGCCGCAGTCCGTCGATCATGCCGCTGGCACAGCAGGACGCAAACTTCCCGACGAGCGCGGGTGTGCCCAGCAGAAGACCGGTCCGGCCGGAGTCGATACTGTCCTGGAGAACCTGAGTGTTGACCACCCCGATCCCGACGACGGTGAGGTTCACCCGCCTGCTGCCGGGAATGCCCGTGCCCTGCTGGGAACTGCTGATAAAGCCGACCCGCAGATGCGACCCCACCCGAAGGTGAAGCAGGGCGGCGGCATCCGGGCTGGCAACCACCTCATCCGCCCGCGCCGGATTGGCCCGGCGCCCGCTGGTGATCGTCACCCGGTCCTGGTCAGCGTAGAGGCCACGAGGGCTGGCGATGGTGGCCGCCAGCTGCACCTGCGCCAGCAGGACCGTGCCGAGCTTCCCGCGCGACGTCAGGGTTATGGCGTTGAACGGGACCGCGGCCGCGACCCCACGCACGTGGGGCAGCCGGCCCAGCTGGCGTACCAATCCAGGCGAATACGCCGGTGTGGTAAACGGCTGCACCACCAGGTCCGAGGGATTCGTACCGGCCAGGAACTCCGGATACGACGAATAGGTACGGCGTGCTGCCGCCATCGAGCCCATCGCGATCCCGCCGGCCAGGCCGATCAGCACGGCCAGCGCGAGATAACCCCCCCACCGGCGGCGGAAGGTGACACCGAAGCGGTACCAGGCCACCCGCAGCGCCTGTCCGGCCAATGTTCCCCCACCCATCGCGACCCGCAGCACCTGCCGGCCAGCGGTGCTTGATTCAGACCCTGACCTATCCCCCCGCGCCCGGCAAGGAGGCCAGCTCGTGTACCTGCCTCGTGCTAGCAACCCCGGAAAGTGCTCAAAGGCTTGCGGGACCCGGTGGCTTCAGACCCGGTTGCCGAATGCAAAAGTCCTTCTCTGCATCCCCGGCCCCGCCGCCCAAGACGCTGGCAGCCCAGATCACACAAACCGCCTTCTCAGGGCTCACCAGCGACCACGTGGCCGGCACACGTTGCATGATTATCCATGCCAGTCCAGTACCGGAACGCCCGGTCATGCCGCAGGTAGTGGGGCTAGCACGCCTGGCGCCGCGGTGCCAGCATCCTTGCTGACCCGGCTCTGGCGGTGGCTGGATGGCAGTGAAGGCCGGAGCAGGCATGCCCATCGGCTGGACAGTGCTGTTACCAGTCACCGCCGGCCGGGGATCCTAGCGCGGTCTGGCCGCCCGCCAGGACGGTCAGGGAGGGTAGCGGCATGGGACCGAAGATCGCGATTATCGGCGGTGGGATCGGGGGGCTGACGGCTGCTGTCGCGCTGGGCCGCAAGGGCCTGGCCGCTGAGGTCTTTGAGCAAGCGCCAGTGCTGGAGGAGGTCGGGGCGGGGGTGGGCCTGTGGCCGAACGCGTTGACGGCGCTGGCGCCGATTGGGCTGGCTGGCAAGGTGGCGCAACTGGCGGTGAAGCTGGCCGGGCAGGGGATTAAGCGGCCAGATGGCGCGTGGCTGTTGTGCATCCCGGGGGAGGTGATGGCGCAGCGGTGGGGAGCGGGGTTTGTCCTGGTTCACCGTGCCGAGCTCCAGCAGTTGCTGGCTAGTGAGCTCGGCCCTTCGGTCATCCATCTTGGTGCCCGCTGCACCGGCTTCGAGGACAGCGGCCAGGCTGTGACCGCGCACTTCGCGGATGGGCGGAAGGTCCAGGCAGATGTCCTGGTCGGGGCCGATGGCGTGCACTCGGCTGTACGGGCCCAGCTGTTCGGGCCGGCTGCGCTTCGCTACCGCGGCTATACCGCGGTGCGGTCTATTACGCCCGCGGGATCAGTTCCGCTGCCCCGCGACGGGATCGAGACCTGGGGGCGGGGTGCGCGCTTCGGCCTGGGGCCCACCAGCGGCGAAAGGGTCATCTGGTACGCGATGTGGAATGCGGCGGCAGGAGGACACGATGATGGTGACACCGCCGCGCGGTTGCGCGGGCTTTTCGGCGGCTGGCACGAGCCGATACCGGCCGTCATCGATGCCACCCCACAGGCCGCGGTGATACGCAACGACATCTACGACCGTCGGCCGGCCCGGACCTGGGGCCAGGGACGGGTGGCGCTCATCGGCGATGCCATCCACCCGATGACCCCCGACCTCGCCCAGGGCGCATGCCAGGCGATCCTCGATGCCACCACCCTGGCCACCTGCCTGGCGGCTTCCCCCGACACCTCGGCGGCAATCCGGGACTACCAGCAGCGCCGGTGGCGCAACGCCGCCGTCGCCACGCTGATGGCCCGGAATATGGGCGCCATGGGCCAATGGACAAGGCACACCGCCTGCACCGCACGCAATACTGTGATCCGGTCAATACCGCTGTCCCTGCAGCTCCGCCAGTTTGACCTCGTGCTCGGCGCCCCACGGCAGGCAAGCTGACAGCACAGAACATCACTGATCTGCGCGCCCAAATCCCGGTTTGCCCGGCTCGACGGGCAACCAGCCAGACCACATGTTTCTGCGGTGCCCCCATCTGGATGAACATCCGCTACAGCCGCGTGCCGGTTGAGGGTGCTGTTCGTCCAGAGTGCTCCTGCGGCAGACTGGGCTGGTGCCGACTGAGGACGCCTGGGCCGCGGTGGCTGAGCGTTTTGTGGAGGGGCATTACGGGACGCTGCGGGGCCGGGTGCGTAGCCACGTGATTGCCTGCCACCTTCGGGACCATCTGCCGGAGCCGCCGGCCGCGCTGGTCGATGTCGGGGGCGGGGCGGGCAACCAGTCGATTCCCCTGGCCAGGGACGGCTACCAGGTGACCATCGTGGATCCCTCCGCGACGATGCTCGCCCGTGCCCGCACCCGCCTGGCGGCTGAGCCAGCCGAGATAGCCAGCCGGGTCCGGCTGGTCCAGGCCAGCGCCACCGAGGCAAACCAGGCGCTCGGCGGCAGGCGGTTCGCCGCCGTGCTGTGCCATGGGGTCATCATGTACGTCAACGATCCACGGCCATTTGCCGCTGCGCTGGCCGGTCTGGCCCAGCCCGGCGCGATCGTCTCGGTGGTGGCCAAGAACGCCGCCAGCATGGCCACCCGCCCGGCGCTGGCGGGCGACTGGGCCGGGGCCCTGGCCGCCTTTGACACCAACCGCCAGGTCAACGGGCTCGGCCTGGACACCCGCGCGGACACCGTCGAAGGCCTCACCGCGATCCTGGCCGAATCCGGCGTGGAGCGCATCACCTGGTACGGGGTGCGCCTGTTCACCGACAGCTGGACGCCCGCCCACCTCGGCGGCGACAGTGAAGAACAGGCGCTGGAAGTCGAACTCCAGGCCAGCCGCCGCGATCCCTACCGGCTCATGAGCCGCCTGTTCCACATCATCGGCAGACGCCTGCCAAGCGATTGCGTTGATTTGGGGTGGCAGGTGGAGCCTCGGATGAGGCAGTAGCGACCGGCGGGTTCCAGAGCTCTCGAGGTGGAGGCCCCGGGGACGTCTGTCGTTAGACGAGCGTGCTGATGGCCTTGTGGACTGAGGCGATCGCGCTGGCGCCCTCGCCTGTAGCTGCGGCGACCCGCTTCATCGAGCCGGAGTGGACGTCGCCGACGGCGAACACGCCCGGGATGTTGGTCTCGAACGGAAGCGGCTGCCGTCTCAGCGTGGCCCAGGCCGGCCCGAGGTCGTCGTCGTTCAGCTGAACGTCGGTCCGGATGAACCCATCGTCCCCGGTAGCGATCCCGGTCAGCCAGTTCGTGGCGGGTTCGGCGCCGATGAAGCAGAACAAGCCCGAGCACGGCTGGGCTTGCGTATTGTCGGTCGTCCGGTCGGTGATGCTGACTTCCTGGAGGAAGTCGCCGCCATCCAGCCGGGTAACCTCGCTCCGGCACCGCACCGTGACCCGCGGATGGGCTTGCAGCCGGTCGACGAGATAGGCGGACATCTCGGCCGCGATATCCGGGCCGCGGACGACCAGCGAGACCTCACTACCTCGCCCGGCCAGGTACAGCGCCGCCTGACCTGCGGAGTTCGCGCCGCCGACCACCGTGACCGGGCTGCCCATGCACCCCCGCGCTTCCAGTTCGGTGGCCGCGTAATAGATACCGGCGCCCTCGAAGTCAGGCCAACGCTCCAGCGGGAGCACCCGGTAGCGGGCGCCGGTCGCGATGACGACGGCTTTGCTGTCGATGACTTCCCCGCCCTGCAGGTGCAGGCGGAGCAGGTCGCCGTTCCGGTCGGTGTCGAGCTTTACCGCCTGGCAGGGGCTGGCCAGCTGGGCACCGAACTTCAGCGCCTGGAGCACGGCCAGTCCGGTCAGATCGGTGCCGGACAGGCCGAACGGGAAGCCGAAGTAGTTCTCGATCCGGGAACTGGCCGCGGCCTGGCCGCCGGTGCCGACGCCGTCCAGCAGCACGGTGTCCAGGCCCTCGGATGCCCCGTAGACCGCGGCCGCCAGGCCGGCTGGACCAGCGCCGACGATCGTGACGTCAACCGGCTTGGTGGAAGAACGACGGTAACTCAGGCCCAGCTTCTCGGCTAGGCCACCCGGCGTGGCCCGTTTCAGCGTGGTACCGGGCATGACGACGGCGGGCAAGTCGTCCTCGGTCAGGCCGGAAGACTCCATCATCGCCCGGCCCGCAGGGGTGTCGGCATCAAACCACAGATGGATCAGACGCTGCCGGGCGGCATACGTCCGCAGTGCCAGCGCCGCCGCCGACCTGGCGCCGCCGACGATCTCCACCGCCAGGGCAGCGGTGCTGCGCTGCAGCAGCTCCCGGCGGGCGATCAGCGCCTTGAACACAATGTCGGACAGTTCGACGTCGGTGGCCATGAGCTGCCGCAGGCGCTCCGGCGACACCCGGTAGACCGTCCCGGCCCCCCGCACCCGGCACAAGAGGTAGACGTTCTGTCCGGTCAGCAGGTTCAGCTCGCCGACAAAGCCGCCTGCATCCACCACCGCGACGGTCGCGGCTGGCACGTCAGCGGTCGCCGTCCGAACAACCTCCACCGAACCCCGGGCAACCACGATCAGATCGGCATCTTCGTCGCCCGGACGGAACAGGACATCGCCCCGATGAATCTCCTGCGGCGTGCCGTAAGACAGAAGCCGGGCGAACAGCTCATCGTCCAGCCGCGGCGATGCCACGCTGGTCGGCACCAGCGGTCTGCCCAGCCGTCTGCGTCCGTGGCTGGCCCGCAGCCGATCCAGATCATGCGGTGTGGCCCAGGCCACCGGCCGGGCCAGGCCGGCCTGGCTGAACACAGAGCCGCGCCCGGCCCAGGGCGCGACGTCGGTACGCAACCGTTCATCCATCGCTGTCACGCTTTCAGCTCTCCCGCCATCTGGTCAAACGTCATGCAGGCCAGCTGCCTCGCCACCCGCTCGGCGCGCTGGACCTCGCGGTTGACCGACGGTGGGGACGCCGTCCACAGGCGGTGAACAGCGCGAAGACCAGCGTCCCGGCGAGGGCTGGGCTTGGCTGATGCAGCAGCGTGGCGAGGAAGGTCGGCGCGACCGCGCTGAACAGGCCGGACATCGCGAAGCTGGCGAAGCCTGCCCCGGCAGCGCGGGTAAATGTCCCGCGAAGTTGAGCAGGCACGCGCAGGCGCTGCATACGCAAGACCCTGCGGCCGGACGGGCGCACGGTCTCCGGCAAGCGGATGACCGCGACGAAGGCTGGCGCCAGCAGGGCCAGGTCGGCCCAAAAGGGCAGACGCAGCGGTGCGGTTGCCGATACAGCCAAGACGCCGGCGAGCAAGGCTCCACACCCAAGCCCACCACGGCCGCCGGGCACCGCGGCGGCGCTCAAG
This sequence comes from uncultured Actinomycetes bacterium, assembly GCA_963835425.1. GTDB lineage: Bacteria > Actinomycetota > Actinomycetes > Streptosporangiales > Streptosporangiaceae > UBA9676. The sequence goes on along the minus strand of CAWIGE010000010.1, from coordinate 127,744 downwards.
CCGCGCCTGCGTGTACAGGTGCCCGCGGGCCTGCGCTTCACCACCCCTCCTCGCCGGGCCTGCTGGCCGACGGCCCTCACATACGGATACAGGCATACGGCCAACGCTCGCCCCATCGGCATCAGTGAGCCGCGCTTCGCAAGGGCCCGGCGTGCGGATAGCCGAAGCTTCGGAAGGTGTGGCCGAACGCCATCGGGCTCGAGGATTCCAGGACGAACGCCGCGTCGGCGCGCAAGATCCGGGCGATCTCCGCGCATGCGCGTGTCATGGCATCCGGTGTACGGATCTCGATGAAGACGCTCATGCTGACGGCGCCATCTACTGACGTATCTGGCAGCGGGATAGTGCTGCCGATGCGGATGAAGGTCACGCTGTCCAGTCGCTGGGTGAGCGCCAGGTCGATCATGTTCTGGTCGTGGTCGACTGCGTACACATGCTGGGCGCCGAGGTTTTTCAGGAATCTGACACTGCGGCCGGTGCCGCAGCCGAAATCCAGGAAGGTTTTGCCCCTGATATCGCCGAGTAGCTTTGCTACGGCGTCGAATCCTATCTGGTATGTCGTCCCCTCGATCCCGAGCGAGCCGTAAAGCTCCGTGTTGGCGTCCGTGTAGCGATACCAGCCGCTCGCATCGGATCCCATGATCACTGACCTCCTGTGTTATCCGGGTTCCGTCGTTGTGGGTGTGGCGGCTTGCCCGCGGCGGCGAAGGAGGTACGCATCGCATAGTTCACGAAGCCTGCCCCCGTCGAAGCAGGCATCGTGACCTGGGCACACCATCTGGATTCCCGCCAGCGAGCGCAGGCGCGCGGTGGTCTTCAGGTAGCTGTTGATGTCAGATCCGGGCAGTTCGTCGAACAGCCTGCTGTCGTAGATGGTGTCACCCGAGAACAGGACGCCGGCCGGGCGGTCTAGCAAGCAGATCCCACCGGGAGAATGGCCTGGCGTGTGCATGACCTCGAAGACTCTGCTCCCTAGGCCGATCTTGTCTCCCTCGTCCACCAATCGGGTGGCGCCTGCTGGTGTAAGCGTGTGGTCCCGGGGATCGAATCCCTCGAATGGGATCGCATCGACTAGCACCCCGGGTAGCTGATGATCATCGTCCTCCACCTGCGATCGCCAGGCCGCAGGGAAGTCTTGCGCAAGGAGGCTGGCGAACTGGCCCTTCCCGGCCAGGGATTCTTGCTCACGCGGATGAACAAGTCTTTCCCTGAATTCGTGCATGCCTCCCACGTGATCGTAGTGAGTATGAGTCGCGACCGCGATCACCCGCTTGGCGGCGTCTATGAGCCCATCAAGCACCCAGGCCAGCGGAGCGATCCCTGTGCCCGTGTCCACGATCAGATCAGCCTCAGATCCGTGGACGTGATAGAAATTCGCGCGGATCAGGGAGTCCACGTACGCCTCGGTTATCAGCGTGATGCCATCAGCCATCTGCTGGACCGAAAACCAGGAGTCCGCCACCGGGAGACCAAGCTCATCCATACGGCAAGTCTTATCCAGACAGTCAGAGGATGGCCGCAGGTCGAGGAGTCGCTAAACGCTACTGCAACGTTGGCCAGTGAGAAGGACCGCTCCATCCAAGGCGCCGGCGCCCGACGAGAGTGCCGGCGACCGATGGGATCTGACTGGGGATTGGCCGCCTGGGTCAGCCGAGGCAGAGGCAGAAGGGCTGCCCCGCCGGGTCGAGGAACACCCGGAAGGACGTACCGGGCTGGTGCTCGTGCTTGGTCGCGCCGAGATCGAGCACCGCCGCCTCGGCGGCGTCGAGGTCGTCGACGATTACGTCGCGATGCATCTGCTGGGGCACCTCCTGGGCCGGCCATCTCGGCGGGGTGTAGTCCTTTACCTGCTGGAAGGAGATGCACTGGCCATAGTCCGCGCGGACCTCAGCCCAGTCGGGGGAGACGTCGGCCTTCCAGTCCAGCATCGCGCCGTAGAACGTCGCGAGGGCGCCCGGGTCGGGACAGTCGATGACGATGCTGGGGAAGCGGGCGATAGCCATGTACAGGCACGGTACGCGCGATGGCGGACAGTCCACGTCCGGATGGTGCCTGCGACCGGGTCGGCGTGGCCTTCCCGGGCCAGGGCCGTTGCAGGCGCAGGTCGACGGCTGCGGGGCCGGGGGGAACGCACGGTCGTGCCGCGCGGGCACGTGCGCTATGCACCGCGGGCGGGTAGATCCACGTGAGTGGCTGGCAACTGGCGGCGTTTGCGGTTAAGTGCCATCTGCGGGGGGAGAGTCCGGCTCTCATAAGGTCATGGCAGTTGATCTTGCACGGTGCAGGCAGCCGATCGCAGCCGGGGAGGCCGGATGGCACAGAAGATAACCGTCGCGCTCGAAGACGATCTGGACGGGGGCCCGGCGGATGAGACGGTGCGGTTCGCCATCGGCGGCTCTGAGTATGAGATCGATCTGAGCACCAAGAACGCCACCGCGTTCCGCCGGCAGCTCGCCCCCTTCATCGGCCACGCCCGCAAGGCCGGCCGGGGACAGCGCCGCCGGCCGCACGGACCGCAGTAAACCGCGAGCGCGGCGGCGGTGTCTGGGTGGGTTGACAGCGGCGGGCATCGCGGTCAGCAGCCGCGGGGCGCATCCCGGCCAGCGTCGCTGAGCGGTATCAAGCCACCAGCCAGCGATCCTGACCCCAGCCGGCACCCGGCCGGGCCCGGCCAGCCCGCCCCAGATGGTCTACGGCCCTGACGGTCACGGAGGCCTCGGGTCTCCCACTGTGGCCAGTGAACGACAGACCGACACAGATCTGGCCGATGAGCGGTAAGTCTTGGGTCTTCCGTGCACCGCGGCATGCTCTGGATCGCCTACGGGGTGGCAGCCGGGATCCCGGCACTGGTGATCCCCAACAGTGTCGCCCTGCTCGTCGGAGTGGCGGTCGTCATCGTTGCGCTTCGCCTCCGCCATCGATCCGGCGGAAAGCGATCACCATGGGCTGATCGCCGGGCGCAGCAGTAACGAGCAACGACGCCAACTCTCAGGCGTCCACTGACGCGCCACGTGGTGGTCTCAAGGACGTGGCCTAGTGCCCGCTCCGATGCCACCTGCGGTGCCGCATCCGCAGCCAGGTCTCACCATAGGTCACCGCCGGTGAGGACGTAGATGAACGGCACCAGCGGGATGAGGCCCAAGATGGCCCACGCCAGCTTCCAGCCGCGCGCCATGTCGGGGCGGGTTGCCAGGTCGAGCCACATCAAGACAACCGCGAGGGGGTGGAGGAAGCAGACCAAGAGCTCGAAAAGCTTCTTCATTGCCCTGAATCTACCGAGGCCGATGTGCCCGCTGCCGGCTTGCCCCCGCTCCCTGACATCCGCACATGCCGCTGACCGAGCGGGTATTCCTGGGCGTTTCACGACGCATGGGTAAGGTCCACCCAGGCATTGGAGGGCAGGGTTGCTTGGGAACTGGCGCACCGGATCCGGTCAGCCAGCCGAAGCGGACCAGGGGTCAGTGCTCGCGTTCGTACTTGAACGAGAGCTGAAGCTTGGTGCGGTAGGTGATCGCTCCGCCTTCGTCCAGGTGAATGTCCTGCTTAACGACCTCAGCCACGCGAAGATCGCGGATGGTCCCGGCTGCCGTCCTGATCGCCTCCGCTGCGGCGTCTTCCCATGACGTGCCGCTTGTCCCGATGACCTCGGTCACCCTGTACACGCTCATGACGCTCTCCTTTGATTGGCTTGCCTGTCTGGGCCCGCGACGCTCAGCTGGTCCGCATCCGGCTAACCCCGGCCCGGGGCTGGCCTGGATCGGTCAGCGCGGCGTTCGCCGCCGGACCTGAGCCTGGCACCTGGCCTGCGCGGCGTCCAGGACCGTTGCCATGCAGATAACGGCGGATACCGAACGCGGCGGCCAGTGTGCCGGCAGGCACTGCTCAAGCGGGACGCCACAATAGACCGTAGCCGCGATGGGCGCGTGGCTTGCCTGACAGGGAGCAGGCGGCCTGATGCTATGGCCCAGCGGGGAGACCCCAGCGGCTTGCCAGATCGGTGAGCCAGGTGGTGGCTTCGGCCGGGTCTGGCGGCGGGGCGGCGACCAGGACGAGTTCGGTCACGCCGGCTCTGGCCAGGTCAGGCACCAGGGCCGGATCGGCGTCGGTCAGCGCGACCGCTACACTCAGCTCGCTCAGGCTGCGGCCTTGCTGCTGGCAGTGTCCGGCCAGCGCGGCGACCCGCTCGGCGGCTTCGGCGGCGGTGAGATTGAACCCGTACCAGCCATCCCCGAAGGCTGCCACCCGCGCGAGTGCCGCGTCGCTGTTGCCGCCCACAACGACGGGGATCCGCCGGCCACGGACCGGCTTGGGGTTGACCCGTACCGCCTCGAAGCTGGCGAACTCGCCGTGGAAGGAAGCGACGTCCTCGGACCAGAGCCGGCGCATCGCCGCCACGTACTCCGCCGCGCGCTGACCGCGCCGGGCGAACGGGACGCCGAGTGCCGCGAACTCCTCCGCCGACCAGCCGATGCCGATGCCCAGCGTGAGCCGCCCGCTGGACAGCACATCCAGCGTCGCTGCCTGTTTGGCCACCAGCACCGGATTGTGCTCGGGCAGCAGCAGTACGCCCGTGGCCACGGTAATCCGGCTGGTCACCGCGGCGGCGAAACTCAGCCCCAGCAGCGGATCCAGCCAGTCCGCGCCGGCAGGGACGCCAATCCGACCATCGGCCGAATACGGGTACCGGGACGCGGGCCGGTCTACCAGCACCACATGCTCACCCGACCACAAGGTGGCAAAGCCAGCCGCATCGGCCGCCACCGCCACCGCCCGGATCACCTCCGGGCGGGCGCCTGTCCCGATACCCAGCGCGTGCAGCCCCACCCGCATACGCCCTCCCCGCCCGCCAACATGACCGGCCCGTTACTTCCCCCCATCAGGGCCGGCCCGGCCACCGAAGGCCTAGCCGAAAAGCACCCCGGACCCAACCCTGTCACACGCCCGAACCAGGTTGCCGCGCTGTGACGAACAGCCGCCCATAGCGCAAGCCGCGCGGCGGCGCTCATGTGCGCCCTGCCTGATCTCTAGCGGGCAGGCGCACCGCTTGCGGACGGCCGTGAATGCCTGACCGCTGTGATGCTGGGTAGTGATCCCCTTCGGCCCTCGGCGGCCTGCCAGGCCGCCGCCTGGTTCATCATGCAGCGGCCGGGCAGCAGGTTGGTGAAAACAGCCATGGACTATGACCAGATCGATGTACTCGACCAAGGCGTCGTGTGGCAAGGCGGCGCCTTGGACGCCGCCATCGACTCGCCCCCGTTCGCCGGTCCCCTGCTGGTGGTCTGCATGGACCGCGGCGAGAACAACGAGCAGTTCATCAACCACGCCATCGTGGAGGCGGTGCTGGCGGTGTGGATCGATGACGTGCCCGACGGGTGCCTGAAGGACGAGGTGCTCACCGGCCTGGCCGATGCCATCGTGGCGTGGCTCAACGACGGTGGCAATGTCTACCTGCACTGCAGGCAGGGCGTGAGCCGGGCCAGTTACATCGACATCGCCATCCACTGCCGGGCGCTGGGAATCGGCGCCAGCGATGCGCTTGCCCGCATCAAGGCACAGCGGCCGATCGCCGACCCGAACCCAGGATTCATGGCGCAACTACACCGGCTATGGCCATGACGATGCCCCATGCCGTGATGCACCCTGCGCGCCGCCCGCACATGCAAATCCCGCAGACATGCCCGCCCGAACCGATCAGCGCAACGACGTGGATGGCGATCCACAACCAGGCCGACAAGCGCGAGCAGCAAGAGGCTTTCGGGGCTGCAGGCGGTCCCGCAGCCCCCGAGTCCGTCCCCCGGCGGCCCGGCCACGCCGCGTAACCATCCGCGCCATAAGTGCCGAGAACGCTCGCTTCTGCCGCAGAGAGTTCGCCGGCAGCCCTCCCCGATCGGGCTTAACGGATGAGCGTTTCCTTCGGCCTCACTACGCAGAACTCGTTTCCCTCGGGATCGGCGAGAACGGTCCAGGACTCGGCGCCAGTCTGCCCGATGTCAACCCGGCGTGCCCCGAGCGCAAGAAGACGGTCAATCTCCTGAAGACGGTCTGCCGCGCTGCTGGTCAGGTCGAGATGAACACGGTTCTTGACCGTCTTGGGATCGGTGACCGGCATGAAGCAGATGCCGACGGGTGCGTTCTCATCAGTCCCGATAACAATCTCCCGCTCGCGCTCGGACAGGATCTTCCAGCCAAGCGCTTGCGTCCAGAACCGGGCCAGGCCGGGCAGGTCGTGAGCGTCGATGACGATGTGGTGAAGTCGGACAGGCATGCCAACAGTCTGCTCGGCGCACTGGAGCGCATCCCACGAACCCGCACTCTTCTGCCGCGTGGTGCGCTTCAAGCTCGAACTGCGTGCGCAACTGGGTATGCGAAGCGGGCTCGCGGGCATACCGTCGGGCTGTGAGGCCCGGTGTGGTGTACGGGCCGCTGGCGGCGGCAGCGTTGCTCGTGGCGGCATGTACCGGTAGTGGTCAGCCTTCAGCGCGTCCTGAGCAGTCGGCGGCGCGGGCGAGCGCTGCCCAGGCGGGCACGGCCCAGCCAGGTGTGGTCACCTCAGACGGCTGTGCTGAGCAGCCGCCGGTCAGCCCGCTGCCGGTGTGGGCGCGGTCGGGATTCCACCCGGCGGATGTGGCCATGCCGCATGTGATGGGCGAGGCGGGCAACATCGTGGCGATCTTGTGGGCGCCCCGCGACGCGCTGCACTCGCCGCCGCTGCGAGACAGGAACAACAAGATCTTGTGGGTGTCGAGGGTTCCGCTCGTCGCGCCGGATCCACTGGTTATCAAAGCCACGCTCGCGGGCAGCACGCGCTCAGCGATCGTGTCGGTGCCGGGCGGGCCAGGACCCTCGATCATCAACCTGCCGGCACCCGGCTGCTGGACACTGCGCCTGAGCTGGTCCGGCCACACCGACGAACTCAAGCTGCGCTACACGGCTTAACCGGCCCGCGCCTCACGCAGCCAGCGGTGTGAGCGGTCAGGGCGTGCCCGGGGCCCATTCGTCGAGTCCCAACAGGCGCCGGCCCAGTGGGCCGAGCGACGCCGGTTCACCCCGCTGCTGCTCGATGCGGCGTGGGTCACCGGGAAAGGCATCGCCGTCTGGGGGCGAGCAGGTGGACCACGACGTGATGCGGCTCCGTCGTTCTGTCTCGCGCTGCTCTCCGGCCTGGGGCAGCGGGTTCATGGCGACGTATTGGGCCAGCCGGGGGCGCCGCGAGGAGTTTCTGCCGTTTCCGTGCAGCAGCGTCGTCTTCCAGATGACCAGGTCGCCAGCGGCCAGCGGAACCCTGACGATCGGATGGTCGCCGATATCGGGGGCACGGGGGACAGGGCCGGCCTTGGACCATTCGTCGAGGAAGCGCCGCTGGTCGCGGTAGATGGAGGGGACGCACTGGAAGCCGCCCATGTCGGCGGACGTATCCTCCAGCGCGAGAACCCCTTGCAGCCGGAATGGGATGTCCGGATACCGGTTGATGTCGGTGTCCCAGTGGATGAAGCCAGGCTGGTCGTAGTCGGGCTGGTCGGGCCGGACCGGCGGCTTGAGCGCGACCCGGTCGATGGAGACCCACAACTCGTCCGTGTCGTGCAGGTCGCGGAAAATCCGGTAGACCGCCGGGTGCTGCCGGACGTTCCACATCGACTGGTAGTGGTACATCTCGACCATTCCCGGCCGTGGCCGGATGATGGCCGGCTGGTACCACGTGGCGGGGTCGCCGGGTGTGGCACCGGCATGCCGCCAGATGTCGTCCACGACGGCTTGCAGGATCGAGCGGGGCAGGCCGGTCGGCACGACGATGTACCCGTCCGCGTCCAGGGCGCTGCGACCAGGCTCCTGTACCGCTGGCACGGCTGCGCTCTCGTTCAACTGCCTCCTCCGTCCTTTGGTGCGTGCTGCGGTTGAGCCACCTTCCCCAGCATGCCCCGGGCCGGCCCCCTATCCTCACCGTCCCGCCCGCGGGCGTGAATCATCGCCAGGTCATGTCGATCTGGCGCTCGAAGGTGACGTAGCCGGCCAGGGCGAAGGCCGCCGCCATTGGTGTGTTACCGGCGTCGGTGGCGGCCCGGATCCGCGGTACGTTGTGCGCCGCGAGCAGGCTCGTACCCGCCGCAAGCACATCGTGAATATGGCCATGGCCGCGGTGTGCCGGCACCACCCCGAGGTACGCGATGATCGGGTTGTAACCGTTGTGCGCGGGGATCACAAACCCGACCGGTTCTCCGTCCGGCAGCGTCGCGATCCGCCACCACTCGTGCGGGCTGGCGTAGCGCTCGAGTTCGGTGTGGTACTGCTCCTGTGCGGCCTGGCTGGGTGTCATGCGGGTCAGGTCGTCGCGACTGTGCGCGTCGAGAGTGCCGTCGAGCACGAGCGTCATGAGTTCGATCAACTCGCCCGGGTGGCGAACCGGCCGGAAGGTGAGCCGCCCGCTGAGCTCGGCAACGGGCGTGCCGGGTCGCCATTCCAGGCGCAGCCGTTCGACGAACAGCTTTGCCCCGGCGCGTTCGAGGGCCCCCATCCGGTCGTCGACCGCCTGCCGGGTGGGCTGGTGGTCGCGCCAATCCGCGGGGAGGAACCGGTTGTACTCCGGCGGTGTCGCGCCAGCGGGGATCACTGCGGGCAGCGCGGTCCTCAGCAGCTGCACGCCGTCGTCGGTGTCGCCGTCGATATCGAAGATGTCCATCACCAGCGGGTGCTGGTCCCCCGCCCGTGTCCACCATCCGGCCCGGGCCACCACGCGATCACCGCGCAGGGCGAGCCACAGCCATTCCGGGCGGCGCCGGCCGGCCGCCAGGTCGCCAGCTACCTCGTCGTTGAGGACGTACGGCAAACCGTTGAACAGATCGAGCTCATCAGGCCCGGTGATCGGGCGCAGGGTCAGGTCATGCTGATGCGGAATCAAGGCCTTCTCCGTCTGGAGGCGCCCCGCCCGCTCCGGGATCAGTTCAGCTGGTTACCCGGGAGGACACGAGCGCAGTGTGCGTGGCGTACATCGCTCAGCCCTCCTTCCTCAAAGCTCCTGATAGCTCCGGCCACCAGTTCTATTCGGCGCGTCCCCTTACCCGCAACCCAAAACGAACCAGCCGGGACCGAAAGATGACCGTCGGCGGGCTGGCCTGCTGGTGAGACGGTTCCCCCGGCAGGGCCGGCGGCATTGTCTGGATCGTGCCGGTATCGTACGGTCGGTCCGTGCAGCGCATGGAGGTGCTCGGGGCACTGGATCGGTTGCCTGCGCGTCCGTTCACCGATCCCGAGCGCACCCTGGCAGATGGCAGGGTGATGGACCAGATGCTCGGACGGCTGCGGCGTGAGGCCCGGTCCTGGCCGGGTCGGCGGACGTCGGTCGAGTTGCTCAAATACACGCGGGCTGACTGCCGTCACTGGCTGGTGGTGCCCGATGTGCCCGCTCTGGCTGGCGCGCACGATGTCACGGCGATCGGATTCTTCGGTGATCAGCGTCCCGGAATGAACCATGCCGCGATCTACCAGCTGGAGGCTGAGGTGGTAGCCGGGCTGGGACGTTATGCATCGGTGGGGCTGCTGGGCTACTACGACGCCGAGATCGCGCCTGCCCTGCATGGCAACCTGGTGCTGTTCGGAACGCGTGAGGTCCCCGCCGAGTGGCACACCGACCGCGTGCACGCCGTGGCGGTCGCCATGGCGCCGCGTCACTACCGCGCCGTGCGGCTTCACCGGGGCGTCATCGGCGGCCCGCTGCTCGGCCGGGGGCATCTGGTCATCGAGCGGACGCGGTACTTCGACTTCGCGCAGCAACCTGCCTGGCAAGGGCTGCGGCGGTTTGGCCAGCCTGGCGCAGCTACGCCCAAGGTGAGGAGAAGGCGCGGTGCGGGTAGACAGGCTTGATCATCTCGTGCTGACGGTGGCCAGCATCGAGGCGACCGTTGAGTTCTATACCCGGGTCCTCGGCATGGACGCGGTGACCTTCGGCGCCGGACGCACCGCGCTGGCCTTCGGGACCAGCAAGATCAACCTTCACCAGGCCGGCAAGGAGTTTGAGCCCAAGGCGCTACGACCGACGCCGGGAAGCGCGGACATCTGCCTGATCGTCGACGACGACATCGCTGACGTCATCGCACAACTGGCCACCGCCGGAGTCCCCGTCGAAACGGGCCCGGTTGAGCGCACCGGCGCGACCGGGCCCATCGTCAGCTGTTACCTGCGCGACCCCGATCACAACCTCATCGAACTCAGCAACTACCTGCCCCGATCACCCCAGGAGCCCGGGCCGGGAACGTGCCACTGACCAGCTCGGCAGCTGACCCCGTCATTTCCCCGCCAGCAGTGCCGCCAACGGCCTCGAGCGCACCCAGTTGCCCCTGCGGGCGTGCGGCGCCAGCCGGCCAGGGATTGCCACTAAAGCGGCGGTCACGCAAGGTGTGCAGTCGAGGCGATCATGATGACGTTCAGGTCATCGATGGCGGTGACGGCACATGGTGGTATGCCCGCGTCCAGCAGGTGCGGGGGGAGGGCATCGTCGCCAAGGAGGTTGCACAACAGGTCGGTCGTGACCCCGCCGTGGGTGACCACCGCGACCGGCCCGGGTGTGCCGGGCAGGCCGGCGAGGAATGCCTGCAGCCGTGCTCCTGCCTGCCGCGAGGACTCCTCGTTGCCGGGCGCGAAGCCGCGATCGTGCCTCGTGCGGGCCCACAAGGCCAGGAAGGCCTCGAAGGGCATGCTGGCGTCCCAGTTCAGGCGTTCGGCCAGCCTGGCATCGGGCCGGGCCGTGAGCCCGGTGACCGAGGCGATGCAGCCGGCTGTTTCCCTGGCGCGCCGCATGGGACTGGTGCACAAGGTCTGCACCCCCAGGCCGCGCAGCCACCGGCCGGTCCGCGTGGCCTGCTGCCGGCCCATCGCCGTCAGCCCCGGATCACCCGGCAAGCTCTCCTTCTCGCCGTGTTGCACCAGGTAGACCACAGTCATGCGGGTAACGGGTGTCAGCGGCGGAGGATGTCGCGAAGGTGCTGCACGGGCCATCGCCGGTCGAACAGTGTCGGGTCGCCGGAGTCCTCGGCGCGAAGGTGGTTGATCAAGGTCACATAGGCGTCGAGGTCGAGCGTCCTGATCAGGGCGAGCAGGTCGGCCGCCTCGCCGGTGACGGGGGCGGTCGGTGCGACGAGCCGGTCGTAGAGCTCCACGACCTGGTGAACCATCGCCAGGTGGCGCGGCCCGGGATCGACGGAAGGGAAGTTCGTCGCGGCGAAGTCCTCGGTGAAGACGATCGGCTCGACCGCCAGGGCCAGTGGCCCGTAGTGCTGGGCGAGGTGGATGAGCAACTCGACGTCGAAGGTCTCGTTGAAGGACGCCATCTGCCCGATGACCGGGCCAAGCGCGGCCGCGTCGAACGCCTTGAAGCCGGCCTGGGTGTCGAGCACATGCGCCAGGGACGGGATGAGCATGGCCCGCACGAAATGGCGGAACAGGATGATGATCTTGTCCGGCTTGTCGCCGGTGCTGTGCGGTTCGGTGACCGGCCCGTCGGCCCGGACCAGCACCGCCCCGTCGATCCCGTACCGCTGGCCGAGCGCGCTGACCACCTCGTCGCCGGTCACCTCGTCACCGGCCACCACGGGCGCCGCCAGCGAGCCCAGCTGGGCCAGGTTCGCGGACAGATCCGCGTCGGTGTAGCAGACCACATGCCGGCCGGCGCCGTCCGCCCGCGGCGGATCGTCCCTGATCGCGGCGGCCAGCGCGGCCAGTATCGACCCGCCCTTGCGGGATTGGTCGGTCGAGGTCAGCCGGTCGAATGCGGGGCTGATCGAGATGTCACTCCCGATCACCTCAGCCAGCCTGAGCACCGTCACGCCGCGGTGACCCTTTCTCGGGTAGCCCTCGGCCTCCGCGATGTCGGTCATGAGGTCGGCACTCGAGGGCCGGTCTGGGCATCCGTCGTCGCAGGCGATGATGTTCCACGTGACGCCGGGCAGGCCGCCGGTCAGCCAATCGAGCTGGCGGACCTTGGCCCGTACGAAGTCCTCCCCGTGCGGGTGCACTGCACGGGGGACCATGCGCCCCGTCTCGCCGTACATGGCCCACACCACGGTCAGGTGGATCGGCCCGGCCAGCTCGCCCAGCCGCCGCCGCGAGCGGGCCGCGGCGATCGCTTCGGCCGCTACCGCCGGACCGTGGCTGTCCGCGACCTGCTCCGCCGCCGCGTGGCCCTCGGCGAGGGCGGAGGCCGCATCGAGCACCGCCTGGTTCTGATCAGGGTCCGTGAGGTCGCGCACGGGCACCGGCGCCTTGTCCATAGCCCGAGGATGCCAGGCCCTCGGCTCCCCAAGCCCCAGAACCCGGCCGCCAGCGTGACGAGCCCGGCCAAAGGGGCACTGCCCGCACATCAGCGGGGGGTGGAAGTGCGATGTCAGCGGACCCGGATGCCGTTGATGATGACCGCGGCCGGTGCGGAAAGCGCCGTGAGATCCTCGCGAGGGTCGTGCTCGTAGGTCACCAGCGTCGCCGGAAGTCCGGGGGTATCGAAGGATTCGCCGAGGAAGCGGTAGCCGGTGGTGGTTGCGGCCTCGAGCGCGGCCGTTGGCTCGAGTCCATGCTCGGCCAGCAGCGCGACCTCGCGGGCGACGGATCCAGCGGTGTCTGTCCCGGTCAGGATGGGCACGCCCAGGCGGTGGGCGAGCGGGAGCAGCTCGCGCAGCCGCGGACGGTAATCCGCGGCCCGCCGCCGGGCCGCTTCCGGCGCGGTGCCGGGAACGCCCAGTACCGCGCACAGCGTCGGCGTCCAGGCAGCCCCAGTCTGGGCCATCAGCCGCAATACCGATTCGTCCATGGCGATGCCATGCTCGATGGAATCCACGCCCGCACGAACCAGCGGTGCGACCAGATCCGTATTGACATGGGCAGCGACCCGCCCCCCCGCGGCATGCACCGCGGCGACCATCGCCTCGACGGCCTCGCCCGAATACGTCGGCGCGGGCGGGCCGGACGGCGTTCCGTCGGCGATGGCCGGGAAGTCGGCGATCAGCTTCACCCACTGCCCGCCGCGCGCCAGCTCGCCCAGCGCCAGCTCGGTCAGCTGCTGTTCAGGTGCACCCTCAGGCAGCAGCGCCGGGAAATAGCGTCCCGCTGGGGCGAGGAACCGCCCAGCGGCCTGCAGCCGCGGCATCCCCAGGGGGAGGTCAAGCTGCAGCACCAGCCCTCCCGGCGATCCGGCATCACGCACCAGGCACACCCCGGAGGCGGCCCAGGCCGTCAGCGCGTCCAGCGCCTCAGCCCCGCCCAGCGCGACCGGCCCGCCGACCGCCCCGCCGACGGCCGGGTGGGCATGGGCATCCACCAGCCCGGGCACGACGTACCGGCCGGGCAGCCGCTCCGCCGCCGGAACCGGCTCGGCGACCAGACAGCCCGCCTCATCCACCCACAGATCAGTCGGCCGGTCACCATCGGGCAACGGCACCGCATGCACAGACCACGACATACCGCCAGTGTCCATCCCGCCCCCGGAGCCTGTACATCAGGCCCGTAGGCCGTGGTGATTCCCGGCCATCCATATAGCACCAGTTGTGAACGGGCACCAGCCAGCCCGCGTTCGGGAGCCGCCCGCATAAGTGCTCTGCATATCTGGACCCGGCGTGAGCAGCCAGCCGGGATTCGCGCCGGATGGCTGTTCTTTGTATACATCAAAATCCGCCGCAGTCCAAGAGCTTGTCAAATTAATCAAAGAGGAGGTAAAGCCCCGGCGGCCGGTCATCTGGCAGCGTCACGGGCTATCGTTCAGGAGCGCCAGTACGCTTTGTGCCAGGAACGAGCCATCAGGCATGGCGCGCTTGTAAGTGCTCGGCTCGCAGCCTAATATCGGGGTCATGGTCAGCCACGGCATATTCGCGGTCATCTTTGTTGTCGTGTTTGGGGCAGCAACGATCTACGCTTTTTCTCGCAAGATGACAGAAGTGGGAGTTTCGGGCGTCTTTGAGTCCTGGCGTGAACGGCCAGGCAAGGCAATCATCGTAGGGGTCGAGTTCGTAGCCCTGATGCTCGTGGCGTGGCGGTTTGCCGTCTCGACCAGATGGGCCGCGGTCGCCTGGTATATCGCAGGCATCATCGTGGCGGGCATAATGGTCAATACCATCAGCAGAAAGCCAGCGCGGGTTCCACCGGGCGAACCATCACAGCCATCCGGCGAAATAAAGTATCGAAGGCCGTGGCCGCCGCCACAGGCCGAACCTCCAGCGCAGGCAGAAGCATCGATCCCGACAGGCTCTCAATCTCCCGGCGACGTAGGCCATGAGACGCCTGCCCCTCCGAGCCCTCCTGACGGGCAGCCGTCGGGAAAGCTGAACTATCAGGCAGTTATGGAATGGCGTACACCAGTCCCGGAAGCCTACGGAAAACGCGTGCTGATCCGCGAACATGCGGTGCGCTATCTAGACCGCACGCCACAGCCGCTGGCCCTCTGCGGATATTGGTACGACCCCCTCGACCTGCCAGCGGATAACGTGGCAGCACTATGGGGGCTCGGAGTGGAGAAACCTATGCGGTGCCCGGCGTGTGCGAAGGCTCTGCGCGACGCAGGCTATTCGCTCTGGAATATCGACCCCTGGGCGCTGGGCCGCTTATAAGACCTGGAAGCGCGCTCGCCCCTCACCGGGTAACTTGCGGGCATGACCCAGACGGCCAGGGGCGCCTCGCCGGAGGATCGCCATGGCACCAGCAGTCCGCGCAGCGGGGCCAGGACGACCGGCATGAGCCGGACCGGAAGGTTCGACACCCTCTGGACCGGAAGGCTGCTGATGCGGCGCTGGCAAGACTCCGACCGCGAGCCGTTCGCCGACCTCAACGGCGACCCGGAGACCATGCTCTTCTTCCCGGCACCCCTCAGCCGGGCGGCCAGCGACGCGCTGATCGACCGCATCGAGTCCTGCTTCGACCACCTCGGGTACGGCCTGTGGGCGCTCGAGGTCGCCGAGACTGGCGAGTTCATCGGCTTCACCGGGCTCAATCCCATGCCCGACGACGTGCCAGGCGCCGGCGGCGTCGAGGTCGGCTGGCGGCTGGCCAAACGCGCCTGGCACCACGGCTACGCCACCGAAGCCGCGCGGGCAGCGCTCGGGGTCGCCTTCGACGGCGCCGGCCTGGAGGAGGTCTGGTCCATGACCGCGGTGCTCAACCAGCCGTCGCAGGCCGTCATGCACCGTCTGGGGATGACGGAGGTGGCCAGGTTCGACCACCCGAGAATGCCCCATGGCCATCCCCTGCAGCCGCACGTCACCTACCACCTGGCGCGCCCGCAGGGATCACGGCCAACGGCCGAGCGGCCCGATCCGGTCAGCCACCGTCACTAGGCCACGCCTCGGCTGGGCCGTGGCGGCTGGGCCGCACCGTCCTGGCCGCTATGTTCACCACGACCGGCTGTGCGACAGTAGAGATCATCAATCCCCGCTGCTTCGCCGCCACAATAGTGATCTTCGTAAGGCCGGCGGCCTGATAACTGCTTAGCCGGTCACCTTGAGTTTTCCGGCGGGCTGGGCTCACGAGGGCGTCCCGACGAGAAAGGCAATCATGAACGACCCTGGCGACACCCGAGTCGCCGTCTACATCGACTTCGACAACATCGTGGTCTCGCGCTACGACCAGGTTCATGGCCGGGGCCAGTTCCAGCGCGACAAGGTGCGCGGCTTCGACAGGGACGACAGATCGGCCGATCCCGACATCGCGGAGAAGGTCCGGCGCGCCCTCGTGGACGTCGGCGCGGTGATCGACTTCGCCTCATCGTTCGGCACCCTCGTGCTCACCCGCGCCTACGCGGACTGGTCAGCCCCCGTCAACGCCGACTACCGCGGACAGCTCGTCAGCCGCGCGGTGGACCTGGTGCAGCTGTTTCCCGCCGCCGCGTACGCCAAAAATGGCGCCGACATCAGGCTGGCCGTGGACGCGGTGGAAGACATGTTCCGCCTTCCCGACCTGACCCACGTGGTGATCGTGGCCGGGGACTCGGACTACATCCCCCTTGCCCAGCGGTGCAGGCGTCTGGGCCGTTACGTCGTGGGTGTCGGGGTCGCGGGATCGACCAGCAAGGCGCTCGCCGCCGCGTGTGACGAAATGGTGATCTACGACGCACTCCCGGGCATCACACCCGCCGACGCTTCGGACCAGGCAACCGCACGCACGGCCGGCGCACAGGCGCAGCGTCGCGGGTCCGCCAGCACATCGTCCGCGCGGGGCTCGCGACGTACCACGCGGCGGGCGGCGGAGGAAACCGACGAGATTGAGCTCGATTCCGAGGACCCGCAGGAGCTGGCGACCAGGCTCCTGGAACGGGCGCTGCGGCTCGGCCAGGAAAAGGATGACGCCGACTGGCTGCACAGCTCCGCGGTGAAGAGCCAGATGAGGCGCATGGACCCGTCATTCAGCGAGAAAGCGCTCGGCTACCGTTCATTCTCAGACTTCGTGAAGTCACGAGAGGGCGTCGCTGAACTCGACGAGACAAACCCTGCGCGGCTCATACGGCTCAATCCCGCCGTGGCCGGGCAGTAAGGCACAGCGGTCCAACAGCCGTGCGGGCTACCCGCGGCGCCGCGCCGGGGATTGCCTGGCGGACCCTGGGCTGGGCCGGACGTGCCGCGCCCAGCCGGCGGCCCGGCCCGTCATTTGCCCGTACGGACCGGCTTGGCCGGGAGCCCGGACACGAAATCGAGCCCCCGCTGCACCCACCGGGCGAGCGCGTCATCAGCCGCGAAGCCCGCGGGCTCGACGTAGATAAACCCGGACAGAGCCCGGCCGGCGAACTGCATCGGCTGGACGTGCGGCTCACGCAGTGCCTGCTCGCGGCCGTCAGCGCCGACCCGGACCATCAGTGCCGTCCCCGTGATGCCGCAGCACATGTTGCCGTTGACCAGGAATGACAGGCCGCCGACCATCTTCTTTTCCACCACGTCGTCCCGGCCCGACAGCAGCCGCCGGACCCGCTCGGCAGCCTCCGCGTCGTAACTCAAAGGTCCGGTGCCTCCTCCGCTCGAGGGACGGACGGAGAGCCGCTAGCTCCGCCGGCAGGAGGCCGGTGGCTGCTCGCCCCGCAGGTATGAGTATGGCTGGCAGCGAATAGCCCATGCTGACAGCAAGATCCCCGGCCCCGCGCCACCGACCCCCGATCAGGTGCGCCCTCGCCGTGGATCGGCAGCATGAGCGATCATGGCAGCTGGTCTGGCGACAGGCGCCCAGGGCGGAAGGAGGCCGGCACCGGCGATGCGGATCCTGAGCTGGAATCTGTGGTGGCGCTATGGGCCCTGGGAGCAGCGCCGGGAGGCGATAGCGGCGACACTCGCCGAGATCGGGCCCGACGTGTGCGGGCTGCAGGAGGTGTGGGGAGCGTCGGGGGAGAACCAGGCCGCCGAGCTCGCCGAGCGGCTGGGCATGCACTGGTGCTGGACCGCGGCGTCCAGGGAGCGCGACGGGCTGACCCTCGGCAACGCCATCCTCAGCCGCTGGCCTATCGCCGCGCAGGCCCACGCCGCGCTCCCGGCCGGCGGCCCGGCGGAGGAGGGCCGGATGGCGTTGCATGCCCGCATCGACACGCCGGGCGGCGCGCTGCCCATGTTCACCACCCACCTGACCTACGGGCTGGGCCGGTCACAGGTCCGCGTGGTGCAGGTCCGTGTCCTCGCCGAGTTCGTCGCCGGGCAGGCCGCCGACTGCGCCTACCCGCCGGTGGTCACCGGCGACCTCAACGCTGAACCCGGCTCGGACGAGCTGCGGCTGCTGGGCGGCCTGCTCACCGCCCCGGCGGCGCCGGGGCTGGTTCTCATCGACGCGTGGCGCTACGCCGATCCCGCCGATCCCGGCTTCACCTGGGACCGCCGCAACGGCTACCAGGCCAGCACCATCCTCCCGGATTCGCGGATCGACTACGTCCTGGTCGGCCCGCACCGGCAGGGTCGCGGCCGCGTGCAATCGGTCAGGCTGGGCGGCACCGCCCCGGTGGACGGCGTCTGGCCCTCGGATCATTTCGCCGTCGTCGCCGAGCTCCAGCAGTAGGGCCAGGAGGTACGCCGATCCCATGTTCGACACCGCGCTGACCCGGATCCTCAAGATCGACGTGCCGATCGTCCAGGCCCCCATCGCCAATCTGACCTGCCCCGAGCTGGTGGCGGCGGTGTCGAACGCGGGCGCGCTCGGGATACTGTCGGTCACCTGGCGGACGCCGGAGGAGATCCGCTCGCTCCTCCGCCGGACCCGCGAGCTCACCGACCGGCCGTTCGGGGTCAACCTCGTCCTCGCCTGGAACATGCGCAAGCGCCTGGAGGCCTGCCTCGAGGAAGGCGTCCCGGTGGTGTCGTTCTTCTGGGGCGACCCGTCCCCCCTCCTCGGCCGCGTGCACGAGGCGGGAGCGGTGGCGATGCTGACGGTCGGCAGCGCCGCCGACGCGAGGATCGCGGTGGACCAGGGCGTCGACATCCTGGTGGCGCAGGGGTGGGAGGCCGGGGGTCACGTCATCGCGCTTACGGGCGGCGAGGCCTCACGCGAGCGCTGACGGAGCCCTGGCCTCGTATTCCTGGTCGGCGGCGGTCAGCCCGTGGTGCAGCGCGTCGAAGACCTGGTCCAGCTCGGCCTCGGTAATCACCAGCGGCGGCGCCAGGAACAGCGAGGTCTGCTCACCGCTGGTGGCGATCAGCGCCCCGGCCTCCAGCGCCCGGGCCACCACCCGGCTGGCCAGCGGCTCGGCCTCCTGGCCACGCCAGCTGTGCCAGTCGGGCCCGTGCAGCTCAACCGTCCAGTGCAGCCCGCGGCCGTCCACGCGCGCGACGCTCGGGTGCCGCTCGGCGACCTCGGTGAGCTTGCGGAACATGTACCCGTCCAGGCCGAGGGCGCGTTCGTAGATCCGATCCCGGCTCGATACCCGCAGGTGCGCGCGGAGCGCCGCCATCGCGACCGGGTGCGCACGGTAGGTCGAGTAGCTCTGCCAACTGGTCCCGCTGAGGCGGTCCAGCATCTCCTCCGACAGCACCACGGCGCCGGCCGGCGCTCCGCCCGCGCTCATGCATTTGCCCAGGGTGACGAAGTCCGGCCGCGACTGGCCGTGCTGGAACTGGAACCAGCCGCCGACCCGGCCGAAGCCGGTCACCGTCTCGTCCGCGATCCAGTAGGCGCCGGCCTCCCGGGCGAGCGCCGCCACCTGGTCCTGGTAATGGGGAGTGTGGTAGATGCCGCCCTGGCTGTAGTCGAGCAGGACTGCGGCGCTGCCGGCCAGCTTGGCGCTCGCGCCGGCCGTCCACTCCCGCCCCGCCGTCGGGTCCGCCTGGCCGGTGACCCGGGCCCCGGCCGGCGCGGGCAGCTCGTGCACGGTGGCCAGCCGCGGCGGTGCGAGGATGCCCCTGGCCGAGGACAGCCCGCCATGCCACTGAGGCTGAACCGTCATATCGCGGGCCAGGCCCGCGCCGCCGTGGTAGGCCCGTTCCCTGGTGGCCAGGGGAGCACGCCCGGTGAGGGCCTGGCACAGCGCCAGGACCGCGTCGTTGGCCTCGCTTGCGCTGATGAAGAAGCGCACGGCCCCGGCCCAGTCCTCGCCGTCGAAGGCGATGCTGATCAGGTCCTCGGCGGCCTCGTCGCGCTCGGCCCACTGCCATCCCTCGTTGAGGACGGGGGCGCCGGCCGCCCCGCGGATCGCCTCGATGATCTCCGGATGGCAGTGCCCGAGCGGCGCGGCGGTGTTGCTGGCGTCGATGACCTCGCGGCCGTCGGCCAGCTGGAACCATGGCCCGTGGCCGCCCACCACCCGGAGGTCCTGGGACTCCCCGGCGGTCAGGCTGGTCGACAGCAGGCGCCGGTGCGTGGTCATGACAGGGGCTTGCCGCCGATGCCCCACCGGGCGGCGGGCACCCCCTCCAGGACCACCCAGATCTGGGAGCGCGCCTCCTCCCCCCACACCTGGCAGGCCGCGTCGGTGAGCGTGGCGATCAGCCGCTCGTTCGTCGCCGGATCATCGAACCGGCGGTCAACCGCCTTGACCTCTATCAGTGGCATCGCTCTCGCCTCTCTGCCGGGGATCTATCAATTGTCTGTCGGCCCGCATACGGCGCAAGTCCGTCTCGCCCAACGAAAACTTCAACCAGCCGTCGTTCCGCCGCGCGAGAGCCCGTGGTGGCTGGCCGGGCCCCTGGGACGCCCGGCCGGCCAGTCGCGGGCGGGCCTGGGCGCCCCGCTCAGCGGGCATCGCCGCGGACCAGGTCGGCGCCCCGCTCGGCCAGCATCAGCACGGCGACCATCGGGTTGACGGTGGTCAGCGCCGGGAATGCGGAGGCGTCGATGACCCGCAGCCGGTCCACCCCGCGGACCCGCAGCTGCGGGTCGAGCACCGCGGCCGGGTCGCCCGGCGCGCCCATCCGGGCGGTGCACGAGACGTGGTACACGGTGTGGCAGGTCGCTCGGGCCAACGCCGACAGCTCCTCGTCCGACTCCACCTCCGGGCCGGGGAAGACCTCCCGCGCCACCCAGCCGGCCATCGGGGCCTGCGCCGCGACGCGGCGCGCCATCCGCATGCCCGCCAGCAGCGTCCGCTCGTCGTGCCCGTCGGGGTCGGTGAACCACTGGTAGTCGATCAGCGGCGGATCGGCGGGGTCGGCGGACGCCAAACTCACCCGGCCGCGGCTGCGCGGCCGGGTGACGTTGGGCGTCATCGTTATGCTCCATCGGGGGGTGGGGTACCCGAGCCGCTCGGAATGCATGGCGAAGGTCATCAGCGGAACGTGCGCCAGCACGTCGGGGACGTCGCCGGCCGGGTCCGTCCGGTACATGATCGTCATGTCCCAGTCGGACGCTCCCTGCGGCGGGAGCGGGCGGGCCGCCTCCCACACGATCAGGCCCTCCGGATGGTCGCACAGGTTGGCGCCCACGCCGGGGGAGTCGGCCACCACCTCGATGCCGAGCCGGCGCAGGTCCTCGCCGGGGCCGACGCCGGACAGCATCAGCAGCCGCGGCGTGTCGATCGCCCCGCAGCACACGATCACCTCGCGGCGCGCGGCGATGTCCGCCAGCTGGCCGTCCTCCCGGCGGACGGTGACCCCGGTGGCGCGCCTGCCCTCGCCGAACGTGACCCGCAGCACCCGGGTCCCGGTCAGCACGTCGAGGTTGTCCCGCCGGCCCATGACCGGGTGCAGGTACGCGACCGACGACGACGAGCGGATGCCGGTCTGCGGGTAGTAGCCGAGGGGCACGAACCCGGTGCCGTCGCGGTAACCGGCGGTGTTCCAGTCTTCGCGGACACCGATGCCCAGGGCGGCCGAGGCGGCCTCGATGACGTCGGCCAGGTAGGGGTTGCGGTGCTCGGGGGCCACCGGCACGATGCTGGCCGCCAGCCGGCCGAAGTACGTGCTCATCGCGCCGGCGTCCCAGCCGCGCGCGCCCAGGGCCGCCCACTTGTCGAAGTCCGCGGCCGGCGGCAGCAGCGCGATCATCGTGTTGTGCGATGAGCAGCCGCCGAGGATGCGCGCCCGGGCCTGCCTGATGTGGGAGTTGCCGCGCGGCTGCTCGACGCTGGTGTAGTCCAGGTCGTACTCGCCCTCGAGCATCTCCGACCACCGGCGGAGCTGCAGCGCCCTGGGCTCGTGCTGGTCGGTCGGCCCCCACTCCAGCAGCCCGACGGTGACCCGGGGGTCCTCGCTGAGCCGGGCCGCGACCACTGCCCCCGCGGTCCCGCCGCCGGCGATGACGTAGTCGTAGGCCAGCTGGCCGCTCACCGGTCGTCAGTCCCGCTGCCCGGCGGCGTCCACGCACGCGAGCACCCGCTCGGGGGTGATCGGCAGCGCCACCGGCCGGTGGCCGATCGCGTCGTGGATGGCGCTGGCCACCGCGGCGGACGGCGGCCCGATCGGCGGCTCCCCGATGCCGCGGGCGCCGAACGGGCCCATCCCCTCCCCGGACTCCAGGACCACGGTCTCGATGTCCGGCACGTCGGTGCTCGCCGGGATCAGGTACTGGAACAGGCCGCCGGTCAGGTTCACCCCGTTGTCCAGGGTCACCTCCTCGAGCAGCGCCATCCCGAGGCCCTGCACGACCGCGCCGCTGATCTGGCCCTCGACCGAGCGCGGGTTGATTGCCCGGCCGACGTCGTGCGCGGCGACGTACCGGAGCACCCGCACCTTGCCGGTGTCGAGGTCCACCTCCACGTCGCACAGGTGGGTGCCGAACGTGAAGTCCGGGAATACCCGTTCCGCGTGCAGGTCACGGACGACCGGCTTGCCCTTCGGGCCGAAGAAGGTGCCGAGCGCCTCGATCGGGACGTTGCGCCGCCTGCAGGTGACCAGCGCCTCCCGCAGGTCCATCTCGAACCCCTCCGCGGTCACCGCGCCGGGCTCGAGCCGCAGGCCGCCGAGCGGCTGGCCGGCCGCCTCGGCCACCGCCCCGAGCACCCCGCCGCGCAGCAGCACGCACGCCTCGTAGACGGCGTTGCCCGACATGAGCAGCTGCCGGGTGGCGGTGGTCGTGCCGGCCAGCGGGGTCAGCGACGAGTCGCCGAAGTGCACGGTGATCCGGTCCATCGGCGTGCCGAGCACCTCGGAGGCGATCTGCGCCAGCGACGACGCCTGCCCGCCACCGATGTCGGGCACGCCGCAGCGGACGGTGAGGCTGCCGTCCAGCTGCCACCCGACCCAGGCCGCCGCGGAGTCGTTGAGCCAGACGCACCTGCCGTAGGACTGGATGTTGGAGGCGATGCCGCGGCCCACCGCGCGGCGCGGCCCGGACGGGCGCGGCTTGTCGCCGGCCCGGTCGCAGACCGCGTCGATCGTCTGCCCCAGCAGCACCTCGGTCTCGATCGGCTGCCCCACCGGCAGGACGTCCCCCCGGGCCAGGGCGTTGCGCTTGCGGATGTCGGCGGGCGGGATGCCCAGCCGGCGGGCCAGCAGGTCCATCTGCGACTCGTACCCGAACACCACCTGCATGCCGCCGAAGCCGCGGAAGGCCGAGGTGGGCGGGTTGTTGGTGTAGGCGCAGCGGGCGCGCAGCCGCACGTTGCCCACCCGGTACGGCCCGCAGGCGTGCACCGAGGAGTAGAGCAGGACCAGCACCGACAGGTAGGCGTAGGCGCCGGAGTCCGCGGTGATGTCCACCTCCTGGCCGAGGATCGTCCCGTCGGCGCGGGCCGCGGTCCGGTACCGCAGCAGCATCGCGTGCCGCTTGGGCCGGGCCAGCAGCGACTCCTGCCGCGACCAGACCATCCTGACCGGCCGCCGGGTGTGCCACACGGCGAGCGCGAGGTAGGGCTCGACGGTCATGTCCTCCTTGCCGCCGAATCCGCCGCCGACGTAGGGCGCGATCACCCGCACCCGGGATTCCGGGATGCCGAGGATCCTGGCCACGTCCCGGTAGTGCTCCACCACCTGGGTCGCGACCCGCAGGGTGAGCACCCCCTCGTCGTCCAGCCAGCCGACGCCCGCCTCCGGCTCCAGGTAGGCGTGGTCAACCGGCTGCGTCCGGTAGGTGCCCTCGACGATGACGTCGGCCCCGGCGAAGGCCTCGTCCACGGCGCCGCGGTCGATGTTCCACTCTCCGAGCAGGTTGCCCTGCGCGTGGACCGCGGGCGCGCCCGGCGCCAGCGCCCCGGCCGGGTCGAAGACCCCGGGCAGCTCCTCGTACTCGATGTCCACCAGGTCGCACGCCTCGGTGAGCGCCTCCTCGGTGTCCGCCACGACCAGGGCGACCGGCTCGCCGTGGAAGCGGACCCGGTCGGTCGCGAGCACCTCCATGCTCGCCTTCAGCGCCGCCACCTCGACCGTCTGGCCGGGGACGTCGACCCAGATGACGTTGTGCGGCACGTCCTCGCCGAACAGGACGCAGGCGACGCCCGGCACCGCCGCGGCCGCCGCCGCGTCCCGCCGGGTGATCTTCGCCGAGGGCACGGGGGCCCGGACCAGGCGGGCGTGCAGCATGTTCGTGAACGCGAGGTCGCCCGCGTAGCGGGTGCTGCCCGCGATCTTCTCCTGCTGGTCGTGCCGCGGCAGCGGCTGGTGCACGACCCGCAGCTCTTCCGCCTTGGAGCTGCGGATCTCGCTCGCGCTCACCGGCGGCCCTCCCGCTGCGCCGCCTCGACGGCATCGACGATCGGGCCGTAGCCGGTGCACCGGCACAGGTTCCCGTGCAGCGCCGCCCGGATCTCCTCCCGGGAGGCGGGGCGGCCCTGCGACAGCAGCGCGGCGGCCGCCATCAGCATCCCCGGGGTGCAGAACCCGCACTGCGCCGCGTGGTGCTCGTGGAACGCGCGCTGCAGCGGGCCCAGTGACCCGTCCCGGTCGAGCAGCCCGGCCGCGGTGGTGATCTCCGCGCCGTCAACCTGCGCCGCCAGCACGATGCAGGCCGAGACCGGCTCGCCGTCCACCAGCACGGTGCACGCGCCGCAGATCCCCTCCCCGCACCCGTACTTGGGGTCGGTGACGCCGGCCTCCTCGCGCAGCCAGCGCAGCAGCGTCAGGTGGGCCCCGGCGGCCCGGGTGACGGGGCGGCCGTTGACCACCAGGGTGACCGTCACGGCCTCCCTCATGCCGCCGCCCGCGCCCGGCCGTCACGGCCTCGCTCATGCCGCCTCCCCCGCCCGCCCGGCCGCCTCGGCCAGCGCCCGGATGACCAGGACGCGGGTGAGGCGGGCCCGGTACTGCGCGCTGGCGCTGGTGTCGTCGGCCGGGCTGATGCCCTGGATGGTTCCGACCCGGCCGGCCAGCTCGGCGACCGGGCAGCCGGTCAGCGCCGTCTCCACGTCCGCCAGCCGCAGCGGCCGGTCGCTGACCCCGCCGACGGCCACCCGCGACTCGATGATCAGGCCGTCCGCGCTGCGGATGAGGGCCGCGGCGGAGGCCATCGCGAAGTCCCCGTCGCGCCGGGCCACCTCCTGGAAGCTCCAGCCCCAGCCCGGCCCGAGCACCGGCGCCCGCACCGACGCGATCAGCTCGTCGTCGTCGAGCCCGGTGGTGAAGAAGCCGAGGTGGAAGTCCTCGGCCCGGATCTCGCGCGAGGCGTGGCCGGTGGTGACCTCGTAGGTCGCCCCGAGCGCCACCATCACCAGCGGGAGCTCGGCCGCGGGGTCGGCGTGGGCCAGCGACCCGCCGAGCGTCCCGCGGTTGCGCACCCGGTTGTTGCCGATCTGCGCGGCGGCCGCCGGGAGCAGCGGCTGCGCCGCCCGGGCCCCGGGATCGGCCGCCAGCCGCGCGTGGGTGACCAGGGCCCCGGCCACCAGATAGCCGTCGCCGGTCACGGTGAGCTCGCGCCCCTCGGCCAGCCGGGAGATGTCCACCACGAGCCCGGGCTGCACCAGACCAAGGTTGATCATGGGCAGCAGGCTCTGCCCGCCGGCGAGGACCTTCGCCTCCTCGCCGTGCTCGCGGAGCAGGTCACAGGCGTCGGAGTACCGCTCGGCCCGCTCGTACCGGAATGCCCGTGTGAACACCGATCCTCCGTCGGAGCCGATGCTAGACGGCTGCTTCCGGGTCGATCGGCGGAGACCAGCCGGGCTCGAGGCCGAGCACCTCCACCGGGGTCTGCTGGGCCATCTTCTCCAGGTACTCATACGGCACGCCGATGTCGAGCAGGGCGGCGAGCAGCATCCGGAGCCCCTCCGGGTGCGGCGGCCCGGCGAACTGGCCCAGGTCGGAGCCGAGGACGAGGTTCTCCCCGCGCAGCGCGATGATCCATTCCGCGAGCTCACCCGGCTGCTGCTCCCAGAAGATGGGCGAGACGCACGAGCAGGCGACGTACTCGATCGTCGCTCCCTTGGCGATCAGCTCCCGCTGCACGTCGAGGTCGAGCTTGCACAGCGACCAGTTGGCATGCGTAACGATGAACCGGGTGACCCCCGCTTCGGTCGCCGCGTCCTGGAGGGCCCGGATCTCGGCCAGGGACAGGTGCCCGGTGGCCAGCGCGACGTCGCTCTGCGCCACGATCTCGCAGATCGTGCGGGCGTCCTTGGTGAGGGTGCGGCCGTCCTCCTCGAAGACCGTCACCCCCTCGCCGGGCAGCTGCCGCTTGGGCCGGCCGAACTGCGGATAGTCGGGCATGTCGAAGTACTCGGCGTGGTACTTCGAATGGTTGGAGGGCATCCAGACGACCTTGGCGCCGTAATGGATGGCCGCCTCCGCGACATAGGGGTTCAGGCCGCCGACGGAACGGTTGAGCACCACCGCCCCGAACGACTCCACCCGCGGGTACATGCGGTTCACGTAGTACGCGCGCCCGGTGGTCGACGCGTCATGGTCCTTCAGGACGAAGCCCCGCATGCCGAACTGCAGCGCGATCTCGGCGAGCGCGGCATCGTCGATGTGCCGTTTGAACAACGCGGGTGCCGTGTGCGCGTGCATGTCGATCGCACCCTTCAGCAGCTCAAGGTCTGGCCTGTCCACGCTTCACCCTCCAGCCATCGCTCTTCTCGCTTTATGAAATCGCGTCTCGGCTTGCGGCATGCGCATGATAACATCCGCATGTCCGGAGTGGACGGGGAGGCAGCGTGCCACGCCAGCTAGCTACGCGGCAGCGCCAGGCGGATATCGAGCCGAAGCCCTCCTTCCAGGTTCTTGAGCGGACCTTCGGCATCCTCGAGGTCTTCACCGAGGCGCGGCCCGAGTGGAGCACCACCGAGATCGCGCGGGCCCTCGACCTGCCGGTGCCGACCGTGCACCGGATCCTGGCCGCACTGAAGCGCCTCGGCTACGTCAGCCAGCACGAGGAGACCAAGCGGTTCCGCCTCGGCCTCGGCGCCCTGGAGCTGGGGGAGCGCGCCCGCGCGGTCGCCGACCTCAGGCCGGTCGCGATCGGGCCGTTGCGGCAGCTGTCGGCGGCGACCGGCGAGACCGCCCTGCTGACCGTGCTCACCCCCGAGCGGGACCGCGGGGTGTGCCTGGAGCGGGTGGAGACCTCGCAGCCGCTGCGGCTGTCGGTGCAGCCGGGCCGCCAGCTTCCGCTGCACGCGGGGGCCTCGCAGAAGGCGCTGCTGGCCTTCATGCCCGGCGAGGACATCGACCGGGTGGTCTCGCGGCCGCTGGAGCGGTTCTGCCGGTCAACGATCACCACCGCCGCGGCGATGCACAAGGAGCTCGCCAGCATCCGGGAGCGCGGCTGGGCGGGCAGCTACGAGGAGACCAACGTCGGCGTGTGGGGGGTGGCGGTCCCGGTGCTGTCGGACTCCGACGTGGTGTGCGCCATCGGCATCGCCGGGCCCAGCGCCCGCCTGTCCACGCAGCGCATCCGCGACGACATCCTGCTCGTCCACGAGTCAGCCGGGCTTATCGGCCGGTCCCTGGGGCTCAGGTGCCCGCCGGTCTCGGTATCCGATGCACGTGTCGGCCCCAGCGGGGAGAGGAACCGGGAATGACCAAGGACCGCCCGCTCGAGGGGAAAGTGGCGATCGTGACCGGCGGCGCCAAGGGCATCGGCGCCGTCATCTCGGAATACCTGGCCGAAGACGGCGCGCATGTCACCCTGGCCGGGCGGAACGAGGATGCCCTGCGCCTCAAGGCCGGCACCCTGGACGAGAAGTTCCCCGGCCGGCGCAGCCTGCCCGTCCGGTGCGACGTGACGGACGAGCGGCAGGTCCAGGACATGGTCGAGGCGGCCGCCGCCCGGTTCGCGGGCATCGACATCCTCGTGAACACCGCGGGCGGGACCGGGCCGATCGAGACGCCCGCGCATGAATACCCCACCGAGGAGTTCCGCCAGATCCTGGAGCTGAACGTCATCGGCACGTTCCTGCCCTGCAAGTACGTGATCCCCCACCTGATCGCCCGGGGCGGCGGCCGCATCGTCAACATCGCCGGCACATCCGGCCTGCGCGGGTACCGCAACCGCAGCGGCTACTCGTCGTCGAAGTGGGCGATCCGCGGCCTCACCCGCACGCTCGCGCTCGAGCTCGGGCAGTACGGCATCACGGTCAACGACGTCTGCCCGAACGTGACCAACGGCGCCCGGATGGACCGGATCGTGGCCGAGAAGGCACGCCTGGTCGGCAAGACGCCCGACGAGGTCTACGCCGACTTCGCCGCCCAGACGGCCCTCGGCCGGTTCGTGGAGGAGTCAGACGTCGCCGACGCCGTCCGGTTCCTCGTCTCCCCGGCCGCCCGCAACATCACCGGTCACGACGTTCCCGTTGACGCCGGCTGGGACGTGTGACCCCGGCGTAGCTGCCTAGCTGCCGGTGCGTGGCGCGTAGCTGACGGCGGTGAACGGCCAGGCACTGGCCAGCCACGCCGACACGGCATCGTGCACCGGTACGTCAAGCTTGGCCCGGTCGGCCCGGACCCAGGAGCGGACGTCGGCCGCGCCCCCCGCGCCCCCCGCGCCCTTCGACGGGTAGATGTAGACGCAGCCGATGACGCGGCCGCTGCCGGGGTCCAGGACGGTGTAGGTGAAGCCCGAGCGCTCCGCGAACTCCTCGGCATGCTGCTTCAGGTCGCCGAGATTCTGCTCAGACGTCATCTCCGGGTCCGGCCACCGCCAGCCCTCGAACCCGGGCGTGGCCCGGATGTGCTCGATGCTCGACATCCACGCCTCGTAGTCACCCGCGTTGTGCTGCGGCCCGAGTGGCTCCAGGCGGAACTCCCCGGTGACCAGCTCGCGGGGCACGGCGAAGTCATCCGGTACGAAGGCCCGGGGCCGGTCGTCTGCCATGTGCCGCCTCTCACGTCGTGGCCCGGTGCTGCCCTGCCGCTCGCCGGCCGCTGATCGCCGGGCAGGCTCCACACTATGGAGTCGCGGACGGCCGTCCCGCAAGCAGGCCGGCCAGCCACCGGGCCGCCTCGATCGGGCCGGGCTGGTCACCGTCGCTCAGCACGTGGAGCAGCACGTGGTCGGCGCCGGCCTGCCGGTACTCACCGATCCGCGCGGTGATCGCGTCGGCGTCGCCCCAGAGCACCAGCTGGTCGACGAGCGCGTCGCTGAGGCCGGCGATGTCGCCGTCGGTGAATCCCATCCGGGCGAAGCTGGCGCGGTATCCGGGCAGGCCGGACAGGAAGCCCAGCGGCCGGCGGGCGGTCTGGCGGGCCCGGTCGGCGTCGGTGTCCAGCACGAGCATCTGGTCGATGACCAGGGTGGAGTCGCCGCCGATGATCTCGCGCGCCGCGCTGGTGTAGGCGGGAGTGACCAGCAGCAGGATGGCTCCGGCGCACCTGTCGCGGGCCAGCTCGAGCTTGCGCGGGCCCAGCGCGGCCAGCAGCCGCCGGCGGCCGGCACCGGCGGGTCCGCCCGGTCCAGGTGGTCCAGGTAGTCGTTCAGCGCCGGCAGCGGGTGGGGTTTCTGCGGGCCGCCCAGGCCGGCCACGAGGCGGCCGGGCGCGTCGGCCTCCAGTTGGGCGTACAGGCCGGCGACGCTGCTCGCTGGATAGACATCCAGGGAGATGATGGCGGACGCGACGGGGACCGCCGTGGTGGCCCGGATGACCTCCGTGAGCCGGCTCAGGTCGTCGATCTGCCCGCCGGGCAGCCAGAGGGCCGAGTACCCCAGCCGCTCCAGTTCGGCCGCCTGGCCGAGGTAGGCGTCTGAGACGGTCAGCGCCACGCCGACCGGTCCCAGATCCAGCTTGCTCATCGGTGCTCCTGCCGTCGCCTTCGCGTACCTGCCACGACGGTAGGACTTCAACCTTGCTTCAAGTCAATTCCGTGGCCGCCAAACACCCCGGGAACGCGGTGCCCGCGCCCGCCGGCCATTCACGGTGCCCGCCTGGCCATTGACCGGAATTGCAGTTTTGGGTGTAGGCGCCGTTTTGCGGGGAAATTGCGGTGCATGCGTTTCGCCTGGATCGCCGTGGGTGCGGGCTTGCTGGCCGTCGCTGCCTGTTCGCCCGCCGCCGCGGGACCCGCGGCCGACGGCCATGGCCGCCCGCATGCGGTGACGGTGGCGCGCGACGGCCGCGACCGGATGGAACTGGACGTGGTCAGCGGCGCGACGACCGTCGCGATCAGCTCCGCGAACCTGGGCGGTGAGCTGTTGCGCGCCTCCACCCCCGCGAACTCGGGCGTCGCTCCCGACCTGGTCGTCGGGGACAAGGCGCAGCTCTTCCTCGACGGCACCGGCCTCCCCGGGCCGGCCGCGCTCCGGATAGTGCTGAATCCCCGGGTGACCTGGCGGCTGGTCTTCACCGGCGGCGCCAGCGATATGTCGGTCGATCTCGGCGCGGGCCGCTTCGGTGGCGCGGACTTCGCCGCCGGGTCGGCGCTGATCACGATGCGGCTGCCCGAGCCGGACGGCACCGTCACCGTGGTGCTGGCGGGCGGGGCCAGCCAGGTGAGCCTCAGCATCCCCGTCGGCGTTGCCGCCCGCCTCCGGCTCGATGGCGGCGCGGCCAGCGCCACCATCGGCAACCGCTCCTACACCGGCATCGCCGGCGGCACGATGCTCACCATGCCCGGCTGGGCCAGCGCCTCCAGCCGGTATGACATCGACGCCCCGGCCGGCGTCTCCACGATCTCCGTCACCAGCCGGTAGCGGCACGGCGGTTCCCCCGCGGCCAGTCACCCGGGCCTGGCCAGGTGCCATGCCATCCGTGTTGTGCGACAGTGGCGCGGTGGAGTCGGCGACGCAGGCGCTGCACCGGCTGACGTCGGTCGAGCGCTATGACGAGGCACGCGAAATCGAACCGCCGGTCGATGACCCGCGGGTGGTTCAGGGGTTTACGCCGCTGGACCTGGGCCGCCTGCCGTGGTTCTACAAGAGGTACAACGACGGGCTGCCGCAGATAGATCTGCCCCGGCGGCTTAGCGCAACCACCGAAGGTGCAATAGACGTTCTCGCCGGCACCGCAGGCGCACCTCGCGCTCAGCTGGACCTGGCAGGGCTTGGCCGCCTGCTGTACCTGATGTCGGGGGTGACCCGGACGGCACAGCGGCCGTTCGGGACGTGGCTGTTCCGTGCGGCAGGTTCAGCTGGCGGGCGGTTCCCGCTTGAGGTCTACGTAACGGTGCCCGCGGGCTCGCCGTTGCCGCCGGGCGTGCACTGGTACCACCCCGAGCAGCACGCGCTGCTCACGATCGGGCCCGCGCCGGCGGGAGGCTGTCCGGCGGTCGTCGTCACCGGTGTCCCGTGGCGCACCGGGTGGAAGTACCGGGAACGTGGCTACCGGCACGTGTACTGGGACGCTGGTACCGCGCTGTCACAGCTGCTCGCGGCGGCCAGCTCCGCCGGCATCCCGGCGCACCTGTACACCCGCTTCCCCGATGGAGCCGTCGCGGAACTGACCGGCGCCGACGGGGTGCACGAATGGCCGGTCGCCGTTGTCTCGCTGGGCGACGAGGATCCGGCGATCGGCGCCACCGGCCCCGCGGTCCAGGGCCGCGTCGACGGCGACCCGGTCGAGTTCCCTCTCGTGACGGCCGCGCAGCGCGCCGGTGACATGGACACGCTCGGCGCGCCATGGCCGCCTGGGCCGCCGGTGCGGGTGCCGCTCACGGGCGGGGATCCGGTCGACAAGGTCATCCTCCGGCGCGGTTCGCAGCGGCTGATGGACCCCACGCGGCCGCTGCCGGCGGACCTGCTGCGGACGGCGCTGGCCGCGGCGCTGCGCGGCATCGACGTCCCGCACTGGGTCGCCGTGCACCACGTCACCGCGGTGGCGAGCGGGCTGTACCGGCCGCCCGACCTCGCGACGCCGGTACGGACCGGTGACCTCCGCCAGGAGATGTACCACGCCTGCATGGACCAGGGACTCGGCCGCGATGCGGCGTTCGTCGTCATCGCCGCGGCCGAGATCGCAGCCGCCACCGACCGCGGCTACCGCGAGGCCCAGCTCGGCGCCGGCCTGGCCGAAGGGCGGCTGCACCTCGCCGCCTACGCCCTCGGTGCGGCGGCGTCCGGCATGACGTTCGTCCACGGGCTCATCCCGCGCCTGCTCGGCCAGGCAAACATGGAAGGGCTCCTGTTCACCTGCATCGGGGTACCCGAATACAGCTCGAAACCCGGAGGTCCCCCCGGAGACCCGAGCGCCGTCCAGATCGTGACGCCGCGGTTCTGAGCCGCCGGATCTCTCAACGGCACCGACCCGGTTCCTGGTCGGCCGCCCCTGCCGCGCGTAATCGGCAGGGACCGGCTGCCGACGGCAATGACCGGGCCTAGCATCAAGCGCCCTGGTTTCACTGCCAGGGCTCCGCGCGATATCACTTAGGGCTAGGAGTAGCCGCCGGTGCAAATGTTCTCGTATTGACTGGGGTTGAAGGCCTGTCCATGCTGCGGGAAGTACCATTCGACCGCCCGGTACATGAGCTTGCCGCCGCACGTCCCAAGGTTGAAGGCTACGACAGTGGCAGTTTCTTCGGTGCCGTTGGCGACGGGCTGGTTGGGGCCCACGTACAGGGCCGTGCCGGTGCCGATGGCTTTCGGGCCACCCCATGACTTCCAGGTGATGTGACTGACCATCCCGGTAGGCTCGCCCCCGTTGAAGATCTCCTTCGGCCTCACTTGCCCGAAGCCCACGCCGTTGATGCCGTAGCCGCCTGCGAACCGGCCCAGGGTGGGCACCGCGTGCGAAGGAATCCGGGCCGGCCGGAAATGACAAAGCTGCTGGAACGTCACGCCGGACGCCACGTAATGTGCCCACTCTTTGCCCGAGAAGTTACGTCCCGCCGCGGCACACAGGCGCTGCACGACATTCTGCAGGTAGGAGACGTTCCACAGCCGGACAGTGTGGTCGTCGCTGCCGGTGGCCAGCGTCGTGCCGTCCGGGCTGAACGCCACCGACGTCACCGGCCCGGCCTGGCCGGTGAGCGGCTCGCCGATTTGCTGACGGGTGGCCACATCCCACAACCGGGCCGTGCCGTCGCTGCTGCCGGTGGCCAGGGTCTTTCCATCCGCGCTGAATGCTACCGAGGTCACCGGCCCGGTAGGGTTGGTGAACGGGCCGCCGAGCAGCTGTTGCCGGACCGGGCCCATCTGCCACAGACGAACGGTGTGATCGAGGCTGCCGACGGCCAGGGTCCTGCTATGCGGGCGGAACGCCACTGAGGTGATCGCGCTGTAGCCGCCGCCGACCCCGATGGCGCCGAGGCTGCTGAGGTGCCCGGTGGCGGTGTCCCACGACCACACCTCGCCTGCTGTGGTGCCGGCGGCGAGCAGCTTGCCATCGGGGCTGAACGCCACCGAGGTGACCGGCCCGGTGGCGCCCGGCAGGGCACCGCCGATCCGCTGGTGGGTGGCTACGTTCCACAGCCATACCGGGCCCGTGGAATCGAGGATGCTCTGTTGGGCCGGTGTCTTGCTGCTGGCGGTGGCCAGGGTTTTCCCGTCCGGGCTGAATGCTACCGACGTGACCGGGCTCTGCGGGATACCGACGGCGCTGCCGATGCGTTGATGGCTGGCTATATCCCACAACCAGACAGTGCCGTCGCTGCTGCCGGTGGCCAGGGTTTTTCCATCCGCGCTGAATGCTACCGAGGTCACCGGCCCAGCGTGGCCGGTGAGCGGGCCACCGACTTGCCGACCCGTGGCCACATCCCACAGCCGCGCAGTGCCATCCTTGCTGCCAGTGGCCAGGATCTTGCCGTTGCGGCTGAACGCCACTGAGGTGACCGCGCCGGAATGGCCAGTCAAAGGGCTGCTAGCCAGCCCGCCGGTGGTCACGTCCCACAGCCGGTCCGTGCCGTCGCTGCTGCCGGTGGCAAGGACCTTTCCGTCTGGGCTGAACGCCACTGACGTGACCGCAGCGGTGTGGCCAGTGAGTGGCCCGCCCACGGGCTCGTGCGTGGCCACGTCCCACAGCCGCGCGGTCCCGTCTGCGCCGCCGGCGGCCACGGTCGCGCCGTCCCGGCTGAACGCCACCGATGTGACCGCGCCGGAAAGCCCGGTGAGCGGTGCGCCCACCGGGCGGCGGCTGGTCACGTCCCACAGCCGCACGATCCCGTCCTCGCCGCCCACAGCCAGAATGCTGCCCTGGGGGCTGAACGTCATTGAATTGACCCGGCCGGTGCCGACGCGGAGCGGGCGCCCGGCCGGCTGGTGGGAGGCGACGTGCCACAGCCGCGCGGTCCCGTCTGCGCCGCCGGCGGCCACGGTCGCGCCGTCCCGGCTGAACGCCACCGATGTGACCGCGCCGGAAACCCCGGTGAGCGGTGCGCCCACCGGGCGGCGGCTGGTCACGTCCCACAGCCGCACGATCCCGTCCTTGCCACCCACAGCGAGGATGCTGCCCCGGGGGCTGAACGCCACGGAGGTGACCGGGCCCGTGCCGGCCCGGAGTGGGCGGCCCACCGGCTGGTGCGTCGTCACATCCCACAACCGCACGGAGCCGTCGCCGCTGCCGCCCGCCAGGATGTTGCCGTCATGGCTGAAGGCCACGGCAAGGACCGGCTGAGATCCCGCGTCAAGCACACCGGTCCGGCGGCCGGTGGCCACCTCCCACAGCCGCACGACGCCACCGCCGCTGGTGGCGGTGGCCGGCGTCCCGCTGCCGACAGCGAGCGTTGTGCCGTCCGGGCTGAACGCCACAGAGTGGACCGGATCGGCTTCAGCGAGCACCCGGATCGCGGGCATCGCGGCAGCGGTCAGCATGGCATAACGGGCGGAGCCGCTGGAGCGGTTGAGATGCCATGCCGCGATGCTCAGCAGCCGGGAGATGACGGGGGCACCCCCGCCCAGGAGCTGGCTCTCGCTGCTCAACTGCCCGGAGATCGCGACGTTACGCTCATGGATGGCTTCCTGCCGTTGCTGGGTCGCTTCCTGCCGCTGGATGTTAGCCACAACCCCCAGAACCGAGGCGAGCAGGAGCAGCACCGCCAGCGTTGCTATCACGGCCCGCACGATCCGCCGGGTCCGCCGCTGCTGCCGGACATCTTCGCCCTCAATGTCTTCCTTGGGAACCTCGCGGATGGCCGCCGCCAGCGTGGCGATCTGGTCCCGGAACCTGGCATTACGCAAAGTCAGGCCCGCATCGCGGTGGGCCCAGGTCATATCGAGATACTTGGGCTCGGCTGGGAAGACACCGCGGAGCGCAGGATTGCTGGCGGTGGAGACGGAGCTGATGTCACCGCTGGCTTTATCCCATACCCAGCTGCCATCAGTGACGACGATCAGCAGATGATCGGTGCCCTTGCTGGACACCCAATGCGTGATCTCCTGGCCAACCCAGTCCGACCGGGCGGCCTCGGGTGAAGCCAGCAGCACCAACCAGCGCGAGGCATCAAGCGCGGCCCGGATGGTGGGCCATAGCCCAGGGCTGACCGCAAGGCTCGTCTCGTCCCGGAACACCTCCATCGCCCGACGGCGGTTCCACGGTTTGGCCAGATGCTGCAGGCCTCGTTGCACAACCGGGGCGAATACTCCGTCAGCATCGTGAGCGTAAGAGATGAAGGCGTCATAGGTCTTGCGCGGCTCTTCCCGGCGAACCGTGCCAGCCGCGGCGCCCGCTCCCGCAACCCTCATGTTCGGTCAGCCCCCCGACGGCCAGTCCCCGAACGCCGAACGACACGCATGTGGCGCAGCCTATGGCGCAGCTCGGTCGGCGGTTCAGATTCAGCATGCTCGCTATCGCGATACTTGACCACAGATTTTCTGCCGCCGAGGCCGGGCCGAGGCGCGCCGCTCGGTCAGGAGAGCACGCGCCGCCGGAAGTTGCGCAGCCCGATCGCCAGGAAAACCGCGGCGAAGGCGATCACCACCGGGTAGATGACGTACAGGTGCATGTGCGGTGCCTGGGTGAACGCCGCCCGCATCCCCTCGTTCACGTAGATGAGCGGGTTGATCAGCACGAGCGTCTGCAGCCAGTGCCAGCCGTCGATCGTGACCGGGGCGAGCCTGGTCCAGGCGTAGTAGGTGCCGCCGAGGAACGTGATCGGCAGGATGATGAAGCCGAACATCAGCCCGATGTTGCGCGGCTCGAAGCTGGTGCCGAGCACCAGGCCGAGACCGGCCATCGCGATGCACGCGAGCGGCACGAACGTCAGGATGATCCACCAGTGCAGCGTCAGGTGGGCCTCCACGCCGGGCGCATGCACTACCGAGGCGATCGGCAGCACGATGGCGGCGGACAGTATCCCCTGCGCCGCGCCCGAGAGCACCTTGGCCATCGCCACCAGCCAGATCGGGCAGGGCGCCTGGACCCGGTCCTCGATCTCGCGGGTGAAGCCGAACTCCTGCGCCATGTTCAGCGCGATCGACTGCACGCCCTGGAACATGACCGAGATCCCGACCACCCCCGGGACCAGGATGGTCGCGAACGCGGACTGGGCAACCGCGCCGTGCCCGCCGATGCCCTGCCCGATCTTCGGGAAGACGTACAGGAACACGAAACACAGCAGGAACGGCTGGATGATCGTGCGCAGCACGAACTCCCACAGGTGCTTGCGCAGCACCACCAGGTCGCGCAGCAGCAGCGCGCGCAGCGCGGTCCAGCTCGCGGCGGCCACCGACCGGGTCGGGCCGCCGCCGATCCGCCGGGCAGGCGCCTCGGTGGTCACCGATGTGGCCATCAGTCCCTCAGCTCCTTCCCCGTGAGGTTGATGAACACCGTCTCCAGGCTGGGCTCGGAGACCGACAGGTCGGCGAGATCGAACCCGCCGCGCTCCGCCGCCGTGACGATGCGCGGGACGAGCCGGTCGCCGCCCTGCACGTGCAGCTCCACCCCGCCGTCCAGGCGGCGGGTGCGGGTGACGCCCTCCACCCCGCGGGCCAGCAGCTCGGCGAGCTGACCGGTGTCGCCGGTGGCCTTCACCGTGACCACCGTGTCGGCGCCGATGCTCTGCTTGAGCGCGGCCGGGGTGTCGAGGGCCAGGATCTTGCCGTGGTCCATGATGGCGACCCGCTCGCAGAGCCGGTCCGCCTCCTCCATGTAGTGGGTCGTGAGCAGGATCGTCTGCCCGTCGCGGTGCAGTTCGCCGAGCAGGTCCCACAGCGCGAGCCGGCTCTGCGGATCGAGCCCCGCCGTCGGCTCGTCGAGGAACAGCACCGACGGCCGGTGGAAGATCGCGCGCGCCACCATCAGCCGCTGCGCCATCCCGCCGGACAGCGCGTACACCGACGCCTTGGCCCACCTGGCCAGCTGGAACTGCTCAAGCAGCTCGTCCGCGACCCGCCGGGACTGCTTGGCCCCCATGCCGAACAGCCGCCCGTGAAAGTACAGGTTTTCCCACACCGTGAGCTGGCGGTCGAGGGTATTTTGCTGCGAAACGATGCCGCTCAGCTGTTTCGCCAGCGCCGGATGCGCTGCCACGTCGATCCCGCCGAGGTACGCCTTGCCTGATGTCGGCACCACGCGGGTGGTCAGCATCCCCGCGGTGGTCGTCTTCCCCGCGCCGTTGGGACCCAGCAGCCCGAAGATCTCACCGGTCTCGACGTCGAGGTTGAGCTTGTCGACCGCGGCGAAGTCCGTCCCTGGGTAGATCTTGGTCAGGTCCTCGGTGTGGATGACCGCGTCCCGCTGGCCGTCGGCCAGCCCGGCGGCGCTCGCCGGTGCTGATGCGCTGCTCATCGCCCACATCGTACGTCGCACCCACCGGCGAGGGTGATCGGCCGATCCGTTCAGCTGCTGGATGGGGGCGGGTCCGCGAGGGTCAGGGAGCGCAGGCAGGGGCGGAGCAGGCCGACGATCTGCTGCGGGGTGGCATCGGCGAGGCTGTCGGTCTTGAGCAGGTGCCGGGAGACGATGACGCCAATCATGATCGCGCTGACCAGCGCGGCCCGCGTGTCGGCGTCCGCGGCGGGGATGGACCGGCTGACCTGGGCGCGGTAGTGTGCGGCGCCCTCCTGGGCCACCTGGGCGGCTTCGGGATGGGTGAGCATGGAGCGGAGCACCGCCAGGGACTGCGCCGGCTCGTGGGCGAGTGAGTCCGCGAGTATGGCGAGGATCTGCTCGCTGACCTGCTCGGGGGTGCCGCCCACCGGCAGTGCGGGGCTGGCGTGGGTGACCCGCTGGAAGAGCTCCTGCTTGGACCCGAAGTAGTGCATGACCAGGCCGGCGTCCACCCCGGCCGCGCGCGCGATGCCCCGGATGGTGACCCGCTCGTAGCCGGACTCCACGAACAGGCGGGTCGCCGCCTCGAGGATCCGCGTCTCGGTCCGGCGGCGCTGTTCCGCCCGCGACGGGGTGCCACTCACATCGTCCACCGGCTGATTCTACAAACGTTGACCAGAGCCGTCCTTTCGTTCTACGCTTGTTCAATCAACAGGCGTTGAATGGAGGATCCAGATGACTGTCCCCACTCCCGCGCAGGTCCTGGAGCAGCGGCGGGAGCTGCTGCTGAAGCAGGACATAGACGGTTTCGTTGATCTGTTCGCGCCCGACGGCGTGATCGAGCTGCCGTTCGCCGGGCCGGGCATGCCCTCGCGGCTGGCGGGCCAGCAGGCCATCCGGGACTACTCCCACCGCATGGCCGCCTCCCCGCTGCGGATCGACGACCTCGAGGCCACCGCGCTCTACCACACCGACGATCCGGAGGTCGTCGTCATCGAGCTCGCCACGCGCGGCACCGTGACCAGCACCGGCCGCACGTTCGCGGGCACCTCGATCCAGGTCTTCCGGATCCGTGACGGCAAGATCGTGCTGTTCCGCGACTACTTCAACGTCCCCGGCCTGCCGGACCTCCTCGCCGGGTAGAACGGCAAGAGCCGCGCCGCGCTACTCATAACAAGCACGAAGCTGGACGTCATGCGGACCACGACACTAGGCAGCACGGGACCCGGGGCCGGCGCTATCGGCCTGGGGTGCATGGGCATGACGTTCTCTTATGACATGGGAACACCGCGGGATGACGCCACTTCCATCGCAGTCATCCACCAGGCCCTTGACCTAGGCATGACGCTGATCGACACCGCTGATGCATATGGCCCGTTCACCAACGAGGAGCTGGTCGGCCGGGCGCTGGCGGGGCGCCACCGCGATCGGGCGGTGCTGGCGACAAAGGCCGGCCTCGTCACCGACTCCCCCCAGACCGCGGACCCTGCAAGCAACTCTCCGGGCGCCGGCAGGTGCGGCCGCCCCGAATATGTCCGGCAGTCGATCGACGGCAGCCTGCGCCGGCTGCGGACCGACCATGTGGACCTCTACCAGCTGCACCGGGTGGACCCCCAGGTTCCGCTCGAGGAGACCTGGGGAGCGATGGCCGAGGCGGTGACGGCGGGCAAGGCGCGGCACATCGGCCTGTCCGAAGTGACGGTGGAGGAGATCAAGCGGGCGCACGCGGTGCACCCGGTGACCTCGGTGCAATCGGAGCTGTCGCTTTGGACCCGGGATTCGCTCGCCGATGTGCTGCCGTACTGCCAGGAACAGGGCATCGCCTTCCTGCCGTTCTCGCCGCTGGGACGGGGCTTCCTCACCGGGCGGTTCTCCTCCTTCGATGACCTGCCGCAAAACGACTTCCGGCGCGGGCTGCCGCGCTTCCAGCAGGCCGCGCTGCGAGCCAACCTGGCCATCGCCGGCCGGGTCAGGGAGATCGCCGGCCAAGTGGGGGCCACCGCGGCGCAGGTGGCGCTGGCGTGGGTGCTGGCCCAGGGCCGATACGTGATACCGATCCCCGGGACCAAAACCCCCACATACCTGCTGGAGAACGCGGGCGCGGCGGACGTCGAGCTGAGCGCGGCGGACCTGACCGAACTGGACGCCCTGCCCGCGCCAGAAGGCGCCCGCTACTGACCTGCTGCGCATCGCCAACTCGGCGCCAACCACGCGCTGCAGGTGGCGCCGGTGATTTCCCGGAGGCTCCGGCGCATCCGCCAGCGGCAGGTGCGTCTCAGTGGGCTGCCCGGTCATTGCTGGTGGCGGGAGAGCGGCCGCGGGATTGACCGGCCTCGTCGAACAGCAGCAGCCATGCGACGTTGAACCCCAGGAATACCACGACGGTCAGCAGGACCGCCTCGATGCGCAGGATGGCCGCCCCGCCAGCGAATGCCAGCGCGCCGATCAGGGCAAACAGGACGATCCCGGCGATGTAGGCGGCCAGGCCCAGCTGGTCCGGCACGGGCAGGGCGGTTGTTCCGGCCGCGGTGCGTTCCCGCCGGACCGGGAACCCGCGTACCGCGGCCAAAGCCACGGCCCCGCCGAGCGCGATGATGGCGAAAGACACGCGCCAGTAGTCAGGATTCTGGGGGTCGATCAGGGCAAACAGGCTCATGACGCCGGGCAGGGCGAAGATCAGCGCGACCCCGTAGGAGCGCCTGCGGTGGACCGCGCTGTGCTGCCACTCACGCAGGCGCACCTGCACCACGACCAGCCACAGCCCGAGCAGCGCGAGGCAGGCCGGCGAGAAAGCACCGTAAAAGCCAGTCAGCATTAGCCTCTCCCCCCAGGCGCCGGCAGGCATGCGCTGCCGCGGCTAATACCACCTTCCCCAGGGTCGAACGCCGTGCCACCCGGTTGCAAGCCTGATCCAAGACCTTTTGAGCAACCAATACCGAAACAAAGGAAATAGGAGCCCATCCGAGGTGGGCTGTCGTCAACACACACCGTCGAAGACGGGCCGCGATCTATGCCGGGTTGTCCGGTCGTGATGCTTGTTCGAGCGCCGAGTTCAGGTCGTTCCAGAGGTCGTCGATGTGTTCGCAGCCGACGCTCAGGCGCAAGAGCCCGGAGGGCACGTGACCCTGTCCGGGGAGCTTACTGCGCCGTTCGATGGTGCTTTCGACGCCGCCCAGGCTGGTGGCGGGGACGATGATTTGCACGGCGTCGCAGAGCCGGTCGGCTGTGAGAGCGTCGGCCACCTCGAAGGCCAGCACCGCCCCGAAGCCGGTCATCTGCGCGGCGGCGGTTTGGTGTCCGGGGTCGCCGGGAAGACCCGGGTAGCGCACGCGGCTGACGGCGGGGTGCTGGTCGAGCCGGCGGGCGAGTTCGCTGGCGTTGCGCTGGCCGCGGTCGAGCCGCAGGGCAAGAGTGCGCAGGCCGCGCAGCGCCAGGAAGGCCTCCAGGGCTCCGGGGGTTGCGCCCGATAGGCCGCGGCGGTGGCTGAGGCGCCCGGCCAGGGCCTGCTCGCGGGCGATGGTGATGCCTGACAGCAGGTCAGAGTGGCCGCCGATGAATTTGGTGGCACTGTGCACGACCACGTCCGCGCCGAGTGCCAGGGGCTGCTGCAACAGTGGCGTTGCGAAGGTGTTGTCGACGCCGACAAGTGCCCCAGCGCGGCGGCCGGCGGCGCACAGAGCGGGAAGGTCGGCAATGTCCAGCAGCGGATTGGATGGGGTCTCCAGCCAGAGCAGCTCCGCACCGGCGACGGCGGCCTGGACGCTCGCGGTGTCGGTCAGATCAACGCGGTCCACGGCCCAGCGCCCTTGCTGCTGGCCGTCGGCCAGGAGCTCGCCGACCCCGAAATAGCAGTCCTTGGGGGCAACGATGCGGCCGCCGGCCTGCACGAGGTCGAGCACGGCAGCGACCGCGGCCATGCCGGAGGAGAAAGCCACGGCATGACCGCCCTCCACCTGGCCCACGGCTGTCTCCAGTGCCTCCCAGGTTGGCGTGGCGTCTGTGCGTGCGTAGGAGCGGATACCCTCCTCCATGCCTGGCGCTGCCGTGATACTGGCGTGGAAGTTA
The DNA here is from genome assembly GCA_963835425.1 of uncultured Actinomycetes bacterium. GTDB lineage: Bacteria > Actinomycetota > Actinomycetes > Streptosporangiales > Streptosporangiaceae > UBA9676. Next base: position 86,325 of record CAWIGE010000010.1, on the reverse strand, counting down.
GAGGCCAGCACCACCGGGACGTTGAGTGGCTCGCTGGCTGCGTGGCGGGGGCGGCCGGCGCATATGACCGCTGTTTCCGGGCGCAGGCCGGCAGGTGGTGCCGGCTGATTATCAGGTGTCATGGGCTTCTCCTGTCTCTCGATCGGGCTGCCCGCGCTTGTCAATATGGACCGTTCGTCCAGGTTGCGGGTCACCCGGGCGGCGGCGCGGCCCCGGTGCCGTGGCGGGGAAGCTCGGGGGCGCAGTATTGAGGCCGTAGCACAGGTGAGGCGGTGATCATGTCTGACAACGTCACGAGCGATCCGCCGGGTGAGCCGGTGCTGACGGTAGATACCCGGGAGGAGCTGGTGTATCTGCTGGGTGAGGCCTGTGAGATCGAGCACGGCTTGACGTGTGAGTACCTGTATGCGCAGTTCTCGCTCAAGCGCGGGCTGGATGAGGGCCTGACCGAGGGCCAGCTCGTCCGGGTGCAGGCCTGGGAAAAGGCGCTGATCAGCGTGATCAAACAGGAGATGCTGCACCTGGCGCTGGCCACCAACATCTTGACGGCCATCGGGGCGGCGCCTCATTTTGAGCGGCCGGACTTTCCGATCTTGTCCCGCTGGTACCCCGAGGGTGTCCAGATCGCGCTGGTGCCGTTCGGCGAGCGGGCGCTGCGCCATTTCATCTACCTCGAACGGCCCGAGGGGATGGCGCTGGACGACGCGGCCGGGTTCGCGGCCGCCGGGCACGCCGAGCCGTTGACCGCAGGCGGCGCCGGGCTGGTGGCCGTGCCTGAGGAGTGGCGGACGGTGGGCCACCTGTACCGCGGGATCGAGGCAGGCCTGGCGAACCTGTGCGCCCGGTACGGAGAAGATGCCGTGTTTATCGGGCCGGCGCGGGCCCAGGCCGTCACCGAGATCTTCGAGTGGCCCGAACTGATCGCGGTCACCGACCTGGCCTCGGCGGGCCGGGCGATCGAGACGATCGTCGAACAGGGCGAGGGGGCGCGCGGCGACTGGATCAGGTCGCACTTCGGCACGTTCGTGGGAATCCTGGAGGACCTGCTGGCCGAGCAGGCGGCCGACCCGGCGTTCAATCCGGCCCGGCCGGTCGAGCCGGCCTACGTCCGGCTGCCCCCCGACGTGGAGGCCGGGACCCTGATCGAGGACCCCACCACTGCGCAGGTCGCCGACCTGGCCACCGGCTTGTATGAGGTCACTCTCCAGGTGCTCAGCCGGTATTACATCCACCACGGCGAGACCGCGGCCGAATTCGACACCCTGGCACGCACCGCCAAACACTTGATGAACTGGGTGATGCGCGAGCTGGGGCCGGTGCTGACCGCCTTGCCGGTCGGCCCGTCCCATCCGGGCCGCACCGCCGGCCCCACCTTCGACATCGCCCGCCCCGCCATCTTCATGCTGCCGCATCAGGACGCCGCCTGGAAGATCATCAAAGAACGGCTCGATGCGCTGGAACGGGCCTGCACTTCTCTCGGCCAGCAAGCTGGCCTCGGCGCGCTTGCCCCGCTTGCCGGCAAGCTGCAGTCGATGAGCCAAGACATCGGCAAACACAGCTCCAACACGGGCGGCTCGCCAGGCCGACCTCGGCCGACCGCGCCTAACGCAGGCTCCGTGCCGGAGATGACGCCTGCCGCGGGCAGGCGAGTACGCGCCGGCGGTGGTGGATGAGCACGGCGATCGCGCCGTTCGCCAGGCAGTAGTAGACCGGGTACAGGAGCAGGGAGATGTCCAGCGTTCCGACGGCACCGGCGGCGAGCGCTCCGCTGAGGCTGGCGAGCGCGAACGTGGCCAGCGTCTCGGAACCAGGATCGCGGTAGGTCTTCGGCACCATCATCGCCGCCCCGATCAGGTCGGCCGCGACGACGCATGCGGTGGCGATGACCGGCTCGCCGGCGACGATCCATCCGATCACGCCGCCGCCTGCCAGCGTGAGCATGAGCACCGGCTTGCCTTTGCCGTACCTTGGCGCGGGTGGGTATCTCTGCGCACATCGCCCGGCTGCGGGCTGCCGTCGGGCATGATCTGCTGCTGGTGCCATCGGTGACTGTCCTTCCGTTCGATGAGGCTGGCCGGGTGCTGCTGGTCCGGCACGCCGGTCACCACGACGGGTGGGGCACGGTGGGGGGCGCGATCGAGATCGGGGAGTCCCCGGCCCAGGCAGCAGTCAGGGAAGCCGGTGAGGAGATCGGCGCCGAGGTCCGCCTGGTGCGGCTGCTCGACGTGCTGGGTGGCCCGGACTATCAGGTCAGCTACCCCAACGGCGACCACACGGCCTATGTCACCGCCGTCTACGCCGCCGAGCTGGCGGGCGGTGTCTTGCGCCCAGATGGCAGCGAGGTCAGCGGCCTGGCGTGGTTCGCCCGCGAGGAGCTTGCTGGCCTGGCGCTGAGCCGCTTCGCCCGGGCGGTGCTGCTGGCAACCCGCCACCTTTGACGCACATACTCATCAGCCGCGAGTGGTCAGGCATCCAGGCATTTGCGGAAGAAGACCCGCTGGAAGCCATCCTGTTGCGTCCGGTGGGTCTCGGTGTACCCGTGCCGTGGGTAGTAGGTGAGGTTCTCGGTCATCATTTCGTTGGTGTAAAGCCGTATCTCGTTCAGGCGCAGGCTGCGGGCGTGTTCTTCGGCGAAGGCCAGCAGCCGTGCCCCGATACCGTGTCCCTGGGCGGCGGGCAGGACGGCCACGTTCTCCAGCAGCAGGTAACCGGGCTCGGCGACGAGGATGACAAACCCGGCCACCTACAGCCGCCATTGCCGCCGACCGCGCTGGGCGCGACGGTAACTCCGGCGTGGCATGACCCGGGGATTGCCGCAGTACCCGCACGGAGGCGAAGGCCCATAGGCCGATCGCCGCCAGCCAGATGATCAGGCGAAGCCATCCTGGCTCGCCCGTGCCCGGCGGCTGGAGTATCTGCCCCGACAGCGGCGCGTACCCGTACCAGCCCACTCTGGTGCCCAGGCCGGCGAGATAGCTGGCCACGATCCCCAGCGCGAGCCCGAGAGCAACGACGACCACGACGCGCTGAGCCGTGCTCAGCCTGTCAATCCAGTGCATGAGCCAACCCTGGCAGGCCACAGCCGGCATCGGGGCGAAAGCGTGCACGGCCTGATACCCCACCGCCGAGGGAGCCGGGTCGTGGGTGGGAGTGACGTGCCACCGGTGGCCTTGTCACTCCGCCCGCAGCGCCAAGGCGGCCGGTGTGTGTGCCGCATCCAAGCCGGGGAGTGCCGCGTCAAGGTTGGCGAATACGAGAGCGCCGATCGCGACGAGGAGCACTGACAGGACCGGCACTGCTGGGTCGGGCACCGCGTTGATGTTGCGGGCGAACAGGATCCAGAGCTGGCGGCCGAGCACGATGCCGAGCGGTATCCCGAGGATGATCCCAGCGGCCGCGATAACCGTCGCCTGCCAGGCCACCGCGGCGGCCAGTTGCCGCTGGGTGAAGCCGAGCGTCTTTAGCAGGGCCAGGTCTCGCCGCCGGCGGCGGACCGACGCGGCGAGCGTGAGGCCAAGCGCGACGATCGCGCCAGCGGCCAGCCCGACGGCGAGGATGACGGGGGTCGAGCCGACGGTGCGGTAGTTCACGATCTGCGCTGGGCGCAGGGTGCCGAGGACGCTCACGTTATTGCCGACGCCGCGGGGATCCGCGGCAAGTACCTTGTTCGCCGCGCGGGCGATCCGTCGCATGTCGGCACGGCCTGCCGTCGCGCTGACCCCGGGCCGGAGCCGCACCACGACCAGTTCGGGGCCGTTCAGGTTCGGATCCGGGCTCTGTGTAGCCCGTTGCATCGCCGGTGGCTGGATCCCGGTCGAGACGAGGGCGCCCGTGCCCATCGAGGTGTGTTCCGCGACGAAGCTGTCGTAGCCCACCGCGGGGAAAGTCGCGGTTCCGACGATCACCAACTTGGTGGGCGGGATGTACTCGGGGGCATCTCTGGCCGTTTCGTAACTGAGGGAGACGGTGTCGCCGACGTGCTTGTGCAACAGGGACAGGGTGGCTGCGCCCAGCACGATTTGATCCTTGCCGTCGAGATTGTGACCGGACAGGATCGGCGGGGAGACCTTGGCGCCGGGGCTGCCGAGGATGATAGGGACCGCCTGGCCGTCGATCTGGGCGTCGGTGTAGTCGAGCGCGGCCCATCCGGCGACGTGCGGGTCGTGGCGCAGCAGGTTGAGGGCCTGGGGCGGGACCGCGTTGGTCGGGTAGAGCGCGTAGTTCCAGTTCCACCCGTAGAGAGGAGGATGCGACACCAGGGTGTTCAGGCTGGTGGCGAAGGTCAAGGTGGCCACCACCATGACGACCGCGAGCACCGCGGCGAACAACACCGAGCGCACCGGCACCGCGGTCCGGCCCTGCCCTGGTTCGAGGGCGAAACGCACCCCGACTGCGCCAGCCACCGGCAGGGCCGCCGTTTCGGCGCCGCGGCTGACGCGCGAATGGCGGGCCGCACCCCGTTCGCCACCGGCCGCCAGGTGGGTTGCCCGCCGATACGACACCGCGGCCGCGGCGGTCCCGAGGCCGATGACCAGGATCGCAAATCCGGTGCCAAGCACCCCCCAGTCGACAGCGATCCCCGGATCGGGGTACACCGGACGCACCGGTCCGATGGGGCCGAGCGGCGAGAGCCCGATCGCCACGGCACCCGCGAGCAGCGAGCCGAGGACCACCGCGGCGAGGACGCCGATCAGCCCGTCGGCGGCCGTGACCGCCGGACCGGCTCCGAGCGCCCGCAAGACGGCGCGGTCCTCGTCTGCCGAGCCCAGCTGGCGGGAAATGGCCTGCAGGCCGAGGACCAGGCAGACGAGGCCAGCGATGGTCCCGAACACCCCGAGCGCGACCGACTCGGGCTTGAGCGAGAGCTCCATCTGCTCGACGATGCTTGGGGTCGCGTGGAACTCATAGGTGAAACCAGGCGGGACGAGGCGGACCAGTTCCCGCTCTACCCTGGCAACGCCCCGGTCGCCGTGATCAAGCTTCAGCCCGTAAAGGGTGGGGGTGATCGGGTCCGGGCTGACCGCCGCTGCCTCCCGGACGAGCGCCGGAGTCAGGAAGGTGAAGCCAAATGCCTGATCAACGTCGTCCTGGAGCACTTCATTGTTCAGCGTGACGATCCCCACCAGGCGGGCACGAACCAGGAGGCGCGGGGCCACCCTTGGGGTGCCGAAGCCGGGCTTGCCCAGCTGCGCCTGGGTGTAGAAGCCCAGGGGCACGAGCTGGCCGACGTGGACGTTGAGGAGTTTCGCCGCGGTGGAGGTCATCATGATCTCGCCGGCCCGGTTCTGCTCTGCCCGCCGGCCTTCGATGACCGCCAGGCGGTCCTGGCCGGACGTCAAGCCGTCCACGCTGCCGACGCTCACGACCACATTGGCGACGTCCAGGCGCGGAGCGCCATGCGAGGTGAGCGGGAGGAAGGTGGGCGCGACCAGGCTGTCGACGTGCCTCACATCTGCCTGACGCGCGATCTCGGCCGTCAGCGAGGGGCCCGCGGCACCGGAACCGACGCTGTACACCGTCATGGTCAGGTCCGACGGATTGGTACTCGCCAGGAAGGCCGGATACGAGGATTGCGTGCGTCTGGCTGCCGCGACCGAAGCCATGGCGATCCCGCCGATCATCCCGATCAGGAGCACGATCGCGAGGTAGCCGCCCCACCGCCGGCCGAAGGTGGCGGTAAAGCGATACCAGGCGACCGCCATGACGCGTCCATGCACGGCGCTGCAGCCCCCCCTGCGATCGATCGCTAACGTCCACCAGAGCATGACGCACTCAGACGCGGCGACCAAGGTGGGCAGCTTGTCTGAAGCCCTCGTGCCAGCACCACGTCGCGTCGCTAATGAGACGTCATCAAGGGCGGTATCCGCGGGAGACGGCGTTCAGAGGCCGTCTCCGGGCGGAGGCGGCCAGGCTGCCTGTTCGGCGCCGATCAGCGCGGCGATCGCCGGGTCGCGGCGCAGCTTCTCCACGCAGCGGCCGCGGCTGGGCCCGATGCTCCCGACCGGGATGCCCAGCCTGGCGCCGATCTCGGCGTACGGCACGGGCGGGTCTTCGAGGAGCATGGCGATCAGCCGCTGGCACGGTGGTGGCAGGCGGGTGAAGGCCTCGCGGAGTGCCGCGTGGCGCTCCGCCAGGAGCACCTCATCTTCCGCTATCCCGGTCTCGGTGTCCGGGATGCTCTCCACGTCCAGCTCATGCCCGAAAGCATGCTGGTGTCGCGCGGCCCGGAGGGCCCGGAGGCATTCCCGCTGGGTGGTGGTGGCCAGCCAGCCAGGAAGCGCAGCCGGATCGTGAAGCGCATCGAGCTGGTCCACCAGCCGCAGCCAGACGTACTGCCCGACGTCGTCGGCGTCGGCACCCCCCAGCGAGTACCTGCGGCAGATGGACCAGATCAGCGGGGCGAACCGTTCCACGAGCGCGTCCCACGCATCCGAGTCGCCCTTTCTCGCGCGCAGGACCAGGTCAGCTGTTGGCGAGTCATCGCGCATGGCGGCTGCCTCCCCCCGGGGGGGTGCACCGGCCGCGGCCTCTGGGCCGGACGCGACCGAGGTGCCAGGCGGCCAGGGCCGAGACCGGTGTCCGATGCGGTTGTGTGATTGGACGCTACGTCCGGCCCCGGGCCCGGTCTGTTCAGCGGGGAACACGCCCTGTGTCGGCCTGCCAACACAGGACCAGCGGGCCGATGGCGGCCGTCTTGCTAGGCCTCTCCCGGGTGGCTCGCCCGCCGGTGCAGCTCCCCGCGGTTCAGGACGGCGATCTGGCCGCGGCTCACCTCAACCAGCCGGCTGGCGGAGAGCCGCCCGAGGACCTGATTCGCGGTCGGGCGCGTGGTCCCGGCGAGGCTGGCCAGCATCTCCTGGGTCACCGGGATGATTACGTGCTGTCCGTCTCCGCCATACAGCTGGCACAGGTCGAGCAGCCGGCGCAATACGCGCCGCTCGGCCGGGACGTACAGCGCCTCGAGCAGCTGGCCGTTGAGCCTTTGGACCCGCGCGGAAAGGAGTTCGACCAGGAAACGGTCGACGCCGGGATACGAGGCCCGGAGGCGCTCGAACTGGTCCCGGCCCAGCGAGAGCGTCTCGCACGGTTCCAGCGCGATCACCGTCGCCCCGCGGGGACGGGGACCGCCGACGAGAGCGAGTTCCCCGAACGCGTCGCCGGGGCCGAAGATGACGACGACGACGAACTCGCCCCCGGGCAGCGTCACCCGCACACTGACGTGACCCGCGGCGATCAGGTGGAGCGTGTCCGCCGGGTCGCCCTGGTGAAAGATCACCTCATCCCGGCGGTAGGCACGCCGTCTCAGCCTGGCGACCAGCCTGCGCCGGTCTTCGGCGGGCACCGGCGCGAGAACCGGCCAGTCCATGACTCCGCTATCCCGCGGAGGGCCCGCTGGACCTGAATATCACTTTACGGAACGTGAGATTAGGGAGGATGCCTAGCGCCTGTGGTCTCCCCCGGAGCCGCTTGCGCTTGAAGCGCGGCTTCTCGAACATTTGTGTTATCTGCTGGTAGATCATGAAATAGGCGGTGATAAAGCGCATTCGTTCCTCATAGTCCAGCCAGTTGGATACACCTTGCAGGTCGGCCGGGTCCGACGGCCCAAATTCCCGGACAAGCTCGCGCACGCTCTGGTCCTCGAACTCATCAGGAGCGCACAACAGGGTGGTGCTGTATCCCGGTGGGCAGGTCAATGGCCGGCCGAGCGCGACCGTGTCGATGGCGGTCTTGAGCCAGAGAGTGCTTGAGTACATCCGCACCCACCGGTCCTCGACCCATTGCATGGCCGGTGTTTGCTCGTGATGTGGCCTGCCGTAGAAGGAGTACCGGTCGATGGGGTGATGGGTCAGATAGCCGTAAGGCGTCCGCCAGGACACTTGCAGGGCCCATCTGACCGGCCGGTAGAAGACGAGTTCAAGCGCGGGCTGGACGCGCGCCTGCTCATAGGAGGACAGAGCGATATTGGCCCCCAGCACCAGCTCGCTGCGGGCCTGGCCAGAAGCGGACGCGGCCTTGTCCAGCAGTTGGTAGGCGGTATGGAGACGGGCGAGTCCCGGCTCTCCCAGGTCCTTGAGAAGCGGGCGGCGGCCAAGATCTGGCGCGTGGACCCGCAGAATGTCGCGGTCTGCGGGTCCGGACAGGAAATATGTGTGAAATGATGCCATTTCCACAAAGATCGAGCGGTTCGCGATGGACAGGCCGGTGCCGTAGGAGCCGCCGAGGAACGCCAGCATGCACAGCCGGAACAGCGGCTCGGCGGCCGTGGGAACGTGGTAGTGACGGCCGAGCTGCCGCAGGAACCCGGAATGATTGCCAAGGCGCAGGCTCGAGCCGACCGCCTTGGAGGACCATTGCGCGAAGCCGGGCCAGTTCAGGTTCTCGTGGCCTAACTCAACGGAAAGCGCCTGGCTGATGCGGTGATACTGGCTGGCGAGCTCGAATGCTTCCGCCGAGAGTGGGATAGCTTCGTTCCTGGCGATATCGCAGATTTCCTGGTCGGTGGGCCATTCGGTGGTAATGGTCATGCCGGTCTCCGATCCCCCCGGTGGTACGAGGTCATGGTGGGTTTCCGCTCGCTTGCTCACGGCCGAGAGCCGTGGTCACCCGGTGCTCGAGAAGGCTGGCCCCGCGCCCGGCGAGCACCTGTGCGGACCAGCGCCGGAGCTCATCGGGGCGGGGCCCGGCGCCCTGGGTGGGGTCAATCGCGTCCGCCCAGTCCAGGAGCGATTCCGCTAGCAGCAGTGGCGCGCCGCAGCGCTCGTGGATCTCTGCGGCAGCCTGGAAATGCTCCGCGGCCTGGACGTCATCGCCCGCGGCCGCGGAGAGATGGGCGAGATAGTAGTGACCGCAGTGGTGCCCGATGGCCGAATGCCCGAACGTCTCGGCGTGAGGCGCGAGCGCATCGTGCAGCGGGCGTACCAGGTCATGGCGGCGCAGGCCGCACACCGCGACCGCGAGATTGTCGAGCGCGGCCCGCTCCGCCGGGTCGCGGCGGGGTATCAGGCCGTAGGTGGTTATGGCCTTGTCCAGGACCGGGGCCGCAGCGTCATCGTCCAGCGCAACGAGGTAGCGCAGCAGGGAACGGGTCGGGTCGAGCCGCGGCGCCTGGCTGGCCCGGTGCAGGCTGTCCCGGCGCTCGCCAAGGCGGCCCTGCAGGCGGCGGATTTCGGCGATCTGCTCCGCGTGGAATGCCTTCGCCTCCAGGCGCCGGCCGACGCCGGTGCCGAGCGTCAGGGCCCTGTCTGCTTCCGCTTCTGCCTGGGCCAGCTCCCCGAGCATGATCGCCAATCCGGCCCGGGAAAAGCTGACGAGCCAGGTCAGATGCGGCTGCCCGAGCCGCGACGCCAGGTCGTCTGCCTGGTTCAGCAGCTCGGTTACCTCGGTAAGGTTCCCGAGGTCCAGCGCCGGCCCGGTCTGCTGGAACGTGGCGTGGAAACGGGCCAGTTCGTCGCCGACGTTGACGGCGGCCGCCAGCATCTCCAGGCTGTCCAGGCGGCGCGTATTGATGGTGTCGGCCGCGCTGATCGTCAGGCTGCGGAGCCCGAGCACGCTCACGATCGTCCGCGCGTCCCCCGATTGCCGGGCCAGCGCGATTGCCTCATCGCTCAGCGTGAAGCGGCGCTCGCCATCCGGCGCCCACGTCAGCTCCGAGGCGAGCATGGCGGTGAGCAGCGCACGGTTGCGGAGGTCCGCCCGCTCGGCCAGGTTTCTGGCTTCGGAAAGCAGCCGGATGCGCTGCTCGTCGGCTGCGCCGGTAATGCTGAAGAAGCCACGATCGGCGGCGAGCGCGGCCGCGATGATGAGGTCAGGCCGGTGACAGCCCCGGGCGGCTTCCGCGGCGCGGAGCAGCGTGGCCCTGGCGTCGGGATGGCCGGCCAGCCACATTGTCCGGCCACAATCGAGGAGCAGCTCAGCGCGCCGCTCCATGGGCGTCGCGGGGATGTGCTCCACCAGCTCCAGCAGCCGCTGATACCAGGTGACCGCCTCCTGGTACGCAAGCCCGGAGATCGCATACCGGGCGGCGTGCCCGGCGGCCTCCGCCGCGTCCTGATAACGTTCCGGCCGCCCGCCCAGCTGGGCGGCGGAAGCGAGGTGCGTCGCGACCACGTAGGGACGCGACTGCATCACCGCCGGATCGACCGCCCGCAGGGCATCGGCGATGGTCCCGTGCAGGAGCCCGGCGCGGGGCACCGACAGCGATGCGCACACGGCGCTCCGCGTCAGTTCGTGAGAAAACTGGTACGGGCCGCCGGGCGCCAGCGTGACCATGCCAGCGGTCAGCGCCTCCTCGGCGGCGGCGACGAAGCTGGCCTCATCGAGCCGCATGGCAGAGCTGAGCGCCGCCGGCTCCAGCTGCTCGGCCACCCCGAGCAGATTCACCAGATCACGGGCGGCGGGGCTGAGCTGCGCCATGCGCGCGGCTACGACAAGGGTGACCGACTCAGGCACCTTCCAGCTTTCGAGGTCCGCCCCATCGGGCAGATCCCTGATCATTTCGGTGACGAGGAACGCGTTTCCACCGGTGATGGCGTGGAGACGGGCGGCATCCCGTTCTGCCTCTCCCCGCCATGCCAGGGCCGCCAGGGCCTGCGCCACGTCGGCTGGGCGCAACGAGCCGAGCGTGAGAAGCCGGCTCTCGGCCTCCAGCTTGCGCAGCTCCCGGGCGGCCGCGGCGTCAGATCCCTTCGCGCCGGGCCGGGCGGTGACCAGGATGAAGAAGCAGAGACCTTCGGTATCGAGCTTCAGCGAGCGCACCATCTCCACTGATTCAGGGGTTGCCCACTGCAGATCGTCGGCGACAAGAAGCACCGGCCTGACATCGGCCAGCCGCTTGACCAGCGCCCGGAGCGACGACAGCAGCTGGTAGCGGTCGGAAACCGGATCCGCGGCCGGCGGGACGGACAGCGCCAGCGGCGGCGAGGCAAGTGACGGCGCCAGCCGCGCCAGCTGGCCGCATTCTTGGTCGATCCCGGCGCGCAGCAGCAGCGCCGGTGACGTACGGCCGAGCCCTTCGATGGCGGCGGCGATGGGCTGGTACGCCTGCTGCGGCGGATCGGTGCACCGGCCGGCCAGCACGGTGAATCCCTCCTCGAGGGCCCGCCGGGCGACAACGGAGGCCAGGCGCGTCTTGCCGGTTCCCGCGGCACCCTTCAGGAAGACCATCCGGCTGCCGAACCGGGCGCCGCGCAGCGCATCCTCCAGCGACTCGAGTTCCTCGCCACGGCCGACAAATGGCAGCAGGTGGCTGGTCTTCAGCCAGGGCGGGACCTGGTCGGTCCGGTCTCCGCCGCTGCTCTGCCACCGCAGCTCGTAGATCTGCAGCGGCTCGAGGAGGCCCTTCGCGGACATCGGGCCAAGGTCCTTGAACTCATGGCCACCCCGGCCCTGCGCGAGACGCCTCACCAGGTCGGTGCAGAGAACCTGGCCACCATGGGCGGCGGCGACCAGGCGTGCGGCCTCCACCACGGGCAGGCCGCTCACGTCCCCATCCAGCCAGCGCACGTCGCCCGCGCTGAGCGCGGCGCGGATGGTGACGGGGGCGATCGTCTGCTCGTTCTCACTGCTGACCGCCTGCTCGATCGCCACGGTCGCATCGAGCGCGACGGTGGCGGAGTCGAACAGGGCCATGAGCCCATCGCCGAGGCCCTTGACGAACATCGACCCGTGCGCGGCCGCGACCGCGCGCAGCAGCTGATCGTGGCGCCGGAAATGCTCGTCGGCCAGTTCCTCGCCGAGGCGGGTCCGCGTGCTGGTCGAGCCGACCATGTCGGTGAACAGCACCGTGACCGTGGTCAGCGTGCCCGGCTTGCGCGGCGTCATCATGCGCCTTGGCCCCACCCGCGCCCGCCACGCCGCGGGAGCCGTGCCCGGGCGGTGTGACGGACGCGGCGGCGGATCGTGCGGACCCTTTCCCCGGCCGGCCCGATGCGGACCCGCCAGCGGCGGGCCAGCTGGTCGGGGACGCGGAACGGCACCCGTCCGATCTCGTACTTGTGCGTATAGCCAATCAGCGCATGGCGGCCCAGCTTCCGGATCAGCGCCTGCTCCGGCCAGGCCAGCGGGCCGAGCCACCGGGAACCTTGATTGGCCGCCTGCAGCAGGGCCAGCAACGGTCCAGACCACCAGGCGGCCGGCGGGACGTGGAGTATGTCTGGCACCTGGCTGACGCGGCCGGGCGCGCCCTGGAACAGCCAATGGAGGACGCTGCGGGGCAGTTTGCGCCACCCCAGCGGCATGAACTCCTCCATCTCCTGGAGGAGGGCCGCCATGAGGCGGTCACCCGCCTCACTTGGCCCGAGCCCGTGGCTCAGCTGGTCCTGGATTGGCTTGACGTCGCCGAGGCTGAGCGGTCCGTCCCGGCATGCCTCGACGCCCATGAGGAGGCCGATGAAACTCCAGGTGTAGAGGTTGGCCCCGCGCTCGGCATCGGTCAGCTCGACGCCCATCCGTGCCATCGCCGCCCACGGCACCGCGGTGAAATCGAGCAGGGTGCCGAGCATGAGTTGCTGATTCACGGGCGGCCCGTACTTCTCCGCCGGCCAGCGGCCAGGGCCCTGCTGGTTAACGATCAGGACCCGGACGCACGCGTGCAGGAGCCGCAGGCCTACGGCGGTCGCGTAGCCGGGCGTGCCGGGCTCAAGCGGGCGGGGGCCGGAGCCGGGCACGGGGCTTTGACCGCCACGCAGGCCCATGACGTCCAGCAGCATCTGGCCCGTCTCGGCCACCCGCCGGGTCAGGTTGTGGGTGGCGAGGTCGGATACCCGGGCAAGAACCGCGGCGCCGTCGACGCTCGCGTAGGCCATGGGGAGGGAGGCGAAGAACAACGCGGACGCCTGGTAAAGGCCATAGCCGGCGAAGACGTGCTGCCCCAGCTCGACCTCCCCCCGGTCGATGTTCCAGCGCGGAGGAGCGAGCGCCACACCGAACGCAGCGGTCAGCCATGATCCGTCCTGATCCACTGCGTTACGCCCGAACCGCCGAGGTTCGCGCTTGGCTCGGCTCAGTTCCTGAATCATCGAAATCACCAGGTCGCGGGCGTCCAACTCAGGATGTTCGCGGTGATAGGCCTCGACCACGTGGTCGATCCCGGGATCGGTCTCACCACGAAGCCGGTTGAGCTCGGCCGCCGACCAGCGCTCCGACGGCCCCTGCTCGCGACCGCCACCCCCGCCACCCTGAGCATCGATCACGCGACCACGCATCCTTCAACCGCTAATCATCTTCCCGTAGGTCTGCGCGCTGTTGCCCAACCGGGTCGCGGCCGTTTAGCGCAACGATGACGCAGTTACTTGAAGATGGACTAGTAGTTCAAGATGGACTAGCGATTACCCCTCGCGTTTATACGACTTATCAGACCCCGGCCGCGCCCAAAACGCAAGCGCCTTCCTGTGGCCTGGCGGCCTCATCAGGACGGACGCTAAATTCGGCGACCATTTGCGCGGTGCCTGTACATCCGGGGGCAGATCGCCGGGTAACCGGGGCCCCCACGGCGGTGCCACAGCCCGCTGCGCGTTACCCACCGACCCCAGCGCCCCCCACGGCCACATACTGCCCATCGGCGATTTCCTGCCACGATAGCGGCCGAAAACCGGTGTGCACCATTCCGTCTGCCCGCTGCGGACGGCGACCTGGACACCGGGCCTGGACACCGGGCGCGAAATACCATGCCCGGGAGGCGTGACCTGACGGTGCTGTCCGCCAGCCGCCTGCTATCTCATCCCGGGTCCGGCGTGGGCGTGTATCAGTGACGCCTGGCCGCGCTCTCCTATCTCACAGCCCGGTGTATAGCCGACGGCGCAGAGCCGGGCTGGTGACGGCCGGCAATTCCGGCGTTGCCCGGCAAGGATTATGTCAAGGGGGTGGATGGCGTGAGTAAAGATGCCGATTGCAGATCTGAGAAAACGGCTATGGCCATCCAGCGTGGGTGGAACGCCTACTACGAGTCGCATTACGAGGAAGCCGGATCGCTGTTCCAGGGGCTGCTCGGGTCCGGCACTGACCCGCTAGAGGCCGTGTGGGGCCTGTCAGCGGTCATGCGCGCACGGGGACGTCCGGCCGAGGCGGCGTTGCTGATCGAGCGGGCGCAGCAAGACCACGCCGGCGAACTGTCGCTCGACCGTGAAGCCGGATATATCGCCTATGAGCAGGGGCGCTTCGACGACGCAGCTGAGATTTTCGCTGCGCTGGCCGAGAGGGATCCGGACAACCACATCACGGACCGAAGGTGGCAGGCGGCCAGCCTTCGGATGATGAAGGAATATGAGCTGGCACAGGAGAAACTCGATGAAGCGAGGACGCTAGGCGACCAGCCTGATCTCGATCTCGAGCGAGGGTGGCTGGCCTACGTTCAGCGCCATTATCACGATGCCGCTACCCATTTTCGTGCCGCAGGGGCAGACGGCGCGAAGCCTGAGCATTTCGTGCCACCACTCGTGGCGGCGCTGCTCCGCCTGGATCAGGTCGATGCCGCCGAGGAAGCCGTCGCGGACGCGCCGTGGACCTCGCCCATTGTCGCTGCCCGGGCTGACATTCAAGTCCACAAAGGATGTCCCGAGAGCGCCATCAAGCTGCTGCGCGAGATTGAGCCAGAGCTGGACGAGGACGGGCTGACACAGCTGGTCGCTCTCCTGCATGGCGCCGAGCGCGATGGCGAGGCGCAGGATGTGTTCGACGGGTGGCTCGATAAGGGGTCCCGCCCGAACGAGGACGCTCTTGCATCCGCCTCGCCAGCGATCGTGGCCACCTCAATAGAGCTGGCCGGGCGGAGGCGTGGCCTGGACGCCGACGAACTGCGGGGCCAGGTGCGATCCACGCTGGCGCGTTATGCCGGGCCTGATCCGGTCCCGGCGGTCGTGGCCGCCGTCGCGATCAGCACGATGCGGAAGGTCAACCGGACCGAGGCGAAGAGAATCGCACAGGAAAGCATCGCGCAGCACCCGGGCGCCCCAGACCTGCTGGTCGAAGCGGCCAAGACCTCATTCTTCTGCCACGATTACCAGAAAGCGATCGGGCAACTTGACCGTGCCATCCAGCGGGATCGCTGCCATGAGCGGGCACATCAGTGGCGCTGCCGCTCGATGCGCCGCCTCGGCCAGTGGTCCGAGCTGGAGACATATCTGAACGACAAAATCCGCAGCCTCGGGCAGAGCCCGCGCCTGCGGATCGAGCTCGGCTGGCTGCGGCTGGCGCAGGGCGAATCAGGCAAGGCCGACGCGGCCTTCCAGGACGCGTTCCGGCTTGACCGAAGCTCACAGCAGGCGCTGTTCGGGCGGGTGATCGCGCTGCGGAAGATGCAGCGCTGGCGGGACGCCGTCAGTGTTCTCAAGGACTGGCGGGCGCAGTGGCCCGATAGCAGCCGACGGCGGCTGGCCGCGGCCATGCTCGCCCTGGATCGCGAGAACTTCGAGGCGGCCGCGGACCTGTTCAAAGAGGTGGATGGTGTGCCTGGGATGCTCGGCCAGGCATCTGTTCTCATGCAGCAGCGCCGTCACGACCACGCTCGCATCAAGCTCGAAAACGCGCAGGAAAAAGACCAGGACCGGCCGGGGCCGAAGATAGCCCTGGCCACACTGCTGGCCCAAGGCAGCGAAGATGACAAGAGCCGCGCCAGCCAGTTGTGCGAGGCCGCTCGGGGACGGGGCGCGGAAAGCGACGCCGCTGCTCTTGTCTGCCGTGCTCAGCTCGCCCTGGGCGAGGGCTATCTCCGCGCGGCGGAGTCACTCCTGGAAGAAGCCAGGGAACTTAATCCATACGGCTGCCACACGGCCACACACGCCCGTGTCCTGATCGGGATGCACCGGATAGACGATGCCGTGGCCATGCTCAACGGGCGCCTCAAGATGGATCCTCACGACAGCTCGGCGTACTTCCACCATGCTCGCGGCGCTCGCGTTCACGATCGTGCTCTGGTTCCTCCACAACGGGAACCAGGAGGTCTGGACGACCACGATGGTCGTGTCGCTGACGCCTCTGCTCCTGGCCATCGTCCTGCTGACCGCGCTGCTGCCGCATCTGCAGACCCTCAAGCTCGCGGGGCTGGAGGCGCAGACCAGGGAGAGCCCGGAGGTACCGCTGCCAACGAGCCCCAGCGTGGCGCTGCCTCAGGTCACGGAGTTCGCTGCGGCCGCACACGAGAACTTCCTGGACGCCGTTGACGTCAGCGACCTCGTTGGGACCTACAGCACGGCGCAGCGGCAGCTTGACCAGCGGCCGGTGAATCAGCTGCCCCGGCAGGGAACCTCCCGGTCACCGTCACCGGCGTTGCGCCGTGTGAGCTGACGGGCGCGGCACCCGGCGGCACCCGCCGGTTAAAGTAGACCGCCGCGGCACCCGGTGCCGCCCCGGCCCGGCTGCCCGGCGCCCAGGAGGACGGGATTCTTAGCGAGCTTGCCGACGCGGTGCGAGCGCGCCGCCTCTCGTCCCAGCAGCTCGTCGAGCGGTCGCTGGAGCGCATCTCGCGGCTCGACGGCCAGCTGAACGCCGTCGTCGCGCTGCGGGCCGAGCTCGCGCTCGGCGAGGCGCGGGCGCTCGACGAGCGGGTCGCCGCGGGGGAGGACCCCGGCCCGCTCGCGGGCGTCCCGCTCCTGGTGAAGGACCTGGAAGACGTCGCCGGTATGCGCACCACCTTCGGCTCCGCGCTGTTCGCCGACGCCCCGCCGGCCAGCCGGGACGGGCTGACCCCGGCCCGGCTCCGGGCCGCCGGGGCGATCGTGGTCGGCAAGACCAACCTGCCCGAGTTCGCCACCGAGGGCTACAGCGCGAACCTCGTGTTCGGCGTTACGCGTAACCCGTGGGGCCTTCAGTGGTCGCCGGGCGGGTCGAGCGGGGGATCGGGCGCGGCGCTGGCGGCCGGCCTCGCCCCGATCGCCACCGCGACCGACGGCGGGGGCTCGGTCCGGATCCCGGCGGCCCTGTGTGGGCTGGCCGGCCTCAAGCCCACCAACGGCGTGATCGCCCGGCGGCCGATCCCGGACTGGATCGACTACTCCACCGACGGCCCGCTCGCCACGACCGTGGCCGACCTGCGGCTCCTGCTCGCCGTGCAGTCCGGGCCCGCGCCCGGCGACCCCAGCGCGCTGCCCGGCCCGCCGCCCCCGGACCCGGCCCGTCCGGGCCGCCTGTACGCGGCGCCGCGCTTCGCCCCCTGGGGGCCGCTGCCGGGCGAGGTCCAGTCGGCGTTCGACGCGGCCGTGGCCGCCTTCGCCGATCTGGTCGCGCTGCCGGCCGGGCCGCTCGACCCGGAGCGGATCTTCGCCACGGGCAACCCCGACACCGACTGGTTCATGGTCACCGCGGCCGAGCATGTAACCTCCCTCGGCCGCGACACCGTGGAGCGCGGCCTCGGCCGGCTGCATCCGGGAGCCCGCTGGTTCATGGAAGAGGGGCTGCGGGTGACGCTGGACGGCTACCTCGCCGCGCGGCGGCGCCGGTTCGGCTACGTCCGGGAGCTGGACGAGCTGCTCGGCGACGACGGCATCGTGCTCTCACCCACGATCGCGAGCCCGGGCTGGCTGGCCGAGGGGCGCATGACCGCGGACGACCCGGTCGGCCCGCTGCCCGGGGAGGTGTTCAACACCTCGGTCCAGAACACCACCGGCCATCCGGCGCTGTCGCTCCCGGCCGGCCGCCTCCCGAACGGCCTGCCGTTCGGACTGCAGGTCACCGGCCCGCGGTTCCGCGACCAGCTGCTGCTGGACCTCGCGGGCGCCTGGGAACAGGCCCATCCCTGGCCCCGGTCCGCCGGCGGCTACGAGCCGTTCGACGCGGGCCTCGCCCGATGACAACCACGCGGTAACAACCCGGCCTACGTCCTTGACACCAACTGGCGGCCGCTCTTCAATTACCTATTGATTGCCTATCACCCGATAGGTTGCCCGAGGAACGGAGCGAGCCTTGCCAGTCACCGGGCAGGCATCGCGAGGGAGCGTGTGATGCCGCGCTACCAGCCAGCCGATTCCAGCCTGTCGCCCCGCTTCGTGGGCGTCCCCACGTTCGCGCGGCTGCCACTGGTGGACACGCTCGAAGACGTGGACGTCGCGGTCGTCGGGGTCCCGTTCGACACCGGCGTCACCTTCCGGGTCGGCGGGCGGTTCGGGCCGAACGCCGTCCGCGCGGCCTCGCTGCTCCTGCGCCCCTACAACCCGTCGCTGGACGTCAAGCCGTTCGAGCATCTGTCCTGCATCGACGGCGGCGACATCTCGATCATCCCGGGCTTCACCGAGCGCAGCTACCAGGCGATCGAGCACCACGTGCGGCCGCTCGCCGAGGCCGGCGTGGTCCCGCTCCTGCTCGGCGGCGACCACTCGATCACGCTGCCGCACCTGCGGTCGATGCGCGCCCACGGGCCCGTGGCCGTGATCATGTTCGACTCGCACACCGACGCCTGGGATCAGTACTACGGCGAGCGCTACACCCACGGCACGTGGATGCGGCGGGCGATCGAGGAGGGCCTGGTCGACGTCGACCACTCGATCGAGGTCGGCCTGCGCGGCTCGCTGTACGACGCCACCGACTGGACCTCGCTCCGCGACGAGCTCGGCCTCGACTACCTCACGACGCGGGAGGTGCTGGCCATCGGGCCGGCGCAGACCGCGGCCCGGATCCGCGAGCGCGTCGGCGGCCGCCAGGCCTTCATCAGCTTCGACATCGACGTCATCGACCCGGCGTTCGCGCCCGGGACCGGGACGCCGAGAGGCCGGCGGCCTGTCGTCGGTGCAGGGCCTGGAGATCGTCCGCGGCCTCACCGGCATCGACTTCGTGGGCTTCGACGTGGTGGAGGTGATCCCCGGCTTCGACCCCGGCGGGGTCACCGCGACGCTGGCGGCGAACCTCGCCTACGAGATGGTCAGCCTCGCCGCGCTGCGGCGGGTGAGACGGGAAGGGCAGGGAACATGACGGGCAGCGACGGGCGCTACAGCCGCCGGCAGTTCATCCGGGGAGCCGCCGGGGCGGCCGCCGGCACGATGGCGATCGGCCCGGCGGCCAGCCTGCTCGCCGCCTGCGGGGGCTCGACGCCCACCACCGCGGCGGCGCCGAGCGGATCGGGACCCGCGCTGAACCGCGATCCCGGCACCCTCGTGGTGGCCATGGACGCGTTCGTGACCGACTTCGACCCGGCCTCGTACTTCCTGCTGTCGGACATCGTGCCGAACTTCGGGACCTACGACTCGCTGATGCGCATGACGGGGAGCAGCGCCACCCAGACCAAGCCGTGGCTCGCCCAGCGGATAACGACGAACGCGGACAAGAGCGTGTGGACGTTCGCGCTGCGGCCCGGCGTCAAGTACAGCGACGGGACGCCGTTCGACGGCAACACCCTCAAGGCCGCCTACACCCGCACCATCACGGCGAAGCTCGGGGCCGGCTCGACCCTGTCCACCTACATCACCGACCCGGGCAAGCAGATCGTCGTGAAGGACCCGGGCACGGTCGTGATGGACCTCGGCATCCCCGTGCCGCGGTTCGACCTGCTGCTCGCCTCGCAGTACGGCACCGGCATCGTGAACCCGAACGTGGAGAAGCAGGGAGCCAACCACGGGCACAACTACCTGCAGTCCCACTCCGCCGGGACCGGCGCCTACATGGTCCAGAGCGCGCAGCCCAACAACCAGATCGTCCTGGTGCGCAACCCGCATTACTGGGGCGGCTGGAGCGGGTCGCACTTCAACAAGATCATCATTCGTCAGGTGCCGGAGGACTCCGACCGCCGCCAGGGGATGGAGTCGGGCGACTTCGACATCTCCTTCCCGTCGAACCCGCAGGACACCGAGGCGCTGAAGAATATGCCCGGGATCTTCGTGGGCAGCCAGAAGGTGCTGGGGATGGAGTACGTCATGCTCGCCGACTACGGACCGCTGGCCAACCCGCTGGCCCGGCAGGCGATCAACCTGCTGTTCCCCAGCGACCAGTTCGTGTCCTCGGTGATGAAGGGGACCCTCGACGCCCCGAACAGCGTCCTGCCCGACCTCATGCTGTACGCGGCACCCGGGACCTACAAGCCGACCCTGGACGTGGCGAAGGCCAAGGCCCTGCTGCAGCAGGCCGGGGTCAAGCCGGGCACCCAGCTCACCTACGAGTTCTACACCGGCCACCGCAAGGAGCCGGGGCTGGTGCTCCAGAACCAGCTGCAGCAGATCGGGCTGAAGCTGAACCTGGTCGAGAAGGCCTACCCGGCGTTCGTCGCCGACATCTCCACCTCCAAGCCGGTGTCGCAGCGGCCCGACATGGCGTGGTGGTTCTGGTGGCCCGAGTACAACAGCCCGTCGGACTTCTGCTTCCCCATCCTGTCCGAGGACGCGACGCCGAAGCAGAACCTGTTCAATGGCGGCTACTACATCAACAACACGGTGAACAACGCGATCAACAAGGGGTTCACCGAGTCGGACCCGGCGAAGCTGACGGCCATGTGGCGCCAGGCGCAGACGGTCATGGGGAGCCAGGACCCGCCGTGGCTCCCGCTCGGGCAGATCATCGACACGAGCTACCTGCGGACGGACGTCAAGGGCTACGTGGCGAACCCGGTGTACGTGGAATCGTACGATTTCTACGCGCTCTCGCGCGGCTCGGCCTAGCCAGCCCGGGCGGGGCAGCGGAGGAGCCGGGCCATGGGCATGCTCATCGCGAGGCGCCTCGCGTTCATGGTGTTCGTCCTGTGGGGCATCACGCTGGTGACGTTCTTCCTGTCCCGGGTGGTGCCCGGCGACCCGGCGCGGCTGCTGGCCGGCCCGCAGGCCAGCCCGGCCGAGGTCGCCCACCTCGCCCGCTTCTACGGCCTGGACGATCCGCTCATCGTCCAGTACGGGCATTACCTGCGTAACCTCCTGCACGGCAACCTCGGGTTCTCGTTCGTCACCCGGCGGAACGTGCGCACCGACATCGCGACGTTCCTGCCCGCCACGATCGAGCTCGCGGGCTACGCCCTGGTGCTCGGGTTCGTGCTCGCGATCGTCACCGGCACGGTGGCCGCGTACCGGCGGGGGACGAGCGCGGACGCAGCCGGCCGCCTCACCGCGATCGCCGGGCTCTCGCTGCCGGTGTTCTGGCTCGCGCTGCTGCTGCAGCTGCTGTTCCACACCGAGCTCGGCTGGCTGCCGCTCGGCGGCCGCCTCGACCCGAGCGTGACGCCGCCAACGCACATCACCGGCCTGCTGACCGTGGACAGCCTGCTGACCGGGAACTTCGCCACCTTCATCAACGCGGTCGAGCATCTGGTGCTGCCGGTGGCCGTGCTGGCGGCCGGCGTGTACGGGCTCATGGTCCGCATCATGCGCACGAGCGTGCTCGACTCGCTCGGGGAGGAGTACGTGCGGACCGCGGAGGCCAAGGGGCTCAGCCGCTGGCGGGTGCTCCGCCGGCACGTGCTGCGCAACGCGATGCTCCCGGCCGTGACCGTGCTCGGGCTGGAGTTCGGGCTGCTCGCCGCCGGCGTCTTCGTGGTCGAGTCGGTGTTCCAGTGGCCCGGCCTCGGCAACTACGCCTTCGAGGCCATCCAGGCCAACGACTACAACGCGACGATGGGGGCCACGCTCGTGATCGCCGTCCTGTACGTGGTGATCAACCTGATCGTGGACATCGTCTACCTGTACCTCGACCCCAGGATCCGGTACGCATGACCGGCCAGATGCCCCGACCCCCGGATCCGGTGCGCATGACCGGCGAGGTAACGGCGGAGCCGGGCCGGCTCGCCAGGGGGGTGGCCGCGGGCCGGTGGCGGCGGGCGCCCGGGACGGTGGAGCCGTTCCTGGCCGAGTCGCGGCTGAACGTGGCCGGGGTCGCGATCGTCGCGCTGGTCCTGCTGCTCGCGGTGTTCGGCCCGCTCATCGCGCCGCAGAACCCGGACCAGATCAACCTGCTCGCGGTGCTCCAGCCCCCGTCGGTCCACCACTGGTTCGGCACCGACAACCTCGGGCGGGACCTGTTCAGCCGGGTGCTCGTCGGCACCCGCATCTCGGTCGAGGTGGCGGTCATCATCCTGTCGCTGTCGGTCCTGTTCGGGACGGCGCTCGGGATCGTGTCGGGCCTGGCCGGCGGCCTGCTCGACGAGATCGTCATGCGGGTCACCGACCTGTTCCTCGCCTTCCCCGGGTTCATCCTGGCGGCGGCGATCGCGGCCACGCTCGGCCCCAGCCTGCAGCACACCGTGCTCGCGCTGGCGGTGGTCTTCTGGCCCTGGTACACGCGTCTCATCCGCGGGCAGGTGCTGTCGCTGCGGGAGCGCGAGTTCGTCCTCGCCGCCCGGGTGGCGCGCGCCGGGACGGTCTGGATCGCCACCCGGCACCTGGCCCGGAACGTGCTGTCCATCCTGGTCGTCCAGGTCTCGCTGGACTTCGGCTACGCGATCCTCGCGACCTCGTCGCTGAGCTTCCTCGGGCTGGGCGCGCAGCCGCCGTCGCCGGAATGGGGGGCGATCATCGCCGAGGGCCGCAGCTACATCCAGACCGCCTGGTGGTGGTCCACGTTCGCCGGGATCGCGCTGGCCCTGACCGTGCTGGGCTTCAACCTGCTCGGAGACGGCCTCCGGGACTGGATCGACCCGCGGCTGCGGGGGAGCATCGGGGGGCTGCAGGAGTGAGCGCGGACAGCCGCGTGCAGGCGGCGGGCGATGCGGTGCTGCGCGTCCGGGATCTCGCCGTGCGCTTCGACAGCGGCCGGAACGTCGTGCGCGCCGTGAACGGGGTGAGCCTGGAGCTGGAGGCCGGCGGCGCGCTCGGGCTGGTGGGGGAGTCCGGCTCGGGCAAGAGCGTGACCAGCCTGGCCATCCTCCGCCTCCTCCCGCGGCATACGGCCAGGGTCGGCGGCGAGGTCTGGTTCGGCGGCCGCGACCTTATTCAGCTCAACGATAAGGACATGCGCGGTCTCCGGGGCAAGGAGATCTCGCTCGTCCCGCAAGACCCCATGAGCGGGCTGAACCCCGTCCTGACCATCGGCGAGCAGGTCACCGAGACGATCCAGGCCCACGAGAACGTGCGCCGGGGCGAGGCGCGGCGCCGGGCCGCGGAACTGCTGGCCGCCGTCGGCATCCCCCGGCCGGGCGACCAGCTGGGCCGCTACCCGCACCAGTTCAGCGGCGGCATGCGCCAGCGGGTGCTGATCGCGATCGCGCTGGCGCTCCGGCCGACGCTGCTGATCGCCGACGAGCCGACCACCGCCCTCGACGTCACGGTGCAGGCCCAGGTGCTCGAGCTGCTGCACGAGCTCACCGTCGAGCGCGGGACCGCGATCCTGCTGATCAGCCACGATCTGGGGATCATGGCGCGGATGACGCGGCGGATCGCGGTGATGTACGCGGGCCACGTGGTCGAGTCCGCGCCCACCGCCGAGGTGTTCGCCCGCCCGCATCACCCCTACACGGTCGGGCTGCTCCGCTCGATCCCCCGCGTCGGCGACCTGGGACAGCCGCTGAGGCCCATCGCCGGCGCGCCGCCCGACGCCGCCCGGCTGCCGCCCGGCTGCCCGTTCGCCCCGCGGTGCGCCTGGGCGCTGGCGGCCTGCTGGGAGGAGATGCCGCCGCTCGCGCCGCTGGAGGCGGCCGGGCTGGCAGGGTCCGCGGGAGCCGCCGCCACGCCGCGATCCGGCCCGGATGCGCACCTGCTCGCGTGCCACAACCCGGTCGCGGCGGGCGAGGCCGAGGCGGGAGAACCACTGCGGCCCGGGTTCCGCCCGGCCCCGCCGCCGCCCGAGTTCGGGCCCGTCACCGAGGAGACGGCGTGACCGAGCCCCCGAAGCCCGCTGGGGGACCCACGCCCCCCGCCGCGACCGGGCCCGCATCTCAGCCCGCAGGGGAGCCGGAACCCCGGTCCCCGGCCGAGCTGGCGCCTCCGTCCGCGGGAGGACCCGCGCTGCTCGACGTGCGGGACCTGCGGGTGCATTTCCCGATCACGCGGGGCACGGTGTTCCGCCGGACGGTCGGGCACGTGCACGCGGTGGACGGCATCACCCTCGGGCTCGCGGCGGCCGAGACGGTCGGGCTGGTCGGCGAGTCCGGCAGCGGCAAGACCACGCTCGGGCGCGCCATCGTCGGGCTCATCCGGCCGACGTCCGGGACCATCGCGTTCCGCGGCCGGTCGCTGGGCGCCAAGGACGGCGGGTACCGGGCGGAGCGGACCCAGCTCCAGATGGTCTTCCAGGACCCGACGGCGTCGCTCGACCCGAAGTGGCGGGCCGGGGCGAGCATCGCCGAGCCGCTCCGCGTCAACCACATCGGGACCCGCGCCGAGCGCCAGAAGCGCGTCCGCGAGCTGCTCGAGGTGGTCGGGCTGTCACCGGTGCACGCCCGGCGGTACCCGCACGAGCTGTCCGGCGGGCAGCGCCAGCGAGTGGGCCTGGCGCGGGCGCTCGCGCTCAACCCCGCGGTGATCGTCGCCGACGAGGCGGTCAGCGCGCTCGACGTGTCGATCCGGGCGCAGATCATCAACCTGCTGCAGGAGTTGCAGCGGGAACTGGGGCTGTCGTATCTGTTCATCGCCCACGACCTTTCGGTCGTCCGCCACCTCAGCCATCGCGTAGCCGTTATGTATCTGGGGCAGATCGTGGAGCAGGGCGGCGCGGCCGATCTCTACACCGATCCCCGGCACCCCTACACCGTGTCGCTGCTGTCGGCCGTGCCGGTGCCCGACCCGTCGGCCGAGTCGCGGCGGGAGCGGATCATCCTGCCCGGCGATCCGCCGAACCCGGCCGAGCCGCCGCCGGGGTGCCGGTTCCACACCCGGTGCTGGCTCCGGAACCAGCTGGGCGGCCCGGAGCGGTGCGCGGTGGAGGAGCCCGCCCCCCGGCAGGTCTCGGCCGGCCACACCGCGGCCTGCCACTTCACCGACGAGGTGCCGGGGCGGGCCGCGGGGTCGGCGGCCGGGCAGACGGCCGGGCCGGTGCCGTGAGCGCACGGCGCCCCGAGCCCGGATCCAGCCGCGAGCGGCGCCCCGAGCCAGCGTCCAGCCGCGAGCGGCGCTCCGAACCCGCCTCCAACCGCGAGCGCATCCTGATCGAGGCGGCGAGGCTGTTCGCGCGGCGCGGCTATCACGCGACGACCACCCGCCAGATCGCGCAGGCGGTCGGCATCCGGCAGCCCTCGCTGTTCCACCACTTCCCCTCCAAGCACGCGATCGTGCAGGAGATCCTCCGGTCCGATCTCGACGAGGCCGTGCCCGCGGCCGAGGGCCTCGCGTCCGGCCCCGGCCCGGCCAGCGTCCGGCTCTACCGGTACGTGCGGCACGACGTCGAGCACCTCGTCGGGTCCCCCTACGACCTGCGGGGCATGTACACCGAGGAGGTCATGGGCGATCCTCAGTTCGCCGCCTGGAACGCCAAACGGATCCGGCTGCACGCGGCCGTCGAGCAGATCGTCAAGGACGGCGTCGCCTCCGGGGTGTTCCTGCCGATCGACACGGCGCTGGCCCGGGAGGCGATCGCGGGCATCCTGATCCGGGCGCTGACGCTGTACAGCGGCGGGCGCACGGGCGCGTCGGCGCAGTTCGGCGACGAGATCGCCTCGCTGGTGCTGCGGGGCCTGCTCGCCGAGCCGGCCGCGCTGGAGGCCGTGCGCCGGGACGCTCAGGTCATGTAGGCCCCGAGGAAGGAGATGGACCCGTGAAGGACTGGTTTGCCACCCGGAGGCTGGAACCGGGCGTCTTCCTGGTCAGCGAGCCCGTGCACGTGAACAGCTTCCTGATCGAGGGCGGCTCGGCCGCCGCCCTGATCGACACGGGGCTGGGCATCGGCAACATCCGGCAGGTGGCCGAGGACCTGGCCAGCCACGACGTGTTCGCCCTCAACACCCACTACCACTTCGACCACAGCGGCGGGAACCACTGGTTCTCCACCCGGCTCATCCACGAGGACGGGGCACCGATCATCGAGCGGCCCGTGGAGGCGGACCTGTTCCGCCGCTACGGGGAGTTCATCGGGCAGCTGATGGACGCCCTGCCCCGGTTCCGGGACCTGGACGAGCGGTTCTTCCACTTCCTGACCGAGGAGACCACCCCGCGCCCGCTGCCCGCCGACTTCGACCTGGCCGGCTGGTCCTACCAGCCGACGACCGCGACCCGGACGCTGCGCGACGGCGACACGGTGGACCTGGGCGGGCGCGAGCTGACGGTGCTGCACACCCCCGGGCACACCCCGGACTGCATCTGCCTGCTGGACGAGCGCAACGGCGTGCTGTTCGGCGGGGACACCATCAACACCGGCCCCATCTACGCTCAGGCCGCCGACTCCGACGTCGAGGCGTTCGCGAGGTCCACGCGCCGGCTGGCCGAGCTCGCCGATTCGGTGCGGGTGATTTACGTGCCGCATTTCACCCGCTATGCCGTTGACCCGCTGTTCCTGGGCGAGGTGGCCGACGGCTTTGAGCGGGTAGCGGCGGGCGAGACTGACCTGCACCCTAACCAGGACTACCTCGGTTACCCCGTGCAGGAGGCCAGCTTCGAGCGGTTCTCCATCTTCGTCGCCGTCCCCGGCGAGGAGCCGGTTCCGTAACCGCGTTGGCCGTGGATGCTGCTTGTGCCCCCACGCGTGGGGTGTCATCCTGCGGGCGTGGGGTTATTCGATCGGTTCAGATCGTTCGCGGCGCCGGCGCAGGACGCCGATGCAGTCACGCCGAGGTGGGCCCGGATCACTCGCATCGACCGTGAGGCCGGCCAGCTGGCGACGGTTGAGATGGAGGTCCATTACGGAAACGCCCCGCCGTTCACCTACACCGATCTGGTGAACCTGCCGCCCGGACTCTTTTGGGTCGGGCGGGACGTGGCGGTCCGGCGGCGCAGACCAGGACAGCACTCGGACGCCGGGTCCGACGAGGTTTATGAGATCTGCTACGGCGAGCCACCGCACTACAGCCTGTGACCCGGGCCGCCTGATGGCAGCCGGTTATGAGCTTCCCCCGCTTCTCCGGACACCTGCTCCTCTGGCCGCCAAAGAAGGAGCGCGGGGTGTACAGGCAGCGAGGCGGCCAGCAGGCCAGGTGAACGCGTTACCGCAGCTCATCTTGGAGGCTGGTATGTCGAAACCACCGCTTCCCGAGGCCGCGGTGGCCATGCTGCTCAAGCCGAATCCGGCGGTCATCACGACCCTGCGCCGGGACGGCCAGCCGGTATCCGCGGCCACCTGGTATCTGTGGGACGGCGGCCGGGTGCTGGTGAGCATGGATGAGGGCCGTAAGCGGCTGGAGCACCTGCGCAACGATCCCCGGGTCGCCCTCGACGTGCTCGATGAAAGCGGCTGGTTCACCCACGTCAGCATCATCGGCCACGTTGACGAGATGCGGGAGGACACCGGCCTGGCCGATATCGACCGCCTGGCCCAGCAGTACATTGGCAGGCCGTACCCGCAGCGCGACCGCCGCCGGATCAGCGCCTGGATCGCCGTGGACGGCTGGCACGGCTGGGGTGCGCTCAAGGACAGCAGCCAGCCGGGCTAGATGAGTGCTTGCGCGCGCCCGCAGCTCAACGAGCAGGCTGCAGTCAGTCCTGGCGCGTCAGCATGAACACCGGAATCTGCCGCGCGGTCCTGGCCTGCAATTCGCCGACGGTAGGAGCCTCATCGACCAGCTCCGGCCACAGTCCGGCGCGGGCCGAATCGTCCAGCTCCTCCGCCAGCACCGTGAACGTCTGGGCACCCACCTCGGCCTTGATCCTGGGGCTGGCCTTGAGGTTGTAGTACCAGTCCGGGTGGGTGGGCGATCCTCCATTGGAGGCGACGATCGCGTAACGGCCCTGCCCCTGGGGGGAGCAAGCCAGAGGGGTGGTGCGCTCGATCCCGGACCTAGCGCCGATGTGGTGGATGAGAATCAGCGTGGTGCTCACCCATGGCCCGCCGACGTGTCCCCGGTTCGCCCGGAACTCCTCAACGATCTTGGTGTTGTAGCCGTTGGCCCCGCTGCCCGGAGCCGGGTTCGCCATGGTCTCAGTCCCTGTCGTACTCGTCGTGGCGGCGGAAAAAGTTGAGTGGGTCGTTCGGGGCGCGCGCCTCGTTTCGCCCTCGCGGCGCCCGGTCGAGCCACTGGTACATGCCCCAGAGGCCGTCTAGGCCGCGCGCATAGGCCGAGTAGGTGCGGTAGACGGCTCCGTCCTGGAGCGCGAACGCGCTCATGCCCGGGCGCTCGCGGGTGTAGGTCGCCCAGTCCGTGCCCGTCGTCGCGGCCCACGCGTCGAAAGGCCCGCGCATGTCCTCCGGCGGCGACCAGACTGGCGACTCGCGGAAGTTGTACTCGAAGGCACCGGCACGCTCCTGCTCCTCGGTGAGGGCGACGTCGAAGTCGGAGTTGAAGTCGCTGCCGAACGAGGAGGCCCAGGGGAAGCTCCAGCCCATCCGCTGCTTGTAGCCCTGAAGCTTCGCCAGCGGAGCGCGCGACACCGCCCAGAGCATCACGTCGTGGTTGGCGAGGTGACTCGCGAAGCCGTTGAAGCCGTCGGCAATTGCCGAGCAGGCGGGACAGCCGGCGGTGTAGTCGGGCCCGAACATGAAGTGGTAGATGAGCAGCTGCGAGCGGCCTGCGAACAGGTCGGCGAGGGATGCAGGGCCCTGGTCGGTGTCGAACCGGTAGTCCTTGTCAATCCGGACCCAGGGCAGTTCCTGGCGCTGCCGCGCCACCTCGTCGCTGTGGCGCGTGAGCTCCTTTTCGGCGTCCAGCAACTCCAGCCGGGCGGCGAGCCACTCCTCATGTGTTCCGGTCTTGTGAGTGGTCATTGTTTCTCTCCTTCTTGTCGTCCTCTTGTCGTCCTTGTCATCCCAACGGCGTGGTCTGGCCCGGCCGCGATGACCTCACATCATCGGCGGCACGAGCCCGGGCACCGACCGGGGCGCGATGATGATCCAGATACCAAGCCCGACGATCGCCAGCGCCAGCGGCACATCGACGGCGGCTCTGGCGGGCAGGAGCTTCTGGGCCAGGACCAGCACGGCGGTCACCGACATCCAGATGACGCTCATGACCCCCAGCGCCACCAGCATCAGCATCAGCCCGATGCTCGAGCCGATGCAGCACAACCCGAACCCGAATCCAGAGCGGACGCTGTCGCGGCACCGCCGGCGGAAGTGCCGCTTGAGCGGCGTGAACTCGTACACACCGGCCGCGATCGCAACCACGCCGGCGGCTACAGACCCGTGCGGCCGGTACACCGCGTACACCGCGACGCCCACCAGGGCCCAGACGGCGAGATAGGACCCGATGAACGGCGGCACCGCGCGCACCCCGCCGCTGGCCTGAACGCGTCTCAGCATCGCCGGGGCCGCGCCCGGCAGCATCATCGCCGCCATCATCGCCACCCACACGGCGATGAAGAAAGCGAACGAGCCGAGCCCGGTCGCCACCCCCATGTCCATGCCATGCATCTGCCAGACCGCGACGCCCCAGGACGCGGCGGCGAGTCCGAGCGTCGCCGTCAGCGCGGCTGCCGTCGCGGGCGCCCTAGCGGTCGCGACGCTGGTGGTGAATCCGTGGTCAGTCATGACGTCCTCGGGTTTGGTGCCGTAGTGGGTGTGGTGGGCCCGTCGGCGGTCCGGTCAAGGTGGTCGGCCAGGGCGCCGAGTGGGCTGTCCCAGTCGCGGGCCAGCGCGGCCAGGAACTGCTGCGCCACCTGCATCGGCGCCGACCGCAGCCGGTACCGGACCCGGCGCCGTTCGCCAGGTTGGGCGGTGACCAGCCCGGCCGCGGCGAGCAGCGTCAGGTGCTTGGCGATGGCCTGCCGGGTGATCGGCAGACCCTCGGCGAGGTCGGTGGCGGTGGCCGGGCCGCCGGCGGCCAGCGCGGCCAAGATGGCGCGCCGGGTCGGGTCGGCGAGCGCCGTGAAGACCTGCTCGGCGACTGCCTCGGCCTTAGGCGGCATCGAGGTAGGCGGCCAGTTCGGCGAGTTCCTTGGTCCAGCCGTCGCTGTTGCCGTCATAGGCCTTGCGGTATGCGTCCTCGGGCAGCTGGGCGAAGCCGGACTCGGTCACGGTCAACCGCGTGCCCGCGCCGACGGGTTCGAGCGTGAACTCCACATAGGTACGGCGCGGATCGTCGTCGGGCAGCCCGAAGATGTGCCAGGTGAACCCGAACACCGAAGGCTCCTCTGCCCGCTCCACTCGCATGCTGGCCGTGAACCCGCCGGTAAAGCTCATCCGGGCCGACCCACCCGGGCGCAGGTCGATCGTCGCCTCGTCGCCGAACCAGGCGCCCAGCCCCTCGGCCGTGGTCAGCGCCGCCCATACCGTGGCCGGCGGGTGAGCGAGCTCGACGGTCCGCTCGATCCGGTCAGGAAATCCCATGACTGCCTCCCACAAGTAGCAACTGATTGGTTGCCACCTTATGGCAACCAAATGGTTGCGTCAAGAGGCCCCGCTAGGGAGACCGCCAGCCGGGGACGGAGCCAGCGATCGAACGGTTGAACGGGCTCGATGTGGCCTGGCGTCGGCTACGGATGGCTCCCAGCTTGGCTCATCCTCGGTGACCGGTACCCGCAGTGCCGGGCCGTGCACCCAGATGGTCCCGCAGTGCACCAGCAGCGGGCGGGACGGGCGCAGCGCGTCAACGAGCTGGGCCGCCGAGGCCGGCGTGAAGCAGATCAGGTCGATCACCACATCCGGGAGCAGCGCCGCGATCCCGGCGCCGAAGGTGCCCTCGCCGTCTTGCGCCTCGCGGTCAGCGGTGACCGCGTCCCACTGCACCCGTGCGGTCACCCGCCCGGATGGCACGTCGATCACCACGTCGACGCTGCCGGTCTCCGGGGCCGCGACCCGGCCGGTCTCGGTGGCCCAGGCCCCTAGCGCGATGGTGCCGTGCCCGCAGGCGGTCGAGAAACCGTCCTTATGCCAGAACAGCACGCCCAGGTCAGCGCCGTCGTCGTCGGGCGGCACGATGAATCCGCCGTACATGTCCGCATGGCCGCGCGGTTCTGAGCACAACACGGCGCGCAGGCCCTGAACCGCGGCGTCGTCGATCGCCCGGGCCCGCCGCTCGGCCACAGTTCGCCCGGGGATCGCTACCGGAGGGTCTGCCACGATCCGGAACGGCTCCCCGCCGGTGTGGTAGTCCGTGGCCGCAATCGTCGAGGGCAGCACGCTGCCAGCATGCCAGGCAGGTCCGGTTTCGTCGCTGGACATCCGCCTCACCCGGCGGGACACGGCCCTCTGGCGGCCGACTCACTGCGCAGGCAAGGCAGGTTCTAGTCGGCTGAGCTAGCGTCCATGGGTACGAAATTTCAGCACGTATTCAGCACAGAGGGGCCGCCGATAGCCACTTTCGGCCGGTGCCGGGTCCAGGGCCGCTGGGAGGCCCTTGCAGCGGGTGCCCTATCGCCGTTCGGCGCGGATCAGTTGTTCGTGTTGCGAGCCTCGGCAAGGATGCAGAGCAGGACGATCTGTTTCGCTTCCGCCGTGCTACCGGGCTGTGCCCGGTATCTGGCGACGCAGCTGTCAGACCGGGGGCTCACGTTCGGTGATGGCGAGTGGTGTGGAGGCCTGCAGGTGCAGGTTGTCGAGCTGGTTCAGCTCAGCGCGCGGCGGGGCAGCCGGAGGCTGCAGAAGGCGCAGGTAGGCTGTCGTGGTCTCACGCGTGTTGAGAATCACGGTGCGCGGTTCTGGGGCGTCGCCCACATTGGTCGAGCATCCGCGTCGTCTGAGTCAGCATGATTCGGCGGCTCTTGGCTATTCTGCCCTCGAGACCGCGTGGTCGTGCTGGCCTTCCGTCTTGCGGGCGGTCCAAGCTGGGACGACGCCGACTGGGAGGACTGGACTGGTGGGATGGCTGGAGGGTGATGCGGCGCTAGTGACTGGCGGAGGTTCCGGGCTCGGCTTGGCGCTGGTGGAGCGTTTTGTGGCAGAAGGAGCGCGCGTCGCGGTTTTCGATCGATCCGAGGAGCGGGTCAACGCGGTGGTGGAGCGGCTGGGTGAGGCGGTCGTCGGCATCGTCGGAGATGTGACCACGGTGGCGGACAATGAACGGGCGGTGGCTACAGCGGTAAGTGCGTTCGGCAAGCTGGATATCTTTGTCGGCAACGCGGGCATTTTCGACTACTTCGCCGACCTTTTGGGAAGCCCCGCCGATGCGTTGGGGCGCGCGTTTGACGAGGTGTTTGCCATCAATGTGAAAGGCTACCTGCTCGGGGCCAAAGCGGCCGCTCCTGCTCTGCTCAATTGCGACGGCTGTATTGTTCTGACCGCATCGATGTCATCGTTTTATGCGGGCACCGGGGGGATCGTATACACGGCTTCCAAGCACGCGGTCGTCGGCTTGGTCAGGCAGCTGGCCTACGAGCTGGCCCCTCACGTTCGGGTGAACGGCGTCGCTCCGGGCCCAATGCTCACCGACGTTCGGGGACCGCGGGCGCTCGGGCTTGACCAGCAGACCTTGTCAGCGGTGCCAGGTATTGACGAGCTCGCGCGGGCGGCGTTGCCATTGCAGTTCCTGGCTTCACCGGAGGACTACACCGGACATTACGTGCAGCTCGCGTCGCGGGCCAATGCCCGAGCGACCACCGGGGTGGTCATCAGTTGTGACGGTGGCCTCGGGGTACGGGGGCTGCAGCAGCCGGCCGGTGGGGTCAGCAGATCTTGAGGTGATGGGCTGGCGATCAGCTCCTGCCGAGGGCCAGATCGATGGCCTCGGCCGTCGTCAATTGCTGGCCCGCGGACAGCTCGCGTTCGGCAAGATCGGTGCCGAGCTTGTCTGCGATCGCCGTTCGTATGGGACCCAGCTCGCGCTCCTCGCGTGGTGAGGTCGCGGCGCCGAGTCTGGAACGCAATCGCTGGGCAGCGCCAAGCAGGCGGGCGGCCCGCTGGTGCCCGTCAGCGGCGATCGCCGCGGCCGCCATACCTTCCAGAGAATTGGCTATGCCAAGTGAATCCTCAATCTGGGCTCGCAGGGCAAGCGATCGCGCATTCAAGGCGGCGGCCCGGGAAAGGTCACTCTCGGCGATGGCGACATCCGCGAGGCCCCGAAGAGCAAGGGCTTGGATACGTGGTGATGACGACGCTTCCGCTTCGGTGAGGTCCGTCTGGTAGTGGGCTCGTGCCTGCTCCATGTCGCCCTTCGCCCGCGCCACTTCGCCTTGCACCCAGCAGTGGGTAGCCCGTCTCATGGTGTGCCTGAGTGGCTTGAGCGCCAGCAGCTCTTCGGCGAGCCGCCCTGCCTCATCGAAGCTCGTTCGATCGAGGGCCAAACATGCCTGCGAGCACAAGACCCCCGCGATCTCGGCCGGTGCGGCCAACTGACGTGCGAGCTCAAGCGACCGGTCGAGAAGCTGGCGAGCTTCCTGATAGGCGCCTTGGCACGCGGAGAGCTCGCCCATGAGCCGGAGCCCACCAGCCCAGACCCGTTTGTTGCCGGCGGCGGCAGCGATTGCAACAGCCTCCACCGCGCACGTTCGGGCTTCGCCGTACTCGCCGCGCAGAAAGCCGATCCAGCCAAGGTCGGCAAGGAGCGAGGCCCGGCCCGACTGGTCGCCGATCTCGCCAGCGAGCTGCAACGCCTCTGCGTACTGGTCCCGGGCAACGACATAGCGCCCCATCCAGAGGTTCATCTCCGCCGCGGAGCTGAGAAGCAAGCGGCGCGTTTGCTCGTCGCGCCCCTTCGAGGCGAGGGCCAGCCCCTCGTCAAGAAGGTCGGCGCAGCGTTGCTGGTCACCCCGTGCGCCCGCGGAGATGGCCAGGCTGCGTAGCACGGTCGCGGCGACACGACTGTCGCCTGCCTTCCTGCTCGCGTCCAGGGCCTCAGTCCATAGCGCCTCCGCCTCGTCCTGACGGGACCTGCGGAAGGCGATGTAACCCAGACCGGACAGGCTTTGAGCCAAAATACCGGCGTCCCCGGCGGCGCGGGCATGAGTGCGTGCCCGTTCAAGCAGCGCCTCCGACCTGGCGTAGTCACCGCGCAGCAGGAACATATTGCCGGCAGCCACCAGCGCATTGCCCAGGTGCGGCACATCGTCGGAGGCCAGCGGCAACAGCTCCTCAAAGTATCCGCATGCCTCCTTCCAGTTGCCATGCGATGTCCAGAACGGTGCCAATGCGGCGGCGAGCCGCAGCCCACGGTCGACCGCGCCGGTCTCGACACTGTGGTCCAGCGCGCGGCGGAAGTTCTCCTGGTCAGCCTCCAAGGACCGCATGAGACGCCCGCGTCCAGGCCCAGTGAGCTGGGACTCGGCCAGCTCTGCTAGATCCAGGAACCATGCCAGGTGCCGGCCGGGCAGTTCAGCTTGTTCGCCAGTGCCGCTAAGTTTGCCGGCTGCGTAGGCCCGAATGGTTTCCAGGAGCCGGTAGCGCTGGCTGTTGCCTTGCCCGGTGACTACGACGAGCGACTTGGCGGCCAGGTCAGCGACCAGGTCCAGGATGTCGCCGGGATCCAGGCCGGGGCCGGTGGTGACCGCCTCGGCGGCCTCCAAGCTGAACCCGCCAGCGAAAATGGAGAGCCGCCGGAACAGGGCGCGTTCGAGGTCGCTTAGCAGGTCATAGCTCCAGTCGATGGCGCCAGCCAGTGTCTGCTGGCGGGGCTGGGCGGTGCGGGGCCCGCGACTGAGGAGGCCGAAACGATCATCGAGGCGGGTGGCGATTTGGGCCAGGCTCAACATGCCGGCCCGCGCGGCCGCCAGCTCAAGGGCGAGAGGGATGCCGTCGAGGCGGGAGACGATCTCGGCCAGGACGGCGATGTCCTCGTCGCTGACCACCAGGTCGGCCCGGACCGCCCGGGCTCGATCGAGGAACAGCCGGGCCGACTCCGAACCCATGACCACGTCGGGCGAGGCGCCCCGCTCCGGGAGGGACAGAGACGGCACTGGCCAGACCCGCTCGCCCGGCAAACCGAGGGTTTCGCGGCTAGTGGCCAGGATCCGCACGCCGGGGCCCGCTGTGAGCAAGTGTTCGATCAAGACGGCGCAGGCGTGGATGAGGTGCTCACAGTTGTCGACCACGATCAGCAGCTCCCGGGGGGCCACGAAGCCCTCCAGGGTGTCGAACACCGGTCGTCCCGGTTCCTCTCGTGCGCCAAGGGCGTGAGCCACGGTCTGACCTACCAGCTGAGGGTCTGACAGAGGGGCCAGGTTGACAAACCACACCCCGTCAGCGAAAAGCTCGAGCTTCCGGGTGGCCACTTCCAGGGCCAGGCGGGTCTTACCGGACCCGCCAGCACCGGTGAGCGTGACCAGACGGTCAGCGGCCAGCAACTCTTCGACCTCGGCGAGCTCTCGCTCCCTGCCGATAAAGCTGCTAAGACTCGCGGGCAGGTTACGAACCTCCGCCGGAGACACTCGCGGGGGCGCAAAATCCCGGGGCAGATCCGGATGACAGACCTGGAACAGCATGAGCGGAGTGTCGAAGTCTTTGAGGCGGTACATCCCCAGTTGCTGCATCGACGAGGAGGCTGGGAGTGCTTCCGTTACCGCAGCGGCTGTCGCGTCCGATACAAGGACCTGTCCGCCGTGAGCCGCGCTGGCCACCCGGGCAGCCTGATGAACAGCCAGTGCCACATACCTCCCGTTGACTGGTGTTGCCTCACCAGTGTGCAGACCCATGCGCACACGGACAGTCACGTCAGAGGGCCACGGCTCGGTGAGCAGGGCTCGCTGTCCGGCAATGCAAGCGGCGACAGCCGGCTTGGCCCCAGCGAACGCGAAGAACAACCCATCGCCCTCCGAGTCCACCTCCACGCCGCCCTGGCTGGCCACCGCGCCCCGGAGGAGCTCCCGGTGCCTCTCCAGTACCCCGGCGTATCGATCCCCGATACGCCGAAGCAACCGAGTCGATCCCTCGATGTCAGTAAACACAAAGGTCACGGTCCCGCCGGGAAAGGGGGTATCGACGCGTAGCCGGACCGGATCGCCCGTCCCCCGAGCCGAGCGGCGTCCACGCATCCCGGGATCGGACGCCAGCCTGCCAGCCTCCTGCGGGTCTGACTTCTCATCCACGATGGCCTCGCGGGCTTACAAGCCGACCGCCGCTGCGACCGGTCCAACGGAGTTTAGACCTGACCCCGCCCAACCCCATCAGGCCTGAGCCCGGCACCCACACCCACCACCTCGCATTATCCCCGGCAACGTGCCGTCCTCCAAGGCGGTCTGCGCCACTGGCGGAGGCGCAGCAAGACCCAGAACCACGCCCAGAACCGGTGGATATGCGTGCGGCGGCGCGGAGATCGAAGAAGAGCTCCTCGAGCATTCCCCGGCCGCTCACGTCCGCCGTCCGCGGGTGGACTACGAGTCGCACGCCGTCGCCATGGACCGCAACGAACTCGGTGCGCTCCTGGTAGCCGCCGGGCTCGGCCCGCCGATTGGGCACGCGCTGATCTCTCTGCTCGCGTTGAACGGGCTGCGGGTCTCAGAGGCCACCGGCGCCGACATCGAGCACCTGGGCCTGGAGCGCGGGCACCGGACGGTGACGATCACCCGTAAGGGCGGCAAGGTGGTGACCGTCCCGCTGGCGCCGCGCACGGCTCGGGCGATCGACCTGGCCGTCGGGGAACGGACGGATGGCCCGGTGTTCCTGGCTGCGGACGGGCGGCGGCTGGACCGGTACGGCGCCGGGCGGATCGTCCGCAAGACCGTCTGCCGCGCCGGGATCGCCAAGACCGTCACGCCCCACACGCTGCGGCACGCGTTCATCACCGCCGCGCTCGACGCTGGGGTCCCGCGGCGCCGAGAAACCACGATGCGATATGACCGGGCCCGCGGCAGCCTGGACCGGCATGCGACCTACATCGTCGCCGCCTACGTCGCAGGCGCCGCCCGGTAACGGCACACCCAACCGGCTGCCCATATAACCCGACGGTCACGGACAGCGACCCCAGGACGAACGCGAACCGATCTGCGCGAGTGTTCGTGGCCCGGCTGGCGATGCCGAGGACGCGCCCGAACGGATGATCTGTATGCGGCTAGACCGATAGTGTCTTGTCGATCCAGCAGCTGACGGCGCGGCAGCATGGCGTGGGAGGTCCCGCTGACGGGCCACCGGATGGCTTCAGCCGCTGATTGTCTTGGCTGCCTGGGCCGCCGTGGCCAGGGCGGCCAGGTGGTCATCGATGGTGTTCAGGCCGGCGCCCATGGTGTTGACCGACAGGTGGGTGGCGTCCGCGTCCTGCCACTGCCGCATCGCCGCTGCCAGCTTGTCCCGGTCCTGCTGCCAGCGCAGGCGTCCTTCCATGCCGAGGCTGGCCGGGTCGCGGCCGGCCTCCACGGCCGCCTCCGTCACGATCTGGCGGGCCTGGTCGAGCTGCGGGCCCGGAGCCATCTGCGGGAACCAGCCGTCGGCAAGCCGCCCGGCGCGGCGGTAGGCGCGCGGTGACTGGGCGCCGACCCACACCGGGATCGGCCGCTGCACCGGCATCGGTGCCAGGCCTGCCCCGCTGATCCGGTCGAAGGTCCCGCTGAACGTCACGGTCTGCTCGGTCCACAGTCGGCGCAGCAGCGTGATCTGCTCCTGCAGGCGCTTGCCGCGGGTGCTGAAGTCCTGGCCGAGGGCCTCGTACTCGACGCGGTTCCAGCCGATGCCCACGCCCAGCCGGAATTTCCCGCCGGTGAGCAGGTCCACCTCGGCCGCCTGCTTGGCGGCCAGCACGGTCTGCCGCTGCGGCAGGATGATGACCCCGGTGACCAGTTCCATGGAGGTCACCGCGGCCAGGTAGCCGTACAGGACCATCGGCTCGTGAAACGTGGAGTGCACGTTGTAGGGGCCGTCCCAGCCCGTGTGCACCGCGGGGTCTGCGCCCACCACGTGGTCGTAGGCCAGCACATGGGTAAACCCGAGTTCCTCGGCCCGCTGGGCCCAGGCGCGCACCGCGCCGGCGTCGCCGCCCAGTTCGGTCTGTGGGAAGACCACACCGATCCGCATGCCACCTCCGGTCCTTGAAGATTATCCGGGACGGCGGGGCTACCCGGGCAGGTCAGGTCAATCGCGTTCGCCATCCCTCCGGGGAGCCCAGGCTTTGAGATCGCGGGGCGGCACCTGGTCGAGGGAGCTGCCGATAACCATGTCACGGCCGGCCCGGGTTTCGTGCAGGCGATCGCCACAGCCGTTCGGCCCATTCTTTGTCATGCGGCTGGAGGACGACGGGTACGCTCGGCTCCGCTCGCTTCATGCCGGACCAGGAAGGTGAGCTGCTTATGGCGCGCTCGAGTCCGCTGCTCGGTGTGACGGGTGCGACCGGGCGGCTCGGCGGGCGGGTGGCGCGCCGCCTCGCCGCCGTGGGCGCTGCCCAGCGGCTGCTCGTGCGCGACCCGTCACGAGCGCCGCAGCTGCCCGGGTCCGTGCCTGCACGGGCACCGTTCGCAGATCTGGGGGCAGCCCGCGCCGCGCTCGAGGGGGTGCCGACCGTGCTGATGGTGTCAGCATCGGAGACCCCAGACCGGGTCGACCAGCACATCTCGTTCATCGACGCCGCGATCGCCGCTGGCGTGGAGCACCTGGTGTACATCTCCTTCTACGGCGCCTCCCCGACCTGCACGTTCACTCTGGCCCGCGACCACTATGCGACCGAGGAACACATCCGTGCCTCCGGCCTGCGGTTCACGTTCCTGCGCGACAACCTCTACGCCGACTTCCTGCCCGCGATGGCCGGCGACGAGGGGGTCATCCGCGGCCCCGCGGCCGGGGGCCGGGCCGCTGCGGTGGCCCAGGACGACATCGCCGACGCCGCCGTGACCGTCCTGCGCGACCCGGAGCAGCACACCGGGATCACCTACTCGCTGACCGGGCCGCAGGCCCTGTCACTGGACGACGTCGCAGCGACTCTCGGCGCCGAGTGGGGACGGCCCGTGAGATACGAACGCGAGACCGTCGAGGAGGCCTACGCCTCCCGTGCTCGCTACGGCGCTCCGCGCTGGCAGGTCAACGCATGGGTCTCGACCTACGTCGCGATCGCAAACGGCGAGTTCGCCGGCGTCACTGACGACATCCCCCGGCTCACCGGTCACCCGGCGACCTCGCTGGCCGAACTGCTCCGCCACGGCCGGGGCGCCTATCAGCCCTGAGCTGCCAGTTCCGTCGGGCCGTGCGAAGTCGGGCCAAGGACTGGGTGACATCCGCGGCAGTCGCCGATGGGGAGCGAACAGGACCTCACGGCGGTCGAGTCGCAGCGCCGCGATCTGTTGCTGCAGACACCCAGGTGAGCAACTTTACTGGGTGGCGTGCTGCGCACTGCCGCCGTTCTGGCGTAGGTGGCTGCTGGCGGGCGTGACCGGCTGTGTCGCGCAGATTTGCGTGTTCTGCGCGATCCGGACGGGGCGCGTCGATCCGTGAGGAGGTGCGCCCGGTTAGCGATGTAATCATGGAAATGTCGATGTCAATCGACGGCTGTATCGTGGGGCCAGCGACCGCGAAGGGAGCACAGCAGGGGGCCGGATTGAGCCTGAACGACATTGAGCGCCGGGCGGCCGGGGAGATCGCGCGCCGCACGACCGATCTTGTCGATCTGCTCCTAGACCTGATCCACTTCGACACCACAACCCGCGAGAGCATCGCGAGCCCGCCACGGGAAGAGCGTGCGCTGCAGCATTACCTTGCCAGCCGGCTCGGTGCCGCGGGCCTTGAAGTCGATCTCTGGGAGCCATCGCCAGCGGACGTCGTTGGCCATCCGATGATCGCCGCTGGAGCTCAGTTCGAGGGCCGGCCGCAGCTTGCCGCCGCGCTCCGGGGCCGAGGTGGCGGCCGATCGCTCATGTTCAACGGGCATGTTGACGTCGTCTCTGACGAGCCGCGAGCAGAATGGGCAAGCGACCCGCGCACCGCAGCGATCCGCCAGGGCCGAGTCTACGGCCGCGGCGCCTGTGACATGAAAGGCGGGGTCGCGTCGATGGTCTTGGCGGCAGAGGTACTGGCGGAACTGGGCACGCCGATGGCGGGCGATCTCGTCGTGTGTTCCGTCACCGACGAGGAGTTCAACGGCGGCGGCGGAGTGGCCGCGGTGGCTCACGGCGTGCGAGCGGATGCGGGGATCGTCACCG
The DNA here is from genome assembly GCA_963835425.1 of uncultured Actinomycetes bacterium. Classification (GTDB taxonomy): domain Bacteria; phylum Actinomycetota; class Actinomycetes; order Streptosporangiales; family Streptosporangiaceae; genus UBA9676. The sequence goes on along the minus strand of CAWIGE010000010.1, from coordinate 46,432 downwards.
AGCCGACGTCCGGCGGCGTGTGGATCGCCAACCGGGGCAGCCTGATACCGGAGGTAACTATCACCGGCCGGGCCGGGCATGCCGGCGTGGGCCAGCGAGACTGGCGCCACGGCGGCGCCGTCAATGCGGTCGAAAAGGCGATGATCGTCTTTGATTCCCTGATGCGTTTCCGCGATGAATGGCGAGCACGAAGCTACCAGCGCCATCACTACCTGTCGCCAGGCGACTTCGTCCCAGTCATCGTTGAGGGTGGCCACTGGATCGTCAGCTACCCCGCCTCGTGCCGGCTGGTCTACCACGTGGCCTTCCTTCCCGCAGAAGGCGGCGACGACGGCATGGGCAAGGCCCTCGCGAAAGAGATCGAGCAGCGAGTCGGGCAGGCTGCCACCTCAGACCCGTGGCTCACCGCGAACCCGCCGACTGTCCAGTGGGCTCCAGCGGTGCCCGCTGCAGAGGTACCCGCAGGCCACGAGATCATCAGGACCATGGTCGCGGCTGCTCAAGACCTCGGCGGCCCGGCGCCTCTCGGAGCGACCGACTTCTGGCACGACGGCGCGACCTTCACGCGCCTTGGTGGCACCCCGTCGATCTGCTACGGTCCGGGCGATGCCGGAGTTGCCCACATGGTCGATGAGTTCGTGCCGGTCGATGAGCTGGTGCGCTGCTCGCAAGCGCTCGCGGTGGCTGCGCTGAGGTTTTGCACCTGACCGGCGGCGATCCGATCGCCAACGCCTCCGTCACTTTGTGCAGCGGAGACCGGGCTTCAACCCCTCCCGGTCCGGCTTGCGCTGGCCCGCGGTGCCACGAGAGCGCTATAACCAGTCAATCTGCGTGCCACTCGCCAATGCGTGGAGCCTTGGAGTAGCGCGCCGAGTTAAGCGATCCGCGCGAAGTCGGGCCAAGAGCCGGGTGACACTCGGTGACCAGCGCCCGGTCGGCGCCAGCGTGCGCGTACCCGCCGTGTTCGGCGTGGACTGGAGTGCCGGACGTGGCGGGTCGCGTGGGTGCATAGGCGGGTGATCTGCGTGCACTCGCGGGCAGGGCGCGGTTTCACCATGATTAGGCCGGGCTGCCGAGGCGGCGCCCGAAAGGACGGGGCAGGTCTGGAACCAGCGTTCTTGGTCGGCGAGAAGCCGTGTCGACTGGGATGGGTCGTGCCTGGTGAGCGCCTCCTGCTCTCCAGTGTCCTCATGCGTTCCTGATGTACATGAGCACGGCGAGGACGCGTCGGTGGTCGTCGGCGGCGGGCAGCAGGCCGAGCTTGGCGAAGATGGATCCCACGTGGGTGTCGACCGTCTTCGGCGAGAGGTGCAGGTGCTGGCAGATGGCGTGGTTGGAGCGGCCTTCGGCGATGAGGGCGAGGATGTCCCGCTCGCGGCTGGTGAGGCGGGCCAGGGCGCCGTCTTCTCCGTGGCGATGCAGCAGCTGTGCCACGACGTCGGGGTCGATGGCTGACCCGCCGCGGGCGATGTGCCGCAGCGTGCCGGCGAACTCCGCGATGTCGGACACCCGGTCTTTGAGCAGGTAGCCGACGCGCTGGTGTGCGTGCTGGAGCAGCTTGATCGCCTGCCGGGTCTCCACGTACTGGGACAGGACCAGCACCCCGGTGCCGGGGTGCTCGGCGCGGATCCGCTGTGCGGCCAGCAGCCCGTCGTTGGTGTTGGTTGGCGGCATCCGGATGTCGGTCACCACCACGTCGGGCTGTGTCTGCCTGACAATTTGGTGCAGGGTGCCGGCGTCGCCTGCCTGCCCCACGATCACGAAGCCGTTGTCGGCCAGGACCCGGGCCAGCCCTTCGCGGAACAGCAGCGAGTCGTCGGCCAGCACTACCCGCACTGGCGCGGGCGAGGCGCTGGACGCGGACCTGGGTCTGGTCACTGGCGTCGGCTCAGGCATCGCAGGGTATCTCGGCCAGGACGCGGGTTCCCCCGGCGGGCGGGGTTTCAATGCGGAAGCGGCCGCGGACCGCGGAGATGCGGTCCTCCAGCCCGCGCAGGCCAGAGCCTCGGGCTGGGTCCGCGCCGCCGATGCCGTCGTCGAGCACCTCCACCCGCAAGGTGCCGTTGCAGCGTGACAGCTGCACCTGGGCGCGGGAGGCGTGGGCGTATTTGGCTACGTTCGCCAGCGATTCGGCCACCACGAAGTAGGCGGCGCTCTCGACCGGCTCGGGCAGTCTGGCATCGAAATCGGCCGCGACCCGGACCGTGACAGGTGAGCGGTCCGCGAGCGATTCCACCGCCGCGGGCAGGCCTTCTTCGGTGAGGATCGCCGGGTGGATCCCCCGCGCGAGTTCGCGCAGCTCATCGATCGCCTGCTTCAGCTCGGCCAGGGCCTGGGCGAGGGCGGCGGCCGTCGCCGGGTCGGCGCGGTCGCGGTCACGCAGCATGGCCAGGGACAGGGCCAGGGTCGCCAGCCGCTGCTGTGCTCCGTCGTGCAGGTTCCGCTCGACCCGCCGGCGCTCGCGGTCCCCGGCCTCCACGATCCGCTGCCGGGACGCCTGCACCTGCTCCAGCTGGGCGAGTATCTCCGCATGTAGCCGCTCGTTTTCGATGGCTATCCCAGCGGCGGCCGCAGCAGCGCGGACGAGGCCCTGGTCCAGTGCCGGGTCGTGGATCAGTGCCGCGAGTGGCCGGTTGTTGCGCTCTACCAGAGTGACCGTGCGGGCCTGGTGCCCCGCCCCCGGGCCGGGCAGCGGTCTGTGCTGCCCGGCGGCGTTCACCCACCGGTCCTGGCCTTCCAGCGCGTACAGCAGCTCCAGCGACGGGTCACGCAGGGTGCGGGCCAGCGATGCCTGCAACTCACCCGGCGGCAGCGGCCGGTCCAGCTCCACCACCAGGTCACCGACCGCGGCGCGCGCCAGGCGGGCCGACAGCAGCCCCCAGACGAAGATCACCGGCAAGGCGATCTGCAGCAGGGTTTGCAGCTCCCACATCAGGTACGCGAACGGGTCAGCCAAGGGGAAGGGTGAGGCGAAGGCCCCCAGCAGGTAGACGAGCGCGATGAGGCACACCGCCACCCACAGCGGGGACAGGTCACGCCGCTCGGCCGGTGTCGCCCGGCGGAACCGCAGCCCCACCGCGGCGAAGAAGAACAGGGCCAGGATGGCGCCCGCGTGCTGGTAGATCGATGGCGCCTCCAGGAAGGCCGTCCTGCTCGGGAACGGGGCCGGCTTCCACGCGCAGCCGCTACAGCCGGACGAGCGAGGGTCGAACACCAGCAAGATCACCACGTTGATACAGACAGCACCGGCGTAGACGAGGCCGACCACGACCCGTTCGAACCTGGTCCGCAGCCGGCCGGTGGGGTAGGACAGGGCGATCTGCGCGAGGATCGGCGTTCCGGCCCACTGGCCAAGGCTGACGCCGAGCAGCGTCAGCACGGGCACGTTGAGGTTTCCCCAGTTGCCCAAGTACCAGATGATCCCGTAGGCGATCATGAGCGGGCCGATCGCGTTCCCCGGGCGGCGGTCGAGGATGATGATCCCGCCAGCCAGGAAGGCCAGGCCGCCCAGCAAGTCGAGGAAGTGATTCTCCCCGGCGCCGTGGTGGATGCTCACCCACTCGCCGCCCAGCGCCCAGCACAGGCATACGACAGCGAGCGCGAGCAGCCACCACCGGCGCCGGGTCATCGCTGGCATCCCTCCGCAAGGATGGCCTTAAGTGCCGGTGCGGACAGGTCGGCCTTGGAGATGAACCCCTGGGCGCCGCTGTGCCGGATGCGGCTTCCGTAGTCGGAGGCGTCACGGCTGGAGATCAAGACGATCGCGGGCGGGCCGGGCTGGCTGCGGACACGCCGGGCCACCTCGAAGCCGGTGATGTCGGGAAGCTGGACATCCAGCAGCACCAGATCGGGTGACAGATCCCTGATCACACGCACTCCGGACTCCCCGTCCGCCGCCTCCCCGACGACCTGATAACCGGCGGCGGCAAGAAGCGCCCGGGCCCGGGCGCGGAACCCCGGGTGATCGTCGACGATGAGCACACGGCACGGCATCGCTCAGATGATCGCATTCTCCCGCGCCGCTGACCTCGGGGCTAGCCCTGAGCCTAATCCCAGGGATAGCTCCGAAGCGCTCCCATGCTGCTTCTTCCTACGGTCGAGCCATCGACCTCAAAGGAGGACGGGATGCAAACGCAGACCGCCGAGCGGCAGCAGACGCACAGAACGGCTGGCCCAGGCGCCGTTGTGGCATACACGGGAGCCACCGCTTTCGTCATCGCCGCGGCCTGGTTCTTGCTCGCCACCAAGGCTGTGACGGTAGCCCCCGCGCCGCAGATCAGGCCGGACGTGACGGCGCAGCAGGGAATGCGGATCTACTACCGCTGGTGGGTAACGACCCTCCCGCAAGAGCGGTATTACACATCAATCGCGATCGCCGGGTTCCTGTGCCTCGCCGCCACGGCGACCTCCGTCCGGGACCTGCTGGGCCGTGACCGCCTGCCCGCCCGGATCGGCGCGTCGTTGGCCGGGTCCGGCGCCGTCGTGTGGATCAGCGGGACCATCCTGCAGCTGGGGGGTCATCGTGCCGTTGGCCTGATGGCCACACACGCCAACCCGGTCCAGGTCACCAACTCGATAGCGTTCACCATCGACACGATCAGCCAAGCGTTTGCGCTCGCCGCCTTCGCGCTGATCGGCGCCGGAATGCTCGCGCTCGCCGCCGCCGCGCAACGCCACAGGCACCGCGGATGGGCCAGCTACACCATCGTTGCCGCGCTGGTGCTGCTCGGCACAGCCGGGGCCTACGCGGTCGGCAGCGACAGTCTCACCGACCTAATGCTGATCGCCAGCGGCGGCGTACTGCTGCCTGGGTGGCTGATCTGGGCCAGCCGCCTCGGCGGAACCAGGTATCCGTCCCCGAACACGCTTTGACACCTGCCAGCGCCCCGAAAGGAGCACGCCGTGGAACGCCAACCGGTCTTCCTCAACTGCCCCGCCTACCTCGACAACGACGGCACCATCCGGTGTGAGCTACCCGCCGAGGTGGAAACGCGATACACCATGAGATCGACCGACGGGCCGCTGGAAAGTGCCAAGATCAGGTGCCCGCGCGGCCACTGGTTCAACGGCCCCATCGCATCCCTCACCCAGGACAGCACCGACAGGCCCGGACCGGGCACCGCCCGAGCCAGTTCCCGTGCCGGGTGTGACGGCCTCCAGGGCACCGATGATGGGCATGGCAGCAGGACCGGGATCGCCGGCCGGAACGTCCCTGTCGAGCCGGAGCGGGAAGCTCGCCACCCAAACGCCGCTCCCGCCTACTGCCTGGGCCGCCCTGCCGCCCTGTGGATCACCGCCATGCGCCCACGCCGCAGGCGCACCGCCGCCCATTACCCGATGGAAACCGCCGTCAGCGGCGGTACACCAACCCGGGACTCCGGCGGGCTCCACAGACGGGCCGACCGGCCCGCCACCCGCAGGCACAATCCGGCGCGGAAAGGCACCTTGCGGATGCCCCCAGTCCCCAGCACCATCAGCTCGGGAATCGCACCAGTTGACGCGGACCCGCAGCCCGACCAGCGCCGTCGCTCCGCCCTGGCGACCTGAATATCGGCCGATCACGTCAGCTTGCGCACCGCGCGAACCACTAGGAGGACCAGCACATGAGCAGCAGCGATATTGATCAGCCCGCCGGGCGAATCGAAGCGAACCAGGAACCTGACGGCGCCGAGCCGACCACGGAAGAACGCGCCGCCGCTGCCACCGTGCTCCAGATGATCTGGGGCATCCACATCTCGCGGGCGGTGTACCTGGTAGCGGCACTGGGCATCGCGGACCTGCTAGCGGACGGGCCGATGACCGCAGCGCAGCTGGCCCAGGCCACGCAGGCCCACGAGCCGTCGCTGTACCGGGTGCTGCGGCTCCTCGCCGCGCTAGGCGTGCTGACCGAACAAGACGACCGTTCGTTCAGCCTGACCATCCTGGGCGAGCGGCTGCGGGCCGATACCCCGGCCTCGATGCGGTCCTGGTCGCTTTTTTTCGGCGATGCCGCCGGCCTGCGGGTGTTCGAGCCCATCATCGAGATAGTCAAGACGGGTAAGCCCGGCGTCGGCATCGCCTACGGGATGGGCCCATTTGAGTTCCTCGCCGCGCACCCGGACCTGGCCCAGAAGTTCCAGGCCGCGATGTCGGAGCGGACCGCGGCGTTCGCCCCCAGCGTCGCCGCCGGATATGACTTCTCGCCGATGCGGACCGTGGCTGACATCGGCGGCGGCAAGGGCACACTGCTGGCCGCAATCTTGCGGGCGCACCGCCATCTGCGCGGCATCCTGCTCGACCGGCCGCCGGGGATCGCCGCCGCTGCCGAGGTGCTCGGGGCGGCCGGTGTCGCGGATCGCTGCGAGATCGTGGCCGGGGACTTCTTCCAGGGCGTCCCAGCGGGCGCGGATGCCTATCTTCTGGCCAACGTGCTGCACGACTGGAACGATGCGGATTCGGTGCGGATCCTGGGTGCCTGCCGCCGGGCCATGGCCAAAGACGGCCGGGTGCTGATCATCGAGCGGCTGATTCCCGACAACCCCGCTGATGCCAGTCCGGTCCTGCTGAGCGATCTGAACATGCTGATCCTCACCGGCGGCCAGGAACGCACCAACGCCGAATACGGCCAACTCCTGGCCAAGGCTGGCCTGAACCTCGCCAAAGTGCAGCCAATCGCACCCCCCTACGGCGTCATCGAGGGACTCGCGCCGGCGATCTGCTGATCTTCGGCCTCATGATCGGCCCTCCAGCCGCCTGGTCTCTCGCGAGCAGGCCCGCCCTCGCCATGGCCCGTCAGCCGCCATCGCCGTAACTCCCGCCCCAATCGGCAGGGCCGGGCCTGACGGCTGCTCACCCAGGCGATACCGGACCTGGCCCGTGCGCACAAGACACGGGAAGCTGCTCATCTCAGCAACGTCCCAGCCCGGCCCGCGAGCAGCCAGGAGCGACACGGATCACCCGTGTATTAAGCGATATGCATGGCCACGAACGCTCGGAACCACTGCCGCGCTCGCGCACCCCTATAGCTGATATCTGACTGCACGCCGCGGCACTCGTATGAACACCGCGAAGGCGAGACCGCTGTCGTGTTGGGCGTGCTGGCCGAGCACCTCAGCCAGCAAAGCTTGGGCACGTATGGGCACAGAGGACCGCTGGCAGCCACTTTCGGCCGGTGTCAGCCGGACACCCCCGTCGGTCGTTGTGACCAGTGGACAACAGCCCTGACGGTAACCGTGCAGGTCAAGGCCAGAATGAGCACGTCAAGCCCGGGGTGGGCTACCATGCACCGAGTCTCCCGCCGGTGTAGCTCAGTTGGCAGAGCAGCCGTCTTGTAAACGGCAGGTCAGCGGTTCGAATCCGCTCACCGGCTCCCGGGTCAACAACCGTTACGCGAACGCCTATTCGGGCGCATGCAGGGCCTGCAGACCGGCGGGACCAGCCAGGACTGACTAAACCTGAGCGCTGCGCCGTGGCCGCAGGATGGTGACTGCGAGTACGCCAGCGGTTGCGGCCAGCGGGATGGCAACGGTGAGGGGTAGGTACTGTCCGGCCAGGCCCCACAGTGCGAATCCCGCGCCTTGGGTGAACATAAGCCCGGCCCCGGCCAGGGCGAGCGCGCGGTTGCGCAGGTCCGGCGGCACGGTCTCGATGAGCAGGCCGTCGATCCCGGCGGTCCAGGCGCTGCCCAGCCCGGCGGCCGCCAGCAGCCCCACGGCCAGGACCAGTCCTGGGCTGGCGGCGAAGGCGGCGAGGGGGGCGAAGCACAGCAGGGCGGCCGGGACGATGATGCGCCGCTGCAGCCGGGACGTGAGCAGCCGGGCGGCGACGATGTCGGCGGCCACGGTCCCGATCGGGAGCCCCATCAGGAGGAAGCCCGCAGCCCGGGCGGGTTGGCCGATGTGAGTGGCATAGGGGGCGGCCAGGGCCTCGGGTGCGACCGCGCACGCGGGCAGCAGCCAGCTGAACAGCAGGATCCGCTTGGTCGGGCGGTGGGTGAATACTCTCCGCAGCCCGGCCAGGGAGTCGCGGGCCATTGACCCGCGGCGGGCGGCGCTGCCGGGCCGGGCGGCGGTGCCGAACCGCAGCACTAGGCCGGAGGCCACGAACGACAGTGCGTCGGCAGTAAGCGCACCGCGGGGGGACAGGATCGCCAGCAGCAGCCCGCCCACGCCGTAGCCCACGATCTGCGCCGACTGGGCCACCATCCGCATCAGCGCCCGGCCCAGGACGTAGCGGGGGCCGGGCGGCAGCACCTCCGGCAGCACGGCCGAACGGACGCCCTGGTAGACCGGGGAGATCAGCCCGATGACGAACAGCAGCGTGAGCAGCGCGGGCAGCGGCATGCCCGGGATGACCATGCACCCGATAAGCGCCCCGCTGGCCAGATCGCAGGCAACCAGCACCCGGCGTGCAGGCAGCCGGTCCGCGGCCGCGCCGAGCAGTGTGCCGCCGATGAGGTAGGGCAGGAACGACAGCGCCATGACCGAGGCGGCCAGCGCCGGGGAGCGGGTCTGCTGGTAGACCAGCACGGTCAGCGCGACGGCCGCCACCACGCTCCCGAGCATTGACACGATATTCGCGGCGAAGATCGCCCGGAACTCGGCGGCACCGAGCACGTCGCGGTATCTGGCCCGGCCGGGCGGCGAGTCCCGGTGCTGGGTGACCCGGTGCTGGGTGACCCGGTGCTGGGCGGCGGAGGTGGACATGGCATCAACGCTCGCGGGCGCTACCATCGAGAACCAGACATTCGGCACACGCCGAATAAGCCTGGGGGATGGCACGATGAGCCTGGTCCTGGTCTTCGGGCGAGATGACCCGGCGCGGGTCCGGTTCGCGATCTCGCCGCTGTGGGAGACGATGGCGGCCCTGCGGGTGCTGCTTGAGCCCGAGTACCGCAGGTATCACATGCCCTGGCTCGATGCCGTGCGAGCGGATCTGGATCAGCTGGAGTTGTGGCCGCTGCTGGTGCTGTCGCCGCACAGCGGGTGGACTCCCGACTTTCTCACCCCCGCCCCGGCCGGGCCCGGGACCGACATCACCGGCCAGCTCGCCCAGGTCCGCGCGACGCCGCCCGACCTGGTGGCCCGGGAGGTGAGACAGTCGCTGGCCGAGCGGTCCGGGGAGCCCGTGCCCCAGGCGGCCTGGCGGCTGCTAGACGATCCGCTGGCAACCAGGGCCATGCTCGCCGACCTGCTGGAGCAATGCTGGCAGCTGCTGATCGCCCCGCACTGGCCACGCCTGCGCGACCTGCTGCAGGCCGACATGCTCTACCGGACGCAGACGCTGGGTGACTACGGGCTCGAGCGCGTCCTCAACGAGCTAGATCCCCGCGCACGCTGGACCGGCGATGCTCTCGTCATCGACGCGCCCAGCGCCGGACGGCACCAGCTCGCGGGCGCGGGGCTGCTCCTGCTGCCCAGCGTGTTCGTGTGGCCCGGCCTGGTGGCCGTCATCGACCCGCCAGCCAGGCCAACGCTCATCTACCCGGCCAGGGGAATCGCCGAGCTGTGGCAGCCGGCCCCCACCGGTCACTCCCAGGCACTCGCCCGGCTGCTCGGCCAGACCCGGGCCGCCCTGCTGGAATCGCTCGCCGAACCAGCCTCCACCCACACCCTGGCCCGGCGGCACGACCTTGCACCCAGCACCGTGTCTGAGCATCTCACCGTCCTGCATCACGCAGGACTGATCACCCGGCGGCGCCACCGCCATTCCGTCATCTACCAGCAGACACCACTCGGAACGGAAATAGCCAGCGGCGATCAAAGTCCAGTGGAAAAAGGGAACCTCCGACCTCTGGGCCCGCGACGGCCGTGAGGGGCGGCGTTGCTAAGACCGGAAACGGGGACGGGCCGGCTGGCACCGTCAGGCCCGGCAGATCCCAGGCGGCCCGGGATAGCTCGCCGTGCGTTGTAGCGGTCAACGTGGCATCGAGTCGCACGTCGAGTTCATCGAGTGTCAGCCTGCCTTGCGCGAAGTGCTCACCCAGGGCCGCGGCAGCCGCGTCCCGGTCAGCATCGCCAGCGCGCACGTGGGGTGCTGGTGGCTGATGATCCTGCCTGGCCGTCCGGGGCAGCTGCCGCAGCACGGCGGTGTAGCGATCCAGTGCGGCCCGGCCGTCGCGGGTGAGAGCGGCGACGACCGGTGCTCTATCGCCGCCGCTCTTGTCCGTCCGCACGTATCCGGCGTGGTCCAGTTCGCGCAGGCGGGTGATCAGGCTGCCGGGTGTGAGCCCGAGCATGCCCTGCAGCCGGGTGACGGCTAGCGCGTCGCCGTCGGGCAGTGCCGCCAGGGTCGCGGCGACGCGCAGCCGCTCCGGGTGGTGGATCAGCGGGTCAAGTGCGCCAGTACTCATGATCGGCCGTGACTCCGTTTACAGGCCGCCGAGCAGGTCGCGCAGCGCCTGGGTGTAGGCGCCGAGCGCCTTGCGGCCGTGGCCGGTGAGAGCGACTGTGGTGATGGACACGGTCCCGTTCCTGGCCTTCTCACTGCTGATGTAATCGGCTTCTTCGAGTTTGCGCAGATGGATGATCAGGTTGCCGGGGGTGAGCCCGATCATGTCCTGCAGCCGGGTGAAGGAGAGCGTGTCGCCGTCGGGCAGTGCCGCCAGCGTCGCGACGATCTTCAGCCGGGTGGGGACGTGGATCAGCGGGTCAAGTGCGTCGTCGTTCATGGCGTACCGTCAGGCCCGCTGCCGCCAGGCGACGGCGGCGGCGCTGCCCAGGAGCACGACGCACAGGCCCACGGCGGCGACCGCCCACGACCCGGCCGGTCCGGCGAACGCGCCCACGATGCCGATCACCACGATCGCGAGTCCGGTAGCGAGCTCGAGCCAGTTTCGCCGGACCGCCGCCAGGACCGCCCAGGCCAGGCCGGGGATGACCAGCACCGAGGTCGGGTACCAGGCGAAGCTCGCCCCTGCGGCACCCAGCCCCACCATGGCCACGACCGCGGCGACAAAGGCCAGCACCAGCACGGTGATCTCGCCCTGGCTAAACCGGGTTCGCCCGCTTACCCCGGCGGTCGCGTGCCTGCGGACAGCGACCGTGGCGGCGAAGTTCACGACAATGAACGCGACCAGGACGGGGATGTCCGCGGCAGTCGGGCCCCGGTAGGGGTGCTGTCCGCGCACCGAGAGCCAGATCGCGCCGAGGGCAGCCAGGACCAGGACCGCCCTGGTCACCAGCAGCCACGGCGGCGAGGGCTGAAACTTGCGGCGGGCCTGCTGGGTGGTCTGGTCCAGCAGGGCAGCGGCCTGCTCGGGGCCGAAGGTGCCGCCGTTGCCGGCCGCCGTGGTGTCAGATGTGTGGTTCATGGTGCCTCCCTTCATGGACTCTATGCCATAAAGTAGACCCTGCTTTATGGCGCAAAGTCAAGGGTTTGAGCCCCAGAACTTTATGACGCAAAGTTGAGAGGTGGCTGGCTGGGCTGGAGCCGATTCGCCCGGTTCATGAGCGGGCCCCGGCCACCGGGATTCACCGCCGGGCCCACACCTGGAAGATCCGCTCCCCGCTGACGACGGTGTCCGGCGCGGCGGTGAAGGCGGCCAGCGACTCGATCGCGGCGGCCACCTCCTCCGCGCTGGCCAGGCCCGCGCGCACGAGCGAATCCGCGGTCCCCCGCAGCGTCATCAGGATCACCGACTTTGCCTCCCCCTTGGCGTCGGCGCCCTGCGCCACGTGCAGGCCCGGGTCGGCGATGCCCGCCTGGAGGAAATACCGGTAGAGCTTGCGGCCGATGAGGGCATCGCCCCCATTTTGCTCAACGAGCCGCGGGTACATGCGCTTGTGGAACTCGACGCCGTCGTTGGGCGGGTAACAGAACAGCCCCTCGTAGTCGGTGTCTTCGACCGCGATCGCGCCGCCGGGCCTGACCGCCTCCCACATGCGGGCCAGCAGCTCGACCGGCCGGCTCAGGTGCTGGAGCAGGAACCGGCAGTAGACGAAGTCATAGGCGCCGGGCTCCGCCCAGTCGTTGACGTCCCCGGCGTGGAACTCCACGTTCGCCAACCCTCGCTCGGCTGCCGCTTCCCGGGCGAGCGCCAGCTTCACCTCGTCCATGTCGATGCCCACCACCGAGCCCGGTGCCCCCGCCAGCGACGCGAGCTCGAAGCCCACATCGCCGCCGCCGCAGCCCAGGTCCAGGCACCGCATGCCCGGGCGCAATCCCGCGCGGCGCAGCAGCTCGACCGTGTCGGCCCGGCGCGCCCGGGCCAGCACCTGCAGCCGCGCGTAGCCGTCGCGGCCACCCCGGATCACGTAGCGCTCCACCCGGCAGATCCTAGAAGCACCGCCTAACGGGTGTCCGATAAGGGATGTTTGGGACAATCAGCACAGGGAAGCGGGATCTTCACGCCCGGACACACCCGCCTGCTTCCCGGGCAGGCTTTCTGGGTACTGAGTCCTGTGGGAACGGCGTGATTGGTGATCGGCGTGATGTTGGCAGCTCTGAAACTTACTGGTCGTTGCCGCGTTGTTCCTAGTGAAGTGGCTGTGCGGCGGGGACACGGGCATGGGCTGCCGTTTCGCGCGCCTGGGCATGAGCTGACGCACGCTGGGCGAGATCGGGGCACGGGGAGCGACCATGGATCCGGCTGAACCGGAGCACCCAGGTCCATCCCAGGACGACGGTTCCGGGCCGCCCCCGGGCGAAGCCCCAGGCCCGTCCCAGAGCGAAGCTCCCGGCCAGCCCCAGGGCGAGGCTCCCGGCCCGTCCCAGGGCGAGTTCCAGGTCCGCCCCAGGGCGAAGCCCCAGGCCCGTCCCAGGGCGAGGCTCCCGGCCCGTCCCAGGGCGAGGCTCCAGGCCCGCCCCAGGGCGAAGCTCCCGGCCCACTGCAGCACGGAGACGCCAGTTCGCCGCTGCACCAGGCGCCGCCCGAGGAGCCCTCAGCGAAGCAGCCGATCGGCACGATGCCGCTCGCCTCGAACGCGGACGCCACGACCCCGGCCGGCGGCAAGCGGAGCAGAAAGAAGAAGGTCCTCGCCTGGACATCCGGCGTGCTGGCCGCCGTCGTGGTCATCGGCGTGCTCGGTGCGTACTTCGTCTACCGCCACCTGAACGGGAACCTGCATCAGGTGGACCTCTCGGGGGTGCTCGGCAGCCAGCCCGTTGACCTGCACCCGCAGGCGGAAAACATCCTGATCCTCGGCTCCGACACCCGGGTGGGCCAGGGCGGCGGATTCGGCAGCAGCGCGGTGCTCAACACCGATCACTCCGACACCCTGCTGGTCGTGCACGTCGCGGCGGACCGTCAGTGGGCCGACGTCATGTCGATCCCGCGCGACTCCTGGGTGAGCATCCCGTCCTGCCTGATGGGCAACGGCCAGATGTCCTCGGCCACCACCTTCAAGATCAACGAGGCGTTCACGCTCGGCAACCTGGACGGGAACAAGACGGCCCTCGGCGTCGCCTGCACGATCAAGACGGTGGAGAAGAACACCGGCATCCGGATCGACCACTTCGTAGTGGTCAACTTCACCGGCTTCCGCGACATGGTGAACGCGGTCGGCGGGGTGCCGGAGTGCAACACCAAGCCCATCAACGACCCCCTCTCGGGCCTCCACCTCAGCGCGGGCCACCATCTGCTGAGGGGCTGGCGGGCGCTCGAGTACGTGCGTGCCCGCTACACCCTGGGCAACGGCAGTGATCTCGAACGGATCGGCCGCCAGCAGGCCTTCATGTCCTCCCTGGTGGACCGCGCGAAGGGCAAGCTGCTCGACCCGGTGGCGATCTACCGCTTCCTCGACGCGGCCACCAAGTCGCTCACGATCGACAACCAGCTCGGCGGCCTCAAGGGCCTCTACAACCTGGCCACCAGCCTGAAGAGCCTGCCCTCGAACCGGGTGACCTTCTTCACCCTGCCCACCTACCCGCGCTCCTATGTGGACCCCACCGACACCGCCGACGTGATGTGGACCCAGCCCGAGGACAGCCAGATCTTCGCAGCGTTCCGCAACGATCAGCCGGTCACCAAGGACATGCTGAGATACCACCCGCCGCCGCCGATCGCTCCCCACAGCGTCAGCCTCGATGTGCTTAACGGATCGGGCGCAGGCGGCCTCGAATACACGGTGGCTGCCGTCCTCCAGCAGGACGGCTTCAAGGTCAAGCGCACCGGCAACACCCGCTCGCAGAACGTGACCCAGACGCTGATCAAGTACCACGCCGGCCAGCTGCAGCAGGCGCAGCTGCTGGCGGGCAAGATCCACGGCGCCGCGCTGCAGGAGGTGCCGGGCGTCGGCCAGGTCACCCTGGTGCTGGGCAGCAACTACGGGAGCACCGCCAACGCCGGCCCGCGGACGACCCCCCAGCCGGCCTTCCACCTTCGCGCCCAGGACCGCGAACGAGAACATCTGCACCTGACGGCAATCGGCGGCCGGGCCGCCGGTTAACACGCATCTGTCAACGAGGCACCGTCGCCCGCCGGCCCTGGATACCGTTGACCGCGTGCGCGTGACCGTGGGCTGGGCGCTGGCGGCCGGTGCCGCCGTCCTGGCCCTGGCCTCGCCCGCCGTGGCCGGCAGCGTCACTGCTGCCGCTGCCAGCACTCCGGCCGGCGCCAACGCTTCGGCCGCCATCAACGACCCAGCTGGCACCAACAACCCAGCCGCCGCCATCAACGCAGCCGCGGCCACCAACCCAGCCGCCACCAACCCAGCCGCCACCAACCCAGCCGCCACCAACCCAGCCGCCACCAACCCAGCCGCCACCAACCCAGCCGCCACCAACCCAGCCGCCGGTCACGTAGTTCTGGTCGGGATCGGCGGGCTCCGCTGGAGCGACGTCTCGCCCACCGTCACCCCGGCGCTCTGGCGCCTGGCCAGCGAGGGGGCGATCGGATCCCTTGTCGTCAGCGGGATCCATCCGCGCACCTGCCCGGCCGACGGCTGGCTGACACTGAACGCGGCGGCCCGGGTGGCCGTACCGCACGCCGCCACCGGCCCGTGCCCGGCGCCCCCCGCCGTCACCGTCCAGCCGTCCCGCGGCCGCCTGGGCGCGCCTTCGCCCGCGCGGATCCAGCGGATGCCGGGCCTGGTCAGCTACAACGCCCAGTTCCACTACAACCCGCAGTGGGGCCTGCTCGCCGCCGCGCCGGGGCCGCCCGGCCCCGGCCGGTGCGCCACCGCGGTCGGGCCCGGCGCCGCGCTCGCCCTGGCCGGCCCGGATGGCTGGGTCGCCTCGTACCTGCCGTCGGTGGCGGCGCTGACTTCGGCCACCCTGGCCCGCTGCCCGCTCACCGTCGTCGACCTCGGCAACCTCCCCGTCGCGCCGGGCCCGGCCGGGACCTCCGCCCGGGCGGCGGCCGCCGGTGCGGCCGACCGGCAGTTGGGCCGCATCATGGCCGGTCTCCCGGCCGGCGCGACGCTGGTGGTCGCGGCGCCGGGTGACGGGCCGGAGCCCCATCTGCGGACGATCGTGGTGAGTGGGCCGCACTACTCCGCCGGACTGCTGACGGCGGCCTCCACCCGCCAGCCGGGGATGGTGCTGCTGACCGACCTGACCCCGACCGTGCTGGGCTGGCTCGGCACGCCGGTCCCGGCGGCGGTCGTCGGCTCACCGCTGCGCGCGGTGCACCGGGCCGGGCCGACCGGGCCGGGCCTCGCCGCCGCGCTGCGCACGCTGGCCGGGCAGGACGCCGCGGCCCAGGTCTACCGCCACACAGTGACCCCCTTCTACCAGCTGGTCGGGTTCGGCTACCCGGCCCTGTTCGCCCTCATCGCGCTGATCGCCTGGGCGGGCGCGCGGATCGGCTGGGCCGGGGAGCCGCGGCGCCGGGCCCGCTTCCGGGCCGCGGCCCGGGCCGCCGCAGCCTGGGCGGCCTCGCTGCCGGTCGGGACGTTCCTGGCCAGCCTGGTCCCATGGTGGGCGCTGGGGCACCCCGCCCTCGTTCTGTATGCGCTGGCCGTGGCGTGGGCCGCGGCGGTGGCGGCCGTCGCCCTGGCCGGGCCATGGCGGCGCGATCCGCTCGGCCCGCCCGGGATGATCGCGGCCGTCACCCTCGGCGTGATCGGACTCGGCCTCATAACGGGGTCGCGTCTGATGCTGGAGACGCCGTTCGGCCTCAACGTGCTCGAGGCCGGCCGGTTCTACGGCCTCGGTAACAACGCGGTCGTGATCTACGGCGCGTCCGGGATCTTGTGCGCCGCCTGGCTGGGCGGCGCCCTGCTGCGCCGGGGCGAGCGCCGCCGGGCGTTGCTGGTCATGGCCGCGGTGACCGCGTTCACGGTGATCGTGGCCGCCTGGCCCGGGTTCGGCGCCAAGGTGGGCGGGACCATCGCGATGCTGCCGGGCTTCGGCGTCCTGTTCGCGGCCGCTGCGGGCAAGCGGATCACCCGGTGGCGGGCGGCCGCGATCGCCGTCAGCGGCCTCGCGCTGGTGACGGTGTTCGCGCTGGTCAACTACTTCGTCCCGGTCACCGGGCACTCCGACATCGGCGGATTCGTCGGCCAGCTGCTGCATGGCGGCGCGGACGCCACCGTGCAGCGGAAGATAAGTTCGAACCTCGGCTCCCTCACCGCCAACCCGTTCAACCTGGTGATTCCGGTCGTGGTGGCGGGGCTGGGTGCCATCGTCGCCTGGCCCGCCCGGCTGCACTGCCCGCTGCTGGCCCGCGCCTACCAGCAGATCCCGCTGCTGCGGGCCGCGCTGGCCGCGGTGTGGCTGACCGCCGCGCTTGGCTGGCTCGCCGAGGATTCCGGGGTCACCGTGCCGGCCGCCGCGCTGCCGCTGGTGCTGCCGCTGGTGATCGTGATCCTGCTGGCGCTGCCGCCCGAGGGCCCGGGGAAGGCCGCGGCCGAACGTCCCTCCTCGCCAGCCCGCGCCGCCCGTTATCGTTAGGGGGCGCCAGCATGCTGACACCGGACCGGGCTGGTGGAGGGTCGAGTGAAGTACCAGGTCTCCAGGGTCGTCGCCGGCCCGTTCCTGCGCCTGCTGGGGCGGCCGGAGATCACCGGCGCAGAACACGTTCCCCGGACCGGCGGCGCCATCCTCGCCTCCAACCACCTGTCGATCGTTGACTCGGTCTTCCTGCCGTTCATGCTCGACCGGCCGCTCACCTTCGCCGCCAAGTCCGAGTACTTCTCCGGCGGCAAAACGCCGTCGCAGCTCTTCGCCAACGCCTACATGCGTGCCACCAAGCAGCTCTCGGTTGACCGGGACAGCGCGCGGGCGGCCCAGGACACGCTGCATGCCGCGCTCGGGCTGCTGCAGGCGGGGGAGTTGTTCGGCGTCTACCCGGAGGGAACGCGCTCGCCGGACGGCCGCCTCTACCGCGGGCGTACGGGGGTCGCCTGGCTGGCCCTCGCCTCCGGGATGCCGGTCATCCCGGTCGCGATGATCGGCACCGACCGGGTGCTGGCGCCGGGTCACACCATCCCGGGGCTGCACAAGGTGGGCATCAGGGTCGGCGAGCCGATGACCTTCGATGCCTATCGGGACCTGGGCCCCCCCGCCAAGGCCCGCCGGGCCATCACCGACGACGTCATGAAGGCCATCCAGGCCCTCTCGGGCCAGGAGTACGTGCACATGTACGCGTCGGACCGCAAGGCGGAACTCAACGGCGGCCGCGGCGGGACGCCCTAGCCCCGTTACTGCTTGTTGTTGTTCTCGCCGGGCTTGATGGCCGGGAGGTTCTCGGTCGCGGCGCCCGGGTTCCACACGTAGATCGGGTGCGAGCCGGTGTCCTTGCCGCCCCGGCCCCGCCCGCGGCGGCTGGGGCCCTGCTCACGCGGGGATTGCGCGGGCGGCTTGGACGTCTTCGGCCCGCCCGGCCACGCCTCCTCCGCAAGCGCGTCCCAGGACGACAGCTCCGGCTCCGAAGCAGGCTTCGGCCGCCTGGAAGCTGGGGTCTCTGGCATCGGTACCTCCGCCCGCTGCGGGCCCATGGGAAACGTCCGCGCGTCACCGGCCTGCGGCATGGGTGACCGGCCCCATGGTACTTCGCCGGCCGCTCCGGGGCTGGCTCCCAGGGCGGAGCGCCAGTGACTTTTGGTGCGCGTGAGGCACCCGGCCGCTGCGCGTCAGTGGGCCGTCCCGCCGTTGCATCTGGTGCCGCCGGGTCGGACTCGGGCCCCACGCCCGGGATGTTCCAGCCCGGAATGCCGCCGTCGCCCGGCTCCACGTGGGCGGGCCCTGCCTGGCCTGGGCTCGCCGGAGCCGCCCGCCTGCCCGCCCCGGCCAGCCCGGTGGTCCTCTTGGGAGGCTCGCCCGCGCCACGGTGCCCGGCCTGGCCGCCCTGACTTGTCTGGCTGCCCTGACCTGTCTGATCGCCCTGCCCAGGCTGCCCGGCCAGGCCGATCAGCGCAGCCAGGCTTCCCGGCGTGGACGGGCCTCCCGGGGTGGACGGGCCGGGCGGCCCGGGTGGATTGGTCGGGAGGCCCTGGTCCCCGGGCGCGGGGAACGCGCTCCCGGGGATGGCGCGCGTCCGCGGGCCGGCCGCCGGGATGCCGTTCTCGCTGCCCCACGGCGCCCAGGGCGGATGGGCGCCCGCCCCGGTGCCGTTGGTGCCGATCCCCGCGCCCATGGCCCGGGAGGCGGCGGGTGAGGAGGGGGCCGGGGAGGGGACGGGAGGGGAGGCGGGCGCCGGGAAAGCGGCGGCCGGGGGAGCGGCGGGAAATCGCTGATTGGGCGGCGCCGGGATGAAGTTGTACTGATCCGGCTCGACCGCGTCGATCGCGGCCTGCCGCGTCGGCGCCGGCCTGCGCGGCGGTACGGGCTGGGCGGCCGCGCGCACCTCGGCCAGCCGGGCGGCCCGGGCCCGCCGGCGCTGGCGGAGGCCGTAGGTGAGGATCGGCACCGCCAGCAGCAGGAAGATGACCACCGCGATGCCGACGTCGATGAGCAGGGCCCGGCTGACGTTGCTGGAGGCGTGCACCGCCGGTGCGCTGGGCGGCTGGGCGCCGGGGGCACCGGCCACCGGTGATGATCCCGCGCTGGGCACGGCCTCGGCCATGCGCGCCGCCGCCGCGAGTGCCCCGGCGGCGTCCACGGCCCCGGCCCCGGACCCGTCCTGCTGGCCGCCGGGGCGCTTGAAGCGGGCGCTCTCCGTGAGCGCCTTGGTCACCTGCGCCGGGGTCAGCGCCGGGAACTGCGCCCGGATGAGCGAGACGACGCCGGTGACCACCGAGCTGGCCGCGGCGGTGCTGTTGAGCTGGGCGTATCCCGTGGGCCCGTTGGCCGCGATGACCCCGACCCCGGCCGCGGTCAGCGTCACGTACGGCTGACGGCTGCTGAACGAGGCCTTGGTGAACTGCGAGTCGAAGGCGCCGACCGAGATGACGCCCTTATAGGAGGCCGGGAAGTTCACCGGGTCGGCACCGGCGCCCTCGTCCCCGGCGGGCGCGACCAGCACGACGTGATGGGCCAGGGCGTAGGCGACCGCCGCCTTCTCGGCGCTGCTTCCGCCCACGCCGGCCGTACCCGGGACCGTGACCGGGTCCAGCGGCAGGTCGATGACCGTCGCGTGATGATTGACGGCGTACCTGATCCCGCGGGCGATGGCGCCCGGCAGCCCGGCCGCGACGTTGGCGTCCGTCAGCAGCGGGTCGTTGCTTTCCAGCGTCACCCGCACCGACAGGATGCTGGCGGCCGGCGCGACGCCCATGATGCCGGCGCCCGCGTTGGCGCCGTGGCCGCGGCCGGCGATGAGGCTGGCGATGGCGGTGCCGTGGGTACCCCAGAACTCCCCGCCGCGCGCGCGGCCGGAATGGGTGTAGTCGGGGCCCGTCCTCACCGCCCCGCGGAGGTCGGCCTGGTTCGGGGAGACCCCCGTGTCGAGAACGGCGACGGTCACGCCGCCCCCGCGGGTGCTGTGCCACGCCTGGGTCACGTGCAGCGCCTGCAGCCACCATTCCTGGCTGCGCACGCTGCTGGTGGCGGCGGAGGTGGAGGCAGCGTTCAGCGCCAGGCATGTCACCGCAAGACCGGCGGCTGCCCCGGCCCGTGCCAATCGGGGGAACCCCAGCGACACCGCCACCCTCCTATAAGCACCTCCGGCATTCTTCCACGTTCACCGGCGTTTGGTGGGTGCTACGGAACGGGTGCGGTCAGGACACGGGCGTAGCGGAAAGCCGGACGTGGGCGCCGGGCGGGAGCCCGAGCTGCTGCGCGGCGTCGCCCGCGTTGACCGCGATCGAGATGAGCCCGGCGCTGTCGGTGAAGGCGACGATCTCACCGGGCGCGACCGCGGCGAACGTCTCCAGGTAGGGGACGGTCAGCTGCCGCCGCCCGCAGCGCACCACCAGCGACGAGCCGAACCCGATGCCCAGCTGGTCGGCGTCCGAGGCGGCGATGGACAGCTGCACGTTGCCGAACCTGTCCACCGACATGACCTCTCCCTCCGCCTCGCCGTTGCGTACCCGGCTGGTCGGCGCGGGCAGGGCCACCAGATCGCTGACGTCGATCGGCGACCCCACCGAGGCGATGCCGGTCCCGGCGGCCAGGTGGGCGGCGACGGGGATGAAGATGTCCCGGCCGTGGAAGGTCTGCGACAGCGGATGCAGCCACAGGTCGCCGTTGGTGAGGTGATAGGCGCTGGTGGCCCCGCCCACCCGGTCGATCGCCCACGACAGCACGCCGTTGTCCGGCCCGACCAGGATGCCGTCGCCGGCCTGCACGGCGATGCCGCGCCGGGTGGTTCCCACCCCCGGGTTGACCACCGCGACATGCACCCCGCGCGGCAGATAGGGGAGGGTCTGCGCGAACACGGCGGCGCCGCGGCGCACGTCGCCCGGCGGCACGAGGTGGGTGATGTCGATGATCCGGATGCCCGGAGCGATGCGGGCCGCGACCCCGTGGCAGGCGGCCACGAACCCATCGTCGAGGCCGTAGTCGGTCAGGAACTCAGGCAGTCGAAAGAGCCCACGAACCGTGAGCGTACGGCCTGACCCACCCCGCCGCATAGGGTCCTAGGGCGTTGAGGCCAGAGAAGAGTTGCCTTGGAGCCAGCTGCCGGCGGCCCGGACCGTCTGCCTTATCACCAGCCCAGCAGAAGCGTCGGTCAGCGGATCGGGCCGCACGAGCGGGCACTACGATGAAGGTTTCGCAGCCTCGCGCGGGGCCATCGGGAAGGCGGTATGCCCATGGCGACACTCTCCGAGCGCGACATGCGGATCCTGGCCTTCGAGCGGAGCTGGTGGCGGCAGCCCGGCGCCAAGGAGCAGGCGATCTCCGACATGCTCGGTCTCTCCGCGACCCGCTACTACCAGCTGCTGAACGACCTCATCGACCGGCCCGAGGCGCTCGGGTTCGACCCCGTCCTGGTGAAGCGGCTCCGGCGCCAGCGGTCCCGGCGGAACCGCATGCGCGCGGAGGGCCCCGAGGCCGGGGCCACTCGGTGACGGCGGCCGCAGGAGGGGGCCGGACCCCTGCGGGAGGGGGACGGACCCGCGGACGGTGCATCTGGCACTCCG
The DNA here is from genome assembly GCA_963835425.1 of uncultured Actinomycetes bacterium. Lineage (GTDB taxonomy): Bacteria > Actinomycetota > Actinomycetes > Streptosporangiales > Streptosporangiaceae > UBA9676. The sequence goes on along the minus strand of CAWIGE010000010.1, from coordinate 25,049 downwards.
CGGGGACGCCGGCGGATGCACACTCCGCAGGGGCGTTCACTCCAAGGTATCGGTCCCTGACTGGACGGCGTGATGGCAGGGCTGATGGCGAATGCCCGTGCCGCAGACTGCGAGGGCGGGCGGGCTGCGCATCCGGCGAGCCGGCGGGCGCTGATCGCGCTGGACTTCGATGGGACGCTGGCGCCGATCGTGGCTGACCCGCGGGAGGCGCGGGCGGACCCGGGGGCGTGGCGGGGTTGCGGGGGCTTGCCGGGCTGGTGGGGACGCTGGCGGTGATTACGGGGCGGCCAGCGGCGGAGGCGGTGGAGCTGGGTGGCTTCGGCGCCGTCCCCGGGCTGATCGTGCTCGGGCACTACGGCTGGGAGCGGTGGCAGGCGGGAGCGTTGACCGCGCCGGAGCCGCCGCCGGGGGTGGCGGCGGCGCGGGAGCGGCTGCCGCAGCTGCTCGCGGATACCGGCGCGCCCGAGGGGGTCCGGATCGAGGACAAGGGGAGTGCGCTGGCGGTGCATACGCGGCGGGCGGCGGATCCGGCGGGGGCGCTGGCGGCGCTGCGGGAGCCGCTGGCCGGGCTGGCTGCCGACGTCGGGCTGGTGGTGGAGCCCGGGCGGCTGGTCATCGAGCTGCGGCCACCGGGGATGGACAAGGGGGCCGCGCTCACCGCCCTTGTTGCCGAACGGAAGGCCGGGCCGGTGCTGTTCGCCGGTGACGACCTGGGGGACCTGGCGGCGTTCGGCGCGGTGCGGGCCCTGCGCGGGGACGGGCACCCGGGGGTCACCGTGTGCAGCGCGTCGGGCGAGGTCAGTGAGCTCGCCGCCGAAGCAGACCTCGTCGTCGATGGGCCCGGCGGGGTTGCCGCCCTGCTGGGCTCGCTGGCCCACTCGCTAACGACATCGCCGCGTCCAGCGCCCTGACCTGCTCGGCGAACCATTGCTGCGGCGGATGCTCCGCCCCGGCCTCGGCCAGGAGAGCCGCCCGGCGCTTGCGTTCGGCATCCGGCATGCTCAGCGCCTCGTGCAGCGCTTTCGCCGTCGGCGGTGATGTCGAACGGGTTGACCACCAGCGCGTCCTCGCCCAGCTCGGCCACCGCGCCCGCCTCCCGGGACAGCACCAGCGCGCAGTCTCGTTCGGAAAGCAGCGGGCCTTCCTTGGCAACGAGGTTCATGCCGTCCCTGATCGGGTTGACCAGCAGCACGTCGGCCAGCCGGTAGGCGGCGAGCGAGCGGGGATAGTCGTCGTTGACCTGCAGGACCAGAGGGTCCCAGTCCTCGGTGCCGAACTCGTCGGTGATCTGGCGGGCGACCCGCTGCACGGTGGCGGTGTACTCGCGGTACTCGGGCAGGTCGTGCCGGGAGGGGTAGGCGAACGCCAGGTGGGTCACCCGCCCCCGCCACTGCGGATAGCTGACCAGCAGCTCCCGGTAGGCGGCCAGGCCGCGGACGATGTTCTTGGACAGCTCGGTCCGGTCGATCCGCACGATCAGCTTGCGGTCGCCCGCGGCCGACGACAGCGCCGTGACGTGCGCCTGCACGTCCGCGGCCGCGGCCCGCTCGCGCAGTTCGCCGGCGTCCACGCCGAGCGGGTGCACGCCGACGGTGGTGGTGTGGCCGCGGTGCCGCACGGTCCGCGCCGCCCGGTCCACCTCGGCGCCCAGCATCGCCTCGCAGCAGTCGAGGAACGCGTCCGCCCACCGCTCGGCGTGGAACCCGGCGTGGTCGGAGCCGAGGATGCCGTCGAGCACCTCCCGGCCGACGTCGTCGGGCAGGATCGCGAAGTAGTCGGGCGGCGCCCACGGGGTGTGGCAGAAGTGCCGATCGCCACGTCCGGCCGCCGGTCGGCGAGCATCCGCGGGACCAGCGTCAGGTGGTAGTCCTGCACCATCGCCCGCACCCCCCGGCGGGCCGACCCGTCCGGGCCCGCGCCGGTGGCCAGGGCGTCGGCGAACGCCGCGTTGTAGGCGCGGAAGGACTCCCACTCGCGGCGGAACGCCAGCCCGAAATGCGGCCGGTTCGGCGTGTCGTAGAGCATGTGGTGGACGAACCACAGGGTCGAGTTCGCCACCCCGTTATAGGCGCGCTCGAACGTCGCGGCCGGGATGTCGAGCATCCGCACCGCCGACCCCGCGCCGTCCAGGCTCGCGTCCGGGGTGCTCGAGATAGCCGTCCGGGGCGGCCCTGGCCGCCGTCCGGTCGGCGTCGCTGAGCGCCGCGCACACCCACAGCACCTCGGCCTGCCCGGCCACCGACGACAGGCCCGACACCATCCCGCCACCGCCCCGGCGGCTGGTCAGCTTCCCGTCTTCGCTGAGCCGGAACGAGACCGGCCCGCGGTTGGAGGCGACGAGCACCCGCCCCGCGCTCTGGTGTTCATGACCGTGAGGCTAGCATCCGATCAGCGTGGACGGCGTAGATGGCCGTCCCGCGGCGCTGCGGGCCTGGCCGGGGGAGTCGCTGGGCGGATCGGTTAGAGTGCTGGGGACAACTTCATAACGCTCATCCAGAGGGGTGGAGGGAACGGCCCTGTGAAGCCCCGGCAACCACCGTGACGAGCGGGCTGCTTGCTGGCCTTCGGCCAGCTGCGCCGATATCCGCAGTGCTGACCCGGCACCGCGTGGCGCTAAGCGGGGCCTCGTCACGGCAGGTGCCAACTCCGGCCCGCGGCCCGACGGCCGCCGGGACAGATGAGGGAGAAAGGCCCCGCCCCTGTGAATACGCCAGCCACTGCGAACCCGTCCCGGTTTCGGCTTTGCCAGCCACCTCTTCTGCCGCGAGTGCGGCGCCACCAGCGACCTGGGTGCGACGCACGTCTGCATGGAGTGTTTCGGCCCGATGGAGATCGGCTACGACCTGCCGCCGCTGACCAGCGCCGCGATCGAGGCCGGGCCACCGAACATCTGGCGGTACGCCAGCCTGCTGCCCGTGCCGCCGGACGTGGCAACCTCGCCGAGCACCGAGCCCGGCTGGACGCGGCTGGTCCGCGCCGATCACCTGGCCCGCGAGCTGGGCATGGGCACGCTGTGGGTGAAGGACGAGCGCGGCAACCCGACCCACTCGTTCAAGGACCGGGTGGTCGCCGTCGCCCTCGCGGCAGCGGTCGAGCTGGGCTACAAGGTGCTCGCCTGCCCGTCCACCGGCAACCTGGCCAACGCGGTCGCCGCCGCGGCGGCGCGCGCGGGGATCCACTCGGTCGTGCTGATCCCCGCCGACCTGGAGCAGCAGAAGATCGCCGCGACCGCCATCTACGGCGGGACCATGGTCGCGGTGGACGGTACCTACGACGACGTGAACCGGCTCGCCTCCGAGCTGGCCGACGAGCGCGAGGACTGGGCGTTCGTGAACGTCAACGTGCGGCCGTACTACGCCGAGGGGTCCAAGACCATCGGCTTCGAGATCGCCGAGCAGCTCGGCTGGCGGCTGCCCGCCCAGATCGTCGTCCCGGTCGCCTCCGGCGCGCAGCTCGTCAAGATCGACAAAGCGTTCCGCGAGCTGATCTCGCTGGGGCTGGTGGCAGACACGCCGTACCGGGTGTTCGGGGCGCAGGCGAGCGGGTGCGCGCCGGTCGCCGCCGCGTTCCGGGCCGGCCATGACGTGGTGCAGCCGGTGCGGCCGTCCACGATCGCCAAGTCGCTGGCGATCGGCAACCCGGCCGATGGCCCGTACGTGCTGGACGTGGTGCGCCGAACCGGCGGCTGCGTCGCCGACGTGGGCGACCCGGAGGTGATCAGCGCGATGCGGCTGCTGGCCGCCACCGAGGGCATCTTCGGCGAAACGGCGGCCGGGGTCACGCTGGGCGTGCTGCGGCGCCTGCTCGCCGACGGGCTGCTCGACCCCGGCGCCGAGACCGTCATCATCAACTCCGGGGACGGCCTGAAGACGCTCGACGCCCTGGCGGACGGGGCTACGGCCGCGGGCGCGGGCGCCCCGGCGGCGCCGATCCGACCGACGCTGGCCGCGTTCCGGGCGTTCGAGGACTCGGTGGCCGCCCCGGATTCCGCGTGACCCAGGCCCGGCCTGCCGGGTCAGCGACGCCCACCACGCATCCCGCCGCGTCGCCTACAGTCATGATCACGGACATACGGCGGCCGCCGCCCACTGCGCCCAGCACGGAAAGGTAGTTCCCCGATGAGCGTTTCTGTCCGCATCCCGACCATTCTGCGTACCTTCACCGGCGGGCAGGCCGAGGTGACAGCCGACCCGGGAACGCTGCGCGAGGTGCTGGCCGGCCTCGACGCAACCTACCCGGGCCTGTCCGGGCGGATCGTGGACGACACGGGCAATCTGCGCCGGTTCGTGAACGTCTACGTGGGGGAGGAGGACGTGCGCTTCGCCCAGGGCCTGGAGACCCCGGTACCGTCGGGAGCGCACGTGTCGGTGATCCCGGCGGTCGCCGGCGGCTGATCTCCCACGTCATGCAGCCCGCATCCAGGTTCTGTTCAGCCTGTTTCCACTCAGAGTTAACTGTGGTGCCCCTGTGCCCGCACGGCATCAAATGCGTCACGTGACTGCGTTAGGCGAGTAACTGGTCACGTGAGAGCGTGACAGGGGGTAAGGTCGTGTCCGGTCGCTGTCGGTCGGCGAGAACGGCAAGCCCTGCTTGCTTGGTACGCCTAACGCTCCGCGATCGACGGGTCCCGCGGTAGCAAGGGGCGGGACCTGGAAGGCCCGAGCGTGGTAAGGGAGTTGTTGGGTAATGGCTCAGGGCACCGTCAAGTGGTTCAACGCGGACAAGGGCTACGGCTTCATCGCGGTCAACGGTGGTAGGGACGTGTTCGTGCACTTCTCCGCCATCCAGATGGATGGCTACCGCAGCCTCGAAGAGGGGCAGCGAGTGGAGTTCGACATCGAGAACAGCGATCGCGGGCCGCAGGCATCGGCAGTCCGCGCCGTCTGACTGACCCTCCCGCTAGCAAACCGGTCCATGGCCCGGCACCCAGTCACCTGGGTGCCGGGCCTTCTGGCTCCCTCTACCCGGCTGACGTGTCAGGCTGTCCCGGGCTGATCGCCAGGGACGCGCCCAGGAGGCGGTCAGGGCAGGGGCTCGATCTCCACGTCCGGGTTCATGGCCCGGATCGGGCCGGGCCGCGCGCTGACCACCGGCCAGCCCCGGTCGGCCGCCAGCCAGGCGGCGTGAGCGGAACTCGTTGACCCCTGCGCCGGCCGGGCCGTGGCCCGCATCAGGCCGGTCCCGGTCGCCTCGGTCGCGCCGAACTGCGCCACCTTCGCTATAGGCGAACGGACCAGATCGAACAGGCGCGCCTGCTGCTCCGGGTCGTTGAGCCCGGCGAGCGCGTCGGCCAGGCAGGGCGCCGGGATGACGAGCGGGATCAGGTGCTCGTGGCTGATGTAGAGCAGCGCCTGCATGTAGGGCGTGCCGCGGGCGGCCTGCACCAGCGCACTCGTATCGAGGATCCGCCCGCCGATCACGCTGCGGGCTTGGGGCCCACGCCCAGGACTTGCCGGGCCCAGGCGTAGTGCTTGGCCTCCGGGTCTGGGCAGCGCTCGAACATGCGGTCAAGGGTGGCACGGGCGTCGTGCCAGTCATCTTCGCGACGAAGCAGGTCAGCGATGTACCCGGAGACGGATTCGATCCGGCCCTCGTCCTTGGCCCGGCGCAGCTTCTCGATCAGGTCCTTGGGCAGGCTGATCGCCAGCTTCTCCGTTGAGGACATACCCCGGTTATACCGGTCCCTCAGGTGTGCTCTCAACCTGAACGCCAACAGGCGCCGCCAGCAGGGCCCTGGCCTTCCCGGCTGGCTTGCACTCTCAGGGCGAGAGTGCTAAACAGGTCGTTGGCACTCTCCCTCTGAGAGTGACAACGCCATGGCAGGGTCGGGGCGATGAGGCCTCTATGCCGGCAGGAAGGGACTGCCCGGCGGGACGGCCGTCCGTCGCGGGCGTCGGCTCGATCCACCCGCCAGCCATAAAGTCCTGGGAGGACTGGAGCCTATGGCAGCCAAGATGATCGCGTTCGACGAGGACGCGAGGCGCGGCCTCGAACGCGGTATGAACCAACTAGCCGACGCCGTGAAAGTAACCCTCGGCCCCAAGGGCCGGAACGTGGTGCTCGAGAAGAAGTGGGGCGCACCCACGATCACCAACGATGGCGTGTCCATCGCCAAGGAGATCGAGCTCGAGGACCCGTGGGAGAAGATCGGCGCCGAGCTGGTCAAGGAAGTCGCCAAGAAGACCGACGATGTTGCCGGTGACGGCACCACCACGGCGACCGTGCTCGCGCAGGCGCTGGTCCGTGAGGGCCTGCGCAACGTGGCCGCGGGGGCGAACCCGATGTCGCTCAAGCGGGGCATCGAGGCCGCGGTGGAGCGGGTGAGTGAGGAACTGTCCAAGGTCTCCAAGGATGTGGAGACCAAGGAGCAGATCGCCTCGACGGCATCCATTTCCGCCGGGGACACCGCGATCGGCGAGATGATCGCCGAGGCGATGGACAAGGTCGGCAAGGAAGGCGTCATCACCGTCGAGGAGAGCAACACCTTCGGCCTGGAGCTTGAGCTCACCGAGGGGATGCGCTTCGACAAGGGCTACATCTCGCCCTACTTCGCCACCGACCCGGAGCGGATGGAGGGCGTCCTGGACGACCCGTACATCCTGATCGTCAACTCCAAGGTGTCGGCCAACAAGGACCTGCTGCCGCTGCTGGACAAGGTTGTGCAGTCCGGCAAGCCGCTGGTCATCATCGCCGAGGACGTCGAGGGCGAGGCCCTGGCGACCCTGGTCGTCAACAAGATCCGCGGCCTGTTCAAGTCCGTCGCGGTGAAGGCGCCCGGGTTCGGCGACCGGCGCAAGGCCATGCTGAACGACATCGCCATCCTCACCGGTGGCCAGGTCATCAGCGAGGAGGTCGGCCTCAAGCTGGAGAACGCCGATCTCGACCTGCTCGGCCGCGCGCGCAAGGTCGTCGTCACCAAGGACGAGACCACGATCGTGGACGGCGCGGGCGACGCGGAGGCGATCTCCGGGCGCGTCAACCAGATCCGGGCCGAGATCGAGAACACCGACTCCGACTACGACCGCGAGAAGCTGCAGGAGCGGCTGGCCAAGCTGGCCGGCGGCGTTGCGGTGATCAAGGCCGGGGCCGCGACCGAGGTGGAGCTGAAGGAGCGCAAGCACCGCATCGAGGACGCGGTGCGTAACGCCAAGGCCGCGGTCGAGGAAGGTGTCGTGCCCGGTGGTGGCGTGGCGCTGCTCCAGGCCGGCATCAACGCCTTCAAGAAGCTCGACCTGTCGGGCGACGAGGCGACCGGCGCCACCATCGTCCGCAAGGCGGTCGAGGAGCCGGTCAAGCAGATCGCGGTGAACGCCGGCCTCGAGGGCGGCGTGGTGGCCGAGAAGGTGAGGACGCTCCCCGCTGGTCACGGCCTCGACGCCGCGACCGGCGAGTACGTTGACATGTTCAAGGCCGGGATTATTGACCCAGCAAAGGTCACCCGTTCCGCGCTGCAGAACGCTGCCTCCATTGCCGGTCTGTTCCTCACGACCGAGGCAGTAATCGCCGAGAAGCCGGAAAAGGAGAAGGCACCTGCCGCGCCAGGCGGCGGTGACATGGACTTCTAGTCCGGTAGCTGGCGGGCGCACAGCGGCCCACCGGCAAGCCGTAAGGGGCGGCCCCCTTTCCCGGGGCCGTCCCTTCGGCGTTTCCGCAGGTGCCCTGCGTCATAGCGGTCGGTGCGATGCGGCCGCGATGACGGGATGGGCTCCACATTTTGCCGTTTTAAGGGGATTATCGGGGCATGAAGGTTCCCGCGAACCTCCCCGCCGACCGGCTCATCCTGGAATATCTCTCCCGGGTGGCCGCAGCCGGCAACCGTCAGCTGCCCAAGGGCAGGCGGATGGCGTTCGTGAGCGCTACCAGGAACCGGATCTGGCGGGAGATCGGGCCGGGCGGCACGGCGGATCCGGACCGCGTCAGGGAAGTGCTGGCCAAGCTGGGCGAACCCGAGGATCTTGTCACGGCCGAACGCGCCAAGCTGGATGCTGAAACGGCCGAGCGGCTCGAGCGCCAGGCGCGGAAGAAGGAGGCCGCTGAGGCTGCGGCCGCGGCCGCAGCGGCGGCAGCAGCGGCGGCATCGGGCACGGCACCGCTGCAACCCCGCCCCCGCACCCCCCGGCCGAGACCGATCGGGCAGACCGGCCCTCAGCGGCGGCAGCCGCCCGGTGGCCGGGGCGATGCCGGGGCGCCGGAGGGGCGGCCCGGCCGCCGGGGCGCGCCGAAGGAGGGCAAGCCCAGGCGCAGGCTGGGAGGCCTGCTGGCGGACTTTCAGGACAGGCTGGGAGCCCGTCCGTCCCAGCCGGGCGAGCAGGCGCCGCCGGAGACCGTGACGGGCTCGCCCGCTGGTCAGGCCGGCCAGGCGCCGGGGAGCACGGCCGGCCACCGGAGAACACCACGGGCCGGGGACCCGGCACCGCGGCCGGCCAGGAACCCCGCAGGTTTGCCCATTGGATCCCGGGCTTCGGGGACGCTCAGGCGCCGGGCGGCACCGCTTCTCCCACCACCAACGGGACGGGGTCGCATGCGGGCGGCGGGGGGCCGGGGGCTGGGGGAAGCGAATCGGCTCCAGGGCAGTCGGCCAATGGGGTGACGCCACCCGCCACCGGCGACCGCCAGAAAGGCGGCACGGTCTCATCGGGAGTCGGCCCACCGGAGGAGGAGACGACCGCGCTGTCCCGCGGCACACGCGCGCTGCGGGGGGCCGCCGTCACGGTGGGCAACGGCGCGGTAGACCTGGCCCTCGACGCGGCGTACCTGGCCCGCCAGCACAAGCTGGAGACCGCCGCGGTCCTGTTGCTCGGCGTCAGCACGTTCATCTTCGTGTTCCCGTTCTGGCTGGTGGTCTCGCTGCTGGGCGGCGGGGTGGCGATCTTGTCGCAGATCTGGAATGCCCGTGACAAATGGGTCGGGCTCACCGGGCCCCCGGTCATCGCGCTGGTGGGCACGATCGTGTCCGCCCTGCTCATCGGCGGGCGGGGTCATTTCTTCGGGTCGTACGTGGAGTCGTTCCGCCTGTACGTGGGGTACTACTACCGGGCCGGCAGCCTGCTGTGCGCCATCTACCTGGCGCTGCAGGCCCGGCGCGGGCCGCAGCGACGGCTGCCTCCCTGGAAGCGATAAACGCGGCTGCGGGTGATGGCAGGACCCATCCCCGCCGGGCATGATGGACCGATAACCTGGGAGCGCGTGTTCCGCGCGTGCCTGCCCGCTCCTACACCCGCGCGAGGTCTGTCCGTGCCCACAGGCAAGGTCAAGTGGTATGACGCCGAGAAGGGGTTCGGCTTTCTCACCCGCGATGACGGCGGGGAGGTGTTCGTTCACTCCTCCGCCCTCCCGGCCGGCTCGGTGCTCCGCGCCGGGCAGCGGGTCGAGTTCGGTGTGGCGGAGGGCCGCCGGGGCGTCCAGGCGCTCCAGGTCCGCACGCTGGAGCCGCCGCCGACCGTGGCCAAGACCAGCCGCAAGAGTCCCGACGAGATGGTCGTGATCGTCGAGGATCTCATCAAGTTGCTGGACGGGCTGTCGGCGTCCTACCGGCGTGGCCGGCACCCGGACGCACGTGACGCCAAGAAGATCGCGGCCGTGCTGCGGGCGGTGGCCGACGACGTCGAGGCCTGACCGGCCGGGCGGGCCGCGGCGCCGCGATGCGGGTCATGCCGCGGTCCCGGCGGCGGGGTTAGCGGGCGGCCGCGGGGCCCGCTCCCACGCCGCGGCCGGGCGGCCGGGGCGCCTGCTTCCGCGCGGCCAGGATCCGCCGCCGCCGGCGCAGCACCAGCAGGATGAACGAGATGCCCAGCCCCGCGGCGGCCACCGTCAGGCCCGCCACGCCGCTGTTCGTCAGCGACAGCAGCACGCCCGCCAGCCCCCCCGCCACCCAGGACAGCTGGTTCAGCGTCTCCGAGGCGGCGAAGGCGGAGGTCCGGATCTCCTCGCCGATCTCCTGCTGGACGGTGGAGTCCAGCGCCAGCTTGCTGAGGACTTGCCCGAAGGCGGCGACGAGCGCGACCACCAGGGCGGCCACGAGCCCGAAGTACACCGCACACAGGGCCGTGACCACGGTGGAGAACGCGAGAATGCCGAACGTGATGAGGAGCGGCCGCCGGGTCTTCAGCGCCGACCCGAGGAGGCTGCCGAGGAAGCCGCCCGCTCCCGCCGCCGTGATCATCGCGGCGAGCGCGGCCTTGTCGCTCACGCCGGGGAAATGCACGATCCTCAGCAGGAACGCGAGGAAGAAGATCATGAAGCCGGAGAACGCGCGCAGGCTCGCGTTGGCCCGCATCGCCTCGCCGACGACCGGCCCGAGCTGCCGCAGCGTTCGCCACCTCGTCCGGTCCGGCGGCGCCCCCGCCCCGTTCCCGTTCCGCCTGGCCTGGCGGGGGCCCTGCCCGTCGCCAGGGGCATGGGGGTTGGTGGCATCGGGCTGACCCGCCTGCGGGCGGGTGGGCGGCGGCTCGCTGGCCAGCGGAACGGTGGCAGCGGAGGGACCGGGCTCCTGCTCGAGCGGCAGGTCGACCTGCTCGGGCACCCGGAAGCACAGGGCCATCGCCGCCAGGTAGAGTACCGTGCCTGCCCGCAGCACCCACGCGGCACCGCCGGAACCGCCACCGGTGATGTACTCCAGGCCGGCGGCGAGCGCGACCCCGAGGGTGGAGGCGACCAGCGAGGCCAGCCCGGTGCGGGCATTGGCGGTCACCAGCGTGATCTCCCGCGGCAGCAGCCGGGGCGTGATCGCGCTGCGGGTCACGCCGTACGCCTTCTGGAGCACGAGCACGCCAAACGCGGCCGGCAGCAGGGTGACCGAGTCGTGGTAGAACACGGCGCCCGCCATGCCCCAGCACAGCGCCCCGCGGGCCAGCAGCGTGCCGGCCAGGATGAAGCGCCGGCCCTGCGGGACCCGGTCGAGCATCGGCCCGATGAGCGGGGCGAGCACCGCGAACGGCGCCATGGTGACGAGCAGGGCGATCGCGACCTGGCTGCGGGCCTGGCTGACCGAGGCGTTGAAGAACAGGGTGCCCGCCAGCGCGACCGCCACGAAGGCGTCGCCGACGCTGCTGGCCGCGGTCAGCTCGATGAGGTTGGACAGCCCGGTGCGCCTGGCCCCGGAGGCCCCCGTCATCCGCTGGACCACGCGGCCGGCGCCGCGGCTGGCGGAAGCCCCCACCCTGGCACTGGACTGGGCGGCGGACGTCAGTCTCCGCGTCGCGCGCCCGGCTCTGAGCCGGCCGTCCGCCCATCCCATGGTTCCAAGTATTCTGCGTCTTCGCGCCCGCTGCTAATCGGCAGGCTGGCCGGGGCGCCCGCGGGGCGAAGATCCACCGGGCAGGACCCGCCGCGGGAGGCGGGGAGACGGCCCCCGGCAGCCTGCTGCCGGGGTCGTTTGGCCGGAATGGGGACGGATCGTGGTGCGAGCATGCACGTGGATGGGGGAGAATTGCTCAACGTGAGCCCAGTTCGGACCCGGGAACCGGATGAGGTGTGCGCGCAGGCCGTGGACCTGGCGCGCGGCGCCGCCGAGGAGATGGCGGGGGCGGCCGCCGTCGGCGAGCACCTGGGCGTGGAGGCCGACGGGGAGCGGGTCGTCACCCACCTCTTCACCTGCCTGGACCCCGGGTACCGGGGCTGGCGGTGGGCGGTCACGCTGGCCCGGGCGTCGCGGTCCAGGACCGTCACCGTGAGCGAGACCCTGCTCGTGCCCGGCCCGGACGCCATCCTGGCGCCACCCTGGGTTCCCTGGCGGGAGCGGGTGCGGCCGGGCGACCTGGGCGCTGGAGACATCCTGCCCGCGGCCCCCGACGACGAGCGGCTGGTACCCGCCGCGGTGCTCGAGGGCGACGACGGCGTGGCGGACCTGACCACGATCGCCTCGCAGCTGGCGAGCCTGGCCGAGTCGGCGGTGGCCGCCACGGCCGCGGCCGACATGTCGGTCTCTCGTGCGCGCGTGCTGTCCGCGATCGGCCGCGACGAGGCCGCGCTGCGCTGGTACACCGGTGAGCACGGGCCGCGGAGCCCGCTGGCCCACCTGGCGCCGGGGTCGTGCCTCACCTGCGGGTTTTTCGTCCGCCTGATCGGCCCGCTCGGGCAGGTCTTCGGAGTCTGCGCCAACAGTTACGCGCCCGACGACGGCCGGGTGGTCTCGGCGGATCACGGGTGCGGCGGGCACTCGGAGGCGCTGCCACCGACGGCCGGGCAGGCGGTCCGGCCGGTCATCGATGAGCTTGGCTACGACCTCGTCGACGTGCCCGGCGTCTCGGTGGAGGAGACGGTCTTCGAGTCGCTCGAGCCCGGCTCCGGCTGAGTTGCAACGGCGGCCCGGATCCCGGCCCGGCGCTGCGCCTTGCGGGCGCGGGCGCGCTTGAAGTAGGGCACGTACCACAGCGCGAACAGCCCCATCGCGACCCCCACCGCGCAGGTCCAGATCCACCACCGGTCGCTGACCGGGATCTGCCCGCGCAGCACCAGGAGCACCGCCAGGGCGACCGCCCAGGCCGCCGTGCCGACAACGGTGACCCGCCGGTCGTTCGCCTCCAGCGGCGGTGGGGCCGGCCTCCGGCTACGCGCCATGTGCCCAGGTTAACTTGTGTGACGGCGGGGATGGTTTGACGAAATGTTTCGCCTCCGCGTACTGTTAGCAAAAGTAATGACTTGGGCTAAAGAAGATGACACTACAGCAGCAGCATCGGTCCGATACGGGCCTGGCCACAGCACTGCGGATCTCGGTGAGCCGGCTGGCGCGGAGGCTCCGGGTCGAGCGGCTCATGCCCGAACTCGGCGAGCCGGCGCTCTCCGACACCCAGCTGGCCGCGCTGGCAACGCTGGAACGGCACGGCGCGATGAGCCCGGGGGACCTGGCCGAGCACGAGAAGGTGCAGCCGCCCTCCATGACCCGCGTCATCGCCGCCCTGGTGGACTGGGAGCTCGTGACCCGGGCGGCGCACCCGACGGACCGGCGGCAGGTGATACTCACCGTGACCGCGGGGGGCCGGAGCCTGGTGCAGCGGGTCCGGCGGCGCAAGGAAGCCTGGCTGGCCCGGAAGCTGGCCGCGCTGAGCCCGCAGGAGCGGGCGACCCTGCGGGAGGCCGCGCCGATCCTGGAGAAGCTCAGCCAGTCCTGACCCGCCGGCCCCGGCGTTTCCCGGCCCGTCCCTGGCGTTTCCCGGCTCGCCCGCGGCGTTTCCCGGCCCGTTCCCGGCGTTCGTGGCTGCGGACCTTCGCCTCACTGGGAACCCGCAACTACCGGCTGTTCGTGACCGGGCAGGTCGTCTCCAACACCGGCACCTGGATGCAGCGCGTGGCGCAGGACTGGCTGGTGCTGCAGCTGACCCATGGCAGCGGCACCGCCCTCGGCATCGCCACCGGGCTCCAGTTCCTGCCCCAGCTGCTGTTCAGCCTGTGGGGCGGCGTGATCGCCGACCGCTATCCCAAGCGCCGCATCCTATTTGCCACCCAGGCCGCGATGGGTGCGCTGGCGCTCCTCCTGGGCGTGCTCGCGCTGACCGGCTCGGTGGCCGTCTGGCAGGTGTACGTGCTCGCGTTCGCGCTGGGCATGGTGGCGGTGGTGGACAGCCCCACCCGCCAGACGTTCGTCGCCGAGATGGTCGGCCGGGACGGGATGGCAAACGCCATCGCGCTGAACAGCGCCGCCTTCAACCTGGCCCGGATCACCGGCCCGGCCGTGGCGGGCCTGATCATCAGCGCCGTCGGCACCCCCGTCGCGTTCCTGGTCAACGCCGCCTCCTTCGGCGCCGTCCTGATCGGCCTCAAGCTGATGCGCCCGGGCGACCTGTACCCGGTGGGGCGGGCGCCCCGGGCCCGCGGCCAGCTGCGGGAGGCGCTGGCCTACGTCCGGGCCCGCCCCAACCTGTGGCTGACCCTGGCGCTCATGTTCTTCGTGGCCACGTTCGGCATGAACTTCCAGGTGACCACCGCCCTGATGTCCCGCGGCGTGTTCCACGCCGGCGCCGCAGCGTTCGGGCTGGCCTCGGCCGCCTACGCGGTCGGCGCGCTGGGCGGCGCGCTGCTGGCGGCCCGCCGGGCCCGGCCGGGCATGCGGCTGATGCTGACCACCGCGCTCGCCTTCGGCGTGCTGGAGGTGGCGGCCGGGCTGATGCCGACGTACTGGTCGTTCCTGGCCCTGCTCGTCCCGACCGGCATCGCGCTGCTGATGTACACCACCACCGCCAACTCCGCCACCCAGCTCAGCACCACCCCGGCGGTGCGCGGCCGGGTGATGGGCCTGTACCTGCTGGTCTTTCTCGGCGGCGCCCCGCTCGGGTCACCGCTGGTCGGCTGGGCGGCCGAGCAGTTCGGCGCGCGGATGAGCCTGATCGTCGGCGGCGTGATCTCGGCGCTGGCGGCCGTGGGGGCGGCGCTCCTGCTGGCCCGGGCGCGCGACGTGCCCGCCCGCAGCTACCTCCGCCTGGCGCCCCCCGCAGCCGCGGCCGGCCGCGCCGCGCCCGCCACCGCACCGTCCTCTGCCGCGCCCGCCACCGCGCCAGCCGCCGCCACCGGGCCAGCCGCTGCCGCGCCCGCACCGGCCGCCGAGCCGCAAACCGCTGGCCCCCGCCCCGGCTGATGGGCAACACTCGCCATCATGACGGTTGAGCGGATCGACCCGCCGCTGGTGGCGCGGGAACGCGAGATGCTGGATGCCTGGCTGGACTACCACCGGGCCACCCTCGCGGTGAAATGTGAGGGCCTGTCCGACGATCAGCTGCGGGCTCAGGCGGTGCCGCCGTCCAGCCTGTCGCTGCTCGGCCTGGTCCGGCACATGGGCGAGGTGGAACGCAGCTGGTTCCGCCGCGTGCTGAGCGGCGAGCAGGCGCCGCCCCGCTACTACAGCGACGAGAACCGAGACGGGGACTTCGACGACGTGGCCGACGCCGATGTGGCCGAGGCGTTCGGCTACTGGCGGGACGAGTGCGCGGATGCCCGGGAACGCGTCGCCGCCGCGCCATCTCTCGACGTGACCGGCACCGGGCGGCAGGGCGAGACGTACTCACTGCGCTGGATCATGGTCCACATGATCGAGGAGTACGCGCGGCACAACGGCCACGCGGACCTGCTCCGGGAGCGGATCGACGGCACCGTGGGCGACTGAACCCGGCCCACCGGCCCGGCGCCCGGGCGCGGCCGCGGCGCTCACGCGCCCGATCTTGGACGGCACGGCGGATGCCTGGGCGTAGATCACGCACGGCCCGCCCGAGACTGCTACTAATGGCCTGTGAGGCTATTCGTGGCGATCGCGTTGCCCGCCGTCGCCGCTGGGGAGCTGGATAGCGCGGTGGGACCGTTGCGGCTGGCCTGGCCCGAGCTGCGCTGGACGGGCCGGGACGCCTGGCATCTCACGCTTGCCTTCCTCGGCGAGGTGGACGAGAAGCTGATAGGAAGACTCGGCGCGCGGCTCGAACGCGCCGCCGCCCAGCATGCCCCCCTTGCCCTGTCGCTCGGCGGCGCCGGGGCATTTCCCACGGCGGCCCGGGCCCGGGTGCTGTGGACGGGGGTGCAAGGCGACCGGGACGGCCTGGGCGCGCTCGCCATGCGGGTCGCCGCTGCGGCGCGCCGGGCGAAGGCGCCACCCGCCCAGGAGAGCCGGAAGTACGAGCCGCACCTGACCCTGGCGCGGTGCCGGGCGCCGGCCGACGTGCGGACGCTGGTGGCGACGCTGGCCGGCTTCGCCGGCACCCCCTGGACCGCCGGCGAGATCTACCTGATCCGCAGCCGCCTCCAGGAACAGCCCCGCTACGAGACCCTCGGCGCGTGGCCGCTCGCGCACGTCCCCAGCCAGCCCGGCTGAGCCGGCCCCCGGCCGGTAGGCTGCCTGATGTGAACCGCACGACGCGCTGGCTGCTCCCGGCGGTGCTCGCGCTGCTCGTGCTGGGTGTGCTGATCGGGGCCGCGCTGCACTGACCCGGGCCGGACCGTCGCCGTGCTGCCGCTGGCCGCGCCGTCCGGGGCCGCTAGAGGCGCTCGACCACGTAATCGATGCAGGCCGTCAGCGCCTCCACGTCGGCCGGGTCCACCGACGGGAACATGCCGATGCGCAGCTGGTTGCGCCCCAGCGTGCGGTAGGGCTCGGTGTCCACGATGCCGTTCGCCCGCAGCGTTGCCGCAACCGCGGCCGCGTCGACCGTGTCGGCGAAGTCGATCGTGCCCACCACCGGCGATCGCTGGGCCGGGTCGGCCACGAACGGGGTCGCGTACGGGGACTTCTCCGCCCAGATGTACAGGCGTGAGGACGAGTCCGCCGTCCGGGCGGTGGCCCAGGCCAGGCCGCCCTGGCCGAGCATCCACTCCACCTGTTCGGCGAGCAGCAGCAGGGTCGCGACCGACGGGGTGTTGTAGGTCTGCAGCTTCGCCGAGCTGTCGATGGCGAGCGAGAGCGACAGGAAGCCGGGGATGTACCGGCCGCCGGCCGCGATCTCGGCGACCCGCGACTGCGCCGCGGGCGAGACCAGCGCGATCCACAGGCCGCCGTCGGAGCCGAAGCACTTCTGCGGCCCGAAGTAGTAGACGTCGGTCTCGCCGATGTCCACCGGCAGCCCGCCCGCCCCGCTGGTGGCGTCCACGACGACCAGCGCGCCGGGGTCGGCCCCGGGCACCCGGCGGATGGGCATGGCGACCCCGGTGGAGGTCTCGTTGTGGGTAAGTGCGTAGGTGTCCACGCCCGCCTCCGCCCGCGGCCGCGGGTGGGTGCCGGGCGCCGACTCGATCAGCACCGGGTCGGCCAGCCAGGGCGCGCCCGCGATGACCTTCGCGAACTTCGACGAGAATTCGCCAAACGACAGATGCAGCGATCTCTCGCTGACCACGCTGTATGCCGCGATGTCCCAGAAGGCCGTGGCGCCGCCGTTGCCCAATGCCACCTGATAGCCGTCGGGCAGGGCAAAGAGCCCGGCGAGGCCGTCGCACACCCGCCGGACCAATGAGCGCACCGGCGCCTGGCGGTGCGAGGTGCCCAGGTAGGTGGCGCCGGACGCGGCCAGCGCGGCCACCTGCTCGGGGCGCACCTTGGACGGGCCGCTGGCGAACCTGCCGTCGGCGGGCTTGAGGTCTTCCGGGATGACGATCGTGTCGGTCACGCCAGCCACCCTATCCGTCACGCTCCGGTGCCCCCGGCCGGTCCCGCCGCCCCTTCCGCCCTGCGCCCTCACCCGCCGCCGCGCTCCTACGTGCGGACAATCCGGGCATAACGCCCCCTCCCGCGTGGCCGTCTCAGATGCTGGACAGGCTGCGGGCTCATGTCACGGATCTTGGTCACGCGAACCCGGACGAAACGGGCGTGATCATGACCAAGATCCGTGAAGAGTGCGGTTCGGGGCGGCCGGCGGCGGGTCAGATTTCGTCCAGGACGGCTGCGGCGCCGTCCACGTCGCGGACCGGGCGCGGCTTGGGGCCCACGTAGCGGGCGCTCGGGCGGACCAGGCGGCCGGTCCGCTTCTGCTCCAGGATGTGGGCGGACCAGCCGGCGGTCCGCGCGCAGGTGAACATGGCGCTGAACATGTGCGGGGGGACCTCGGCGAAGTCCAGGACGATGGCGGCCCAGTACTCCACATTGGTGGCCAGCACCCGGTCCGGCCTGCGGGCGTGCAGCTCGTCCAGGGCCGCTTCCTCCAGCGCCACCGCCACCTCATACCGCGGGGCGCCGAGTTCCTTGGCCGTCCGGCGCAGCACCCGGGCCCGGGGGTCCTCGGCACGGTAGACGCGGTGCCCGAATCCCATCAGCCGCTCGTGGTGGTCAAGCGCGGCCTTGACGTAGCCGGGCGCGTCGCCGGTCCGCTCGACCTCCTCGATCATGTGCAGGACCCGGGCGGGCGCGCCGCCGTGCAGCGGCCCGGACATGGCGCCCACGGCCCCGGACAGGGCCGCCGCGACGTCGGCCCCGGTTGACGCGATGACCCGCGCGGTGAACGTGGAGGCGTTCATGCCGTGCTCGGCGGCCGAGGTCCAGTAGGCGTCCACCGCCTTGACGTGCCGCGGGTCGGGGTCGCCACGCCAGCGGATCATGAACCGCTCGACGATGTTGCGCGATTCGTCCACCCGTTCCTGCGGGATGGCCGGCAGGCCGGGCCCGCGGGCGGCCTGGGCCACGAAGGACAGGGCCATGACCGAGGCGCGGGCCAGGTCGTCGCGGGCCTGCTCGTCGCTGATGTCCAGGAGCGGCCGCATCCCCCAGGCAGGGGCGAGCATGGCCACCGAGCTCTGCACGTCCACCCGGATGTCACCGGAGTGCACCGGTACCGGGTACGGCTCGGCCGGGGCCAGGCCGGGGGTAAAGGCGTTGTCCACCAGCAGCCCCCATACGTGACCGAAGGTGACATGCCCGACCAGATCTTCGATGTCCACGCCGCGGTAGCGCAGGGAGCCCCCTTCCCGGTCGGGCTCGGCGATCTCCGTCTCAAACGCGACAACGCCCTCGAGCCCGGGCCTGAAGTCCGACATCTGCCCTCCTCGCGTCTCCTTGTGAGCGACGTGACCCGCTCCCGGGCCCGCTTGGGCGGCCGTGGTGGCGGGGGTGGCGCACACCGCTGCCGGATCAATTCAACCTCGCGGGGAGTGCCTACTGGTAGCGGTGGGGACCGTGATAGCCACCACCCTGGTGCTCCGGCTTCACCGCCCGGCGGCGGCTGTGTGAGGATCAGTAGCCGTGAACAACGACGACCACCCATCCGGGACGGGCCAGCCAGCCCGGGCACCGGAGGCGGCCGGGCCGGGTGACCTGGGCGGGCCTGGCCTGGACGAGGCCATGCTCGCCCCCGATCCGGTGACGCAGTTCTCCGGCTGGCTGGCCGAGGCGGCCGCGGCCGGGCTGCCGGAGCCTAACGCGATGGTGCTGTCCACCGTGACGGACGCCGGGCGGCCGCGCGCGCGGTCGGTCCTGCTCAAGAGCCACGGGCAGGACGGCTTCATCTTCTACACCAACCGCACGTCCGCCAAGGCCCAGGACCTGTCGGGGAACCCCTGGGCGTGCCTGCTGTTCCCCTGGTACGCGCTGCACCGACAAGTGATCATCCAGGGCGCGGTCTCGCCCCTGTCCGAGGCCGAAAGCGAGCCGTACTTCCATTCCCGGGCGCATGGCTCCCAGCTGGGCGCCTGGACGAGCAGGCAGTCGTCGGTGATCAGTTCGCGGGCCGTCCTGGACGACCGCTACGCGCGGCTGGAGCAACGCTGGCCGGAGGGCATGGTCGTGCCGATGCCCAGCTTCTGGGGTGGCTACCAGCTCCGGCACGACGTCGTCGAGTTCTGGCAGGGCCGGTCCAACCGGCTGCATGACCGGCTGCGTTACCGTCGTCAGGGGACGCACTGGGCCGTCGAGCGCCTCGCGCCCTGATTGATCTCCGCCCCAGTCATAGCCGCAAATCAGTCGCAACCGCATACCATCGGCTGCGAAGGGAGTTTGCGGTGACCGCGCACGGGCTGATCGACACCACGGAGATGTATCTGCGGACCATCTTCGAGCTTGAGGAGGAGGGCATCGTCCCGCTCCGGGCCCGGATTGCCGAGCGGCTCGGGCAGACCGGGCCAACCGTCAGCCAGACCGTGGCAAGGATGGAGCGCGACGGCCTGCTGCGGCTGGAGGGCGACCGCCAGCTCGTGCTCACCGAAACCGGCCACAAGCTCGCCACCCGGGTCATGCGCAAGCACCGGCTGGCCGAATGCCTGCTGGTCGGCGTGATCGGCCTGCCCTGGGAAGAGGTCCACGTCGAGGCGTGCCGCTGGGAGCACGTGATGTCCGAGCAGGTCGAGCGCAGGCTGGTGGAACTGCTCGATTACCCGGTGTGCTGCCCGCACGGCAACGTGATCCCCGGGCTCGGCGAGCTCGAGGTGCCGGCCGCCGCCACCGACCGGGCGGAGGCGGCGGGCAAGGAGGCCGTCGAGCCGATGGACAAGGCGGCGGCCGAGCACGCCGGCCCGGCCGTGGTCCGCAGGATCAGCGAGCAAGTCCAAAGCGACGCCAACTTGATGCTTAAACTCCGTCACAGCGGGATACAACCGGGACGCGAGGTCACGATCGCAAGGACCGACGACGGTGTGCGGGTGACAAGTGACGGCGGAGCCGGCAGCATCACGGCGGAGTTGCCCCGCCGGGTTGCCGCGCACGTGTTCGTCGACGCGCACTGACCGCCGCGCGCCCCGGGCCCGCCCTGGCGCCCGGCCCAGCCTGGAGACCGGCCGGTGAGGCCCGCTGATGAGGGCGGCCCCACCGCGTTCCTGACCGCTGACACCATCCTCGGGCAGATCGAGGCGGCGGTGCTGGTCACCGACCGGCTCGGCAACCTGCGGTACGCGAACAGCTACGCGGCCGGCCTGTTCGGCCTCCCGGGCGACGCCGGGGGGCTGGCGGGGCTCTCCGTCCTCTCGCTCATGGACGGGGAAGCGGAGCCCGGCCCGGGCGGGGATCCTGGCACCGCGGCCGGGCTGGTCCAGCAGGTGCTGGCGGGCGGCGCCTGGGAGGGCGCCCTCGCCAGCCCGCGGCCCGATGGGTCCCGGGTCGCCATCGAGGCGCAGGCCGTCCCATTACGCGATTCCGCCGGCGCGATCGACGGGATCGTGGTCATCGCCCGCCGGGCCGCCCGGCGCCCCGGCCCGCGCGAGCACGACCGGATCGGGCTGCTGGAACGGATCGGCGAGCGCCTGGCCGGCTCGCTCGAGCTCAACGTCACGCTGCGGCACGTGGCCGAGACGCTCATCCCCCAGTTCGCCGACCACTGCTTCATCGACCTGCTCCACGGCGACAAGCTGATCCGCCGGGCGCAGAGCAACGCCCGGGGCTGGACGCCGCCGCCGGGAAGCTGGGCGCAGGTGGGCGAGCAGGTCTACTACCCCGAAGGTCACTTCTGCCAGCAGGCGATGGCGCAGCTGGACGCGGTGGTGGTGCCGGACCTGCGTGACCGGCGGTTCCCGGCGCCGAACGCCCGGAGCCTGCGGGCCAGGGAGGATGTCGGAGTCGTCTCGGCCGCCGCCGCCCCGCTGTGCGCACGCGGCGAGCTGCTCGGCGTGATGAGCCTCGGGCTGTCCCGGCTGTCGGGGCCGGGGGAGCGCCACTATGACGCCGAGGACCGCGGCTTCATGGCGGCGATCGCCAGCCGGGTCGCCATCGCCATCGACAACGCGATGCTGTTCGAGGAGGAGCGGCGCACCGCGCTGGCCTTCCAGACCAGCCTGCTGCCGCAGCGCCTGCCCACCCTCGACGGCCTCGAGGTCGCCTGGCGGTACATGCCCGCCAAACCGCTGGAGACCCACGGTCAGGGGATCCAGACCCAGGTGGGCGGCGACTGGTACGACCTGATCCCGCTGTCGGCGGGCCGGGTCGGCATCGTCATCGGCGACGTGGAAGGGCGCGGCGCCCGCGCGGCCGCGGTCATGGGCCAGCTGCGGGCCGCGCTGCGCGCCTTCGCCCAGGACGACAAGCCGCCCGCGGAGATCATGCGCAAGCTCGACGACTGGTGCCGGACGCTGGGGACGGTCACGCCGGATTCGCCCGGCCAGCTCGATCCGCCGATGGCGAGCTGCACCTACCTGGTCTATGACGCGTGGTCCCGCACGCTGTCGTTCTCCAACGCCGGGCACGAGGCGCCACTGCTCATCACCGACGGTGAGGTGGGCGAGCTGGAGATCGAGCACAAGGGGGTCCTGCTCGGGGTGCGCGGGGGCATACCGGGCCTGCCCACCTACCGGGAGGAGGTACGCCAGCTCCCGCCGGGATCCACCCTGGTCTTCTACACTGACGGCCTCACCGACCGGCGGCAGCGTCTCGACCGCACCGGCCACTACACCGAAGCCGAGGCGGTGGAGATGCTGCGTTCCGCCGTCCACGCGGTGGCCGGGGCCGACGTCGAGGCCATCGCCCAGGCGGCGGTGGAGGCGGTGCCCGGGGAGATCGACGACGATATGGCCATCGTCGTGGTCCGCACCTCGCGCAGGGACCTCGACTCGTGGGAGTGCGTATTCCCGGCCGAGGCGATCAGGGTCTCCGAGGCGCGCCGCCGGGCCCGGGCGGTCCTGATCCGCTGGGGCGTGCCGGTCAAGCAGGCCGAACTCGCCTGCCTGCTCGTCTCGGAGGTGGTCACCAACGTCGTCCTGCACACCACCCTGCCGGTCAGGCGGCCGAGGCGGATCGCGCTGGAGACGGCCGGTGCCATGCCCAGGGCCGGTGTGCCGCCGCCGGTGTGGGAGAAGGAGTCGCTGCGGGTGGCACCCCCGCCGCCCCCCAAGCAGTTCACGCTGCGGCTGCGCCGCGGGGCCGCGGTGGTGTGGGTAGAGGTCTTCGACACCGATCTGCGCCTGCCCCGGATCCGCAGCGCGGACGAGACCGATGAGGGGGGCCGAGGGCTGTACCTGGTGGACCAGATCGCCAGTCGCTGGGGGTCTCGGCCGACCAGGAACGGCAAGGTGGTCTGGTTCGAGATGCCTATCACGCCGACGGTCGGCGACTGAAACGGCCCGGCCGCCGCTCACCGGCCGGTCACCGGTGCATGGAGTATCCCCACAGGGCCAGCACGCCCACAATGAACACCGCCATGACGATCAGCCAGGTCCGGCCGCCGGTGGTGCCCATGCCCGCGCGGCGGCGGAGCCTCGACCAGCTGAACGCCACCAGCAGGGCCAGGAACACCAGCAGGATCAGCCCGGGGTCCATCGGCTTCCTCCCGCTCGCCGCGTCCCCCGCCGCGGCGGGGCTTCCTCCTACGAGCATAAGCCGTGTCTTGCGGAGGTCACCCCCAGCGGGCCGGTCCCTGACCCGCCAGACACTGGTGCCCGCGCGGGCAGGAGGGAGGCACGATCTTGTCGTTATGCAAGCATGGGCTCGGACATTAACCCGGCGGTAACATCAGGGTGACTGAGCAGATCAGAGGGCAGTTCGCCCCTTCAGCGCGCGGAGGGCGTCGTGGCGGAGGCTTATATCGTCGGAGCGGTCCGTACCCCCGTGGGCAGGCGCAACGGCGGCCTGTCGGGGATCAACCCGGTGGACCTGGCGGCACACGCGCTCACCGAGCTGATGGCGCGCACCGGTGCCGACCCGGGCGCCGTCGATGACGTGATCATGGGCTGCGTCTCCCAGATCGGCCCGCAGTCGCTGGACATCGCCCGCCAGGCGTGGCTGTCGGCCGGGCTGCCCGAGCACGTGCCGGGCGTCACCATTGACCGCCAGTGCGGCTCCTCCCAGCAGGCCATCCACTTCGCGGCCCAGGCGGTGCTGTCCGGCACCCAGGACCTGGTGATCGCGGCCGGCGTGGAGAGCATGAGCCTGGTGCCGATGGGATCGTCGGTGGGGCTGGCGGCGGAGAAGGGGATGCCGCTGCCGTTCGGCCAGGGGTGGAAGGACCGGTACGGGGACCAGGAGATCTCCCAGTTCCGCGGCGCCCAGCTGATCTGCGAGAAGTGGGGGATCAGCCGGGCCCAGCTGGAGGAGTTCGCGCTGGCGAGCCACCAGCGCGCGGTGCGGGCCATCGACGAGGGCCGGTTCGAGCGGGAGATCGTCCCGGTGAGCGGGGTCAGCGCGGACGAGGGGCCGCGCCGCGACACCTCGCTGGAGAAGATGACTGCCCTGGCGCCGCTGCGCGAGGGCTGGGAGATCACGGCGGCGACCGCGTCTCAGATCTCCGACGGCGCCGCCGCGCTGCTGGTGGCGTCGGACACGGCGGTCCGGCGGTACGGGCTCACGCCGCGGGCGCGGATCGCCGCGCTGACGGTCACCGGCGGCGACCCGGTGTTCATGCTCACCGCGCCGATCCCCGCCACCGAGCAGGTGCTCGACAGGATGGGCCTGAAGGTGGGCGACATCGACGTCTTCGAGGTCAACGAGGCGTTCGCGCCGGTGCTCATCGCCTGGTCGCGGGACACCGGGGCTTCGCTGGAGAAGGCGAATCCCAACGGCGGCGCCATCGCGCTCGGCCATCCCCTCGGCGCGACCGGTGCCGTGCTGATGACCAAGCTGCTGCATGAGCTCGAGCGCACCGGCGGCCGGTTCGGCCTGCAGACCATGTGCGAGGGCGGCGGCCAGGCGAACGGGACCATCATCGAGCGCGTCGGGTAGCGGCGGCCGTCCCGCCGCCGGGCAGGGGCGGGCCCGGGAGTTGCAAACCTCCAACAGAAGTGTTAGGTTTCTTGGCAGATGAAACCTAAGCAAACCTTGATCTATTGATCCAGGAAAGATGGAGGTGAAGCGCAGTGCTGCTTACCTCGTACGACCCCTTCAACCGGGAGTTCGACAGGCTCGCACAGCGGGTGTTCGGCACCACCAACGGTGGCGCCAGGCGGTCCGTCATCCCGATGGACAGCATCCGCCGCAAGGATGAGGTGGAGCTCCGCTTCGACCTGCCCGGTATCGACCCCGAGTCCATCGAGGTCACCGTTGACAAGGGCGTGCTCACCGTCAGCGCGAGCCGCGCCGAGGAGTACGCCGAGGACGAGCGCCCGTACCGGCGCGAGCGGGTGATGGGTTCCTTCGCCCGCCGGGTCTACCTGTCGGACGCCGTTGACTCCGAGAAGATCGACGCCGCGTACGCGGGCGGTGTGCTCACCGTGCGGCTGCCGCTGCTGGAGAAGGCGCAGCCCCGTAAGGTTGAGATCCACACCGACGGCCAGAAGGAGATCGCTGCCTGAGAGCGGTCCTAGACTGCGGGCCCGGTGGGAGCCTCACCGGGCCCGCAACCGTCTTCCGGGAGTGTTTGCAGTCCAGGAGTAAGCCGTGCCCTCGCTGCCTATTGACGATGAAAACCTGCCCCTGTTCACGGTCGGGCAGGTCTCAGTCATGCTCGAGGTCCAGCAGGCGTTTCTGCGGCGCCTCGACCAGAAGGGCGTGGTCAGCCCCTCCCGGTCGGAAGGCAAGCAGCGCCGGTACTCGCGGCGCGAGATCACGGTGGTCCAGTACGTGGTCCGGCTCGCGGACCAGGGCGTGAGCCTGGCTGGTATCCGCCGCATCCTCGAACTGGAGACCCAGGTCAGGGAGCTGGAACAAGAGTGCGCCGCGCTGCGGACGCAGCTGCGCCGCTACCAGGTACGGGAAGAAGATTAGGGCCGTCCGGCCAAACGATCTGTCCACCCCCCTTGTC
>CAWIGE010000009.1:0-699656 GCA_963835425.1 uncultured Actinomycetes bacterium | reverse complement strand
GTGTATACCCCGATCGGGTAGTCCCCCGGCCGGGTGTACAGCTCCACCTGCGCGATCACCTGGTTGGTGAAGGATTCGACATAACGAAACTCGGGTGGCCGGTCGCGTTCCCCAGGTTGAGCAGCCGTCCCTCGGAGAGCACGATCACGCAGTGCCCGTTCGGCGAACTCCCACTTGTTGACCTGGGGCTTGATGTTCACCCGGCGGATGCCCGGGCAGCCGGGCCAGCCCGGCCATGTCGATCTCGTTGTCGAAGTGCCCGATGTTGCCGACGATCGCCTGGTGCTTCATCGGGCTCATGTGCTCGGCCGTGATGATGTCCCGGTTGCCGGTGGCGGTGACGAAGATGTCCGCGGTGGCGACCACATCTTCCAGGGTCGCTACCTGGTAGCCGTCCATCGCCGCCTGGAGCGCGCAGATCGGGTCGATCTCGGTGATGATCACCCGCGCGCCCTGCCCGCGCAGCGACTCGGCGCAGCCCTTGCCGACGTCCCCGTACCCGCAGACCACCGTGACCTTCCCGCCGATCAGCACGTCGGTGGCCCGCTTGATGCCGTCGATCAGCGAGTGCCGGCAGCCGTACTTGTTGTCGAACTTGGACTTGGTGACCGAGTCGTTCACGTTGATGGCGGGGAACAGCAGGGTGCCCTCGCGGGCCATCTCGTAGAGCCGGTGCACGCCGGTGGTCGTCTCCTCGGTGACGCCGGTGATGCCCGGCGCCCATCCGGGTGAACCGCGCCCGGGTCGGCGGCCAGGCTGTCGCGCAGCAGCGCCAGGACGACGGCCAGCTCCTCCGGGTCGTCCGCACCGGCCGACGGCACCGCGCCGGCCTGCTCGTACGCGGCGCCCTTGTGCACCAGCAGCGTGGCGTCCCCGCCGTCGTCCAGGATCATGTTCGGCCCGTCCTCGCCGGGCCAGGTCAGCGCCTGGTCGGCGCACCACCAGTACTCCTGGAGCGTCTCGCCCTTCCAGGCGAAGACGGGGATGCCCTGGGGGTCGGCGGGCGTCCCGTCCGGCCCGACCGCCACCGCCGCCGCGGCGTGATCCTGGGTGGAGAAGATGTTGCAGCTGGCCCAGCGCACCTGCGCGCCGAGCGCGACCAGCGTCTCGATCAGGACCGCCGTCTGGATGGTCATGTGCAGCGAACCGGTGATCCTGGCGCCGCGCAGCGGCTGGGCCTGCGCGTACTCCGCCCGCACCGCCATCAGGCCGGGCATCTCGTGCTCGGCGAGCGTGATCTCCTTGCGGCCGAACTCGGCGAGCGAGAGGTCGGCGACCTTGAACGGAGGCGGTTCCGTGGGCATGTCCACTCCTGTCGTGGGGCTGGGTGCTGCTGGCGGCGCCGCGCGGGCGCGACCACCGACCGTACGGGACAGGCGGCCGGGATCGCACGCCGAGACGGCCATTCTTGACATAAAAATGTTAGTTAGCCCTCATGCGCATCACGGAGGCCGCGCAACGGCTCGACACCTCGCCGCGGATGCTCCGCTACCGCGACCTGCTTGGGCTGCTGCCACCCGTCCGCGAGCCGCCGGCCGCCGGCCGCCGCGGCCGCATCCGGGCCGCGGGCCGGGCAGCCGACCGCGCCAGGCGCTGACCGGGCCAGGCGCTGACCGGGCCGGCGCTCGGCAGGCCGGTGCTGGGCCGGCCGGTGCCGGGGCGGGCCGGTAGCGGACGGGCCGGGCGGCACCGTCAGTTCGGCGAGGACGACCTCGCGGCCGTCTCCCTGGCCCTGGAGATCGAGCAGCGCTACGACATCAGCCCCGCCGCGCTGGCGTTCGGCCTGCGGGTGCTGGCCGAGCCCGGCGTCCGGGCGGAAGTCGCCGAGCTCGCGCGCCGGATCGGGCGGATCCGCCCGCTGCCCGCCCGGGCCCTGGAGTTCGAGAAGGAGCGGGCCCTGCGGCTGCTCAATCTCGCGCCGGGGCGGACGCCTCCCACTCGCGACGGAGGATCGCGTAGATCAGCTCATCCGTCCACTCGCCCTTGACGAACTCGTTCTCGATCAGGTGCGCCTCACGGCGCATGCCGTTGCGCTCCATCACCCCGGCGGATGCCCGGTTGCGGCCGTCGCACCGGCCGATGATCCGGTGCAGGCCGAGGCCGTCGAACCCGAGCCGCAGCATCGCGCCCGCCGCCTCGGTGGCGAGCCCGCGGCCCTGGAAGGCGGGGTGGAAGATGAACCCGATCTCGCCCTGCTGGTGGATCTGGCTCAGCCAGAACAGCGTGCAGTCCCCCACGAGCTGGCCGGTCTCGGCCAGCTCGGCGGCCAGGCAGAGCGCCTTGCCGTCGGCGGGGAGAACGCTGGCCGCGATCTTCCCCTGCAGCAGGACGCTCACCTCGGCCCGGTTCCTTGGCTCGTGATACAGGTAGCGGGCGACCTCGGGCAGCCGGTGGAATTCATGCAGCGCGTCAAGGTCATCGGGCGTGAACGGCCGGAGCAGCAGCTGCGGCGTGCGGACGGGGTAGTCGGGCTTGAGCACGGTTGCTGTCCCCCTTCGCACCGGGGGCCTCGCCGGGCCCGGCGGATTGTGACCTTGGGTGTTATCGCCGCGGCGGGCGGCGGACCGCGCGGACGGCCGGATCAGCCTCGTCCGCGCGCGATGACTGATACAGATCGGGCTCCAGGTAGATCATCTCAGCGATCGGCACCGCGGCCCGGACCCGCCGTTCGGCCGCGTCGATTCCGGCCGCGATCGCCTCGGCCCGGTCCGACCCGCGGACCGCGATCTTCGCCGCCACCAGCAGGCTGTCCGGGCCCATGTGGAGGGTCCGCAGGTGGATGACCCGCACCACCTCGTCACCCGCCTCGAGCGCGGCGACGATCGCACGCTCCGCCTCGGCGCTGGCGGACTCGCCGATGAGCAGGCTCTTCATCTCCACCGCCAGGATCATCGCGACGACGGCCAGCAAGGTGCCGATCGCCAGTGAACCGGCCCCGTCCCACACCCCGTTGCCGGTGATCACCGCCAGCCCCACTCCCACGGCGGCGAAGAACAGCCCGGCCAGGGCGGCCATGTCCTCCAGCAGGACGGCGGGCAGTTCCGGCGCCTTGGCCCGCCGGATGAAGGCGAGCCAGCCGCCGGAGCCCCGGACCCGGTTCGACTCCCGCACGGCGGTCCGCAGGGAGAGGCTCTCCAGCACGATCGCGATCGCCAGCACCACAAACGCGACCACCGGCGACTGGATCGGCTCCGGGTGCGTGATCTTGTGAATGCCCTCGTAGAACGAGAAGACCGCGCCGCCGGTGAAGAGCACGACCGCAACCACGAACGCGTAGAAGTACCGCTCGCGGCCGAACCCGAATGGGTGCTCCTCGGTCTGCGCCTGGGCCGCCCGGCGCCGCCCCAGCAGGAGCAGGGCCTGATTGGCGCTGTCGGCGACGGAGTGTACGGACTCGGCCAGCATCGAGGCCGACCCGGTGACGGCGAACGCGACGAACTTCGTGGCCGCGATGCCCAGGTTCGCGGCGAGCGCGGCCAGGACCGCCCGCAGGCCGGCTGATTCGTGGCTGGAGTTGCTGCTGATGGGCGACCACTTCCTACACGATGCGTGCCTTCAGTTCCTGGATGGCCGCGATCGGGCCCGGGTCGATGCCCAGCGCGATGGCGAGGTACACCGTCGCGTAGTCGATCAGCTGGATCAGGCTGGCCAGCCGCTCCAGCGGGCCGCCGTCGGCGGCGGCCAGCTCGGTGACGCGGATGCCCCGCTCCTCCGCCAGCCGGGCCGACTCCTCGCGGCGGCGTGCCACCTGCGGATGCTCCTGGCTGTCCCGCAGCAGCACGAGCCGCAACGGGACCACCGTCCCGTCCTCGCCGGGCTCGTCGAGGCCGAGCGCTCCCCCGAGCCCGTCCGGGCCGGCCGCGAACGGCCCATCGAACGTGACCACCTGGTTGTGGTTGGCCTCGGGCAGGGTGCCGGTCACCGCCGGATATTTGGCGTTCTCGTTGAGCTGGCAGCCGAACCGGTAGGCGGCCACGCCCGCCAGCGGGGAGCTGCCCCAGATCATCGGCAGCGTCCCGGCCAGCTCCAGCGCCAGCGATTTCGCCGGGTTGACGAACGACTCGCTGTCGGGACGGCACAGGTGAGAGATCCGCTCCAGTTCGGCGGCCGCCGACTCGTACTCCTCCGCTCCCGCGTCCAGCAGGCCCAGCCGGCTCGCGATCACCACCAGCGGCATCGACAGCCCCCACAGGGTCGACCGGGGCATGCCCGCCGATTGGACGCCGATGAAGGGGGCGTGCGCCTGCCGGGCGATCATCGCCAGCGGCGAGTCCTCGCCGCCGACCCCGATCAGGCGGCAGCCCCGCCGCACCGCGGCGGACGCGGCCGCGATCGTCTCCTCGGTGCCGCCTGAGCAGGACACGGCGATCACCAGGTCGGCGGCGCCCACCCAGGCGGGAAGCTGGTAGTCGTGCACGGGCAGGATCTGCACCGGGCAGCCCGGGCCGCAGACGGCGGCCATCACATCGCCGGCCACCCCGGAGCCGCCCATGCCGGTGATCACGATCGCCCGCGGCCGGCCGACGGAGGTGAGCTCATCCAGGTCCGCATCCTGGGTGGCCCGCACGGCGGATCTCACCTGCGCGGCCGACGAGGCGACCTGGCGGAGGATGTCGGCGGGGTCGGCCGCCGACAACAGCGCCGGGGTGTCCAGGCGCTCCTCCGCGTCCGCCGTCATCCCGTTTCCCCGGGACGGCGGGCCTCGTCCACCAGCAGCACCGGGATGTCGTCCCGCACCGGGTAGACCAGGCCGCAGGTCTCGTTCGTGCAGACCAGCTCGCTGGTTGAGTCGTCGGCCCGGAGCGGAGCGTGGCACGCCGGGCAGGCGAGGAGGTCAAGCAGCCATTGGTCGATGTTCACAGCTTCTCCCAGGGTTCTGGTCGCGGGGATGTGTGGGAGCACGGGTGGGCGCTGGCATTAGCCCGCCCGGCCGCGGACGATGCCCAGTACCTCGTCCCGCAGTTCGGCCAGGGTCGCCTCGTCCGCCGCCTCCGCATTGAGCCGGAGCAGCGGCTCGGTGTTGGACGGGCGGAGGTTGAACCACCATCCGCCGCCGCTGACGGTGAGGCCGTCCAGGTCGTCCAGGGTGACCCCGGGGCGCGCCGCGAAGGCCTGGCGGACCTCCTGCGTCGCCGCGCCAATGTCGCGGACCTCGCTGTTGATCTCACCGGTGGCCATGTACCTGTGGTAGCCGCCCAGCAGCTGCGACAGCGGCGCGGGCTGGGACCCGAGCGCGGCGAGCACATGCAGGGCGGCCAGCATGCCCGAATCGGCGAACCAGAAGTCCCGGAAGTAGAAATGCCCGGAATGCTCGCCGCCGAAGACCGCCCCCGTCTCGGCCATCCGGGCCTTGATGAACGAGTGGCCCACCCGGGTGCGCACGGGCCTGCCGCCGTGCTCGGAGATGATCTCGGGGACCGCCCGGGAGGTGATCAGGTTGTGGATGATCGCCGCGCCCGGCTCCCGGGCCAGCTCATGGACCGCGATCAGCGCGGTCAGCGTGGACGGCGAGACGATGTCCGCGCGCTCGTCCACCACGAAGCACCGGTCGGCGTCACCGTCGAAGGCCAGGCCGATGTCGGCGCCTGAATCGATCACCGCCCGCTGCAGGTCCCGCAGGTTGGCGGGCTCGATCGGATTCGCCTCATGGTGGGGGAACGTGCCGTCCAGCTCGAAGTACAGCGGCATCAGCCTGATGGGCAGACCCTCGAAGACCCGGGGGACGGTGTGCCCGGCCATCCCGTTCCCCGCGTCCACCGCCACGGTGAGCGGGCGGATCCCGGACACATCGACCAGTGACCTCAGGTAACCGGCGTAATCCGCGAGCAGGTCGCGTGGCGTAACCGTGCCGGGCGGGCCCTGGTGGGCGGGAACGCCCCGGGCCGCCGCTTCCCGCAGCTCGCTCAGGCCCGAGTCCGCCCCCACCGGCCGGGCCCCGGCGCGGCACAGCTTGATCCCGTTGTACTTGGAGGGGTTGTGGCTCGCCGTGATCATCGCCCCGGGGACGCCGAGGCTGCCGCTGGCGTAGTAGAGCAGGTCGGTGGAACCGAGCCCGGCCGCGACGACATCCGCGCCCTGCGCGATCGCCCCCCGGCCGAACGCCTCCGCCAGCGAGGGCGATGAGGTGCGCATGTCGTGGGCGGTGACCAGGCAGGACGCACCGGTCAGCCGCACGAACGCGGCGCCGACGGCTTCCGCGACCTCCTCGTCCAGTTCGTCGGGGACCACGCCGCGGATGTCATACGCCTTGAAGATCTTCGCGTACTGCCCCACTTCGGCTTTCCTTCCGGTATCGCCTGGGTCACCATCCATCCGCGGCGGCACGCCACGGGCCGGCGCGATGCACGGACAACGAGCCTACCGGCCAGCGGGCGGCGCCCGGCGGCCACGGGACCAGCCCGGCGGGCCGGTGCACACCCACGCACCCTACGAGGGCCGGCTCCGCTCCTCCGGGGACGAGCGCAGCACCCGCAGGTGGCCTCGCCGGCTGACCTCGATCCCCTGGCCGACCGGCTCCACCCCGGCGGACGGGAGAACGGCCTCCCTGACCGCGTTGGCGAGCGCCTCCAGGTCGTCCGCCTCGGGCGGATCCGGGTCGGCCGGATCGACCGGGAGGCGGACCACATCCCAGCCCCGCGGGGCCGTGAGCCGTGCCGCGTGAGCGGCGCACAGGTCGTAGCAGTGGGGCTCCACGTAGGTGGCGAGCGGGCCGAGCACGGCGGTGGAGTCGCGGTAGACGTAGGTGAGCGTGTACAGAGCGGGCTGCTTGCAGGCGGGCCGGGAACATAGGCGGGACATCAACGGGCCGCCTCCCCCACGGCGGCCGTCACACCCGGCCCCACCAGCGCGGCAAGCTCACGCGCCTCCCCCGAGCCAGGTTCGCGCGCATCGCCCACAACGGCTGACCGTACCTATCCGGGCCCGCTAACGCCACCACCGGGGCACTGTTCACAGCGCGTGTCTCGAAAGGACGTGCGTTCCGCGGCCGCCGCCCAGGGCGGGGGGTGGTGGCCAGCGCGCCGGGCGGCCCGGGCCGGGCCAGCCGCGTTAGGCTCTGGACTGTGTACAGCGGCGACCGGAGCCGCCCGGAGCGCACGGCCAGGATCAGGCGGCGCGACCGGCATGGCCGTGGCCTGCGGGGGGTCCTTGCGCCACCGGACGTTCCCCTGCACCGGACCCGGGCGGAAGGCTTTGACGATCTCGTCTTGCAGGCCGTGGCGCGGCTTGAGCCCCGCTGGGAGGCTCATCTCGCGGGGGTCGAGTTCGCCGTCGAGGAGATCCCTCCGGCAGGCGACGCGGCTGCCGGCCCGGTGCCCCTGGCCAGGCTCGAACCCGGGTCCGCAGGCGGGCCCGCCGCGGCCGGCGAGTCCGGCGCCAGCGCGGATGCGGCGTCCCGCCCGCCCCGGATCGTGGTGTACCGGCGCCCGCTGATGGCGCGCGCCGACGGCGACGATGATCTTGGCGAGCTGGTCTTCGAGGTGGTCGTCGAGGAGTTCGCGCGCCTGCTCGGGGTCAATCCCGAGGACGTTGACCCCGGCTACCCGGCCGAGGACTGAGCGCCCGCCCGGCTTACGGCACCGTGGTTATGACGGTGTTCTGCACCTTCGGCAGCGGCACCATGGTCAGGCTGCTGATGACGGGGAGGAGGGACTGCACCTTGCCCCCGGTGCCGCTGCTGGTGACCACCCGCCCGGCATAGAGCGGCCCGGAGCCGGCCAGCGGTGTGACAATCACCGAGAAGGCCGACTTGTGGATGGCTCCCCCGCCCTTGCCCAGCTGCGCCACCATGCTGTGGCCGGCCTGGATCTGCACCACCTGCGGCGTTCCGGCCGACCCGGTGGTCCCGATCTCGGTGATCCGCGCCGTCACCGCCCGGCCTGGGGCCGACAGCACCAGCTGCGAGGCCAGGCCACTGCCCGCCCGGTCGTACGCGACCACGCCCTGTTCCTCGACCGGCAGCGAGGCGGCGGTGAAGACCCCCGGCGCCCCCGGCGCACCACCCGCCAGCATCGCCGACGCGGTGACCGGGACGTCGGAGGTCAGTTTCAGCGCGGCCGGAACGCCCGACAGTGATGGCAGCACGATCGCGGCAGCGGACCCACCGGGGATGTCGAGCCCGCTGCTGCCGGCGGGCGGGTAGGAACCCTTGGCGGTGACGGCGGTCAGCTTGAGATGGGCGTCCCGGGTTCCCGGTACCGCCACGAACAGCTGCCGCGTGCCCCTGGCCGCAGGCAGCCCAGGCAGCACCACGTGGGTGGCAGGCGGTTGCGCCGCGGGCAGCCAGGCGCCACTGCCTCCCGCGTGCGTGATTTCCTCGACCGCCGCCACCACCTGGCCGACGCTGGTGCGCACGTGCAGTGCAAGCGCCCGCGACTGGTGCACG
This sequence comes from uncultured Actinomycetes bacterium, assembly GCA_963835425.1. Classification (GTDB taxonomy): domain Bacteria; phylum Actinomycetota; class Actinomycetes; order Streptosporangiales; family Streptosporangiaceae; genus UBA9676. Next base: position 691,273 of record CAWIGE010000009.1, on the reverse strand, counting down.
GCCGGGGCCAGAGTCTGCACGACCATGCTGTGCGGGGCCACCGCGATACCTGTGTCGGCGCCGCCCTGCAGCGGCCCGGCATCGGTGGAGACCACCACGTTCGCGTCGGCCGCCTGGCTCCCGGGGTTCAGCAGGAACAGCTGGATGCGGGCCAGGCCGTGCTGGCCGGGGCCGACGAACCAGAAGTCGGTGCCGGGGCTCTCGCACCGCGCCGACGGGATATTGCCCGTGGCGACCTGCTCCACTTCCAGCCCGCGCGCCATGGATCCGCTGGCCTGGACGACTACCCCGCCCTGGGTGGCCACGGTCTTGACCGGCTGGCCGCCGGACTGGGCGGATGCCGCGGGACGCGTGGTGCCCACCACCCGGACCGGGGCGACGGAGAGCCGCCCGGGGTTGGTCACGCTGTGCAGCGGGTGGGTGCTCGCGGTTCCGCCGAGGCGGCTCATCTCCGCCTGTCCCTGCCCGGCCGTCGCAGGTGCGGCAACGAGCGCGACGGCGGCGGTGGTCGAGCTGGCCATGCCCGCTGACGGGCAAGCGCGCATCACGGACGTGGCCGGCGCGGTCTGCGGTGGCGGCACCTGCTTGGACGCGCCGAGCGAGGAGGTGCGGCCGAAGGCGGTCAGTGCGTACACGGCCCCCAGCACCACGACCACGGCCAGTGGCACCAGGATCCGCTTGGCGGTGACGCTATTCACCAGTCGGCCTCTCCTGGATCGTGCTGAGGCGCAGCGTCCCAGTCGGGCGCTCCAGCGTCGGTGGCGTACCCGTCCATGCCGCTGGGCCTGCGGGGCGGGAGCGGCGGCAGCGGCGAGAGCGCCTCGGTGTCGCTGGGCGGCCGGCCGCGCTCCGCTCCGGCGCCCGGCTGCTCGCCACCGGCCGGTCCCCGGTCCCGGCCGGGCCGGGAGCCCCGGCCGGGCCAGCCGACCCGGCTCCTGCGCGCGCCACGTTCGGCTGGCGCCCCGGGCGGCGGGCCGTAGGGCTGCTCCCCATCTCGGCCCGGGACTGGGCCGTAGCCCGCCTGGCTACGATCCGGCGCAGGCTCGCGGCCCCGCCGCCCGTGGCGCGGCGCCTGGTCATACCCCGGGCCGCCAGCACCACCCGGGGCCGCGTCATATCCCGGCCGGCCGCTACCACCCGGACCCGCGTCACGCCCGGGCCGTCCGCCGCGGCCTGGTGGCAGGTCATAGCCCGGTCCGCCACCACCTGGCGCCGCGTCATACCCGGGCCGCCCGCCACCGCCCGGGGCCGCGTCATTCCCGGGCCGTCCGCCGCGGCCCGGCGCGGTGTCATACCCCGGCCGTCCATGACGGCCGGGGGCAGGGCCACGGCCCGCCCGGGCGCGCTCGGGCTCGTAGCTGGGCCGTCCACCACGACCCGGATCTGAGTCATACTCCGGCCGTGCCCGGCCGGGACCGGTGTCATAGCCCGGGCGGCCACGGCTCGCACCTGCATCGGAGCCCGGCGGCACCGTCGGTCCGGGACCGGTGTCATAGCCCGGGCGGCCACGGCTCGCACCCGGATCGGAGCCCGGCGGCACCGCCCGTCCGGGACCGGTGTCATAGCCCGGGCGGCCACGGCTCGCACCCGGATCGGAGCCCGGCGGCACCGCCCGTCCGGGACCGGTGTCATAACCCCGGCGGCCACGGCTCGCACCCGGATCGGAGCCCGGCGGCACCGCCCGTCCGGGACCGGTGTCATAACCCCGGCGGCCACGGCTCGCACCCGGATCGGAGCCCGGCGGCACCGCCCGTCCGGGACCGGTGTCATAACCCCGGCGGCCACGGCTCGCACCCGGATCGGAGCCCGGCGGCACCGCCCGTCCGGGACCGGTGTCATAACCCCGGCGGCCACGGCTCGCACCCGGATCGGAGCCCGGCGGCACCGCCCGTCCGGGACCGGTGTCATAACCCCGGCGGCCACGGCTCGCACCCGGATCGGAGCCCGGCGGCACCGCCCGTCCGGGACCGGTGTCATAACCCCGGCGGCCACGGCTCGCAGCCCGGATCGGAACCCGGCGGCACCGCCCGTCCGGGACCGGTGTCATAACCCGGCCTGCCGCCACGGCCTGCGGCCATGTCGTAGCTGTCGCCCGGCTCGCGGCCCGGCCGTATTCCCCGGCCGCCGGGGCCGGGCTGATGGTCCGGCTGCCCGCTCCGGTCCGGCGCGCGCCTGCCCGGCCAGCGCAGTCGCCCCGTATCCGTGCCGCGGCCACCGCGCGGTGGGAGACCGCCGGGGTCACCAGGCATGGCGCGACCGCCTGCCGGCGGGCGGCCCGCGCCCTGGCCGGGCACGTCGGTTCCGCCGCGCGCATGGCTCACCATGGTGGGGCTTTCGGCGGCCAGGTCCCCCGGGAAGGATCCGGTGGCCGCGGGTTCATCGGGCCAGGGCGGGGCGCCGCGCACCCCGGCCGCCGCCCCGCGCACCCCGGCGGACGCCGCCCCGCGCACGCCGGCCGGTGCCGCCCCGCGGACCCCGGCAGCCGCCGCCTCGCCTGCCTCGGCCGGCGTGGTGCCGGGCGCGCGCTGTGCCCCCTGGGCCGCGGGAACGGGTGGCCGACGCACAGGTGGCCGGGCCGGGCCGGCGGGCTTGCCCTTGCCCCGGCGCGGCGGTTTGCGGTCGCGCCCGTGTTCACCGGCCTTGTCCCGGGCACGGCCGCTGCGGCGTTCGGCGGCCGCCGCTCCTCCTTCGGCCTCTCCGGCCACCCGGGCGCCGGGCAGGCCGAGCACGAGCACGATCGCCACGGCGAGGGCTTCCAGCGCGACGATCGCGATCCGGCTGAGCTGGCTGTGGCTCACGGTCAGCGACCCGCCGCCGGGTGGCAGGCGGAACCCCTGCGCCCAGCCGCCGACCGGTGCAACGAGCGGAGTCAGCGGATGCCCGTTGAGCGCCGCGGACCAGCCGCCGGCGGGCTCGGCGAGCATCAGCGTCCCGCCTGCGGCGGGCACGCTGGCCCCGGCGACGCGCACCGGCCCCGAGTTCACGGCCACCACCGTGCCGTTTTGCTCCACCACCCGCACCCGCGCGGTGGTATCGGACACGCGCCACAGCGCGAACGCGGAGGTCTGGCTGACCGGGCGCAGGCCCGGAACACCGTCGAGCAGCCGCGCCAGACCCGGGTTGATCGGCGCCGGAAGCAGGACGTAGCCGATGCCGAGCTGGGACAGCGAGCGGCCCTGGTCCTGCACGGAACCGCCGTAGGGCGCGGTCAGGGTGGCAACGCTCAGGTTGAGGGCCCTCTGCGCGGCCGGGGGCACCGCGAGCTCGCTGGCCCCGATCAGGGGGTCGGTGTCGCGGAGCACCGAATACGCCACCCTGCCGTGCGGATCCACCCGCAGCACCAGCGTGCGCAGGCGCAGCCCGGTGGCGGAGGACACGGAGACGAACTCCGGGAGCACCGGCCCCGCGGACGGGGCCACCGGGCCCCGGACCCCGGAGGTCACCCAGGCCGCGGCCGCCAGAGCCGGCGCCGTGCAGGCGACGGCGGCGAGCCCCACGAGCGCGATCCCGCCGGGGGCACGCCACCCGCCCGAGCCCAGCTTGCCCTGGAACCGATCGCCGCAGGCCGCCGCCGCAAGGAGCAGGCCTGCGCCGGCGAACGCCAGCGCCAGTCCCGGCCAGGCCAGGACGGGATCGCCGCCTGCCGCCGGGGTGACGATGAGCTTGCTCAGCGCGGCGGCGGCGAGCAGGCCGAGCAGCGCCGTCGCCCATCCGGCCAGCACGAGCGCCCGCCGCCCGCTGGCCACCAGCGCCACCGCCGCGGCCAGGACCAGGCCCGCGGTCACCCAGTACGGGGGCAGGCCCGGACCGCCGGGAGACAGCAGCATGAGGGACCGGGCGGCCAGGTGCGGCGAGGCCAGCCCGGGCGGCTGCAGCCCGGCCTCGAGGAGCAGCTGGGATGGGTGGGTGGCCAGGGCAATGCTCCACGGGACGAGCAGCACCACCGGGACCACGGCGACGATCGCGGCGTCGATCGTCACTCCCGGGCCGCCCCGGCGGAACACGAGTGCGCCCAGGGCCATGGCGGCCACCGTGAGCACCCAGACCAGCGGCACGAAGGCGGCTGCCACGGCGACCAGGAGGGCGGCCGCCCAGGCGGCCCGCCGCGCCCGGCGGGGGCCATGGGTGAGGACGCGCGCGACGACCACGGCTATCAGCGGGAGCAGGACGAGCACCAGCGCCGTGCCGAGGCGGCCGGCGGCGACCGCGCCCATGCCCACCGGCAGCAGCGCATACGCCATCGCCGCCCAGATCCTGACCGGCACCGACCGCGTGACCCGGCGCGACGCCAGGTAGGCCGTGACGCCCGCGAGCGGGATGCAGCCGATCAGGATGACGTCAACGGCGAGCCAGGGCTTGCCCCCCAGCAGCGTCGCCAGCAGCGCGATCACCGCCACGTACGGCGGCGTGCCGGCGGCGGTGCCGATCCCGGCCGGGTGGAAGCCCTGCACGTACTCCGCCCACAGCGCGGACGCACCACCCCAGGCGGGGACGAGCGCGCCGCCGCCGAGCGGGCTGGTGCTGAGCAGCGAACGCTCCGCCACCAGGGCGATCGTGGTGAGGACCAGGAACAGCAGCACCCCGGGGTTGGTGAGCACCCGCTGCACAATGCCGGTGTTGACCAGCAGTGAGTCGTCGTCGAGGGGATCGTCGGTGGCGTGGTGGCTGCCGACCATGTCCACGGGGAGGGACTTCGACAGCGCGCCGGTGGCGAACTCGGCCAGCTTGCGGACAGAATGGCCCGGAGGGATCTCGGAGTGCAGGCGGCCGTAGGCGCCACGCCGCCCCCCGGCCCGGCGGCGCCGGGCCGCGAGCAGGCGCAGGGGGTGGCCGGCCGCCCCGAAGAACCCCGCGAACTCGTCCAGTGCCGCGCCGGCCCGCTTGGCGAACAGGAAGAACAACGTGCGCAGCGAGGACAGCACCAGGTTGCCCGCCAGCGCGAAGAGCATCGGCACGGCCGGGAGGTTGCCCAGCAGCACCAGCAGCGCGTTGCGGCGGTCCTCCCGCCCCCGGCGGGGGGCGGCCGAGGCCTGCCGCCGCCTCCTGGCCGAGGCCTCCACGTGGTAGACGACCGCGTCGGTGATCACGCGCACCCGGTAGCCCGCGGCCAGGACACGCCAGCAGAAGTTGACGTCCTCCCGGTAGAGCAGCATGCCGGGATCGAAGCCGCCCACCTGGTCCCACACGTCGCGGCGGACCAGCATCCCGGCGCTGCCAACGGCGAGCACGTCCCGGTTGCCGTCGTGCTGCCCCTGGTCGACCTCGCGCGGCTCGATCCCGGTGATCCGGCGTCCGGCGCGGTCGATGCCGACCCCGGCCTCGAGCAGGACGTCCCGGTCCGCCCAGTCCATGACCTTGGGGCCGACCACCGCCACGGACGGCACCTGGTCGGCGCCGAGGAGCAGCTGTTCCAGCGCGTCCGGTTCCGGCTCGCAGTCGTCGTGGAGCAGCCACACCCACTCCGTCCGCTCGGCCGGGGCTCCCGCCGACGGAGGCAGATGAGTGGTGGCGGCCCGGTGCCGCAACGCCTGGTGGACCGCGGCCGCGTAGCCGGTGCCGCGGTCCATGCCGAACACGGCGGCCCGGCCCAGCGCCTCGGCCAGCATGGCCCCGCTGCGGTCCCGGCTGCCGGTGTTGACGCCAACCACGCGCTGCACCGGCCGGGTCTGGTTCACCAGGGCCTCGGTCACGCGCGGAATCCACGCGGCGCCATCATGGGCGACGATGACCGCGGTGACGACGTGCTGGTTCTGCGCGTTAACTGGCGACAAGAGTCCGCTCGCTGCTCGAAGTGGTCACCTGCCGGACACCCCGGGCGACTGGCCGCCCGCTCCCGGCACGGCGGGGGCACCCCGTGAACAATACGCGAAGCGATGGCAACCAGGCAGGCAGACGGCAAGACCCCAACCAGGGGGCAAGCAGCGTGCTACCTGCCCGGGCGGCAGCCCGTGGGAGCAGCAGTGACCGCGGTGCGCTCAGCCGGTCTCGCGCTTGAGCCGACGCCGTTCCCGTTCCGACAGCCCGCCCCAGATCCCGAACCGCTCGTCGTGCTCGAGTGCGTACTCCAGACACTCGGCCCGCACCTCGCAGCCGCGGCACACCTTCTTGGCTTCCCTGGTCGAGCCGCCCTTCTCGGGGAAGAACGCCTCCGGATCGGTCTGTGCGCACAGCGCATTGTCCTGCCAGTCCTGGCCCCCGGCATCGTCCTCGCCGATACCAAATATCCCGAGCGGGACGACCTCAGCCACGGCGCACCTCCTACCTTGCACAACCCCGTCGGGTACGCGCCGTACCCCCCGCTGGCGCGTAAACTACACAAGTGAAATTACACGCGCGTGTCTTGCGTTCCGTCAAGCGGGATACGTGATAATGACCGGCAGAATCACCCCCGGTGACTGGTAAGTCCGGTCAATGCTGGGATCACAGGGCCGTCGCGGCCGGCCCGCCGGGCGCGGCCGGGCTCACGGGTTGCCAGACTGGCCGGCATGCGCATCACAGTGCTCGCCGGCGGGGTCGGCGCCGCCCGTTTCCTGCGAGGGCTGAAATCCGCCGCCCCTGACGCCGAGATCACCGTCATCGGCAACACCGGCGACGACATCAGCCTGTTCGGCCTCCACGTCTCGCCCGACCTCGACACCGTGATGTACACCCTGGGCGGGGGGATCGACGAGGAGCAGGGCTGGGGCCGCGCCGGCGATACCTACACCGTCCTGGCGGAGCTCACCGCCTACGGCGCCGGGCCGGACTGGTTCGGCCTGGGCGACCGGGACATCGCCACCCATCTCCACCGGACCAGCATGCTCGGCGCCGGCCTCCCCCTGTCGGCGGCCACCGGGATCCTCTGCCACCGCTGGCAGCCCGGTGTCAGGCTGCTCCCGATGACCGATGACCGCGTCGAGACCCAGGTGATCCTGCGTGACGAGGGCGGCCGCACCGTCCACTTCCAGGAATGGTGGGTGCGCCTGCACGCCGCCGTGCCTGCCGCCGGGTTCGTCCTGGCCGGGGCGGAGGACGCGGCCCCGGCGGCCGGCGTGCTGGAGGCCATCGGGGACGCGGACGTGGTCCTGTTTCCCCCGTCCAACCCGGTCGTGAGCGTCGGCACCATCCTGGCCGTGCCCGGCATCGCCGACGCGGTCCGCGCGAAGACCGTGGTCGGGGTCTCGCCGATCATCGGCGGGGCGCCGGTGCGCGGCATGGCCGACAAGTGCCTGGCCGCCATCGGCGTCGAGACCTCCGCGGTCGGCGTCGGCGCCCACTACGGGGCGGCCCTCCTCGACGGCTGGCTGGTGGACGAGCGGGACAAGACGGCGGTGGACGCGCCGGAGCTGGCCGGGATCGCCGTCCGGGCGGTCCCGCTGTACATGACCGACCTGCCCGCCACCGCGGCGATCGCCCGCGCCGCGCTCGACCTGGCCCAGGAGCTGACCGCATGAACACCAGCCCCGGCCCGGCCGCCCACCTCATCACCGTCACCGGCGTGACCGGGCTGCCCGAGATCGAAGCCGGCGCCGACCTGGCCCCGGCTGATCGCGGACGCGGCGCCGGACCTGGCCGACGGCGACATCGTGGTCATCACCTCGAAGATCGTGAGCAAGGCGGAGGGACGGGTGGTCCGGTCCGGCCGGGAGCAGGCGATCGACGCGGAGACGGTCCGGGTGGTGGCGCGCCGCGGCGACACCCGGATCGTGGAGACCAGGCACGGCCTGGTGCTCGCCGCCGCCGGGGTGGACGACTCCAACACCCCGCCGGGGACGGTGGTGCTGCTGCCCGAGGACCCTGACGGCTCGGCCCGCAGGCTGCGCAAGGCCCTGCGCGACCGGCTCGGCGCGAGGGTCGGGGTCATCATCACCGACACGCTGGGGCGCCCCTGGCGCGCCGGGCAGACCGACGCCGCGATCGGTGCCGCGGGGGTGCTCCCGGTGCTCGACCACCGGGGCCGGCCGGACACGTTCGGCACCCGGCTGGAGGTGACCGTGGCCGCCGTGGCCGACGAGATCGCGGCGGCCGCCGACCTGGTCAAGGCCAAGACCAGCGGCATCCCCGTGGCCATCGTGCGGGGCCGGGCGGACCTGGTGACCGACGAGGACGGCCCCGGCGGCCGGGCGCTGATCCGGCCGGCGGCCGAGGACATGTTCCGGTTCGGCTCGGGCGACGTGCTCGCCGCCCGGCGGACCGTGCGCGACTTCACCGACGCGCCGGTGGACCCGGCCGCGGTCCGGCGGGCGGTCGCCGCCGCCATCACCGCGCCCGCGCCGCACCACACCACCCCCTGGCGGTTCGTCATCCTGGAGTCGGAGCAGGCCAGGCGCTCCGCTGCTCGATGACATGCGCGAGGCGTGGGTCACCGACCTGCGCGGGGACGGCTTCACGCAGGAGCAGATCACCCGGCGGCTGCGGCGCGGCGAGCCGCTGCTACCGGGCGCCGCTGCTGATCGTGCCGTGCCTGCACGCCGAGGCCGCGCACACCTACCCGGACCAGCGGCGCAACGCCTCCGAGCGGGAGATGTTCGTGGTCGCCATGGGCGCGGCCGTGCAGAACCTGCTCGTCGCCCTGGCCGTCGAGGGCCTCGGCTCGTGCTGGGTGTCGAGCACGATGTTCTGCCGGGAGACGGCCCGCGCGGCGCTCGGCCTGCCGCCCGACTGGGACCCGATGGGCGCGGTCGGCGTCGGCCACCCCGCCGCCCCCGCCCCGGACCGCCCGCCCCGCGACCCGGGCGCCTTCCTGATCACCCGCTAACGCTTCGGGATCAGGGCGAGATGGTGATACTTCCTGGTTCGCTGGCCTGGTCCCCGGCGCTATCGCTGACCTTGATGGTGAACGTGAACGTGCCGGCCACCGTCGGAGTGCCGCCCAGGTGGCCGCCGGTGAGCACCACGCCGGGCGGAAGCTGGCCGGCCGCCACCGTCCAGGTGAACGGGCCGATCCCGCCGGAGGAGAAGAAGTTCTGGAAGTAGGACGAGCCGACCATCCCGGCGTTGCAGCAGCTGCTGGGGAAGCTGATCGTCAGGGGCGGTGCCGAGCCGACCGTGATGCTGTAGGTCCCGTTGGTGCTCGGCGTGCTGGCGCCGAACGGGGTGACGTGGACGGTGAAGGTGAAGGTGCCCTGCCGGGCGAGCACAGCAAGGTGATCGGCCTGGACTGGGCCAGCGCCGGGGTGGCCGCGGCGAGGCCTGGCCAGCAGTGCTCCGGCCACCGCGATGACGAACGCTATCTTTCTCATCATGTGCTCCTTACGAGTGCATGTGGCGGGCCGCGGGACTCCCGGCGGCCCGGGCTCCGGCGGTCAGCTCACGGCCTCGGCCGACACGGCCCCGGCAGCCAGCATCACGGCGTGGCCGGGGACGACCTTCAGGTCGGCCAGGCTGCCGCGTGATCCGCTGCCGGTGCCGAAGCTGGTGGCGCCGGCGGCGAAGGTGAACGCGTTGCCGCCGCTGTCGGCATAGACGAAGGTGCCGGCGGGATCGGCCGCGGCCAGCCCCCGGACGATCCGGCCGGCAGTGGCGTGGCTGGCCCCCAGCTGCCGCCGGCCAGGTGCCAGGAGTAGGACGACCCGAACACGGCGATCGCGTTCCCGGCGCCGTCGATCGCGGTGGCCACCGAGCTGGAGGCCTGGGGGGCCAGCGCCACCGGGGCGCTCCACGTCCCGCCAGGGGACCTCGTCGCCGCCTGGGTACCCGTCGATTCCGACCAGACAAGCGATGCCTGCCCGGCGTCATCGAGCGCGGCCTTCGGGGCCGAGTTCTTGCCGTAATCTCCGGCTCCCACGAAGACCGGGGCGGAGAACCCGCCCGCGATGGTGCCGGACACGGCCCAGATCGCGTCGTGCTGCGTGGCGTAGGCCACGATCGCGCTGCCGTTCGGGCTCACCGCCAGGCTCAGGTTGCGCGCATCGCCCTGGACGTAGGTCGACAGCGTCTGGGCCGGACCCCAGCTCCCGCTCGCGGCCGGGAGAATTGCATAGTGGCTGGCGTCGGCGTAGAACCCGACCCAGGCGGCGATCGCGTCGCCGGCGCCGTCCATGCCGAGCGTCACCCCCCCGGTGCCCCAGTTGAGTTCGTTGCTGAGGGTGACCGGCGCGCCCCAGCTGCCACCCGGCGGCCGGACGCTGGCCTGCAGGATGTAGCTACACGCGGCCGGGCAGCCGACGGAGCTCCCCCAGACCGCGACCACGCGCCCGGTCGGGCCCACCGCCACGGCCGGATGCGGCCCGCCGTGCGGCTCGTTGCCGCCCGGGCCCAGGTCCGTCGCCTGCCAGGTCTTCCCATCCGGGCTGGTGCACACCTGCACGTGCGTGGTGCCATCAGCCGCCGTGAAGGTCCCGCCGGCCGCCATGGCCCCGGCCTGGTTCTCCGCCACCGAGCTGCCGCACGACCCCGGCAGCTGGACCGGCGCCGACCATGACCCCGCCAGCGCAGGCAGGGCCTGGCGAACCGCCAGCGCTGCCACGGCCGCCAGCCCCGCCAGGCCGCCCCGGAGGATCCATCTCAGTGAACGTGCGCGCGATTGAGCATGCTGCATGATGTCCTCCGCCCGACCACCGGCACCGACCAGGCGCGGCCACACCAGACCGCGTGTTCGCCCAGGCCGGGCCCGATCTTCCGGGCAGGCAAGGTCGCCGGCGGTCTCCCCCCTGAGTCTGGAAGGGTGAAGCCGGCCGAACAACAGGGAAATCCCTACATTTACCGGGTTAATGGCGCGTGCACGCAGCAGCAGATCCGCATCCACGCCCGGTGGCCGCCGCGGGGCGTGGCGCAGCCTAGCTGGGCATCAGCGGCAGTGGGATCCGGGTGCCGCGGACCGACGCGCACACGCCGTCGCTGGCCGCCGAGGCCGCCAGGCGTTCCGCTGACGGCGTGCCGTACAGGGTGGTGCGCTGCCGCAGCGGCCGGCCGAGCGGGGCGATCATGGCCTCCATGTCGCTGATGGTCTTGTAGGAGCCCTGCTGGGACCCGGCCATGCGGCTGATCGTCTCCTCCATCAGGGTGCCGCCGATGTCGTTGACGCCGCCGCGCAGCACGTCCCGGCAGAGCTCGCCGCTGAGCTTCACCCAGGAGCACTGGATGTTGCTGATGGCCCCGTGCAGCATGAGCCGCGACAGCGCGTGGACCGCCCGGTTCTCCCGCCGGGTGGGACCGGGACGGGCCAGCCCCGCCAGGTAGATCGGCGCGCTGGCGTGCACGAACGGGAGCAGCACGAACTCGGAGAAGCCGCCGGTGCGTTCCTGGACGCCGCGGATCACCCGCAGGTGACCGACCCAGTGCGCGGGCGTGTCCACGTGCCCGTACATCATCGTGGCGGTGGTCGGGATGCCCAGCTCGTGCGCGGCGGTGATGACCTCGATCCAGGCCGAGGCGGGCAGCTTGCCCTTGGTCAGCACCCACCGCACGTCGTCGTCCAGGATCTCGGCCGCGGTGCCGGGGTGCGAGTCGACGCCGGCCTGCCTGGCCCGCTCCAGCCACTCCCGCACGGGCAGCCCGGTCCGCGCCGCGCCGTTGACGACCTCCATCGGCGAGAACGCGTGCACGTGCATGTCCGGGCAGCGGCGCTTCACCTCCGCGGCGATGTCGAAGTAGGCGGTGCCGGGCAGGTCGGGGTGGATCCCGCCCTGCATGCACACCTCGGTCGCGCCCGCCCGCCACGCCTCGGCCGCCCGGTCCCCGATCTGCTCCAGCGAGAGCGTGTAGGCGTCGGCGTCGGTGCGGCGCTGCGCGAAGGCGCAGAACCGGCAGCCGGTGTAGCAGACGTTGGTGAAGTTGATGTTGCGGGTGACCACGTAGGTGATGTCGTCGCCGGCCGCGTCGCGGCGCACGGAGTCGGCGAGCGCGGCGAGCGCCTCCAGTTCCGGCCCGTCGGCGTCCGAGCAGCGCCAGCGCCTCCGCGTCGGTGATCCCGGCCGGGTCACGCTCGGCCGCCCGCAGCGCCGCGGCCACCTCGCCGCGCAGCCGCCTCGGCGCGCCCGCCGCCGCCCTGCCCCGGCCGGCCTCGGCGGATGCCAAACGGCTGCCGCCCGGCCCTGGCTGCCCGGCCCGAGCCGTGGGATCGACCTGGGTGGTCGTCGCCCTGGGCGGGGTCGGCCCGGGCGGCGCGGGGTCGATCCGGGCCGCCACCGCGGCCCAGTCGCCGTAGACCTCGGTGAAGTCGTCGCGGCGGTCGGACGTCCGCCCGGTGGTGTCGATGGTGACGTGCAGGTCCGTCCGGCCGGACGACGTCCCCCCAGCCGCCATCGGGCTCCTGCCAGGGGCAGGCCGCGCGGCATCGCGCCGTCCCGGGCCAGCCCGGTCGACCGGGTCGGCCAGCGCCGCCACGTGAGCGGCCAGCCGGGGATCCAGCCAGGGCTCGGCGAGGTACGGCGGGTAGATCGTGAGCCGCTCCCGCAGCGCCATCCCGGCCGCCTCGGTGCGCCGGGCCAGCTCGTCGATCTGCGGCCACGGCCGCTCGGGGTTGACGTGGTCCGGCGTCAGCGGCGAGACCCCGCCCCAGTCGTCGATCCCGGCGGCCAGGATGAGCTGATAGGCGTCGCCGATCAGGTTGGGCGGGGCCTGGATCCGCGCCGACGGGCCGAGCACCAGCCGGGCCACCGCGATCGTCGCGGCCAGGTCGCCGAGCTCGGCGTCGGGCATGGCGCGCATCTTCGTGTCCGGTTTGGCCCGGAAGTTCTGGACGATGACTTCCTGGATCCCGCCGTACTCCTGCGCGACCCGCCGGATGGCGAAGATCGAGTCCGCCCGCTCGGCCAGCGTCTCCCCGATGCCGATCAGGATGCCGGTGGTGAACGGGACCGCCGACCGGCCCGCGTCCTCCAGCACCCGCAGCCGCACCGCCGGGTCCTTGTCCGGGCTGCCGTAGTGCGGGCCGCCCTGGTCGGTGAACAGCCGGGTCGCGGTGGTCTCCAGCATCATCCCCATCGACGGCGCCACCGGCTTGAGCCGGGCGAAGTCCTGCCAGGTGAGCACGCCCGGGTTCAGGTGCGGCAGCAGCCCGGTCTCCTCCAGCACCCGGACGGCCATCGCCCGGACGTAGGACAGCGTGTCGTCGTAGCCGCTGGCGTCCAGCCACTCCCGCGCCTGCCGCCAGCGGTCCTCCGGCCGGTCGCCGAGCGTGAACAGCGCCTCCTTGCAGCCGAGGGCGGCACCCTGGCGGGCGATGTCCAGCACCTCGTCCGGGGACAGGTAGGGGCTCTCCAGCCGGCCGGGCACGGTCACGAAGGTGCAGTAGCCGCAGCGGTCCCGGCAGAGCCGGGTCAGCGGGATGAAAACCTTGCGCGAATAGGTGATGACGCCGGGGCGCCCGGCGGCGGCGAGCCCCGCGTCGCGGACCCGCCCGGCGTGCGCCGAGCAGCGTGGCCAGCTGCTCGCCACGGGCATGCAGCAGCGTGGCCGCCTCGCCCGGGTCCAGCGCCTTGCCGTCCCTGGCGCGGGCCAGCGCGCGGCGGATGGCGCTGGCCGGCGGCGGGGGCCGCTCCGGCGGGCGGGGGGCGGGCAGATCGCTCATACCGGCACTCTAATTCCGGGTTTCCCTGGACTCCTTGACGGCCTCCCCCGTTGCCGCGACCTCGAATCCCGGCCCCGCCATCCGGCCACGGCCCGCCGCCGACAGTAGTACGATTTGGTATTATCCGATTTCGTGATAGATGGAGCGCCCTCGCCGGGTGTCGTGCTGGGGCTGCACCGCGCCACCCACGCGACCCTGCAGGCTCTGTCCGCCCGGCTGGCCGGGTTGGACCTGCCCGCGTCGGAGATCAACGTTCTCGCCTCGCTGGCCGGGCACCGTTCGCTGACGGTCGGTGCGCTGGCCACCGCCACCGCGACCAGGCCAACCACCCTGACCAGCGTGCTGGACCGGCTGGCCCGCCGCGGCTATGTCACGCGGGAGGTGGATCCGGCCGACCGGCGGTCCTTCCTCATCTCGCTGACCCCGGCCGGGCAGCAGCCCGCCGCGACCATATCGGCGGCCGTGTCTGAACTCGAGCGGGCCGCGCTCGCCGGTGTCAGCCCGGCGCAGCGGGCCGGCTTCTTTGCCGTCGTCGACGCGCTGTCGGAGGTTTCCGCATGATCCAGTCCCACGACCGGCACCAGCACCGCCAGCATTCCGGCGACCGGCTAGCGCCGGAACTCGCCGCCGTGCTGGCCGAGATCGTCCCGCCCGGCGGTGCCTTCCGCCACCGCCAGCACATCCACCTGGCGTTCCTTGCCGTCCAGCGTCACGGGGCCGCCCGCGCACCCGAGGTGGTCGCCCGCTGGATCGGCCGCATCGCCGCCTACGAGCGCGCACCGCAGAAGTTCAACGCCACGGTCACCCGGGCGTGGACCGAAATCGTCGCCCACCATGTCGCGGCCGACCCGCCCGGCACTGACTTCGATTCCTTCGCCGACCGTAACCCCGCCCTGCTGGACAAGCGCCTGCTGGCCCGGCACTACTCGGCGCGGGTCCTGGCCTCCCCCGCAGCCAGGACGAGCTGGGTAGAGCCCGACCGCACGCCCTTCCCCTGGACCGCCTGACCCGCGGCCCGGCATGTGAGTTCAGATCGACCGGTAGTCGCGGGGTGCCAGCCGGGGGCCCCGGCGCGGCGCCCGGCGGCCGCTGAGCACCACCAGCCTGGCGGCGCGGTGCCGGTGCCCGGCGTAGGGGGCGAGCAGTTCCAGCATGCCGGCATCGTCGGTCTCCCGCCGCCCGGCCAGGGCCCAGCCGACCGCCCCGGGCAGGTGGACGTCGCCGACCGACACCGCGTCGGCGTCGCCGCAGGCCCGCTGGCGCGTCTCGGCCGAGGTCCAGGGGCCGATCCCGGGCAGCGAGCGCAGGCGCAGGTCCGCCTCGGGCGGGGTCATCCCGGCTATCTCCTCCAGCCGCTCCGCCACGTGGGCGGCGCCGATGATGGTCCGGGCGCGGACGCCCTCCACGCCTGCCCGGTGCCACGCCCAGGAGGGGATCCGCGCCCAGGTACGGGCGGGCGGGAAGACCCGCATCCCGGGCGGGGCCGGCCCCGGCGGGGGCTCCCCGTACCTGAGCATGAGCGTCCGCCAGGCCCGGCGTGCCTCGGCCCCGACGACCTTCTGCTCCAGCATGGCCGGCACCAGCGCCTCGAACACCCGGCCCGACCGGCCGATCCGCAGATCCGGGTACCGCCGGTCCATCTCGGCCAGCAACGGGTGCACCGGCCGGAAGCCGGTCCGGTCGTCGTCCGCGCCCAGCAGCCCGGGCAGGGCGGCGAGCACCCAGGCGGCGCCGGGGCCCCAGGCCCAGGTGAGCACCGTCGCGCCATCACCGGGCGGCGCACCGCCGTCGCCGGCCCTTCCGGCCCGGCCGGCCATGACCCGCATGGTGGCCGGGCCGTGCGGGGTACGCGACGTCCGCCACACCGCACCGGATGGCTCGACCCGGAAGGCTGGATCGCCGGTGCCGCGCCGGTGCACCCCCAGGGTCCGGGCCAGGTCCACCTGGAACGGCGCCTGCCAGCTCCCGGTGAGCATGACCTCGGTGTGCGGCTGCGTCGGGGCCGTCCCCGGCGGGGGCTGCGGCCACCGCGCGGTACACGCGGGCTCACACGTCCGTGGAGAAGCGGACCGACGTCGGGCCGAGGTCCACCCCCGGCCACACCCGCATGCCTGCACGTAGTTCGTTCCCGCTGGCCACGCTCACATCCTCGCCGATGACGGCCCCGTCGAGCACGACCGACTCGCCGATCCGCACGCCGCGGGCCAGCACCGAGGAGCTGACCTGCGCGCCCGCGCCGACCCGCACGCCGTCGAACAGGACGCTGCCGTCCACCCGCGCCCCGGCCTCGATCACCGAGCCCGCCCCGACCACCGTGCCGCCGCCCACCCACGCGCCGGGGCCGACCTGCGCACCGTCGAGCAGCAGCGCCTCGCCGGGCACGCCGCCACCGGGCGTGAGGGCGGGCGAGGCGAGCCGGCCCAGCACCAGATCGCATGATCCCCGGACGAATGCCTCGGGCGTGCCCACGTCGAGCCAGTACGAGCTGTCCAGGTAACCCATCACCACCGCATCACCGGCGATCAGCGCGGGAAACGTCTCCCGTTCCACCGAGACCACCACCCCCGGCGGGATCTCCTCGATGACCTCGCGCCGGAAGACGTAGCAGCCGGCGTTGATCCGGTTGGTGACCGGCTGCGGCGTTTTCTCCAGGAACGCGGTCACCCGCCCGCCGGTATCGGTGGGCACGCAGCCGAACCGGGCCGGATCGCTGACCTCGACCAGATGCAGGGTGACCGCGGCCCCGGCCTTGCTGTGCAGGTCGAGCTGGGCGGCGAGGTCGTGGCCGGACAGCACGTCCCCGTTCAGCACCAGCACCGGGCTGCCGGGGCCGCCGAGCAGCGCCTGTGCCGCGTTCCTGATCGCGCCGCCGGTGCCCAGCGGGGTGGCCTCCTGGACGTAGACGATTTCGGTGCCGAAGGCGGAGCCGTCGCCGAGGCGGTCCGCGAACATCTCGGCCCGGTAGGAGGTGGCGAGGACCACCCGGGCGACGCCGGCGGCGGCCGCCTTGGCCAGCTGGTGGGCGAGGAACGGCACCCCGGCGGTGGGGAGCAGCGGCTTGGGCGTGCTGACCGTCAGCGGGCGGAGCCGGGTCCCCTGGCCACCCACGAGCAGGATGGCCTCCAGCGGCCCCGTGTGGTCACGGGTGACCGGCCCGTGATGACATGCAGACGCAGATTACTCGTCGCGCTGCCCCGCCGCACGCAGGTAGGACGCGAGGTGCGCCTCGGCCGAGGCGGCCCAGGTGAACTCCAGCGCCCGGGCATGGCCGGCGGTGCCCAGCGTCTCCCTGCGCACCGGGTCGTCGAGCAGGGCCCGCAGCCCGGCCTGGATGCTCGTCCGCGTCCGGCTCGGTATAGGCGACCGCGTCGCCGCCGACCTCGGGCAGCGACGTGCGGTGGGTGGTCAGCACCGGGGCGGCGCAGGCCATCGCCTCCAGCACCGGCAGGCCGAACCCCTCTCCCCGGCTGGGGTAGGCGACGACGAGCGCGCCCCCCAGGTATCCGGGAAGGTCGCTGAAGCGCAGGTAGCCGGGGCGCACCAGGCGCAGGTGCGCCGGAACCCCGGCGACCACGTCGTCCACTTCCTCGCTCCAGCCGCTGCCGCCGGCGAGCACCAGGGCCGGCGGGTCGGGCAGGTCGGTCACGGCCGCGACCCAGCCGGTGATCAGGGCGGGCACGTTCTTGCGCGGCTCCAGGCCGCCGAGGTAGGCCACGTACGGCTTGCCGTGCAGGCCGAGCCGGTCGGACACCGCGCGCACCTGCTCGGGACTGGGCCGGTGGAACAGCGAGTGGTCCACGCCGTGATAGGCGACGTCGATCCGGGTCGGGTCGGCGCCGAGCACGCGCACGAGCTCGTCCCTGGTGGCCTTGGACGGGACCAGCAGCCGGGTCGCCCGCCGGACCGAGGTGCGGATCGCCGACTTGTAGAAGGTGGCGCTGACCGGGGGGTGCGCGTCCGGCTCGGTGAAGAACGTCAGATCGTGGATGGTGACCACCACCGGCACGCCGGGGCGCAGCGGCATCGTGTAGTGCGGCACGTGCAGGACGTCGGCGCCGACCTGCTGGGCCACCAGCGGCAGCCCGGTCTGCTCCCAGGCCAGCCGGGCGGGCCGGTGGGCGATCGCGGTGGGCCCGGCCACGACGCGGGCATCTGGGCACCATCCGCCCGTACCGTTCCTCATCGTCCCGCTGGCAGGCCACGGCCAGGTCGGCCCCCGCGCTTGCACAAGGCGATCATCAGGCCGTCCACGTAGCGGCCCAAGCGCCCCGCGGTCCGCGGGCACCGCGGTCGCGTCAACTAGCACTCGAGGCGCCACGACCAGTCTCGCTCCTTTCCCGGGCGCCGGGCCCGGGCACGCAGACACCTGCATTCACGCAGCACTCCTGGCGGAGTCCCCACCACCGAGCGTACGCCCTCCGCCGGGGCCCGCGAGCACCGCCGCGCTGCCCGGGAGACGGTCAGCCCCGCCAGCCAACCCGGCCGCGCCCGTACCGGGGCCGCTACGGGGACGGTGATGGGCTGGCGCTAGCGGTAGGGTGGGGGTGGGCGGCGGGCGACGGGCTGGCCCCCGGGGCGGCGCCCGATCCCTTCCCGGCGGCCTGCTGGGCGTTGTCGAGCGCCTGCTTCATCTGGCCGATGGCCTGGGCGTAGCCGCTCAGGTTGCCGGTGCGCAGGGCGGCCTGCGCGGTGGCGTAGTCCTGCTCGGCCTGCTGCAGGTACTTGCGGACGAGCGCGCTGACCCCCGCGCCCGTGCCGCTGGGCACGCCCTGGCCGGCGCTCGGCAGGCCGGTGAACACCTGCGCCAGCGCGCCCTGCAGCGAGATGCCGTACCCGACCTGGCCGTCGTAGAACACGAACACCCGCCTCAGGGTCGGGTAGGAACCAGCGCCGGTGCCCCCGGCGGCCCGGATGTAGATGGGCTCCTCGTACAGCAGGCCGTTGGCGAAGGGCAGCGCGATCAGGTTCCCTTGATCACGCTCGAGCCGCCCTGGCGGAACAGCGAAAGCTCCTTGGACGCGGTCGTGTTGGACTCGAAGTTGTTCTGCACCTGCTGGGGGCCCAGGATGGCGGCGGCCTGCGGCAGCTGGAGGATCCTTATCGTGCCGTAACCGCTCTGCGGATTGCTGTTGACGGCCATGTAGGCGGCCAGGTTCGGCCGCGCCCGCTGCGCCAGCGTGGTGGTGAGCGAGAACGCGGGCTGGTGGTAGCCGGGCATGGTCATGGTCAGGTAGTAGGGCGGCTGGCTCAGGTTCCCGGCGTTGCCGGCGCCGGTGGGGTCGTCCGGCACGGTCCAGAAGTTCTGGCCGCCGTAGAAGGACTGCGGGTTCTGGACGTGGTACTTGGCCAGGATCTGCCGCTGGACCTCGAACAGGTCCGGCGGGTAGCGCAGGTGCGGCCGCAGGTAGGCCGGGATGTCGCGGCTCGGCTTGATGACGCCGGGGAACGCCTTCATCCAGGTTTGCAGCATCGGGTCGGCGGGCCCCCACTGGTAGAGGGTGACCGCCCCGGTGTAGGCGTTGACCACCGCCTTGACCGAGTTGCGGATGTAGTTGATATCGCCGGTCAGCTCCCCGGCGACCGCCCCGCTCGGGGTCTGGCTGGTGGAGGTGACCTGCGGCAGGCTGATGCGTTCGGAATAGGGATACAGGTCGGTGGTGGTGTAGCCGTCCACCACCCACGAGATCTGCCCGTTCGCGACCACCGGGTACGGGTTGGCGTCCAGCGTCAGGAACGGGGCCGCCTTGGCGACCCGGTCGAGCGGCGGCCGGTCGTAAAGGATCTTCGAGTAGCTGTTGATGGCGCCGGACAGCAGGATGTTCAGCTCGCGGAACTTGACGGCGTACAAGAAGCGGTTCAGCAGGGAGCCCACCGGCACGCCGCCGCTGCCGTTGTAGGTGTAGTTCTGCTGGCCGCCGGCGTTCTCGACCGGGTAGTCCAGTTCCTGCCCGGGCCGCCCGGGCGGCCCGCCGACGATCGCGTAGGGGTTTTGCTGCTCGCCGAAGTACACCCGCGGCTGGTCCAGGCGGAGCTGGCCGTGTGGCGGTATGTCGCTCTCCACGAACGCCGGGGTGCCATCGCCGGCCGAGGCCTCCGCCTTGGCGGCCACGAACCCGAAGCCGTGCGTGTAGACCAGGTGGGTGTTGATCCAGTTGCCCTGGCCCTGGGGTGGCCCACCCATCCCGCGGACCGCGACCACCAGGTCCTGCGGGAGCTTGCCGCCGCCGGGCAGTACGTAACGGTCCACCGCCAGCTGGCCGGGGAACTGGTAGAAACCCTTGACCTGCTGGAGCTGCTGGAACGTCTCCGAAATCACGGCCGGGTCCATCAGCCGCAGGCCGTCCAGGCCCACCACCTGGCCCGCGAGCTGGCTGGCCGGCACGCTGGGGGCGCCAGAATAGGAGATCACCTGCACGCCGTCGACGTTGTAGGCGAGGCGGGTGCTTTTGATCTCCCTGGCGATGTACTTGGACTCCTTGGCCAGCTCGTTCGGCTTCACCACGAACTGCTGGATGATCGCCGGGTAGACCCCGCCGATGAGGATCGCCGACAGGACCAGCAGGCCGAACCCGACCGCGGGCAGCATCGCGCTGCGGCGGATCGCGCCGGCGAAGAACAGCACCGCGCACAGGATCGCGATCACCGCGAGCACCGTCTTGGCCGGCAGGACCGCGTTGACGTCGGTGTAGGACGCCCCGGTGCTCACCGTCCCGCGCTCGGAGAAGTCGATGCCGTAGCGATCGAACCAGTAAGCGATGCCCTTGAGCAGGACGAACGCCCCCAGCAGGATGAACAGCTGCGTCTGGGCGCCGGTAGTCGCCCGCACCCGCCGGCCCTGCAGCCGCAGCCCGCCGTACAGCGCGTGCACCAGCACCGCCATCACCAGCGACAGCAGGACGGCAGCGAACAGGAAGCCGAGCACCAGCCGGATGAACGGGTAGGTGAAGACGAAGAACGAGATGTCCAGGTGGAACTGCAGGTCCTTCTGGTGGAACGGCACCTGGTTGGCGAACAGCAGCCAGGTCCGCCAGGCACCCGACAAGCTGAGGCCGGAGATGATTCCGATCAGGCCGAGCACGATCCCGAGCAGCAGGCGCCGGTGCGGGTTGACGGCCAGCCGGTAGGTCTCGACGCCGGGGTGCTGCGATGCGACCGGCCGGTAGGCCGGCCGGAGCCGGAAGGCGACGACGGCGTTGAGGCCGGTCACCAGGGCCATGAAGATCCCGCCGATGAAGAACAGCGCCCACCGCGTGCCGTAGGTGACGCCGAACACCGATCCGTAATGCACCGAGCGGTACCACAGGAAGTCGGTCCACACCCCGGCGATGATGACGAGCACCACCACGAAGGCGATCAGCCCGGCCAGGACCGGGACCAGGTAACGGGGCCAGCGGGGCAGTTTGATCGCCGCCCGGCCGTCGGGCGGACGGGCAGACCGGAAGCTCAACCAGTCCCCCTCAGGTCATAATGCTGCGGCACAGCGCCGTGGCGCGGCTCGTCCGGTCGCAGCGGGGAGCGAACGTTCATGGGCCGCCAATCTACCGCGATCATGCCATGTCCTCTCCCTGGCCGGGTCGCCGTGCACGTTCAGCAGGACGGGACACTCCGGCCCGCCGCGAGTGCGTGCAGCGCGCTGACCGCGCCGGCCAGGTTGCGCACCTTCACCAGGCGCATCCCGGCGGGAACGGCGCCGGCCGTATCCGCACAGTTGGCGGCCGGGGTCAGGAAGAGGGTCGCGCCCGCCTGACGCGCCCCGGCCATCTTCTGCTGGATGCCGCCGATCGCGCTGACCGTCCCGTCCGCGGAGATCTCGCCCGTGCCGGCAACGAACCTGCCGCCGGTCAGGTTCCCGGGCGTCAGCTTGTCGACGATGCCGAGCGCGAACATCATGCCCGCGCTCGGGCCGCCAATGTCCCCCACCCTGATCCTGACGCTGAACGGGAACACGTAGTTTTCGGTTACCCTGACCCCGACCACGGGGGTGCCCTGGACGGCGGCCGTCTTGAGATGGAACTGCCTGATGACGCGATGGCCGC
The DNA here is from genome assembly GCA_963835425.1 of uncultured Actinomycetes bacterium. Classification (GTDB taxonomy): domain Bacteria; phylum Actinomycetota; class Actinomycetes; order Streptosporangiales; family Streptosporangiaceae; genus UBA9676. The sequence continues at coordinate 669,745 of CAWIGE010000009.1, read as the reverse complement.
CCACGGTGCGGGCGATCGTGAGCGTGACCGGAGCGCCCGGTGAGCGGGCGCGGATCAGCGATGCCGCACTCGCCTTGCAGGTCACCGGCTTGCCGTCCACCGCGGTGATGACATCGCCCCGCCGCAGCACACCGTCCGCGGGCAGCCCCTTCGCGACCACGGCGACGGTGTCCACGACCTGGAACTTGATCCCCAGCACACACAGCGCGGCCGCGGTCGCCGTCTGCTGTGAGCTCGTCATCTGCTGGGTGTCCTGCTGGACCACCTGCTGCTGGGTCTGGCCGGGGACGAACAGCTCCTCCTGTGGCACCACCGCCTCGTGCGGGGTCAGCCAGGCCCGGAGGGCGGCGAAGATGTTGAGTGAGTCCGAGGGGCCGCCCTGGAACGACACGGTGACCAGGTTGAGGTGGCCGGCGGTCGAGTACGTCGGGTGGCCGGTGATCTGGATCAGCGACCGGCCGCCGGGCCCCTTGCCGAGGGTGTTGAGGGTGGGCCCGGGGCCCAGGATCACGTAGGGAACGGGCACGAACACCGCCGCCAGCGCGGCGAGCAGGACCCCGGAGATCGCGACGAACAAGGTGAGCTGTCGCCGGGAGACCGTCCGGAGGCTAGGCACTGCTCACCCATTCGCTACTGCCGTCGCTGAACAGCTGGTGCTTCCAGATCGGTACGCCGTGCTTCAGGTTGTCGATCAGGGCCCGGCAGGCCTCGAACGACTCGGCGCGGTGGGGGCAGGCGGCGGCCACCACCACGGCGATGTCGCCCACACCAAGTTCGCCGAGCCGGTGTACGGCGGCCAGCGCCCGCACGTCGAAGTCCGCCGCCACCTTCTCGGCGATGATCCGCAGCTCCGCCTCCGCGGACGGATGGGCGCTATAGGACAGCCGGGTAACCTCCCTGGGCCCGTCGTGGTCGCGGACCACGCCGACGAACAGATCGATGCCGCCGGCGCCGGAATGGGCGACGGCGGTCAGCACCTCGTCCACCGACAGGGCGGTGTTCCGCAACTCGGCGAGCCTGACCACGTTCATTGAGCCAAAGTTACCCGGATCGCGCCCGTTCGGCTGACACGTGGCCTCGGCGCACCCGGCGACCGTGCCGGAGGCGCCAAACGACGGGGCGCCTCCGGGGCCCGGCGCTAACTGCCGCGGCGACGCCGGCGGATCTCGCGGACGATGGCCGCCGTGCCGACCACCGCGACGGTGGCCCCGGCCGCGGTGATGGCCGCCTCCTTGCGCGGGATGCGGCGTGCGGACGCCCGGTGAGCGGCCCTGGCCTCCATCAGGGCCCGCAGGACTGCCGCGTTGTCGTAGGCCGGGCGCCAGCCCGCCTCGCGCAGCGTCCGGCAGTCCACGACCCACGGGTAGACCAGGTACCGCAGATCGTTGATGGGCGCGGGAGCGATCCCGATCCGGTGGAGCCGCTGCGCGGTGCCGAGGGTTACGGCCGCCGGCAGTTCGATCCGGCGCAAGCCGCTGATCTCCTCCACCTCGGCGAGTTCCAGCCAGCCATCGCAGCCGACGGCGAAGTTCCCCGTCACCTCCCCGGCCACGGCCAGCTCCAGCGCTGACACGAGATCATCGATGTGGCAGAACTGCCAGCGCTGCGCGCACCCCTTGACCGTCAGCAGCCGGGCCGCCTCGAAATGCCTGACCACCAGCGTGTCGACGCCGTCGCCGACGAGGGCGGCGGGCCGCACCACGGTGACCTTCAGGCCCGGGTGGGTCCGGGGGGAGCGCTCCGCCAGATGCTCGATCTCCAGGAGATCGCCGGCCACGCTGCCATCGGAGTCGGCGCCCAGGGGCGCCGACTCCGTCAGCGGCACCGGGTTGTCCACGCGGGCGCCGTAGACCATCGCGCTGGTCACCAGGATCACGCTGGCGACCCGCCCGGCCGCCGCGGCGGTGAGTACGGTCTGCGCGGCCCGGACGTTGAACGCCCGCCGGGCACGGTGATCGGAGTCGCCCAGGTCGACGTCGGTGTGCACGAGAACGTCTACCCCGGTCAGCCGCCCGGCCAGCGCCGGGTCGCGAACATCGGCCAGGCGCCAGGTCACACCCGCCACGTCGCCGCGGTGGTCGTCGATCGCCACCACCCGGCCAACCCGGGCGGAGGCGGCGAGCGTGGCCGCCAGTGCGTGGCCCAGCCCGTGCGCGGCCCCGGTGATGGCCACCACCGGCCCGGGCCCCGCCGCCGGGCGCCCGCGGGCGGCCTGAGCGACGGCAGGCTCGGCGGTGGGCTGAGCGGCGTCCGGCCCGGCCGACGGCTTGCCCGCTGCGGCCCGGCCATGGCCGCGCGCAGGCCGGGACTCAGCCGCCGCGGCGCCCGCCTCAGGGGGCCCCGCCGGGCCGGGCTGGCGGCCCGCGCTGGGGCCGTCGTGGCTAGACGGCCGGCCCAGGCCGGTGCGCCCACGGCGAACCTGGGCTGGTGCGGTGCTCACGGGTGCTGCTCCCGGGATAACGTGGGATTCATGACCGTTCCATCCTGCCTGAGAGGCCACTCAGATGGCTGATCCTCCCTTCGGCTTCGGCCTGCCCGGCCAGGGCCGGGGTTCCGGCGGGTCTGGCGGGTCCGGTGGTTCTGGCTCTTCCGGCGGCCCGCCAGCCGAAGGTGGGCCGTTCGGACCGCTCGGGGACCCCCAGCAGTTCGCGGATGCACTGCGCCAGTTCGCTGACCTGATGTCCTGGCAGGGCGGGCCGGTGAACTGGGAGCTCGCCAAAAACGTAGCGCGCCAGACTCTGGCCGCCGAAGGCGACCCGAGCGTACTGGACACTGACCGGAACAAGATCACCGAAGCGGTCCGGCTGGCCGACCTGTGGCTCGACGAGGTCACCAGCTTCTCCAGCGGCGTCCGCCAGGTGCAGGCGTGGAGCCGTTCGGAGTGGGTGGAGGCCACGCTGCCGGTGTGGTCCAAGCTCTGCGACCCGATCGCCGCGAAGGCGGTCGAGGCCATGGGTGGCCTGCTCACCGAGGCTCCCGGCGATCTTGGCGCGGGACTGCCCGAGGAGCTGAGCACGGCCATGCAGGCGATGGGGGGTGGCCTGAGCGGCCTCGGCCCGATGATGCGCCGCATCGGCGGGATGATGGTCGGCTCACAGACGGGCGCCGCCATTGGTGCGCTCGCGCGGGAGGTCGCCACCTCGACCGACGTGGGGCTGCCGCTGGGGCCCGAAGGCACCGCCGCCCTACTTCCGGCGGGCGTCGCCGAGTTCGGCGAGGGACTGTCGATCAGCGCGGACGAGGTCAGGCTCTTCCTGGCGCTCCGCGAGGCGGCGCACCACCGCCTGTTCGCCCATGTGCCCTGGCTCCGGGCCCACCTGTTCGGCGCGGTCGAGGAATACGCCCGGGGCATCACGGTGGATGCTTCCCGGTTGCGGGATGCCATGCCGCAGATCGATCCCTCCAACCCGGAAGCGCTGCAGGAGGCGCTCTCGGGCGCCGCCCTGTTCCAGCCGGAGGACACCCCGCAGCAGAAGGCCGCCCTGTCCCGGCTGGAGACCGCCCTCGCGCTCGTGGAGGGCTGGGTGACGACGGTCGTGGACGAGGCGGCCGGGAACCGGCTTCCGCAGGCCACCGCGCTCGCCGAGGCCATCAGGCGGCGGCGGGCGACCGGCGGGCCCGCCGAGCGCACCTTCGCCACCCTGGTCGGCCTCGAGCTGCGGCCGCGCAAGCTGCGCGAGGCCGCCCTCATCTGGCGCCAGCTGACCGACGTCAGGGGCATCACCGGGCGCGACGCCGTTTGGGCGCACCCGGACCTGCTGCCCACCGAGGAGGACTTCGACGACCCGGATGGCTTCGTCCACGGGCGGCAGGACTGGGACATCTCCGCGCTGGAGGAGGCCACCGGCGCCGCCGGGAGCGAAGGAGCCGCCGGCGAGGAGCCGCCGGCCGACGGTGACGAGCCCGGGGACGACCCCCGGGACGAACCCCCTGGCGGAACCACCGGCTGACCGGCCGGCCGGGAGCGGACCCCGCTCCGGCGTGGCCGGGCCTCCCGGGAGCGTAATCCCACGGCGGCCGCGACGCTGAGTGACCGGGTGCTCCCGCTACGGTGCCAGGGGAGCGGATCGGCGGGGCGTGGCTTCACAGAAATTTCTTTTCCACAGGCGGTGGATGGAAGCAGCGCAGTTCCGGAGGGCCATTCCGGCGGCTGGGCTCCGGAATTCACAAGCCTTTCCCGCAGGCATCCACAGAGACGCTCCATGTCCTCCCCAGGCTATCCACAGCGTTGTCCACCGGTCCGGTTGACCACGGCTGCGGCCCCGCCTTAGCGTCGCCAGCAGGTATCCCCGGGTCGCAGGCAGCCGTCACTCCGGGGAAGGGGGCGATCGGCCAGCTAGGGAACCGCCGGCCTCAGGCCGTCTGGTTCCCCCCGGGGAACCCATCATTTCCTTTGCCGTGGCTCACCGCGGGCATTTCCCGCCATCCCGGGGCCCGTTCGGCTCGTCAGCTGCCGCCGGAAGCGCAGGCCGCCGCCATTCCCTGCCCTCCCGCCGTCATTTTCGGCCACGGCCATCCCCGCCGGTGCGGCGCCCCGGAATGTCAGAACACCTCGTCACGATTGAGCGCATGAGACCCGCCCTCAAGCCCGGCCTGCTTACCGTCTGGCGCAACCGGGACACGGTCCAGATCGGCATCGACCCCCGCCGGGCCATCGCCCTGACGGGGATGCGCGGGGCGGCGGTACTGCTCGGCCTGCTGGACGGCAGCCGCGATCTGGCCCAGATCCTGGCCGCCGCCGGAGACGCCGGCATCTCCGCCGAGGCGGCGGACCGGGTCATCACCCTGCTCGCGGTGGGAGGTGCCCTGCACGACTTCCCGGTCACCGCCTACCGCGCGATGCCGCACGGCCTGCGCACCCGGCTGGCCCCCGAATTGGCCACGGCGGCTCTCGCGCACGGTGACGCGGACGGCGGGGCCCGGATTCTCGCCCGCCGCCAGGGTGCATGCGTGCGGGTGGAAGGCATGAGCCGGGTCGGCTTATGCATTGCCAGCTTCCTCACCGCTTCGGGCATCGGCATGGTGATCAGCGCCACTCCCCCGCTCGCGGGAGTGGCCGGGCCGGCCGCCGCCTGCCGTCATCCCGATCTCGTGATCCTCGCCGACATCCACCGCCGCGAGCTGCCGGAGAGCCTCCGGCGCGGGGGCGTTCCGCACCTGGCGGCAGCGGCCAGCGAAGCGATCGGCGTGGTCGGCCCGCTGGTGCTGCCGGGCAGGACGGCGTGCGTGCGGTGCCTTGACCTGACCCGGGCCGAGCGCGACCCCGCCTGGCCGCTCATCTTGGCTCAGCTCAGCGGCGGCGGCGCGGATCCGCCCGCCTGCGACACGGTGCTGGCGGCAGCCGTGGCCACCCAGGCCGCCGCGCAGGCCCTCGCCTTCGTCGACCGGCCCGCATCGGCCAGCGCTGTGACGAACGGCACGCTGGAACTCGTCCTGCCTGATTGGCAGTGGCGGCGGCGGACCTGGGCCCAGCATGATCGCTGTGGCTGTGGCAGGCAGAGTGCTTTGTGACCGACAATGATGTTGTGAACGATCTCCCCCGCCGAGCGATCACGCGCACGGCAAAGCTGGCGACCCTTCCCGTTGGACTGGCCGGCCGGACCGCGCTGGGCCTGGGCAAGCGGCTGGGCGGCCGGCCCGCCGAGCTCGTTGCCGCCGAGATCCAGCACCGCACGGCCGACCAGATCTTCCGCGTGCTCGGCGAGCTCAAGGGCGGCGCGATGAAGTTCGGGCAGGCCCTGTCGATCTTCGAGGCCGCCCTCCCGCCGGAGATCGCTGGCCCCTACCGGGCGACCCTGACCAAGCTGCAGGAGTCAGCTCCGCCGCTGCCCACCGGCACGGTGCACCGTGTCCTCGCCGAGGACCTCGGCCGGGACTGGCGCGAGGCGTTCGCCGAGTTCAACGACAAGCCAGCCGCCGCGGCCTCGATCGGGCAGGTGCACCGTGCCCGCTGGCGGGACGGCCGCGAGGTTGCGGTAAAGATCCAGTACCCGGGCGCCGGGCGCGCGCTCCTCAGCGACTTCAACCAGCTCAGCCGCGTGGCGCGGCTGTTCTCGGTGCTCATGCCCGGGCTCGAGGTGAAGCCGCTGCTCGACGAGCTGCGCGCCAGGGTCGCGGAGGAGCTCGACTACCACCTCGAGGCCGAGTCCCAGCACGCGTTCGCGGTCGCCTATGCCGACGACCCGGACATCTTCGTGCCCGATGTGGTCGCCGGCACCAGCCATGTCCTGATCACCGAATGGGTGGACGGCACCCCGCTCTCCAAGATCATCAGCGACGGCTCGCAGGAGGAGCGTGACCACGCCGGGCTCCTGCTGGCCCGCTTCCTGTTCTCCGGCCCGGCCCGGGCGGGGCTGCTTCACGCTGACCCCCATCCCGGTAATTTCCGGCTGCTGGCCGACGGGCGGCTGGGGGTGCTGGACTTCGGCGCCGTGGACCGGCTCCCGGATGGTTTTCCCTCGTTCATGGGCCGGCTGCTGCGGACCGTGCACGACGGCGCCGACCTGGGGCCCGTCGAACAGGAGCTGCGCGACCAGGGGTTCCTCAGGGAAGGCATCGAGTTCGACCCGGAGGCGCTGCGCGCCTTCCTGGCCCCGCTGGCCGAGCCGTCCCGGGTGGAGAGGTTCAGGTTCAGCCGGGAGTGGCTGCGCGGCGAGGCCACCCGGGTGACCGATCCGCGTGCCTCCAACATGAGCCGGCGGCTCAACCTGCCCCCCTCGTATGTCCTCATCCACCGGGTATCCACCGCCGGCATCGGGGTGCTGTGCCAGCTCGAATGCGAGGGCCCGTACCGGACGGAAATGATCAGGTGGATGCCCGGCTACTCAGACGCCGACCTGCCCGCTGACGGGGCCGCCGGCGCCGATGTCACCGCCGGGGAACCCGCCGCCGCAGAACGCATCAGGGACGAGCCCGCGGCGGAGGAGATCACCACGGGCGAGCTCGCCACCAGCGGGCTCACCGTCAATGGACTCAGCCCCCATGGGCTGACCACCAACGGGCTCACACCCAGCGGACTCCCGGCCAACGGGCTCACCGCCGAGGGGCCCGCCGCCGACGCGGCAGCCGGGCCCGGTGAGCCCGACCCGGCGGGGCCGGCCCGGTAAGACCACAGGCAAATGGCCCCGGTCCGCCCATCGCTGGGCGTGGACCGGGGCCACTGCCGTGCGTCATACCCAGGAGCCTTCGAGCTCCCTTCTCACTTGCCGGGCACGGCGCTGGGCTCGGGAAAGGCGCTTCCGTGCGCGTTCCACCCGCCGGGACGCCTGCGAGAGCGCCCGATGGCGTCGCGCGTTGTGCAGGTTGTCTGCCATCTCCAGCAGAGCCTGCTGTCGCACCTTCGCAAGCTGGATGTTGTTGTACACGTTGTTTCACCGCCTCTCATATGTTCCGCTGGCCGAAGGCTGGGCCTAGGCCGCGACATCGGTCTTGGGCGGCCGTCCCCGCGGCCTCTTGCGGGGCACCACGGTGCCGCGCAGGAAGAGCTCGCCGCCCCATACGCCCCACGGTTCCTGGCGCTCCAGGGCGCCCGTGAGGCAGGCGATCCGCACTGGGCACTGCTGGCACATGGCCTTGGCCGTCTCGACGTCCTGCGGGGACTCTGCGAAGTACAGGTCAGGGTCCTCGGTGCACGGCAGCACGGACCTGGTGCGCGCAACCGGCACGATGGCCGTGGCCGGAACCCTTACGCCTGGTACGGACTCCGTTTCCAGCCCCGTCGTGCCCGATGCAACGGCGGTGGTGGCGGGCCAGTACATGTCGATCCCCTCTCGTCCCTCTCGTCCTTGTCGGTCTGCTTTGGCGGAGGTCGCGCGGGCCCGGTAAATACTTAAGGCCGCGGACCCGGTTCGGGTCCGCGGCCTTCTGGGGATCGAGGCCGGTCTTTCTAGACCGGATCCCAAGGCGGTTGCGAACCCGAGTGGTCGCCGCCATTGGCGGCGATACGGGCCATTTGCTGGTAGGTCGTGCTGCTGATCTGCTGCAGGGAGATCTTCGTCTGGCCGTGCCCCTCCGGACGCGGTCGCGCAAAGACACCACTGGCGCTGGCGGGCACGAGGACGCCAACGGGCAGACCGGTGCCCTTTGTGCTCTCAGCAAGCGACCAGGCACACCGCTGATCGGCAGCCTGGGCAAGAAGCACGCTGTTACTCAATGTGGGCACCTCCTCCCGCGACTCATCGATGGCCCACCTGTGGACATGGCAGCAGCCTAGGGAGGCCACCCCCCTGGGGGCAACTGATTTTCCCGGCGGATCTGCGGCCGGCCGCCGGGCCGCTGCGGGCCGCGGACCGACCCGGCTCACCAGGCCGCCGCTGGGTCAAGCGCGGTTACCGGCCCGCGGGCCACGCGTGCGGGCGGATTCCCGCGGCCGCTTGCATCCGCCCGCTCACCGGCCGGCCAGGGCGGCCTCACCGCGGCGCCACCGGTTTGTCACTGGCACCGGGGCGGCGTCATGGCGTGATCCGGATGAGGCCCTCCTGCACGACCGACACCACCAGGTCGCCTTCCTCGGTGAACACCTCACCGCGGGCCAGCCCCCGGGCGCCGACCGCCACCGGGGAGTCCTGAGCGTACAGCAGCCACCGGTCGGCGCGGAACGGGCGGTGGAACCACATCGCGTGATCGAGGCTCGCCCCGCTCGTGTGGCCGTCCGCCCAGGACAGGCCGTGCCGCAGCAGGACGGTGTCGAGCAGCGTCATGTCCGAGGCATAGGTCATCAGGCAGACATGCAGCAGCGGATCGTCCGGCAGCTCGCCATCGGCCCGCAGCCAGACCAGGTTGCGGTCGGTGCGCAGGGATGGGTCGAGCTGTGCCTCATACGTGAGCGGCCCGACGAAGCGGAGGTCGATCGGGTTGTTGGTGAAGAGCTCGCGCATGGGCGCCCCGGCCAGCTTCTCCAGCCGCTCGGCGGTGGGCAGCACCGATTCCGGCGGCGGCACCTGCGGCATCGCCGCGGCGTGCACCGGGCCGGGCTCGTCATGGTGGAAGGACGCGGACAACGTGAAGATCGTTTTGCCGTGCTGAATCGCCGATACCCGCCGGGTGGTGAACGATTTCCCGTCCCGCACCCGGTCAACGATGTAGACGAGCGGCACCGCCGGGTCGCCGGGCCGGATGAAATAGGCGTGCAGGGAATGGACGGGCCGGTCGGCCGGCACGGTCCGGCCCGCCGCCACCAGCGCCTGGCCCGCCACCTGCCCGCCGAACACCCGCTGCCGCCGGTCGCTCGGGCTGCGGCCACGGAAGATGTTGAGCTCGATCTGCTCGAGGTTGAGCAGGTCCACCAGCCGGTCCAGGGTCTCGCTCACAGCCCGCCTTCAGCCTTCCTCAGGGGCCCGCATCGGCCGCGCCAGCGGGCGCCCCGTCGCGCAACGCCGGCACCGGGGAACCGTACCGCCCGGGGCGGCCGGCTCCGATCAGCCGGGACGCCGGCGGCGCGGGGCCGGGCGCCGCGGGACCGTGCCGCCCGGTCCCGGGCGCCGCCGGCCAGCCGCCGCGGACGCAGGCCGTCCAGGAACCGCGACGGCACCCGGGACGGCCGCCCGCCGGGCGAGCGGGCCAGCGCCCACGACAGGTACACCCGTTCCCGGGCCCTGGTCACGCCCACGTAGAGCAGGCGCCGCTCCTCGGCGACCGCCTCGTCGGTCTGGGCGTGGACGATGGGCAGGTTCCCCTCGGTGAGCCCGGGCAGGAACACCACGTCCCACTCCAGCCCCTTGGCCGCGTGCAGCGAGGCCACCGTCACCCCGTCCGGGGCCGGTGGATGCTCGATCGCGGCCCGGTGGGCGAGCTGGCCGGCGATGTCGGCCAGTCCCGCGCCGGGCGTGGCCGCGCAGAAATCCTCGGCCAGCTGGGCCAGCGCGGCCAGCGACTCCCACCGCTCCCGGGCCGAGCCCCGGCCCGGCGGCGGCTTCCTGGTCAGGCCGATCCCGGACAGCACGTGCCTGACCTCGGCCGCGGCGGGGGCGGACGCCGCCGCGTCGGCCGCGCCGGCGGGCCCGGCCGCGCCGGACGCCGCGGCGGCCCGCAGCATCCCCATCGCCTGGCGCACCTCGGCCCGCTCGAAGAACCGTTCCGTCCCCCGCACCTGGAAGGGCACCCCCGCCTCCGCGAGCGCCTGCTCGAAGCGCTCGGTCTGGACGTTGACACGCACCAGCACGGCCATCTCGCGCGGCGGGATGCCCGACGCGATGAGCTCGGCCGCCCGGGTGGCGACCGCCGCCGCCTCCGCCGCCTCGTCGGCGTGGCCGGCGAATTCCGGTTCCGGCCCGGCGGCCCGCTGCCCGACCAGGGCGCCATGGGGCAGCGGCCCGCCGCGCGGCGGGGTCTTGCGCCGGCCGCCGGCCGAGCCGGCCAGCCGGTTCGCGAGCGCGGCCACCTGCGGCGTCGAGCGGTAGTTGCGCACCAGTCGCACCACCGTGGCATGCGGGAACTCGGCGGTGAAGCCGGTCAGGTAGGCCGGGGTGGCGCCGGTGAACGAGTAGATGGTCTGGCGTGGGTCGCCGACCACGCACACGTCGTCCCGGCCGCCGGTCCAGGCGTCGAGCAGCAGTTTCTGCAGCGGGTTGACGTCCTGGAACTCGTCCACCACGAAATAGCGGTACCGGTCGGCGAACTCGGCCGCCGCGGCCCGGTGCTCAGTGAGGATGGCGGCGGTCAGTTCCAGCACGGACTCGAAGTCCACCAGGTGCCGATCCCGGCGCGTCCTCTCGTACCCGGCGTACAGGCGGGCCGTGGTCTCCGCGCCCAGCGGCGGGATCCGCCCCGCGGCGGCGGCGGCCGCGGGGTAGTCGTCCGGCCGCACCTGGGTGACCTTGGCCCACTCGATCTCGCCGGCGGCGTCGCGGAGTTCCGGCGGGCCCGCGTCCACCCGCAGCTCACGGGCTATCCCGGTGAGCAGGCTCAGCTTGGAATCGAGCACGGCCGGCGGCCTGCCCCCCACGGTGCGCGGCCAGAAGTGGCTGAGCTGGCGCAGCGCCGCCGCGTGGAACGTCCGGGCCTGCACCTGCTCCATGCCGCCGCCAGCCGCCCCGGCGAGCTGGCGCAGCCGCCCCCGCAGCTCGCCCGCCGCCCGGGTGGTGAACGTGACGGCGAGCACGTGACGCGGGTTCACCACGCCGATCCGCACCCCGTAGGCGATCCGGTGCGCGATCGCCCGGGTCTTGCCGGTCCCGGCACCGGCCAGCACGCACACGGGCCCCCGGGTGGCCAGCGCGACCTCCCGCTGCTCGGGGTCGAGCGCGGCGAGCACGGCCTCGGGGCCGTCAGCTTCCGGGCCGTATGCCTCCACCGCACCTCCTGACCATCGGTTTGCCATCCTGCCGCAAACCACTGACGGTCGGGGAAGCCAAGAGCCGGTCGCGTTGTTGCTAGTTGAACTAGTGTGGGAAGGCAGGGAGACGCGCGTGTCAGAGCCGCTCGTGATGTACACCACCCCGTGGTGCGGTTATTGTCGGCGGCTGAAGAGTCAGCTCGCGCGGGAAGGGATCGAGGTCACCGAGGTCGACATCGAGCGGGATCCGGCTGCCGCGGATTATGTGATGTCAGTGAACGGCGGGAGCCAGACGGTACCGACCGTTGTTCTCCCGGACGGGAAGGCGATGACAAACCCGTCGGTCGCCCAGATCCGGGAACACCTCCGCGAGCTCACCACAGGATGATGGAAGCCGAGAGCGACCAAACGATTGATGCCGGGAACCCCCGGCGACGCGGCCGCGAGCAGTCCGGGAACGACGACCCCGCCCGGTGGCCCGGCGGCCGCGGCGGCCCCCACCCCCCGGGGGGAGCCCACGCCGACCCGCGCCGTGACGGCCGCGGAGCGGCGGGCCCGCGGGACACCGAGCCGGACGGCCGGGAGCGAAGCGATGGTTACCGCGGCCGGCATTCGCAGCCGACGGCACCCCCCGGCGGGCAGCGGCCGGCCGCCGAGCCGTGGCCGCGCCGACCCGACGCCAGGCAGGGCGACGGCAGGCAGGGCGACGGCAGGCAGGGCGGCAGGCAGAGTGACGGCGCGCGTGGCGCGGGCTGGGACGCCGGCCCGCGGGGTGACGGCGCCCGCCGCCGTGACGCCTGGGGTGCTGGCGCCGGGTCGTACCGCCGCGAGAACGCGCCGATCGCCAGGCGGACGCCGACCGGCTGGCGGGTGGGCGATGAGGAGGTCTCCGACCTCACCAGCGCTATGGTCCTGGCCGACCTGCTCGCCGCCGATCTCCCCGCCCAAGGCCCCCCGACCCCCGGCGACCCGGCCGCGTCCAGGCAGCGGCAGGAGGCCGAGCCGGCCGATACCCGGCAGCTTCAGGAGACCGTGGCCCAGCTCGAGCACGCGCTGACCGTCCGGGTGCGGGTCGAGCAGGCGATCGGCGTGCTGGCCGAGCGGCACCGGCTGCGCCCCCGGCAGGCCTTCGAGCTGCTGAGGTCCGCCGCGCGGTCACGCGGCCGGCGGGTGCTGGAGGTCGCGGGCGAGGTGGTGGACAGCGCCAGCAATCCGCTGCTGCGCCTGCCCGAGGAACTGTCCAAGCCGCCCGTCGTCCGCCGCGGGCGGCGGATGCCCCGGCGCCCGCACGTGGACGAATGACCGGGCCAGCGGCCTCCTAGTCTGGCGGTATGAGCGATCTTGCGGAGGCCCGGCGGCTCGCGCTTGCCCTGCCCGAGGCCACCGAACAGCCCCATTTCGACATGGCATCGTTCCGGGTGCGCGGCAAGATCTTCGTCACCGTGCCGCCGGAGGGGACGCGCCTGCACGTGTTCATCGACCCGCTGGAGGTCGAGGGCTACGTGGCGCAGGACCCGGCCGCGTTCGAGCCGCTGCGCTGGGGGGACCGGCTCAGCGGGCTGCGGGTCAACCTGGCCGCCACCCCGGCGGCGGTCCTGGCCGAGATCATCGAGGAAGCCTGGCGCCGCAAGGCGCCCAAGCGCCTCGTCGCCGCCTTCGACCAGCGGACGGGGTGATCGAACGGCCGGTGGCCGGTGATTACTGGCCGACCGCCTGCCCGGTGGAGTCGGCGACGTTGCCGCTCCACGCAACCGAGCCGTCCGCCGACAGCAGGCCAAAGACATCGGCACCGCCGAACTGGTTATCGGTGACGCTCACCCCGGTGGGGTCCCCGTGGCCCCCGCTGCGGCTGTAGACCGTGAAGTTCCCGCCGTTGAGCAGGTTCCCGGTGATGGTGATGTTGGAGATGCCGCCGAAGTCGGTGGTGAAGTTCACGCAGCTGGTCTGGTTGTGCGGGTTGAAGATCGTGTTGTCCTGCACCACATCGTTGTGGCCGCCGTTCTGCTGCACCCCGTCGTTGTGCGAGGACGAGGTGAACGCCAGGTCATGGATGTAGGAGTTCTCCAGGACGTCGTTGTCATACATCTGGATGCCGTCCTCGCACCCGGACACGTTCAGCCGGTCCATCGTGGTGGCTCCGCCTGCGGGCTCGACGGCACGTGCGCAGCCGCCCCCGGTGCCGGTGATCGTCGTATCCTCCACGGTCAGGTTCGACCCGGAGACGAAGTGCACCGGGTAGATGCTCGAGGACGTGACGCAGTCGTTCCGGATCGTCACGTTGGACGCCTGGACGGTGATGGAGCCGGAGATGTTCTTGCCCTCGACCACGGCCCCGCTGGAGGTGACGGTGATGGAGCCGGACGGGCTGAGACTGGAGCAGTCGGCGCCGGTGTTGGTGGCGTCCGGGAAGCCGCACGAATGAGGACTGGCAACACAGTCGGTGTGCCGGGTGACCCGGCCACCCGGAGCGGGCTGCAGGCTAGGCGCTGCGCCGGCGGGGGCGACCGAGCCGCCGGTCTGGAGACTTCCCCCGCCGGTGAGGACCACGCCGGGATGGGCCCAGGGGCGAGTGAAACCGATGGGATTCTGGTCACCGGCCGGGCTTGAGGGGGTCCCGTATGTGGTGATGCGGATCGGGAAGCCGGTGGCGTACGCCTCGATCATCATGCCGTGCCCGATCACCATCCCGACGTGCCCCGGCGAGGTGGTGGTGCCGTCCGACCCGGCGAAGAAGACGAGATCGCCGGGCTGCTCATGGCCGGGCGCGACCCTCGGACCCCAGGTCCACTGCTCCTCCGAGGTACGCGGGATGTTGATCCCCGCCGACCGGTAGGCCATCATCATCAGCCCGGAGCAGTCGAACGCGTCCGGCCCGGTGCCGCCCCACAGGTACGGCTTGCCGATCTGCGACCGGGCGAACGCGATCGCCGTGGCAACCGCCTGGTTCGGGGCCTGCGCGCTGCCCGGGCCGCCGCCGGTGGCGGCGCTGGCCAGGCACTGGGCGGCGGTGACCGCCCCGCCGGCGCTGGCGGCCGTGACCGAGAAGCCGCCGTTGGCGTAGACGCCCGCCCAGTGGAGCACCGACCTGCACGTAGGACTGGTCAGGTGGTTGTAGGCGAAGATGGCGCCGCTGACGTTGTTCTGCACCCCGTGGGCGACCAGGTACTTCGCGGCGCCGGCGATCGCGTCGGCCGGCTCGTACACGCTGGCGATGCCGTCACCGTTGCCGTCGGTGGCCACCCCGGCGACCTGCTCGCTGGCCGGGTGGACGGGGGCGCCGCCCCAGTTGTTGCCCGACGCGCCGCCGATGCCGATCTGCATCGGGCCCGCCGCGCCGAACGCGTTCGCCCCGCTGTGCACGCCGGGCAGCGATGATGCGGCCGTGGTTGCTCTCCACCTCGCCGATCCCCGCCAGCACCACCCATGGGACGCCGTACTTCTTGCCCGCCTGCTGGTAGGCATGGAGGTAGTCGGCGGGAATCGTCGCCCGCCCGGCGGCGCTCGCCGTGGGCTGCGTCGCGGCGGCCCCGTTCACCGAGGTGGACGTCCCGCTGGTGCAGCTCTGGCCCGCCCCGAACAGCACGCTGCCGCCGCCGATCACCACCCCGACGATCGCCAGGCCCAGCACCATCACCAGCATCATGCCCACCGCCACCGCGGCGGCGGCGCGGCCGACGTGCGGGAACTCCGGCCGCCAGTTCATGAGTTGCCCGCCGATGCGAGCTGGATGTCATTCACCTGCCAGCCGCTGCCCGACCGCGCGAGCGTGATCGCGTAGTCGCCGCTGGCCGTGTGGGCCGTGGTCTTTCCGCTCTGCGGGGTGCTGTAGGTCTTCTGGTTCAGCGTCACCACGAAGGTCAGGCTCGACGGGCCGAACGCGCGCAGCGCGGTGATCGCACCGCTGCCCGTGGCGGTCTGCTTCTGCTGGGTCCTCGTCTGGGCCACGCCCGGCGTGGCGTAGTCCTGCGCCAGGGTGGCCGCCAGTTCCGACGTGATCAGGCTGCGCATCCGGCCGACGTAGCTGTCCGCGCTCTCGGTGTAGGAGTAGGTGGCGTAGTCGGAGCAGAACTGCCGCACCACCCCGGCCGCATCCGTCAGGTCAGCCTGGGTGAACGGGAGCAGCTGGTAGATGTTCACGCCCGGTCCCGACGGCACCGGGCTGGCCGGGGCCGCCGGGGAGGACGACGGCACCGGTGCTGGCGCGGACGTCGCCGGGTGAGCCGCGTGCGCGGACGCCGCCGGCGATGGGCGCGGCCACAGCAGGAAGGCGCCCAGACCGGCCAGGGCCAGCACGATGACGACGAAAGCCATCTTGCGCTGGGCCGACGTCAGGTCCATCGTCGGGAACTACTTCCGGCGGCGGATCGGGCGGAGCCAGAACGGGGCCGGGCCCTTCTCGCCGGGCGGGGACGCCGGGGCCGCCGGGGCCGACCGGCCCGGCGAGGCGGGCCATGCCGGGCTGCTGGCGGGCCTGTCCCCGGCGGGCACCCGGTCACCGCCGGATCCGGTGCCCCGCCCAGCGGCCTGCCCGGGTGAGCGGGTGAAGGCGCCGCCATTGCCCCACGAGCTTGGCGCTGCCCGGCCCCAGGGTGCCTGGGCCCTGGGCGCGGACCGGCGGGGCCGGCAGCCCGGCGCTGGCGGCCTGGCCGCGGTGGCGCGGCGGAAGGCGCGGGCCGGGGGGGCGGCAGAGCCGGCGCTGGCGGCCGGCCGCGGCGGCGCGCCGGAAGGCGCGGACCGGGGTGCGGTACCCGGCCAGCGGGGCTTGCCCGGGTCGGTTCCCCCGCGCGACCAGCCGGACACCTGCGGCGGCCCGGACTCGCCGTCCCGGGGCGGGAGCTCCAACGGCGGCGGGGTCCGGCCCGCGCCGTTGCTGCCGGTCTCCGCTCTCCGGACCCGGCCCCGGCCTGCCGCCTTGCCTTGGGAGCCCGAGCCCGCCTGCTGTGCGTCCTCCGGGTCGGCGCCGTCGCCCCTGGAGGCTGAGCCGTTGGCGGTCTGCCCGTTGGACCCGCTGGAGCCGCTGGAGCCGTCGGAGCCGGCCTGCCCCGGCCGCCGCGGCCCCGGCCAGCGCCCCGGCCGTCCCGGCGGTGGCCACCCCCGCGGCCACGCTGGCCGCCTGCCCCGGGTTGCGCCGCGCCCACCGGGCCGCCCGGTAGCCGGCGAACCCGGGCACCCCCACCGTCGCGGCGTCGACGGTGTTCTGCCGCGCAGTGCTCCCGGCCACCGCCAGGCTCGCCTCCGCCCGCTCCCGCGAGCCGATCACCCCGTAGCCCACGGCCGAGAACAGATGGGCGAACGGCTTGCGGTAGATGAACACCGCCACCGTGACCAGCGCGATCATCAGGATCTTCAGGGCCCACGGCAGCGCGGCATCGCTGGCGCCCATGATCAGCGAATAGGCGTACAGCAGCACGCTGAGCACGAGCGCGATCGCCGCCGTCTTGAGCAGCACGCCGATCAGCATCTCGGCCCAGCGCAGGGCGATGACCCGCCCGAACCCCGGATGGGTGCCGACGATGAGGAAGAACGGGCCCGCCACCAGCAGCAGCAGGAAGCCGAGTTTCAGGATGATCAGGGTGATCGCGATGAGCAGCACCAGCAGCCCCGCGGCCAGCGCGGCGAACAGCGCCGCGAAGCCGATCTCCAGCCGGGTGGTCCACTGCTTGCCCTGGAACAGCGGGTACACGCCGGGTTCGTTCTGCTTGATCGAGGCCGCGATGCCGGTGTAGGCGTTCTGTTTCGCCGTGATCACCGTCGCCGTCGGTTTCTCGTTCGCCGCGATCGCCTGCGCCCACAGCAGCTGCCGGCCGTACTTGTTGACCACGGTCGGCGGCTTGCCCGCGGCCGAGTAGGTCGGTGGTGCCGAACTCGCCGTCCAGCCACGGCTTGCAGACCAGGACCGTCCACAGTTCGTTGGCGTTGGTGTCGACGACCCCGTTGCCCGCGGTGTAAGCGAAATTGGTTCCGGCCGGCGTCTGCGGGTCACCCTTCTGCAGCGGGACGCAGCTGGCCTGCTGAGGGGCGGGGAGCTTGGCGAACGCGATGTTGAGCGTCTGGGTGATGCCGTCGGACACCGTCTTGCCGACCCCGGTGAAGTCGGCCGGCCGCCCGATGAGCCAGATCGCCGCCGCGCAGGCCAGGACCATCCAGATGGTGCCCTCGATGGTGCGGGAGGCGCGCTTGCGGATCAGGCCCTGCCAGGCCAGCCAGATCGCCCCGATGATGACCACCGGCGCCAGGTACGGGAAGTAGATGGCGTTGCCGAGGCTGGTGATCAGCTTGTCCACGGCGCCGCTCAGCCAGGACAGGATGCCCTCGCCCGCCGCCGACTGGTACACGGTGATGGTCACCCGGTCGAGCGCCTTCGCCGCGTCGAACACCACCCCGGCGACGTTGTTACCGATCAGCGAGGCCATAGTCGGAGCACTGCAGGTCGAAGGCGGCCCAGGACTGCCCGGCCATCCCGTAGCTGTCATACAGGGTGGCCGGCTGCTGTGACCGCCGAGTCGGGCGGCCGGATCAGCGCGTCGATGCCGCCGGTGGCGCGACTCGGGGGCGGGCACGGACGGCTGGCAGATGTTGTTGAGGTCGCCGATCAGGCCGCTGGACCCGGCCGCGCAGAACCCGAGCAGGCCGCCGATGTCACCGATCCCGGGCACCTGGCAGACGCCCCCGGGCGCGGCCGGGCTGGGCAGGACCCGTCAGGCCGGCGGGCCCGGCTGGCTGAGGCAGGCAGCGCGGGGCGCTCCGCGGCGGGCCGCTGGCGTTGGCGGGTGTCACCAGCGCCCGGGCCGCCGCCGGGGCGGCCGGGCTGGCCGGGTGGACCGCCGCCAGCGCGGTGCCGGGCAGGCCGGCCACTGCCGCGATGACGCCGAGCAGCAGCACGGCACGGCGCACGGGCAGCGGCACCCGGGAGACCAGTGGCGCCCGGGAGAACGGTCTGGGCATCGGGAGACTCCGGAAGTCAGGACGGGAGGCTTCGCGCTGGCTAAGCGGATCGGCCTGGACGTCGCGGGCTGGTGTCGGATCAGGGCGCTGGCTCTCCTGCGTAGGGGCGGTCCTTGGATTGGTCCTGCGCGGAGCCGTTGCCCGCCGCCGATGGTTCGGCGGGGCCCGGCTCGCCCGGTGCGGGCCCCGCGACCGCGCGCGGGACGTCCAGATCGGGCCTGCTGCGGGTGGGGTTGGTGTCCAGCCACTGCCGCATCTCGTCGGAGATCAGGTCGATGCCGATCCGGCCCGCCCGGCCCTCCAGGTCGCGGAAGATGCATTCCCCGTTGCCGAGCCCCCGCAGCACGATCTGGTGCTCATCGGAGCCTCCACCCCCAGCAGCGCCATCACGTTCGCCACCTCGACCCGCTCGGAGGAGCGGAACGCGAACACCCCGGAGATGCAGTTCGTGACCTGCTCGGACAGCAGGTCACCGGCGTTCTGGGAGACCAGGATCAGCGCGGTGTTGCGGGACCGGCCCATCCGCGACACCTCGGGCACCAGCTTGGCCCCTTCGGGGGTGGAGGTGATCGCCCACGCCTCGTCCAGGAAGATGGCCTTGGGCAGCCGGCGGTCCATTCCGTTCAGCAGCCTGCGCGCGAACTGGGAGACCAGGTACAGCAGGGCGACCGACAGCCGCTGCTCGTAGGAGAAGTCGTCCCGGCTCACCGCGGCGTCCGGCAGCGTGAGGCCGGCCAGGGTGAAGACCGTGGTCCACCCGGCCGCATCGATGCGCTGCCCGCCCGAGGGCGCGAAACACAGCCGGGCCAGCCGCATCTCCGACATCGAGCGCAGCACCGCGCCCAGGTTCCTCGACGCGGGGTCCTCGGCCTGCTCCAGGTGCCGGACGACCTTGCCCAGGCTGGGCCGCTCCCGGCCCGCGACCGCGGCCACCGCCTGGATCATCGCGCTTTCGCGCTCCTCGCTCATCCGCGGCAGCAGCAGCCGCAGCGTCTCGGTGGCCATGGTCCGCTTCTCGGCCAGGTCGTCGCCGAACGAGAACGGGTCGAGCAGCCCCGGCGCGGCCGAGCCGAGCGGCAGCACCCGCGCCTTGCGGCCGCGTGCCTGCAGCACGTCCACCAGCGACTCGGCGTCCCCCTTGGGGTCGATGACCGCGACCGTCACGCCCGCGCAGCGCCAGCTGCATGATCAGCAGCAGCGCCAGGGTGGTCTTGCCGCCGCCCGGCTCGCCGGTGATCGCCACCGCGGTGGGCCGGTTGCGGGTCGCGGCCAGCAGCGGGTCGAAGTGGACGATGGACCGCGCCCGGCCCAGCGTCTCGCCGATGTAGGGGCCCACCCAGCCGTCTCGTCGCTGCTGTCCAGCCCGCCGCCTCGGCCGGTCGCCCAGATCCACGGTCGCCGTCGGCACGCCGCCGGCGATGGTGTACAGCGGCTGGCGCTGCACGTAGGAGGACAGCCGCACCCGGTCGCCGGGCAGCGACTCGCACAGCAGGCGAGAACTGGTCGCCGGTGGAGTTGACCACGTCGATGCCGATGTCGCGGTAGTGCTCCACCAGCGCCTCGACCCGGCGCTGGCACAGCTCCCGGGTCGGCGCGGCCACCGACAGCCGGTGCCAGCCGTACACGAACGGCAGCCGCTCCTTGGTGATCCCGTGCTCCAGCATCCGGGCGGCCTCGAGCTGCTCGGCCAGCGCCAGCGGCAGGTCGACCCCCGCCTCCCGGATGTGCGCGTCCATGTCCCTGGCGTGGGCGAGCCTGCGCCCGACGTCCTTGCTGGCCTTGGCCGGCGGGATCAGCCTCATCCGGGAGCTGATCTCGACCGGGAACGGCAGCGAGTCAGCGAAGTGCAGCCACGGCTCCCCATCGGGGAACGACATGACGTCGGGGAACCGGGAGAACGACAGGAACGCCACGCACGACTCGCCAGCCGGGTGCTCCAGCCGCAGCATGCGTGCGGCCGTTCTGCACCTGGCCTTCCAGCAGCGCCTCGATCTCCCCCGCCCCCCAGCGTGCGGCGGCGGACCGCCGACGGTGGCGGGTCGCCCACCGTCCCGGCCAGCGTGTGCCGGAACAGCCAGGCGATCTCCTCGCTGGTCGCGTGCCGGGCGTGCAGGGCGCTGGACGACAGCGCCCGGCCCAGCCGCTCGGACTGCTCGGTCCAGCGGGCCAGCTCGCCGTCGCTGACCGCCTCGTCGGTCAGGCCCAGCGCCTGCTCGCTGCCCCGGTAGGCGTTGATGAACTGGGAGAGCATCCCGCCCGAGAGCTGCGCCCGCATGCCGCGCTGGCCCAGCCGCACCCCCAGGTAGACCTCTTTGGTCCAGAATTCCTTCGCCCACACATGGCGGTACATCTCGTCCAGGTAGTCCCGCCAGCCCGGGCCGCCGTCGGAGGTGGCGTCCAGCCGGGCCGCCCACTGCGCCGCCGGGTAGGACCGGTGCGCGATCCGCAGGTGCGCCTCGGTGTCGGGCAGCCGGATCGCCGCCAGCGCCACCGTGATGTTGATCGCCAGCGCCTCCCGCTCGAGCGGGGTGGTGAACTCGTAGGCGTGGGTCGGCAGCCGGTAGTACGCCCAGGCGTGGGTCTCGGTCAGCAGGATCCGGTCATCGAAGTAACGGACGGTCAGCCGGCTGCGGCCCCGGGTGCGTCCGCTCATCTGGCCACCCGCTGCCGCGGCGGGCTCGGCGGCCGAGCGCGGCGACCAGCACCCCGGCCAGCGCCGTGTAGGCCTGCAGGACCGGCGGGCGCAGCTGCCCGAGCCGCGACGCGGCGGCACCCGGGTCGAGGCTGTCCCTGATGCCCCGCTCGGCCTGCGGCTCGGCCAGATGGTCGTCCCAGGGCACCCGGACGATCGCCCGGCACTCTGCCCCGCACCACCAGTTCGGCCTGCTCGGCGTGCGGCATGCTGCGCTTGGACAGGCCGTTGACGCACGGCGATCGAGTTCGTGGCGAGCGCGCTCGTAGCCGTGGGCGCCGAGCCACTCCCGGGTCATGGCACAGCGCCCGCGCGGCGTCCGGGCTGGCCGGGGCGACCAGGACCAGCTGATCGGCGACGGCCAGCACCCGGGCCACCGCGGCGGCGCCGGGGTCGGCGAGGGTGAGCCGTAACCGTCGGCGACGGCGTCGAAAGCCCGGCGGTACTCCAGGTCGCCCATGTCCAGCGCGCCGTCGCCCCGGACCTCCGGCACGAACACGTCGAGCTGGCCCGCGCCCGCGCGGCGAGTGCCCGCCACGCGCCTGGCGCCGGGCCGGAGCCGGGCCACCCGGCCGGCCAGCAGCGACCCGACCGGCAGCACGGGCCGGGGCGCGGCCAGCTCGCCGAGCGAGCCCGGGGCGGGGTTGAGGTCGAGCGCGGCCACCGCCTCCCCGCGCAGGCTGGCGAGCAGGTCGGCGAGCATCAGCGTGGTCACCGTCTGGCCGGCGCCGACCGTGCAGCCCAGCACCGCCACCAGCCGGGAGCCATCGACCGGCAGGACGGCCCGCGCCCGGTCGCGCTTGTCGTGATCCGGCCGGCCCGGCCCGACGCCGCCGGGGACGAGCGCGACGTGGTCGCGCCAGTTCGTGCTGCGCTGGGCGGCCGGGCCGCTCAGCGCCCGCTCGACCGTCCGGGGCCGCACCGTGGGCGGGCCGATGGGGCCCCGCTGCACGGGCACGACCACCACCGGCGGCCCGGGCGCCGGCGCGGTCCGGCCGCCGGGGTTTCCCGGACGGGGGGCGGCGGCGAGGCCGCGGGAGCCTGTGCTGCGGCGGCGGGAGCAGGAGCCTTGGCTGGCGCCTCAGGGCCGGTGGTTGCCGGGGGCTCGACCGGAGCAGTGGCGGTGGCAGCAGGACTGGCAGAAGCCGAGACTGCCGGAACACTGGCGGAAGCGGGGCCGCTGGCGGATGCCGGGCCGCTCGCGGAATTCGGAGCAGTCGCGGAAGCCGGGGCCGCTGGCGGAAGCCGGGCCGCTCGCGGAAGCCGGGCCGCTCGCGGGAGCCGCAGCATTCGCGGAAGCCGGAGCAGATGCGGAAGCCGGAATGTCGAGGGGGGCCGGGGCACTGGCGGGGGCAGGGGGGGCCTTGGCCGGCGCCGGGGCGGCGGATGCCTCGGCGCTGGCTGGTGCGGACGCGCTGGCCGCGGCCGGCCCGCGAGTGGGGGCGGCAGGACTGGCGGGAAGCAGGGATGGCCGGCGCCGAAGCGCCTGTGGCCATCGGAGGGTCAGCGGGGGCGGGGGCCTTGGCCGGCGCTGGGGCGGGGGGCGCGCTGCGCCCGGAGGCGCCGAACGCGGCGGGCACGGACCCGTGACCGTTGGCACCGCCGTGGCCATTGGCACCGCCGCGCGCGGCCGCAGTTGCCCGGACGCCCGTCGGCTTCCCGGCGCCCCGCGCCGCACCGGCGTCCCGGCCGGGCCCGGCAGCAGCCGGGACCCGCACACGGCCGGATGCCTGGCCGGGCACGGCCGCGGGAACCGCCCGCTGGCCGGCCCTCTCGCCTGGCCGGGCGACAACAGGGACGGCGGCCGGCTCGATGGCAGGCACGGCCGGCCGGGTGGGCACGGCGGGCGGTTCCACGGCCGGCTGGGGCTGGCCGCGCCGCCACACCCGCCCGGTCACGATCATCTCGTCCTTCTCGACGTGGGGCGTCATCCGGCACCAGGCGGACGGCTCGCCGATATAGCGCACCTGGGAAATGATCAGTTCCGGCAGGCGCTTGCTTTCCAGGACCGGCCGGGTGGCCAGCCAGGTCAGGACACCGGGTGGCAGCACATACAGCCAGAAGAGGGTGTGACTGAAGGGGAGCCCGAACAGCGTGAGGAGGATCACGTACGGCACGGTGATGGCCGTGAAAACGGCAATCTGGCCCACCGGAAGGGGCATCGGGAGCCGGAAATCGTAGAGCTTGTACAGCCGCTTCTCGATCCGCCAGATGCTGGTATAGGTGGGCAGCTCCACCAGTCGTTTCTCCCTTCCGCGCTGGAGCCGGGGTCAGCCGCCGACGCCCAAGGCCTTCGCTATGCCCTGGGCCAGGGTTTGCACGATGCTCGGCGTGTAGAAGACCACTGCGATCGCGACAGCAAGCACCATGAACTGCACGAACCGGATGATCTCCCGGGTGAACAGGAAGAAGAGCGCCACAATCCCGACGATCCCGAGGAACAGCGGCCCGAAGAGGCCCTGCAAGTAGGACACGAGACCGGAGGTGCTCAGCGCCGCGGGAGCCACCGCGGTCAGTGAAATGAACGACATCGCCTTCTACTCCGGGGTATGGGGGCTTGCAGAGGTGCGGGTGGCCCCAGCAGCCGCCAGGTCACGCTCACGAGGACCCCGCGGTCTGGAACGACGGGCCGATTGCGCTGATGTACCAGGTCCCGCCCTTGTTCACGATCGTCAGCGCGTAACTCATCTCCAGCTGGGCGGGCGGCGATACCGTGCCCGAGCTGGCCTGCCCGGGGACGTTCCACTCCACCGTGGCGATGACGTGACGGGTGTCCCCGCCGGTCGGGACCGTGACCCCGGCCAGCGAACCGAAGGTCAGTTGCCCGTTCAGGCCGGTCACGGTCGTGCCGGGCGCCAGGAAGCGCCCGAGCGTGGCCTGGTCACCGCTGGCATAGGCCTGGAAGAAGGACGGCAGCTGTGAAGTCAGCTCCGCCTGTGAGGCCGCATCGGAACTGGGCGGCGTGGGCGTGGGCACCGCGGCCTTCGGCGGTGCCGGGAGCCAGGCCGGCTCGCCGGAAACCGCCAGCGCCCCATGGGCGTAATAGACGGGCACGCCCAGCTCCATCAGGTTCCCGTTGACCCGTGCCAGCAGCGTCACCACCGCGTGATTGGCGTCCTGCACAGCGACGTCCGCGACCTGCTCCGACTGCAGCACCAGCGACCCTGTCCCGTTCCAGCCGGCCTGGGAATCGGCGCCCGACGGCAGGAACGTGGCCAGTTCGCTGGCACGCTGGTTGGCCTTGGCAGGATCCGCGTTCAGGTACACCTGTCCGAACTGCAGCGCGTAGGCGCCCGCCAGCGCCGAGGGAAAGGAACTGCTGGGGGTGGCCGCGGGCGCGGAAGCTCCGCCCCTGGTCGTCTCCCCCTCCATGATCGCGGTCACACCGCGGTAACCGATGAGGAGCAGCACCAGCCAGACCACAACCCGGAAGACCCAGACAAGCCAGCGCCCGCCAGCGCCACGCCAGCCCGAAACGGTGCGGTCCTTCTGCCCGACGTCCTGCGCCAGGTCCCCGGTCCCCGCAACGTAGTCCGCGCTGTATAGATCTGATTGCGGACTGCGATCGACGGTTGACCTACGACCCATCGCACCTCCGCCCCCGGGCTCCCGCGCACGCGCAGAGATGCGCGCTCTCCATGTCCGTCCGTGGACCATTCTGCGTCATAAAAGGCTGATCGGGGAGTCCTTTGGGACCTGCAACATGTGACAATTCGGCCAGCGACCTGCGATGACGCACTGTGGGTACTCCGAACACGCTTCGAACACCCACGCTGACCTGGGACGATTCGGCAGGAGGGGCCGCGGGGGCCCGGACGGGCCGGCCCGGTACCGGCACGCGCTGGAAGGTTACTTTCCGTAGCGGCATTGTATTCCCGTCAACCTAATGATCATCGTTCACTGCGCCCCCGTCAGACACGTACCGCACCATCTCACGGAACTCCATGCTGGCTAAACCATAGAAAACGAACACTTATTCGAATATACACCACGACTGGCGCCGCCGCAGCGTCAGTCGGCACAGGATCCACGGCAAGGCCGGCCCGCCCCGGCCGCCTGGCCTAGTCCAGACCGCCTCGCGCCGCGCCGATCATCTTGCCCCGTCTCGCCAGGCCCTGCCGGTACCGGCCGCCTCGCCGCGCCAGCCATTTTGCCCGTCTCAGCCGCCCTGCCGGTACCGGCCGCCTCGCGCCGCGCCGACCATTTTGCCCTTCAGTCAGCCCTGCTCGTACCGGCCGCCTCGTCCACCCCGGGCCGCCTTGCCCGGTCCCGGTCGGCCCTGCCTGTCGCGGGCGGCCTGTCTGTCCCGGCCGCCTTGTTCCGTCTCGGCTGATCCTGCCTGTCTCGCGCGGCTGCTCCGGCCTATCCGGCGGGGAGGAACGGGCGCGCCCGTCGGCCTTCGCGTTCCCGCGCCGCTGATGTTCTCGCGCCCCGGGCCGGCGGAGGCTCCCACCGGGACAAGTCCGGCCCCCCCCGCCGCGCCCAAGCCCGGGCCGGTTGCCCACGGCCCCCGCCGGCCCGGCGGCTACCCCAAGCGCGTCTGCCGCCAGCTGCGGCTGGAGCCGACCACGCACCGCCGGTGACAGCGGCGGGTGCCCCCCCACGAGCCCCAGAGGCCCAGGACCGGCTCTCCCTGGGCTTCACACTCCCCGCCGCTGCCCCGGGCGGATCAACCCACCTGAGCCCGCCGGGGTAAAGGCCAGTTGGAGAACACATGGAGGTCATGTGGAGAATGCCCCGCCAGCGCTCCAGGGCGCTTCCTGCGGGCCGCCCTCGTCCTTACCGCAGCTATCGTGAGCGTAGGTGCCGCCGCCCGTTGCGCCCCGCCCGGCGGGGGCACCGATCGCAGGCAGACGCGGCCCGTACCAGGCCCCCGAGTCCCCCCAAGCTGGTGCGGGCCGCCCAGCCGCTCCCCGCGATCCCGTCCGGCTGCGAAACTCCACCTGTCACGGATCCTGGTCATGATCACGTCCATTTCGTCCCGGTTTGGCTGACCAAGATCCGTGATACGTGCGGCCGGCGGCCGACGGCCCGGTGTCTGGGCACTAGGTGGGGCGGGTGCCGCGCGGCGGCCGGCCCGGCTTGCGCATCTCCCCCACCCGCCCCGGCAGCCGCCCGGCGTCGGCCAGGGCACGGCGCAGGATGAACTCGATCTGGGCGTTGGTGCTGCGCAGCTCGTCGGCCGCCCACCCGGCCAGGGCGTCATGCACGGCCGGGTCGAGCCGCAGCAGCAGGCTCTTGCGCTCGCTCACGTCGTAACCGTGCCTGCCCTTACTGATACAGGGAGCCGGTGTTGACGACCTGCTGGGTGGCCTGCTCGCTGCACAGCACCACCAGCAGGTTCGACACCATGGCGGCCTTGCGCTCCTCGTCCAGCTCGACCACGCCCTCGTCCTCAAGCCGCTGCAGGGCCAGCTGCACCATGCCGACCGCGCCCTCGACGATCCGCGTCCGGGCGCCGACCACGGCGTTGGCCTGCTGCTGGCGCAGCATGGCCTGGGCGATCTCAGCGGCATAGGACAGCCGGGTCAGGCGCGACTCGATGATGATGACCCCGGCCGACCTGACCCGGTCCGCTATCTCGGCCGACAACCGGCCGGTGACCTCTTCGGCGTTGTCGCGCAGCGACAGCTGGCCCTGGCTGGTGTAGGGGTAGCTGGAAGCAATGTGCCTGACGGCGGTCTCGGTCTGGATGGCGACGAACTTCGGGAAGTCGTTCAACCGAATAGAGCGCCTGGGCCGTGTCCTGCACCTGCCACACGACCACCGCCGCGATCTCGATCGGGTTGCCGTCGGCGTCGTTCACCTTCGCCATCGCCGTCTCATGGTTGCGGAGCCGGATCGACACCTTCCGCCGCCGGGCGAACGGGTTGACCCAGTGCAGGCCGGGAGCCCGGATGGTGCCGCGGTAGCTGCCGAACAGCTGCACCACCCGCGCCTCCCCGGCGACCACCGGCGTCAGCCCGTGAAATGCCAGCAAGCCGCCGATCAGGAGGACCACCGCTACCACGCCCAGAACTTTGTGGTCAGTACCCGCGCCCTGCTGGATGGCCCGGATCAGCAACCCGATCCCCACCACCAGCAGCACGGTTCCGGCAGCCAGCACCGGGACGCCGGGCGCTGACCATACCCCGCGCTCGGCCATCCGCTGCCGGGCCAGCTGCGGGCCCGTGCTGGCTGGAGCCTGTGCGGTCACCGCTACCACCTCCGCTTGACGTGCTTGATACCACACACTTAGCATAGTGATATCAGTTTAGAGAAGCAATAATATCAGCAGCCTGCCGGGGACTTCCTGACAGCACACCGCCGGAGGCAACGGGATGACCGAGCCCGGAGGATCCGCTCTTATCCCTGAGAGCGGCGTCCCGATGACCACGTCCACGCCGCAGGCGCCGGGTGCCACCTCCGATCGCGTGCCGGTCCTCGCGTGGCTGATCGCCGCCGTCTTCGTGGCGGTCGAACTGGCGGTAAGCGGCCGGTACGGCTTCCAGCAGGATGAGCTGTACTTCATCGTGGCCGGCCGCCATCTCGCGTTCGGCTACGTGGACCAGCCGCCGCTCGTCCCGCTCCTCTCCCGGATCACCGACGTTCTCGGCGTCAGCCCGACGGCGATCCGGATCATCCCGGCGCTCGCCGGTGGCGCGGTCGTGGTCATCGCGGCCAGGCTCGCGGCGCTGTTCGGCGCGGGCCGGTTCGGCCGGGCGCTCGCCGCACTGGCCACGGCGTGCGCCCCGATCGTCATCGGCGCCACGCACATCGGCAACACCACGCCGCCGGACCTGCTGGCCTGGGCGGCGGTCCTGCTGTGCGTCACCACGGCACTGCTGCGGCACCGGCCGCACTGGTGGCTTGGCGCCGGCGCCGCGGCCGGCGCCGGGCTCGAGAACAACGACCTGATGGTCATGCTGCTGGCCGGCCTCGCGCTTGGCATCCTCGTCTCGGAGCACCGCCCCGTGCTGCGCACGAGATGGCCCTGGCTCGGCGCCGGTATCGCGGCGGTCATCTGGGCGCCCAATCTCATCTGGCAGGCCACGCATGGGTGGCCGCAACTGGCCATGGCCTCCGCGCTGCACCAGCAGAACACCTCCGCTGCCGATTACCTCGGCGGGCTGCCGGCCCAGCTCGTCTACCTGGGACTGCTGGTGATCCCGCTGACCATCGCCGGCTTCATCAGGCTCTGGCGGGCCCCGGAGCTGCGGTTCATCGCGGTCGCCGCCACGGTCATCGCCGTCTACGTACTGGCCTGGGTGCCGGGCAAGGTGTATTACGCCGACGGAGTGGCACCAGCGGTGCTGGCGGCGGGTTCCCTGGCCGCCGAGCGCTGGATCGCCCGCGCCCGCCGGCCGCGGTTGCGGCGCGGCGTCGTGATCGCCGCGCCCCTGGTGGGCACGCTCATCATCCTGCCGGCTCTGCTGCCCATCGTGCCGGCCAGTCACGTACACGACCTGCCGGCTTCGTCGCAGCACGCCGACCTCGGCGACACCCTCGGCTGGCCGCAGCTCACCCGCACGGTCGCGGCGCAGGACGCGGCGCTGGTGCACGCCGGGCAGCCGCCCACCTCGATCTTCACCGGCTTCTACGGGGAGGCCGCCGCGCTCGACGTCCTCGGCTCCGCCGATCGCCTCCCGCCCGTGCTCTCCGGCCACAACGCCTACTGGATGTGGGGGCCGGGGCGGGCCTCGGACCGCACCGTGCTCGTCGTGGACGCGCTCGGCCAGCTGCGGCCGGACTTCGCCAGCTGCCGCCTGCTGACCACCTACTACGCCCCGTACCACGTGCACAACGACTGGACCGGCATCCCGATCGGCGTCTGCACCGGCCCGGTGGCCAGCTGGCGCACGCTGTGGCCCCACCTGAGGCACTACGGCTGATTATTAGCTCATGAGTCACAGCACCCGGATCGTTGTCGTGGGCGCAGGGATCGTCGGCGCAAGCGTTGCCTATCATCTGGCCCGGCGCGGGGTGGCCGTGGTCATCATCGAGGGGGTGGAGGCGGGGCCGGCCACCGGCGCCGGGGCGGGCATCATCTGCCCCTGGACCAGCCCCGACGACGACCCGGCTTACCGCCTGGGGGCGGACGGCGCGCGGTACTACCCGGAGCTGATCTCCATGCTCGCCGAAGACGGCGAGGCCGGGACCGGCTACCAGCGGGTGGGAGCGCTCTGCCTGACCGGCGAGCCGACAGCACACGCCGGGACCGGAGCACGGGCCGGCCGTGCAGCAGCTGACCGCACACCCCTGCGGGAGATCGAGACTCACGTTCGCTCCCGGCTGCTGGACTACCCGGAGATCGGGGAGATCTCGGTGCTCCCTCCCGGTGGCCCGCGCGAGCTGTTCCCGCCACTGGCCGGTGAGCTGAGCGCGGTGTGGATCGGTGGGGCAGCCCGGATCGACGGCCGGGCGATCCGGGGCAGCCTGCTCCGGGCGGCGGCACGCCACGGCGCCAGGCGCGTGACGGGAACCGCCGTGCTCACCGAGCGCCGGGGACGCGTCACCGGCGTCGCCGAAGTGACCAGCTCCGAGGTCATCGA
Source organism: uncultured Actinomycetes bacterium (assembly GCA_963835425.1). Lineage (GTDB taxonomy): Bacteria > Actinomycetota > Actinomycetes > Streptosporangiales > Streptosporangiaceae > UBA9676. The sequence continues at coordinate 640,305 of CAWIGE010000009.1, read as the reverse complement.
GGCGGACGCCGTCGTGGTGGCCGCGGGCGCGTGGACGGCACTGATCTGCGCGGAGCTCAGCCAGGCCGCCGCCCACAGCCTGGCGATCGGCCCGCAGCGCGGGCAGATTGTCCACCTGGATGTCCCCGGCGCCGACACGGGCCAATGGCCGGTGGTCCTGCCCGACCACGGGCCCTACCTGCTGGCCTTCCCGCCTTCCCGGGTCGTGCTCGGCGCCACCCGCGAAGACGCGGGTTTCGACGACCGGGTCACCGCGGGCGGGCTCGGCGGCCTGCTCGCCGCCGCGACGGTTCTTGCGCCAGGTCTGGCGGACGCCACGGTCGTTGAGACGCGGGTGGGCTTCCGGCCGGTCACCGCCGACGGCCTGCCCCTGCTGGGTGCCTTCACCGACGGGCTGGTGATCGCGGCCGGGAACGGCCCGGAAGGACTGACCGCCGGCCCCTGGACCGGTCGCGCGGCCGCCGCCCTGGCGCTCGGCGAGCAGCCCCCGGCCGGCCTGACGGCATTCGACCCGGCGCGGCCACTGCACTGGCCGGCCGAGCCAGGCGATTGACCGGCCTGGCGGCGGCCGCCCCGTATCACCCTTGGCCGGGTGCGCGGCCGGACGTGTTCACCCGCAGCACCGCCTCCGACACGGCCATCCAGAGCGCGAACGCCGCGGCCCCGGCCTCGAACACGACCAGCGAGCGGTCCCAGTGACGGTCGCCGGTGCGGGCGCAGGCGCGCGTGAGCGCGAGACCGCCCACGGCGTTGCCCAGCCCCCACACCAGGTTGACCGCCGGGGAGGACTCCTTACCCGCCAGCGGAGTGAGATGGGTCCGTCCCGTGACCGCCGTGGCCAGATGCGGTGCGCTGTTGGCCACCAACAGGCCACCCATGAACGTGCCCACCTGCCTCAGCGCCACCATGGCACGCCTCCTGGTAGTCAGGTGTTGAAGCGGAATTCGACCACGTCGCCGTCGCGCATCACGTAGTCCTTGCCCTCGATGCGCGCCTTGCCGGCGGCACGGGCGGCGGCCACGGAGCCCGCGGCGACCAGGTCGTCGTACGAGACCACCTCGGCCTTGATGAACCCGTGCTGGAAATCGGAGTGGATCACCCCGGCCGCCTCCGGCGCGGTGGCGCCGATGGGGATCTCCCAGGCGCGGGCCTCCTTCGGCCCGGCGGTCAGGAAGGTGGTCCGGCCGAGGGCGTGGAACCCGGCCCGGGCCAGCCGGGACAGCCCCGGCTCGCCGAGGCCGAGCCCGGCCGCCATCTCGGCCGCCTCGTCCTCGGGCAGCTCGGCCAGCTCCGCCTCGGTCTTCACGTCGAGGAAGATCGCCTCCGCGGGCGCGACCAGGGCCGCGAGCGCGTCCTGCGCCACCTTGTCCTGCAGGCCGGCCTCGTCGGTGTTGAACACGTAGAGAAACGGCTTGGCCGTAAGCAGGTGAAACTCGGCCAGGTCGGCCAGGTCGATCCCGGCCGCGGCGGCCCCGGCGAACAGGGTGCTGCCGTCATTGAGCAGGCGCTCCGCGGCAGCGACTGCGTTCGCCACGCGCTTTCGTTCGGCACCCTTGCCTGCTCTTATCTCCTTGGCGAGCCTGGGCGCCACCCGCTCCAGCGTCTGCAGGTCGGCCAGGACCAGCTCGGTCGCGGTCGTCTCGATGTCGCGTTCCGGCGACACCTCGCCGTCCACATGGCTCACGTCCGGGTCCGCGAAGACCCGGACCACCTGGCAGATCGCGTCGGCCTCCCTGATGTGGGACAGGAACTGGTTGCCCAGGCCCTGGCCCTGGGACGCGCCGCGCACCAGGCCCGCGATGTCCACGAACCGGGCGGTGGCGGGCACGATCCGCGCCGAGCCGCACAGGCGCGCGAGCACCGCCAGCCGCGGGTCGGGGATGCCGACGATGCCCACGTTCGGCTCGATGGTCGCGAAAGGGTAGTTCGACGCCAGCGCGCTCGCCCTGGTCAGCGCGTTGAACAGGGTTGACTTGCCGACGTTGGGCAGGCCGACGATGCCGATGGACAGGCTCACCCGGGCGAGTCTAATTGGGCTCCCGCTCCCGTTCGGCCCGCGTGGCCTCCGGGCGAGTGTCACACCCCGCTGCGACGATCGATACATGAGCGTCATCTCGCTGCTCGCGGTGCTGATCGGCGTCGTCATCGGGGCCGTGCTCGGGTTCCTCTTCGCCCGCAGCCGGGAGGCGAGCGCCGCCTCCGGCCTGGCCGCGCGGGCGAGCGCGGCGGAGGAGCGGGCGCGCGCCGCCGGCGAGCGGGCCGCCCTGGTCGAGGGCCAGCTCGCCGAGCGGTTCCAGTCGCTGTCGGCGCAGGCGCTCGACGCCAGCACCAGGCGATTCCTGGAGATGGCCGAGGGACGGCTGGACGCCGCCAACGCGAAGGCGGCCGGCGAGCTGGACACCCGCCGCGCCGCGGTGGAAAACCTGGTCGGGCCGCTGAAGGAGACGCTCGCCCGGGTGGAGGCCCAGCTCAGGGAGTCGGACGCGGAACGGGTCCGGTCCCATGCCGCGCTGGCCGAACAGGTGCACATCGCACGCCAGAGCTCGGAGCAGCTCAGGATCGAGACCCAGGCGCTGGTCACCGCGCTGCGCCGGCCGGAGGCCCGCGGCCGATGGGGCGAGATGCAGCTGCGCCGCGTGGTGGAGCTGGCCGGGATGAGCTCCCGCTGCGACTTCGATGAGCAGGTGGGGGTCGCCACCGACGACGGCGCACAGCGCCCGGACATGGTCGTGCGGCTGGCGGGCGGCAAGAACATCATCGTCAACTCCAAGGTCTCGCTCGCCGCATACCTGGAGGCCGCCGAAGCCGCGGACGAATCAATACGCCAAGCGAGACTGGGGGCGCATGCCCGTCATCTGCGCGAGCACGTGGACAGGCTGGCGGCCAAGGCGTACTGGGCCGCGCTGAGCCCGGCGCCGGAGTTCGTGGTGCTGTTCATCCCGGGCGAGGCCTTCCTGGCCCCGGCCCTGGAGCACGACCCCGAGCTGCTGGAGCACGCGATGGCGCGCAAGGTGCACATCGCCACCCCGACCACGCTGGTCACCATGCTGCGGACCGCTCAGTACGCCTGGCAGCAGGCGGCGCTGTCGGAGAACGCCCGGGCGGTGTTCGACGTGGGCCGGGAACTGTACGACCGGCTGGCCGGGCTGGGCAGGCACGTGGACAAGCTCGGCAAGGCGCTGACCAACGCGGTGACCACGTACAACCAGGCCGTCGGCTCGCTGGAGAGCAGGGTGCTGGTGAGCGCCCGCCGCCTCAGCCAGCTGGGGCTGGTCAACGCGGGGCTGGAGCGGCCCGCCCTGGTCGAGGAGACCGCCCGGGCCCTGTCCGCGCCGGAGCTCACCGCCGAGGTGGCGGCCGCCGCGGGCGCCGGGCAGGACACGCCGGGGCTGGGCACGTCCCCGGACCCGGCCGGGCTGACCGTCGCCCGGTACCGTAGCGAAGCTGGGTAACACAAGCAGCCGGACACGCAGGAGCCGGCGGCGCGCGGATAAGCAGGCCCGGCCACGGGCGAGCAGCCTGGTCACGATGAGTCACGGATGAAAGGTCCGGCTGGCGATGACGGACGGCGCTGAGTCACCGGCCGAACCGGTCGATCCCTTGGCCGGATCCGACGGCGCCGCGCAGCGCGGCCGCAGGGCGCTGAACCCGCTCTCCGTAGCGGGGCACCTGGAGTACGACCGGGTGCTGTTCTTCAGCGACGCGGTCTTCGCCATCGCCATCACCCTGCTGGTGGTGGACATCCGGGTGCCCGAGATCGTGGTCCACGCCGGGCACCAGCTTTATGAGTCTCGCAGCAAGATCCTCAGCTTCGCCATCAGCTTCCTGGTGATCGGCCTGTTCTGGATGGGCCATCACCGCTTGTTCCGGTACATCACGGCACTGGACCGCTCGGTCATCTTCCTTAACCTCTTGTTTCTCGGCACGATCGCGTTCCTGCCCTACCCGACCGCGCTGCTGTTCGCGGGCAATACCAAGGCGCCAGCCGCCCCCGTCTTCTACGCGGCGTGCGTAGCCGGCGCGGGCGTAGTGGAACTGGTGTTGTGGCTCTACGCCACCCATACCAGGGGCCTGGTCCCGGCCAGCGTCCCCCTCGCGGTCCGGCGCTATGAGCTGTCCCAGCTGCTGCCGACCCCGGTGGTGTTCCTGCTGTCGATCCCGGTGGCGTTCATCGCCCCGGGCCTGGCGCCGTTCACGTGGATCCTGCTGGTGCCCATCGGCCGGATATTGCCCCGCATCATGCGGCCGAAGGCGACTGGCGGGGCCGCGAGCTGACGGCGCCCCCCGTCGGCGGCACTCGGCAGTAATGCAGAAACGCCCGTCGTCAATGACGCGTGGCGGACGCGCGGCGCGAGAGAATTCTGCGGAGATGGCACCAGCACGAGGGTGGTAGGGGATGTCCGGGCAGACGCAGGCGCGCAGCTCCCGGATCCTGCTCACCGGGCGCGGAGCCGTCATGGTCATGCTGGCCGCCTTCGCCCTGGGCCTGTTCGGCGCCTCCTGGACGCCGTGGCCGGTGCTGGCCGGCGCGTTCTTCGTCATCGGCAGCGTGGCCGCCATCATCTATGTCAGGCCGGGCGACCTGCTGATGGTGACGATCGCTCCGCCGCTGCTGTTCGGCATCACGCTGCTCGGTGTGAAGGCGGCCACCGCGAGCGGGAACGTGGTGCTGTCCATCGCCGAGGGGACGGCGATCACGATGGCGGAAGTGGCGCCGTGGCTGTTCGCCGGGACGGCGCTGACCCTGGTCATCGCCTGGGCCCGCGGCCTGGGAGGGTGCATCCGTGAGCTGAGGCAGGACCTGCGGGCCGTCGGCCACCGGCCTGCTGACCACCGGCCGCCTGACCGCCGGCCCGACGCCACGGCCGCCTCGCGCTCAGGCCCGGCGGCAGCGGACCCGCCGCCGCCCGCGGCGTAACGCTCTCAGGCCTTCTCGGGCCGCAGTTCGTGCGGGAGCGCGAAGAACATCCGCTCCTCCACCGCCTCGACCTCTTCGACCTGGTCGAAGCCGCTGGCGACGAGATGCTCGAGCACGCCGGCGACGAGGTCCTCCGGCACGGACGCGCCGCTGCTCAGCCCGACCGTGCTCGCGCCCTCCAGCCACGCCGGGTCGATCGACCCCGCGTCGTCCACCAGGTAGGCCGCGCGGGCGCCGGCGTCGACCGCCACCTCGACCAGCCGCACCGAGTTGGAGGAGTTCTGCGACCCCACCACGATGACCACGTCCGACTCGGCGGCGATCTGCTTCACGGCCGCCTGCCGGTTCTGGGTGGCGTAGCAGATGTCGTCGCTGGGCGGGTCGGCCAGGGTCGGGAACCGCTCCCGGAGCGCGGCGACGGTCTCGTTGGTCTCATCGACCGACAGCGTGGTCTGCGACAGCCAGACGACCTTGGCCGGGTCGCGCACCTGCACACCGGCGCCCTCCCCCGGCCCGTCCACCAGCTGGATCTGCGACGGCGCCTCGCCGGTCGTGCCGACGACCTCCTCGTGGCCCTCGTGGCCGATGAGCAGGATTTGGTACCCCTGGGCGGCGAACCGCCGGGCCTCGCTGTGCACCTTGGTCACCAGCGGGCAGGTGGCGTCGATGGTGTGCAGGTTGCGCAGCTTGGCGTCGGCCCGCACCTGCGGCGCCACCCCGTGCGCCGAGAAGACGACGACCGCGCCCTCGGGCACGTCCGCCGTCTCTTCCACGAACACGGCCCCGCGCTTTTCCAGCGACGCCACGACATGCTTGTTGTGGACTATCTGCTTGCGCACGTAGACCGGGGCGCCGTAGCGCTCGAGCGCCATCTCGACGGTCTGCACGGCGCGGTCAACCCCGGCGCAATAGCCCCGGGGCTTGGCGAGCAGGACACGACGGGTCGGCACAGCCATGCCTCTCATGGTAAGGGAGCCGCCTCTCCGGGCGACCCGGCACGGTGCCACGCTGGTGCTGTCATGGCGCGGTCACATGGCGGTACGGTGGCAAACTGGCGTGCGGCACGCGCTGGGCGAGAATAAAGGCGAGCACACCGCGGCACCCGCAGCCTGTGCGCGTTTCACGCTGGAGGACGCAGCCGAGGCACGACCGCACGCCCTGAGAAGCACGTAGGGAGATCACGATGCCCATCCCGCAGATCACCGATCGCATCAAAGAGGCTCCGGCTGTGGCCCTGCGCGCGGTTTTCGCGGGCGTCGGCCAGTTGCTGATGGCCGTTGACAAGATCCGGGCCCAGATGCAGGAACAGGCCACGTCGGCTGCGCCCGGCCAGCAGCGGCCCAGTCCCGCACAGCCGCCGCGCGGGCAGGCGGACGGGGCCAGCAACGTCGCGGTCCTCCGCGAGCGTGCCACCCCCGCCAAGCCGGGAGCTGGCCCGGGCGGGGCCAAGGCGGGCGCCGCCACCAAGCCGGGAGCTGCCGCCAAGCCCTCCGTAGGGACCAAGCAGGGCGCTGCCGCCACGCCCGCCGCCGGGACAAAGAAGTCTGCCGCGGGGTCGAAGTCTGCTGCCGGAGCCAAACCGGGCGCCGAGACGAAGCCCGCTGCCAAGACCAAGCCCGGCGCGAGCGCCGCGAAGTCCGGCGGAGCCAAACTGACCGCCGAGGCCGCGAAGCCCGCCGCTTCCGCCGCCAAGACCGCCGCCGCGACCAAGGCGGGTGCTGCCGCCCCCAAGACCAAACCGTCCGCTCCCGCGAAGCGCCGCCGGCGTACCCGCCACAGCTCGTGAGCCAGCCGTCGCGAAACCGGCGCCGATTCCCGGCTACGACGACCTCTCGGTCGCCTCGCTCCGCGCCCGGCTGCGAGGGCTCGATGCGGCCGGCGTACAGGCCCTGCTCGACTATGAGAAGGCGAACGCGCGCCGGGACGACGTGATCACCATGTTCGAGCGGCGCCTTTCCAAGATCGAGAACGGGACGGGCTGACACCCGGCCGCCGCCGCCCGCCGCCCGGCCACAGCCCTTGCCGCCGTCGCCATGCCACTGCAGACCACCGCGGAATCTCCGGTCCCCGTCCGCACCGTGCTGCGGCTGGCCGGCGAATGGGTCGGCCGGCTGGGCCGGATCTGGGTGGAGGGCCAGATCGCCGAGCTGACCAGGCGGGGCGGGACCGCCTTCCTGACCCTGCGCGACCCGGTGGCGGCGGTCTCGGTGAGGGTGATCTGTGCCCGGGCCGTGCTCGACGCGGCGGACCCGCCGCTCGCCGAGGGCGCCCGCGTGGTGGTGTGGGCCAAGCCTGATCTCAACATGGCCCGGGGCTCGTTCTCCCTGACCGGGGTGGAGATCCGGGCGGTGGGCATCGGTGAGCTGCTGGCCCGGCTGGACCGGCTCCGCCGGTCGCTGGCCGCGGAAGGCCTGTTCGCGGCCGAGCGCAAGCGGCCGCTGCCCTTCCTGCCCGACACCATCGGGCTGATCTGCGGACGCGACTCGGCGGCCGAGCGGGACGTGCAGCGCAACGCGGCGGCGAGGTGGCCGGCCGTCAGGTTCCGGGTGGAAGAGGTCGCGGTCCAGGGCCTCTACGCCGTCGCCGAGGTGACCGACGCGCTGCACCGCCTGGATGCCGACCGGGACGTGCAGGTCATCGTCATCGCCCGGGGCGGCGGCTCGGTCGAGGATCTGCTGCCGTTCTCCGACGAGACGCTGATCCGGGCCGTCGCCGCCTGCCAGACACCGGTGGTGAGCGCGATCGGCCATGAGCAGGACAGCCCGCTGCTCGATCTGGTCGCCGATGTCCGGGCCTCCACGCCCACCGATGCCGCCCGCCGGGTCGTGCCGGACGTGGCCGAGCAGCTGGCGCTCGTCGCCCAGCACCGGGCACGCGCCCGGCGCGCGCTGACGGGCCGGCTGGACCGCGAATGGTCCTGGCTGACGGACATACGCTCACGGCCCGCGCTGGCGGATCCGCTGCAGGAGATCAGCCGCCGGGAGGAGGTCGTCATGGCCCTGGCCGAACGTGCCCGGCGCTGCTTCGCCACGGGGCTTGAGCGTGCGTCGGACGATGTCGGTCACATCCGGGGCCGGCTGCTCGCGCTGTCCCCGGCCGCCACCCTCCGCCGCGGTTATGCCATCGTCCAGTCCCGCGACGGGCGGGTCGTCCGGCGTGCCACCGACGTCGCCGCCGGGGAAAGGCTTATGGTCAGATTCGCTGAGGATCAGCTCACAGTGACGGCTGAACGGGCGGCGAGTATGACCAAGGACGAGTAGCGTTATCCACTCGCTCTTTACCCGTCGAGGCGTTTCCTCACTTAACCAGTGCGGCGAAGATCTAGACCGTTGCATCGAGCCGGGGGGTGACGAACGGGGTTGGCAACGGAGCAGGCAGCGAGATCTCATGGTGGTCCCGCGCCGCACGAATCAGCGCGCACCCGGCCTGGATGGAGTGCGCGCCCTCGCTGTCCTCGCCGTCATGGCCTTCCATGAGGGCATACCGGGGGCACTGGGCGGATACCTGGGCGTCAACATCTTCTTCGTGCTCAGCGGCTACCTGATCACCGATCTGCTGGTCGCCCAGCGAGCGCGCCGGCGCGGCCGGATGGACCTGCGCGGTTTCTGGACCCGCCGGGCGCGCCGGCTCCTGCCCGCTCTCGCCGTCCTGCTCGTCACCGTTACCGCCGCGGTCGCCGTGACCGAACCGGGCCAGCTTGGCGCGCTCCGCCCCGCCCTCGGGGCGGCCGCCACCTACTCGAGCAACTGGTACCAGGCGCTGCACCACGTGTCCTACTTCGCGACGTTCGGGCCGCCGCCGCCGTTGCAGCATCTGTGGTCACTGGCCATCGAGGAGCAGTTCTACCTGGTCTGGCCGCTGATTCTTGGCCTGGTGCTGCTCCTGGCCGAGACCCGCCGGGCCCGCGCCAGCATCGCCTGGCTCGGCGCGGCCGTCTCGGCCCTGCTCATGGCTATTCTCTACACCCCCGGCACCGACCCGTCCCTGGTGTACTACGGCACCGATACCCACGCGACGGCGCTGCTGGTCGGATCGGCAATCGCCCTGACCTGTCCGCTCGCCCGGATGATCACCGCCCCGTCCGCGAGGCTCGCCCGGCGGCTCGACTTCGTCGGCATGGCCGGGCTGGCCGTGCTGGCCTGGGCGGTCGGCCACTTCCCCGGCGCCGACCCCGCCGTCTACCCGGCCGGGCTGGTCATCGCGGCGCTGGCGGCGGCGGGCTCATCCTCGCGGCGGCCGCGCCCGGGACCATCGGTCGCCCTGCTCAGCCTGCCGCCGCTGCGCTGGCTGGGCGTCCGCTCCTACGGCATCTACCTGTGGCACTGGCCCGTCATCGCGACTCACGGTGGCGGTCCCGGCCGCCAGCCCGGCAACGCCTGGCTCTGGATCACTCGAGGCCGCCGTCGCGATCGGGCTGGCGGCGGCCGTCGTGGCGATGGATCGAAACGCCCATCATGCATGACGGGTTCCGGGCCACGTACCGCACCTGCCAGCGGGTGCTGGCGGAATCGGTCACGCGCTGCTCGCCGCTCCCCCATGCGGGCGCTGCCGGTCCTGGCGACGGTCGCCGCGGCCACCGTCGCCTGCACCGCGGGGTACGGCGTCCTCCGCCCGCCCGCAAAGCGGCCTCTCCGGCCTGATGCAGCAGGTCGCGCACGGGGAAAGGGTCAGCGCGGCGACCCGGTCCAACCAGGCCCGGGGGAAGGCCGCCGGGCACGCGCGGCCGACGCCCGGCCGGGCGACCCCCGCGCCCGCGGCCCCCGACGCCCAGTCCCAGCGGCCCCGGGCCCCGGAAGATCCACGGACGGCAGGTCACCGCGGTCGGGGACTCGGTCATGCTCGCCTCCGCGGCCCAGCAACTGCACAGCGCCCTGCCCGGTATCTACATCGACGCGCAGGTAAGCAGGCAGATGGCCGCGGGCCTGGCCGAGGTCAGCAGCCTCGCCAACGAGGGCCTGCTGCGCCATGTGGTGATCGTGGGCCTGGGCACCAACGGCACCGTGACCAGGGGCCAGATCCGCTGATCTGCTGGCCGAGATCGGGCCCAGCCGCAAGCTCGTCCTGGTCAATACCTACGAGGCGCGGCCCTGGGAGCATGCGGACAACGACGTGATCGCCGCCGCGGCCCGCAAATACCCCAATGTCATGCTCGCCAACTGGCATGCGACCATCGCTCACCGCACCGACCTGCTCTGGGGAGATGGCGTGCATCCGCGCCCGCCCGGCGCCCGCCTCTACGCCAAGGTGGTGGCGTCGGCGGTCCAGGCCACCGCCTCGGCCCCGACCGCCGGGCAGAGTCACGCGTCAGCCCGCCCCTCCGCCGGGCCGCGCGATTCCGCCGGGCAGAGCCCCACGCCGGGCAGCTCGGCCGGGCACGGCGGGCCGACGGCCGGCTAGGTTTGGCGCCGTGTCCGCCCAGCCGGGTCAGCCGGAGCGCCGCAGCAGCCCGGCGCGCGGCCAGGCCACCCGCAAGCCGCGCGCCGGCGACCAGCCGCCCGACGGCCAGGCCGCCGCTGGCCAGCCTGCGCCGGGTCGCGCCCGCGGCAGATATGCCTTACGAGCAGGCACGCGATGAGCTCATCGAGGTGGTGCGGCGGCTGGAAGGCGGGGGCCTCACCCTGGAGGAATCGCTCAAGCTCTGGGAACGTGGCGAGCGACTCGCCGCGATCTGCCAGCAATGGCTGGAGGGTGCCCGGGCGCGGCTGGCCGCCGCCCTGCCCGCCCAGGACGAGCCGGGCGACCCGTCGGCGCCTTTCTAGGGCCGCGGGGCTCGCTCGCGGGCGCCGGTGTCCCGTGCCGCGGTTTCATCCAGGCTCCCGGTCGGTACGTAGGATCGCATCACGGCCACCGAGGAAAGGCGTCAGCCATGTCCGATGACCAGACAGCCGCCGTGCCAGGCGAGCCGGACGCGCCGATCACCGTCGAACCGGAACGGCATGCGCCCGACCGGAACCTGGCGCTGGAGCTGGCCCGGGTGACAGAGGCCGGCGCGATGGCCGCGGGCCGCTGGGTCGGGCGGGGCAACAAGAACGGCGCCGACGGCGCGGCGGTTGAGGCGATGCGCCCGCTCATCAACACGGTTTCGATGAGCGGCGTGGTGGTCATCGGCGAGGGCGAGAAGGACCACGCGCCGATGCTCTACAACGGTGAGCAGGTCGGGGACGGCATCCGGCCCGGAATGCGACGTCGCGGTGGACCCGATCGACGGCACCCGCCTGACGGCCAACGGCATGCCGAACGCCATCTCGGTGCTGGCCGTCAGCGCCCGCGGGTCGATGTATGACCCGTCGGCCGTCTTCTACATGTCCAAGCTGGTGACCGGGCCCGCCGCCGCGGATGTGGTCGACATCGAGGCCCCGGTGGCGCACAACATCGGCGCTGTGGCCAAGGCCAAGACCTGCTCGCCGCAGGACGTCACCGTGGTCATCCTCGACCGGCCCCGCCACGAGCAGCTCATCTCCGACGTCCGGGCCACCGGCGCGAGGATCAGGCTCATCACCGACGGGGACGTCGCCGGCGCCATCATGGCGGCGCGGGAAGGAACCGGCGTAGACCTGCTGCTCGGGATCGGCGGGACGCCCGAGGGCATCATCGCCGCCTGCGCCGTCAAGTGCCTGGGCGGGGTCATCCAGGGCAGGCTCGCCCCGCGCGACGACGAGGAGCGCGACCGGGCTGTCGCGGCCGGCCACGACCTCAAGCAGGTGCTCACCACCGACGACCTGGTCGCATCCGAGGACGCCTTCTTCGCAGCCAGTGGCATCACTGACGGGGAACTGCTGGCCGGGGTGCGCTACCGGGCCGGCGGTGCCACCACCCAGTCGCTGGTCATGCGGGCACGCTCGGGCACCACCCGGACCATCACGAGCGAGCACCAGCTCTGGAAGCTGCGCGCCTACAGCGCGTTCAACTTCGACAGCCCCGGGCAGCGCATGTCTTGACGAAGAACCGCCTGAAGATCCGCCCGGCACGCCCAGGCCCGCATAGGGTACGGGTCCGTCCCCCGCGCGGTAACTTCTTGCGGAGACCCGGCTTGACCCGTGGTCCCGACCCTGACGGCGGTGATTCGTGGTTGCGGACCTGATCCGCGCCTTGCTGGCGGCGCTGGCCGCTGGTGTGGCACCCGGCTACTTCTGGGCGGCCGTGCTGCGGCCGGCGAGTGGGCTGGCCGAGCGGCTGACCTATTCGGCGGTGCTCTCGATGGCCTCGGTGCCTGTGATCGCGGTCCTGCTCGCCCGCGCGACCGGGGGCGGCGTCACCCTGTGGGTGGCGCTCGTGGCGGTGGGGATCGTCTTCGGTACCGGCGGGCTGATCTACCGGCTGAAGGGCGCGGCGCAAGGCAGTGCGGGCCCGGTGCTTCCGTCGCCGGACCGGGTCAAGGATCCGCGCATCCTGCTGCTGATCGTCGGCGTGTTCGCCCTGGCGCTGGCCACGATGCTGCATCTGCCCGCGCCGGGCTGGCTGCTGCTGGTGACCGCCGCCGGGCTGATCCTGGCGGGGGCGCTCGCCGCCAGGTCGGCCCCCGTCACCGGCCCCGGCGGCGCCATCGCCGCACCCGGCGGGGCTGCCCGGCCCCGGACGGGACCAGCCGCGGCCGGGCCTGCCGGGCCCACGCCCACCGGGCCGCCCCCGCCAGCCGCAGCCGGCACAGGCGGCCCCGCCGGCACAGGCGGCCCGGGCGGCTCGGCTGGCTCCGCCCCGGTTTCCGCGCGCACCCTGGTCGCGCCCACCGGCTCTGCCGCTGCCACCGGCTCTGCCGCCCCCGCCGAGCCAGCCGACGTGCCAGAGTCGGCCGGCTCCGCCGGCCGGTCAGGCCCGGCGTGCGTGACGGTGCCCTCGTGCTCGTCCTCGCGCTCACCGCCTACCGGGCCTACTCCGGCGTCATCGGCCACGACTGGCCCTTCCTGCGCGGCAGCGACCAGTTCTCGCACGCCGTGATGGCCGAGCAGATGCTCACGCACGGCTCGTACGGCAGCTACCTGATCTACCCGCCCGGCTTCCCCGCGCTCACGGCCGTCATCTGCCGGTTCTGCGGGCTGACGCCGCTGGAGCTGTTCCCGGTGCTCGCGCCCGCCCTGCTGGTGCTGTGCGCCCTCGGCGCCTACACGCTCGCCAGCGGGCTGTGGGGCTGGCAGTACGGCATCGCGGCGGCGGCGCTGAACGGTCTCGTCCTCACCGGTGCCTACGCGGGCTTCGCCGAGGGCCGCTTCCCCGACCTGGTGGCCGCCTTCTTCCTGCTCGTCATGATGGTCGCCGCGCTCACCACCCTCTATCAGTCACCCACGCTGCGGTCGGGTGCACTGGTGGCCGTGATCGCCGCGTCGGCGGTGCTCTATCACTCGGTCGCCACGTTGTACGCGGCGGTGATGCTGGGACTGGTCGCGGTCATTGCGCTGCCGTATCTGTTCCTCCAGCATCAGCGCCGGATGGCGAAGGTCCTGCTGCTGACGCTGTGCGCGGCGGCGGTGCTCGCCGTCTGCTATGCCGCCTTCACCTACAACCTGGCCGGCCTGGTCACCGGCCACTCCTCCACCTCGACCGCGGTTTCCCTCACTCTCGGCAGCCAGTCGGCGCCGGCCCCGCGGCACCTGCTGGCGGCGCTGGGCCCCGCGCTCGTCTGGCTCGGGCTGTTCGGCGCGGGCGCGGTCGCCATGAGCGTCCGCTATCTCGCACGGCCCACGCAGGTGCTCGCGGCGGTCACGGTGCTGTTGTGGTACGTGGTGATGTACGTGGGCAGCCGGACCGCGGCGGACGGCTTCCCGCAGCGGTTCGAGCGCGACCTCGGCGCACCGCTGTCGGTGGTCGCGGCGTTCGGCCTGGTGATCGTCGTGCGGGCGCTGCTGGCCCAGCGGGCAGGCGCGCGGACCGCGCTCACCACGGCGGCGGCCGCCGCCGCCGTGGTGGTCGGGGCGGTGGTGGCGGTCCAGGCCGCCCGTGGCCTGGCGGCCAGCGCCGGGCCGAACCGGGAGGTGCTCACGCACCGGGTCGCCGCGGCGGGCCGGTGGCTGGGGCAGCACAACACCGGCGGAAACATCATCTCGACGCCGTACATGAACCCGGGCATCACCAACCGCGCCGTCCTGGCCATGGGCGGCTATACCGGGCTGCAGTCCTACGGCGCCTTCCGGATCGCCCACCCGCGCTCGCTGCCACCGGCCGGCCTGCAGCCCCTGCTCGACTCACAGCAGGTGCTGCTGCACCCGGCCAGCTGCCAGGCCGCGGGCATCCTGGCCCGCGACGATGTCCGTTACGTCGTGCTCTACCGGTTCGGGCAGGGTGCGGACCTGCCGGCCTTCGCCACGGACCCGGGCCGGTACCGCCGGGTCTTCCAGAACTCCTCGGTCATCATCTACGCGGCAGCCCATCACCCATGCCCGGCGGGCTGAGCCCGCCGCGACCCGGCTCTTCCCGGATTCCGGTCACGAACATGTCTGATTGGGCTGATCCGTCTCACGCAGATCCGTGATGGGCCAGGCGGGTCAGCGGTCCCGCCGCCAGGACCGGCCCAGCCAGCGCCTGGCCGGGCGGCGCGGCGTTTGCACCCGTACCCGCCCGGCCACGGTAAAGGCACGGACCTCGACCAGCGGCACGCCGGGCACGCCCGGCTCGGCCTGCCGGGGTTCCAGGTCCGACCCGGCCCGGCCCGGCTGCCGCGCGCTGACCACCGCCACCCGCACGCCCTCGGGGACCAGCAGGTGCAGGTGCCCGCCGATCAAGGTGGCGTGGACGATCGTGTGCAGTCCCTGCAGCAGCGCTTCGCGCAGGTCGAGCACGACGTTGCCGCCGACCGCGGTGACCACCAGCCGGTCGGGCATGACCCAGCGCCCCTCCCGCCGCTGGGTGGTGAAGAGCGCGGCCACCGAGCGGGACGCGTCCAGCCGCAGCGGCTGCGCTGACGGCGCGACCAGATCCTCGGTCAGCCCGGCTAGCTCGCCCAGGGTGCGGGCCTGGTAGGCACGGTGGACCCGTTCGGTGTGCTCGTCCAGGGTGAGCCGACCGTCCCCCGCCGCCTCGGCGAGGACGGCCACTACCCGTTCGCGGTCGGCGTCGGACGCACGCAGATCGCGGGGCAGGGGCCGGGACGTCACCAGACGAAAATATCCGGCCTTAACCAGGCCCGTCACCATCCCTGGCGTGCCTGCGCGGCGTCATGGCCGGTCCGGGGCAGCCAGGCGGTGTGGGCATCGTCCTCTCGCGGGCCGCCATGGTCAGGTGCCCCGCGGCCGTCGGCGTGCATGGGGTGTGGGGCACTGGGTGGTGCGGCGCGTTCGCGCCGCGGCAGGGGGGGTCCCTGGCCCGGCACCCGTTCCGTGCGGGGCCTGGGCGGCCGCACGCGCTGCCATGTCGTGATGCCGAGCAGGGCCGCCAGCATCGCGACCCGGTTGAGCATGACCGGGGCCGGGCTCACCGGTATCGCGGTAGCGGAGCAGCCGGCGGCGCAGGGCCAGGCTGAGGTCGATCTCGCCCTCGGCCACCCGCATCCACACGGCGACGGTCCCGACAACCTCCCAGCGGGCGCCGGTCGTCTCGGTGGCTGGTACCCCGTCGGCCGAGGTGATCGTCCGGGTCCTCAGCTCGACGCGCCACCGGGCCACCACGTCCCCGGTGTCGGCCGAGGTCACTGTCACCAGGAACGTTTCCTGTGAGGCGGGCTGCCATCGCTGGGCGAACCGGTCATCTATCCCGGCCAGCCCCGACAGCAGATGCGCCACCACCAGCCGGAGGCCGGGCGGGGTCTGCTCACCGGCGGGTGCGGGCCGCTGCGCGGCCGGCCCGGCGGCAGGGCGCTGCGCCGCGGGCCCGGCGCCGCGCCGCGGCTCCACCGCCGGCCTGCCGCCGGGGCGCTGCGCGGGCCCGGCGCCGCGCCTGGGCTCCTCCGGCGGCGCGCCGCCCGGCCGTTGCGCCGCGGCCGGCCCGGCGTTCTGCCACCCCGGCGCGACCGGCCCACTGCCGGGCCACCGCGGGTCGGAGGACGCCGCCGTGACCCCCCAGTGAGCGTCGATCCGTGGGTAACCCAGCTTGTCTGTCAGGACGTTGATGGTCTCGGTCAGGGGCGACCCGATCATGGCGGCCGGAATGGACCACCCCCCGCCCACGGAGCCAGGCTGCGCGCCGTGCCCGGTCTGGTAGCGGGATGGGCCGGCCCGTTCCCGTTCCGCCGTGAGGCACGCTTGCGGC
Source organism: uncultured Actinomycetes bacterium (assembly GCA_963835425.1). GTDB lineage: Bacteria > Actinomycetota > Actinomycetes > Streptosporangiales > Streptosporangiaceae > UBA9676. The sequence continues at coordinate 624,212 of CAWIGE010000009.1, read as the reverse complement.
AGGCCAGGCACGGGCGCCACCCCCAGGAAGCGGAAGATCCTGTCGCCCACCCCTTCGGGGTCCGCTACCAGGTCCTCGTACCGCACCCGGTGCGAGCAGTCGTGGAAGCGTTCCTCGACGGCCATGATCAGCGCCGCGTTGGCCGCCCAGAACTGGCCGATCGCCAGCACCGTGTTCCGGGACGAAAGATCCGCATACGAGTCGAACCCGGGGCCGTTGAGCCCCCAGGGGGACGACTCGAGCCCGGAGGCGATCACATCCAGGGGATGCCGGTACAGGCACAGGAATTTGGCGTCGGGAAACACGGCACGGAGCACGTCCGCCTGCTCCACCGCTCCCCGGCTCTGGTCGCAGTAGCGCTGCTTCCCCCGCCGACCGAGGTAGGGCGCCATCATCCGGTTCATGGTGTGGCGGATCCCGGCGAGCGCGGCGTCCGGGATAGCGGGCGGCCCGCTCACCCGCCCGGCGGGCAGCGGCGAGCCCTCGAGCTGTGACCACACGCCGGCGAGCTGGGCACACACCGCCGCCAGCCTGGTCTCGGGGGGGCAGGCCAGCTCGGGGTGCGCGTCGAGCAGGAACCGCAGCAGGGCCGGCCCGGGCTGATCGGCGCACAGCACGAACACCGGTTCTGCGCCCGACAGGGGCGGACGCGGGCGAGGCAGCACCAGGCCGGTGGCCGGTCCCGCGGGACGGGCGGCCGGCAGCCGGGCCACGGCCGAACTCCGCACGGCGGGCGCCAGGCCGGGACGGGCGGGCCCCAGGCCAGGATTAGCGGTTCCCGGGCCAGGATTGCCACCCCCCGGGCCAGGGCCGGCGGGCCCGGGACCCGGACTGGCACCCCCCGGGCCAGGGGCGGCGGTCCTGGGGCCCGGATTGGCGGCCCCTGGGCCAGCGGGGCCCGGCCCGGACGGTCTGGCGCCGGCGCCAGGCGACAGCTCCCCGAGGCCGGCCGGAACCACGCCTGGACCAGGCATGGCGCCATGCTCCCGCGCCGGTCCGCTGAACCGGGCCGGATCTCCCTGTCCCCCACGAGCATCGCGAGGCCGGCGATCGTGGGGCGGCGCGACCCAGCTCGCGGCCGGGCCAGCGCCGGCCGCCATGGGATCAGTTGGTGGCTCCGCCGCCTGTCCCGCTACCACGGAAGCCTCCGGACGGGCCGGGACGGCAGCTGATCAGGCCGGGATGTATTGACGAAACTGCTGGCAACTAAGCCGGGGCCGGTCACACTGGCGCTGCTGGCCCACGCGGACACGGCGGCACACCCGACGCCGGCCCCCAGGCGCCGTCCGGTGCCGGAACAGTGCTGCGGAGTCCGCCTTAACGAGGCGGGGCGCCCAGCCGCATTGATCCAGGACGGGTCTTCCATGCTGGAACTACTCCCCCGGTTTCCTGCTATTCCTGCAGCGTACGGCGACGGGCGTTGAGGACCCGCATGCCTGGCCGCCCCGTCAGCATGCCACGCCGGTAAGGATGGGACCGCTACTTCGATGAGAAATCTCACAGAATGTTCCGTTGCAGTTCTAGACCGGCTTTTCTAGCTGCGGCTTTGCCGGAATCACGGCGCTCAATCACGATGCGAAGATCTGCCCGGAACCGGGCGGATACGCCACGCGGCCGACGGGGCGTCAGCGGCCGGTGAGCCGCGCGACGCATGCCGGTGCAGCCGGTGCGGATGGGCTGGACTCACGCGGCCGGCGTCTGGCGTTCGGGCAGCCAGAGGCGGGACGGTGAACGGGAATCCGCGCCCGTCCGGGGTGCCTGGGGCGGGCGGGCAAGTGGCATCCTGGTCACTGGGCAGCAGTCTGTATCATCTGTTAGTTTGCTGATAACAAGTATCAGCACAGGGAGGGGAAGGCTGCCAGTTGGGCGACTCGGCGAACGGTTCCGGCAACGGCCGGGCCGGCAGGGGCACCACCGGGACAGGTGCCGGGGGAACGGGAACCGGCGGCCCGGCGGTCCCGGGCAGCCTGCGCGGCACCCACTACAAGTGGGTGGCGTTGTCCAACACCACGCTGGGCATCCTGTCCGCGACGGTCAACGGGTCCATCGTGATCATCTCGCTGCCAGCGATCTTCCGTGGCATCCACCTCAACCCGCTGACCCCCGGCAACATCAGCTACCTGCTCTGGATGCTGATGGGATACCTGCTGGTCTCGGCCGTCCTCGTGGTTACCCTGGGGCGGCTGGGCGACATGTACGGTCGCGTCCGCATGTACAACCTGGGCTTCGCCATCTTCGGCCTCGCGGCGCTCGCGCTCCCGTTCGACCCGTTCACCGGGCCCAGCGGCGCGCTCTGGCTGATCTTGTGGCGGGTGGTGCAGGCCGTCGGGGGCTCCATGCTGATGGCCAACTCCCCGGCGATCCTCACCGACGCGTTCCCGCCGGACCAGCGCGGCACGGCCATGGGGATCAACCAGGTGGCCGGCATCTCCGGGTCCTTCGTTGGGCTCATCCTGGGCGGCGTGCTCGCCGCGGTGGACTGGCGGCTGGTGTTCCTGGTCTCGGTGCCGATCGGGATCGGCGGCACCATCTGGTCGTACCTGAGCCTGCGCGAGACCGGGGTCCGGACCAAGGCCAAGATCGACTGGCTGGGCAACGTCACGTTCGCGCTCGGCCTGGTCGGCATCCTGGCCGGAATCACCTACGGCATCCAGCCCTACGGCGGGCACACGATGGGCTGGACCAGCCCCCTGGTGCTGACCGGCATGCTCGGCGGGGCCGCGCTGCTGGCCGCGTTCTGCTTCATCGAACTGCGGGTGAAGCAGCCCATGTTCGACCTGCACCTGCTGCGCATCCGCCCGTTTGCCTTCGGCAGCCTGGCCACCCTGCTCGCGTCCATCGCCCGCGGCGGCCTGCAGTTCATGCTCATCCTCTGGCTGCAGGGCATCTGGCTGGTGCTGCACGGCTACAACTACGCCGACACCCCGCTCTGGTCGGGCATCTACCTGCTGCCGCTGACGTTCGGCTTCGTCGTGTCCGGCCCGGTCTCGGGGTGGCTGTCGGACAAGCACGGCGCCCGCGCCTTCGCCTCCGGCGGGCTGCTGCTGTCGGCGCTGGCGTTCGGCCTGCTGCTGCTGGTGCCGACCAACTTCCACTATCTGGCCTTCGGGGTGCTCATCTTCCTGGCCGGCGCCGGCATGGGCCTGTTCTCCGCGCCCAACGCGGCGGCCATCATGAACAGCGTCCCGAGGCACCAGCGCGGTGCCGCCTCCGGCATGCTCGCCACCTTCCAGAACTCCGGCTTCGTGCTGTCGATCGGCGTGTTCTTCTCGCTGATGATCGCGGGACTGGCCTCCACCCTGCCCGCCACCTTGACCCGCGGGCTGACCGCGCAGGGAGTGCCCCTGCCGATCGCGCACCAGATCGGCAACCTGCCGCCGGTGGGCAGCCTGTTCGCCGCGTTCCTCGGCTACAACCCGGTGAAGACGCTGCTGGGCCCGACCGGGGTGCTGGCCCATCTGCCCGCGAACCACGTCGCCATCCTGACCGGGAAGCGGTTCTTCCCGGAGCTGATCTCCCAGCCGTTCCACCACGGCCTGGTCATCGTGTTCACCACGGCCATGGCGCTGCTCGCGCTCGCGGCCGCCGTTTCGGCGCTGCGTGGCGCCCGCTTCGTGCACGAGGAGCAGGCGGTGAGCGCGGAGGCCGACAGCACCTCCGAGGCCGCGCTGGAGGGCACCGGCCGGTCCTGACCGGCCCGCCATCCCCGGGCGCCCGACGCCGCCCCCGCCGGATGGCCGCGCGTGATCCCGTCGGCTGTGCCCCGCACATCGCGGTATATAGTTAGCTCTGTGAAGGATCTTTCTGTGCCCACCCAGCCGGGGGCGGCCACCCGGGCCCCCGCTGCGGCCAACCGGGAGGCGGCCGACCTGCTCGCCGCGATCAGCGCGGTCCGCCGGACGGCCCGGCAGGCGGTGCGCAAGGCGTGGCGGGACGAGCCGCTGCCGACGGCGCAGAGCGAACTGCTGCGGCTGGTCGCGGACCGGCCCGGGATCAGCGTGGCCGAGGCCGCGCGTGAGCTGCGGCTGGCCCCCAATACGGTCAGCACGCTGGTGGGGCGCCTAGCCGACCAGGGGCTGCTCGGCCGGGAGCGGGCACTGGCCGACGCCCGCTCGATCCGGCTGAGCGTGACCCCGCGGGCGCGGCAGCGGATAGCGGACTGGCGTGATCTGCGGGCCGACCTGACCCAGCACGCGCTGGCCGAACTGACCGAGCCGGACCGGCGGGCGCTGGCGGATGCGGCGCCCGCGCTGCTGCGGCTGGCCGAGCGGCTGGCGCTGCGGTGACGGCGCATACCTGGTGGCGCGGCCCAGCGCCAGGCGGCACCGGGCCCGGCCAGTCCGGCCGTCAGGTGCGCGGGCCTGCGTTACAGCTTCGGCACCCACCTGGCGGTGGACGGGGTCGACCTGCAGATCGCGGCCGGCGAGACGTTCGGCCTGCTTGGCCCGAACGGGGCCGGCAAGACGACCACCATCCGGATGCTGACCACGCTGCTGAAGCCCGACGAGGGGACGGTCACCGTCTTCGGCGTGGACGCGGCCGCCCGGCCGATGCTGGTGCGCAGGCTGATCGGGTACGTGCCGCAGCTGCTGTCCGCCGACGCCTCCCTCACCGGGCGGGAGAACGTGGAGCTATTCGCGCGGCTGTTCGACGTCCCTCGCCGGGTGCGCGGGCAGCGGGTGGACGAGGCGCTGTCGGCGATGGGCCTCAGCGAGGCGGCCGCAGCGGCTGGTGAAGACCTACTCCGGCGGCATGATCCGGCGGCTCGAGCTGGCCCAGGCGCTCGTCAACGCGCCCCGGCTGCTGGTGCTGGACGAGCCGACGGTGGGGCTGGACCCGATCGCGCGGGCCGACGTCTGGGAGTTCATCTCCGGGCTCCGGCAGTCGAGCCGGACGACCGTCCTCATGACCACCCACTACATGGAAGAGGCCGACCTGTACTGCGACCGGGTCGCGCTGATGCACCACGGCACCATTCGCGCCACCGGCACCTCGGCCGAGCTCAAGGCCGGGCTGGGCGAGGGAGCCACTCTCGACGACGTGTTCCGCCATTACACCGGCGGGACGCTGGACGACGACACTGAGCAGGGAGGCATCCGTGACGTCCGCCGCGCCCGGCGCACCGCTCGCCGCCTCGGCTGATCCGCTTCCGCCGGGACGACCGGGGCTCCCGGCCGACCCGCCCCTGGCCGGGGTCCGCCGACTTCTCAGCCGGATCGTCACACTCTGCTGGGTCGAGCTGCGCAAGATCCGCCACGACCGCACCGAGCTGTACACCCGCGCCATCCAGCCGGCGCTGTGGCTGCTGATCTTCGGCGAGACCTTCACCAGGATCCATGCCATCGCCGTGCCGAACGGGATTCCCTACCTGGACTTCCTGGCGCCGGGCATCCTGGCCCAGTCCACGCTGTTCATCGCGATCTTCTACGGGATCCAGATCATCTGGGAGCGCGACGCGGGCGTGCTGGCCAAGCTGATGGTGACGCCCACCCCCCGGGCGGCGCTGATCACCGGCAAGGCCTTCGCGGCCGGAGTCCGCTCCATCGTCCAGGCCGCGGTGATCGTGGTGCTGTCCGCCGTGCTCGGGGTGGCGCTGACCCTCAACCCGCTGAAGCTGCTCGGGGTCGTCGTCATCGTGGTGCTCGGGTCGGCCTTCTTCTCCTGCCTGTCCATGAGCATCGCCGGGATGGCGCTGTCAAGGGACCGGCTGATGGGCATCGGCCAGGCGATCACCATGCCGCTGTTCTTCAGCTCGAACGCGCTCTACCCGGAAAAGCTCATGCCCGGCTGGCTGCAGGCGATCAGCAAGGTGAACCCGCTCTCCTACGAGGTGAGCGCCCTTCGCTGGCTGCTCATCGGCATCCCGACCAACCTGGCGCTGGACACCGGCGTGCTCGTCGTCGCCACCGTGGCCGGCATCACCATCGCCTCGCTGCTCCTCCCCCGCCTGGCCCGCTGAAACCGCGAAGCAGGGCAGCACCAGCCGAGCCTTTGGCCCCGGGATGCCCGGGGGTGTACACACCCAACTCGGGGTATGTCCCGAATGGGACTGGGTCGAAAATGACCTTTGGGCAAAGGGGAGCAAATGATGCTGACTCGCATGCGTGGATTAATCGTGGCCGTGGCCGCGAGCCTGGCCACGATCGCAGCCGGGCTGGCGCCGACAGTGGCGCAAGCGGCTTCTTCGGGAAGCAGCCCGGCTCCGGCTGTAACGCACTACACCGGCACACCGGGCGTGGCCCGGCTTGTGCCCCGGACAAAGCCGGCCGTCACGACGCCGCTGATGACGCACCCAAGAGGGGCCCGGCAGCTGCCGAACGGCCACTTCTCGGCGGCGGAATCGGTCCCTAGCGCGCCGGCCGCGGCGGGCGCGGCAGGGGCAGCGGCGACGAACACGAGCTCTCCCCTGGTCAACTTCAACGGCGTCGGCAGCCGGGACAGCCAGGTCACCAACTTCGAGCAGATGTTTGAACCGCCGGACCAGGGGCTGTGCGAAGGCAACGGCTTCATCCTCGAGCCGGTCAACTCCGCGTACCGCATCTTCAGCACGGCCGGGAAGTCGCTGCGCGGGCCGTTCAACGTCAACGACCTGTTCAACGTGGGCGCCAAGGAGTTCACGAGCGACCCGCGCTGCTGGTTCGACCGCTCAACCCAGACCTGGTTCGCGACCATCCTGTTCATCAACGACACGAGCACCGCGAGTTCCCTGCTGATCGCCGTCCGGCACAGCCCGAGCCCGATCGGGTTGTGGACCGAGTTCTCGATCGACACCACGGACCCCACTGGGAACGGCTGCCCCTGCTTCGGTGACCAGCCGAGGATAGGAATCGACCAGACCAACCTGTACGTCACCGCTGACGAGTTCTCCATCCTCGGGCCGGCGTTCAACGGTGCCGAGATGTGGGCCATCGACAAGTCCGACCTGGTCAACGGCGTTGCGAGCCCGCACTTCGCGCACTTCTCCAACCTGACGGCCAACACGGTGGCGCCGCAGCCCGCCCTGTCGCAGGGGAATCCGAACGCCGAGTACATGCTCGGCTCGCTCGACCCCAACGGCACCGGTGACAACCGCATCAGCGTGTGGGCCGTGACCAACCGGAACCAGGTCGGCCTGGGTGGCACACCGACGCTGACCAGCATCACCGTCAAGTCCGAGAAGTACGCCATCCCGCCGTTCGCTCCGCAGAAGGGCGCCACGAGCGAGCTGAACCCGGACGACGACCGGATGCAGCAGACGCAGTTCGTCGGCGGCACGGTCTGGGGCGAGCTGACGACGGCGGTGCGGCCCGCCGGCGACAGCGCGGTACGCGCAGGCGGCGCCTGGTTCCAGGTGAAGCCGTCGCTCGGCGCGGCCGGGATCGCCGGCGCGTCGATCGTCCGCCAGGGCTACATCGCCTCCAAGGGCCAGTACGCGCTCTACCCGGCGGTGCAGCCGGACGCGGCCGGCAACGCGGCGGCGGTGTTCACGCTGACCAGCAAGAGCCGGTTCCCGAGCGCTGCCTACGCCCTGCTGAAGGCCGGCGGCAGCAACTTCGGGGCGCCGGTCGTTGCGGCCGCGGGAACAGGGCCGTACGACCCGCTGGGACAGCGCTGGGGTGACTACTCCTTCGCGGTCCCGAACACCGGGCCGGACGCCGCGTGGCTCGCCACCGAGTACATACCGCCCAAGTCGAGCCAGACCACGAACGGCTCGCTCAACTGGGGGACGCGTGTGTTCAAGGTCCGGCTCGGCTAAGACCAGCCGGACCGGTAGCCCGGCCGCCTCCCCGGGGAACCGGCCGGGCTACCAGGCGAGCCATTCCTGCCTGCCGCGTCAGCGAATGCCGCTGTCACAGGTGATGTTGACCTGGACGGGCGCCGGTGGCGTGACCGAGACCAGGACGTGAGGGCAGCGCGGGAAGACCCGGTCCGTCAAGACGACCAGCACATACCGGCCCCGTCGGAGGCTGAGCGAGTAGCGGCCGCCGGCACGGGTGCGGGTGCCCGCAGTCAACCCGGCGGGCAGCGCCCGGGCCTCGATCCGGACATTGCTCAGCAGGCGGGGCCTGCAGAAACTGTTGTGCCGCCCCTCGACCGGACAGCCCGGCCTGGCGGCGACCACGCCGGAGATGAGCGCGGTCGGGGCAGACGGCCGGGCTGAGCCCGTTGCCGCCGGCCGTACGCCGCAGGCCGCGGTCACCAGCACAAGGCAGGCCGCGGGCAGCAGCCGGCGGGCCGCCGGGTCAAGCCATCGCTTCGTGCGCATCACAGGAGCTTGGACGGCCCGCCGCGGCGATCGGTTCCCGCACCGGCAAGCGGGCCCGGGCGTGCCGCCGATTGCGCACAGCCCGGCCAGATGATCAGCTTGAGGCGACGCGGTGAGCGGACACCGGCGGGCGTGGCGCGGGACGATGCAACAGAGCCGGAACGATGCCGTGCCGCCGGAACAGGGAGAGGCCGATGGTGGAGGGCACTGGCCTTGACGCCCCGATCGCGGCCGTGACCGTCTTCAGGGACGGCGCTCGGGTGCGGCGCCGTGGCACGGTAAGCGTGGAGCCCGGGCTGCGTCCGGTGGTGATCCGCGACCTGCCGGCCAGCGTGGACCCAGCGTCGGTTCGGGTCGCGGCCCGCGGGCGGGATCTGGCCCTGCTGAACGTCGAGGTGCACCACCGCTACCGCACCGAGCCCTTGCGCGAGGAGACCGCGCGGCTGCGGTCGGAGGTTAACAGATGGCGCGATGCGGTCCAAGCGCTCGACGACGAGGACACCGCCGAGCAGGCGCGCCTGGCCTTCCTGGGCCACCTGTCCGAAGCAGCCGCCACGGCGCTGGCGCGGGCGGTGAGCTTCGGCCGCGCCAGCCACGACGACCTCGGCCAGATGGCCGGTCACCTTTCCGCCGACACCGCGGACGCGCTCGGCCGCCGCCGCGACATCGGCATGCGCCGGCGCGCCGCCCGCCGGGAACTCGAAGCCGCCGAGCAGCGCCTGGTCGACGCGGAAAGCCGGGCCGACTTCGCGGTCGCGTATGCCGAGGTGTCCGCGGCCCTTGAGGCCAGCGCCGCTACCCGCGCGGAGGTTGAGCTTTCCTACCATGTGCCCGGCGCGTCCTGGCGGCCGCTGTATGACCTGGCGCTCGAAGGCGAACGGCTGGCCGTCAGCTACCTTGCCGAGGTGACCCAGCAGACCGGGGAGGACTGGCCCGCGGTCGAGCTGGTCCTGTCGACCACGCGGAGCGGGCTGCATCAGGTGCTGCCGGAGCTGGATCCCTGGTACATAGGGCGCGTCCAGCCGGTCCCGCGGCCGGTGGCCGGCAGAGCCATGGCGCGGGCGCGAGCGGTCCCTCAGCCGGGCGCGGCTGTGCCCATGGCTGCCGCATCGGCTGGTCCCGGCGCCGCGGACGCCGGTCAGCAGGAGGCCGTGCCGCTGGCCGCCGAACCTGGGGAATCAGGGGCCGGCCTGGCCTACCGGGTCCAGCGTCCGCTGGCCGTGCCGGCTGACGGCGGGCCGCACAAGACCATGGTCGCCCGGTTCGCGCTGGACGCCGCGCTCGACCACCTCGCGGTTCCGGTTCTGGCCCCCGAGGCATACGTGCGGGCGACCGTCACCAACACCTCGCCGCTGCTGCTGCTGCCCGGCCCGGCACGTGTCTTCCACGACACCCAGTTCGTCGGCGAGACTTCCCTGGAGACCGTCGCCGCGGGCGAGGAGTTCGAGCTGCAGCTCGGGGTGGATGACCAGATCAGGGTGGAACGCGAGCTGCGCCGCCGGAGCACGAGCAGGGCTGTGATCGGGGGCACGCGCACGATCGACGTCGCCTATGAGATCACGGTGGAAAATCACCGCCCGGAGAAGGCCCGGGTAAGCGTGCATGACCACATCCCGGTGTCGACGGACGGCGATATCAAGGTCCGGCTGCGCGACACCAGCCCGAATCCGGCCGAGCACGATGACCTGGGCGAGCTCACATGGGTTCTGTCGCTTGACAGCGGCCAGACGGCGACGATCCGCCACCGGTTCACCGTCGAGCATCCCGCACAGGTGACCGTCGCCGGGCTCTGAAGCTTTGGGCCAGCCGTTGAGGCTGGCGACGCCGACCCGCGGCGCCCTCGGCGAACGGGGCTGAGTTCCCGGGGGTAACCGGCATAGCGTGGCTGTGTGACCTATGCGGGCGCTGAGTTCTGGGATCATTTCTACCGGCAGCGGCTCGGGTCTGGCCGTGATCTCGACTGGGAGGGCCTGTGGACCGGGCCGTTCCTGCTCCCGCTCCGGGAGGCGGGCGTACGTACCGTCCTTGAGCTGGGGTGCGGAACCGGCAACGACGCGGCGCGGCTGGCTGATGAGGGTTACGCGGTCACGGCGGTCGATCTGTCTGGCGAGGCGATTGAACGGGCGCGGGCCAGGTTCGGCCCGATGGTCACGTTTTCGGTGGCCGACATAACCCAGCGGCTTCCCTTCCCCGGCGGAGGCTTCGATGCGGTCATGTCCAACGTCGCCATGCACATGTTTCCCGACGGTGTCACCCGTGCGGTCTTCGCGGAGGTCGGGCGGATCGTACGGCCGGGCGGGCTGTTCCTGTTCCACGTCAACGCGCTGGAGGACCGGCCGCTGCGCGCGCGCTGGCAGCCCGCGCGCGAGCTTGAGGCGGACTATGTGGCCGAGGAGTGGGGCCAGACGGTGCACTTCTTCTCCGAGGCCTACCTGCGCGAACGCCTGGCGGGATGGCGGGAGCTGCATCTGCACCCGGTGCACATCCCGCATCGCGAGACGGGTGAGCCGTTCAAGGTCGTCTGGCGCGGCATAGCCCACCGCTGAACCAGCGCGGACGGGTTCCGGCCGGGCCGGCACCCACCGCTGGCGGGACGGACGTGCCTGCCTCACCGCGCGCTCTCGCCAGGGGGGACCCCGCCGCCGCCGTGCACGCCGTAACGCTCGCGGACCGCGTTGCCGACCGGGCAGCCGCCCTCGCTGCCGCGGCACACGCCGGTGTCGCACAGCCGGCACATCCAGCGCACCGCGCCCGGGCCGCGGATCAGCCCGGCCAGCATCTTCGCCATCAGCTCGCGCAGCGTCTCGCGCTCGGCGGGCGACAGGCCAGCCAGCGCCTCCTGAAGCACCCCCGCCCGGGCCGCGGCGACCCGCTCCGCCGCCGCCCGGCCGGCCCCGGTGAGCGACACCGAGGTGGAACGCCCGTCGCCTCCCGGGCCGCGCTGCACGTACCCGGACTCCGCCATCCGGTTGACCAGCCGTACCGTCCCGGACGACGTGAGCCCGAGCACCTGACGGAGCAGGTCCACGGTCGGCCGGTCGAGGAAGTGCAGCAGCGCCGACAGCGCGGCAGCGGCCGACTCCGGCCGCCCGCCCGCCTCGGCCATCGCGTCCGCCATCCGGTCGGCGATCACCAGCGACAGGGCGCCCAGCAGGTTGGCGGTCTGGTCCAGCCCCCCGGCCGGCGTCTCAGCCGAGCTCGTAGTCAATGCTGTAGGTGCCGCCGGGCTGCCCGGCCGCTGCCACGGAGACGCCGGAGCCCGCCAGCCCGGCCAGGTCCCCGGTGCCCGAGCCCGGGATGACCCGCCAGGCGGAACGCGCCTCGCCGCCGTTGTAGCCGCCGTCCGCGATCATCACGCAGGTGCCGGAGCGGCCTGCGATCTGCCCGGTGAAGCGCTGCAGGCCGGTGTACTCCGCCGTGCCATCCTCCCGGTAGTACATGAGCGAATCCGAGACCAGCTCACCCGCGAGGTCGCCGGTGAGCTGGAAGCCCATCCTGGCCTTGGTGAGCTTCTCCTGGCCGGCCAGGTCCTGGTAGGTGTCCTCTTCCCAGGACGCGACCGTGAACGTGCCTGCCGCGTGATGTGACGTCATAAGCCCTCCTCCGCCAGCCGGTGTCGCGGCCGGTGCGCTCGACCCAAACAGATGTGTGAGTCATACACTAATCGACCACCCGCCGGGGCTGCGCGGCGCCCCTGACGTTGACCCGTCCATGCCCGCGGACGCGGACTAAAGATCCTGGAACGAGCCTCCCGGCCGGGATCCAGCCGTGACCGCCCGGACCATGGCCGCGACCCCCCGGCCGTCAGCCCTGGTCAGCGGCTCCGTCGGCGAGCGCGGCCCGCAGCAGGTTCTCGGCCGCGTCGGCCGCCGCGCGGGCCGTGATCGCATGGGTGTGGGCCCGGTCCAGCTCGCCCAGACCCATGCAGTCGAAGGCGACCTGGGCGTCGTGCGCAGCCAGCTGCAGCTGCCTGGCCGCTTCGCCGAGATCCACCCGGCGCGGGCCCGTGTCCTGGATGCTCACCCTGTCCCCACCCCTGCCTCTCATCGCGATGCTGATACGGCAAGATACCCGGCCGGCCCGGCGGCATGCCGGACGGCGCGGCGCCTGCCCCACTGACTGCGGCTTTCGCCCATGAGACCCTGCTGACCAGCGACTACCATGAGGGCGTCCCTGTCACCCGCCCGAGGAACCGCCGATCATGCCTGAGTTCGCCTACACCGACCTGCTGCCGCTCGGCCAGGACACCACGCAGTACCGCCTGCTGACGGCGGACGGGGTCACCAGGCGCGAGGCGTTCGGCCGGGAGTTCCTCGAGGTCGACCCCGCGGTGCTGACCCTCCTCGCGCGGGAGGGGATGCGTGACATCGCCCACCTGCTGAGGCCCGGTCACCTGCGCCAGCTCCGGTCGATCCTGGACGACCCGGAGGCCTCCCCCAACGACCGGTTCGTCGCCCGGGACCTGCTGACCAACGCCTGCATCGCGGCGGGCGGGGTGCTGCCGATGTGCCAGGACACCGGCACCGCGATCATCATGGGCAAGCGCGGCGGCGGGGTGCTCACCGATGGCCGCGACGAGGAGCACCTGGCCCGGGGCGTGTACGACGCCTACACCCAGCTGAACCTGCGGTACTCGCAGCTCGCGCCGCTGACCATGTGGGAGGAGCGGAACACGGGCTCGAACCTGCCCGCGCAGATCGAGCTGTACGCGGCGCCGGGGGCGGAGTACAAGTTCCTGCTGATGGCCAAGGGCGGCGGGTCGGCGAACAAGTCCTTCCTGTACCAGCAGACCAAGGCGGTGCTGAACGAGGCCAGCATGACCGCCTTCCTGACCGAGAAGATCGGCTCGCTGGGCACGGCCGCCTGCCCGCCCTACCACCTGGCGATCGTGGTCGGCGGCACCAGCGCCGAGTACGCGCTCAAGACCGCCAAGTACGCCTCGGCCCGCTACCTGGACACCCTGCCGACCGAAGGCTCACCCACCGGCCACGGCTTCCGCGACCTGGACCTGGAGCAGCTGGTTCTGGAGATCACCCGCAAGATCGGCATCGGCGCGCAGTTCGGCGGCAAGTACTTCTGCCACGACGTGCGGGTGATCCGCCTGCCCCGGCACGGCGCGTCCTGCCCGGTCGCGATCGCGGTCTCCTGCTCCGCCGACCGCCAGGCATTGGCCAAGATCACCGCGGACGGGGTGTACCTGGAGCAACTGGAGACCGAGCCGGCGCAATACCTGCCGGAGACCACCGGCGAGGATCTCGCTGGCGACGTGGTGCCGATCGACCTTCGCCAGCCGATGAGCGAGATCCGGGCCGAGCTCACCAGGCACCCGGTGGCGACCCGGCTCTCGCTGACCGGGCCGATGGTGGTCGCGCGCGACATCGCGCACGCGAAAATCGCCGAGCGCCTCGCCGCGGGCGAGCCGATGCCGCAATACCTGATCGATCATCCGGTGTATTACGCCGGGCCGGCCAAGACGCCGGAAGGCTATGCCTCCGGGTCGTTTGGCCCCACCACGGCCGGGCGCATGGACAGCTACGTCGAGCAGTTCCAGGCGGCAGGTGGATCGCTGGTCATGCTGGCCAAGGGGAACCGCTCCCCCGCGGTGACCCGGGCCTGCGAGAGCCACGGCGGCTTCTACCTCGGCTCCGTCGGCGGGGCGGCCGCGCGGCTGGCCAAGGACTGCATCACCAAGGTCGAGGTGGTCGAGTACCCCGAGCTCGGGATGGAAGCGGTCTGGCGGATCGAGGTGCGCGACTTCCCGGCGTTCATCATCGTCGACGACAAGGGAAACGACTTTTTCGCCGACACATCAGGTCCGCTCCTCACTATCGGTAATCGCCCCTGAACGACCATTTAGGTAATGCTCGCTTGAACTGAAAGCTCAGGCGACACTCGGTGGATTCTCATGCCTTTCACATGAATTCACACGCCCACTCAGGTATGGTCCCGGCCATGCGGGGAGTTTCCGGGCCGGGACGCGTCGTAGCCGGGCGCTATGAATTGCTGGACCGGATCGGCCAGGGCGCGATGGGGACCGTCTGGCGGGCCCGGGACCGGGTGCTCGCCCGCGACGTGGCGGTCAAGGAGGTGCGGCTGCCGGACCTGATGCCCGCCCGTGACCGGGCGATCCTGCGTGAGCGCACGCTGCGGGAGGCCAGGGTGTCGGCGAAGCTGAGCCACCCCTGCGTCGTCACCGTCCATGACGTGATCGAAACCGACGGCACCCCGTGGATCGTGATGGAACTGGTCGCCGCGCGTTCGCTGGAGCGGGTGCTGGCCGAGGACGGCCCGCTGCCGCCCCGGCGCGTCGCCCAGACCGGGATCATGCTGCTGGGGGCGCTGGCCAGCGCCCATGCGGCGGGGATCGTGCACCGCGATGTCAAGCCGGGCAACGTGCTGCTCACCCGGGACGGGCGGGCGGTGCTGACCGATTTCGGGATAGCCGCCGTGGACGGTGACCCGGCGCTCACGCAGACCGGCATGGTGGTGGGCACCCCCGGGTTCTGCGCCCCCGAACGCATCCGCGGCGCGCCCGCCAGCCCCGCGTCCGACCTGTGGTCACTCGGCGCCACGCTCTATGCGGCGGTCGAGGGACGCGGGCCGTTCGACGGTCACGGCAGCCCGATGGCGGTGCTGACCAGCATCGTGCACTCGGACCCGCCGCCACCCCGGTCGGCCGGGCCGCTGGAAGCAGTGATCGGGGCGCTGATGAGCAAGGATCCGGCCCAGCGGCCGGATGCGGCCCGTGCCCGCGAGCTGCTGACCGGCGCGGCCTCCGCCCTCGGGACGGCATCCAGCGCCGTCGGTGCCGATCCCGCCCCGGCCAGTGACGGCCGGGGCTGGGCGTCCGCCAGCGACGGCCCGGGCTGGGCGTCCGCCAAGACCGACCCGGCCGGGTTCCCGGCGAGCGACGAGGCCACGGCGGTGGCTGGGCCGGGCTCGCGGCGCTTCCTCCCGGCGCCGGACCGGGCGCGTTCCTGGCCAGCCCGCCATCCGAGCCGTACGCCGGGGGCGCCGGTACCGCGCAATTCCCGGCCGGCCCGGGCGCGCTGCCCATCAGCTCCCGCCCGGAGCCGTTCCCGGCCAGTCCCCGGCCGGGCCTGTTCCCGGCCGCCGCGGGCCCCGCGCTCATCCCGGCCGGTGCCACCCTGGCCGGCCCGGCCCTGGGGCTGGCGTCACTGCCGGTAAGCATCGGTGCCGCACCGTTGCCCGCGAGCACGGGCGCCGCGCCGTCGCCGGTCAGCACGGGTATCCCGCCGCTGCCCGCCAGCATCGGTGCCGCGCCGCGGGCCAGCATGGGTGCCGCGCCGTTCCCGGCCCGCGCCGGCGCGGGCACCAGCGCAGGCGCCGGTCCGGCCGGCCGCCCCAGCGCGCGCCCATTGGCGGCGCCGCGCCTGCTTGTCCTCGGCCTCGCGGGCGCCGCGGTCATCCTCGCCGGGCTGGTGTGGTGGCTGGTGGCGAGCGGCGCTTCGGCCACGGCCGGGGGCCCGCTGCCGGCCGGCTACCGCTGGTACACCAGGCCTGCGGGCACGGCCGGGGCAGCCGGGCTTCACGATGGCGGCGCCGGCCGGGTGGCAGGCGCACCGGCGGGAGGCGGCCACCTATCTGCGGAACCCGGCGTCGGGAGGCATCATCTGCGTCACCCTCACGCCGGCCGACCGCCGGTGGCCCGGTGCGGGAAGCACGGACGCTCGAACGCGCCGCGCTCGCGCGGGGGACGTTCACCGGCTACCGCCGGATCGCCATCACGCCCATCCTGCTGCGCGGGAGCCTGGCCGGTGCGTGGCGGTTCAGCTACCGGCCGCCCGGCGCGGGCGTGATGCAGGGGCTGGTGGTGATCACCCAGGTGACCGCCCCGGGCGGCGACCGGCATTATGAGCTCATGGCCGCCGCCCCGACGGCGTCCTGGCCGCAGACCAGGAACGCCTTCGCCGAGGCGGCCCGCACGTTCAGGCCGCGGGCCTGAGCCGTATCTCTGTCAACGGTTCCAGCGGGCCACCGCCGCGCCGCCGATACCGGTCAGTACCAGCCGGCGCTCTGCTCGTGCGACCAGGCGGCGCAGGGAGACCCGTACACCGACTTGATGTAGCCCAGGCCCCACTTGATCTGGGTGGCCGGGTTGGTCTGCCAGTCCGGGCCAGCGCTGGCCATCTTGGAACCCGGCAGCGCCTGCGGGATGCCGTAGGCACCCGAGATCGGGTTGCTGGCCGAGGGATTCCAGCCACTCTCGGCGTTCCACAGGCTCTGCAGGCAGCCAAACTGGTCGGACGACCAGCCGAAGGAGCCGAGCATGGCCGCCGCGATCTGCTGCGGGGACCCCGAGGGCGTGGCGGGAGCGCTGGCCGAGTTCGCAGCGTGCTGCTGCTGCTGCTCCTGCTGAGCCTGCCTGGCCGCGGCAAGCTCCGCGGCCCGCTTGGCGGCGGCCCGGCGTCTCGCCTCCCGCCGGGCGGCCGCCCGGCGGGCCTCCGCGACGAGCCGGTCCTGCTCCAGGGAGGCGAGGTTGACCTTTTCACGGGCGACCTGACGCGTGGCACCGCTGACGTCCAATGCCGCCACCCAGGCGGCGGGCCGGGACGGTGCCGCCTTGCTGGCCGGGCCGTCCGGCGCCGCGGCGGCAACACCTGAGGCCACCGCGATGGTCGCGACCGTCGTGGCCCCGGCCACGGCCACGGTGATCTTGGACGGCCCGCGGCGTGGAGGAGGTTTGCGGTGCCGGGCTGGTTTGCGGTGCCGGGCCGGTTTGCGATTCCGTAGCGCAGCCACGAGGAACCCCTGGTCGGGCGCGCCGCGACGCGCTCGGCTCTCACCCGGATGACACTGCCTGCCGCCGGCGGAGCGAGGGGCCAGGGCAGCGGCGCATGGATGTGCCGCGGGTCAGGGCGGCACGTTACGCGAGGGCAACTATCACACGCGCTGGGTGCTGTCGGTCACCCACCTTGCCCGGGCCGGGGGGCGGCGGGTCCAGGAAATGGCCAGAATAGCCGTATGACCTATCTCACAGAGCAATGTTCTTAGTTCGAATCGAGATTCGATTCAGGGGCTTCACGCAGGTGATCCGCGAGCCGGGCTAGGCGGCGTGCGAGCGCCTTGCCCGCGCCCATGAAGCTAACTATCCGCGTGGAGAAAAGCACGCCGGGTAATTGCCGTCGGGGAATTAACACCGCCCCAGGGCCCAGCAGCCATGGTGCCCGGCGGTCTCAGTACCAGCCGTGCGCCTGCCAGAAAGACCATGCGCTGCAGGGCGTCCCGTACACCGACTGGATGTAGCCGAGGCCCCACTTGATCTGGGTGGCGGGGTTGGTCTGCCAGTCGGCTCCGGCGCTGGCCATCTTCGACCCGGGCAGGGCCTGCGGTATGCCGTAGGCGCCGCTGGCGTTCGCCGCGTTCCAGCGCCAGCCGCTCTCGCGGGTCCAGATGTCATTCAGGCAGCTGAACTGGCGTGTTGGGGTCGAAACCGAACGACGACATCATGTTGAACGCGATGGACTGGGCGGTGCCGGGATCCGGCGCCGGGAAGCTGACCGACCCCGCCGGGTCCGGTATGGCGGCGACTTCCGGGATGCCGACGAGGTGCATCGTGTGGGTGGCGGCTTCCATGACGATCATCTGCTGGCGCTGCTGCTCCAGCACCTCCATGGCCTGGCTTCCCGGCAGCACCGCGGCGATCACGGCGGCGGGCCCGGGACGGGTGGCGCGCAGCACCAGGTAGCCGGCGAGGGTGACCCCGAGAATCGCGGTGATCGCCACGGCCGTGACGGGCAGCAGAAACCTGGGACGATGCGACGCGCGGTTCCTGCCGGGGCTCCGCCTCCGGTGCTCTGACAAGGCAGTCCTTCCGTCGGTCAAGCACCTGGCCGGATGCCAGCGTGCGGACCGCTGCGGGTCAGGGCAGCGCGTCGCGATGGCGGGGCCTCGTGCGCGCGGGCCGGTCCTTGGCTGCTCAGCCGGGATCGGCGGAAATCTGATCGCCGATGCCATCGGCGATACCTTGCCAGAACGAGTCATGGAATTTGCCTGATTCTGGGGAAAAAGCTGTGTCGCCAGCTACCCAAGTGGTTGCCATTCGAACAGCAAATGACGACATGTACTGCGTTTGTTACCAAGCGTTAACAACCGCCAAAGCTGTGACCACTGTTTTGGCTGGGCGCGGCGCCGGGTCGGCTGGATCCAGACAGGGCGCTAACCGGGCCGCCCTCCGCCTCACTTGAGCAGCTGGCGGGCCATCACCACGCGCTGGATCTGGTTGGTGCCCTCATAGATCTGGGTGATCGTCGAGCCTGGTCGGCATCGGCCTCGTGTTGTGCGAGGAGCCGCTGCGACCAGGAGGGGAATGTGATTTCCCGGGCCCGATCGCCACGGCCGGGCTGGCGGGGGACGGCCGCCCAGGGCTGGTGAGTGTCGTTGACACTGGTACCAGCCAGCTGGCGCCTGCCTGGCTTCCTTGATGCCCCGGCGAATCAGCCAGTTGCAGGCTTGGCCTGTCTGGCGTTGGCTGCATCCTGTTACCTCTGCCGTCACCGGCCGTGCGACGGTCCGGATGCTGCCGCCGGGCGTGGTTCCGTCGCTGCGGTGAGCCAGTGGCCCGGCCCCGCAGCAGACCTCTGGCGTAATGCAAGTATTGTTATCAACAATACTCGTATGGATCTGCCATCGGCAGGGGAACTGGTGGCGCTCTGCTCCTGTGCGCTGCCCCGCCAGCCCTGGTTCGGCGGCTGGGGTTGAGCGCCGGGGTGCGTCATCGGAAGCGGGGCCAGGAGGGTCTTGGCCTGGCCGCGCTGGTGTCGATCGGGATCGGCGGGATGGTCGGCGGCGGCATCTTCTCGGTGCTGGGGCTGACGGTGCTGATCGCGGGCGCGGAGGCCTACCTGTCGTTTGTCGTGGGCGGGATCGTGGCGGGCCTGACCGGCTGGTCGTATGCGGTGCTGTCGGTGCGGGTGCGCAGCCGCGGCGGGACGGCGGTGTTTTTGGACCGGGCGTTCGGCACGGGTGTGGCGGGCCGCTGAACGTGCTGCTGTGGCTGAGTTACTTCGTGATGCTGGGCCTGTATGCGGTCGCGTGCGGCGCCTACCTGGCGGCGCTGCTGGGACTGCCCGCGGGCGGGCCATGGCCAAAGGTGTTCGCCAGCGTGGTGGCCGGTTTCGCCGCACTGAACCTGGCCGGGGCGCAGCTGGTGGGCCGCGCCGAGTCGGTGCTGGTCTATTTCAAGCTCGCCGTGCTGGTGGTGTTCTGTGCGGGCGGGCTGGCGTTCGTGCACCCCGCCCGGGTCGCGCCCGCGGCATTCCCATCGGCGGACGTGATCGTCTACGCCGGGGCGCTGATCTTCTTGGGCTATGAGGGGTTCGAGCTGATCGCCAACGCCTCCGAAGACGCCCGCGACCCGGCGCGGACGCTGCCCCGCGCCTACGCGATCGCGATCGGCGGCGTCATCGCCTTGTACGTGCTGGTCGCCTTCGTGGCCGTGGGCAACCTGTCCCCGCACGCCATCGCCGCCGAAAGCGACTACGCGCTGGCCGCCGCACATCGCCCAGATCATCGCCGGCCACCAGGACCTGAATGTGACCATGGGATACAAGGCCGTCTACCCCGACGAGGCGATCCAGGCCCACCTGGCGTTCCTGACCCGGCGCCGCGCTCTGCGGCCCAGCGAGGAATACCGGACCCCACCAGCGAAGAATGGGCCGAGTTCCTCGGCCATTTCGAACTCCGCAAGGTCGCCACCGGCACCTGCGGCCGCGCATTCGGCACCCCATGCATCCACGAGCACAGCTGCCTGCGCTGCAGCATGCACTGGCCCTCGCCCGCCCAGCGGCCCCGCATCGCCGAGATCCGCGACAAGCTCGCCCAGATCGACCGGCGCTCCCACCCAGCCCGCCCTGTCAACATCGGCATGCCCGCCTTCGCTGCCAGAGTCCCGCACACCAGCGGACAGAAATGAACAGGCGACCAACCCGATCACAAGATCATTTCCAAGTTCAGAGAATGCGCAGCCTCGCGATCGGCCTCCTGCGCCTAGACGGCCACTCCAACATCGCTGCCGCCAACCGCCACCACGCCCGAGACCCGCAGCGCAGGCTCGAGCTGCTTCAAACCGCATAAAGGACTTTGCCGTGTCCCTGCGCCACCGGGGCTTACAGACTCGGCCTTCCTCACCCCAGAGCAGTACAGGCAGTACGGCGTGCGCCAGGCCGACTGCACCGCACTACGCTGGACAGATGTCCGCCAGCCAATCACGCACGCGAGGCTCCCGCGGCGACAGGGCAGCGACCAGCAGGACTAGCCCGACCAGGCTGATCGCCTTTGCCGTACCCGGTCTCGCGGGATTGCTTGCTGAGGAGCTGCAATTGATGGCAGGCGTCCGTGTTGAGGACACCGGGCGCGACGGACGAGCCGACGTGGTCCTGTTTTCCGCCGACGCGTCAGCGCTTCAGCAGGTAGCCACGAGTTCGACTGGCTGAGGACCTCTTCGTTGAGGTCGGTCGTACGCTGCGGTCTGACGGTGACCGGGCGCAGTGGATCTCTGGCCGCTTGTGGCGACCTGAGCGAGCACGCAGAGCGCTAGCGGCGCGTGCCCGGATGACTCGCCCTACCAGAGAACGAGCTACGTTCCGGGTGATCGCGAGAGTGCTGCAGGAGCGGTCATTCATGCGGACCGATCTTCGGCGCCATCTCACCGACACAATCCAGCGGCACCAGCCCAACTGGCGTTCTTCCGATCCAGCCGACGTCGAGATCTGGGTAGTCGAGTACAAGCCCGGCAAGATCGTCGCCGGCCTGCGCGTCTCCGATGCCCGTATGCGCCAGCATGACGGCCGCGATGTTGAGCGAAGCGGGGCCTTGCGCCCCACGGTGGCTGCAGCCATGGTCAGGCTTGCTGGGAAGCCGGACGGGATCCTCCTTGACCCCTGCAGCGGATCGGGCACGATACTCGTTGAAGGAACAGAAGCGGGCTGGCATGCCAGGGGCATCGACATCGACCCCGACGCGGTGCGTATTGCCCGCAAGAACGCTCGCGGCGTTGAGGTAACCGAAGGTGATGTCCGGCACCTGCCTTGCGACGATGGTTCGGTTCGCGCCTGCGTATCGAATCTGCCCTTCGGCAAGCAGTACGCCGTTCAACAAGATATGGACGACTGGCTGAGGATCGCGCTCTCCGAACTGACGCGCGTCACGCAGCCAGGCGGACGGGTAGTTCTCCTAGCTCCCGAAATCCCGCGAGCCGTGACACCAGCCAGGTTGATGCTCATCAAGCGTGTGCCGGTACGGCTTCTCGGCACGAAAACGACGATCTGGACCTACGACGTGCCCACTCAGGGCGGCGCATGATTCC
The DNA here is from genome assembly GCA_963835425.1 of uncultured Actinomycetes bacterium. GTDB lineage: Bacteria > Actinomycetota > Actinomycetes > Streptosporangiales > Streptosporangiaceae > UBA9676. Next base: position 602,640 of record CAWIGE010000009.1, on the reverse strand, counting down.
GCGCGGTCTCAGATTGAAACCTTGTAGTGCACTCCCAGTGGGGATTACGGAGCCACCCACGGGACTGGTTCAACGGCACCGACAACCACTCCATCTGAGAGACGGTTGCGGTAGTGGCCCTCATACCCGACCACTGCTAGCGGCCACGAGAAAATGCGGGTGTGCGGCCAGTTAGCTCCAGGTTCACGGCCATCAGAATTCCGGTCCCGCGGCTATCTGCGTCCAGGTGGCTGATCTTGTTCTCTGCCGGTGTCCGGCGTGTCGTGATGCTGCTGGTCCCTCCGGTGTGGATGGGTTCGAGTGCCTCAATCCCTACGACACCGCATTCGCGAGATCCGTCTCAGCCCGCTCACCAGGGCCGCCCGGCTCCGGATCGAGCTGTCTCCCGCGGATGAGCTCGTCCCGATCAGCCCCGACGCTGCTGGTGGCGCTCCCCGCGGCTGCTACTACTCACCCGCCGGCTGGTCTTGCGCCTGGCCGAGCTGGCCGCCGATCACTACGGGCCGGTGGCCGGCGATACGGCCGACCTGTGCCTGGTGACGGTGACGTCCGGCGGGATCTTCCCGTCTGGTCCGGGTGCCAGGTGCTGGCGCAGGCACCCTCTGTCCATGGTCCCCCAAGGCTCCGGGCATGCAGTACGGCTCGTTGACATCGTGCTTGAGCCGTGCCACGTCTCGGGGCATCGTAACTCGGCGCAGCGGACCACCATTTGGGCTACATGGAGCGCTCGGCGGGGGCGGTCCTGCGCAATCGCAGGGCACCAGCCGATGTTGGGGACATGGTTTGGCACTGACCGTTGATCGCCAGGATGCGGGCGCTGCCTTTGGCTCTGCCGGTGGGCTCTGGTCCCCGGGATACAGCCTGCGGTGGCCGGGGGCGGGTTTACGGATCGCGCTGGCCACTGGTACCGCGGGAAGCAACCCCGAGGGCAGCTCCCCGCTGTACCAGCAGACTCCGGATCCGTTGTGTGGCCCTTGCCGGCGCTGGTCGCGGCCGCGGCGGCAGCGGCGCTGGGGGTGCGGGAGCAGCCTGGGCTGGCGGCAGCAGGATGACGGTTGCGCCGCTGCAGTTGGGAACCCTGCTAGTGGTCGCGCCCGTTAATTCGTCGGGGGTGGCGGGTCGAGCCAGGCCGTAGTGTCGCCGAGGTAGAGGCCGCAGGCGCAGTCGAGGGCTTCTTGCGGGGTGCCGGCCGGGTAGCCGCTGGGCAGGATGGACTTGTCGTAGTCGTCGTGGCTGGCGCGGTAGATGGCAAAGCCCCAGGTGGTGGCGGATCCGGCGTAGCGGAGCCGGCAGAGCGGCAGGGTGGTGCCGTCGGGGAGCTGGCCGGCGACGTAGGCGAACTCGCCGTGGTAGCGGACGGTGATGCCGGCGAGCTGGGGCCAGCGCTCGCGTGCCCTGGCGGCCAGGCGCTGGCGCAGCGAGGTCTTGGTCGACTCAGGTGGCCTTGCCATATGGCCATCGTGCCCTACCCGCCTGGCTGCACCATGGAGCGCATGCCTTCCAGTCCCTATGTCATATGCCTTGGCGATGCTGAGCGCGCTGAGCTGGAGTCCCTGTCCCGGCGCGCCTCAGCGCCGTTTCGCCTGGTGCTGCGATCACGGATTGTGCTGCTCGCCGCGGCAGGCACGGCGAACCGGGTGATCGCGGAGCGGCTGGGCATCTGCGAGGACACGGCCCGCAAGTGGCGGCGCCGGTACTGCGAGCAGGGCATCGAGGGACTGGCCGACGCACCGCGCCCCGGCAGGCCGCGCGTGTTCCCCGCCCGCGTCGTGGCCGGGGTCAAGGCCCTCGCGTGCGAGATGCCCGCCGCGAGCGGGACGCCCCTGGCCCGCTGGACCTGCCCCGAGCTGGCCCGCCATGCGGCAGCCAGCGGCATCGCTCCCGCGCCCTCGGCGTCCACCGTGCGCCGCTGGCTCGCTGACGACGCCCTGAAGCCCTGGCAGCACCGGTCGTGGATCTTCCCCCGCGACCCGCACTTCGCCCTCAAGGCCTCCCGCGTCCTGGACCTCTACCAGCGGGAATGGGAAGGGGAGCCGCTCGGCGAGGACGAGTACGTGCTCAGCGCCGACGAGAAGCCCGGCGTCCAGGCCCGCATGCGCATCCACCTCCCGCTCCCGCCGGGGCCGGGCGGGCGATGCGGGCCGAGAGCGAGTACCACCGCTTCGGCACCCTCGCCTACCTGGCCGCCTACGACGTCCACCGCGCCCAGGTCATAGGCCGGTGCGAGCCGACCACCGGCATCAAGCCGTTCACCGCGCTCGTGGACCAGGTGATGCAGGCCGAGCCGTACGCCTCGGCCAGGCGGGTCTTCTGGGTCGTGGACAACGGCGCCTCGCACCGCAACTGGGCCGCCGCAGCCCGGCTCAGCGACGCCTACCCGAACGCCCAGATGGTCCACCTGCCCGTCCACGCCTCCTGGCTCAACCAGGTCGAGGTCTACTTCTCCGTCATCCAGCGCAAGCTCCTCACCCCCGACGACTTCGAGGACCTCGATGAGCTCGCCGCCCAGATCCTCGCCTTCGAGAAGCACTACAACGCCGCCGCCAGGCCCTTCGACTGGAAGTTCACCCGCACCGACCTCAACCGCCTCCTGGCACGCATCAGGCAGCACGACCGGCACGCACCGCACCCGCTGGCCGCATGACCCCCGACGAATTAACGGGCGCGACCACTAGCGTCGGGCTTATCACTGAACGCGTTAGTAACAGAATGCGGGGTGTCAGCCTTGAGCGAGAAAGGCGTGGACGATGGATGAGCTGCTCGCCGAGCTTGAGCGGTACGAAAAGGCGATGCAGGACGCCAATATGACACCGGAGACAATCCAGTCATATGTGGATCGAGCTCACCGTTTCGTCGGCTGGCTCGACGGCGACTACCAGCCCAGCGAGCACTTTGATCGCCCGCGGTACAGGTACCCCATGCACCGAGACAAGGGTTAGATCTGGCCTAGCCCCAGGACGATTCAGCCGGTCATCGACGGCGCGTAGCCTCTGCCCCGGCGGCCTTGGCTGGCGGCGAGCAAGCGGTTCGGCGGACCGCTTGCTCCGGCCCGGATCCGTCCGCCATATGTCCGTAATCACTGCTACACGGCGCCCCCACAGTGGCACACAGCGGAACAAGGCGGGACGGCGAGACGACGGCCCCACGGTCGCGATATGCAGGCCAGGGGCCATTTCCGCAGGTGGTGGCAGGTGTTGGGTTCGAACCAACGTAGGCGAAGCCGACGGTTTTGCAGACCGCCCATTGTGCCCCGTCATGCACAGCCGTGACTTCCTCTTCGCATTCCGCCGACTGGTCAGTGTCAAGAGCTCGGACACTAGGCCGCTCAGTGGGCTGCACCGCTCAGACAGCCCTTCGTGCTGCGCAGGGGCTTACAGCCGCTGAAGCCGCCGCATATGAGGGCGATCGCGGGCGGGGCCCATCCTGCTTGTAGCGACAAGGCATCCGCAGCGCAGCCGCGCGTCCGGCTGCCGGCCGGTGATTGAATCGCTCTCGTGGATGAGACGATCTCCGTCGAGGTGGGCGAGGACCACCTGGCTGCCTTCCGCCGGTCACCGAAGACGGCCATAGCCGAGCTCATCTGGAACAGCCTGGACGCCGATGCCACGCAGGTCAGTGTCGATTACGAGCTGAACTCCTTCGACGGTGTCGATGCCGTGACGGTCCGCGACAACGGCACCGGGATGACGCCGGCTGCGGCCAGGTTCGGTTTCCGGAACTTCGGCAACTCGTGGAAGCGGACGGCAACGTCGACCCCCGGCGGCCGGATCATCCACGGCAAGCTCGGCCGCGGCCGGTACACCGCGTACGCGATCGGGGCGCATCCGGAGTGGACATCGGTGGCCGACGACGGCGGCGTCCGGCGCCGCTTGATCGTGACCGGCAGCGGAGCCGCCCTGCGCAGCGTGCGGGTGAACTCCGAGGCCGAGCCGGTGGATGACCCGTCGGCACCATCGTGCGGATCGACCAGCTCACCGAGCAGGCGCAACGCGAGCTTCTGCACGACACCATCTGGCAGGAGCTGACTACCCGGTTCGCGCCCTACCTGGAGCAGTACCCCGAGGTATCAGTCACCTTCCGCGGCAAGCGGCTGAGCGCTGCTGGGCTGCAGGACCGCGCTGAGAGCGAGCAGATCCGCCTCGGCGACAGCGGCGTCGAGGCAATGCTGACCATCATCGAGTGGAACATCAAGGTCGAGCGGCGGCTGTACTTGTGCGACGAGAACGGCTCCGCCCTGGCGGACATGCCGCCGGCAGTGCACGCGCCGGGCTACCAGTTCACCGCTTACCTGCGCTGGTCCGGGTTCCGGGATGCCGGGAACGACATTCTGCTGGCCGAGATGGATACCGGGCCGGCCGGTGAGCTGATAGCGGCAGCCAAGGACCGCATCCGTGACTACTTCAAGAGCCGTGCCGCCGACAAGAGCAGATCAGAGAGTGGGAGGCCGAGGGCGCCTACCCGGACTTCGGCGACCAGGCCACGCCGGTCAGGATCGCCGAACGGCAGGCGTTCGACATCGTCGCGCTGTCCGCGGCCTCGATCGTGAACGAGGGGACACCGCGATCACGCAGGCTGGCCCTGAACCTGATCAAGACCGCGCTGGAGTCCGGGCCGACAGCGCTGCAGGACGTGCTGCTCAACGTCTTGGAGCTGCCGCAGACAAGGTCGAAGAGCTGCGGACGCTGCTGGACCGGACCACGCTGGCCAGCATGATCGAGGCGTCGAAGCGGACGCCGACCGGCTCGACTTCCTGGCAGGCCTCGATGCGCTCATCTTCGACGCTGACTCCAAGAAGCAGACACTGGAGCGCTGGCAGCTGCACCGCATCCTGGCCAACGAAACCTGGGTATTCGGCGAGGAATGGGCACTGACCGGCGACGATGACAGGCTGACCAGGGTGCTCGCCGCGCACCTGCACCTACTCGGCGATGACGTTGACCTGGCTAGCCTGCAGCCGGTCCTGCGCGATGACGGCAGCGATGCGATCCCCGACCTGGTCTTGTCACGCACGATGGAGACCGCCGAGAACAAGTACGAGCACCTGGTCGTGGTACTGAAGCGGCCATTGCACACGCTCAAGCCCGACGACATCGACCAGGTCCGCTCGTACGCGGTCGCGGTCGCCGGGGATGACCGCTTCCAGCAGCCGAACGTGCAGTGGACGTACGTCCTGGTCGGCAACTCCACCAGCAGCGGCGTCGATGACCAGCGTGACCAGGTCGGCCAGCCCTACGGCAGAGTCCAGATCACAAAGAAGTACTCGATCTGGGTCAAGAACTGGGCCGAGATCATCGGCGACGCCCGACACCGGCACAAGTTCGTCCAGCACAGCCTCGACTACAAGACCACTCACGACGCCGGCGTCGACTACCTCCGCCGCAAGCACCGCGAGTATCTGCCGGACGCCATGCTGGGCCCTTAGCCCGCGTGTCCCAACCGCAGATCTACTGCCCATCCAAGTGTCGGCCCCCCGGGTCAACTCCGTGCGTTGTGGACAGCTGGCAGGAACGACGATCATGCTGACGGCAGCCGCCGGCTGACCCCCGGGGTCAGCACCAACTCAGCACGCGGTCCGGAAACGACGGGAACCAACCGGAAACAACGGGCATATCGCCCGGCCATCCGGCCCGCCCCATCCGCCCGCAGACAGGCCCACACGGTCGAGGCACCGCCCAAGAGATAGCCGCTGACCAGCGCAAACGCTGACGGCCCGGCTACTTCAGCAGCTGGCGGGCCATGACGACGCGCTGGATCTGGTTGGTGCCCTCGTAGATCTGGGTGATCTTGGCGTCCCGCATCATCCGCTCGACCGGGTAGTCCCTGACGTAGCCGTAGCCGCCGAGCAGCTGCACCGCGTCGGTGGTGACCTCCATCGCCACGTCCGACGCGAAGCACTTGCAGGCCGAGGAGAAGAAGGTGAAGTCGTCGCTGCGCTCCCCGGCCATGGCCCGCTCGGACCTGGCCGCCGCCGCGTAGGTGAGCTGCCTGGCCGCCTCGACCTTCATGGCCGCGTCGGCGAGCATGAACTGGATTCCCTGGAACTCCGCGACCGCCTTCCCGAACTGCCGCCGCTCCTTGACGTAGCCGGTGGCGTAGTCGAGTGCGCCCTGGGCGATGCCGAGCGCCTGGGCGGCGATCGTCACCCGGGTGTGGTCGAGGGTCGCCAGCGCGGTCCGGAACCCGCTGCCCTCCTCGCCGATCAGCCGGCCGGCCGGTATCACGCAGTTGTCGAAGTACAGCTCGCGGGTGGGCGAGCCCTTGATGCCGAGCTTGTGCTCGGGCGCGCCGAACGAGAATCCCGGATCGTCCTTCTCCACCACGAACGCGGAGATCCCGTCCGCGCCGCGCGACGGATCGGTGACCGCCATTACCGTGTAATAGGCCGAGATCCCGGCGTTGGTGATCCACCGCTTGGTCCCGTTCAGCACATAGGTGTCGCCGTCGCGGACCGCGCGGGTCTTCATGGCGGCCGCGTCGGAGCCCGCCTCCGGCTCGGACAGCGCATAGGAGAACATCCCCTCGCCGCGGGCCACCGGCGGCAGGTACGTCTGCTTGAGCTCCTCCGACCGGCCAGCAGCAGCGGCACCGTGCCGAGCTTGTTGACGGCGGGGATGAGGGAGGACGAGGCGCACGCGCGGGCGACCTCCTCGATGACGATCACCGTCGCGATCGCGTCCGCGCCCGCCCCGCCGTAGGCCTCCGGGATGTGCACCGCGGTCAGCTCGGCCTTGGCCAGCGCCTCGTGCACGTCCCAGGGGAACTCGCCGGACTCGTCGATCTCCGCCGCCCGCGGGGCGATCTTGTCATCGGCCAGAGAACGCACCGCCTCGCGGAGCGCCTCATGCTCCTCCGACAGGGCGAACGCGGGAAAATCAAGGCTCATAACCCGATGGTAGGCCGCTGCCCCGTCCGGGCCGTGGCAACGGGCTCAGCCGGGCCGGGCAACGGGCTCATCCGGGCCCGCCGCCCTCGTCGGCCCGTGCCCGCAGGGCAGCGCCCTTGGCCAGCGCCTGGTCCCGCAGCTCCTGCTGGAAACGCCTCATCCGGGCCAGCAGCGCCTCATCGCCGGCGGCGAGGATGCGCACGGCGAGCAGGCCGGCGTTGCGCGCGCCGCCCACCGCCACCGTCGCGACCGGGATGCCCGCGGGCATGGACACGATGGACAGCAGCGAGTCGAGCCCGTCCAGGTGGGCGAGCGGCACCGGCACACCGATGACCGGCAGCGGGGTCACCGAGGCGAGCATGCCCGGCAGGTGGGCCGCGCCGCCCGCGCCCGCGATGATCACCCGCAGGCCCCGCGCCGCCGCCGCCGAGCCGTATCCGATCATCTCGTGCGGCATGCGGTGCGCGGACACCACGTCGGCCTCGTAGGGGACCCCGAACTCTTCCAGCGCGGTGGCGGCCGCCTGCATCACCGGCCAGTCAGAATCGCTGCCCATAACCACCCCGACCAGAGCACCGCCGTTCATGCGCTCAATCCTCCCCTGTTCCGAGGTAACGCGCCGCCCGCCCGGCCCGCTCCCGCAGCTGGTCCCCCAGCGCGGGATCCCCGGCCACGGTCACGTGCCCGATCTTGCGCCCCGGGCGCACCTGCTTGCCGTACAGGTGCACCTTCACGCCCGGATCGGCCGCCATCACATGCAGGTAGCGCGCGTACACGTCGGGATCGGGGCCACCAAAGACATTCGCCATAACGACCTGCGGCGCGACCGCATTGGGTGCGCCCAGGGGAAGGTCCAGGACCGCCCGCAGGTGCTGTTCGAACTGCGACGTCGTGGCCCCCTCGATGGTCCAGTGCCCGCTGTTGTGCGGCCGCATGGCCAGCTCGTTGACCAGCAGCACCCCCGCCGGGCGACTCGAACAGCTCCACCGCGAGCAGCCCGGTCACGTCCAGCTCGGCGGCGAGCTCGAGCGCCAGCCGCTGGGCCTCGCGCGCCTGCCGGACCTCCAGCCACGGCGCGGGCGCGAGCACCTCATGGCAGACCCCGTCGCGCTGGACGGTCTGCACGACCGGGTAGACGGCGGCCTGGCCGTGCGGGGACCGGGCGGCCAGCACGGCCAGCTCCCGGTCGAATTCGATGTGCTCCTCGGCGAACACCGCGACGCCGTGGCCGAGCACCTCCGCCGCCTCGTCCGGCGTCTCACATACCCACACCCCGCGGCCGTCGTAGCCGCCGCTGACCGCCTTGAGCACCACCGGCCAGCCGGACTGGGCGGCGAATCCGGTCACCCCGGCCAGGTCCGAGACCGGCGCGTAACGCGGGCAGGGCACGCCGAGGCCGGTCAGCCGCTCCCGCATCGCCAGCTTGTCCTGGGTGTGGCGGAGCGCGGCCGCCCCCGGGCGGACCGCCACCGCCCGCTCCAGCTCGGCCAGGTGCTGGCCAGGAACGTGCTCATGGTCGAAGGTGACCACGTCGCACCCGCCGGCGAACGCGAGCAGGTCCTCCAGCCGGGTGTAGTCACCAACCTGCACGTCGGCGCAGACCCGGGCCGCGCTGTCGCGCGCCGAGCCCGCGAGCACCCGGAACCCGACGCCGAGCCCGATCGCCGCCTGGCAGGTCATCCGGGCCAGCTGACCGGCGCCGACCATCCCCACCACCGGGGCCAGCGGCCGCCCCTCAGGCTCACCTGTCACCCGCCGTAGCCTACGAGGCGGCGTCGCCCCGCGCACCTCCGCCAGCCCGGCACCAGGACACCCCCGCCCGGCGGAGCGCGCGTAAGCCACTTCCCGAGGCAGAGGCGGCAGCTTAACATCACGGTAACAACTGGTGCTGGCGTCTCGATCTATGATCAGCGCGTCTGCCACCGTATGCACCACGGCCCGGCTGACGCGGCGGAACGGCCCCCGGCGGCCTGGCCCCGGGGCGTAAGGAGCGCAGCCGATGGCTACAGGCGATCAGACTCCCTCGGGGGTTATCACGGAGGACGCGCCCGCCGGCGTGGTGGTGCGCGAAGGCGAGTATGGCGCCAGCCTCACCACGGTCGAGCCGGGCGGTGCGGAGTTCATCGCGCTGCACGAGCGGCACGGACGGCCGATCCAGCTTTTCTGGACGTGGACCTCACCCAACCTGGAGTTCGCCACCGTCTTCGTCGGCGTGCTGGCGGTGGCCGCGTTCGGCCTGAGCTTCTGGCAGTCCGTGCTGGCCATCGTGATCGGCACCGGCGTCGGCGCGATCACTCAGGGCATCCTGTCGGCGCGCGGCCCCTCACACGGCGTGCCGCAGATGGTGCTGTCCCGGCTGGGCTTCGGCTACTGGGGGAACGCGTTCCCGGCCGGGCTGAACGCGGTCACCGCGGGCATCGGCTGGTTCGCCGTGAACAGCGTCAGCGGCACGTTCGCCCTGAACACGCTCACGCATCTGCCCAAGCCCCTCTGCCTGCTGATCATCGTGCTGGCGCAGATTGTGATCGCCTTCTTCGGCCACAACATCGTGCAGCTCTTCGAGCGCTACGCGTTCCCGGTGCTCGCGGTCATCTTCGTGATCGCGACCATCGTCATCCTGGCCAAGTCCAGCCCGGGCGCCCCGTCCCACGGCGGAGGGTCCGGCGGGTTCCTGCTCGCGGCCGGCGCGGCGTTCGGCTACGCGGTCGGCTGGAACCCCTACGCCGCCGACTACACCCGCTACTTCCCGCCCGAGACCAGCAAGAAGGCGATCGCGCTCTGGGCCGGTCTCGGGCTGTTCCTGTCCTGCGCGATCCTGGAGATCGCCGGCGCCGCCTCGGCCACGATCACCGGCGTGGGCGCCGCCCTCGGCGACCCCACCGGCGCGTTCACCGGCCACCTGCCCACCGCGCTCGCCGACCTCACCCTGCTGGCCATCGCGATCGGCGCGGTTGCGGCGAACGTGCTCAACATCTACTCCGGCGCGCTCTCCTTCGCCGCCATGGGCATCAAGCTGCCGCTGGCCCTCCGGCGGGCCATCGTCGCGCTGGTCTTCGGCGTGATCGGCTTCATCCTCGCGCTGACCGGGCTGCACGACGCCGGGACGAAGTACGAGAACTTCCTGCTGATCATCGCCTACTGGATCGCGCCCTGGCTGGCCGTGGTCTTCTGCGACCAGTTTCTGCGCCGCCGCACGCCGCTCAGCGAGATCGAGGGCATGCTCTTCGACCGGAAGCACACCAACTGGGCCGGCCCGGTGGCGATGATCGTCGGGATGGGGCTGTCGATCTGGCTGTTCTCCAACCAGACCGAGTACGTCGGCGTGGTCCCCAGCCACGTGCCGGCCGTCGGCGACCTCACCTTCGAGGTCGGCTTCGTCGTCACCGCCGTGATCTACCTGACCTGGCACGCCATCACCGACCGCCGCCCCGCGGCAGTAGCCCGCGCGTAACACCGCGTGAGGCCGGTACCCGGGGCCGGCAGCGGGCGTAGCGTTGCCCGCCGCGAGGCCATCCTCACGCGCCTCGGACACTACGTCCGGTCATGACGGCCGACCTGCGTCAGCCCGCAGAGGCCCCGGGTACCGGCCCCATGCGCCGCGGCTCAGGCCGGGCCGGAGACCACCGGCTCGTCGTTGCCGCGGTTCAGCTTGCGGGGCACGAACACGGCGAAGACCGCGGGCTTGGGCCGGACCAGCACCACGTTCGCGCCGTCGGCGGCCGCGATGCTGCGGGCCAGCGCCAGGCCGAGGCCGGTGCCGCCCGGCTTGCCGCTGACGCTGCGCTCGAAGATCCGCGGCACGAGTTCGGCCGGCACCCCCTTGCCCTCGTCCCGTACCTCGATCACCACCGAGTTGGGGGTCCGCGACGTGCGGATCGTGACCGTCCCGGCCCCGTGCAGCAGCGCATTGTCCAGCAAGGTGGCGATCACCTGGGACAGCGTCCCCGGCTTCCCGTAGGCCCGCAGGTTCTTGTCCCCGGCCACTTCGAGCTTGCGGTTCTTGCGGCGGAACGCCGGGTCCCACTCCACCACCTGCTGCGCCACCACATCGTCGATCGAGACGCGCTTGCGCGATCCGCCCGCCGGGCTGCGGGTCCGCCCGAGCAGCTGGCTGACCACCTCGGCCAGCCGCTCCGTCTGCACCAGCGCCGCCGCCCCTTCCTCACGCACGACGGCCGGCTGGTCGGCGGCGGCCACCATTTCCTCCAGCCGCATGGACAGGGCGGTCAGCGGGGTGCGCAGCTGATGTGAGGCGTCGGCGGCGAATTCCCGCTCGGACGTGAGCATGTCGCTGATCCGCTGCGCCGACTCGTCGAGGCCCTCGGCCACCCGGTCGAGCTCGGCCACGCCGTACCTGCGCCCCAGCGGGCCTGCGTCCCCGGAACCGAGCCGGTCGGCGGCCCCGGCCAGTTCCTGCAGCGGGCGGGCCAGCCGCCGGGCCTGGAACATGGCCAGCGCGACCGCCACCACGACCGCGAGCACGGCCAGCGAGCCGGTCACGACCAGCGCCTCGGTGACGCCCTCGGTCGCCACCGAGTCGTCCGCCACCACCGTGACCCGGAAGTTCTTGGTGACGGCGCGGGCGGTGATGACGTCGCCGGTTCCTGGCGGGCCACCGAACGTGACCGGCGGCGCCCCATCCCGGCTGATGCTGACGTACCTGTCCGGCAGCGAGTGCGCCGCGTCGGCGGCGTCGGTCGGGTCGGGGGGCAGGCCCGAGCGCACCCGGTTCTCCAGCGTCCTGGCCACCGTGGTCGCGTCGCGCTGCACCAGCTGGTGGGCCGCGTTGGTCTGCAGCCGGATCAGCACGAACGCCAGTGGCAAGCCGAACAGCACGACCGCGGTGACCGCCACCGCGAGTGTGGAGAACAGCAGCCGGCGGCGCACGCTAGCCTGCCGGCGCCCTGCTCACGACCTAATCACCCCGCTCGAACCGGAATCCGACGCCGCGCACGGTGGTGATGTAGCGCGGGCTGTGCGCGTCGTCGCCCAGTTTGCGGCGGAGCCAGGAGATGTGCATGTCGAGCGTCTTGGTCGAGCCCCACCACTTGCTGTCCCAGACCTCCCGCATGATCTGCTCCCTGGTGACCACCTTCCCGGCGTCGTTCACCAGCACGCACAGCAGGTCGAACTCCTTGGTGGTGAGCTCGAGCTCGGTGTCGCCGATCCAGGCGCGCCGGGCATCCGGGTCCACCCGCACCCCTTGCACGGTGCTGGTCTCCGCGCTGCCCCGGCGGAGCAGGGCGCGGACCCGGGCCAGGAGCTCGGCCAGCCGGAACGGCTTGGTCACGTAGTCGTCGGCGCCCGCATCGAGCCCGATCACCGTGTCCACCTCGTCCACCCGCGCGGTGAGGATCAGCACGGGGACCGACTGCCCTTCCGAGCGCAGACGGCGGCATACCTCCAGCCCGTCCAGTTCTGGCAGCCCGATGTCGAGCACGATCAGGTCGAGGCCGCCCGCCATGGCCGCATCCAGCGTGCTCGGGCCGTCCGCCGAAACGTCAACGTCATAGCCCTCGCGCCGCAGCGCGCGTGCCAGTGGGTCGGAGATGGAGAGGTCATCCTCGGCAAGCAAGACGCTGGTCATGATCCGATGGTAAGGCGACTTTCGACTAATCCAGCACTTCTGCAATCGAGAAGTAATGCGGCCGATACATCGGCATGACCGTCCTCAGACCGGGGTGACGCCGTGACGGCGGCGGGAGAACCGGCGTTCCTTGCCTGCCGCGGCCGCGAATCGCTTCACCAGTTCCGCCCGTAGCTCGCCGGGTTCCACCACGTCGTCGGCGACGAGCTCGGACGCCAGCCGCAGCACATCGATGTCGTTGTCGTAGGCCTCGCGCAGCCGGCGCGTCTCCTCCTCCCGGGCGGCGGGGTCGTCGATGCCGGCCAGCTTGTTGAAGTAGACCGCGTTGACGGCGGCGTCCGCCCCCATGACCGCGATCTTCGCGGTGGGCAGGGCAATCGTGGCGTCGGGCTCGAACCCCGGGCCGGCCATCGCGTACAGGCCCGCCCCGTAGGCCTTGCGCACGATCACGCTGATCTTCGGCACGGTCGCCTCCGACACGGCGCTGATCATCTTCGCGCCGTGCCGGATGATGCCCTGCTTCTCCACTGCCGTGCCGACCATGAACCCGGGCACGTCGGCCAGGAACAGCAGCGGCACGTTGAACGCGTCGCACAGCTGGATGAACCGGGTCCCCTTGTCCGCGGAGTCGACGAAGAGCACGCCGCCCTTGAACATCGGGTTGTTGGCGACCACGCCGATGACCTGCCCGGCCAGCCGGGCGAAGCCGATGGTCAGCTCCCGCGCCCACAGCTGGTGGATCTCGAAGAACGACCCCGCGTCCACCAGGCCCCGCAGGTAGCGGCGCATGTCGAAGGCCTGCCGCTCGCTGGCCGGGACCATCGCCGCCAGGTCGACGTCCTCGGGCCCGGCCGCCGGGCCCGGCGGGGGCTGCTGCCGCCAGCTCGACGGCAGGTAGGACAGGTAACGCCGGACCGCCGTCAGCGCGTCGCGCTCCGAGCCCGCCAGGTAGTGGCCGCACCCGGAGACGGTGCAATGCATCCGGGCGCCGCCCATCTCCTCCAGCGTCGTCTTCTCCTTGACCACCATCTCGACCATCCGCGGGCTGCCCAGGTACATCGAGGCGTTGCCGTCCACCATCGCCACGTAGTCGCAGAACGCGGGGATGTAGGCGCCGCCCGCCGCGGAGGGCCCGAACAGGGCGCAGACCTGGGGGATGGCGCCGGACGCACGGACCTGGCTGTGGAAGATGTTCCCCGCGCCGCGCCGCCCGGGGAACATCTCGACCTGGTCGGTGATCCGGGCGCCGGCCGAGTCGACCAGGTAGATCATGGGGACGCCGGTCCTGTAGGCCTTCTCGATGATCCGGATGATCTTCTCGACGGTGCGCGCCCCCCACGAACCCGCCTTGACCGTGGAGTCGTTGGCCATCAGCGCCACGGGCAGGCCGTCGATCGTCGCGGTGCCGGTCACCACGCCGTCGGCGGGCAGCCCGTCGGCCAGCACGTTGGCGTAGCGGCCGTCCTCGGCGAAGCTGCCCTCGTCGATCAGCAGCGCGATCCGCTCCCGGGCGAACAGCTTGCCGGCGGCCGCCGCCGACTCGTGGTACTTGCGCGCACCGCCCTGCTCGATCCGGGCACGCACCTCCGACAGGTCCGAGTGCTCAGCCACGATGGCGACTGTACCCGGAAGCGGCCGGGGCGCTGCTCGGCCGCCCTGCTGCAAGCGGCGCCCGGCCCGGTCCCGGCCGAAGTAGTCATCCCTGATCATGAAGGACAGGCGCTCGGGATCGGTGGCCTGCATGATCTCGCCGTGGTCGTTGCGGCGTGCGTACCAGGTGCCGTCGGCGGCCCAGATCCGGTAGGCCATTCCCCAGTGCCAGTTCAGCTCATCGAGCGGGTCGATGCGGCGACGGCACCTCTCTTCTTCGACGGCGTCCGACATGGCGACGCTTAATAACGAAAAAGCCTTGAGCTGGTTCCTCACCGGAGTAACCCTAGGGCCTTTGACTGCGCCATGTGGTCGGCACTTGCACAGAACGCTTGCACAGCACACCTGCACAGAGCACGTCCGGCCACAAGGCCGCGGCAGCAGTCCCGTTAGGCCGGGATGGTCCGGGTCCGCGGGCCGGCCCGGAGCACCTGGGACGGCAGCTCACGGCCCACGATGCGTTCCGCGGCGGCCGCCGCCTCGATCATCGCCGCCAGGTCGACCCCGGTGGCCACGCCCATGTCCTCGACCATGTACACCAGTTCCTCGGTGGCGATGTTGCCGCTCGCGCCGGGCGCGTACGGGCAGCCGCCCAGCCCGCCCACCGACGCGTCGAAGTCGTCCACCCCCAGCTCCAGCGCGGCCAGCACGTTCGCCAGCCCGGTGCCGCGGGTGTTGTGGAAGTGCAGGTTGAGCGGCACTTCAGGGTGCCGGAACCGGAACGAGCCGACCAGCTCCCGCACCCGGCGCCGGGGTCGCCATGCCGGTGGTGTCGCCGAACGAGATCGCATCGGCCCCGTCCGCGACCGCCCGGCCGGCCACCGCCAGCACCCTTTCCACCGGCACGTCGCCCTCGTACGGGCAGCCCCAGGCGGTGGCGACCACCACCTGGAGGGTCGCGCCCCGCTGGTGCGCTTCGTCGATCATGACCGCGATCTCGTCCAGCGACTGCGCCGTGCTGCGGTTCACGTTCTTGCGGTTGTGCGTGTCCGAGGCCGACACCACCGCCTCCACCTCGGTGAACCCGGCGTCCAGGGCCCGCCGCGCGCCCCGCAGGTTGGGCGCGAGCGCCGAGTAGCGGATGGCGGGGTCCTTGGTGACCGCCGCCCACACCTCGTCCGCGTCCGCCATCTGCGGGATCGCTTCGGCCCGCACGAACGAGACGGCCTCGATCCGGCTGACCCCGGTGGTCGCCAGCTGGTCGATCAGCGCGATCTTCGCGGCGGCCGGCACCGGGTCCTCGTTCTGCAGCCCATCCCGGGGCCCGACCTCGCGCAGCGAGATCCGCGACGGCAGATCGGTCATGGCCGCCTCCTCACCGGCCCGGCCAGACCGGGGCCCGCTTCTCGTTGAACGCCGCGATCCCCTCCCGGCGGTCCTGCGACATGGCGGCCTTCCGCCAGGCCGCGTCCTCCACGTCCAGCGCTGCCGCCAGGCCGATCCCCGCGCCGTTCCGGATGGCCTGCTTGGCCGCCCGGAGGGCGACCGGCGAGTTGGCCGCGATCTGCTGCGCCAGTTCCAGCGCGTGCTGGCCCGCCTTCCCGGCCGGCGCCAGCCGGTCGGCCAGGCCGATCCGCTCCGCCTCGTCCGCCGTGACCTGGCGGCCGGTGAAGATCAGGTCAGCGGCCCGGCCCGGCCCGAGCTTGCGCTGCGCGAGCTGGGTGCCGCCACCCCCCGGCACCAGCCCCACCGTGGTCTCCGGCAGGCCGAACACCGCCGTCTCGTCCGCCACGATCAGGTCACAGCACAGGGCGAGCTCGCAGCCGCCGCCGAGGGCATACCCGTGCACCGCGGCGATCACCGGCTGCGGCAGGGCCAGCACGCCGCCGAACGCGGCGCGGAATACCTCGCGCTGCGCCAGCAGCCCCGCATCGGACAGGCGGTTACGTTCCTTCAGGTCGGCGCCCACGCAGAACGCGCGGTCGCCCGCCGCGGACAGCACGACGGCGCGGGAATCGCTTTCTGAGGCGAGCTCGGCGCAGGCCTGGGCCAGCCGGGTGGCCATCGCCGTGTCGATCGCGTTCAGCGCCTCCGGCCGGTCCAGGATGATCTCGCAGACCCCGGCGTGACCGGCCAGGTGGGGCTGCATCGTGATGCCGTCCATGCCCCCAGCGTACGGGGACCGAGTCAGGTTCCGGGACTCCTCCCTGGCCAGCCGGGCATGCTCGTCCTCGACCAGCTGGAACAGGGTGGCCTGCACCTTCTCGACCTGCGGGATCTCGGTCAGCACGAGCTGCCCGTGCTCGCCGGCCGATTCGACCACGAGCTCGCCGCAGCCGAGCAGCCGGTCGATCAGCCCGTGCGAGAACGAGACGTCGCTGATCCTGATCAGCGGGAAGTCGCGGCCGGACCGGGACAGGATGCCCTCGCGCAGCCGGAGGCGGCGGGTGGTGAGCTCGTAGGTGGTGGTCTGCCAGCGCAGGAACGGGACACCGAACCAGGTCACGGCCACCACCACGGCCAGCACCCCGACCGCGATCCGGCCCGTGTCGGCGTAGGAACCCGGCGGGATCATCAGCAGCACCACCGCCGCCGCGGCCGCGACAATCAGCAGGATCAGGGTGGGCCGCAGGAGGATCTTCCAGTGCGGGTGGAGGAGCAGGACGGTGTGCTCCCCCTCGGCTAGCTCGGTGTCGTCGGCCATGGGGCACATGCTGGCACGTAAGAGCGGGGAAATGCCCAGCTCATCCGGCCGTCTGGGGAGCCGTGCCCCGCAGGTGGACGACGTCCCCCGCACTGACCGGGACCAGGCCGGCGCGCGTCCGGATTTCCAGGCGGCCGGCCGTGTCGATGCCGGCCGCCATGCCGGTCAGGTCCTGCCCGCCGGGCAGCATCACCGTCACCGCCGCGCCCACGGTGCCGCTGCGGCGCAGGTACTCCTCACGCAGCCCGCAGCCGTCGGCGTCGCCGGGCCGAGGCTGGTCCAGCCAGGCCCGGTACCAGTGGGCCAACTCGTCCAGCACGGCGGTGAGCAGCCGCTCCCGCATATCGGCCCCGGCCCCCGGTCCCGGCGCACCCGCTGGCCCCGCCCCCCACGTCTCCACCGGCCCCGCCCCCCGCGCCTCCGCCGGCCCGGCCGCCCCCGCCCCGGCCGCCCCCTGGGCGACGAGCAGCGAGGTCGCGGTGGGCACGGGCAGCTCGCCGCGCTGCTGGAGGACGTTGATCCCGGTTCCGATCACGACCGCGTTACCCCATCGCTCGGCCAGGATCCCGGCGATCTTGGCGCCATCGACGAGCACGTCGTTGGGCCATTTCAGCCGGGCGTCTACCCCGGCCGTCCGCTCCAGGGCCGACGCGACCGCGACCCCGGCCAGCAGCGGCGCCCAGCCCAGCAGGCCGGCCGGAACGGCGGGCCGCAGCAGGACCGAGAAGGTGAGGGCGCGGCGCGGCGGGCTGATCCAGCGCCGTCCCATCCGGCCGCGGCCGGAGGTCTGAGCCTCGGCCACCAGCACCAGGCCCTCACCGGCGCCCGAGCGCGCCCTGGCCAGCAGGTCGGCGTTGGTGGACCCGGTTTCCTCCACCACCCTGACCTCGTGCCACAGGCCCGGCGGCGATCCCAGCGCGCCCTTCAGCCGGGTCGCGTCGAGCACCGGTCGGCCCTCCTCATCCCCGGAAGGCGGATCCATCGTCATCACAAAGAGTCGCCGTTCGGATCGGTAACGTCATGGCATTGGCGAGCGCGGGATCGCGTGACCGTCATCAAGGCTAGGGGGTTCCCGGTCTGACCCGCGCCGCCGGGCCGCCTGCCCCGGTGACGACCCGGCCCGCGAGCCGGAACCCCCGTGGCGGCGGACCTGGCCTGAGCGGCCGGGATCCCGTGGCAGGATTTGGTGGTGTGAGCCGACTAACCGTCCCGCGGTCTTTCCTGGGCAGGCACCGTCTGTTTGCCGCCGCGTTCGGCCTGGGCCTCGTGGTCCGGGTGATCACCATGCTCGGCTTCCCGCCCGCGATCTGGTTCGGGGGCGACTCCGCCTCGTATCTGTCCACCGCCCTGTACCACGCCCCCGGCACCTCCCGGCTGTCCGGGTACGGCTTCGTGCTGTTCCTGCTCAAGCCGTTCCACAGCTTCGCGGTCGTCACCGCCGTCCAGCACCTGATGGGCCTGGCCGTGGGGGTGATGATCTACGCGCTGCTCCGGCGGTACGGCCTGCCGGGCTGGGGGGCGACGCTGGCGGCGCTGCCGGTCCTGCTCGACGCGTACCAACTCGAGCTCGAGCACGAGATCCTGCCCAGCGCCACGTTCGGCTTCCTGGTCATGGTGGCGATCACCCTCACCCTGTGGTGGCGGCGTGACCGCCCGCTGTGGGCCACGGTCGCCGCGGGATTCGTGCTGGCCGCGGCGGCCACCCTATGGCCGGTCGGGCTGCCGGTACTGATCGTGTTCCTGCTGTACCTGGCGGTGCGCCGGGTGGGCTGGCGGGCGTTCGGGGCGGCCGCGGCCGCGGGGGCGGTCCCGCTCGCCGGCTACGTGCTGTGGTTCCACGGCCACTACGGCCGGTACGCCTTCAGCAACAGCGACGGCATCTACCTGTGGTCGCGGACGATGACGTTCGCCAACTGCGCCGTCATCCAGCCACCCAGGGACCAGTTGGCCCTGTGCCCGCGCCAGCCGGTGGCGCAGCGGCCGGCCGCGTCCACCTTCATCTGGGAGAAGAACTCCCCGCTGAACAGCGTGCCGGGCCCGAAGTTCTCGGCCCACAAGAACGCACTGGCGCTGCACTTCGCGCTGCGGGCGATCGCCGCCCAGCCGGGCAGTTACCTCGCGGACGTGCTGCACGACGTTTCCCTCAGCTTCTACTGGAACAACCCCAATCACCCGAGCGCGGCCATGGCCCACCGGTACGAGTTCGCCTACGCGACCGCGCACTGGATATCTCCCAGCTACCTGCTGGCACCCGGCCGCACGGTCGCGTCCGACCAGCTCAGGTACGGCGGCGTGACCTCCACCAGGGCGGTCGAGCCGTTCGCCGCCTGGATGCGTGGCTACCAGCGTTTCGCCTACCTGCCGGGCGCGCTGCTGGGGGCCCTGCTGCTGGTGGGCCTGGGCGGCATCGTCCGGAGCTGGCGCGGCGGCGGGTTCCGGCGGCTGGACGACTGGGGCGGGCCCGGCTTGCTGCCCTGGGTTGCGTCGGTCACGCTGCTGGTGGTGCCGGTGATGACCGCCGACTTCTCGGAGCGGTACGCCCTGATCGCGATGCCGGTGATCTGCCTGGCGGCCGCGCTCGCCTTCGCCCCGCGCGACCCAGGCGCCCCGCCGAGACAGGTGGCGACCCCCGCGCCCGAGGAGCTGCCCGCCGCGAGCCCCGCAGCTCCGGTCGCCGACCCGGCGCCGGGAGAGTCAGGCGCTCGTCAGAGCGCCAACAATTCGGGTTGGGTTGCCAGTCATTCCACGCCCGTCAGGCGAGGCATGCACGATGACCCCAGCGCGCAGTAGGTGATCCCGGCGTTCTAGCGGTGTCAGAGCGGGCCAGTAGTCCTTAAACAGAATCCCGGTGCTCCGCTCCAACACACCGCCGGAGGTTGGTGGCAAGCTTCGCAGCCTCTTCCGCTCTGCGATCAGTGCCGCATGCTTGCTGTCATAATCCGGGTCATCCGGGTTAAGCCCAGCAAGCTCTTGCCGGTTGTCGTCAAGCTCATCGTCATAGCCATGGCCGGGCACAAAGATTACTTCGACAATCTCGGTCTCGCCGTACTCGTCCACGAGCCAGAGATTCACCCAGCTATCAAGCTCGCCCAAGAGGATCATGTTGGAACATTTTGACGGCTCACGGCTAGTACCGTGGCAGCGGTAAAATTCGGCGCTCCAAGCCTTAATCCGGTACATCGGGCCCATACATAGCCCGCACTTGGCAATGCTGGTAAGCATCGCAGTGCTGCCCCTTGCGATTGCCCGACGCGAGCCTTTGGCGTCCAGCAATGCCTGTAGCTCGTCCCACTCTGCCCGCGTTACGATGCCCTCGGTACGGTAGATCGTATGTCCCTTGCTCATGATCCGACCATATAATGCAGGGTTGCGAAACAATCGGGTAAGCGTCTTCGGCCACCAGTGCCCATTGGTGTTGTTGTAGCCAGCAGGTTTGATGCCCTCTGACTCCAGCCATGCGCAGATACGGTGTGCCGTCCAGCCATCCTTAACGTAGTGCTCGACTGCGAGCCGCACATATGGCGCAACGTTCGGGTTATGCTCAATCGTCTTATGCTCGGCACCCTTGGCCCTCACGATTCGGTACCCGGTCGGCGCCTTGCCAACCTGGAATCCCTCTTGACGCAAGTAAGCCTGCATCCGGGTATTGCGCTCGCTGATTTTCAGCCACTCTTCATGAGCAATCCGCTTGGTAACGTCCCAGCGGATACCGGCTGCGCCCTCGCAAGGGAAGACTAGGCCATCCTCCGTTAGCAGTTGCTTGCCGTACTTGTATGCCCACGCCTCAATTTCGCTAGTGCTCTTGTTGTCACCTCGGCTCAGCCGATCAAACCGATAGGCAACTACGGAATCATACTTCGCCAGTAGCGTTGGATCGGTAACCCACGGCTTAAGGTTCGGCCGGTCCCATGGCTGAACGATGCCGGAACGCATGTCGGCTATGAGCGCAACGACTTTGTACCCCTTGCTCTCGGCCCAATGCCGCGCGTATTCGTCCTGCGTCTCAATGCCGGTTTGAGTGTCGCCTCGACCCTGCTTGCTGAGCCGTGCGACGATGATCACTCTCATCCGTCTACCTCCCAACCTCAGTCTAAAGTTGAGGTGTGTCATTACCATTTCGCAACGCCATAAATGGCGATCAGCCGGGACGGGTAGCGGTGAGGGGTGTGTACGCCCGGTTCCCCCGTTGGGACCCCACCGGCAGCAGCTGGCTTAACCGGAGCAAGCCGCCCTCTCCCGATAGGCATGTAGCTGGCCCATTTGATCGGCGTGTCGCCTGGGACAGGCAGTCACCCGGTGTTCTGCAGGCCGGCCGCCACCCCGTTCACGCTCAGCAGCAGCAGCCGGCGCAGCCGTTCCCGCTCCGCCTGCCGGGCCTCGTCGCCGCCGGCCTGGCAGCGACCGCAGCGCGGTGAGCGCACGCAGCTGCAGGTGGGACAGCGCATCCACATACGGATCGCGCAGCGCGACGGCCCGTGACAGCACCGGACGGTCCGCCAGCAGCCGGCCGTGGCCGGTCACCGCCAGCAGCAGCCGTCTGGTCAGGTCGTACTCCCCCAGCACCAGCCCGGTCAGGTCATCGCGCCCGCCGAGGGCCAGGTGGCGCGCGCCGATCCAGCGGTCCGTCTTGGCCAGGCTCATCTCCGCGTTGTCGAACAGCACCCTGAGCAGGGGCCAGCCCTGGTAGGCGCGCCGCGTCTCGCGCAGGCCCGGCTCGCTGCCCGTCACGGCGGCCAGACCGCTGCCCAGGCCGTACCACCCGGGCAGGTTCAGCCGCGTCTGCGCCCATGCGAACACCCAGGGGATCGCGCGCAGGTCATCGAGCCCGGCGGCGCCGGACCGGCGGGCCGGGCGCGACCCGATCCGCATCTCGCTGATCTCCTCCAGCGGGCTGATCCGGGCCAGCCACCCGGCGAAGCCCTCGGTCTCGACCAGCGTCCGGTACGCGCGCAGCGCGGCCGCGGCGATCTGGTCCGCCACCGGCCGGAACTCCGCCGCCAGCGCCGCTCCCCGCGCGCCCTCCCCGGGCGCGGACGCGAGCAGCACCGCGGAGGTGACCTGTTCCAGGTGGCGCTGGGCGATGACCGGGTGCCCGTACCGGGCGAAGATGGCCTCGCCCTGCTCGGTGACCTTGAGCCGCCCGTTCACCGAACCGGGCGCCTGGGCCAGCACCGCCCGCCCGGCCGGGCCGCCGCCCCGCCCGAGCGCCCCGCCCCGGCCGTGGAAGATGGTCAGCCGCACGTCGCGCCGGGCGGCCCAGGCCGTCAGCTCGGCCTGGGCGTCGTAGAGGGCCAGCGTCGCGGCGACCGGGCCCAGCTCCTTGGCCGAGTCGGAGTAGCCGAGCATGACCTCCAGCCGCCGTCCCCCGGCCCGCATCCGCGCCAGGACCGGCTCGAGCCCGAGCATCTCGTCCAGCACGCCGGTCGCGTTATGCAGGTCTTTTCCGGTTTCGAACAGCGGGATCACGTCCAGCACCGGCGGCTCGCCGCGGGGGGTGGCCAGACGCGCCAGCCGGTATACGGCGCCGACGTCGGCGGCCGACCGGGTGAAGCTGACCACGTACCGGTGGCAGGCGTCCACGCCGAACCGGGCCTGGATCCAGCCCACCGCCCGCAGGGTGGCGAGGATCTCGGCGGTCGGCCCGGACACCGCCCCGCCCGCCTCGATCTCACGCAGCGCGCGGGCGTGCGCGGCGCTGTGCTGGCGGATCTCCAGCCCGAACGCGTGGAAGCCGAACGTCTGCGCCTGCCAGATCAGGTTCTGCAGCTCGCCGGACGCCTGGCGGGCGGCGCCGGCGCCGGCCAGGGCGTCCCGCACGAGCCGCAGGTCGGCCAGGAAATCCGCGCAGGCCGGGTAGGCCAGGTCGGCCTGGCGCAGGCGGGTCGCGCGCAGCCGTTCCGCCAGGTAGAGCAGGTACGTCCGGTACGGCTCCTGCGGTGAGCGCTCGGCCAGGCCCGCCAGCAGCTCGGGGTGGTCCGTCTCGGCGGCCTCGAGGGCGAGCGTGAGCGTGGCCCCGGGCGGCGCCGCCTCGGCGTGGACGGTGAGGGCGCGGCCGATCCGGCTGGTGGCGTTCTCCAGCGCACGCAGCGCGTGGTCGGCCTGGATCACCGCCGCCTCCCTGGTCACCTGGGCGGTGACCAGCGGGTTCCCGTCCCGGTCCGCACCCACCCAGCTGCCGAAGCGCAGGAACGCGGGAGCGCGCTGGCCGCGGCAGGCGTCGTCCAGCGCCCGGTACATCGCGGGCGCCAGGCTGAACAGCGTCTCATCGAAGACCGCCATCACGGTGCGGACCTCGTCGACCGGGCCGATGGGCTTGACCCGCAGCGGCGCGGTGAGCCAGAGCAGCTCGATTTCCTCGCGCAGCCGGCGCCGGACCTCCGCGTGGCCGGCCGGGCCGCGCTCATCGTCCAGCGCGTCGACGAGGTCGGCGATTCGCCGCAGCGCGGTGGCCACCGCCCGGCGGCGCGCCTCGGTGGGGTGGGCGGTCAGGACCGGATGCACCCGGAGCCGGCCGAGCAGGTCGCCGAGCCGGTGCCCGTCCGGTTCGGCGCCGAGCTCCGCCACGGCGGCGGCCAGCGACTCGCGCCGCGGCCCCTCGCCGGAGGCCTGCCCGAGCAGGGTCCGCACCCGCTGCCGCTCCTCGGCCACGTTGGTCAGGTGGAAGTAGACGGTGAACGCCTTGGCGACTAGCTCGGCGCGCTCCAGCGGCCACCCCGCCACCAGCGCGGCGATCTCGCTGGCGGCGGTGCCGTCCGCGGGCTGTGCCCCGGCCCGGGCGGCGATGACCGCGCGCCGCAGCCGCTCCACGTCGTCGAGCAGGTCCTGGCCGCCGGTGTCGCGGATCGCCTCGCCGAGCAGGTCGCCCAGCAGCCGGACATCGCGCCGCATGGATGCCGGCAGCTGCTGCCGGTCGGCCTCCCTGCTCATTTGCAACCCAGCCTAGCGATCACCGCCCTGCCAACTCCGGCCCCGCCGCGAGTGATCGCGACGGCGGCTACCCTGAGGCGCATGAGCAGTGAGGTTTCCGGCAAACCAGCCATACCGGATCCGCACACCACCGCCGGGAAGATCGCCATCCTGCAGCAGCGCCGGGACGAGGCCATTCACGCCGGCTCGGCGCGGGCCGTGGAGGCGCCAGCACGCCAAGGGCAAGATGACCGCGCGCGAGCGGATCGAGCGGCTGCTCGACCCTGGCTCCTTCACCGAGCTTGACGAGCTGGCCCGGCACCGGGCGACGACTTCGGGGTGGAGGCCAACCGTCCCTACGGCGATGGCGTGGTCACCGGTTTCGGCACCATCGACGGCCGGCCGGTGTGCGTGTACAGCCAGGACTTCACCGTGTTCGGCGGCTCGCTGGGCGAGGTGTACGGCGAGAAGATCGTCAAGCTGATGGATCACGCGCTCAAGACCGGGTGCCCGCTGATCGGCATCAACGACGGCGGGGGCGCGCGGATCCAGGAGGGCGTGGTCGCGCTCGGGCTGTTCGGCGAGATCTTCTACCGCAACGTGATCGCCTCCGGCGTGATCCCGCAGATCTCCCTGATCATGGGGCCGTGCGCGGGCGGCGCGGTCTACTCCCCCGCGATCACCGACTTCACGCTCATGGTCGAGGGAACCTCGCACATGTTCATCACCGGGCCCGACGTCATCAAGACGGTGACCGGGGAGGAGGTCTCGCTTCGAGGACCTCGGGGGCGCGCACGCGCACAACGTCAAGTCCGGGGTCGCGCACTACCAGGCCAAGGACGAGGACGACTGCCTCGACTTCGCCCGCGAGCTGCTGTCCTACCTGCCGTCCAACAACCTGGACGACCCGCCGCCGCTGCCCGCCGCCGAGCCCGGCCCGCCTGGAGGTCACCGACGCCGACGCCGCGCTCGACAGCCTCATCCCCGACTCGCCGAACCAGCCCTACGACGCCCACACCGTCATCGCCAGCGTCCTCGACGACCGGGAGTTCCTGGAGATCCACGCCCTGTTCGCGCCGAACATCCTGATCGGGTTCGGCCGGGTCGAGGGCGCGACGGTCGGCGTGGTCGCCAACCAGCCGATGCACCTGGCCGGGCTGCCTGGACATCGACGCGTCGGAGAAGGCGGCCCGGTTCGTCCGCACCTGCGACGCCTTCAACATCCCGGTGCTGACCTTCGTGGACGTGCCCGGCTTCCTGCCCGGCACCGGCCAGGAATGGGGCGGGATCATCCGCCGGGGGGCCAAGCTGATCTACGCCTACGCCGAGGCCACGGTCCCGAAGATCACGGTGATCATGCGCAAGGCGTACGGCGGCGCCTACGACGTGATGGGCTCCAAGCATCTGGGCGGGGACATCAACCTGGCGTGGCCGACCGCGCAGATCGCGGTCATGGGCGCGCAGGGCGCGGTGAACATCCTCTACCGCCGCGAGCTCGCCGCCGCGGCCGACCCGGAGGCGCTGCGGGCGGAGCGGGTCGCCGAGTACGAAGACACCCTCGCCAACCCCTATATAGCTGCCGAACGAGGGTACGTGGACACCGTTATCCGGCCGGCCGAGACTCGTTCCCAGGTGATCCGCGCGCTCCGCGCGCTGCGCACCAAACGCCAGCTCCTGCCGCCCAAAAAGCACGGCAACATCCCGCTGTAGCCGATTGGTAGCTGAGAGCCCATGGACATGATGACGGACATCCCCTCCTCCGCTCCCGATCCTGGCCCGTTACGCGATCATGGTCGATGTCGGGTACATCTACGCGGCGGCCGGCGAGCTGCTCTTCAGCAGCTCCTCCCGGCGCGAGTACCGGGTCGACACCGACAAGCTCATCCAGGCGCTCACCCGCCACGCGGACGGCCAGGTGCGGGGCGAACTGCTGCGGGTGTACTGGTACGACGCCGCCCGCGACCGGGTGCCCACCATCGACCAGCGGGTGATCGCACAGATGGCGTGGGTGAAGCTGCGCCTGGGCAACCTGAACGCCCGCGGCCAGCAGAAGGGGGTTGACGCGCAGATCCGGGCCGACATGGAGGCGCTCGCCCGGCACCGGGCCATCACCGACGCGGTGCTGGTGGCCGGGGACGAGGACATGGTGCCCGCGGTGGAGGCGGCGCAGGCGTACGGCGTCCGCGTGCACCTGTGGGGGGTCGAGCCGCCGTTCGGCACCAACCAGGCCGAGCGCCTGGTCTGGGAGTCGGACACGGTCGAGGTGCTGGACCGGCCCTTCCTGGAGCCGTACTTCTCCCGGCAGGCGGTGGCCGCCGCCGAGCACGCCGCGCATGCGCCCCTGGCCGGCCCGGTCGTCCCCTCACCGGCGCAGCTGTTCGGCGAGCGCGCGGCGCCGGCCCGGGCGGTCCAGCGCGCCACGCACGGCGTGGCCGTCGCCCGGCTCGGGCCCGGACCGGGACCGGGTCGAGGAGGCTGGTGAGCACGTCGCCCAGAGATGGATCCTCACCCGGGGCGAGGACAACATCCGCGACCTGCTGCCGGGGCCGATCCTGCCGCCGGTCATCGACAAGGAGCTGCTGGTGGACGCCGAGAAGGAACTCGGCCTCTCGCTGCGCCCCTACCAGGAGGCGCGGGAATGGCTCCGGGACGCGTTCTGGGCGCGGGTACGGCGGCAGTTCGGCATCGGCACCGGGCGCCCATGACCGGGGACGGCCCGGCCGCGAGCGGGGACGGAACGCCCGCCAGCGGGCCGGCACTGAAGGTGGTGGCCGGCGATCCGTCGGCCGAGGAGCTTGCCGCGCTGACCGTGGCGCTGGCGGCCGCGCTCGCCACCGGCGGCCCGGCTGGCCAGCCCAGGCGGTCGTCGCCCGGCTGGGCCGACCGGTCCAGGATGATGAACGCCCCGCTCAGGCCGGGACCCGGCGCCTGGCGGCGCTCCACCCGGCCGGGCTAGGACACCACGGAGCGCGTGTCGTAGAACTCGCCGATCCGCGAGACGAGATCCCCCCTCATCTCCGCGGTGATGGCGAACGGGAAGTCGAGGCGCCCACTGCCGTCCCGGGGGGTCGACGAACGACACGATCTCGGCACGGCTGGGCATCAGGTTCAGCCTGTGACTACCGTGACGTCGCCGAGGCCAAGCGCCTTCACCGGGGCCCTGATCTGTGACGTGTCGCCAACCAGGATCGTGACCAGGTGGTTCACCGGGAACGCCGCCATGACCGCGGCCGTCGCCTCGGCGGTGCTCGTCTCGGCCAGGCGCGCGTACAGCTGAGCCTGGTAGTCGTCGGCCAGGTGCTGTTCCACCTGGTCCGCCAGTGTGCCTGCGACCGACCCTGCCCTCTCGTACTCAAGCGGCGCGATACCCACCAGGTTCTGCACCGCCGTATCGCGCTCGGTCCCGGTCAGCCCTTCCGTGGCCAGCGTGCGCAGCACCTTCCACACGTCATCCAGCGCGGGGCCAGTGGAGGCCGTGTCCACAGAACCGCTGATGGCGAGCAGCGACACACCCGTCGCACGGCCGGCGGTGTCCGGCGCCGGCGACCGCAGGACCCGCTGGAAGGCCCGTACCCCGTAGGTGTAGCCCTTCTCCTCGCGCAGAACCCGGTCTAGCCGGGACGTGAGCGTGCCGCCCAGGCAGTACGTGCCGAGCACCAGGGCCGGCCATACCCGGTCGTGCCGGTCCGGGCCGGTCCGCCCGATGAGCAGCTGCGTCTGGACGGCGCCGGGCCGGTCCACGATCACCACACGGCCGGTGTCACCGGCGACGGCGGCCGGCATGGGCACAGGCCCGGCGGCGTCGCCGGTCCATCCGCCGAGCGAAGCGGCCAGGGCCGCGTCCAGGTCGAGGCCCGTCAGATCGCCCACGACGACTGCGGTGGCCGCCGCAGGCCGCACGTGAGCCTGGTAGAACGCGCGCACGCCCGCCGCGTCGATCCGGGCGACGGTATCCTCGGTGCCCCCGCGCGGCCGGGACAGCCGCGCGGACGCCGGGAACAGCTCCTGCGCCAGTTGCTTGGCCGCGCGCCGGCCGGGGCTCGCCATCTCCAGCGGAATCTCATCGAGACGGTTGCGCACCAGCCGTTCGACCCCGCTGCCGGGGAACGCGGGCGTGTGCAGCGCCTCGGCGAGCAGCCCCAGCGCCTTCGGCAACCGTGAGCGGGGAACCTCCAGCGAGACGCGCGCGCCCTGGTAGTCGGCGCTGGTGTCGAGCGTCGCGCCGCAGCGCTCCAGCTCGGCGGCGAATTCCTCGGCGGTGTGCTTGCTCGTGCCCTCAGCCAGCGCGCTCATCATGATCGCGGCGATACCGTCGAGCCCGTCAGGCTCAGCGTCGAGCGGCATGTCCAGGCAGATCCGCACGGCCACCACCTGCTGCCCGGGCCGGTGGCAGCGCAGCACGGTCAGCCCGTTGCCGAGGATGCCGCGCTCAGGGACCGGGAAAGCCCAGGGTCTTGCCGACCCGGGCACCGGCTGGGGGTGGAGGTCCATGGTCACAGCTGCGTCGGTCACCGCCCAGCTCCGTCCCACTTGCCGTCCTCCCCGGCCGCGCTGGCCTTCAGCGGCTCATATACCAGCACCGCACGGTTGTCGGGGCGCAACCGCGCCGCGGCAACCGCCCGGACCTCCTCGGCGGTGATATCAAGGATCCGGTTGACCGCGGTGAAGGCGAGCTGCGGATCGCCGAACAGCACTGCATACCGGCACAGCTCGTCGGCCCGGCCGGCCACCGTACCGAGCCGGTCCAGCCATTCGCGTTCCACCAGGGCCTGCGCCCGCTCCATCTCCTCGGCGCTCGGCGCCTCCGCGCGGAGCCCCGTCAGTTCCTCATCGACGGCGGCCTCGATCTGCGGGATCTGGGTGCCGCCGGAGGCCTTCACGTCGAGCCAGCCCAGTGAGGGGGCGCCGGCGAGCCGCACCAGCCCGAAGCCGGCCGAGATGGCGGTGCGGTCGCGGCGCACCAGCCGGTTGTAGAGCGTGGACGCCATACCGTCGCCGAGGACGGTGAGCGCCAGCTCGGCCGCGTCGCACTCGCGCGTGCCGTCGCGCGGCATCCGGTAGGCGGCCGTCAGCGCGCGCACCGGGACCTCCTCGCGGATCTCCACCCGCCGTTCCGCGCCGATGACATCGGGGAGCGTGCCGTCGCGAGGCGGCACCTTGGCGTCATGGGGCGGGATGGAACCGAAGTACTTCTCGACCCATCGACGCGTCTGCTCCGGATCGATGTCGCCGACGACGGCCAGGACCGCGTTGTTCGGCGCGTAGTTCGCGCGGAAGAACGCGCGCGCGTCATCCAGTGTCACCGCGTCCAGATCGGCCATGGAGCCAATGGGAATGTGGTGGTACGGGTGGCCCTCGGGATAGGCCAGCGCTGCCAACCGCTCGAACGCAGTGCCGTAGGGCACGTTGTCATAACGCTGCCGGCGCTCGTTCTTCACCACGTCCCGCTGATTCTGCAACGACTCCTCGTCGAGCGCCGCCAGCAGCGACCCCATCCGGTCCGCCTCCAGCCAGAGCGCCAGCTCCAGCTGATGCGCGGGCATCGTCTCGAAGTAGTTGGTGCGCTCGAAGCTGGTCGTCCCGTTCAGCGAACCGCCTGCGCCCTGAACCAGCTCGAAGTGCCCGTTCCCCCTGACCTGCGCCGAACCCTGAAACATGAGGTGCTCGAACAGGTGAGCCAGGCCAGTGCGGCCCTCGACCTCATACCGCGAGCCGACCTCATACCAGAGACAGACCGCGGCGACCGGATTCAGGTGGTCCTCGGAGAGCACGAGGCGCAGGCCATTGCCCAGACGATGCTCAGTCGCCGTCAGGCCGCCGGAACCGGCTTTCTGTGTGGCTGTGTTACCCACGGGCGGGTACATCCCTTCGATCGCGTGCGGGAGACACTATCGCCACTGTACGAAAGGAGGCTCCCAGGCCGTCCGCACCCACGAACCAGCCGGCATCAGCGGCACGCTCGCTGGCGATCTGGGCGCCGGCTCCGATGGGGACACCGATGATTTTCGTCGTGTCGGCCGTCTTTTCTTCTGGACGCACCCAATGATGAGGGGCCTATGAGCAAGCTGCGCGACATCCTGCAGACCCACGTCAGCAACGGATCGGTGCCGGGGGCGGTGGGCCTGATAGCCCACCGCGACCAGGTCGAGGTGCAGGCGGCCGGCTCGGCCGATGTCGCCGGCACCTCCCCGATGGCCAGGGATTCGATCTTCCGCGTCGCCTCGATCACCAAGCCCATCATCGCCGCGGCGGTGATGATGCTGGTCGAGGACGGCCGGATCGCGCTGGAGGACCCGGTCGGGCGGTGGCTGCCGGAGCTGGCGTCACCGGTCGTCGTCCGCACGCCGGCCGCCCCGGTTGACGACGTCGTCCCGGCCGTCAGGCCGATCACCGTGGCCGATCTGCTCACCTTCCGCGCCGGGTACGGCTTCCCGTCCGACTTCTCGCTGCCGGCGGTCGGGCTGCTGTTCAGCGAGCTGAAACAGGGACCGCCGCAGCCGCAGCTCGTCGCCGCGCCGGACGAATGGATGGCGGCGCTGGCCCGGATTCCGCTGCTGTACCAGCCGGGCGAGGCGTGGCTGTACGAAACCTGCTCCGACATCCAGGGCGTGCTGATCGCCCGGGTCTCGGGCCGCCCGCTGCCCGAGTTCCTGGCCGAGCGGCTGTTCGGGCCGCTCGGCATGGCCGACACCGGATTCGAGGTACCGGCCGGCAAGCTCGGCCGGTTCACCAGCTACTACCGGGCCGATCCGCCGGGCGGTCTCGAGCTGGTCGACCCCCCTGGTGGGCAGTGGAGCAGCCGGCCGGCGTTTCCCTCCGGGAGCGGCGGCCTGGTCTCGACCGCCGGCGACTGGCACTCCTTCGCCCGGATGCTGCTCGCCGGCGGGAGCGCCGGCGGCCGGCGGCTGCTGTCGCCGGCGTCGGTACGGCAGATGACCACCGACCAGCTGACCCCGTCCCAGCGCCACGCCGGCCGGCTGTTCCTGGAGGGCCAGGGCTGGGGCTTCGGCGGCTCGGTTGACGTCGAGACCATCGACCCGTGGAACGTGCCGGGACGCTACGGCTGGGTCGGCGGCACCGGGACGGCGGCGCACATCACCCCCTCCACCGGGACGGTCACCATCCTGCTCAGCCAGGTGGAACTGGCCGGTCCGAGCGCGCCCGCGCTGATGCAGGACCTCTGGCGGCACGCCGCGAACGCCTGACGCCCGGCGTGCGGCCGCGGTCGGTGGGTCAGCGGCCCGGGGCGGTGTCCTGCAGGCAGGCCACGAGGTACATCGCGCAGCGCCGGGCGTCGCCGTGCTTGCGGGCGGGCAGCTCCAGGTCATACATGGACGCGTTCCCGACGGCCAGGCACATGAGCGAGTAGGACGTCGCGCGCACCATGCCCGGGTCGGCCGACGGGAAGGCGCGCCGCAGCTCGCGATGGATCGACTGCTGGAAGGTCTGGTACTTCGCCCGGAGCTGCCCGCGGAGCCGCTCGTCGCGATGGCTCACGGCCATGAGGGCGTCGATCAGGGCATCATCGCGCTTGTCGGGAAAGGCCGGGCCCATGAGGTAGTTGACCAGCGCCGCGGTGCCGCCCTCCGTGCCCGCGGTCCTGATCACGTCGCGGTAGACCGAGACCGTGCGCTCGATCACGCCCTCGATCAGCGCCTGGGTCAGCTCGTTCCGGTTCCCGAAGTAGTGCCTGATCAGGCTGCGGCGCACCCCCGCCTCCTGCGCGATCCGCTCCAGGGAGCTTCCCTCCAGCCCGTATCTCAGGACGCAGGCCTCGAACGCACCGAGGATCTGCGGTCTCCGCGTGCTGGCCAGGCTCCGTCTCCCCACGGTCTCCGCTCCTCCCCGGCAGGCCGGCGATCCAGCCTCGACAGACACGCGCGCCAGGAACATACTTTGCCAGAGTTGACAATCTAACTTGCGAGGCGCGGAACGAAGGAGTCGGCCATGAGCGTGAGCGCCCCACCTGTCCGGCGAGCCGGGATCCGAGCCGCGTACCAGGTCCTCATGCTGGCCACCGTGGCTGCCCTCGTCCTGAGCGCCTGCTCGAGCGGCGGCAGCTCCGCCTCCCAGGGGGTCAAGAACGGCGGGATCTTGCGGGTCGGGATGACCCAGACAATCGACAACCTGAACCCGTTCGTGGGCTTCGAGCAGGTGAGCTACGACATCTGGGAGACGATCTACCCCCAGCTGGATCAGTACAACACCAAGACACTGGCCATCGAACCCGACTTCGCCACCAGCTGGACCACCTCTCCCGACGGGCGTACCTGGACGTTCCATACCAGGCCCAACGCGAAGTGGTCTGACGGCAAACCGCTGACGGCCGCGGACGCCGCGTGGACGATCAACACGATCATCAAGTTCAAGAGCGGGCCGACGGCGAACCTCGGCGGGGACGTGGCGCACCTGAAGAACGCGGTCGCGGCCAATCCGACGACCCTTGTCCTGCATTACGCGGAGCCGGTGGCCAACGTCCTGCCCAATCTCCAGGTCATCCCGATCCTGCCCGAGCACGTCTGGGCCCCCATCGCCGGGACGACCGGGAAGGGCCTCCGCAGCTACCCGAACATCCCGCAGAACGGCCACCCCGTGGTCGGCGGCGGCCCGTTCATACTCACGTCATACCAGAACAACCAGATCGCGCTCTTCCGCGCGAACCCCCACTGGTACGGCCCGAGGCCGCACATCGACGGGTTCGGCATCCAGTTCTTCTCCGATCCCGACGCGCTGGTCCAGGCGCTGAAGACCGGGGCGATAGACGCGATCGCCTCCCCGCAGGGAGTCCCCCCGACGAGCGTGCACACGCTGCAGGTGCCGGGCCTCCACGTCTACACGGGCCCGAGCCTCACCTGGCCGGACTTCATCATCAACGCCAACACGCGCAAGGCCAACGACCGCGAGCTCTTGAACCCGCTCGTCCGCAAGGCGTTCGAGTACGCGGTTGACCGCAACCAGATCATCAAGACCGCCTACCTCGGATACGCCCAGCCCGGTGCCTCCATCATCCCGCCCGCCACCCGGTTCTGGCATGACCCGAGCATCCACCCGCTGCCCTTCGATCTCGCGAAGGCGAATGCCCTGCTGAACCAGGCGGGCTACAAGATGGGCCGGGGCGGCATCCGCGTCGCGAACGGGCACCAGATGTCCTACACGGTGGTCTTTGCCAGCGACCAGACCGGCCCCGGGGACCGGGCCTTCCAGATCATCCAGGCGGATTACCGGAAGATCGGGGTCCGCCTGGCGCAGCGAACCCTGGACGCCACCGCCGCGACCGTCGCCATGTACGGGAAGGACTACACGAGCTATCCCTTCGACGTGGCCATGTGGGCCTGGATCACGCTCATCGACCCCGACTACATGCTCGCGGTCCCGACCTGTGCCCAGTGGGGCGTCCTCAACGACAGCGGCTACTGCAACAAGACCTACGACCGCCTCTACGCCGAACAGGGCGTCACGACCAATCTGGCGCAGCGCCGGGCCATCGTTTACCAGATGCAGCAGATGATCTACAACGCCCGCGGCTACATCGTGCTGGCCTATCTCGACACCATCGAGGCGTGGAGCACCAAATGGAGCGGCTTGGTGGAGTCGCCCCAGGGGTGGTTCAACCAGTTCTCGAAGGCGAGCCTGATCCAGGTCCATCAGCTGGGCTGAAGGAGAGAGGAACCGAATGGCGGTTGATCTTACGACTATCGAGCCAGCGCCGGTCGATGCCCTGGCCGACCAGGTCATGGTGCCGTCCAGGGACGGCGTGCGCCTGGCCACCGACGTCTACCTGCCGGCGGGGAACCGCCACCCGGCCGTGCTCGTCCGCCTCCCCTACGACAAGTGCGGGCGGTACACCTTCATGCCGCAGCTGGCGCCCTGGTTCACCGAGCGTGGCTATGCGTTCGTGGTCCAGGACGTCCGGGGCAAGTTCCGCTCCGAGGGAGAGACGATCCCCTACGTCCACGAGGTCTACGACGGCTACGACACGATCGACTGGATCGTGCGCCAGCCCTGGTCGGACGGCACCGTCGGGATGTTCGGGGACTCCTACTACGGGGTCACGCAGTGGGCAGCGGTGGCGAGCGGGCATCCGGCGCTGCGGGCCATCGTCCCCCGGGTGACCAGTGCGGATCTGGGGGCCATCAGGATCGGGACCTGGTGGGACGAGGGAGTGCCGCCCCTGTATGGCGCCGACTACTTCGCGCACTACTGGGTGGACCGGCTCATCTACGAATACCCGGTGGACTGGACACACCGGCCGCTCGCTGGCGCCTTCGACGAGGCCTTCCGGAAGATCGGGGCCCGCTCGGCCGCGATTGACATGATGCTCGGGCGGGTGCCCTTCGACGATTACCCCACCGGGCATCCGTTCGACAAGGTCAGCATCCCGGTGCTGCACTCGGTGGGCTGGTTCGACAACATCATGCCGAACTCCATGCGGGACTACACCACGCTGCGAAGCCGGCCGCGGCAAGCGCCGTTGCAGTATCTCGTCGCTGACGCGACAGATCATGAGAACTACCAGCTGGCAGACGTCCCCATCGACCCCGCCACCGACCACGACACCGGCGACGCCGCCCTGCAGCGCCTCATCCCGGTCTACCTCGGCCCCGCTCTGGACTTCTTCGACCGGACCCTGCGCGGCCGTGGCGAGCTGGCCGGGCTGGCCCAGGTGCGGTGGCGGCTGGGCCACGACGGCTGGCACGAGTCGGACACATGGCCGCCGCCCGGTGCCCGCGAACTGCGCCTCTACCTGACCGGCGGCCGCGCGGCAACGGACGCCGAGGGCGGCTCGCTCACCGGGCGTGCCGACGGCTCCCAGGCGGCGGTGCGCTGGACCCACGACCCGGACAACCTGGTCCCGTCCACGGTCACCGACCCGTTCGCTTTCCTGCGCGAGTTCCCCGACGAGCAGGCCGTCGAGTCGCGGCCCGACGTGCTGACCTTCACCGCCGAACCCCACAGCCGCCCGCTCGACCTCGCGGGCCCGGTCCGGCTCCGGGTCCACGCCGGCTCCAGCGCCACGTCCATGCACCTGCACGCCAAGCTGGCCGATGTCGCCCCCGACGGCAGCGCGCGCATGCTGGTCCGCGGGCAGGCCCACGTGCAGGACCCGGACCCCGGCAAGGCGGTGGAGATCTCGCTCGGGCACACCGGCTACCGGCTCCAGCCCGGGCACCGGCTGCGTGTGCACCTCGCCTCCAGCGACCACCCCCTCTACCTCTGGCACCCCGGGACCGGGGAGAACCCGTGGCACGCGACCCAGGGCCAACGCAACGAGCAGACGCTCGTGACCGGCGGCCCGGAACCCTCACACCTGTCCATCACCGTGCTCGGGGAGGTATAGCGGTGGGAAGGCACGACACGCAGCGCCGCCGAAGGCCCGGCCCGTGAGGCGGATCGGCGGGACCGACCTGGAGGTGTTCCCGCTCTGCCTGGGCGGCAACGTCTTCGGCTGGACCGCCGACGAGGCAGCATCGCTTACGCTCCTCGACGCCTACACCGGCGCGGGCGGGAACTTCATCGACACCGCCGACTCCTACCCCCAGTGGGCCGACGGCTGCCAGGGTGGCGAGTCCGAGACGATCATCGGCCGCTGGCTGGCCCGCCGGGGGCGCCGCGACGATGTGATCATCGCCACCAAGGTTGGCCAGAGCCGGCGGCACCCCGGGCTGTCACCCGCCACCATCCGGTCGGCCGCCGAGGCGTCGCTGCGGCGCCTCGGCACCGGGCACATCGACCTGTACTACGCCCACGAGGATGACCCGGCCACCCCGCTCGCGGACACCGTGGCCGCCTTTGACCGCCTGGTCCGGGAGGGAAAGGCCCGGTATGTGGCCGCGTCCAACTACTCGGCGCCCCGGCTCGCCGGGGCCCTGGCCAGCGCGCGGCAGCAGGGCCTGGCGGGCTTCGCGGCACTCCAGGTGCACTACAACCTCGTCCACCGGGACGAGTACGAAGGCGAC
Source organism: uncultured Actinomycetes bacterium (assembly GCA_963835425.1). Taxonomy (GTDB): domain Bacteria; phylum Actinomycetota; class Actinomycetes; order Streptosporangiales; family Streptosporangiaceae; genus UBA9676. The sequence continues at coordinate 567,013 of CAWIGE010000009.1, read as the reverse complement.
CTGGCGGCCCTCTGCCAGCGGGAAGGGCTCTCGTGCATCGCCTATTCGGCGCTGGCTGACGGATTCCTCACCGGGAAATACCGGCCCGGACGCAGCCTGCCCGCGAGCGAGCGCGCCGAGGACGCCGCCGCCTACCTGACCGGCAGCGGCCTCGCCGTGCTCGACGCGCTCGACGCCGTGGCCCGGGCGCACCGCGCACCGGTCGCCGCGGTCGCGCTGGCCTGGCTGGCGGCGCAGCCCGCCGTGGCCGCCCCGCTGGCCAGCGCCAGGACCCCCGGGCAGCTCCGGGATCTCCTGCAAGCGCCGGAACTCAGGCTCTCGCCGGAGGAACTGGCGCTGCTGGATGCCTCGTCGGCACCGGTCAGCCGGTCCCAGCCCGGGCACTGACGGCCCCGGGCCTGCACCCCTGGCACGGCCGGACCGCTGGGGGCGGTAAGGGTTTCGTGGCTGCTGTGCGACTTACCCCCGTGATCCGTTCCGGATGTGCGGTGCAGCCATCGGCTGCGGCCGGGGCTTTGCGGGGGCAGCTCCGGCCGGGCGCTGGCCGGCCGGGATGACCGTATCCTGGCCGGGTCGTTCCGCTCCAGTGGGTCAGCTCCCGGACGGAGGCATGGGTGGGTGATGAGAAGATCTCCCCCGGCGATGCCGAGGAACTCGCCGCGTGCTTCAAGACCCACGCCCGCGAGCTGTTCGGGTACGCCTGCTTCCTGGCCCGCGGTGATCGCGCGCTTGCCCAGGATCTGGTTCAGGCCGCCTTTGAAGCGGCCGGCCGGGCCTGGTGTACCCTGCGGTGCCTGTCAGATGACCAGCGCCGCGGCTGGCTGCGGACAACCCTGGCCAACATCGCGGTCAGCGGCTTCCGGCGGGAGGCGGCGTTCCGCGACCGGCTGCCAAGGATTGAGGCCAGGTATCGCAAGATCCCGGCCGATACGGAAGCACAGGCCTTTTCATCGATCACGCTGGAGCGGTGCTGGCAGATCATCAAGGACATGCCGGAAAGACAGCACGCCGTGGCGGTGCTGCGCTGGCAGCAGGACATGAAAGAAGGCGAGATCGCCGCGGCCCTGGGCATGGCCGAGAAGACGGTGAGCGCACACCTGCACCGGGCACGCCGGAGACTGATCGCCCAGCTAGGGCGGGATTACCCATTTGCCGACGGCGACGGGGAAGGAACATCGTCATGACCACCGGCGAGCCCTCGGCCGGCAGCTCGCGTGAGTACGAACTGCTCTCCCGCCTCTACCAGCAGATCACCGAGCTGCAGACGGCCCGGTTCAGCGCCAGATACGACACCGCGGCCGGCCTGGACCGGTACCGGGCCTGGCTGGGCGAGCGTACCGCCCAAGACCGGGAGAAGCCGGAAGTCATCCGCCTGAGCAGGCCCATAGCCTGGCGGGCCAGCCCACGTGTTGCCGGTGCGGCCGCTGCGGCGGCATACCCCGCCGGACCTTACGCGGGTCCAGCGCGGCCGATTCACGTGACCGAAACCCTAGTGGCCGACGCCGCGCTTGCTGCGGTGCCCGCTGAATGGGATGCGGAGCAGGCTGTCACCGCGATGTACAGCACGCACTACCGCTCACTGGTGCGCCTGGCCGCCATGCTGGTGGCCGACATCGCGACCGCTGAGGAGATAGTCCAGGACTCCTTCGTTGCCATGCACGGCGCCTGGCGGCGGCTGCGGGATGACGAGAAGGCACTGTCCTACCTGCGTCAATGCGTGGTGAACCGGTCTCGTTCGGTCCTGCGGCACCGGGTGGTGGTTGACCGCAACGCACCCAAGCCCGCACCGGACATGCCCAGCGCCGAACAGGGGGCGCTGACCTTGCCGGAGCGCACGCAGGTGGTCAAGGCCCTGCGCTCGCTGCCACCGCGCCAGCGCGAAGCGCTGGCGCTCCGCTACTACGGGGATCTTTCCGAGGCACAGACCGCCACCGCCATGGGGATCAGCAGAGGCGCAGTCAAGGCCCACATGGCCCGGGCCATCGCCACCCTTCGCGCGGTGCTGGGGATGGAAACCTAGCAGCACGGCGCCGATGACGTATCCGCTCACGGCGCGAGGACGGATTCCGGCCCGGGCAGCGGGTCCGGTGGGGGAAGCGGCCCGGGCGCCCCGGGAAACTGCGCCCGCCAGTACGACGCGATCCATTCGACCTGGGGGGCGGGAAGCTCGTGCACCTCGCCGAGCTGGCGCAGCGTCAGATACACCTCGCACGCGCCCTCGACGACCGAGGCCGTGTGGAAGGCGTGCTCGAGGTCCGCGCCGTAGGCCAGCAAACCGTGGTAGCGCAGGAACGTCGCCCCGCGGTCACGCAGCGCTGGCTCGGTGTAGTCGGCCATCTGCACCGTCTCGGGCTGGGAGTACGGGGAGGTGTGTACCGCCCCGCCGGCCGCCTCGCACAGCCCGGTCAGGATCGGCGGCAGGGTCCAGCCCAGGTTCGCCATCGTCATCACGGCCTTCCCATGGGTATGCACGATGGACCCGATCTCCGGCCGGCGCTGGCAGATGAGCCTGTGCATCATCAGCTCGGACGTCGGGCGGGTACGCCCGTCCACCAGGTCACCGTAGAGGTTGACGATGGGGATGTCCCCGGGCTCGAGGAGGTCGTACTGCATCGACGTAGGCGTGACGGCGAGCAGCTCCGGATCGCCGGGGATGCGCATGCTGATGTTGCCGGCCGTCGAGTACACCAGGCGTTCGGCCTGGAGCTTGCGCGCGAACGTGACCACCTTCCGGCGGGCTTGGTCCCAGTTGTCCTTCATGGCGCGCTCCTTCATGTCGCCGAACCGGGGGCGAGGCCTGGCCTGGTCCTGAACCGGCGATAGCTTTCCCCAGGCAATAGCATGACCAGGATGGTTGTACTGACCACGGAGCGGCTGGTCCTGCGCGAGATGACCGGCGCCGACCTCGACCACATCGCCGCCCTGTTCGGCGACGAGAAGGTCATGCGCTACTACCCCAAGCCGATGACGCGGGATGAGTCGCGATCGTGGGTCGAGTGGAACCAGCGCCTGTACCGCAGCCAGGGGTTCGGGCTGTGGGCGATGGTCTTGCGCGACACGGGCGAGTTCGCCGGGGACTGCGGGCTGACGCCGCAGTACGTGGACGGCATCAAGGAGATCGAGGTGGGCTACCACGTCTGCACCAGCCTGCAGGGGAACGGGTACGCGACCGAGGCTGCCGCCGCCGCCCGTGACTTCGCCCGCGACGTGCTCTTCCTGAGCCGCCTGATCGCCATCATCAACCCGGCGAACGTGCCATCGCAACGGGTGGCCGGCAAGATCGGGCTCAGGCCCGAGAAGCGGGCCACCGTGTTCGGCAGCGAGCAGGTCATCTACGCCGCGGCCATCTGACCCGCGGGTCAACCGATGATGTCCGATTCCCGCCAGCAGCATCCGCCTGCCTGCGGTTGAATCGAGGAGTGGCGTTTGATTTCGATACCTGCTACCGGGCCGTGGTGGCGCGTGACCCGCGGTTCGACGGGCGCTTTTTCACCGGTGTGACCAGCACCGGGATCTACTGCCGGCCGATCTGCCCGGCGCGCACCCCGGCGCGGCGCAACATGCGGTTCTTCCCGCATGCCGGGGCGGCGGAGGCGGCCGGGTTCCGCGCCTGCCGCCGGTGCCGGCCGGAGGCGAGCCCGGGTTCGCCGGAGTGGAACGCCCGCGCCGACCTCGCCGCCCGCGCGGTCCGGCTGATCGCGGACGGGTACGCCGACGAGCACGGGATCAGCGGCCTGGCCCGGCGGCTCGCGGTCACCGAACGGCACCTGCGGCGGCTGCTGCTGGCCGAGCTCGGCACCACCCCGATCGCGCTGGCCAGGACCACCCGGCTGCAGACGGCGCGGCGCCTGCTGGCCGAGACGGACATGCCGGTCACCGAGATCGCCTTCGCGAGCGGGTTCGCCAGCGTCCGCCAGTTCAACGCGAGCTTCCGGGAGGTCTACGGCCGGCCGCCCACCGCGCTGCGCGCCCGGGTGCCCCGGCCCCGCAGGGCCCGGCGCCGGCCTGCCACTGCCCGCAGACGTGCGGGTCCCGGATGGCCGAGGCCGAGAAGGGCAAGGCCCTGATGGACAGGGCACGGCCGGCCCGGGTCCGCGCGAGGACGCGGCCGACGGGACCTGGCTGGCGCTGCGGCTGACCTGCCGCGAGCCGTTCGACGGCTGGTCGCTGCTGCGGTTCCTGGCCGCGCGGGCCATCCCGGGGGTGGAGGAGGTGGCCGATGGCCGGTACGCGCGCACGGTCCGGGTCCCCGGCGGCTCGGGCATCGTCGAGCTGATGCCCCCGCCCGCCGCCCAAGGCGGCGGGAACGGCCGGGCGGCCCCGGCGGGCCGGGCCAGCGGGGCCCAGGTCCTGCTGCGGGTCCGGCTCACCAGCCTGCGCGGCATCGGCCAGGTGGTCTCCCGGTGCAGGCGGCTTTTCGACCTCGACGCCGACCCGCAGGCGATCGCCGCCGCGCTGGCCGCCGACGAGGTGCTCGCGCCGCTGGTCGCGGCGCGTCCCGGCCTGCGGGTGCCCGGCGCGTACGACGGCTTCGAGTTGGCGGTGCGCGCGGTGATCGGCCAGCAGGTCTCGGTCCGGGGGGCCTGCACCCTGACGGGGCGGCTGGCCGCGCGCCACGGTACCCGGCTGGACGGCGCCACCGGGCCGACCGGGCCGCTGTCGGTGCTGTTCCCCCGGCCGGCCGACCTCGCCGACGCCGATCTGGCCGGCCTCGGGCTCACCACCGCCCGGCAGGCGACGCTGCGCGCACTGGCGGCGGCGTGCGCGGCCGGGCGGCTGAACCTGGATCCCGGGACCGACCCGGAGGAAACCGCCGCCCGGCTCGCGGAGCTGCCCGGCGTGGGCCCGTGGACGGTGGCCTACGTCCTGATGCGGACCGGCGACCCGGACGCCTTCCCGGGCAGCGATCTGGGGCTGCGCCGGGCCATGGAGCGGCTCGGCATCGAGCCCGCGCGCGCCGACCGGTGGCGGCCCTGGCGGGCCTACGCCGCCCTCCACCTCTGGGCGGCCCTGGCCGAGCCGCCCCGGCCCATCCGTTATGCGTGCCGTTCATCTCGCTGCCACTTGACAAAGGAGTAACCATGCCAGCGGACACCATCGCGACGGCGACCATCGGCACGCCGATCGGGCAGCTAAGCGTGCTCGCCCACGGCGAGGCGCTGGTCGGCGCCGGCTTCACCGGCGATCCCGGCGAGCTGCACGCCCGGCTGCACCCGTCGCTGCGGTCGCTGCAGCTCGCACCGGCCGAGCTGCCGTGGCTGGTTAAGCCGCTGGGCGACTACTTCGACGGCGACCTGCTGGCACTCGATGGGCTGCCGGTGCACCAGCCAGCGACGACGCTGCGGCAGCGGCTGTGGGCGCAGCTGCGCGCGGTCCGGCCCGGCACCACGATCAGCTACACCGTCCTCGCCGCCCGCGCGCGCATACCGGGGGCGGCCCGTGCCGCGGGCGCGGCCTGTGCGGCGAACCTGGTCGCGCCGGTCGTTCCGTGCCATCGCGCGCTGCGCAGCGACGGCAGCCTCGGCGGCTACTACTACGGGCTGGCGCGCAAGGAATGGCTGCTCCGCCACGAAGCCGCTGCGTGACACGGCCGCGGTAAGCCCGGTTACCGCAGGCCAGTCAGGGAAGATGAGGCCTGGCGGCCACTCCGGCCTGCCGATATGAGCGCTTTCGCCCTAGACTCCTCGGCAGGTCGGAAGGGGTTTACGTGCGCAAGGTGCTCATCGCGAACCGCGGCGAGATAGCCGTCCGCATCGTGCGGGCGTGCCGGGACGCGGGCCTGTCCAGCGTTGCCGTGTATGCCGAGCAGGACCTGGACGCACTGCACGTCACCATGGCCGACGAGGCCTACGCGCTGGAGGGGCAGACCGCCGCCGACAGCTACCTCAACATCGAGAAGATCCTCAAGCGGGCCGCAGGCGCCGGGGCCGATGCGGTCCACCCCGGATACGGGTTCCTGGCCGAGAACGCGGCCTTCGCGCGGGCGGTCATCGACGCCGGGCTGACCTGGATCGGGCCGCCACCGGCCGCCATCGAGGCGCTCGGCGACAAGGTGGCCGCCCGGCGGATCGCGCAGGAGGTGGGGGCGCCGCTGGCGCCGGGCACGGACGGCCCGGTGAGCGGCGCCGACGAGGTCGAGGCGTTCGTCGCCCGGTACGGGCTGCCGGTCGCCATCAAGGCCGCGCACGGCGGCGGCGGGCGCGGGCTGAAGGTAGTGAGGTCCGCGGCGGAGATCGGCGAGATGTACGAGTCCGCGGTCAGGGAGGCGGTCGCCGCGTTCGGCCGCGGCGAGTGTTTCGTGGAGCGCTACCTGGAGCGCCCGCGCCACGTGGAGACCCAGTGCCTGGCCGACGCCCACGGCGGCGTGGCGGTCGTGTCCACCCGCGACTGCTCGCTCCAGCGGCGCCACCAGAAGCTGGTCGAGGAAGCGCCCGCCCCGTTCCTGTCCGCCGGGCAGGTCACCGTGCTGTACGACGCCTCCAAAGCGATCATGCTCCGGGCCGGGTACACCGGCGCGGGCACCTGCGAGTTCTTGGTCGGCCAGGACGGGACCATCTCCTTCCTGGAGGTGAACACCAGGCTCCAGGTGGAGCACCCCGTCTCCGAGGAGACCACCGGCATCGACCTGGTCCGGGAGATGTTCCGGATCGCTGACGGCCAGGAACTCGGGTACGGCGACCCGGCCACGCGCGGGCACGCGATCGAGTTCCGGGTCAACGCGGAAGATCCCGGCCGCGGGTTCCTGCCCGCGCCGGGCACGATCACCCGGTGGCGCCAGCCGCCGGCCCCGGGGTGCGGGTCGACGCCGGCTACGGGCCGGGCATGACCGTGCCCCAGGCGTTCGACTCGCTGCTGGCCAAGCTCATCGTCACCGGCGCGGACCGCCCGCAGGCGCTGGAGCGCTCCCGGCGCGCCCTCGCCGAGTTCGAGGTCGGCGGGATGCCCACCGTGCTGCCCTTCCATCAGGCCGTGGTGAACGACCCGGCCTTCACCGCCGAGCCGTTTTCGGTGCACACCAGGTGGATCGAGACCGAGTTCGCCGGGTCGATCCCGCCGTACTCCGGGCTGGCGGGCCAGGCCGGGGACGCAACGGCGGGCGGCGGGCAGCCGGAGCGGGAGCGGATCACGGTCGAAGTGCAGGGCAAGCGGCTGGAGGTGGTCCTGCCGGCCGGGCTCGGCCCCACCGGCGCGGCGGCCGCACCGCGCCCGGCCGGGCCAAGCGGGACCGCCGGGCGGGCCCGGCGGTCAGCCCGGTCAGGCGCTGGCCGGGGCGACGGCGACACGCTCACCAGCCCGATGCAGGGCACCATCGTCAAGATCGTGGCGGGCGAGGGCCAGCGGGTGTCGGCCGGCGACCCGATCGTGATCCTGGAAGCGATGAAGATGGAGCAGCCGCTGACGGCCCACAAGGACGGGACCGTGACCGGGCTTGCCGTCAAGGTCGGCCAGACCGTAGCCGCGGGCGAGGCGCTGTGCCAGCTGAAAGACTGAAAGACTGACGGCATGACCAGGCTGCCGGGCGACCCGGGGCCGATCGGCTGGCTGCGGTTCGCCGCCGGTTTCCGGCTCCCGCCCGCGAACGTGCACTGGGTGCGGCATGAGCTGACCGACGCAGGCTGGCGCTGGCGCACGCTGATGCGGCACCTGGTGATCATCGTCCCGGTCTGCGCCATCCTGGTGGTGCTGCTGGAGATCTTCCTGCCCACCCCGGCGTGGGTCAGCGCGATGATGGTGGCCCTGATCCTGGCCGGCAGCCTGTTCAGCGTCTTCTTCTACGCCGACGACATCCGGGCGGCCCGGCTGCGCCAGCACGGCCTGCCCGTGCCGAGCGACCGCGACCTGGGCCGGCCCGCTCACTGAGCGGGTTCGCCGAACGGGGCCTCCCGGCGATCGGGCGTCATCAGCCTGCGGGCCGCCTCGGTCAGGCTGCCGGACAGCGACGGGTAGACCGCGAACGTGTGCGCGATCTGGTCCACCGTCAGCAACTGCTCCACCGCGATCGAGATGGCCAGGATCAGCTCGCTGGCCCGGGGGGCCACCACCACGCCGCCCAGGATCCGCCCGCTGCGGGGGCTCGCGAACAGCTTCACGAAGCCGTCCCGGAAGCCCTGCATCTTCGCCCGCGCGTTCGTCGCCAGCGCGAGCTTGCCGACCTCGGCCCGCACCTGGCCGGACTCGATCATGGCCTCGGTCACTCCGACGGTGGCGATCTCCGGCTCGGTGAAGATCGTCGCCGCGACGTGGTCGAGGCGCAGCGGCTGGACCGCCTCGCCCAGCGCGTGCCACATGGCGATCCGCCCCTGCATCGCCGCGACCGAGGCGAGCATCTGCACGCCGGTGCAGTCACCGGCGGCGTAGATGCCCGGGACGGAAGTCCGTGACACCTTGTCCACCTCGACGAACCCGCGGTCGTCGAGCGCGACGCCGGCCTCGGCCAGGCCGACGCCGGCGGTGGCCGGCACCACCCCCACGGTCACCAGGCAGTGCGTTCCGCGCACGGTCCGCCCGTCGGTGAGCGTGACCAGCACACCGTCACCCTCGCGGCGGGCCGAGGCCGCGCGGGACCGGCTGAGCACGGTCATCCCGCGCCGCTTGAACACGTCCTCCACCACCATCGCGGCGTCGGCGTCCTCCTGCGGCAGCACCCGGTCGCGGGAGGAGACCAGAGTGACCTGCGAGCCCAGCGCCTGGTACGCGCTCGCGAACTCGGCGCCGGTCACGCCCGAGCCCACCACGATCAGCTCGGGTGGCAGCTCGTCGAGGTCGTACAGCTGCCGCCAGGTCAAGATCCGCTCGCCGTCCGGTTCGGCCCCGGGCATGACCCGCGGCAGCCCGCCGGTGGAGATCAGCACCACGTCCGCGCTGATCTCCTGGCCGCCGACGGCAACCACATGGGCTCCGGCCGATGCGCCGGGCCCGTCGAGCCGTCCCCGCCCCCGCACGACCTTGACGCCCTCGGCGGCCAGCCGGGCCGCTACATCATCCGACTGCGCCTGGGCCAGCGCCGTCACCCGCTGGTAGACCCGGGGCGCGTCGACCCAGTCCGGCCCGGCCTCCAGGGCGCCGGGGATCCGGATGCCGAGGCCGGGCGAGCCGTGCAGCAGCCCCATGGTCTCCGAGGTGGCGATGAGCGTCTTCGACGGCACGCAGTCGGTCAGCACACAGGCGCCGCCGAGCCCGTCGGAGTCCACCACGGTGACCCGCGCCCCGAGCTGAGCGGCCACCAGGGCCGCCTCGTACCCGCCCGGGCCGCCGCCGAGAATCACGATGTTCGCCTGCGGCTGCCTCACGTCACCCCATTCTGGTGCATACCGCGCGGGGTGATCACTGCCGACCCGCCCCCCGGCGGGCGGCTGGGCTCGTACGCTTGTCATCCGTGGCGTTGTATGCGGCATATGGCAGCAATATGGACCCGGCCCAGATGGCCAAGCGGGGCCCGCATTCCCCGCAGCGCGGCACCGGCTGGCTGGAGGGCTGGCGGCTCACGTTCGGCGGCGAGGACATCGGCTGGGAAGGCGCGCGCGCCACCGTGGTGGAAGACGCGGGGCAGCGGGTGTTCGTGGTCCTCTATGACGTCCCGGATACCGATGAGCGGGCGCTGGACCGCTGGGACGGGGCGACCCTCGACTACTACCGCAAGCTGCGGGTACGCGTGGAGACGCTGGACGGCGACGTGCTCGCCTGGCTCTACGTGCTCAACGCCTACGAGGGCGGGCTGCCGTCGGCGCGCAACCTCGGCCTGCTGGCCGAAGCGGCGGAGAAGGCCGGCGCACCGGCCGACTACGTCGCCGAGATCCGGGCCCGGCCCTGCGCCTCCACCGGCTGACCGCGGCCGGGCGCGGGACCCGGCGCCCGGCGCCCGGGGACCCGGCGCTCACATGCTGAGGAAGCTGGTGATCGACGCCCGGAGCGAGGCGGCGTCGAGCCCGTGCGCGCGTTCGTGCTCGGCGGGTGTGCCGTAGCGGCGCAGCTCGGTGCGGCCCACCCCGAGGCCGAGCACGCGGTGCCGGATCCCCGGCAGCGCCCGCGCCACCTCCGCTGACGACGTCCCGGCCAGGTAGGGCTCCACCAGCACGACATCGGGTGTGCGCAACGTATCCCGCAGGGTGGCGCCGTCGAAGGGCCGGATGGTGGCGGCGTAGAGGACCGTCACATCCAGCCCGAGGGTCGCCGCCACCACCTCATCGGCCAGCGGGCCGACCGCGATCACCGTGCCAGGCCGTCCCGAGCCGCAGGACGCTGAACCGGCCCGGCTCCCGCTCCAGCGGCACGAGCGTGGAACGGGCGGACAGCCGGATGTAGGCCAGCCCGTCGCCCGCGGCCGCCGCCCGGATCTGGCGCTCCGCCTCGTCCGGGTGGCCGGGCACGTGCACGGCCCAGCCGGGCAGGGTGTCCAGCAGGGCCACGTCGCCGGGGGCCTGATGGGTCCGGCCGCTTTCGGAGTAGTCAAAGGACCCACCCGCGCTGACCAGCACCGCGCCCACGCCCTGATGGTTCAGGTCCAGCTTGATCTGCTCGAACGGCCGCTCGACCAGGAAACTTGCGAAGGTGTGCGCGATCGGCCGCAGGCCGGCCAGGGCCAGCCCGCCCGCGACGCTGACCAGTAGCTGCTCCCGGATGCCGAGATTGAGCACCCGGTCCGGGAAGCGCCGGCGGGCGGGGGCGAATGAGTCGGCGGTGATGTCGGCGAGCACCAGCGCGAGCCGTGGGTCGGCCGCCAGCAGCTCCGTCGTGACGGACGTGAAGCGTTCCCGCATGGTCTCCATCTGCGCACCTCAGCTCTTCGGCTCGACCACGGCGACCACGGCGTGCGGCAGGCCGGGGTGGGGGGCCGTCAGGGCGGCCTCCAGCGCCGCGTGGTCCCGCCCCGGGACCCGTTGCGCCGACCAGCCCTCGGTGGCGAACCTGGCCTCGATGCCGCCCGGCCAGCCGTGGGTGGACGAGGAGTTGTCCACCACGACCGCGTGCAGCGCATCCAGGCGCGCGGCGCGGGCGAAGGCGATCGCCTCCTGGTTCGAGCCCTCGTCCAGCTCTCCGTCCCCGATCAGCACGAACACCCGGGCCGCGGTCATGTCCCGGGCCCGCAGGCCGAGCGCCGTCCCGGTGGCCAGCGGCAGGCCGTGCCCGAGCGAGCCGCTGGAGATCTCCACCCCGGGAACCAGGTTGCGGTCCGGGTGCTGGCCCAGCGGCGAGCCGAACCCGCCATAGCCCGGCAGGTCGGCCGGGTCGAGGAAGCCCTTGGCCGCGAGCACCGCGTAGTAGGCCATCGGCCCGTGGCCCTTCGACAGCAGGAACCGGTCCCTGGCGTCGTCGCCGATGGTGGCCGGGCTCACTCGCAGCACCCGGTCGTAGAGCACCCAGAGCGCGTCGAGCGTGGACTCGGCCGCCCCGTCGTGCTTGGAGTCGCCGGTCATCAGCGAGATCAGCGCGGGCAGGTCGGCATAGCCGTAGGGAGCCGCCCCGGCCGCGGCCAGTGTCGTGTTCATGGCACCCATGCTCGGGCTTAACGTCAACTTGAAGTCAAGCCCGGCTGGCTCAGGCGAGCACGGCCACGATGAGCGCCAGCAGGGGCACGGCCATCACCGCGATGGGCACCCACGCCCAGCGCGCTTCCGGCGGCCCGCCCGCGGCGCCCGCCGCGCGCTCCCGGCTCGCCCGCTCGTCCAGTTGGCGCGCGGTGGCTTCGGCGAGGCTGCGGCGCAGGGCCTCCTGGGCCTCGGCCGGGTAACGGCCGTAACCGGGCACGTGCCCCAGCCGCCGGGTCTGCCGCCGGGACCGGTACTCCGCGGCCCGCGCCGCCCGCGGCGAGGACTGCACAGCCCAGCTGTTGATGATCTTGCCCGTGCTGGCGCCCGGTGCCGCCACGCAGTGCACCCGGACCGCGTGGACCGCGTCCACCTTCTCCACCGCCCCCCACGGCACCCGGTGGTCCCGCAGCGGGTTCTCAACCGTGATCCCCCCGGCGCCGGCGACGATGCGCGGGCGGAACGCGCACCCATAGACCATCGCGGTGATGGCGACTACCAGCACGGCCATGACGACGGCGGAGTGGCCGGTGCCCTGCACGATCAGGTCGACCAGGGCGACGGCGGCGAACACGGCCCACAGCCACCACAAGATGAGCGAGCCGGAACTCCGGAACACCTCCCGGTCACCGGCCAGGTCCTGCTGCGACGACACCGCCGGGCACTCCACTCGTTATCGGGTGCCGGCCCGTGCGGGCACCCCAGGTCACTGTAAACCCGGGCGCGGGGTGCACCGTCAGGCGCGGGCCCGCCGCCCTCAGACGCCGGCCACGTCGGGCAGGCGGTCGGACGCGGCCGCGTCCCCGGCCCGCAGCGCCGCGAGAGCGGTCGCCGCCATCAGCCGCACCCCCACCCCGATCGCCCGCTCGTCCACGTCGAACGTGGCCTGGTGCAGGTCGCGATGGCCGCCCGGCCCGGGGGTCTTGGTGCCAAGCCGGACCAGGCTGCCCGGGATCGACTCCAGGAACCACGCGAAATCCTCGGCCCCCAGGCTCTGGGGGGCCTGGGCGACCGCCTCCGGCCCGAGTACCTGCGTGGCGGCGGCTTCGACGATGGCGGTGCTGACCGCCTCGTTGACGGCGGGCGGGACACCGCGGGTGTATTCCACCTCGGGAATCACCTCGTAGGCGCTGGCGACCGACCTGACCAGCTCGTCCAGCAGCCCCGGCGCGCCGTGCCAGGCCTGCTCGTCCAGGCAGCGCACGGTGCCGGCGGCGTGGCCCTCCTCCGGGATGGCGTTATGGGCCAGCCCGGCGCTGACCTCGCCCCAGACGAGGCTGAGGCTGGAGCGGGGGTCCACCCGCCGCGACAGCGCGGCCGGCAGCTCGGTCACGATCTTGCCCAGCGCGTACACCAGGTCGGTGGTCAGATGCGGCCGCGCGGTGTGCCCGCCCAGCCCGCTCACCTTCACCTTGATCTTGTCGCAGGCGCCGGTAATGGGGCCGATCCTCGTCCCCACCTTCCCCACCTCGAGCGAGGGGTCGCAGTGCACGGCGAAGATCCGCTCCACCGAGGCGATGTGGCCCGCGGCCATGACGTCCAGGGCCCCGCCGGGAACCTCCTCGGCGGGCTGGAAGATGAGCCGGACCCGTCCCGGCAGGCCCTGGGCCGCGGCCCAGCCCGCCAGGAACAGCCCGGTCCCGAGCAGCACGGTGGTGTGCACGTCGTGCCCGCAGGCGTGGCAGGCGTTCGGGACGGTGGACCGGTACGGCACGTCCTTCTCGTCGGGCATGGGCAGCGCATCCAGGTCGGCCCGCAGCGCCACCACCGGGCCGTCCGCCGGCCCGTCGCCGATGTCCACGACCAGCCCGGTTCCCTTGGGGAGCGTGAGCGGGCGCAGCCCCGCCGCCGCCAGCCGCTCCAGGACCTGCCGGGTCGTCCGGTACTCCCGGTAGCCGGTCTCCGGGTGGGCGTGCAGGTCCCGGCGGAAAGCGATCAGCTCCGCTTCCCGGGCGGCTATGAACTCGGCGAGCTCCTCCTGCAGGTCAAGCTCCATCATGCGGTGCCTCCACAGACACTCGACCTTCCACAGCTAACCGGAAGCTGGCCGCACGGCCAGCCAACAACTTCCCCCACCGGGCCGGATAACCGCGCTGCCGGACGGTGGCCCGGGCAGCGGCGGGAACGGCGCCGGGCGGCTCAGGCGGCGCCACGGGCTGATGCGACCGGTTCCTCCGGGGCGGAACCGGCGGTGAGAGCGATCAGGGCGGACGCCGCCATCAGCCGTACACCGACGCCGATCGCCCGCTCGTCGACGTCGAAGTTCGACTGGTGGATGTCCAGGTCCGGCGGTGTATGCGGACCCCGGATCCCCAGCCGGGCCAGGGCTCCTGGGATCGACTCCAGGTACCAGGCCACGTCCTCGCCGCCCAGGCTCTGTGGCGCCTGGGCGACCGCTTCCGGCCCGATCGCCAGCTCGGCGGCCTCGCCGAGCATGCGCACGCTTTCGCCGTCGTTGACGGCCGGCGGCACGCCGCGCACATAATCCAGTTCCGCGATCACCCCGTAGGCGCTGGCGACCGAGCTCACCAGCCCCTTCAGCAGGTCGGGCGCCTGGTGCCAGGCCTCCTCGTCCAGGCAGCGCACGGTGCCCGCGGCAAAGCCATCCTCCGGGATGGCGTTGGGCGCCAGCCCGGCGCTGATCCGGCCCCAGACGAGGCTGAGGCTGGAGCGGGGGTCCACCCGCCGCGACAGCGCGGCCGGCAGCTCGGTCACGATCTTGCCCAGCGCGTACACCAGGTCGGCGGTCAGATGCGGCCGCGCGGTGTGCCCGCCCGGCCCGCTCACCTTCACCTTGATCTTGTCGCAGGCGCCGGTGATCGGACCGGTCCGCAGCCCGATCTGGCCGACCTCGAACCGGGGGTCGCAGTGCAGGGCGAAGATCCGGTCGACGCCGGTGATGGCGCCCTCGCCCATCGCCGTCAGCGCGCCCTCGACCACTTCCTCGGCGGGCTGGAACAGCAGCCTCACCCGGCCGGGCAGCAGCCCACGGTCCGCGCGGCCGGCCAGGAACAGCCCCGCGCCGACCAGTACCGCGGTGTGCACGTCGTGCCCGCAGGCATGGCAGAGCGTTCGGGACGGTGGACCGGTACGGCACGTGCTTCTCGTCGGGGATGGCCAGCGCGTCCAGGTCGGCCCGCAGCGCCACCAGCGGGCCGCTGCCGGTCCCGACGTCGGCCCACAGGCCGGTGCCGGAAGACATGATGCGGGGCCGCAGGCCCGCCGCCATCAGGCGCTGCGCGACCTTGGCCGTGGTGCGCCGCTCGGCGTGCGCGATCTCCGGATGGGCGTGCAGGTCCCGCCGGAATTCGATCAGTTCCTGCGCATGGCCGGCGAAGAACTCGCCGAGGTCCACCGGCAGGTCAGGCGCGGGCATGCGCCGCCTCCCGCGGGCAGGCGGGCGGAGCCGCGGTGAGCCGGGTGCTCCAGGTCCCGGCGCGGGCCACCATGTCCATGCACTCCTCGAACTCAGTCCAGCTCACCTGCGGATACGGTTGCCCGTTGACCCGCACGCGCCCCCGTCGATGACCGCCCTGCTCGAAGCGAGCCCCGCGCCGTGCCCACCCCACATCGGGGCCCGGTGCGGATCAGCGCCTGGAAACGCGGCAGATGCCTGCGCGGGCACGGCGATTAGACAAATCAACCGCTCCCGTCACGGAGTTACCGTGGCACACACGCACTCAGGCGTGCCTGCAGCGGGGACGCCGCGGCGTCTGCTCAACGATTTTCAGCATTGCGCTGAATGGCCGCCATCTTTGCGCCCCGGCGACTGCCGGGACGCGTTCCGGCGCAGGTCTGTATGATATCGCGCCCGGTAGATGATCCGCTGGAGTTGCGCAATTGTCGCGGTGGGCACAAATCCGGGACACCTTCTCCCCCATCCGGCGGGACTGGCGCAGGTCAGGTGATTTCGGCGGGCTGGTACACGCCCCACACCTCACGCAGCGCGTCGCAGACCTCCCCCACGGTCGCCTGGGCGCGCAGCGCCTCGCGCAGGGGGACGAGCACGTTCTGCGAACCGGCCGCGGCCTTCCTGAGGTCGTCGATCCGGCGCTGCCACTGCCCGGCGTCGCGGGCGGCGCGCAGCCGCGCGAGCCGTTCCGCCTGGTCGCGCTCGATGGACGGGTCCACGCGCAGCGGCTGGTAGGGCTCGTCACCGGCCGAGATGAACTTGTTCACCCCGACCACCACCCGCTCGCCGTCGTCGATCTGGCGGGCGATCTGGTAGGCCGAGCGCTCGATCTCGGCCTTCTGGAAGCCGCGCTCGATGGCGGCGACCGCCCCGCCGAGCTCCTCGACGCGGGCGATCAGCTCGCTCGCGGCGGACTCCAGGTCATCGGTCATCGACTCGATCGCGTAGGAGCCGGCGAACGGGTCGGCGGTGGCGGTGAGGTCGGTCTCGTGCGCGAGCACCTGCTGGGTCCGCAGCGCCAGCCGGGCCGCCTTCTCGCTGGGCAGCGCGATCGCCTCGTCGTAGGCGTTGGTGTGCAGGGACTGGGTGCCGCCGAGCACGGCCGCCAGCGCCTGGACGGTCACCCGGGCCAGGTTGACCTCGGGCTGCTGCGCGGTCAGCTGGACGCCGGCGGTCTGGGTGTGGAACCGCAGCATCTGCGAGCGCGGGTCGGCCGCGCCGAACTCCTCGGCCATGATCCGCGCCCACAGCCGGCGGGCGGCGCGGAACTTCGCGACCTCCTCCAGCAGGGTGGTCCGGGCCACGAAGAAGAACGACAGCCGGGGCGCGAACTCGTCGACCGCCAGGCCCGAGGCGAGCGCGGCGCGGACGTACTCCTTGGCGTTCGCCAGCGTGAACGCGACCTCCTGCACCGGGGTGGCCCCGGCCTCGGCCATGTGGTAGCCGGAGATCGAGATGGTGTTCCAGCGGGGCAGCTCACGGCGGCAGTACGCGAAGGTGTCGGCGACCAGCCGCAGCGAGGGCTGCGGCGGGTAGATGTAGGTGCCGCGCGCGATGTACTCCTTGAGGATGTCGTTCTGGATGGTCCCGGTCAGCGCGCCCGCGGCGATCCCCTGCTCCTCCGCGACCAGCTGGTACAGCAGCAGCAGCACCGCCGCCGGGGCGTTGATCGTCATCGACGTGGAGACCGTGTCCAGCGGGATGTCATCGCAGCAGCGTCCGCATGTCCTCGATCGAGTCGATCGCCACCCCGACCTTGCCGACCTCGCCGTGCGCGGCCGGCGCGTCGGAGTCGTAGCCCATCTGGGTCGGCAGGTCGAAGGCCACCGACAGGCCGGTCGTGCCGGCCGCGATCAGCTGGTGGTAGCGCTCGTTGGAGGCCTGGGCGGTCGCGAACCCGGCGTACTGCCGGATCGTCCACGGCCGGGCCGTGTACATGCCCGGGTAGATGCCGCGGGTGAACGGGTACTGCGCCGGGCTCGCCCAGCTCCGCCGCCGGGTCGAAGCCCGGCGGCTCGCCCGGGCCCGTACACCGGCTCGATCGGCAGCCCGGACTCCGACTCGCGTCCCATGAGCCAAGACTAAAACGCGTTAGCATCGGGGACCTCGGCAACCGGGGCATAGATCGGTTGATGGCGGGTGGGGACGCTCCCATCAGCCGCGGAGTGCCTGTAGCTAATTACTAAACGTAATTAATCATGCGACTGTCCTTGGGGAGCGCGCAGCGGCCTGCGGCCCGCCGCCACCGGCTGGCGGGGGCGGCGGCCGCGTGTCTGTGCGCCACCGTCGCGGCGGCGACCGCCCTGGCCGGCGCGGCACCGGCGGTGGCAGCAGGGACGGCCCGGACGGCCGCGCTGGCCCGGCCGGGCACGCACGCCGGTCCCGCCGCGCACGCCGTGCCGCGGCCAGCCCATTCAGCCGCGCCGGGTCAGGGCGGCACCGGGTCCGGTGGAACCGGCTCTGGCGGTTCGGGGTCGAGCGGTTCCAAGTCGGGCGGTTCCGGGTCTAGCAGCTCCAGGTCCGGCGGTTCCGGCTCCAGCGGGTCCGGGTCCAGCGGGTCAGCCAGTGCGCGGGCGGCGGCTGATCGGTGGCGCGCAGCTGGCCAGGCGCGGGGTGATCGTCAACTATCCCGCCCACGGCGCGCGGCGGCTGCCCAAGGTGAAGGCCTCCGCCTTTGTCGTCGCCGACGCGGGCACCGGCCAGGTGCTGGCCGCCAAGGACCCGCACGGCCTGTACCGGCCGGCCAGCACGCTGAAGGTGCTGACCGCGATCACCTTGATGCCGGTGCTCAACCCGGACGCGACCGTGGTCGCCTCGCGCCGGGCCGCGAGCCAGATACCGAGCAAGGTCGGGCTGATCCAGGGCGACAGCTACCGGTCTCCGACCTGTTCAAGGCGCTGCTGATGATCTCCGCCAACGACGCGGCGGTCGCGCTGGCCCAGGCGACCGGGTCGTACGCCAAGGGCATGGCGATGATCAACGCCGAAGCGCACCACCTGCAGGCCTACGACACGGTCGCCGTGCAGGCCGAACGGCCTGGACGGCGCCGGGCCAGCACGTGTCCGCCTACGACGAGGCGCTGTTCGCCCGGCAGGCGCTGGCCATGCCCGCGTTCATGCACGACGAGACGCTGCGGTCGTTCCGTTTCCCGCTCCGGCAGCACGGGAGCGCCACCACCGCCCGGTGGGAGACCCTGTGGACCCAGAACTCCATGCTGTACACGTTCCGGGGCGATCTCGGCGGCAAGATCGGCTGGACCACCCCGGCCGGGGCGACGTTCATCGGCTGGGCCCGCCGCGGCGGCACACCACGCTGGTGGTGACCATCCTGCACTGCGAGCCGCTGACCGAGCTGACCTACGCGGCCCGGCTGCTGAACTGGGGTTTCGCCATGGACGGGAAGGTCAGGCCGGTCGGGCACCTGGTCAGCCCGCTGCCTGCCGTGGCCGCCCACCCCCGGGTCAGCGTGAGCCCGGCCGTCCACCTCAAGCGGCCGCCGCTGGCGACCGGAACGGATCTGCCGGCCATATCGCTCGCCGTGGGCTTTGCCGCGCTGCTGCTCGCCGTGGTCACCACCACGGCGCTCATGATCATCGGCGGGCGCCGCCGCCGGGCCGGGAATCCGCCCGGCCCACCTGGCGGCTGACCGCCGCGGTTCAGCGGGCGCGCGCGCCGGGCAGGAAACCCACCCGGTCGCTGACCGCGGCCATGGTCGGACGGGCCAGCGCCCGGGCCCGGTCAGCGCCGTGCGCCAGCAGCCGGTCCAGCGCCGCCTCGTCGGCCAGCATCTTCTCGGTCCGCTCCCGGATCGGGGCCAGGGCGCCGACCACGACCTCGGCCAGGTCCTTCTTGAACTCCCCGTACCCCGCGCCGGCGTAGCGGGACTCCAGGGCCGCGACGGTTTCACCGGCCAGCGCGGAGTAGATCCGGAGCAGGTTGGTGATGCCCGGCTTATTCGTTTCGTCCGCCTGGACGCCGGAACCGGTGTCGGTGACCGCGCGGGAGATCTTGCGGCGGATCACGTCCGGCTCGTCCAGGACGTCGACGATCCCCTGGGGGGACGATGACGACTTGCTCATCTTGGCCGCCGGGTCCTGCAGGTCGGTGATCTTCGCGACGTCTTGCATGATGTAGGCGGCCGGCACGGTGAACGTCGGCCCGAACCGGTGGTTGAACCGGATCGCCAGGTCCCGGCTCAGCTCCAGGTGCTGGCGCTGGTCCTCCCCCACCGGGACCTGGTCGGTCTGGTAGAGCAGGATGTCGGCGGCCTGCAGGACCGGGTAGCTGAACAGCCCCACGCTGGCCTGCGCGGCCCCGCCCTTGGCCGCCTTGTCCTTGAACTGGGTCATCCGGCTGGCCTCGCCGAACCCGGTCAGGCAGCTCAGCACCCAGGTCAGCTCGGTGTGCTCGGCCACGTGGCTCTGGACGAACACGATGCACCGGTCGGGGTCCAGGCCGGCCGCGAACAGCTGCGCGGCCGCGACCCGGGTCCGGCGCCGGAGCTGCGCCGGGTCCTGCGGCAGCGTGATCGCGTGCAGGTCCACCACGCAGTAGATGGCGTCGTGGGTCTCCTGCAGGGCCACCCACTGGCGGACCGCGCCGAGGTAATTGCCGAGGTGGAAGGAGTCGGCGGTCGGCTGGATGCCGGAGAACACGCGTGGCGCAGACATGCGCGCAGTCTAGTGGCTGCGGCCCGCCACTCCCCCGGCCACACCGCCGCCCATCCTGCCCGCGCCGCTGCCGTCCCCGGCGTCCAGCACCGGCACGATGTCCGGCACCGTCTCTCTGATCGCGTCGGCGTCGGCGTCGGTGCCGGCCTCCTGGGAGGCCCGCTCGGCGGCGGCGCCCGCCCGGTAGTGCTCGACCTCCCTGGCCGTCTGGCGCGCGTCCCACCGCAACGGCCCGGCCACCAGGTCGGCGATCTCCGCCAGCGCCGCCACCCCGCTGTCGGCCGTCTCGATGGCGATGTGCGTGCGGCGGGCCAGCACGTCGTCGAGGTGACGGGCTCCCTCGTGCGACGCGGCGTAGACGATCTCCGCCCGCAGGTAGTCATCCGCGCCGGTCACCGGCCTGCCCAGCCCCGGATCGGCCGCCACCAGGGCCAGCAATTCCGGGGTCAGGGAGCCGTACCGGCGCAGCAGGTGCTCGATCCGGGCCACGTGCAGGCCCGATGACAGGGCCAGCCGGTGCCGGGCGTTCCACAGCGCCACGTATCCGTCCGCCCCGGCCAGCGGCACCCGGTCGGTGCACGACGGCGGCGCCCGCCAGTCCAGCGCGTGCACCACCGCGTCCACCGCGTCCCGCGCCATCAGCCGGTAGGTGGTGTACTTGCCGCCGGCCACCAGCACCAGGCCGGGCACCGGATGGGCGACCACGTGCTCGCGGGACAGCCGGGAGGTGGACTCGGACTCCCCCGCCAGCAGCGGCCGCAGCCCCGAGTACACGCCGATGACGTCATCCCTGGTCAGCGGGGTTTTGAGCAGCCGGTTCGCCTGGCTGAGCAGGTAGTCGATGTCGGCCCGGCTGGCGGCGGGCTCGGTCTTGCTGCCCGCCCAGTCGGTGTCGGTGGTGCCGATGATCCAGTACCGGCCCCAGGGGATGATGAACAGCACGCTGTCCGCCGCCCGCGCGATGATCCCGGTCGAGGAGTGGACGCGGTCCTTGGGCACGACCAGGTGGACGCCCTTGGCGACGCGCAGGTTGATCATCCCGCGCCCGCCCACCATCGCCTGGATCTCGTCGGTCCACACGCCGGTCGCGTTGACCACCTGCTGGGCCCGGATCTGAATCTCGCCGCCGGTCTCCAGGTCCACCGCGCGCACCCCGGTGACCCGCTCCCCCTCGCGGAGCAGTCCCCGCACCTGGACCCGGGACGCCACCTGCGCGCCGTAGCCGGCCGCGGTGCGGACCAGGGTGAGCACGTAACGGGCGTCGTCCACCTGCGCGTCCCAGTAGGCGATGGCGCCGGTGATGGCCGACCGCTTGAGCCCGGGAGCGACCTTGAGCGCGGCGCGCCGCGACAGCTGGTGATGGCCGGGCAGGACCCGGGTGTGGCCGAACGACAGGCTGAGCGTGTCGTAGAAGGTCACGCCGGTGCCGACGTAGGCACGCTCCCAGAGGTGATGGGTGAGCGGGAAGAGGAACGGCACGGGCCGGACCAGGTGTGGCGCGATCACCCCCAGCAGCAGAGACCGCTCGGCGAGCGCCTCCCGGACCAGGCCGAAGTTGAGCTGCTCCAGGTAGCGCAGGCCGCCGTGGATGAGCTTGCTCGACCGCGACGAGGTGCCGGCCCCGAAGTCCCGCGCCTCGACCAGGCCGACCGACAGCCCGCGGGTGGCGGCGTCGAGCGCCACCCCGGCCCCGACCACCCCGCCGCCCACGACCAGCACCTGGAACTCGGCCCCGGCGAGCGCGGTGAGCGCGGCGGACCTGGAATCAAGATCCAGTCTGGCCGCATCCACCCCTCCGGCCCCCACCGGCCGAACGCTAGTGGTCACTGATCAGCGTTTCGGCTGCGTGCTGGATGTGACCACCACCTCCACCCGCTGGAATTCCTTGAGGTCAGAGTAACCGGAGGTGGCCATGGTGCGGCGGAGCGCGCCCACCATGTTGAGCATGCCGTCGGCGACGGTGGAGGGGCCGTGCAGGATCTGCTCCAGGGTGCCGATGGTGCCGACCTTCACCCGTGCCCCCCGCGGCAGGTCGGGGTGATGCGCCTCGCTCCCCCAGTGGTAGCCGCGGCCGGGCGCCTGCTCGGCGCGGGCGAACGGCGATCCGGCCATCACCGCGTCCGCCCCGCACGCGAGCGCCTTGGCGAGGTCACCGCTGCGGGTCATCACGCCGTCCGCGATCACGTGGACGTACCGGCCGCCGGACTCGTCGAGGTATTCGCGCCGGGCGGCGGCCACGTCGGCGATGGCGGTGGCCATCGGCACCGCGACCCCGAGCACGGCGGCGGTCGTGTGCCCCGACCCGCCGCCGAACCCGACCAGCACGCCCGCGGCGCCGGTCCGCATCAGGTGCAGCGCCGCGGTGTAGGTGGCGCAGCCGCCCACGATCACCGGCACGTCCAGCTCGTAGATGAACTGCTTGAGGTTGAGCGGCTCGGCCTGGCCGGAGACGTGCTCGGCGGACACGGTGGTGCCGCGGATGACGAAGATGTCCACGCCCGCGTCCACGACCGTCTTGTAGTAGCGGACGGTGCGCTGCGGCGACAGCCGCGCCGCCGTCGTTACGCCCGCCGCCCGGATCTCCTCGATCCGCCGCCCGATGAGGTCTTCCTTGATCGGCTCGGAGTAGATCTCCTGGAGTCGGCGGGTGGCTGCCTCCTCACCCAGCTCGGCGACCTCGGCCAGCAGCGGCTCCGGGTCGGGGTAGCGGGTCCACAGGCCCTCCAGGTCGAGCACGGCCAGCCCGCCGAGCTGGCCGATCGCGGCCGCCGTGGCGGGCGAGACCACGCTGTCCATCGGGGACACCACCAGCGGCACCTCGAACCGGTAGGCGTCGATCTGCCAGGCCGTGGACACCTCCTCCGGGTCGCGGGTGCGGCGGGACGGCACGATCCCGATCTCGTCCAGGTTGTAGGCGCGGCGGCCGCTCTTGCCGCGGCCGATCTCGACGGTCACGTCAGCCGCCGGGAGTAGTTGGGCGCCTCGGTGGTCATCCGGACGTCGTGCGGGTGGCTCTCGGTCAGCCCGGCCGCGGTGATCTGGATGAACCGCGCCTGCTGCAGCTCCCCGATGGTCCGCGTGCCGCAGTAGCCCATCGCCGCGCGCAGCCCGCCGGCGAGCTGGTCGGCCACCGCGGCCAGGGGGCCGCGGTAGGGCACCTGGCCCTCGACCCCCTGCGGGACCAGCTTGTCCTCGCGCAGCACGTCGTCCTGGAAGTACCGGTCCTTGGAGAACGAGCGGCCGCGCATGGCGCCCAGGGACCCCATGCCCCGGTACTGCTTGTACTGCTTGCCGTTGATGAACACCATCTCGCCGGGCGCCTCCTCGCAGCCGGCCAGCAGGCTGCCGAGCATGACCGTGTCGGCGCCGGCGGCGACCGCCTTGGCGATGTCGCCCGAGTGCTGGACGCCGCCATCCCCGATCACCGGCACCCCCGCCGGGCGGGCCGCCTGCGCGGCCTCGAAGATCGCGGTGACCTGGGGCACGCCGACGCCCGCCACGACCCTGGTGGTACAGATCGACCCGGGCCCCACCCCGACCTTGACCCCGTCGGCGCCCGCGTCGACCAGCGCCTGCGCACCGGCCCGGGTGGCCACGTTGCCGCCGATCACATCCACCCGGATGTTCGCCTTGACCTGGGCCACCATGTCGATGACCGCCTGGGCGTGACCGTGGGCGGTGTCCACGACCAGGAAGTCGGCGCCCGCATCGGCCAGGGCCTGGGCCCGGTGCTTGGCGTCCTCGCCCACCCCGATGGCCGCCCCGACCACGAGCCGTCCCGCGGCGTCCTTGGTGGCGCTGGGGAACTTCTCGCTCTTGGTGAAGTCCTTGACGGTGATCAGACCGGACAGCCTGCCCGCGTCATCGACCAGCGGGAGCTTTTCCACCTTGTGCCGCTTGAGCAGGTCGAGCGCGGCCTCCCTGGTCACCCCCACGGGGGCGGTCACCAGCGGCATCGGGGTCATCACCGCCGACACCGGCCGGCCGTGGCCGGTCTCGAACCTGATGTCGCGGTTCGTCACGATGCCGAGCAGGATGCCGTCCTCGCTGACCACCGGCACGCCGGAGATGCGGTACCGGGCGCACAGGGTCTCCACCTCGGCGACGGTGGCCTCCGGGCCGCACGTCACCGGGTTGGTGATCATGCCGGCCTCGGAGCGCTTGACCATGTCGACCTGATGCGCCTGGTCCTCGACCGGCAGGTTGCGGTGCAGGACGCCGACGCCGCCGTGGCGGGCCATGGCGACCGCCATCCGGGCCTCGGTCACCGTGTCCATGGCGGAGGAGACGAGCGGGAGACGCAGCGTGATATGGCGGCTGAGCCTGGCGGCCGTGTCCGCGTCACCCGGCAGGATCTCCGAGTGGGCCGGCAGGAGCAGGACGTCGTCGAAGGTCAGCGCCGGGGGACCGAACTTGGCCTGGTCAGTCATGTCACCTTCCGGGAAGGGAGTCCGGGGATAGCGCCAGTCTATTAACCGGGCGGGGTCACCAGCCGAGTTCGCTCAGACGGGCGTCGCTGATGCCGAAATGATGGCCGACCTCGTGCACCACGGTACGCCGCACCTGGTCGATCACCTCGTCCTCGCTGTCGCAGACGGCGCAGATCGCCAGGCGGTAGATGGTGATCCGGTCCGGCAGCACCCCGGCATAGCCGGTCGTGCGGCTGGTCAGCGGGATCCCCTCGTAGAGCCCGAGCAGGCCCGGCGGGCCGGGCCCGTGCTGGACCATGACCGCCACGTTGCTCATCAGCCGCCCCAGCCGCTCCGGCAGGCTGTCGAGGGCCGCCTCCACCATCTCCTCGAACCGGGCCGGGCTCACCTCGATCATGAGCTCGTGCCCGGGACGTGATCAGGCAATCGACTCCTCGACCGCGAACGCACGGAGCCGGGCCAGCGCCCGGTGCTGGGCCACGCGGACCGCTCCCGGCGACATGCCCAGCACGTTGCCCGTCTCTTCCGCCGACAGCCCCGTGACAACCCGCAGTATTACCAGCTCACGAAGGTGGCCGGGCAGCCGCGCCAGCAGCGCACGGGCCCGCTGCGCCTCGAGGTAGGCCACCACTGTCTCCTCGGGCCCCGGCTGCTCGTCGGGGCCGTCCGGCAGGACCTCGGTGGGCACCGCCAGCCGGGCGGCGCTGCGCATGGCATCCGCCACCTTGTGCGAGGCGATGCCGAACACGAAGGACGCAAAGGGCCGCCCCATGTCCCGGTAGCGGGGCAGCGCGGAGAGGACGGCGATGCACACCTCTTGCGCCACGTCGTCGGCGACGTGATAGTGACCGGCGACCCGCCCCAGCCGGGCCCGGCAGTACCTGACGATCATCGGCCGGATGTGCTCCAGCAATGACTCGATCGCGGCCGGCTGGCCGCGGGCGGCGCGGCTGGTGAGATCGCG
The DNA here is from genome assembly GCA_963835425.1 of uncultured Actinomycetes bacterium. Classification (GTDB taxonomy): domain Bacteria; phylum Actinomycetota; class Actinomycetes; order Streptosporangiales; family Streptosporangiaceae; genus UBA9676. The sequence continues at coordinate 542,013 of CAWIGE010000009.1, read as the reverse complement.
GAGCCCGGCCCCGTCGGCCCGGCTGCCGCCGGCGGCCGGGCCGCATCGGGCCTGGCCGCATCGGCCCTGGAGCCAGCGGCCGGGCCCTCCTCGACCGCCACTGCCCGGATGAAGAACCGCTCCGTCACGACAGCATGATTCCCACGGAGCGGTGCCTTCATCCGGGCAGGCAGCCAGAAAGGTTAGACCGATGTGGCCGCGTCGCCTGGGTCAGTGGGCGTGCCCATGGCCGTGCCCGTGGCCGTCCGCCGCCGCCGCCTCCTTCTCGGGCTTGTCGACCACGAGCGCTTCGGTGGTGAGCAGCATGCCGGCGATCGAGGCCGCGTTCTGGACCGCGGAGCGGGTCACCTTGACCGGGTCGATCACGCCCTGGTCCATCAGGTCACCGTAGGCCAGCGTGGCCGCGTTGAAGCCATGGCCCCGGCTGAGCCCGGACACCTTCTCGACCACGACCGCGCCCTCCTCGCCGGCGTTGGCGGCGATCCAGTAGGTGGGCGCGTTCAGCGCGGTGCGCACCACCTTGACGCCGGTCAGCTCGTCCCCGGTCTTGCCGAGGTCGCCGAGCTCGGCGGCCGTGTGCACGAGGGCGCTGCCGCCGCCGGCGATGATGCCCTCCTCGATCGCCGCCCGGGTCGCCGAGATCGCGTCCTCCAGCCGGTGCTTCTTCTCCTTCAGCTCGACCTCGGTCGCCGCCCCGACCCGCAGCACGGCCACGCCGCCGGAGAGCTTCGCCACCCGCTCCTGCAGCTTCTCCCGGTCCCAGTCGGAGTCGGTGTTCTCGATCTCGGTCCGCAGCTGCCGGACCCGGTCCGCGATCGCCTCGGGGTCGCCGGCCCCGTCCACGATCGTGGCCGTGTCCTTGGTGACCACGACGCGGCGGGCCTGGCCCAGCTTGTCGAGATCGGCCAGCTCGAGCGTGAGCCCGAGCTCCTCGCTGATGACCTCGCCGCCGGTGAGGACGGCCATGTCGGCCAGCATGGCCTTGCGCCGGTCGCCGAACCCGGGCGCCTTGACCGCGACGACCGACAGCAGCCCGCGGATCCTGTTCACGACCAGCGTGGACAGCGCCTCACCCTCGACGTCCTCGGCCACGACCAGCAGCGGCTTCTTGGCCTGCGCGATCTTCTCGAGCAGCGGCAGGAAGTCGGCCATCGAGGAGATCTTGGCCGCGTGCAGGAGCACGTAGGCGTCCTCCAGGACGGCTTCCATCCGGTCCTGGTCGGTGACGAAGTAGGGCGAGATGTAGCCCTTGTCGAACTGCATGCCCTCGGTGAACTCGAGCTCGAGCCCCATGGTCGGCGACTCCTCGACGGTGATGACGCCGTCCTTGCCGACCTTGTCGAACGCCTCCGCGATCACGTCGCCGATCTGGGCATCCTGCGCCGAGACCGTCGCCACGTGGGCGATCTCCTGCCGGTCACTGACCTCGCGGGCCGCCTTGAGCAGCAGGTCCGACACGGCGGACGCGGCGGCGTCGATGCCCCGCTTGAGCGCGATCGGGTTCGCGCCCGCGGTCACGCTGCGCCGTCCCTCGTGGACCATCGCCTGCGCGAGCACGGTCGCCGTGGTGGTGCCGTCGCCCGCGATGTCGTTGGTCTTGGTGGCTACCTCCTTGGCGAGCTGCGCGCCAAGGTTCTCGTTCGGGTCCTCGAGCTCCACCTCGCGGGCGACGGTGACCCCGTCGTTCGTGATCGTGGGAGCGCCCCACTTCTTGTCGATGACGACGTTGCGGCCGCGCGGCCCCAGCGTCACCTTCACGGCGTCCGCGAGCCGGTCCACGCCGCGCTCAAGCGCGCGCCGCGCCTCCTCGTCGAACTCCAGCATCTTGGCCATGTTTACCTCTGATTACGTCTGAAAAGGCTCGGGCTTGTCTGGCGGGCCCGCGCTGTGGCAGGCCCGGGCGGCACCACCGGGTTCTCGTGCCACCGCCCCGGGCGCCACTGCGGCGTCCGGGGCGGTGTGGCACGCAGCGCACGGTCCCGTCGCAGGGCTCCGGGCCGCGCCGCCTGGAACTTGTGCTTACTTCTCGATGATGGCGAGCACGTCGCGGGCGGAGAGCACCAGGTACTCCTCGCCGTGGTACTTGACCTCCGTGCCGCCGTACTTGCTGTACAGCACCACGTCGCCGACCTTGACGTCCATCGGCACACGCTTGGCCCCGGCGTCGTCGAAGCGACCCGGGCCCACCGCAAGGACCTCGCCCTCCTGGGGCTTCTCCTTGGCGGTGTCCGGGATCACCAGACCTGACGCAGTGGTCTGCTCGGCCTCAAGCGTGCGGACAACGATGCGGTCTTCGAGTGGTTTGAGAACTACTTTGGTGGCGGTCGTCACGATCTGACCTCCCCCTCCGGAAAGGCGGGCTGACAAGGAACTTAGAGAGGGCGACCGCGGCGGCCTGTCGTCGCGGGTGCCAGACCAGCCTCGTCGCATTAGCACTCTACCTTAGTGAGTGCCAATTCCGAACAGTATCGTCAGGGCTTGGCCACGTCAACTTGAGCCGCGGAGCCGGCGGCGCCTACGCCACCAGGACGGTGGTCACCGGGAGCGAGGAATCCGCCGGCACGTCCAGCTGCGAGGCGGGCGCTCCCCGGTCCACGAGCTCGGACCCGAGCGCCGCCACCATCGCGCCGTTGTCGGTGCACAGGCCGGGCCGCGGCACCCGCAGCCTGATCCCGGCCGCCTCGCAGCGCTCCGCCGCGAGCGCCCGCAGCCGTGAGTTGGCCGCCACCCCGCCGCCGACGATCAGGTCCCTGACATCATGCGCGCGGCAGGCGTTGACTGCCTTGCGGGTCAGCACGTCGGCGACCGCCTCCTGGAACGAGGCGGCCACATCGGCCACCGGCACCGGCTGCCCGGCCTGCTGCCGCGCCTGCACCCACCGGGCGACCGAGGTCTTCAGGCCGGAGAAGGAGAAGTCGAGCGTCCCGTCGCGGTACTTCCCGCGCGGGAAGGCGATCGCCGCGCCGTCCCCGGACCGGGCGGCCGCATCGATCGGCGGCCCGCCCGGGAAGCCCATCCCCAGCAGGCGCGCCACCTTGTCGTAGGCCTCGCCGGCGGCGTCGTCGATGGTCGCGCCCAGCGGCAGCACCTCGGCCGCCACGTCCGGCACCAGCAGCAGCGAGGAGTGCCCGCCCGACACCAGCAGCGCCACCGCCGGCCTGGGCAGCGGGCCGTGCTCCAGCTGGTCGACCGCTATGTGCGCGGCGAGATGGTTGACCGCGTAGAGCGGCTTGCCCAGGGCCAGCGCGTACGCCTTCGCCGCGGACACCCCGACCTGCAGCGCCCCGGCCAGGCCCGGCCCCGCCGTGACGGCGATCGCGTCCACCTGTCCCAGCCGCACCCCGGCGGTGGCCAGCGCACGGTCCACGGCCGGCACCATAGCCTCCAGATGGGCCCGGCTGGCCACCTCGGGCACCACCCCCCCGAACCGCGCGTGTTCGGCCACGCTGGAGGCGATCGCATCCGCCAGCAGCTCGTGGCCGCGGACCAGCCCGGCGCCGGTTTCGTCGCAAGAGGTCTCGATGCCCAGCACCAGCGGCGCGCTCATCTAATTGCCTCCCTCGCGGGCGCTTCGCTGGCTTCGGGAGGCGCGTCCTCGGCGCCGGGACACCGCTGACGCGGCGTTCGGCCCGGCGCCTGCGGCCCCCTCATGCCGCGCCGCCCCGCCGCCACCGGCGGCTGCCGCGGGCCGGCCGGGCGGGCGCGGCCGGGCGGGCCCGGGCGATCACGTGGCGCATCACCAGCGCATCCGCGCCCGACGGCTGGTAGTAACCGCGCCGCACGCCGATGCCGACGAACCCGTACCGCCGGTAGAGGCGCTGGGCACGATCGTTGTCGGTCCGGACCTCAAGGAACACCTCCGTGCAGCCGCGGCGGGCGGCCTCGGTCAGCATGTTTTCCACCAGCGCGGCGCCGATCCCCTCACCCCAGCGGTCGTGCGCCACGCCCACGGTCAGCACGTCCGCCTGGCCGCCGCCGGGCGCCAGCAGCCCCGCGTAACCGGCGATCAAGCCGTCCTCGGCGGCCACCAGGTAGTACTTGCCAGGCTCGCCGGCCAGTTCGCTGGCGAGCATGTCGGGGGACCACGCCTCCTCGCCGAACAGCGCCACCTCCAGCTTGGCGACGGCCGGCACGTCGCTGCCGGCCATCGGGCGCAGGACCACGCTCATGCCCGGGTCGCCCCCGAGTCCCGGGCGGGGGCGGTCAGCACGTTCTTGGGCGGGCCGGGCACCCGGGCGTCGGGCCGGCGGAGGTAGAGCGGTTCCGGCGGGAGAAGCTTCTCCCCCGCGGCCAGCCGCCCGGCCGCCAGCCCCGCCAGCGTGGCCGCCGACGGGAAGCGGGGCTCGATCGGCTCGCCGAGCAGGCCGGGGTGGGCGACCGGGCCCTCACCCGCGGTGGGCAGGCCGGCCGGCAGCGACGCCGGGGCGGCCACGCCGGGGCCGGACAGCCGCTCCCCGGCCGGCGAGTAGCGGGCCCAGTACACCTCCCGGCGCCGGGCGTCGGTCGCCACCAGGAACGGGCGGCCCGCCGCCGCGGCGGCCGCGTCGGCCGCGATCACGTCGAGGGTGCACACGCCGTGCACGGCGACGCCCAGCGCAGCGCCGAGCACCCGCGCGGTGACCAGTCCCGTGCGCAGCCCGGTGTAGGGGCCCGGCCCGGCCCCGGCCACGATCGCGGTCAGATCGGCCGGGCTCGCGCCCGCCTGGGCCAGCACCTTCTCGATGTGGCTGGCCAGCAGCTCTCCCTGCCGCCGGGCGTCCACCGTCGTGGCCTGCGCCAGCACGCGGTCCCCGTCGTGGACGGCGACCGTCACGGCGGGCGTCGCGGTGTCGAACGCAAGCAGCAGCACGGTTGCCCAGCGTAGGGCATGCCCGCAGGGTCCTGGGCCGCCCGCCGCGGGCTGGCCGGAGGCGGCGCGGCGGTTCCTCCCGCGGGCTGGCCGGACCCGCTAGCGCAGCTGGGCGATGACGTCCCGGGCGGCGGCCATCGCCGCCGCCTGCAGCGCGGCCGGGGACACGGGCTGGTACCCGCCGCGGGCCCGGGCGGGGCCCTCGGAGACGACGGTGATCAGCACGTTGCGGTCCCTCACCACCACCGTCAGCAGATTGGTCTTGTCCCCGCCCGCCGACGGCACCTGCAGCGCGGCGAGCGCGCTGCTGCCGAGCCCGGTCAGCTTGACCACCGTCGCCCTGGGCAGGTGGGTCGCCCGTGCCGGGTGCGTCTTCGCCAGGCTGGCCTGCTGGTAGGCGTCCTTCGCGGCGAAGGTGGCGCTGCCGGTGCCGCTGGCCAGCCCGCTGGGGGCGTAGGCCCGCACATTCACTTCCAGCACCCGGTACAAGGGCTTGGCGTCCAGCGTCCAGTCGCACAGGCTCTGCGCGCTGCCGTAGAGGGATCTCGGGGTGACCACCCGCCGGCTGCCCGGCAGGTACTGGTTCAGCGTTGCTGCCGTCACCGCCGAGCAGGTGTTCGGCACGGTCTTGAACTCACCCGGCTGGAACGTGGTGACCAGGGACTCCGGCGCCGGCTGAGGGCGGGGGCGGTGGAAGTACTTGTACCCCACCCCGGCCACGATGAGCAGCACGGCGACGAAGGCGCCGCCCCAGATATACGCGGCCCGGCGGCCCCGCCGGGCGCCACCCGCGGCCCGCCCGCGGGCGCTGCGCCCGCGCCCGCCGGATGGGGCGTCCCCGTCCGGTGCCCGGCGGCGGGCCGACCGCCCGGTGCCCGCCTCCACGGCGGTGCTGGCTGGCTGGTCCGGGGGCTGGCGGCGCTCACGCTCGTCATGGTCCGCCCGGCGCGGGACCATTCCGGGTACCGCCCATGGCGGGTACTCCTCGTCGTCGGCGTAGTCGCCGTCGGACCAGTCACGGCGCGGGCGGCCAGGGGACACCCGGCCGGGCCGAGGGGGAGGCCCCTGCTGAACCACGGTGCGCCTCCGGGATGGGTTTGGGCCATACACGACGGCGCATAGCACCCAGGCCCGGGCGGCCATCAACCAGGGGGCCGACCAGGCGAGGTAAGGATCCGCGAACCGTCAAGGTGAGGACGCTCGAACTATAGAGCCTCCGGTCCACGGTGGTGGGCCAGACACGCATTCCGGTCCCCGCGAAGGGATCAGCAGCCTCATGTCACGGCTTTTGGTCATGATCATGTCCGTTCCGTCCCGGTTTTTCCGGCCAAAATCCGTGACAAGTCCGGGGCCAGCGTTGAGGGGCCAGCGTTGGCAGGTCAGCCAGCCTTCCCGCCACCGGAGGCCGCCGCGCTGCCCGACGCGGCCGCGCTGCCCGCCGCCCCGCCCGGGGCAGGCGCACTGCCGGGAGGCGGGAGGCCGACGCCTTCCCACCGGGCGCCGTGGCCCTCCAGCCGTACCGTCCGTGGCTCCTGCTCCGGCCCGGGTCCGGGGGCGGGAGGGGCCAGGGCGATGCCAACGTCCAGGCGGTCGGGGGCGAGATCCTCGACCAGGCCCCCGCCCCACTCGACCACGGTCACCGACGTCTCCAGGCTGGCGTCGAGATCCAGGTCGTCTACCTCGGCCGGGCTGTCGAGCCGGTAGGCGTCGGCGTGCACCAGGGCCTGCCCGCCGCTCAGCGAGGGGTGCACCCGTGCGATCACGAAGGTGGGCGAGGTGATCGGCCCGCGCACCCCCAGGCCAGCCCCGATCCCCTGGACGAGGGTCGTCTTGCCCGCCCCCAGGTCCCCGCTGAGCACCACCAGGTCACCTGGCAGCAGCACACTGGCCAGCCGCCTGCCCAGGGCCAGCATGTCGCCGATGGTCGCCACCGTCAGTTCCTCACGCATGACCGGCCCGGCCTCCCGCCCCGCCGCCCGGTGCCCCGCCGCCGGTCACGCTGACCGGGGCAGGTTGCCGCCCGCCCCGACCTGGGCGAGCACGCCGGTGATCGCATCGTTGACCAGGCCGGGCCGCTCCAGGATGAGCGCGTGACCGGCGCCCGGCACCCAGATGAGGTGGGAGCCGGGGATGTCCATGGCCAGCTCGATGCCGAGCCGCGACGAGATCAGCCGGTCCTTCTCGGCGACTATCACCGTCGCCGGCGCCCGGCCGATCGTGGCCAGCGAATCCCGCTTGTCGCACAACAGCAGCGCCTGGCCGAACCGGGCGACCACCTCGATCGGGGTGGCACTGATCATCTCCGCGAGGAAGCTGATCACAGCCGGGCTGACCTCACCGTCCCCGAACCCGAGGATCCGCGAGCCCAGGAACGCCAGATCGGTCAGTTGCCGGCTGCGCTCCACCAGGATGGCGCGCCTGCCCTTGGCGGCGCCGTGCGAGCACGCCCGGCAGCGCCTTGCTCAGCAGCGGCCGGACCGGGGCCGGCATCCACGGGCTGCCGCTGTCCAGGCCGCGGGCGGCGGTGTTAATGAGCACCGACCCGACCACCTTGGTCCCGAACAGGTCCGGGTGCTGCTCCGCCAGGGCCATGATGGTCATGCCGCCCATGGAGTGGCCGACCAGGACGACCTGGGCATCCCCCGGCGCGACGGCATCGAGGACCGCCTTGAGGTCGGCGCCGAGCTGGTCGATGCTGGCGGCGCCGGACTCCGAGCGGCCGGACCGCCCGTGATCGCGCTGATCCCAGAAGACGAGCCGGTGATCGGACAGATCACGGCGCTGGAAGTGCCAGCAGTCCTGGTTCAGCGTGTAGCCGTGACAGAAAACGACGGTGACGGGCGCGGCCGACGGCCCGTTCAGCTCGACATGCAGCGCCACCCCGTCCTCGCTGAGCACGGTGAGCGGGCGCCCGCGCAGCCTCCCGAACGGCTCGGTGGACTCCGGATCGCCGCGGCCGCGGATCCGCGCGACCGCGATCCGCTCGGCGGCCACGATGGCCCCCGCGCCCGCCGCCGTCGCGCCCGCGATCACCCCGGCTGCGCCGGTGATCCGCCGCCAACTCGCCATGGGTCCTCCCGCTACCTGCCAGTCCAGCTCTGCCCCAGAGCGGCCCCCCACAGGCTGCTGTCCACGCAGAGCGGCGCCTGGCGCCGGCTGATACAGCTACGCAGGGGACGCCGGGATACGGGAATCGTGCTCATCTGCTACTCCAGAGTAGCTTCTGGGCGTCCGCCCACCGAACCTGGTCACGATCTCATAGGAGATCGTCCCCAGCGCGTCGGCCCAGTCCTGGGCGGTGGGCTCGCCCGCGTCGCCGGGCCCGAACAGCACGACCTCGTCCCCCTCCTGGGCGGTCTCGTCCCCGAAATCCACCACGAACTGGTTCATGCACACGGTGCCGGATATCGCCCGGCGCCGTCCCCGTACGTGCACCTCGGCCAGGCCGAACGCGCCGCGCGGCACGCCGTCGGCGTAGCCCAGCGGGACCAGCCCCAGCGTGCTCCGGCCGGGGGTGATGTACCGGTGGCCGTACGACACCCCGGACCCCGCCGGCACCCGCTTGACCTGGATCAGCCGGGCCCTGACCGTCATCGCGGGCCGGAGCCAGCCGGGTGGGCCGCCGGGCAGCGTGGACAGCCCGAACACCCCGCCGCCCGTCCGCACCAGGTCGAACCAGGTCTGCGGCAGCGTCAGCGTGGCAGGCGTGTTGGCCAGGTGCCGCACCTCGGGTCTGGCGCCTGCCTTCTCCGCCAGGGCGACCGCGTCGCGGAACGCGGCGATCTGGGCGTCGACCGACGGATGTCCGGGCATGTCCGCGCAGGCCAGGTGGGAGAAAATCCCGATGATCGCGACATCCCCGGACGCCTCGGCGGCCAGGGCCGCGCCCACCACATCCGGCCACGCCTGGGCGGTGGCGCCGCCGCGCGACATCCCGGTGTCCGCCTTCAGGTGCAGCCGGGCCGGGCGGCCCGCCTGCCGCGCCGCCGCCGCGATCTCCTCGACCAGGCCGGCCGTCCCGGCGGACAGGTCCACCTCGCGGCGCACGGCCTCCTCGTGGGCCGATCCCGGCACGCCCATCAGGCACAGCACCGGCGCCGTCACGCCCGCGCCGCGCAGCGCGAGTGCCTCCTGGACGGTAACCACCCCGAGCCAGCTCGCGCCGCCCGCCAGGGCCGCCCGCGCAGCGGGGATCATGCCGTGGCCGTAGCCGTCGGACTTGACCACCGCCATGAGGGCAGCGCCGTTGGCGTGCTTCCGCAGCGCCGCGACGTTGCCCTTGACCGCGTCGAGGTCGATGAGCGTTTCCGCAGAGGCGTCCATGACAAGACAGTGTGCCAGCGGTCAGCTCGCGGCCGGACGGGCCGCCCGGCCGCGGCGGGCGCGCGCCGGGCTCAGTCCAGCCACGCCCGGACGCCGCGGATGGTGGCCGGGAGCGCGGAAATCACATCGCCCGCCGCGATCGGGCTCCCGGCCTCCGTGCCCGCCAGATCGGTGCCCGCCAGATCGGTGCCCGCCAGATCGGTGCCCACCGGATCGGCACCGGCAAGATCGGCCTTCCCGAGGCCGGCGCCCGCCAGGGCCGTCCCCGTCCCACCCGCACCCGCCGAAACCGCGCCAGCGGCGGCCCGGCGCGCCGCGATCCCGTGCAGGAATGCGGCGGCCGCGGCGGCCTCGGTGGCCGCGAGGCCCTGGGCCAGCAGGGAGCCCGCCAGCCCGGAGAGCACGTCTCCCGTGCCCGCGGTGGCGAGCCACGACGTCCCGGTGGAGTTGACCAGCACCTCCCCGCCTCCGGCCGGGGCGATCACCGTGGTCGAGCCCTTGAGCAGGACCGTCGCGCCAAGCTCGGCCGCGGCCGCGCGGGCGTGCTCCAGGCGGCGGGCCTCCACCTCCGCCGGATCGCCTCCCAGCAGCCGGGCCAGTTCGCCCGCGTGCGGGGTGAGCAGGGTGGGAGCCGAACGGGTCAGCAGTCCCCGCTCGGACGCGATCAGGGTCAGCCCGTCGGCATCGACCAGCACCGGCAGCTCGGTGCCCAGGACGGCGGCCAGCCGGTCCCGGGCCGCCCCGTCGGTGCCCATGCCAGGCCCGGCCACCCAGGCCTGGACCCGCCCGACCGTCTCGATCTCCCGGCCAGCCTGGGAGCCGTCCCCGGTGGCCAGGGTCAGCGCTTCCGGCCAGTGCTGGCGGACCACCGCGACGGCCGGCCCGGCCGAAACCAGCCGCACCATCCCCGCACCGCCCCGCAGGGCGCCGCCCACGGCGAGCACCGCGGCACCGGTGAAGCGGTCGCTGCCCGCGACGATGCCGAGCACTCCCCGGCGGTACTTGTCGGAGTCGCCGGGCGGCTGCCGGAGCAGTGCCGCCACGTCCGCCGCCTGGAACCCGGCCACGGCGGCCGCTGGCAGGTGCGGCCCGAGCCCGATGTCGACCAGTTCCACCACCCCGGCGTGGCCCGCGCCCGGGTCGATCAGCAGGCCCGGCTTCCAGGTGCCGAAGGTCACCGTGACATCCGCGCGGACCGCGGGGCCGTCCACCACGCCGGTGTCCGCGTCGATCCCGCTCGGCAGATCGACCGCCACCACCAGCGGGCCCGGGCGCCCCGGCCCGCTCCCGGCCTGCGCGGCCAGGCCGGCCAGGGTGGAGTAAGGCTCGCGCAGGCCGCCGCGGCCGCCGATCCCGAGCAGCCCATCCAGCACCAGATCCGCGGCGGCGATGACGGCGGGCAGGTCGGGAGCGTCGGGCCCGATGACGCGCCCACCGGCCGCGCGCAGGGCGGCCGTCCCCCCTTCATGGACGCGGCGGCCCGCGGCCACCGCGGTCACCCGCGCGCCGCGCCGGGCCAGCCGGGCCCCGGCATACAGGGCATCGCCGCCGTTGTCACCGCTGCCGGCGAGCACCACGATCCGGGCCCCGTAGACCTTCCCGGCCAGGCCGGCGCAGACCGCCGCCAGCCCGGCCGCGGCCCGCTGCATCAGCGCCCCGGGCGGGACGGTCGCCATAAGGGCGTGCTCGGCCGCGCGGACCGTGGCCACGTCGTGCGCTTTCCTCATCCTTCTGCCACCACCATCGCCACGCTCAGGCCCCCGTCATGGGTGATCGACAGATGCCAGCGGAGCACCCCGCACCGCGCCGCCGCTTCCGCCACCGTGCCGCTGACCGCCAGCAAGGGGCGCCCGGCGCCGTCGTGGGTGACCTCCACATCGGCCCAGCGCAGCCCGGCCGGGGCCCCGAGAGCCTTCGCCGTCGCCTCCTTGGCGGCGAAGCATGCGGCGAGCGAGGCCGGACCGCGGCCGCGTTCGCCATCGGTGAACAGGCGGGAAGCCAGGGACGGGGTCCGGCGCAGGGCGGACTGGAGCCGTGCGATCTCAACGACGTCCACTCCGATGCCCACGATCACGCCCCCAGCCTCCCACTCCCGCCGGCGGGAGCGGCTAAGACGTGGCCCGGATGACCGAGGCCAGCTGGTCGGCCAGGTGCCGGGCATGGTCGGCGTCCAGCGCCTCCACCATGACCCGGACGGTGGGCTCGGTGCCGCTCGGCCGCACGAGGATCCGGCCCGACCGGCCCAGTTCCGCTTCGGCCGCCGCGACCTGCGCCGCCACCTCTGGGGATGCGGCGACCCGTGTCTTGTCCACCCCGGCCACGTTGACGAGCACCTGCGGGTACCGGGTCATCACGTTGGCCAGGCCGGCCAGGGGGACCCCGCCGCGGACGACGGCGGCCAGCAGGTGCAGCGCGGTCAGCAGGCCGTCGCCGGTGGTCGCGTGCTCCAGCATGATGATGTGGCCAGACTGCTCGCCGCCGAGGACGTAGCCTCCCGTGCGCATCGCTTCCAGCACGTACCTGTCCCCCACGGCGGTCTCTACCACGGTGACCCCGGCGCTCCTCATCGCCAGCCGGAAGCCGAGGTTGGACATGACGGTCGCGACCACCGTGTCGCCCGCCAGCCGGCCGGCGGCCTTGAGCCCGAGCGCCAGCACGGCCAGGATCTGGTCCCCGTCGACCACCTGCCCGTCGGCGTCCACCGCCAGGCACCGGTCCGCGTCGCCATCGTGCGCGATGCCGACGTCGGCCCGCCGCTCGGCGACGGCTGCCCGGAGCACGTCCAGATGGGTCGAGCCGCAGCCGTCGTTGATGTTCTCGCCGTCGGGCTCGGCCCCGATCGCGATCACATCCGCGCCCGCGCGCCGCAGCAGCGACGGGGCCACCGTGGACGCGGCGCCGTGGGCGCAGTCCACCACCACCCGCAGGCCCGCCAGGGGCTGGGCTGACGGCGCAGGGCCCGCGGCGCCAGGAACGTCGTGGGCGGGCAGCGAGGCCAGCAGGTGGGTGAGATAACGCTCCCGCGAGGCACCGTCGTCGCTGACCCGGCCGAAGCCTCCGCTGGGGGGCCCGGCCACGGCCTTGCCCGGCCGGCCCAGCCTCGCCTCGATCTCGTCTTCGGCGGCGTCGGGAAGCTTGAACCCGCCCCGGGCGAACAGCTTGATCCCGTTGTCCTTGGCCGGATTGTGGCTGGCCGACAGCATGACCCCAAGGTCAGCGGACGTATCGGCGGTCAGGAAGGCGACGGCTGGAGTCGGGATCACGCCAAGTCGCAGTACATCAACCCCGGCGCCGGCCAGGCCCGCCACCACGGCGGACTCCAGGAACTCGCCGGACGCGCGCGGGTCGCGGCCCACCACCGCGACCGGGCGCCTGCCCTCGGCCCGGGCGCGGTCGAACACGCCGGTCTCGTGCAGTATCTCGGCCGCGGCGATGGCGAGATCCATGGCCAGGCGGCCGGTCAGATCGTCGCCTGCCACACCCCGGACGCCGTCCGTTCCGAAGAGGCGGCCCATGAAAACGTCCCCCCGTTTCCCTGTGCCGTCCTGACGGATGCGCGGCCGGGTCCGTGAGCGCTGGTCAGCGCTTCGAGTACTGAGGCGCCTTCCGGGCCTTCTTCAGGCCGTACTTCTTGCGCTCCTTGACGCGGGCATCCCGGGTGAGGAAGCCTGCGCGCTTCAGGGTAACCCGGTTCTCCGGGTCGACCAGCGTGAGGGCACGTGCGATCCCCAGCCGCAGCGCACCCGCCTGGCCGGTGACCCCGCCGCCGGTGATGCGGGCGGCCACGTCGAACTGCCCCTCGGCCCCGAGGGTCACAAACGGCTCATTGATGAGCTGCTGGTGGACCTTGTTGGGGAAGAAGTCCTCCAGCGGCCGCTCGTTGATGCGCCACTGGCCGGTGCCCGGTGTGATCCGGACCCGTGCGATCGCCTCCTTGCGGCGGCCGGTGCCGAGCGCGCTGCCGGTCACCACCGGCCGGCGCGTCGCCGGCGCCCTCCGCCTCCGCGGACGTCTCGGTGGTGTACTCCGAGACGTGCTCCTCGGCGTCTCCCCCTGGCTGCGCGCCGGTGTCCTCAGCGAGCGTCTGTGTGGACTCTGCCACGGTGCTTCCTCGTGCTTCCTTATCGGCTCTCGTCAGCGCGCCGCCCTGGGGCGCTTGGCCGCGGTGGCGGCGTCACTTGGCGTCGGCGGGTGACCCCGCCTGCTGCGCGATCTGCTTGATCGTGAATGGGACCGGCTGCTGGGCCTGGTGCGGGTGATCCGGGCCCGCGTACACCTTGAGCTTGCGGAGCATGTTCCGGCCGAGCGAATTCTTGGGCAGCATGCCCTTGACCGCTTTCTCCACCACACGCTCCGGGTGCTTGGCGAGCAGCTCGGAGTAGGTCACCGAATGAATGCCCCCCGGGTAGCCGGAGTGCCGGTAAGCCCGCTTGTCCTGGAGCTTGTTGCCGCTCAGGGCGACCTTGTCGGCGTTTACCACTACCACGAAGTCGCCGGTGTCCATGTGCGGCGCGAAGATCGGCTTGTGCTTCCCGCGCAGCAGTATCGCCACCTGGCTGGCCAGGCGGCCAAGTACAACGTCAGAGGCGTCGATGAGATGCCACTGACGCTGGATGTCACCGGCCTTGGGGCTGAAAGTGCGCACAGTCGTAAGCCTTCACGTATGGGACCTGATCCGTGGGTCCGCGCCCGGGGTGGTCGTCCAGGCGAGGGAGTCCCCGCATCCGCTGCCGCGTGACCAGCCCCGCTGAGCGGGTACCGCAGGCATGCTGATGCGCATGGACGCCTGAGAAGGATACCGGCCAATACCGATAACGGTCAAAGCGAGCCCGGCCTGAAACCGGCAAAATGCCTGTCCGCACGTTGTCAGCCGCTCAGGAGGATACGCTCGCGCCATGGGTTCTGCGGGTGGGCGCGCCGACGAGCAGCCGCGCGGCCAGTCGGGTGCGCCAGCGCGCCGTCCACGGCACGCCGGCCCCGCCGATCCCGGCTCTTACCAGCCGCCGGACGACGATTGGGGCTCGGCCGGCGGTCCCGTCCCACCGTCCCCCGGGCGCACCGTCGGGGGCCGGGGGACCGCCCCTCCCGGCGGGCCATGGCCGCCCGCCGACGGGCCCGCTCCGGGTCGCACCGCGGCGCCGGGCAACCTGCCCCCCCGAGGCGGGCCGCAGTCCGCCCACACCGGGCCGGCCCGGCTGCCGCCACGCGGCGGGCCGCCACGCGAGGGCACCGGCCCATCACCGGCCATGCCACCACGCGGCGGGCCACCGCGCGAAGGAACCAGGCCATCCCCGGCCATGCCGACCCGCGGCGGACCCCCGCGCCGGGGCACCGACCCATCACCGGCCATGCCGCCACGCGAGGGCACCGGCCCATCTTCCGCACCGCCAGCCCGCGGCACCGGCCCATCCTCGGCGCTGCCAGCCCGCGGCACCGGGCCGTCCGCGGTACTGCCATCCCGCGGCGCGGCGCCGCGCAGCGGGCCGCCCCGCGGGGGGACCGGGCCGTCCGCGACGCTGCCGCCGCGCGGCGGCACACCCCCGCCCGGTCCGTCCCGGCCAGGTCCGGCCCCCGGGGGGGCCACGCCGCCGCGTGGCACGTCCTACGCCCGCGGCGGTGCCGCCTCCCGGGGGACCCCCCCGGCGGGCGTCTCCCCCGGGCAGCGGGCCGCCTCGCGCGGGGGCTCACCGCGGCGGAGGGGCCCGATCCGGGGTTATCCCCCCATGCCGGGCCAGCCGGGCCCGGTCTACCCGCCCGGCCAGTTCTCGGTGTGGAACCGACCGTCCGTGCGCGCCTCCTGGCTGGGCGTGAACGGCAACGGCGACGCCATGCCAGGCGGCGAGGCCGTACCCGGTTACTCCGTCCTGGCCACCAGCGATCCATCGGCGGACGCGACGGTGACCCAGACCTGGGCCGTCATCGATGACGCGGGCGGCTGGTCTCCCCCGCCGCCGGCGCGTGACGTGTCCGCGCACACCGATGGCGAGGGCTTCCCGGGGCTCCGGCGGACGGGCGGGCCAGCGGCGGCCGCGCCGCGCGCGGCGTCCGAAGCGGCAGCGTCGGCGCAGGAGGCCCGCAGCCGCCAGTTCGCCCCGTGGGAATCCGGCGTCATGCCTGCCGCCGGGCCGCCCGGCGGCCCGGCCCCCACCGCTCCGCCCGCGGGTCCCCGCGGCGCGCCGCCCGCCGCACCGGGCCCGGGCCGGGCGCCCGCCGGCGCGCTCCGTGGGCCGGGCGGCGCCACCCGCAGCACCGGCGAGTCCCGCCGCGCCGGCGGCAGCGGCCCCCCTGGGGGCGGCGGGCTGGCCACGCGCTCACACCGCACCCTGATCGGGTTGCTCATGGCACCGGTGGTGGCCGTCATCCTGGTGGTAGCGGTGATCGTCTATCTCGGCAGCAGGCCGGTATCGACGGCCGGCAGCGCCGCTGAGGCGAGCAGTCCAGCCGCTGCCCCGACCCCGACCCTCGGGCCGTGGCAGCACATCACCAGCCAGGCCATCGACAGCCAGCCGCTCAGCGCCCACGAGCTCTTCCCGGCGCGGTTCACCGAAGGCGGCAGCACCGGCACCAGGACGGTCGAGCGGACCAATACCAAGTGCACCAACGCGGTGATCGGCGCCGCGCTCCAATCCGCCGTCCGCAAGGGTGGCTGCACCCAGGTCGTGCGGGCCAGCTACCTGTCCAGCAACCGGAAGGTGATGGCCACCATCGGCGTCCTGAACCTCAGCGACGTCACCGCCGCCGAAAAGGCCGGGAAGGCCTCGGGCGCGGCGAAGTTCATCCGCCAGCTGCCCGGCCCGCATGGCCCGACCCGTAACCTCACCAAGGGAACGGGCATCGAGGTGGCCGAGATCAAGGGGCACTACCTGATCTTGATCTGGACCGAGTTCGCCAACCTGGGCGCGCCCAAGGGCAAGAAACAGCGCCGGGAGCTGACGAACTTCTCGGCGAACCTGTTCGCCGGCACCGCCAACGTGAGCCTGACCAGCCGCATGGTGACGGGAAACCCCGCCAACCCGTAACCGGCCTTACCCACGCGGCCCGGCCGCCGCGGCCCCGGCGCCCCCAGCCGTGACCGGCGCCAGCGCTAGCCCCGGGCGCGCGGCGTCTCCCGGACCCGCCGGGTGGCCAGCGCCCGTGCCGACAGCTGATCGTCCGGCGGATAGCCGACCTCCTCCAGGCAGAGCCCGTGCGGCGCCACCACCGGAACCGAGGGGTCCCGCTGGGCGGCGGCAAGCACCTGGGCCGGCCATCCGGGCGGCCTCGCGCCGTCACCGACCCGCAGCAGCGCACCGACCAGCGCCCGGACCATGTTGTGGCAGAACGCGTCGGCCACGACCGTCGCCACCGCCAGCCCGGGCGCAGGCCGGGACCATTCCAGGCGCAGCAGTTCCCGGACCGTGCTCGCACCCTCCCGGCGGCGGCAGAACGCGGCGAAGTCATGCTCGCCCAGGCACGCCCGGGCCGCCTCGTTCATGTCGTCGATGGCGAGCCGGCGGGGGTACCACAGGGTCTCGTGCCGCCGCAGGGGATCGGCCGCTGCCGGGTCGTCACACACGCGGTAGGCGTACCGGCGCCACAGGGCGGAGAACCGCGCGTCGAAACCCGGCGGGGCAGCAGCGATCCGGCGTACCCGCACATCGGGCGGGAGGATCCCGCACAGGCGCCGCTGGGCGGTGTCCTGGGCCGCGGCCCAGCACGGAACCGGCAGGTCCGCGTGGGCGACCTGGCCCCGCGCATGGACCCCGGCGTCCGTCCGGCCGGCCACGGTCAGCGGGGGCGCCTCCGGCAGGCGCAGGACGCGGCACAGCGCGTCCTCCAGCGTCTGCTGGACCGTCCGCCTGCCCGGCTGGCGCGCCCAGCCGGAGAAGCCGGACCCGTCGTACCCGACCGCGAGCCTGACCCGGGTCGTCTCCGGTCCGGCCGCCGGGCGCGCGGGCTCGCCGCCGCTACTTGCCGTCGTCTCCGGCGCCGTCCCCGGCGTCCTCCCCCGCCGTGTCCTCAGCCTCAGCCTCAGCCATGTCCTCAGCCGTGTCCTCGGCCTCGGCCGTGTCCTCTGCGGCCGCAGTGTCCTCCACGGCCGCGGTGTCCTCGGCGGTGGCGGCCTCCTCGGCGGCCGCCGTCTCCTCCGCGGCCGCCGTGCCCGCGGCGGGCCGCGCGGCCCGGGGGGCCGCCGCCGGCTGGGCGCGGCGAGCACGCCGGCGCCGTGGCGACGCGGTGGCCTCCTCGGCGACGAGCTCGATGACGGCGAGCGGGGCGTTGTCGCCCTTGCGCGGCCCGATCTTGGTAATCCGGGTGTACCCACCGTCCCGGGCCGCGAAGCTCGGGCCGATCTCGGTGAACAGGGTGTGCACCACACCCTTGTCGGTCACCACGGTGAGCACCTCGCGCCGCGCGTGCAGGTCGCCCCGCTTGGCGAAGGTGATCAGGCGCTCGGCGAACGGCCGGAGCCGCCGGGCCTTCGCCTCGGTCGTGGTGATCCTGCCGTGCTCGAACAGGGCGGTGGCGAGATTCGCCAGGATGTGCCGCTGATGGGCCGGGCTGCCGCCCAGCCGTGGGCCCTTGGTGGGCGTGGGCATCGCAACGTTCTCCTTGTTTCGCTACCTGGCAGGCTCGCTACCTCGGGCCCGTACGTCAGTACTGCTCGGTCTCGACGTAGCTCTCGTCGTCGTCCGCGGCGTAGTTGTCCACCGCACTGCCCGGGTCGAAGCCAGGCGGCGAGTCCTTGAGCGCGAGTCCCATGTCGGTCAGCTTCTGCTTGACCTCTTCGATCGACTTGGCGCCGAAGTTCCGGATGTCGAGCAGGTCCTGCTCGCTGCGGGCGACCAGCTCACCCACGGTGTGGATGCCCTCGCGCTTGAGGCAGTTGTAGGAGCGGACGGTGAGGGTCAGCTCCTCGATCGGCAGCGCCAGGTCGGCGGCGAGTGCGGCATCGGTGGGCGACGGCCCGATGTCGATGCCCTCCGCCTCGACGTTGAGCTCCCGGGCCAGGCCGAACAGCTCGACCAGGGTCTTGCCGGCGCTGGCCACCGCGTCGCGGGGCCGCATGGAGGGCTTGGTCTCCACGTCGACGATCAGCTTGTCGAAGTCGGTCCGCTGCTCAACACGGGTGGCCTCGACCTTGTAGGTGACCCGCAGCACCGGGGAGTAGATCGAGTCGATCGGGATCCGGCCGATCTCCTGCCCAGGCTGCTTGTTCTGGGCGGCCGAGACGTAGCCGCGGCCGCGCTCGACCGTCAGCTCCATCTCCAGCTTGCCCTTGCTGTTGAGGGTGGCGATGTGCAGGTCCGGGTTGTGCACCTCGACGCCGGCGGGCGGCGCGATGTCGGTGGCCGTGACCTCACCTGGCCCCTGCTTGCGCAGGTACATGACGACCGGCTCGTCCTGCTCGGAGGAGACGACGAGCTCCTTGAGGTTCAGGATGATGTCGGTGACATCCTCCTTGACCCCGGCCACGGTCGAGAACTCGTGGAGCACGCCCTCGATCCGGATGCTGGTCACTGCCGCGCCCGGGATGGACGACAGCAGCGTCCGCCGCAGCGAGTTGCCGATCGTGTACCCGAACCCCGGCTCGAGCGGCTCGATGACGAACCTGGACCGGAAGTCGTCTACCGGCTCTTCGGTGAGAGTGGGCCGCTGGGCGATGAGCATTTCCTTACCCCTTTCCGCGGGCGCCCGCTATTTGACGCCGCGATCTGACCTGACGGCCACCGGCCGCCGGCCTTGTTACTTCGAGTACAGCTCGACGATGAGCTGCTCCTGCACCTGGGTGTCGATCTGGGTCCGGGCCGGCAGGGCGTGGACGAGGACCCGCATCTTGTCCGGGATGACCTCGAGCCACGCCGGGACCGTCCGCTCGCCCGCCTCGGCCCTGGCGATCACGAACGGGGTCATCTCCAGCGACGCCGGCCGCACCTCGACGATGTCGTTCGTGCTCACCCGGTAGGAGGGTATGTCCACCTTCCTGCCGTTGACCAGGAAGTGGCCATGCGTTACCAGCTGGCGCGCCATGTCACGGCTCTTGGCGAAGCCGGCCCGGTAGACCACGTTGTCGAGGCGGCTCTCCAGGATCTGGAGCAGGTTCTCGCCGGTCTTGCCGCGCTTGCGCGACGCCTCCTCGTAGTAGTTGTGGAACTGCCGCTCCAGGATCCCGTACACCCGGCGGGCCTTCTGCTTCTCCCGGATCTGGAGCAGGTACTCGCTCTCCTTCGGCCGGTTGCGGCCGTGCTCACCGGGAGGGTAGGGACGGATCTCAATGGGGCACTTGGGCGAGTCGCACTTGGCGCCCTTCAGGTACAGCTTCATCTTCTCGCGGCGGCAGAGCTTGCAGTCCGCACCGGTGTATCGAGCCATCTGTCAGTACTCCTCAGACCCGGCGCCGCTTCGGCGGCCGGCAGCCGTTGTGCGGAACGGGCGTGACGTCCTGGATCGACCCGACCTCCAGGCCGGTCGCCTGCAGGGACCGGATGGCGGTCTCCCGCCCCGAGCCCGGGCCCTTGACGAACACGTCAACCTTGCGCATTCCGTGCTCCATCGCCCGCCGTGCGGCGGCCTCGGCCGCCATCTGCGCGGCGAACGGGGTGACTTGCGCGATCCCTTGAAGCCGACCTGGCCGGACGACGCCCAGGAGATGACGTTGCCGATCGGGTCGGTGATGGAGACGATGGTGTTGTTGAACGTGCTCCGGATGTGGGCGTGCCCGTGGGCGACGTTCTTTCGTTCCTTGCGGCGCACCTTCTTGGCGGCGCCGGTGCGGCTCTTGGGCGGCATCTGCTTCCTCTGTTAGCTGGAGGTCGTCGGTTCGCGGCTGGGTATGCGCCGGGCGCCGCGAACTACTTCTTCCCGGCCTTCTTCTTGCCGGCCACGGTCTTCTTCCGGCCCTTGCGGGTGCGGGCGTTGGTCTGCGTGCGCTGGCCGTGCACGGGCAGTCCCCGCCGGTGGCGGATGCCCTGGTAGCAGCCGATCTCCACCTTGCGCCGGATGTCGGCCTGCACCTCGCGGCGCAGGTCTCCTTCGACCCGGTAGGTGGAGTCGATCCAGTCACGCAGCTTGACCACGTCGTCGTCGGTGAGATCGTGGACCCGGATGTCGCCGCTGACGCCGGTGGCCTTCAGCGTCTCGAGCGCGCGGGTGCGGCCGATCCCGTAAACGTAGGTGAGGGCGACCTCAAGGCGCTTGTCGCGCGGGAGGTCAACGCCAACTAGTCGTGCCATCTGCGGGCAGTTCTCCTTCGTGCTCGGGAGGTCTGGCACACCGCGCCCCGCCCCTGCCCGGGCGGGCCCCGGCCTCCTGCCGGGGGTTCCCCTTACCGGACCTGGGGTCCGGCAAGGGTGCGGTGCACATGGCTTGCACTCAGCCCTGGCGCTGCTTGTGCCTCGGGTCGGTGCAGATGACCATGACACGACCATGCCGACGGATGACCCGGCACTTGCTGCAGATCTTCTTCACGCTCGGCTTGACCTTCATCGTGGTCTCCTCTGGCGCCGGGGCGTTCCCCGGCGCATGTCGAACATCTTTCTCAAGGGAATCGCGGCGGGTTCCGCCGCCGCGCTCCGTTGCCTACAGGTCCGTTACTTGTAGCGGTAGACGATCCGCCCGCGGGACAGGTCGTAAGGGCTAAGCTCCACGACCACCCGGTCGTCGGGCAGGATCCGGATGTAGTGCATCCGCATCTTCCCGCTGATGTGGGCCAGGACCTTGTGCCCGTTGTCAAGCTCCACCCGGAAGAAGGCATTCGGGAGTGACTCCACGATCGTGCCTTCGATCTCGATGGCGCCGTCCTTCTTGGGCATATCCTCCGCATTTCGCTCTAGGCCCGCCAGCAGCCGTTAGGGCGGCCACTCACAGGTGTGGTTTCCGTGATCGTGTACTGCCGGCTCACGACCACATAGCCTCTGATGCTGAACCCGCGCCCAGGCACATGCTGACGCATGATCACCGGATGCAGGCCGCCCAGCGAATCGCTGCCCCGCACCGGCGGAAGCCAGCCAGGGGACAGCTCACAGGCCGCAGCAGAGTCTACGCGACGTGAGCTGTCAATGCGAACTCCGATAGGGCCCTGGGTATTCCCTGCCCGCCGGTCAGTGGTGGTGATGGCGGCGGTGGCGCGGCGCATCACCACCGCTGACCCACCGGCCCAGCAGGATGAGGCCGTAGGGCCCGGCGACCCACAGGAACCACAGGTTGTCCGGGTGCCCGGCGAGCAGCCAGACGAAGAAGGTGATCAGGCTGACCGAGACCCACGACCCCAGGGCGGCCCGCCAGGCCGGGGACATCCGCCCCGGCGCCATCATCCAGGGCAGCGGCGGGATGCCGGATCCCCCCTGGCGCCCCCGCTGCAGCCCGGCGTCGGGCAGCTTGTAGAGATCGATCGCCGGCAGGTCGGCCAGCAGCTCATCCAGCTCGCCCAGGGTCTTGGCCGCGTACGCCTTGTCCAGCCGCTCTTGGAACTCGTCGGCCGTTAGCCGGCCCGCGGCATGGTGCTCGCGGAGCAGGGCCGCGGTCCGGTCACGGTCCGCGTCCGAGGCACGGATCCTGGGGTCACTGGCCATCGGCATCCTCCTCAGCTGTGCGACTGTGCCAGTTCGCGGGGCGGCCGCTGGGCCAGGCGGGCGAGGCCTTCCCTGCCCCCGTCGGCGGCCGTGAGCACCCACGGGCCGCCGGGGGTGATGGCCACTGTGTGCTCGAAGTGCGCGGCCGGGCTGCCATCCTCGGTCACCACCGTCCAGCCGTCGTCGAGCAGGCGGGTGGAGGGGCTGCCGAGCACCAGCAGCGGCTCGATGGCCAGGGCCATCCCCTCCGCTAGCACCGGCCCCCGGCCGGGCCGCCCCTGGTTGGGCACCGGCGGGTCCATGTGCATCTCGCTGCCGATGCCGTGCCCGACGTAATCCTCGACGATCCCGTACTTCCCGCCCGTCCGGGTGCACCGCTCCACCGCGTGCGAGATGTCGCCGAGCCGGGCGCCCGGCCGGGCGGCGGCCAGCCCGTGCCACAGCGCCCGCTCGCAGGCTGCGATCAGCCGGCCGAGCTCGGCCGTTACCGTGCCGACGGGCACGGTCAGGGCGGCATCGGCGTGCCAGCCAGCCACGACCGCCCCGCAATCGATCGACACCACATCGCCGGCCCGCAGCCGCCGGTCGGCCCGCGGTATCCCATGCACGATCTCGTCGTTGATGCAGGCGCAGATGGTCGCGGGGAACCCGTGATAGCCGAGGAACGAGGGGGCCGCACCGGCCTCCCGGATCTCGTGGGCGGCGATGGCGTCCAGCTCAGCCGTGCTGACCCCGGACGCTACCGCGGCCGCCGCTGCGCTCAGGGCGCGCGCGACCACCTGTCCCGCTTCGGCCATCGCGGCCAGCTGTGCCGCAGTCTTGATCTGTATGGCCGGCTCGCGCCTTGTCCGCATCATGCCTCCGGCTCGGCTCCCCCTTTACCGTACCCGCCGTGGACGCGCCGCCCTCATCACCGGATGAAACGGCGCAGGGCGTTCAGGGCGCGATCGGTGATCTCATCCACCGGGCCGGTGGCGTCGATGCCGAGCAGGATGCCCTCGTCGGCGTAGAACGCGATCAGCGGCGAGGTCTGCTGCTGATACACCTCGAGCCGGTGCCTGATCGTTTCCTCGCGGTCATCGTCACGCTGGAACAGCTCGCCGCCGCAGTCGTCGCAGATTCCGGGGCGGGACGGCGGGTCGAAGGTGGCGTGCCAGACCCGCCCGCACCGTCGGCAGGTACGCCGCCCGGACAGCCGCCGCACCACCTCGTCGTCGTCCACCACCAGTTCGAGCACCACGTCCAGCCGGGTGTCCCAGGCCGAGAGCATCTTCTTGAGCGTCTCCGCCTGCGGCACGTTACGGGGGAACCCGTCGAGCAGGAATCCCGCACCGGTGTCGTCGTCGGCCAGCCGGTCGGTGACCATGGCGATGGTGACCTGGTCGGGGACGAGGTCGCCGCGCTCCATGTAGGCCTGGGCGCGGCGGCCCAGCGCGGTGCCGTGGCTGACGTTGTCGCGGAAGATGTCACCTGTCGAGATTTTCGGGATGGACAGATGCGACGCGATGAACTGGGCCTGTGTCCCCTTGCCCGCACCGGGGGGGCCCACGAGGACGAGGCGCACTAGCGCAGGAAACCCTCGTAGTTACGCTGCTGAAGTTGGCTCTCGATCTGCTTCACCGTATCCAATCCGACGCCTACCGCGATGAGGATGCTGGTGCCGCCGAACGGGAAGTTCTGAGCTGGCGCCGACCAGCGCCAGCGCGATCATCGGGATGAGGGCGATGACACCGAGGTAGACCGAGCCCGGGGCGGTGAGCCGGGTGAGCACGTAGTTGAGGTATTCGGCGGTCGGCCGGCCGGGGCGGATGCCGGGGATGAACCCGCCGTACTTCTTCATGTTGTCGGCGACCTCGGTCGGGTTGAAGGTGATCGCCACGTAGAAGTAGGTGAAGAAGATGATGAGCACGAAGAACGAGAGCATGTAGACCGCCGAATCGCCCCTGACCATGTACCTGTTGATCCAGAGGTACCAGCCTTGCGGGTGGGCCTGGTTCCCGAAGATGGTGCTGGCCAGCTGCGGGATGTACAGCAGCGATGAGGCGAAGATGACCGGGATGACGCCCGCCTGGTTCACCTTGAGCGGGATGTAGGTCGAGGTTCCGCCGTACATCTTGCGCCCGACCATCCGTTTGGCGTACTGGACCGGGATCCGGCGCTGGGCCTGCTCCATGAACACCACGAAGGCCACGATCGCGACGCCCACCAGCAGCACGACGCCGAACGTGAAGGCGTGCTTGGCCCGGTAGATGTTGAGCATCTCGCCCGGGATGACGGCGATGACCTGGGTGAAGATCAGCATGGACATGCCGTTGCCGACGCCGCGGTCGGTGATCAGCTCGCCCAGCCACATGATGACGGCGGTGCCCGCGGTCATGGTGATCACCATCGTGGCGATGGTGAAGATGGAGTCGTTCGGGATCAGGGGCTGGTTGCAGACGCCCGGTGCCGAACAGGTTGCCGGACCGGGCGAGCGCCACGATCCCGGTGGACTGCAGGATGGCCAGGCCCACGGTGAGGTACCGCGTGTACTGCGTGATCTTGGCCTGCCCCGCCTGGCCCTCCTGCCGCAGCGTTTCCAGCCGGGGGATGACCACGGCGAGCAGCTGCAGGATGATGCTGGCGGTGATGTAGGGCATGATGCCGAGCGCGAACACCGACAGCTTCAGCAGCGCCCCGCCGCTGAACAGGTTGACCAGGGCGAAGACGCTGCCGCCCTGGGCGGACGCTATCCCGATGCACGCATGGACCGCTGACTCCGAGATGCCGGGGGTGGGCAGCGCCGCCCCCAGCCGGAAGACAGCGATCATGAAGATGGTGAAGAGCAGCTTCCGGCGCAGGTCTGGCGTCCGGAACGCCCGGAGGAACGCGGTCAGCATGCGTCGTCCTCGGCTCGATCGGTCAACACATGGGCGCGGCACCCGCGCGGCACTGGCTGCCGCGTGTGGCTGCCGCCTGTGGCTGCCGCAGTGTAACGCGCTCGCTGCACTGTAACAGCCAGCCCGCGGTGCCCAGTACCAGCGCCAGCTAGCCGGGAAGCCAGCTCGGGCTCCCCGGTAGCGGCGCGAAGGCCGTTATGACCAGTGGACAATTCAGCGTCCCTCAGAGCTGCGTGACGGTGCCCCCGGCAGCGGTGATCTTCTCCCTCGCCGTGGCGGAGAAGGCATGTGCGCTTACCCGCCACGCCGCCCCGGCCTCACCGTTGCCCAGCACCTTGACCAGTTCACCGGCGCGCACCGCCCCCTTGGCCGCCAGGCTCTCGGGGGTGACGTCGCCGCCGTCGGGGATAGAGCTCGGTGAGCCGCCCGGTGTTGACGATCTGGTAGGAGGTCTTGAACCCGGCGTTGGAGAAGCCTCCCAGCTTCGGCACCCGCCGGTGCAGCGGCATCTGGCCGCCCTCGAAGGCCGTCGCCACCGTGCCGCGGGCCCTGGTGCCCTTGGTGCCCCGGCCGGCCGTCTTGCCCTTGGACCCCTCGCCGCGGCCCACCCGGGTCGGCGCCGTGCGCGCACCCGGCGCGGGGCGGAGGTGATGGAGCTTCAGGCCACGGCCACCACTGGTACCGCTGTCACCGGTACCGGTACCACGGCTACCGCTGCCGCTGGCCCCGTCGCCGCGGTTCTTGCCCGCGCCTGCCATGCCTAGTCCACCTCCTCGACGGTGACCAGATGGCGCACCGCCTGGATCATGCCCCGGAATTCGGGCCGGTCGTCCTTGATCACCACGTGACCGATCCGCTTCAGCCCGAGCGAGCGCAGCGAGGCCCGCTGCCGGGCGGTGCCGCCGATCCGCGACTTGGTCTGGGTTACTTTCAACTGTGCCATCGAAGCGCTCCCGGTCAGCTGTTGCCCGTTGCGGCAGCGGCTGCCGCCGCGCGGGCGCGCAGCATCGCCGCGGGCGCCACGTCCTCGATCGGCAGCCCTCGCCGGGCCGCGATCTCCTCCGGGCGGTTGAGGCTCTTCAGGGCGGCCACCGTCGCGTGCACCACGTTGATCGGGTTCGACGACCCGAGCGACCGTGAGAGCACGTCGCTGATGCCCGCGCACTCGAGCACGGCGCGCACCGGGCCGCCGGCGATGACGCCGGTACCGGGGCTGGCGGGCTTGAGCAGGACCACCCCGGCCGACGCCTCTCCCTGCACGGTGTGCGGGATGGTGCCGCCGATGCGGGGCACCCGGAAGAAGTGCTTCTTGGCCGCCTCGACGCCCTTGGCGATCGCGGCGGGCACCTCCTTGGCCTTGCCGTAGCCGACGCCGACCATGCCGTTGCCGTCACCCACGATGACCAGGGCGGTGAAGCTGAACCGCCGCCCGCCCTGCACCACCTTGGCCACGCGGTTGATGGTCACCACCCGCTCCAGGTAGGCGGTGCCCTTGTCGGCCCCGCCCCGGCGGTCGTCGCGGCGGTCCCGCCGTTCGCCGCCGCCGCTGCCGCGCCGCGGAGTCGCTGCCATCAGATAATCCTTCCAGTATTAGCAAAGCTCACAGCTTCAGCCCGCCTTCCCGTGCGCCCTCGGCGAGCGCGGCGACGCGGCCGTGATAGGCATAGCCACCCCGGTCGAACACCGCCGCGGTAACGTCGGCCTCCTGGGCGCGCCGGGCCAGGAGCTCGCCCACCTGCCGCGCCTTGGCCGTCTTGTCGCCGCTCGGCGTCCCGGATGCTGGAATCCAGGGTAGACGCTGCTGCGAGTGTCCTGCCCGTGCCGTCGTCGACCAGCTGGGCGAAGATGTGCCGGGCCGACCGCTTGACGGCCAGCCGGGGACGGCTGTCCGTGCCGCTGACCTTCTTGCGCACGCGCAGGTGCCGCCGCGCCCGCAAGGACGTCCGCACGGTGGTGCGCCCGCGTCCCTTGGTCCTGGTAGCAGCCATGTCTTACTTCCCAGCCTTCCCGACCTTGCGGCGGATGTGCTCGCCGGAGTACCGCAGGCCCTTGCCCTTGTACGGGTCGGGCTTGCGGAGCTTGCGGATGTTGGCGGCGACTTCGCCCACCTGCTGCTTGTCGATCCCCTCGACCACCAGCCTGGTGGGGGTCTCGACCCGCAGGGTGATCCCCTCCGGCGGGCTGACGGTCACCGGGTGGCTGAAGCCCAGCGAGAACTCCAGGTTGGAGCCCCGGGCCTGGACCCGGTAGCCGACGCCGACGATCTCCAGGGTCTTGCGGTAGCCCTCGGTCACCCCGGTCACCATGTTGGCGACCAGCGACCGGGACAGGCCGTGCAGCGCCCGCACGTTGCCCTCGTCGTTGGGCCTGGTGACGGTGATGACCCCGTCGCTCTGGGACACCTCGATGGGCTCGGCCACCTCAAGCGAGAGCTTGCCCTTGGGCCCGGTGACGGTGACCTCGCGGCCGTCGATCGATGACGTCGACCCCGCTGGGGATCGGCACCGGCATGCGTCCGATACGTGACATCGCCGTCTCCTCACCAGACGTAGGCGAGGACTTCCCCGCCTACGCCGTGCTTGACCGCCTGCTTGTCGGTCATCAGGCCACCCGAGGTGGAGATGATGGCGATGCCAAGACCGCCGAGCACCCGCGGCAGGTTGTCCTTCTTCGCGTACACGCGCAGCCCAGGCTTGGACACCCGCTTGAGGCCCGCGATCGACCGCTCACGGGTCGGCCCGTACTTGAGCGTGATCACGAGGTTCTTGCCGACCTCGGCATCCTCGACCTGCCAGCCGGCGATGTAGCCCTGCTGCTGGAGGATCTCCGCGATGTGAACCTTGATCGTGGAGCTGGGCATGCCCACCGTGTCGTGGTAGGCCGAGTTGGCGTTGCGCAGACGGGTCAGCATGTCTGCGATCGGGTCGGTCATGGTCATGGCCTGATGGCCCTCCTCACCGCGGTTTCCCTGCGGACCTGCGGCGTGGTCGGTGGGCGCCGGTGGCGCCCAGGTTGGTCGTTGCCCGGGTGTGCGCCGGGCGGGTTGTGCTGGCCACCTGCGGGCGGCTACCAGCTTGACTTGGTGATGCCGGGCAGTTCGCCGCGGTGGGCCATGGACCGGAAACAGATCCGGCACAGCCCGAACCTCTGGTACACCGCCCGTGGGCGTCCGCACCGCGAGCACCGGGTGTAGCCGCGCACCTTGAACTTCGGCTTGCGGTTCGCCTTGACGACGAGCCCCTTCTTCGCCACTGGTCAGTTCTCCTTGAACGGGAATCCGAGCCGGCGCAGCAGCGAGCGGCCCTCGTCATCGGTGGTGGCGGTCGTGACCACGGTCACGTCCATCCCGCGCTGGCGGTCCACCTGGTCTGGGTTGATCTCGTGGAACATCAGTTGCTCGGTGAGGCCGAACGTGTAGTTCCCCCGGCCGTCGAACTGCCGGTCGTTCAGGCCCCGGAAGTCACGGATCCGGGGCAGGGCCAGCGTCAGCAGCCGGTCGAGGAACTCCCACATCCGGTCGCCCCGCAGCGTCACGTGCGCGCCGATCGGCATGCCCTCGCGCAGCTTGAACTGGGCGATCGACTTCCTCGCCCGGGCCACGGCCGGCTTCTGGCCGGTGATGATGGCCAGGTCCTTCACCGCGCCCTCGATGAGCTTGGCGTCCCGCGCCGCCTCGCCGACCCCCATGTTGACCGTGATCTTGGTCAGGCGGGGGATCTGCATCACGTTGGCGTAGCCGAACTCCTCCCGCAGCGCGGGCGCGATCTCGGTCTGGTAGCGCTCCTTCAGGCGCGGCTTGACGCGCCCGGGGGCGGCCTGCTCGGTTGTCGCTGTCATCAGACGTCCTTACCGCTCGCGCGCGAGATCCGGGTCTTGGTCTGGACGCCGTCGGTCTCCTCGATCCGGTAGCCGGCCCGGGCCGGCTTCTTGGTGTCCGGGTCGACCAGCGCGACGTTGCTCACGTGGATCGGCGCTTCCTGGGTCACGATGCCGCCCTCCTTGGCGCCTCGCGCGCCCTGGAAGTTGACCTTCGTGTTCTTCCGGATGATGTTGACCCCGTGGACGAGCACCCGCTGCCGGTCCGGGTAGGCGGCGATGACCGTGCCCTCCCGGCCGCGGTCACGGCCGGCCAGCACCACCACGGTGTCACCCTTCTTGATCTTCATTCCTGCTGGCTTACGTCCTGTCTGCTTCTGCTTCGCCATCACAGCACCTCCGGCGCGAGCGAGATGATCCGCATGAACCGCTTCTCGCGCAGCTCGCGGCCCACGGGGCCGAAGATGCGGGTTCCGCGCGGGTCGCCGCCGTCGCGGATCAGGACGGCCGCGTTCTCGTCGAAGCGGATATAGGAGCCGTCCCCGCGGCGGCGTTCTTTGCGGGTGCGCACGACCACCGCCTTGACCACGTCGCCCTTGCGCACCCCGGCACCCGGAAGCGCGTCCTTCACCGTCGCGACGATGACGTCGCCGATGCCCGCGTATCGCCGGCTGGAGCCGCCGAGCACCCGGATGCACAACAGCTCCTTGGCTCCGGTGTTGTCGGCGACCTTGAGCCGCGACTCCTGCTGGATCACGTCAACTCCTGCTTCCTGACGCCGGCCTGCGCGGGCTGGCGGGTCCTTGGTGGTTCTACTGGGGCCGTGTCCGCCGGGGTGGCCCCGCGGGCGTCCTGGCCGTGTCTTACTTGGCCTTCTCCAGGATTTCGGCGACCCGCCAGCGCTTGGTCGCCGACAGCGGCCGGGTCTCCATGAGCCGGACGCGGTCGCCGACGCCGCAGGCGTTCTCGCCGTCGTGCGCCTTGTACTTCTTGGTGCGGCGGATGACCTTGCCGTACTTGGGGTGCTTCACCCGGTCCTCGACCACGACCACGACGGTCTTGTCCATCTTGTCGCTGACGACGTAGCCCTCGCGGATCTTGCGGTAGCCCCGGCCGGTCCGGGCGGGCGCGCCGCCCTGCTCGTCACTCACTGTCTTCCGTCTCCTCGGCAATGGTCACGATGCCAAGCTCACGCTCGCGCTTCACCGTGTAGATGCGGGCGATCTCCTTGCGGACGGCACGCAGCCGCCCGTGGCTCTCCAGCTGGCCGGTCGCGGCCTGGAAACGGAGGTTGAACAGCTCCGTCTTCGCCTCGGCCAGCTTGCTGTCGAGTTCTTCCTCGGTGGAGTTCCGCAGGTCATCGGCGACCAGGCCCTTAGCCATTACGCCTCACCTCCGGTGGGGGGCTCCGGGGGGTTGTCCCCCCGGGTTAGTGGAGCACGCTTGACGAATTTTGGCCCGTGCGGCAAGCAGAGCATGGGCAGCTTGTGGTTGAACATCAAGCTTCACCAACCTCACGCTTGACGAATTTGGTCTTCATGGGCAGCTTGTGCATGGCCCGGCGCAGCGCCTCCCTGGCCACCGGCTCCGACACCCCGGAGAGCTCGAACATGACCCGGCCGGGCTTGACGTTGGCGATCCACCATTCCGGTGAGCCCTTGCCCGAGCCCATCCGGGTCTCGGCGGGCTTCTTGGTGAGCGGCCGGTCCGGGTAGATGGTGATCCACACCTTGCCGCCGCGGCGGATGTGCCGGGTCATCGCGATCCGGGCCGCCTCGATCTGGCGGTTGGTCACGTAGGCGTGCTCCAGTGCCTGGATGCCGTACTCGCCGAACGCCACCCGGGTACCGCCCTTGGCGGTGCCGTGCCGGTCCGGCCGGTGCTGTTTGCGGTGCGCGGTCCTGCGCGGGATGAGCATGCCTCAGCCCTCCTCGGTCACGGTTGCGACCGCTGCCTCGCCGCGCGGTGGGCCGCGACGCGTCCTCCGGGCCCGGCCCCTCGCCCGCGGCGCGGGCGGCGGCGGCGGGCGGGCGGGCGGTCCCGGTCGCGGCGCTGGCCGGCCCGCAGCGCCGCCGCCTGCGCCTCGCGCTCGGCGCGGGTGGCCGGCGCCTCGCCGCGGTAGATCCAGACCTTGACCCCGATCCGGCCGAACGTGGTACGCGCCTCGTAGAAGCCGTAGTCGATGTCGGCGCGCAGCGTGTGCAGCGGTACCCGGCCCTCGCGGTAGAACTCCGACCGCGACATCTCCGCGCCGCCGAGCCGGCCCGAGCACTGCACCCGGATCCCGCGCGCGCCGCCCTTCATGGCCGTCTGCATGGCCTTGCGCATGGCGCGCCGGAACGACACCCGGCTCGACAGCTGCTCGGCCACGCCCTGCGCGACCAGCTGCGCGTCCACCTCGGGGTTCTTGACCTCGAGGATGTTGAGCTGGATCTGCTTGCTGGTGAGCTTCTCCAGGTCGCCGCGGATCCGGTCGGCCTCGGCGCCGCGCCGGCCGATGACGATGCCGGGCCGCGCGGTGTGGATGTCCACCCGCACCCGGTCCCTGGTGCGCTCGATCTCCACCTTGGAGATGCCGGCCCGCTCCATGCCGCGCTGCAGCATCCGGCGGATCGCCACGTCCTCGGCGACGTAATCCTTGTACAGCTTGTCGGCGTACCACCGGCTCTTGAAGTCGGTGGTGATGCCCAGCCGGAACCCGTGCGGGTTCACCTTCTGGCCCACTAGCGGGTCCTTCCGTTGGTCTCGTCGCGAGACGATGACTGTGATGTGGCTGGTCCGCTTGTTGATCCGGTAACCGCGGCCCTGGGCGCGGGGCCGGAACCGCTTGAGCGTGGGCCCTTCGTCCACCCATGCGCGGCTCACCACCAGCGTGCCCGCGTCGACCTGCTGGACCTGGCCGGCGTTCGCGATGGCGCTCGCCAGCACCTTGCCGACCGGGTCGCTCGCCGACTGGGGTGCGAACTGAAGGACCGCCTGCGCCTCGTCGGCGGGCATGCCGCGGATGAGGTCCACCACCCGGCGGGCCTTGCGCGGGGTGACGCGGACGTGCCGCGCCATTGCCCTAGCCTCCATCGCTTCTTCTCCGTCTCTTTTCAATCTGTCTGCGCTGACCGGCGCCTAACGCCGGCTGCGGCGGTCGTCCCTGACGTGGCTGCGGAACGTCCGGGTGGGCGCGAACTCGCCGAGCTTGTGGCCGACCATCGCCTCGGTGATGAACACCGGGACGTGCTTGCGGCCGTCGTGGACCGCGATGGTGTGGCCGAGCATCGCCGGCACGATCATGGAGCGGCGTGACCACGTCTTGATGACGTTCCTGGTGCCCTTGTCGTTCTGGACGTCCACCTTCTTGATCAGGTGGTCGTCGACGAAGGGGCCTTTCTTCAGACTACGAGGCATCGTGAGGTGCTCCTACCGCTTCTTCTTGCTGCGCCGGCGGACGATCATCCGGTCGCTCGACTTGTGAGCCTGGCGGGTGCGCCCCTCCGGCTTGCCCCACGGGCTGACCGGGTGACGGCCGCCGGAGCTCTTGCCCTCGCCACCGCCGAGCGGGTGGTCGACCGGGTTCATCGCCACCCCGCGCACCGACGGGCGGCGTCCCTTCCAGCGGCTGCGGCCCGCCTTGCCGAGCTTGATGTTGCCCTGCTCGGAGTTGCCGACCTCGCCCACCGTCGCCCGGCAGGCCGCGTCCACCCGCCGGATCTCCCCGGAGGGCATGCGCAGCTGCGCGAAGCCGCCCTCCTTGGCCAGCAGCTGGACGCCGGAGCCGGCCGAGCGGGCGATCTTGGCCCCGCCGCCGGGCCGCAGCTCGATCGCGTGCACGACGGTGCCGGTCGGGATGTTGCGCAGCGGCAGGCAGTTGCCGGGGCGGATGTCCGCGCCGGGGCCGTTCTCCACCCGGTCCCCCTGGGACAGGCCCTCCGGGCACAGGATGTAGCGCTTCTCGCCGTCCGCGTAGTGCAGCAGCGCGATCCGGGCCGTCCGGTTCGGGTCGTACTCCAGGTGCGCCACCTTGGCCGGCACGCCGTCCTTGTCGGCCCGGCGGAAGTCGATCAGCCGGTAGGCGCGCTTGTGGCCGCCGCCCTGGTGCCGCGCGGTGATCCGGCCGTGCACATTCCTGCCGCCCCGGGAGTGCAGCGGGCGGACGAGCGACTTCTCGGGCTCGCCGCGCGTGACCTCGGCGAAGTCAGCCCCGCTCGCGCCCCGCCTGCCCGGCGTGGTCGGCTTGTACTTGCGGATAGCCATGTGTGCTCAGACTCCTGTCGCCTAGCTGACCGGTCCGCCGAAGACGTCGATCCGGTCCCCCTCGGCGAGGCTGACGATGGCGCGCTTGGTGTCGGGGCGCTTCCCCCAGCCGAACCGGGTGCGGCGCCGCTTGCCCGGCCGGTTGAGCGTGTTGACGCCCGGTCACCCGGACGTTGAAGACGGCCTCGACCGCCTGCCGGATCTGGGTCCGGTTGGCGCCCGGGGCGACCACGAAGGTGTACTTGCCCGTCGTCGGCCAGCCGGTAGCTCTTCTCCGAGATCACCGGCCGCAGCAGGACGTCCCGCGGGTTCGCGATCTTGCTCACTGCTGCTCCTCCTCCGGCCCGGCCGCCGGCTTATCCTTAACGGCCGGCTTCGCCTTGGCGGATGCACCCTTGGCCGGGGCGTCCTTGGCGTCGGCCGCCTTGGCGCCTGCCGTCTTGCCGCCCTCGTCCGCGGCGGGCGCGTCCTCGGCGGCCGGCTTGGCCTTGGCCGCGCGTCCTTGGCCGGGGCGTCCTTGGCCGGGGCGTCCTTATCCTCGGCCGGCGCGTCCCCGGCGTCCTCATCCTTGGCCGGTGCCGCCTTGGCCTCCGCGTCCTTGGCCGCGGCCTTGGCGGCCGGCTTCGCCTTGGCCGGGGCCTCGTCGGCCGGCGGCTCCTGGCCGGTGAACTCGGCCAGCGCGGCATGGGTGAACACGACGTGGTCGCTCGCCAGGACGTCGTAGGTGTTGAGCTGCCCGGTGGTCAGCACGCGCACGCTCACGGCGTTGCGCAGGCTCTTGCGGGTCAGCTCGTCGCCTGCGTTCACCACGACCAGCACCGGCCGCGAGAGCCGGGCGCCGGTCTCGCCGACCGCGGCCCGCAGCACCGTGAGCGCCGCCGTCGTGCTCGGCTCCTCACCCTCGACGAACGGCTCACGACCGCGACGCGGCCGTGGCTGGTCCGGTCGGACAGGGCGCCGCGCAGCGCGGCGGCCTTCATCTTCTTGGGGGTGCGCTGGACGTAGGAGCGGGGCACCGGGCCGTGGACCGTGCCGCCGCCGGCGTACTGCGGCGCCCGCAGCGAGCCCTGGCGGGCCCGGCCGGTGCCCTTCTGCCGGTACGGCTTCTTGCCGCCGCCGCGGACCTCGCCCCGGGTCTTGGTGGCGTGGGTGCCCTGCCGGGCCGCCGCCTCCTGGGCCACGACCACCTGGTGCATCAGCGGGATGTTGACCTTGGCGTCGAAGAACTCGGCCGGGAGCTCGACGTCCTTGCCGCCCTTGCCGGACGGCGTGACGACCTTGACCGTGCTCACCTGGCCTCCTTCACCGCTGGCTGCTTGGCCGCGCTGCGCACCAGGACCAGGCCGCCCTTGGGGCCGGGGACGGCGCCCCTGATCAGCAGCAGGCCCCGCTCGGCGTCCACCGCGTGGACGGTGAGCCGCGGCACCGTGGTCCGGACGTTGCCCATCCGGCCCGCCATCCGCACGCCCTTGAAGACCCGTCCCGGGCGTGGCGCAGCCGCCGATCGAGCCGGGCGACCGGTGCTTGCGCTGGGTGCCGTGGGAGGCGCCGAGGCCGTGGAAGCCGTGCCGCTTCATCACCCCGGCGGTGCCCTTGCCCTTGGTCTTGCCGGTCACGTCGACCAGCGTCGCCGGCCTCGAACGTCTCGGCCGTGACCTCCTGGCCGAGGGTGTACTGATCGGCGTCGTCGGTGCGCAGCTCGACCAGGTACCGGCGGGGCGTCACCCCGGCCTTGGCGAAGTGGCCGGCCACCGGCTTGGTGACCCGCCGCGGGTCGATCTCGCCGTAGCCGAGCTGCACGGCCGAGTAGCCGTCGTTGTCCGGGGTGCGCACCGCGGTCACCACGCACGGGCCCGCCTCCACGACGGTGACCGGGACGATCTTCCCGTCGTCGCCGAAGACCTGGGTCATGCCGAGCTTGGTGCCCAGAACGCCCTTGATGTCCTTACCCATATCGGTGTGGTCCCTCAGAGCTTGATCTCGATGTCGACGCCGGCCGGCAGGTCCAGCCGCATCAGCGAGTCGACGGTCTTCGGCGTGGGATCGATGATGTCGATCAGGCGCTTGTGCGTGCGCATCTCGAAGTGCTCGCGCGAGTCCTTGTACTTGTGCGGCGACCGGATGACGCAGTACACGTTCTTCTCCGTGGGCAGCGGGACCGGCCCGGCAACCCGCGCGCCGGTGCGCGTCACCGTGTCAACGATCTTCCGCGCCGAGCTGTCGATGACCTCGTGGTCATACGCCTTGAGCCGGATGCGGATCTTCTGTCCCGCCATGTGGCTTCCCTATGTCCTTTGCTGCCTCTGTTCGCTGCCGCTGTGTCCGCTGCATCACCGGCCGAGGCGGGGGGCCGTCAGGCCCCGCCGCCTGCGTATCTACTTGACGATCTTTATGACCCGGCCGGCGCCGACGGTGCGGCCGCCCTCGCGGATCGCGAAGCGCAGGCCCTCCTCCATGGCGATCGGCTGGATCAGCTCGACCTTCATCTCGGTGTTGTCACCGGGCATGACCATCTCCGTGCCCTCCGGCAGGTTGACCACGCCGGTCACGTCGGTGGTGCGGAAGTAGAACTGCGGCCGGTAGTTGTTGAAGAACGGCGTGTGCCGCCCGCCCTCGTCCTTGGACAGGATGTAGACCTGGCCCTCGAACTCGGTGTGCGGGGTGTTGGTGCCCGGCTTGATCACGACCTGGCCGCGCTCCACCTCCTCGCGCTTGATGCCGCGCAGCAGCAGGCCCACGTTGTCGCCCGCCTGGCCGTCGTCGAGGATCTTGCGGAACATCTCGACGCCGGTGACCGTGGTGGTCTGCGCCTTGTCCTTGATCCCGATGATCTCGACCGACTCGCCGGTGTGGATCGTGCCGCGCTCGATCCGGCCGGTCACCACGGTGCCGCGGCCGGTGATCGAGAACACGTCCTCGACCGGCATCAGGAACGGCTTGTCCACCTCGCGGGTCGGCTCGGGGATGCGACTCGTCGCAGGCGTTGAGCAGCTCGAGCACCTTCTCGCCCCACTCGGCGTCGCCCTCGAGCGCCTTCAGCGCGGAGACCCGGATCACCGGCACGTCGTCGCCGGGGAACTCGTACTGCGTGAGCAGCTCCCGGACCTCCAGCTCGACGAGCTCGAGGATCTCCTCGTCGTCGACCATGTCGGCCTTGTTGAGCGCCACCACGATGTAGGGCACGCCGACCTGGCGGGCGAGCAGCACGTGCTCACGGGTCTGCGGCATCGGGCCGTCGGTCGCCGCGACCACCAGGATCGCGCCGTCCATCTGCGCGGCGCCGGTGATCATGTTCTTGATGTAGTCGGCGTGACCCGGGCAGTCCACGTGAGCGTAGTGACGGTGCTCGGTCTGGTACTCGACGTGCGAGATCGAGATGGTGATCCCGCGCTCCTTCTCTTCCTTCGCGTTGTCGATCTGCGTCGAAGGGGGTGAAGGGGTTGACGTCGGGGTACTTGTCGTGCAGCACCTTGGTGATCGCCGCGGTCAGAGTGGTCTTGCCGTGGTCGATGTGCCCGATGGTGCCGATGTTCACGTGCGGCTTGGTCCGCTGGAACTTGGCCTTGGCCACTGGTTTCTCCTCGTTACGATCTGCCCCCGCCGGGGGGGCCAGGCCCCCTGCCGGGGGCCCTGTTGCTCCTGACGTTCTGACTGGTGCTACTCGCCTCGGGCCTTCGCGATGATCTCCTTGGCGATATTCGGCGGCACCTCGGCATACGAGTCGAACTGCATGCGTGTAGTCCGCCCGGCCCTGGGTCCGGCTGCGCAGGTCCCCGACGTAGCCGAACATCTCCGACAGCGGCACGAGCGCCTTGACGACCCGGACCCCGGACGCTCCTCCATGGCCTGGATCTGGCCACGGCGGCTGTTCAGGTCGCCGATGACGTCACCCATGTAGTCGTCGGGGGTCCTGACCTCGACGGCCA
The DNA here is from genome assembly GCA_963835425.1 of uncultured Actinomycetes bacterium. GTDB lineage: Bacteria > Actinomycetota > Actinomycetes > Streptosporangiales > Streptosporangiaceae > UBA9676. Next base: position 505,427 of record CAWIGE010000009.1, on the reverse strand, counting down.
TCATCGGCTCGAGCAGCACCGGGTCGGCCTGCGCCGCCGCCTTCTTGAAGGCCATCGAGCCGGCGATCTTGAAGGCGAGCTCGGAGGAGTCCACCTCGTGGTAGGCACCGTCGGTGAGGGTGACCTTCACGTCCACCATCGGGTACCCGGCCAGCACGCCGAACTCCGCCGCCTCCTGGCAGCCGGCGTCCACCGACGGGATGTACTCGCGCGGGATGCGCCCACCGGTGATCTTGTTCTCGAACTCGTAGCCGCCGCCGTCGCCGCCGGTCGGCTCCAGGTTGATGACCACCCGGCCGTACTGGCCGGCGCCGCCGGTCTGCTTCTTGTGCGTGTACTCGACCTTCTCCACCTTCCGGCGGACGGTCTCGCGGTAGGCGACCTGCGGGCGGCCGATGTTGGCCTCCACCCGGAACTCGCGCTTCATCCGCTCGACCAGCACCTCCAGGTGGAGCTCGCCCATCCCGGAGATGATGGTCTGGCCGGTCTCCTCGTCGGTCCGGACCTGGAAGGTCGGGTCCTCCTCGGCCAGCCGCTGGATCGCGGTGCCCAGCTTGTCCTGGTCCGCCTTGGTCCTCGGCTCGATCGCCACGTTGATGACCGGCGCCGGGAACGTCATCGACTCCAGGATCACCGGGCTGACCTGGTCGCAGAGCGTGTCGCCGGTGGTGGTGTCCTTCAGCCCCATGACGGCGACGATCTGGCCAGCGATCGCGGACGGCCGCTCCTCGCGCTTGTTCGCGTGCATCTGGTAGATCTTGCCGATCCGCTCCTTGCGGCCCTTGGTGGAGTTCAGCACCTGCGTTGCCGGCCTCCAGCGTGCCGGAGTAGATCCGGATGTAGGTCAGCTTGCCCAGGTGCTGGTCCGACATGATCTTGAAGGCGAGCGCGGCGAACGGCTCGGCCGGGTCGGCGTGCCGCTCGATCACCGCCGCCTCGTCGCCCACCTTGTGGCCCTTGATCGCCGGGATGTCCACCGGGCTGGGCAGGTAGTCCACGATCGCGTCCAGCATCGGCTGGACGCCCTTGTTCTTGAACGCGCTCCCGCACAGCACCGGCGTGACGCCGCCGGCGATGGTGGCCCGCCGGATCGCGGCGATGAGCTGCTCCTCGTCGGGCTCGGCGCCCTCGAGGTACAGCTCCATCATCTCCTCGTCGTTCTCGGAGATGGTCTCGATCAGCCGGTCCCGCCACTCGCGGGCCGCCTCGAGGTGGTCGTCGGGGATCGCGACGACGTCGTACTTGTCGCCCTTGCCCTCGGTCTGCCAGAGCAGGGCGCGCATCCGGATCAGGTCGATGACGCCGCGGAAGTCCGCCTCGACGCCCCACGGCAGCTGGATCACCAGCGGGGTGGCGCCGAGCCGGTCGGCTGATCATGTCCACGCAGCGGTGGAACTCCGCGCCGACCCGGTCCATCTTGTTGACGAAGCAGATCCGCGGCACGCCGTACCGGTCGGCCTGCCGCCAGACGGTCTCGGACTGCGGCTCGACCCCGGCCACGCCGTCGAACACGGCCACCGCGCCGTCCAGCACCCGCAGCGACCGCTCCACCTCGACGGTGAAGTCGACGTGCCCGGGCGTGTCGATGATGTTGATCGTGTGGTCGCGCCAGTTGGTGGTGGTCGCGGCGGAGGTGATGGTGATGCCGCGCTCCTGCTCCTGCTCCATCCAGTCCATGGTGGCGGCGCCCTCATGGACCTCACCGATCTTGTAGTTGATGCCGGTGTAGAACAGGATCCGCTCGGTGGTGGTCGTCTTGCCCGCGTCGATATGCGCCATGATCCCGATGTTGCGGACCTTGGCGAGTTCCACGGCGGTCTGGGTGGCCACGTGCTTGCTTTCCTTGTTCTCTCGTCGTCTCCCCGCCGATCCGTTTGCTGCGATGACGCGGCCTGTTTCGCCTGTGGCCTGCTACCAGCGGTAGTGGGCGAAGGCCTTGTTGGATTCGGCCATCTTGTGGGTGTCCTCGCGGCGCTTCACGCTCGCCCCGAGGCCGTTGCTGGCGTCGAGCAGCTCGTTCATGAGCCGCTCGGTCATCGTCTTCTCGCGGCGCTGGCGTGAGTAGGCCACGATCCAGCGCAGCGCCAGGGTGGTGCTGCGGGAGGCCCGCACCTCGACCGGGACCTGGTAGGTGGCGCCGCCGACCCGGCGGCTGCGCACCTCCAGGGTGGGCTTGACGTTGTCGAGCGCGCGCTTGAGCGTGACCACCGGGTCGTTGCCGGTCTTGTCCTTGGCGCCCTCCAGCGCGCCGTACACGATCCGCTCGGCCAGCGAGCGCTTGCCGCTCCCGCAGCACCTTGTTGACCAGCGCGGTCACCAGCGGCGAGCCGTACACCGGGTCGGTGACGAGCTGCCGTCTGGTCGCGGGGCCCTTGCGCGGCATGTCAGCTCTTCTCCTTCTTCGCGCCGTAGCGGCTGCGCGCCTGCTTGCGGTTGCGCACCCCCTGGGTGTCGAGGGAGCCGCGGATGACCTTGTAGCGGACGCCGGGCAGGTCGCGCACCCGGCCGCCGCGCACCAGCACGATCGAGTGCTCCTGCAGGTTGTGCCCGACGCCCGGGATGTACGCGGTGACCTCGATCTGGCTGGTCAGCCGGACCCGGGCGACCTTGCGGAGCGCCGAGTTCGGCTTCTTGGGCGTGGTCGTGTAGACGCGCGTGCAGACCCCGCGGCGCTGGGGGCTGCCCTTGAGCGCCGGGGTCGTGGTCTTGGCTACCTTGTCCTGGCGGCCCTTGCGGACCAGCTGCTGGATGGTGGGCACCGCGTCTCCGTCTTCAATGTCGTCTTCATGCCTACAGGCGCGTCGTTCGACGCACCTGACCTGCTGGTTTTCCGGCCTCTCCGACCCCCGTGGTCGGGCGTGTCGCTGTCGACCACGGTGCACCGGCCCCGGCTGGGGCCGGACATTCGGAGAGGGATGGTCCTGCACGCGCAGGCCGTTCGCCGACCCCGGCCTTCCGGCCAGGGATCGCGGCCCACTAGCGCGCGCGTGCCCGCGTCACGGGCACGGAGACTAAGGGTACCGAACGGTTCCTGCGATGGTCAAAACGAACCCTGATCCCGCCAAATTCCCCGGTGCGGGGGAAGATTTTGCCCTCCCCCCGCACCGGCGGAATCAGCGGTTGTACGTGCCGAAATCGTACTCTTCCAGCGGAATCGACTCGGCCGCAGGCTGCCCGAACGCGTAGCCCGGCCCTCCTCGTAGGCTGGCCGCGGGATAGACCGATGACCGGGCGTCCTCGGTCGGCTCCACCCGGACGCTGCGGTAGCGCGGCATCCCGGTACCGGCCGGGATCAGCTTGCCGATGATGACGTTCTCCTTCAGCCCGAGCAGCGGGTCCGACTTGGCGTGGATCGCCGCGTCGGTCAGCACCCGGGTGGTCTCCTGGAACGAGGCCGCGGACAGCCACGACTCGGTGGCCAGCGAGGCCTTGGTGATGCCCATCAGCACCGGCCGGCCGGCGGCGGGCGTGCCGCCCTCCTCCACCACGCCCCGGTTCATCTCCTCGAACCTGGGCCGCTCCACCAGCTCCCCGGGGAGCAGGTCGGTGTCGCCGGACTCGAGCACGTTCACCCGCTTGAGCATCTGCCGGATGATGATCTCGATGTGCTTGTCGTGGATGGACACACCCTGCGACCGGTACACCTCCTGGACCTCGTGGACCAGGTGCAGCTGCACCTCACGGGAGCCGAGGATGCGGAGCACCTCGTGCGGGTTGACCGCGCCCTGGATGAGCTGCTGGCCGACCGTCACGTGGTCGCCGTCGGCCACCAGCAGGCGGGACCGCATCGGCACCTGGTAGGCGACCTCCTCGCCGCCGTCGTCGGGGACGATGAGGATCTTGCGGGTCTTCTCGGTCTCCTCGACCTTGACCCGCCCCTCCATCTCGCTGATGGGCGCCATGCCCTTGGGGATCCGCGCCTCGAACAGCTCCTGGATCCGCGGCAGGCCGTGGGTGATGTCCTGGCCGGCCACACCACCGGTGTGGAACGTCCGCATGGTCAGCTGGGTGCCGGGCTCGCCGATCGACTGCGCCGCGACGATGCCCGACCGCCTCGCCGACGTCGACCCGCTTGCCGGTGGCCAGCGACCGCCCGTAGCACTTGGCGCAGACGCCGACCTTGGCCTCACACACCAGCACGCTGAACGTGCGCACCGTGTCCACGCCCGGCCGCGATGAGCTGGTCGATCATCACCTCGGTGCGTGTCGGAGTCGGCCGCCGCCAGCACCGTGCCGTCCACCTCGACGTCCTCGGCGATGGTGCGGCCGGTGCCGGTGTTCTCGATGTTCGGCAGCCGCGCAGGTTGCCGTCGGCGTCGCGCCTCGGCGATCCTCATCGCGATCGACCGGTCGGTGCCGCAGTCCTCCTCGCGGACGATGACGTCCTGCGCGACGTCCACCAGCCGCCGGGTGAGGTACCCGGAGTCGGCGGTGCGCAGCGCGGTGTCGGCCAGGCCCTTGCGGGCGCCGTGGGTGGAGATGAAGTACTCCAGCACGGACAGCCCCTCGCGGAAGCTGGACTTGATCGGCCGCGGGATCGTCTCGCCCTTGGGGTTGGAGACCAGGCCCCGCATGCCGGCGATCTGCCGGACCTGCATCTGGTTGCCGCGGGCGCCCGAGTTGACCATCATCCACACCGAGTTGGTCTCCGGGAACGCCGCCTCCATGTCCTTGGCCACGTCGGCGGTGGCGTGCGTCCAGATCTCGATGAGCTCCTGGCGGCGCTCCTCGTCGGTGATCAGGCCGCGCTCGTACTCCCGCTGCACCTTGTCGGCGCGCTTCTCGTAGGACTCCAGGATCGTGCGCCTTGTTCGGCGGCGCGACCACGTCCTCGATCGCGATCGTGACCCCGGCCCGGGTGGCCCAGTGGAACCCGGCGTCCTTGAGGTTGTCGAGCGCCGCCGCCACCTCCACCTTGGGGTAGGTCTCCGCGAGCTCGTTGACGATCGCCGAGAGCTGCTTCTTGCCCACCTCGTAGTTCACGAACGGGAAGCCGTCCGGCAGCGCCTCGTTGAAGAAGCACCGGCCCAGCGTGGTCTCGATCCGGAACGGGTCGCCGTCGGCCCAGCCCTCCGGCGCCTCGAAGTCGCGCGGCGGGGTGACCCCCTTGAGCCGGACGGTGACCTTGGCCTGGAGGTCGAGCTCGCCGCGGTCGTAGGCCATGGTGGCCTCGGCGATCGAGGCGAACGCCCGGCCCTCCCCGGGGACCTTCGCTTCCTCGGACGCGTCCGCATCGCTGCTGGCCGCCCGGGTCAGGCAGTAGATCCCGATCACCATGTCCTGGGTGGGCATGGTGACCGGCTTGCCGTCGGCGGGCTTGAGGATGTTGTTGGTGGACAGCATCAGGATCCGCGCCTCGGCCTGCGCCTCGGCCGACAGCGGCAGGTGCACCGCCATCTGGTCGCCGTCGAAGTCCGCGTTGAACGCGGTGCAGACCAGCGGGTGGATCTGGATCGCCTTGCCCTCCACCAGCTGCGGCTCGAACGCCTGGATGCCGAGCCGGTGCAGGGTCGGCGCCCGGTTGAGCAGCACCGGGTGCTCGGTGATGACCTCTTCCAGCACGTCCCAGACCACCGGCCGGGCGCGCTCCACCATCCGCTTGGCGGACTTGATGTTCTGCGCGTGGTTGAGGTCCACCAGCCGCTTCATGACGAACGGCTTGAACAGCTCGACCGCCATCTCCTTGGGCAGCCCGCACTGGTGCAGCTTGAGCTGCGGACCGACCACGATGACCGACCGGCCGGAGTAGTCGACCCGCTTGCCGAGCAGGTTCTGCCGGAACCGGCCCTGCTTGCCCTTGAGCATGTCGGACAGCGACTTCAGCGGGCGGTTGCCGGGCCCGGTGACCGGGCGGCCGCGGCGGCCGTTGTCGAACAGCGAGTCCACGGCCTCCTGGAGCATCCGCTTCTCGTTGTTCACGATGATCTCGGGCGCGCCGAGGTCGAGCAGCCGCTTGAGCCGGTTGTTCCGGTTGATCACCCGGCGGTACAGGTCGTTGAGGTCGGAGGTGGCGAACCGGCCGCCGTCCAGCTGCACCATCGGCCGCAGGTCCGGCGGGATCACCGGGATGCAGTCGAGCACCATCCCCATCGGGCTGTTGCGGGTGGACAGGAACGCCGAGACGACCTTCAGCCGCTTGAGCGCGCGGGCCTTGCGCTGGCCCTTGCCGGTGCGGATGGTGTCCCGCAGGCTGCGGGCCTCGCCCTCCAGGTCGAAGCTGGCCAGCCGCTCCTGGATCGCCTGCGCGCCCATGCCGCCGCGGAAGTAGCGGCCGAACCGGTCGCGCATCTCGCGGTAGAGCAGCTCGTCGCCCTCCAGGTCCTGGACCTTGAGGTTGCGGAACCGGTTCCAGACCTCTTCCAGCCGGTCGATCTCCCGCTGGGCGCGGTCACGGATCTGGCGGCACTCCCGGTCGCTGCTCTCCCGGAGCTTGCGCCGCGCGTCGCCCTTGGCCCCGGCCGCCTCCAGCTCGGCGAGGTCGGCCTCCAGCTTGGTCTGGCGGGCCTCGATGTCGGCGTCCCGCCGCTGCTCGAGCTGGCCCCGCTCGACCGAGAACTTGGCCTCCAGCGAGGGCAGGTCACGGTCGCGCGCCTCGTCGTCCACGTACGTGATCATGTACGCGGCGAAGTAGATGACCTTCTCCAGGTCCTTGGGCGCCAGGTCGAGCAGGTAGCCCAGCCGGCTGGGCACACCCTTGAAGTACCAGATGTGCGTGACCGGCGCGGCCAGCTCGATGTGGCCCATCCGCTCCCGCCGCACCTTGGCCCGGGTGACCTCGACGCCACAGCGCTCACAGATGATGCCCTTGAACCGGACCCGCTTGTACTTACCGCAGTAGCACTCCCAGTCCCGGGTCGGGCCGAAGATCTTCTCGCAGAACAGCCCGTCCTTCTCGGGCTTGAGCGTGCGGTAGTTGATGGTCTCTGGCTTCTTGACCTCGCCGTGCGACCACTGCCTGATGTCGTCCGCGGTCGCCAGGCCGATACGCAGGTCGTCGAAGAAGTTAACGTCTAGCACGTGTGTTTTCCCCTGGGGTAGTTCGGATCAGACCTCTTCAACGCTGCTCGGCTCGCGCCGGGACAGGTCGATGCCGAGTTCTTCGGCGGCGCGGAAGACATCCTCGTCGGTATCCCGCATCTCGATCGCGGCACCGTCGCTGGAGAGCACCTCCACGTTGAGGCAGAGGGACTGCATCTCCTTGATCAGCACCTTGAACGACTCGGGGATCCCCGGCTCGGGGATGTTCTCGCCCTTGACGATGGCCTCGTACACCTTGACCCGGCCGAGGACGTCGTCGGACTTGATGGTGAGCAGTTCCTGGAGCGCGTAGGCGGCGCCGTAGGCCTCCAGCGCCCAGACCTCCATCTCACCGAACCGCTGCCCGCCGAACTGCGCCTTCCCGCCCAGTGGCTGCTGGGTGATCATCGAGTAGGGGCCGGTCGACCTGGCGTGGATCTTGTCATCGACCAGGTGCAGCAGCTTGAGGATGTAGATGTAGCCCGACAGCGATCGGGTCCTTGAACGGCTCACCGGTCCGGCCGTCGAACAGGGTCGCCTTGCCGTTGGCGCCGACCATCCGGTTGCCGTCCCGGTTGGGCAGCACGCTGCCGAGCAGCCCGGTGATCTCCTCCTCGCGGGCGCCGTCGAAGACCGGGGTGGCCACCGGCGTGCCCGGCTCGGCGGATTCCGCGCCCCGCTTGCGGAGCCGCTTCTTCCAGTCGGCGTTCTCGCCGTTGACCTCCCAGCCGGACTTGGCCACCCAGCCGAGGTGCGTCTCGAGCACCTGGCCGACGTTCATCCGGCCCGGCACGCCGAGCGGGTTGAGCACGATGTCCACCGGCGTGCCGTCCTCGAGGAACGGCATGTCCTCGATCGGGAGGATCTTGGCGATGACCCCCTTGTTCCCGTGCCGGCCGGCCAGCTTGTCACCGTCGGTGATCTTGCGCTTGGCGGCCACGTACACCCGCACCAGCTCGTTCACGCCGGGCGGCAGCTCGTCGCCGTCCTCCCGGGTGAACACCCGGACGCCGATCACCTTGCCGGACTCGCCGTGCGGCACCTTCAGCGAGGTGTCGCGCACCTCGCGCGCCTTCTCGCCGAAGATGGCCCGCAGCAGCCGCTCCTCCGGGGTCAGCTCGGTCTCGCCCTTCGGGGTGACCTTGCCGACCAGGATGTCGCCGGTGACGACCTCGGCGCCGATCCGGATGATGCCGCGGTCGTCGAGGTCGGCGAGCACCTCGTCGGAGACGTTCGGGATGTCCCTGGTGATCTCCTCCGGGCCGAGCTTGGTGTCCCGCGCGTCCACCTCGTGCTCCTCGATGTGGATCGAGGACAGGACGTCGTCCTGGACCAGCCGCTGGGACAGGATGATCGCGTCCTCGTAGTTGTGACCCTCCCAGGGCATGAAGGCGACCAGCAGGTTCCGGCCGAGCGCCATCTCGCCCTGATCGGTGCACGGGCCGTCCGCGATGACCTGGCCCTCCTCCACCCGCTGGCCCTCGGCCACGACCGGCTTCTGGTTGAAGCAGGTGCCCTGGTTGGACCGGCGGAACTTGGCCACCAGGTAGGTGCTCCGGGTGCCGTCGTCGTTGGCCACGGTCACGTAGTCGGCGCAGGACTCCTCCACCACGCCCGCCTTGTCGGCGATGATGACGTCGCCGGCGTCGGTGGCGGCGCGGTACTCCATGCCGGTGCCGACCAGCGGGGCCTCGCTCCGCAGGAGCGGGACCGACTGGCGCTGCATGTTCGAGCCCATGAGGGCGCGGTTGGCGTCGTCGTGCTCCAGGAACGGGATCATGGCGGTGGCCACCGACACCATCTGGCGCGGCGACACGTCCATGTAGTCCACGTCGTCCGGCGGGATGTAGGTCCACCTCGCCGCCCTTGCGGCGGATCAGCACGCGGTCCTCGGCGAACGCCCCGTCGGAGCCCAGCGGCGTGTTGGCCTGGGCGATGACGTGGCGGTCCTCCTCGTCCGCGGTGAGGTAGTCGATCTGGCTGGTGACCTTGCCGCCCTTCACCTTGCGGTAGGGGGTCTCCACGAAGCCGAACGCGTTGACCCGGGCGTAGGAGGACAGCGAGCCGATCAGGCCGATGTTCGGCCCTTCCGGCGTCTCGATCGGGCACATCCGGCCGTAGTGCGAGGAGTGCACGTCGCGCACCTCGAACCCGGCCCGCTCGCGGGACAGGCCGCCGGGACCGAGCGCGGACAGCCGCCGCTTGTGCGTCAGGCCGGCCAGCGGGTTGGTCTGGTCCATGAACTGCGAGAGCTGGCTGGTGCCGAAGAACTCCTTGATGGAGGCGACGACCGGCCGGATGTTGATCAGGGTCTGCGGCGTGATCGCCTCGACGTCCTGGGTGGTCATCCGCTCCCTGACCACGCGCTCCATCCGCGCCAGGCCCAGCCGGACCTGGTTCTGGATGAGCTCGCCGACGGTGCGCAGCCGCCGGTTGCCGAAGTGGTCGATGTCGTCGGTCTCGACCGGGATCATGGCGTCGCCGGCCTTCATCTCCTCCTCGCCCGCGTGCAGCCGGACCAGGTACTCGATGGTCGAGACGATGTCTTCCTCGGTCAGCGTGCCCTGCCGGATCGGCTGGGACAGGCCGAGCTTCTTGTTGATCTTGTAGCGGCCCACCTTGGCCAGGTCGTACCGCTTGGCGTTGAAGTAGAGGTTCTCCAGCAGCGCCTGGGCGGACTCCCTGGTCGGCGGCTCACCCGGCCGCAGCTTGCGGTAGATGTCGAGCAGGGCGTCGTCCTGGCCGGTCGTGTGGTCCTTCTCCAGGGTGGCGCGCATCGACTCGTACCCGCCGAACCGCTCCAGGATCCGCGCCTCGTCCCAGCCGAGCGCCTTGAGCAGGACGGTGACGCTCTGCTTGCGCTTGCGGTCGATCCGCACGCCGACGCTGTCCCGCTTGTCGATCTCGAACTCGAGCCAGGCGCCGCGGGACGGGATCACCTTGCAGCTGTAGATGTCCTTGTCCGAGGTCTTGTCGACCTGGCGGTCGAAGTAGACGCCGGGCGAGCGGACCAGCTGGGACACCACGACGCGCTCGGTGCCGTTGATGATGAAGGTGCCCTTGGGCGACATGAGCGGGAAATCGCCCATGAAGACGGTCTGGCTCTTGATCTCGCCGGTGCTGTTGTTGATGAACTCCGCCGTCACGAACATGGGGGCGGAGTACGTCATGTCCTTGTCCTTGCACTCCTCCACGGAGTACTTGGGCGGCTCAAACCGGTGGTCACGGAACGACAGGGACATGGTTCCCGTGAAGTCCTCGATCGGGCTGATCTCCTCGAAGATCTCCTCGAGGCCCGACTGCTCCGGGATGTCCTTATCGCCTGCCTTGTGCGCCGCCGCCACCCGGGTCAGCCAGCGCTCGTTGCCCAGCAGCCAGTCGAACGAGTCCGTCTGCAGGGCAAGGAGGCCAGGGACTTCGAGTGGTTCGGTGAAGCGGGCGAAGGAGACGCGGCGGGTGGCTGGGCTGGTAGCTGAGGCGCTGCGCGATGCTGCCAACAGGGGTCCTTCCGAGCTTGTGGCGAACTTTCACCGCACGCACCAAAACGCCCTGCGGACACGCCGCGAGGGGCTCGGGCTGGTCGAGGACGTTAGAGAGTGCAGCGCAAATTGGCAGTGTAGCCGACGGCCACACCGCTGGTCAAGTGTATCTAACTATGAGGTTCACGGTTGCTCCGCAGCATGGCTCGTTCTAGGCGAAACGTCAAGTCCACCGGGACTGTTCCCGCAGAACTCGGCCATGTGACGAACGCCACAGCCTACTTCTGGTGTGGGCTGTATGCCTGAGGGGTAAACCTATCAGTTCGCTGCGATATTCCAGGCCCGGGCGGGGCAACGAGCCAGGACTGGTAACGGCCAGCTTCGGGGCCCATATCGGCGTCCGGGAAGCGATGTGCCCGGCCGGCTGACGCCGGCCGGGCACATCCTCGTCACCGGACCGTTACTTGACTGTGACGGTCGCGCCAGCGCCCTCGAGCGCGGCCCTGGCCTTGTCCGCCGCTTCCTTGTTGACGTGCTCAAGCAGCGGCTTGGGCGCGCCGTCCACCAGGTCCTTGGCCTCCTTCAGGCCGAGGCTGGTCAGGGAGCGGACTTCCTTGATGACCTGGATCTTCTTGTCGCCCGCGGCCTCGAGGATGACGTCGAACTCGTCCTTCTCCTCGGCCTCGGCCTCGGCGGCTGCGGCGCCGCCGCCGCCCGGAGCCGCGGCGGCCACCGCGACCGGGGCCGCGGCCTTGACGTCGAAGGCCTCCTCGAACTTCTTGACGAAGTCCGACAGCTCGAGGAGGGTCATCTCCTTGAAGGCGTCGAGCAGGTCGTCGGTGCTGAGCTTCGCCATGGTGGTCATTCCTCCGTTGATGCGTCTTCGTCCGCGGCGGCAGCGGCCGCGGGCTCGTCGTTAGGTGTGTCGGCTGGGGCCTGGTCAGTTCCGGACTCCGCCGTGTCGGCCGGTGCCGTGTCGGTCTCGGTGTCGGCCGGTGCCGTGTCGGTCTGCGCCGTGGCGCCGCCCTCGGCCTCCAGCTTCGCCTGGAGCGCCCCGGCCAGCTGGGCCATCTGGACCGGCAGCGCGTTGAGCGTGGCCGCCGCGTTGGTCATCGACGCCTTCATGGCGCCGGCGAGCATGGCCAGCAGCACCTCGCGCGATTCGAGGTCGGCGAGCCGTTCGATCTCCGACGGGCTCATCGGCTTGCCGTCGATCACCCCGCCCTTGATCACCAGGGCCGGGTTGACCTTGGCGAAGTCGCGCAGTCCCTTGGCGGCCTCGACCACGTCGCCCCTGACGAACGCGATCGCCGAGGGTCCGCTCAGCAGCCCCTCCAGCTCCGTTGCGATGCCTGCCTCGGCCGCCGCGAGCTTGGTCAGGGTGTTCTTGACCACGCTGAACGTCGCCTGCTCGCCGAGCGAATGGCGCAGCTCGGCCAGCTGGGCCACGGTCAGGCCCCGGTACTCGGCCAGCACGGCGCCGCTGGAGCTCTGGAACCGCTCGGTCAGCTCGGCGACCGCGGCCACCTTCTCCGCCCTCGCCATGGGCCTCCTTTCCTGGGCTGGTCGGTCCTTGCCTGGGCAAGGGCACCAGCCGCGTCCGGCGTCGGCGAGGGCCCGGCAAAACGAAACGCCCCGGCGCGTGGCACCAGGGCGTGGATACCGCGGCGCCCCAGGAGGGGCACACGGCTCTTCAGCTCGGACGCCTGCGCGGGCCGCCCGCAATGTGCGGGTCCTTCGGCCGCCCCGTGCCAGGCACGCGGCGGCAACCGACGGTCTTTGGCTAAGTGGCAGTATACCGGCGGCATACCGCGCTCAGGTAAATCGCTCTCAGCTGGCGGGCTGAAGCTCCTCGGTCAGGCCGCGGGTCTTGGCCGGATCGACCGGGATGCTCGGGCCCATGGTGGTGGTCATCGCCACCTTCCTCAGGTACCGGCCCTTGGCCGCCGACGGCTTCAGCCGCAGGATCTCGTCCATGGCGGCCGCGTAGTTCTCCACCAGGGCCGCGTCGGTGAAGGACGCCTTGCCGATGATGAAGTGGAGGTTGGCGTGCCGGTCCACCCGGAACTCGATCTTGCCGCCCTTGATGTCGCTGACCGCCTTGCCCACGTTCGGGCGTGACCGTGCCGGTCTTGGGGTTGGGCATGAGCCCGCGCGGGCCCAGCACCCGGCCGAGCCGGCCGACCTTGCCCATCAGGTCGGGGGTGGCGACGACGGCGTCGAAGTCGAGGAACCCGCCCTGGATGCGCTCGATGAGGTCGTCGGAGCCGACGTAGTCGGCGCCCGCCGCCCGCGCCTCCTCCGCCCGGTCGCCGGTGGCGAAGACGAGCACCCGGGCGGTCTTGCCGGTGCCGTTGGGCAGGTTCACCGTGCCGCGGACCATCTGGTCCGCCTTCCGCGGGTCCACGCCGAGCCGGAGCGCCACCTCGACGGTGGGGTCGAACTTGGTGCTGGAGGTCTTCCGGGCGAGCGCTACCGCCTCGGCCGGGCTGTAGAGCCGGCTCCGGTCGATCTCGGTCTCGGCGGCCCGGAACGCCTTGCTGCGCTTCATGTTCTGTCTCCCTTGCGATCTGGAGGTCGTGGTCAGCGGGCCAAGCGCTGGCCCTGCCACTGCCGGGGCTCGTGGTCACCCCGGTCCAGTAGTAGAACGAATGTTCGCTTCGCTTTAGTCCTTGACGGTGATGCCCATCGAGCGGGCCGTGCCCGCGATGATCTTCTCGGCCGCCTCGATGGTGTTCGCGTTGAGGTCGGGCATCTTGGTCTGCGCGATCTCGCGGACCTGCGCGGCGGTGACCGAGCCGACCTTGTCCGTGTGCGGCGTCCCGCTGCCCTTGTCCACGCCCGCCGCCTTCTTGATCAGCTCGGGGGCCGGCGGCGTCTTGGTGATGAACGAGAACGACCTGTCCTCGTAGATCGTGATCTCGACCGGGATGACGTTGCCCCGCTGGGACTCGGTCGCCGCGTTGTACTGCTTGCAGAAGTCCATGATGTTGACGCCGTGCGGGCCCAGAGCCGTCCCCACCGGCGGCGCCGGGGTGGCCGCGCCCGCGTTCAGCTGCACCTTGACGACGGCAGCGATCTTCTTCCGTCTGGGAGCCATCGGTTCCTGTTTCCTCTTCCTGTTCCCTGCGTGCTTGCGCCCGTGATCAGATCTTGGAGACCTGGTCGAAGGAGAGCTCGACCGGCGTTTCCCGGCCGAAAATCGACACCAGCACCTTGAGCTTCTGGGTATCGGGGTTGATCTCGTTCACGGTCGCCGGCAGCGTCGCGAACGGGCCATCCATCACCGTAACGGATTCGCCGACCTCGTATTCCACGGCCAGCCGGGGGGCCTCGGCCTTCGCCGCCTTCTCCTGCGGCTCGGGGGCGAGCAGGGTGGCCACCTCGGTCAGGCTGAGCGGCGACGGCCGGCTCGACAGGCCGACGAACCCGGTTACCCCGGGGGTGTTCCGCACCGCGGCCCAGGACTCGTCGGTGAGGTCCATCCGGACCAGGATGTAACCGGGGAGCACCTTCTCCTGCACCTGCTGGCGCTTGCCGCCCTTGATCTCGGTCACCTGATGCACCGGGACCTCGATCTGGAAGATGTAGTCCTCCATGTTCAGGGACTGGGTGCGGCTCTCCAGGTTGCCCTTGACGCGGTTCTCGTAGCCGGCGTAGGAGTGCACCACGTACCAGTCGCCCGGCAGCTGCCGCAGCTCGGCGGTGTAGGCCTCGACCGGGTCGGCCTCGGCCTCCTCGGCCTCCTCGGACGCGGCCTCGTCAGACCCGGCTTCCTCAGACCCGGCTTCCTGGAGCCCGGCCTCCTGAGCCTCGGCCTCCAATGGCTCGGCTCCTCCGGCCTCCGCGGGTCCGGCCTCCGCGGGCTCGGCTTCCCCGGCCTCCTCAGCCCCGGCCCCGTCGGACCCGGCCTGCTCAGCCTGGGCCTCCGCCGTCTCACCAGCATCCTCGGCCTCTGCCGCCCCACTGGCCTCCGCCGTCTCGTCAGCCTCTGCCGTCTCACCAGCCTCCGCCGCCTCACCGGCCTCAGCCTGAGGCGCCTCAACCTCGCTGGCTGCCGGGGCAGCATCCTCTGGAGGACTACCGGCGTGCACTTGGGACTCGGACACGATAACTCTTTCTCTCCGCTCTTCCTGGCGGCACCGGCGCCGGAACTACTGGCAGCACCGGTCCCCGGCCTTACCCCGGCGCCAGTCCCCAGGAACGCCCTCCTGGGGGGTGGCCCCGGCGCGCCGTCACTCCGGCCCGCGGGGCCCCGCCGGCCGACTCAGCCGAACGCCCAGAACACCAGCTTGGTGAACAAGTAGTCCAGCGCTGGTCACGATCACGACCATCACGAGCACGAACGTCAGCGCGACGATCGTGTACGTGCGCAGTTCCCGGCGGGTCGGCCAGATAACCTTGCGCAGTTCGGCGATGACCTGGCGGATGAACAGCGCGGGAGTGGTCCGGCCGCCCTTGGCAGGGCCCCCGGACTTCGCCCGCTTCTGCGCGGTCTCGCCGCGCGTCTGTGTCGCCATGTCCTCACCTGAACAACACTGATCGGTCACTCATTGATACCGACGGCCGGCGTGCCGACGGGCCGTGCTCGCAGGGCAGGAGGGACTCGAACCCCCAACCACCGGTTTTGGAGACCGGGACTCTGGCCAATTGAGCTACTGCCCTCTGCCTGACGGCCTGACCAGTGGGAACTGGTCAAACCACCGGCTGCCGCCGACTCACCGCGTTGCGCACCGCAGCCCATGCGGGCGTGCGTGGTCAATGGGTGAACCGCCGCCAGTTGATGAAGTCTACGTTGCCGGATGCCCCGGCGTCGAACCGTGGCTAATAGTTTGTCAGGGCCCGCGGCCGGGATGCCAGTATGGGGACATGACCTCACCCCACCCCCGCATCTCTGCCCGCGTGTCCGCCATCGCCGAGTCGGCAACCCTGGCCGTGGATACGAAGGCGAAGGCACTGCGGGCGGCCGGGCGGCCCGTGATCGGGTTCGGCGCGGGAGAGCCGGACTTCCCCACTCCCGGTTACATCGTCGAGGCGGCGCAGCGCGCGTGCGCGGAGCCGCGCTTCCACAAGTACACCCCCGCCGCCGGACTGCCGGAACTGCGGGAGGCGGTCGCGGCCAAGACCGCCCGCGACTCCGGCTACCAGGTGAAAGCGAGCCAGGTGCTGATCACCAACGGCGGCAAGCAGGCGGTGTACGAGGCGTTCGCGACCCTGCTCGACCCCGGCGACGAGGTGCTGCTGCCGACCCCGTACTGGACCACCTACCCGGAGGCCATCACCCTGGCCGGTGGCGTGCCCGTCCCGGTCATGACCGACGAGCGGTCCGGCTACCGCGCGTCAGTGGCCGACCTGGAGGCGGCCTGCACCAGCCGCACCAAGCTGCTGGTCTTCGTCTCCCCGTCCAACCCGACCGGGGCGGTCTACCCGCCCGGGCAGGTCGCGGAGATCGGGCGGTGGGCGGCCGAGCGCGGCCTGTGGGTGGCCACCGACGAGATCTACGAGCACCTGGTGTACGGCGAGGCCCACTTCGCGTCCATCCCGGTGGCCGCGCCCGAGATCGCCGACCGCTGCGTGGTGCTCAACGGGGTGGCGAAGACCTACGCCATGACCGGCTGGCGGGTCGGCTGGATGATCGGCCCGCCCGATGTCGTCAAGGCCGCCACGAACCTGCAGTCCCACGCCACCTCCAACGTCTGCAACGTCGCCCAGGCGGCCGCGCTGACGGCGGTCACCGGTGACCTGTCCGCGGTGGCGGAGATGCGTGCGGCATTCGACCGGCGGCGGCTGGCCATGACCACCATGCTTAACGACATACCCGGGGTGATCTGCCCGTTGCCCGAAGGAGCCTTCTACTGCTACCCGTCGGTGAAGGGCGTGCTGGGCAAGGAGCTCGCGGGCGGCCGGCTGGGCCAGCAGCGCCGAGCTGGCCGAGGTCATCCTGGACCACGCCGACGTCGCGGTGGTCCCCGGTGAGGCGTTCGGCACCCCCGGGTATTTCCGGCTGTCCTGCGCCCTCGGCGACGCCGATCTCGAAGAGGGGATCACCCGGCTCGGCAAGCTGCTCGCGCAGGCGCGATAGGCCCGGCCCGGGCTTCCTCTGGCACAGTGCTGCTCATGGCACGGCCGCTCGCCACGCTGCCCAAGGCGCACCTGCACCTGCATTTCACCGGCGCGATGCGCCATCCCACGCTGGTGGAGCTGGCCCATGAGCGGCGGATCCACCTGCCCGAGGCGCTCGCGGCGGCCTGGCCGCCGCGGCTGAGCGGCACCGACGAGCGGGGCTGGTTCCGGTTCCAGCGGCTGTACGACATCGCCCGCTCGGTGCTCACCGACGAGCCGTCCGTGTTCCGCCTGCTGCGGGAGACGGCCGCAGGACGAGAAGGCGGAGGGCTCGGGCTGGCTGGAGATCCAGGTAGATCCCTCCGGGTACGCGGGTCGCTTCGGCGGCCTGACCCCCACCGTGGAACTGGTGCTGGCCGCCGCCCAGGCCGCGTCGGCCGCGACCGGCGTCGGGATCGGCGTGATCATCGCCGCCAACCGGACCAAGCATCCGCTGGAGGCCCGCACCCTGGCCCGGCTCGCCGGCCAGTACGCGGGCCGCGGCGTGATCGGGTTCGGCCTGAGCAACGACGAGCGGCGCGGCGCGGCGCATGACTTCGCCGCCGCGTTCCGGATCGCCTCCCGGGCCGGGCTGCTGCTCACCCCGCACGGCGGGGAGCTGGCCGGGCCCGCCAGCGTGCGGTCCTGCCTGGATGACCTGCACGCCGACCGGATCGGCCACGGCGTCGCCGCCGCGGCCGACCGCGAGCTCACCAAGCGCCTGGCCGCCAGCGGCATCACGCTGGAGGTGTGCCCCACCTCCAACGTGGCGCTCGGGGTGGCCGCCCGGCCCGGTGACGTGCCGTTGCGCACGCTGCTCGACGACGGCGTGCCGGTGGCGCTGGGCGCGGACGACCCGCTGCTGTTCGGGTCCCGGCTGAACGCCCAGTACGAGATCGCGCGGCGTGCGCACGGGATGAACGACGCCGAGCTGGCGGCCCTGGCCCGGATGTCGGTGCGTGGCTCGGCCGCGCCGCCCGCCACCGCGGCCCGCCTGCTGGCGGGGATCGACGCCTGGCTGTCCGCCCCGGGCTGAGCCGGCAACCACTCCGGCTGCCCCCGGAGCCTGCGGCCCCAGCCAGCTACCCCTCGGGCTCGCTCCGGCGCGGCGGCATCCTGGTGTTCGTCGGGCTCGCTAGCGGTCGGCGCTCCTGCCCTCTCTCGGCGGGAGCTGCTCGGCGTAGGCGAGTGATCTGCGGACCCAGTCCTCGATCTCGGCGGTGCCGACCAGGGCGGCCGGAACGACAACATATTCCTTCATCGGCCGGTCCGGCAGGGGCTCGAACAGCTCTCCGCCATAGCGGCTGAGGAACTCGGCCCTGTCCGGCTCGGCCAGCCGCAGGATGAGCGAATCCTCGTACAGTCCCATGAACATGTTGCCGTGCCGGACGCAGCTGGGATAGCCGAATATCTCCCTGCGCTCGGCGCCGGTAGCCAGGACGGCGAGTTCGTCGAAACGGGCCACGAGCCCGGGCGGTGATTCGCCAAACATTGGCATGGTCGCTCCCCCTCGCGGCCCAGGCCGCCGGTCCGGCAGGATCCGGCGGTTCCTTCCCGTGTTCGTACCGCACCTCTGGCGCTCGGCTCAACCCGGTCAGGTAAATCGTGCAGGTTATCCAGTGCATCCGGCGCCGGGGCGGGTCGCCAGGCCGGCCAGCAGCCCGGCGAGCATATCGGGGCGGGACAGGAATGGCGCATGGCCGGTCGGCCATTCCACCGCGGTGATGCAGCGGCGGGCGAGGATGCGCTGCAGGATGGGATGGATCGCCTGATCGTTCGTGCAGATGACGTACGTGGACGGCTTGGTGCGCCAGGCCACGGCCCACGGCTGCTGCCGGAGGCTGATCAGCGGCTGGGGCCCGAGGCGGGCGATGGCCCAGTCCGCGGTGGCGGGGTCGCAGTCGTGGTAGAGGCAGGCACGGGCCACGTCCGGATCGAGGGTGACCGTGTCGCCGGGGCCGGTCACGAAGCCCGCGGCGAGTTCGGTGCGGCCCGCGTGCGAGATGCCCTCCGCCACCGCCTCATCGCTGGCCGCGTCGGTGCATGACTCGCCGTCATCGAGCGCCAGCCCACTCAGATAGACCAGATGGGCGACGGCCGGATGGCTGCCGGCCTCGGTGATCACCGCGCCACCATAGGCGTGACCGGCCAGGACGACGGGCCCGTCGAGCGAATTGAGCACGCTGGTGACGTGCGCGGCGTCGCCATGCAGGTCGCCCAGCGGGCCGGGGTCATCGCCGTGGCCCGGCAGGTCCATGGCCAGCGCCGTGACACCGGCGGCGGAGAGTGCGGCGATGGCGGGCTCCCAGCACCAGGCGCCATGCCAGGCGCCGTGGACCAAAACGACGGCGGGCGGCCCGCCGGGCAGTGCGGAACTCTTCCCGGTCATGCCAGCCACGGCGGCCTCCTCCTGCGGGGACGGACGCCTACGGTCCGTCAGAGGAGCCCCCCGCCTAATCCATCTGTGCAGTGTCGGCCGGTTAGCTGGGAGAAATCTGAAGCTAGCCTGAAACTACGGTGAGGGAAGCGGGACGGCGGGCGGTCAGCCGACCGACGACCGCCACGAGGGCAGCAGCTCGTCGATGAGCGCTTCGGTCTCCGGGGCCATCCGCGGCAGCACCTCATCCAGCGCGGTCCTCGCGCACACCTCGGCCACGGCCGCCCGCAGCAGCTGCTCCTGGCCGCTCGCATGGGCCGCGGTCAGCAGGTCCCGCCAGACCAGCTCGTCGTCGGAGGCGAGCCTGAGCCCGGCCCGGGCGGCGTCCATGGCGCCGTCGGGGTCACCCTGGGCCAGCCGCAGGCGGCTCAGCCGGTGAGCGGCGTCAGCGACCCGGGCCGCTACCTCGTATTCGAGCCCGTCGCCGGCGAGCCAGGCGTAGCGCCCCGGCGCGCGGCCGTCCAGGAACGGGCCACTCACCAGGCTCAGCGCCTGCTCAAGCGCCGCCTCCTCATCGCTCCCGCCGCCCTCCGCCCGTGCCAGCAGGGCGCAGAAGACCTGCCAGTCCACCCGGACCTGGGAGCCGAGGCGGAGCCGGCCCGCTGGCGTCGGTGGCCAGCTGGGCCGGCCGATATCGTCGGTGCTGAGCCAGTCCTGCGCCCGGGCCAGGGCCGCGTCCCGCACCTCACGGGTGACCCCGCGTGGCCAGATGGCCGCCGCCAGGACGTTCGGGTGCACGCCCCCCGGATGAGTGGCCAGGAACACGACCAGTTCGGTGGCCAGGCCCAGCCGCTCCGGCTCGATCATCCCCGGGGCATTCACGCGGGCCCGGCCCAGCAGCGCGACCTCGACCTGCGCGGCCGAGCCCGGGACCAGGTGCCCGGCGGGGGCCGCATCCGGGAGCGGGGCGCCGAGCGCCACCCCCTCGAACTGCTCAGCCACGCGGAACAGGTCCACCACCGCCGCGTGCTGCTCGGGCGGCAGCAACTGCGCCTGCACGTCCAGCCCGAGCAGCCGGGCCCGCAGCCGCCCCTGCTCGGTGATCTCCCACGTCCAGGTCGCCCCCGCGACGTCGCCGGCGATCACATATCCCGCGGCCGCGGCAGCCCCGGCCCGGGCCAGGGCGAGCAACTGCTCCCGCTCGGCGGCGGACGGGGGGACCGCCGAGATGAGGTAGTGCGGTGCCCCGGGCTGCGCGGCCAGCGATTCGTCCGCCTGCTCGGTCCGGGCCACCAGCTCCGGCAGCGCCTCGCCGAGCGTGCCGACCGCGGTGACCTGCCCAGGGGCGAGCGCGGTCAGGTCCGCACCGAAGCCCACCAGAGTGATGCCGACGGGGCCGGACCAGTGGTTGGTCACCAGTTCCACCGCCATCGCCGCGAGGACCGCCCGCACCAGGTACGGGTCACCGGTGATGGCGATCAGCCCCTGCGCGGACTCCAGGTCGACCAGCACCCGCCCGGTGGCGTCGGTCCCGATCGAGACCAGCCCCGGGTACGGGGCAGGGGCCCCGGTGACCTGGTCGGAATCGAGGCCCGGTACCACGGCGAGGGGCAGCCGCCACACCTGCCCGTCGCCCACGGCCACCCACGGCGCGGGCGCCCCGGGGTCCGGGGGGGCCACCCACAGATCCAGGTTGTGGCCGCCGACATGCGCAGCGAAAACCGTCGGCAGCGCCCGGCCCTGCCCGGCCAGGACCTGGGACAGGTAGCGCAGGCCAGTGTCGATCATGCGGGCGGACGGCTCGTCCGCACCCAGCCGCAGCGCCATCTCGGCCGCGGCAGCGGGCGCGGGCCGTAGCGGCACGGCCACCTGCCTGCCTAAGGCCCGGTGCCACAGCTGTGCGCGGCGGCGCCGCCCGAGCGCCGAGAGCACGCCGGCCGCCAGCAGCGCGGCGGCGGCGAGCTCGCAGGGATAGACCGCCGTCCCGGTCGACGCCGGCCCCGGTGACGGTGGCTCAGCAGGCGCGGACCTGGCCCTGGCCACGGGCGAGCCGGAGACGCCCGCCGCCCGGCCGTCGCCGGTACCGGCCGCTGTGCCGTCATCGCTTACCGGGCCGTCACCGCTCGCCGGGCCGTCACTGCTCGCCGGGCCGTCACCGCTCGCCGGGCCGTGGCCGGCCGGGCCGGCACCGCCGGGTCCGTGCGCTTGCCCGGGCAGGGTGACGACCCTGATGCCGGGACCGTGGGCGTCACGCGGCATGCGCAGGATCCAGCCGGGCCGGATCAGGCTCGCGATGGTGAGCCTGGAGCCGTCCGGCTGCGGCCGGCCGGCGTTCAGCTCGAAGATCTCCCGGTAACGCCGGCCATCACCGAGGTGGTTCTGCGCGATCTCCCACAGGCTTTCGTGATATCTGCCCTCGGGCGGCCGGACCACGTAGATCTTCTCGGTCCGCCGCACCCGGTGGTAGGTGGGTGCCAGCGTCTGCCCCTGGCCGCTGGTGGGCCGACCGGGTCCGCCCGGTTCTCCCAGCCCTCCCCGCCCGGGCGGCCCGGTGTCCCGGCCGGCGGGCCTGGTGGCCGACGGGGCCGGTGCCGGGGACGCGCCGCCGCTCGGGCCGGCCGGGCCGGCGGTGACGGCCGGCGGGACTCCCGGCGGCTGGTGCGTGAACGCGGGCGAGAGCGCGGTGGCGGCGCTGAACAGCAGCAGCGCGGCGGTCACCAGCCGGTGCACGGCCGGCTGGATGCCACCGGCCAGCGGCACCCGGGGGGGCATCCCGGTGTTCCGCACCGCCGCCCTTACCTCGGCGATCAGGCACACGACCAGCTGCAGCCAGGCGAGCCAGGCCACCACCGAAAAGATCTTGAGTATGGCCAGGATGTCCAGCCGGTGAGTGAGCAGCGACGGGGCGGGCATGGTGTGCGGGACCGGCGAGCCCAGCACGGCAAGCAGCGCGGCCGGCACGCCAATCAGCAGGACCAGCAGGATGAGCACGGCGCCGGCGCCCGCCAGGATGTCACCGCCCGGCCGGCGGCGTGATGCCCGGCGGCTCTCGAGCTGGCCCGGCAGGGCCATCAGCACCCCACCCCCTGGGTGACGCCGAACTCGGCGCAGGCTGTCTCGTGCGCCCGCATGGTGAAGCTGCCGAAGAAAGCGCTGATGAGCGGGGTGGTGGTGACGGAGACATAGACGGTGACCTGTCTCGGGCCCGGGTAGGTGCACGGGGCGGTCATGGCGGCATCGAGCCGGCTGGCCGCCGCGTAGGCCTGGATGAGGTTCAAGGCGTCCGCGCAGGCTCTGGTCTGGTCGATGGTCACGGTCCCGCTCCGCAGATCCGCCACGTCGATGGCGTTCGCCGCCGCCCTGGCCGCCTGCTCGGCCAGGTCCGCCGCTCGTTCCTGGGCGTTCACGGCATTGCCCACGTCCACCAGCAGGCTGGCCAGGGCCAGCGCCACCAGCGCGAAGAACACGACGAACACGGTGACGGAACCCCGCTCGGCACCGCCCCGGTCGCCGCCGGGAGGGATCCGTGCCGTCAGCGTCATGAGGCGCTCCTATCCGTATGTCCGGCCGACGTACTGATCCAGCGGCGCGACCGCGTAGCCGGTGACATGCATGGCGCCGAAGCTGATGAAGCTCAGGTCGAGGGTGCAGTTCAGCCGGACGGTCACCGCCTGGCTGCCCGGGGCGAAGCCCAGGACGGCCGGCGGCGAGCACCAGCCGTTCACGTCCGCGCTGACCGCCTGATCGGCCGCGGCCTGCGCCGCACCCGGCGAACGGGCGATGGAGGCCGCCCGCGCCGCGTCCCGGGCGGCGCCGTCGACCTGGCCGTGTGCCTCAACCACCCGCCCCGCGAGGACCAGGAACAGCACGAGCACGAGCAGCAGAGGCGCGATAAGGACGAACTCGACCGTCATCGATCCGCGCTGGCCGGGGAGCTGGCGGCCAGGAAGCTGGCGCGCCAGCCCGGTCAGCACTGCTGGCCGCCGTTCAGATCGGGCCGGAAGCACTCGACCGGGCCGCCAGCGGTCTCGTGGATGGTCAGCGTGAGCCCGAACATGATCGAGGCTGCCTGGCCCGTGACCGTGACCTTGACCCCGCTCACGCCCACCGGGGCGGCCACCGCGGTCACGGTGCCGCCCAGCACCTTGGTGCCGAGCCCCGCGTAGTAGCTCTCGGCGCTGTGCCCGGCGATCGCCCGCCAGCCGGGCACCGTGCTCGCGTCCTGCCTGGCGACGCGGGCACCTATCTGCGCGGCCGCGAGTGCCACCTGCCGGCCCTGGTAATACAGCGAGTACTGGATGATCAGCCAGATGAGGGCGAGCAGCATCGGTGTGAGAATGACCAGTTCCACCGCGCTGGACCCACGGTCGGCGCCGGGCCTGCGGGCCACGCCGGGCCCACCGGGCCGATGGGACGCCCGCGGCCAACCCGTTGCCATCAGGGAATTCTGCCGTTGTTCGAATTGATCTGGCTGGCGCGGCTGTTAACGATGTTGTAGATAATCACAAGAACGGTGGCAGCAAGCCCGACCAGAATGGCGGTTATGATCGCCAGCTCGATGGCGGATGCGCCCATGTCCCGGCGTTTGCTGGCGTCGCTGAGGCGGGCAATCCGGGTGCCAACGAACGCGCGCACGTAAGCGAATCCCGGGTAACCGGGGGAATCGATCCTCATGGGTTTTCCCTCCTTAAGCCGATCGCGTTCATGTCCCCCCTAGTCAGAATCCGAGCATGACCCGGACCGCCGGGTAGATGAGGAAGATAAGAAAGGCGCCGGCGAGCAGCATCTGCGCGACCAGCATCGACTGGGACCTCTCCCCGGCCTGCCCCTGCAGTTCGGCCAGTTCCCTGCGCCGCAGGCTGGCGGCCCGGGTGGCCAGGGACTCACGCACCTTCGCGCCATCCTCGGCGACCAGGCTCAGCGCGGCGGAAAGATCCCGCAGCTCATCGATCCGCACCTCCTCGCCCAGGGCGCCGAGTGCCTGCCATGGTGTCTGGCCGATGATCCGCGCGTTGATCAGCGCGTCCCTGATCCGCCGCACCGCCTCGCCGGTGCCGATCTCGCTGGCCGACATGAGCGCCTCGGGGACGCCGCGGCCGCCCGCGAGGTTCATGGCGACCAGATCGAGGAAGGCGCCGATCGCGTGCCGGAAATCCCGGCGCCGCTTGTCCACCCTCTGCTTCAGCTCGAGATCGGGCAGGAAGAAGAACACCGTCGCCAGCAGCAGGCCCGCCCAGACCGGAACGGCGAACGGCAGGCGGACCCCGCCGAGGGTGAGCGCGGCCAGCAGGAGGGGCCCGAGCAAGAGCCCGAATACCGCCAGCAGGAGCTTGCTGGCCAGGTAGCTCTCGAACGACTTGCCCACGAGCGCGAGGTTGGCGCGCAACGACGGGAACTCCCAGCCCTGTTCGGCGCAGAACCGCGCGAGCATGGTCCCCAGCCGACCGATGACCCGGCTCTCCCCACCGCCGGCGGGCAGGCGCCGGGCCCGGGCGGCGGGCAGGTAGTCGGCGTCGAAGGCGGCGAGCCGCCTGGCCAGGCTCGGGCGGCCGGGGATCAGGGCCAGGACCAGCAGGAACATCCCCAGGCCGAGAACGGCTCCCGCGATCATCGCCGCCGTCATGGGACGATCCCGGCATTGCCGATCGTGTAACCAGCTGGGCATCCGCCCGGGAAAACCAGGCGACAGACCGGACATGAAGCAGCAGGATCACCGACGTGACCGCACCGTTCATCCCTGGTCTTCAGCTTGCCCGCGAGTTCTACTCCGCCGTCGTGCGCCCGCTGCTGGAAGAGCAGTTCCCGCAGGTTCGGCATGCGGCGGCGCTGCTCGGCCCCGGATCGGAGGTCGCGGGCTTTGACAGCCAGCGCTCCACTGATCACGATTGGGGTCCGCGCCTGCAGATCCTTCTCGGCGACGGCGACGCCGGCCAGCACGCCGCCGCGATCACCGCGATGCTCGCCGGCCGCTTGCCGCCATCCTTCCGCGGCTATCCCGTTGCGTTCCCCGTCACCAGGGAACCCGGCGGTACCTCCAGGCACCGCGTGGAGGCCGTCGGCCTGGGCGCATGGCTGACCGGGCAGCTCGGCTTCGACCCGCTGCGTGGCATCACCCTGCTGGACTGGCTGGCCACCCCGGCACAGCGGCTCGCCGAGATCACCGGCGGAGCGGTTTTTCACGATGGGCCGGGCGAGCTGACCCACGTCCGGGCCCGCCTGGCGTGGTATCCGCGTGACGTGTGGCTGTATCTGCTGGCCTGCCAGTGGCAGCGCATCGGACAGGAAGAAGCCTTCCCTGGCCGGTGCGCCGAGGCCGGCGATGACCTGGGCTCGGTCATCGTCACGGCGCGGCTGGCCCGCGACCTGATGCGGCTGTGCCTGCTGATGCACCGTCGCTACCCGCCCTACAGCAAATGGCTGGGTACCGCCTTCGCGCAGCTCCCCGGCACCACCGAGCTCACGGCGTCCCTGACCGGCGCGATATCCGCTGGTGACTGGCGCACCCGCGAGCAGCACCTGTGCCATGCCTGCGAAACCGTCGCCGCTCTGCACAACCAGCTGGGATTCACCCCACCGCTGGACACCCGGACACACGGCTTCTACGACCGGCCTTACCAGGTCATTGGCGCCGCCAGGT
Source organism: uncultured Actinomycetes bacterium (assembly GCA_963835425.1). Lineage (GTDB taxonomy): Bacteria > Actinomycetota > Actinomycetes > Streptosporangiales > Streptosporangiaceae > UBA9676. The sequence goes on along the minus strand of CAWIGE010000009.1, from coordinate 479,815 downwards.
TCACCACGGCGCTGCGAGAGGCGATCACCGACCCGCATCTCGGCCACCTGTCGCTCACCGGTGCGATCGACCAGTTCACCGACAGCACCGACGCCATCAGCGATCTTCGCTTGCTGCGCGCCAGCATGGAGGCAGCCATCCAAGGGCCTGAAGTCACCCACTAGGGCTCACCACCCTTGGGTTCCCGGCGGCAGATCCTCCGGAATTCGCGAACTGACCGCTTTTGGTGAGCAGCCGCTGCGGGACCTCGAACCTCGCCAGCCGCCGCAGCCAGAGGATGCCCAGGGCGTAGATGCCGGCCACCGCCGCGAGCACGACCTGGCCGAACACCCCGTCGTAGGGAACCAGGAAGGCGTGGTCGAGCAGGGCGAGGGCCAGCGCCATGCCGACCGACACGCCCACCACGATCTGGACGCTGCGCCGGATGGACCTCCGCTCGGCGGTGACCTTCCGGCGCATGTCCAGTTCCTCGCGCACCGAGGCCGACAGCGAGCCGAGCAGGTCGCGCAGCCCCGGGCCACGCAGCCGGGCGTTGATGACCAGCGCCGCGATGATCAGGTCCGCGCCCGGATCGTCCAGGTCGTCGGCGAAGCGCAGCAGCGCGTCCGGCATCGGGACCCGGATATGCAGCCGCTCCACCAGCCGGGTCAGCGGCTCGTTGATGACCGGGGCCGCCACCCGCAGGGAAGCCGGGATCGCCTGTTCCAGGCCCACCGCCCCGGCGATCGTGTCGCGCAGCGACTCGGTCCAGGTGGCCAGCGCCTCCAGCCGGGCCAGGGCCCTGCGCTCCCCGGCCGCACCGGACAGCCCCCGCCACGCGAACACCAGCAGCGCCACCCCGATGCCGGCCACCAGCCAGCGCGTAACGGCCAGCGCGACGGCACCGGCGGCGAGGGCGGCGGCGCCGCGCAGGCCGGCCAGTTCGCGCAGCCGCCGCCGGGCCACCGCCGTCCCCGGGCCGGGCCGGGCCGGCCGCCCACGGATGGCCGCGGCCAGCAGGAGCACCCCGGCGCCGCAGGCCGCGCCGGCCAGCATCGCCAGCAGCCCCCACGGGGACGACCCCGTCACCATGACGCCCGGGCCGGGTCGTAGCCGTGCTCGGCCAGCAGCGCGGCGCAGGCCACCGGGGCGTGCGGCACCGCGCGCCCGTCGGGCCCGGGCGTGAATACCTCGCTGGACAGCACCCGCCCGTCCACCCCGGTGACCTCCCGGATGCTGCTCACGTACCGGCGGAGCCGGCCGCCGCGCGCGTAGTCGTTGTGCTTCTCAATGAAGATCACGAAGTTGACGGCCCCGGCGATGAGCATGTGGGTTGCCTCGACCGGCAGGCGTTCCGCCGACTGGATCGCGTAGGTGGCGATCCGGTTGAACACCTCGAGCGAGGAGTTGGCGTGGATGGTGGACAGCGAGCCGTCGTTGCCCTGGGTCATCGCGTTGAGCATGGTGACGATCTCGTCGCCGAGCACCTCCCCCACGATCACCCGGCTCGGGTTCATCCGTAGCGAGCGGCGGACCAGCCCGGCCATGGAGATCGCGCCCTGGCCCTCCGAGTTGGGCAGCCGCTCCTCGAACGCGAGCGCGTTCGGGTGCAGGTCCGGGAAATGGTCGATGCCGAGCTCGAGCGCCCGCTCCACCGTGATCAGCCGCTCGCCGGGCGGGATCTCGTTCACGATCGCCCGCAGCAGCGTGGTCTTGCCCGCGTTCGTGGCCCCGGCGATCATGAGGTTCTTCCGCGCGGCCGTGGCCGCGGCCAGGAAGGACGCCACCTCGGGACTGATCGTCCCGTTGCCGGCCAGGTCGCTCAGGAACACCTTGCCGAGCCGGGCACGACGGATGGACACCGCCGGCCGGACCGTCACGTCCATCACCGCCGACAGCCGCGACCCATCCGGGAGGCGGACGTCGAGCTGCGGGTTGGCGGTATCGAACGGCCGGCTGGACAGGCCCGAGTAGGCGGCCAGCGCCTGGATCAGCTCAACGAGTTCCTCGTCGCTGTCCGCGACCGGGTCGGCCATCACCTCCCGGCCGTCGGCGCGGGAGAGGAACACCCGGTCGCACCCGTTGATGTCGATGTTCTCGATCTGCGGGTCGTCCAGCAACGGCTGGAGCCTGCCCACGCCGAAGAGCGCGGCATGGACGGCGGCGGCGAGTTCTTCCTCCTCCCGGGCGCCCGCCGGGGCCCGGCCCGCGGTGATCTCGGTGCGGGCGTGCTCTTCCAGCACGCCGGCGATGAGCGCGCGGGCGAACTGCCGCTCGTCCTCACCGGACATCGGCGGCACCCCGGTGGCCGCGTCGCGCCGCCGCTGCTCGGCGAGACGGTCGCCCACCTCGGCACGCATCCGCTTGACCAGGCCGTGATCCACGCAGCTCATCCCTCCCCGCCGCGGCCGGGCCGGCCGGTGATGGCCGCCGCGGCGTCACCGGCCACCGGCATGCCCGTCATCGCTCCACCGGTCACCGCTCCACCGGTCACCGCTCCACCAGTCACCGCTCCACCGGTGACGCCGGGCGCCGGCCGGGCATGCCGGCCGCGGCCGTGCTGGCTGGCGGAGCCGCGCTGGCCGGCGGGGCCGCGCTGGCCGGCGGGGCCCGGCGCGGCGCCGGAGAACGGCATGCTTAACGCCGGCAGCGGGCAGGCCAGGTGCCCGGCCACATCGCGTGCGGTGCGGGCCAGCAGGGACTTGTCGAGCTTGCCGCCCCACTCGCCGCGGAGCTGGCGGGCGGCCCGGGGGTCGTGGACCAGGCCCCCGGCCACGCTGACGAGGCCCTTGCCGTGCCCGAGCGCCTCGCCGACCTCGGCGAGCGCGGCATGGAACCGCTTGTGGCCGGCGATCACCACCACGCCGATGGTGGTGCTCATCCGGTCGCGCCGGTCCAGGGCCGCCGCCAGCGCCGGGACGCGCTCCCGCAGGCGCACGACCTCACCCAGGTCATCCCGGGTCAGCAGAACGATCGCCGCCGCCTGGGCGAGCAGGTCATGCGGGGGCCCGTCCACGCCGACCCGCCCGCAGTCGGCGATCACGTCTCCCTGCGGCAGCTGGGCCAGCGCGGCCCCGACCGGTCCCCAGAACGGGTCGAGCCCGGCGCCCTGCTCGGCGGTGCTGACGCCGGTGATCACCGCCAGCCCGCCGCGCAGCGTCTGGGTGTGCTCCCAGACCTGCTCGGGCCGCAGGCCCCGGCGGGCGGCGACCGCGAGGCTCAGCAGCCCGCGGCCCGGGTCGAGCTGGCCGCCGTCGGCGGCCGGGAAACGGTAGCGAAGATCGCCGCCAGCCGGGTCGCATTCCGCCAGCAGCACCGGCCGCGGCCAGACCGCGGCGAGCACGACCGACGTTGTCGTGACTCCCGGTGCGCCCTTGTCAGAAGCGACGGCAACCAGGGCCATCGCTGCCGGCCCCGGCCGGCGGCAGCACGACCACCGCCACGTTCCCGGCGGCGGCGTCACAGGCCACCGCTCCCGCGTCGGCGGGGCTGACCGCCACGGTCACGTCGGTGGTCCCGCTCGATGAGCCGGCCAGGGAGCCGTTCCCGGGCGTGAGCACGCTGACGACGACCGCGTCGCCGGTCAGCGCGGCGCCGCCGGCGCGCGGGCAGCCCGCGCTCCCGCCGGCCTGGCCGCTCACGGCGTAGAGCCCGACATGGTCGCCGGCCTTGAGCTGGGCGGGCAGCTGGCCGTCTTTGAGCGCGAGCCCCAGGATGTCCCGGCCCGCGGCGATGCCGCTGGCCCGCGCCACCATGGCGCCGGTCAACAGGGTGCCCGGCGGGATCGTGGTGGCGGCGTAGAACCGTGTTACCTGGCCGGACTCGGTCCAGGGGACGTAGTCAAGTCCGGTTCCGGAGGCGACCTGGATCTGCTGCATCGCGCCAAACGGGATCCGCTGGCCCGCCCCCACCTGCTGGCTGATCTCGATCGCGGTCACCCGCTTGCCGCTCTGGACGACCAGCAGCCCGGCGGCCAGGGCTCCCCCGATGATCAGTAACAGGGCGAACGCGGCGAGGGCCGGCTTGCGCTCGCGGCGCGCGGTGGGGAGCCGCCGGCTGGACGGAGCAGTGGCCTCCGGCCAGGTTCCCTGGCCCTGGGTTCCGGACGCCAGCCCTCGCTGGATCGTCCCCCGCTCACTCGGCATGACTCCCACGGTCTCCCTGTCGCCCTGCGTCTCCTCCTGGCTCCGGTGCGGGCGCTGGCCAGGACAGCGGGGAACTCTACCAACGGCGGCCCCGCGGGCTGCCGGGCCAGCGCAGCTGGCCCGGCCAGCGGGGGAACTTACCCGGCCGGCGGGAGAGCCCGCCACGCCAGCGGGAGAACTTCTGGCACGCCGGCGCGGACTTCTGGCACGCCAGCGGGAGAACTTACCCGGCGATGCGCAGCCGGCCCGGAGCACGCGGATAGCGTGGACGGCCGTCCCGGGCCCGAGCGCCCGTTGACCCACACGGCTCAAGCGCCCGTTGACCCACAGGACCCGAGCGCCCGTTGACCCACAGAAAGGATCCCGGAGCGCCATGTACGTGCCGGGGCCGGTGCCCGCCTGGGCACTGGCGGTGACCGCGGCGGTAGCGGGCGTGGCGGTGGGCTCGTACCTGATGGTCCCGGTCGCGAACTGGCTGCTCCCAATCGGCGGCTGGGACCTGCCGGTGGAACTGGGCACGGGGGCCGGGTTCGCGGTGATGGCGCTGCGTTTCGGGCTCAGCCCCGTCCTTCCGGCGTTCCTGCTGCTGGCCGCGCTCGCCCCCGTCCTCGCCGTCACCGATCTCCGGTGGCGGCGGCTGCCCGACCCGCTGACCCTGCCCGCGTACCCGGCCGCGGCGCTGCTGCTGGCGGCGGGCGCGCTGGCGGTCCCTGGCGGAGCCCGGCACTTCCTGACCGCCCTGGCCGGCCTGGCCGCGGCCGGGGTGTTCTTCGCGCTGCTCGCCCTCATCCACCCGGGCGGCCTCGGCTGGGGCGATGTGAAGCTTTCCGGCGTACTCGGCCTCTACCTCGGCTGGCTCGGGGCGGCGGCCGTGGCGGCCGGGCTGCTCGGCGCCTTTGTGCTGGCGGCCCTGGCCGGCCTGGGGCTGATCGCCGCCGGGAGGGCGACGCGGAAGTCGCAGCTCCCGTTCGGCCCGTTCATGCTCGCCTCGGCGATCGCCGTGATCGCCGCCAGCGGCCTGGCCGGTTCTCATCTCCAGTGACGCATCCGGTCGCTGTGCGGTGCCAGTGGCACATATGCCGTCGAGGCGGCCCGGTATGTTTCCCCGCCGGCCGTCCAGAAGTTCTCCGCTGGCGTGGCGGGCTCCCCCGCCGGCCGGGTAAGTTCTCCCGCTGGCCCGGCCGGCCTGCCGGGCCGGCAGCCCGTGGGGCCGCCGTTGGTAGAGTTCCCCGCTGTCCGTGACGGCTGACGGCGGAGGGTGACGTATGTGGCGAGGGCCCCGGGGGGTCTTACTGGCAGGCGTGGGCGCGCTGGTGGTCGCGTGCGGCTCCGCCCCGCCGGCCAGCTTCCATCCCGAGGGTGCGAACCCGGCCGGGTCCGGCGGCGTGGCCGGCCCGTCCTCCGCGCGCTTAGCCCAGACCGCCTCGCGGAACGTGACGTGGCCCCCGTTCGGAAGCAACGTCCGCGTCGTCATGCCGGCCTGGCTTCCAGCTGATCGCGGCGAGGTCCCGGCGGTGATCACGGCCAAGAATTTCCTGCTCACCTTTCTGTACGCCGAATACAAGGGCAACCAGGACCACCGCTGGGCCATTTACGTGACCGGGCAGGTGTCGGGTGCGCTCGCCTCGGACCTTGCGCAGCCGGATGTGACCACCGAATCCTTTACCGGGACCATCCGCTTCTCGCAGATGAGTGCCTTCCCGGACCCTTCCCTGGCCGGGGCGGTGGATGTCTCGGAATGTTTCAGCAACGCCCGGTCGGCCAATGTCGGCCTGCATACCGGCCAGATCATCCCCGATACCACGCCACCCGACCAGCACCATTACCGGAACACCGATGTGCTGGCCGCCGACCGGGGGGGCCACTGGCACGTCGTCTCGGTCTATCCCGTCATTTACTATCCGCAGGCGAAGGAGTGCACGGCATGATTCGGCGCATCGCCATCGCGGGCATCGCCGCCGGGCTCCTTGCCCCGCTGCTGGCGGCGACGCCTGCCAGCGCGGGCTCGGGCCTTGGCTGCGCCGGCAACGACTGCTCCATTCTGCTGAGCAAGCTGATCACGCTGAACGGCGATGTCGGTACCGGCGCTGGCTTGGTCCCCCTCTCCCTGCCCCCGCCGCCCTGCCTGTGGGAGCCGGTCGGCAACGCGGTGAGCGGGAGCAACTACGTCCTCCAGCAGTTCCCCAACCCGACCCCCGACACCCCGTTCGGCGTGCCCGCCTCGGTCAGGCAGGCGAAGAAGCTGCTGACGACCAGGCCGGTGCCCGCGGGCACGTGGTACATGCTGCCGATCAACCCGGCGGCCGGGCCGGCCGGCGAACAGGCGTGCCTGCGGCTGCCCCTGTTCTTCTTCGCCGTTCCCGGGCAGGCGCTGCCGGCGGTGCCCATCCCGCCCCGGACGCTCGCCGAGTTCGCCTACAACCACATGCTGATCCCCCGGCCGGCGCTCACCCTCAACCCCGCCGCCAGGGGCTACGTCAACCTGGGGACCTACGTCTGGGGCAACTGGGCGGCCAGCCCCACGACCGGGCGGATGAACGCGTACAAAATCACCGCGACGCTCGGCGGGCTGACCGTGACCGTATGGGCGCAGGCGAGCGGCTTCGCCGTAAACGTGACCGGGCCGGGCACTCCCTACTCGGCCGGCTGCGGCCCGGCCGGGTCCCACTACCCGCGGGGCCGGGCGCCGGCCAGCGCCGGGCCGGGCGTCGCGCCGGACTGCGGGGTGCTCTGGCGGGCGCCCACCACCGGCGCCGCGCTGACCGCCACGGTCCGCTGGGTCATCACCTGGGGGGTGGGCAACCTGGACGGCCCGGGGGGTGGCGCGCTGCCGCCGATCCTGATGACCGGGCCCGCCCCGCCCGTGAGCGTCCCGGTAGGGGAAATCCAGAGCGTCAACGGCGACTGACCCGGCAGCGGTCACGCCGGGCGGCCAGCGCGTGGATCAACGCGGCCCCACCCGCGGGAGCAGCTCAGAGCCCGGCGCCGACCAGCACCGGCTCGCTGGCCAGATCCACCCCGAACGCCGCCCGGACGCCCTCCCTGATCTCCCTGGCCAGCGCCAGCAGGCTGGCGGTGGTCGCCCCGCCCGGGTTGACCAGGGCCAGCGTGTGCTTGGACGAGATCCGGGCCCCGGCCGGGCCGGTCCCGGCCCCCGCGGCCGGATAGCCCTTCCGGAAGCCGGCCTGCTCGATGAGCCAGGCGGCCGACACCTTCACCTGGCCGTCGCCGGCCGGGTAGCGCGGGATGCGTACCCCGGGGCCCGCCACGGCCCGCGCCGCGCGCTCGACCGCGGCGAACTGCCCGGCGTCGAGGACGGGGTTGAGGAAGAACGAGCCGGCGCTCCTGGTGTCCGGATCGCCCGGGTCCAGCACCATCCCCTTGCCCCGGCGCAGGCCCAGGACGGCGGAGCGGACGGCGGCGAGCGGGGCCCGGCCACCCTCCGGGACGCCGAGCGCTCGGGCCAGTTCGGGGTAGCGCACCGGGGCCGACAGATGATCCCCGTCGAGGAGGAACTGGACGCTCAGCACCACGAACCGGCCGGTCACGGCGGTCGGCTGCGTCTGGAGGCTGCGCTTGAAGGCGCTGGTCCGGTACCCGAAACCGCAGTCGGCGCCGGCCAGGTCGGTCACGGCGCGGCGCGCACGGTCATATACCCGCACCGAGATGATCCGCTCGGCCACCTCCTGGCCGTAGGCACCGACGTTCTGGATGGGCGTCGCCCCGGCCCGGCCGGGGATCCCCGACAGGCATTCCACGCCCGCCAGCCCCTCGCCAACGCAGCCGGCCACCACCGCGTCCCAGTCCTCACCCGCCGCCACCGTCAGCTCGACCGCGCGCCGGCTGGTCGAGGCGGCCCCCGGGCCGGCCCCGTGCCCGGCGATGCGGCGGCCGACGCCGCCCGTGGCGACGCGCACCACCGTGCCGGGGAAGCCCTCGTCGGCGACGACGAGGTTGCTGCCGCCGCCGAGCACGAGCAGCGGCTCACCGCGCTCATCGGCCGCCTGGACCCCGGCCACGATCTCGGTCTCGGTGGCCGCCTCGACCAGCCGGCGCGCGGGACCGCCGAGGCGCAGCGTGGTGTAGTCCGCCAGGGCGACCTGCTCACGGACAGGGGGGCCCGTTCGCACCGTGTCAGCCATGATCGGTGTCGCCTACGTGCGGTCATGATCAGGGCAGGCGCACGACCGCGCGGGCCCGGGTCAGCACCTTGGCCCCACCGCTGCGCGCGGTCAGGCCGAGGACCACGCGGTTGCCGTCGAGCTTGTCCTCGACCGTCCCGCTCACCTCGATCGTGGCGCCCACGTCGTCGTCGGGCACGACCACGGGGGCGGAGAACCGGACCCCGAACTCGACCAGCGCCCCGGCATCGCCCGCCCAGTCGGTGACGTACCTGCCCGCCTGCGCCATCGTGAACATGCCGTGCGCGATGACATCCGGCAGGCCGACCGACCGGGCGACCCGCTCGTTCCAGTGGATGACATTGAAATCACCGGACGCGCCGCAGTACTTGACCAGGCTGAGCCGGGTCACGGGGTAGGTGACCGTGGGCAGCTCGGTGCCCGGGACCACGTCCGCGTAGCTGACCGGGCTGGTCACTCCGCTCACGCCTGCCCCCGCTCCACCAGCGTCGAGATGCCGGTGCACACGTGCTCGCCGTCCACCGTGCGGATTTCCGTCTCGGTGGTGAGCATCGTGATGGAGCCGACCTCCCGGATGGCCGAGATGGTGGACTGCGCCGTCACCACGTCCCCGGCCCGCAGCGGCCGGGAGTATTCGAACCGCTGCTCCCCGTGCACGACCATGGCGTAGTTGAGTCCCAGACCCGGATCGGCCACCGCCTTGCCGCTGGCGGCCATGGCGACGACGACACCGAACGTGGGCGGTGCGATGACGTCCGGATACCCGGCCGCCTGGGCGGCGGCCCGGTCCCGGTAGACCGGGTTGGGGTCGCCGATCGCCGCCGCGAACTCCGCGATCTTGACCCGGCTGACCTCGTACGGGTCGGTCACCGGGAAGGTGCGGCCGAGGTAGTCCTTGTTGACGCCCACCGGGTGCTCCCAGCGTGCGGCGTCAGCGGGTCTCGCGGTGAGGCTGGTGCTTGCGGCAGTTCGGGCAGTACTTCTTCAGTTCCATCCGGTCCGGGTCGTTACGCCGGTTCTTGCGCGTGATGTAGTTGCGGTGCTTGCACTCCTGGCAGGCCAGGGTGATCTTGGGCCTCACATCGGTGGCAGCCACGAGGGAGTGCCTTTCTCTAGAACGGACCCGCAGGGACAGGCCCGCGGGACGGGCGACCAGCCCGTCGTCCGGGCGTAATGCCGGAGACGGAGCCAGTATTCCGGCCGCGGCCGCCGGGCCCGTCATGGGCACCAACGGGACGGCCGGCGTGCTCGTAGCGGAGGCCGGACTTGAACCGGCGACACAGCGATTATGAGCCGCTTGCTCTGCCTGACTGAGCTACTCCGCCGCCTGGCCCGGCCAGGAGCGCGCCGCCTCGCCGGCGGCCCGCCGGAGCGCCGGGAGCGAAAACAGCTTACAGGTAAGGCGGGCATCTGCTCACACAAGCGCCCTGACCTGCGGTTTGGCTGGGCTGGGGCAACGATACCGGCTCATAATGAGACCGTCCGGCGGGCCGGTCAGAGGCCCCCCCTGCGCCCGAAATTTGCATATCTGGGGTAATGTCGTTCTTCGTGCTCTGAGTCAGCTATCCGGACCAGCCACGCTGCCATCACACGGCAGGCGAGCATCAAGGGGAGCAGAGAACTCACTATGACTCAGGTTTCGCAGCAGGCACGCCTGTAGCGGATCCGTTCGGCGCGGCGGCGCCCCCTGTCCATGGGCCTGCTTCTTCCCCGCGCCGCGACTTTGGTCGCGCTTACCTTCACCTAGCGGCCAGCTGATCCATGTCCAAAGGAGAGAGCCCGGTGATATCCCGCTACACCCTCACCCAGCGGGGGCAGGAGGTGGGCGTTTCGAACGTCTGCTGCTAGTAGAGGCGGTCCCGGCCAGGTGTTGCAGCACGAGGCCGGGACCTTTGTCGGACAGACCTTAGGAGGAACCCCGACATGTTTATTATCCCCGTTGCCGGACTGGCCAAGGCCGCGATCGCGGTCACGGTTTCGCTGCATCCCGCGGCGGCGCCGCAGGCGCACCAGGCCCCGGCACACTACACCGTCAAGCAGGGTGACACCCTGTCGACCATCGCCCGCCACGAGTACGGCAGCGCGGGCGCCTGGCCCGCGCTGTGGTGGGTCAACCGGCACAAGGTGCACAACCCGGAGATGATCCAGGTGGGCCAGCGGCTCACGCTGAGCTCCTGGCACCCGCACAAGGCCTGGCTGAACCGGGCCGCCCTGGCCGCCGTCCCGGCGCCGCCCCCGGCGCCGGTGGCCGCCCCCGCGCCCGCGGCCGCCCCCGCGCCCGCGGCCGCCCCGGCCGCGGTCACGCAGCCGGCCAGCACGTTGACGGCGACGTACAGCGGCGGGTCGGGCTACCAGGCGTGCGTCATCGCCGCCGAGTCGGGCGGGAACGCGTCGGCCGTCAACCCGTCCTCGGGCGCGGGCGGTCTGTACCAGTTCCTGCCCAGCACCTGGGCGGCCCTGGGCCACTCCGGGCTGCCGCAGAATGCCTCGGTTGCCGAGCAGAACCAGGCATTCCAGCAGGAGTACGCGCAGTCGGGCGGCGCCGCATGGTCGCCCTACGACGGCTGCTGACCTCCTGAAGGCGAGAGCCCCGGCCCAATCCCCCCGGGCCGGGGCTCTCCCCTGGGCGGGACGTGCCGTCTCAGGCCGTATCCAGGCCGCCCCCGCGCTGCGCCTCGTAGAGCAGCAGGCCGGCCGCCACCGCGAGGTTGAGCGACTCGGCGGTCCCCACCATCGGGATGCGCACGCAGATGTCACCCCGGGCCAGCACCTCCCCGGGCAGCCCGCTCCCCTCGGCGCCCATAAGCAGGGCCAGCGGGCGCGGGTAGCTGGCATCCCAGAAGCTCACCGGGGCCCGCGCCGTCGTGGTGATCACCGTGACGCCACGGTCGCCGGCCCAGGCGAAGAACTCCCCCGCATCCCGTGCCCGCGCCACCGGCAGGCCGAACAGGGCCCCCATCGACGCCTTTACCGCTGCCGGGTCGAACGGGTCGGCGGCCGGGCCGACCAGCACCACCCCGCCCGCCCCGGCCGCGTTCGCGGTCCGGATGATCGTGCCCAGGTTGCCCGGGTTGCCGATCTCGTGCAGGGCAACGAACACCGAGCGCGGCCCGGCCGACAGCTCGCTGAGGGGCGGCACGCGCCCGCTCACGATCGCGGCCAGCCCGGTCGGTCCCTCGCGATCGGAAAGCCGGCCGAACAGCTCGTCGCTCACCCTGGCCACCCGGACGCCCGCGGCCTCCTGCCCGGCGGCCATCTCCGCGGCCCGGCGCGCGGCCGGTGACCGGCCGAGCAGGCCCGGCGCGACGATCAGGGCCTCGATGGCGGCGCCCGCCTCCACCGCCTGCCATACCGGCTGGATCCCCTGCACCACGAATGCGCCCTCGCGCCGCCGGTGCCGGCGGTCGGCGAGCAGCCGCATGCGCTTGACGACGGGGTTCGCGCTGCTGGTGATGAGATCGGCCACGCCTCGTTCGGCTCCTCGGTTCCCGGGGTATTGGCGGCAGGTTCAGTGTGGTCGCGGGTCAGGTCACGTCCAGCATGACCTTGAGCTGCCCAGGCTCGGCGGACGCGGCCAGGGCGCGCCCGGCCTGCGCGAGCGGGAACCGGGCGGTAACCAGCGGTGCCAGTTCCAGCCGGCGGCCCGCGGCGAGCCGGATCGCGGCGTCGCAGTCCCGCGGGCGGGCGGCCCGCGGGTTGAGGATAGTGAGCTCCTTGAAGTACCACTGGTAGGTCGGCAGCCCGTCCGCGGCCGGCGCGGTGGTGCCGAACACCAGCACCGTCCCGCCCGCGCCCGCCAGGCGCATGGCCTGCACCAGGGTCTCCTGGGTGCCGGCGCACTCCGACGGCCAGGTCGGTGCCACGCCCGCCGGTGGCCTCCGCCACCGCGTCGTCCGCCTCGCCGGGAGCGGCGACCACACCGGCGCCCAGCCGCAGCGCGAGCTCGCGCTTGGCGGCCGACCGGGTGACCCCGATCAGCGTGCCCACCCCGCGCTCCCGCAGCAGCTGAAGGTGCAGCAGGCCGCCGACGCCCAGGCCGACCACCACCGCGCTCTCGGCCGCCGGCAGCCCGGACTGCGCGTGCACGCAGGTGGACAGCACCTGCAGCAGGCCGGCGTTGGCCGCGGGCAGCCCGTCCGGGAGCGGATGCAGGCAGGCCTCGTCCACCGCCACCAGCTCCGCGAAGCAGCCGTCCACGTCGCGGCCGAGCAGCGCGCCGCGGCGGCACAGCTGCGGCCGGTCCCGGCGGCACAGGTCGCAGTACCCGCAGAACACGGCCGGGTTGACCAGCACCTGGGCGCCCGCGGGGACAACCCCCCGGGGGCCGGGCTCCACCACCGTGCCGGTCATCTCGTGCCCCAGCACCCGCGGCGTGCGCACCGGGATCTGCCCGGAGGCGATCTTGACGTCGGTGCCGCACAGGCCCGCCTGCTCCACCCGGACCAGGGCGCGCCCGTCCGCCGCCGGCGCGGGGACGTCCCGCACGGTCACCGTCCCCGGCTGCTCGATCAGGGCTGCGCGCACGATGCCATGCTGCCATCGGTGCCGCCGCCCCGTGTGCTGCCATCGGCGCTGCCGCCCCGTGCGCTGCCGCCCCGTGCGCTGCCGCCCCGTGCGCTGCCGCCCCGTGCGCGGCCACCGGGACCGGCCCCCGCGGGCCCTGGCAGGATGTCCCGCATGGAGTTCGTACTCGCCCAGGTCAATATCGGCCGGCTCCAGGCGCCGCTGGACAGCCCGCAGCTCGCCGGCTTCATGGCGGCGCTCGACCCGGTCAACGCCCTGGCCGACGCGGCGCCGGGCTTCGTCTGGCGGCTGCAGACCGAGGACGGCAACGCGACCGCCGTGCAGGCATTCGAATGGGACCAGGCCGGCAGCGTGGGGGTGATCATGAACATGTCGGTGTGGGAGTCGGTCGAGGCACTGGCCGCCTTCGTCTATTCGGAGCAGCACCGCCAGGTCCTCCGCCGCCGCCGGGAGTGGTTCGAGCGGATGGAGGAGGCGTACCTGGCGCTGTGGTGGATCCCGCGCGGCCAGGTCCCCACCACCGGGAACGCGGAGGACCGCATACGCCACCTGCGGGCACACGGCCCGACGGCGCGCGCGTTCACGCTGCGGGTGCATTTCCCGCCGCCGGGCAGGGGCGAGACCGCACCGCGGCCGGGACGGGCGGACTGGATGTGCCCCGCCTGAACCGCCATCGGGACCATGGCAGGCAGTTCATCCGGTAGCAGCACTTATCGTGGCTACCACGGTTATCGTGACCACCACGGTTATCATGACCACCACGGGCAGCTGGCAGCGGACGGGCTTCCCAGCCTCGTTGAGCGCTGCTATCGTCCGATGCAACCTACGCGCCCGCCGTTTAACTTCACTAAACAAAAAGGCCCGAGAACCCGGGGCTCCTCCCAGCCGCGGGTAACAGCAATTGATTGAGGTGCACCGCCCCACTCCCGCCACAGAACGGAGCACCTGATGGCACCGCATACCCCGCCAGCGGTAGCCCACGGCGTGATCGATTGGGCCGGGCCAGGGGGATTACCGCACCAGCCCATGTCCGCGCGCCGCCGGGTGAAGATGGTCCTGCACCGCGGAATCGTCACCGGGACCATTCCCGGCGGCGCCCGGCTCGTGCGGTCGAGCGTCGCGGCGGAACTGGGGGTGAGCACCCGGTCGGTCCGCGAGGCGCTGACCGAACTGGCGGCCGAGGGCTTCGTCCGCTTCGACCAGCGCGGCGGGGCGGTGGTGCGCGAACTGTGCCGCACCGAGCTCGAGGACATCTATGAGATCCGCATGATGCTCGAGCCGGTCGCCACGGCCCGGGCCGCGAGGTCCGCCGCCAGGGCGAGCCTGCGGCCGGCGATCCAGCTGCTGGTGGCGATGGAAGCCGAGACCGACGCCACCCGCTGGGCCGAGTACAACGCGAAGTTCCACAACGTCATCGACCTGGCGGGCAACAGCCCGCGGCTGGTCGCCATCCTGAAGAACCTCCGGGAGCTGTCCACCCTCTACATCACGCACTCGGTTCTCGCCGTGCCGGACCGCGCGCGGCGCGCCAACGCCGAGCACGAGGACATCCTCCGTGCCGTCTTCGCCCACGATCCGGCGGCGGCGGCCGACGCCGTGCTCCGCCATCTCGACGGCACGCTCGGCGCCCTGCGGACGATCCACCAGCTCCGTGTCCCCCGCGCCAGCACCGTGCATGCCCGGCTAGGCGGCTCGTCCGAGCGCGAACAGCTGCTGTGAGCAGAACGGGGCCGCCCAATTGGTAGCGCTGCTTGCTGCGCCGGGTGCCCGGCGCTACCTTAATCACGTGGCAGCCCAGATCGTAGTGATTGAGGGTGACGGGATCGGCCGGGAGGTGATCCCGGCCGCTATCGGGGTGATTAGGCGGCTGGAGCTCGGCCTGGAGTTCCAGCCGCTCAATGTGGGCGCCGAGCGCTACCTCCAGACCGGCGAGGCGCTGCCCGAGGACGACTTCGCACGGCTCGAGACCGCGGACGCGATCCTGCTCGGCGCGATCGGCGACCCCCGGATCACCGACTCCCACTACGTATGGCAGACGCTGGGGCGGATCCGCCGCGAACTGGATCTCTACGCGAACGTCCGGCCGGCCAAGCTGGTCTGCGGCCGCCTGAGCCCGCTGCGCGAGCCCGGGCCACGCCCGGCCGACATCACCGTGGTCCGGGAGAACACCGAGGGCCTCTACGGCCGCCTGGGCGGCCGGTTCAAGCCGGGCACGCCCGAGGAGATGGCGATCCAGGAGCACGTCAGCACGTTCCAGGGCGTGACGAGGATCCTCGACTACGCCTTTTCCGCCGCCCGGTCCTGCGTCGTGCTGGCGGACAAATGGCAGGCGATGCCGCACGCGGGCGCCCTGTGGCAGCGCTGCTGGCGCGACGCACGGGCCGCCCACCCCGACACGCCGGCCCGCCACATGGCGATCGACGCCTGCGCCCTGCACATGATCTCCGACCCGTGGCAATTCGATGTAATCGTCACCGAGAACTGCTTCGGCGACATCCTCAGCGACGTCGCGGGCGGCCTCATCGGCGGCGTGGGCCTGGCCCCGTCGGCGAACATCAACGCAATCACCGGCCGCGCGATGTTCGAGCCCGTGCACGGCAGCGCCCCCGACATCGCGGGAACCGGGACCGCCAACCCGGCGGCCGCGATCCTGGCCGGCGCCCTCATGCTGCGGCACCTCGGGTTCGCCGCCGAGGCGGCCGCGGTCGAGGCGGCCGTGGCCGGCGCGATCGAGGCGGGCGAGTGCACGGCCGACGCCGGTGGCAGCCTGTCCACCCGGGAGGCAGCCGTCGCCGTCGCGCGACGGCTCGGATGACCGTCTTACATCGCACTAATCATGTAATGATCACAATATAGTCACCCGCTGGCGCTGCCCGGTGACGACGTGATTGCATAAGTGAGGACTCGTCCGGGGAGGTGGCCATGGGCCGCACATCAGACATCGTGGCTGGTATCACCCGGGACGGCGGGCCGACGTCCCGCTTATGGCCACCGCACCTGCGGCGCGGCCTCGCGGTCACCGCGCTCGTGGCCTGCTCGGCCATCGCCGCTGCCTGCTCCAGCAGCGGCGGGGGCACGGCCAGTCCCAGCGCCTCCCCCAATGCGCCGATCAAGGTGGGCTACCTGCTCCCGCTGACCGGGATCTTCACCAAGAACGGCACCAGCGAGCAGGACGGCTTCAAGCTGGGGCTCAAGCACTTCGGGACCTCGGTGGACGGGCACCCGATCCAGGTGACCTACGCCAATGACCAGGGCGACCCCACGGTGAGCCTGTCCATGGCCAGGCAGCTCGTCACGGCCGACCACGTCCAGGTGATGGAGGGCCCGCTCATCTCGAGCGCGATCGCGGTGGTCGCGCCCTACGTGCTCGGCAAGGGAATCCCCGAGGACGACCTCTACCTGGCGAGCCCGCTCCAGGCGGCGGCCTACAACCATTACGGCGCCGGGTTCACCTCCGGCTGGGACGGCTTCGCGCCGAGCACGGTCGGCGCCAAGTGGGCGTACAACACCATGCACTGGCGCCACGTGACCACCGTCGGGCTCGGCATCTCGTTCGGCTGGCAGGGCGTGGGCGGCTTCGCGACCCAGTTCAAGCAGCTCGGCGGCAAGATCGACAAGATGATCTGGGTGCCGAGCGACGCCGTGGACATGTCGTCGTACGTGTCGTCCATCCCGTCGGGCACCCAGGCGGTGTGGGTGGTGCTCTCCGGCTCCCAGGCGGCCAACTTCGTCAACACCTACGCCTCGTTCGGCCTGAAGAAGAAGATCCCGCTGATGGGGATCACCACCCTGACCGACCAGGCCGCCCTGCCCGCCGAGAAGCCGTCGGCCGCGGCGGGCGTCATCACCGACTCGCAGTACTGCGACGCCAACCCGTCACCGGTCAACCAGCAGTTCGCGAACGCCTACCACGCAACCTATGGCGTGTACCCGTCCTACTACTCCGAGGCGGGCTACACCAAGGCGGAGATCCTGATCACCGCGCTGAAGGCCATGCACGGCAGCGTCACGAGCGAGAAGGCGCTGTCGACCGCGATGCGGTCGGTGAAGATCACCGCGCCGCGCGGGCCGGTGTCGCTGAACCGGGCCACCTGGTCGCCGGTCCAGAACGAGTACATCTGCAAGGTCGAGAACGTGAACGGCACCATGCGGAACGTGCCGATCATGACCGTGCCGAATGTGCCGCCCTGGGGCACGCTCTCGCTGGCGGCCTGGACGCCGCTGTTCGCCAAGACCTCCGTGAGCCCGCCCACGCCCTGACGCGCGGCCGGGATCCCCGGCGCTCTCGCTAGATCTCCCCGGCGGGCGAGCCGTGGTAGCGGTGCCGGGAGGACAGGCCCCGGAACGACGCGAAGACCACGCAGCCCTCGGGGTACTCGTACGGGCCATGCGGCTCCGGTCCTGACGCCCAGACGTAGTCACCCGGGTGCAGGTGCACGCCCTTGACGATCTGAACCCCCTCCAGCACAACGATCGAGTGGCTGCTCTCGTGCGCGTGCTCGGGCTCGACGTAGCCGGGCGGGAACTTGATGAGCATGTCGGCCACGCCGACCTCGGGATCGGAGTGGAACACCTTGACCTGCACGCCGCCGCGCAGGGACAGCACGTTGACATCGTCCTGCCACTCCAGGTCCCAGCGATGTGCGGTGTGGAACGGCTTACCCATCGGGTGTCCTTTCTCGGTGTCGCTGGCGCTATCACACGCCGAGGTGGGTCTCCCGGATCGTCGCGGCGGCGGCGAGCTCGCCGGCCGTGCCCTGCCAGACCACCTGGCCCTTGGACAGGATGTAGATGACGTCGGCCGCGCCCAGGGCCAGGCCGTAGTTCTGCTCGACCAGGAAGATCCCCAGCCCGCCCCGGCGCAGGTCCGTCAGCACCTCGCCGATCCGCTCCACGATCACCGGCGCGAGCCCCTCGGACGGCTCGTCCATCAGCAGCAGCCGGGGGTTGGTCAGCAGGGCCCGGCCGATCGCCAGCATCTGCAGCTCGCCGCCGGACAGCTGGCTGCCCTGGTGGCGCGTGCGCTCCTTGAGCTGCGGGAACAGCTCGTACACGCGCTCCGGCGTCCAGGCGTCACCGGCATGCGTCCCGCGCGCCGCCAGGGTGAGGTTCTCCTCCACCGTGAGCGAGGGGAAGATGCGGCGGCCCTGCGGCACCAGGGCCAGCCCGCGCTGGGCGATCTGGAACGGCTGCTTGCCGGTCAGCTCCTCGTCGTCGAGCACGACCGCGCCCTGGCTCGGCCGGAGCATGCCCATGATCGTGTGGACGAGGGTCGTCTTGCCCATGCCGTTGCGCCCGAGCAGGACGGTGCAGGACCCTTCGCTGATCCGCAGACTCACGCCCTGCAGCACGTAGTTGATCCCGCGGTAGGTGTGGAGGTCACGCACCTCGATCATGGCCTGTCACCCGCTCCCGGCGACGCCGGGCCCGTGGGCGGGCCGGCCTTGGGCGGCTGGCCAGCCTTCGGCGGCGGGCCGGCCTCCGCCGCGCTGGCCCCTGGCGGCGAGCCGGTCCCAAGCGCGGCTGCCGGCGGGGAGTCCTCCAGCGCCAGGATTTCGGGCGCGCGGGCACCAGAGCTGCCGAGGTAGAGCTCGCGCACCCGCTCATCGTTCTGTATGTCCCGCATCGATCCCTGGATCACGAGCGAGCCCAGATGGAGCACCGCGGCGGAATCGACGACCCCGCGCAGGACGTCGATGTCGTGCTCGATCATGACCAGGGTCAGCTCGGCTGGCAGCGACGTCAGCAGCGCCTGGATGTCCACCCGTTCGGCCGGCGAGAGCCCGGCCGCCGGCTCGTCGAGCAGTAGCACCCTCGGCTTGAGCGCCAGGGCCAGCAGCACCTCCAGCTCCCGCACCTCGCCGTGGGACAGATCGGAGGCGGGCGCCGCCAGCCGCTGCGCCAGCCCGAAGCTGGCGGCGAGGTCGGCCGCCTCGGTCATCTTGCCCCGGTAGCTGCGCCAGGGCCGCAACAGCGAGAGCTTGGACCGGCTCAGCCCGTGCAGCGCCAGGGTCAGGTTCTCGAGCACGGTGAGATCGCTGAAGATGCGGGTGATCTGGAAGGTCCGCCCCAGCCCCAGCGCCGCCCGCCGGTACGTCCGCAGCGCGGTGATGTTCCGCCCGAACAGGGCGACGCTGCCCGTGGTGGGACGCAGCTCGCCCGACAGCAGGTTGAACAGGGTGGTCTTGCCCGCGCCGTTGGGGCCGATGATGCCGAACCGGGCCCCCGCGGCGACCCGCAGCGACACGTCAGCGACCGCGGTCACCCCTCGGAACCGCCGGCACAGGTGATCGGCTTCCAGCGCCGGGGGCTCCGCGGGGCGGGCCGGGCCGGCGGTCACGGCCCGCCCCGCTTCCCCCGGCGGCCCTCCAGCCTCGCGATGAGCGCGTCCCGCCGCCGGCCGGCGGCCCGGACCAGGCCCCAGAGCCCACCCGGGCTGAACAGCACCACCGCGATCAGCGTGAGGCCCATAACCGTCTGCCAGCGGTCCAGGTAGATGCTCACTTCCTGCTGGAACAGCACGATCACCACCGCGCCCAGCGCCGGACCCCAGATGCTCCGCAGGCCGCCGAGCACGACCATGATGACCAGCAGCCCGTCCTGGTTGAATGCCATCGTCGCCGGGCTGATCAGCTGGTTGACGAAGATGTAGAGCACGCCCGCCACCCCGGTGAAGAAGACCGCGATCACCCAGGCGAGGTAGCAGTGCAGGCCGGTCCGGTAGCCGAGCGCCGCCATCCGGGTCTCGTTGGACCGCACCCCCCGCAGGGACAGCCCGAACGGGGAATGCACCATGGTCACCAGCAGCAGCGCGACGGCGGCGAACACGGCCAGAACGGTCATCCGCAGCGTGAGGGGATCGTTGAGGTCGAACGGGCCGATGCTCGGCAGGATAGTCAGCGGGATCCCGTTGTCGCCCTCGCTCAGGCCGACCCACTGGAAGGCGAGCCCCCACAGCACCTGGCCCATCGCCAGCGTGATGATCACGAAGCTGACGCCCCTGACCCGGACGGCGACGATCCCCAGGGCCAGCCCGAGCGCCAGCGTGGCGCCGAGGCCGATCCCGACCGCGGCCCACGGGGAGAAGAAGTGCACCTCGGCGATGGCCACGCCGTAGGCGCCAACGCCGAGGAAGCCGGCCTGGCCGAGCGAGATCAGGCCCGCGTAGCCACCGAGGAAGTCCAGGGACATCGCCGCGATCGCATAGATCAGCATGTCCAGGACCAGGGTGGACGCGAAGCCGTTGCCCTGCAGCACCAGCACGAGCGCGATGCCCACGGCGACCGCGGCCACCGGCCCGCCGAACCGGCGCGACCCGCGCAGGGCCGTCAGCGCGAGCCGGGTCCCGCGGCCGGCCGGTAAGCCAGGCCCGGCGGACGGGATCTTAAGAGCGGTCACCGGTTCACCTTCCCGAGCAGGCCCTGCGGCTTCACCAGCAGGATGACGATGACCGGGATGAACAGGATGGAGTAGGCGACGGCCGGGAAGTATGCCGTCCCGTAGGTCTGAATGAGGCCGATGATGAGGCTCCCGACGATCGCGCCCTCGAAGCTGCCGAGGCCGCCGATGATGACCACGGCCAGGGCGAATAGGAGGATGTCGCTGTCGCCGCCGGTGTACACGCCGAGCACGGTCCCGCCCAGCACGCCCGCGAAGCCCGCCAGCAGCGCCCCGAGCGTGAACACCAGGGAGAAGACCAGCCGCACGTTGATCCCGAGCGCGCTCACCATCTCGCGGTCGTCCACGCCCGCCCGGATGATGGCCCCGACCCTGGTCCGGCGGAGCAGGTAGTACAGGCCCAGCGCGATGACGATCGATACGGCCAGGATGAAGATCCGGTCGTTCGGGTAGACGATGCCGCTGATCGGCAGCGTGGACGAGCCACCGAGGACTCCCGGCAGGTTGATGGTCAGCGGGCTGCCGCCCCAGATCGCGAGCGAGACGTCGTCAATGACGTAGATGAGCCCGAGCGTGGCCAGCAGCTCGGACATCTCATTGCCCTTGAGCCAGGTGATAAGGGTGCGCTCCAGCAGCAGCCCGAACAGGCCCATCCCGATGGCGGCGGCGGCCAGGCCGTAGAGGAAGTTGTGCGTGGCGGTGATGACCGAATAGCCGATGTACCCGCCGAGGAGGTAGACCGCCCCGTGGGACAGGTTGGTGACCCGCATCACCCCGAACACCAAGGTGAAACCGCTGGACACCAGGAAGATGATCCCGGCCAGCGTCAGCCCGTTCAGGGTCTGGGCTATGAACTGCTGCACCCTCGGGGCTCCCCTCAGCGCCGTCAGCTACCGGGCTCGGGCACCTGCTCCCCTGCCCAGCCACGCAGGAACCCAGCGTGTTCCACGAATCAGGCCAGGGGCCGATCCCAATATGCTCGCGGGCGCGGGACGCACCCCTTTCATCATCATTAGCGTAACGACGGGCGGCGCGGCGCGTCAACGAAACGGGGGCAGGCGGCACCGGGGTGATAGCGGCGCAGCGGCGCCCGCCGCCGCGGCCGGGGCAGGCTCGCCGGGCCGGTGAACCCGGCGCGGCCAGCCGGGCCGGCCAGCGGGACCGGCCAGCGGGGCCGGTCAGCCCGCGCCGGCCTCCTCCTGCCGGGAGCCCTTGTCGCGCAGCGGCGACAGCAGGCGCTCGAGCAGCCTGATCTCGGCGCTGTCGAGCCGGACGGCGGCCGGGTCGTCGGCGGCGCGCTCCTGGGCCTGGGCCAGGCTCTCCTGCGCCGCGCGCAGTTGCTCACGCAGCTTGGCGTTCTCCTCGGTCAGCCGCTGCTGGTTGGACCTGACGCTGGCCAGCTTCTGCTCCAGGCCGGCCACGGCCCGGGCGAGGGAGATGTCGCTGTCCACGCCCCCGCCGGGCTCCGCGTCCTCCGCGGGCTCGGGACCCTCGACCGGCAGCGTGCTGAGCCGCTGCACGACCTGCAGCAGCAGCCGCCGCGCCAGCTCGTCGTAGTCGAAATCCTCGGTGCTTCCGGCGCCGCCCTCCGCCGCGGCCGCCCGGGCGCCACCCCGGCCGGCCACCGGCCGGGCCCGGTGCTGCGGCGCCGCGCCCGCCCGGGCCGGTGCCACGGCCGACCTGACCGGGCTGATCCGGTAGGTGCGCTTGCCGCGTATCTCGCGCTCGATCAGGCCAGACCGCTCCATGCCCGACAGCAGCTGCGCGAACGCGATGCTGGAGCCCGGGTAGCCGATCGCCTCCGCCAGCGCCGTGCTCGCCATGCCGCTCGCATCCCTGACTTCGCCGACCATCAGCAGGTGCGACATGACGTGGTCGCGCGTGCCGACCGCCCGCCTCCTGCCGCCGGCCTTCTCGTCCCCCACGCCACTCCACCCCTCCTCGCAATCATGCGCTGCTAACCGCCTAGGACCGCAATCATGCCTGGTACCGTGACCGTCCCCCTAGATCATCATAGTGTGCCGGGTCACGATGCATAATGCGGGTTGCGCTTCACATAGTGCGCTGCCCGGTGATCACGGCGCGGCCCGCCCGGTCGAGTCCTTGGTGTACTCGGCCAGCCAGGTCTTGTAGGGCAGCGTGCCCCACGGCTGGACGTTCGGGTAGGTCTTGATCGGTACGTCCTCCAGCGTCCCGTTCACCTTCTCGACCTTGCAGATGTAGATGTTCTGGATCGGGGCATCCACGACCGAACTGAGCCGCATCGGCCCGCGCGGCGCGGTGATCGCGGTCGTCTTCAGGGCGCGGGCCACGGCCTCCGGGTTGGTGGCGTTGCCGTGCAGCGACTTCAGCGCGGCCACGGCCAGCTGGGCGTGCACGTACGCCGCCTCCGCGTAGTAGCCGGGCTGGGTGTGATAGGTCTTGGCGAACAGGCTGGTGAACTTGTTGTTCGCCGGGGTGTTGATCCCGTCGCAGTACTGGGCGGCCATCTCGTCGCCCATCACGTCGGCCGGCACCTCCCCGGGCAGCACCGAGTAGTCGAAGACGTTGGTGACGGCATACAGGGGGACCTTGCCCCGCAGGCCGAACTGGGCGTACGCCTTGGTGAAGGCGATCGACCCGGACCCGACGGTCTCGGCGTAGACCGCCTGCGTGTTCTTGGGGATCGCGGACACGTACGGGCTGTAGTCGGCGGCGGTGAGCGGCGGCCACAGGACCTTGTCGATCTTCCCGCCGAGCATGGTGAACTGCTTGATGAAGCCGCCCGCCGACAGCCAGCCGAACGCGTAATCGTTCGCCAGCACCGTCACGTGCCGGTAACCGAGGGTCTTGTACAGGTAGTCGGCCGCGATGATGTCCGGCTGGTCACACATCCACCCGGAGCTCAGCGCGTTGCCGTACTTGGCGTCAAAGGTCAGCTGCGTCGCGCCGCAGATGGCGAGGTTGTCAGTGGGGATGCGCAGGGTGCCGAGGTAGGGGGCCACGGCGGCGTCCTCGCTCGCCAGCAGCGGGCCCATCATGAGCTGGATGTGCTTTTGCTGCACCAGGGAGCGGGCGTCGGACAGCGCGACGGTCGGGTCCCCGCCGGTGTCCTCGAAGTAGGTGACGATGTGATGGCCGTTGACGGTGCTGCCGAAGACCTTGAGCCCGAGGTTCCACCCCTGCTGCTCCTGCTTCCCGGCCACGGCGGCGGTGCCAGTCAGCGGGACCTCGTACCCGATCACGATCGGGCTGTTCGCGCTCGCCGGGGTGCCCGAGCTGCCGAGCTGCTTGAGCTGCCCGAGCTGCAGGCGGCCAGGACCAGCAACCCGGCCAACAGGAGCGTTAACGTGCCGTACCGGGCCGATCTACCTCGTACGCTCATGACATCTCCCTTATGGCCCCGCGGCCCGGGGGCCGCTAATCACTGCCACAACTGCGCTGTAGATGATTAGCCTAATCAACCAGGCGCTCCGCGCATAGGGAACGCCGCCAAGGCCCGCCCGCCGGAAGTGAGTCCCAGTGACCGAGCAGCCAGTGACCGCGCCGTCAGTGACCGAGCAGCCAGTGGAGTGCCGTGGGATGCGGTACCTGGGCCGGCACGACCTGGGCGGCCACGGCAACTGCGGCGAGGGCATCGCCGTGCTCGAACGGGGCGGCCGCCGCTACCTCTACCTCGCGCACGAACGGGGGCCGGCGAACTTCAGCGTGCTCAACGTCACCGACCCCACGGCGCCGCAGCTGCTCACTCAGACGATGCTGCCGCACGGCGGCGTGCGGTCGAACTCGCTGGCCGTCAGCGGCGAGCTCCTAGTCGTGGCCTACCAGGTGGACAGGCCGGGCGAGCGGCCGGCGGGCATCGAGGTGTACGACCTGTCCCGCCCGGCCGAGCCACGCCCGGTCTCCTTCCTCGACCTGTCGGGCCCCCAGTCGCGCGGCACCCACTGGGTGGGTTTCACCGTGGGGACGCATGCCTACCTCAGCACCGGCACTCCCGACTCGCGGCCCACGAACCCGCTGGATGACCAGTTCCCGGTGATCGTGGACCTCGCCCGGCCGGACCGCCCGGCCGAGGTGGGCCGGTGGTGGCTGCCCGGCACCCAGCAAGGGGACGGCTCACCGCCGCCGGTGCGGCACGAGGTCTTCGACGCCGGGTTCCGCGCGCACAACATCAACGTCTGCGCCGGGCGCCCCGACCGCGCCTACGTCGGCTACCTGGACGCCGGCGCCGTCATCCTCGACATCAGCGACGCCACCTGCCCGGCCATGGTGTCTCGGCTGGACTATCACCCGCCGATGCCCGGGTTCACCCACACCGTGCTGCCGCTGCCGCGCAGGGACCTGCTGGCGATCAGCGACGAGAGCGTGCACGACGCCGCCGCCGACTACCCCAAGCTGGTCTGGTTCGCCGACGCGAGCCACGAGGCGTCACCGCTGATCATCAGCAGCGCACCGATGCCGCCGGTGGCGGAGTTCGCCCACCGGGGCGGCCGGTTCGGGGCCCACAACCTGCACGAGAACGAGCCGTTCGCCTGGTCCTGGCAGGACGAGGACATCGTGTTCGGCTCGTTCTTCAACGCCGGGGTGCGGGCCTACGACGTGCGCAACCCGTTCCAGCCGGCCGAGGTGGCCGCCTTCGTGCCGCCCGGCGCCCCCGGGCTCACGCACCGGTGCGGCCCAGATCAACGACGTCTACGTGGCCGCCGACGGCGTCGTCTACGCGGTGGACCGCGGCGGCGGCGGGCTCTACCTCTTGCAGTTCGAGGGCACGCCCTGAACGCCCCGGAGCGCAGGAGCCCATGCTTGGCGGCTCAGGGCAACCACGATGCCCGTTAGGCGCATCTGGTCCCTCCCGTGAGCAACGTAAAGGTGTCCAGAACCTGAACGAAAAGCAAATACGGATGCCCGGCGCATTCACATGGCCGTCCGGCGCTGCTAACGTCCGATGCATCTCTTGGATCATGAACGTTCACTCAACCGAAGCGCGCGGATTACCGGGACTCCCCTTCCCCGCTACGACACGAGGGAGCACGCGGTGACACGACACGACGGGCCCGCTGAGGCCCGCCCAGGGACGGGCAGCCCGGCAGCCGTCCCGCCGAGCCGGGATGACCACGGCAGGTGACCGGATATCTGCTTCACCGCCCGGCGCCGACCACGCTGCGCGGAGGATACGTCCGCCGGGAGGTGATCTCCCCGCAGCATTCGCGCACGGCGACGGTGTTCGCGCGGCTGCTGGAGCGCCTGTCGCCCTCGCTCGCCGAGAAGTACGTCCTCCCCTGGGCGGGTGGGACCCCGCGGATCGACCGGCTGTGCGCGGCGGTCACCTCCGCGACCACGCGCCCGGCCAAGCGACTGGCCACACCCCGGGAATCACAGAACCTGGCTATCTTGTGCCGCGAGGCGATGCGCCAGGCGTGGTGGGACGGGGCCGGAGCCGGCGGGAGCATGTTCGAGGATGCGGCACAGCGGGCGGTCGAGGGCCTGGCCGGCGGGGATGCCGCTGATTGCCTGGCGGTGCTGGCCTCCGCCCGGCCGGTTGAACACCTACCTGGCCACCCAGCTGCTGGCGATCGTGGCCCGCCGGTCCGGCGATCGTGCAGCCAGGGCCGGCGGGCAGACGGCCCACCGCTGGCTGCCTTTCCTCGCGTCCACCGTGCGGGCCTGCGGCAGGCAGGTCCCGGCCGGCCCGGCCGTGCCCGGCGTCGCGGTCGGCCGCCTCGTGCGTTACGGCCCGCACGGGCCCGCCGGGGCGCGGCACGAAGGCGCGATCCTGCTCGTGGACCGCCCGCTGCCGGCCCATGCACCGCTGCTGCTCGCCGCCCGCGGCGTCATCTCACGCACCGCGGGCGATCCATACGAGGGCGGCGCCGCCGGCGGCCGCGGCGTGCCCACGGTGACCGGGTGCCATCCGGAGCTCGTGACCGGCGGCGAGGTGACCGACGGTTCCTGGCTCGCCGCCATCGACGGCGCCACCGGCGAGGTTGCCCTGCTAGCGCGCTGACCCGCCGGCGAGAAGCGCCCGCCCCAAGACGCCGAACGATCCTCCGGTGTGTCCGCCTGCCCCGGGGCGCCCGCCTGCTGGGCTCGGCAGAAGAAGAATTTGCGCAAGCATTGCTTCGGCGGCTCGAGAGGCCCAGGAAATGTCAGCCTCCGCCGCTAGAGTCGAACTAATCTTCATATAATTCCTCTGAACTGGGCAGGGGGGTGACCGGCGTGTGTGACGAGCAGAAACAGCTCAACGTGTCTGCGGCGCTGGTCATGCTCGACCGTGCGCTGGTGGCGCTGAACGCCGCCGACGCCGCCTCGCTGCCCACGGCGGTGCAGGCGCAGGCGTTACGGGCGCTGGAGCGAGCCGAGGCCAAGCACACCGCCGCGCGGGCGCAGATCCTGGCCGCGTTCATGGCACAAGACGGCTATGAGGACGATGGCCAGGGGTCGGCGCGGATGTGGCTGAAATGGCAGACCCGGGTGACTACGGCCGCCGCCGGCGGCGCGGTGGGGTGGGCGCGGCGGCTGGGCGCGCATCCGGTGATCGCCGCCGCGTTAGCCGAGGGGCAGTTGTCGGCGTCGTGGGCGCGGGCGGCCTGCGGCTGGTGTGACCGGTTGCCCGAGGACATGCGTGAGAACGCTGATGCGATCCTGGCCGCCGCCGCGGCTGGCGGGGCGGAACTGGCAGATCTGGCCGGGCTGGCGCAGCAGATGTATGAGCGCAGCCGCCGGGGTGAGCCCGACGCTGATGATGACGGGTTTGAGGACCGGCGGCTGCTGCTGGATCTGACCTTCGCCGGGGCGGGCCGGCTCACCGGCGACCTGACTCCCGGTTGCGCGGCCGCGGTGGCCGCGGTGCTCGAAGCGCTCGGCAAGCCGGCCGGGCCGGAGGATCTGCGGACCGCCACCCAGCGACGCCATGACGCGCTGGAGGAGGCCTGCCGGCGGCTCATCGCGGCCAAGATGGTGCCCGGGCGGGCCGGGCAGCCCACCCAGGCGCAGGTGCACATCACCCTGGCCCAACTGCGCAACCTGCCCGGCGCCTCCGAAGCCGAATCCGCCTGGCGCGCCGCCGCGGCCCGCGGGCACGGCTGGCTCACCGGCCCCGACGCCGACGCCGCGGTCTGTGATGCGACTATCGCGCCGGTGGTGACCGGGCACGTGGACCTGGCCGCCCTGGACCGGATGACCGAGGTGTTCCTGGCCGCCCACGGCCACGACGGCGATCGCGGCGGGAAGCGGGGCAGCCCGGGGGATGGCCGTGAGGGCCCGGTGTGCGGCTGCCGATGCGGCGGCTGCACCTGCCCGGCCCGCACGCCGCTCCCGGCGGAGACGCTGGCGCGGCTGCGCGGCTCGCTGCTGGCGATGGCCGCCGACGTGCTGTCCGGCCCCGGCGGCCTCGCCGCCTGGCTCCGCTGCTCGCAGCTGACCGGGCCCGGCGCCGGGCCTGGCCTGCCGCTCGATGTGCCGCTGCCGCTGGACGCCGGGGAGGCTGAGCCGGCCGTCCCGGCGCACCTGCGCCGCGCCGCGGCGGCCCGCCATCCGCACTGCGCGTTTCCCGGCTGTGACGAGCCGGCGAGCGTATGCCAGATCCATCACCTGGTCCCGCGTTCGCAGGGTGGGCCAACGGCACTGGGCAATCTGGTGCCGCTGTGCGCCTTCCATCACCTGACCGTCATCCACCGCTGGGGCTGGACCCTGCGGCTCAAACCTGATGGCACCACCACCGCCACCAGCCCCGACGGCCGTCGCACCTATCACAGCCACGGGCCACCCAGCCGGCACCGACGGGCCACCCAGCCAGGACGACGATCCACCCGCCCAGGCCGCCTGACGGCGGGACGTCTCCTATGCCGGCACGGGCTGGCCCTGGTGGTGGTCGAGCACGGCGACGGTGATCACCACCGCGGCTGCGCATGCTCCCAGCCCGAGCGCGGGCACATGGGGCGCCGCGAGACCCAGCAGGCCCAGGACGGCCACCGCGGCCAGCCGCGACCAGGGCACCACCCGCCACACGGCGATCTTGAAGGCGGCGTGCCCGGCGATGAACAGCGCGGTGCCGCCCAGAATGAGCCAGGAGGTCGAGGCCATCCCGGTCGCACCCGGCTTGGACACCACGACCTCGTCCGCCGCCGCCACCACGATGATCCCGGCCACCATCACCGGGTGGATCAGGTGATAGGCGGTCCGGCCGATCCGGCCGGGGTCGGCCGACGCGGCGATCACCCGGGCCGCCTCATCCGCGCTCCGGTCGAAGTACAGCCACCACAGCCCGACGCTGCCGATCACCGCGATCAGGAACGCCACGGCCTCCGCCGCGGTAATGCCCGACCCGAGCAGGCCGGACAGGGTAGCGCCGATGACCACGATCGACTCGCCCAGCGCGATGAGGATGAATGCCTGGCACCGCTCGGCGAGATGGTTGCCCTCGATGGTCCATTCGGTGGTGGTGGAGCGGCCGAGTCCTGGGGTGTAGAAGCCGGCCACGCCGCCGAACAGGTTGACCCCGACGGCCGCCAGCCAGAGCCAACCCCGGGCCGGCCGGCGACGATCCCTCCCGCCACCGCGAGCGCACCGCTGACGGCACACCAGGCCAGGATGCGCTCGAAGTTCTGGCGCAGCGGCCCTCCCCACAGCGCCACCAGCGCGAAGACGCTCCGGCCGATCTGGGTGACGGCATACCCGATGCCGATGATCAGCCCGAGGCTGCCGAAGGCCTCCGGCAGCGCCGCCCACATCACCAGCGCGACCAGAACCAGGACGATCAGCATCAGCCGGACCGGTATCCGCTCCGGGTCGAGCCAGTTGGTGACCCAGGCGGTATAGGCCCACACCAGCCACACCATGGCCAGCAGCAGCGCCGTCTGCAGCGCCCCGGTGACCGTCGGATTGTGCAGCAAGTGATGCGACAGCTGGGTAACCGCGAACACGTAGACCAGGTCGAAGAACAGCTCGACGTTCGTTACCCGGGCGGCGCCGCTGGTGTGGCGGACCAGATCGAGCGGAGTCCCCCGCCCGGTCACCCCCCCTGGTCCTCCGGGCGGCGCGGGCCCGACATCACCCCACCGACCGACCGGAACGACATCACCGACCCAGCCGACAACGACGACAGCAGCGACAGCGCGGACGCGAAGGACCCGATGCTGAACGCGGACGCGAAGGACCCGACCGACCCCACCGACAAGAAGGAGCCCACCGACCCGATGGACAGGACCGACCCCCTCGACCCGATCGACAGGAAGGAGTCCTGCGACCACAGGGACCACTTTGACGACGGCTTCATAGGGGCTATTTTCCACGCCGGCCGGGTGATCACCGGGGAGCGGACACGCCGTGGGCAGCCCTCAGGTGCTCCAGCATCACCTGGTGATGGCGCAGCACCGCGGCGCTGGCCGCCTCGGGGTCGGCGGCGGCAACCGCGTCGTAGATCGCCCGATGGAGATCGAGCAGCGGCGCGGCGGGCGGCGCCAGCCAGGCCGGCTCGGTCTCGGTGCGGACCCAGTGCTCGTGCTCGTGGGTGAGGACGGCGGTGTGCACACCCTCGTAGATGGTGGTCAGGTAGGTGTTCCCGGCGGCCCGTACCGCCGTGGCGTGGAACACGGTGTCGGCGGCGATCCACTCCGATGCGCTGCCGGTCGAGGCGGCCAGGCGCTGCAGGGCGCCGCCGATGCCGGCGGTCACGGGGGGCTGGCGCTGCGCGGCGTGGACGACCCCGAGCGTCTCCAGCCACAGCCGGAGTTCGGCCAGTTCCCCCACCGACCCGTGGAGATCGAGCATGAGGCCGACCGAGGCGGTGACCATGGCCTGGGGGCGGCGCAGGACAAAAGCACCGGACCCGCGCCGGATCTCGATCAGGCCCATGAGGGAAAGCATGCGGAGCGCCTGGCTTACCATCGGCCGGCTCACCCCGAACCGGTCGGCCAGCTCCCGCTCGGCAGGCAGCCTGGCCCCCTCGGCCAGCTGCTCACCGACGATCAGCCGCCGGATCTGCTCGGCCACCTGGTCCGACACCCGCGGAAGCTGGCACCGGCTGGATGCCCGGCAGGTCCACGGGCTGACCACGCCGGGTCCGCGTATCCGCCACCGATCGCCTCCGGCCGCACCGACCCGGCCCGCCCAGTCTTCCCCGGTGGGCCACGGTTCCGGTAAATTGGCATAGCCACTTTACCAAAAGAGGTGATCAGGCTGGCTCAGGCAAGGCCCCTGGCACCCGGCAGCGGCGATCTGCGACGGCTGGCCACGGCGATCCGGCTGCACGCGGTGCGGATGGTCGCCCCGCACGGGTTCGGCTACCTCGGCCAGGCGCTGTCGGCGGCGGAACAGTACGCCGCCGTCTACGGCGCCGCCCTGCGGCCGGGGACCGACCGGGTGGTCTGCTCGCCAGCGCACTACGTCATCGCCGCCTACGCCGCCGCCGCCCAGACCGGCCTGCTCGATGAGGCCGCGCTGGCCGGCTACGGGCAGGACGGCTCGGCGCTGGAGGCCATCGGCACCGAGCGCAGCCCGGTACCGGACTACACCTGCGGCTCGCTGGGCCAGGGCCTGTCGGCGGCGGCCGGTTTCGCGCTGGCCGACCGCCTGCGCGGCCACGCCGGAGGCCAGGACGTTCGCGTTCCTCAGCGACGGCGAGTTGCAGGAGGGGCAGGTCTGGGAGGCGGCGATGTTCGCAGGGCATTACCGGCTGGCCCGGCTGACCGTCCTGCTCGACGCCAACAATTCCCAGGTCGACGGCCCGGTGGACAGCATCACCACCATCGAGCCGATAGCCGCCAAATGGCGTGCGTTCGGCTGGGATGCCGTCGATCTCGACGGCCACGACGTGGGCGCCGTGGCCACCGCCCTGGCCGAGCGGGGCGGACCGAGGCGTCCGGCCGACCGGCCCGCGCATCCTGGTCTGCCGCACCTCCACCCGTCACGGGCTTACCTGCCTGCCGCCGGACGCCGACGGCCACTTCATCAAGCTGCCCGCCGACCTCGCGGCGGCGGCGGACGCCGAACTCAGCGCGGAGCTGTGTCACATGGCGGATGACGCCGACCGGCCCGGGCTGGAATCGCCCGGGCTGGAATCGCCCGTGCCGGACCCGCCCTACCGCACCGTGCTCAAGCCGTATGGCCACGCGCTGGTAGAGCTGGCCCGGCAGCGCCCGGAGATCGTCTGCCTGAGCGGCGACCTGACCCGCCAGTGCGAGATCGACCTCTTCCAGGCGGCGTTCCCGGACCGCTTCATCCACGCCGGGCATGGCCGAGGCGAACATGATCGGCGTGGCCGGGGCGCTGGCCCGCAGCGGCTTGATCCCGTTCGTGCACACGTTCGGCGTGTTCGCCACCCGGCGCCCCTTCGACCAGATCGTCAACGCGGTCGCCTACCCGCATCTGCCGGTTCGCCTCGTCGGCTTTATGCCCGGCGTGTCCAGCCCCGGCGGTCCCAGCCACCAGGCCATCGAGGATGTCGCGCTGATGCGCGCGCTCCCCGGCATGACCGTCGTGGACGTGGCGGACGCGACCGAGACCGCCCAGGTGGTAGCGGCCATCGCCGATCTGCCGGGCCCGGTCTACCTGCGCCTCAAGCGCGGCGAGATCCCGGTGATCTTCCCCGAAGATCACCGGCTGTCCCTCGACCGCGCTCAGGTGCTGGTTGACGGCCGCAACGGAACGGGCCTCGCGCGCGGAACCACCGGCGGCGGGGCAACCGCCGGGGGCGGCGTCACCCGAGGCGGCGCCGAAACCGAGGGCGGCGCGGTCACCAGCGGCGGCGGCGTGACCAGAGGCGGCGCCGAGACCACCGGCCGCGGTGTCACCAGCGGCGGGGCCGAGAGCGAGGGCGGCGCCGAAACCGCAGGTGGCGCCGTCAGCGAGGGTGGTGCTGTCACCAGCGGCGGCGGCGTGACCGGGGGCGGCGCCGAAACCGCGGGCCGGGGTGGGATGGGGGTGTGGGCGCCCTCCACGTGGGACGTGGTAGGCCAGGTCCGGGCGCCTGCGGCGGTCCCCGGATCCGATGTGGCTCTGCTGGTCAGCGGCATGATGGTCGCCCCTGCACTTGCAGCGGCCCGCGTGCTGCGATCGGCCGGTATCGCCACGGTAGTTCTCAATATCCCGGTCATCAAGCCCCTTGACTCCGCGACAGTCCTGGCCGCCGCAGCCGCCGCCCAAACGGTGATCACCGCCGAGAACCACTCCATCATCGGCGGCCTGGGCTCCGCAGTAGCCGAAGCCCTAGCCGAGTCCGCCCTCCCCCGCCCCCTCCACCGCATCGGCCTCCAAGACACCTACGCCGAAGGCGCCAAGACCCCCAGCTACCTCTTCACCAAGTACGGCCTAACGGCCCAGCACCTAATCGACGCCGCCTGGTCGGCACTGCATCAGCCAGGCACTCCCCCTCGCTCCCAGCCTCTCCCAGCCGAAGAAGGCGAGTACGCCCCGGTATGAACCGCCCGGCCGCCTTCTGGGAGGGTGGGCCGGCGCGAGCTGTGCGGGGCGGCCCGCCGGGCGCGGGCCTGCAGGCGCTGGTCTGCGCGCTGGCTGCTGGGCGCGGGGTGGGCTGGTCTGCGGGGGTGGACTGCTCGGGAAGCCGAGGCGACGGCCCCAGCCGGAACAGGCGCGGGCCGGGGTGGGTGGCCCGGAGCGTCTAAAGAGCGAAGCGGAGCGGAGGGGCGCCCACCCCGGCCCGCGCCCACGACATCAGCCAGGAAGGACCCGCCACCATGGTCCAGAACTACTCCGCCACCACGGCATCCGTCCCCATCGCCTCCCCCGGCGCCACGCTAGGCACCGACTGGGAACAACGCGTCGATTTCGCCCGGCTCAGGACCGACCGTGCGAGCAAGGTCCGCACCGCACTCGAACAATCCGACATCGGCTCCCTGATCTTGTTCGACATGAACAACATCCGCTACACGACCGCCACGCACATCGGCAACTGGGCCAGGGACAAGCTGTTCCGCTGCTGCCTGGTGATGCGCGGCGCAGACCCGATCCTGTGGGACATCGGGTCGGCGGCCCGCACCCATCAGATGTTCGCGCCCTGGAACGACAAGGCGAACTGGCGGGCGGGCATCTCCAGCTGGCGCGGGTCCATCCCGGAGGAGGTCGGGGTCGAGCGCGGCAACGCCCGGCGGCTGGCCGGCATCCTGCGCGATCACGGGCTGGCCGGTGAGCCGGTCGGCGTGGACGTGGTGGAGCTGCCGGTGCTGCGGGCGCTGGAGGCCGAGGGCCTGCACATCGTGGACGGTCACGGGTTCATGCAGGACATCCGGGCCATCAAGACCGCCGACGAGATCGCGCTGCTCGACCACTCAGCGGCGCTGGTCGACGGCGCCTACGACGAGCTCTACCGGTACCTGCGGGCGGGCATCCGCGAGAACGCCTGCGTCGCCCTGGTCAACCAGTACCTGTACGAGAACGGGTCGGAGGAGGTGGAGGCGGTCAACTCCATCTCGGGCGAGCGGTGCAGCCCGCACCCGCACGTGTTCTCCGACCGCCTGATCCGGCCCGGCGACACCGCCTACTTCGACATCATCCACTCCTTCAACGGCTACCGGACCTGCTACTACCGGACGCTGAACGTGGGCAGCGCGGACCGCAGCAGCGTGAGGCCTACCGCCGAGCCCGCGAGTTCATGGACAACGCGATCTCGGAGATCCGGCCAGGTGCCACTTCCGCGGACGTGGTGCGCCACTTCCCGGCCGCGGCCGAGTTCGGCTTCGCCGACGAGGAGGAGGCGTTCGGCCTGCAGTACTGTCACGGGCTGGGCCTGTCGAACTGGGAGCGGCCGCTGATGAGCCGCTACCACTCCTTCGAGCACCCGGTCGAGCTGAAGGAGGGCATGGTGTTCGCGATCGAGACCTACTGGCCGGCCGCGGACGGCTCGTCGGCGGCCCGGATCGAGGAAGAGGTCGTCGTCACCGCCGGTGGCTGCGAGCTGCTGACCCGGTTCCCGGCCGACCAGCTGTACGTGGCAGGCACCCGCCTGTTTACCGGCGCCGGGCCTGCCCGGCAGACGAGGAGAGCGCATGACCACCGAACCGAGCATCGGCTGGCTTGGCACCGGCAAGATGGGCGGCGTGATGGCGGGCCGGCTGATCGACGCCGGGCGCCCGGTCACGGTCTGGAACCGGACGGAAGCCAAGACGGCCCCGCTGGCCGCGCGCGGCGCCCGGGTCGCGCCGGACATCGCCGCGCTGGCCGGCTGCGAGCTGGTGTTCACCATGGTGACCGGCCCGGCCGACCTGGAACAGGTCACGCTCGGCGAGGGCGGCCTGTTGGCCGGCGAGCGGCGGCCGGGCGTGCTGGTCGACTGCTCGACCGTGTCGGAAGAGGCGTCGGCGCGGATCCGGGCGGCCGCCGCCGCGGCCGGGGTCGGCTTCCTCGCCGCTCCGGTCTGCGGCAATCCGGAGGTATTCGCCGAGGGGCAGGGCTCGTTCATCGTGTCCGGGCCGGCGGACACCTTCCAGGCGGCCCGTCCCGACCTGGAGCGGATCGCGGGCAAGGTGACCTACGTCGGCGAACAAGAGCAGGCCCGGCTGGTCAAGCTCGCGCACAACCTCTACCTGGGCATGATGGTGCAGTCGCTGGCCGAGGTGGTCACCCTGGTAGAGAAGGCCGGCACCTCCCGGGCAGCGTTCCTGGAGTTCTTCAACGGCTCGGGGCTCACCTCGCCCTGGATCCGCCGCCGCAGCCCGGAGCTGGTCACCGGGGACCGGCACCTCACATTCACGAACGAACAGCTGCGCAAGGACTTCGACCTGGGCCTCGGCGCGGCCCGGGCGCTGGAGGTCCCGATGCCCTCCACGTCCTCCGTGTACCAGATCATCCAGTCGGCCATCGGCCACGGCCTGCGCGAGGAGGACTTCCTGTCGCTGTACGAGTTCCAGGCGCGCGGGGCGGGCCTGGCCTGATCTCAGGTCGAGATGTCGGGATAGGGCAGGCCGAAGTGGCTCAGCTTCCTCGCGTACTCGAGCTGGAACCCCAGCGGCTCGTCGTAGTCGCGCTCGAACATGGCGATGAACAGCGTCAGGGTCAGGAAGTTGTGCGCCCCCAGCTCGAACAGCTTGACAAAATCGTGGGTCGCGAGGGCCTCTCGTTCTGTATCGGTGAACTCGAGCCAGGTGCTGCGCTCGATCCCGGGCAGGTTGAGGATGACGTTGGCGCGCTCGGCCTCCCACCAGGCGACCGTGCCGCGCGGGTCCTCGCGGTAGCGCTCGACCAGCTCCGGGTCGCGGTCGACCGTATAGAGGAACTTGTTGAGCAGGTACTTGCTCATGCCGCCGCCTCCGGGTACCAGGTGAAATAGGCCTCCATGGTGTGGAACAGGTCGAGCGAGTCGCTGTAATCGGCCTTCACGTTCTCGCCGGCCACGCCCATCATCAGCATGAAATCCATGAAGCCGTGGGTCGCGTTGCCCGGCAGCCACAGGCTGTCCAGGCTGACCTCGGCCAGCGCCGCCGGCAGGTCGCCCGACGCGATCCAGCCGACCGCCTTGCGGTCGAACTCGGGGTCGGGGCCGTGCGGGCCGAACTGGCGTGGCCCGCCCAGCTCCAGCGACAGGTGGCCGGTGCCGATGATGGCCACCCGCTTGTCGCTCGGCCAGGCCTCGACCAGCTGCCGGATGGTCTTGCCCAGCTCCACGAAGCGCTTCGGCTGCGGCAGCGGCGGCGCGAAGATGTTGGTGTAGACGGGGACGATCGGCAGGTCCGCTTCCGGCCGCAAGGTGATGAGCGGGCAGGTGATGCTGTGGTCGATCCGCAGCTCGTTGCTGAACGCGAGGTCGAAGCCGGCGTCGATGCCCTGGCGCAGCAGGTACCCGGACAGGTCCTCGTCACCACGCACGAACATCCGGGGCAGGCCGAACTCCCGTTCCTCGTTGTAGAAGTTCGCGTCGTAGAACGGCGCCTTGCCGATGAGGAACTGCGGCATGTTGTCCAGCCACAGCTGGTGGAAATGGTCCGAGCCGACCATGACCAGGACATCGGGGCGGGCGCGGGTGAGGGTTTTGCGGAACGCCTCGATCTTGGTTACCCATTCGTCGGCGAACGGCGGCCGGTCGGCGCCGGTGGACGTGCTCGCCCGGTAGTAGAACGGGTGATGTGTCGATGCGATGACCGCTGCAACGGTGGCCATGGCGGCTCCCTGGGACGGCAGGCCCGCGGTCAGGCGGGCTCGGGGGGCAGATTTTCGGCGTTGTGCTCGACCGTGAGGTAGATGTCCATGCCGACCGGGCGGCGCCGTTCCTCGGCCAGCTGGCCCAGCAGCCCGGCGGTGCGCGCCAGCAGCGCGAACCCGCGCAGCAGCTCGGGCGGCAGCCCGAGATCGGCGAGGGCGGCGCCGCAGGTGCCGGCGCCGTTGAGCGGCAGCGTCCGGCCGAGCACCTGCGGGTGAACCCGGCCGATCGCCTCGAACAGGCGCAGATGCGGGCCGCGCAGCCCCTCCTGGTCCGCGATCGCGATGAGGGCCGGGGTGCGGGGATCGGTGACCTTGTGCACGGGATGACCGAGGCCGGGGACGAACTTGCGCTCCGCGCGGGCCTTGGTCACGGCCGCCAGCGCCAGCATGTCCCAGCCCGCGTCGTCGGTGGGCAGCGGCTGCTCCGCCCCGGCCAGCACATCCGACAGGAACCGCCCGGCGTCCTCGGTGACCCCGAGGAAGCGGGAGCCGCCGCCGAGCAGGCCGGCCGCGAGCGCCCCCTGCACCGAATCGGGCGCGCTCAGGTAGGTCAGCCGGGCCGCGATCGCCGTTGGGGTGAAGCCGTGGTCGGCCAGCGCCACCAGCACCGCCTCGAACACCCGGACCTGTGACGGGGTGGGGCGGCGCTGGGTCACCAGCCACAGCGCCAGCTCGCCGAACCCGACCTTGCCCATGAGGTCGACGGCCAGGTTCTGGCCGAGCAGGGTGATCGTGTCCGGGTCGGAGGCGCCCAGCGAGGTGGGGAAACGGGGCACCGCCCCCGGCTGGGTCATGTGCCCGTTCCCGTCTGGCGCGCGCTGGCCGGGGCCGGGCCGCCCCCCGGCGGGGCGAGCGGGCCGGGCGGCCCGGCGAGCCAGGCCCGGACCTCCTCGCCGTGCTCGTCCAGCACCGGCGGGGGCAGCGGGTAGCTGGGCGGGGTCGCCGAATAGATGATCGGGTGCCTGACCGTGGGCATCGCCGCCTCTCCCTGGCCCGCGGTAACCACCGGCTCCAGCCCGATGTCGCGGGCGAAGGCGACACCGGCGTCCACCGTGTTGATGGGCCCGGCGGGCACGCCCGCCGCGATCAGTTCGTCGAACCACTCCGCCGCCGTGCGGGCACCCAGGTACTGCGCCAGCAGTGGCCGCAGCTCGTCCCGGTTGGCCGTGCGCCCCTCGTTGGTCGCGAACCGGGGATCGTCCGCGAGCTCGGGGGCCCCGATCACCTCGCACAGCCGGCGGAACTGCGCGTCGTTGCCCGCGGTGACGATCAGCTCTCTGTCGGCGGTGGGCAGCGGCTCATACGGGGTGAGGCTGGGGTGGGAGTTGCCCATCCGGAACGGGACCACTCCCCCGGCGACGTAGGCGCTGGTCTGGTTCACCATGCCGGACAGCGCGGAGGCCAGCAGGCTGGCCTCGACGTGCTGGCCCTCGCCGGTCGCGTCCCGGTGATGCAGGGCGGCCAGGATCGCGATGGCCGTGTGCATGCCCGCCATGACGTCGAACATCGAGATGCCCGCCCGGTACGGCGGGCCGTCCGGGTCGCCGGTCAGGCTCATCAGGCCGGACATGGCCTGGACCATGAGGTCGTAGCCGGGCAGGTCCTTGCCGCCGGCCGGCGCCGAAGCCGCTGATCGAAGCGTAGATGATGGCCGGGTTGGCGGCGCTTACCGAGGCGTAGTCGAGGCCGTACCTGGTGAGCCCGCCGGGCTTGAAGTTCTGCACGAAGATGTCGGCGCGGCGGGCGAGCTCCTTCGCCAGCACGAGATCGCCCTCTTCGCGCAGGTCCAGCGCGACCGATCGCTTGTTGCGGTTGATGGCCAGGAAGTAGGTGGACCTGCCGTCCTCGGTGACCGGCGGGACCCAGCGGCGGGTGTCGTCACCGCCCGGGCTCTCTACCTTGATCACATCCGCGCCGAGGTCACCCAGCAGCATGGTGCAGTACGGGCCGGCCAGGACGCGCGAGAAATCGGCGACGATCAGGCCAGCGAGCGGACCCGGGCGCGCCGGTCCGCTGCCCGGCCGGGAGCCGTCCGGGGCGGCGGGCGGCCCGGACGCGGCCGACCGGGCATCGGGGGGCGGGGTGTCGGGACTGGGCGTGCCGGGTTGGCTCATGACGGGCAACGTGTCCTTTTGTCCGCTTGCCGGACATCTGTCCGGCAAGGTGCAGTGTGGGTGCCGTGCAGATCCAGTGTCAAGGCCGGCGTCACGGCATGGCCAGGGGCTCTGGGGCAGCGGGCTGCGGGACGGTCACCTGCGGCGCCGCCTGGCAGGCCGCCCAGTCGGCGCTGATCGCCCCCGCGGTCTGGAGCAGCAGCGGGAGGTACTCCCCGGTCAGCACCTCGACCGGGGTCTCGGCGGCGTGCGTGTTGACGTTCAGGGAGGCGATCACCCGGCCTTCCCCGTCCCGGAGCGGTGCGGCCACCGAGCGGATTCCCGCCGCCAGCTCCTCGTCGGTGAGCGCCCAGCCGCGCGCACGGACCTCCCGCAGCTTCGCCGCCCGTTCCTCGCCGCTGAACGCGACGCGCGGGGGGATCCCGGACCGGCCCGGCTCGGCGAGCACGCGTTCCGCCTCCTCGGGCGAGAGCGCGGCCAGCAGCACCTTGCCCAGCGACGTCTGCATGGCCGGGAACCTGGTGCCGATGGTCACCGCCAGCGCGACGATCTTCGGAACCGCGACCCTGGCCACGTAGACGATGTCCGACCCGTCCAGCTGCGCGATGGAGGAGGACTCGCGGGTGCGGGCCACCAGGCGCTCCATGTGCGGCCTGGCCACCTCCCACAGGTTGCGGGACAGCACGTACGACATGCCGAGCTCGAGCACGCGCGGGGTGAGCTCGTACTTATGGTCCACCGTGCGGACATACCCCATCTGCTTCAGCGTGAGCAGGATCCGCAGCGCGGTGGGGCGCGTCAGCCCCGTCGCCTTCGCCACCGCGGCCAGCGACATGGCCGGCTGGCCCGGCTGGAACGCCCGGATCACATCGAGGCCACGCGCCAGGGCCTCGATGAAGTCCCTGCCGGTGCCGGGGCGTGCCATGGGCGCCTCTCCGCTCCTGCGTTCTGTGTCCTGCGGTGGCCGTGCGGTGCCGGTCCGCTCAACCGCGCCTCCACGACTGTAACGCGGCCGGGCGGCCGCGTCCGCATGGCGGACATGGCCAGTATGCCCGACCCGTCAGCCGGGCGACTTGTTACTTGACACCGGTCGCCGGGCCGGCCAATGTTCCGGTCAGGCTGCTTATGCCCGTTGTGCGGACACATGTCCGTGGCAGCGCGGGCACATGCCCACGCATCGCACGGTTCGAGGAGCACACTGGGTTCTGGCAGGACAGGGTCTTGCAGCACTGGGGACTGCAGCACAGTGGAGGTAGCCCATGACAGCCGCATCCAGCCCGGACCAGGTGGGCGGCCAGCCAGGAGCCGGCCCGGCCGCCGCCGACCTGACGCCAGGACGGCCGGTTGTGTTCCGCAACGCGACCGTGCTGACGATGGACGACGCCCATCACGTCCTGCACGGCGCCGACGTTCTCATCACCGGGGACCGGATCGCCGCCGTCGGCCCCGGGCTCGAGGTGCCCGAGGGCACGGCCGAGATCGACGCGACCGGCGGCATCCTCATGCCTGGCATGATCGACACCCACCGGCACATGTGGCAGACGGCGATGCGCGGTTACGGCGCCGACTGGACCCTCACCCAGTACTTCGTCTGGAACTACCTGCAGTGGGGCAAGTCGTTCCGGCCGCAGGACGTCTACGCCGGCAACCTGCTGAGCGCGATCGAGGCGGTCGACGCCGGGGTGACGACCAGCGTGGACTGGTCACACGGCCTGCAGACCACCGATCACGCGGACGCCGCGGTGGACGCGCTGGAGGAGGTACCGGGGCGTTTCGTCCTCGCCTACGGCAACATCCAGCAGGGCCCCTGGGAGTGGTCGGCGACGCCGGAGTTCCGCGATTTCGTGAACCGGCGCTTCAGCAGCGGCAACGACATGCTCGGCTTCCAGATGGCCTTCGACATCCCCGGCAATCCCGAGTTCCTCGAACGCGCCGCGTTCGAGGTGGCCCGCGACCTGGGCGCGCCGGTGACCACCCACGCCGGGGTGCGGGAGGCGACCGGCGACGACGGCATCCGGCTCATGTACGAGAACGGCTTCATGACCCCGTCCACGATCTACGTGCACGCGGCCACCTTGTCGGCCGACTCCTATCACCGGATCGCGGCGACCGGCGGCGCGGCGTCGGTCTCCACCGAGAGCGAGCAGAGCGCCGGGCAGGGCTACCCGCCCACCTGGCGGCTGCGCGAGCATGGCATCCCCGTCTCGCTGTCCATGGACACCAGCGTCTGGTGGAGCGCCGACCTGTTCTCCGCCATGCGGGCCACGCTGAGCGCCGACCGTGTCCGCGAGCACCTGGAGGCCCATGGCCGGGACGAGACGGTGACCCATCACTTCCTGCGCGCCGAGCAGGTGGTCGACTGGGCCACCCGGGGCGGGGCCAAGGCCCTGGGCATGGACTCGCTGACCGGGAGCCTGGAGCCGGGCAAGAAGGCGGACGTCGTGCTGATCAAGAATGACGCCTCGCCGGTGATGTTCCCGCTGCTCCACCCGTACGGCCACGTCGTCTTCCAGGCGGGGCGCGGCGACGTGCACACGGTCGTCGTGAACGGCCGGGTGGTCAAGTACGACCACCGCCTGGTGGACACCGACCTCGGCAAGGCACGGCAGGTGATCGAGCAGACGGTTGACTACCTCCAGGGCGAGCTGGGCCCCGACGCCTGGAACGAGGGCATGCACCCGGAGATCCCGGAGGCCAGGGTCCTGGAGAACCCCTACACCTACACCTACACCGAGGACCAGGGCCCGGTCTCATGAGGATCGGCGTCACGAAGACGGCGTCATGACGCCGGCGATGGCCAGCCCTGGCCCGCCCGGCGGGGGGGACGGCGGCGCACCGGCCATGCGCGCGGCGGTCCTCCAGCGCCACGGTGAGCCGCCGCGGTACGGCCCGCATCCGGTGCCGGGCCGCAAGCCCGGCCAGGCGCTGATCCGGGTCACCGCGGCCCCCATCAACCCGCTCGACCTGCTCTGCGCCTCCGGGACCTCGTATTTTGGCGCACCCGCCGTGCCGTACGTGCCCGGGACGCAGGGGGTCGGGACCGTCGCCGAAGCCGATACCGCCCCGGCCGGCCAGCGCGTCTGGTTCAGCTGCAGCGCGGGCATGGCGCCCGGCGACGGCTCGCTGGCCGAGTTCTGCGTGGTGCCCGAGACGGCCATGCTGGCGCTGCCGGACGGCGTCACTGACGATCTCGCCGCGGCCCTCGGGCTGTCCGCGGTCGCCGCCTGGATGGCGCTGTCCTGGCGCGGGCAGCTGCGGCCGGGCGAACACGTGCTCGTCCTGGGCGCCAGCGGCAACGTCGGCCAGGTAGCCGTGCAGGCGGCCCGCCTGCACGGGCCGGCCGGGTGGTGGCCGCCTGCCGCGACCCGCACGGCCGGGCCCGGGCCAGCGAGCTCGGCGCCGACGCCGTCGCCGACCTGTCCGGCGAGGACGTCGACGCGGTCGCCGAGCAGCTGGCGCGGGCCGTCGGCGACCGGGTTGACCTGGTGCTCGACCCGGTCTGGGGAGTGCCCGCCGAGGCCGCCCTGCGGGTGCTGTCGCCGAACGGCCGGCTGGTCAACCTCGGTTCGTCCGCGGGCGTCATGGCCGGATTCAGCTCAGCCCTCCTGCGGAGCCGGGTGCTTTCCGTGCTCGGTTACACCAACAACGCGCTCACCGATGAGCAGAAGACCGCCGCCCTGGCCGAGATCCTGGCGCATGCGGCGGACGGCCGGATCACCGCCGACCGGGAAACCCTGCCGCTGGACCGCGCCGCCGAGGGCTGGTCCCGCTGCGGCCAGGCCCCCCACCGCCGTGCCGTCCTGACCCCCTGACCGCCCGCCCTGTACGCCCGTTGACTGCCTAGGCCTCCGGGAGGTCGCTGCGCAGCAGCGAGTACATGAGCATGTCCTTGCGCTCCCCGCCCACCTCCTGCCAACTGCGCAGCAAGCATTCCCGCTGGAAACCGGCTCGCTCGGCGGTCCGGATGGATGCCTCGTTCCACGGCTCCACGTACAGTTCCAGGCGCGGAATGCGCAGGACGCCCAGCGCCCAGAAGGTGAGCGTCTGCAGCGCGTGGCTGGTGGCGCCGCGCCCACGGGCCGACGCAGCGACCCAGTAGCCAATGGAGGCGCGCCCCTCGCCGATGTTGTCCAGCCAGAGCCCGATCTGGCCAACTGCGCGGCCGGTGGCGGCATCGGTGATGGCGAACGAGTAACCCGATCCTCGCCGGGCCCGGTCCCATTGCCGCTCGATGAACCGGCGTCCCTCGGTGTCGGTGAACGCCGCTGGCACGGTGGTGATGAGCGGTATGTACGGGTCCTGTGCCGCCTCGCGCACCAGATGCAGGTCGGCCATGACGAACGGCCGCAGCCTGAACGGCCCGGCGGCCAGGACCGGAACCACCAACGCCTCGCTCATCTGGCCAGTATCTCCTGGGCCCGCCAACGGCAGGCCGGCGCGTGGGCATGACCGGATCGCGATTGAGGAGCTCAGGCAGCTGAGCGCGCGGGGCCCGGCATCAGCAGGGCGGTGATGCCGAGCAGGACGACCGCGGCGCCCTCAACCGGTCACGCCGGGCGCGCCGTCACGCTGCGGGAAGACGGCCCGGCGCGAAAGCATGTCCCAGAACGTGAAGACGGTGCCGAGGTTGATGTCCACGTCCCGGAGCCAGCGCGGGTTCAAGGCCGGGCGTGACCCGGGTGGCGGCGCTAGCTTGTCTCGGGGGCCGGCAGGCCCAGCTGGCCGCGGATCACGCGGACCGCCTCCTCCACCGGCCGGTTGGCCGCGGTGAGCCGGGGTTCGTACCGGTGGAACTGGCTCAGGGAGGTGCTGGCGGCCGCCGCCGTGGTGAGCCGGGCCCGGGCCTCGTTCGCGGTCACCAGCAGGCGGGCAACCGTCTCGGTTGCCGCCGGGAGCTTGAGGACCAGCAGGCGCCGGTCGAACTGGCGCTCCGTGGCCGCGGCGTCCCGCAGGGCGGCCTCGGCCGCGGCGAGATCGTTGTGGTTGTCATCGAGGCCGTCGAAGTCCTCATCGAGGCGCCGGTTCGCCGGGAGGGCGATCGCCAGGTAGCTTCGGGCCGCCATCTTCCGCTGCGCCGGGCTGATGGTCGGCACCGCCGGGGCGGCATGCGAGGCCGGGGCCGCCGCGGCGGGCCAGGCGCTGGAGCAGCTCGCGGCCAGCAGCGTGGCCCCGGCCAGAACCAGCCCGGCACCGCCGCGCCGCCACGCCCTGGGTGGCCTGGCCCCGGCCGCTCCGGGGGCTCGTGTGGCCGGGCCGGCGGCAGGCCCTGGCCGCGCTTCCCGTCTCCGCCCATGCCGAGGGGGATCATGGAACGTCCCTGCACTCCGACCTCGCTCAGTCCGGACCCGGGCCGCACCAGGCAGGCCCGGCCTTCTCACCAGCCGCGTCCCGTGACTTGCCTGGGCCGGCCATGTGCGCGGGCAGGCTGCCCCAGCACATCCACCACCGCAGAGCCAGGCTCCGCGGGTCAGCCGGACGGCGGGGGCGCGTAGTACAGGACGTTGTCCTGCTGGTCCGCGGCGGTACAGGCGGTCAGGGCGGGGCAGCTCAGCACGCCGATGGTCCGCTGCCCATCGATCCTGGTCACCGCCGACCAGGCACCGTTATGGTAAGCGACCGCGCCGCCTGATCCGTTGGCCGCCAGGCAGAACCCGTCAACCGGGCAGGCGAGCGCGCCGGCGGTGGTGCCCATCGCCGCCACCTTCCAGCTGCCGCCCGCCAGGATCGCGCCGTTGCCGGCGTCGTCGGCCGCGGCGCAGAACGAGGGGCTCGCACACGACACGGCGGTGAAGGCGTGGCCCACGTCCACCTGGACGGCGGTGCTCCATGAACTGCCGTCGTAGGTGTAGGCGCCACCGCCGGTGTCGACGGCCACACAGTGGCCGGGACCGGTACAGGACACGCCGGTGAGGCCGCCGCCGCTGGTGTCCACCGTGAAGGGCTGCCAGGTGTTCGACGTGGCGGTGTAGGCGAACGCGTTGCCGCCGCTGTCGGCGGCCATGCAGAACGTGGTCAGCGGGCAGGACACGGACGTAAAGGTGCCGGTCCGTGCGTCCACGTAGGCCGGGCTCCCCCAGCTTCCGTTGCTCATGGTCATCGCGTCACCGGCCTTGTCCACCGCAAGGCAGAACCCAGCGGTGGGGCAGGAGATCGCGACGAGGCCGCCGCCCTGATCGCTGGCGACCACCTGCCAGGCGCCCCTGGCACCGGCGGCCCGGGACGTGGACTGCAGGATGTTCCCGGCGCTGTCCACGGCATAGCAGACCGTGATCCGTGGGCAGGAAAGCCCGGTGATGACGGCATTGGTGGCGTTCAGCGCCGTCTGGTCGATGGGGACCGGCGCGGTCCATCCCGAGGAGCGGACCGGGAGCGCCGGCGCCGGGCGGCCCGTCGGCCGCGCCGAGCCCGCCGGGCTGGGCGAGCCCGAGGCGTTGCCCCGCTGCGGCGTGCCCGCCTGGGGC
The DNA here is from genome assembly GCA_963835425.1 of uncultured Actinomycetes bacterium. Lineage (GTDB taxonomy): Bacteria > Actinomycetota > Actinomycetes > Streptosporangiales > Streptosporangiaceae > UBA9676. The sequence goes on along the minus strand of CAWIGE010000009.1, from coordinate 434,924 downwards.
GCGGAAGCGTGATGCTGCAGCAGCGCGAGCGCGCCCGCCGTGCCGCCGACGGCCAGCACGGCCAGCGCCAGCGTCAGGGTCAGCGCCCGGACGCGGCGGCGCCTGGGGCGCGCTGGCCCCGGAAGGCTGCCGCGCTCACCGTACGGCGGCAGGCTGGCCAGCACATCGGCATGGGCATCGCGCCACGGTTCGGGCAGGCCTTCCGCCGTCCGCACCGGCTGGGGCCAGGCCGGCCCGCGCGCCGGGCTCAGCGACAACAGCGGCAGGTCCATCGGCCGCGTGCTGGTCACGCCGCGCGGCGAGCCGGCCGGCGCCGACAGGTCCATCGGCCGGGTGCTGGAGGCTTTCACCTCGTTCACGTCATGGCCCGCGACCAGCGACGCGTCACCGGAGGACGGGACCACCGCCGCCGGCCCATCCGGCACCGGCCCGTCCCGCACCGGCCCGTCCCACGGCCCCGCACCGGTATGTCAGACACCGGCATGGCGGGCACGGACCCGAGGGAGCCGGGCTCCGCCGGGCCAGGCTCCGCTGGGCCAGGCGGTCCGGGCCCGGCTGGTTCGGCCAGCCCGGCCGGGCCGGGGCCGACGGGCTCCGGGGTCGGCGGGCCCGGCTCAGCCAGGTCCGCCTGGTCGCTCAGGATGAAGTCGGTGAAGGACCCGCTGCTGTAGTCCAGCACCGGGGCACTGGCGTCCTCGCCGCCACCAGGGTGAGCCTGCGCGGCAGCCAGGAGTTCCCCGCACGCCTCGCAGAACTGAGCGCCCGCGCCGCTGCGATGCCCCTGCCCGCAGCGAAGCCGGACGTCGTCTCCGCAGGTCTCACAGAACTCCGATCCTGGGGAGACGGGATGCCCATGCAGACAACTCGTCACCGCTGATGCTCCCCGCTCACTGCGCCACCCAGTTGGTGATGTTAGGGCACCTCAGCCCGCATGGTGGCCCGCTTGGGCAACGTGGGCGCGGCGCGCCGCCCCACCCGCCCGATACGCCGGATTCGGGCCATCTTGACAAGTTAGTGAGTAGTTACTATCTTAACTGCCATGACCCAGACCGGGCACCGGATGAAGGCCAGCGAGCGCCGCGAGGCGGTGCTCGCGGCGGCCGTCACCGAGTTCGCCGCCCGCGGGCTGGCCGGCACCTCAACCGAGGACGTGGCCCGCCGGGCCGGTATCAGCCAGCCCTACCTGTTCCGCCTCTTCCCGACCAAGAAAGCGCTCTTCCTCACGCTGGTGGAACGGTGTTTCCGGCAGGTGGCAGACGCGTTCGAGGCGGCGGCCGCGGACCGGGTGGGCGATGACGCCCTCGACGCTATGGGCGATGCCTACCACAAGCTGCTCGAGGACCGCACCCTGCTGCTGCTCCAGCTGCAGGCCTACGCGGCGTGCGATGACCCGGAGATCCGGAACGTTACCCGCACCGGCTATAAGCAGCTGTGGGCACTTGTCGAGCGGCTGAGCGGGCTGCCCTACGAGCGGGTCGTGACGTTCTTCGCCATGGGCATGCTCATGAACGTGGCGGCGGCCATGGACCTGCCGGCCGTTGACGAGCGATGGACCCGGTGGTGTTCGTAATGACGCCTCGCGGCCGCCGCACTGGCCCGCACCAATTTTTTTTCTGCCCATAAGTTAGTGACTACTCACTTTCTGGAGAGACACGATGACCGACAGACGACGCATCCTGTGGACCTTCGCGGTCACCTCGGTGGCCCTGTTCATGGGGTCACTCGACAACCTCGTGGTCACCACCGCGCTGCCGTCGATCCGTGACCACCTGCATGCCTCGCTCGCCGACCTGCAGTGGACCGTCAACGCCTATACCCTCACCTTCGCCGTGCTGCTGCTGACGGGGGCCACGCTCGGCGATCGGTTCGGCCGGCGACGGGTGTTCGTGATCGGCCTCGCCGTGTTCACGGCCGGCTCGGCCGCCGCCGCACTGGCCCCGGGAATCGGCTGGCTGATCGCGGCCCGGGCCTTCCAGGGGGTGGGCGCCGCCATCGTCATCCCGCTGACGCTGACCCTGCTGTCGGCGGCCGTGCCGCCCGCCCGGCGCGGCCTGGCGCTCGGCGCGTGGGGCGCGGTTGGGGGCCTGGCCATCGCCATCGGGCCGCTGGTCGGCGGCGCCGTGGTCGAGGGCGCATCCTGGCAGTGGATCTTCTGGCTGAACGTGCCGATCGGCCTGGCGCTGCTCCCGTTTGCGTGGACGCGGCTGACCGAGAGCTACGGCCCGGCGACCCGCCTGGATCTGCCCGGCGTCATCCTGGCCAGCCTGGGGCTGCTCGGGATCGTGCTCGGCGTGGTGCGCGGCAACGACCACGGCTGGACCAGCCTGACCGTGCTGGCGCCCATGGTCATCGGCGCCCTGCTGGTGGCCGGCTTCGTCGCATGGGAGCTGCGGGCTCCCGAGCCGATGCTGCCGATGAGGCTGTTCCGCAGCCGCGGCTTCACGATGACCAACGTCGCCTCGCTGCTGATGTTCTTCGGGATGTTCGGCTCGATCTTCCTGCTGGCGCAGTTCCTGCAGGTCGTCCAGGGCTACTCGCCGCTGCAGGCCGGGCTGCGCACGCTGCCCTGGACCGCCATGCCAATCCTCGTCGCGCCCATCGCGGGCTCGCTGTCCGACCGCATCGGCGGCCGCCCGCTGCTGGCCACCGGGCTGGCGCTGCAGGCGATCGGCCTGGGCTGGCTGGCGGCGGTCACCAGCCCCACGGTCGCCTACGCCACGCTGGTGCCCGCGTTCGTGATCTCGGGGATCGGGATGTCGCTGTTCTTCGCGCCGGTCGCCAACGTCGTGCTGGGATCGGTCCGCCGCGACCAGGAGGGCATCGCCTCCGGCGCGAACAACGCGATCCGTGAGCTCGGCGGCGTGTTCGGCATCGCCGTGCTCGGCGCGGTGTTCGCGGCCCGCGGCGGCTACACGAGCGGAGCCGCGTTCGTCTCCGGCCTGTCCGCCGCGGTCTGGGTCGGCGCGGCGGCGGTGGCGGTGGCGGCGGTCGCCGCCCTGTTCGTGCCCAGGCTGCGCACGGCGACCGCGCCGGCGGACGCTACCCAGCCCGCAGCTACGGCCCGGCCGGCCGTCGCGGCCGAGCCCGTCACTGCCGAGCCCGTCACCTCACGCGGGCCCGCCGCCGAACTGGACCCGGTCCGCTAGCCTCAGCGCCCGCCCGGGGCCGGCCTCGTCACGGGGCCGCCCCGGGCGCGCCCATCTGCCACAGGGCGGGCGCGTCCCACTCGCCGGTGATGGCCACGTCCGGATCCTGGCGGCGCAGGCGGGCAAAACGCTCGGCCAGCAGCTGCAGCCGCACCGTCATCGGGATCTGCGCCAGCAGCGGGGGCAGCGGGCCGGAGTCCGCGCCTCCCGGCACGTCCGCGGCCGCCGGCACGTCCGTGGCCGCTAGCACCGCCACCGGCACCCGTTCCGCCTCGGCGGCGGCGCCGAGCGCGGCGGTGAGCCCGTCGGGGTCCGCCGCCGGCTCCAGCACCACCAGCCCGTCCGCCGCGGTCAGCGGGACGGCGCCGCCGTGCAGCAGCCGGTCGGTGTCGAAGCCCTCGGCGAGCATCCGCGCCCCCTCCCGGATCTTCAGCGCGCCCTCCCTGGCGGTGATCCCCCACGGCCCGCTGCCGACGATGGCCAGGCTGCGGGCGGGCACGGCCACCTCCTCGATGGCGGGCTCGGCGCACACGTGCCGGACCGCCGCGGCGGCCTGTTTCACCTGCTCGGGCGACCCGTCCGGTGACCCCAGCTCGTGGGCGAGCCGGGCGAGCACCCCCAGCGCGGCGGTGTAGCTCACGGTGTAGGTGTGCGACTCGTCCGGCGGGACGGTCTCGATCGCCTCCGGCCAGGCGCGCCCCGTGCCGGTGATCGACACCACCGGGACGCCGGCCGCCAGCGCGTCGGCCCGCGCCCGGGCCGCGTAGGCGGTCTCCCCGGTATGGCTGATCACCAGCAGCACGTCCCCCGGCCGCGCGCTGGTACTCCACCGCGCCCAGGTCGCCGCCGGATACCAGCGTGCGTCCCGGCCCGCCGCGTCCAGCATCATCGCGCCGAGCTCGGCCGCGTGCTGGCTGGTGCCGGTGCCGACCAGGATGATGCGGGCGGCCCCGGCCAGCACGCCGGCGGGCTCCGCCAGGTCGAGCCCGGCCATCCGGTCCAGGGCGTCGCCCTGCGAGAGGATCATGCGCAGCAGCGCCGTCGGTGCCATGCCTGTCCTTTCTCCCTGCCTGGGCAGCAGCGTAAGCCAGCCCGATGTGCTGGTCGCTACCAACCAGCGCAACAGGCACCTGGGACCCGGCGCCCGCCACTCGCGCGTCAGCATTCGATGACGTTGACCGCCAGGCCGCCGCGGGCGGTCTCCTTGTACTTGTCCTTCATGTCCGCCCCCGTCTCGCGCATCGTCTTGATCGCCTTGTCGAGCGAGACGTAGTGCACGCCGTCGCCGCGGATCGCCATCCGGGCGGCGGTGATGGCCTTGACCGAGGCGATCGCGTTCCGCTCGATACACGGGATCTGGACCAGGCCGCCGGCCGCGTTCTCCTCGTTGACCGCGAGCGCGTAGAGGGTGACCCACTCCATCGCGTACAGCGGGTCGGTGGTGTCGCTGGTCCGCTCCAGGTTCTCGCGCAGCATCCGCGCCCGGCGGCGCACCCGCAGCCCGCCCGGCAGCACTCCCCCGGCCTCGCAGCCGCGCCGCACGCATTCCTGCATGACCTGCCAGATCGCCAGCAGCCCGGCCCTGACCTCGGCCTCGGGCCGCTTGACACACTCATTGGCCATCATCACGCCGCTGATGGGCAGCCCGGTGCGGTGGGTATGGGCCAGCAGCTCGGCGCCGCTGAGGAAGGGGAGCGGCACCGGCGTGGCGTCCGGCACGATCCGCGGCGCCCCCGCCTCGTCCTCGCCGAGCACAAAGCCGCCCCCGACCGAGTAGTAGGTGCGCGCTCACCTCGTGGCCCAGCGTGTCGGTCGCCTCGAAGCGCATCGCGTTGGAGTGGAAGGGCAGCCGCTTGCGGCGGTGCAGGACGATGTCCTCAGCAGGGTCGAACTCGATCTCGCGGCCGGGGGAAGGCGGAGCCTGCCGGTCTCGCTGACCGCCCAGCGAGCCGAACAGCTCCGCCCGGATCCCGGCCACCCGGTCCTCCACGCCGTCCTCGGCCAGGGAGGCGGCGAACATGCCCGCGGCGCGCATCGGTCCCACCGTGTGCGAGCTCGACGGCCCGATGCCGACTTTGAAGAGGTCAAAGGCGCTGATAGTCACGTCGGAGCTCCTGCCGCTGGAGGACTTATCACGGATATTCGTCGCCAGGAATCAGAGCGAAACGAACGTTGAACCAGAATCCGTGACAAGCCCGGTGTGGCGACTAAGGCGACCCGCCGCGTACGCGGGTGTTCTGGGGGTCGTAGGGGGGACGGAGGTGGAGCGTGGCGGGGCGGATGTCGCCCGCCACGTTCACCTGGTAGGTGCCCTCGCGCAGGTAGGCGGAGGTCACCACGTCGCCGTCGGGATGTCGGATGTAGGCCAGGCCGACGTAGGCGCCGAGGGCCTCGCCCCAGGCGCCGGACATGACCTGGCCCACGGGCTGGCCTCCGCGCAGCACCAGCTCGCCGCCCCACATTGCGGTCGCGGCCGGCTCATTGAGGACCAGCGAAACGAGTTTGCGGCGCGGGCCTTCTGCCCTGGCCTTCTCCACTGCCTCGCGGCCCAGGAAGTTGATGTCGGTGCCGAGCTTGCACGCAAACAGCAGGCCCGCCTCCACGGGGTTGTAGTCCGGGGTCAGCTCCCGCCCGTAGGCCCGGTAGCCCTTCTCCAGCCGCATCGACTCGATGGCGTAATAGCCCGCGTTGGTCAGTCCGAAGGCGGCCCCGGCCGCCAGGAGGTCCTGGTAGACCCCGACCGCGAACTCGGCCGGGACGTACAGTTCCCAGCCGAGCTCGCCGACGTAGGTGATCCGGGTCGCCCGCACCGTGTAGTACCCCAGGTCGATCTGGCGGCTGGTGCCAAACGGGAATCCCTCATCGGACAGGTCGGCGCCCGACAGCGTGCCCAGCAGATCCCGCGACCCCGGCCCCATGACGCCGAAGACGGAGTACGCCGACGTCACATCGACCAGGGATGCGAGGGCGGCGGGCGGGATTCGTTTGGCAATGTGGTCTTTGTCGCGCTCGGTGGTGGCGGCGCTGCTGACCAGCAGGAACTCATCGGCCGACAGCCGGGTGACGGTCAGGTCCGACTCGTAGGTGCCGCGCTCGTTGAGCATCCCCGTGTAGACCGTCCGCCCGGGCGGGACCGCCACGTCGGCGGTGCACAGCCACTGCAGCGCCTGCTCGCTCCCCGGCCCGGTGAGCAGGTACTTGGAGAACGAGGTCTGGTCGAACACGGCCACGCCGGTGCGGGTGGCGCGCTGCTCGGCGGCCACCCACGGCAGCCAGTTCTGCGCGCCCCAGGAGTACTCGATGACCGGCGCCTCGCCCGGGGGGGCGAAGAAGTTCGGCCGCTCCCAGCCATTGCGACTGCCGAAACACGCGTTGGCCTGCGCCAGCAGGTGGTGCACGGGCGAGCGGCGGAACGGCCGGGCCGTGGCCAGCTCCCGGTTCGGCCACGGAATCGCGTAGTGCAGGCCCAGCACCTCCCCGACCCGGTCATGCAGCCAGCGGTTGTTGCCGTTGAAGCGGGCGAACCGCCGGATGTCGTTGGCGGTCATGTCGAGGCCAGGGTCCCCGGTGAGGATCCACTCGGCCAGCGCCTGGCCCGCCCCGCCCGCCGTGGCGATGCCGACCGAGTTGAAGCCGGCCCCGACGAAGAAGTTCCTGCACTCCGGCGCCTCGCCGAGGATGAACTGGTTGTCGGGGGTGAAGCTCTCCGGCCCGTTGTAGAACTTCTTGATGCCGGTGTGGCCGAGCACCGGGATCCGCAGCAGCGCGCTGTCCATGAGCACCGAGAAGTGGTCCCAGTCCTCGCCCAGCAGCTGGAACTCGAACGGGTACGGGATGGCATCGGGCGCGACCCAGGGCTTGGCGTCCGGCTCGAACCCGCCCACGATCAGGCCGCCCACCTCCTCCTTGAAGTAGGTGTAGCCGTCCGGGTCGCGCAGCACCGGCAGGTCGCGGTGGACCCCGTCGATCCGGTCGGTCACCACGTAGAAGTGCTCGCACGAGTGCAGCGGCACGGTGACCCCGCACCAGGCGGCCACCTGCTTGGCCCACTGGCCGGCGCAGTTGACCACGATGTCGGCCTCGACATCGCCCTCATCGGTGGCGACCCCGGCCACCGCGCCGCCGACGGTGCGGATGCCCGTCACCCGGGTCCGCTCGCGGATGGTGGCACCGCCCGCGCGGGCGCCCTTGGCCAGCGCATAGGTCAGGTCAGTCGGGTTGGCCTTGCCGTCGTCGGGCAGCCAGATCGCGCCCTGCAGGTCGCCGGTCGCCATGACCGGGTACCGCTCCCCGGCGTCCGCCGGGCTGATGATCTCGCAGTCCAGGCCGAAGGCCGCCGCCACCGCCGCGGTGCGGCGCAGCTGGACCATGCGGTCGGCGGTGCGGGCGACGATGATGCCGCCGCACCGGCGGAACCCCGCCGACAGGCCGGTCTCCGCCTCCAGCCGCGCGTACAGCTCGGTGGAGTACTGCACGAGCCGGGTGCCGCTCTCGGTCGCGCGCAGCTGGCCGACCAGGCCGGCCGCGTGCCAGGTGGTCCCGCAGGACAGCTGCCCCTGCTCCAGCAGCAGGACGTCGGAGCAGCCCATCGAGGCCAGGTGGTAGGCGACGCTGGTGCCGATCACGCCGCCGCCGATGATGACGACCCGGGCCCGGGACGGCAGACCTGTCATGCGGCTCCTCAGTCGTCGCGCTGCACGTCGTCGAGCAGCCGGGGGAAGTCGGGGCCGGTGAGGCCGGCCACGGCGCCCTCGTAGCGCTCCATCGCCCAGGACCAGAAGTCGAACTCGATCGGGCTGGTGGCGGCCTGGATCGCGCCCCACAGCGTCCAGCCGTACTTGCCCACCATCCCGAGCAGCATCGCGCGGGCGATCTTGTTCCGCAGCGTGCGCCCGTAGTAGGCGGTCACCAGGTCGGCCAGGGCGCCGGCCGACAGGTGGCACTCACCCCAGATGTTGCCGAGCTCGAAGCAGGCGTCGTTGTTGCCCGCGTACTCGTAGTCGATCAGCCAGATCCGGCTGCCGTCGTCGATGAAGTTGGCCGCCAGCAGGTCGTTGTTGCAGGGGACGGCCGGCTCCGCGCGGACGGCCAGCGCCCGCCGGGCGGCCTCCATCTGCGGCATCAGGGCGTCGTAGCCGGCCGGGACGCGGAAGCCGAGCTCGGCGGTCACCGCCGCGTACCGGCCCTGGATGACGAACATGTCGAAGTCGCCGGCGAACCTCGGGCCGGTGTGCAGCTGGCGGCACGCCTGGGCGATCCGGGGGATGTTGGCCGGCGCCTGGACGTCCTCATTGCCGAACGTGCGTCCGTCGATGTAGCCCAGGACCAGCATGTTGTCCTCGGGCCGGTAGGCCACGACCGGCGCGCCGACCCCGGCCTGCGCGGCGGCCACCGAGTTGTGGTACTCGTGGTCGCGGTTGATCGCCAGGAAGTCGCCCCCGCCGGACCAGACGCGGACCACGAACGTGCCCTCCGGCGTGGTCACCTTGTAGTTGTGGTTGGTCAGGCCGCCGGGGAGCTCGGTGACCGTGCGTTGCACGCCCGCGAGTTCCGGCACGCGGTCCAGCTTGCCGGCCAGGCCGGCCACGGCCGGAGCGGTGAGTTCACTGCCCACGCCAGTCCTCCTACCGCCGGGCTGCACCAGCTGCTGACACGCAGCGTAAATGCCGGGGCATCAAAAGGTCTAGACGGAACAAGCCACAATGTGCCGGACGTCCGGGCGGGGAGCGAAGCGCCGCAAGAGTGCCCCAAAGGGTCTAGACATTAGCCGACGGCGACCCTTACGCTACGCCTCATTCCGCGCCGCCATCAGCTGCCCCGCGAGGTGCGGCCAGGCCGTGCAAGGGGAGGACCGGAACCATGAGCGCTGAGCAGAGTGCCACCGCCGGCCAGACCGAATCCGCCGACTCCGCCGACCTCGCGCAGTTCGGCTACCAGCAGGAGCTGAAGCGCTCGCTCGGGCTGGGCAGCGTGTGGGCGGTCGCGTTCAGCTACATCTCGCCGTCGACCGGGATCTTCACCCTGTTCGCGCTGGGCCTGACCACGCTGGGCGGGGTGTTCATCTGGACCTGGCCGGTGGTCGCGCTCGGCCAGTTCATCGTCGCGCTCAACTTCGCCGAGGTCACCAGCCACTACCCGATCGCCGGGTCGGTCTTCCAGTGGACCAAGTACCTGGCCGGGCGGACCTACTCGTGGTTCAACGGCTGGATCTACCTGTTCGCCGGCATCCTGACCATCACCGCGGTGGTGGCGACCCTCCCGCTGGCGCTCATCCCGGCGCTGAACGGCCTGGGCTGGCACAGCCTCAACGCGGCCAGCCTGCACACGCAGCTGGTCGTCGCGCTGATCACGCTGATCGTGATCACCGTCCTGAATATCTACGGCGTGCGGCTGGTGGCGATCATCAACAACACCGGGGTGGTGTTCGAGATCCTCGGCATGTTCGTGTTCGCGCTGGTGCTGCTGGCCTTCCACAACCACCAGGGCATCAAGGTGGTGACCAACAGCGGCGGCGTCAACGTCACGGCCGGCACCTTCCTGGCGGCCATGTTCATGAGCCTGTTCGTCATCTACGGCTTCGACACCGCCTCCACCCTGGCCGAGGAGACCCGCGACCCCCGCCGGGCGGCGCCCAAGGCCGTGCTCTACGCGGTGATCGGCGCGTTCATCATCGGCGGCGTGTTCCTGCTCGGCACGCTGGTGGCGATCCCCGCTCACCTCGGCGTGAAGGGGGCGATGGCGGCCAACGGCGGCCTGGGACTCGGCCCGGCGCAGATCATCGACGCGAACTTCTCCCCCGCCTTCGCGACCATCTACCTGCTGGTGGTCTCCGCCGCGATCTTCGTCTGCTGCCTGTCGATCATGGCGGCCACCATCCGGCTGTGCTTCGGGATGTCCCGCGACAACACGCTGCCCTTCTCCAGGTACCTGTCGAAGGTCTCCCCCAGCCTGCACACGCCGCTGTGGACCTGCATCGCGGTCGCCGTGATCGCAGCGATCCCGTTCGTCCAGTACTCCGGCGCCGGGATCATCGCCATCGCCGCGACCGGGACGATCTACTTCAGCTACTTCCTCGGCAACATCGTCATCCTGCGCGCCCGCGCCCGGGGCTGGCCGAGGACCAGGGCGCCGTTCCGGCTCGGCCGCTGGGGGATGCTGGTGAACATCCTCGCCCTGATCTACGGCGGAGCGATGATCATCAACTTCGCCTGGCCGCGGGCGGTTCCCTTCACCAACCCCACGCCGGCCCAAAGCGGCGGGTTGCTCGATTTCCACATTGGCTTCCTGAACAAGATCCCGATCTTGTGGACGGTGTTCGTCTTCATCGTCCTGATCGGGGTGATCTACTACTTCGCGGCCGGGCGGAACAAGGAGTTCGCACCGATCATCGCCCCGGCGGGTGACGACGCGCCGCTGGTGACCGAGACCGGGAGCGCGAAGGACGGGTGAACGGCTGACCCATGCCGCTACCATCGAGGCCGCGCAAGGCGCGGGCAGCGCCGCAGGCCCGCACGGCGCGGCGGCGCCGGAAAGCCGCCGGGCACGGGCGGCGCCCGGGATGCTGGGCCCGGCGCCGCCGGAGATCCTGCGGGGGTCGGGCGCCACCGTGTACGGCCAGATCGAGGACTGGCTGGCCGAGGCGATCGGCGCCGGGCGGCTCGCCCCCGGCGACCGCATGCCGTCCGAGCAGGACCTGGCCGCCTGGTTCGGGGTGAGCCGGATGACGCTGCGCCAGGCGCTGGCCAAGCTCGCCCGGCGTGGGCTGGTGACCCGCACCGTCGGGCGCCGGGGCGGCACGTTCGTCGCCGAGCGCAAGCTGGAGCAGGACCGCACCACCCTGGCCGGGTTCTCCGAGCAGCTGCGGCGGCACGGGATGCAGCCGGGCGCACGGGTGCTGTTCGCAACCCAGCGGCCCGCCGGCCCGGTGTCGGCGGCCGCGCTCGAGCTGGCGGAGGGCGACCCGGTCCACGAGGTGCGGCGGGTGCGGCTGGGCGATGGCCGCCCGATCGTGCTGGAGCAGTCGCTGTTCCCGGCGGCGCTGTTCCCCGGGCTGCTCCAGTGCCGGCTCGACGGGTCTCTCTACGAGCTGCTGGAGACCCGGTACAGCCAGCGCCCGCACCGGGCGCGGGAGAGCCTGGAGCCGGTCACCGCCGGGGTGAGGGAGGCCGAGGCGCTGGAGGTGGCCGAGGGCGCGCCGCTGATGCTGGTCGAGCGGGTGGCCTACGCCCAGACCGGGCAGCCGGTCGAGTTCGCCCGTGACCTGTTCCGCGGCGACCGGACCCGCATCGTCATGTGGACCTCGGAGCTGGCCGGGGTCATCTGAGCGCGGGAGCGCCCGGGCCCCGCGCTAGGGCACGGTCACCTCGTACCACAGCCCGCCGTTCAGGTTCAGCTTGTTGCCCTTGGCCTGGCCGGGGGCGGTGTCGGCGATGTAGGTGTACAGCGGATGCCCGTTGTAGGTGGCCTGAAGCGTGCCGTCCGTGCGCTTGGTGGTGCCGAGCTTGCCGGACACGCCGGTCACGCCCGCCGCCACGGTCACCGGGCCCTTGACCGGCGGCCAGTACGCGGCGCAGCTGCTGTAGCAGACGGATTTGTTGGGCTTGTCGGGGGCGAACCAGTACAGGGTGAGGCCCTTGGCGTTGGTCAGCACGGTCACGCCGCCGATCTTCTCGGTCCGCACGGTGTTGGCCGACGCCCCGCTGCCGGCGGCCGCTGCCGCTCCGCCGCCGCTGTTCACCGCCGCCACCGAGCCGCCGAGAACGACCAGGGCCAGCACCGACACGCCGGTGACCAGCAGGCCCGCCCACGGCACGCCGGCCCGCAGCCGGGCGCCGATCCCGCCAACGGCCTCGTGCCGGCCCACCGCGCCCGGCGCCGGGGTCAGCGCCAGCATGCCCAGCGCCGCCGCCGCGGCTATCTCGAGCACCCCGGCCACGATGCCCGCGGTCGTGCGCGTCTCCTTGAAGCCGAACAGGCCCACCCACAGCGACAGCAGGTACCCGCCCAGCGTCGCGAGCGCGAACGCGGCCCCGGCCGCCGCGGCGAGCCGGCTGCCGTAGACCAGCACGGCAACGCCGAGCACGAACCCGGTGATCACCTGGAAGAGGAACAGCCAGCCGATCGTCGGGATGTTATTGAAGCCGGTCAGGTACAGGTCGAAGTGAATCGCGGCGGTCGCGATCAGCAGCCCGCCCCCGGTTACGCGCAGAACGAGCCGCGGCCAGCCCGCTACCGGCCGCGGCTCCCTGCTCATGTCAATCTCTCCTGTAAAACGTGCGCTGCGTCGTCAGTACCCGTAGCCCCCGCCGCCGGAACTGCTGCCGCCGGAACTGCTGCCGCCGGAGCTGCTGCCGCCGCTGCTGCTGCCGGAGGAGGACGCCGCCGCGGCGACCTTCGAGCCGGTCGGGGTCATCACCCACCACAGGCCGCCCGAGGCGTTGAGGGCGTTGCCCTTGACCTGCCCGGGAGAGGTGTCACCCACGTAGGTGTACAGCGGGTGCCCGTCGTAGGTGGCCTGCTTCACACCGTGGGTGGTGATCACGCCGAGCGAGCCCGTGACACCGGCACCGGCGGTGGCCGGCCCCGGCACGATCGGCCAGAACTTCAGGCACGAGCTGCTGCAGTTCGACTTGGTCGAGGAGTCTATGGCGAACCAGTAGACCGCCATCCCCTGGGCGTTGGTCAGGACCTTCTTGCCGTTGAACGTCGTCATCTTCAGCGTCGTCCCGGACGCCGCAGAAGAAGCGGCGCTTGGCGCCGAACTACTGGCGGAACCGGTCGAGCCCGAGGATGAGCTCCCGCACGCAGCGAGAACCAAAGCGGCGGCGGCGAACCCAGCGGGCGCCCACCACTTGCCACGCATCGCATCTCTCCGTTCGTGGTTGACGGCATCCAATACCTCACACCACGTAGCGACCACGCTATCCGTTCACCACAAACGAGAATGCTTTGGCCGGGCGCGTTCTGGCCGGTCACGTATGGGAGCGTAGTGGGCACGATGAGACCCAGGGGCGAGGCAGGAGCACGGTGACTGACCAGCCGGGCGGCAGGGATCCGGCCACCACCAGCACGGACGATGACGGCACCGAGCCGGACGCCCGCTACACGTTCGCCAACGAGCGGACCTTCCTGGCGTGGAGCCGCACCTCGCTCGCGCTGGTGGTCGGCGGGCTGGCGATCGCGCAGCTGCTGCCGCCGTTCCCCGGCATTCCCTGGGGACGGCACGTCATCGGCACGCCGCTGATCCTGCTCGGCTGTGCCGTGTCGGTCATCAGCTACCTCGAATGGAAGGCCAGCCAGCGGGCGCTGCGCCACGGGCGGCCGCTGCCCCGCTCCCGCCTCCCCCAGATCCTGGCGATCGCCATCGCGGTCATCGGCCTGATCGCCGCGGTGCTCGCGCTGCTGTCGGCGGTGGGGGTCCCGTGAACCCGCCCGCCGGGAAAACCCCGGCGGGGGAAGAGCCGCCCGACGACATCGAGTACGCCGACCCGGGTCTGGCCGGCGAGCGGACCGAGCTGGCCTGGACCCGCACGGCCATCGCCTTCGCGGCGCTCGGGGCCGCCCTCCTCAAGTCCCACCCGGTGGTCGGGCTGCTGATCCTCGTCCTCAGCGCCGTCGTCTGGCGGCTGGGCCGGCTGAGCGGCACCGCCGTTGCCGGAGACGTCCGCGAACGGCGGCTGCTGCTGATCACGGTGAGCACCGTCGGCGTCTCGCTGGTGGCGCTGGTGCTGAGCTTCCTCGGCCCGGGGATCGTCTCGCTCCACTGAGGGCACCCGGCGGCCCAGCCCGCCTACCAGCCCGCGCCCGCATCCCGGCCCCGGTAACGGGATGCGCTGCGGCTCTGGTAGCGCGAGTGGGCCGGCCTGGCACTGGGCCAGGCCCACCACCACCGGCCACGCGGGCCGGCCGCCCCAGCCCCCCCAGGCCCCCAGGCCCTGGGCTGATCGGGGGGAACTAGGAACTAGTACTGGTCGGCGGACGCGACCGCCTCGGCGACGATCAGCTCCGGCGGCACCGGCGCGGCGCCCAGATGCCGATGAAGGCCTGCAGTTCCGGGTTGGAGAAGAACTTCTCGAAGTGCTCGGCACTTTCCCACTCGTCCACGACGAGGACGAAACCGTCACCCACTCCGAACCGGTGGTGGATCCCGCCTGCCGCCCGGGCCATGTCGGCGTAGCCGGCGAGCTCGCCAGCCCGGTCGCCAAGCGCCTGCCGGAAGGTGGCGGTGTCGCCCTGGAACTTCCCGATGACCAGCACACTCATTTCGTTAACCCCCCTAGCCGTGTCCTGCCTTACGTGGGAGGTACGTCGCCGGGGACGGCGGCGGATCAGTCGGGTAGCCGCTGGGGCGGCGGGCTCAGTCGAGTGCCAGCGCCGCAGCCGCCGCCAGCACCCCGACCGCCCGGCCCTGGTCACCGGTGACATGCATGTCGAGGTCGGCGGGGTCGAGCCGGTTCGCGGCCAGGCGGCAGAAATCGACCACGTCGGTGACGATGCCGACGGTGGCCGGCTCGGGCGCATCCCCGCCGATCACCACATCCCAGGTCCCGCCGCCGGCCCCGGTCAGGACCAGCCGCAGGTTGATCGGTCCCTGCAGGCCGGCCAGCATCGCCCCGAAGGGCAGCATCGAGGTCGCCAGCTCGGTCATAAGGCGCAGCGTCGAGGCGTCGGGCACCGACGCGGGCAGGCCCGCCACCCGGCGGATGTCGTTCTCGTGCGTCCAGAGCTCGAACGCCCGGGCGACGAGCGCCGCCCCCAGCGGCAGCGGGATGCCCCACACGGTGACCTCGGCGGTCATATCCGCGTCGCGGACCAGTTCGAGCGTTCGGTCGGCCGCACCGCGCCAGTCGGCACGGGTCGCGGCAACGGCCCGCCCGGCCTGGCGGTCCGCCGCGGGCTGGGTGGACGTGACGTGGTCCTGGTGCTCCACCACCGGATCGTCCGACAGGGCGCGCTGCACGTCCTCCTCGACCCCGATCAGATGACCGGCCAGGCCCTGGACGTCCAGGTCCCGAAGGACATGCAGCCGCCAGTCCTGCTCGCCGAGGGCGCACAGCAGCCCGTAGAAGGCGTCGGCCGCGCGGCTGAAGGCCTCGTCTGGGGAAATACGCGGGACCTCCGGGACGGTGTGACCGGCCTGCCGCGCCTGCTGGGATGCCTCCAGCACCCGTTCCCGCAGGCCGCGGGGGGCGTCACGTGCTCGTGCTCGGCGGAGGTCATGACAGCTCCAGCAACTGCCGGTCCAGCACGGACTCCAGCTTGGCCAGCGCCAGCCGCAGCCGCGACTTGGCCGTCCCCTCCGGGATGCCCACCGCCAGCGCGACCTCGCGGTAGCTCAGCCCGCTGAAATAGGCGAGCTCCACGACCTCGCGCTGGCTGTCGGGCAGGAGCCACACCGCGGCCCGGACCACGCCGGCCGCCTCCGCGGCCTCCACCTCGTCGCTGGGGGAGGCGACCCCCTGATGAGGCGTCAGCCGGTGGTTCCGCTCCTGCCGGGCGATCCGGCGGAGCTCGCTGCGCACCACGTCGATCGCCCGGCGCCGGGCCAGCACCGTCAGGTAGGTGCGCAGGGACCCGGCGGCGGGGTCGTACCGGTCGGGATGGCTCCATAGCTCAACGAAGACATCCTGGGCAACGTCCTGCGCGGCGGTCCATTCGCCAAGGACCCGCAGCGCGGCCCCGTACACGGCCGACCCGAGCTGGTCGAAGGCCTCGGCGAGCGCACGATCGTCGCCGGCCGCCAAGCGGGCCGTGAGCAGCGCGTCCGTTGGCTCCACCCATGGGACGCTAGCGCGGTTCTCAGCCGCCGGGCAACGCGTTGCCGCTGTCCGCTCCGTCACCGGATCGGCCAGCCACACCTCACAGAGCGTGGCGGGCACCGTTCCTCCTCCGCCGGCTGTCCCACCATGGCTACGTCACCGCGCCGGGAACCGGATCAGTCTTGCCAGGGGGGCCGCCGCCACGGCCCTGCCACCGGCGCCACCGCGCTTGGCCACCGGCGCCACCGCCTTGGCCATCCGGCGCCACCGGACATGCGGGCAACCGGCTTCTTGGCTGGTTCGCCCCGCCTGGCGGGGAGCCGCGGGCTATGTTTTGACACGGGGCCCGAACAGTAAGGACATCAGCTTGCCTGTCCCTACCGGTCGCACGCCGGGTCACGCGCCCACGGCCCGCGTCCGCTGCCGCGGACGCGGGGATGTGAGCTGGGCGGGGGGCTGAGCCATGCGCGAGCGCGGCAGCCGGGCGGGTGGCTTCGCGGTCACCGCCGCGGTTCTCGGCACCATCGCGTCGCTCGTGGTGGCCGGGGCGATCGCCGCGTTCCTCGCGCTGCACGTCACGGGCAGCCCCGAGCAGGCCGCGACCACCTACCTGACCGACTGGCAGACCCGCCTCTACGCCGAGATGGACACGGTCACCGTGAACGCCCCCGAAGGCGGGGTGGCCGGCCCACTGAACGCGGCGTCGGCTCAGCTCGGGATGCACCACCTCCACCTGGCGCTCGGGCGGGTGACGCAGGACGGCGGCACCGCGCAGGCGCGCTTCACCGCCACCGCGACCATCGCCACCGGTTCGGTGTGGAAGTACCAGGGCCAGCTGCAGCTGGTGACGCAGAGGCGTACCTGGTTCGTGAGCTGGAGCCCATCCGACATCTTCCCCGCGCTCCAGGCCGGCCAGCGGTTCGTGCTGGACGCGGTGTGGGGGCCACGCGCGGCGGTGCTCGCGGCCGACGGCACCGTGCTGAGCTCGCCGAAGACGATCGCGCAGTCGCCATCGCTCCAGCTGGTGGCCGGCAACGTGGTGCGGGCCACCGCCGCCCAGGCGAAGAAGCTCGGCGTCCCCGTACCAGGCCGGTGACCCGATCGGCCAGGGCGGGGTCGAGGAGGCCTACCAGCAGCAGCTGGCCGGCCGCCCGGCCATCACCATCCGCATCGAGGGCCCGGGCAACCGCGTCGACGCGACCGTCACCCGCCTGCCCGGCGGGCCGGGCACGCCGGTCAGGACCAGCATCGTCATGCACGACCAGCTGGCCGCGTCCGCGGCGGTCAGGGCCGCCACGACGACCCGGCCGGTGGACTTGGTGGCCCTCCAGCCATCGACCGGGCGGGTGCTCGCCGTCATCGAGCGGCCCGGCGGGTTCGACCGCGCGCTCCAGGGCGTGTTCCCGCCCGGCTCGACGTTCAAGGTGGTCACCGCCTCCGCCCTCAGCGGCACCGGGCTGCGCCCGGCCAGCAGCGTGCAGTGCCCGGCGCAGGTGAACGTCGGGGGCCGCGTCTTCCATAACTTCGACAACGAGCATCTCGGCGCCACCAGCCTGCAGACGGCGTTCGCCGTGTCGTGCAACTCGACCTTCATCACGCTCGCCACCCAGCGGCTGAACGGGGCCGCGCTCGCGTCGACGGCGACCTTGTTCGGCTTCAACTCCCAGCCCAACCTGGGCATCCCCGCCACGCTCGGGCGGTTCACCACGCCCCACACGCAGGTGGACCTGGCCGCCGACGCCTTCGGCCAGGGAACCGACCTGGTCAACCCGCTCAGCGAGGCGTCCATGGCGCGGCGCGGTCGAGGCCGGCACCTGGCACCCCCCGCAGCTTGTCCTCAGCCCGGCACCGAAGCAGACCGCCCAGCCGCAGCAGCTCAGCTCCACGGTGCTGGCCACGCTGCGCCCGATGATGCGCGCGGTGGTCACCACCGGCACGGCGGCCGGCGTCGGCTTCCAGGCCGGGGTGTTCGGCAAGACGGGCACGGCCGAGTTCGGGTCGTCCAAGAACCCGAAGGCCCACGCGTGGTTCGTCGGCTACCGCGGGGACCTGGCCTTCGCGGTGCTGGTCGAGGGCGGTGGCGTCGGCGCCGATGCGTCGGCGCCGATCGCGAACGCGTTCCTGCGCAACCTGTGATCCCGCGGCGGGTCAGCAGCGGCTGGTGACCGCCCACGCGGTCGCGCTGACGTCGAATCGGCCCTCGCCCAGCAGCTCCCGGCAGCGTGCGCGCAGCAGGCGGCGCCGCCGCGTGGTCAGCGACGCCACGTAATCCCCGGCCGGGCCGACGCCGAGCGTGAAGGGCTGCCACCACTGGCCGAACGTGGCGTAGGAGACCCGGACCGTCAGCGTGGTGGCGTTCGCCCCGGCCAGCCCGGCCTGCCCGAAGAGCCCGGCGAGCTGGCCCTCGCCGACGCCGGCCAGCCCCGATTCGTCGGGCGCTGACGGATCCAGCTCGCACGCGGCCCGCCAGAAGAAGCTGAGCGGTCCGTGGGCGCCGCCGTGGTCCCACACGCACGCGCCGACCACCCCGCCCGCGCGGGTCACCCGGCCCATCTCGCGCAGTCCCGCCACCGGGTCGGCCATGAAGTGCACGACGAGCTGGGCGAGCGCGGCGTCGAACGCCCGGTCCGGGAACGGGAGCCGTTCGGCCGCCGCCACGCCGACCGTCGCCCCCGGCAGCCGCTCCCGGGCCGCCGCGGCGAACGACTCCGAGGGGTCGACCGCGCAGACCTCGCCGGCGCCCAGCCGGTCCGCCAGTTCCGCCGTCAGCGCGCCGGGCCCGCAGCCAACGTCCAGCGCCCGCTGCCCGGGCCGCACCCCGGCCAGATCGGCGAACCGCGCCGCCAGCGGCTCCGAGTACCGCCCCATGAACCGTGTGTAGGCGTCCGCGCTGACGTCGAAGCTCATCAGCTCAACCTACGCGGCCTGGTCAGGCGGTCCTGCGCGCGCCCGGGCCGGGCAGCGGCGTCACCTCGCGCGCCGACGCGAGCTTGTGCCCGGCCGCGCACGTGAGCTCGAGCCCGACGCGCTCGCCGCAGTCACGGTGCGTGAGCAGCGCCAGCGGGCCCGCCGGGCCGACCGCGTAGCGGTCGCCCCACTGCATCAGGGCCACCAGCACCGGGTAGAGGTCCAGGCCCGCCTCGGTCAGCCGGTACTCATGGCGGCTGCGCTGCCCATCCTCCTGGTAGGGCACCTTCCGCAGCAGGCCCCGGTCTACCAGCCGGGCCAGCCGGTCGCTGAGGATCTGCCGGGGCGCCTGGGTACGGCGCTGCATGTCGTCAAAGCGGCGGACCCCGTTGAACACCTCGCGCAGGACAAGGAAGGTCCACTTCTCGCCGATAATGCCTACCGCCGCGCCGATCGTGCAGTTGGCGCCGTCATAGTCAAGGATCCAGGGCCGTCCCATGATCGTATGCTAAGTCCAGTTGACAGACTCAGCAATCCGGGCGGATGCTGGGTCTGTGAGACGAACTCAGGAGGCGGCACCAGCCGGGCCGGAGCTTGCCCCGTCATCAGGCACCCTCTGGCCGGCCTGGCCGGGCGGGCGGATCCTGATCCGGCAGGCCGGCGGCGGCGACCTGGGCCGCTCAGGGACTTTCTGGCCGGCCTGTCGCTGCAGACCCGCCACCTGCGGTTCTTCGCCGGGGCGCCGGCCAGCGCGGCCATGCTGCGAATCCTGGCGGGCCAGCGGCCTGACGCCGACGCCCTGGTGGCGACCTGGAACGGGGTGATCATCGGGCACGCGATGGCGGTGGACGCGGCCGGTCCCTCCGGCGCCGCGGCAACCGAGATCGGCGTGGTGGTGGCGGATGCCTGGCAGGGCCAGGGTGTCGGTTCGGGGCTGATACGCGCGCTGACCTCCCGCGCCCGGGCCCGCGGGGCGACCACCCTGGTGATGGAGGTCATGGCGGAGAACCGGCAGGTGCTCGCCATGATCGCCGGGCGGTGGCCGGACGCCCGCCATGACCGGAGCGCGGCGTACGTCACGGTCCACACCCGGCTCGGCTAGCCGGGAGGCGTCTCCCGCCGCCCTCGCGTCCCGGCCCGATCGGTGGGAAGCTCACCAGGTGAGCGGTGACGAGGTCCGGGACGGGGTGACGCTGACCAACCTCGGCCAGCCGCTGTTCGAGGGGGCGGAGGCGACCAAGCGCGACCTGGTGGAATACCTGGACGCGGTCAGTGACCGGATCATCCCGGTGCTGCGCGACCGGCCGCTGTCCGTGATCCGTGTCCTGCGCGGCCAGGCGCCGTTCATGCAGAAGAACGTCCCCAAGTACACGCCGCCGTGGGTACCCACGGTGTCGCTGTGGGCGGAGGCCTCGCGGCGCGAGGTCACCTATGCGCTGTGCAATGACCGCCGGACGCTGCTGTGGTTCGCCAACCAGCGGGCGGTGGAGTTCCACCCGGCCCTGGTCGTGGCCGGCCAGTGGGCCCACCCCACCCACCTGATCCTCGACATCGACCCGCCGGAAGGGGAGGCGTTCGGCCTGGCCGTCCAGGCGGCGCTGCTGACCCGTCAGGCCCTCGCCGATGCCGGGATGGCGGGCGCGGTCAAGACGAGCGGCGCGAAGGGGCTGCATGTGTTCGTGCCGCTCACGCCGGACGCGGCCATCGAGGACGTGGCCGCGGCCACCCGGGCCCTGGCCGCGCGCGCCGAGCGGCTCGACCCGGCGCTGGCCACCACGGCGTTCATCCGGGAGGACCGGGGCGGCAAGGTTTTCCTGGACGCGACCCGGGCCGGCGGGGCGACGGTGGTGTCGGCCTACAGCCCGCGGATCAGGCCCGGGGCGCCGGTGTCGTTCCCGGTGGCCTGGGATGACATCGACCGCGTGGCGCCGGCCGACTTCACCGTGCATACCGCGCCCGCCCTGCTCGCCGACGGCGATCCATGGGCCGGCCAGATGCCGCCGCCGCAGCGGTTGAGTACCGGCCTGATCGAGGAAGGCCACACCATCCCGATCGCCCGGGTGCAGGCGATGCACGAGGGCAAGCGGCGGGCCCGCGCCCGCCGCAGCCAGCCGGAGTAGCGCTCGCGCCGGCGCGGCCCGCGGCGGAATGCGCGGCCCCGGCCCCGATGTTGGCGCAGGCATGCCATCCGTTGTGATCGCCGCCTCGTTCGGCGGCCCCGACGTGCTCTCGGTGGTGGAGGAGCCCGCCATCGGGCCCGGACCGGGACAGGCGCGGATCGCCGTTCGCGCCGCCGGCGTCAACCCGGTCAACTACAAGTCCTACAGCGGCGCGTTCGGCACCGATCCCGCGCGGCTGCCGATAAGGCCTGGGTCCGAGGCCGCCGGTGTCGTGACCGCCGTCGGCCCGCAGGCGGTGGGCCCGGCCGGGCCGGTCGGCGTGGGCGACGAGGTGATCGCGTTCCGGGCGCCCGGCGCCTACGCCACCGAGCTGGTGGTTCCGGCGGCGGCCCTGGTGCCCAAGCCCGCCGCCCTGGACTGGGCGGAGGCCGCCGGCCTGATGCTGACCGGCGTGACGGCCTGGCACGCCCTGGCGGCGACGGACGTGCACGAGGGCGACACCGTCCTCGTCCACGCCGGGGCCGGCGGGGTGGGGCTGATGGCGGTGCAGCTCGCCACCGGGCGCGGGGCCATACCCGTGGCCACGGCAAGCCCGGCCAAGCACGGTTTCCTGCGCGACCTGGGCGCCGTGCCGGTGGCGTACGGGCCCGGCCTGGCCGGGCGGGTCCGCGCCGCCGTGCCCGGCGGCGTCAACGCCGCGCTGGACCTGATCGGCACGGACGAGGCAGTTGACGTCTCACTGGAGCTGGTCGCGGACCGGGCCAGGATCGCCACCATCGCCGCCCCCGCCCACGGCCTGGAGGTGGGCATCAAGGTCCTCGGCGGCGCGCCGGGCGCGGACCCCGGGACGCAGATCCGGGACGCCGCCCGACTGGAGCTGGCCCGGCTCGCCGGGGACCGGGCGCTGCGCGTCTTCGTGACGCAGACCTTCCCGCTCGCCAAGGCGGCCGACGCCCACCGCGCCAGCATGGGCGGCCACACCACCGGGAAGATCGTGCTCCTTCCTTAGGGGACCCCTGAATAATGGCCGCCCGCGGGACGCCGGCGGCGGCGGCTATCGTCGCCGCCGTGGAGCGGGTGGAGGTCGCGGTCGTCGGGTCCGGCCTCCTTGGCTCGGCGACCGCGCGGGCGCTCGGCGCGCGGGGCGTCTCGGCCGTGGCGCTTGAGCAGTTCGATCTCGGCCACGCCCGCGGCTCCTCGCACGGCGCGACCCGCATATCCCGGCTCTCATATCCCGATCCCGGCTTACGTGCGGATGGCGGCCAGCGCACTGGGGGCATGGGCGCGGCTGCAGGAGGACGCCGGTGAGCAGCTGCTGGTGAAGACCGGCGGCCTCGACGCCGGTCCCGGGGCGCGATGCGGTGCGCGGCGGCGCTGCGGCGCCGTGCCGTGGCGCACTCCTGGCTGTCGGCCGGCCAGCTACGCGAGCGCTTACCCGGGGATCGAGCCCCGCCCCGGCGAGCGCATGCTGTTCCAGCCCGACTCCGGCGTCTGCCTCGCCGCGCCAGCGGTCGCGGCGCTGCAGCGGCTGGCGGGCCGCGACGGCGTGCCCATCCGGGCCCGCACCCCGGTGCTCCGCATCGACCACCGCGGAGACCGGGTCGTGCTGCGCACTCCGGCGGGCGACATCTCGGCGGGCGTGGCGGTCATCGCCGCGGGACCCTGGAGCGAGCGGCTGCTGGCCGGGGCGCTCCGCCGCGTCCCGCGGCTGACGGTGACGCTGCAGCAGGTGCGCTACTTCGCGGCCCGCCGACGCGGGCGGCGCCAGTGGCCGACGCTGATCGAATGGCCGCCAGAGGGCCTGATCTGGTATGCCGTACCGATGACGGGCGGCGCGCCCGGCGTGAAGGTAGCCAGCCCATGTCCCGGCCGGGCCGTCGATCCCGGGGATGGGCCCTTCGACGCGATCGATCCCGCACTGGACGAGCAGGCCGCCCGGTACGTGCGGACCCGCCTGCCGGGCCTGGACCCGGCCCCGCTCGCGCCGGAGACCTGCCTGTACACGATGACCGCCGACGAGGACTTCGTGCTCGACCGCGAAGGCCCCCTCGTCGTGGCGGCGGCCTGCTCGGGTCACGCGTTCAAGTTCGGGCCCCTGCTCGGCGACCTGCTGGCCGACCTGGCCCTCGGCCACGCCGACACCGTCCATCAGCGTTTCTCGCTTTCCCGGGCCGCCCTGGCCATCGCACCGCAGGCCTGACGAGACCGGGCCCGCTCAATGGCAGCCGGACACGGCAACGCGCCCAGGCGTATTCTGAACGATAAGTTCATGAACATGGTTCATGAAATCTCAGTATTCGAGGCGATGATCCGTGCGATGTCACCTAGGAAACCGGCGTACTGCGCGGCGGCGACGGCCGGGACCTGCGCGAGTACCTCATCGCCACCGCCGCCCGGCTGATCGACGAGCGGGGCAGCGCCGGGCTGAGCGTGCGTGACATCGCCCGCCAGGCCCAGGTCGCCGACGGCGTGCTCTACAACTACTTCGAGGACAAAGAGGACCTGCTCGCGCAGGCCCTGCTCGCCCACGTGGGTACCGTCATGAACGCCGCCCCGGGGCTGCCCGCGGCCGGGACCGGGACCGTCGCGAAGAACCTGCGGTTGTTCATCGACATCGGTCTGGCCGCGCTGACGCGGGTGGTGCCGGCCTTCGCCGGGCTGATCTCACAGCCGAACGTGCTCAAGCGCTTCCACGCCATGGTCGGCGGGGACGCCGCCTTCGCCGGCGAGGCGGCCACCGGCGACGACAGGCCGGCCCGGGATCACGGTCACCGGCCAGCTGGCCACGACGACGATGGCCAGGCCGGGTTGCCGGCCATCCTGGCCGCCTACCTGCGCGCCGAGCAGCGGCTCGGCCGCATCGACGAGGCCGCCGACATCGACGCCGCCGTGACCCTGGTCGTCGGCGCCATCCACGGCCAGATCCTGTCGCGGGTCCTTTTCAGCCCGCCGGGCAGCCCGATCACCACTCCCCCGGAGCTGCCGGGGCGGCTCGCGGCGACGGTCCTGAGCGGCATCGCGCCGCGACCGCCACGCCCATGACGCGGCGTCCGCGTATTCCGCCGGGCCGGTGGGCGCGCGGGCCAGTTGGCGTTCCGGCTTGCTGGCCCGGCCGCGGCCAAGCCTCCGCCGACTGAGATGAAGTGCCCGGACGCCCTGAAGGTCAGGCACTGATCAGGACAATGCCTGCGACGATCACGGCGGCTGCCGCCACACGGCGGATCCCAAAATGCTCCTTCAGGAACATCAGCCCGATGAGCGCCGCGAAGATCACGCTGGTCTCCCTGATCGCGGCGACCTCGGCGAGCGGGGCCCGGGACTGTGCCCAGAGCACCGTGCCGTACGCAACGACCAGCAGTGCCCCGGCGAGCAGGCCGCGGCTCACCATGGACTTGTCCCGCCATTGCCACGCCGGCCGCCTGATGACCGCGATCAGCGGGAACACCGGCCCCTGGAGCAGGAACATCAGTCCCGCGTAGGCATAGGGGTCGTGTGCCGCACGCACCCCCAGGCCGTCCACGATGGTGTAGGCCGCGATGGTGAGCCCGGTCAGCACGGCTACTCCGACCGCCGGCAGGTCGGGCCGGGCCAGCGCAGGCGGACAGCGCGAGGCTCATCAGCCCTAATGCGAGAATCGCCACCCCAGTCAGCGGCACCGCACCCAGCCGCTCGCCCGCGAAGAAGTAGGCGCCGGCCGCCACCACCAGCGGCGAGGTTCCCCGCGCGATCGGGTAGACCTGATTGAAGGAGCCGAGCCGGTAGGAGTTCATCAGCGCCAGGTCGTAGCCGATGTGGATCACGGCAGACGCGACCGCGAATGCCACGGCCGCCCGGCCGGGCACCCCGGCCACGGCTACGGCCAGGCCACCGGCCAGCGTCAGGGGGATCCCCATCAGGGCGAACACCATGACCCGGTCGTCGAGCTGCTTCGCGATGGCGTTCCAGACCGCGTGAAGCGCGCCAGCGCAGATGACGATCACGACGATCAGCCCGGTGAGATGTGGCGTGGCTGTCATGCGCACACCACCGGCCTACGCGCACTGCTGCGAACGAAGCGGGAACGGGAACCGTTCACCCGATGGCTCCTTCTGCCTGTCCCGGATCTCCGGGCATGCCGATAAGAGCCCTCAGGGCTTTTGTCCCGTCAGGTGTGGAAAGCTGGCCAGCAGCCCCTGCCGCCGCTCGGTCCAGGCCGCCGTGCTCCCTTGTTGTCCTGCTTACTCAGCGGGAGCGGCGCGGAACCCTAGGCGCAACCACGTGCTGAACTACAGGCTAGCCGACCCAGGCCTCCAGGTATCCCCACCGCCGCCAGCCACTCTGGGCTGGCTGCTGGGCCAGCAGGGGCTGTGGGCCTCTCACCGGCTGGTTAGGCAGGTCCTGGCGTACGCAAGACCAGCCGGAGCCCAAGGTGGCTGGTGGAGGTGTCAACGGCCTGGGCCATGCGCGCGGCGGGCCGGTAGCGGCGGCAGTAGTTCGGCGCGCACAGGTGGGAGCCACCCTTCATGACCTTGCGCGGGATGCGGGCCGGGTCGCGCCGGTCGGCGCTGCGGGCCGCGCCGCCGTCCGGGTCCGGGGCCGTGCAGCATCCATGCGCCACGATGGCGTGGCCGACGTACCAGTCCGACGTCCACTCCCACACGTTGCCGATCATGTCGTAGAGGCCATAGCCGTTGGCGGGGTAGACGCCGACCGGCGAGGTTCCCTGGTAGCCGTCCTCTTCGGTGTTGTGGAGGGGGAATTCCCCTTGCCAGGTGTTGGCCATCCAGCGCCCGCCCGGGGTCAGCTCGTCGCCCCAGGCGAACTCGGCGCCGTTCAGGCCGCCGCGCGCGGCCAGCTCCCACTCGGCCTCAGTCGGGATTTCCTTGCCCGCCCAGCTCGCGTAGGCGACGGCGTCGGCCCAGGCGACATGCACGACCGGGTGGTCCGGCTTGCTGCGGATCGAGCTGCGCGGGCCCTGGGGCTGGCGCCAGTTGGCGCCCGGGACGGCGGTCCACCAGTTGTGCGGATCGGCCAGGCTGACCCGGCGCCGGGGCGCGATGAACACCGCCGAGAACGGGACGAGCATTTCCGGCCGGGCGCCGGGGTAGTCGGCGGGGTCGGGTGGCCGCTCGGCCAGGGTGACATATCCGGTCTTGCGCACGAACCGGCCGAAGTCGCGGTTGGTGACCGGGCGCGGATCGATCCAGAATCCGCTGACGGTCACCGGATGGGACGGGGCCTCCTCGGGATAGTGACGGTCGGAACCCATGGCGAAGGTCGCGCCGGGGATCCACACCATCCCGTCCGCCGACGGCATCGCGGGCGCCGCTGGGTCCGGCACCCGGCCGCGTACTGTCACTGCCTGCTCCTGCCTGCCGCGCCCCCGCCCGGCGGTAGCGGTGGGAGGTGATCGCCACCCTCAGTTTCTCCCACCTGGCCGACGATGAAGCTGGCGGCCTGCCGACGCGACGGGAACCCCTGGAACGTCTCCGGCAACCGCACCGCGAGCGCCGTCACCAGGGATAAGTGTCCGTCCCGCCCGGGAGGAACGTCGCCACCCGACATGGGTGAGTCCGGCCGGCCGCAGACCCAGCGGCCTTCCGGCGCGGCCCTCATGGTGATCACGCAGGTGGGCGTGTCCGTGTGCGGGAGCCTAAGGAACGATGCAGGTGATGGCGATCTTGATGGTTTGCTGCCCGGTGACGTGTACCGTCAGCGGCCGTGAGCACACGGTCTCGTGCTGGGCGCCGCCGCTGCTCACCTCCATGATCTCGGGTGAACGGCCGGAAACGTGGTAGGTGCCGGGCGCCAGGGCGAGCGAGAAGGCGCCTGAGCGGCCCACCACGACGCTGACCGTCTGCTCGCTGGCGGCGGTGAAGGTGACCGTGCCCCGGAGCGGCCGCTCCCCCGGCTGCCCGCCTCCCGGGCGCATCGGGCCGCCTTCGATCAGGAACCTGCCGGTGATAGTGGCCGTCCCGGTACCAGTGGTCGTGGCGGTGCCTGTCGTAACCGTGCCCGTTGTAACCGGGCCTGTGCCCGTGGCACCGATATGCGTGGTACCGCCGCAAGCGGTGAGCAGCAGCACGGTAACGGCGCCGACCCCGGCCGTCAGTCGGTTCATGATGTCCTCCCCCATTAGCGATGGCACTTGGACGTGGCCGAAGCGGTGGAGGTTCCCTCAGGCGAGCGCCGGCCCAGGCGAGCGCCAGGCGCCAGGCGGGTGCCGGCGGCCGGGCCGGGCTGGCTCAGGTTCGCGCCGTCTGGCTGGTGATGAGGTGCTGGATGGTGGCGAAGGCGGGCTTGGGGGCGTAGTCGTCGCGGAGAATGCCGAACCGGGCGGTCCAGGCGGCCGTGGTGAGCCCGTCGCGCAGGCCGAACCATTCGTATGCCCGGACGCCCGGTGCGGGCCGATAGCGCTGGTGAGCTGATCCCAGAAGGCGGGGTCGGGCATGCCGGCGGCGTTCACGCCGACCAGGACCGGGGCATCGTGGCGATCGCGCTCTTCCAGGGCGGCCGCGACGCCGGCGCCGATCGCCTCGAAGCAGCCGGGGCTGCCGCCGTCCAGTGGTGCCGGCATGTTGAGCTCCTCGCCGACCTGCACCTTGCCGCCTCCCCATGCGGCGACGTCCCGGACGGCCTGGCGGACGAAGCCGGCGAATCCCTCCGGGTCGGGCGCTGGGCTCTGATAGCAGGCAACCAGGTCGATCATGCGGCCCTGCCCGGCGTACAGCTCGGGCCGCAGCGGAGCGGGAACGGCGCCGGAGTGCGGATGGGCGCCCTTGCCGAAGTGACGGTAGGCGCGCACGTAGAACTCCCTGGCCGTTCCCTGCAGCTGGCGCAGTGCTGCGAGGGTCTTGGCGACGTCTTCGGGAGGGCAGTCGAGGGGCTGGAGGCTGACAAGGTCGGCGGCGGCGGCGCCGGGCCAGATGCCGAAGATCACGACCGCTCCCAGCGATAGCCGTATACGGGCAATCTGGAGCTAGGATCGGGGTGTGCCTAAGAGCGCCCTCGACAACCCGCTGATCCTGCCGATCCTCGGGCTGCTGGCTGAGCAGCCCCGGCACCCGTACGCCGTCTTCGCCGAGCTCCGGCGGCGCTATCCCTATCTGCAGGTGCGCAACGCGACCGTGTACACCCTGCTCGAGACCCTCAGGGCACTCCGGTGGATCGACACCGAGGAAGACGAGGATCGCGATGCGCTGCGCGTTACCAGTGCAGGCGCGGCCGCGCTGGCCGAACGAGTCGAGGGCGAGGTCCGCGGCGGGGACCTCACGGGAGGGCCGTCCTACATGGCCGCGCTGGCCTACCTCTCGATCATGCCCCCCAGGCGCGCAGCCCTGGCCCTCCATGCGCGCGCGACCGCAATCGCGGACGAGGCCCAGCGGCTGCAGGGAGTGCTCGACGGAGCAAGCGGCCCCGAGGTCCACATGATCGAGGTGCACTACCTCCTCACCCGGCTACTGCACGACAGGCAGTGGCTGACCGCCACCGCCAGCCGAATCGAAACCGGAGAACTCGCCTGGCCCTGAGAACCAGCGGCCTGCCTGCCGCTGACAGCGAGCGGCGCGGAGTATCTGTTCCGGCGCGTTGGCTCGTTCTTACCTGACTCGGACCCGCGCTCGCGGGGCGCAGCCTACGTGGCAGGCAGGGCCGTCCCGGTTTCAAGGAGCGTCTTCAGACTCGACAGCACGGCGGGCCAACCCTCCGAGATGGCCTGTTGGACGCGGCTGCCGGGTGAAAAGCCGTCGTGGGTGACCGTCAGCTTAACGACGCTCCGCCCAATGTCCTCGATGTCGAAGGTTACCTTCGAGCGGGGCTCGGCCCGCCAGGCCTCGGCGGTTGCTTCGTCCATGCCGACTTCGACGGCCCACCGGGGTGTGAACGAGTGCCAGGTGTAGGACAGCCGTCGGTAGGGATCGGATTCCAGGATCACCTGATCGGGATCACTGACGACGAGCCCGACCTTCTTGTGTTCCAAGTCCCAGGTCGAGCCCTTCTTCCAGTCTGAACGGAAGGTCTTCGGGCCGGCCATGTGGTGCCGCCAGTAGCGCTTGGTCATGGCCGGGTCGGTGAGGCCCCGCCAGACCTGTTCGGGAGCGGTGTGGATGTAGCTCGTGTAGGTAAAGGACGGCATCTGGTCAGCGCTTGTAGCCATTGCCTTGTCTCCAGTGGTCGAGTTACCAGCCGTGTGCGCGGGTCCAGCCAGCGTGGCGGCAGCCATGATCACGCGCGCCGAGGGCGTGGTTGATGACGACCCAGTCACCAGAGTCCTCATTGACCTTCATTACCAGCACCTCGGCGTAGAACAGCGCGGGCGCCCGAGGGTCCGGGCAGTCAGGCACCGCCTTGCAGCCCGCCGATCATCTGTCCAGCCTCCCCTGAGAAGCACGGTCGAGCCTCGTGCGCCACCGCCCTGGCCAGGCAAGCCCGTACCCACCTACCCCCACATGGCCGAGAGCACGCCCGCAGACCGGCATCGAGTCGCGGAGAACTCCCAGATCCGCATGGATCAGGTTGGCCGGCCGGTGCCAGCCAGTGATAGCCCTGCTGGGATCGCTGGTGTCTGGTCGTGATCAGGTGGCCGCTGGGGCTCGCACGGGACCGGGGATGCCGCCTCCAGCAGGAGCAGTGCGACATCGTCGTCGAGCTTGCGCCTGGTGTGCGCGAGGAGCCGGCCGAGCAGCCCGTCCACGGCGGCCTGCAGGTCTGGGTGGCGCAGCGTGTCGGCGCAGTCCTCCAGACGGAAGTACCGGCCCGCACGGTCGCGTGCCTCGAGCAGGCCGTCGGTGTAGAAAACCAGCCGGTCGCCCGGGCTTATCGTGAAGGTGGACGGCTGCAGGTCGGGGTGCAGGCCCAGCGGTGTCGCGTAGGCGCGGGGGGTCAGCGCCTGCAGGCCGCCGTCGGCGGTCAGCCGCAGTGGCGGTGGGTGCCCGCAGGTCACCAGCTGCAGCCAGCCGTGCGGGTCGAGCTCGGCGAACACGGCGGTCAGCCGAGACATAACGGGAGGCCAGCCGCCCCGCGGTGACGGTGGTCGGGACCTCGCGCAGCAGCGCGCTTTGCGCCACCCGGGCCACGGCCCGGACCTGGCCGAGCCGCCGCTGCGCCGCGGTACGCAGCGCCGAGTTGGCCACGGCGAACGCGGCCAGCAGCACCGGCACGTTCAGATGCGAGACGAGCATCCCCAGCCCACCTGGGCCCGGCCGGGCTCAGGTTGAGCCCAAGGCCCAGCAGCAGCGCCCAGCCCGCCAGCCCGGCGGTGCTCCACGGGGGCAGCACCAAAGAGGCCAGCAGCGGGCCGGCCGACAGCCATGCGATGGGGATGAGCCCGCGGCCCGTGCCGGACTGCGCCACCGCCGCCCCTGTGATGGCCAGCAGCAGCATCAGCGCGACCACCCGCCTCGCCCGACCCCCGGACCGCTGGGCAGGCCCCGACGCATCCAGCGCAATACCGCGGCCAGAACGCCACACGGACCGGCAGGCCCACCGCCACGCCCTGGCCAGCGGCTGCCGCAGGTGTGACGCCCGGCCCCAGTGGCCGTTCCCGAACACAACATTGCTTCCGGCGCCGAATTTCGCGGTTCCGCTCATGAGGGCCGCCTTCCGGCTGTCTCGCATCCTCGGCTCTGGCCGCATACGCGACCCACTATCTGAGACGGGCCTCAGCACCCACTGACCGCAAGCTCAGAGCGCGCGCAGAAACCGGGCGCCGCGAACCGGCGCGCCCGATCCCCCATTCGCCCGTGACAACAGGCGCCCGCGCCGTGATCGCCTCATGGCCCTGCCGCTCCTCGGCGGACCTGGGCCGGCCGCCTTGGAGCCGCCCGGCTTCTCGCTGGCGGACGTGGTCTTTGCGGGGGCGCCGGGCTTAGCGCCTGCCGCCGACGCCGCCGCGGCGCCGCCGGCCGCGGCGAGAGCCGCGGTGACCGCCGCGGCGGCGGCAATCATCCTGGTCCGGTTGCGCATGCGGATCCTCCTCGGGTTCGTGGCTTGCGCCCAACGGAATCAGGCAGGACTCAGGCCGACCGAAAAAGTTCCTTACCGCGGCCTAAGAAAGCAGCGCCGCCGCCAGCCCCGTCATCTGCCTGCGCAGCCCCGCGACACGACCTCCCGGGAGAACACTGCAGTGCGGGCACTGCCGCTCACCGGTGCGGTGGCCGGGTCGGCGTGTGAGGCGGCCCGGATCCAGCAGGCCGTACGGCGACGCGGGAAGGGGCGCACGGAGCTGGCGTGAGCTGGCCGAAGCTACGCTCGCTTGCTGAATGTGGCACGCGACCACAGATACCCGACGAGGGCGATCCCGGCGCACCAGGCGAGCGCGGCGGCCGCGTAGCCGCCTGACGGGGTACCGGCGAGCAGTCCGCGCAGCGATTCGATGATCGGCGTGAAGGGCTGGTACTCCGCGAATTGCCGGACGCCCTGTCCCATCTTGGCCGCCGGCACGATAGCGCTGCTCACGAAGGGCAGCAGGATCAGCGGCACGACGGTGAGGCCTGCGGATTCCGGGGTTTTCGCGGCGATTCCCAGCGCGACCGTGAGCCAGGCGGCCCCGAAGGCTGCCGCCACGATGATGCCGATCGCGCCGAGCCAGTCGAGGAGGGTCGCATGCGACCGGAACCCCAGCGCGAAGGCCATGCCGATGATGGCCGCAATGGCGACCGTGCTGCCCAGCATGGTGGCCGCGACGTGACCGGTCAGGACGGCACCGCGGGAGACATTCATCACCTTGAACCGGTTGATGATGCCCTTCGTCATGTCGGAGTTCACCGATACCGCGGTGGCCGACAGCCCGTAGCTGATGGCCAGCAGGATCAGGCCTGGTGTCGCGTATTCGATGTAGTGTTCGCCGACATTGAATGTGTTGCCGAGCACGTACACGAACATCAGCATGATCACGACCGGCATCAAAGCCCCGTTGAATATCGTGACCGGATTCCGGAGGACGTGCTTGAGGTTGCGACGGAGCATGATCCGCGAATCGGTCAACGGTGCTGAAATGGTGCTCATCGTGCGGTCTCCTCTGTGCTCGCGTGGCCGGTCAGGGCCAGGAAGACGTCATCGAGGTCCGGTGTGTGCACGGAGAACTCCTCAACGTCGATCGAATGCTCATCGAGCCGGTCGAGCAGAACCCGTAGCGATTTCGCCCTGCCATCGCTGGGAACCCGCAGGGTCAGGTCCTTGTCATCCACGGTGGAGCCGGTCAGGACCCGGGCCGCCGCGTCGAGTTCGCGGACGTCGGTGAACCGGAGCCGGACGTGGCTGCCGGGAACCTGGCGCTTGAGTTCGCCGGGTGTGCCCTGGGCAACCAGGTGGCCCTGGTCGAGCACCGCGATCCGGTCGGCGAGATGATCGGCTTCCTCGAGGTACTGGGTGGTGAGGAAAACGGTCACACCATCGGCCACCAGCCCGCGGACGATGTCCCACATCGTGCGACGGCTGCGCGGGTCCAGTCCCGCCGTCGGCTCGTCCAGGAAAATGATCTGTGGCCTGGTGACCAGCGTCATCGCCAGGTCCAGCTTCCGGCGCATACCGCCGGAATAGGTCGCCGCCATCTTCTGCGCCGACTCCGCCAGATCGAACCGTTCCAGCAACGAGGTGACCACCCGTTTGCCTTCATCGGCCCGCAGATGGTGCAGATCCGCCATCAACTGCAGGTTCTCTTGCCCCGTCAGCAGATCGTCCACCGCTGCGAACTGACCGGTGACCCCGATTTCCGCGCGCACCGCCTTGGTCTCGGCCGCAACATCATGCCCGGCAACTCGTACCGTCCCAGCGTCGGCCTTCGTCAACGTGGTCAGCACGTTCACCGTCGTCGTCTTACCCGCCCCATTCGGGCCGAGCAGGGAAAAAACCGTGCCCGCAGGAACATCTAGATCGATGCCATCGAGCACGGTCTTGTCCCCATACGCCTTCCGCAGCCCTGAGACTGCAATCGCTGAACTTCTCGTGCGACCATCATCGGCACCACCCCTGACACGCCCCTGACACGGCGAATGGATGGTGTCGATCTCATACCGCCCTGGCTCCGGCGCCGCCTGGGCCACAGGCGAGGTGTCCGTGCCCCCGGCGGCGCCGGCCTTGACATGGTCGGGCTTGTGAACAGTCATTCCTTCCTCCTGCCGGTATGCGCTTCTGCCCTCCGTACGCTAGGAGGGCCCGGCAGCCCAGGCGTCACCCGAAAGTGGACATGACAGGTGGAATCTTCCGCAGCGCGCCGGGCACGGAAGTGCCGCTCCGCCTGACCAAGCGACCTGGGCTCCTCAGTCGCGCCGAGCGCCACTATCTCGCCCGTTATGGCCGCTCGCTGCTGGTCCAGCCGATGCCAGCGTGGTCCCCCGTCGGCCCGGTGATGCCGCAGACCGACCGTGCGGTCCAGACCGCCGGCGCCTGCCCTGCCGGGGCCGCCGATGACGACGCGCACACCCCGCACGACGTGGACCCCGCCACGGCCGGCTTCCTCGGTGAGGTCTGGGACACCTACGGCGGCTGTTTCGCCGACGTGAGGCTGGTGATTCCCGCGACCCAGCAGCATCTGCGCAGGACAGCGCCTAACCGCGATCGGGTACCCGCCGGGGGAACAGCCTAGCTGCCGCCAACCGAGGATCGAGCCCGTGGTCGGCACGCCTACCGGCCTGGCTGTTGTGTCCTGAGCCAGGCTGCGGCTCTCCTGGACGATGCTTGAGAGAGCCATGCGTCCTGGACTACTTCGGTCAGTTCTTGCAGGGTGAGCTCGCCGACCCCGCTGGCCCGCAACAGCACCGACAGGTGGCCATCGAAGTGCGATGTGGTGAAGAACGGCGACGTCTGGTCTTGAACCAATGCCTGCTTGTCCGACTCCGACGGGACCCAGAACACGATGACGTCCGGGTAACGCTCACCGGTCTGCGGGTCGGTGGCGTCGGGCCGGGGAGTACGGAAGAACACAAAGGATTTGCCCCCGACCTGATAGATGGGGTTGCCGAGCCGGCCGTGCACGATCGTGACGTGAGGCATGCCCATGGCCAGTTCATGAACGTCCTCGATGCGCGCCCGGCGCGGCCTCGCCGCCATGGCAGCACACTAGGCCGTGGCGGGATGCCGCCCCCGCTGGGTGAGGGCGCTGCTAGGTCTGGGAGATGATCTTTTTGATGTAGCGGGTGGTGGCGCCGGGGGTGAGGGCTTCGGTGCTGAGGTGGTTCATGACGTGCAGGTAGTGGTCCAGGTCCGCGGGCGCTTGCAGGTAGAGGGCGCTGGTGAGGTGCTCGATGTAGACCACGTCGGGCAGGGTGGGTTCGGCGAAGCGCAAGATGGTGAACGAGCCGCCCGCCGCGGCGTGGCCGCCGTGGCCGAACGGCACCACCTGCAGGCTGACCTGGGGCAGGACGGCGATCTCGAGCAAGTGGTTCAGCTGGGCGCGGATCACCTGGCGGCCGCCCACCGGTCGGCGCAGCGCTGTTTCGTCCATGACCGACCACACCCGGGGCGGGTCGGCGGCGGTGAGCAGGTCCTGGCGTTTCATGCGCAGGCTGACCCGGCTGTCGATTTCCCAGGCGGGCGCGCCCTGGTGGCCGAGCATGGTGACCGCGCGGGCGTAGTCCTCGGTCTGGAACAGGCCGTGCACAAACTGGAGCTCGAAGGTGCGGATGACCGACGCGGCCGCCTCCAGCCCCAGGTAGGCCTCGAACCAGCCGGGCAGGATGTCGCTGTGGGCCGTCCACCAGCCGGGGGTGTTGGCTCGCCGGGCCAGCTCCAGCAGCTGGGCCCGCGTCTGCCCGTCTGTGACGCCGTACAGGGTGAGCAGGTCGGCCACGTCGCGGGCCTTGAAGCCCACCCGCCCGTTCTCGATGCGGCTGATCTTGGGGCGCGACGCGCGGATCTCCTCCGCTGCCTGGTCGGCGGTGACACCGGCTGCCTCGCGCAGGCGGCGCAGCTGATGCCCGACCAGCATCCGCACCACGGTCGCGCCGGCCCGCGCATTCATGGCAAGGCCGCCCGCCAGCTCATCGCCGGGCTCTACCGCGCTCATCCTCAGCCCTTCAGCCGGTTGCCTTCCCTTGGCCTGGCTTGCCAGGCCAGCATGCAAGCCGGCCGCCTGCCGTCACATCGGGAACAACACGTAGATGCCGACCGGTACTACGTAGTGGCCGAGGGCGGAAAGGCCCGCTAAGAGTCGCGGGCTGCCGCCTGTGATGCGGCCGCCACCAGGCCGGTCCGGGAGCGAGCGCCGGTCTTGCGCGGCGGGCTCTCGGCTGGGACGCCGTCGGTCAGGCTGGCACGGCTAGGCCGGTAGCTGGGGTACCCGTGGCGTGCTGCCGCGCTCACGCGGGTGCGCCCGTCTGTCGCCAGAACGCCCTGCGGGGACGAGGCGCCGCGGGCCTGAAATGATGGCTTATGCCCGCCTTCCTTGTCACGGGTAACCCCGGGTCAGGAAAGTCGGCGCTGGCCGGGGAACTGGCCCGCCGCGGCGTGCTGGCCATCGATCCAGACGATGACCCGGAACTGTCGCATTGGCAGGATGCGGCCGGTAACCGGGTGCGCGGGCCGCAGCGCCCGGATGAGCATTGGCTACGTTCGCATCGCTGGGTGTGGAGCCGTTCCCGGCTGGAGCAGGTCCTGGCCGGGCATGCCCGGGCGGTGTTCGTCTGCGGCATCGCTGGCAACCAGGACGAACTGCTGGATCTGTTCGACCGGGTGTTCCTGCTCCACATTGACGGGCGGACGCAGGAGGCCCGGCTGGCCGCCTACGATGCGCTCAGCCCGCCGGGCCGCAGTCAGGCTGTCCGGCAGCAGATCCGCGATGGCCGGGCCGTCTTCCAGGAGGGGATGCTCCGGCACGGCGCGATCGCCATCGATGGCACCGCACCGTCAGCTGTGGTCGCTGACGAGCTGCTTGCCCTGGTGGCCGCCACCTGACGAGACCTCCGCCACCGATCGAGGTCATGCCCGTAGACCAGACAGGTCAGCGTGACCGGCATTGCTCGCCGGATCCAGGTGGCCAGCGCGCCAGATCAACCCGTTATGTACCGGCGAGGCATCAAAACTGGGCGCTCGCCTCCCCATGCATATAGGTGGCTCTGGGCGGACCCCGCCATGCCCGAGCACTCGTCCGGACCGCGCTTCAGCGACGCCGGGCGCGCAGGACGACGTCGGCGATGTGCGGGTTATCGGGCGGCGGGTCGATGCGCGGCTCGACCGCGTGCAGCTCGATCGTGAATGCGTCGCCCAGCAGCCGGCCAAGGTCGTCCGCATCGAAATAGTCCGCCGGGTCGACGCCCCGCGACTTCATGTGCTCGCGGTGCTCATCGCCGAGATCGTGGTAGACGGCGAGGAGCAACCCGCCAGGGCGCACCGTGTCGAGCAACGCCCGCACGGCGGCCTTCGCCGGCGGCTTTGGGCAGCGCCGGGTACTGCATCGACACGAGGTCGAACGACCCGGCCGCGAACGGTGTCTGCAGGGCATCCCCGCGGACCCACTCGACGGCGGCGCCGGCCGTTCTGCTGCCTCCCGCGCCCGGCTCACTGCCACATCGGAGACGTCGATTGCGGTGACCGTCCAGCCGCCGCGGGCCAGCCAGATCGCGTCGGCGCCCTCGCCACAACCGACGTCGAGTGCCAGGCCCGGCTTGAGGGTGGCGACCTCGGCGAGGAGCCGCCCATTCGGGCGTCCACTCCACCTCGCACCGTCGCGCTCGCTGTACCTCGCGTCCCATTCGGCGGCCTGCGCCGCCGAGCCGGACCGCTCCTCGCGGCGTTCGTGCCGATCCATGTTCCGCAGCGTAGACCGCCATCCCGAATGAGCGGCGTCGGGACCGCACTCCGGCATCCAGGGCGGCGGGGATGAAGGCGTGACTGGCAGACGGCGGCCGGCACGGGCCTCATGACCCCCGGGCGGCGTCAGCCGCCGGGGACCCGTCCCAGGATCCAGCCGAACTCGGAGACGATGCGGACGCCGAGGCCTTCGGTATGGAAGGGGCGGATCGCCTCGCGGACTGCGTCGGCGAACCGGTCGTAACCCACCGCCTGCAGGGCGGGCCAGGACGGCCCG
Source organism: uncultured Actinomycetes bacterium (assembly GCA_963835425.1). Lineage (GTDB taxonomy): Bacteria > Actinomycetota > Actinomycetes > Streptosporangiales > Streptosporangiaceae > UBA9676. The sequence continues at coordinate 397,993 of CAWIGE010000009.1, read as the reverse complement.
GCGGAGGCGAGCGCCCGGGTCGCCAGGTCCAGGTCTGGCCACTCGTTGACGACCTCCGCCGTTCCCCGGTCAACGAACTCCAGGCCGGCGTCGGCGAGCATTTGCTCGGCCACGCCGGGGCGCCCGGTGTCACCCTGATTGATGGTGGCATCGACATGATCGGACGGGGAGAGTTCCAGCAGTACCGCGAAGTACGACAGCAGGCCAAGCCGCTTGGGGGCTCCCCAGAAGCTGAACCCGGCCAGCCCGCCCGGCCGCACCACCCGGCGGGCCTCCCGCAGCGCGTCCTCGCCTCCCTTCCAGATCCCGTTGAAACTCGTCGCCACGTCGAAGTGGTCATCGCCGAACGGCAGGGCGAACATGTCGCCGACCCGGAAGTCCGCGCCGGGGGTGCGCGCCCGCGCGATCGCAATCAGCGCCTCGGAGGCATCCAGCCCGGCGACGGTGGCCCCACGCCCGGCGGCAACGCTGGCCGCGTACCCGGAGCCGCAGGCGATGTCGAGCAGCCGTGTCCCTGGGCCCACGCCAGCCCGGTCGAACAGCGTGTCGTTGGCGCGCCGCGCATACGGCTCGATCAGGTACGCCCAGTCCGCCGCCCGCTCGCCCCAGGCCTGGCCCGATTCGGCCCACCCCATCGGCCCCGCCTCCCTGCCCGATTCCGCGCCGACAGCCCTGGGCAAAGTGTGCTGGATATCCCCTCCCGGTGCCAGTCAGGTGGCCGGGTGGGCATGACCGTGCCGGACGCAGACCCCGTGGCCGCCGGCCGGGCTCGCCGCCCGCCGGGCGCCGGGCGATTTGGGCAGCCTACGGCGCTGTCAGCTGGCCTGCCGGTAACGACTGAGGATCTCGGCGCGCAGACGCGGGCCGGATGAGCCCAGCGCCGACAGGATGGGCGGGACGGCGCCGTCGGTCATGGACACGATCGCGAGGCCGAGATGCTCCACCCCGATCTGCCCGGTGTGCTCGGCCCGGGCCTCACGGACCGCGTGCGCCAGGCACTTCCTGGCCCGGGGGGTGAACGAGACGCGCCGCAGACCGGCGCCGCTCCCCTTACCCGGTACCGGCGCCCCTGCCGGGCCGCCGCGTTCCGCCGGGCCCGCTGGCCGGGGCCGCCGCCACCGGGCGTGGCGGGCCCGGCGCACCCGGCGACGCACCCAGTGCCGCCCGCGTGGTCGCCGGGCCGGCGCCGCGGTGAAGGCGCCCGGTCCGAACGCCGCCTCGACTTTGCCCCGGACCGCGTCGAGGTCGATGCCGATGGAGGCCAGCGCGTCCCGGTCGAGGACGTCGGACAGGCTGGCCCCGCGGCCGGCCCCGGCCAGCCGGACCGTCTCCCACCTGACCCGATCGGGCGTGATCCCCTGGTCCCGCAGGATCGTGCCGACCTCGCCGCCGGTGGCGGTGAGGGCAAGCAGCAGGTGCTCGCAGCCGATCCAGTCATGGCCCAGGCGGAGCGCGCCCTCCCGGGCGCTCGTCACCACGCCGCGGGCGTCACCGGTGAATCGTTCCAGCATCACCGTCTCCCGGCCCGCCGGCCGTGCTTGCGATGCACGGTCTGCTTGGTCACGCCGAGCCCGGCGGCGATCTTCTCCCACGTCCAGCCCAGCGCCCGGGCGTTGTCAACCTGGAGGATCTCCAGCTGCTCGGTGAGGCCTCTCAGCGCCGCCACCGCGCGCAGCCCGACGTCGGGGTCGTTGCTGGCGGCGTTCCCGGCCAGCTCCAGTGTCGCTTCCATGTCCGTCAGCATATGCTGACCGAGCACTGTTCGTCAACATATGCTGACGGAAGCGCCGCCCGTCCAGGCCGCCGGGGCGACCGGCATCCGGGCGCCCTATCCGCCGATGACCGCCTCGAAGAGCTCCGCGTACTGCAGCAGGTGGCGGTCGCCGAGGTAATGCTCGCGGACGTGCTCATGGGCCGCCCGGCCCATGCGATTGGCCGCGTCCGGGTGGTCCAGCAGCCACCGCACCTCCGACCCGAACGCTGCCAGGTCGGCCGGGTCGCGCAGCAGCACGCCGGTGCCCTCAGCGATCTGGTCCAGGATCCCGCCAACGGCCGAGCCGACGACCGGGCGGCTCTTCCACATGCCCTCGGCCACGGTGAGCCCGAACCCCTCGGCCAGGCTCTTCTGCACGATCACCGCCGCATGCCGCTGGACCGCATTGATCATCGCCGCGTTCTCCTCGATGTCGTCGAGCGGCAACGTGACCAGCAGTATCCGCGCCCGGGTCGCCGCGGGCAGGCTCCGCCACTGCGCCAGGCAGTCGGCGAGAACGCCGGCGCCCTCCGGATCATCGGTGACCCCGCTGACCTCGGGCCCGACGAGCATCAGGTACCCGTCCCCGGCGGGTACCACGTGCTCGGCGAAGCCGCGCATGACGCCGGGCATGTCCTTGAGCTTGTCCCAGCGCGAGACCTGCACCACGACCGGATCGGCCTCGCCTGGCCGGGCCTCGCCCGTCACCGTCGCGGCCCGGGTGACCTCACCGATCGTCCCGTCGTGGCGGGTGAAACGCCCGGGGACGGCCGGCGGCCCGCCGCCCAGCACCCCGATGGTGGCCAGGATGGCCCGCACCGTACCCGGGCTGAGTTGCTCGTTCTTCGCCGAGAACGGGTCGATGGACGGCGGGATGATACGGGTCATTGGCGCGGGGATCCACGACGGAACGTATTGCTGCCGGGTGAAGACGAAGCCGCGCGCGGGCTCCAGGAAGGGCCGCAGGAAATCCCAGGCCGCGCGCGTCATATCGTTCTGGAAATCCACGCCGATGTGACTGCGCCACACCACCAGGGCGCCGCCCGCGGTCAGGGCGCCAGCCAGGCCCGCCGTCTGCGGGTCATGCAGCAGGACGAGGTCGCCGGGCCGCACCTGCGTAAGCAGCTCATCCGCGTTGGCGGCGAGCACCTGGCCGTAGTGGCTGGCGGCCGCCGGGCCGGTCATCCCGGTGCCGCCGGCCTGGCCGTGGATCATGTTGTGCAGCGCCTTGGTGGTCGCGAAGAACTCCGGGTCACCGCCGATCACGGTCCAGCGGATCGGGATCTCCAGGCCCTCCGCGTAGGCCACGAGCACCTGCAGCATCTCGGCGACCCCGCCGCCGACCGCGGTGGAGCTGACCGTCCAGATGGCCCGCTGGCCGAGCCGGGCGCGGAACTCGGTGGCCGCGGTGAGCAGCCGCGTGTACCGCTCCGGGCCGATGACCGGCTCGAGCTCGGTGGCCGCCAGCGGGCGCACGGGGACCTGAGTGAGCAACGTCACCCTCCCATCATCGGCCGGCGGCCGCGGGCCGCAAGCGGCGGGCTGGGCGGCGGCCGCCTGGCGCGGCGGCCGGGACGGGACCTCGCCGTGTTGCTGCCGGTGAGAGCGTGGCTTCGGGGGGCCGGTAAACGAGGGCGCGCCGCCGGCCGTCTAACGCTCTGTGGCCGAGCGACGCCAATGGCCGCCGGGCCGCGGTCATGCGGCCAATGAGCGCTTCGTCATCTACGGGCCTGCGGGGGCCCTGTGGGCGGCGAACACACGGCCGGCGGGCACGGGCCGGCGGGCACGGGACCGGCGGTCGCGCAGCTGCCGGGCGCGCAGCTGACGGGCGCGCGGACAGCGGGCATGACCGGCGCCGACGGGCTGATGGCCGCCAGCGGCTCCGGCCTCGTTCGCTACGCCTTACCCGGCCGAGCCGCCCGCGATCTCGTAGGACCACAGCTCGCTGCTGACGCCGACCGGCCCGGGGTGGCCGCCGCCGCTGGCCTCAGCGGCTGAGCGGTGCCCGTGCCCGAACGCCGGCGAGTGCAGCCACGCCTCGAAGCTGGCATCGTCCCGCCACCGGGTCATCACCAGCCAGGTAGTGCGCCCGTCGGTCGGCTTGAGCAGCTCGAAGCCCTCGAAACCGTCCTGGTCGTCGACCGCGCCCGCCCGGGCGGCGAACCGGCGGGCAAGCTCGTCCCCGCTCTCGGCCGGCACGGTAATGGCATTGATCTTCACGACGGACATGTGCCCCATCATGCCAGCCATCCCGGGCGCCTGGCCGCCGGAAGGCCGGGCCCGGCGCCGGCCGCAAGGGCAACCGGCTGGCCCCGCGAGCCCGGGTCCCGTGGGACCATGTGGCCGTGCCGCGCACCGAGGGAGGCCCCATGGCAGCCGGTGACCTGAATCCCCGCCCGCTCGGGTCATCGGGCATGGCTGTGTCGGCGCTGTCGCTCGGCTCGTGGCGCACGTTCGAGCGCCTGCCGCCCGAGACCGGGGTCGCCATCCTGCGGGCCGCCCGCGACGAGGGCATCACCTTCTTCGACGACGCCCGCTACAACGACGAGACGGGCCAGGCTCCGATCCCGACCGGGTACTCCGAGGTGCTGTTCGGTGAGCTGTTCCGCGGCGCGGGCCTGCGGCGCGACGAGACGGTGGTGGCGAACAAGCTGTGGTGGGAGTTCTGGCCCGGACAGGGCGCCGCCGCGGAGCTGGACGCTTCCCTGCAGCGCATGCGCTTCGACCACGTGGACCTGATCTACGCCAACCCACCGCCCGCGGGCCTGGAGGTCGCCGATCTGGTGGCCGGCGTCGGTGCGCTCGTCGCCGCCGGGAAGGCCCGCGCCTGGGGCCTGGTGAACTGGCCGGCGGATCTGTGCGGCCAGGCGGTCGAGGCGGCCGAGGGCCTCGCGATCGCACCGCCCTGCGCGATCCAGCTGCCCTACAGCCTGGTGCAGCGGTCCTGGGTCGAGGGCGCCGCCATGAATCAGGCAGTCACGCGGGCAGGTGCCGGGGTCGTCGCCTCGTTCTGCCTGGCGGGTGGCGCCCTGACCGGCAAATACCGGTCCGGTTCGGCGGCGGGCCGGCCGCCGGAACGCTCACCGAGCCCCGGTTCGCCCCGGCCATCGCCGCGGCTGGCGAGCTCGCCGCCCTGGCCGGATCCCTGCACACGACCCAGGCAGCGCTGGCGCTGGCGTTCCCGTTCACCAACCCGGACGTCGCCAGCGTGCTGTTCGGCGCCACCAGCGTGGAGCAGCTCCAGGCCAACTGCGCCGCGGCCGCCCTGTGGGACCGGCTGGGCCCGGGCGACATCGCCGCGCTGCTGCGGATCGGGCTCCCCGCCGGGACCGGGCCGGGCTGACTCCCGGACGCGTCAGGGGCCGGGTCAGGCCACCTCCGGCCGGTCCTGCGGTGCGCCCAAGAGCATGGCCGCCGACGTCCGCAGGGACGTCTCAAGCACCGCCCGGCGGCGCCGCGGGTCCATCAGGTTCGCGCCCATGACCGCCAGGTCCTCGGGGCCGGGGGTGAGCACGGTGACCCCGATGCCCGCCGCGCGCAACGCCCGGACCTCCCGCAGCAGCGCCATGGTGATCAGCGCCCGCAGGCGCCGCTCCAGCCGCTCGAGCGGCTGGCGGGGCAGCAGGCCGGCCACGACGCTGGCCATCGGGGCGAGCACGAAGACCTCGTCCACCCCGGCCCGGGCCAGCGACCGCAGCGAGGTCGGGGACCGCACGCCGCCATCGACGTATCGGCGGCCTCCGATCATGGCCGGCTCGTACCAGCCGGGGATGGAGCACGAGGCGACCACGGCGTCGGCCAGCGGGGCGCGCGGGCGCCCGGGCGGCCGAAGAACACCCGCCGGCCGCGGTCATAGTCGACGGCGACGATCCAGGTCCGCCCGGCGCCGGCCCAGTCAGCCGCCGGCCCGCGGTACGCGGGGTGGCCGTAGGTGTGAGCGTGCAGCGCGCGCACCATGTCGTGCAGGTCCCGGTGGTTTCCCCGGCCGCGCAGCACCCAGGCGCTGGCGCCGACCCCTGGATGCACCCGGTGCGGCATCAGCAGCGAGGTCAGCAGCAGCCGGGGCGAGCCGACCCGCAGCGCGGGTGGCGGTGGCCACGGGCCGCCGGTGACATCACCCATGCCTGATATGGGGTGACGTTCGCCACGCGATCCGGCCGGCCCTGGCCGGGTGGCTACCGGCGGCGGGGGGCCGCCGGTTCGGCCGCGCTGCGGCCCGCGGCGCGGAGCCACCCGGTGATCGCGCGGGCGGTGCTGACCGGTGCCTCCAGCTGCGGCACATGGCCCACCCCGGTGATCTCGGCCAGCGTCCAGGCCGGATTCACGCGCGCGGCAGCACGCGCGGCCGCGATGGGCACCAGCCGGTCGCCGGTGCCGTGGATCAGCAGCACCGGGCAGTGACCGAGTGGATCCGCCGCTGGTAGACGCGGCGTCCGGGGTAGCCGGCGGTCGCGATGACGGAACGGACGGCGGCGCTGAAGTCCTGCCCGGTGCCGGTGAACCTGGCCCGCTGATCCAGCACCTCGACGTGCCGCCTGATCACGTCGGCGGCGACCCGTGCGGGTTCCACGCAGCACAGCCACAGGACGCCGGTCCGACCTGCCGCGCGGGCGGCTGACGGCGCTCGTGGGCCACCACCGCCCGGCCGACGCCGGGGTGAGGTAGAGCACGAACATCGCGGTGACCAGGGGGTCCGGCAGGGCGCCCAGGAAGGGCAGGGCGGGGTCGACCAGGATCAGGCCGGCCACCGCGCCTGGATGCCCGTCGGCTTCGAGCAGGGAGATCATGCCGCCCATGGAGTTGCCCATGAGGATGACCGGACCCGGTGCCACCGATGCCAGGAAGCTGTGCAGCAGCGCCCTGTTCGCGGCCACCCCCGTACCGCGCCCTCCGCGACTGCGTGAGCCCGTGCCCGGCCAGGTCTGGCGCCAGGACCCGGCAGCTGCCGGTCAGCAGCGGGGCGACCGCCACCCAGTTCGCGGCCGAGCCGCCGAGGCCGTGCACGCAGACGATGAGCGGGCCGCCCGCCGGGCCGCCGAAGTCGAGATAGTGCAGCGGGCCGCCGAGGTCGGCCCACCGGGAGACCCCAGCGGGCTGCGTTCCGGGTCCGCCGGGCGGGCCGGAGGTCCGGGCCAGCGGTCACGGGCGGCGCGCGGTGGCCATGCCGAGGCGGGCGGTCATGACCTTTTCACCGGAGTCCGGTAACTCACGGCGGGTATTGAACCGCGGCTGGCTGGACGCGGCGGGGCGGGCGAGATCGAGCTGCCTGTCCGCGGCCCAGGCGGCGATCTGCGCACGCGAGGAGAACCCCAGCTTGGCCAGGATGTTCGCGACGTGCCGGGCCGCCGTGGCCGGGCTGATGACGAGCTCCTCCGCGATGGCCTTGTTGCTGCTGCCGCCGGCGACCAGCGCGGCGACCTCGCGCTCCCGCGGCGTCAGCGTGCCGGGGAGTGCCGCGGCGCCTTGAAGGCGCCGACGGCGGCGAGGGTGGTGGTGTCGCGGCCGCCGGCCTCCGCCTGCGGCGCGCCCAGCGCCAGCGCCACCGCCCTATCGCTGCTCATGGCCAGCCCCTGCGCCCACAGGCGGCCGATGGCCGGCTCCCCGAGCGGGCGCGCCGGGGCCAGGTACCGCTCGGCCCGCGCGCCGGACAGCGCGGGAAAGCCGGCCGCCTCGCGCAGCGCGCTCGCCGCGGCGGTCAGCTGCACGGCCAGCTCCGGCCGGTCCTCGGCGCCGGCCAGCACCGCGAAGGCCTCGAGCCCGCGCGCCACGCCGATGCGGGAGCCGGTGGAGTGGCTGAGCCGGAGGCTCTCGGCCAGGTGCTGCCTCGCCTGCCCGACCGAGCCCAGGTCCAGCGCCACCCGCGCCAGGCCGGCCAGACAGCGGGCGATGTCCGGCCGGGCGTCGATTTCCCGCAGGATGGCCAGCGCCTCCAGATAGCGGGAATGCGCGCCACCGGGGTCGCCGCGCAGCCGGGCCAGGTCACCCAGGCCGAGCAGCGCCCGGGCGACCCCCCATTGCTGATCGATGCGGCGCATGACGCTGATCGAGGCCGTCGCCAGCTGCTCGGCCTCCCGCAGCCTGCCGGCCAGCCCGGCAATGGCGGCCCGGACGCCCAGGGCGTACCCCTCGTTCCACCCATCGCCGGCCGCCTGGGCGATCGACAGCGCCTCGTCGGCCGCCGATGCCGCCTCATCCGTCCGCCCCGTGTGCAGGGCGATATCGCTGAGCAGGTTGAGCGCGGACGCCGTCCACCACTCGTCCCCGGCGGCGCGGCACAGCGCCAGCCCGGCCCCGGCGAAGGACTCGGCCTCCGCCGGGGCGCTGGGCAGGGCGAGCTGCGCCCGGCCCACCAGGGCGGCGCCCTGCACGCCCAGGGGAACGGCGGGCGCATCGAGCGCCAGCAGGGAGTCCAGCCATTCGCCGCCCTCGGCGAACGTGCCCCGCACGATCCAGCACGGGCGGACCGCGGTGCAGAGCCGCAGTCCCATCTCGGCGTCGCCGTCCGCCAGGCACTGGCTCAGCACCTGCAGGACGTTGCCGCCGTCAACGTCGTACCGGCGGAAGACGTCGACCCGGGCCGACCAGGGGGCAGGGATCCGCGCCATCCCGATCGCCACGTTGTGCTCGGCCAGCGCCACGGTGTAGTCGCGGAGCCGGTGCTGGCAGGCAACGGACTCGCCGGCGTCGGCCAGGCGCTCCGCCGCGTACTCGCGGATGGTGTCGAGCAGCCGGTAGCGCGCCTCGCCGAGCACCTCGGGCTCGAGCACTACCAGCGACTTGTCCACCAGCGAGGCCAGCAGGTCGAGAACGCCCCCGGCCGGGAGGCCGTCGTCGGAACACACCCGCTCCGCCATCTCCAGCGACCAGCCGACGAAGACCGACAGCCGCCGCAGCAGCACCTGCTCGGGGGCGGTGAGGAGCTCGTAGCTCCAGTCCATCGCGGCGCGCAGGGTGCGCTGGCGGGGCGGCGCCGTCCGGTTACCGGTGGTGAGCAGCCCGAACCGGTCGGCCAGCCGCGCGGCGATCTGCTCCACCGACAGCGTCCGGACCCAGGCGGCCGCCAGCTCGATCGCCAGCGGCACGCCGTCCAGCGCGCGGCAGAGCGCCGCGACGGCCGCGGAGTTGGCCGGGCCGATGGCGAACCCGGGCAGCGACGCCGCGGCCCGGGCGGCGAACAGCCGGATGGCCTCATACCGGAACGCGTCCTCGGGAGCCACGGCCGCGCCGTCGGGTGCCACGGACAGCGGCTGCACATGCCACACCGTCTCGGCGGCCACCCGCAGCGGCTCACGGCTGGTGGCCATCAGGCGTAGCCCCGGCGAGCTGGCCAGCAGGCGCTGGCAGACCCGGGCACAGGCGTCGATCAGGTGCTCGCAGTTATCGAGGGCCAGGAGCAGCCGGCGGGGCCGCAGCGCGTCGGCGAGGGTCTCGAGCAGCGGGCGCCCGGGCTCTTCGCCAACGCCGACCGCCGCCGCGACCCGTGACACCACCAGATCGGGCTGCTGCAGATCGCCCAGCTCGACAAACCATGCCCCGTCGGGGAATTCATCCGCCACCGCGGCAACGACCTGCAGCGCCAGCCGGGTTTTGCCGATGCCCCCGGTCCCGCAAAGCGTCAGCGCGCGCGTCGCGCCCAGCAGCTCGCGCAGCTTGTCGAGCTCGAGCTCACGCCCGACGAAGCTATTTTGTTCCTGGGGCAGATTGGTCGGAATCGCCGCTACCTCATTCCCCTCCGCCGGATTCCGGGCGCCATCCGGGGCGAAGCATTCCCCCAACGATAGCCCCGGGCATGCTCACCGAAGAAGGAAGAGCGCGCACATCACCGGCAAAGATGCGAATGGAGTGGCTCACGGGGAGCGCGGGACCGGCCCCGGGCCGCGCCAGGTTGCTCACCGGCTGACCGCTGAGGCGCTGGGTGAATACATAACCACCTACATAGTTCTGACGATGCGGCACGGGGTCGCCACACCCTACGGTCGTTGGGATCAGCTGGGCGCGGGAACGGCAGAGGAATGGCGCCGATACCGGGCGCGGCTGAGGGTGTGACTCCGGCCGCCGGAGCCTACCGTGCCGGGGGGGCGCGCGGGCAGGGGAGGCCCTGGCCTCGTCCATCTCGCCGCAGCGGCGCGGGTGACGGCGGCCGGAGTACCAGCCCCGGGCAGTAGCGTTGCCCGGGCGGTGCCGGGGCCCGCCGGAATCCCGCCGCCGGGAACATGAGGTGTTTCCGTCGGCAAGGTGGCGGGGGCCCTTGCCGGCGTCACGCGATGGCAAACTTCCTCCCACCCGCCCGTGCCCGCCACCATGAGGGTGTTGCCGCCGGGATGGGCGTGCCAAGATAACCGTAAATGCCGCGATAGCGCATGGTGCGGTCTCAGCGGATCTGCTGCCGGACGGGGGACGGACGTGACGGTTGTTGCCACTCTGCCAGCGCAACGGGTAGCACAGGCGCCGCTTTCCTACCGCAAGAACGTGGCGATGCTGCGCGGGCCGCAGCTGGCCGCGCTGCGGAGCGCGTACCGGGCCAGCATGCGCTGAGCGACGACCGCGGGTGGCAGCACTGGGCCGGGATCCACGGCCTGCCGCTGCCCATGTACTGCCAGCACCACACCGCGCTTTTCCTGGCCTGGCACCGCGCCTACCTCTACTACTTCGAGCTCTCACTCAAGGATTTCGAGCCGACGGTGACCCTGCCGTGGTGGGACTGGACGTCCTCGTGGTCGCACCAGGTGGGCTTCCCCGTCTCCTACAGCGTCGCCGAGGCCGGCGGCGAGCCCAACCCGCTGGCGACCGGCGGGCCGATCAACGCCCTGGCCCAGCAGCAGGGCGGCGCGGGCGCGCCCAGCCACACCTCCCGGAGCCCGGGCGACCCGGCCGACCTGCCCACGGCCGCGCAGATCAGCCAGCTGCTGGCCCTGGGCGACTTCCTCGACTTCCAGCAGCAGCTCGAGGGCATCCACGATGACGTGCACGTCTGGTCGGGCGGCACCATGGCGGAGATCCCCTACGCCGCCTACGACCCGATCTTCTTCGCCCACCACTGCATGATCGACCGGCTCTGGCGGCTGTGGCAGCTGCGGCACCCCACGGCGGGGATGCCGCAGGACCTGCTGGCCGAGGCGCTGCCCCCGTTCAACATGACGGTCGCCCAGACCATCAACGTCAATACGCTGGGCTACGACTACGCGTCCTTCTCCTCGCGGACCCAGATCGGAGGATGACCGCCATGGCCATCACCTTCGAGCTTGAGCTTCCTGCCGGTGACGACCGGCCCGAGCTGGCCCGGGCCGACCTGACGTTCTACGGCCTGGACCACAGCGGCCCCAGCTACCAGGTGCGCGTCTTCTTCAACAACCCCAACGCCGGCCCCGACACGCCGCTCAGCGCGGGCGAGGGGTTCGTCGGCAGGTTCTCGGTGTTCGCGCACGGCGGCTGCTTCGGCGAGGAAGGGCACTGTGAGGTCCGCCCGCCCGTCAGCCCGTTCGACCGGCGCCAGCCCCACCCGCTGGTGCCCATCGCCCGCTACCTCACCGTCACCGACGCCATCCGCGATCTGATCGGTCGCGATGAGCGCAGCGTCACGGTGACCGCCGTCCCCATCGTCCGCCCATCCCCGCTGGCCACCGCGGACCAGGCGACCGACGTCCTCACGGTCGACCAGGTGGCCCTGCACACCTTCGAGTAGCCGCTCACCGGCCCGCGCCGCGGGCCGCGATGTCGGCGAGCTGCCCCGCCACCCAGCGGTGAACGTCATGGCTGCGGACGTGCAACGCCATCGCGGCCAGCGCGCCGCGGCGGGTGGCCACCGGCAGCGCGAGCGCGTGCTCGATGCGCTGGGACAGGCCCTCGACGTCGAACGGGTTGCACGGGACGGCCTCGCGGAGTTCCGCCGCGGCGCCGGTGAACTCGGACAGCACGAGCGACCCACTGCCGTGGCGGGCGTGCTGGACGGTGACGTACTCCTTGGCGACGAGGTTCATCCCGTCGATGAGCGGGGTGACCAGCAACATGGCGGCGGCCGCGTAGTACGCGGCGAGCTGTTCCTGCGGCAGCCCCCGGTACAGGTAGTGGACCGGCACGTCCGAGCCGGGCTCGGTGAACTGGCCGTTGATCCGGCCGATGTGGCGTTCCACCGTCGCGCGCAGGTTGCGGTACTCCCGCACGTCATCGCGGCTGGGCACGGCGACCTGCAGGAACGCCAGTTCGCCGCGCAGGTCCGCGCGCCGCTCGAGAAGCATCTCGACGGCCAGCAGCCGTTCGACGATGCCCTTGGTGTAGTCGAGCCGGTCCACGCCGAGCAGCAGCGTGCGGCCCGCGAACTGCTCCCGGAGGGCCTCGATTTCGCGGCCGGTTGCCGGGTCGCGGGCGACGCGGCTGAACTCGGCGGCGTCGATGGAGATCGGCGCGCTCGTCGTCGACACCACGCGCTGGTCCGGCAGCTTGATCGCCGAGCCGTCCACCTGGACGCCGGTGTCGGCCAGGCAGCGGGCGCACGCCTGGACGAAGTTCGTGCGGTAGCCCTCGGTGTGGAAGGACACCACGTCGGCGCCGAGCAGCCCGAGCAGGATCTCCCGCCGCCAGGGCAGCCGGGCGAAGATATCCGGCGACGGCCAGGGCACGTGCAGGAAGAACCCGACCGGCTGATCGGGCCGCCGCTCCCTGATCAGCCGCGGAACGAGCATGAGGTGGTAGTCGTGGACCCAGGCGAGCGCGCCTTGCCGCTCCCCGAGCGCGGCCAGCGCCCGGTCGGCGAAGGTGGCGTTGACGTGCTGGTAGCTCTGCCACCAGGCGCGCTCGAAGCGCGGTTTCTCGATCGCGTCGTGCAGCAGCGGCCACAGCGTGGCGTTGGCGAACCCGTGGTAGTAGTCGCGGAGCTGGGCCGCGGAAAGCCTGATGGGCAGCAGCCGGATGTCCACGCCGGGCAGCGTGGAAGGCAGCCCCTTCGAGCCGCCGTCCCAGCCGACCCACGCGCCCTCGTGGCTCGTCATCACCGGCCGCAGCGCGGTGACCAGCCCGCCCGGCGACAGCTCCCAGCCATCGTCGCCGTGGCGGACCGGAAGACGGTTGGCGACGGCCACCACCGGCCTTCGTTCCCCGGCGGGCCCGCCGCGCGCCTCGGTATCCACGGGAACCATGGCCACCTCAGGCCGCGGTGGCGCCGCGCGCCAGCGGTCCCGATGCCCCCTGGCCGCCCGCTGCCTCCCGTTTGAAGATGCCAGTCATGCTGGTGTCCCCTCACCCGGATCGGGGAGGTCAAACCGGGGATCCGTCCCTCGCCCGCCTGAGCGCGGCCGGCGATGTGCTCCCCGGCCTGTGCTCCCCGGCAGGGCGCCGCGATGCACCGCCTATCTCACGGGCAACCACATTGTTGCCGAACGGATGTACCGGCGGGACCTGGCAGTCATGCCGCACGCCCAGCCGGGCACCGTGATTTACGCCGACAGCGGCGGCCCGGCAGAAGGTTCATGCCGGCCGGGCCGCGCACCGCCCCTTCAGCTGGACCGGCGAGGTGCGCGTCCTGACCCGGCCGGAACGGGCCGCAAGCCCGCTGACCTGCTCGAAGCGCTTCGCGCCCCGGCGGCCCGACTGCCGTGGCGGGTGGGGCGGCCGGACGGGCGGAGACACACCGAGTTCGGGGGTTGCGGTGCATCCGGCAAATAGCCAGAATGCGATGAGGCGCTTTTACGGCGTAAGCCGGCTGATTTTCGATATTGGCCGGGACTTACCAAAGGCTAGACATGTATGAATTCGAATGTGAGGCAACGTTCGAGGCCGAGCCGGATGCGGTCTGGAAGGTGTGGACCGACGTCGCTCGCTGGCCGGACTGGGATGTCAGCAAGGAGATGGCCAGGCTGGACGGCCCGTTCGAGCCCGGTGTCTCCGGCTGGGCCAAGCAGCGCGGCAACCTGGGCGGGGCCTTCACCATCACCGAGGTGGACGCCGGGCGGCGCTGGGTGACCGAGTGCCCGGTTCCGCTGGGCAAAGTCTTCTTCGACCACTCGCTCGAGCCGGTCGGCGGGGGGCGCGTCCGGGTGGTCAAGCGGGTCGGGGTCCAGGGCGGGTTCGGGCCCCTGCTGCGGCTGTTCGCCCCGAAGATGCGCCGCGAGATCGCCGAATCGCTGGCCGCCCTGCAACGGCAGGTGTCCTCCTGACCTCAGTGGCCAGTCAGGTGGATAACGCCGACGTCCGCCAATCCGTTAAGTATCAGCTGGACCCCCAGCGCGGCGAGCAGGAACCCGAATACCTTCTCGGTCACGAGCATTCGGCTCGCGTCCAGCTTGCTGCTGACCGCCGTGGCCCAGCGGAACACCACCACGTCGAGCACGAGCACCACGGCGAGCACCCCGATGGCGACGCCGAGGACGCCGAATGAGCTGGCCTCGGCCGACAGGGTGACCAGGACCACGATCCCCGCCGGGTTGAGCAGGTAGGGCACGGCCAGCGGGAAGACGGCGACCTGCATCGGGTCCCGGCCGATGATCTGGTGGCCACCGCCGTGGGCGGAACCGGCGTGGGCGGCACCGCCGTGGGCGCCACCGTTGCCGCCGTCGGGGCCGTTGCCCTGGCCGAGCACCATGCTGGCCGCGATGATCAGCAGGATGATGCCGCTGGCGACGCCCAGCGCGCCCGGCGAGAAGTGCAGCAGCCTGGTGAGCAGGCCGCCGAGGATCAGCAGGAGCGCGGCGACCAGGGCGGCGGTGGTGAGCATCTTGCGCTGGACGCGGCGCTTGGTGGATTCCGTCATGCCGGCGGTCATCTCGAGGAACGGCACCAGCGCGATCTTGGGCCCGATCCCGATCAGGAGCAGCAGGAAGGTGTCGATGACGAAGGCGGCGTCCAGCGATTCGAGCTCTTTCATCCCGGGACTCTAGATCACCGGAAGCCCGCCGCGGAACGGAACACCCCCCAGTTCACCCGTGCCGGATGAGTCACTGTGCCTGGTAGTGGGCCACCGCGGCCTCGTCCCATTCCAGGCCGTTGCCGGGGACATCGGGCAGGTGCAGCTCGCCGGAGCGGACCTCGAATGGGTGCACGAGCACCGGGTGGGCCCAGTCCTGCCACTCCAGCCACTGCCGGGTCGGCGTGACGCGCAGCAGGTGGCCGGAGACCTCCGGGTACAGGTGAGAGGACATCGGGATCCCGTACGCGTCGGCGATCGCGGCCGCCTGCAGCCAGCCCGAGATCCCGCCGATCCGCATCAGGTCGGGCATCACCAGGTCGCAGGCCTGCGCCCGGATGGCAACCAGCATGGCGCGCGGGCCGTAGAAATTCTCCCCGAGCATGACCGGCGTGGCGAGGTCGCGGGCGAGCCGGGCATGGCCGTCCATGTCGTCGTAGCGCAGCGGCTCCTCGATCCAGGCCAGGCCCTCCGCGTCGAGGGCGCGGCAGCGCTGCAGCGCCTCGCCCAGGTCGAGCCCCTGGTTGTAGTCGGCGACCAGCGTGACCCCGTCTCCGGCCGCCTCCCGGACGTTGCGGACCGCGGCGACGTCGCCGGCCGGGCTGTCGCGCCCGACCCTGACCTTGAGGGCGGTGAACCCGCCCTCGGCGAGCAGCTCCCGCGCCTCGTCGCCGGCGGCGGCCGGCGGGATGAGCCCGAGCCCGTTGCTGTTGTAGGCCGGCACCGGCGCCAGGGTCCCGCCCAGCAGCCGCGCCAGCGGCAGCCCGGCCGCCTTGGCCAGCGCATCCCACAGGGCGATGTCGAGCCCGGCGACCGCGGCCAGCGCCAGGCCCTGGTACCCGGCCAGGCCGAACCAGCTGCGGGCCTGCTCGAACGCGACGGCCGGCGCGACCGGCCGCCCGCGCAGCCCGGCGCCGAGGTCACGGACCGCCGGCACTAACGCGGCGGCCGCCCGGTCCAGGTAGGGGGCCAGGTAGCTCCGGCCGGTGATGCCCTGCTCGGTGGTGACGTCGATGAGCAGCAGCGGCCAGCGGGGGAAGTCCCCCACCCTGGTCGCCAGCGGCCGCCGCAGCGGAACCACCACCGGCCGCACGGTGACGTCCCGCACCACCAGCCCGGCGTCCCGGCCGGGCGCGGGCCCGCCGGGCGCTGGGGCCCCGGGCGCTGGCACCCCGGGTTCCCGCCCGGATGGCGAACTGACGGCCGGCACCGCCTCATCCAACTATCCGGAAGCGCCGGAGTCCAGCCGGCCGACCCTCACCGTAGGATTTCCGCTGCCGCCGCTTCGCATGGAAGATGGCCCCATACGGCGGCAACGACGGCTCGAAGGGACAGTGGCAGGCACGTGAACATCCAGGAGATCCGCGAGCTCATCCGGGTGAAGCCACCGGAACTGCGTGCGGCAGACCGCCGGCTGGCCCACTGCCACGACATCGCCGACCTGCGCCGCGCCGCGCAGCGGCTGATCCCGCGGCCGGTGTTCGATTACGTTCAACGGCGGCTCCGACGAGGAGCTGAGCCTGGCCGGCAACGTCGAGGCGTTCCGGCGCTGGCGGCTCGTGCCGCGGGCGCTCGCGAACGTGGCGGAGGTGGACACCGCCGGGCAGGTGCTCGGCCATCCGGTCCCGCTGCCGCTGGTCCTGGCGCCCACCGGGTACACGCGCATAATGCATCCCGCCGGGGAGATCGCGGCGGCCAGATCGGCCGAACGGCACGGCCTGCCCTACACGCTGTCCACCATGGCGAACACGTCGATCGCCGACCTGGCCGCGGCCGCGCACGGCGACCTGTGGTTCCAGCTGTACATCCAGACCGACGACGGGCTGACCCGGGAGCTGGTTGACCGCGCCGCCGCCTGCGGGTTCCGGGTGCTGGTGGTGACCGTGGACACGATGGTCACGGGACGGCGCATACGGGACGTGCGCAACGGGCTGACCCTGCCGCCCGAGCTGACCGTGCGCACCGTCGCGAGCATCGGGTCGCGGCCCGCCTACTGGGTGCGCATGCTGCGCAGCCCGGCGGCGGGCCTGGCCAATCTCACCCTCCGCCAGCCCGTGACGATCGCCCACACGGGCAGCCTTTTCGAACCGGGCATCGACTGGGACGACATCGCCGCGCTGCGGGAGCAGTGGCCCGGCAAGCTGGTCATCAAGGGGCCGCTCGGCGCCGCCGACGCCCGCCGGGCCGTCGAGGCCGGTGTTGACGGCCTCCAGCTGTCCAACCACGGCGGGCGCCAGCTCGACCGCGCCATCGCTCCCATCGACCTGCTGCCCGCGGTGCGGGACGCGGTCGGCCCGGATCTCACGGTACTGGTCGACTCCGGCGTCCGGCACGGCACCGACATCGCCATCGCCGTCGCGCTCGGCGCCGACGCGGTCGCGATCGGCCGCGCCTACCTGTACGGCCTGATGTCCGCGGGCGAGCGGGGCGTGGACAAGGCCCTGGATCTGCTGGCGGAGCAGTTCCAGCGGACGATGCGGCTGCTGGGCGTGACCTCTGTCCCCGAGTTGCGCAAGCGCGGCACCGAGCTGCTCGTCCGCGACTGAGACCTGACAAAACGGTGGCGGTCAAGCTGGCGTTGGTGGTCAGGACGGATCTGGACATGGGGCGCGGGAAGATCGCCGCTCAGGTGGCCCACGCGGCGGTCGCCGCCACCCTGGCCAGCCTCGGCACCGCTGACTTTGCCGCCTGGCTGGCCGAGGGGCAGCCCAAGGTGGTCCTGAAGGTGAGGACCGCCGGCCAGCTGGAGGACGTGGTGCGCCAGGCCCAGGCCGGCGGGCTGCCCGTCGAGGTCATCAGCGACGCCGGCCGCACTCAGGTGACGCCGGGCACCGTGACCTGCTGCGCACTGGGGCCGGCGGAGAGCCAGCGGATCGACGCCGTGGCCGGGGGCCTGGCGCTGCTCTGACCGGGCCAGCGCGGGTCAGGGCAGCAGGCCCATCGACCCCAGGACCCGCCGGCCGAGCGCCTCATCGCCGGTGATGCGGACGTCATCGGGCACGTCGGAACGCCCGCCGGCCAGCGCCGCGAAGGTCGTCACCGGGATCGCCAGGCCGGCGGTCGCGCCGCCGGCGTCCGCGGCCAGGCTCCCCCGGCCGGCGGCCGTCTGGACCGCGACCGGCTCCCGTCCGCCGACGCGGAAGACGACCTTCGACCCGTCCGGTGCGGCCGCGCGCTTGCCGACCACGTAGGGCAGGAACCGGGTGAAATAACCCACCGCCTCCCCGGCGGCCGGCCCGTCCACATGCCCGGGACGGCCGGTGGCGCGGCGGATGTCCTGCTCGTGCATCCAGCTGTCCATCACGCGCAGGGTGAGCAGATCCGCCAGCGTGCCCGGCCCGGCCGGGGTCGTCGCCGGCTCGGCGAGGTCCTGCCCGGTCAGCGTGCGCAGCCGCGCCAGCCGCTCGCCGGTCACCTCGCGGAACTCGGCCAGCACCTGCGCGCCCGGCCGGGAGCGGCGGACGTCCACGCCGATCTCGTTGGCCTGGCCCATCTCGTTCTTCACGTGTGGCAGCTGACCCGGTTCGTGCTCGGGAGCGGGCCCGCCCAGCGCCCGGGCCTCGTAGTCCACCAGGTGGGAGAGGTGATCCTTGACGGTCCACCCCGGGCAGCCGGTCGGCAGGTCCCACTGAGCGGCCGACAGGCCCGAGCACAGCTGGTCAACCGATGACCAGACGATGGCCAGGTTCTCGACCGAGGCAGACACGGCGCTCCCCTTGCTATCCCATCCAGCGCTATCCCATCCAGCAGCAGTGTGGCAGCAAGCCTCAGCCACCGGCCAGTGCGTCGGTCGCGGTCCGGCCGGCGCCGGCGGTCCGGCGGAGGAAGTCGGCGAGCAGATCGAGCTCGGCGTCGGTATATCCGGCGCAGATCTGGTCCAGCGAGGCGTTCATCCCCGCGTATAGGCGCAGCACCTCGGCGCCGCGGCCGCGGAGCGCCCTGACCCGCACCGCGCGCCGGTCGGCCGGGTCGCGGTCACGCGCCACCCAGCCGCCGCGTTCCAGCCGGTCGAGGATGCCGGTGATGGTGGCGGGGTGCAGCCCGGCCCGCCGGGCGAGGGCACTCGGGCTGAGCGGGCCGTGCCGGCTGATGAGGTCGAGGCAGTCGAGGTCCACGTCGTTCAGCTCGAGGCGCCCGCTGACGTGGTGGTTGAGCAGGGACAGCTGGATGCTCAGCTCGCGGAGCGACTCCTTGATCGCCGTGGTCAGCCGCCGCCGGTGCCGCGCGCCCTCCCGGTCCTCAGATTTTGTCTCGGATTCCATATGATATGCTTTCCGTAATATATGACCTTCGGAGAACAAGGTACCAGGAGCAAGCCATGAAGCTCACGATCTTCGCGGCGACCGGCGGTATCGGCCGGCAGCTGCTCGGGCAGGCAATCGCCGCCGGCCACGACGTCACGGCGGTGGCCCGGAGCCCGGAGAAGCTGCCGGGCGGGGCGGTGCGCGTCGTCAGGGCCGACCTGGCGGCCCCGGACCCGGCGGCGCTGGAGTCCGCGGTGAGTGGAGCCGACGCGGTCCTGTCCGGCCTCGGCCCACGGTCGAACGCCGATGCCGGCATCGCGGCCCGGGGCACGGCGGCCATCGTGGCGGCGATGCAGGCGGCACACGCCCGCCGCATCGTCGTGGTCAGCGCCGCACCGGTCGGCACCGTGCCGTCACCGGGCCGTCCCCGCCCGCCGGGGCACGACCCGGGCGACGGCTTCTTCATGCGCCACCTGTTCAGCCACGTGGCCAGGGCAGCGTTCGGCAAGGTCTACACCGATCTGGCGCTGATGGAGGACGTCCTGCGCGACAGCGGCCTGGACTGGACCGTCGTCCGCCCGCCACGGCTGGCCAACAGGCCCGGAACCGGCAACTACCGGACGGCGTACGGGCAGAACGTCCGGGGCGGCTGGATCGTCCCGCGCGCCGACGTCGCCCATCTCATGCTCGCTGTGATCGGGCAGCCCGAGACGATCAAGCAGACCATCGGGGTAGCCAGCTGAAGGCCCGCGCTCAGCCCGCGTCGCCGCCGTCCTCGCGCTGCCGCACCCTGAGCCTCGCCACCTGCGCGATGAGGTCGTACGGGACCGGCTGAGACAGCGGGAACTTCAGCGTGCTTCTCGCCGACCGGTACGGCCCGAGGCGGCGCTCGAGGGCCTCGTCGCCGGCCGGTGCCGGGTAGAGACTGATGTGGTGCCTCCAGCCCGCGAAGTGCAGCAGCAACCTGCCGCCGAGGGTGATGGTGGGCATGTGGTAGCTGATCGTCTCCCCGGCGCCGGGCACGGCGTCCAGGATCGCCCGGCGGACCTGTTCCAGGATCGGCTGGACGTCGGCCGGAAAGGAGCCGATGTACTCCTCGACCGAGCCGAACTTCTGGTCCGTCATGCGCTGTCCCCTTCCTGGCGTCTCAGGGCTGCATCCCGGTCTCGGCCCAGCGCTGGAACACCTCGATCTTGGCCGCGGGCCAGCCGCCGTCGCACGGCATCGAGCCGTCCTGCAGCCGCTTGAGGATATCGGTGGCGTGGCCGCGGACGTCGTCGGCGGACCACAGGTCGAAGGCGAAGCTCATCGACTTCCGGTCGCTCTCGCGGAACAACGGCTTGATGTGGGCGGCGAAGCTCACCTGCTGGTCCGGTCCCGGCAGCTCCGCGGGCTCACCCGCCTGGTCCGTTGCCTGGTCCGCGTCACCGGCGGCGGGCGGCCCGCCCGGGCCCCATCCCCAGCGCGGCGCCGGCACCGGCTCCCTCGCGGCGCCCGGCTGCTCCAGCGCGGTCCGCGACGCCCAGTTGACACAGGCCGAGAACGCAGAACGGAATGCCGGGTCGGCCGGCAGCCCGGCCTGATCGGCTGCCGTGCCGGCCAGGGCCGCCCACCGGGCCCGCTGCTCCGCGGTGAACCGGCCGGCGGACGGGCCGATGACCGACGGCCGGAACTCGCCGCCCTCCTGCGCAGGCGGCCCGCCGAGCGCACCGGCCAGCCAGGCGGCGAGCCGCTGCGGCTGATCGGGTGGCATGTCGGCGAAGAGCGGCGCCAGCAGCGGGTCCGACGGCACGTGCTTCTCGTAGAGCACCCTGCTCATCCGGGTCAGCGCGGGCAGGCCGCCCGCCCACTCGAACGGCGTCGGCTCATACCCCGGTGCGGGGACCGGGTCGCGGAACCCGACGTACCAGTGCATGCCGCTGCAGAACGGCTTGTTCTGCGACTGGCCGCACCGGCACAGGGCGTAGTGCTCGAGCGAGGCGCCCTGGGCCCGTGGCTCAGGGTCCCCGTCGGCGCCGGCGAGGGAGATACCGCCGGTGATCCGGTACGGGCCGTCCTTGGTCACCTCGATCGCTGGCTCGCGGGTGCCGCCCCAGTCGGCCTGCCCGCGGGCCTCGGTCCCGTCGATCGCATAGCTCAGCGCCCCGGACGGGCAGTCCCGCACGGCCCGGATGATCTCATCCATCCGGCCGCCGCTGGCCGCCACGAACGGCTCGGCAGCGGTGCGGAACACCGTGGCCAGCCGGTCGGTGCACAGCCCCGAATGCTGGCAGATACCGCGATTGTCGTAGATCGTCAGCTGCTGGCCGTCGTAGGTGTCGCGCCGGTCGGGAACCCGCTTGGGATCCTTGGCGTCGCGTGAACCCGCTGCTGGCGTGGCTGCCGTCGCACAGCGGCTTGATCGAGGAGTTACCGCAGCGGCAGAGGGCCAGCTGCGGCGCGGGCCGGGTTCCGGCTCCCAGGTGATCGATCAGCCGTGGCACGTTTGTCACCAGGTACGGCCCGTTCCGCTTCGGCCTGGACCGAGGCGGGCAGCCCGGCCTGCAGCTCCCACAGCTCGTCCAGGCGCGCCGCGGCCTCGCCGGGCGCCGCGAGCCGGACGGCCAGGTCCTGCAGCGCGGCGGTGGCCTCGGCGAGCTCCGGCGGCCCGGAGCCGGCCCGGCCCAGGCGCGCCCGCAGCGCGGTCGCCGTCCTGGCCGCCTCCCACACCCGGCCGGCGGCGTAGCTGCCCCGGCGGGCGCGGTTCCGGCGGGCGCGGTTCCGGTGGGCGCGGTACCGGTGGGCGTGGTTCCGGTGGGCGCTGTACCGGCAGCCGACGTCCCGGTGCGGCGCGTACCGGCGGCCGGTGTCCCGCCGAGCGCGTCCGCCAGCGGCCGCAGCACGCTGCCGACCAGCCGGGGCACGATCAGCGCCTGCTCCCCAGCGCCGCAGCCCAGGCCGGCCGCTGCCTGGGTCGACGATGGCATGCGCGGCCCTGAACAGCTCGCTCAGCTCCGGGCCCGGGCCAACGGCGCCGCCCCGGCCGGCGACCGCGCTTGCCAGCCCGGCCGCCCGCTCCAGCAGCGCGCCGAGCCCGGCCTGCTCCAGCCGGGGCGCCGGGCCGGCCAGCCGGGCGTGCGCGCTGCTCGCGGGCAGGTGCGCGGCCAGGCTCCGGGAGATCTCCCGCATCGCGGCGAGCACCGGGTCCAGCTGGCCGGCGATGCGCTGGCCCCGGCCGGACTGAAGCTGGTCGCAGAGCCAGGCGGCCTCGTCGAGCCGCTCGGCCAGCAGCGCCCAGGCCGCCTCGCGGTGCGGCATCAGGTAGTCGGTCTCGTAGAACAGCTCGAAGCTGGGTCCCGCCGTCATCCCCGGGTGGTCCTCCCCCACCGGGAGGGTGGTGATGAGGTCGCCCAGCGGCTTGATGACCCGGAGCATGAGCGCGACCGTGGCGTCGGCCAGGGTCTTGAGCTGGGCGTCGGTCTCCTCGGTGTGCGCGAAGAACCGCTCGAAGATCTGCAGCAGGATCTCGTAGCCGACGTTGAACAGGTCCGTCACCCGGGCGGTGAGCGGATCGCCGATCAGCGGCACGTCCACGTCGCGCTCGGGCGGGCGGACGTTGGCCGCCATCACCGGGCGGACCGGCTCGAAGCCAGGGTTGGCCTCGCGCAGCTGCTGGTACTCGTCCAGGATGTTCACGAACTGCCCGAAATGCGCGTCCCGCCAGTGACCGCGCGGGCCCTCGCCCTGCTCCAGGATCTCCTCGATCGCGCGCTGCGCGCTGGCCAGGTCGGTCACGGCGACCAGCTCCGGCCAGCCGAAATGCGCCGAGGTCGCCTGTGCGCGGGGCGGCCCGACGAACAGCCAGTCCTCCCCGTGCAGCTCGGCGAGATGCGCGAACCCCGCCTCGATGGACCGGTACAGGTGCCCGACCGTCGCGAAGTCCTGGCCGCGGGGAACGATGTCCCGCTCGTTCAGCATCGGTGCCGCCCGGCCGATCGCCGCCAGGCCGTCGGCATCGGCCAGGTCCATCCCCTCCGGGCGCTCCAGGAACATGAAGTGGCGCAGCGCCTGCTCGCCGAACGGCAGCAGCGCCAGCTGCACGCCGGCCGGGTAATGACTGGCGGGCGCGGGCAGGTTCGGCCTGGCCATGTGCGGCGCGGCGCCGATCGCCGACAGCAGGTTGTGCACCAGGGCCAGGTGCAGCATCTCCTGGGCGGCCACGTGCGAGACCTGCTTGCGCCAGCGCGTACCGCGGCCAGTTCGGCCTCGCTCAGCCCCTCCTGCTCGCCCTGCTTCAGCGAGAACGCCGCGAACAGGTACTGGCACATGATGCCGTGCTCTAACTCGGCGGCCTCGCACAGCATGTAGATCAGGGCCTCCCGGTGCTCGATCACGAACGGCGCCTCCGGCGCCGCCAGCCCGCCCCGGGTGGCGATCACCTGTGCCAGCCTGCCCCGGCCCCCGGCCGGGAGGCCCGCCGCCGCGTCCTGGTCGCTGCCCATGCCCATCCCGTCCTTCCCGTCGGCCGTGGCTGAGCGGTTGTGATGATTACATAATTACATAACACTTCCCGGAGCGCCGGACGGGCCGACCAGGATCCGCGGCCGCCGTCATTAGCGCGGTTCCCCGGCTTTCGTTAGGCACCTGGGGTGCTGCCTGTTTGGTTATGCCCGGCCAAGGCCAGCGGAGAGCTCTCAGTTTCCTTGCAGTTTCCCCCCAGGTTGGCGCCTGACCATCGGTATGCAGGCAACCAGGATGATCGCGCAGCGAGGAGCAGATCTCAGATGGGCACGGACAAGCCGGTCTCTAGCAGTCCGGGGCAAGACCAGAGTGACGGGCTGTGGGCGGGGCCGGAGGGCCCTGGGCAGCCGGACGACCACACCGGCCAGGGAGATGGGCGGCGCCGCCGGTCGTGGCGGCACCACGCCCTGATCGCTGGCGCGTCGGCCGCGGCGGCCGGCTGGTATTCGCCGGGCTGGCCGCGACGGATGCGACGGCCGCCACCACGCTGACCACGTCGCAGATCGCGGCGAAGGTGGACCCGGGCCTCGTTGACGTAAACACCACGCTGGGGTACCAGAGTGGCAAAGCGGCCGGCACCGGGATGGTGCTGACCTCCAGCGGCGAGGTGCTGACCAACAACCATGTGATCGACGGCGCGACCTCGATCAAGGCCACCGATGTCGGGAATGGCCGCACCTACACCGCCAAGGTCGTCGGCTACGACGAGACGCACGACGTCGCGGTGCTGCAGCTTCAGAACGCCTCCGGCCTGCAGACGGTGCCCCTCAGCTCGGCCGCACCCCAGACCGCGCAGAAGGTGGTCGCGCTGGGCAACGCCCTTGGCAAGGGCGGCACCCCATCGATCGTCAGCGGGCGGATCAACGGGCTCGACCAGTCGATCACCGCGTCCGACGAGGGAGCGGGCAACGCCGAGCAGCTGACCGGGATGATCGGCCACAACGCCCCCATCCAGCCAGGCGACTCCGGGGGGGCGCTGGTCAACACCGAGGGGGAGGTCATCGGCATGAACACCGCGGCTTCTGACTCCTCCTCCTCCGGTTCGCCGTCGCAGTCCAGCCAGACCCAGGCGGCGACCCAGGCGTTCGCCATCCCGATCACCAGGGCATCCTCGATCGCGGACCAGATCGAGGCGGGCACGGCGTCGTCCACCGTGCACATCGGCGCGACCGCGTTCCTCGGCGTGGAGACCTCAACGTCCGGCCTCGGCAGCTCCGGCGGGAGCTTCCCCGGCTCCGGCGGCAGCAGCGGCGGCTTCCCCGGCAACGTTCCCGGCTTCGGCGGGAACGGCGGGAACTTCCCCGGCTCCGGCGGAAACTTCCCCGGCTCCGGCGGCAACGGCGGCGAGATCCCCGGCTTCGGCGGGAACTTCCCCGGCTTCGGCGGGGACATCGGCGGCTACATCGGCGGCTCCATCGGCGGTCCCGGCGTCCATCAACGGCTCCGGCGGCGGCTCCACCAGCAGCGGCAGCGGCGTCGCCATCTCGGGGGTCGTGCCCAACTCGGCAGCCGCCGGGGCGGGCCTGGCCGCGGGCGACCAGATCACCTCGGTCGCCGGCCACGCCGTCACGTCATCCACGCAGATCCAGTCGGTGCTGGGGAACTACCGCCCCGGCGACAAGATCAGCATCAGCTGGACGGACCAGTCCGGCCAGTCCCACACCGCCACCGTGACCCTCACCGCGGGCCCGGCTCACTGACAGCCGGGCAAGGCCCAGGAGGCCGACGCGGCCGTCCCGTTCATCGGCGGCCGCGCCGGCTTTTGTGCTGCCGGTGCAGCTCAGGCCGCGCTCCGCCTGGCTTGATCTCCATGACGCCCCCGCCGATCGGCGCCGTCAGATCTGCGACACTGTATACCTTGGCTGGACCGGGACGGCCCCGGCCCAGATTGGGTTTGTATTGCTCCAGAAATAGTGAGTTATACCGATCGTACATGTGTTACACCTACCGGATCGCTGCGGCTGAGGAGCGGGCCAGTGTTGCCCGGGCTGCTGCGCTGGCCTGGGCCGCGTTTCTGAACGCGCCGGGAGAGCCGGGGCCGGATGGCTAGGTTCACGATCCCGGGCGGCTGGACCGTGCAGGCGTTCCAGTTCGCGTTGGACTGCACAGCGGAGCAGGAGGCGTGCCTGCGGCGGCAATTCGGCGGGCGCCGCTATGCCCGCAACTGGGCCGTCCGCGCCCTCAAGGAAGACATCACCCGGCGCCGGGAGACCGGCGAGCAGACCCAGGCGCCGTCACTGGCCGGGCTGCGGAAACGGTGGAACCAGGTCAAGGACACCGAGTGTGTGGACGCCGGGACCGGTGAGGTGTGGTGGCCACAGATCAGCAAGGAGGCGTTCGGTGACGGCATCCAGGCCGCGGTGGATGCCTACTGGAATTGGCAGTCATCGCGTGCCGGGACACGTCAGGGCAGACGGGTCGGGTTCCCCAGGTTCGCGAAGAAGGGCCGCGACCGGGATCGGCTGACCTTCACCACTGGCGCGATCCGGGTCGAACCCGACCGCAGGCACGTCACGCTCCCGAGGGTCGGGCCTGACGGGTGCACGCGCCCGCAGGCGTGGCCTGTCCGACTCCGCCCTCGGCGAGACCCGCCGCCAGCTGGCCTACAAAACCGCCTGGCACGGGTCCCGCCTCGTCATGGCGGACCGCCGGTACCCTCCTCCAAGACCTGCCATGCCTGCGGGCACGTGCAGGAAATCGGATGGGACGAACACTGGAC
Organism: uncultured Actinomycetes bacterium; assembly: GCA_963835425.1. Taxonomy (GTDB): domain Bacteria; phylum Actinomycetota; class Actinomycetes; order Streptosporangiales; family Streptosporangiaceae; genus UBA9676. Next base: position 371,882 of record CAWIGE010000009.1, on the reverse strand, counting down.
CTGCACCGGCTGCGGGACCAGCCACCAGCGAGACGACAACGCCGCCATCAACCTCGCGCGCTACGACGAGCCCCATCCGGGTGATAGCGCCCTTGGCCCAGTCAGGGCCACGGTCAAGCGTGGAGCCCACCATAAGACCCGGCCTCGCCGGGCAGGTGACAATGAAACGCGGAAGAGAAACAGCCGACAGGCTGGCAAACAACCCCGAGACGGGGTGCTGATGGGTAGCTCACTATGACTCACTCATTGGCAACGGAAGAGTCGGTGACTGGTCACGGGCAACCCACTGGCCGGTGTGGCCTCGTGGCCCGCCTGCTGATCGTCGCCGGTATCGGCGCGGCCCTGGCGGGATGCAGCACCGGCCACACACTGAGCCCAGCGCCACGGACCGCCTCCCCGGCGTCGAGCGCCACCACGGCCTCCCCGGTGCCGAGTGCCACCAGGAGCGCCTACCAGCAGGCCGACCCGGGTTCAGCCGCCACCGCGCTGGCCGGCCAGACCATTGGGATCGACCCTGGCCATAACGGCGGCAATGCCACCGATCCGGCATTTATCAACGGAATCATCTGGAACGGCCGGGAGAACGAGACCTGCGACACGACCGGCACCCAGACCGACGCCGGGTACACCGAGGCCACTTTCAACTGGAACGTTGCCCGCTACCTGCAGGCCGACCTCCGCCGGGCCGGCGCGCGCGTGGTGATGACGCGGCACAGCAACGACGGCGTCGGGCCGTGCGTCACCAGCCGGGCCCACATACTCAACCGCGCCGGCGCCACCGTCGCGCTGGACATCCACGCCGATGGCGGCCCGGCCTGGGGGCGCGGGTTCACCGTCCTGGAGCCAGTCGCGGACGGGCCCAACGACGGCATCATCACGGCCTCCGAGCGCCTGGGCAACGATGTCCGCTCAGCGCTGCTGAAGTACACGACCATGCCGGTGAGCAACTATGACGGCCGCGACGGCCTCGTCTCCCGGAACGACCTCGCCGGCCTCAACCTGGCCACCGAGCCGAAGGTCCTGGTCGAGTGCGGCAACATGCGCAACTCCACCGACGCCCGGCTGCTCACCGCATCCTGGTTCCAGCGGCGCCTGGCGCGGGCGCTCGAGGCCGCTCTCGTCAGCTTCCTCGGCGCCGGTCACTGAGACCGCCCGTCAGCAGGGCGGCGACCTGCTCTTCCAGGGTCGCGGCCGCGGTGAGCCGGTTGTCGATGGCGGTGTGCGGGGCCGCGGGCCTGGCATCGAGCCGCATGCTGGCGGTGAACCCCGCGAAGTCGGCCAGCTTGGCCGCATCGCGCCCGGACCCGCGGGCGGTCAGCCGGTGCCGGAGCGTGGCGGCGTCCGAGCGGACCCAGACCAGACGCACCGTCCCGCCGCCCAGGTCAGCGACCCAGGCCCGCCACCGGTGAGCGTCATGGATCTGCTGGGTGAACGGGCCGGACAGCACGACCGGGCAGCCGTGCGAGCGGATCTCGCGCGCGGTTGACGTCATGCCCGCATACTCGTGCACCTTGATGTGCTCGTCGTACCACGGGCCCTCGCGCTCACCGGCCGGGCGGCCGGCCGCGGCCAGCGTCGCCGCCACGAACGACCCGTACATCGTGTCCTTGTCCAGCAGCGCCGGCGGCGGCACGAGCGACGCGAGCAGGATGCCCGCCACCGTGCTCTTGCCGGCCCCGGGCGGGCCGGCCACCACCCAGGCGGGCGCGGGGGCACTCATGCCCAGCGAGGATACGGTCCCCCCCATAACCGGGCCCAGGGAGTCCATGGCCGGGCCGCGCACGCCCTTCCGCCGGGCCGCGGGGTCAGTAGCCGAGGACGGGGTCCACCAGGCCGACCAGTTCCCGCCCGGCGGCCAGCCGCCTGACGTTCTCGGCGATCCGGCGCCCGAGAAGCGTCCGGCGCATCTCCTCGGTGTCGGCGGTATGCGGCGTGATCAGGCAGTTGGGCAGGTCCCAGAGCGGGTGGCCGTCTGGCAGCGGCTCGGGGTCGGTCACGTCCAGGCCCGCGCCGCCGATCTGCCCGGAGCGCAGCGCGTCCACGAGCGCCCCGGTGTCGACCACCGCGCCGCGGGCCACGTTGACCAGCCATGCGTCCCGCTCCATCGCTGCCAGCTCCGCCCGGCCGATCAGCTTCCGGGTGCCCGGGGTCAGGGCCAGCATCAGCACCACCCCCCGCGCGCCGGCCAGCGCCTCAGCCAGCCGGTCGGTGCCGACCGTCCGGGTGGCGCCCGCCACTGGCTCGGGCCGCTGCCGGACGATCGTCACCGGCGAGCGGAACGGTTCGAGGAGCCGCAGCAGCTCCGTGGCCAGGCCTCCCGCGCCCACGATGGTGACCGGCTCGTCGAACAGGGTGGCCGCGGCCGGCTCGCCCCAGGACCGGGCACGGGCCCGCATCGGCAGCTGGCGCAGCCCCGCCAGCAACAGCGCGAGGGCGTGCTCGGCGACCGGCTCGGCAAAGGCGCCCTTCGCCGAGGTCCACTGCCGCTTGCTGTCGATGACGCCGGCCTCGCTCAGCGCCTCCACGCCCGCCAGCGGCAGCTGCACCCAGGCGATCTCGGGGTGGGCCGCGAGCACCCCGCGCAGGTCGTCCGGCACAATGCCGCCCGTCCAGACCAGGCCCACCGGATCATCGTCCAGGGTGACGGCCTCTCCCCCGCCGCTGCGGATCGCCGCGGCGGCCCAGTCGGCCGGCCGGGGCCCGACCGCTATCTGGGGGCTCGCCCGCCGCGCGTGACCGGCGCTCACCGGATCAGGATGAGCACGAGGTCATTGGCGTTGGTCTGGGTCGGGCCGGTCACCATCGCATCACCACACTCCTCCAGAACTGCCGTCGCCCCATGGGCCACCAGCGCCTTGCGCAAGCTCGTCCCACTCTGCCTGGCCCGCTCGCTGGTTGACCAGTCAACCAGGCCGCCCGCTACCGGCGTGCCGCCATCCGCGCCATCGGTGTCAGCGAACATCGCGACGATGCCGTGGACGCCGTCGAGGGCCAGCGCCGCCCCGATCGCGGCCTCCTGGCTCGGCCCGCCCCGGCCGAACAACCGGTCCGCGTCCGGCCCCAGGGTCACGGTGCACTCGCCGCCACAGGCGACCAGGACCGTGCCCCGCGCCCACGGCGAGCCGCTGGCTCCCGCTTCCCGCGCCAGCGTCGCGAGCAGCCGGCCGACCGTGGCGGCCTCCCCCTCGACCGACCCGCCCAGCCGTACCACGGCCAGGCCCCGAGAGGCCGCGGCCCGGGCGACCGCGTCGCTGCCGTCCTCGCCCCGCACCGCCAGCACGCTTTCGATGTCTGCGCCGCTGAGGTCGGGCGACTCCGCGTCCGCGCAGCCGGCCAGGTAGTCCCGCACCGCCGGGGGGATCCTGTCCAGCAGCTCCCACTCCCTGAGCGCGGACAGCGCATCGGCGACGCTGGAGGTGTCCTGGACGGTGGGATCGGTGATGCAGTCGAGCGGGTCGCCCACCACGTCCGAGACGGTCAGGTTGAGGATCCGCGCCGGGGCGATGGCCCTGGCCAGGCGGCCGCCCTTGATCGCCGACACGTGCTTGCGGACCGTGTTGACCTCCACGATGGACATTCCCGACGCCAGCAGCAGCTGGTGCAGCCTGATCTTGTCGGCCAGCGGGACCCCGGGCGGCGGGAGGCTCGCCAGCGCCGAGCTTCCCCCGGTGAACACGCATATCGCCAGGTCGTGCTCACCCAGGTCTTCAGCCTGCTTGAGCAGGGCACGTGCACCATCGGCGCTGGCCTGGCCGGGGATGGGATGGTCCGCCTCCATCAGGGTTACCCGCCGCGTCGGCACCCCGGCGGAGCGCGGCACCACCACGACCCCGCCCGGCAGCCGCGGCCCGAGCATCTCCTCCAGGGCCTGGGCGGCCTCCGCGCTCGCCTTGCCGGCCCCCAGCACGACCAGCCGGTCAACCGCCGACAGGTCATAGCTGCGGCCGCCCGCCATCAGGTTCTCCCCGTCGAGCGCGATTGACCGGCGCAGGCCGGCGGCGGGACTCAGCGCCGCCAGCGCGGCCTCGGCCAGATCGAGCGCCATGGCGCGCAACTCCCGCTCGCCATGATCGGCGAGGCGCGCACGGTTCCCGACGTGAGCCACTCCCTGAGCCGTTTCTTCCCGGGCATCGTCAGCGCGGATGCCGGTACCGTCGCCCGGCATAGACCGCGGCGGGGCCGAGTTCCTCCTCGATCTGGAGAAGCCGGTTGTACTTGGCGGTGCGCTCCCCCCGCACCGGGGCGCCGGTCTTGATCTGCCCGGCGTTCAGCCCGACCACGAGGTCGGCAATGAGCGGATCCTCCGTCTCGCCGGACCGCTCCGACACGACGATGCTCCATCCCCCGTGCACCGCCTGGCGGGCCGCTGCCAGCGCTTCCGACAGCGTCCCGGCCTGGTTCACCTTGAGCAGGAGGGCGTTCGCCGCGCCCACTTCCTGGGCGCGCTCCACCCGCCCGGCGTTCGTCACCAGCAGATCGTCCCCGACGATCTGGGCGTCGATCCGGCCGGTCAGCTCGGCGAAGGCAGCGAAGTCGTCCTCGTCGAACGGGTCCTCGAACGACACGACCCCGAAGTCGCTGGCGAAGCTCTCGTAGAGCGACATCATCTCCGGGACCGTCCGCGGCTTCCCGGCCAGCACGTAAACGCCGCGGTCCGGGTCGTAGAAATGGCTGGCGGCACAGTCCAGGCCGTAGACGACCACTCCGGAATAGCCGGCCCGGTCCACGGCGAGATGCAGTTGCTCCAGCGCCTCCGCGGGCTCACTGATGGGGGGTGCGAAGCCTCCCTCGTCGCCGGTGTTGACCGCCGCCTGCCCGTAGCGCCCGGCCAGGATCTCCTGCAGGACCAGGTTCACCTCGGTCGCGACCGCCATGGCGTCCGCGAACGTGGCCACCCCCACCGGCATGATGATGAACTCCTGGAAGTCGAGCTCATTCGACGCGTGCTTCCCGCCGTTGATCAGGTTGATCTGCGGCACCGGCAGGACATGGGCATCGGCGTTCAGGTGCCGGTAGAGGGGCTGATCGGCCGCCGCCGCGACGGCACGGGCGGTGGCCAGCGACACGCCGAGCAGCGCGTTGGCGCCCAGGTGGCTCCGGTCCGGGGTGCCGTCGAGCTCCACCAGCCGCACGTCCACCTGCCGCTGCGGCACCGCCGGGCTCCCGACGAGCGCCGGGGCCAGGACATCCCGCACGCTGCTGACCGCGCGCTGGACGCCGAAGCCGCCGAAACGGCTACCGCCGTCGCGCAGCTCCACCGGCTCGTGGCGCCCCCGGGACCTGCCCGCCGGGACGTCCGCCCGGCCCAGGAACCTGCCGTCCACCACCACGTTGACCTGGACGGTGGGCAGGCCGCGGCAGTCGAGTACCTCGCGTGCCCGTATCCCGCTGATCTGTGGTTCCCTGAGCACCATCAACTCCAGCTTGGTGACGCCCATCGTGAGCTGGCCCGCCCATACCGCTCGCCAGCTTGACAGGCTATTTCCAAGGTCGTAAGAATGTCAACAGTCGGACGACTTATTGCGCCCGGCGCGAGGAGGCACAGCGTGCGGCGATCACCGGCGCGGCGGCAGCCACTCCCCCACATCCGCCCCCCGGGCATGGTGGGCAGATGAGCATGGGGGACGTGCTTGAGCCGCTGCGGCGGGACTCCACGCCGGAGCGGATCGCCACTCAGCTGCGATCGGGGATCGTCACCGGCAGGCTCCCGCCCGGCCAGGCCCTGCGCGAGGTCGAGATCGCCCGCCAGCTCGGCGTCAGCCGGGGCCCGGTGCGGGAGGCGTTCCAGCGCCTCATCCAGGAGGGCCTGCTGGAGGCCCACCCGGCCCGCGGCGTCTTCGTCCCGCAGCTCACCGCCGATGACATCGCCGACCTGTACCTGGCCCGCAGCGCGGTGGAAACGACCGCCGCCCAGCTCCTCGCCAGGTCGGGTACCCCCGAGTCCCTCGCCGGGCTGGCCGCGGCGCTCGCTGAGCTCGAGTCCGCGCCGGCGAATGACTGGAACGAGCTGGCCAGACTCGACCTGCACCTGCACGAGGTCCTGGTCCGCAGCACCGGCAGCAAGCGCCTGGCCCGGATGTTCGGCACGCTGGCCGCGGAAACCCAGCTGTGCATGGTCGCGCTGGAGTCCTTCTACCCCGAGCGCGCGGACCTGGTCACCGAGCACGCCGAGATCGTGCAGGCGATCCAGCGGCGGGATGCCGCCGCCGCGACCCGGCTCCTCGAGCGGCACATGACCGATTCCGTGCGGCGGCTCGTGGGGCGGGCCCGCGATGCCGGCCAGCCTGGCCCCACGTCCTGACCCGGCGGCCGCGCTCACACGTGGCATAGCAGCCCGCCGTCGACGACCAGCGTCTGCCCGGTGACATAGGACGCGTCGTCGGAGGCCAGAAACGCCACCGCGGCCGCCATCTCCTCGGGCAGGCCCTGGCGGCCCATCGGCACGGTCCGGTCGATCAGCGTCTCGATGTCCGCTGCCGACAGCCCGTCGTGCGCGAACTGGGGGTCATTGAACCCGGTGTCCACCCAGCCCGGGCAGACACAGTTCACCCGGATGCCGCTGCGGGCAAAGTCGATCGCCAGCTGCCTGGTCAGGTTCACCACCGCGGCCTTCGAGGCGGTGTAGGCGGCGAGCGCCGGCTCGCCGAACAGCCCGCTTATCGAGCCGGTGGTGACGATCGCGCCCCCCTGCCCCTCCAGCATGACGGGGGCGACGGCCCGGGCGACCAGGAACATGGCGGTGACGTTCACGGCGAAGATGCGGTTCCACTCCGCCAGCGGCACCTCAAGGACGGTTCCCGCGCGCAGCCGGCCCGCGTTGGAGTGAAGAACGTCGATGCCGTCCAGGTCGGTTCTTATCTGCTTAACGACGGCCGCCACCTGATCGGGTTCGGAAACGTCGGCGCGGTACCCGAACCCGCGGCCTCCGGCCGCCTCGCACTCGGCCGCGACCCGTTCCCCCTCGTCGCCGCGCAGGTTGACGACGGCGACGCTGGCGCCCTCCGACGCGAACCGGAGCGCGCTGGCCCGGCCGATCCCGTGCGCGCCGCCGGTTACCACGACCGCCTTGCCGCTGAACCTCCCCACCGCGAGCCCCGGCCTACCCAGGCTCGGTCACGCCGTCGGTGTCGCTGCGGTCCTCACGCTTGGCCAGCCCCGGCGCCACCCGGCGGACGATGAGGCCGAGCAGGTACACCAGCACGATCCCGGCCACCGACACCCACGCGACCGCAGGGACCTGGGTGGTGAGCCCGTAGAAGAAGATCAGGCCCATGAACAGGCCCCCGATCAGCGGCAGCACGCCCCGGGTGAGAGCCACGCCAACGCCGCGGCGCAGCTCGGAGCGGTAGAACCACACGCTGCTCAGCGCGATGACGAAGTACATGAACAGCCCGAGCATGCCGGTCGCGCTGATGACGTAGCCGATGGCCTTGTTCGCCGAGGTGTTCGCGAGGTACGGGATCAGGACCAGGGGCGGGATCGCGGCCAGTATGCACAGGGACACCCAGGGGGTCTGGTGGGCCCGGTGGATGAAGCCGAAGAACTTCGGGATCAGGCGGTCACGGGCCATCGCATACAGGACCCGGCTCGGCTCGACCATCTGGATCTGGCTGGTGCCGAGGACCGCGATCAGCACCGCGAGCGGCAGGGCACGGCCGAAAAAGCCCGGGACGAGCAGGGTGCCGGCGTAGGCGAGGATGTCGGTGCCGTGCGCGAGGACGTCCTTCTGGCTTGACACGCCCTGGAAGACGATGATCAGGAAGGTGTACCACACCGTCAGGAACCCGGCCCCCAGCATCATGGCCCGGCCCGGGTTGACCTTGGCCTTCGTTGACTCCTCCCCGAGCACCGCGGGCGCTTCCCACCCGAGGTAGAGGAACCCGCACACCACCGCGGCCTCGGCCAGGCCCTTGAAGCCGCCCACGTCCCCCACCACGCGCGCAACGGTGAAATCCGACAGTGAGGGGAGGGTCGCCCCGCCCTGACCCGACGCCTCGTGGATGAGCGCGAGGATCACGAACGCGATCACGGCGCCGTACTCGATGACCACGAACCCGATCTGCACCCACACGGTGGGCCGGATCCCGCGGATCGCGAGCCAGAGCAGGATCCCGATGATGACGGTGGCCACGAGCCAGGTGATCGGCTTGGCGAACGTGTGCGTGGGGGTGATGACGAAAAGCAGGTAGGTGCCGGCCAGGGTGATGTTCCCGACGTTCGCCAGGGTGGAGGTCAGCGAATTCAGGAAACCGGTGCCGTAGCCGACGGTCGGGTTGATGGCCTCGCCCACCCACACGTACGGGGCCCCGGCGCTCGGCTTCCACCGGTTGAGGGCCGCGTATCCCATTGATACGAGGAACATCGCTATGCCGACGATGAGGACGGCCAGCGGCGAGCTGAACCCGGTGAAGCCCACGAGCAGCGCCAGGGTGAAGGCGACGCTGCTCGACGGGGCCACGTTCGCGATCGAGACGACGAAGTCGCCCCAGAGATTGACCGCATTCGCCTTCAGGCCCACCGTTTCGTGGGAATCGGTTACGGCAGCCACAGAAATCCCTCCCTGCGCCGACTCGTCACTCGGAGGATCGCGTCAGATCGTCTGATTGGATACTTGTCAACATTCTTGATTTTGGATCATCGGGTGTCAACAGCCGGGATTCGGGCTGGTCGCATGCTGCATGACCGGGCCGCTTGACCCCTTGCCGGCCAGCCCGTCACATTGATGGGACAGATTGCGGCATCCAGGAGGAGCTATGGGCTATCCGGACGCATCCATGGCACGCGGCGATGGTCCGGCCGGTCAGGCGTTCGACCCGCTGGAGATGCTGGAATCAGCGGCCGACCTGGCCAACCCGGTAACGGCCGCCCGGCAGATGCCCTGGCTGGCCAGCGAGCTGATGAAGCTCGCCACCGGCCAGTCCGGCATCTCGTTCGCCGAGGGTGACCGCCGGTTCGCCGACGTGACCTGGCAGGACAACTTCTTCTTCCGGCAGCTCGGCCGGAGCTACCGGCTCTTCGAGGAGTGGACGGACCGGATGGTGGAGGCGGTGGACGGGCCCTGGGACCGCCAGGCCCGCAGCCGCTACCTGGCCAACGTGGTCACCGCGATGGCCTCGCCCACCAACTTCTTCCTCACCAACCCGGCCGCGCTCAAGCGCGCCTTCGAGACGGGCGGCCTGTCGGCCCTGCGCGGCGGGCGGAACATGGCGCGCGACCTGGCCCGGGGCGGCATGCCGGCGATGGTCAACCGGGAGCCCTTCGGTGTGGGCGAGAAGCTCGGGTGCACCCCGGGCGCCGTCGTCTACCGCGACGAGATCTTCGAGTTGCTGCAGTACACCCCCACGGCGCCGGCCGTCCACAGCCGGCCGCTGCTCATGGTGCCACCGGAGCTCAACCGCTACTACATCCTCGACTTGGCACCTGGACGCAGCCTGGTGGAGTACCTGGTGGAGAACGGCATCCAGCCGTTCATGATCGTCTGGCGGAACCCGCGGGCCGAGCTCGGGCACGGGCGCTGGGGGCTGGATGACTACCTGACGGCGCAGGCCCGGGCGGCCGAGGTGATCAGGAAGATCACCCGCAGCGACACCATCAACTGGCTCGGGCTGTGCGCCGGCGGGATCACCACCGCGCTCATGCTGGGGTACCTGGCCGCCACCGGCGACGCCTCCGCCGGCTCGGCGACGTTCATCGTGACGATGCTGACCAACAGGTGCCCCAACATCATCGGCATGATGGACACCGAGGACTCGCGGAAGATGCTGCGGCACGCCGCCGCCGAGGGCCAGGTCCTCCCGGCCAGGAGCGTGCGCACCAGCTTCGCCTGGCTGCGCCCGAACGACCTGGTATTCAACTACCTCGTCAGCGGCTGGCTGCTCGGCCAGGACCCGCCCTCGTTCGACGTGCTCGCCTGGAACGACGACGCCACCGCGATCAGCGCGAAGTTCGCCCTGGAGAGCACGGAGCTGCTGGTGGATGCGATGGAACGCCCGGACGGGGTCACCGTGCTCGGCACGCCCATCGACCTCGCGAAGGTGGACTGCGACAGCTTCCACATCGCCGGCTACACCGACCACATCACGCCGTGGCGCGCCGCCTACACATCGACGCAGGTGCTCGGCGGCGACAAGCAGATGGCGGTGGTCAAGTCCGGGCACATCCAGTCGTTCGTCAACCCGGCCACCAAGAGCCGGTACGACTACTGGGAGGGCCCGCCGGTCAGCGACGACCCGGACCAGTGGCTCGCCGGAGCGACCGAGCACCACGGGTCATGGTGGCCGCAGTGGATCGACTGGCTCGTCGCGCGCTCGGGGCCAGAGAAGAAGCCGCCCGGCGCGCTCGGCAACCGCAAGTACCCACCGCTGGGGCCGGCCCCTGGCACCTACGTCCAGCAATAACCCCGGGGACGGCTCGCCCGGGCTGCCCTCAGCCGAGCAGGAGCGGCCTGAGCCCGTCCAGCACGGCCGGGTCCTCGATGGTCGACGGCACCGGCTCGTCCCTGCCTTCCGCGATGCCCCGCATCGTCTTGCGCAGGATCTTCCCCGAGCGGGTCTTGGGCAGGGCCGGCACCACATCGACCTGGCGCAGCGCCGCCACCGGCCCTATCTGGTCCCTGACCAGCTCGATGAGCTCGGCGCGCAGCGCGTCCGGGTCGGCGCCCGCGCCGGCCTTGAGCACCACGAAGGCGCGCGGCACCTGCCCCTTGATCGCGTCGCTGACCCCGATCACAGCACACTCGGCCACCGCAGGATGGCTGGCCAGCACCTCCTCCATCTCGCCGGTGGACAGCCGATGGCCCGCTACGTTGATCACATCGTCGGTCCGGCCCATGACGAACAGGTACCCGTCGGCGTTGACGTAGCCGCCGTCCCCGGTCAGATAGCAGCCGGGGTGCTGGGACAGATATGAGTCGATGAAGCGCTGGTCGTCGCCCCACAGGGTGGGCAGGCAGCCGGGGGGCAGCGGCAGCCGGAGGACGATTTCGCCGTTCGTGCCGGCCGGCGCGTCCTCACCGGACGGGCCGACCACGTGCAGGTCGTACCCGGGCATGGGCACGGTGGGGGACCCCGGCTTGGCTTCCATCGGTTCCAGGCCCATCGGGTTGGCGGCGATGGCCCAGCCCGTCTCCGTCTGCCACCAGTGGTCGATGACCGGGATGCCCAGCAGTTCGCGGGCCCACCGGTAGGTCTCCGGGTCGAGCCGCTCCCCGGCCAGGAACAGATAGCGCAGGCTCGACAGGTCCCGGCCGCGCGCGAACTTGCCCTCCGGGTCTTCCTTCTTGATCACCCGGAACGCGGTCGGGGCGGTGAACAGGGCCTTGACCCGGTGCTCCTCGATGACCCGCCAGAAGGCCCCCGCATCCGGCGTCCCCACCGGCTTGCCCTCGTACAGGACGGTGGTGCACCCGGCCAGCAGCGGCGCGTACACGATGTAGGAGTGCCCGACCACCCACCCGATGTCGGAGGCGGCCCAGTACACGTCCCCGGGCTGGGTGTCGTAGACGTGCTGCATGCTCCAGCGCAGCGCGACGGCATGGCCGCCGTTGTCGCGGACGACGCCCTTGGGCTTCCCGGTGGTGCCCGACGTGTACAGGATGTAGAGGGGATCGGTCGCGGCGACCGGGACGCAGTCCACGGGCTGCGCCGCCGCCATCTGCTCCGCCCAGTCGAGGTCCCGCCCGGCTGAGAGCGGCGCCTTCGCCTGCGGCCGCTGCAGCACCACGCACGAGCGCGGCTTGTGCGGTGAGAGCTCGATCGCCCGGTCCAGGATCGGCTTGTACTCCAGCACCCGGCTCGCCTCGATGCCGCAGGACGCCGTCACGATCGCCATCGGCCTGGCGTCCTCTATCCGCGTCGCGAGCTCGGCCGCGGCGAACCCGCCGAACACCACCGAGTGAACCGCGCCGATCCGGGCACAGGCGAGCATCGCCACCACGGCCTCGGGCACCATCGGCATGTAGATGACGACCCGCTCCCCCGCGGTCACACCCAGGCCGGCCAGACGCCGGCGAACCGCGCCACCTCGTCCAGCAGCTCCCGGTACGTCATAACCCGCTGGGAGCCGGTCACCGGGCTGTCGTAGATCAGCGCCGGCTGGTCGGCCCGGCCATCGCGGACATGCCGGTCCACCGCGTTGAAGCACGTGTTCAGCACCCCGCCGGTGAACCACCGGTAAAAGGGAGGATCCGAGCGGTCCAGCACCGTGGCGGGCTCGGTGTACCAGTCGATCAGCCCGGCGGCGGCCCGCCAGTAACGGTCCGGCTCGGTCAGGCTCTGGCGGTACTCCTGCTGGTAGCGGCCCATGATGGTGCTCTCCCCTGCGTTTCTTTCCGAATTTAGCTGCCCCGCCCGCCGGGTATGCATGCGCCCGTTGACCCAGCAGACATCGCCGGGCCGCAGCCACGTACGATCGCCGTTATCCGGCCCCCAGCAGATGGGCCGGGGACGGGAGACGGCGTGGCGAACGTGGTGGTTACCGGCGGCGCCGGGTTCGTGGGGTCGCGCCTCGCCCGCGAGCTGCTGGCCGCGGGCTCGCTCGGCGTGGCCGGCGGCGCGGTGGCCCCGCTGTCCCGGGTGACGCTCATCGACCGGTCGCCCCCTCCCGCCGATCTCGCCGCCGACGCGCGCGTGACTGCGATCCGCGGCGACCTCGGCGAACTGCTGGATCCCGCCCGCGCCGGGTGGCAGGCGCTCGCCGAGGCCGACGTCATCTTCCACCTCGCCGCCGCGGTGAGCGCGGAATGCGAGGCGGACTTCGACCTCGGCATGCGGGCGAACCTGAGCGCCACCGAGTCGCTGCTCGCGGCATGCCGCGCGCTGGCGACGAACCCGGTCGTGGTGTTCTCGAGCTCACTCGCCGTCTTCGGGGGATCCGCCGAGCACCCGCTCCCAGCGGTCGTGGACGATGACACCCTGCCCAATCCGCAGTCCAGCTACGGGACGCAGAAGTTCATCGGGGAGCAGTTGCTGGCCGACTACACCCGCAAGGGATTCCTGCGCGGGCGGGCGGTCCGCCTGCTGACCGTCACCGTGCGCCCGGGACGGCCGAACGCGGCGGCGTCGGGCTTCTTTTCCAGCATCATCCGGGAGCCGCTCGCCGGCCAGCGCGCGGTCTGCCCGGTCGGCGCGCAGACCGAGGTGGCGCTCATGTCGCCGGCCCGGGCGATCGATGGGCTGCTCTGCGCGGCCACCTCGTCCGACGAGGCATGGGGAGGCCGCACCGCGGTCACCCTGCCGGCCCTCACCACGACCGTCGCGGACATGATCGCGGCGCTGGAACGGGCGGCCGGGCCCGGGGCGAGCGCGCTGATCGACTGGGTCCCCGACCCCGAGGTGGCCCGGCTGGTGGCGAGCTGGCCTGCCCGGGTCCGGGCCGGCCGGCGCGGAACGGCTGGGTCTTGCCCCGGACCCGGATTTCGACTCCATCGTCGGGATGCACCTCGCCGAGTCCCGGTAACGACGCCTGCCGACCCGGCCGGTACCACGATGTGATCATGTCCCGTTGGCCGCCCTCGGCGCTGACTATCGCCTGGCCCGGATCGCCGCGGGCGCCTGCGAGGCCCTGTACATGTACGCCGCCATGCGCTGGCTGGTGTTTCGCGACGTTCACGCCCAGGACCGGTCCGGCCGCCGGCTGCCCCGGCCCCGGTGAGCCCGGGGCTTCGAGCCATACACTGCCGCTGTGACGCTAGGCGCAGATGGCCCGTTCGAGCTGGGAACCGACGGACCCAGGGCGATCCTGGTCGGCATCGATGGCTCCACCACCTCGCTGCGGGCCGCGTCGTATGCGGCCGGCCTGGCGCGCCGTCAGCACGCCAGTGTGACCGCCGTCTACGTCGCTCCGGTGGCGTCGCTGGCGACGGCGGGCCCCGGAGGGGCCGACCTCGTTGCCGCCCGGCACCAGGCTTTCAGCCAGGCCGCGGACGACATGCGCCGCCGGGCCGAGGAGGTGTCCAGGGAGCTGGGGATCTCCGTGACCTTCATCGCCGCCGAGGGCGACCCGTTCACCGAGCTCCGCCGGATCGCCGACGAGACCCGCGCCGACGCCGTCGTGGTCGGGGCATCGGCCCACGCCGGCCACCGGCTGGTCGGCTCGCTGGCGGTACGGCTGGTGCGGGCCGGCCGATGGCCGGTAACTGTGGTTCCTTGACCAGCCCGGCACGGAGATGCCGACGGCCACGCGCCGCCGTCAGCTGGCCGCACCGGCAGAACCCCCGCTGCCCCTCCTGCAGACGGCACGCCCGCGGGCATACATCGCACTGGATCCGCCCGTCCCCGGTGCGGTGCCAGTACCTCGTCGTCACCGTGGCACGGCCCATTGCTCGCCTCGCCCCGACACTACCCCGGTGGCCGCCGCGGCCGTCAGGACGTGTCCCTCAGGACTCAGGCGGGCGGCTGCGGGGAACCAGGAACCTCCGGTCCAGGCCGGTGATCCGCATGATCTTGATCACTGACGGGCTGGGTGAAACCAGCCGGAACGGCCGGCCCGCCCGCTCCGCGTAACCGGCCATGCGGACCAGGGCGCTCAAACCCTGGGCATCGCAGAAACCCAGCGCGGTCAGGTCCACAATCACCGGCCCGTGGTGGAAATCGATGATGCGGCTGACGTATCTGACAGCCATTTCGGCGGTGGCGAAATCCAGTTCGCCGCCGATGGCCACGACGGCCCCGCCGGTCGCCAGGACCCGGTGACTCAGCTCAAGCTGTTCTTCCACTCTTGCGTCAGCCATACGAGTGAGCATCAACGACGCTGTTCCGCGCGTGGTCATCCGCCGCCGGGACGCCCCTGTGCTCCCGGCGAATGGTGCGGGGTGACGGCGCGGCCGTCTGGCCTCCCCGGCGCGGCCTGCGATATGGCGGTTGGTCCATCCCATATTCCCGACGTTCCTTCCGGCGCCTCACAGCTAGCCGTCTGCTGTCGTATCAAGGGTGCTCGCAGGCACTGGATCACGGCCCGCGCCGGGCTCAACGGCGCTCAGCCCCGGCGCAGCCCAACAGAAATGCATCGTGCGAGGTAAATTCCCGTGCGGTGGCGGGCCAGGCCGACGAGGTACGGGCACGGTACGGGGGCAGGTACGGGCGGCCCAACTGCCCGGCATGAAACCTGGCAAGGATCACCGGTCACCGCCGACGGCGCCACGACGGCCTATGCCCCGGGCAGGCCTGCAATCGCTTCTCGCCCCGGCCCGCGGCTAATTCAGTGGCTGCGATGCAGCTTCTAATCCGCGCGCCCATCTGGCGGAAAGTGTGAAGCGGCTATTGCGCGGCCCGGTTGATGATATCGGGGCAACCATCCGGGAACGGACGGCAGCGGCGTCAGTATTGATGCGGAGGTGACGCCAGTTTCTATCGATCTTGCCGAACTCCGCCGGGTGCATCCAAGGCCTAGCCGGAAAGACTATGCTACCGGCGTACTGCTCGACGGATCCGTTCGGGGTGAAGGCCTTGATGCAAGCCGGGCCTTGCGGAAGGAACATGCGTGGCGCGCGATCGCGACAGCACCCGGCCGGCAACTGAGAGCGGCGGAATGACAAAACTGCCCGCTACCGGGCGGGAGGACTGGGGCGCGGACGTCGGCTCGTTAGTCCGTATCCGCCGCCGCGCCGCGGGGCTGACTCAGCAGGAACTCGCCGACCTGGCGCAGGTCAGCCTGGGCACGGTCCGGGATCTGGAGCAGGGCCGGACCCACCGCCCCCGGCCCGGCTCGATGACCAGGCTGGCCGCGGCGCTCGGCCTGGACGCCGCCCGGCTGCAGACGCTCACGCGCAGCGCGCCGGAACCCGCCGGGCGCGAGGGCGGGCGGCGGTTGCGGGCCTCTGGCCTGCAGCTCAAGGTCCTGGGGCCGGTAGAGGCATGGCGCGACGGCGCACGTGCCGGATTGGGCGAGCCCCGGCAGCGGGCGGTGCTGGGCCTGCTGGCCCTGAACCCGGACGTCCCGGTGCACCGGGAGACGCTGATCGACACGCTGTGGCCCGACGACCCGCCGGCCACCGCGGCACACCTGCTGCAGACCTACGTGAGCAGGGTACGGCGGGTGCTGGATCCGGGCCGCCCGCCCCGGGACCCGCACGGTCTGCTGGTGTCGGCGGGCACCAGCTACCGGCTGCGCGTCACCGCCGGGCAGCTCGACCTGCTCGCCTTCCGGCGGCTGGCCGCCCGTGCCCGGGCGGCGGCCGTGGCCGGTGAGCCGGGCGCCGCCTGCGACGCCTACGAACAGGCGCTCGGGCTGTGGCGCGGCGAGCCCGCCGCCGATGTGGACGCGCTGCGCGGCCAGCCCGCGGTCCTGCAGCTGAGCCAGGCGCGTGCGGCGGCGGTGCTGGAATACGCCGAGCTGGCGGATCAGGCGGGCCGGGCAGAGCGAGTGCTGGGCCACCTGGCGGAGCTGACCGCCCGGGAGCCGCTGAACGAGAAGGCCTGCGCCCGGCTGATGCTCACCCTGGCCGCCCTCGGCCAGCAGGCGGCGGCGCTGCACGCCTACGAGGAACTGCGGCTGCGGCTCGATGAGGAGCTCGGCGTGCAGCCCGGGCCCGAGCTGGCCCGGGCCCACCTGCGGGTGCTCCGCCAGCAGATCCCGGCGGCCAGCGCTGGCGCCCTCGCCGGGAACGCCGGGCCGGACGCCACAGATGGCCCGGCGGCGAGCGGCTTCGCCCCCAGGTCCGGGCCGTGGCCGGGTGCGGCGAGCGGCATGGTGGACGAGGCACCGGAGCTGGCCGAGCCGTCGCAGCCGACCGCAGAAGCGGTGAGCGACGGGCGCTTTCCCCATCCACCGGTTGATAGCTGGGTGGCCGCCGTTCATGCCTCCGAAGACGACGCCGAGCCGATCGGCACGGCCGTCGTTGTTGACGCCAGCCGGGTGCTGACCTGCGCGCACGTGGTGCTATCTGAGGATGGGACCGCTCAGGAGCCGCTGTGGGTGTCGTTCCCCAAGGCCGACCGGTGGCCGCGGCGGCGCGTCGCCGCGGCCACGGTGGCGTACTCACCGCCGACGCGGGATCTGGCCGTTCTGGTTCTGGCCGAGCCGGTGCCAGCTGAGGTGGAGGCGGCGCCGCTGCGGTTCCCCCGCCCGGCTGACCTGGCCGGACGCTCGTGGTGGGCGTTCGGGTTCCCCGACCGCGACCCGGTCGGCGGTGCGGCCGATGGTGTTGTCGGGGCGGCGCTGGCCCTGGGCTGGGTCCGGCTGGACACCCGGTCCCCCTATCTCGCGCGCCCGGGGTTCAGCGGCGGGGGCCTGTGGTCGCCCGACTACCGGGCGATCGTCGGGGTGATGGGCCAGGCGCGCGGCAACGGTGAGGGCCGGGCGGTCACGCTGCACCAGGCGGACCTGTGCTTCCCCGGTCATCAGCTCGCGGCGCTGGCTGGCTGGTCGGCCGAGGCGGCCGGGGAGGCCGCCCTGCAGCAGTGGGGCTGGACCCTAGCGCGGGATCCGGAGGGGGTGCGGCACTGGCGGCCGCGGGCGCGGGGGGTGGGCATCGACAGTGAGCGCGGCTACCGGTTCCGCGGCCGGGCAGCGGTGCTCGGCCGGATTGTGGCTTGGCTGGACCGCGGCGAGCCGGACCGGCGGGTGCTGGTCGTCACCGGCTCCCCAGGCGTCGGGAAGTCGGCGGTGCTGGGGCGGATCGTCACCACCGCCGATGCCGCCATCCGCGCCTCGCTCCCGCACGGCGACCACGCCGTCCGCGCCAGCATGGGGTCGGTCGGCTGCGCGGTCCACGCCAGGGCCAAGACGGCGCTGGAGGTCGCCGAGGAGATCTGCCGGGCTGCGTCAGCCAGGCTGCCAGGGCAGGCCGAGGACCTGGCACCAGCGGTCCGGGAGGCGCTCGATGAGCGCGGGGGCCGCCGGTTCAATGTGATCATCGATGCCCTCGATGAGGCCGCCAGCCCGGCGCAGGCGCGGGCGATCATCGACCAGGTGGTGCTGCCGCTGGTCGAAACGTGCTCCGATGCCGGCGCGCAGGTGGTGGTCGGAACCCGCCGCCGCGACGACGGGGGGGATCTGCTCGGCCGGTTCGGCGGCGCGCTGGAGTCGATCGACCTCGATGATCCCAGGTACTTCGCCGAGGAGGACCTGGCCGCCTATGCGCTGGCCTGCCTGCAGCTGGCCGGTGATGAGCGGGCGGGCAACCCCTATGCCGATGACACCCTCGCCGGTCCGGTCGCCAGCGCGATAGCCGCAATGGCCGACCGGAACTTCCTGATCGCCGGCCTGATCGCACGATCCCGCGGCCTCCACGATGACGAGCCTGCCGATCCTGGCCAGCTGGCATCTTCGGCCACCGTTGACTCGGCTCTTGCCGCCTACCTGGAGCGGCTGAGCCCGGTCGCCGGGGTCTCGGCCAACCGCGCGCTGACCGCGCTGGCCTTTGCCGAGGCGCCGGGCCTCTCCGCCAGGCTGTGGCAGCTGGCGATCGAGGCCATCGACGGCACGCAGGTCAGCACCGAGGACATGGCCCTGTTCGCCCGGTCTTCCGCGGCCAACTTCCTGGTCGAAGCGGGCGGCGAGGCCGCAGCCGGGGACCACGGTCCGCGCGGCGGCACCGTGTACCGGCTGTTCCACCAGGCCCTTAACGATGCCCTGCTGCGCAGGCGGTCTGAGGTCATGGCGCGCGCCGATGATGAGCGGGCGCTCACACTGGCGTTCACCAGGCATGGTCGGCGGGGCCGGTGGGAGGACTCCCCGGAGTACCTGCTGCGCTCGTTGCCCGGCCACGCCCAGGCCGCCGGACTGGTCGATGACCTGCTCTGCGACGACGCCTACCTGCTCCACGCCGATCTGCGGCGGCTGATGCAGGTCGCCGACGCCGCCGGCTCGGCGCCGAGCCGCCGCCGGGCTCAGCTGCTGCGGCTGACCCCGCGCGCCATCACCGCGGGCCCCCGCAATCGGGCGGCCTTGTTCAGCGTTACCGAGGCCCTGGATGACCTGGGTGCCAGTTACCGCGACGGCGGCTGGCAGGCCCCTTACCGGGCCCTATGGGCCTCGGTCAAGCCCCGCAGCGAACGCGCCACCCTGGAAGGTCACCAAGGCTGGGTCACCGGCGTATGCCCACTCACGGTGGCCGGGCAGCAGTTGCTGGCTAGCGCCGGTACTGACGGCACCGTGCGGATCTGGGACCCCCAGACCGGCGAGCAGCGCACCATGATGGAGGGCCACCAGGGCGGGGTCAACAGCGTGTGCCCGGTCACCGTGGCCGGGAAGGAGCTGCTGGCCAGCTCCGGCGGCGACGGGACGGCCCGGATCTGGGACCCCCGGACCGGCAGGCAGCGCACCATGATGGAGGGCGACGGGAGCGTCCTCTGGTCGGTCTGCCCGGTTACCGTGGCCGGGCAGCAGCTGCTGGCCAGCGCCAGCGCGGACGGCACGGTACGGATCTGGGACCCCCAGACCGGCCAGCAGCGCGCCGCCCTGGAGGGCCACCAGGGCGGCGTCTGGTTCGTGTGCCCGGTCACCGTGGCCGCAAGGGAACTGCTGGCCAGCGCCGGCCGCGACGGCACCGTGCGGATCTGGGACCCCGAAACCGGCCAGCAGCGCACCACCCTGAAAGGCCACCAGAGTGAGGTGAACGGCGTGTGCCCGGTCACCGTGGCCGGGAAGCAGCTGCTGGCCAGCGCCGGCAGCGACCGGACGGTCCGGATCTGGGATCCCGAAACCGGCCAGGCACGCACCCTGCTGGAGGGCCATCAGGACGGCGTCTGGGCGGTATGCCCGGTCACCGTGGCCGGGAAGCAACTGCTGGCCAGCGCCGCTAGCGACGGCACCGTGCGGATCTGGGACCCCCAGACCGGCCAGGAGCGCATCACACTGGAAGGCCATCAGGACTGGGTCCATGCCGTGTGTCCGGTCACCGTGGCCGGGAAGGAACTGCTGGCCAGCGGCGGGGACGGCGGCACGGTGCGGATATGGGACCCCGAAACCGGGCGGCAGCGCACCGCCCTGGAAGGCCGCCAAGGTGGCGTCTACTCTGTGTGCTCTCTCACCGTGACCGGGAAGGAGCTGCTGGCCAGCGCCGGCAGCGACGGCACCGTGCGGATCTGGGACCCCCAGACCGGCCAGGAGCGCATCACACTGGAAGGCCATCAGGACGGCGTCTGGGCGGTGTGCCCGGTCACCGTGGCCGGGAAGCAACTGCTGGCCAGCGCCGGCAGCGACGGCACCGTGCGGATCTGGGACCCCGAAACCGGCCAGCAGCGCACACTACTGGAAGGCCACCGTGGCAGCGTCTGGGCGGTGTGCCCGGTCACCGTGACCGGGAAGCAACTGCTGGCCAGCGGAGGCAGCGGAGGCACCGTGCGGATCTGGGACCCCGAAACCGGCCAGCAGCGCGCCAGCCTGGAGAGCCACCGGGGCGGCGTCCGGGCGGTGTGCCCGGTCACCGTGACCGGGAAGCAGCTGCTGGCCAGCGCCGACAATGACGGGATGGTGCGGATCTGGGACCCCGAAACCGGCCAGCAGCGGACCCTGCTGGAAGGCCGGGGTGTCCTCTGGGCGGTGTGCCCGGTCACCGTGGCCGGGAAGCAGCTGCTGGCCAGCGGAGGCAGCGACGGGGTGGTGCGGATCTGGGACCCGGAAACCGGCCAGCAGCGGACCATGCTGGAAGGCCACCGGGTCGATATCAACGATGTGTGCCCGGTCACGGTGGCCGGGAAGCAGCTGCTGGCCAGCGCCGGTGACGACGGCACGGTGCGGATCTGGGACCCCGAAACCGGCGCGTGCCCTCTCACCGTCCCCACGCACTACACGGCGGAGGCCATCGCCGGGGTGGCAGGGGCGCTGGCCATCGGACTCGGTGCCGGAATCCTGGTGATCAGGCCAATGGCTGCGGGGTGGCCATAGCCTCGTCACAGCACCGGCCGGCCCCGGACAAGGAGCGGCTCATGGCGACGCCTGGCCAGGAGGGCATCAGGGAGGTGCAGCGACGGCTGCGCGCCGCCCAGGGCGCTTTCATGCCCAAGCCCCGGCTGCCGGTCATCGACGAGGTCGTGGCGACCGTCCTGTCGCAGCACACCTCGGACGTCAACTCCGAGCGGGCGTTCGCCCGGCTGAAGGAGAGGTTCCCCACCTGGGAACAGGTAACGGACGCGCCCGTCGAAGAGGTGGCTGAGGCGATCCGCTGCGGCGGCATCGCCGACCAGAAGGCGCGCCGCATCCAGCAGATCCTGGCCGCCATCGAGGAGCGCGAGGGCCGCATCGACCTCGGCCGCCTGGCTGATCTCGATGACGCGGCGGTTGAGGCCTATCTCCTCTCCCTGCCCGGGGTGGGACCGAAGACGGCCGCGTGCGTGCTCGTCTTCTCCATGGGGCGGGCCGCGTTCCCCATCGACACCCACGTGCATCGCGTCGCCACCAGGCTGGGGTGGCTCCCGGCGAACACGACCGCGGACAAGGCGCACCTGCTCCTCGCACCACGGGTGCCACCCGACATCCGGTACGACCTGCACCTCGCGATGATCACCCACGGGCGCACGATCTGCCGGGCGCAGCGGCCGCAATGCGGCGCATGCATTCTGCGCGACCTGTGCGCCTACGGCTCGGCCGCTGCGGTCGGCAACCTGACGGAGAGGACGGCTAGGCTTGGCCGAGCGCATTCCTGATCAGGCCGGCGAGCCCGGTGGGCCAGATGGTCTCCCCGGTGGCGTCCAGCTCCGCCAGCGTCCACCATCGCCACGCGGCGATGCCATTGACGGCATGCATGGCGTCGACACCACAGATCTCCCGGCAGGCCTGGCCGGTCCGGGCCAGGTAAAGACGCTCACGCTGGCGCACCAGCCGGCCCCGTACTCCATGGTCAGCGTCCGCCGGACCACCTCCCCGAGCAGGGCGATGTCGCTCCAGCCCGTCTCCTCGGCCAGCTCACGAAGCGCAGCGGTGCGATAGTCCTCCGCCTCGTTCAGCCCTCCGCCGGGGGTCGTCCAGTGACTCCGGTTCGGCGGGCCATCGTCGTAACGCATCAGCAGCACCCGGTCGTCGGGATCGAGCAGGATGACCCGGGCGGCGAGCCGCAGCCGGCCTCTGCCCGCCGCGGCCACCTTGAGCCAGCTGAACCAGCTCATCGCCAGAGGATCAGCACGGCGCCGACCATCACCACGACGTAGGTGGCGAGGTAGACGATATGCCGGGGTGCGCGCTGAAATGCAAGACGCCTATGTTCAGCAATGCCGCGATCACAATGATGCGCACTATACGCCCAGCCAGCCTGCGGGCGTGCTCGCATGTTTTCTGCCCTGTGACCCTCACCCTCACCGCGCTGGGGGGGCACGCGGCCATCCCCATTGCCTTCGTGGTTGACCGGATCCTGGATGTGACGCTCACCGATGGCGGCCTGGGCGGCATGTCGCTCACCGAGACCGCCATCCAGGATCCCTACGTCAAGGACTACGACGTTACTGATGGACCAGCCTCCTGGCCCGGGCGGTTTGATATCTCGAACTGGGGAGCGCCGCGCGGGCATCGGGCCGGCGCTCTTCCGGGCGGCCGGGAACTGGGCCCGCGCCCGCGGCTGCGAATGGCTCACGATCGAAACCCAGAACGTCAACGCGACGGCCTGCCACTTCTACCAGAAGATGGGCTGCACCCTGGGCGCCATTGACCGGTTCGCCTATCCCGGGCTGCCGGGTGAGGCGCAGCTGCTGTGGTGGCGGGCGCTGGCCAGCGATGGCCTTTCCGCGTTACCGTGCAGGCTGCCCCGTGGAGACCCATAGCCAGCGGACGCTGTATTGCCTAGTGTTTTCGGTGACGGCGGAAAGCTGGCCAGGATCACCGAGGCGGAGGCCCGATGATGAAGGGCGCGAACAGCGCGGAGGCCGGCCCGCCCGGCCGCGGCAGAGTTCTCACTTGGCGCCAGCACAAGGTATTCAAAGTCATCAAGGAGTATGTGGAGGCCAACGGCTGCTCGCCCACCAGCCGTGAAATCGCAGAGGGAGCGGGCCTGAAAAGCGCGTCAACTGTCCACCACCACCTAAAGCAATTGAAGGCCGCGGGTTGGGTGACCTACCAGGCCGGATCCCCGCGCACGGTGAGAGTGCTGCTGCCCAGCAAGGGAGCCGCCCAGCCGGACGAGGAGCCCGGCGAAACGCCGGGAGACACCCGGCAACAGGCCGGGCTGGGGCCTGCGGACATGGATCCACAGAAGGTGGTCTGGGTCCCGATTGCCGGGCAGGTCGCGGGGGGCAGCCCGATCCCGCCCCTGGAGCCGGACCGGGAGCGCTTCCCGCTGCCGAGGGAGGTGGTCGGCGCGGAAGAGGGACTGTTCATCCTCAAGGTCGTCGGCGATTCCATGACCGGTGCTGGAATCTTCTCCGGCGACTGGGTGGTGGTGCGCGAGCTGTTCGATAAGCCGAAGAACGATGACATCGTGGCCGCGCTGCTCGATGGGCACGAGGTCGAGGGCACGGTCAAGACGTACAAGAAGGTGAACCGGCGCGTCTGGCTGATGCCGCACAACCCCGCCCACACGCCCATCCCGGGCGACAACGCGATAATCCGCGGCAAGGTGGTCGCCGTGCTGCGCCAGGTCTGACGGAGAGCAGAGTCTCGTGACGTGTCAACCCGCAGACCGGCGGTGTTGCCAAAATGACCGGCGATGACCGGCGGGTACGAAAGACTCCGGTAACGCTCGCGGACGGCCGGGAGCTAATGTACTTCGGCGCCATCCCCGAGCGGCCGGCCGACTACCCCGACCGGCGGCAGCTGGCCGCGGTTCATGTCCAGTCCCAGGCCCGCTGGGACCGGCTGCTCGGCGAGTGGGTGGTCGTCGCCAGCCACCGCCAGGACCGGACCTTCCAGCCCGCTGACGACCAGTGTCCGCTATGCCCCTCGACGGCGGGCAGCCTCACCGAAATCCCGGCCCCGGAATATGAGGTGGTCGTCTTCGAGAACCGCTTTCCCACCCTCAAGACCGCGCAGGCCGCTGCCCGCGGAGGCGACGACGGTGACGCGGCCGCGGCGAACGCGGCGGCGGGCACCGGCCCGTGCCGCCTGCTTGCCAGCCTGCCGCCGGCCGGTGCGAGGTCGTCTGCTTCAGCCAGCAGCACACCGCCTCCTTCGCCGACCTGAGCCCGGGCCAGGCCGCGACCGTGATGGCGGCCTGGGCTGACCGCTCGGCGGAGTTGGCCGCACTGCCCGGCGTGGAGCAGGTGTACTGCTTCGAGAACCGCGGCGCGGAGATCGGGGTGACGCTCTCGCATCCGCATGGGCAGATCTACGCCTACCCATACGTCACCCCGCGCACCGACCGCATGCTGGCCTCCTGCGCCAGCTACCGGCGCGAAACCGGTGGCAACCTGTTCGACGACATCCTGGCCGCCGAGGAGGCGGACTCGTCGCGGATCGTCCTGCGGGGCAGCCACTGGACGGCGTTCGTGCCCTACGCCGCCCACTGGCCGTACGAGGTCCACCTGTACCCACGCCGCCGGGTGCCCAGCCTGGTGGCGCTGACGTCCGCGGCGAGAGCCGAGTTCTGCGAGCTCTACCTCGACCTGCTGCGCCGGTTCGACCGGCTCTTCGACCGCCCGGCGCCCTACATCTCGGCCTGGCACCAGGCGCCGGTCCGCCGCGGCGGCGACGATTTCGCCCTGCACCTGGAGCTGTTCACCGTCATGCGCGCGCCGGGCAAGCTGAAGTACCTGGCCGGGTCGGAGTCGGGCATGGGCGCATTCGCCAACGACATCACCCCCGAGACAGCGGCGGGCCGTCTGCGCCAGCTCGGCTGACGCAGACGGCCCGGATCCGCGCGCCTACGCTTCCTGGCCCGGCTGGCCGTCGCCGCCGAACGCCACCTGCAGGGTACGTTCGTCGGTGCCGCGCACGAGCTTCAGCTCGATGGTGCCGCCCTGCGCCGCCTGGAGCGCGTCGAACAGGTCATCGGCGGTGCTTACCGCCCGGCCCGCGGCCGCCACGATCAGGTCACCCTGGGCGAGACCGGCCCGGGCCGCCGGGCTGTCCTCGGCCACGTCGCGGACGAGCACGCCCTCGGTGTCGGGCAGGCCGACGGCGCGCCGGAGCCGCCTGGCGACGTGGCCGGGAGCGATGGTGACGCCGAGCCGTGGCGATACCGCCGATTCCCCGCGGGCGAGCGCATCGGCCCGGCCCCGCAGCGCCCCGTCGGCGGGTATGGCCAGGTAGAAGCCCTCACCGAGGCGGTTCGTGTTGATCCCGAGCAGCTGCCCGCCGGCGTCGAGGACCGGGCCGCCCGATGAGCCGGGCAGCAGCGGCGCGGTGTGCTCGAGGCTGCCGCTGATCCGCCGCCCGCGGGGGCCGCGGAAGGTCCGCTCGATGCCAGAGACGAACCCGAACGTCACCCGCAGCCCGCGCCCGCCCGGGTTCGACAGGGCGAACACCGGCGTCCCGACCCCGGGGGCGGTGCCGTCCGCCCAGGGCAGCGCCGGGGCATCGCCGGTGTCAACGTCGATGACGGCCAGGTCGGCATCGATGTCATGCCCGGCGACGGTCCCCTCGGCGGTGCGGCCGTCCGCGAAGGTGACCGCCACCTGATCGCCGCGCACGTTGTGCGCGTTGGTCAGCACCTTTCCCTCCCCGAACACGACGCCCGAGCCGACGCCCCACCGCTGCCCGATGCCTACCACCGAGGGACCGGCGCCCTCCGACAGCTGCCTGATGCTTGCCTGAATCTCGTCGAGGACCGTCACCGCAACCACCTCCAGTAACTAGTAACTTGCAACTTACTATTAACTGGTCACATGTCAACCGGCTACGATCAGCTCATGGCTGAACCCGAGGATGGCTCGTCACCGCTCGCCGAGGCGCTGGCCAGGGTCGGCGACCGCTGGACACTGCTGGTGGTGGAGGCGCTGCTGTCCGGGCCGCGCCGGTTCAACGACCTGCTCGGCCAGATCCCGGGGATCGCCCCGAACATCCTGTCCGAGCGCCTCAGGCGGCTCGAGCGCGAGGCGCTGCTGGTGGCCCGGCCCTACTCCGAGCGGCCCCCCCGGGCCGCCTATCAGCTGACCGCGGAGGGCAGAGAGCTCGCCGGGGCGCTCCGTTTGCTGGCGCACTGGGGGGCCGGGCACGCCGACCCGGCCGGCGCGCCGCGGCACGTGACGTGCGGCACCCCCATCGAGGCCCGCTGGTACTGCCCGACCTGCGACTGTCTCGTCGACGACGAGCCGCAGCACGCCGAGGCGCGCAGCGTGTAGGCCGGGCGTGGCCACCGGTCAGGCGAAAGGGGCCAGCGGTCAGGTGAAGGCGGCGGCCAGCGGGGCGAGGCGCAGCACGTCCTCGGGGCCGGCCAGGTCGGGCAGCGACACGAATACGGTCCGCACGCCACGCTCGGCCAGCAGCCGGTAGCGGCCGATGTGGTCGTCGGCCGTGCCGGCGTGGTGGCGCTGGGCGAAGGCCGTGGCGGTGGCCCGGCCGCGCAGTTTCTCCACGATCGCTGCGGCGTGCTCGCGGTCGCGGCCGATGACCGGGATGTCCAGCACGGTGACCTCCACCTGCGCGGGATCGCGCCCGGCCGCCACGCAGTGCCGGCGCAGGACGGCGAGCTTGCGGTCCAGCGTGCCGGGGTCGGAGGGAAGGTTGCAGCCGTCGCCGAGCCGGGCGGCGATGTCCAGCGTGCGCTTCTCGCCGCCGCCGCCGACGATGACCGGGATCTGCGATACCGGCCGCGGATAGCAGGTCGTCTCCGGTAGGGCGACCCGCTCGCTCCGGTACGCCCTGGTGCCGGACTGCCACAGGGCGCGGAGCGTCTCGATGGCCGCCTCCAGCTCGTCGAGCCTGGCCGGCGGCGGCGGGAACGGCAGGCCGAAACCCGCGTGCTCGCGCGCCCACCAGCCCGCCCCGATGCCGCAGAACGACCGCCCGCCGCTGAGCGCGTCGAGGGTGGCCACGGTCTTGGCCAGGATCCCCGGTGCGCGGAACGTCACGGGCGTCACCAGCGTGCCCAGGCGAAGGCCGGGCTCCAGGCCCGCGAGCATCCCGAGCGTCACCCACGGCTCCGGAATCGGCTCCCAGGCGCGGCCCACCTGGGGGATCTGGATCAGGTGGTCCATCAGCGCGATTCCCTGCAAGCCTGCCTCGGCGGCGGCGCGGGCCACCGAGGCCAGCCAGTGCGCCGGGCCGGCCGGGTCCTCACCCCACGGGAACCGCGAGAGCTGCAGCACCAGGCCCATCCGGACCGGCCGCTGCCGCTGCTCGGTCGCCGCCATCTTCGCGCCGGGGGTATGTGAGGGCTCCGGCTGCGCCGTCTGGGCGCTTATCACCAGGTCCCATCCCTCGGCCTCGATCTCCGCGGCGGCCGCCCGCATCCGCCGCAGCTGGGCGTCGAGCACCGGCGCGGGCACAGGCCGGTCGCGTGCCCGGTTGCGGCGGCGGCACTCCAGCGGATCGGTGACCACGAGCACCGCGACGGCGGGCATCCCGCTGCCCCGGGCGAGCTCCAGATAGCCACGGCGCCGCGCCGGGTCGAGGCCCAGCGTGTCCACCACCGCGGTCAGGCCGCGCCGGAGCCGGGCCGCGACTATCTGGTCGAGCAGGGCAAAGGCATCGGCGGACGCATCCAGGTCGTGCTCGCCGCTGCCGACCAGCGAGCGCAGCCGGTCGGACGAGACCACCTCGTCCGGGCGGTAACGCTGTGCCGCCCAGAATGACTTTCCCGACCCAGACGGCCCGACCAGCACCACCAGGGCAGGATCGGGAAGCGCCCCACCCGCCGGTTCTGCCGGACCCACTCCCCCAGCTTGGCAGACCGTCACCACTGCGCGGCCCGCCCGCACCCGTAATGCCGAGCCGAAAATATCGAGTTTGTCGCAGTCGGCCGGTTTCTCCGCGGAGTACCGGCGGCCGTCGTACCCTTCGCCTGGGATCGTTCACTTATGGGGAGATAGTTATGGGTTTCTTTTCCCGGCTGCCTGTTCCGCGGGGCATGCGGCGCGCCGCGCACCCGGAGCCCGCGGCGACACCGGCAGTGACGTCGGAGGCCGTCGAGGTGGCTGATCATGCCCCTCCTGCCGCGGCCAACGGGCACTCGGTACAGCACTCAGCGGCGGCCGCCATCCAGGCGGAAGCGAACGGCAACGCCGGTGTCTTTCGTCACGGCGACTGCCCGGTCAATCACCGGAGCGCCGAAGCCGCGGCGAAATGCCGTAACCGCTAACGTCAGATCCCGGCCACCTCACCGCCCCTCAACCCGGCAGCCCGCCCGCAAGCCCAGGGTCCCTGTGCCCTCGCCTGCCCTCCGGCCATCCCGCGGAGCCCTCATCCGGCTGGCGCTGGGACTGGCGCCCGCCTACGCTGACGATGCCCGGCGCCCGCCGGCGGCCCGGCCCGGCAGGGACAGGAGGGGCCGATGAGTGATCCGGCAGGCTCGTTGCTGTCGGTCCGCGGTGAGGCGCGGCGGATGGTCCCTTCCGACTGCGCCGTGGTGACCGCCGGGATCGAGTGCCAGCGGGGATCGAAGGCGGAGGCGATGCGGGCCGCCGCCGCGGAACTGGACAGCCTCACCGCCGACCTCGCGGCGCAGGGCGGGGTGGCGCTCGACCCCGGCACCGGGCGGCGCCCGCTGACCTGGTCAGCGCAGTCGGCGACGACGCACGCGGAGCGCGCCTACGACGAGAGGACCGGGCGTCACCAGCTGACCGGGCGGGTGACGGCAGCGGTGCGGTCGTGATCACGGTGCGGGCCTTCGGGCTGCTGGACGCGCTCGGCGCCGTCCTGGCTGCCCACGAAGCAGTCAGTGTGCACCACGTTGACTGGCAGGTGGACTGGGACAATCCGGCCTGGCAGGACGTACGGGCGACCGCCATCCAGGCCGCGATCCGGAAGGCTAGCGACTACGCGGCCGCGCTCGGGGGATCGCTGCGGACCGTGGACCATGTCGCCGACGCCGGGCTCCTCGGCGGCGACGGCGGGCAGTACCGGTTCGCCGCCAGCCCGATGGCGCGGCGATCCGGCCCTTGCGGGGCAGGGCGGCGAGCCGGGCCGGCCGCTGCGCCATCCAGGCAACCACGTCGCCGAGCGAGAACCCCCGGCGGCGGGCCTGCGTCCAGGTGACCGGCAGCCCCAGCTGCAGGGAGGAGATGCCGCCCCAGGCCGCGCCGAAGTCACCGCTGCCGAGCTGCTTCATCGCTGCCGTGCTGGGCGAATGATCGGAGACCACCAGATCGAGGACCCCATCCCGCAGGCCGCTCCACAGCAGCTCGCGGTTCGCGGCCTCGCGGATCGGGGTGAGCACTTGAAGGCGGTCGCGCCGTCGGCGATCTCCTCGGCCGTCAGCGCCAGATAGTGGGGGCACGTTTCCGCGGTCACCGGGACGCCCTCCCGGCGCGCCGACGCGATCATCGGCAGTGCGTCGGAGCTCGACAGGTGGACGATGTGCGCGTGTCCCCGGGTCTTCCTGGCGGCCTCGATCACCTGCGCCACGGCGAGGTTCTCCACGCCCCGCGGGCGCGACGCCAGGTAGTCGGCGTAGCGGCGGCCGCTCGCCTCGCCGATGGCCGCCGCCGCCTCGGCGCTCTCGGCGTGGACGAGCAGCGGCGAGCCCAGCGCGCGCAGGACGCCCAGCGCCTGCTCCATCTGCCCGGTGCTCACCGGCGGGAAATCATCGGACCCGGAGTCGGCCAGGAAGCACTTGAAGCCGAGCACGCCGGCCTGGTGGAGCGGGGCGAGCCCGCCGAGGTTCCCGGGCACGGCTCCGGCCCAGAAACCGACGTCCACCCAGCAGCGGCCTTCGGCCGCTGCCCGTTTTGCCAGCAAGGCGTCCACGCTGACGGTGGTGGGCACGCTGTCGAGCGGCATGTTGACCAGGGTCGTGATCCCGCCGGCGGCGGCCGCCCTGGTGGCGGCGGCGAAGCCCTCCCACTCGGTGTTGCCCGGCTCGCAGACGTGCACATGCGAGTTGACCAGGCCGGGCAGCAGCACGGCATCGCGGCCGATCTCGATGACCCGCCGGGCGCGGGCCAGGCTGCCAGCGGGTTCGACGGCCACGATCCGGCCGTCGGCGATCCCTATGCTGCGGGCTGCCTCGGCTCCGTCGCACACGGCCCGGGGCGCCTGGATGACCAGGTCGAAAGCGTCCGTCACTCAGGGGCCGCCGTGACCGCCGACGCCGCCCACCGCCGCGGTGCTGGCGGCATCGACCTCCTCGATCCGGGAGTAGCCGAGCAGCGCCTTCGCCCGGGCGCCCCACTGGTTGACAAGCAGCACCACCAGCATCAGCCCGGCCAGCCCGAACAAGGTGAAGTTGGCGAAGTACTTGATGCTCGCCGAGAAGTCGGGCTGGTTCGACACCACCGCGATCAGGTAGCCCATGATCGGGAAGAGGAACGCGCCGACGAAGTAGGGGATGACGATGGCCGGCACGTTCCACCACGACGCCCTCCCGGCCTTTGCGTAACGGAAGATATCCGGCTCGTTGCCCCATGTGGACAGGCCGACCATGGCGCCGACGTTCGCCGAGCCGATGCAGTAGACGGTCATGGTGGTGGCGGCGATGGCCATCGCGATCATCAGGCTGCCGAGCGAGAGCCCCTCGAACCGGGCGCTGTAGCCGACCAGCACCGCACCGAACACCAGCTGCATCGACCCGAACGTCAGCAGCATCCGGAAGTTCGACCGCCGCGCGCTGGCCGGTACCACGCTCTCGGTGTAGTCGGCCACCATGGACTGCTCGGAGCCGGCCGTGTCCGGGACGGCCACGGTTTCGGGTGACGGCGCCGCGCCATCGTGTCCGCTCATCGCGCCCTCACCTCAGCTGCCTACGGGGTACACGGCGCACGTGCACGCAACCGACCAGAAAGGTCCGCGTATCGGATGACCGAGCAGCGGACCTGCCGAAAAGCTAACTTGAGGACCCGAACCGGTCAAGATCCCTAAACCACCCACTCCGCGGCGGCGGGGGCCGGCCGCGCAGGTTCGCTGGTCACGGCCATGGCTTCAAAATCGGTCAGCTGACGGATGTCTCTGCCTGCAACTTGCATCAGTATTTGTCGTGCAACCGGCACTACCAGCGTCAACATATGGCCGGAACTTCCCCGGGGCTGGGCCGCAGGGGCGACTCGCACCCTGCTTGACCCAGCTCAAGCCGGCCTGGCAAGGACTCCAGATGGACACCATGGCGCCGACCCGCCCGGCCCTCCGACGCACCCGCCGCATCCTGTTATCCGCAGGACCGGACGCGGCGGCCAAGGCCCGCCGCCACGTCCGGGCGGCCCTCTATGCCTGGGACGTCCCCGTCGAGCCGACCATCGCGGCGCTGCTCACCAGCGAGCTGGTGACCAACGCCGTCAGGCACGAGGCGGGCGAGACGGTCATGCTCGCCATCAGCTGCGTCTGCGGCCTGTTCCGGGTCGATGTCCACGACACGTCATGCTTCCTGCCCATACCGGCGCACGGCCCGGCCGACGCCGAGGCCGGCCGGGGCCTGATGCTGGTCTCCAGCCTGTCGAGCCAGTGGGGCTTCTACCCGACCCCGGCGGGCAAGGCCGTGTACTTCACGCTCGTGTACTAGGCCGCTCCCGGCCAGGGCGGCCGCAGCCTCGGCGCGACGATCCATCTCCCGCCGCGGTCACCTCGGCGCGATGGTGCGCAGCGCTGCCTCGCGGGCGATGTCCGTGCGCGAATGCACGCCGAGCTTCTTCAGGATGTGGGAGACGTGGGTCGCGACCGTCCGCCGGGACAGCAGCAGCCTGGCGGCGATCTCCGGGTTGGACAGTCCCTCCCCCACGAGCGCGGCGATCCTGGTTTCGGCTGGGGTGAGGCTGTCCCAGCCGCTGTGCGCCTGCCGGTGTTTCGAGCGCGGGCCGCGGCGGATGCCGTGCGCGCGGAACGTGGCCTGCAGGCGGGCGACATCCGCGGCGGCGCCGAGGGAGACATAGATCTCCACGGCCCGGGTGAAGGCGGCCCGGGCCTGGCCGCGGTCGCCGGCGGCGACGAACTCTCCGGCGGCCGCCTCCAGCGCCTTCGCGGTGAAGAGCGGGCGGCTGGCGTCGCCATAGCGATCCGCCGCGGCGAGCAGCCGGGTGGCGTCGTGATCCAGCAGGCCGCGGCAGTAGAGCGCGTTCGCCTGCCGATGGGGGATTTCCGATCCGGCGGCGAAGGCCGCGGCGTGGCCCACGAGGGCCTCCGCGGCTTCCAGCTCGCCGGTCTTCGCGGCGAGGCGGACGGCGTCGGCCAGCAGGTACTCGATCTCATCGAGTTCCTCTGTGTCGTCGGCGAACCCGGAAGTCAGCGCGGCAAGCGCCTCCGGCAGCGCCCCGGCGTACTCGCGGTCCAGGCTGCCGGCCAGGGCCAGCGGGCCGATCACCCGGTTCCCGAGCCGCTTGGCATGGGGAGCGGCGGCGGCGAGGTGGCGGCGCGCCGCGGTGACCTCACCGCGATGGAAGCAGATCACGGCGGCGATGCCGAGATCGGAGCAGGCCGCGATGGGCTCCTTCAGGTCCTCATGCAGGGCCTCCATTTCGGCCAGCGCATCGTCCCACCGCCCGGTGTCGAAGAACAGCTGGCCCAGGGCGCCGTGCGCCTGGATCCGCCGGATCACCATGCCGGCCTGGTCCGCCAGGCGCCGTGCCTGCCGGGCCGCGGCGAAGGCCTCGTCGTACCGGTCGAGGTCGCTGAGGGTGAGGGCCTTGTTGATCTGTAACAGCAGCCGCAGGTCGGTCAGCGTCGGGTCGCCCTGGGTTACGGTCAGCGCCCGGTCGTACAGCGGCAGCGCGTCGGTCACCCGCGCCGACTCCACGCTGACCAGGGTCTGCACGTGCAATGCCCAGCCCATCGCCCAGGTGTCGGCCGCCTCCGAGGCCACCGCGAGCGCGGTAGCGGCGACCCGGCCTGCCTTCTCGATCTCGCCGAGGTTGCCATGCGTCCGCGCCGCGAGCACGAGCAGCCGGGCACGGTGGCGGGCCGAGATCCCCGGTGAGGCCAGCGCCCGGTCCAGCGTGGCCAGGCACTCCGCGAACCGGCCGGCCCGCATCCGGCACTGCGCCAGCGTCCAGTGCAGGTCGCCGACGAGATCGGGCTCGATTGCATGCGCCAGCGCGAGGCTCGCTACCTGCTCGGCCCCGGCCGCATCGCCGAGACGGTAGAGGGCATCGGCGAGCCGGACCGCCAGCCGGTCGTGCTGGGCCGAGCCGGCCGGGGAGCCCGCGACCGCGTGCCGGAGGAGTTCCGCAGCCACCTGGGGCGCCTGGCCGACCAGCGGCTCGGCGGTCCGGGCCAGCCAGCTCAGTATCCATTCATCCATCGGTTCGGTTGTGCCGCCCGGCCCGTCGACCGCCCGCAGCAGCTGCCGGGCAACCCGGTCCGCCGGCGCACCGGCCTCGGCGAGGGCCCGCCCCGCATCGCGGTGCCAGGCGGCGCGCACCGGCACGGGTATCTCGTCGTACAGCGCCGCACGGATCAGCGGATGCCGGAACCCGAGGCCGTTGCCGTTCTCGGCCAGCACGCAGGCCACGCGCGCCTCGTCGATCGCCGGGATCAGCTCCGCCACGCCGCGGTCCAGCACCATGGCCAGATCCGGCACGGCGAAATCGACCCCCAGCAGGGCCGCCGCCCGCAGGACCGCACGCACGGGTGCGGGAACGAAGCCAAGGCGGTCGGCTATCGCCGCCGACAGCGAGCCTGGTGCGGAATCGTTCGTCAGCTCGGCGGCTCCCGCCCCGGTAATGGTCACGCTGGAGCTGCGAGCCAGCGCGGCGACCAGCTCGGTCAGGTAGAGCGGGTTGCCCGCTGCCCCACCGGCGAGGCGCAGCAGATTGCCGTCGGGCTCGCCGCCGGCCAGGGCCGCTACCAGCTCGGCTACCGCCGCCTCGGTGAGCCCGGTGAGCTGGAGCCGGGCGGCGTCGCCCACCGCTCTCCGCAGCGCCAGCAGGTCGTCCCGCTGCGGAACCGGGCGCATCATCCCGACCAGCAGCAGCGGCACCTGCCGCACCGACCGCGCCAGCCGGCCCCACAGCGTGATGCTGGCCTGATCCGCCCACTGGAGATCGTTGACGACCAGGATCGTCGGCCGTACGGCGCACTGCTCGGTGATCAGCGCCAGCAGCTGCTCCGCCAGCGCAGCCGACACGTCCGTGCCGGGATCGCTGGCCACCTCCCCGCGCAGGAGCCGGATGATCGTGTTCCGCCGGGGGTTTGCCGAGGGCTCGCGTACCCGTAATCCCTCTAACAGCGGCAGCAGCGGTAACGCCTGCCCCAATTCATCGCCGGCGCCCCAGAACACCTGGCAGCCGGCCCCGGCCGTCTCGGCCAGCGCCATCCGCACCAGCGCGGACTTGCCGATTCCCGGCTCACCCTCGATCAGCACCGAGCTGCCCCGCCCCGCAGCCACCCCTGCCACGAGCGCGGCCAGCATCGCCAGCTCGCTGTCGCGGCCGATAAGCGTACCGGCCAGGGTCACGCTGGGCACAACGTGAACCTTACTACCATTACATTTACGTAACAAGGCAGGTTTTTCGAATGTCAGTTCAGCAGCTGGCCGGATCTCGCGCCAAGCACGCGCCAGGTAATAGCGCCGCCGGCGTTTTCTGCATCATGCGGTGAAAGTTGCGCACGTCCTTGCGCTGCGCAAGCAGACTACAATTTCCTGGCACGGGGACATGAATATTCTGCACCATGATGCAATGATGCCTGAAACGCGGATTTCATTGTTCAGGAAAAGGTTAGGCAATAGTCACCGGAAGTGCAGGGAATGACAGGAAGCCTGGGGGAATAAACCTACCTAAAGTAAGTCGGCTGTGCAGGTAGGCAGGCGGGAGCCCGCTTGGCGCTGGCGACGGGAATCGCATGGAGGGGTCATGCGCATCAGGCGAGCTATCATTCCCGCTATCCTAGCGCTCGGCGTGGCCGGATCGCTGGCGGCCGGCTCGGCAATGTCCGGGGCGGCGGGGCATGCGCCCAGTGCCCAGGTGGTTGCCGTATCCGCGACGACGACTCATTATCACAATTGATCCACCTGACGCCCGATTAACGGCGCTGCGGATCCAATGCGCGGCCCGTCGATCGGGTGGTCATCCGTTCGCCGCGGCCAGTTCATTGCTGATGTGACTGACGGCCGGCCACGTCGTCGATACCCCCTTGGCCAGACCTGGCGCCCGTTGCCGAGGCGCCGCTTCGCGGCCGCACCAGCCCCCGGCCATGGAAGGCCCCGGTGCATAGGCACCTCAGAACCGGCGGAAATTGTGCATCAGAAACTGTGCATCAACGGCAGGGCATGGGCGCCCGCCGCGCGGAAATAACGCAGACTGACCCAGGAAGAAGCTACGGGCTTCTGAAAATAATGAGAGCTATGTGACGGTCGAGACTGGTTGGCCGATCGGGTCAGCTCGCACTCCACGTCGGTGTCAGGTGTGGTGCAAGTTTCATCATCGCTTCTAATATCGAAGTGCGTGCCCACACTGATCCCGCCCGCGCCGAACCGGGGAGGAGGGACGCCGGATGACCGTGCCGGGAAGTCCCACCGTGCGGCGCCGCCGGCTTGCCGCGGAGCTGCGCGAGATCAGGGAAAGCCAGGGCAAGAGCGGAGATGCCGTCGCCGCCGCGCTGAAGTGGTCGCCTTCCAAGATCAGCAGATACGAGCGGGCCAGGACCGGCTTACAGCCGCGGGAAGTCGAGCGGCTGCTCGACTACTACGAGATCACCGGAGCGCGGCGCACGCTCCTGCTCGCGCTCGCCCAGGACGCGGCCCAGAAGGGATGGTGGGAGGAGTTCGCCGATGCCCTCTCGCCCGACTATCAGCAGTTCATCGGCCTGGAGCACGAGGCAAGCTCGATCGCCATCTGGCACGTTGACGTGGTCCCCGGCCTCTTACAGACGCAGGCCTACGCCAGGCACATCATCGGCAGCTACAGCCGGATCGAGCCGATCGCGCCGGGCATGGTCGAGCGGCTGGTCAGGGTCCGGATGCGGCGCCAGCAGGTGCTGAACCGTGAACCCGGGCTCCAGCTCTCGGTCGTGCTCGACGAGTCGGTCCTGAGGCGCCGGATCGGCGATGAGCTGGTCATGTATGAGCAGCTTCAGCGGCTCGTGCGCGAGGCTGACCGGCCAAACCTGACCCTGCAGGTCCTCCCCCTTGACGCGCAGCACACGGTCTTCGGGGAGTCATTCGTCATCCTCAGCTTCGGTTCCGATGCTGAAGCCATGCTGCAGGATGTGGTGAGCACCGAGCATCTGAGGCACGACTCCTCGCTGGAGGGCGAGAGAGAGACCTACCTGCATCGGATCGCGTTCCAGATGCTGGCTGGCACATCGCTTGACCCGCCGTCATCCCGGGCGCTCATCCTTGAGGCGGCCGAAGCGTATTGGTCAGGTACCCGCGCCCACAGATGATCTTCCCGGGCGTGTCAAGCGGATGTGCCGCGCGGGCGGTGGCGTGACCGCATCAGCGGTACCGCGGCCGGGTCCGGCGGCTGACCAGCATTTGTCCAATTTCTCCCGGTTAAATTTCCTAAATAGCTGATGCCGGCGCACGCCGGTGTGGGATATTTCCTGCCGAACGGCGTGTCACGGGCGGCACCCTGAGTCACTCAGTATTCTCTGACCATCAGGGACCTCACGCGCCCATAATGTCCGTTTAGGCGGCGGGGCGCTCAGTGACAACTTAAGTACCTTAAGTAGTCACGAGCAGTAGCCATGGATACAACAACATTCAGCGAGGTAGCGACGTGGGAAGACTTGCGCACACGGGCCAGCCGGGAGGGCCGGGTTCAGAATCGTCCTGGATCAAGAGTTCGCTGAGTTTCTCCAACAGCAACTGCGTCGAGGTGGCGGGCCTGCCCGATGGCGGGGTGGGCGTCCGCCACAGCAAGGACTCCGGAGGCGCCGTTCTCCGGTTTACGCCGGATGAATGGCGTGCCTTCCTCGGGGGTGTGCGGAACGGGGAGTTCGACCGGTTCTGCGGAGCCTAGAACAGCACCTGCTGGGCGCCGGGGATGCCGGCCGCGGATGCCGCCTCGATGGCCGCCTCGATCTCCCCCAGGCTGGCGTCCTCGGCCAGCGCGGCCAAGATCGCGCCCCGGATCGCCACCGCCCGGCCGCGCGGGCCACGCTTGTCGCTCAGCGGCGAGTACGGGTCCGCCCGCCGGGCCAGATAGTCGCGGGTGTTCTCGGCCGGTGACCCGGCGGCCAGGTGCACGGCGGCCTGGCAGCTGGGCTCATCGCACCGATGCCGGATCACCGGCAGGCAGCCGGTCACCGGATCCGGCCCGGGCACTCCCCGGCTGAGCACGTAACCGTAGATGTGCGCCGGGACGACCAGGCTCCCCGGCCGGTCCGCCGCCGCCCGCCGGGTGCCCGCCCGGAACCGCCCGTGCCCGCCCGAGGACAGCGCGCCGAGAAAGTACGCGCACTGCCCCGGGCCGCGCCAGTACACCTTGCCGTAATACCTCGCGCGGGCATCCTCGTCGGCCGCCAGCGCCTCCCACAGGTCCCGGGGGATCCGGCCGAGCTGGTCCCGCTCCCCCGCCCCCGGGCCGGCGGGCGCAGCCCGGCTCGCCCGCGCTGGCCTGGCAAGGACGGTCATACCTTCACAGTAAGGTCCTTATCGGACAGTCCTGGGATGGCCAGCATCCGCCGCGCCCCAAGCGGGCCCGTCAGGGGCCGACCCAGACGGCCTGCAGGGCCCGGTAGACGTTTCCCCCGATGACCGCCCGGATCGCGTCGTCGTCGAACCCGTTCCGGACCAGCCAGCCGCAGATGTTCGTGAAGTTCTCGGTGGGATTCTCCAAGCCGTTGACATAGGCGACGGGCTCGAAGCCGGGCCCGCGGGCGACCCCCAGGCTGAGCAGGTGGGCGAAGGTCTGGTGCAGCTGGACGTGGTCGCCGTAGAGGGTGTCCGGCCCGAACGCGACATGGTCGATGCCGACCAGATCGGCGCAGTAGCGGAAGTGATCCATCACCGACTCGATCGAGTGCCGGGGATGCGCCGCGGACAGGGTGGTGTGCGGGGCGGCCGACATGCCGATGACGCCTCCGGTGCCGGCCACCGCCCGCAGCACGTCGTCGGGCTTCATCCGGGCGGTGTCCCAGACCGCCCGCGCGCCGGCGTGGGTCAGGAACACCGGCCGGTCGCTGTGACGGCAGACATCCAGGGCGGTGTTGTCGGAGGAGTGGGACACGTCGATGGCCAGGCCGAGCTGGTTCATGCGCATCACCGCCCGCCGGCCGAAGGCGGTGAGGCCGGCGTCGCTGGCCTCGGCCAGGCCGCTGCCCAGCGCGTTGGCGTCGGAGTAGGCGATCCCGATCTGCCGGAGCCCGAGGCCGTAGAGGACATCGAGGCGGTCGATCTCGTTCTCGATCGGGGTGGCCGCCTCCAGCCCGAACACGAGCCCCACCCGCCCCGAGCGGTGGGCGTGGTCGATATCGGCCACCGTGCGGACGGTCATGACCCCCCGCTGGTGGGCGAGGTCGGCCTGGCGCATCCCCAGGTCGGTGACCACGTCGTCCCACCGCCACGGGGCGTTCCCGGTGACGCACGCGGTGCCGTCCATCATGTTGT
Organism: uncultured Actinomycetes bacterium; assembly: GCA_963835425.1. Taxonomy (GTDB): domain Bacteria; phylum Actinomycetota; class Actinomycetes; order Streptosporangiales; family Streptosporangiaceae; genus UBA9676. The sequence goes on along the minus strand of CAWIGE010000009.1, from coordinate 333,448 downwards.
CGAACACGACGGTCATGCCCGATGCCGCCAGGCCGGCGTAGGCGGCGTGCTGGCGCCCGGTGCGGTTGTACTCGGGTGTCTCCTCCATCCGGAGCGGGTAGCGGACGGGATGGTCGTGCAGGCTGACCACGATGCTGTCGGTCAGCAGCCGGCGCGCCCTGCGCTCCTGCTCCGCCGTCAGGCCGGCCGCGTAGGGGGCGACCCGGCCGAACTCGGGCGCCAGCTCGAAGCGGCGGAAGTCCTCTCCTGCGGCCAGGTAGGAATAGGCGGTATAGGCGTCTCCGGCAGCTGAGCCGGCGGGTGTCCGCGGCGGCCCGGTCACCGACGGCTCCGGTTACCAGCCGCCCGCGCCCGCCCCGTGGTACTCGTCGTCGCGGCCGTCATCCGCTATCCCTTCCCGTGCGGAACTGGGCGGAGGCAGACCTCCAGGGCAAACGCGCAGGCCACGACCCGGCGGCGAAGTCACCCGGTTTCCGGCCCACCCTACAGTCGCCGCGCGGCGGGAGCGCCGCCTGCCGGGACGGATCCGCGCGCATCGCCCTCATGCAATCGTCGCGCAGCGTGGTTAGTCTTGATCAGCGCGGCGGAATCGGGGGCGGCCCACCGCCGGCCTTCGTCGCGTTCACCAGGCTGGCAAGGGTGACAGAGCATGCCCGACATCTCCAGCGGTCCAGCGGCCCCGCGATCCCGCCACGCCACCGGGCCGGGACGCAGCGCGGGCCGCCTGCCCAAGCCGCTCACCAGTTTCATCGGGCGGGAGCGCGAGCTGGCGCAGGCAAGACGGCTGCTCCAGGGCAGCTACCTGGTCACGCTGACCGGTCCGGGCGGCAGCGGCAAGACCCGGCTGTGCATCGCGCTGGCCGCGGAGGTGGCCGCGGACTTTCCTGATGGGGTGTACTTCGTCCCGCTGGCGCCGGTGCGCGACCCCGGGCTGGTGCCATCGACGATCGCCCAGAGCATCGGGCTGCAGGACGCCAGGGGCCGACCGCTGATGGAGCACCTGGTCAGCCAGCTGCGGGAGCGGCAGCTGCTGATCGTCTTGGACAACTTCGAGCACCTGCTGGCCGGTGCCCCGGTCGTGACGCGGCTGCTGCAGGAGACCAGTGCCGTCCGGATCCTGGTCAGCAGCCGGTCGTCGCTGCGGGTTTCGGGTGAGCAGGAGTGCCCGGTCCCGCCGCTCCCCGTCCCCGACCCTGGCACCCGGCCCACGCCGGAGTCGCTGGCCGACTGCGAGTCGGTGCGCCTGTTCGCCGAGCGGGCCGCCGCAGCGGTCCCCGGATTCACCATCACCGACGAGAACGCGTCGGCGATCGCGCAGATCGCCCGCAGGCTGGACGGCCTGCCGCTGGCCATCGAGCTGGCGGCGGCGCGGGTCAAGCTGCTGCCGCCGGAGGCGATCCTGCCGAGGCTGGAGCACTCGCTGGGCTTGCTGACCGGCGGCAGCCGCGACCTTCCCGATCGGCTGCAGACGCTGCGTGCCACGATTGCCTGGAGCTATGACCTGCTCACCGAGGGGGCCAGGCACCTCCTCGCTGCCTGCTCAGTGTTCGCGGGCGGCGCCAGACTGGAGGCCATCGAGACGGTCTGCGCCGCCGCGGTGGACATCGGCCTGCCGGTACTCGATGGCCTGCAGGAATTGGTCGACCAGAGCCTGCTCCGGCAGGTGCGCGGCCCGGGCCCGTCACCGGCGCGTTACGTCATGCTGGAGACGATCCGCGAGTACGCGGCCGAGCGCCTGGACCAGATGCCGGAAGCGGACCGGGCCCGCGGCGCTCACGCGGCGGCCTTCCTGGCCCTGGTCGAGGCCGACGGCCGGCCGCACGCCGGCCTGGCGAGGAAGGAATGGCTGGAGCGGCTCGAAGCCGAGCACAACAACATCCGCGCGGCTCTCAGCTGGTACCGGGAGCATGATCCGCCCACCGCCCTGCGCCTGGCCGCCTCGATGTCCGCGTTCTGGTCCCTGCGCGGCCACCACACCGAGGGTCGGCAGCGCCTGGGCGAACTGCTCGGCCTGGTCCCCGACGAGAATATGGCCAGGGTCAGCGCCCTGAATGGGGCCGGCTGGCTGGCCATCGACCAGGGCGACTACGCCGAGGCGGCCCGCGTGCTCGGCGAGAGCATCAGGATCGGCCGGGCGCTGGGCGACACCGTCGGCGAGGGCATCGCGACCGTGTACCGCGGCCGTTGCACGATGTCCAGTGGACGGATCGCGGAGGGGGCACCGGACGTGGAACGCGCCGTCGCGCTGGTGAACGAGGCGGGCGATCGCCCGGCTATCGCATTTACCACGTTTTACTCCGCCCTGGTCGCGCTGCTCACTGGCCGCCTGGAAGCCGCCTGCGACCTGTTCGCCCGCTCCGGCGCGCTGGCGGCCGAGCTTGGCCTGGCGCCGCTGAGCGCACGCGCCCGGCTGATGCTCGGCTACCCGCTTCTGGACCTGGGCGAACTGCCCGCGGCCAGGACGGCGCTTGCTGAGGGGTTCCAAATGTCCACAGATGTCGGCGATCGCTGGTTCGTCCAGCTCGGGCTGGGCGGATTCGTCGGGCTCGCGGTCAAGACCAGACGGCCCCGGCTGGCGCTGCGGCTGGCTGGAGCTGCCGAGGCGTACCGGGACGCGAACGAATTCTCCATGCCAGGACCGATGGAGGAGATCGTGGACCGCTGGCTCGTGCCGACCCGTGCCAGGGCCGGGCAAACGGCCAGGCAGCTGCTCGCGGAGGGCAGGCAGCTGACCCCGGAGGAGGCGGTACGGCTGGCCCTGGCGAACGAGCCGGACGCCCCGCCGCCGGGCCCGCGGCGAACGCTGACCCGGCGGGAGCGGGAGGTCGCGGTGCTCGCGGCGCGCGGGCTGACCAACCGGGACATCGCCGCCCAGCTCTTCGTCTCGGTCAGGACCGTCGAGGTGCACGTCGACCACATCCTCACCAAGCTGGGCTTCCGCACCCGTACCCAGCTGGCCGCCTGGGCCTACGAGGGGGGCCTGCTGCCAGAAGATAAGTAGGCCCTACGTAGTTCTTCGGATGGCCCGCAGCGGCGGCCATCCGAGAGTTGACCTCATGAACGGCATGCCTCTCACCCGGCCAGCCGCTGCGGCAGCCAGCACCGCCATCCGCGGACGCGCCGGTTCCCGCCTGGACTGCCAGGTGCTGGTCGTCGGCGCCGGCCCGACTGGGCTCGTGCTCGCCGCGGAGCTGCTCGCCCGCGGGATCCGGACCCGGATCATCGATAAGGGCGACGGCGTGGCGCTGCAGGCCCGGGCGATCGGCATCCACGCGCGGACGCTGGAAATCCTCGACATGATGGGCCTGGCCGAGCGCTTCACCGAGCGCGGCCAGGTGGTGCGCCACCTCCGCTTCTACTCCCGGGGCCGGTGCCTGACCAGCCTGGAGTTCGCGCGCTGCGGCTCGCGCTTTGGGTTCCTGCTCGACCTGCCGCAGGACGAGACCGAGCGGCTGCTGCGCGCCCGGATCACTGAGCTGGGCGGCCTGGTGGAGCAGGGAACCGAGCTCACCGGCCTGGCCGCCGGCGGCGATGCCGTCACCGCGAGCATGCGCGGCGGCGCGGGCCAGGTCCAGACGATCACCGCTGGCTACGTGGTCGGCTGTGACGGCGCGCACAGCCGGGTGCGGAGCGAGCTCGGGCTGACGTTCCACGGGCACCCCTACCCGCAGGACTGGCTGCTGGCCGACGTCCTGCTGGACTGGGATCTCCGCGAGGATGCGGTACATGCGTTCTTCCGGCCCGACGGGCTGCCGGCGATCTTCTTCCCGATGCGCGGGCACCGGTGGCGGCTGACGCTGCCCTTTGCCGGGAACCGGGGTGGGCACGCTCTCACCCTGGAGGAAATACAGGAGCTGACCGACCGGCGGGCGCCGCGGCCGGTCACCGTGTCCGATCCCACCTGGCTGGCGAACTTCCGCTGCCACCGCCGGTCGGCCAGCGGCTGCCGCCGCGGCCGGGTGCTGCTGGCCGGCGACGCCGTGCACATCCACAGCCCGGCCGGCGGCCAGGGCGTGAACACCGGGATGGCCGACGCGCACAACCTGGGCTGGAAGCTCGCCCTGGTCGCATCCGGCCGGGCGCCCGATGAGCTGCTGGACAGCTATGGCACCGAACGGCGCCCGGTGGCGGAGCAGGTGGTCAAGCTCACCCACGCCCTGGTCCACTACGGCACCATGAACCATCCCATCAAGCGCCGGGTCCGCGACATCGTCGTCCCGGCCCTCGGCCGGAGCGCGGTGATCCAGCGCCGCGCGGCCCGCAGGATGAGCCAGGTCTCCGTCGCGTACCCACCGGGCCCGCTGGCCCACCGGGATCGTGGCCGCGGCACGCCGAGAGCCGGCCAGCGCATGCCCGACCTCCAGGTCCGCGCCGGCAACCGGGCCACCACGCTGCACAGCGTCCTGCGCGGTGGCCTGGCACGTGCTGATGGTTCCCGCGGCCGGCGCGGCCAGTGTGCTGAGCGACCCCGGGCTGCGGCCCTACCGGCGGGACCTCGACGTCGTCACGGGCGAAGTCAGCCGCCCCCCCAGGGTTCGCAACGATGGCACGGGGCCGGTCGTCCTGGTCCGGCCGGACGGCTACGTGGCGGCGCGGGGAAGGCTGGGCGGCATGCAGTCGGTGACCGGCTACCTGCGTAGCCTGCTCGGCGAACCGGCCGGAGAGCACGCGGGCGAGCGCCCCCCGGCGGCGGCCCCGGGCCGTTAGCGGCACCGCGGCGAAGTTGACAGCGCCGCCGGCCGCCGCTAATACTTAGGTATATGCCTAAGTATGTGGAGCTCGACCGGATGTTCCACGCACTGGGCGACAGCAGCCGCCGGGCCATGGTCGAGCGGCTGTCCCGCGGCCCGGCGTCGGTCAGCGAGCTGGCCCGGCCGTTCGAGATGGCGCTGCCGACGGTCGTCCAGCACCTGGGCGTCCTGGAGCAGGCCGGGATCGTCAGCTCGGCGAAGGCCGGGCGGGTCCGCACCTACCAGCTCGTCCCCGGGGCGCTGGCCCCCGCCGCGGAGTGGATCGGCCGGCAGCGGCTGCCGGCCGAACGCCGCCTGGACCGCCTCGGCGCGTTCCTGGACCGCCCCACCACCACTGCCAAGGAGTGAATGAGATGAACGACACGATCGAGCGCAGCCAGATCCACGCGACCTTCGTCATCGAGCGCACCTACCCGGTGCCCGTCGAGGCGGTCTGGCACGCGCTGTCCGACAACGACGCGCGCGACCAGTGGTTCGGCGGGGGCCCGGCGTTCGACACCGACGAGAAGTCGCACGAGTTCCGCGTCGGCGGGCACGGCACGGAAGAAGGCCAGTGGCACGGCGGGCCGCGGTCCAGATTCCGGTCCACCTACACCGACATCATCGACCTGCAGCGGATCGTGTTCACCTACGACATGTGGATCGACGGGCAGCACCTGTCGACGTCCCTGACCACCATCGCGCTGGAGCAGGACGGCGACCAGACGCGGCTGACCTACACCGAGCAGGCCGTGCACTTCGACGGCCTGGACAGCGTCGAGGGCCGGGAAGAGGGCACCAAGGGCCTGCTCGACCAGCTCGGCTCCTACCTCACCCCCGGCCGGTGAGGCCCGGCACCGCCCATTCCAGCACCGCCCGTTCCAGCACCGCCCGTTCCAGCACCGCCCGTTCCAGCGAAAGGCAGGACCCGAAATGACGATCGTGACGGCGCAGATGTCGATCTCGCTCGACGGCTTTTATGCCGGGCCGGAGCACACCGGCACGCAGCCCTGGTTCGACGGCCCCGAGGCCGCCGGCTTCTTCCGCGTCACCCGGTGGGTGATCGACGCCGAGGCATGGCGCCAGCGGCTGGGCTTCACCGGAGGGGAGCAGAGCACCAACTCCAAGGTCATCGCCGAAACCTTCGACGCGGCCGGCGCGTACGTGATGGGACGGCGCATGGCCGACGGTGGCGAGGTTCCCTGGGGGGACGAACCGCCGTTCCGGGCCCCGGTGTTCGTGGTCACCCACCGGCCCAGGAAGACCCTGCACCGGCAGGGCGGCACCAGCTTCACCTACGTCACCGACGGCATCGAAAGCGCCATCGCCCAGGCCCGGGCGGCCGCGAACGGGAAGAACGTGGCGATCGCCGGCGGCGGCACCCTGCTCCGGCAGGTGATCGGGCTCGGGCTCCTGGACGAACTGGAGCTGCACGTCGTGCCGGTGATCCTCGGCGACGGGATGCGCCTGCTCGGCCCCGGCCTCGGCCTGGACGACATGGAGGGGATCGAGCTCACCCCCGCCCGGGTCATCGCCACCCCCGACGTCACCCACATCCGCTACACGGTCCACGGCCGGCGCCCGCTTGTGCTCGATAACAGAGGACGGGACGAGGAGCCCGCCACCGCCTGAGCGCGCATGCCCGCGGCGATGTGCGGCGCGGTGCCGGGCCGGGCTGACGGGCTTGTCAATAGACCGGTCGTCGGTATATAACATCGGCATGACCAACCAGGCCATGCAGGAACCAACGTTCCTCATCCTCACCGCCCTGGCGGCCGGGGCACAGCACGGCTACGGGATCATGACTGACGTCGCCCGTATCTCCGGCGACCGGGTCCGGCTGCGGGCCGGGACGCTCTACGCGGCGCTTGACCGCCTGCGCGGCGACGGCCTGATCGATGCCGACCGTGAGGAGATCGTGGACGGCAGGCTCCGCCGCTACTATCGGCTGACACCGTCTGGTGCTGACGCGCTTGCCGCGGAGACCGCCCGGATGCGGTCGAACGCCGCCGTCGCGACCCGGCGGCTGCGAAAGCTGGCCAGCACATGAGCGACTCTCCCGCGCTCGAGCGCCGCTACCGCCGCCTGCTGGTCTGGTTCCCGGCGGCGCACCGCCGCGAGTACGCGGAGGAGATGATCAGCGTGCTGCTGGCCTCCACCCCGGAGGGACGCCGCCGGCCCCGGCTGGCCGATGCCTTCGATCTGATGTCGGGCGGCCTGCGGGCGAGGCTCAGCCGGCGAGGCGCTGGGCTCAGCGACGCCCGCTGGCCGGACGCGCTCGCCGTCTGCAGCGTCGCCCTGCCGGTCACGCTGCTCGCCGCGCTCGCGGTCAACTACCTGTGGAACCTCCTGCCCGCGCTCGACTTCCACGGGGTGAGTGACTTCTACCTGCCGGCCCTGGCACTCGCGCTGCCGCCGCTGATCGCCCTCCGGTACCGGCGCACGGCCGCTGTGGTCGCGCTCGTGGCCGCCGGGTGGTTCTGGTTCCTGCTGCTCGGCTCTCTCACCGCCTGGATCGACGGGCTGGAAGCGAGCTACTGCGTCGCGCGCGGTCGCGGCCTGGCAGGCCCGGCACGGCAGCAAGACGGCGTAAACAGCGGCCCCCTCTGGCGCCTCGCGCCGCAGACCGATCAGGCTCGTCCGGCACCTGGCCGGTGAGTATCGGCCGGTATGTGAGTCTTAGTTCTCATGAGCCGAACCACGTGTCACATGTCCATCTCCCTTGACGGGTTCGTCGCGGGGCCGGACCAGAGCCGCGAGAACCCGGTCGGTGCCGGAGGCCTGGCGCTCCATGAGTGGCATTGGCATGCCGGTGAGCCTGGGCACGAGGCGGACGCCGGGCCGCGAGACGAGATGACCTGCGCTGCCGCGTATGTCATGGGCCGCAACATGTTCGGCCCCATCCGGGGCGAGTGGGATGGCGATTGGCGGGGCTGGTGGGGTGAGGAGCCGCCCTATCACGCACCGGTCTTCGTCCTGACCCACCACGCGCGTGATCCGATCGAGATGCAGGGCGGGACGACGTTCCACTTCGTTACCGGCGGCCTTGCCGCCGCCCTTGATCTGGCCCGGGCTGCTGCCGGTGACGGTGACGTCGATATAGCCGGCGGCGCTTCGGTCGTCCAGCAGGCATTCACGGCTGACGCCATCGATGAGCTGGTCCTCGACATTGTCCCGGTCGTTCTGGGGGCCGGTGAACGCCTCTTCACCGGCGTGCATGACCCGGGCCTGGAGCCGGTGGAGGTCATCCACTCACGTTACGCAACCCACATCCGGTACCGGCTCGGCCGCGGCCCGGGTGACAGATGATTACCGGCCGTTGAGTAGCTAGGAGCTGATCATGACCAATGACGCCGACCTGCAGCCTGCCGTGGCCGCCGAGTTCCAGGCCCTGGCCGGCCTGCTCGACTCCGCCACCGATGCGCAGTGGGACACGCCATCGCTGTGCGCGGGGTGGCGGGTCCGCGAGGTGATCGCGCACATGACCATGGCGGCGCGCTACTCCGAAGAGGAGTTCATGGCCGAGCTGCGCCGTTGCGACTTCGACTTCGGCCGCCTGTCGAACGAGATCGCCGCCCGGGACGCCCAGCTGCCCGCCAGCGAGCTCGTGGCCAGCCTGCGCGCCGAGGTGATGCAGCACTGGACGCCGCCGGGCGGCGGCTGGCACGGCGCACTCAACCATGTGGTCATCCACGGCCTGGACGTGACCGTGCCGCTGGGGGTGCCGCGCCGCTCACCCGACGCCACCATCCGGGTCGTCCTGGACGACCTGACCGGTGGCGGCGGGCACGAGCACTTCGGCACCGGCATCCAGGGGCGCAGCCTGCAGGCCACCGACCTTGACTGGTCCTACGGCTCGGGCCCGGCGCTGCGCGGCCCGGCCGAGGACCTCGCCCTGGTGCTCTGCGGCCGGGCCGTCCCCCCGGGTCGGCTCGAGGGCGAGCCGCTGTCAGCCGGCGGTCACCCGCCGGACCCATCCTGACCGGTCATCCGCTCCCGACGGCGGCAGACCGGCGGTCGATGAGCCAGCCAGCGGCCGCCGTCGCCGTGGTAGCCGCCGCGCCCAGCAAACTGACCGGCACGCCCGCTACCCGTGCGACCGGATGCGGTGGGTCGTCGACCGCGGTGCCGGGAACCAGCGGGGCCAGGAAGAAGGGCGCCCAGTAGGCGGCCGGAACCGCCGCCGCAAAGACGCGGGCCGTGGCCTGGTCGCTCGCGCTGGACCAGACGGACCAGATGCTGAGCGAGGACAGCGTGGCGGTCATGGCCAGCGCGGTCACGCCGTGGAAGCGGGCATGCCCGGGCCAGCGCTCATTGAAGATATGCGAGTCGTTCCAGTCCGCGGCAACGGGCGCCGCCACAGTGATCACGTTGGCCAGGGTGAGCAGGCCCCGGCCGAGCAGCCTGCCACCTCCTGCGGTACCTGACCGGGTCATCTGTACCTCCGATCAGCTTGGGCGGACTGACACCACGCTACTCCCGGCCCAGCAGCGCGGCCGGCTCGCCGCCTGTGCGCCGGTGCCGCCGGGCAGCGGCGGCGTTCCTGGTCTCCTCGAGGACGAGGTCGATGTTGATCGCGGCCCCGGCGGTCAGCCCGGCGGCCGCGGAGGTTATGACCTGGGCCTGGATGTCAGCGATGTTGCCGGCCACCCACACCCCCGGGACGGCGGTCGCGCCGGTGGGGTCGGCCTCGATGCGGGTTCCTGCCACGTGCTCGCCGATCCGCGCCTCGGCCGGCGTCAGGCCGAGCGGGGCGAGCAGTTCGGCGCGGGCCGTCATGCGCGGCGCGACGATGACGGCGTCGAGTGCCACCCGGCGGCCGCCGGCCAGCCGGGCACCGGTCAGGCCGCGGGCATCGGCGTCGATCCGCTCGACGCCGCCCTCGGCGACGGCGATGCGGCGCGCGTCAAGCTGCTCGCGCTGCTCTCCGGCCGGTGCGGGACCGGTGTGCTGCAGCAGCGTCACGTGCTCGCTGAGCTGCCGGAACAGCAGCGCCTGGTGGATGGCCATCGGCCCGGTCGCCAGCACGCCGATGCGCTGGCCGGCGACCTCCCAGCCGTGGCAGTACGCGCAGTGCAGGACGTCGATGCCCCACCGGGCGGCAAGTCCAGGCACGTCGGGAAGCTCGTCGCGCAGGCCGGTGGCGATCAGCAGCCGCCGCGCGGCCACCGCCCGGCTGCCGATCTGGACCAGGAACCGCTCGCCGTCCTTGCCCAGCGCCGTGACGCGGCCGGCCTCGACCCGGCCGCCGTAGCGGGCCACCTCGCCGCGCCCGGCGGCATAGATCTCCGCCGGCGGCGCCCCGTCGCGGGTGAGGAAGTTGTGCACGTGGCCGGCCGGGGCGTTGCGCGGGTCACCAGCGTCGATCACCAGGACCGAGCGGCGTGACCGGGCCAGGGCGACCGCGCCGCTCCGAGGTGCTGGTCCTGTTCGGGCCCCAGGGCGAGCACTCCACGTCCGGGCCCGCCCGCGCAACCGCCGCTCGAGACCGCACCCCAGGGCACGGGGTAGACCTCCTGAGGCAAGCCGCCGCCAGGCCTTCGGGGGACCACTGCCGGCGTACGTCCTTGATGATACCAGTCCGGCGAGCGCCACCGGCTGGCGCTGATGTCGCGGTTGCTCGATCCGATGCACCGCCGCCACATCGCCGGCTGGGCGCCGGCCCGGAGCGCAGACGCTCGAAGTCGGCTGTGGCAACGGCTCGATTTCGGCCTGGCTGGCCGAGCGGACGGCGCCCGGCGGGCGCGCGGTGGCGGTGGACCTCGACCTGTCCCTGGCCAAGGGGGACGCACCCGGGCTGGAGCTCCGCCAGGCCGACATACTGGCGGGGCCGGTCGAGCCGGGCGACTTTGACCTGGTGACGGCCCGTGCCGTACTGCACCATGTCGCCGACGCCGAGGCGCCGGTGGCCAATCTCGTCGCCAGCGCGCGGCTGGGCGGGCGACCTGCTGATCGAGCCGGATTTCCTGCCGGTAAGCATCGCCGAGCCGCCGGGGATCCGGGCTTTCTGGCAGGGATGGCTGGCCTGGTCGCGCAAGCAGGGAATCGACTACTTCATCGGCCGCCCGCTGCCGGCGACGCTGTCCGGCCTGGGGCTGCAGGACGACGGGGCCACGGCGGAAACGGCCCTCTACAACGGCGGCTCCCTGTGGGCCCAGTACTGGGTGGAGACGGTGATCGAGCTGCGCCCGCGACTGGTCGCCTCCGGCAAGCTGGACGACCGGTCAATCGACGCGTTCCTCGCTCAGTGCGCCGACCCGGCGTGGTGGACGCAGACCATTGCCTTCACCGCCGTTGACGGGCGTGTGCCCGCGGCCGGCCGAGCGCAGTTTCGTCATGGGCGGCAGACGCGCCGGACCAGGTCCTCCCAGCCCCGGCCGAGGCGCGGGCTCATCGGTGATGACCAACACCTCGGTGACCCTGGCCGAGACCGGGATCGCGGACGCGATCAACGACGGCGGGCCGTACGACTCGGCGCGCAACAAGATGTTCGCGCTCGACTTCGCCACCCAGGCGCAGCAGATGAAGGCGATCGGCGGCCAGCCGGACTTCGCCCTCGGCAGCGTGCACGCCATCACCGCCGACGGGACCCTGGTCATCGCCTCGGCGTCGGGCAGCCAGCTCGCCTCCTACGCCTGGGGCGCGGCCAGCGTCATCTTCGTCGCCGGCGCGCACAAGCTCGTCCCCAACCTGGAGGCCGCCCACCAGCGGATCTACCAGCACAGCCTCAAGCTCGAAGACGCCCGCGCGCAGGCCGCCTACGGGCAGCACAGCCAGGTCGGGAAGGTCCTGGAGATCCACCAGGAGCTGCCCGGCCGCATCCACATCGTCCTCATCCGCCAGGTGGTCGGATTCTGAGCTGGTCATTCCGGCCGGGCTATCTGGCCAGGGCTATCTGGCCAGGGCTATCTGGCCAGCGTGAGGCGGTAACGTTGCCGAGGCTTCCCGGTCCGCGGGTGTGGCTGGGGGCTTCCCTGGGGCCGCCAGCCGAGCTGCTCGTAAAGGCCGGTGGCCCGGCGGTTGTCGAGGTAGACGAAAAGCTGCGCCTCGGCGAAGCCGTCCGCCGATAGCTCGGCACACAACAGCTGTAGCACGCGGCGCGCCAGGCCAGCTCCCCACCGCCCCGGGCGGACCCCGACGTATTCGACCTCCGCCGTGCTGGCGCACGGGCGCGCCGCGCTGTCATGCGCCGGCGCGGCCACGGCGAACGCCACGACCTGATTGCTCTCGTCGAGGGCAACGGCGAGTACGGCGCCCGGCCGGCCGAGGACCCTGGCGATGATGGGGCGGAGTCTTCCAGGGGCGCCACATCTGGATCGCCGTCGCGGGCGGCGGTCGCTTCCGCCCATACCTGCGCCGCACCGTCGATGTGGCGATCGTCCCCCCGCAACACCGCCGTCACGGTGCCGGCCGTGGCCGTACAAAGCCACCCAGCATCTTCCCGACCTCCATCGTGCCGGTGCCGGTCGTCACCACCGGATCGCCGGCGGCGAAGGCCCGGACCTCCTCTTCATCATCGGCTTCCACGACGCCAAGGCCCCACGAGCCGCTGCCGTCGAGCACGGGACCGAAGATCACCATCTGGCCCGATTCGATCCAGGGCCGCCAGTAAGCGGCATGACGCGCCATGATTTCCCGTTCCTCGTCGCTCATGTCCAGCGCGAACGTCGGACGGGGCGCTTTGAGCCTGAACACGAAGGTGGTCATGAGCCAAGGATTTCAAGTCCCGGCGACAGATCCCAGCCTGCCCTCCAGGCGCATCAGACCGCGGTCCAGCCGCCAGCCCAGCGCTGCACCGCGGCGCGAAGCCCACTATGCGCCAGACCACCGCGTTCAGGCCAGCATCCACCGGACGTTATGTGTCGTTACGGTGACAGCCGCTCGACCGTCCAGCCGCCACTGCCCCGGCGGTAGCGGATCCGGTCGTGCAGCCCATCCGGCGATTCCTGCCAGAACTCAACACTGGCGGGCAGCACCCGGAAGCCGCCCCAGCGCCGCGGGCGGGGAACATCGGCTCCGCCGGGGTAGCGCCGCAGCCCGTCCTGGACCTGCCGTTGCAGGACCGCCCGGCTGGCGACGACGCGGCTCTGGTGCCAGGCGGCCGCGCTGAGCCGGGTCGCCGGGGCGCGCGTGCCCCAGTACCCGTCGGCTTCGTCCTCGCTGACCGGCTCAACCGGCCCGGCCACGCGCACCTGGCGGTGCGCCGGGACGAGCCAGTGCAGCACGGCCGCCGCCCGCGGATTGGCTGCCAGCTCGGCGCCCTTGTCGCTCTCACCGTCGGTGAAGAAGACCAGCCCACGCTGCAGGCCGCGCAGCATCACCAGCCGGGCCGAGGGAACGGCGTCGCTGGTTGCGGTCGCGAGGGTCATGGCTTCCGGCAGCGGCTGGCCGGCCGCGCGGGCCGCGTCCAGCCACGTTAACAGCTGACGCAGCGGGTCGGCGTCCAGGTCTGTGACATCCACCCGCCCAGTCTCGCGCCACCGGCGACGGCGAGCGATAAGCGCTTGGTCAGGGCAGGAATTCGTGGGACGGTGGCGCCATGCTCTCGCACGGCCTGCGGGTAGCCCGCATGCGGCGCGTGGCCGTGCGGGCACTCGACGCGTATCCCCTGGCGGACCGGGAGTTGCGGTTTATCGCTGACGGGGAGAACGCCACGTTCCGGGTCGATGCGACAGCCCCTGATGGCCGTGACCGGTTCCTGCTCCGCGTGCACCGCCCGGCACGTCATGGCCGGAACGTCAACCCGGCGGCCGCGATCGGTTCCGAGCTGGACTGGCTGACCGCGCTGCGGGCCGGGACTGACCTGCTCGTGCCGGCACCCTTCCGCACGCTAGATGGAAAGCTGATGACGGTGGCCGCGTCCCCCGACGTGCCGGAGCCGCGCGTGTGCTCGGTGCTGCGCTGGATGGATGGCCGTGTCCATTCCGCCGCGCCCCGGCCGGTGCACCTGCACCGGCTCGGGAGCGTCATGGCGCGGTTGCACAATCACGCTGGCCAGTGGCGCGTCCCGCCCGGGTTCGTGCGGATCCGGTGGGACTGGGAGACGTTCTTCGGCGACACGATGGTCTACGGGGGAATCAACGCGGCAGGCGCGTGGGACCTGCTTCCCGATGACCTCCGGCGCAGGTTTGCCCGGGTGGCCTCGGGCATGAGAGACGTCATGACCCACCTGGGTGAGGACGCCGACAATTTCGGCCTCATCCACGCCGATCTGCATCTCGACAACGCGCTGTTCTGGCGCGGCGAGGTCAGGGTCATCAATTTCGACGACTGCGGGTTCGGTTACTGGCTCTACGACATCGCCGTCGCGCTGTGGGAGCTGCGGTACCGCGACGACTATGAGCGGTTCCGGTCGGCGCTGATCGACGGCTACACCCGGCACCGGCCGCTGCCGCCCGGTGGCCTCGCCCATCTCGATGACTTCATCGCTACCCGCGAGGTCGCATTCGGGCTGTGGTACACCGCCACCGCGCAGGTCAACCCCGTCTTCCGCGCCGAACTCGACGAGACGCAGGCAGATATCGGCCGCTCGCTGGACACCCTTCTCCCGAACTGAAGTGGCCGCCTTGCCAGGCTCGGTGTGGGCGCAGATGAGACACGGTGGCGGCGCGCGGGACGGGCAGCAGCGATGAGGTTCCCGCGGCGCGTCGGGGTGGCAGCCTCGCCGGAGTTTCCCGAGCTTGACGCGGGCTGGCCGGCACTGCGCGCGGCCCTGATGGCGGCCGGGCTCGACCCGGTCGTGGTCGCCTGGGACCGGGAGAGCGCGGGCGGCGGAAACCTGGATTTGGTGATCGTGAACTACTGCTGGGGCTACGTCACCCGCGTGAGCGCCTTCCTCGCCTGGGCGGAACGGACGGCCGCCCGGTCGCTCGTTATGAATCCCGTCCCGGCCCTGCGCTGGAACAGCGACAAGGTCTACCTCAGCGACCTCGTCGCCGCTGGGGTGCCAACCGTCCCGACCACGTTCATCGCGCCCGGCGAGCCATGGTCTCCGCCGGCCGGCGACTACGTAATCAAGCCCAGCGTGGGCAGCGGCGGGTGGTGGGCCGCCCGCTACGCCCGAGGCGACCGGGAAGCCGCCGAGCGCCATGTCGCGGCCCTTCATGCGAGCCGGCCAGACCGTCCTGCTCCAGCCGTACCAGCGGTCGGCCGACACCACGGGCGAGACCGCCATGGTGTTCTTCGGTGGGCGGTTCAGCCATGCCGTGCACAAGGCGGCGCTGCTCGAGCCGGACCGGGGCCCGGCCGGTGCGCTGTGGGAGCGTGAGGTGATCACACCCACCGCACCGTCTGCGAGCCATCTGAACCTGGCGAGGACCGCCATGGCGACCGTAGCTCGCCGCGTTGGCGAGACGGCCTACGCCCGCGTCGACGTGATCGACGGCAACGACGGCGCGCCCGCCGTGCTGGAGGTGGAGCTGGTTGAACCATCCCTGTTCCTGCCGGCCGCCGAGGGAGCAGCGGCTCGGTTCGTCAGGGTTCTGGCCGGCCTGCTCGGGCCGTGAGGAGGCCGCGTTCGAGCACGACCGGCACGAACAGCTCGCGGTAGCCGTGCTCGTCGAACAGCACCGTGACCTGGTCGCCGTCGTAACGCTGCACCGTGCCCTCGCCCCAGCGCTCGCTCACGACCCGCGCGCCCACGGCGAACGGGACGTCGGCGCGCGCGGGCTCGGGGTGCGCGAGATCGTTGTCGCAGTTCCCGCAGGGACCGGGATAGTCCTGCCCGAAGTAGGTGAGCAGGAAGGACCGACGGCAGCCGGTGTGCTCGGCGTAGCGGCGCATCATCGTCAGCCGGGAGCGCTCCACCTCGTCCTCGCGTCCGGTCTCCGCCTCCGACGCCTCCAGCGCCGCCGCGACGCTCATGGTCCCGGTCCAGCGGACATCGCCGTCCGCCTGCCACGCCACCGCGCCGAGATCTGCCAAACGAGTGAGCGCGGCCGTCTGCTGCCGCGCCCCGGGCTCGAGGGGCTGACCGGCCGCGAGCGCGGCCGCGGCCCGCGCAACGGCCGCGCCGGGAACGCCCCGCGCGATCAGATGGCGCGCGAGCTCGAAATCGTCGTAGCGGTACAGCAGCCGCACGTGCGCTGGCTCGCCGTCCCGCCCGGCCCGGCCGATCTCCTGGTAGTACGCGTCGGGCGAGGGCGGCGGGTCAAAGTGCAGCACCCAGCGGACGTCCGGCTTGTCGATCCCCATGCCGAACGCGACCGTCGCCGCGATGATGCGGGCCGGGCCGTCCAGGAACGCCGTCATCGCATCGTGCCGGGCGCGCCCGGAAAGCCCAGCGTGATAGAGCGTCACCCGCTCGCCCGCCGAGGCGAGTGCATCGTGAGCCGCCTGCGCGCCGGCGTGCGTTGCCGCATACACGATCCCGGGGCCGGCGAACTCGCGGGCCGCGGCCACAAGCTCGCGCTCCTTGTCGGGGATCGTGGCCGCGTGGTGCGCCGACAGGTGGATGCGCGGCCGGTCGAAGTCGCCCATCACCACCACGGGATCGCGCAGGTCGAGCCGCCGTATGATCTCCTGCCGCACCGGCGGCGCGGCGGTCGCGGTCAGGGCCACGCGGACCGGTGCGCCGATCGCCTCGGCTTGCGCTCCGAGCAGCATGTAGTCCGGGCGGAAGTCGTGGCCCCACTGGCTGACCAGGTGCGCTTCGTCAACGGCGAACAGGCCCGGCCGCGCGCGCCGCAGCGTCTCCCGGGTCTGGCTGTTGGCCAGTTGCTCCGGCGCGAGGAAGACGAACGTGCCGGAATCGCAGGAGGCGAGCAGCGCCGCGGCGTGCGCGCCGGCCGACTGCTGGGAGTTGAGGACGATGGCAGGCAGGCCGGCGGCACGCAGATGGGCGAGCTGGTCGGCCTGCAGCGCGATCAGCGGCGAGACGACGACCGTCGGCCCCGCCCGCAGCAGCCCGGCCAGCTCGTAGATCGCCGACTTCCCGCCCCCCGTCGGCAGCACGGCCAGGGCGTCGCGGCCGCCGGCCAGCGCCTCGACCGCCCGCAGCTGACCGGGGCGAAGCCGCTCGAAGCCGAGACGCTCGCGCGCGAGCTCCTCGATCACGGCCCCGCCCGGCACCCTACCCACACCAACCACCGTAAGGTCCCGCCAAGCCTCAGCGGGCGCGCCCGGCGCCACCCGGTTCGCTCAACCCGTTGACCAGCCAGCCTGCGCTCCCCTTCAGCCTGCCGGGCTATGGGTAGGCATAGGCCTACTCCCGATGGGGGTGCTGCCCCATGGCTCACCGCCCTGGCGCGAGACGACAATGCCTGCATGGGATTCTTTGACGACCTGCCGGTGCCCGGGCCGGAGCCTCCGCTTAGGCATCACCCATGGGAGCCGCCGGACGCGGAACTCCCCGGGATTGTGCCGATCGACACCCTGCTGCTCGCGCGGACCGACGATGTCGCCGTGGCGGTCACCGGGCTGTCAGCCTTCTCCGCCGGGATCGAGATCTTCCTGACCGCGCGGATCCGGCCCAGTGCCGAGCATCCCGAGGGGCACCTGCCCGGCGGGCCGCGTGACCTGGCCGCGTCCCGGCGCTCCTTCAGGTTCGGCCTGCAGTTCGCCAACGGCGGCAAGGCCGTCGGGAGCCCCGGCGGGGGCCGGGCGGACCACGATTCCGAGCCAGCGGGGCCAGTGCTGTACCCGTTCGCTGGGGGCGGCGGGCCGCACTCTTTCGTCTCCCGGTGGTGGACCTGGCCCCTGCCGCCCGCCGGGCCGCTGGAGTTCGTCTGCGAGTGGGCGCCGTTCGGCATTACCGAATCCCGGTCCGGTATCGATGCGCAGCTCATCCTGGACGCGGCAGGGCGCAGCACCCGGCTATGGCCGGAAAGCGAAGGCTGACGGCGGGGAATCCGCTCGTCCCTTCCCCGCCAGCCACCCGCCGGCCACCACGGCGAGGATGCCGGGGGCCGCGTGCCGGGCAGACGGCCGGCGCGATGATCACCGCGGTGTCAGCAGGGCGACCCGGGCGCCCGCGGCCCAGGCGAGGTGAAGGTCGTCGGGGCGGGGGTTGCCGCGCTGGTCGAGGCCGATCTTGTTGAACCTGGCGAACTGGTGATTGTCCCGGGCCATCAGCGCGTAGTGCTCGACGACTCCGGTCTCGCCGGTCAGGACTTCGACATCGGCGGGCCGCCGCGTGCCGGCCAGACGGATCTGCACCGATTCACCGGTGCGCAGGTTGCGGGCCCAGGCAAACGGCGTGCCGATCAGCAGGGTCCCGTTGTGGCGGGTGTACGCGACGGGGACGGCGTAGCGCCGCCCGGACTTGCGGCCCACCACGTACACGGTGATCAGGCGTTTGCCCACGAGACGGCACAGCAGCGGCGTGCGTAGTAGCCCGCGGGCGACCCGGTTCACCAGCCCTTGCAGGGCCAGGGTCTGCGCCCTCACGGCTGGCGCCGGCTGGACGCCGGGCGGCGGATCCGGCTTGCTCATCGCGACTCCCTCCGATGGCCGTCGGGCCCGGACGATTGGGGTGGCAGAGCCTGTCGTCCGGTCGCCCTTTTCAACCTGCACCCTCCGCCTGCCCGCAGCCCGTACTCTTGCACCTCAGATCCCTTATTTTCCGGATGGGCCGGGCATCAGCCCCGCCGCCCGGTTTCAACCGGTCACAGGGGGAAGACGGACCAGATGTCAGAGTTCACCTTCGCCCCGCTGACGCCCGCATCCTTCCTTGACCGCGCGGCTGCGGTCTTCGCCGACCGGACCGCGATCGTGGATGGCGAGCGCAGGTTCACCTACCGTGACATGTCCGACCGGTGCCGCCGGCTGGCCGGCGCGCTGGCCGCGCAGGGCGTGGGCCGTGAGGACCGGATCGCCGCGCTGTGCACCAACAGCCACGTGATGCTGGAACTGCACAACGCGGCGCCGATGATGGGCGCCGTGCTGGTGACGCTGAATACCCGGCTGTCGGAAGACGAAATGGCCGGTCTGCTGGATCACTCGGGCTCGTCGGTGCTGGTGGCGACCCACGAGTTTGCCGACCGCGCCCGCCGCCTGGCCGATCGGGCCGGTCTGCCGTGCTTTGTCGCCGGCGGGTCCGGAGACTCCTACGAGGACTGGATCGCCGGCGCCGGGGGGTCCGAGCCAGCGCCTGGCCGACGAGCGGCAGCTGCTGGCGATCAACTACACCAGCGGGACGACCGGGCGGCCCAAGGGCGTGATGTACCACCACCGGGGCGCGTACCTGCAGGCCGCCGCGATGGCCTACCACGCCCGTCTCGGCCCGGGCTCCCGGTACCTGTGGACGCTGCCGATGTTCCACTGCAACGGCTGGTGCTTCACCTGGGCCGTCACCGCGGCCGGGGGCACCCACGTCTGCCTGCGGTCCATCGACACCGCCGAGATCTGGCGGCTGCTGCGGGATGAGGGGATCACCCATTTCAGCGCCGCGCCGACCGTGCTGACCATGATCGCCGAAGATCCCGCGGCCGGGGAACTGGATCACGAGGTGCACGTTGACACCGGCGGCGCGCCGCCATCGGCCACCCTGCTGGCCCGGATGGAGGCGATGAACTTCGCCGTGACCCACCTGTACGGCCTGACCGAGACCTACGGCCCGCTCGCGATCAACGAGTGGCAGCCGGAGTGGAACGAGCTCCCGCGGGACGAGCAGGCCACGCTGCGCGCCCGGCAGGGAGCGCCCAACATCATCGCCCGTCCGCTGCGGGTCCTCGACGACGACGGCCGGGACGTCCCGGCCGACGGGCAGGCCATCGGCGAGATCGCGGTCAGCGGCAACGACGTCATGCTCGGCTACTACCGCGACGACCAAGCCACCCGGGAGGTCACCCGCAGCGGCTGCTTCCTCACCGGCGACCTGGCCGTGATGCACCCCGATGGCTACGTCGAGATCCGCGACCGCAATAAGGACATCATCATCTCCGGGGCAGAGAACATCGCCTCGGTCGAGGTCGAGCAGGTGCTGGATAGCCACCCCTCGGTCGTGGAAAGCGCCGTGGTGGCGATGCCGCACGAGCGCTGGGGAGAGGTCCCCATCGCCTTCGTGGCGCTCAGGAAGGACGACGTTGACGCGGGCGCGCTGGCCGAGTACGCCAGGGAGCGCCTGGCCCGGTACAAGATCCCCAAGCGCTTCGAGTTCTGCGAGCTGCCCAAAACGTCAACCGGGAAGATCCAGAAGAACGTCCTGCGCGACCGGGCCAACGAGCTGAAGGAGAGCTCATAGGCGGAGAACGCGCCCGCCGCTAGCCCGCCTGCGCCTCCCGATGATCGCGACAGGTGTCACGGGGCCGCCTGCTGGCCGACGGGGCGGCCGGGTGGCTGCCGGGTTCTGTTCCACCACAGCGAGAGCGCGAGCGCGGCGGCGATGAGAAGGCCGCCGATGCCGGCGAACCACGCGGCGATGTCGAGGTGCACGCGGATGATCGTGAACGTGCCGGAGAGGTTGCCGAGGGCGGCCTTGAGCTGGTCGGCGTTCTGCGCGCGGTAGAACTTGCCGCCGGTGGTGTCGGCGATCTGCCGGAGCGCGCCGTAGTCGGCGACGAGGGGATTGCGCCCGCCAAACCCGCCACCAAACCCGCCGCCGTATCCGCCCCCACCGAACCCGCCGAACTGCGAGCCGCTGCACGCCAGGGGCGCGGGGTTGGTGGTGCCGAACCCGATCGTGAAGACGCGCACGCCGCGGGCGGCGGCCTGCCGCGCCGCGGTCTGCGGGTCGACGCCCACGTTGTTCGAGCCGTCGGTCAGCACGACGATCACGTCGTGCGCATAGCTGCGGGCTTTAGCGGGGCGGGCACCGGTCGGCGCGACGGAGGGGTTGACCTGCGCGATGGCGTCGAGCGAGGTCAGGATGCCCTGGCCGATCGCGGTGCCCTGCGAGACGGCCAGGCCGCTCAGGGCGTGCAGCAGCGCGCCCGAATCAGCGGTCGGGGGCACGAGGACCCCGGCGGTTCCCGCGAACGGGACAAGGCCAATGCGCGGCCCATCCGCCTCGGACTTGATGAAGGTGCTGGCCGCGTCCTCGGCCGCGGTTATGCGGTTCGGCCTCACGTCGGTCGAGCACATGGAGCCCGAGATGTCGAGGGCGAGCATGATCGTGCCGGACGACGACGGGACCCGCACGGTGGCCTGCGGGCGCGCGGCGCCGACGCCGAGCACGGCCAGCCCAAGCAGCAGCAGCGCCGCGGGAATGAGCCTGCGCCAGCGGTTGCGGCCCGGAAGGGACGCACGGACGAGGGCGATCGAGGTCACGCGCACCGCCCCGCGGCGGCGCCGGCGCCGCGTCCACCACCAGGCCGCGATCACCAGCGGTATGGCCAGGAGGGCCAGCAGGGCCCACGGCCAGGACAGCGACATTCAGATCACCCGCCCCGATCGGACAACGGTGAGAACGGAGCCCGCGGCGAGAAGCACCACGGCCAGGGCAATGAACGCGCCCGCGAGCGGCAGCCGCTGGCTCGTGACCGTGAGCCGGAGCTTGATCGTCGAGGCGATGCTGTCCAGCTCACTGGCATCCGAGGCGGGGTAGTACGCGCCGCGGGTGGCCTGCGCGATCGACTTCAGGGCGCCGGGGTCAAGCGCGGTGAACAGGTGATAGCCCTCAACGTCAACCGTGGTCCCCGCGGTGGTGCCGACCCCGATGGTGTCGATGCGCACACCCGCCTTCTCGGCAGCTGCGGTGGCCGCGGCCGTGGTGCTGGCTGGGCCCTCATCCTGGCCGTCGGAGAAGATCACGATCGTGGCCGACGGCCAGTAGCCGATGCCGGGTACCGTGCCATTGCGTTCGATAGAGATCGCCTTGTCCGTGATCGCGGACAGCGAGGCGATAATGGCCGAGCCCAGCGAGGTCCCGCCGGAGACCTTCAGGCGCCCGATCGCCGCCTCCGCATCGGCGTGGCCACCTCGTGGCCGGTTGGTGATGAGCGCGCCCTCCTCGAAGGCGACGACGCCGATCTTGATGCTGTCCGGCTGCGCCGCGATGAACGACCGCGCCGCCCGCTGCGCGGCCGCCAGCCGGTCTGGGACGACGTCCTTGGCGCCCATGCTGTTCGACACGTCCATGGCGAGGATGACGGTGCCGCGCGCGCTGGGCACCGGGACCGATGCCGCCGGGCCGGCGGCGGCGAGCGCGAGCACCGCGATGCCGGCGATCGTCAGCCACACCCCTGCCTGCCGGGCGCGGCCGGGCCCGGCGACGCCGGCCGCCGCCAGCGCCGCGGCCCGCCGCCGGGAGACGGCGACGGCGCCGAAGCCCAGGGCCGCGGCGACGAGCAGACCGACGGCGAGCAGCGCGGGAGAGTCGAGTGTCATACGCGCCTGCGATGGGTCCGGGTAACGACCTCGACGAGCGAGCCGGCAAGGTCATCCGCGGTGCTGATGCGGTGCAGGGGCACTCCCGCCCGGCGCATTCCGGCGTCCAGCCGGGCGTCGCGCTCGCCAGCGCCCGCCCGGAAGCGCGCCCGCAGCAGCGGGTCGCCGGAGTCGACGACGAGCTGCTCCCCGGTCTCGACGTCCTCGACGACGATCAGCCCTGCGTCGGGCAGCTCGTCGTCGGCGGCGTCGATGACGCGGAGGGCAACAACCTCGTGGCGGGGGGTCAGCCGCAGCAGGGAGCGTTCCCAGTCACCGCCGCCGATGAAGTCGGACACGGCGACGATGAGGCTGCGGCGCCGGACGAGCCGCGCTGCCGCGTCGAGCATGGCGGCGAGATCCGTGGTGCTGCCACGCCGTTCGCCGGCGGTGCGGGCGAGCTCGGCGCCGATGCGCAGGACGTGCCGACGGCCCGTCCCGGGCGGCACCACGCGCACCATCCCGGTGTCGTAGAACAGCGCCCCGACGCGGTTCCCGCCCCGGCTGAACAGCCGGGCAAGAACGAGGGCCAGCTCGGTGAGCACGTCATGCTTCCCGCGGCCCGGCGCGCCCACCGCCATGGACGCGGAGCGGTCGAGCACCAGCCAGGCGGTGAGCTCGCGGTCCTCGTTGAACATGCGCAGGTGCGGCTCGCCCAGCCGGGCGGTGACGTTCCAGTCGATGTGCCGCGCGTCGTCGCCTTCGACGTAGCCACGCAGGCCGGCCAGATCGGTCCCGGATCCGCGGTGCGCGGTGCGGTAGCCACCCTGCACCCGTCCCTCCAGGCGGCGGACAACCCGCCATTCCAGGCGGAGCAGGAGTTGTTCGGGGACGGTGCGCATGGGCTCACCGGCTCTGCAGGACGACCTCGGGCTCGGGCACGGCGTCCAGCACCCGGGCGATGATGTCGTCGGCGCTGACGTCGTCGGCGAGTGCCTCATACGACAGCACGACGCGGTGCCGCAGCACGTCCGCGGCGAGCTCGCTGACGTCGTACGGCAGCACGTAGTCGCGGCCCCGCAGGAACGCCAGCGCCCGGCCGCCGATGACGAGCGCTATGGAGGCGCGAGGGCTGGCGCCGTAGGTCAGGTACCGCTTCATCTCGTCAAGCCCGGCCAGGCCCAGCATCCGGGTCGCGGTCACCAGGCGGACGGCGTATTCGGTGATGGCGGGGTCGACGTACAACTGCTGCACGCGCTCCTGCATCTGGATCAGGTCCTCTGGCGTAAGCATCGCCCGGATCGGCTCGGCGGGGCGCAGCGCGCGGTCGACGATGGCGTGCTCCTCGGCGGAGCTGGGGTAGCGGACGAGGACCTTCATCATGAACCGGTCGACCTGCGCCTCCGGCAGCGGGTAGGTGCCCTCCGACTCGATTGGGTTCTGCGTCGCCATGACCAGGAACGGCTCGGGCACCGGGAAGGTCTCCCGGCCGATCGTGACCTGGTGCTCCTGCATGACCTCAAGCAGAGCGCTCTGCACCTTGGCGGGAGCGCGGTTGATCTCGTCGGCCAGCAGCAGGTTTGCGAAGACCGGGCCGAGCTGGGTCTCGAACTCGCCGGTGTGCTGGTGGTAGACGCGCGTCCCGGTCAGGTCGGCGGGCACCAGATCGGGGGTGAACTGGATGCGCTGGAACTGCCCGCCGACCGCCGCTGCTAGTGACTTCACAGCTAGCGTCTTGGCCAGGCCCGGCACCCCCTCGACGAGCAGGTGCCCGCCGGACAGCAGGGCGACCGCCATCCGCTCCAGCAGCACGTCCTGGCCGACGATGGTGCGCTTGACCTCGAACAGCACGCTCTCCAGCGGGTTCGTGGAATTGGCCGGGCTCATCTGCCCCCTCCGGGTAGTTCGGCGGTCATATCTGAGGTCCATTCCCGGGCCCGGTGCCGCTTCCGCCGCCGAGTGCGGCGCCGATGGGCACCGCGAACCCGACGCCGGCGAAGGCGTCCTCGTGTGCCGGGTTGGCGATCGAGACGACGATGCCGATGAGCAGGCCCCGTGCGTCGAGCAGCGCGCCGCCGGAGCTTCCGGGGTTGACCGACGCGTCGAACTGGATGAGCCCGGAGTAAGTGCCGTCGGCAGTCTGCGCGGTCCGGTCGAGGCCGGAGACCACGCCGGCGGACACGCTGTCGGCCAGGCCGAGCGGGTTCCCGACCGCGACCACCCGCGCCCCCACGTCGGCACCGGCGCCGAGGGCCGCCGGTACGACGACCTCTGGCAGCGATGCCGGGCTGAGCACCGCGACGTCCGTCTTGGGGTTGGCGGAGACGACGGCCGCCGACGCCGTAGAACCGTCGAAGAACGTGACCCTGATCCGGGTGGCGCCGGCGATGACATGGTTCGCCGTTACGATCGTGCCGTCATCAGCCACGATCACGCCGGAGCCGAGCGCGTCGTTGGTGCGGATGACGACCACGGACGGCCTGACCCGCTGGTAGATGGCCGACACCGAGGGGCTCGCGGTCGCGGTCGGTCTGGGCGTCGCGACGGGACTGGCATCGCTGGCCACCTCGAGGCGGGTCGCGAGCACCGCGATCACCGCTACCAGCGCCACGAAGACAAGCGTGACCACGGCGACGGCCGCGCTACGACGGCGCGGGCCGCGGGCCGCCGCCGGGCGCGACTCGGCGTCCGTGACGCCAGCAGGCTCGCGATCCATAGCCCCAAACAAAGAACGGTTTTACCTACAGGATAAGAGCGGATCCTGAAACTAAGCCGAGGGAGAGCCGCAAGCACGGTTGACGCCGCGCCGTACGCTCCGCTCGGGAGGAGGGCGGCACCGCGGTCTCAGGGACAGCACCTGCGAATCGCCAGGTCAGCTGGCGGCGATGACCTGCATAGCCTGTCTGCCAGTGTGTGCGATCATCCGTGGAGGTCGGTCTGCTATGTCGCTCGGCCTGGCGCGCGGGGGCTCAGGATCGTGCGGGCCGCTGTGTGTAACGTTCTGAGCCACACTTGGGGCAGGTGCGGAACGCCTCGGCTTGCGCGCCGATGGCCATGCTCGACTCAACCTCGGCCCGGAGTTCAGCCCGGTCAGCCCCTGTTTGCCAGCCGTGTGACGTGACGCCGAAGCCAGATATCGACTTCACCCGCCGCCGGGCGAGCTGCCGTGGCACACGCCAGGTCCAGCCGCAGTCGCGGCAGGTTCTTTCATACTCCCGGGCCCGCCACCGAAGGCGCATGATTTGATCCTCTGCGGGACTGGTCAGCTGAGATGCGTCGACCTCCATCCTCCTCCGTCCTCCTGATAGCTGCCAGCGTCTGGCCAGGCAAGATCACCGTCACGGGCCCTCTCGAGGCCGTCGAGGATCAGGTCGAGCCCGAATTGGTACTCGTTGCCGTAGTCGTAGCCGGGTTGCAGGACGTGCTGGACTGTGAGCTCGGTGAGGTGGGGGTACTCGCCGGGGGGAACCGCGCCATGATCATCTCAGCAAGCTCGGCTGTCTCCTCGTTGGTGTCGAACGGCAGGCTCGCCTCCTGCAGCGCGAAGCCATAGATGTAACTGTCCAGGACGGCGAATGCATGCGCGGCCAGCGCGACCGGGAAGCCGGCTTCCCGCAAGGAGCCGATCACGGCGTCGTGGTGTCGCAGCGTTGCCGGACCGGGCGAGCTCCGCGACTCCATCAGGCCGATCGCCCAGCGATGGCGCGACAGAACCTGGCGGGCTGAGGCTGCCCGCTGGCGCATGGCCGTCTTCCAGCCGGCTTCGCCGGAGGGCAGGTCGATCTCGCTGAAGACGAGGTCGATCATGCCGTCGAGGAGGTCGCCCTTGTTGGCCACGTGGTTGTACAGCGACATCGCCTCGACCCCCAGGACCTCGCCGAGCTTGCGCATGCTGAGTGTGGCGATCCCGTTCTCGTCGGAGAAGGCCACGGCGGCGCGCAGCACCCGTTCCCGGCTGAGGGGGGTCCTGGCCTCTGTTGCAGGCTTGGCCGGTCGCGCCATATCTGTCCGCTCCTGCCGCAGGTTTGACATATTTACATCGTAAGTCTACCCTAAACTTACGACGTAAGCCAGCGACACCGTCGAGGCACATGGCGACAGCGACGTTCACGCCTGTTGACTCCGTCACGGAGGGTCGGATTGCTGCAGGGCATCAAAGTCCGCGCCGAGACCCGCCGCCTGTTCCCGGGAGCGGCATGAACGGAAACGAAGGAGCCACCGTGTCCATATCGGCCCCGAATCCCCTCCAGCCAGAGCTCCACGGCGACCGCCGTATCACTGGCACCGCCGGCGCGCCGACGATGAAGGCGATCGTCCAGAACACATACGGCACCGCACCCGAAGAGGTGCTCCGGCTCGCCGAGGTCGCCAGGCCCGCGATCGCAGACGACGAGATCCTGGTACGGGTGCATGCCGCCAGCGTGGACCGCGGCACCTGGCATCTGATGACCGGCCTGGCCTACCCGATGCGCCTGGCGGGCTTTGGGTTCCGCGCGCCCAAGGCCCCCAACCCGGGCCGCAGTTTCGCGGGGACGGTCGAGTCCGCCGGCAAGGACGTGACCGGGTTCGAGCGGGGCGACGAGGTCTACGGCACCTGCGGCGGCTCCTTCGCCCCCTACGCCTGCGCCCGGGCGGCCCGGATCGCACCCAAGCCGGCGAACCTGTCCTTCGAGCAGGCGGCCGCCGTCCCCGTCTCCGCGCTCACCGCACTGCAGGCGGTGCGCCGCGCGCAGGTTCAGGCCGGGCAGAAGGTGCTGGTCATCGGCGCGTCCGGAGGCGTCGGCACGTTCGCCGTGCAGATCGCCAAAGCCTATGGCGCCGAGGTCACCGGCGTGTGCAGCGCGGGCAAGGCGGACCTGGTCCGCTCCCTCGGAGCCGACCAGGTGATCGACTACACGCGTCAGGACTTCGCCAACGGACAGCGCCGCTACGACGTCATCCTCGACATCGCCGGCGGCAACGGGCTGTCCCATCTGCGCCGGGCCCTCACCCCACGCGGCAGGCTCGTCATGGTCGGAGGCGAGACCGGCGGGCGGTGGCTCGGCGGGATGGATCGCCAGCTCCGCGCCCACCTGCTCTTCCCGCTGGTCAGCCAGAGGCTGAGCACCTTCATCGCGTCGGAGAACTCCGCCGACCTAGCGATCCTCCGCGACCTCCTCGAGTCCGGGAAGATCAAACCCGCCATCGACCGGACCTACCCGCTCAGCCAGACCCCGGCAGCCATCCGGTACGTCCAGGAAGGCCGCGCCCGCGGCAAAGTCGTCATCACCATCTGACGGATTGCATGCCGTGGCTGGCCAGGACCTACAGATCCACAGCGGGCCGATGGCCGGCCGGGTAGTGCTGGTTACCGGTGGCACTGGAGGCACCAACCTGACCCGGGCGTTCGGTGCCGGCCATGGCCTGGTCGTGATCGGCGCGGTGTATCTGGGCGTCGGCATGCAGGCCGGGCCCGCGGTCTCGGCCATGCTGCTGTACCGGCTGGCGACGTACTGGCGGCCGGGTTGGCTGTGCTGGCGGTCCCTGCGGCACCGGGGGTATATGTGAACGCCAGCCCGGCGCAGCGCGCACCGGCGCGGGTGCCGGTGTTGCCGGCCGGCGGCGGCGCCCGTCGGGTGCGCCGCCGCCGCTGCCGCGGCATATCGAGCGCAGCGGATATATCTGGCTGGCGGTCGCGATCGTCGCGGCCGGCGGGGCCGTCGCGGTGTTCGCCAACGGTCTGAGCCGCTGGGCGGTCGATGTCACGGTGATCGACGACGCCGTGACCCGGCGGGTGGCCGGGGCGCCGGTGCCGGGATTCACGGCGGTCGCCCGGGTGATTGCTGAGGCGGGCGCGGCGCCGGCGGCGGTCATCGCGGGGTATCTGC
Source organism: uncultured Actinomycetes bacterium (assembly GCA_963835425.1). GTDB lineage: Bacteria > Actinomycetota > Actinomycetes > Streptosporangiales > Streptosporangiaceae > UBA9676. The sequence goes on along the minus strand of CAWIGE010000009.1, from coordinate 305,607 downwards.
TGCTGCTGGCGCTGCTTGTGTTGCGCCGGTTCCGGCATCTGCTGGTGCTGGTGCTCAGCTATGAGGTGCTCACGCTGCTGACGACGGCTTTCCTGCTTGTCGTGCACCGGCCGCTGCCCTTCGGGGTGCTGGTCCAGTTCCGCTGGGCTGGCTTCAGCATGCCGTCGGTTGAGGTCGAGAAGGTGTGCGCCGTGCTGACCGGCGCGCTGTACACGCTGGTGCCCGCCGGCCGGTGGCGGCGCCGCGGCGGCTGGGCCGTGGCCGCGATCGTGGTCGTGATCGGCCTGTCCCGGATGCGGCTGGGCGTGGACGCGCCGACCGATGTGCTGCTGGGCGCGGTCCTCGGCGTTACCGTGCCGCTGCTGGGGCTGCGGCTGTTCGCCCCGCAGGAGTCGTTCCCGGTGGTCTACGGCGGCGCGCACGGTGCGCATCTTGACCTCGGCGGCGCCCGCGGCGAGGCGATCACACGCGCGCTGAAGGACCAGATGGGCATCGAGGTCTCCAGCGTCGAGCCGTTCGGGCTGGCCGGTTCCGGCGGGTCCAGCCCGATGCGGCTGCGGCAGGCCGGGCAGCCGGGCGGATACCTGTTCGGCAAGCTGTATGCGCGTTCGCATGTGCGCGCGGACCGCTGGTACAAGCTCGGCCGGCAGTTGCTGTATGGCCGGCTAGAGGATGAGCAGTCGTTCAGGGGCGTCCGCCGCCTGGTGCAGCAGGAGGACTATGCGCTGCGGCTATGCCGGGCCGCCGGACTGCCGAGCCCGGAGCCGTACGGCTTGGTGGAACTCACACCGGACCGGGAGTACCTGCTGCTCACCGAGTTCTTCGCCGGCTCGGCGGAACTGGGTGACGCCGAAGCCGACGATGCGGTCATTGACGACGGGCTGCTGATCGTCCGCCGGATGTGGGACGCGGGGCTCGCGCACCGCGACATCAAGCCGGCCAACCTGCTGGTCCGCGACGGCCACCTGCTGCTGATCGACGTGGCGTTCGCCGAGGTGCGCCCGACACCGTGGCGGCAGGCGGTCAACCTGGCCAACATGATGCTGTGCCTAGCGCTGCGCAGCAGCGCCGAGCGCGTCTACCAGCGTGCGCTGCAGTACTTCACCGTGACGGAGATCTCCGAGGCATTCGCCGCGGCCCGCGGGATCGCGCTGCCGTCCCAGCTGCGGCACGCGATCCGGGCCAGCGGCCGCGAGCTGTCCGAGGAGTTCCTCCAGCTACTGCCGCACCGGCCCGCGCCGGTCCGGGTTCAGCGCTGGAGCACGCGCCGGGTCGGCACCTTGGCCGCCGTCCTGGTGGCGGCATTCCTGCTGGCCATCACCCTGGCGAATGCCCTGATCAACACCGCCACCCCCGCGAGAATGCTGCTCGTCAGCAGCATGGACTGCCACACCCTGGAACCACTGCTGGCCGAGGCCCAGTCGGTACCGACAGCCACCGAAGTGGTGTGCATCCGGCCGCTCCCCCCAGGGTGGACCCTGAGCAGGGTCCAGGCGCTGCGCGGCACATCGGTCATCACGCTGAACAACGACCGGGCCGGCAGCGGCGCGCTGACCCTGACCCTGACCGGGCACTGCGCGGCCAGGCGGGCCGTCGCAGCCCGGGCACCCGCGCCGGGAATCAGGCGGCTGCGCGCCGTGGGTGGTACCCGGTTCGCGGCCACCTGGTATGACATTTTCCCCGGCGGCTGCGTCCAGATCGCGCTGCGCCCAGCGACCAAGCAGACAGCGGTAGACCAGGGCCTGGCCGGGCAGATCCCGGCGATCGTCGGCTACATCTCCCGGGCGGCGTTGCGGCACGACCTGGCCCAGCGCTCCGCAGGCCAGCTGCAGCTGAACCAGGGCCGGCCGGCGGCCCGGCTGCGGCCAGGGACGCACTGAAGCTGGTGCAGGCAATTCCTCGCCCGCAGCGCAGCGCCTCCGCGCGAACGCCTCCCGGCTGGGTGCCTTCACACAGCACCAACTGCCGGCCCAAACAGCCACCCAGACGAATGGGAGAAGTCAATGGATAACGCGGCCCGGACACGTCGGCGGGTGCTAGCCCTTTTCCTGCCCATCGCCGACGCGCTCTATATCAGACCGCGGCTGGGTTATCGCCACCGTTGCTGCGCTGCTCGGGGGCATCGGTGCCTTCTGCGGGGCCATCGTCAACGTCCTGGTCGGGGTCAACCTCGCCGCCCTGGCCGGAGCATGGCGGGAGCCGCCATCGCCCACCTGGCGGTCCGGCGGGCCGGTTTCATGCCGGGCGGGCTGGGCAGGGCAGTAACTGGGTCTGCGGCAACGACGTTGCTGTGTGCCGGGTCGGTCGGCTACGCAACGGCGAAGGGCTGGGCCCGGTGCGGTTGATGCCGGAGACAACGGCAATCCTGCCTGGAGGCATCCCGTGACCGATCCCGATACGTCCCAGCACATCGAGATCAAAGATGGTGATCAAACTGTCGCCGCTGCCGAAGTGACAACTTCGCAGGAAACCGGCGGAACCGCTCAGGCATCGCTGCACGCGGCGTCGGGGCACATTGCCCCGGGCCGCCGGGCGAGTCTGGTCGATGCGGTCATGGATCTGCCCGAGGTGCAGCACAGCGCACGCTTGAAGGCCGCGGTCCCGCTTGGCGACACAGAATCGCTGTGGCGTTTGCGGGAGCGGACCGACGACACGGTCACGCGTCCGGCCGGCTCTACCGCGCTGGTGGATGCGAACATACCGCCGGACGGCGAACCGGAATCCGGACAGGAGCCTGATGGCCAAACGCCGGTACCGTAATCGCGACGTTCTCAAGCTGCGAGGTCAATTCGCCCTTCGGCACCCGAACCCACCGGGCGCTTGCCCGAACGCAGACCGCCAGGCGCCTATGGTGGTGGTCGTGCGGGTGGTGCCCTGGTGGGGTATGGCTTCTTCGGCCGCCGCCCCCGCGCTTCTGGTCGGCGGGTGGACCGTTGCTGCCAGGCTGCAGCCACGCTCGTTCAACGCGGTAGCCAGCACCATCAGCGCCCTGGCGGCCGACGGTGCTGCCGACCGGTGGGTGATGACACTCGTGCTGCTGGTGGTAGGCGTCTGCGATGTCGTAACGGGCCTGGCGCTCAGGCCTGCCGCCACGCCCGGACGGCTCATCCTGATTGCTGGCGGTATGGCCGGCGTACTGGTCGCGGCGAACCCCGAGCCTGCGACGGGCGGTTCTCTGGCGCATGCGTTCTGGGCGACGATCGGCTTCATAGCCCTGACAGCCTGGCCGCTCGGCGGCCTGAGGCGTGGATCTTCGGTGCCGGGCGGACTGCGGCCGACCGTTTCGGCCGTTGCTGCCGGGGCGCTGCTCGGCCTGCTTGTGTGGTTCGCTGCGGAGCTGATGACACGGGGCGGACAGGTCGGCCTGGCCGAGCGGGTCCTGACCGAGGCGCAGGCAGTATGGCCCCTGGCAGTCGTCCTGACCTGCTGGCGGAGCATGTCTCCCGCTCAGGGGCCCCCGTGGGCCCGGCGCGGTGACCTCCTGCACCACACCCCGCGGCCCGGCGGAATTGCGGACGAAGCGCCGGGACGCCGGGATGTGCGTCCTCCGGACAGATCCGCGCGCTCCGGCCGCAGTTAATCCTCGGGGGCATACACTGGGCCTGCTATCCAGGCAGCCTGAACGCGTTTTCGATCAGGTCTAGACCATGCCGGTCTCGAGATCCGCTTCGCTGCGTTGTGCCTATCCCGCGATGCGGAGTGATGATCGTGACCGCAAGTACTACGAGCGCACCCTATGACGGCACCGGGCCCTTCCCGGCTGTCGGCGCCCCCATCCAGACGCGGGCGCAGCGGATCGTACAGGTGACGGTGACCGGCCTGATCGTGGTAGTCCCGTTCGCCGGGCTGATCGCCGCGATATGGCTACTGTGGGGCCGCGGTGTCGGTGTGGCCGACTTGGGCCTGGCTGTGTTGTTCTACCTGGTGACCGGGTTCGGTGTGACGGTGGGCTTCCACCGGTGCCTCACCCACCGGAGCTTCACCGCGCGGCCAGCACTGCGGGTTGCCCTGGCGATCGCTGGGTCGATGGCCTTTCAGGGCGACGCGATCGGCTGGGTCGCCACCCATCGGCGCCACCACGCGTTCACCGACCGTCCGGGTGACCCGCATTCGCCCTACCGGTATGGCACCGGGCTGGCCGGGCAGTTGCGGGGCCTCCTGCACGCCCATGTGGGGTGGCTGTTCGGCAACGATCCGACACCGCAGCAGCGTTATGCACCCGACATGCTGGCGTGCCGGTCGATGCGGCGGGTGTCGCAGGCTTTCCCCGCATTGTGCGCCGTGTCGCTGGCGCTGCCGTTCGCTGCGGGGTGGGCGCTTGGCGGCACCTGGCAGGCTGCGCTGCTGGCGCTGGTGTGGGCCGGGCTCGTTCGCGCTCTCCTGCTGCAGCACGTCACCTGGAGTGTGAACTCCCTGTGCCACCTGCTCGGCAGCCGGCCCTTTACCACCCGCCGCCACGACCGGGCCACCAATTTGTGGCCGCTGGCGGTGCTGTCGTTAGGGGAGAGCTGGCACAACATGCACCACTCGGATCCGGCCTGCGCCCGGCACGGCGTCGACCGCGGCCAGATTGATCTGTCAGCCGAATTGATCCGCGGGTTCGAACGCCTCGGGTGGGTCAATGGCGTGCGGTGGCCCACCCCTGCCCGGCTTGAGCAGCGCAGGCGGGCGCGGGCGACACCCGCCGCACATGTGCTCGCTGTCGGCCGTGTCCCCAGGCTGTTCGAAGAACAGCCCGCAAATTTCCTGGCCCCGATGAGCCGCCGATCGCCAGACGCTGGCTGATGACCTCCTCAGTCGCGAGGATTACCCACCGCTGGTCGAAGACCTTCCCGGTCATGCCCACCGCTAGCACGGACCGGACCCGATGAGGACCAGCGCCGAGCTGCCGGGCCAGCTCACGCGCCCGGAGGCCGGCCCTGGCCGTGGTCATGTGCAGCGGCCGGAGCCAGGAGCCGCCATTGTCCGGCCGCACCGCGGCCGTAAGGTTCTCCGTACCCTGGTGTCGGTGGCTCTGATCGCGGCAATATTCGGATTCGCGGTGCCGCGGTTCGCGTCCTATCGCAGCGTGTGGGCCAGCCTGGACGAGATGACCTGGCCGCAGGCGCTGCTCGTCGGCGCCACGGCCGCCGCCAGCATGGCGTCGTACTGGTTCATGATCTGTGCGGTGCTGCCGTCGATACGGCTGCGCGAAGCGGCGGTGGTGAACCTCGGCTCCAGCGCGGCGGCGAACACGCTGCCGGCCGGCGGCGCCATCGGCATGGGGGTCAGCTGGGCAATGCTGTCCAGCTGGGGCGTCAGCACGGCGGACTACGTGCTCTACACCCTGGTGTCGGGAACCTGGAATGTGCTGGCCCGCCTGGGCCTGCCGGCCCTCGCCCTGCTGGTCTTGCTGACGGCTACCCGGCCCGATGCCCTCCTGATCGCCGCCGCGGCCGTGGGCCTGGCGGTGCTCGCCGCCGCGGCGGCTGGGCTGGGGCTGCTCGTGCATAGCGAGTCCTTCGCGCTCCACGCGTGCGGCGCGCTGCAGCGCGTGCTCGCGATCGTGTGCCGGCTGGTGCACCGGCAACCGCCCTGCGACATCCCCGGATCGCTGCTTGGGTTTCGCCGCCAGGCCGCCGCCCTGATCGCCGCCCGCGGCCGGCGGATCACCGCCACCACCGCGGCGAGCAACCTGATCTTGTGGTTGGTCCTGCTCGCTTGCCTGCGCGGCGTCGGCCTGTCCCAGGCGCAGGTAGCCTGGCAGACCTCTCTCGCGGCGTTCGCGTTCGTCCGGCTGCTGACCACGCTGCCCATCACCCCCGGCGGTCTCGGCATCACCGAACTCGGCCTGGTCGGCACCTTGGCCGCCGGCGTCGGCCCGGGTGTCGGCGCGCAGGTGACCGCCGCCGTGCTGCTCTACCGGGCCGTAACCTACCTGCCTCCTATCCCGCTCGGCGCCGCCGCCTACCTCATGTGGCAGCATGCACCCGCCCTGCTGCGACAGCCTGGGCGACGGCGGGGCGGCCGCAACGCGCAGGCCGCTGGGTGACAGCCCGGCATTCGAATGCTCCGCTGGATCATGCGACGCAACCAGTCAAAGCGACACCACTACTTGCCCTTTCATGCGGATAACGTTGATTACACAGGGTGATCAAACACCATCAGGGGTGATCAGCCTGAGCGCTGTGAGCAATAGAGCGTCTCTACGACCCGTTCCACGAAAGTGACGAATTGGATGGCTATTTATTTCGAAAAAGATAAACGACCTGAAGCCCCTTACGGAATCGAACCGTAGACCTTCTCCTTACCATGGTCTCGGATGCCTCTTGGGCCACTATTGAAGTGGGAGCGGATCGCTCCTACCTGCTGCTTTAGGGTCTGGAGGAGTCTGCGAGTGCCCCGGATAGTGTGGCCGTTGTCCCCACCTTAGTCCCCACCTGTGGGTAGCCTTGAAGCTGTGGCGGCACGGCGCAGGCGCGGTGAGGGAGCCGCTCCTGCAGGTCATCGGCGGCCGGAAACTTCGCGAGCTGACAGCCGGAGATGTGCGACAGGCGCTGTCCACGATGGCGGCCGGTTACTCCAGTGCGGTCGTCACCATGGGGCATCTCGCGCTGAAGCGCACCATCCGGCACGCGGAAGCCAATGATCTTGTGGCGCGCAACGTCGCGGCCCTGGTCGACACTCCCAAGGGCCAGGAAGGGCGGCCGTCGAAGGCCCTCACGGTGGAGCAGGCCGCGGCAGTTATTGAGGCTGCCAAGGCACTGCCTGCGATGGAGCTGCACCCCGGCTTGAAAGACGTCCGCCGCCCGGCAGTACTGATGCACGCCTACATTGTGCTGAGCCTCCTGGCCGGGCTCCGCACCGAGGAGGCCAGAGCCCTGCGCTGGGACCACGTTGACCTTGACGGAGATCCGCACGCGAGCCCTCCTGTTCCGCCGCATATGGCCGTGTGGCGATCGGTGCGTCTGCACGGCGAGACCAAAACCGAGCGGTCACGGCGCACACTTGCTCTACCCCGCATCGCGGTCGAGGCGCTCGGCACGCTGCTGGAAAGCCAGGCAGAAGAACGACTGCTAGCCGCGAAAAGATGGCAGGACACCGGGCTGGTGTTCACGACCCATCGCGGTGCCGCCCTCGACGCGTCGAATGTCCGGAAGATGTTCAAGCGCGTATGCAAGGCGGCCGGGATCGGCGATGGCTGGACGCCACGCGAGCTGCGGACCTCGTTCGTGAGCCTGATGAGCCATCGCGGGGTCAGCATCGAGGAGATCGCCTGGCTGGCCGGGCACGCCTCCACCCGGACCACCGAGGTCGTGTACCGCCGGGAACTGCGGCCAGTGATCACGACAGGCGCTGAAATAATGGATGAGGTTTTCAGGGTAGGCAATTTAGCTGGTCATGGGGCCGCACCCAGGATGGCTGTATCAGCAACCAGTAGCTGCGAGCAGGACCCGGCACGCCTGGGACATCCGTGCAGAGGAAAGCTGAACCACAGGCCGTCGGAACACATCCTTGGGCAGCGTGTGCAGGTTGTCGAAGTTCGCGACGCAGTGTGTCGGCACCCCATCGTCGTCCGGCGTGAGTTCTAGCTCGGAAATCAGGCCGCGGACGGTGCGCGTGAGCGCCGCCACGACAACAGCGCCGATCCGGTCCGCTACCGGGTCGCGAGTCAGGACGAGCACGGGCCGGTCGCCGCCGGGTGTCGCAGCGAACCAGATCTCACCTCGCCGCATGAGCCCAGTCTGTCCAGTCCTCGGCTGGGCCCCAGTCGGCGATCGCCGCCAACGCGCGTTCCCCATGGTCCAGAGGTTGCCGTTGCCAGGTCACGGCGTCGTTGTCGCTCGCGAGACGGTTCAGTTGGCGGCGGACGGCGTCGCGTAGCAACTCGGAGCGATCGACACCGAGGCGGTCGGCCCATTCCTGCACCTGGCGTGCCTCTGCCTCATCGACCCGGAAGCTCAGCATCGTCATACATATACGGTATCGCGTATGACATGACCGGGCAAACACAACGGCGATTGCCGGGCCTGCCGCTTTGCCTCACATGCTGGCTCACTCGTGACGGCGGAACGGTTCGCCGCTGATGTCGGCGGCGGTCGCAAGCGCCCGGCTAGCCGCTTCACGAGCCTCGTCGGCGGCGGCTTCACCGAGCCCGCCGCGCTCGATGCACCACTCCACCCAGTCCGGCAGCAGGCGCAGGGCCGCGTCCGCGTAGTCTTCCCGGTATCCATCGCGAATAAGGTGCGCAGCCATCTGAATGCGATGGGGCGAGCACCCGTAGAACGACCGTTCGCCAGGATGTTGATGCGGGCCCCACTCGTTGACGAGCGTTCCAGCATCCTCGGCATCAGGAACATCATCGTGCTGCTTGCCATACCAGGCCAGGAACGCATCCCGCTCGCCAGCGAGGTCCAGAGAGAAGGCATCTGTTTCGTCGGCGCCGGTAGCCTCGACAAGCTCACGTGCGCGCCGCCGGAGCCGGAAATACTCTCGGATCAGCTCACGCGGTTTCCCGCCTTCGAGCATCTCCGCGAAGGGCCCTGTCTCCAGGCAGGGGGCCAGCAGCCTTCCGGCGGTCATCGGGTCGCACGCCGACAGGGTGGTCCGCGCCGCCGGCGCTCCAACAGCCCCTTGCCACTCCCTCAGCCCGTCTTCTGCCGAAGCGAAAGCGCCGGCACCGACAACGTTGTGGATCCAGCAACGGTCGATATCCCATGCGTACCAGTGCGATGGCACGCCCAAGTACCCGAACGGGGCCATAAGCACCATACGGCTGCCGTAAACGTCGCAACCGACCAGTGGGTGGCCGACCGGCCGGATCCCACCGACGGGATAACGGAGGCCGGGTTCCAGCCCGCGGTCCGCCACCAGGCCGGCAATACGGTTCATCTCCGCCATCACGACGTCGCCAGGTTCGCGGATGTCCGGGAACATCTCGCGGGAGGCCCGTAGGCTCTCGCTGAGGGCATCGGGCGGAGTCCTGGGTGCCGTCAGGGCCAGCCCGCACAAGAACGCCCACATGCCCCGCCATTCGTCTTCCCGGGCCATCGCGCGGCGCAGTTCATGCCCCGCCTTCTCCGTTAGGGCGCGCAGCCACTGGGTCGGATGAAAACCGAGGTTCTCCGACTGAAGGCAGTCCCAGAACTCATCGCCGACGAGACGGCAGGTGCGTTCCTCAAGGTCTTCCAATGACGCCGACGGCGGGAACTCCCGTGCCCGCGCCAGAACCCGCCCATGAGAGGCCGCCCACCAAGGTGCCGGCGACGCGCCGCCAGCCAGGGCATGAAGCACCTCGCGGGCTACGGAGGGATCCAGGCCCGTCGGTCGGCCCTGCCCCAACTGCTCGGCCCGGCGCTGGGGATGCCCGCTAATCCCCTGGCGGCGAGCCTTGTTCTTGCGGGCTTTCTTCCCAGAGGACACCGACGTCAGCGTAGTGCCTGCCCAGCGACAAGAAACCGCTTCGATGGCAAACCAGCCGCTGCCAGCCGTTCCTCGCCGAGTTCTATCCCGATCCTGCCGACAAGGCCGCCATCGCCGCCGGGATGAAGCAGTTGCGCGTCGAGCAGCGCGCCTTCCGGCTCGCCGAGATGCGCCGCCGCCTCGGCATCACCCAGGCCCAGGTCGCTGCCCGGATGGGCATCATCCAGGGCCGCGTGTCCGCCATCGAGCACGCCAAGCCGGGCACTACCGAACTGCGCACCCTGGCCGCCTACGTCGAAGCCCTCGGTGGCCGCTTGGAGATCATCGCCGACTTCGGCGACCAGCGGCTCGCCTTCACCGAACCCGGCACCGAAGCAGCCTGACCTGATCAACCCCAGACCCACCAGCAAATATCGGTCACGGCGGTTCGCCGGCCAGGAACCTTTCAAGGTGGTGCTTACCGATCAGCCGACGGCGCCCTGCCTTGACCGATCCGAGCTGGCCGGTGCGCAGCAGGTCATGGGCGAGCTCTCGGGAGATGCCCAGCAGTTCGGCGGCCTCCTCAGGGCTGTAGGCGAGCCGTTCGGCGAAGGCGTGACGATCGAAGATTTCGCGCATCAAGGCGAGCAACTCCTCGCGCATGTCGCTGGCGAGAAGCCGCGCTATCGCGCTGGAGCTTAGCTCCACCCGGTCGGCCGGCGCAGTCACGTCACTCCCCGCCTTGTTCTGCCGGGCGATGATCGCGGCGCTCACTTCGTGGGAGTGGAGAATTATCTCTTGCGTCCGCCCAGCGAGCCGCTGCTCCGGGTCCACAGCATCCGCATATCGCGCCGGATCAGCGCGCGCTGGCGTCCTGTAGCGACTTGAGACGTCAGCAATGCCGCGCACCAGCTTCGCGCAAGTCCACGCCGAACGTGCCTTCGCGCATGCGCCCGGCGTGCAGCCACGGCGGCGGCTCCTTGCGCGTGCGTGAGTTCACCGTGCGACGGGCGCCGCCCTGGCGGCCACGCGAGACCTGCGCGTGGGTCTCGGCGCGGCCCCGTGCGCGCCTCCGTATCAGAACCGCGTGCCGGACGGTTCGCGCGAGGTCGCGCAGCATTTCCACCTCTTCGTGGCGCGAGGAGTGCTGCCAGCCGGGCAACAGCGCGGCACAGCCCTGGCGCTGCACCGTATCCCTGTCGTGGAAGCCAAGCGCGGTGTCGCCGTCGCCAACCCAAGCTCCCGGCAGACTCGCCGGCCTGCTCCGCCGCCGACAGATAGTAGTCAGTACTGCGCTCATCAGTGATCGTGGCGCCGTCGGCAGCACCAACGGCCGTGAACGGATAACAGGCGTCATGCCCACGGGCGATGCTGACGGCGACCGCCGCGGCTGCCTCCCATCGTCCTTCAGTGCGATTTTCGATCTAGAGCTGAGCTGACCTTGATCGTCTTGATGCATAGACATCCGATGCGGTTTGGTTGTCAAGCTGCTTTGGCGTTTGCCGTCGGCGTGGGCGCGGGGAAGGCGGTTTTCTCGTCGTAGTGCTGGCGGGTGGCCAGGCAGTGGTGCAGACAGCCGAGGAGGCGGCCGGAGAGGTTGCGCTGGGCGGCGGCGTGCCGGTCGCCGTCGGCCTTGCGCCGGTCGTAGTGGGCGCGGGCGCCGGGCGGGGCGGTCAGGGCGGCGAACGCCCAGGAAGCCCTCTGATTATGCCGATATTCCGGGCCCGCCCACCCCCGCCCCCCAGCACCCCCACCGCCGGTATCGGCATAACCGCGGTATCGGAGTAATGGGCCAAGCGCCACCGGGACCTGGGCCGCACCCGGACCCAGGTCGCCTGCCGGCTGCACGCGGTGCTGTGCGAGCTGATCCCCGGCGGCGTCCCCAAAGAGATCACCGCAGGCCACGCTGCCCAGCTCCTGGCAGCGGTCACCCCGGCTGGGGCGGTGGAGGCGGCCCGCTGCGAGCTCGCCGCCGCGTTCCTCGATGACCTGCGCCGCATCGACGCCCAACTGCTCGAGACCAAGAAAAAGCTCACCGCCGCGGTCGCCGCCTCAGGCACCACCGTGACCGGCATCTTCGGCGTCGGCCTGGTCGTTGCCGCTACCGTGATCGGCGCCGTCCGCGACGTGGCCCGCTTCCCTGACCGGGATCACTTCGCCGCCTATAACGGCACGGCGCCAATCGAGGTGTCCTCCGGCCCCCGGAGGATCTACCGGCTGTCCCGGCGCGGGAACCGGCGCCTCAACCACGTCATCCACATGGCCGCGGTCACCCAGATCCGCTACCGCCACAGCGACGGCCGCGCCTACTACGACCGCAAGCTGGCCGAGGGCAAGACCCCCAAAGAGGCGCTCCGCGCGCTCAAGCGCCGTGTCAGCGACGCCATCTTCGCCCGCCTCCAGGACGACGCCCGCCGGGCCGTGGCCGGCCCGCGTTAAAGAGCCCGGGAGGGCACATGGGGAACGACTCTGTCGCCAGCGCGGCCGGCTCGCCCCAGGCACCGGCTCTTCGGCCAAGCCACTCCCGGGCCCGCTCCCACCCTACGACCGCCAGCTGCAGCCCGGGGCAGGAAGACCCCGGCACCCGATGCGCGGAAGATGCCACGAACCCCTTGACGCAAAGAGGCATCGTTATGGCGCGTGGTCACTGTCACCGAGTTTGGCCTGACCGTTGTGGCAGATCGGGCTGATCTGCGTGGCAGCTACGGCAGTCAGCTCGAACCGTCGATGCGGAGCCGTGGTGGTTCATCGGCGGGCAGCTCACGCCGCGTTCGCCGGCGTGCCCTGGCCTACTCGGGGAGACAGGCGGTCCTCCGGGTAACACCCTGGGTCAGGCGCGCGCGTCGGCGTCCAGCAGCGCAAGGGCGCTCTTGATGCCTTGCTCGAGGACCTCGTCGGCCAGCCGCCGGTCGGCGAGGGCACGGGAGAGCTGCAGCGTTCCGATCAGCAGGGCGAACAGGCCGAGTGTCCGGCCGTGGGCTGACTGCGGATCGTCTGGGGCGAGGCGGCCGGCGATTTCGTCGGCGATGGCTAGCAGGCCCTCGGTGTAGGCGCGCTTGGTGGCCTGGCCGCTGCGCCCGATCTCCGCGAGCAGCGCCGCGGAGGGGCAGCCGTCGCCGGGGCTGTCGCGGTGCGCGGCCGACAGGTACTCGCGCACCATCAGCTCGACGCCGTCGCGGCCCGGCGGCGCGGTGCTGTACTGCTCGCGCTGGGCGCGCAGCTGGTCGGCGACCGTGGTGGCGACCAGGTCGTCCTTGGACGCGAAGTGGGCGTAGAAGGCGCCATTGGTCAGCCCAGCGTCGGCCATCAGCGTGGCGACCCCCGAGCCGTCGATGCCGTCGCGCTTGAGCCGGCGCCCGGCCGTCTCGATGATCCGCCGCCGCGTCGCCTGCTTGTGCTCCTTGCCGTACCGCACCACACGCTCCTCCACTCGCCCGGAACGACCGCTTGCCTTCCGCCGTATCTCACCGTATGGTATTACGAAGATAATATTACGTTCGTAATCCAAACGATTCACGGAGCCCAGGATGACAGCAACTCAGCCGGTGGCGCTCGTAACAGGCGCGCCCTCCGGCATCGGCAAGGCAGCCTCACTCGCGCTCGCCCAAGCGGGCTTCGAGGTGATCGGCACCAGCCGCCACACCTCGCAGGTCACCCCGCGCGACGGTGTGACGTTCCTCGACCTCGACGTGACCAGCGACGAGTCGGTCACTACCGCGGTTAAGCAGGTGATCGCCCGCTCCGGGCGGATCGATGTCCTGGTCAACAACGCCGGTATCGGCTCAGCCGGTGCTGCCGAGGAATTCTCGATGGCGCAGGACCAGAGGGTCTTCGACGTCAACTTCTTCGGTCTCGTCCGGATGACCAAGGCCGTCCTGCCGCACATGCGCGCTCAGGGATGCGGGCGCATCATCAACATCTCGTCCGTAGCCGGGTTTGCCCCGCAGCCCTTCATGGCCAGCTACGTCGCGTCCAAGCACGCAGTCGAGGGCTACTCCGAGTCGGTGGACCACGAGGTCCGCGAGCACGGCGTCCGGGTCCTGCTCGTCGAGCCCTTCAACACCGGTACCCGGTTCGACGCGAACGTGGTGCGGGGCGACACCCCGCTGCCGGCCTACCAGCGGGCACGGCAAACCTTCGACGACATCCTGGCCGAGGGGATCAAGACCGGCGGCGACCCCGCCGGCGTCGCCAAGGTGATCGTCGCCGCAGCCACCGACCCGAAGCCGAAGCTGCGCTACGCCGCAGGCTCGCGGGCCCGGCGCGTCAGCACGCTGCGCCGCATCGCCCCCGCCCGCCTCTTCGACAAGCAGATCCGCAAGATCAATCACATGGCCAGCTGAACGGGAACAGCCCGGCCGGCGATGGGTCCCGGCGCCCTGTCGCGACCGCCGAAGGCGCTCGCTTCATCCGGGGCAGCAGCTAACCCCCGGAATTCGCGAAGGAAGGTGTCACATGAAAGCTCTCGTTGTCAACAAGTACGGCAAGGACAGCACGCTGCGAGCACAGCAGATGCCCGAGCCGGAGATCAGCGACCATGACGCCCTCGTCCGGATCGCCGCCGCCGGGGTCAACCCGCTCGACGCCAAGATCATGGCCGGCGAGTTCAGGCTCGTGCTGCCCTACAAGCCGCCGTTCGTTCTCGGCAACGATCTCGCCGGCGTGGTAGAGAGGGCCGGGCCCGGTGTGCACCGGTTCGCGCCGGGCGATGAGGTCTACGCACGCCCGGACACCGACCGGATCGGGACCTTCGCCGGGCTCATCTCGGTCAGCGAGGACGACCTGGCGCCGAAGCCGGCCGGGCTGACAATGGCGCAGGCGGCGTCGCTGCCCCTGGTCGCCCTCACGGCGTGGCAGGCGCTGGTCGAGCGGGCGAACGTCAAGCCCGGGCAGAAGGTGCTCATTCATGCCGGATCCGGCGGGGTGGGCACGATCGCGATCCAGTTGGCCAAGTACCTGGGCGCCTACGTGGCCACCACCACCAGCACGGCAAACGTCGAGTGGGTCCGCGGGCTCGGCGCCGACCTGGTGATCGACTACCGCAAGCAGGACTTCGAGCAGGCTGTGCGGGACTACGACGTCGTGCTGGACTCCCTCGGCGGTCAGAATCTGGCGAAGTCCCTGCGGGTCCTGCGTCCCGGCGGCCTGGCGATCGGGATCGGCGGGCCGCCCGACCCGGACTTCGCGGGGCAGATGGGCAAGCCGCTTCTGCGGCCGGTGATGGCCATCCTCAGCCGCAAGGTCAGGAGCGCGGCACGTCAGCACGGGGTGCGGTACTCGTTCCTGTTCATGCGCGCCAGCGGCGAGCAGCTGAGCCAGATCACCGCGCTGGTCGACGCCGGCGTGATCCGCCCGGTCATCGACCGGGTCTTCGACTTCGCCGACACCGCGGCGGCGCTGGACTACGTCAACTCAGGGCGGGTCAAGGGCAAGGTCGTCGTCACGATGCCGTAGCTGCTGCTGGCCCACCCGGTCCGGGGCTCGACAAGCCACCCGACCGCCCACCGCCCACGCCCGGGCAACGCTCACGCAAATCCCATCCACAGAAAGGCACGGCCGTGACTGACCAGCAAGAAGCACGAAACGACGTGGGGACGTCATACCAGGACGCACCCACCCGCACAATCACCGCCGGCGGAGTGAGTTTCGCCTACCGCGAGCTCGGCCCGGCCACCGGGGTGCCGGTGATCTTCCTCACCCACCTGGCCGCGGTCCTGGACAACTGGGACCCCCGGGTCGTCGACGGCATCGCCGAGCACCACCGGGTCCTCACCTTCGATAACCGGGGCGTCGGCGCTTCTGCCGGTACGACGCCGGACACCATCGCGGCGATGGCCACCGACGCCGTCACCTTCATCCGCGCGCTGGGCCTGGACCAGGTCAACCTCCTCAGTTTCTCCATGGGCGGCATGATCGCCCAGGTGATCACCCAAGACGAACCACAACTCGTCCGCAAGCTGATCCTCGCCGGCACCGGGCCCGCCGGCGGCGAGGGCATCGACAAGGTGACCCGGATCTCGAACCTGGACACCATCCGGGCACTGCTCACCTTCACCGACCCCAAACAGTTCCTGTTCTTCACCAGGACACCCAACGGGCGCCGGGCCGGCCAGGAATTCCTGGCCCGGCTGAAGGAACGCACCCAGGACCGGGACAAGAAGATCTCGCTCAGGTCCTATGCCGCCCAGCTCAAGGCCATCCACCGCTGGGGCCTGCAGCAGCCTTCCGACCTGTCCGTCATCCACCAGCCCGTGCTCGTCGCCAACGGCGACAGCGACAAGATGGTGCCAACGGCCAACTCAGCCGACCTGGCCCGCCGCCTGCCCGACAGCGAGCTGGTGATCTACCCCGACGCCGGCCACGGCGGCATCTTCCAGTTCCACACACAATTCGTCCAGAAAGCCCTCGAATTCCTCGCACGGTAGAGCCGCCGCGGCAGGCCCTAAGCGCAGCCTGCACAACAGCTGGAGGGAACTGCGTCCCGCTCGCCGGTCCAGCGAAAAGGGCCCGACCTCGAGCCGTAAATCGCCCGGCCCAGGACAGCTCCGACCGTGTCACCGACCGGCTTCTGGTATAGATGGCCGACTTCCGTGCGTGACCTCGCTGCCAGCCATCTGCGCCGCCGGTCGGCCGGATCGGCGGTCACGCTGCTGGTGGCGTGTGAAACGCGTAACCAGGAGATCACCGTTGACCCGACGGAGCTGCTAGCCGCCACGGTGCATCATCCGCTGCCAGACACCCTCAGCGGTTGCGCACGCCGCTGATGCCGGCCCACCGACTGGTTGGCGGGACTTTCCGTTCCCCCCTTGCCACCCGAGGGCCGACGCACCGACGTGGATGATCTGCGCGCGATCATCCGAGTCGCTGGTACCGGCCATCAGCCGCACAAAATCGGCGATCTGCCGCCCCGCGAGCGCTCAGGGCATCACGAAGAACTCACCCTACGCAGCGCACAAGCTCGGCGGGCTAGCCGAGCGTCCATGTAGGGTCACCCGGGCAATCCTTATACCTGTTCCCGGCACCAGAAGTACTCCGCTGTCTTCCTATCTGCCAGAAGTCCGCCAGCGCTCAGCGGGGCGGCACCATGAGTGCCATGTCAAGTGCCACTCGAGTGGCACTTTCCGGCTGCCGTGCTACCCAGTTAGATGTTCGAAAATACACCACGACCTAGAGCCCCCTTACGGAATCGAACCGTAGACCTTCTCCTTACCATGGAGACGCTCTGCCGACTGAGCTAAGGGGGCGAGTCTTAAGTTGTCTGACCTGGGCTTTCGTGCTTCGCGGCCGTCAACTCAGGTCGTGCACAGCGGTCATACAGCGTTGATCTGACTCAATGCCTGAGACCAAGTTACCCGCCCCGGGCGTTGGAGAGCTTACCGCACTCCTGCCGTCTCGGCGCCTTCACCTGGAGGCGTCGATCCAGGAGGCCGCCGTAGCACGGCGCAGGCATGCGTGCTCGCCTTTGGCGCAGCGGACCGCATGCAGCTAGACCACGTCATGGTGTCGGGTGTTAGCGACCTCGTTATATGAAGATCCATCGGCCGGACTGCATGAAGATGCCTCGGCAAGGCTCCGCGAGCATCCCGCTCTCCTCGGCTGCTCGATCTTGCGTCGGCCCTCGCCGCCGTCCAGTGTGGACGGCCACCAGCATCCCGCTGGCGGCCACGAGGAGGGCACCGTGGCCATCACAGAGAGCGACCGGATTTTCGGGACACTACTCTGCGGCTCAGCTGCCTGCCGATTACGCGCTGGTAGTTCAGGCTGTCGGCTGGTCAGGGCGGGCGGCCAGATCCGTCAATCCTGGACGCGCGATTCGGGCGCTGACCGGGTATGGGTGAATGACGGTGAACCCCTTGCTGATGCTCGTGGTTCCTGGCCGCCGGTCAGCCTCCTGCAGCCGCCCGGCAAGCCAGGGCCCCGCTGCGGGCTTTCAGGACCCAGCAGAGGCTGGCCTCATCCGGCGGCTGGATGCGGTCGGGCAGCGGGTCACATCACGCCACTATGCCGGTGCCTCGGGCAGCTTGGGCTTCGCTGTGCGCTGGGCAGGTGACCGAGCCGGAGCCGGCTGTGCCGGTGCGTCATGGCTGGTGGCCGGTTGCGGGCTCTGGCTGGGCTCCTAGGCTTTGGGCTGTGGAGACGTTCACGTTCTTGTTTACCGACATTGAGGATTCGACGGCCCTGGTCCGGCGGTTGGGGGAAGGTCTCTACGCGCAGGTGCTGGCCGACCACCACTCGCTGATCCGGTCGGGGCTGGCCGCTCATGACGGCAGGGAAGTCGATACGCAGGGGGATGCGTTCTTCGCGGTGTTTTCCTCACCGACGGCGTGCATGGCGGCGGTGATGCAGATGCAGCGGGCATTGGCGGCGCATGCCTGGCCTGGCGGGGAGCACGTGCGGGTGCGGATGGGGGTGCACACCGGGGAGGCGTCCAAGACGGCCACGGGCCTGGTGGGCCTGGATGTGCATCGCGCCGCCCGGGTGGCAGCGGCCGGATATGGGGGGCAGGTCTTGGTGTCGGAGACGGCGGCCGCCATGGTGCGCGACGCGCTTCCCCCTGGCGCGGCGCTGAGGGATCTGGGGGTGCACCGGCTGAAGGACCTGGGACGCCCAGAGCGGGTCTTCCAGCTCCAGGCGGCGGGCCTGCAAGCGCAATTCCCGCCGCTGCGCTCGCTGGGTAACCCGGCGCTGGCGAACAATCTCCCGGCCCAGCTGGCCACCTTCATTGGGCGTGAGCGGGAGCTGTCAGAGGTCCGGGCCCTGGTGGCATCATCCCGCCTGGTCACGCTGACCGGAGCTGGGGGGTGCGGCAAAACCAGATTGGGCCTGCAGCTGGCTGCCGGGCTGCTGGATGGGTCCGGTGATGGGGTCTGGCTGGTGGAGCTGGCCGCGGTCACCGACGAGGACGGCGTGGCCCTGGCCATTTGCCAGGCGCTGGGGATCGCCTCCCAGCCGGGCCGGGCGGCCCTGGAAGCCCTGCTCGATGCCCTCGCCCTCCAAGACGTGGTGATCGTGCTGGACAACTGCGAGCACCTGATCGGCGGCTGCGCCAAGACCGCCGATGCCATCTTGCGGCGATGCCCGCGGGTGCATCTGGTTGCGACCAGCCGAGAGCCGCTCGGCATCGGCGGCGAGACTATCTACCGGGTGCCGCCGCTGTCGCTGCCCGGGCCGGGCGACACCGGCCCGGCGGCGGCCAGGTCCTCGGATGCGGTCGCCCTGTTCATCGAGCGGGCCAGGGCCCAGGGCACAAGCTTTTCCGTTGACGAGGCAACCGCCCCGCTGGTGGTGTCGATCTGCCGGCGGCTGGACGGGCTGCCGCTGGCCATCGAGCTGGCCGCCGCCCGGCTGCGCTCGCTGTCGCTGCGCGGCCTGGCCGACCGCCTCGACCAGCGTTTCCGCCTGCTGACCGGGGGGAGCCGCACCGCCCCGGCGCGGCAGCAGACCCTGGAGGCGACGGTCGAGTGGTCCTATTCGCTGCTGCACGGCGCCGAGCAGTCGCTGCTGCAGCGCCTGTCGGTGTTCGCCGAGACCTTCGACCTGGACGCCGCCGAAGCTGTCTGCGGCTTCGGGGACATCGAGGCGCTCGACGTCACCGGCCTGCTCGGATCGCTGGTGGACAAGAGCCTGGTCGTGGCCGAGCCGATGGGGCAGGCGCTGCGCTACCGGCTGCTGGAAACCATCCGCCAGTTCGCCGCCGAGCGGCTCGCCGAGGCCGGCGGCGACCAGGCCGCAGTGGCGGCGGCACACGGCGCGCACTATCTGCGCCTCGCCGAGTCCGCGGCCCCGCATCTGACCGGGCCCGGCCAGGGCAGCTGGCTCGCCCGGCTGGACACCGACCAGGCGAACCTGCGGCGCGCCGCCTTGCATGCGGCCAGCCGCCCGGACGGGACCGAACAGGTGCTGCGCCTGGGCGTCGCGCTGCGGCGCTACTGGATGACGCGTAACCGGGACGAGGAAGCCGCCTCCCTGCTCCTGCCGGTGCTGGACCGGCCCGAAGCCCGGACACACCCAGAACTGTTCGCGACAGCGCTGATCACCGCGGCCACCGTCGGTGGCCGCGGTGACATAGCAAGAGCACGGCAGCTTGTGGAACGGGCAGTCAAACTGGCTCGCCAGCTCGACCACGACCGGCTGCTCATCGACGCACTCGCAACGCTCGCCTTCGTTTACTACCTGGCCGGCGACCCAGAGCGAGGACTTCCTCTTGGCCGGGAAGCCGTCCAGCGCGCCCGGCAGCTAGGCGATGATGTCCTGCTCGGCATGAGCCTGACAAATTATCTGCTGTGCGAGGCCCTCATCGACCCCGCGCACGCCGGGCCACTGTTCACCGAGGCCTTCGCCTGCACCCAGCGATCCGGCGACCATCTCGTTGCCTACTTCTTGAACAACAACGCTGGCGTTCACGCGCTGCGCGCCGGGGACATCCCCGCCGCCCGCACCTACCTGCAACAGGCGGCACAAGCTCAACGGGCAATCGGGGGCGGCAACCTGCAACTGTCGGCCAACATGGGCTGGGTGCAGCGCCACGACCATGACCCCGACGGCGCGCGATCCAGCTTCGCGGCAGTCCTGCGGATCAGCCGCCACATCGGGGACCATTCCGGTATCGCCTACGCCAGCCTCGGCCTGGCCTGCCTCGCCGCCGACGCGGGCGACTGGCGCCGGGCGGCCATACTCCACGGTATCGCGCAAGCCTTCCTCGACCCAACCGGGCAACCGTGGGAGGAGCTTGAAGCACGCTACCGCCGAGACAGCCTCGCCCAGGTGCGCGCCCGTCTCGGCCAGCAGCAGTTCGGGCCGGCCTATTCCAGCGGCATGGCCCTCAGCCCCGACCAGGCCCTCGACCTCGCCTCCGGAAAAGCCCTCCCAGCCTGACCTGCTCGTGTGACATAAGCGCTCTTTATCTGTACTGGCAGGCACTAATCGATCATGACCCCGTGACGATACAGATCGCGGATCAGGCGCGGCCGTAGCTCTGCGCTCAGCCACATTCCGTGACTGTGGTGGCCTCATCAAATGACCGCCGACCGTCCAGGTTGTTCGTCCTCGCTTCGCTGCAGGCGCTCCACCTGGACCGCGGCCTGACTTGTGACAAGTTAGTGCGCACCTGAACGCCGGCGGATGCGGTCAAGGGCCTGGCGCAGGTGGTCGGCGGGGTGGGTTACACGTAGCTGCCGGGGCCGCCGGCGCCGGAGGACCGGTACCGGCGGCCCCGGTTTGCTGTCACGGCCTGCCGGCGCCGGGCACCTCGACCGGGAGTGCGAGGATCTCCCCTGTGCGCGCCCCCGTGGCCAGCCGTTCGAGGTTGGCGGGGGCACCGTCGGCCTTGTGCCACTCGGCGGTGCAGATGAACAGGGTCCGCCGGTCCGGGCCGCCGAGCATCAGCGCGAACAGCGCCCGGTTCTCCTCGAGTTCGACGCGCTGCAGGACCGTGCCGCCCTCGGCGACGCGGGCGGCCGAGAACCCGGCCGTGCCCACCCACACCGCGCCTTCGGCGTCCAGGCAGATGCCGTCCGGCCCCAGACCCTCGGCGAACACCCGCCGCCCCGACAGCCCGCCGTCGGCGTCGATGTTGAACGCGGTGAGCCGGCCCGCGAACGACTTGGAGATGATCAGCGTCCGGCCGTCCGGGGTGATGACCATGCCGTTGGGGAAGGCGATGTCGTCAGCGACCTGGCGCAGTTGCCCGTCCGGCGTGACGAGCTTGATATAGCCCGGCGTGGGCGGCGCACCGGCGACGAAGTCGAAGTCCGCGCCGTTGATGTAAATGTTGCCGCTCGCGTTCACGACGATCTCGTTCGCGTGCTGCTCGGCGATGGTGACCATCGACCCGTCGGGCTCTTGCCGCTCCAGCTTGGCCCCGGTGGTCAGCAGCCTGCCGTCGGGCAGCCAGTCGATCGACCAGCCCATCGAGTGGCTGGCCGGGTCCCGCACCAGCATGACCTGCGCCTTGCCGTCCATGTCAACCGCCACGACCTGCCGGTCGATCCAGTTGCAGAACCACAGCCTCCCCTCATGCCACCGCGGCGACTCAGGAATCCCCAGTCCACTCAGCAGAACCTTCGGCTCAGGCATAACGCTCCTCTCCTCCCGGCCGCGCCGGTCTCAGACCGGCCGTCTACCCCCTACACGAACGGCCACGAGCCCGATCGACAGCGCAGGCCGCCGGGCGTAATCAGCCTCGGATATGTAGCGGCGCTCGCCCTTGCGGCCACGGTGGACGCGGACCCAGGACCGCCGGAAAGTTGACCCGCGTACGGGGACGCCCGGCCTCTCTACGGTCCCGGCCTAATCTAAAAAGAAAAAAAGATCGTTAATCGCGGAGGTTACAAGGCCTGGTGCCGGTTGCCGCGTGATGCTATGCCGGGGTCATGAGGTATCCCGATGGTGGTGGGCTGGACGCGGCTGAGCGGGCCCGCCGGGAGCAGGTGCGGTTAGCGGCGGCAGGCCTGATCGAGGCCGGGGCCAGCGACCGGGAGGTCGCGAAGCGGTTCCGGGTGACGCGGATGTCGGCGAACCGGTGGCGGCGGGCGCTGGCCGCCGGTGGCCGGGCGGCGCTGATGTCCAAGGGCCCTGGTGGTGGCCCCGCCAAGCTCACCCCGGGCCAGGTGGGTGAGCTGGCGGCACTGCTGGAGGCGGGCCCGGCGGCGTGGGGATGGGATGAGGACCAGTGCTGGACGCTGGCCCGCATTGCCGAGGTGGTGCGCCGCCGGTTCAAGGTGGACTACACCCTGGCGGGGCTGGATCTGCTGCTGCACCGGGCTGGCTGGAGCGTGCAGGTCCCGGCTCGCCAGGCCACCGAGCGGGACGAGGAGCGGATCGCCGCCTGGCGGGAGGAGACCTGGCCGGTAATAAAAGGACGGCGGCGGACCTGGGCGCCTGGCTGGTCTTCGAAGACGAATCCGGCCAGGGCTTGAGGCCGCCGAAGGGCCGCACCTGGGGACGGCGCGGCCGCACCCCGGTAGTGAAAGTGACTGGCGGATCCAACCGGCGTGTCTCGCTGGCCGCCCTGCTCGCCGTCAAGCCTGGCCAGCGGCCGCGGCTGATCTACCGCGTCCACCACGCCCGCCGCAACGGCCAGCGCAAGGGCTTCACCGAGGCCGGCTTCGCCCGGCTGCTGGACGCCGCGCACCAGCAACTCGGCGGCCCCATCGTGGTCGTGTGGGACAACTTGAATGCCCACGTCAGCGACGTGATGGCGGACCTGATCGCAGCGCGGGACTGGCTGACGGTCTACCGGCTCCCGCCGTATGCACACGAGCTCAACCCGGTCGAGCCCGTCTGGTCCCACCTCAAGCGGTCACTGGCCAACCTGGCCAAACGCAACCTGGCCCAGCTCACCACCCTGATCAAGACCCGGCTCAAACGGATGCAGTACCGGCCCAGCCTGCTCGACGGCTTCCTCGCCAGCACCGGCCTCGACCTCACACCCTTCTGTAACCCCGCAATTACGAATGTCTCAGTGCCCAGCCAGCCAGCGCAGCGCCGTGGCCGACAGCCAGTCGCCGTGTGAGATGTGGATGTCGTGACCGGCGCCGTGCGCCTCGGCGAACTGACCGCGCGGGATGGCTTCCGCCAGTTCCCTGGTCTTCTCAGGCGAGCAGAACTCGTCGTACGTCCCGGCCACCAGCAGCGCCGGGCAGCGGATCCGCGCCGCCAGGGACCGGCTGATGTCGCCGCCAGCGTCGAGGATGCCGCGCATCGCCGACGACCACGTTTGCGTCATGATCGTGGCGTTGGCCGTCCCATACGCGGCCGTCAGGTAGGCAGCGAGCGGCGCCAGCGCGCCGCTTGGACTGGCGATCGCCGCGGCCAGCTCGTCGAGGTCCGCGGGCGAGGCTACGATCTGCCCGATCGCTCCCCAGGCGAAGACCGACAGCGCGCAGCCGGGCCGCAGGGCGGCCATGAGCAGCGCCTCTTCTCCGCCGTCGCTGAAACCGGCCAGGTGCGCGGCACCGATGCCGAGCGCGTCGAGCAGGCCCAGCAGGACGGCGGCGTCCTCGTGGTAGTAGCCGGGCGTGTAGTGCCGCGGCTGGGGCTGCGACCCGCCGGAGCCGGGCAGGTTGACGGCGACGACGCGGAATCCATCTGCCAGGTCGCGCCGGAGCCGGCCCAGGTCGGCGATGCTTCCGCCCCAGCCCGGCATCAGCACAACAGCATCGCCACGGCCGCTATCCTCGTAATAGAGCTGCCGACCTGGCGGACCGTGCCACGCCATGTCCGGCCCCTAGCCCGCATCCTTCCAATACGCCAGGATCGTATCGGTAACCAGCCGCCGCTAACACCCGGCATAGCACCACGCGGCGACCGGCATCAGCTCGCGTAACCTCCGGGATTAAAGATCTTTTTTTTTTAGTGCGCAAACTCACTCATGACCAACCGCGAAAGCCCAAGTCAGCGAGCCGCCATCGCTCCGGACCGCCGAACGTGTCACAAGTCAGGATACAGATCGCGGATCAGGCGCGGCCGTAGCTCTGCGCTCAGCCACATTCCGTGACTGTGGTGGCCTCATCAAATGACCGCCGACCGTCCAGGTTGTTCGTCCTCGCTTCGCTGCAGGCGCTCCACCTGGACCGCGGCTCGGGCCGAAGGGATCGCGGCCACGAAGGAGAGCGGTGGAGAAAGAGCATGGCCGTTGATCATGACTTGGTGTCCAGATAAACGTGCCGTCAACATCGGGGACCTTGATGGCCGAGGGGAGAGGTAGCACGAGCTCGCGCTGGTGGCTGGCCACCTTGCTGATCCGGGGCAACACGGCAGACTGCATACAGGGACCCTGGACGGGGAGGCTGACATGGGGGCTGTTGTCCTGGTGCTCCGTGTGCGGCTGCGGCTGCACTGGAGGTCCTGGCTGGCCCTGGCCGTGCTGGTCGCGCTGGTGGGCGGGTTCGTGATGGCTGCGGCGGTGACCGCTCGGCGGACCGCGGCTGCCCTGCCTGATTTCGTCGCCCGGCACGGTTACGATGCCCTGGTCTACAGCACCCACCCGCTGCCGGGACTGGCCCGCATTCCCCAGGTGGCGCGGGTGACACCAGTTCTTATGCCGTTCAGCTTCGCCGACCACTGCGTGTCCTGCAGCAAGCAGTTTGGTCCTAGCGCCAGCGTTCAGGTCTCCGAAGTCCCACCGGCCAGCCTTTCCCGGGTGGGCAAATTGCTCTCGGGGCGGATGCCGGACCAGTCCAACTCTGATGAGGTACTGGCCTCCTACACGCTGGCCATGGATAACGGCGTGCACATCGGCTCGGTGATCCGGGTCCTGACGCCGACCCCGGCGCAGTTGCAGCTGGCTCAGAAGGTGGGCCGGGCTCACATCAATATCGCGCTCGTCCCGCGGCGCAACCTGCGGGTCGTGGGCCTGGTGGTGGCCGAGGATGAATTCCACTCCGGGCAGGGAAGCCGCTACGACCTGTTCACGACCAGGGCATACGCGGCGGCGGTGAATCCCCGTTCAATGGTGCTGTCGTCCTACTACGTGCAGCTCCGGCGCGGCGCGGCCGACCTGCCCGCCTTCGAAAGCCAGCTCCGCCCGCTGGATTCGAACGGTGCCGACGACCTGGATCTCGACGCCGAGGGGGTGGAGGGCTCGATCAGGCCGCAGGCGGTGGGCTGGTGGGTGCTGGCCGGCCTGGCCGCGCTGGCCGGGCTGGCTGTCCTCGGGCAGGCCGCCGCCCGGCAGTTCGTCACCGAGCAGGATGATCGTCAGGCCCTGTCCGCAGTGGGCCTGCGGGTGCGGCAGTTCGTGGCGCTCGGCCTGGCCCGCGCGGCCATCATCGGCGCCGTGGGCGCGGCCGGGGCCATGGCGCTGGCCACGCTGCTGTCCCCGCTGACCCCGGTGGGCGAGGCGCGGCTGGCCGCGAGCTCGGCGGGCGCCGTGGTTTTTGATCCGATGGTCATGGTGCTCGGTGCAGCGGCCACGGTGGCCACGGTGGTAGCGCTGTCCGTGTGGCCGGCCGTGCGCGATGCGCGGCTGCTGCGCCGTCGCCGGCCGGAGCCGGTGCCGGTGGCGCTGGTCCGGGCCGTGACCTGGTCCGGCGCGCCGCCGAGCGCGCTGATCGGGGTCCGGTACGCACTCCAGCGGGGCCGCGGCCGCCAGCCGGTCCCGGTGGGTAGCGCGCTGCTCGGCATGGTGCTGGCGGTCGCGGCGCTGTGCGCGACGGCCGTGTTCGGGGCCAGCCTGACCCGGCTCATCTCCACACCCGCGCTGTACGGCGTACCGTTCCAGGCGGAGTTCAGCTATCAGGGAGGGGGGTCCGTGGACTACGTCACTGGACCTGTGCTGACCAGCCTGCGCCAGGACCAGGCGATTGCGCGGATCACCCTGGCGGCTTTCGCGGTGATCGACGTCAATGGCCATCAGGTCCGATTGGTCGCGGTGACCGCGATCCGCGGGCCGGCGCTGATCTCGGTGATAGACGGCCGGCGGGCCAGCGGTGACCACGACATCATGCTGGGCGCCGCGACCATGCGCAGCGTCGGAGCGCAGCCGGGCGGGCTGGTCGGGGTGACCGTGACGGACCCGGAAGGTGCCCGGCACCAGGCTCAGTTCCGCGTGGTTGGCCGCGCATCTTTCGCGCCGAGCTTCTACACCGGCGGGCTGGGCAGCGGGGCCGCGATGACCCTCAGTGCGCTGACGGATACGCAATGCCCGCCCGGCGCCGGCAGGCAGGCATGCCAGCGCAACGTGCAGCGGGGCACCATCTATTCGGTGCTGGCCCGCGCCGCTCCCGGGCCGCACGCGGCCGCGGCGCTGGCCCGGCACGTCAGCAAATACGGTGAGTTCTTGGTCTCAGGCGACCAGGAGCCGGCCGAACTGGTCAACTTCGGCGAGTCGGTGAACTTCCCGCTGCTGTTCAGCGGCATGCTGGCGCTGTTCGGGGCGGCGACGATGGTGCACCTGCTGCTGGTCAGCGTTTCCCGCAGGCGCGCCGAGGCTGGGTTGCTGAAGGTGCTCGGGTTCGTCCGGTATCAGGTCGCGGCCGTAGTCAGCTGGCAGGCCACCGCGGTGGCCCTGGTCGGGATCGTGGCCGGGGTGCCGCTGGGGATCGCGGCCGGCAGAGTGGTCTGGCGGGTGTTCGCTACGAACTTCGGGGTGGTGTCCCTAACAGAAGTGAACGTGCTGCTTATAGCCACGGTCGCCTTCGGGGTGCTCGCCGCCGCCAACGTTCTCGCCTTTTTCCCCGCGCTGCTGGCCGCGCGATCACGCCCGGCCCAGCTGCTGCGAGCCGAGTGAGGACATCCGCATATCGCCGGCGCATGCCTGGACAATGCTTGTATGGACGCGCAATCGCGGCCACGGGATGACCGCTCGCGGGCGGTGCTGACAGCTGCCGATACCCAGCGACGGATGCAGAACCCTGGGTAACCACTTACTGCTGAAGGTCACGAACGGGGTCGCCTGCAGTACCTGACCATGGGTACGGTTCACAAGCTGGCTACGGCCGCCTGAGCGCCACGCTAAGGGCGGGTCTGCCCTGGTCAGGACGTCAGCCTGGCGGCTCTCAACGAAGGCAGGCGCTCCCTGCTGTCCTAATACCCGCCCACCATACGAGGTCACCTCTCGAATGTGACTCTCATTACACGTCCCTCGGCCGCCGAGGTATAGCACGAGGTGTAGCAATAGAGCGTCTAATTAGTCGCACAGCGCTCGGCTGTCACCTGCATCCCCGCAGGCCAGCACAGCGATTCGAACGGGATACTTACCATGGAGACGCTCTGCCGACTGAGCTAAGGGGGCACACGGCTGGCCGCAAATCCTTCGGCCGACCGGAGCGGCCCGGGCGGGTTCCCCCACCGGGCTGGCACATCCGCGCGAGGCGAGCATACACGCCCACCGGCGCCGCGCCCGAATCACCGGTGCCAGTCGCGCTGCCTGGCCAGCCTCAGGCCAGCGGGCGCCGGTGGGGCCGCCTATGGGGATGAGGGCATCACCGGAGCCAGGTCTCTGAAGGCCGCCATCACCTGGGGCCACGCTGGGGAGAGCGGGTCGATGACATCGAGATGGCTGCCGCCCGGCAGTTCGGCCACGGTGGTGTCGTCGCCAGCGGCGCGACCTAGCGCCGCATAACCGCGGCTCATCGCCGGCGGGACCACGTCGTCCAGCGAGCCGTGCACCAGCCTGACCGGGCACCCCAGCGGCAGCAGGGCCGCCGGGTCCGCAACCTGGTAGCGCTGCGGGAAACGGGCTGGACCGCCGCCCATGAGCGCGGCGGCCGCGCCATTGCCCAGTCCCTGGTCGTAGCAGTCAGCCAGGCCGCTCACGCCGGCGAGTACCACTACTCCCCCGGCCCTGGCGTCGGCATGCCAGCCCGAATCCGGTCCCAGCAGGTGCCGCCCTGCCGCCCACAGAGCCAGGTGGCCACCGGCCGAGTGCCCGGCCAGCAGCGCCGCCCCATCGGCGATGACGCCTGGGCCCGCCGCCTCCCTGACCAGTGCCGGCGACCGGTCAACCGCGGCGGCCACATCCTCGAACGTCCCCGGCCAGCCGCCACCCGGCTGCCCCGTCCGCCGGAACTCCGGCACGCACAGGGCGTAGCCGGCTGCCGCCAGCGCGGTGGCCAGTGGCCCGGTGTGCGATCGGTCATATGCTGCCCGCCAGAAGCCGCCGTGCAGGAAGATCACGAGCGGGGCCGGTCGCGATCTCGCCCCGGGCAACCGGACGTCGGCGACGTACTCCGGGCCCGTGCCGTACCTGATCACATGATCGGGAGGCGGCGCCGGGCGGGTGAGAACGTCATCCGGCGGCGTCCACGCGGCGGCCATCAATCCCTCCGTCCAGGAGCCTGTCGTCGCCGATTGTTTTATGTGCCTTTCGGCCGAGCCGTTCCTTCGGCCACCCGGCCAGGTGTCGAATGGGGACAGTGGGGAATGTTTCCCGCGTTGACAGGCTCATCATGGCAGCGAACGCGACCCGGACGGGGATGACCACGGTGGCGAGGGCGGATCCATGAGCAAGCGGCGTGCCATGGCCCACGCTCTTGGCGCTATTTCGGGATTTATCATCATTCCGGCGAGCCTAGCCGGGGTGTTACTGGCCGGCCCGGCCAGCGCCGCGCCCACGGCCGCGAACCCGTGCGCGGCCCAGCTCACAGCCGTGTCCGCAAGCACGACCAGCCCGGCAGCCACCCCGAGCGCGGCCTCCTCCGCGCCCGCCAGCCCGACAGCCGCGCCGTCGTCCGCCACTCCCACCCCCGCGCCGTCGTCCGCGAGCCCGACCACCACCCCGTCGCCGGCCAGCCCGACCCCCACCCCGTCGCCGGCCAGCCCGACCCCCAGCCCGTCATCCAGCGGCCCCAGTCCCAGCCCTTCCGGCTCGCCATCCTCCACCGCTGACACGCTGTGCCTGACCGTCCAGGCGCTGGCGGCCAGCGTCCGGCCGGGCGGGCAGGCGCGTTATGCGGTCTGGGTCTGGCTGGCCGGCACGGTGAATGGAACCGCGAAGGTCACCATCACAGCGGCACCGGGCAAGCTGACGCCGAGCTTCACGGTCTGCCCGGCGACTGGCGCGAACTCGTGCTCGGTCGCCCTGACCGCTGGCCAGGCCGTCCAGTTGCGTGCTGCGGTCGCGGTGCCGCAGAACGCCTCGGGCACTCATCTCACCCTTACAGCGACCGGTACCTCACCACAGGCGAAGGCTTCCGCCACGGCGTCGGGCAGCGTCCTGGTCACGGCGGC
The DNA here is from genome assembly GCA_963835425.1 of uncultured Actinomycetes bacterium. Lineage (GTDB taxonomy): Bacteria > Actinomycetota > Actinomycetes > Streptosporangiales > Streptosporangiaceae > UBA9676. The sequence goes on along the minus strand of CAWIGE010000009.1, from coordinate 276,555 downwards.
GGCCCCGGCGACCAGCCCGGCCACGGCCGGAGCAGGACTCACCCCCGCGGGCGTGGGCGCGCAGCTGCCCGGAACAAGCCTGCCGGCAGGGGTGCTCCCGTCCGCCAGGCTGCCCCTGCTGCCCAGCCCGGTGACGGACCCCAGTCTGAACTTCCCTCAGGTGACACCCTCGCCCGACCCCTCTCAGTCGTCCACCCCGGTCAAGGTCAGCGAGGTGTCGGCATCGTTCCCGCTCAGCACACGCCTGGTCGGCGGCCAGATCATCGGCCTGGCGGTGCTGGCTGCGGCCATTACCATCGCCGTTGCCCGTCTCTCGATCCGCAAGCCGCGGCCACAGCACAGCCGGGACCCTGACTGACCCGACCTAATTGGTCACGTGCTCGACGTCGGGCCGGATCGTGCGCATCTGTGTCCCCAGTTGCGCCGCGTCCATGGTGGGTGAGGCTACGAGGCCGAAGGTGTCGTTGTCCGCCCAGGTGCACAGCGCCACACTGCCGGCCACGTTCTCCTGCGCATTGACGCAGGCGGCCCGCCCGCCCATGCTGCCCGCGCCGGTGCTGTGCGCACCCTTGAACTGCTGGGTGAAGCTGGTGATGAAGCCGGTGGGTGACACCCCCGACAGGTGGCCACCGATGAACAGGATCACCTGCGGGCTGGTGCCGCCGGCCGCGGCCGAGTTGGCCTCGTATACCGCATCGACCACATCGCTGGCCTGGCCGGCGCTCTTGGTGACCACCTGCTGCTGCAAGTCCTTCGCGTTCATCTGCTGCTCAAGCTGGGGCTTGCGGACATACGCACCGAGCTTGGCCGGCGTGACGAGCGCATGGGCCGGGCCGCTGCCGCCCAGCAGCAATGCGCCGGCCGTCACCACCACCACGCCCACGGCCAGCCCAGCCGCGCCAGCCAGCAACCAGATCCGTGACCGCTTCAGGCTCTTCCATCTGCCCCGGCCGGAGGGCTCCCCGCGACTGCTCCGCTCCTCCGGGCCGGCCATCATCGCCCGGGAGGCCGACCGCCCTGCGCGGGCCCCGTCACCGGGTTCGTCAGCGCTGCCCGGCGGGAGCCCACGTGCCCGGCTGGGCCGGCGTGGCGGAGCCGGACCGGGCTGGTCGTAGCCGGCAACTCCCGCCGGCCCGGCCTGGCGCGGTGCGTCTTCGGGGAAGGACTCACGGCCTGCGTAGCGCTCCCGGCCGGGCTCGCGGTCCCGGCCGGGCTCCCGACCTGGCCCCCTGCCACCCGGCCTCCGGCCGGCCGGCCCTCTGCCAACGGGACCGCTGACACCAGGACCACCGGCACCTGGACCATTCATTCCGGGATCGCTCGCACCGGGACCGCTGGTACCTGGGCCGCTGGTACCGGGCCGTGGATAAGCCTGCCGGGGACCACGCGTGGCACCAGGCGAGGGCGGCGTCCGAAGGTCACGGTCCATAGCCTGCCTGGGGCCGCGGCGCGCACCGCCGCCCGGATCAGTGTGCGGACCGCTGGCGGGACGCGATCGCGGGTCAGCCGAGCCGGGTTGCGGGCCCGACCATGGCCGCGGGCCAAACTGCGAGCCGGACGACGCGTCCGGCGACCGGCGCTGTGGGTCGGCGTCCGGGCCTGGCCGGGACGCCGACTGCGGGCCCGTTCCCGGCCCGGAGCCGGATCGTGGCCGCTGATGCGTCCCGGATCTCGCCCGCGCGTCAGGACGAAGCCCTCCACCCCGCGGATCAGCGCCCGGATCGGTGCGCTGCGCCATTCGGGGGTCAGAACCGGGGCCACGCCCCTGCAGCCGAGGGTCGGTCAGCGGGCCGGTACCCGACCTCGTCCGCGGATCGGGTTGTGGACCACTGCGCTGGGCGGCCCGCGGATCCGTGCGCCGCGCCATCCGCGGGTCGGTGCGGGGATCCCCCGCCTGCGGCCGGGGATCGGTCCGCGGGCCCGTCCCTGGCCCCGTCCGCGGATCGGTGTGTTGCGCGGCCCGCGGATCGGCATGGGAACCCGTCGGCGGCGCCATCCGCGGATCAGTATGAGGACCGGTGCGCTGCGCCATCCGCGGGTCAGAACCGGGGCCACGCCCCTGCAGCCGGGGATCGGTCAACGGGTCGGCCCGCGGCCCCGTCCGCGGATCAGTATGGCGACCAGTCTGCGGCCCCATCCGCGGATCAGTGTTGGGACCAGTCCGCTGGGCCAGCCGTGGATCGGTGTATGGGCCGCCGCCCTGCGGCGCCATCCGCGGATCAGTATGAGGACCGGTGCGCTGCGCCATCCGGGGGCCGGTGCGGGGATCGCCTGCCTGCAGCCGGGGATCGGTCGACGGGTCGGCCCGCGACCCCGTCCGCGGATCAGTGTGGCGACCAGTCTGCGGCCCCATCCGCGGATCAGTGTTGGGACCAGTCCGCTGGGCCAGCCGTGGATCGGTATATGGGCCGCCGCCCTGCGGCGCCATCCGCGGATCAGTATGAGGACCGGTGCGCTGCGCCATCCGTGGGTCAGAACCGGGGCCACGCCCCTGCAGCCGGGGATCGGTCAACGGGTCGGCCCCCGGCCCCATCCGCGGATCGGTATATGGGCCGCCGCCCTGCGGCGCCGCCCGCGGATCAGTTTGAGGACCGGTGCGCTGCGCCATCTGGGAGCCGGTGCGCTGCGCTATCCGCGGGTCAGAACCAGGGTCACGCGCCTGCAGCCGGGGATCGGTCGGCGGACCCGGCCGCGGGCCGGTGCGGGAGCCGGTTCGTGGGTCGGCGGAGGGCCTCCGGCCGTGGCGGGGGGTGTCGGCATCATCGGAGGACGCGCGGCGCCGGGACCCGGCGGACTCCTGCGGACCTCCGTCTCTCACGCTTCCCCTCTTCGTCCAGCAGAGCGAAACCCCTCGTGGCCCAGCGGTGCAAAATCACTACATCATGCGGCATCGGCCGGAGGCGCCGCTACCTGATCGGCGGTGACCGCCCTATCTGCCCTGGTGGGGGCCTGGCCACGTGTCAACCGGTCCCGGGCATGTCCTAGTCTCTGCGTGAGGGAACGGGCGCGCTTGGCGGGGGGACGGGGAGGCTTTGCGCCGGGCCGTTCCGGCCATTTGGTAGAGAGCCCGATGTCACAACGTGGTGGACGGCATTGTCGAAGGCGGCAGGTGCCTGTACTGGCTGCATACTCATGACTCCACCGGTGTCGTCCACATCGAGTCCCCGGTCCAGCGTGTCTACACGCTCGGGCAGTTCTTCGATGTATGGGGACGGCCGCTGAGCGGTACCCAGGTCGGGCACGCCACCGGGCACGTGACGGCGTTCGTCCACGGCAAGCGGTTCGCTGGCGGCCCGCGCTCGATCAAGCTCACCCCACACGCGGTCATCCAGCTCGACGTCGGCAAGATCGTCCCCCCGCAGCCTTTCACGTTCCCGGCCGGCCTCTGACCCGACAAGCCCGGCCCAGCCCGGGCGTAGTGGGCGATCCCCCTTGACGTGAGCCGTCATATGTCTAGCATGAGCAGTATCCTGCCGACAGTATACAATGTCAGGAAGTGGCCACGTGTACCACGAGCTCACTGTCTGGTCCCGCGGCATCATCATGGACAAGGAGGCGCGCGACGTCTCCTCCTGCATCGCGGCGACCGCACGCGCCCTCGGCTATTACGCCGACAACGTCAGCGACTACGTGGACGACCCGGACCGGACGAACTGCCTGGTCCGCCGCTACGCACGGTTCGGCGACTCGCCCATCGTCGACCGCTTCGTCTATGAAAACCCGCACCCGGACTGGGTGGTGCTGGTCGAAGAGACGATCATCAAGGCGGTCAACTTCCTGCGCGGGACCCCCGAACGCGGCGGCGTGGTGGTCGTCAACTCGGTGCGCGACCCCCACTACCTGCTGAAATTCCTGCCCGGCGAGATGAAGGCCAAGATGGCCAAGTTCGTGGTGGTAGACGCGGTCGGGCTGGCCGAGCAGCGGGAGCGAAGCCCGTGGATGTTCGTCCGCAACCTGTCTGAGCTGGCGTTCGACCGGATGTCCACCGAGGGCGCCGAGGAGCGGCTCGCGATCGGGCTGGGCATCGCCGCCCCGCTCATCGGCGCGCTGACGGCCGCTACCGGCGAACTCCCCGTGGAAGCCGTCGCCGATCAGGTGGCCGACCGGGACGCCATGCTGCGCGGCGCCGCCAAGCACGCGGTCGTGGACTTCACCGCGGCGGCCGGCGAGCACGACGGGCAGGTTTCCGCCACGCCCGCTGCCCACGCCACTACCGCCGACTGAATCAGTAGCGAGGAGGCGCCATGTCCGTCCGCGGCACCCGCATCCCACCGCACCTGCAGTTGCCGATCGCCGGCGTGACCCCGCCGCCCACCGAGAAGGAAGGCCAGCGGCTCTTCCCCACCGGCAATTTCCGCTTCTACCGGCCGGTCTACCGGGACAAGACCCCGCCCTGCAACAACGCCTGCCCGACGGGCGAGCAGATCCAGAAGTACCTGGACTACGTCAAGCACGACCGCTACCTCGACGGCTACCTCACGATCATGCAGGACAACCCGATGCCGTCGGTCACCGGGCGGGTCTGCTACCACCCGTGCGAAACCGCCTGCAACCGCGCCGCCCACGACGAGCCGATCGGCATCCGCAGCGTGGAGCGCTTCCTGGGCGACTACGGCCTCGCCCTGCCGGAAGACCCGGTCAAGGCAACCCTCCCCCCGCTGAACGGCACCACGGTGGCGATAGTCGGCTCCGGGCCGCGGCCTGGCCTGCGCCTATCACCTGCGCCGGCGCGGCTATTCGAGCGTGATCTTCGAGGCGCTGGAAAAGCCGGGCGGGATGCTGCGGGCCGGTATCCCCGCCTGGCACCTGCCGGAGGAGATCCTGGACGCCGAGATCACCAAGCTGACCCGGCTGGGCGGGATCGAGATCCGCTGCGGGATCCGGGCCGGGCAGGACATCAGCTGGGGGGAGCTGCGCTCCTACCCGGCGGCCTTCCTCGCCCTGGGCCAGGACGTCGGCCGGCGGCTGCCGGTCGAGGGGATCGAGGCGCGCGGCGTGATCGGGGCGCTGGAGTTCCTGCGCGAGGCCGGCCTGGGCCGGCCGGTCAAGGTCGGCCGGCAGGTGCTGGTGATCGGCGGCGGGAACACCGCGTCCGACGCGGCCCGCAGCGCCATCCGCCTCGGCGGCGGCGAGGCCATCATCGCGAGCCTGGAATCCGCGGGCGAACTGCTCATCGTCTCCGAGGATCTGGAGCAGGCCAGGGACGAGGGGGTCGCCTTCGCGCCGAACACCTCCCTGGTCAAGGTGCTGTCGGCCGACGGCCGGGTCACCGGCGCCGTGGTCTGCGACGCCCGGCTCGGCAAGGACGCCCAGGGCGGCGTGCGGCCCGAACTGGTCCCCGGCACCGAGCGCGAGATCGCCTGCGACACCATCCTGATCGCCATCGGGCAGGTGCAGCAGCTGGACTGGCTCCCCGACCACCTCAGCGACCGCGGGGTCATCACCGCCGACCAGCACGGCCGGGTCGATGGCAACATGTTCGTCGGCGGCGACGTCATGCGCGGCCCGTCGATGGTGGTGGACGCGCTGGGCGACGGCAAGCGGGCGGCGCGCGACATCGACCGCGTGCTGACCGCGCAGGCGCTCGAACCGGAGCCGGAACCAGAGGTCATGCCGTACGAGGGCCTGAACGCGGCCTACTTCCGGCACGCCCCGCGGATCGAGGCCCCGCTCACCCCGCCCGGGGAGCGCCGCCGCAGCCAGAGGGTGGAGGTCACCCTGGCCTATAGCCGCGAGCAGGCGGTCGCGGAGTCCGACCGCTGCATGAGTTGCGGGGTCTGCAACGGCTGCGACAACTGCTACGTCGTCTGCCCGGACGTGAGCGTCATGCGCGACACCCGGGAGAACGGGCACTACACGATCCGCACCACCTACTGCAAGGGGTGCCTCGTCTGCGTGCAGGAGTGCCCGACCGGCTGCCTGGAGAAGGTCCCGGAAATGGACTTCGACGACCCCGCCGACGTCACCCGGATGGAGACGGCGTTCGCGCCCTACGACGGGGCCCACGCCGAGCAGTCGGCGTTCACCCGCCAGCTCATCGAGGAAACCATCGCCGAGTACGACGCTGCCCGCAGCGCACCCGCCGGGAACGGCAAGAGCGCGGCCCAGCCAAACGGAGAAGCGGGGTGATGCCATGACCACGGTTCATGTCGATGGGGCATGGGCGGGGGAGCCCAACTACGGCCCAGGCAGCAGGACGCCCGACGGCGAGCAGAAGCTGGCCGGGCTGGCCGGGACCCGCAAGCGGCTGAACGGCTGCGCCGCGGCAGCGTACGCGGCCCTGTACGCGAACGTTGACGTGATCACCGCCTACCCCATCCGGCCCTACACAGCGATCATGATGAACCTGTCCCAGTTCGTGGCCGACGGGCTCCTCGACGCCGAGTACATGGTGACCGACGGCGAGCACTCGCAGCTCTCCGCCGCGTTCGGCGCCGGGTCATGCGGGGCGCGGGCCTTCACCGGGTCCTCCGGCGTCGGCGTGACCTACGGCTACGAGATGTACTCGATCATCTCGGGCGCGCGGATCCCGGTTCACATGTCGATCGCCGACCGCACCCTCGACCCGCCCGGGGACTTCGGCTCCGAGCACACCGACGCGCTGTGCACCCGGGACATGGGCTGGCTGATGGGCTGGGCCGCGACCCCGCAGGAGGTCTTCGACAAGACGCTGATCGCCTACGCGATCGGCGAGGACCCGCGGGTGCTGCTGCCGCAGATGGTGGTGCAGGACGGGTACTTCGTGTCCCACATCGCGGGCGAGATAGAGATGCCCGCCGCCGCGCAGGTGGACGCCTACCTGCCGCCGTACCGGCTGCCGTTCCCGCTCGACCCGCGCCGGCCGGTCTCGCACGGCCCGCAGATCCACCCCTCGCAGGGCCCGCCGCTCCAGCTCGAGCGGGCCCGGGCCATGGAGGACGCGATACCGGTCATCCGGGAGAAAACCGACGAGTTCGCCGTCGCGTTCGGCCGCCACTACCCCCATTTCGTCGAGGAGTACATGCTCGACGACGCCGACATGGCGATCGTCATCTCCGGCGGCCACGCGGTCACCTGCCGGGCCGCGATCAGGATGCTCCGCGAGCGGGGCGTGAAGATCGGGATGGCCCGGCTGCTGTGGATCCGCCCGTTCCCGAGCGAGGACCTGCGCGCCGCGCTGCGCGGAGTCAAGGCCGTCGGGGTGGTGGAGACCAACCTGGGCCTGGGCGGATCGACCTACGGCGGCATCCTCGCCCCGGATGTGACCACCGCCCTGTACCACGCGGCGGACCGGCCGCTGGTGACCTCGTTCATGGCCGGCCTCGGCGGCGAGACCGTTCCCGCCGCCGAGTTCGAGTGGATGGCCGGCAAGCTCACCCAGGCCCTGGAGCGGGGCCACGTCGAAAAGCCAGCGCACTGGGTGGGGTTCGAGGAATGAGCGCCGACCGCCCGGCCCGTCCCGGATCCCACCCTCACCAGAAACCAGGAGCCCGCTGATGGCCAAGGAAGTGATCCGCCAGTACCTCCCGTTGCTGGAGGAGGAAGGCCGCGGCGCCGCGACCGGCGACGACAGCGGCCGCGACCGCCACTACCTGCCCGAACTCCCCGACGAGGATCCCTATCAGGCCGGGCACCGCACCTGCGCGGGCTGCGGGCCCGCGATCGAGTACCGGTGGGTGCTGAAGGCGGCCGGCCAGGACACGGTCGTGGCCGGGCCGACCGGCTGCATGTACGTGGCGAACTCGACCTACCTGTGCACCCCGTACACGGTGCCCTGGGCCCACACCCCGATCGCCAGCGGCGGCTCCTTCACGGCCGGCGTGGCGGCCGGGTATGAGGCGCTGATCCGCAAGGGGCGCCACCCCGGCCCGTATCCCAACATCATCGTGATGGCCGGCGACGGGAGCGCGGCCGACATCGGGCTCGGCTCGATCTCGGGCGCGCTCTACCGCAACCACGATGCCCTGTTCATCTGCTACGACAACGAGTGCTACGCGAACACCGGCATCCAGGTCTCGCCGACCACGCCATACGCGGGGATGACCACGTTCACGCCGTTCGGCAAGGCGATCCCGGAAGGGAAGTCGCTGCCGCCGAAGAACCTGGCCAAGATGATGGCCGAGGGGCACCCGCACTGCTATGTGGCCACCACCACGGTCGGCTACCCGGTTGACCTGATAAACAAGACCCGCAAGGGCCTCAACCACCGCGGCGCCGCGTTCATGCACTGCTTCACGCCGTGCCAGAAGGGCTGGGTCTACCAGACCTCGATGACGGTCGAGATCGGCCGCCGGGTGGTGGAAGCGGGGCTCTTCCCGGTGTGGGAGTACGACCCCGCCGAACGCACCTACCACTACTTCCACCCGCCGGTGCAGCGGCCGGTCACCGACTACCTGGCCATGCAGGGCCGGTTCGGTCACATGCTGCCCGAGCACATCGCGACCATCCAGGCCCAGGCCAACCGCAACTGGCAGGACATCGGGATGGACGTGCCCGCCGAGCTCCGCGAGGGCGAGGACCCGGCCAAGCACCTGCGGATCCGGGAGGAGACCTACTCGATGCCGCTGAACCGCGGCGTGGGGGCCTGACCTGCGAGGGCCGCGGGTCCCCCCGTTCCCCGCGGCCCTCGCAGCGGGTCCCCCTACCCGAAGGAACGTGATGCCCGCCACCTGGCAGCTGTGTTTCGACGATGGTCACCAGCAGCGGTATCTGCCTGACCGGCCGGCCGTCCTGCGTTACGTGCTCGCCATCGGGCCGAAGGCTGCCAGCAAACGGTTCGAGGTGTTCCGCGAATCCGAGCCGGTCACCCTTTCCGACGGAACGCCCGGCGGGCGCAGATTCCTGCTGGCAGAGGTGATCGACCTCAGCCGCCCCGGGGAAACGGAGCGCCTTGAGGCCGAGCTCTTCCAGCTGGCTAACGAGGAAAAGAAACGTGTGCGTCAAGGGTTGCCATCACAACCGGAATCGCACACATTCGAAACGGGAGGCGGCCCCTTTCCGCGAGGAACGCGATGAGCGGCCCCGACGGCCAGGCGACCTCTGGCCCGGGGGCAGTGGTGCCGCCGAACCACCGCACGATCATTCCCCTGATGCCGGGAGTGGCCCGGCCCCGGGGCGAGCGGCGCGCGGCGATGCAGCAGGCGGTCATCGAGGTGATCCGCCATCTCGTGCTGAAGGCAGTGCCGCCCGAACACCGTTCACCCCTCTTCGACCAGGCCCGCGACCTGCTCGGTGAGGCTGGCTGGGGCCTGGATGAGCTTTTCGAAGCGATCGAGGAGGGCCCCGCGCGCAGCGCCCTGTTCGAGGCGCTGGGGCTGCAGACCTAGGCCGGAACCGGGAGGCAGGCATGGGTTACCGGGAGGAGCGTCGGCCCGGCCGGCCGCGCGGCGGCCCGGCCACGTTGTCCCGCGGAGCGAGGGGACCGCCGGTCACTCCGCGGAGGCGAGTGCGGATGCCGGAACCGCCCGCCCCCGCCGGCCAGCAGGGCGATCACCTCCATCAAGCCCTGAGAAGCCGGACGGCTTTCCCGTGCCCTGATCAGGCTGCGCCCAGTCATCTTGACGAAAAACCTGGGAAAAGGTCGTGAAAAGAGGCCAGTGATGGCTAATCCCGCCTCGGTCAGTTACCGAGAAGTTACCGATGCGAACGGGAGAAAGTTCCGCGTCGGCGAAGAGCCCGCCCAGATACTGGGGCGGTCCCGCAGTTACATGGTCTGGTTACCGTGGGTCGCCATGATGGCCGCGGGGGTCTTTGAGTATGCGTACGGCTCAGCTGCGAAGACCCTGCAGGCCAGCTACCACTGGAGTGACACGGAAACGTTCACTCTCACCGGGGTCTGGGGATTCTTCCAGGCCGGGATCGCGTTACCGGCCGGCCGGTTAAGGGAGCGCAACGTGTTCTCAGCCCGCGCAGCGATGCTGACCGGGGCCGTGCTGTGCTTCCTGGCATTCCTGACGATCGGCAGCACCGGCAATATCGTGGTGGTCGTCCTCGGGTACTCGGTACTCGGCGGCGTCGGCGCCGGGCTGGTGTATGCCACCTGCATCAACATGGTCGGCAAGTGGTACCCGGAGCGGAAGGGCGGACTCACCGGGTTCGTCAACGGCGGCTTCGCCTACGGCTCGATCCCGTTCATCGTCATCTTCAACTACTGGTTCACCCCGGCCAACCACAGCATGGTGCTCTACCTGGTCGGCGTCTACATGCTGGTGCTGATGGCCGGCTGCGGGCTGTTCTTCAAGGACCCGCCCAAGAACGGGTGGCCGTCCTCGGTCGACCCGGTCCGGTGGTCGGCCGACAAGCAGGCGCGGAAAACGCTCGCCAAGAACCCGCCGGCCGTCAGGCAGTTCACCCCGGCGGAGGCGTACCGCACCCCGCAGATATGGATCATGTGGTGCGCACTCGTCTGCACGTCCAGCGTCTCCTTCTTCGGCATCAACTTCCTGGTTAAATTCGCCAAGGCCAGTGATTTTGCGCTGTACGTCGCGGTGATATCCGCGATCCTCCTGGCCCTCGTCAGCGGCACCGGGCGGGCCTTCGTCGGCTGGGTGTCCGACTATTTCGGCCGACGGCAGACGCTGCTCGTCGTCTGCGTGATCCTGGCGCTCTCCTCATTCGGGGTCGGCTGGGCGGGCTCCATACAGAACCAGGCGCTGTTCATCACCTTCGCCATCATCTCCGGGTTCGGCGGCGGTGCCTTCTATCCCTTGTTCGCCGCGCTCACACCCGACTACTTCGGCGAGAACTACAACGCCTCGAACTACGGCACTGTCTATTCCGCCAAGCTGGTCGGCGCGGTGGCGGCCTGCCCGATCGCCGCGACACTCATCGACGCCAACGGGTACCCCGCTACCTACGTGCTGGCCGGCTCGTTCAGCCTGCTGGCCGCCGTGCTCATCCTGTTCCTGCGCCAGCCCACCGCGGTGCCGGCCATGCGGCCGGCGCTGGCCGGCGAGGCATCGAAGACGTAGGCGCCAGGCCAGCCAGGCCGGCGTCACCGACCAAACCAGGAGGACCATAGCCCAACTCCACGCAAAGCTCAGGCTTCTGCTGGCCAGGGTGCGCCGGCACCGGACCGGTGCGCCACCCAGCGGGGGGTGCTTACGCAAAATTGAGCGGAAACCCCGGCCTTCCCGGCGGGATTTCCCGCGCTTTCCCTGGCTGCACCCTTACCGGCCCGGCCTCCGCCGACCGGGTAAGGGGAGCCATCACCGTCTTGCACGAAAGGTACCGGTGGCGGCAAAAATGAGCGCGACAACCGAGGCGCACGAAAATTACCAAGTCATAACCAATGAGACCGGCCGGGTATTCCGGGTCGGTGAGACACCCAGGGACGTCCTCGGCTAGGGCCGCTGGGTCCCGATCATGGCGGCGTGGCTCGCCATGTGCCTGGCCGGACTGCTGGAGTACACCTGGGGCTCCCTGTCCGGCTCCCTGTCCGCCGTCCATGGCTGGGGCCCGGCCCCGACGTTCTGGCTGTTCTCCTTCTTCGTGATCTTCGAGTCGTTCGTGCAGATCCTCACCGGCTCGCTGCGCAACCGCGGGCTCCTGCCGGTGCGGTGGGCAGTGATCATCGGCGGCATCGTCTGCGGCATCGTCGGCCTATGGCTGCTCGCCCAGTCGACCCAGATCTGGCAGGCCTACCTCGGCTACGCGGCGCTCGGCGGCATCGGCTCCGGGATGGTCTACTCGAGCTGCATCAACATCGTGGCCAAGTGGTACCCGGAGAAGAAAGGCTGGCGGACCGGGTTCGTCAACGGCGCCTGGGCCTACGGCGCCGTGCCGTTCATCTTCATCATCGGCGCGGCGAGCACGGGTTCGGCGCCACCAACGATGAGCACCAGCCAGCTCCACAACCTACATCATCATCCAGGGCGCCATCATGACGGTCGGGATCGTCATCGCCGGGATCTTCCTGAAAGACCCGCCGAAGAACTGGTGGCCGAAGGAGATCGACCCGCTCAACTGGCACAAGCACAGCACCCGGGACCTCCGGAGCAACCCGCCGTCGCTGCGGCACTACACCCTCGGCGAGATGTGGCGCACCCCGCAGTCCAAGTGGGTCGGCATCCAGTACGCCCTGTACGTCGGGTGCTCCCTGTTCGGAGTGGCGTATTACGTGCCGTTCGCGAAGGCGTACGGCCTCGGGCACCATCGGCGTGGTCGGCTTCGCCGGGTTCTCGCTAGCCGACGGCATATTCAGGCCGATCTACGGGTACATCTCCGAATTCATCGGGCGCCGGAAGACCATGATCTACGCCTACTCCGGCAACGTGGTCTTCCAGTTGCTCGCGTACTACTCGGGCGCGAACCATCAAGCCGTCCTGTTCGCCATCTGCGCGGTCATATCCGGCGGCCTGTCCGGCGCCAACTTCCCGATGACCGCCGCGATGGTGGCCGACTACTGGGGCGAGACCAACAACGCGGTCAACTATGGGTCCATCTACGCCTGGAAGGCACTCGGCGGCAGCTTCGCCGGCGGGCTCGCGGCGCTGGTCATGACCGGGACCCTGTACGGCACCGCCACCTTCCACTGGGTGCGCGGCTTCTACTTCGGGGCCGCCCTCGGCGCCCTGGCCGCGCTGACGCTGATATTCCTGGTCAGGCGGCCGACCGTGGAGCAGATGGAAACGGCCGTCCGCAAGCACCAGGAAGCGGTGGCGAGGAAGGCGGGGAAGGAGACGCCCAAGGAAGTGGTCGCCTAGCCAGCTCGGCCGGAACCAGCCAAGATCGTGGTGGGTAACATGCGGATGGCGCGCACAGCCCATCACGGTCATGGCTGGGAGCCGGCGCCTGCGGCGCCGCGCGCCCGAGAGGGGGAGCAGTGGCCCAGGAAAGGCCGCGGGCCCGGAGCGGAACGGAGCAGCCGGTGACCGAGGGTTACCCGTACGAGCTCAGGCTCCCGGAGGCGCCCTACCGGTTCGAGTGGCGGGGTGAGGCCGCCGTGGACGCCCGCAAGCGCGCCACCGACCTCTACGCCGAGGAGCGCTACACCCACGTCGACGGCACCGTGACCGTCATCCGCGAGTACCGCGCCGACGGGACCTTCCACATCATGTCGGACCGGGGCGAGATCGAGCTCATCGACAACGCCCAGAACCCGCTCTCCCCCGACCCGGTCAGCGTGGTCCGGCTGCCCTGAGGCCGGACGCGGAGAGCGACGGGCCGGTCAGGCCGGGGGCCGGTGGTAGGCGGCCCGGGTGCGCTCGGTGTGCTTGCGGGCGATCGAGGACGCCCGCTCCTCGTCCCCCGCCTCGATGGCCTCGACCATGTCCCGGTGCTCGGCGCACGACTCGTGCCCGCGCACGGGCGCCACCTGCCGGTAGTACCAGCGCACCCGCCGGCCCACGATCGCGGCCAACTCGGCCAGCACCGCGTTGCCCGCCAGCCGGGCCAGCTCCGCATGGAACTCGGTATTCACGGCCACGAAGCCGCCCGTGTCGCCCGCCTCGACCGCCACCTCGCCCTCGTGGCAGATCACCCGCAGCCGGGCCAGGTCGCCGTTGGTCGCCGCCACCGCGGCCAGCCGGGCGGTCTCCACCTCAAGCAGCTCACGCACGTCGAGCAGCTGGTCGACTTCCTCGTCGGTGGGCACGTGCACGAACGCCCCCTGGTTGGGCCGCAGGTCGACCCATCCCTCCGCCTCCAGCCGGTGCAGCGCCTCCCGGACCGGCTGGCGGCTCACCCCGAGCTGACGGGCGAGCTCGGTCTCCACCAGGTGCTGGCCGGGCCGCAGCCTGCCCTGTACCACCAGCTCCACCAGGGCCTCATAGACCGACTGCCGCAAGGGCACCGGCCGCTCCACCGGGCGAATCAGGCCGGCCTCATCGATTTCCGTGATGTCCGCTGTCATGCTGATCTCCCCCCACGCCCATTCAGCATATAGGTTCCTGTATCCAAAATGCTCTCGGGGGTCACCCGGCCGACCGTGGCAACCCGGGCAGGTCAAGCCGGGCCGGCGGCCAGTACCGTTGGAGCGGCAGGCGAGCTGCCACGTGACTTCCGTTGAGCATGAGAATGAAGGACGATACCGGCATGACATCGCATGTGCGGGGCGTGATCGCCCGAAGCAAGGGAGAACCGGTCGAGGTCACCACGGTGCTGGTGCCCGACCCCGGGCCGGGCGAGGCGCTGGTGGCGGTGCAGGCGTGCGGCGTCTGCCACACCGACCTGCACTACCGCGAGGGTGGCATCGGGGACGACTTTCCCTACCTGCTCGGGCACGAGGCCGCCGGCGTGGTCGAGGCCGTCGGCGACGGGGTGACCTCCGTCGCCCCGGGTGACTTCGTCATCCTCAACTGGCGCGCCGTATGCGGGGAGTGCCGCGCGTGCCGCCGCGGCCGCCCCTGGTACTGCTTCGCCACCCACAACGCGCAGCAGAAGATGACGCTCGAGGACGGCACCGTCCTCTCTCCCGCGCTGGGCATCGGCGCCTTCGTGGACAAGACCCTGGTCGCGGCCGGCCAGTGCACCAAGGTCAACCCGGCCGTCCCGCCCGAGGTGGCCGGCCTGCTCGGCTGCGGGGTGATGGCCGGCCTCGGCGCGGCGATCAACACCGCCCCGGTCACCCGCGGCGACTCGGTCGCCGTCATCGGCTGCGGCGGGGTCGGCGACGCGGCGATCCTCGGCGCCCGGCTGGCCGGGGCGCGGACGATCATCGGCGTGGACGTCAACCCCCGGAAGCTGGAGTGGGCCAGGCAGTTCGGCGCCACCCACGTGATCAACTCCCGGGAGACCGACCCGGTCGAGCGGATCCAGGAGCTGACCGGCGGGAACGGCGCCGACGTGGTGATCGAGGCGATCGGCCGCCCGGAGACCTACCTGCAGGCGTTCTATGGCCGTGACCTGGCCGGGACCGTGGTGCTGGTCGGCGTGCCCACCCCGGACATGCGGCTGGAGGCGCCGCTGCTGGACTTCTTCGGCCGCGGCGGCGCGCTCAAGTCCTCCTGGTACGGCGACTGCCTGCCCGAGCGGGACTTCCCCATGCTCACCGACCTGTACCTGCAGGGCCGGCTGCCGCTGGACAAGTTCGTGTCGGAGACCATCGCGCTCGATGAGGTCGAGTCGGCCCTCGCCAAGATGGAGCGGGGTGAGGTGCTCCGCTCGGTGGTGAAACTCTGAGCGGTGAAGCTCTGAGCCAGGCGGTGGCACCGGCCGCGCGGGTCGCCATGTGGTCGGGCCCGCGCACGGTCTCCACCGCGCTCATGCGGGCCTGGGAGAACCGCCCGGACACGGCCGTCGTGGACGAGCCGCTGTACGCGTTCTACCTGGCCCGCACCGGGATCGATCACCCCGGCCGGGACGAGATCATCGCCAGCATGCCGTACGACTGGCGCGTGGTGCTCGACCAGCTCACCCGCGGGCCGGTGCCGGGCGGGAAGGCGGTTTTCTACGCCAAGCACATGACCCACCACCTGCTGCCGGAGGTGGACCGGCGGGCGCTGGCGCCGCTGCGCCACGCCCACCTCATCCGCGACCCGGCCGAGCTGCTCGCCTCCTACGCGAAGGTGCGGTCCGCGCCGACCATGGCCGATCTGGGCATCGCCGCGCAGGCGGAGATCTATGCCGAGTTCGGCGGCCCGGTGCTGGATTCGCGCGACCTGCTGGAGCAGCCCGGGCCGATGCTGCGCGCGTTGTGCGCGGCACTGGACGTGCCGTTCGACGCGGCCATGCTGTCCTGGCCGCCGGGGCCGCGCGACAGCGACGGGGTGTGGGGGCCGCACTGGTACGCCAGCGTCTGGGCCTCGACCGGGTTCGGCCCCTACCGGCCGCCGGCCGGAGCGCTGCCCCCGCACCTGGCCACGCTGGCCGAGCAGTGCCGCCCGTACTACGAGCGGCTGTACGCCCACCGGCTCACCTCGGCCGGGGTGCGGTAGCCGGACCTGGAGACCACGTGCTGCAGAAATTCGACGAGCGCAACCGCGACCTCATCGTCAGCGTCAACGGGCGCCTGGTGCACCGCGACCGGGCGGCGATCAGCCCGTTCGACTCCGCGGTGCAGGGCGGCGACGCGGTCTGGGAGGGGCTCCGGCTCTACCAGGGCAAGATCTTCCGGCTGGAGGAGCACCTGGCCCGGCTCCGGCGCTCGGCCGCGGCGCTCGCGTTCGCGTCGGTCCCCCCCGACGAGGAGATCACCGGGCAGATCCGGGCGGTCCTGCTGGCGAACGAGATGACCGGCAACGTGCACATCCGGCTCACCCTCACCCGCGGGGTCAAGATCACCAGCGGCATGGACCCCCGGCTCAACCAGAGCGGCCCCACCCTGATCGTGCTCGCCGAGCACAAGCCGCCCGTGTACGACCAGTCCGGCATCACGCTGGTCACCGCCAGCGTTCGGCGGCCGCCGCCGGACTGCCTGGACCCGAAGATCCATCACAACAACCTGCTGTCCTCGATCCTGGCCAAGATCGAGGCGAACGTGGCGGGGGCCGACGACGCGGTCATGCTCGACCCGCGGGGCTTCGTGGCCGAGACCAACGCCACCCACCTGTTCCTGGTAACCGGCGGGCGGCTGGCCACCCCGGCGGCGGTGGCCTGCCCGGAGGGGATCACCCGGGCGGCGGTGCTGGAGCTGGCGGAGGGCGCGGGGATCGGCTGTTACGTGGGGGACCTCAGCCTGACCCAGTTCTACTCAGCGGATGAGGTGTTCGTCACCGGCACCATGGGCGGGCTCACGCCGGTCACCGCGATCGACGGGCGCATCATCGGCGACGGTGCGCCGGGCCCGGTGACCCTCCGGCTTACCGCACTGTTCGCCGGCCTGACCGCCCGCTCCGGCACGCCCGTGATCTAGGGCAGCCCCTAAATGGCCAGTGGTGCGACGGCGGTGATCGTTGCAGACTGGAGCCCATGACGGAGGCGGCTGCGGTCCCGCTGGTGGACCTGCCCGGTGGTGTCCAGATGCCCATGCTCGGGTTCGGCACCTGGTTACTGCGCGGCAAGGCGGGGCGTGAGGCGCTACGCGCCGCGCTGGGCGCGGGATACCGGCACATCGACACCGCGACCATGTACGGCAACGAGGCCGACGTCGGCCACGTGCTGGCCAGCAGCGGGCTGGCCCGGGACCAGGTGTTCATCACCACCAAGCTGCCCTCGGGCAAGGCGGGCCGGGAGCGGGCCACCCTCGCGGCCAGCCTGCGGGCGCTCGGCACCGATTACGTGGACCTGTGGCTGGTGCACTGGCCGCCGCCGGAGCGCACGTTGATCCGGGTGTGGTGCGAGTTCCTGGCGCTGCGCGACGAGGGACGGGCGCGGGCGATCGGGGTGAGCAACTACTCGCTCGCCCAGATTGACCGGCTGATCGAGGCGACCGGCCAGGCGCCCGCCGTCAACCAGATCTCGTGGAGCCCGGG
The DNA here is from genome assembly GCA_963835425.1 of uncultured Actinomycetes bacterium. Classification (GTDB taxonomy): domain Bacteria; phylum Actinomycetota; class Actinomycetes; order Streptosporangiales; family Streptosporangiaceae; genus UBA9676. The sequence goes on along the minus strand of CAWIGE010000009.1, from coordinate 259,225 downwards.
CCGGTACGACGCGGCGCTGCTGGCGGGCCACCGCGAGCGCGGCGTGGCGGTCGAGGGGTATAGCCCGCTCAAGCGCACCAACCTCACCAGCCCGGTGCTGACCGAGATCGCCGCCGCCCACGGCGCGACCCCCGCCCAGGTGGTGCTGCGCTGGCATCTGGAGCACGGGGTGACGGTGCTGGTGAAGTCGGCGCACCCGGAACGGATCGTTGCCAACATCGAGGCGCTGCGCCTCTCACTCGATCCGGATGAGGTGGCGCAGATCGACGCGCTGTCCCGCTGACGGCCGCGAAACCCGTGCTGTCACGTGGCTGCCGCAGCCACTGGTCTCACCTGGGCCGGCCGACATAGTGTCGCAATATGAGCAAGACGATGCCGCTGTTTCCGCTCGGCACCGTGCTCTACCCGGGGCTCGTGCTGCCGCTGCACATCTTCGAGGAGCGGTACCGGCAGCTCGTCCGCGACCTCCTGGAGGGTCCGGAGCCACAGGAGTTCGGCGTGATCGCGATCCGCAAGGGGCGCGAGACCGGCGTGGACGGGATTTCGGCGCTCTACGAGATCGGCTGCACCGCGACGCTGCGCCAGGTCGCGAGGCACGAGGATGGCCGGTTCGATGTGGTGACGGTCGGCACCCAGCGGTTCCAGCTGATTGGGCTCGACCATTCCCGGCCCTACCTGCAGGGCGAGATCGAGCTGCTGGACGAGGAGACCGGCGACGAGGCGGCGGCCGCGCTCGCCGCCCAGGCGGTGCAGCGCTCGTTCCGTGACTATCTCGACGCGCTTGCCACCCAGGGCGGCGCCCGGATCGACGTGCCCGACCTGCCGGACGAGCCGCTGCTCCTTTCCTACCTGGTGGCCGCGTCGATGATCGTGGACCTGAGCGACCGGCAGGTCATGCTGGCCGAACCGGACGCCGCGAGCCGCCTGGCGGCCGAGCGCGCCCTGCTGGCGAGGGAGACCAGGATCCTGTGCGCGCTCACCTCGACGCCAGCTACCGACCTGCGGAGCTCGCCCTACAACCCGAACTAGGGCACGCGCTAGGCCTGCCTCCCCGGCAGCGTGACCTGATGGGGCAGCCGTTCGGCCACCGTGGCGGCCAGCCGCGCCAGCGCGTCCGGCGGCAGCGAGCGCGTCGCCGAGCCACCCGCGCTGACCTTGGCGGTCAGCCCGCCCGCCAGCAGGACGGCCGTCCGGCCGCCGTTGAGGAGCCACGCCTCGTCGCCGACTCCGGGCAGGGCCTCCCCACGGCGCCGGGCCAGGGCGGCGAGGCTGCCAAGGAACCCATCGGCGACCGTGACGATGACCGTGATGCCCTCTCCGCGGTACACCACGCTGGCTGCCCCGGTCATGGAACCGGCGTCCCGGACGGGCCGGCCGACCGCGGCGGAGACCTCTTCCACGCTCAGCAGGACACCCGGCGGCGGCGCGCTCGCTCCCCCGTCGCGCTGGGCCCACCGGCCGCCCGGCGGCACCGCGCCCGCGCCGTCACCGGCGATGGCCGCCACGGCGGGCCGGCCCAAGGGCGCCTCGGGCCCGCTGGTGGTTGTCCCGGGCCCGCTGGTGGTTGTCCCGGGCCCGCTGGTGGCCGCGATGGGCTCACTGGCTGTGGCCGCCGCGGGCGGGCTCCCTGTGGCCGCCGCGGGCGGGCGCTCATCGACGGGCGCCATCCCGCCCCCGCCCGGCCAGGTCCCGCCGTCGGCCCGGTCCTGATCAGGCCGGGCGGCGCCGCTCGCCCATCCCTGGGCCGGCATCAGGCCGAGGAGCTTGCCCGACCGCGGCGAGGCCCGGACCGCCACCGTTTCCCCCAGGGCCAGCTGGGCGAACGCCTCCCTGCTGATGTCGAAGCTCCAGGACCGCTCGCCATCGTCCACGGCGATGCAGGAGAAATAGGAGTCGTCGTTGTTGGTGCCGCTGGGCTCCAGCCAGCGAGCGATCACCTGGGCCTGGAAGCTTGCCTCGGTCGGCCGGGCCAGCCTGGCGGCCAGGCCGCGCGCGCCGCCGACGGCGGCGGCGGCGGACCCCACCGCCAGCCCGGCCGGCGCCAGCAGACCCGCCGGGCCCGGCAGCAGCGAGCTGACATAGGCCATCAGGGCGAGCCAGGCGGCCAGCACCAGCCAGAACGCCGGGTGCATACGCATGAAGGACGCCGGGCCGATCCGCACCAGGCGCCATTGCCCTCCAAAGGACGACCAGGCCGCGGAGGGCCGGGGGGTGCCTGTGAACTGCCCGGAGATGCCCATCCTGGCCCCGGCCCGCCCGCGGCCCGGCTGGACCCCGGCCGCCAGCCCCGGGGTGGCACCGGGAATCTGGACGGGGGCGCCAACGGCAACCGCCCAGGCCAGCCAGGCCCAGCTCGGCCGGCGCCAGGCCCGCCACGCGCCCGCCGGTGGTCATGTCCCCGGCGGTCGTGTCCTCGGGCGGGCCTGTCCTCGGTGACGGGCCTGTCCCCAGCGGCGGCCCTGTCCCCGGCGGCTGTCATGCCCCCGGCGGGCCTGTCCCCGCCAGCCGTCATGTCCCTGGCCACCGCCATATCGCCGGCCGCCCGGGCCGCCCAGGCGCCAAGTGCCGCGCCCCGAGCGGTCAGCCGGTCCTGCCGGCCCACCGAGCGGGCCCAGTATGCGAGCACAGCAAAGGCGAGAAACGCGGTCACGATGGGCGCCCACAGCCCCGAGTGGGCCCGGCCATAGACGGCGCCGAAGCCCGCCGCGCCGACGACCCCCGCGCCGACGTAGAGCAGCAGCCGCGCGGCCGCCGACAGCCGCGGCCGGGTGATCCCGGCTCGCCTCCCCTCGGCTCGCACCGCCCGCTCGAACGGGTACCACCGGCCGCGGACGTCGCTGGCACAGCTTTCGGCGAGGGCCTCGAACGGCGCCCCACGGCCACCGGCCAGCGCCCTGGCACCAGCCAGGACCAGCCGCTCTGACCGGGCCAGGCCGGTCCCCGGCGGGGAGGAGGCGGGCACGTGACACCACAGCCGCCCCGGCACCGGTTCGGAGATCGCGAGGTAGCCGCCGGCGGCTAGATCGAGGATCGTGGCCGGATAGGCGGCACCATTCAGCCTGCACCGGGTCACGCTCAGGTTCACCAGCGCCGGCCTCTCCGGCGACAGGCTCTGCCCGGGATCCGCGGTGCCCGCCCGCAGGGCCGGCCTGGTCAGCACCGAGCACCAGCCGAACACGAGCAGCCACGCGGCGGCCGCCGCGATCGCGAGCACATCTACTGTCAGGCTTCTGCCTCCCACTGGGTCGTGGGCCTACTCCACCGCAGCCGGGGCACGGCGACGGCGGCCCGCTTATTAGCACGCAACCGTGGTTAACAACAGGTGAACAGATGGCAAAGTTCGGCGCGTCCGGCCGGAAAGAGGGCCGGGACCTGATGGCTGGCGCAATGTCTCCGGCGACGGCGTACCGCCGGGCTGCCCGTTCGCCGGGCCGGGTGTTCCCGGCGGTCAGCTCCATGTTCCGGGCAACGGCGTGCTGCTGGGTTGCCGGTCAGCTAGGTCGGGCGGCCGGTCATCCGGGCCGGTCAGCCGGCCGACGATGATGGTGGCCAGCCGGGGCAGCACATCCGGCGGCAGGGCACACGCCGCGGCGCCCGAGACGGTGACCTTGCCGGTGTGGACGCCCACCCGGAACACCACCGTGTGGTGGCCGTTGATCAGCCAGGCTTCGTCGCCGACCCCGGGCACCGGCCGGCCCCACCGGCGGGCCGGGCCGGAGCTCAGGCCGCCCAGTGCACCCTTGGCCACGGTGATGCTGACCGTCAGCTCCTCGCCGCGGTACATCCCCCCAAGAATGCCGACCTGGAAGCCGGTGACCTCGACGGGACGGCCGACCGCCGCCGTGACCTCCTCTGCGGTGAGCAGCGGGTTCGATGGGCCGGGCGTCACGCGGAGGAAGGGCCCGTCAGCCATCAGATCCGGCGCGGGGTGGCCCGGCGCCGCTGCGCCGTGATCCGCGCCGTCCGGCAGCGGCACCAGGCTGAGCAGCTTCCCCGACCGGGGCGCGGCCCGGACGGTCACCACGTCCCCCAGGGCCAGCTTGCCGAACGCGGCATCCTTGACGCACCAGCCGCTCGGACTCCGCGAGACCGGTTTCGGCCGGTGCGGTGGCGGACACGTCGCACCACAGCTGCCCCGCCATCCGTTGTGTGATCACGAGATTGCCCTTGGCCGCGAGATCGAGGATGGTGGCCGGGTAGGCAGCGGCGCTCAGCCGGCCCCGGGTCACCACCAGGTTGATCAGCGCTGGCCTCGCGCCGCCCAGCCCTGGCCAGGGGGCCGCGTCGCCGGCCCACCGCGGTGTGAGCCTGGTCACCACCGTGCACAAGGAGAAAGCGAGCAGCCACCCGGCGGCCGCCGCGATCGCGAGCATCCCCACCATTCGGTCCCCTTCCCCGCCGGCCGGTGGCCCGCCGGCCCGCTGGGGCCGACCCGGTAACCACGGGCCCGCTCTCTGGTACGGGCGGATGGTGAACGGCTGGTGAATGGACGGCCGGGGCAGGCAGGGTCGGCGTGGGCAGACAGGGTCGGCCGCGGGCAGGCCGGGTCGGCCGGGGACGCTGGGTCGGCGCGGGCAGGCCGGGTCGGCCGGGGGAGGCAGCGTCAGCCGGGAGAAAGGATCAGCCGGGCAGCCCGTACTGGCGGCGGATGACCGCGTCATAGGCACGGCCGGGCAGCAGCCGGTTCAGCGTCACCACGCTCTTGGCAACCGGGTTGATCAGATAGCGCGTGCGCGGCCGCTGAGCGGTTACCGCCCGGGTGATGACCTTGGCGATGTCCTGCGCGTCGGAGCCGAGCCGGGCCAGCGGGCCGCTGGTCGCCCGGGAGAAGGAGACACCGACCGCGGCCTTGTAGGCCGCGTAGGGATCGGTTCCGGAGCCGCTGGCCGCCTCGCCGAGGGATCCGGCGGCGGTGTCGTTCCACGGTGTCTTCACCGGTCCGGGCTCGATCAGCACGACCTCGATGCCGAACTGGCTGACTTCCATCCGGAGCGCGTCGCTGAACGCCTCGACCGCGTATTTGGACGCGTGGTAGAACGCCCCGCCGGGCAGGGTGGCCCGGCCGCCCATCGAGGAGACGTTGAGGATGCGGCCGCCCCGGTGCCCGCGCATACCCGGCAGGACCAGCTGGGTGAGCCGCACCAGGCCGAAGAAGTTGGTCTCGAACTGCCGGCGTATGTCGGCCATCGGCACCTGCTCGACCGGCCCGTACAGCCCGTAGCCGGCGTTGTTGATCAGCGTGCCGACCGCCCCGGCGTCAGCTTCCACGGCGGCGACGGCCGCGGTCATGGACGCCTCGTCGGTCACGTCGAGCGCCATGGTGGCGATGCCATGGCTGGCCAGATCGGCGAGCGTGTCCACCCGCCGGGCGGTCGCATACACGCGCAGCCCGGCATGGCGCAGGCTGACCGCGGCGGCGCGGCCGATCCCGGACGAGCAGCCGGTGATGAGAACAGGATCCATGCGCGTTCCGCCGGCCATGGCGTGACCCCCTTCTGGCTATCTGGACCAGAGTCTCGCATCCTCCTGCGGCCGGGCCGCCAACGCCGCAGGCCACCGGCGCGCCCTCAGCCGCAGGCCACCGGCGCGCCCTCGCCGAGGCGCGGAATGCGGGATACACCGCCTTTCGGCGCTAGGTGGCGCTGTCAACTGGGGATATGCGGCGCTGGAGATCGCCGCGTGCAGGCCCGCGTGCAGAGTCTGCGAAGGCGCGGTCAATCGCCCCCCGGCCCGCGTTCTCCCGGTCGTCCTCGAGCAGGTGCGAGTAGAGGTCGGTGACCGACGAGCCGTGCGCGTGCCCGATCCGCTCCTGCATGACGCGCATGCTCCAGCCATCGCGGGCCAGCAGCGAGACGTACGCATGCCGCAGGTCGTGGAAGCGCAAGCCGTCCAGGCCGGCGCTTCGCGGCCTTGCGCCAGCACGCCTCAAACACGCTCTGCCGCACGGGCTTGCCCACGCGGGAGGTGATCAGGAGGTGATCGCTCGGCCACTGGTGCAGGTGCGCGGAGAGCTTCTGCATGAGGAAAGGATCAACGGGGACCAAGCGCGCGCTGCGGTGCCGGGCCAGGGAAAGTGTCGATGCCGATGCGCTCGCGGCCCCGGTAGGCAACGCCCGAGTCGGTAAGGCCGCCGAGCGGGCAGGCCCGCATACGGTGAGGCCGGTCAGGTGAAGCTGTGCGGCGATCTGCCGCACGGACGTTGGCTGGCTCAGCGTCTGGACGGGCGCGATGGAGCTGGCGGCACTGCCGCACCCTGCCGCCCAGCCCGGCCGCGAGCACGGCGGCGGTGATCAGGTGTGACCGTTTCATGACCGGGCCTCCTCGTACTTGATGATCTGCTCAGCCACGGCCTGGGCGGTGATGCCACGGAACACGACCGGCGGGGAGGACATCCTGCGCCGGGCATACACGAGGCCGGACACACCGCGCCACGCTTCCCAGCGAGTGAATCCGCCCGCGAGCAGTGCCCGCAGTTCCGCCAGGGGATCGGGGGGCCGGTCAGCAGGGTCTTGCATAGCCGAGACCTCGTTTCTCGGTCAGGCCCCGGTCCGGCGCTAACCCGCTTGGCCGAGGCCGCCTGTACTTGCACGGCTCAGACTACGACAGCTCCAACAGTCACGATAGAGCCAACGATACCGACAGTCTCATACACTGCCAACAGGGCCAATGCATCAGGAGGCAGGGGCTGTGATCATGGCCGATGTGCCCCGGCCGCCGCGTATTCCTTATCTGCGCGTCGCCGATGCCCTGCGGGAGCGCCTGGACCATGGCGAGTGGCTGCCAGGCGAGCAGCTACCGAGCGCCCGCCAGCTCGGCGCCGAGTACGGCGTCAACCCATCGACCGCAGCGCGGGCGGTCAGAGTGCTGGCCGATGAGGGCCGGGTGAACATCATCAGGGCTTGGGGCGCGTTCGTAGCTGAGGGGTGAGTATGGCCGATGGCCGCAGCGAGAAGATCCGCCAGCTCGTTGAGGAGTACCCGCTCACCGAGGCTGAGGCTGAGGAGATCCGGCTGCTGCTGCCGCCCATACGGGCACCTCAGGCCGGAGCGGCCCGGCGCCCGGAGGATGAGTCATGAGGATGTATTTCCGCCTGGCCCGTGGCATCGGGGTGTCGCTGCCGTGGTGGCTGGCGTTTCCCCTGCTGCTGCTTTGGTGCACCGCCCTGGCTGCCGTGGTGCTCGCTGTGGCCCTGGTCTGGCTGATCGCTCTGCCGTTCAAGCTGTGGGCGCCGCGCCGGGCGCAGAGGGAGGCTGGCCCAGGCGCGGCGCGGGGTGAGGCTGGCCCCCGCATCATGCGGAGCCCAGGGGACAGTCTGTGATGATCCTCGAACCGCTGCGGGATCAACATGCACCGCGGCCGGGACGCGGGAATCGCCGCCTCGCTGGGCTGCCGGGCGGTGTGGTACCGGCCGAGGTGTGAGCCGGGAACGTAGCCCGTGGTCTTGCGGGCAGCAGGTCAGGCCGGTTCCCAGCGCAAGCCGTTGTTGTCCTCGCAGATGATGGCCTCACCGTCTCCGGCGACGCCGCTCATGCCAGCATCGGCGTGCGGGCAGAACTCCCCGGGTTCGTAGCAGTTGCCGCTGCTGGCCGTGGGATAGCAGCCGGTAGGTGCGGGAGGCGCCGTAGTGGGCTTAGGAGCGGGCGGAGGGGGAGGCTGGCGCGGCGTGAACGACACCCTGGTGAGGCGCTTCTGGCCGTGCGCAGACACCCGGACAGTCACCGGGACCCGGATTCCCGGCGGGGCGCTGGCGAGCGGGAACCAGAACGTATGCAGGCCGGTCGCGTCGGCGCGGGCCGTTTTCTCGCGGTCCCCGGTCTCGAAGTGTGCGACCACTGTAATCCGTGCGCCTGGCAAGGTAGACACGTGGACGCCCACCGTGGTGCCGGTCTTGGGGTGTTTCCGGGTCACCGATGCGGTGCTGGTGAGCGGCGGCGGCGGCGAGGTTGTCGGCGTTGGCGATGGGGCCGGAGAACTGGAGGCTGTGCTCACGCTGGCGGTCGGCGTGGACTCCGGCGACCCGGCTACCGACCCAATCACCCCAAAGACTACGAGGACGCAGACGACACCGATGATCGCGGTCCACACCTTGTGGCGGGCAGGCCAACTCTTGCGGGGCGGCTGAAGCGGCGGCTGCCAGGACGGCCCCGGCGGCGGTTGCTCTGCTGGCCTGTCCCAGATTGGCCGGTTCCCAGACACGGCGATTCCCCCTCTTGGTTACCGAGCCGTCAGCCAAGGGCGGGCATGGTCAAGGGCTAGTCAACCCAACGTAAATATCGTTACCCGACGTAACGACGTCGATAAAGCCCACGGGGAGTACACGAATTGATCACAACTCCGTCACGAACCATTGCCGGGGACATCAAAGCGCCCCGTTCCTGACCATGCAGGGGCGGGGCGCTGCCGCGTTCGGCGCCTACCACGCGGCTGCCGGGCGTCCCAGCGGGCCAACGTCAAGCTGCACGTTCTGGCCGCACAGATCGTGGATCAGGTCGCCGCCAGCAAGAACGACCGCGCGGCGGGGGCGCACCCTTCCCTGGTAAGCAGCACGGCTCCTCGCTCTCGCGTGCAGACCGCGTGCAGAAACGGGCTCGGAGCTGGCCACATACGCTGATCTGCGTCAGTAGCGCGGAGGAGCGCAAAGTAGCAGGTCAGGAGGAGCGCAGAGTAGCGCGGCGCTGACCAGGATGGGCATGCGGCGGAATGCGGGATACATTGCGTCAGTAGCAACGTCACGCAACGATGCATGAGCAGTCCACCGGCGGGCACCGCCGGCCCACCACCAGCCCACCGGGCGGGCACCCGCCGCCCACCATCAGCCCGGGCGGCACCGGCCCGCCCATGACCACCGGCCCGCTGAGCGGCTTGGGGGCGAAGGTTCTGCGTTGTGAAACCGCTGCAGTCCAAGGATCCCCGGCAGGTCGGCCGATATCAGCTGCTTGGGCGGCTGGGCGCCGGCGGCATGGGCGAGGTGTTCCTGGGCCAGTCACCCGGGGGCCGGCTGGTGGCGGTGAAGCTGATCCGGGACGACCTGGCGGCTGACCGCGAGTTCCGGGTCAGGTTCGCACGGGAAGTGGCCGCGGCGCGGCACGTGAGCGGCATGTTCACGGCACCGGTGGTGGACGCCGATCTGGATGCGCCGCGGCCCTGGCTGGTCACCGCATACGTGCCTGGCCCGTCGCTGGCCGAGGCCGTGGACACGCAGGGCCCGCTGCCCCTTAGCTCGGTGCTGACGCTGGCGGCGGGGCTGGCCGAAGGGCTTGAGGCCATCCATGCCGAGGGCATGGTTCACCGTGACCTCAAGCCTTCGAATGTGCTGCTGGCCAGCGACGGGCCGCGGATCATTGATTTCGGGATCTCGCGTGCCGCGGACGCCACCGCGCTGACCCGGGCCAACATCTTCGTCGGTTCGCCCGGCTACATGTCCCCCGAGCAGGCGATGGGCGAAGAGGTCGGGCCCGCCAGCGACATCTTCAGCCTCGGCGCGGTGCTGACGTTCGCCGCGGCCGGCGACAGCCCGTTCGGCGACGGCACGGTCACGACGCTGCTTTACCGCGTCGCCCACGACCGGCCTGCCACGGACCGGCTGCCCTCACAGCTCCGGCCCCTGGTCGAGCGCTGCCTGGCCAAGGATCCACGGATGCGGCCCACCCCCGACCAGATCCTCGCCGAGCTGGGCAACGTTGATTCCGGGACGGACTGGCTGCCGCAGCCGGTCGCCGAGACGCTGATCGGATACGCGCGGCCAGCGGTGGATGCCACGATTCCGCCCGCGCAGCCATCACCCGCACCTGCGCTCTCTGCACCTGCGCCCTCTGCAGCTGCGCCCCTGGCACCTGTGCCCTCCGCGCCCGTGCCTTCCGCGCCCGTGCCTTCCGCGCCCGTGCCTTCCGCGCCCGTGCCTTCCGCGCCCGTGCCTTCCGCGCCCGTGCCCGCCGCATCAGAGCCCACCGCCCCGGAGCCTTCCGCGCCGGTGGCGCCCGCAGCAGACCCCTCCGCGCCGGCACCACCGGGGGCGCCACGTGCGCCGACGCCGGCCACTCGCGCCGATATGCCCGTCTCCGGCGTGCCTGGCCCGGGCGGGCCCGGCCCTCCGCCGGGAGACTTCTTCGAGAGCCTGTACCGCCAGGGACCGGCGCCGAAGCGGCCAGATGTCGGCCGTGTCTCCAGCACGACGACGCCGCTGGGCTGGCAATCCGACCTGGCCCGTCCCCCGCGCCGCCGCCGGCGGCTGGGGAGGGTACTGGCCGCCGTGGCGCTGGTGCTCGTCCTCGCCGGGGCGGGCGTCGTCGCGCTCGCGCTCACCTCAAGATTGCACCTGGGGAGCCAGCCAACGTCCCCGGCCTCCTCCTCCCCCGCTGCTGCGGGCCCGCGGGGCGTGGTCGAGGCGTACTTCGCCGCCATCAACGCTCACAAGTGGCGGAAGGTATGGAACCTGGGCGGCAAGAACTTCAGCCCGACGTACGGCCAGATGGTCGCCGGCTATCGCTCGACCGCCCGTGACGTCCTGACCAGCATCCACGCCCACGGCAACGTCGTGACGGTACGCCTGAAGGCGCACCATACCGACGGCACCGTGCTGACCTTCAGGATCTCCTATACGGTCCAGGACGGGGTGATCACGGGGGCGCACAGCAAGCGGCTGAGAACCAGCTGAAGGTCCCGGGCCATTCCGCCCGGACGAGCCGGAGCCGTCACCCTGGCCGCCAGAAGCCTCCTGGCTGCGCTTTCACGGCCTTCGCAGCAGTCCCAGGGCCCTCGCGTTCATGAGATCATGGTTTGGGTCCTGGACGCCCGGGGCCTCCCCGATCTTTGGGGTACAGGCTGGGCCGGATCGCCGGAGCGGCAGCCATGAACAGAGCCATGATCATCGTCGGCCTGCTGCTGGTCATCGCCGGATGCGCCTCAAGCCCGGGACCGGCGGTCAGCGCGCACAGCAAATGCTCCCACCCGTTTCCGGGCAACACCGCCGTCCGGGCGTGTGTGTACGCGGACGGGCTTTACTCCGTCTCGTACCGCGACGAGAACCAGTACTACTGGCGGCCAGCGAAGGGCGACTTCGCGGTCGCCGAGACCTTCTACAAGAAGAACGCGCCCGGCCGGGCGGCGGGGGCATGGTCGGGCAGGACGATCTCGGTCGGGGACAGCTGCGTGATCAGTGATAACTGGGTCCCGAACCTGGCTCATCCGCCGTCCGACTGCATGGATTCCCGCGACGAGGAAATGCGCGGGGCGACCAGCGAGGAACAGCGCAGCGTCCTGGCGTTCTGGCGGGTCATGACGAAGGACGTCCCCAGCGCCGACCGCTGACCCGCTCCGCCGCTGGCCAGGCCCCGGCGCCGGCCCGTCCGGGCGCCCGGACGGGACGGGCCGCTACCAGGTGTGGCTGAGGTTGACTACGCAGAAACGGTTGTCGTCGGGGTCGGCGAGGACCACGAAGTCAGGGTTGGCCGGGTACAGGTCCCAGTCGACCCGCTTGGCGCCCAGCGATACCAGGCGGTCGGCCTCGGCCGCCTGCTCGGCAGCGTCGGCGACGGACAGGTCGAGATGGATCCGCGGATGCTCCTCCGCCGGGGTCTCGCTGTACTGGAGGGCCAGCCCGGCACCGGGGCCCTGGGCCGGCGTCAGCTCGGTCCAGCGTTCGCCGGTCCCGCCCTTGCTGACGACGTAACCCAGTGCCTGGGTCCAGAAGTTGACGGCCCGTCCCATGTCGGTGGTGCCCAGGACGAAGAATTGGACGCTCAGCATGCGCTGATCCTGGCAGCACCCCGTCCGGCCCAGCAAGGCGTCGCGCCACGCCCACCCGCGGGAGGCCGGAGCATGCGGCCGGGAATGGCAGTATGTCGGCCATGGACGCGGTGACCCTGCACCAGATCTGGGACCGCGCCGCCATCTATCTCACCGGAACCGGGAACCAACCGTCCCGGCTGCTGGTGCTGGGCACGGCGCTGGTGGCGCTGGCGGCCGTGGCCTCATCACGGATCTGGCCGGTGGCGCGCACCGTGGTGACCATCGCCCACGAGGGCGGCCATGCGCTCATGGCGCTGCTGGCCGGCCTGCGGGTGAGCAGCGTGCGGGTCCTGCGCAGCACCGCGGGCGTGACCGTGTCCGAGGGCAACCCGGCCGGCCCGGGCATCGTGCTCACCGCTGCGGCCGGCTACCTTACCCCGCCACTGCTCGGGCTTGGCGCCGCGGCCCTGCTGGTCACCGGTCATCTGGCCGGGATGCTGATGCTCAGCCTGGCCCTGCTGGCCGCGCTCGCGATCGCCGTCCGTAACGCGTACGGCCTGCTGGCCGTGCTCGTCACCGGCGCGGCGGTCGCGGTCGTCCTGTGGCGCGCCTCCGCGCTGGGTGAGGATGCCTTCGGCTACGCGCTGACCTGGTTCCTGCTGTTCGGCGGGGTGCGGCCGGTGCTGGAACTGCAGCGCACCCGGCGGCAGCGGCGGGCCGGCCGCACGGACGCCGACCAGCTCGCCCTGCTGACCGGAACGCCGGCCGGGCTCTGGGTCGCCGTGTTCGCGATGGTGGCGGTGGGCGCGCTTGCCGTCGGCGCGCTCTGGCTGGTGCGGTGATCACCGCAGTTGACAGCGGGACGGGCCCCCGCAAAGACTGCCGTTATGCTTTCGAAATCTGTGCGGGCCATCCTCACCGGGCGGCTCTACATTGATCTGCACAGGGTGACCAGCGCGCGTTAGTTCGCCGCGCGGGTCCGTGCCGGCCCGTGTCCGGGCACGGCACCAGCGCTCCGCGCTCCCCGGGACGTCCGGATTTCCCGCCCCGCTCAGCATCGTGAAAGGGGACACCCATGGCGGAAGAGCATCACCACGACCCGACCTTCTACCGCTCGCCGCGTGACGCCGCGGCCGGGCCGCCGGAAAAACTCGCCTACGTGGCGGCGTTCTCCCCGGACGGCGACAAGCCGGACGCGATCGCGGTGGTGGACACCGATCTGGCGTCGGGCCGCTACGGGTCGGTCGTGGGCTTCACCGAGCTGCCTCACACCGGTGATGAGCTGCATCACTTCGGCTGGAATGCCTGCTCGTCCGCGCTGTGCCCGACCGGGTCGCACACCCACGGCGACCGGCGTTACCTGGTTGTCCCCGGGATCCGCTCCTCGCGCATCTACATCCTCGACACCCAGCCCGACCCGGCGTCCCCGCAGGTGGTCAAGGTGCTCGGGCCGGAGGAACTCGGCAAGCGGGCCAACTACTCGCGCCCGCACACCGTGCACTGCGGGCCGGGCTACCTCTACGTGTCCTGCCTGGGCGGGGGCAACGGCGCCGACGGCCCCGGTGGGGTCGCGCTGCTCGACCATTCCAGCTTCGACGTGCTCGGCCAGTTCGAGGCCGACAGGGGCGACCAGTACCTGGCCTACGACGTGTGGTGGCACATCAATGACGACGTGCTGGTGACGTCCGAATGGGGCACCCCGTCGATGATCGAGGACGGGGTCGTGCCGGATCTGCTGCTCGGCCGCAAGTACGGCCACCGGCTGCACTTCTGGGACATGAAGAGCCGCAACCATGTGCAGACCGTTCGACCTCGGCGATCAGCACCAGATGGCGCTGGAGCTGCGGCCTGCCCACGATCCGGCCAAGAAGTACGGGTTCGTCGGCGTGGTGGTCAGCGTCGAGGACCTGTCCGCTTCGATCTGGCTCTGGCACGAGCAGGACGGGAAGTGGGCGGCGGACAAGGTGATCTCGATCCCGGCCGAGCCCGCCCAGACCGACGATCTGCCCCCGGCACTGCAGCCGTTCGGGGCGGTCCCCCCGCTGATCTCCGACCTGGCCCTGTCCGTGGACGACCGGCACCTGTACGTGTCCTGCTGGGGCACGGGCGAGATGAAGCAGTACGACGTCTCCGACCCGTTCCACCCGCGCGAGACCGGGTCGGTCCGGATCGGCGGCATCGTGGGCCGGGTCCCGCACCCCGCCCGGCCGGACCAGCCGCTGGCCGGCGGTCCGCAGATGGTCGAGGTCAGCCGGGACGGCAAGCGGGTGTATTTCACCAACTCGCTGTACCGCGCCTGGGATGAGCAGTTCTACCCCGACGGCGTTGGCGCGTGGATGACCAAGCTCGACGTGGGTGAGGGCGGCGGAATGGGCTTCGACCAGCGGTTCTTCCTCGAAGGCGAGGCGTTCCGCGGCCGCCGCGTGCACCAGGTCCGGCTTGAGGGCGGCGACGCCTCCAGCGACTCCTACTGCTACTCATAACCGCGGCAACCACCGTTTTGCAGGGTTAACGGGGTGGCCCGGAAGGCGGCGAAACCGATGCGTAAGCTGGTGCCGCATCGGCACGGCACAACGACGCGCCGTCCCGGACCTGGGAGGATCCATGGTCACGCGCGACAGCCCCTGGCCCAGCGGGACGCCGTGCTGGGTTGATCTCGGAGTGGACGACGTCTCCCGCGCCAACGCGTTCTACTCCCGGCTGTTCGGCTGGGACACGCAGGCGGGGCCGCCCGAGGCCGGCGGCTACACCATGTGCATGCTGAGCGGCCGGCCGGTGGCCGGGATCGGGCCCAAGATGGGCCCGCGGGAGGTGCCGCCCTTCTGGACCGTCTACATCGCCTCCGACGACGCGGACGGCACGGCAGGCAAGATCACGGCGGCCGGCGGCCAGGTCCTGATGGCCCCCATGGATGTGATGGACGTGGGGCGGATGGCGGTCGCCGCCGACCCGTCGGGCGCGGTGTTCGGGGTCTGGCAGGCCCGCAGCATCACGGGATTCGGGCTGGCCAACGACCCCGGCTCGGTGTGCTGGAACGAGAACTTCAGCCGCGACATGGACGGCAACCAGGCCTTCTACCACGCGGTATTCGGCTACGAGTACGGGGACATGTCCACCCCGGAGTTCCGGTACGCCACACTCAAGCTCGACGGCAAGGAAGTGGGCGGTATCGGCGAGCTCGGCAGCGGCATCCCGCCCGGGGTCCCGGCCCACTGGTTCGACGTATTTCGCGGTCGGCGACACCGACGCCGCCGTCGCGACGGTCACCGGCGCCGGCGGCGCGGTGATGCGGGAGCCGTGGGACAGCCCCTACGGGCGGATGGCCATGGTGAGGGACGACCAGGGCGCCGCCTTCTCGCTGATGGGCACGCTGCCGGCGGCCAGCAACTGACCCGGGCCGCCGCGACGGCAGGGTTCAGGGCGCCGCGACGGGGAGCCTGGGCTCGTCCGACGTGATGCTCTCGGCGGTTCGCGCCGCGGTGCCCAGCGCCCACCGCCCGGTCGTGACCAGGCCGAGGAGCAGAACGGCCGCGCCGCACCCGGCGATGATCCACCAGCCGACGTGGCTGGCCTGGGCGAAATTCACGCGCAGCAGGCCGTGCATGGCCGAGGCCACGGCCGCCCCGACCACCGCGACGCCCAGCGACTGGCCGACCTGGCGGCTGGTCGAGGCGATGGCCGCCGCCACGCCCGCCTGGGAGCGGGGCATGCCGGACACGGCGGTGTTGGTGATCGGCGCGTTCACCATGCCGGTCCCGATCCCGAAGATCACGTAGGCGGTCATGAGCCGGGCCACGGACGTGCCGGGAGCCAGGCTGGTCAGGAGGAGACCGCCGGCGGTCATGGCCACCCCGGCCACCACCAGCGGCAGGCGCGGGCCCCAGCGGCCGACGATCCACCCCGACAGCGGCGCGAGCAGCAGCGTCATCACCGCCAGCGGGAGGGTGTAGAGCCCGGCGCTCAGCGCGGAGAGGCCGCGCACGTCCTGCAGGTACAGGGTGTTGAGGAACAGGAAGCCGCCGAGGCCGGCCAGGGCGCTGATGGCGATCAGCGTGGCGCCGGTGAACGGCGCGCTGCGGAAGAACCTGAAATCCAGCAGCGGCTCCCTCCGCCGCGGCTCGTAGGTGATCAGCGCGGCGGCCGCGGCGACGGCCACCGCGAACAGGCTCACGATCTCCGGGGAGGTCCAGCCCGCGCGCGGGCCCTCGATGATCGCGTAGGTGAGCGAGGCCAGCGTCACGATGACCAGCACCTGACCGACTGGGTCGACACGGCGCGGCCGGGCGGCGCGGGACTCCGGCACGAACAGCGCGGTGAGCACGATCGCGGCCACCCCGATCGGGATGTTGACCCAGAAGATGCCCCGCCAGCCCACGCTGTCGACCAGCACGCCGCCGAGGGGCGGGCCGGCCGCGATGGCCAGGCCGAATACCCCGCCCCAGATGCCGATGGCGCGGGCGCGCTCGCGGGGGTCGGTGAACGTATTGGCGATGATCGACACCGCCACCGGGTTCATCATCGAGCCGCCGACGGCCTGGACCATGCGGAACGCGACCAGCCAGCCCAGGCCCGGCGCGAGGCTGCACAGCAGCGAGCCGAGGGTGAATATGGCGAGTCCGATCTGGAAGACGTTGCGCCGCCCGAACCGGTCCGCGGTCGATCCGGCGAGGATGAGGACGCTGGCGATGACCACGGTGTAGGCGTCCACCGTCCACTGCAGGCCGGACACCGAGGCATGCAGGTCACGCTGGATCGAAGGGAGCGCGACGTTCACGATCGTGCTGTCCACGCCGAAGATGAACAGGCTCAGGCAGCAGATGGCCAGAACGAGCATGCGTCGCCGACGGCTGAGTTCGGGCACGGGCTCCCCTCAATCGTCCGCCGCCGTCCTGACACTTGCGAAAATACAACTAACCACCGCATGGTCAAGCACGGCCCCCGCCACGTGCGGGTTCTGTATCTCTACCCGTGCCCGCCCGGGCATGCGCGTTGCCGAACGTGCTGTCGGCCAGTCATGATTGACTGCCCTCATGCCGAGCGACGCGCTGCCGGTGATGAGCTTCGGGTCCACGGACGCGTGGGACGCATGGCTCGCCGCCCACCATGCCGACTCACCCGGCCTCTGGCTCAAGATCGCTAAGAAGGGGGCGGCGGGCACGACCATCTCCTACTCCGACGCGCTCGACGTCGCGCTGTGCCACGGCTGGATCGACGGCCAGAAGGGCCGCTACGACGATGACTACTGGCTGCAGCGGTTTACCCCGCGCAAGCCGGCCAGCAAGTGGTCGAAGATCAATACCGAGCGGGCGGCGGCGCTGACCGCGTCCGGCCGGATGAGGCCGGCCGGGCTCCGCGAGGTGGAGCGGGCCCAGGCCGATGGCCGCTGGGAGCAGGCTTACGAGTCGCAGTCGCGGATCACCGTGCCCGAGGACCTGGCCCGCGCGCTCGCGGCGAACGAGCGGGCCAGCGCGTTCTTCGCCACGCTCGACAGCGCCAACAGGTATGCGATCCTCTACCGGATCAGCGCCGCCAAACGGCCGGAAACCCGGGCGAAGCGCATCGACACGTACGTGGCGATGCTCAGCGAGCACAAGAAGATCCATTCCTGACGCTTGACCCGCGTGAGGAGGTTCACCCGATGTCCACCGTCAGCGTCCGCTACATCGTCCACGACGTGGACGCCGCGATCGGCTTCTACTGCCAGAACCTTGGCTTCCGCGAGGAGATGCACCCGGCGCCGACGTTCGCCATCCTGTCGCGCGGTGATCTGCGCCTGCTGCTCAGCGCGCCGTCGGGGCGCGGAGGCGGCGGCCAGGCCATGCCCGACGGCACCAGGCCGGAGCCGGGCGGCTGGAACCGCATCTCTCTCGAGGTCACCGGGCTGCCCGCGATCATCGAGGAGCTGCGCAAGTCAGGGGTCCATTTCCGGAACGACCTCGTGGCCGGGGTCGGCGGGAACCAGATCCTGCTGGATGACCCGTCGGGCAACCCGGTCGAGCTGTTCGAGCCGCATCCCCAGTAGGCGGCGGGACGGCCTCAGGCCAGGTCGCGCCGGCGCAGGGCGGCCAGGCCGACCGCGATCAGGACCACGGCGGCACAGGCCAGCCAGAGGAGCGGCGTAGCGCTGAATGTCCCGCCCGGCAGCTTCGGCACATGGCTGAACGGGGATATGTCAGTGACCCACCTGCTCAGATTCAGGGCCGAGCCGAGCTCGGTGAGCACCAGGAAGGCGACCAGTGCCCCCCAGGCCGCGGTGGCGAGCCGCGGCACCAGGCCGAACAGCGCGACCGCGATCCCGGCCAGCACCCACACGGCCGGCAGCTGCATCAGCGCGCTGCCGAGCAACTGGCCCAGGGCCTTGCCCATGTCCCCCGTCTGCGCCCCATAGACCAGGCCGGTGGTCAGGCCGACCAGCAGGAGCAGCACGACCGGGCCGGCCACCGCGAACACCAGATGGCTCCACGCCCACCGGATCCGGCCCACGCCGGCGGCGAGCACCGGCTCGGCCCGCTGGCCGGACTCCTCGCCGCGCAGCCGCAGCGCCGCCTGGACGGCGTAGACGGAGGCGGCCACCCCCATGAAGCCCATCATGGCGGCGAGGAGCGCGTTGACCAGCCCGGCCTGGCCGCCGAGCTTGACGAACAGCTCCCTGGCGGCCGCGTTGTTGCCGACCAGCGGCCCGATCCCGGTCGCAAGTCCCCCGATGACCAGGCCGTACACGGCGAAACCGGCCGCCCACGCCAGCAGCGTGCCGCGCTGCAGCCGCCAGGCCAGCCCCAGCGGGCCGTCCAGGCCCGGCCCGGCGGCCGGGGGCCCGGGCCGCACCGGCAGCAGGCCGGTGCCCAGGTCACGGCGCCCGGCGACAACGTAGGCGACGGCCGTCACCGCGATCGTGGCCAGCACCGGGATCACCAGCACCCACCAGTGGAGCGGGCCGAACGGCCGCATCTGCTGGCTCCACCCGATCGGCGAGAGCCAGGAGAGGCTGGCCGCCCAGCTGCCGGGTGTCGCCGCGTCGCCCACCGCCCGCAGCAGGTAGGCCAGCGCGATCACGCTGGTCACGATGCCGATGGCCGGGCGCCTGCTCCCGGCGAGCTGGGCGGCCACCGCCGTGATCGCCGCGAAAACACAGCCGACGGAGGCCATCCCCAGCGCGAGGCCCAGCGAGTTCGAACCCAGGGCAGCCCCGGTACTCCCAGGCCGACCGTCACCAGCAGCGCCACGCCCAGATTGGCCAGCAACGCGGTCAGCAGCCCCGACGTCAGCGCGGCCAGCCGGCCCACCGCACCGGCACCCACCAGCTCGAGCCGCCCCGCGTCTTCGTCCCCCCTGGTGTGCCTGACCACGATGAACATGCTCATCACCGCGACGGCCACGGCGCCAAAGACGCCCAGTTTCCAGGTGGCCAGCCCGCCCAGCGTATGCACGTCGGCCGCTGGCCCGTAGACCGCGCGGGTGACCCGGTCGGCGCCCGCCCCGGCCGCGAACGCCTGCCGGGAAGCGGCCGTAGGATAGAGCTTCTTCGTGCTGACCACGCTGACGTAGGCGAACGCCGCCAGGACGTAGACCCAGGACGCGATCATGATCCGGTCCCGGCGCAGCGCCAGCCGGGTCAGGATGCCCGTGCCGGCCAGCTCCGCGCCGGCCAGTTCCAGGCCGGCCGGCCTCGCGGCGACCTGGGTGGTCATGACCGCGCCTCCTCCGGCCCATAGTGCATGAGGAACAGCTCCTCCAGGGTGGGCGGCTGGCTGACCAGGCTGCGCACCCCGGCGGCGGTCAGCCGGCGCAGCACCTCATCCAGCGCGTCGCCGTCCACCTGGCAGCGGACCCGGTCGCCGGTGACGTCGAGGTCGTGCACACCGGGCAGGCCGGCCAGATCCGGCGGCGGCCCGGCCAGCTCGGCGTCGATGGAGGTGCGCGTCAGGTGCCGCAGGTCGGCGAGCGCCCCGCTCTCGACCGTCTTGCCGGCCCGGATGATCGTCACCCGGTCACAGAGCGCCTCGACCTCGCTCAGGATGTGGC
Source organism: uncultured Actinomycetes bacterium (assembly GCA_963835425.1). GTDB lineage: Bacteria > Actinomycetota > Actinomycetes > Streptosporangiales > Streptosporangiaceae > UBA9676. The sequence continues at coordinate 239,476 of CAWIGE010000009.1, read as the reverse complement.
TGGACAGCAGCACGGTGGTTCCGTTCTGCCGCAAATCCTCGATGGCCTCCCGGAACGCCGCCTCCATCAGCGGGTCCAGGCCCGACGTCGGCTCATCCAGGAGGAGCAGCTCGGCCCCGGACGCGAGCGCCGCGATCAGGGCCACCTTCTGCCGGTTGCCCTTCGAGTAGGCGCGGGTCTTGCGGGTCGGATCGAGGTCGAACCGCTTCAGGAGCAGGTCCTTGCGCTCGCCGTCCAGCCCGCCGCGCAGCCGGCCGAGCAGGTCGATCACCTCGCCGCCAGACAGGTTCGGCCACAGTGTGACGTCCCCGGGCACGTAGGCGATCCGCCGGTGCAGGGTGGTCGCCTCCCGCCACGGATCACCGCCGAGGAGGCGCGCGGTACCGGCGTCGGCGCGCAGCAGGCCGAGCAGGATCCGCAGGGTCGTCGTCTTGCCGGCACCGTTCGGTCCCAGGAAGCCGTGCACCTCACCGTGGGCCACGGTCAGGTCCAGCCCATCCAGCGCGCGCGTCTGGCCGTAGTTCTTCACCAGGCCGGCCACTTCGATTGCCACCGTCATGCTTCATACCATACACTAAATTCAGAAAGTCATGAAAGTTCAGAACGAAGACTGCCATCCCATCGCCTGCCAAGGCGAGCGCGGCGGCCAAGGGGAAAGCCAGCGGGCCGGGCCGCCGGGGATGCCCGGGCCGCCGCGGGCGGGCCAGCGGAAGGAACGGTTGTCCTCATGGTGACGCAGCGGTATGACAGCGGGATGAGCAGCGGTCTGCGCAGCGCGACGAGCAGGCGGTCGGCCCGTTCATCGAGCGGTTCGCCTCGGTCCTCGTGGAGGCGGGCGTTCCGCCGATGCCTGCCCGGGTGTTCGCCGCCCTGCTGGTCACCGACTCGGGCCGCCTGACGGCCGCCGAGCTCACCGAGCTGCTCGGGGCCAGCCCGGCCGCGATCTCCGGCGCCGTGCGCTACCTGGAGCAGGTCGGCATGATCAGCCGTCAGCGCGAGCCCGGCAGCCGGCGTGACGTGTACCTGCTGCGCAACGACCTCTGGTATGAGATCTCCCTCGGCCGGGACCAGGTGCTGGCCCACTGGGCCAACGCCGCCAGGGACGGGGCCGAGATCCTGGGCCCGCGCACCCCGGCCGGCCGGCGCCTCGCCGATTCACATGAATTCTTCGCCTTCCTCCGGCAGGAGCTGCCTGCCCTGCTGGAGCGCTGGCGGGCCCACAAGGCCCAGCAGGCCTAGCCGCCCGCCCGCGCCCGTAGCCCACCGGCCCCCTCACCCCCCGCGCTTCCGGCGAAATCTGTACATATATCCGGTTCTTGTCGCAGCTCACCTGACTCTTCACGGATTTTGGCCATGATTATGTCCGGTTCGTCCAGGTTCGAGTGGCAAAAATCCGTGAAGAGTCACAGCTCCTGCCTCACCCAGCCGCCCGGCCGGCCAAAAATTGCCCGCCCGCCGTGTCGATCCGGCGGCGGCCCGATCGAAGCACCCGTAGAGGCGGCCGGGAAGCCGGCCGCGCACGGTCCTGAATGAGGAGATGCCATGCGAAAGATCGCTGCGGGCCTGTTCGTGTCGGTGGACGGCGTCGTGGAGGCGCCGGACATCTGGACCGGTCCCTACTTCAGCCCGGAGCTCGGCCAGCTCATCGAGTCGATGATGGACGACGGGGACACCCTGCTGCTGGGCCGGGTCACCTACCAGGGGTTTGCCGCTGCCTTCGGCGGCCAGTCCGGCGGGATGGCCGACCGGATGAACAGCTTCCCGAAGGTGGTCGTGTCCACGACGCTGGACCGGGCCGACTGGCAGAACACGACCCTCATCGGCGGCAACGTCGCCGATGAGATCACCAAGCTCAAGCAGCGGCCCGGCCGCAACATCAACATGAGCGGCAGCGGCACCCTGGTCACATGGCTGCTGCGCGAGGGCCTGCTGGACCAGCTCGACCTGCTGCTGTTCCCGGTCGTCGTGGGCCACGGCAAGCGCCTGTTCGCGGGCGAGGGCGGTCAGGCGGGCCTGAAGCTCGCCGGGTCGCAGACATTTGGCACCGGGGTCGTGCACCTCAGCTACCAGCGGGCCGACGGCTGAGGCCGCAAGGCAGATACCGCCCATCTGACTTTCGGATTCTGGCCGGGCCAGGAGATCCGGCTGGCAGAGCTCCCCTGGGGTGATCCTGGGCCCCGCGGTAAGCGAGAATCTGGAGGTGGCTGAATCCCGCCCGGTCGCTACCACGGCCGACCACACCGCATGGGCCCGGAACCTCGAGACCCCGCTGCGCCGGTTTCTGGCCACCCAGACCGGCAGCGCCGCGGTGCTGCTCGGGGCGACGATCGTCGCGCTCGCGTGGGCGAACCTGAGCCCGGCGTCGTACGAGGCGGTGTGGCACACCCACCTGTCCATCCGCCTCGGCGGCGCCGGCATGTCGCTCGATCTGCACGACTGGGTGAACAGCGGCCTGATGACGTTCTTCTTCTTCGTGGTCGGGCTGGAGGCCCGGCGCGAGTTCGACCTGGGCGAGCTGCGCGAGCGCAGCCGCCTGGCTATGCCGGTGCTGGCGGGCCTGGGCGGGATGATCGTGCCGATCGCCATCTTCCTGGCCTTCAACGCGGGCGGGCCGACGGCGCACGGCTGGGGCACGGCCATGTCCACCGACACCGCGTTCGCGCTCGGGATCCTCGCCCTGGTCGGGCGGCGGGCCCCGGACCGGATGCGGACCTTCCTGCTCACCTTCGCCGTGGTGGACGACCTGGCCGCGCTGGCGATCATCGCGGTCTTCTACAGCCACCACATCTCGCTGCCCGCGCTGCTGGCCGGGCTGGCCACGTTCGTGGTGGTGTTCGCCGTCCGGGCGGCGGGCGTCCGGCGGGGCGTCGTCTACCTGGCGCTGGGCATTGTGGCGTGGGCGGCGTTCCTGCGCTCCGGCGTCGATCCGGTGGTGGTCGGCCTGGTGATGGGCCTGTTCACGCAGGCCTACCCGGCCGCGCGGGGCGACCTGGAACTCGCCACCGAACGGTTCCGGCTGTTCCGCGAGCAGCCGACGCCGGAGCTGGCCCGGGTGGCCAGCATCACCCTGTCCGCGTCGATCTCGCCGAACGAGCGGCTGCAGGAGACCTTCCACCCGTGGACGAGCTATGTCATCGTGCCGCTGTTCGCGCTGGCCAACGCCGGCGTCCAGATCAGCGGCCCGTTTCTCGCCCAGGCGTTCACCTCGCCGGTCACGCTGGGCATCCTGGCCGGGTACGTGCTCGGCAAGCCGGTGGGCATCACGGGCACCTCGTACCTGGTGACCTGGCTCAGCAAGGGCAAGCTCCGGCCGCCCGTCGGCTGGGCCTCGATCATCGGGGCGGGCACCATCGCCGGCATCGGCTTCACCGTCTCGCTGCTCATCGCCTCGCTCGCCTTCACCGGCCCGGACCTGGCCGAGGCCAAGGTCGGGGTGCTGACCGCGGCGCTGTGCGCGGCGGCCCTCACCTCGATCGTGTTCCGGGTGACCGCGCTGCTGCCGAAGCGGGCCCGGCTCCGCGCGCTGCTTGGCACGTCGGAGGTGCTCATCGATCTCGCGGTGCCGGTGGACCCCGACCGCGACCACATCCGCGGACCGATGTCGGCGCCGGTCACGGTCGTCGAGTACGGCGACTTCGAGTGCCCCTACTGCGGACGGGCCGAGCCGTCCGTCCGTGAGCTCCTCGCCGACTTCGGCGACGTCCGCTACGTCTGGCGTCACCTCCCGCTCTCCGACGTCCACCCGCACGCCCAGCTCGCGGCCGAGGCGTCGGAGGCCGCAGCGGCGCAGGACTCGTTCTGGGAGATGCACGACCTGCTCCTTGATCACCAGGACGCGCTGAAGCCGTCCGACCTGATGCGCTACGCCGGCCAGATCGGGCTCGACGCCGAGCAGTTCGCCGGTGACCTGCGCAAGCACAAGGGGCGGGGGCGGGTGGCCGAGGACGTGGACTCGGCCGACCTGTCGAGCGTGTCCGGCACGCCGACCTTCTTCATCAACGGCCAGCGCCACTACGGCGCCTACGACATCGCCACGCTCTCGGCCGCCGTCAAGGCCGCCCGGGTACGGGCAGCGATCTCCGCGTAGCCTGGCGGCCCGCTCGCGCCTCGCCCGTGGCGGCCGGCCCGGGTACCGTTGGCGCACAGTTCCCGTGCGAGCGGGGATGGATGACCGCCATCCGCCGGTTACTACCAGGTGAATGGCTGACGGCGTAGGAGGCTGTGATCATGGTGCGAGATGCGGGGGATCTCTACGAGGTGGGCCCCGACGCGCCAGAGCTGGATGGGGCAGTCCTGCTCCACTACCTGGACGGATTCATCGACGCGGGTGCGGCCGGCCGGCTGTTTACCGCGCATCTGCTGGGCAGCCTGGAGCATGAGGCGGTGGTGACGTTCGACGTGGACCGCCTGATCGACTACCGGTCCCGCCGCCCCCCGATGACGTTCGACAAGGACCACTGGGAGGAGTACGAGGCGCCCGAACTGGCCATCCACCTCGCGCACGACGCAGCGGGAACGCCGTTCCTGCTGCTGACCGGGCCCGAGCCCGATCATGAGTGGGAGCGCTTCACCACCGCCGTGCGGTCGGTGACCACCCGGCTGGGCGCCGAGCTGGCCGTGGGGTTCCACGGCATCCCCATGGGCGTCCCGCACACCCGCCCGCTCGGCCTGACCGCGCACGGGACCAGGCCCGAGCTGATCGCCGGCTCCCGGCCGATCGTGGACCGGCTGCAGGTGCCGGGGAGCGTGGCCTCGCTGCTGGAGTTCCGTCTCGGCGAGCAGGACCGGGCCGCCATCGGTTTCGCCGTCCACGTCCCGCACTACCTCGCGCAGGCCGCCTACCCGGCGGCCGCGGTGACGCTGCTCGAATCGGTGACCCGGGCGACCGGCCTGTCGCTGCCTGACGAGGCGCTGCGGGAGGCGGCCCGCCGGACCGACGAGGAGATCGGCCGCCAGGTGGAGGCGTCCGAGGAGATCGCGGAGCTGGTCCAGGCGCTGGAGCGGCAGTACGACGCCTTCGTCGACGCCGCCGGCCGGGAAGGCCTGCTCGCCGACGAGGCGGCGGAGAACATGCCGACCGCGGAGGAACTCGGCGCGCAGTTCGAGCGGTTCCTGGCCGAGCAGCAGGGCCGCACCGACCCGCCTGACGCCTGACACCGGGCATCGCGCTCGCCCCGCCCGGGCATATCGTGGCCACATGCTCTTTCCGACCTCCCTCGTCGGCAGTTACCCGCAGCCCGACTGGCTGATCGACCGGGAACGCCTCCGGCACCGGTTCCCGCCCCGGGTCCGGGCCCGCGAGCTGTGGCGGGTTGACCCGGAGTACCTGGCTGAGGCGCAGGACGATGCGACCCTGCTCGCCATCCGGGCGCAGGACCAGGCCGGCCTGGACATCCTGACCGACGGGGAGATGCGCCGGGAGAGCTATTCCAACCGGTTCGCCACCGCGCTGGACGGGGTGGACATCGACAATCCCGGCACCGCGCTGGACCGCAGCGGCCACCCGAACCCGGTGCCGCGGGTCACCGGGCCGATCCGGCGGCGTCATCCGGTCGAGGTCGAGGATGTGGCGTTCCTGCGCGCGAACACCCGCAAGACCATCAAGATCACCGTCCCCGGCCCGTTCACCATGGCCCAGCAGGCGCAGAACGATCACTACGCCAGCACCGAAGATCTCGCACTCGGGTATGCCGAGGCGGTCAACGAGGAGGTGCGGGACCTGTTCGCGGCCGGCGCCGACATCGTCCAGCTTGACGAGCCCTACCTGCAGGCCCGCCCGGACGAGGCGCGCCGCTACGGGGTCAAGGTGCTCAACCGGGCGCTGGACGGCGTAACCGGCACCACCGCCGTGCACCTGTGCTTCGGCTATGCGGCGATCATTCACGACCGCCCCGAGGGCTATTCGTTCCTGCCCGAGCTGGCCGACGCGGACTGCGATCAGGTGTCGATCGAGACCGCCCAGTCCGGCCTGGACTGCTCGGTGCTCGGCGAGCTGGATGGCAAGACGATCATCCTGGGAGTGCTCGACCTCGGCGACCCCACGGTGGAGAGCGCCGAGCAGGTGGCGGCCCGGGTGCGCCGGGCGCTGCCCTACGTGCCCGCCGAGCGCGTCGTGCTCGCGCCGGACTGCGGGATGAAGTACCTCCCCCGCGACTCGGCCTTCGGCAAGCTGACCGCGATGACCGCCGCGGCCGCCCTGCTCCGCGGCGAGGCCGAGGCCTAAGCCGGGCGGGTCCTGGGTCCGGGTCCCGGCGGCAGGCCGGCCCGTGCGGTCACCGTGCGGTCAGGGTGCCGTCGCGCCCACGGTCAGCGACAGGCTCACCAGCGCCGCCGACGGGACGAGAGAGGCCGGTGCACTCAGCGACGCCGAATCGGTGGGCGACGCCGAATCTGTCGGTGAAGCCGAATCCGTCGGCGTCGGCGTGGGCGTCGGCGTGGGCGTGCTGGACGGCGCCGGCGACGGGGAAGGCGAAGCCGATGGACCCGAACCCGAACCAGAACGAGAACCCGAACCCGAACTAGAACCGGACTGCGGCCGGGAGCGGGCGATCAGGCTCGTCGGTGCGGCCGCCGAAACCCATGGTGCATTGGGGGAGGTGAACACCGGGGGCGAGTTGTGGGCGTGGGGCTTCGACTTGACCGTGACCTCGGGCAGGACCGACGGTGCGGGGGCCGCGGCGTAGGGCGTCGCACCGGCGGCGGCCGCGGAAGCCCCCGTATGCGGCTGGAGCACGGCGGAGCCGAACAGGGCCCCGCCGGCGAACACGGCCAGGACCGCAAGCCCGGCGGCCACGGCCCGGGTCTTCCGCCGGTGATCGCCATGCGGCGGGTCGAGCGGCTCGGGGAAGCCGGACCAGCCGAACGGCCCGGCCCGGTGGATCACTCCTGCCCGGTAGGCCGAGGCGGTCGGGCCCATGTCGTCGATCAGGTAGAACAGCTGGTCGCGCAGGCCGGGCGGGGGCAGCGCCACGGGCAGCATGCTGAGCAGCATCGCCGGGTTCAGCTCGTGCCGCCAGCGGTCGCCGCACTGCTCGCAGTGCTCGGTGTGCCGGTTGATCCGCTTGCGGAGCAGGACGTTCAGCTGCCCGTCCCAGCGGGACAGCATGGCCGCCAGCTCGGGGCAGGACTCCTGCCCGGTACGGGCGATCAGCAGCGCCCCCAGCGACGATTCGAACCGCGCCGTGGCACGGGACGCCAGGGCATCCGCCTGGTTCACGCTCACGCCGAGGACGTCGGCGAGGTCCTGCCCGGCCAGGTCGTGGCGCAGGTTGAGCTCGACGATCTCCCGGTCACCGGGGCCAAGCCCGGCGAGCGCCGCGCCCGTCGCCGCGCGCAGCTGCGCCCGTTCGGCGTCCGCCGCCAGGTCAACCGTCTCGTCGGTCAGCTCGCTCGCCGCGTCGGGCGGGGCCGCCAGTGCGCGCAAACGCAGGCGGTGGCGGCATTCGTTGCGCGCCACGGCATAGAGCCAGGGCCGGAGTCGTTCGGGATCGCGCAGCCCGTCCAGCTCGGCGGCGGCGATGATGAACGTGTCCTGGACCGCGTCGTCCGCGTCGGCGGGCTCGCCGAGCAGGCTGCGGCAGTAGGCATGCAGAGCGGGAGCATACCGGTCATAGACGGGCGCCAGCCCGTCCCCCCGGCGCTCAGCGAGGGGCGCCACCATCTCAGTGTCCCGCATGCGCCTAGGGTAAGCCCCGTGCGCCACTTTACGGAAAGATTAACCGGCAGAAATTAGCCTCAACACCGGTCAGCGGGCCGGTGGGTAATGAACGATGACCGTCCGGGGGCCGGGATTCAGGGCCAGCTGGCTCGCGAACACCCGAAGCGGGGCGAGCACGGTCAGCCGGATGGTCACGGTCTGGCCCGGTGCCAGCGAGCCGGTGATCGGCCTGATGGCCAGGTCGAGCGGGTCCGGGTTGCCGATCCGGAACGAGGAGATGGGCCCGCTCTGCGCGGTCAGCGTGAACGACCCGACGTAGGCCAGGCCGGCCGGGTTCAGGTGGAGCGTCACCACCGTCGGCGACGCGGCCAGGGTGCCTGCCGAGGGAACCGGCGACGGTGACGCGGGCGGCCGCGAGCTGGCCGGAGGCGCGGATGGGACGGAGTGGATGGTCACCGCCGAGGCGGTTGCCGCCGCCCCCGGGACGGCGGGGGTGCGCGCCGGGGCGGTGGGACCGGTGGACGCCGTGGGCGTCACGCCGGCCCGGGCCGGACCCGATGGCGCCCCGGCCGGCCCGGCAATCGCCCCGCCGGGCGAATGCGGTGCGGATGGCCCGAGCATTCCCGAGGCCAGCAGGATCCCGCCGGCGATCACGGCCAGGGCCGCCGCCCCGGCGCCGGCCGCCAGCGCCCAGGTCACCGGCCTGCGGGCCGTGCGCGGCGGATCGAGCGGCGTGGGAAACCCCGACCGGCGGAACGGCCCGGCGCGCCTGATCACACCGGCACGGTAGGCAACAGGGACCGGGCTGACGTCGCCGGCCAGGTCAAACAACTGGCCGCGCAGCCCGGCCGGAAGGATGGCGGCGGGCAGCATGCCAAGCAGCATCGCCGGGTCCAGCTCGTACCGCCCGCGTTCCCGGCAGTTCTCACAGTGCCCGGCGTGCCGGTTGATCCGCTTGCGAAGCAGGGCATCCAGCTGCCCGTCCCAGCCGGGCATGATGGCGGCCAGCTGGGAGCAGGACTCCAGCCCGGTGCGGGCGGTCAGGAGCGCCCGCAGCGAGGCCTCGAACCGCGCCCGGGCCCGCGGCACCAGGATCTGCGCCTGGCTCACGCTCACGCCGAGGATGTCGGCGAGGTCCTGCCCACCGAGGTCGTGGCGCAGGTTCAGCTCAGCGATCTCCCGGTCACCAGGGTCCAGCCCGGCAAGCGCCGCGCGCACGATCGCGCGCAGTTCCGCGGATTCGGCGTCCGCGCCCAGGTCGGCGGTGTCGTCGGCCGGTCCGCCCGCCGCGCCGGGCGGGACCGTCGATGCCCGGGCACGGAGGCGGCGGTGGCACTCGTTGCGGGCCACGGCATAGAGCCACGGCCGGAGCCGGCCAGGCTCACGGAGCCCGCCCAGCGCGCCGACGGCGACGATGAACGTGTCCTGGACCGCGTCGCCGGCAGCGGCCGGCTCGCCGAGCAGGCTGCGGCAGTAGCCGTAGAGGGCGGGCGCGTACCGGTCGTAGGCCGCGGCCAGCCCGTCCCCCTGGCCGTCCAGGATCGCGTCCACCATCTCCGCGTTTTGCATGCGCCCAACCGTAAGGTCTGGGCGGCCGGGCCGGACGGGGAAATCGGCATCGGCCACCGCACGTCGCGCCTCTCCCACCGGCCCCCGGCCCGGCGGGTGCGCGCCGGATACCCCCGGCCCGTATGGGGGAAGCCGCTGCCGGGCGCCGTGGCGGCTCGGCAAGAAGATGAACGGCCGGGGACACTGGCCTATCGCCAGGGTGTCTTCACGCGGGGACCGTAGTCCCGGCATGCTGGGCTGGTGGCTTTCAGGGAGCGGACTGCCGTCGGGACGCGTGGGCAGGGGATCGTCGGCGAGGTGCTCGCCGCTCTCACCCTGCCGGAAGGAAGGGCCAACCCCTATCCGCTGTACCAGCGGCTGAGGGCGATCGGGCCGACCGCGACCGCGCTGGACGGGACGCTGGTCGTCACCGGTTACCGGGAATGCTCGATGCTGCTGCGCGACCACCGGCTGCACAAGACGCCGCAGCGGCGGCTGACCGCCTCCGGCTACCCGCAGTGGCAGGACCGGCCGGCCCTGCGGCTGATGTACAGCAGCGTCATGATGCTCAACCCGCCTGCCCACACCCGGCTGCGGCGCCTGGTCGCCGCCTCCTTCACCGCGCGCCGGGTGGCCGGGCTCCGGCCGGCCGTCCAGCGGATCGTGGCCGATGCGTGTGAGCAGATCGCCGGGGACAGCGACTTCGTCGCCGGGTTCGCGGTCCCGCTGCCGGTCACCGTCATCGGGGAACTCCTCGGCATCCCGGCCGCCGACCGGCCGATGTTCGCCGATCTGGCCCGGGACTGGAGCGCGGTGCTGGAGGTGCTCAGCCCGCAGGTCGTAGAGCGCGCCGACGCCGCCGCCACCGTCATCGCCGACTACCTGTCCGACCTGGCCACGCAGCGGCGTGAGCATCCAGCCGACGACCTCATCTCGGCCATGGCCGCCGCGGACGGCGGCGACAGGCTGACCGCGGACGAACTGGTGACGATGGCGGCGCTGCTGCTCAAGGCCGGTTCCGAGACCACCACTGGGCTGCTGTCCAACGGCCTGGCCGCGCTGCTCGCCCACCCGGACCAGGCCACCCGGCTGCGGGCCGAGCCCTTGCTGGCGATCCCGGCAGTCGAGGAGCTGCTGCGTTACGACTCGCCGGTGCAGGTGCTGTCCGGCCGCTGCGCGCCCGATGATCTCACCATCGCCGGATTCGATCTTTCCGACGGCCAGCGGGTGCTCGCCATGCTCGGCGCGGCCAACCGGGACGCCGCGGTCTTCTCCGACCCGGACCGGCTCATCCTGGACCGGGCGCAGCAGGCGCCGCTGTCGTTCGGCGGCGGGATCCACTACTGCCTGGGCGCGCCGCTCGCCCGGCTGGAGGCACAGGTCGCCTTTCCCGCGCTGCTGGCCCGGTTCCCGCGGCTGGCGCTGGCCGGCGAGCCGGTCAGCCGCGAAGGGTTCATGGTGCACAGCCACGCCAGCCTCCCCATCACCGCCCGCTGACCGCGCAGCCGCGCGACGAAACGAGGACGGATGCTCTCCGTCAGCTGGGATACCATCCGGCTGTTCCTGCACATCCTCGCCGCGACCGTCTGGGTCGGCGGGCAGATCACCCTCGCGGCGCTCGTCCCGGTCCTGCGCCGTCTGGGCACCGAGATCCCGCGCGCCGCCGCCCAGCGGTTCAATCAGGTCGCCTGGCCCGCCTTCGGCGTGCTGATCCTCACCGGGATCTGGAACGTCCTCGCCGTGCGGTCGCAGGTCAGCGGGAGCTATGAGACCACCCTGATCATCAAGATCGCCGTGGTCGTCGTCTCCGGCGTCGCCGCGGCGCTGCACGCCCGCGCCCGCAGCCCGGTGGGCCTGGCCGTCTTTGGCGCGCTGACGGGCATCAGCGCGCTGGCCGCCGTATTTCTCGGCGTCCTGCTGGCCGGTTGAGGCGCGCTGGCCGGTCGAGGCGCCCTGGCCGGCTGAGACGCCTGACCGGATGAGGCGCCCCTGGCCGGCCGAGGCGTCCGCCGCGGCGGACGGCTGCCGGGGCCGCGATCAGCGGCCGACGGCGGCAGGCATCCGGGCGGCCGCCGCCGTCTTGCCGGCCAGTTCGGCCAGGCGGGTAAGCGCGGGCACGCCCGTCAGCACGCAATCCGGGAGGCTGAGCGCGGGCACCACGCCGTCCGCACCCGACAGCCACCCGTCCCGCCACTGCCGGATCCGCCCATACCCGGCGGCGGTCAACGGCACCCCATCGGGGCTGATCGTGCACCCCGACAGGCGCGGCAGGGCGCCGGGCGTGGCGCGGTGATGGATCCGGGACGGCAGGTCCGGCGCGGCCAGTTGCTCGCTGCGCGTCCCGGCCGGGTACATCAGGGCGCAGACCAGCTGCCGCACCCCGTACGGGCTGCTCAGGTGCCGCCGGTTCACCCAGATCCCCGAGAACAGGCTGCGCCGCAGGTCATCCTGGACGCCGTCGGTGACCGCCTCGGCATAGGCGGCGACCGCGGCACCCGTGTTGCTGATCACCGACGGGGCAGCGCCCGGCGCCCGCTCGTCCTCCTCGGCGAGCAGCGCAAGCTCGACGAGCTCGCGCTGCCAGCGTTCCGGGTCGAGGCTGCTCGGGGTGCCGGTGAGCGCCAGGGCGGGATCATGCTCGACCGCACGCCACTCCACCTCGGCCCGGCCTAACCGGGCCAGCTCATCCACCCGCTGGCTCGCCAGGTAGGAGTAGGGGCAGTTGAAGTCGCCGTAAACGATCAGGTGCATCCGGGACCTCCCGGAGGACGCGGGCAGCGGGAAACGTCTGTGCGGCGGAACTGCGGGTACGGGCCGGGAAGCCGGGTGCCGGTGCTCTCCCGGGTCAACCCATTGGGCCCTCATCATAAATGGCCGGCCAACAATGGCTCGCGGAAAAGGAAAAGAACGTGTTGGCGACCTCGGGCATCCGTGCCCCGGCGGCTGCCAGATCGGCTCCGCCCCGCACGCGCCGGGGCTACCGGGCGTGGACCACCACCCCGTTCACGATCGTGAGGTCGAACCTGCCCGAGCGCGATCTCGTCGGCGGGCTGGCCGAACAGGTTCCGGTCCAGCACGACGAGATCGGCCTGCTTGCCGACCTCGATCGAGCCGGTCTCGAGCTCGGCATGGTTGACGTAGGCGGAGCCGATGGTGAAGGCGGCGAGCGCGGTCGCGAGGTCGATCCGCTCGGACGGCAGGAAAGGCTCTCCCGCCCCGGGGCCGGCGTAGGGGTAGCCGGGCGCGACCGTCCGGTTCACCGCGGTGTGCATCTCCCACAGCGGGTTCGCGCTCGACACCGGCCAGTCACTGCCGAAGCACAGCTGCGCACCGGACCGCGACAGGCTGCCGAACGGGTACTGCCAACCGGCCCGCTCCTGGCCGAGGAAGGGCAGCGTGAGCTCGGTCATCTGCGGCTCGTAGCAGGCCCACAGCGGCTGGCAGTTGGCGATCACCGAAAGCGCCCGGAAGCGGGGAAGGTCATCAGGGTGGACAACCTGCAGGTGGGAGACGTGGTGCCGCCCGCGGCCGGGCCCGTTGGCGGTGCGGGCGGCCTCCACCGCGTCAAGCGTCTCCCGGACCGCGCGGTCCCCGATGGCGTGGAAGTGCACCTGGAAGCCGCGGGCGTCGATGGCGGTGACCGCGGCCTTCAGCTCCTCCGGATCGAAATAGCTGGCGCCGGCTCCCGCCGCCGCCTGGCCGTGGGCGTCGAGATAGGGAGTCAGCATGGAGGCGGTGAAGTTCTCGCAGACCCCGTCCTGCATGATCTTCACGCTGGTGGCGCGGAAGCTGCCGGGCCCGGCCCGGCCGGCCTCAGCCGCCCGGGACCGGCGGTCAACGAGCCCGTCGAGCTGCCCGATCCCCGTCCCGCGCTGCCACCAGAGCGCCCCGACCACCCGGGCCGTGAGCAACCCGCGCCGCTCGGCCTCCAGGTAGGCATCGAAGCAGTCGGGGACCACCGCGTAGTCCCCGACGATCGCCTCCTGCCAGCCGGTGATGCCCAGCGCATGCAGGTAGCGCTGGGCCTCGCGGATCCCGGCCACCTGCTCGTCCGGGCCGGGGCGGGGCACGACCCGCTCGACCAGTCCCATCGCGCCCTCCTGCAGGGTGCCCGACGGCTCGCCGCTGGCATCCCGCTCGATCCGCCCGTCGGCCGGGTCCGGGGTAGCTGCGCCGACCCCGGCCAGGGCGAGCGCGCGGGAGTTCACCCAGGCCGCGTGGAGGTCACGGTTGGCCAGGAACACCGGGCGGTCGGGGATGACCCGGTCCAGGTCCTCCCGGCTGGGCACCCCGCCGGGGAACACGTCCATCGACCAGCCGCCGCCGGTGATCCAGGGGACGGCCGGGTTGCGCTCGGCGTAGCCGCGCACGGTGGCCAGATAGTCGCCGAGGCTGTGCGCCTCGGACAGGTCGCACCGGATCCGCTCCAGCCCGCCCGCCGAGGCGTGGATATGGGCGTCGATGAAGCCGGGCAGCAGCATCCGGCCCGCGAGGTCGATGACCTCGGTCTCCGGGCCAGCAAGCGCGGACACCTCCGCATCGGTCCCCACCGCGGCGATCCGCCCATCGGCCACGGCGACGGCCTCGGCCCACGACCGTGCCGCGTCCACCAGGTAGGCATGCCCTCCCCTGAGGACCAGATCCGCCGCGTTCCCGAGCATCGCGCCCTCCAGCCTCGTGCCGTCCGCCGGCCCGGTGCCCCGGAGCGAGAGGTTCCCGCTGACGCTGCCCCTCACTCTTCACGGATCTTGGTCAACGTCCGTTTCGCCCTGGTTTTAGCGGATGAAAAGGAAAATCCGTGATATGCGCCAGGCCCGGACCGGGCCGGGCGTTTCCAGGGGGCGGCTAGCGCAGGGCCAGGACGACGGCGGTGGAGACCAGGGCGATGCCGCCCAGGGCGAGGGCGCCGCCAAAAATCTGGGCGGCGTGAAGCACGACGAAGCCATCCGAGCAGATCGCCAGGGCCTGGTTCGCGCAGACCGTGACGTCCTGGCCCGCGCCGAAGAACATTCCCCCGCCAATGACCGCGAGGGCCAGGCCGGCGATGAGGAACAGGAACGCGGCCGCAGGTCCCCGCCGCCCGGAGGCCTCCGGCGGCGAGGCAGCGGACGCCGGGCCATCAATGGCCGCATAATCGGGAACCGGCCGCTCCTCGGTGGGAAAACCGGGGGGTATGAGTGCCTGTCCCCCCATCACCGGCAATGCGGGCGGCGGGAGCACGGGCGATTGTATTAAGGACGCCTCGGCGCGAGTGGCCTCCTCCGGGTCCGCGCTGACCACCGCGTAGAGGAACATCACCAGCAGCAGCGTCAGGGCGGCAACCCCGAAGAAGACGCCGCTCTCGACGAGGTTGGCATGGATCATCAGCCGTCTCCCGCTCCTTCGACCGACGCAGCGTAGCATCCGGTAACGCTGCGCATACCGGCGTTAGCTAAAAGCCGGCCGGTTACATAGGGAGATGCCTAGTCGCCAAGCTCGGTGCGGCGGCGGTTGACGTAATCCTGCAGCTCGGCGCGGACCGCCTCGTCCATGGGCGGCGGCTGGTACTCGTCGAGCGTCTTCGCGCAGATCTCGCTGGCGCGGGCGGTGGTGTCCTTGCCGCCCTGCTTGAGCCAGCGCTCGTAGTTGGCGGTCGAGGACAGCAGCGGCCGGTAGAAGCACTCCCGGAACCGCTCCATGGTGTGCGCGGCGCCCAGGAAGTGGCCCCCGTGGCCGACCTCCTCGTGCGCGCCGAACGCGAGCGAGGCCTCGTCGATCTCCAGCGGCGTGAACTCGACCCGCAGCATCCGCAGCAGCTCCACGTCGATGATGAACTTCTCGTAGCAGCTGACCAGGCCGCCCTCCAGCCAGCCGGCCGCGTGCATGACGAAGTTGGTGCCCGCCAGGAACGTGGGCAGCAGCGTCATCAGGGACTCGTACGCGCACTGCGCGTCCGCGGTCTGGCTGGCGTTGAGGCCGCCGCCGGTCCGGAACGGCAGCCCGTAGTGCCGGGCCAGCTGGCCGGTGCACAGCAGCCCGATCGCCGACTCCGGGGTGCCGAAGGCCGGCGACCCGGACTGCATGTCGATGTTGGACAGGAACGAGCCGAAGATGACCGGGCAGCCGGGCCGGATGAGCTGGGCCAGCGCGATGCCGGACAGCGCCTCGGCGAGCTGCTGCGTCAGCGCCGCCGGGATGGTCACCGGCGACATGGCGCCCATCAGCAGGAACGGGGTGAGGACGACCGGCTGGTTGGCCGCGCAGTACTCGAACTGGGCGTCCAGCATCCGGTCGTCCCAGCGCAGCGGCGAGTTGCAGTTGATCAGCGAGATCACGGCGGGCGTCTGCTCGATCTTCGCTCTGCCCTTTCCATCGCCGCCGCCGAACAGGATCGAGGTCATGGCGATGGTGTCGGCGGCGTTCGGGCCGGAGACCACGTTGCCCATGTAGATCTTGTCGGTGACGGTCTGCAGCGCGTAGATCATGTCGAGGTGACGTGAGTCCAGCGGGGCGTCGTTCGGCTCGCAGATCACCCCGCCCGCCGAATCCAGCTGCGGGAAGGACTGCGCCAGCATCGACAGCCGCCGGAAGTCGTCGAGGGTGGCGTCCCGGCGCACATCGCCCTCGCGGACGAACGGGCACCCGTAGACCCCGCTGAACACCATGTGGTCGCCGCCGATGTGCACGTTGTTCGCCGGGTTGCGGGCCTGCACGTCGAACTCGCGGGGCGCCTTGGCCACCTGCTCCAGCACGAACTCGGGGTCGAGCTTGACCACGTCGCCGTCCACCTGCTGTCCCGCCTTGCGGAACAGCTCCACCGCCTCCGGCTTGGCGAACTGGATCCCGATCTCGGAGACGATCCGCCGCCAGCCGCGGTCCAGGACCCCGATCGCGTCGGCGGAGAGGATCTCATACCGCGGCATCGTGTTGACGAACATCGCCACCCACTCCTTTTTGGCCTGGCTTCTGCCTGGCTGGGTGCTCCCCGGCGCGCGCTTGACCGTCTCTGAGCCCATCCGTAGCATCACATAGTAGAACATGGTTCTGTAATATGGAACTATCAAGCGCTAGGCCGGCAGCCGCAGGCACGGATGCCGACGGCGGGAGAGCACAGGCGGGGAAGACAGTGACCAGTCCCAGCGGCACGCAGGCGGTCAACCGGGCGGCCAGGCTCCTCACCGAGGTCGTGCACTCCCACGGCTCGGTGACCTTTACCGAGCTGGCGGCCACGACCGGCCTGGCCAAGAGCACCACCTCCCGGCTCCTGCTGGCGCTGGAGCGCAACGGGCTGGTGCAGCGCGACGACCACGGACGGTTCCGCCCGGGCGAGGTGTTCGTCAGCTTCGCCTGGCGCGGGGGCGCCGAAGCCGGGCTGGCCGAGCTGGCGCAGCCGTTCCTCGAGCGCCTCGGTGAGCAGAGCGGCGAGACGATCAACCTCGGCGTCGAGCGGGATTGCATGATCGAGCAGATCGCCCAGGTCGACAGCGTGTACGTGATCGGCGTCGGCAACTGGCTGGGGCGCCCGGTCCCGCTGCACTGCACCGCGCTGGGCAAGGTGCTGCTCGCCTACGGCGCGGCATCGCTGCCGGCCGGCCGGCTGGAGCGCCCGACCGAGCGGACCATCACCAGCCGCGCCGAGCTCCAGGCCGACCTCGCGGCGGTCCGGGCGCAGGGCTACGCCATCACCGACTCCGAGCTGGAGCCGGGGCTGGTGGCGGTGGCCGCCCCCGTCAGCCGCGACGGCGGCGCCGTGGTCGCCGCGCTGTCGGTGTCCGGCCCGGCCACCCGGCTCACCCCGGCCACGCTGCCGGGCGTGGCGGCCCAGTGCGTGGCGCAGGCCGGCGCGCTGTCCTGCGTCCTCGGCCACCGGCCGGAGGAGCCGCCGCAACCACGGCTGGAACGCCCGCGGGGTGAACGAGCAGCGGGCCAGCAAGCAAAGGAAGGTGCCGCGTGACAACAGAGGAGCTACTCCGCCAGCTCTACGACGACACGCTGGTCGGCAACGGGCCGGCGGTGCTCGAGCTGACCAACGAGGGCCTGGCCATGGGGCTGGGCCCGGAGACGCTGCTGTACGAGGCGCTGATCCCGTCGCTGGAGGAGGTCGGCGCCCGGTTCGAGCGCGGCGACTTCTTCGTCCCCGAGATGCTCATCGCGGGCAAGGCCATGGCCGGCGCGCTGGAGATCCTGCGCCCGCTGCTGGCCGAGACCGGCGCGGCGGCGATCGGCACCATCGTCATGGGCACGGTCAAGGGCGACGTCCATGACATCGGCAAGAACCTGGTCAACATCATGTTCGAGGGCGCCGGGTTCCAGGTCATCGACCTCGGCGTGCAGGTCGCGCCGGAGAAGTTCGTCGACGCGGTGCGCGAGCACCAGCCCGACATCGTCGGCTTCTCGGCGTTCCTCACGACGACCATGCCGATGTTCAAGGCGAACATCAACGCGCTGCAGAAGTCGGGCCTGCGCGACCAGGTGATCGTCATGGTCGGCGGCGCCCCGGTCACCCAGGAGTACGCCGACGTGGTCGGCGCCGACGGGTACGCGGCCGACGCGTCCGCGGCGGTGGTCCGGGCCAAGGAACTGATGCAGCGGCGGCGCGCCGCGCTGCCGGCGTAGGGAGATCGTCGCGATGCGAACCGTCCTGTCGTCGGCCACCCGGGAGACCGTGATCGGCCCGGACGAGCCGTTCTGCATCATCGGGGAGCGGATCAACCCGACCGGGCGCAAGATCTTCCAGCAGCAGCTGCGGGACGGCGACCTGTCCCGGGCGGAGATCGACGTGGCGCAGCAGGTGGCGGGCGGGGCCATGGTGCTCGACGTCAACATGGGCGCCCCGCTGGTGGACGAGACCGAGCTCATGGTCCAGGCGGTAAAGCTCATCCAGCGCCTCACCGACCTGCCGCTGTGCATTGATTCCTCCATCGTCGAGGTGCTCGACGCCGGGCTCGCCGCCTACGAGGGCAAGGCCCTGGTCAACTCGGTCACCGCCGAGGACGAGCGGCTGGAGGCCATCCTGCCGCTGGTCGCGCGGTACGGCGCGGCGGTCATCGCGCTCCCCAACGACGAGGAGGAGATCCCCGAGGACCCGCGGCGCCGGGTCGAACTGGCCCGCAAGGTCATCGACGTGGCGACCGGAAAGTACGGCATCGCCATCGAGGACATCGTGATCGACCCGCTCGCCATGCCGGTCGGGGCGGACACCACGCTGGGGCTCAAGACGTTCGAGACGATCGCGCTGCTGCGCGAGGAGTTCGGCGTGAACATGACGCTGGGCGCGTCCAACGTCTCGTTCGGCATGCCGGACCGCCACACCATCGGCGCCGCGTTCCTGCCGATGGCGATCTCGGCCGGCCTGACCAGCGCCATCATGGACGCACGGTCGCCGCAGATCGTGCGCGCGGTCAAGGCGGCCGATCTGCTGCTCGACCGGGACGCCTGGGGCGCGGCCTGGATCGCCGCGCACCGGGCCGCCCAGGCGCAGGCCCAGCAGGCCGGTACGTGACCAGCGTGCAGGACGCCCAGCTGGACACCGGGGGCATGCAAGACGGCCCGGCCCGGGTCGACCTGGTCTTCGAGCCGGGCGCGCGGCGGGTGCGGGTGCCGCACGGCGTCACGATGTTCGACGCCGCCAGCTGGAACGGCATCGCCATCGACTCCACCTGCGGGGGCCACGGCACCTGCAAGAAGTGCAAGGTCAAGGTGGCCGACGGGGTGGCGCCGCCGACCCCGCTGGACGTGCGGGCCTTCACCCCGGAGGAGCTGCGGGGGGGCTGGCGGCTCGCCTGCCGGGCGCTGGCCACCGCCGACGCCACGGTGGAGGTGCCGCCGCTGGTCACCCGGCCGAAGGCGGCCACCGTGGGGGTCGGCCGCCAGGTGATCCTGCGCCCGGCCGTGCAGAAGCGCTACCTGGAGCTGGCCGAGCCCACCCTGGCCGACCAGGCGACCGACCTGGAGCGGCTGCTGGCCGCCATCGACGACCTCGAACTGCGGGTGGACCTGCCCGTGCTCAAGACGCTCGGCCGGGTGCTGCGCGCGGCCGACTACAAGGTCACCGCGGTGGTCGTGGACGACACGCTGATCGCGGTGGAGCCCGGGGACACCTCGGCCCGGCGGTTCGGCATCGCCTACGACCTGGGCACCACCACCGTGGTGGCCACCCTGCTCGACCTGTCCACCGGCACCCCGGTCGCGGTGGACTCGGTGCTCAACGCGCAGCAGCCGTTCGGCGCCGACGTCATCACCCGGATCAGCGCGACCATGCTGGACCCCGACGCCCTGGGCCGGCTGACCGCGCTGGCCCAGCAGACCCTGTCCGAGCTGGCCGCCACCGTCTGCGAGCAGGGCGAGGTGGACCCGGCGGAGGTCTACGAGGTCGCCATGGCCGGCAACGCGACCATGACCCACCTGGCGCTCGGCATCGACCCGGAGCCGCTCGGGGTGGCGCCGTTCATCATGTCCACCCGCCTGTACCCCGAGGTGCTCGCGGCCGATCTGGGCATCGGCGTGCACCCGCGCGCCCGCGCGGTGGTCTTCCCCGCCTTCGGCGCCTACGTGGGCGGCGACATCACCGCGGGCCTGCTCGCCTCGGGCATGGACCGCGACTCGCGCACCCGGCTGTTCGTGGACATCGGCACCAACTGCGAGATCGTGCTCGGCAACGACGACTGGCTGCTCGCCACCGCGGCGCCGGCCGGGCCGGCGTTCGAGGGGGCGGCGATCCGGTGCGGGATGCGCGCCTCCGACGGCGCGATCGAGGTGGTCACGATGACGCAAGACGCGCTGGAGCTGAAGGTGATCGGGGACGCCAAGCCGGCCGGGCTGTGCGGTTCCGGCCTGGTCAACGCCGTGACCGGGCTGGTCAGGGTGGGACTGCTCGACCACTCCGGCCGGCTCGTGCCCGAGGACGAGGCAACGGCGCTCGCGCCGGGCCTCGCGGGCCGGCTGACCCGGATCGGCGACGAGCGGGTGTTCGTGCTGCACTGGCTCGGCGAGCCCGGCGACGCAGCGCACTCGGTCTACCTGTCCCAGCGCGACATCAGGGAGCTCCAGTTCGCCAAGGCGGCCATCGCCACCGGCTGGCAGATCCTGCTGGAGGAGGCCGGGCTGGCGGCCAGCGATATCCAGCAGGTGCTGCTGGCAGGTTCGTTCGGCAGCTATCTGTCGCCCGCGAACGCGATCCGGCTCGGCCTGGTCCCCAAGCTGGCCGTGCTGCGGGTGGTGAGCGCGGGGAACGTGGCCGGTGAGGGCGCGAAGATGGCGCTGCTGTCGCTGCGCGAGCGCGCCGCCGGGCTGGCGCTGCTGGAGGAGGTGAGGTATGTCGAGCTGTCGGACCGCGCCGACTTCAACGACCGCTTCGTCGACCAGCTTGCCTTCCCCGACTGACCCGCGGCCGGTGGTGATCGCGTGCGGGGCGCTGGGCGCGCACCTGCGGGAGATCATCGCCCGCCGGGGCTGGCAGGTGGAGCTGCACTGCCTGCCCGCGCTGCTGCACAACCGGCCCGGCCAGATCACCCCTCATGCCGAACGGATAGCGGGGGGTGCTCTCGCTCGCGGGCGACGGGTAGCACTCGCCTACGCCGACTGCGGCACCTACGGGGCGCTGGACGAGCTGTGCGCGCGGCTCGGGCTGCGGCGGCTGCCCGGGCTGCACTGCTACGACGTGCTGGCCGGCCCGTCGCGCGTGCGGGCGCTGCTGGACGCCGAGCCGGGCACCTACGTTCTCACCGACTATCTCGTCCGCAGCTTCGAGCGGACCGTCGTCGCCGGGCTCGGCCTGGACGCCCACCCGGAGCTCTGGCCCGACTACTTCCGACACTACCGCCGCGTGGTCTGGCTGGCCCAGGACCGCAGCGCCCCGATGCAGGCACAGGCCGAGCAGGTGGCGGCCCGGTTCGGCCTGCCGCTCACGGTGATCGAGACGGGCACCGGCCGGCTGGAGGCCGAACTCGCCCGGCTCGTCGGTGGCGAGAGCAGTCCGTGCACGGAAACGGCGGCCCGGCCGCCAGCCCATTCCGCACCCATTCCGGCGGGCGCACCGGCGAGAGACGGGAGCTTGTGATGGCGCGGAGCCTGCGGGGGTCAAGCCTGCTCGGCGGGGGCCTGGCCAGCATCGTGCCGCTGCTGCGCAACACGCGCTTCGAGGTGTTCCCGGCCAGCGGCGTCGAGGACGCCGTGGCGCGGTGGGTGCCCGCGGACCAGACGGTGACCGTGACCGCCTCGCCCGCCAAGGGGCTCGACGCCACGCTCGACCTGACCGAGCGGCTGGCCGGCCGGGGGTTCCGGGTGGTCCCGCACGTGTCGGCGCGGCTGGTGGCCGATGACGCCCACCTGGCCGACGTCGTGGCGAGGCTGACCGCCTGCGGCGTGGACGACGTGTTCGTGCCGGCGGGTGACGCCGACCCCCCGGCCGGTGAGTTCGACAGCGCCCTGTCGCTGCTGGAACGGCTCGCGGAAATGGGCACCCCGTTCGCGCGGACCGGGATCACCGGCTACCCGGAGAGCCACCCGCGGATCGAGGACGACATCACCGTCCAGGCCATGTGGGACAAGCGCCGGCACGCCTCCTACATCGTCAGCAACCTGTGCTTCGACCCGGCCCTGCTGCGCCGGTGGATCAACCGCGTGCGGGCCCGGGGCGTCACGCTGCCCCTGTACCTGGGTCTGGCCGGGCCGCTGGAGCGGACCCGGCTGCTCCGGATGGCGGCCAAGGCCGGCGCCGCGGACTCCGCGCGGTTCCTGGCCGGCCACACCGAATGGTTCCTCCGGCTGGGCACCCCGGGCGGCTATAACCCGGAACGGCTCCTGTCCCGGCTGGCGGCCACCCTGTCCTCGCCCGGGGCCGGCGTCGAGGGCCTGCACCTGTTCACGTTCAACCAGGTCCAGCAGACCGAGCAATGGCGCCAGGCGCTGCTGGCCCGGCTGGGATAGGGCGCTGCGGGGACCGGCACGCGCATTCGCGCCGACCGCAATCGGATGCATTGGGTTTCGCTCTGGGTTCTGCCGCAAATACTGCCCGTGAGGTAGGAAACGACGCGTATAAACGAGCTTGAGGACTCCGCCCGTGCGCCATCCGAGTCATGCCCGGCGGCGCCGGCGGTCCCCGGTATGGAGCGGTCCCCCGGCATGCAGCGGCCCGGCGCCATAAGGCGGCCCCGCGGCGTCCGGCCTGCCCCAGGCACCCGGTGGCCCCGGCGCCGGCGAGAGCCGGGCCCGGACGGCTACCGCGGGCGGACAGGGCAGGAGCGGGACACTCCCGGCTGAACAACATGTGGATTGGGTGACCCTACAGAAATGAGTCAGACCCTCCACGGGGGAATCACGGGGCAGTCGGGGCAGGTAGCGTGGCCGGTGCTCTCGGGCCTGATGCCGCCGCTCGCCGACTCCTATACACCACGGACCGAGAGCGGGCCCGACCCGGCCGACAGCCTGCATCCCGGCGAGACGGTGGTACTGGTGACCGCCGACGCCGCCGCCCGCGCCCTGGGCGGCATGGGCGGCACCGGCAAGACCCAGCTCGCGGCGGCCATCGCCCATACGCTGTGGAACCGGGGAGCGGTGGACCTGGTGCTCTGGGTGACCGCGTCCGGCCGGGATGCGGTCCTGACCGGCTACGCGCAGGCGCTGAACGACGTAGGGCTGCCGGACCCGTATGAGGGGCCCGAGGTGGCGGCGTCGCACTTCCTGGCCTGGCTCGCCGAGACCCCCCGGCCGTGGCTGGCGGTGCTCGACGACCTCGCCGACCCGGCGGTGCTGGACGGGCTCTGGCCCTGGGGCCCCAATGGGCGGGTGCTGGTCACCACCAACCGCCCGGACGCCGCGCTGCGGGCACACAGCCCCCGCGCCGTGGAACTCGGCCCGTTCAGCGACCGCGAGAGCCTGGCCTACCTGTCGACCAAGCTGGAGGCCGACCGGGACCAGTGGACCGGCGCGCTTGACCTCGCCACCGACCTCGGGTTCCTGCCGATCGCCCTGGCCCAGGCCGCGACGCTCATGGCCTACACCGGGATCGACTGCCGCCAGTACCGCACCCGGATGGCCGAATGGCGCCAGCGTCTGGGCGCCGGGGGCGGGACCCCGACCCCAGTGGTGGCCGATACCGGCGCACTGGCGCTCGAGTACGCCGACCAGCTGCCGCCCGCCGGCCTGGCGCGGCCGATGATGGCGCTGATCTCCATGCTGGACTCCAATGGCATCCCCGGCGCGGTGCTCACCACCCCGGCCGCCTGCGCCTACCTGAGCCGGTTCGGGGGCGCGGCGCCCGCCGACGAGGTACAGGCCCGGGCCGCGGTGCACGCCCTGGGCCGGCTGGGCCTGGTCACCATCGACACGACCAGTGCCGCCCGCACGGTCCGGGTTCACGAGCTGGTCCAGGCGGCCTGCCCGGCAGAGCCTGCCGACCGCCGAGTTCGACGCGGCCGCCCTCGCCGCCGCCGATGCCCTGCTCCAAGCCTGGCCGCCGCAGACGGTGCCGACCGCGTCCGGCCAGGCCCTGCGCGACTGCACGGCCAGGCTCCACCAGATCGCGGGCGTCCTGCTCTGGACCCCCGAGTGCCACCCGGTCCTGCTCCGGGCAGGCCAGTGCCTGGACAACGCCGGGCTCGCCGGCCCGGCCATCGTCTACTGGCGGTCGATCATCGACATCGGCCGGCCGACGCTGGGTGCCACGCACGCGGATACGATCCTGGCCTCCGACCGCCTCGCCGCGGCGTATGACGCCGCCGGGCGGCACATGGACGCCATCCCCGTGCACGAGCGGGTGCTCGCGGAACGCGAGCGGGAGCTGGGCCCGGCTCACCCCGACACGCTGAACGCGCGGAACAGCCTGGCCCGCACCTACCGCGCGGCCGGCCGCGGCGGGGATGCCGTCCGGCTGGCCGAACGCGCGCTGGCCGACTGCGAGCGGGTCCAGGGACCCGGGCACCCGGACGCCCTGGCCGCGCGCTCAGAGCTCGCCCAGGCCTACCTCAGCGCCGGGCTCAGCGACCAGGCCATCGCCGTCTTCGAGCGCGCCCTCGCCGGGCAGGAGCAGGTCGCTGGGACCCGGCCATCCGGACACCCTGACCGCGCGGGCGAACCTCGCCCATGCGCTCCGGGCGGCGGGCCGGCCGAAGAAGCGGTCCCGCTGTTCGAGCAGCACCCTGGCCGAGCCGGGAGAAGGTGCAGGGCGGTGATCACCCCGACACCCTCGCCGCACGCGGCAACCTCGGCTCCGCCTACCGCGCCGCGGGGCGGCTGCGGGACGCCGTCGGCATCTACAAGCGCGCCCTCGCCGACCGGGAACGGATCCACGGCCCCGACCACCCGGACACGCTGACAGCCCGCGCCAACCTCGCCGATACGTATCACATGGCGCAGAAGCTCAAGGACGCGCTGCCGCTGTACGAACGCACCTTCGCCGACCGGGAACGGATCCAGGGCCCCGACCACCCGGACACCATCACCGCGTGCGGCAACCTGGCGTCCGCCTACCATTCGGCGCGCAAACTGGCCATGGCGCTTCCGCTGTACGAGCGCACGCTCGCCGACTGCGAGCGGGTGCACGGCGCGGACCACCCGGACACCCTGGCCTCACGGGGCAACCTCGCCCACGCCTACCACACCGCGGGCCGGCTGACGGAGGCACTTACCGTCTTCGAGCGCACGCTCGCCGACTGCGAGCGCGTGCTGGGTCCCGGCCACCCCCTCACCGAGACCGCCCGCGAGAACTACCAGGCCGCCGCGGGGGCCTGAGCCCCCGCCGCGCGCGTTTCGTTTGGGACCACCCAGTCTGGGCAGTGGGCGCTGGCGAGCAGAACTCACTCATGGGAGGTGAGTCATGACGATCGGCGCTGGCCTGTTCCTGATCGCGGTGGGAGCCATCCTCAGGTTCGGGATCACCACCGCGTACACGCACGGCGTCTCGGTGCACACGATCGGCGACATCCTGATTATCGTCGGTGCCCTCGGAGTGGTGCTGTGGCTGGTGGTGTGGGCGCCGTGGTCCCGGGGCGGGCGTTCGGCCTACCGGGAGGCGCCACCCGACGAAGTCCACGAGGAGGTCTACACCCGCAGGTACCCCGGGGACGGCCCCTACTAGGCCCAGTGCCGGCGATTGCCAAAAAGTCCCGTGCCCGCCCCGGGGTCAGGCGGAGCCACCCCGGGCCTTGATCGCGTTCACCAGCGCTGGGATCACCTTGTGCAGGTCGCCGATCACCGCGTACTCGGCGTGGCTGAGGATCGGCGCGGCGGGGTCGGAGTTGACCGCGACGATGTGCTTGGCGCTGGCACAGCCGGCGATGTGCTGGATCGCGCCGCTGATACCACAGGCGAGGTACAGCTCCGGCGTGATCTTGGTGCCGGTCTGGCCGACCTGCTGCTTGTGCGGGCGCCAGCCCTCGCTGGTGACCACCCGCGACACGCCGACCACCCCGCCCAGCAGCTTGGCCAGTTCCTCCAGCGGCGCGAAGCCGTCCGGGCCGCCGACCCCGCGGCCTCCGCCGACCACCACCCGGGCGGTGGCCAGCGAGACGCCGCCGCTGCGGGTCGCCGACTCGGTCGCCCGCACCGCCAGGTCGCCGTCGGCGAACTCGGGCTGGTGGGCATGGACGGTGAGCGTGGCCGGGGCGTCGGCCGGGGTGGGTGCCACCGTGTCGGTGGCCACCGTGGCCAGCGCCGACGAGGCCTCCAGCACCGCGTCTTCCAGCAGCAGGCCCGCCCACCGCTGCCGGACGATCTGCCAGGTGCCCGCGCCATCGGGCCCCGGGCCGGAACGGGCGGCCGACACGCAGTTGGCCGCGACCGGCAGGCCGGCCAGCGCGCCGAGGTGGGCCATCACCTCGCTGCCCCGGTCGGTGCCCGCCGCCAGCACCGCGTCCGCGCCCGTCTGGCTGACCAGCCCGGTCAGGACGCGCGCCCACGCCAGCGGCGCGTACCCGGCGAGCTGGCCGGGCTCTATGACGTAGGCATCGGTCACGCCGTGGGCCGCCAGCGCCTCGCCGGCCTGGGCCCCGCTCGGCCAGGGCGCCCGCCTCGCCGAACACGACCGCCGCCAGCTGGCCGCCCGGCCCGGCCACGTCGCGGGCGAAGGTCAGCGCCCGCAGCGAGGCGTCGGCGGCGCCGGTGCCGTCCAGCTCGACCAGGCAGAGCACGGTCATGGCAGCACCCCCAGCTCGTCCAGCACAGCGAGCAGCGCCGGTACCGCGTCCTCCCCGTTGCCGAGCACCGTCGCCTGTTTCCGCTCGGTCTCGGGCACCCGCAGCGCCTGCTTGCGCAGGCCTTCGGGCCGCCACTGCGGCCGGTGGGTTTCGATGACCGCCCGCTTGGCCCGGAGCCGGCCCGGCAGCGATGGGTAACGCGGCAGGTTGATGCCCTCCTTGACGGTGATCACCGCGGGCAGGCCGAACTCGAAGAGCTCCTCCGCCCCCCGGTACTCCCGCCGCGCGCGGACGGTGCCGTCGGTGATCTCTATGCCCTTGATGCCGGTCGCGCACGGCCAGCCCAGCGCGTGCGCCACCCGGACCCCCACCTGGTAGTCGCCGGTGTCGGCCGCCTCGTTGCCCAGCAGCAGCAGGTCATAGCCCTGCCCGCCGTCGGCCCGGCGCCGGGCCTCGGCCGCGATCTCGTCGGCGGTCGCGATCGGCCCCCACTCACGGCCGTCGGTCTCCAGCAGCACCGCCCGGCCCGCGCCCAGCGCGAGGGCCTCCCGCAGCTGCTCGGCGGCGTCCGGCGGCCCGAGCGTCAGCACCGACACGTCGCCGCCGAGACGCTCGGTGATCTGGATCGCCTCCTCCACCGCGCATTCCTCGTGCGGGCTCATGGCGAACCCCGACATCCGGGTGTCCACGTCCTGCCCGTCGGCGGTCACCACGATCTTGCCGCCGACCTGCGGGACGCGCTTGACGCAGACGAGGATCTCCATGCCTGGGCCTAACCTAACTCCGGATCCGCTCGTTTCCCGGGTCGAACAGCGGCGTCGAGCCGGCGACGGCGACCGTGACCGGATAGCGCTCGCCGAGGTACTCGACGAACAGGCGTGCCCCCTGCCGGGCCTGCTCGGCGGGCAGGTAGGCCATGAGCAGGTGCTTGCCGGTGGAGGGGCCCGAGCCCGCGCTGGTCACGTACGAGGGGCGGCCCTTGGCGTCCACCAGCACCTCGCCGTCGGCGGAGAGGATGGGCTCGCCGCCGAGCATGTAGCGCAGCTGGCCGCTGGCCGATCGGTGGTCGTCCACGGTCAGCGTGCACAGCACCGCCGCCGGCGGCGCCTCCCGCTGCGCCAGGTAGGCGTCCTTGCCGGTGAACGCGTGCTCCTTCACCTTCGGGCGGGTCATCCCGGCCTCGACCAGGCTGTAGTCCGCGGTCAGCTCGTTGCCGAACGCGCGGTAACCCTTCTCCAGCCGGCCGGTGGTCCCGTAGACGCCGATGCCGACCGGCACCAGCCCCTGGCCCGCGCCCGCCTCCCACAGCGCGTCCCACAGCCCCGCCCCCTGCTCCATCGGCACGTACAGCTCCCAGCCAAGCTCGCCCACGTAGGAGATGCGCGAGGCGAGCACGGTGAGGCCGCCGACCTCAACCTCGCGGCAGGT
This sequence comes from uncultured Actinomycetes bacterium, assembly GCA_963835425.1. Classification (GTDB taxonomy): domain Bacteria; phylum Actinomycetota; class Actinomycetes; order Streptosporangiales; family Streptosporangiaceae; genus UBA9676. The sequence continues at coordinate 211,732 of CAWIGE010000009.1, read as the reverse complement.
GCCGAACGGGAACGCGGGGTGGCTGTAGTCGTCCGCGCTGACCGCCTGCATCACATCCCTGGCCCGCGGGCCCCACAGCCCCAGCGTGGTCCACGCGGAGGTCAGGTCGGCCAGGGCGGCCGTCCCGTCGGCGGGCAGATGATCGCTGAACCACTTCTTCTCGGCCATGCCGGTGGCGCCGCCGGTCACCACGCGGAAGTGGGCGGCGCCGAGCCGCATGATGGTCAGGTCGGCCTTGAACCCGCCCCGCTCGTCCAGCAGCGAGGTGTAGACGACCCGCCCGGGCGCCACGTCCAGCTGCGCGACCGCGAGCGACTGCACCGTCTCCAGCGCGCCCGGGCCGGTGATGTCGAAGACGGCGAACGCCGACAGGTCGATCAGGCCGCACGCGTCGCGCATGGCCAGGTGCTCGGCGTTGATGACCGGCGACCACCACCGCGCCTCCCACTCGGCCTCCCGGGGCATCAGCCGGCCCGCGTAGCGCTCCAGCAGGGCCTGGTTGGAGGCATACCAGTGCGGGCGCTCCCACCCGGCGGTCTCGAAGAAGACCGCGCCCAGCTCACGCTCCCGGCCGTACACCGGGCTGACCCGGACCGGCCGGCCCGACTCCCACTGCTCGCCCGGGTGGACGATGCCGTACATCTTGTTGAAGCCCTCCCGCGCCCGCGCCTGCACGTGGGCGACGGTGCGCTGGCACGGGTAGAACCGGGCGATGTCGGTCTCCTGGACGTCGATCTCCGGCTCCTGGCCGCTCATCCACTCGGCCACCGCGCGACCGACGCCGGGGCCTTCCTTGATCCAGCTGGCCGCGGCCGACCAGAGCCCCGCCACCTCCGGGGTCTCCCCCAGCAGCGGGTGGCCGTCCGGGGTCATCGAGATCAGGCCGTTGATCTCGTACCGGATGCCGACCCGCTCGTCCCCCAGCAGCTCGGGCATCAGCTCCAGCGCCTCGGCGAGCTGGGGATCGAAGTCGTCCCGGGTGAACGGCAGCTCGGTGGGCGAGCGGGGCGACTCCTCGATGGAAGGGATGTCGTCCGGCCGGACGATGATCGGCCGGTGGGCGTAGGAGCCGACCTCCATGTCGCCGCCATGCTGCCGCTCGTACATGTTGGTGTCCACGTCGCGCACGATCGGGTAGGCGATCTCGCCGGAGGTGTCGGCGAACAGCGGCACCGGGCCGACGCTGATCATCTGGTGCACGATCGGGGTGAGCGGGATCCGCGCGCCCGCCATCCGCGCGATGCGCGGGCTCCAGACGCCGCAGCAGATCACGCAGACCGGCGTCTCGATGTCCCCCTGGCTGGTGCGCACGGCCCGCACCCGCGGCCGGAGCCCGTCGGCGACCGTGTCGATGCCGAGCACCTCCGCCCCGGCCAGCACCCGCAGCGCTCCCGCCTGCTCGGCCTGCTCCCGCATCAAGGTGCCGGCCCGCAGCGAGTCCACCACCCCCACCGTCGGGAAGCTCGCCCCGCCCAGGATCACCGACTCGTCCAGGTAGGGCACGAGCTTGCGCACCTCGCCAGGCGACACAAGCTGGGCCGGGATGCCCCAGGCCCTGGCCGCGGTGCACCGGCGGCGCAGCTCGTGCATGCGCGCCTCGGTGCGGGCGACCTCGATCCCGCCGCTCTGGGTGAACACCCCCAGCGCCTGGTACTGCTCGGTGCTGTCGCGGGTCAGCTCCATCATCATCTTCGAGTACTCGATCGGGAAGATGAAGTTGGAGGCGTGCCCGGTCGAGCCGCCCGGGTTGGGCATCGGCCCCTTGTCCACCAGGACGAGGTCCCGCCAGCCCAGCCTGGCCAGGTGGTGGACGAGGCTGTTGCCGACGATGCCGGCGCCGATGATGACGGCGCTTGCCCGGGACGGGGTGTCACTCATGCCGCTGAATACCGCCTATCAATCGTTTGCGTCCCCCGGCCGGACACCGGCCCCGCCGCCTGAACGCTGGCGGCGGGGCCGGCACCTTCCGCATGCTGGAGCTTGAGGCTACTCGACCGGGATCTCCTTGTTGATGAGGCCGAGGTCGATGCCCTGCCGCCTGCGCACGACGCGGGCGACCACGTACATGCACGATCGCCAGCACGTACATCGCGCCCATGTAGATAGCAGCGAGGACGTGGTTGTTCACGAAGTAGTCGGCGTTGGTGAGCCACTCGTACAGGCAGAACACGAGCAGGCCGATGGTGATCACCCCGGAGACCGGGACGATCGGCACCCCGAACAGCTTGACCTTGCTGGCCGGCGACGCGCGCCACAGGTCGGGCTTGCGCCAGGGCAGCATCACCACGGCGATCGCGCTGAACAGGTAGGTCACCGCGATCACCAGGGTGGCGTCGAGGGTGTAGGTGCGGAACGTCGATCGAGTAGGAGTAGATGGCGGCCAGCGCCCACGGCGGGCAGCAGCATCAGGACCAGCGAGTAGAACGGCACCTTGCGCTTCTCCGAGACCTCGGCCGCCCGGTCGGGCAGCACCCGGTCGAACGCCGCGGCGAAGATGACCCGGGTCGAGGACAGGAACAGCGTGCCCACCCAGCCGAAGAACCACAGGCTCATCAGCAGGATCAGGATCACCTGGAACGCGGTGTTGTGCACCAGCCAGCCCGCGAACATGACCGGGTACGGCCAGATCCGGGACCGCGGCTGCACTGAGGTTGTAAGCTCCAGGCCGCGTTGGTGTTCTGGTAGAAGGCCCAGCCGAAGGTCTTCGCCGACCAGCAGGAAGAAGATCACCGACCAGGGCGATCGGTGATCCACAGCCCGAAGAACATGCCGCGGAAGACGCGCTTGAAGTCGCTGGCGCCGCGGATCTCCCCGTACAGGGTGGCGCCCCAGTTCGGCCACAGGAGGAAGAACATCATCGTCGGGACCAGCAGCAGCGTCGGGCCGAGCGGGCCGAAGCCCATCGCGGGGCGACGTGGTACCCGGCCTTGTGCGCCGCGGCGTTGGTCGCCTGGCGTAGGCGTTGTTGCACGCCGAAGATCTTGTGCGCCTCCTAGTTGAACGAGGACACGAAGTTGGCGTGGGTGTTGAACAGCAGCAGCACCGACGATGACCAGGAACCCGATCAGGCCACCGTAGAAGCACCACTTCTGGATCCGGGCGTACCCGGCCATGCCGATCGAGACCAGGACGCCGGCCAGCGCGATGGTGATCAGGGTGACCACGAAGATCCCGTTGTGGGTGGCGAACCAGGCGGCGCCCGCTAGGCGTCACCGAGCGTCGCCCACAGCGGCTGGAACAGCTGCGACCGCAGGATGTTGCCGTAGATGGGCGCCCACAGCCACAGGATGAACCACCAGCCGGTGGCGGCCATCACGAAGCCGAGGCCGCTGCCCAGGATCCGGGTCTGCCAGACGTAGTCGCCGCCGGCCCGCGGGATCGTGACGATGAGCCCGGTGTACGCGATGACCAGGAACGACACCCAGCACCGCCGAGATCAGGACCGAAGTGAGCATCTGACCCTGGGGGAACGCCGGGCCGGCGAAGGTGAACTCGTAGATTCCCAGGGTGACGAAGTTGGTGGCCAGCACGGCGTAGATCAGCGAGTCCCGGACATTCCAGCCGCGGACCAGGCCGGTGGCATTCCGCAGGAAAAGCGCTGGTCTCTCGTCGCCGAGAGCTTCTGTGGCCATGCATCCCTCCCAGAGGAGACGTGATCAGGGGGTGTGGTGACCGGCCTGCGCCGGGCGGGCGGCCGGGCGCCGGGGCTCAGCCATTCACGAGAAGATACTTCGAGACCTTGCCCTTCTTCGCGTCCAGCTCGAGCACAGCACCCTGCAGGACGCCATCACCATAGACGCTGCCCGGGTTCATGGCGAGGGTCCGGCCCATTTTCTTGATGCCCCTGCTCTCGTGAATGTGTCCGTGCACGGAAAGCATGGGCTGATGACGAACGATTGCATCCCGGACCGCCGTCGACCCGACCGGCTTCATGACCGCGCCGCCGTGCATGGGGCGCAGGGTCTCGTCGAGCGCGGGCGCCTCGTCCAGGCCGGTCCCGTAGGGCGGCGCGTGGAAGTTGAAGATCGCCCGCCCCATGTCGGGCACCTGGCTCGTGACCGCCTCGATCCTGGCCGCCAGTTCCTCTTCCGGCGCCTCCCGGAAGGTGTTCCACGGCGTGGGGTTCGTCCACCCCATCGAGACCAGGTGGAAACCGCCGAGGTCGATCAGGCTTGCCCTCGCCGAACGTCACGCATGGCGAGGAGTCGATGACGTCATCGATCTCGAAGATGTCGTCGTTCCCGCCGTTGAGCAGGCACGGGATCTCGCCGCCCTTGAGCTTGCCGTCCGCCATGTCCAGCCAGCGGTCCAGCGAGGAGATCATCTCCTTGCTGAAGCGCCGGTCGACGGCGCCCTCTTCCCTGCTGAGCTCGGTCAGCTCGTCGGGGGGCATGACGGCCGGGTACGAGCCGCGGTTGCGGATCTGCCGCTCGGCCTCCGCGAGCTCCTCCCTGGTCTCCAGGCGGACCGTCTCGCCGCCCATCACCACCTGCCAGTACCCGTTGTGCTCGGTGATCGGCACCATCACCTTGCCGGTGACGTCGCCCCCCAGGATCACCGCGTCGGCCTTGTAGAAGGCGGCGGCGTTGAGGAACTTCCGCCAGCAGACCTCGGACCCATGGATGTCGGTGGCGAAAAAGACTCTCACTGGACCACCCCGCGCCTTCCCCACACACCGGGCATCGCAACTGCGCACGGTGCGCAACTAGCTCGCGTTCTGTGCAACGTGTAGCACCCAGCGAAAGCGGCGTCAAGGTGCCGCACGTGGCGACACAGGTCAGTGCGCGACTTCTTCCGGCAGCTCGTACCAGCGGACCCGATCCCCGACGTTCGCCCGGAGCCGCCACTTGACCGACTTGGGGGCGTCGGCCGCGAGCTGCGACAGCCGCTGGATCTGCTCGCGCGGGTCGTAGGCGGCGTTCACCGGGACCAGCTCCGGCTTCTCCGCGATGAGGCCGGGCAGCTTGGCGAGGTTGCCGGTGACGGTCCGCCACCAGCCCCAGTCCGCGCCGAGCAGCTTGCCGTAGCGGTCGGTGTCCAGCGAGGCGCCCGTCCCGCCCAGCGGCAGGGCCGACAGCAGATAGATGATGTCGCGCGCGTCCTTCTCGTTGAGCTCGACGATCTGGAGCTTGGAGAGCAGCACGTCGATCGCGTCAACGGTGAGCCGCTGGCGGCCGAAGGAGGGCCGCAGGTCGAGGGTGTGGCACATCGTCAGCCGGTCCACCATGACGTCGATCGGGCGCCCGGAGGAGGCGACGAAATACATCTGGCGGTCGCCGTTGAGGTTGTTGAACATGCGGTCCGCCTGGCATCCGCTGTCGGCCAGGTAGGTGGCGACCTTCTTGCGCTCCTTGGACAGGCACGCGAAGTCGATGTCCTGATCGCGGCGGAGGCGTGGGGGATAATCCGGGCACAGGACCCGCACGGCAAGCCCGCCGAGCAGCTTCAGCCCGATCCCGGCCCTCGCGGCGCCATCGGCGAGCGCCATCGCCTCGGGCAGCGGATCGCTGGCGGACGCCGAAGCGGCGGCGTCTGCCGCGTCAGGTGCGGACATACCAGCCCGCTCCCTTCTCCTCACGGGCGCCCGGCGGCACGCCGGCGGCCCGCACAAGTTCCTGTTCCGCGCAGTATGTCACGGCGCCAGGCCGGATGGTTGACGCGTGCCGGGGCGGTCGCCATCCTATGTTGCATGAGCGAGACAGAGGTTGCGCAGAACGCAACCTACCAGTCGGCCGAGCGCGTGCTGACCCTGCTCAAGAGCTTCGACGACAGCCGGACTGAGCTCGGTGTGGCCGACATCGCACGGGCGCTGTCCGTGCACAAGTCGACCGCCTCCCGCCTCGCCGCGGCGCTGGAGCGGACCGGGTTCCTCACCCGGGTGGACAAGCGCTACCGCCTGGGGGTAGAGATCATCCGGCTGGGCACACTGGCGCTGCGGAGCTTCGATCTGGTCGCCACCATGCAGCCCGCCATGGAGAAGCTGTCTCAGCGGACCGGAGAGACGGTCAACCTCGCGGTCCCCGACGGCGGGGACGTGCTCAACGTGGCGGAAGTGCCCAGCACCTACATCCTGTCATCCTCGGGCGGGTGGATCGGCCGCCGGACCAGGCCGCACGCGGTGGCCAACGGCAAGGTCCTGCTCGCCTACGGCGCCCTCAGCCCGCCCAGGGTGCTGGAGCGGTACACACCGCAGACGATCACCGCCCCCGACAGACTCGCCGGCGAGCTCGCCCGTATCCGCCGTGAGGGCTACGCCACTGCGGTCGCCGAGCTGGAGGAGGGCCTGATCGCCGTCGCCGCGCCGGTGTTCGACCCGTCCGGGGCCTGCATCGCTGCGCTGTCCATCACAGGTCCCGAATACCGGATGCCGCCCGAGACACTGGATTCGCTCGGGCGGCTGTGCGCCAGCGCGTGACGCAGCGGCGCCCGTGAGGAAGAGAGCCATCCCATGAGCGAGCACCTGCTCTACATCGGCGGCACCTGGCGCCGCGGCGGCGGGGGCACGGTCCCCGCCGTCAGCCCCTCCTCGGGCGAGTCCTTCGCCACTGTGGCCATGGCCGACCGGGGCGACGTCGACGCCGCCGTCGCGGCGGCGCGGGCTGCCTGGCCCGCCTGGGCGGCGCTGTCCGCCTTCGAGCGGGCGCACTGGTGCTCGGCGGTGGCGGCGGCGATCGGCCGGCGCAGCGAGGACCTGGCCCGCGCGCTCACGCAGGACCAGGGCAAGCCGCTGGTGGCCGAGGCCTACGACGAGGTCAGCGAGCTGGCCGAGTATTTCTCCATGGCGGCCGAGGACGCCAAACGGCTGGCGGGCGAGATCCCGCCGTCGGTATCGGCGGGCCGCCGGGTGCTGTCCACCCGGGTCCCGCTCGGCGTCGTTGGCGTGATCAGCCCGTGGAACTGGCCGTACACGATGGGCGCGGAGCTGTTCGCGCCCGCGCTCGCGGCCGGTAACGCGGTGGTCTGGGTGCCCGCCCCGAGCACCACCGCCTGCTGCGCCCTGCTCGCCGAGATCATCGCGTCGGAAGACGCACCGGCCGGGGTGTTCAACTTCGTGCCCGGGCCCGGCCCGGTGGCCGGTGACGCGCTGACCGGCCACCCTGGCGTGAACGCGGTGGGCTTTATCGGGTCGGTGGCCACCGGCGCGTCGGTCGCCACCCGGGCGGCGGGCAAGACCCAGCTGCTCGAACTGGGCGGCAACGGGCCGATGGTGGTGCTGGAGGACGCCGATCTCGGCCTGGCCGCCGAGGCGGCGCTGGAAGCCGCCTACGTGTGCGCCGGCCAGAGCTGCACCGCGGGCGAGCGGTTCCTGGTGCACGCAGCCGTCCGGGCCGAGTTCGTGGACCGGGTGGTCGCGGTGACCAAGGACCGGATCCGGCTGGGGGACCCGTTCGACCCCGCCACCACCATGGGGCCACTGAACAACCAGCCGAACGCCGACAAGTTCGCCCGGCACGTCGGCACGGCGGTGGCGGCCGGGGCCCGGCCCTGCTACGGCGGCAGCATCGCGGAGGGGTTCCCGACCACGCTGTTCGCCGAGCCCACGGTGCTGGATGGGGTCACGCTGGACATGGAGGTCGCCCGCGAGGAAACGTTCGGCCCGGTCGTGCCGGTGATCGAGGTGAGCTCGGCCATCGAGGCGCTCGAGCTGACCAACGCCTCGCCGTTCGGCCTGACGGCGGCGGTGTTCACCGGTGACCTGGAGCGCGGGCTGGCCTTCGCCGAGCAGGCCCGGGCCGGCTGGGTGAACATCAACGCCTCGACCAACCTGTGGGAGTCCCACCTGCCGTTCGGCGGCCGGTCCGGCTCGGTGAGCGGGCGCGGCCGGGTGGGCGGCCGGTTCGCCATGGAGGCGTTCACCGAGCCCAAGACGATCCTGTACCCCGCACCGCACCTGGGCCGTTGAGCGCGCCGGAGCCATCAGCCGACGGCCCGGAGGCATCCGCGCCCCCGGCGTACCTGGACATGACGGTCGGGCGGTTCCTGGACGCGCTCTCGGCCACCACGCCCGACCCCAGCGGCGGCGGCATCGCGGCGCTCGCCGTCGCCCTCGCCGCCGGGCTGTGCGTGATGACGGCGGGCCTGTCGGCACGCCACCTGCCGGAGGCGCAGCGGCTGGCGGACCAGGCCCAGCGACTGCGCGACCGGGCCGCCCCGCTCGCCCAGGCCGACGCCGAAGCCTACCGCGCGGTGATCGCCGCGCTCCGGTCGCGCGACGCCGCCGCCCCGGGCAAGCCGCAGATGGCCGCCGCGCTGTCGCAGGCCTCCGTGGTGCCGATGGAGGTGGCCGAGATCGGCGCCGAGGTGACCGCGTTGGCGGCCGCCATCGCCGCCGGGGGCAACCCGAACGTGCGCGGCGACGCCGTCACCGCCGCCCTGCTCGCGGCGGCCGGCTCCCGCGCGGCGGCGGCGCTCGTGCGGATCAACCTCACCGGAACCGAGGACGACCGGGCCGCCCGCGCGGATCGCCTCGCCGCCGAGGCGTCCCACCTCGCCGCCGAGACGGAAAAAAGTGCGCGCTAGGCACGACATGCCAGCACCGCTCACATTGGCGCTGGGCGCTTGGAGCTGCTGCATGTCCGATCCAGTTGTCATCCATGCCTTACCGTCACGGGCGAAGCTCTACCGTTCCTTGGATGAGGAGTGATCATACGAAGCACACTGACGTGGAGATCGAGGAGGCGGCGCGCCGGTTCGAGACACTCGCCGATGAACTCGACCCGGAAACGGCTAGCGTGGAAGACCTCGCCGACTTGCGCGCTATCACCGAGACCGCTGAGCGCGCCCGGCGGGATGAGGCACTGCTCACCGAACGGGTGGCGCTGGCCCGGGCGCACGGACGCAGCTGGAACCAGATAGCCGCCGCCCTGGGGGTCTCCACGCAGGCCGCCCGCCAGCGATTCGGTGGCAATGCAGGCGCCTAGCAGGTGCTGGGCGACGAAACCCGCGGCGCTGTGCCCGGTCTGCCGCGCTGACAGCTTCCCACGCAGCAACCCTCCCAGCCGTGTGCCCAGCACTTGGCGCACATGGTAGATCTGCCGTGCAGCCATAGCCATGGGCCTGACCACGACCCGGCACGTGACCCAATGGGGTCGGCGCAGGCAATCCGACCGCTAGTCCCAGCCGCCCGTCCGGAGGTCTCGTGGCACCGGGTGCTCGTGGTAGTTGAGCCGGATCATCTTGCGGAAGGTAAGCAGGTCGGGTTCGACGATGATCTCGCCGTTGTCGGCGCGCCGCGCCCAGTATCGCTGTCCGTCGTGCCCGAACTCGTATGCGCCGTCCCAGTGCCAGCGCAGGTCCGCACACTCTGAGGCGCGCCCGTGGGCCTCGCGCTCCTGGACCGGTGTCATGCTGACCACCAGCCTCAAGTGGTCCGGCCGATCAGGTTGGCCGCTCATCGGTCGGCTACTAGCTGGCTCATGCAGGCAACGGTAAGAACGACGCCGCCCCGTGGTCTATGAAGTTGCGATTAGTTGCGCAAGCTCTTGGAGGACGCTGGTAATGAGCCTCCGTGCCGCCTGTCCGTGGACCGCCTCGGCTTGGAGGTGGCCGAACATCCGTGCATACAGCCCCACTTCTTGCGGACGGGTGACTTCGATGCTTGCCGTAGGCGTCTCCAGCGCGGCGAGCGATTCGTCGAAGATCCAGAATCCTGCCGAGGGGACTGCAGCCCTTTCCTTCATCATGGGGATGATGCCCAGCGTGACGGTTGGCAGTGACATGACGGCGAGAAGGCGGTCCAGCTGAGCCGCTTGGGTCTCGGCGGTGCCGAACCATGTGCGAAGTGCCTGTTCCTCCAGAATTACCGAGAACTGTTTGTCGCGCTGATAGATGACGCGCTGGCGTTCCATGCGGGCGGCGACGGCAGCTTGAATGTCATTAGGGGTGCGGAGGAACCCGACCCAGAACGACAGCATGGCTTCCGCATATTCGGCTGTCTGGAAGAGGCCGGGTATGACGTTGTGCTCGTAGACCCGGAACAGTTGAGTCTCCTCATACAGCTCCACGGTATGGGGTCCAAGGACCCGCCTCATACCCGAGCGGGCCTGCCGCCGGAACTCAAGGTAGGAGGACTCCACGGCGCGGGCGCTGGCAATCAGGTCGGGGATCTGGTCCTCGGCGGCACAGGCACGGCACCAGTCACGGATGTCGCTGTCAACCGGGGCCTGAACGCCGTGCTCTATCTTGCTGACGCGCGTGAAGTGCTGGCCGGTCGCTGCCGCCAGTGCCCTGGCTGAGAGGCCAGCGTCCTTGCGGACCTCCCGGAGCCGCGCACCCAGTGCCTCCCGGGCCTGCTTGGCCGAGTCAGAGGGGGTGATAGTCACGGTGTGGCAGAGCTAGTTCCCACACGGCGTCGAACGACGACCGGCACAGCTGGATGTCTGCCGGGTCGCTGGAGGAGAACTTGCCCGCGTCCAGACCGCTCCCGGAGTAGGTGAGGAAGACCACGAGGCGATTGTCTACCAGGTAGAAGTCGTTTCCGGGGATCGCGACGGAGGACGCGAGCCTGCGGGGAACCCACCGGATGTCCTCCCCGGCGTCAACCATGGGCTGAGCAATGCTGTATGACCAGCGCTGGTAGTCACTGAGAGGTTCGGAGATGATCCGGGCCCGGCGAACCGATTTGCCAGTACTCACCGCCTCGCGCAGTACCGAACACCATCCTTGCAGCCATTCGAGGTCGTCGGGCTCACCCGCGGCCCACTTGGCCATGTGCGGGAGTTCGACCGCCGTGCCGTAAGCGTCGCGTGTCTCCAGATGCGCGAGCTCATGGTCGAAAGTGGTGAGCAGCTTATCGAATTCTTCATCCGATATTTGCACCATGCTCATTGCCGGAGATAACAGACAATCCTGTCCGGGATCTCGACAGCAGTCTCCCCTTCGGGGATCTCCATCTGCGAGATCGCTCCCGGGTCAGTCACAATCCAGCCCTGGATGATCCAGGTGTCCCTGTCCGTGCGGTAAACGGTCGGCGATCCGGTCGGGTTGGAGTCTGGGTCCTTGCCCACGAACGTTAAGCGCATATCGCCTCCTGCCGGTAGTTGCGAAGTGTTGCGTCCTTCGAGTGTTGCGCTGGCGCGGGCCTCAGTCAAGGCACCCGATGACGTAGACGCTCTTGCCGCCCGGCGCCTGCTTGGCCTTCGCCACCGCGCTGGCGTTCCGTCGCTGTCGAGGGTGAAGGGTGTCGCGCCAGACGGGACGGTGCCGGGGCAGCGTGGGTGACGACGAAGCCAGGAATGCCAGGAAACGAATGAGACCCCTCACCGCCAGGGACCAGGGCAGGGCCACTACGGGTACCGGGCGTCAAGGGTGGTGGTGACGCGTCCGGTGGCGACGTCGTACACGTGGCCGGAGACGCTCACCTTCGGCGAGAGCAGGGGCGAGGTGAGCAGGCGCTCGACGTCGGCCTTGACGGTGGCGTGCGGATCGGCGACCGCGGAGGCCTCCAGCGCTGCCTCGGAGAGGCCGGTCGCCTCGGCGGCCTGATGCCGGAAGCCGGGGTCGGCGAGGAAGCCGGTCCCGCACTGGGTGTGGTGGACGACCGCCACCTCGAAGAGCCGGTCGGGCGCGTCCTGCCCGGCGAACAGCTGCTCGGCGAGGAAGGCGATGTAGGCGATGTCCTCGATGACCGCCGGGGTGACGCGCCCACCCGCGTTGCGGATGACGGGAGCGTCGCCGAGCCGGAGCCCGAGGATGATCGCGGGGTCGACCCGGTGGTCGAGGCAGGTGACGATGAGCACCTGCGCCGCGGCCGGGCCGAGGGCCATGGGGGTGTAGGTACGGGCGAACTGCTCGTTGCGCTCGAGCAGCGGGGTCATCCTGGTCATGGTCGTTCCTTCCGTATCCAAGGAGTCAGGTCACTGGTGGGCGGCCGCCGGGGCGCCCACGCCGTGGCGGGCCGCGATGTCGCGGATCGCCGCGGCGAGAAGGTCCGGGTGCTCGCTGGTGGTCAGGTGGCCGCCCGGGAAGGCCAGGATCTCGGCCTCGGGCACGCGCTCGCGGGCGGCCGGGATCTGCCGGTGCTCGTAGGGGTCCTCGTCGCTGCCGCCGACGTAGAGGGCGACCGTGCCGTCCAGCTCGCGGGCGATCGCGGCGAGGTCCCAGCGGTCCGCGTGGCGGCGGTGCTCGCCGACGAACCCCGCGGCGTTGTGCGCGAACGCCGCCCCGTCCCGCCGGGTGATCGCCGACCACAGCTCGGCGAGCTCGGCCGGGGTGGGATGGTAGCCGCGGGAGTACACCCGGGCCTGCTTCCAGCCCGAGTCGAACGCGCGCGGCGAGCGCTGCCATCCCCGCATCGCGAGGGCGCCCAGCGGGCTGCGCAGCAGCGGCGTGCCCTGCCACGGATGGGTGTGCGCATCGGCGAACAGGCCGCCGTTCACCATGAACGCGGCCGTGATCACCGGTGTGGCGGTGCCGCCGGAGCGGGTCAGCTCCAGCTGGCGGCGGAGCAGCTCGAGCAGCGCGAGCGAGGTGTAGTCGAAGGTGACGACGACGGTTCGGCGCACGCCGTGGTGCCGCCACAACGCCTCGACCAGGTCCGCTCGCTCGATGGTGGAGTACGGGTAGTCCCTGGGCTTATCCGAGTCGCCCTGCCCGACCGGCTCCACATACAGCCGCGGGCCGAGATCATCGCCGAGGATCTTGTCCACCTGCGCCCAGCCGTAGGAGCCGTCCGGGAAGCCGGGCAGCAGCGTGAGCCACACGGCGTCCGCGTCGTCCCCGGCGCGGGCCACGCGCTCGAAAACCCGGAGCGCGCCCGGCGTTGCAGCGCCCTCGTCCTCGGTCAGTACCCGCGCGGATCCCGGGTCGTAGCCGATCCGCCGCCCACCGGCGAACCACTCCGCCGCTGTCACCCAGGCCCGGTCTTGCCGCGGCCGGTCTGCCGTCTTGCTTCCGTCCATCGGGGAGCCTCCTTCGTCACTTAGTGGACGCTGTCCACTAATTTGTGGACGATGTCCACCGTACTTGAGTTAGTGGACGCTGTCCACTAATCTGCCGTTGTGAGTGCCGACCAATCAGCAGCCGAGGCAGCCGAGGCGCCCGGGGCGAGACGGCGCCGCCCGCGCGGTGCCGTCCGCGACGGCCTGATCGCCACCGGGCTCGAGCTGGCCCGGAGCGGCGGCCCGGACGCCGTCGTGCTCCGTGAAGCGACGCGGATGGTGGGCGTGGTGCCCAACGCCGCCTACCGGCACTTCGCCGGCCGGGACGAGCTCCTCGCCGCCGTCTGCCGGGAGGCATTGCGCGAGCTCGCCGACCGGATGGCCGCTGGCGTCGCCCGCGTGCGTGGCAGGCACGGCGATCCCGCCGCGGCGCTCCGCCGGCTGCACGCGGTCGGTACGGCCTACCTGCAGTTCGCCCGCGAGGAACCGGGCCTGTTCGCGACCGCGTTCGCACTGCCGACGCGGCATGACTACGGCGCCCCGGACAACGGGACCGGGCGGGAGCCCATGCCCCTGGATAATCTCCGCGCCGTGCTCGACGAGCTGGTCGACGCCGGCGTGCTGGACCGGCGTCGCCGCGACGGCATCGAGTACCCCATCTGGTCCACGGTGCACGGGCTGGCCGTGCTGTCCGGGCAGGGGCCCCTGCGCGACGTCCCCGAGGCCACCCGCCGTCAGCTCCAGGAACGCGTGCGCAACTTCATCGACGAGAGCCTCGCGTGAGCCCGCACGCCGGCCACGCCGTTACGGGGCAGCGGTGATGACCTGGAACGTGGCCAGGGTGCGGTCGGCGGCGTAGGCGATCCGGCCGCCCTCGGCGTGCGCGGCGCGCAGCGCCGCGAGGGCCTCGGCGGTGATGATCTCGCCCGGCGCGAGCACCGGCACGCCGGGCGGGTAGGGGGCCACCAGCTCGGCGCTGATCCGCCCGACCGCGGCATCAGCCCCGACCGTTTCGTTGGGCGCGAAAAAAGCCTCGCGTGGCGGGAGGGCCATCTGCGGCGTGACCGTCCAGGCGGACGAGGGCACCGGCGGCCGGGGCGCGCCGCGGTGACGCTCGATCGCGGCCACCAGGACCGCGGTGAACCGGTCCACCGCCGCCTCGTCGTCGGCGATGGTGAGAATCGGGATGACCGTGTCCCGGTCGGCCAGCTCCACCGGCATCCCGGCGGCGATCAGGTCGGCCTCGATGGCGTGGCCGTGCGCGCCGGTGCCGGCCAGCAGCACCACCAGCTTGGTCGGCTCCACCCCCGGCCCGTCCAGCACGCGGGCGCCGGGAACCGCGGCCAGCCGCTGCCGGGCGGCGGCGGTCAGGCGCAGCAGGCGGGCGCACAAGGCGGCCCCGTCCCGCGCCAGGAGCGCGCGTGCGGCGTCGATACTGGCGGCGATCGTGCCCGCCGGGCTGGTGGTGTGGGTGGCCTCGAACGCGCGGTCGAGGCGGGCCGGGTCCAGCAGCCCGGTCCGGGCCAGCACCAGCGCGCCCTGGGTGTAGGCGGGCAGGGCCTTGTGCGCGCTGGTCACCATGGCGTCCGTGCCCGCCGCGATGGCGTGCGGCGGCAGATCCGGGTGAAAGCCCATATGGGCCGCCCAGGCGGCGTCCACGATGAGCGGGACGCCCGCCTCGTGCGCCGCTTGCGCGTGTCCCGCGAGGTCCCCGGTAGTACCCACGTAGGACGGATCGCCGAGGAACACCGCGCAGGCCCCGGGGTGGCTGGCCAGCGCCCCCCGGACGGTCCCCACCGCGACCCCGGCGGGCAGGCCGCTCGGGTCGCCGCTCCGGCTGCACCCATACCGGCCGCAGCCCGGCCAGGACCAGCCCGAGCAGCAGCGACCGGTGCAGGCACCTGGTGACGATCACCTCCTGGCCGGGCGAGCCCACCGCCAGCGCCAGCGCCTGGTTGCCGTGGGTCGAGCCGGCCACGGAGAACCGGCACCAGTCCGCGCCCCACAGCCGCGCCGCGCGGTCTTCCGCGTCGCCGAGCAGCACGTCGGCGTGCTTGATGCTGTCCAGCGCGCCGTACAGCGGCGCGTCCCCGACGGTCACCGCCCCGGTCAGGTCCTGCCGCTGCTTGTGGCCGGGGACCGCCATCGGGTTCAGCAGCCCGGCCTCCGCCTGCGCGGTGAATCGCAGCCAGGCGTCCAGCAGCGGCGCGTCGGAACGCAGCCCCCGCGGGTCACGGGGGTCGGCCATCTCCATCGGCGCGGCTGACCGGCTGCCCGCTTGCGTCATGTGTCCTCCCCCGAACCGCCGCCCGGCCGGGCGGATGGGGTCACCCGCCGGCACTCCCGCTACGCTACCGGGGTCGTGAGTGCGCCTGAAGATCTGCCGCAAGCCGCGGCCAGCTACCGCCAGAACCGCTTCCAGGTACCGCCGGACGCGGCCGAACTGCTCCTTATCCGGCACGGCGAATCGGAACGCGCCCTGCTGGACGCGCCGGCTCCGCTGGTGGACGGGCAGTCCGATCCGGCGCTCGCGCCCGAGGGGCGCGCGCAGGCCGAACTGGTCGCCGCCCGGCTGGCATTCGCCGGCATCGACGCGATCTACGTCTCCACCCTGCGCCGCACGGCGGAGACGGCGGCGCCGCTGGCCGCCCGGCTCGGCCTGGTCCCCCGGGTGGAGGCGGGCCTGCGGGAGGTCGGCCTGGGCGAGTGGGAGGGCGGCCTGTTCCGCAAGATGGTGTCCGAGCACCATCCCATGGCCATGCGGATGTGGGCCGAGGAAACCTTCGAGGTCATCCCGGGCGCCGAACCGGCGGGCGGGTTCGCGGCCCGGGTGCGGGACGCGGTCGGGCGGCTGGCTGCCGCCCACACCGGTCAGCGGGTGGCGCTGTTCACCCACGGCGGCGTGATCGGGCAGGCGCTGGCGCTGGCCAGCGGGTCGCGGCCGTTCGCGTTCGTCACCTCGGACAACGGCTCCATCTCCCGCCTGGTGGTGAGCGGGGAACGCTGGATCGTCCGCGGCTACAACGACACCGCCCACCTGGAGCCGCAGGCCTAGGCCAGTTCGGTGCGCTCGCGGCGGTAGGGCAGCGGCGTCGCCGGGTCGGCCGAGTCGATCTCGCGGGCGAGCCGGTGCCCGTCGAAGATCGCCTCCGACAGCAGCCGGGGCGCGACCGCGTCGCCGATCCGGTACACCGCGGCGATCCCGGCGGCGGCCAGCGCCTCCGGGTCACCGGCCAGCTCCCGGTACAGCGCGTCGTCTGAGGCCTGCTGGGTGACCAGCACCACCCCGTCGCACCCGGCCGACCAGGGATCGCCGTGGCGGTCGTGGCCCGCCACCGTCCACGGCCCGCCGCCGTCGCCGCCCGGTTTTATTTCGGTGATCGTGGTCGCGTGGACGGCCCGGATCCCCGCCCGGTGCAGGTGAGCGCGGAGCATCTCGCCCTCGAGCGTCTCGTCGCTCACCGGCGAGAGCTCGGCGAACGTGGTGACGACCGTCACCTCGTACCCGTCGGCGGCCAGCAGCTCGGCGACGCCCGGCGCGACGTAGTAGCCGTCGGTGTCGTAGACCACCACCCGCCGGCCGGGCGGGCGCTGACCGTCGCACACCTGTTCCGGCGTGAGCACGTGCGGCAGCGACGGGTCGGCGCCCGGCATCGGCCCGGGGTAGCCGGGCTGCGTACCGTCCCCCCGCCAGGATGACCCGGTGGCGATCACCACCAGCTCGGCGCCGTACTCCAGCACGTCCGCCGCGCGCAGCCGGCGCCCGGTGATGACCTCGACCCCCGGCAGCCTGGCCAGCTGCACCGCGCGCCAGTCGGTGATCCGCCCCCAGTCCCCCAGCGTCGGCAGCCGCCGGGTCCAGCGCAGCCGGCCGCCGATCTCGGGCCCCGCCTCGACCAGGTGGATGGCGCTGAACCCCCGTTTGGCCAGGACGACCGCACATTCCATCCCGGCCGGCCCGGCGCCGACGACGAGCACCGGCCGGTCCGCGCCCGTCGCCGGGGCGAACTTCTCGGGGTGCCAGCCGCGGCGGTACTCCTCCCCCGCCGTCGCGTTCTGCACGCAGCCGATCTGGTTGAACGTTTCCTCGCGCAGGATGCAGAGGTTGGACCCGGTGCACTCGCGGATCTCGTCCAGCCGCCCTTCCGCGATCTTGCGGGGCAGGAACGGGTCGGCGATCGCCTGCCGGGCGCTGCCGATCAGGTCGGCCTCGCCGGAGGCGATCACCTGCGCCATCAGGTCCGGGCTGGTGTAGCGGCCGACGGCCACGATCGGCTTGGCCGTCGCCTCGCGCATTCGGCTGGTCCACCGCCGCTGGTTCCCCTCCGGGTAATAGCGGGACGTCCCGGAGTCCTCCGGCCAGCTGCCCACCGTCACGTCCCACAGGTCGACCAGGTCGTCGGCCATCGCCACCAGGGCCAGCATGTCGTCGATCTCGATGCCGGGCAGGGTCTCGGCCCCGGGCACGCCGGAGTCGCCGTGCAGCGGGAACCGGGTCGCGACCGCGCATTGGCCGCCGATCTCCGCCCGCACCGCCTCCAGGGTCTCCAGCCAGAACCGGCCCCGGTTGGCCAGGCTGCCGCCATAGCCGTCGGTCCGCCGATTCAGCACCGTCGACCAGAACTGGGTCAGCAGGTAGCCGTGCGCCCCGTACACGTACACGATGTCGAAGCCGTTGTCGGCGGCGTGCCGGGCGGCCCGCACCCAGTCCCGCTGCAGGCGGGCGATGTCGTCGGCGGTCATCTCCTTGGCCAGACTGGCCCACCGCCGTTCCGAGACGGCCTGGGTCGGCGCTACCCGGGCGGCGCGCGAGCTCCCGTTGGCGCTGGTCGCGCCGCCGTGGTACAGCTCGAGCCCGGCCAGCGCGCCGTGCGCGTGGATCGCGTCGGCGGTCAGCCCCAGCGCCCGGGCGTCGGCCTCGTCCCAGATGTCCGCGCCGACCGCCGGGGTCTCGTCGGCGTCGGCCGCTATCGGCGCGTACTCCACGCAGACCCCGCCCCAGCCGCCCTCGGCCTTGATGGCGCGGAACGCGGCCTGTGTCCTCGGCATGACCGAGCCGAACCCGCTCGCGTGCGGCACCTGGTAGAAGCGGTTCGGCAGCGTCTTGGGCCCGATCACCACCGGCTCGAACAGGATCGCGTGTCTGGCGTCCATTGCCTGCCTAGCCTCCATTGCCGCCGCCCAGCACCGCCTGCACCTGCGTGACCTGTGCCACCCGCCGCCCGCCGGCGTCGGCCAGGTCGGTCTGCACCGCGATGGTGGTCCGGCCCACATGCAGCGGCCGGGCGACGGCCCTCACCTCACCCTCGCGCACCGCGCGGGTGAACACCGTCGACGAGCTGATGGTGGCCGTCCCCGCC
Source organism: uncultured Actinomycetes bacterium (assembly GCA_963835425.1). GTDB lineage: Bacteria > Actinomycetota > Actinomycetes > Streptosporangiales > Streptosporangiaceae > UBA9676. The sequence continues at coordinate 193,494 of CAWIGE010000009.1, read as the reverse complement.
CCGGGCGGCAGGTTGAGGAACGCGCACAGCCCGCCGAGCGTGTCGGCCAGCCCCATCAGCGCCCCGCCGTGCATGATCCCGGCGGTCGTGCACCGGTCCGGCGCCCAGGCCAGACGGCCCCTGACCTCGTCCGCCGCGGCGGCGTCCAGGACCACGCCCAGCGCGGCCGCGAACGGCATCTGGGCCACCGCCGCCCCCAGATCGGGGGCCGCCGTGCCTTCGTTCTCGCTCACCATGTCCTCCTCGGCGCCGTCGCCGGTGTCCGTCGATGGCTATCACCCGCCGGGCCACGACGGCAACCATCCCGCCCGTTTGGCGCCTGCCGCTGTTTCGCGGTGATCCAAAGGCGGGAAGGTTTACCGGCGGAGGTGCACGCCCGGCAGGCCATGTCACCCCGCAGCCGCCGGGCCCGGGATGGACCTGCTCGTCCGCGGCGGCGCGGCCGGTGACCAGGCAGCGAACCTCGCGCTGGAAGAGGCGCTGGCCCGGGCCGGCCCGCCGTTCCCCCTGCTCCGGATCTGGCAGAACGAATCATGCGTGGTGATCGGGCGTGCCCAGCGGGCCGCCCGGGAGGTGAACCTGGCCGCGTGCGCGGCCAGCGGGGTCCCGGTGCTGCGCCGCGCCAGCGGTGGCGGCACCGTCTTCCAGGACCTGGGCAACCTCAACATCAGCCTGGCCGTGCCGGGCCGCGCGCCCGGGCTCGCCGCAGAACTGGCCGGCCTCGTCGCCGCGGTCATCAGCGGGCTCGGGTTAACGCCCCGCGCGGGTGAGCGCGGGGTGTTCGTCGGGCCCGCCAAGGTGTCCGGCCTGGCCAGCCACGTCACCCGGGACGGGTCGCTGGCGCACGCCACCCTGCTGGTGACCACCCCGGCCGCGCGGGTCGGCGCCTTCCTCACGCCTGCGCCGGGCGAGCACCGTCCCGCCGACTCACACCGCAGCCCGGTGGCCTCGCTGCGCGAGCTGGGGTGCGGCATCAGCCTGGCCGGGGCGCGCGCCGCCGTGCTGGCGGAGGCGGCGCGCGGGCACGGCCCGCTCCGGCGGCGGGCGCCCGGCGCCGCAGAGAAGCGCTGGCGGCAGCGGCTGCTGGCCGAGCGCTACCGCATCGACTCATGGCATCTGACCGGACGGACCGAGGAGGCACAGTGGACACAAAGACCCGTCTTGACCTCTACCGGGTGATGGTGCTCTGCCGCACCTACGAGGAGGCGATCCTCCGCGAATACCACGCGGACAAGAAACCCGCGTTCGATATCGGCGCCGGGCTGGTGCCCGGCGAGATGCACCTGTCGGCCGGGCAGGAGCCGGTGGCCGCCGGGGTATGCGCGCACCTGCGCCCGGAGGATGCGGTCACCGCGACCCACCGGCCGCATCACGTCGCCATCGCGCACGGCGTGGACCTGGACAAGATGACCGCCGAGATCTTCGGGCGCGAGGGCGGGCTGGGCCGGGGCCGGGGCGGCCACATGCACCTGTTCGACCCCGAACGTCCACTTCTCCTGCTCGGGCATCATCGCCGAGGGGCTCCCGCCCGCGCTCGGGCAGGCGTTCGCGTTCAAGCGCGGCCAGGGCGACCGGGTGGCGGTGGCGGTCACCGGTGAGGGAGCGGCCAACCAGGGCGCGTTCCACGAGTCGCTCAACCTGGCCGCGCTGTGGAAGCTGCCGGTGGTCTTCGTGGTCGAGGACAACGACTGGGCGATCTCGGTGCCGCGCGGTGTCTCCACCGCGATCGGTTCCAACGCCGACCGGGCCGCCGCCTACGGCATGCCCGGCCAGCGGATCGGCGACAATGACGTGGACGCCATCTACACCGCGGCCGGTGACGCGGTCGCCCGGGCCCGGGCCGGCGAGGGGCCGACCCTGCTCGAGATCCACACCGCTGCGGCTGTGGGGCCACTTCGAGGGCGACCCCCAGGCGTACCGCCCCGAGCTGGCCGACGTGCCCGGCCGCGACCCGATCCCCGTCTACGAGCAGCGGCTGACCGAGGCCGGCGTCCTGCGCCCCGGCATGGCGGCGGCGATCAAGGACGAGGCATCCGCCCGGGTGGAGAAGGCGATCGCGTTCGCCAAGTCCAGCCCGGTTCCCGCGCCGGAGACGGCGCTCCAGTACGTCTTCGCGTGAGGGAGGCAGAGGAAATGAGCGCCACTGAAACCACCACCGCGTCGGGCGCCCAGGCCGGGCAGGCCGAGCGCAGGCTGACCACGGCCCGGGCCATCTCCGAAGGGATCGCGCAGGAAATGGAGCGCGACCCCGCGGTCGTGGTGCTGGGCGAGGACGTCGGGGCCTACGGCGGCATCTTCGGGGCGACCGGCGGGCTGCTGGAGCAGTTCGGCCCCGACCGGGTGCTGGACACGCCGATCTCGGAGACCGCGTTCATCGGCCTGGGCATCGGCGCCGCGGTCGAAGGGATGCGCCCGGTCGTCGAGCTGATGTTCGCGGACTTCTTCGGCGTGTGCATGGACCAGATCTACAACCACATGGCGAAGATCCACTTCGAGTCCGGCGGGAACGTGAAGGTGCCGATGGTCCTGACGATGGCGGCCGGCGGCGGCTACAGCGACGCCGAGCAGCACTCCCAGTGCCTGTGGGGGACCTTCGCGCACCTGCCCGGGATGAAGGTCGTGGTGCCGAGCAACCCGGCCGACGCCAAGGGGCTGATGATCTCCGCCATCCGGGACGACAACCCGGTCGTCTACGTGTTCCACAAGGGCGTCATGGGCCTGCCGTGGATGGCGAAGAACCCCAGGTCGATCGCGCACGTGCCGGAGGAGCCCTACGAGACCCCGATCGGGAAGGCGGCGGTGGCCCGGGAGGGCACCGATGCCACCGTGGTCACCCTGTCCCTGTCGGTGCACCACGCGCTCGACGTGGCGGAGATGATGGCCAAGCAGGACGGGGTGGATCTGGAGGTGATCGACCTGCGCAGCCTGGTGCCGCTGGACACCGAGACCGTGCTGTCCTCGGTGGCCAGGACCGGGCGGCTGCTCGTCGTCGACGAGGACTACCAGTCGTTCGGGCTGTCCGGCGAGATCGCGGCGCGGGTCGCCGAGACCGACCCGGGCCTGCTCCGGGCCCCGCTGCGCCGGGTCGCCGTGCCCGATGTGCCGATCCCGTACGCGCGGTCGCTGGAGCGGGCGGTGCTGCCGACGCCGGAACGGATCGAGGCGGCCGTGCGCGACCTGGTCAAGGCCTGAGCATGGCCGACGTCCTGTTCCCCCGGCTGTCGGAGAAAGAACCCGACGCCGAGGGCGTGCTCGCCACCTGGTTCGTCAGCGACGGCGACCAGGTGGCGAGCGGGCAGCTGCTCGCCGAGGTGATGGTGGAAAAGGTGTCCGGTGAGGTGCTGGCGCCCGCCGCCGGGCAGGTCCGGCTGCTGGTAAGCGAGGACCAGCCGGCCCGCCAGGGCGAGGTGATCGCCCGGGTGGACTGACGGTGCCGGGCGCCTGCTCAGCCGCCGGTGGCGGACGGCGGCCGGCGGCGGGGGCGGGCGACAAGCTCGCCGCCGCAGTTCGGGCAGACGGCTGCCAGCTCGGTCACGCAGCCGGCGCAGAACGTGCACTCGTAGCTGCAGATGAAGGCCTGGGCCTCGTGGGGCAGCGGCGAGCCGCATCGCTCGCAGAGCGCCCGCATCTCAAGCACGAGCTGCCCCCGGCGTCCCCGGCGGGCGTCCCACGGCCGGCCCGCGGCCCGGGTTGAAGAGCCCTGCGCACGCGATCAGCGCCTCGATCGGGTCAGCACCAAAAGCGTTTTGACTCATGTCAGCCCGCTCTCGTAGGGTGGGGGCCATGTCAGCACCGTACGCGAGAACGGTCATGACAGGCAAAGGATCCCCGCAGGCCAGCGCCGTTGACGCCGGGGCCAATGGCAAGCCCGGCCCACCGGCGCAGGCCCGCGGCGGCCCGTCCCGCCGACGGCCCTCTCAGCACCAGGGGCCGGGCCCTCGCGGCCGCCGGGCTCGGCGCGGCCTGCCTCTCCGCTTCGGCGATCCTGATCAAGCTGGCCGACACCGGGCCCGCCACCGCGGCGTTCTACCGCTGCTTTCTCGCCCTGCCGGTCCTGATCGCCCTGGCCATCGTGGAGCGCCGCCGCCGCGGCCCGCGCCGCCCCGCCGCGCATCTCGGCGCGGTCGCGGCCGGGGCGTTCCTGGCGATGGATCTGGTGCTCTGGAACCACACGATCGCCGACGTCGGGGCCGGGATCGCCACGGTGCTGGGGAACCTGCAGGTGCTCTTCGTGGCGCTGGCCGCCTGGGTGCTGCTGCGCGAGCGCCCGGGACGGCGTTTTCTCCTGGCGCTGCCGGTGGTGATGACCGGCGTGGTGCTGGTGTCCGGGCTGGCCGGCGCGGGCACGGGCGACAGCCACCCACTGGCCGGGCTCGCCTTCGGGCTCGGGACGTCGGTGGCCTACACGGCCTTCCTGCTCATCTTGCGCCAGACCTCGGCCGGCACCCCGCACATCGCCGGGCCGCTCGCGGAGGTCACCACCGTCGCCGCGCTCGGCTCGCTGCTGCTCGGCCTGGCGTTTGGCGGCCTGCGGCTGGACGTGCCGTGGCCGTCGCTCAGGTGGCTGCTGCTGCTGTCGATCAGCAGCCAGACCGTGGGCTGGCTGCTCATCACCGCGTCCCTGCCCAGGCTGCCCGCGGCGGTGTCCTCACTGCTGTTGCTGCTCCAGCCGGTGGCCGCCCTGGGCCTCGCCGCCGCCGTGCTGGCCGAGCGGCCGAGCCTGGCTCAGCTTGCGGGCGCCGTCCTGGTCTGCGGCGGCGTGGTGGCGGCGAGCTGGGCCGCCCCGGCATCGCGCCGGCGTGATCGCCGGGGGGCGCAGCCGGTCACGGAGCAGCCAGTCAGGTAACAGCCGGGCAGCGAGCGGCCGGCCCAGGTAACGGCCGCTCAGGTAGCGGCCGGTCAGGCCGCCGCGTCGAGCGCGCCGGCGAACGCCTCCGCGATCTGGCCGATCTCCGCCTCGGTGATCACGAACGGCGGCGAGATCTGCAGGGCGGTTCCCCGGAGCAGGCGGGTGATCACACCGCGCTCCCGGATGGCCGCGACCAGCCGGGGCGCGAGCCCCGGGTCCGCGGCACGGGCGTCCTCGGCGATCTCGACCGCGGCGAGCAGGCCGGTCCCGGCGCGGACGTCGGCCACCAGCGGGTGCTCCGCCAGCGGGGCCACGGCGCGGGCCAGCACCGGCTCGAGCTCGGCCACCCGCGGGACCAGTCCTTCCCGCTCGATCAGGTCGAGGTTGGCCAGGGCGACGGCGCAGGAGGTGGGGTGGCCGGAGTAGGTGTAGCCGTGCCGGAACACCTCGTCCGACCCGGCCCGCCAGAACGGCTCGGCGACCCGCTCCCCCGCGATCACCGCGCCGATCGGGGCGTAGCCCGAGCTGAGTCCCTTGGCCGTGGTCATCAGGTCGGGATCCAGCGCGAACCGCCCGCTGGCGAACCACGCGCCGGTCCGGCCGAAGCCCGTGATCACCTCGTCGGCGATGAACAGGACGTCGTGCCGGCGGCAAATCTCGCGCACGCTCGCCAGGTATCCCTCCGGCGGCGGGTACACCCCGCCGGCCCCGATCACCGGTTCGCAGAAGAAGGCGGCGACCCGGTCGGCGCCCAGCTGCTCGATGATCTTGTCCAGCGCCGCCGGGTCGTCCCACGCCACGTGCTCGATGAGGGAGACCAGCGGCAGGAACGCGTCCGTGTTGGCGGGGATGCCGCCGAGCGAGGTGCCGTAGGCGTTCATCCCGTGGTAGGCGTGCGACCGGGCGATGCCGATCTGCTTGCCGGGCCGGCCCACCGCGCGCCAGTAGGCGCGGGCCAGCTTGGCCGCGGTGTCCACCGCGTCCGATCCCCCGCCCGGGGTGAGGAACACCTTCGCGCCCGGCACCGGGGCCAGGTCCGCGACCCGGCGGGCCAGCTCCTCGGCGGGCGGGTTGGTGAAGGGCTCGAACACCTGGTAGGCGGCGAGCTGGCGCATCTGCGCCGCCGCGGCGTCGGCGAGCTCCCCGCGGCCGTACCCGACGTTGCAGTACCAGAGGCTGGCGAGGGCGTCCAGGTACGCACGCCCGTCCGTGTCGAACACCCAGGCGCCTTCGCCCCGGGCGATCGTCACGGCATGCCCGGCCAGGCTGGCCATGTTCCCAAACCCGTTCCACAGCGCTGGCTGGCGGGCGGTATCACCAGGTCCTGGCATCATCGGGCCTCTTTCCACACCGGCGGGCAGTGATGCCAACCTACCGGCGATCCCGAGCCAGCGTGGTGCACTGGCCCGGGTCAGCCCATGGTCTTGGCGCCGTCCAGGGACTCGCGGATGATGTCGGCGTGGCCGGAGTGCTGGGCCGTTTCCGCGACCACGTGCAGCAGCACCTGCCGCGCCGACCAGCGCGCTCCTGGCGGGAACCAGGGCGCCTCGGGCAGCGCCTGGGCGGCATCCAGGTCTGGCAGCGTCGTCACCAGCTCGTCGGTCCGCCGCGCGACCTGCTCGTACCGGTCCAGCAGCCCGGCCAGCGTCTCCCCCTCCAGCATCTGGAATCCCCCGGCCCACTGCGTCCGCGTCCGCCCCCATCGCCGACGGCCCCTCCAGGATGAAGTTGACCCACTGGCGCTCGGTGAGGGTTACATGCTTGATCAGGCCACCCAGGCTCAGCTCGCTCACCGTGGTGCGCTGCCGGGCCTGGTCGTCGGTCAGGTCACGGACCGTGAAACGCAGGAAGTACCGGGCCTTGGCCAGGGCGGCCAGCAGGTCGGCACGCTCGCCGGTGGCAGTGGTCTGGGTATACTGTTCATTGGTGCCCGCCCTCCGTCCGGTGTCGGTTCCACGGTACGGGCCAGGGCTGACAACCATCACACAGGAGCTGGGAAGGCGGCCTGCCGGTGACCACGCGAGCTATCGATTTCCACGTCCATCTGCCGACCCCCGACTGGCTGGACGGGAGCATGGCTGGCTATGTCGAGGCGGCGGAGGCCTATTTCCGCTCCCCGGTGCAGCGCCTGTCGCTGCCGGAACTGGCGGAGATGTACCGGCGGCTGGAAACGATGGCGGTGCTGCTGGCGTGGGACGCCGAAACCGCGACCGGCCGCCCGCGGGTGCCGAACGAGACCGTGGCGGCCGCCTGCCGCGAGCATCCCGACGTGTTCACCGGCCTCGGCAGCGTCGACCCGCACAAGGGTGAGGCCGCCGTCGCCGAGGTGGCCAGGATCGCCGAGCTGGGGCTGCGCGGGGTCAAGTTCCACCCGTCGCTGCAGGCGTTCGCCCCGGACGATGAGTCCTACTGGCCGGTGTTCGCCGCCTGCGAGCGGCACGGCCTGCTGGCCCTGTTCCACACCGGGACCAGCGGGATCGGGGCCCGCCAGCCCGGCGGCCAGGGCATCCGGCTCGACTATGCCCGCCCGATCAGGCTCGATGCGGTCGCCGCCGCCCACCCCGGGCTGACCGTCGTGGCCGCGCATTTCGGCTGGCCGTGGCATATGGAGCTGGTCGCCATGGCCCTGCACAAGACCAACGTTTACATCGACATCTCCGGCTGGGCGCCGCGCCGGATCCCGTCCGAGCTGATCGGCGAGCTCCGCGGGCGGCTGGCCGGCCAGTTCGTGTGGGGCAGCGACTTCCCGTTCCTGACCCCGCAGCGATGCCTGGACGAACTGGAGGGCCTCGGCCTGCCGGACGAGGTGCTCGCCAAGGTGCTTCACGAGAACGCGGCCCGCATCCTGCGCCTGCCCTGACCCCCACCGGCCTGGCCCGTTTGCGCTGGCGGCACTGCGCGGGCCGAAGGACCAGGGCAACGGTAGGAGGGCTTCTTCACGGTCTTGCCCCCGGGCCAGCCAACACCACGGCCAGCATCAGGCAAAGCGACCAGCATCACGGGACACTAGTGCTTACCGAGAAGTCCTTGCTCAAATTTCGGCGCGCCTAAGGGAGGAATGGCGGAGCATCTTCCAGCACTGGGCCGTCTTACCAGCCGTCCGGACGTGATGCCGGCCCGGATCGACTAGGGCCCCGAGTCGTCGTCTCGGTAACACCCGCGGAATAAACCGGGCGTCGGTGGGTAGCTGGTGGCCGTGGCTAGAGCGAGAACTGTAGCCGGGTATGCCATCCCGGGCATCATCGTGTTCTTCTTCTGGATGGTCGTCATAATCCTGGCCATCATCTTGCTGGCGTTCATCGTGCACTGGGCCGGTGGCGGAGTACTCAACCTCAGGCTCGGGCATTTCGTCCTGAACGTCGGCTTCACCTAATCGGCCCAGCCGCCGTCGCGCCTTGTCACGCTGGTGATGGCGCGGCGGCGGCTCAACCAGTCGTCGCATGAACTAGTACATGATGCGCACCAGCCGGTTCTCCCGCGCGCCCAAGATTGCGACCTATGACGGCCCGTTAGCCAGGCCCTGCCCAGCCTGCTCCCGGGCGCATTATGCTGCCGTTCGATGACGGCCAGGGTGTCAGCGTCATCTTGCCGGAAATGGCGCTGCTCGCCGCCGGCGACAATATGACAGGCCGGTAATCCTGTGGCAGCTCCTCCGAACCGGGATCCTAATGGCGCTCAGGCTTGGCGCTGCTCCGGGCCAGGTTGCAGACTTTCCGTTGTCACCCAGAATGCGAACGTCCCCATCGAGTGCCGCGCCTGACAACGTTTGCTCTCCCATTAGGTTGACTCCATGCAGGTCGGACAGCTGGAGAGCTTGATCTTGTTCGTCGCGCTGTGAGCGCGATGCACTCGCATGGGGGCTTACGGTGTTGTGGCCGACCCAGGAGGCGGCCCCGGCGCCAGTAACTCCTGAGGGCACGCCGGCGTTCTCAATCTGTGCACCGGGAATTGACAGGTGGCGTCGCGTCCACAACCTGGCTCTCATGAGCTCCGGCAACAGCGGAGCCGGCGACGCCGCCAGACTCGAGCAGCTGCAGCGCCGGTACCCGGCCTGGCTGATCTGGCGTGGCAGCTTCACCGGTGACTACTGGGCAATGCCGCCACGCCGCCACCTCACCCGGCGGGAACTGCTCAGCGCCCGCGATCTCGATGAACTCGCGTGGAGGCTAGCCCAGGCCGAGGAGCAGCACGATCTATGAGCGCACCTGAGCCAGCCGGGCTGAGCGGCCAGGCCGGGCAGCGTCAGTTCTTGCGGGCCACGCCGGCCCAGACGGCGGCCGGGTTGTCGAGGTCCGCGTCCGAGTCCGGCCGTGCCGGCCGCGGCATGGACGATCTCGCCGACGTTCCGCAGGTCCTGGTCGAGGTAGGCGGTGGGACCGCCCGGTTCGCTGGTGAGCAGGGCGCGGGCGTGGGAGAGGACGATGGGGTCGTTGTCCACGTAGACGACCCGGCATTCGGGCGCCACGTCCTGCGCCACCTCGTGGGTGTTGTCGGCGGCGGGAATGCCCGTGCCGATGTCGAGAAACTGGCGGATGCCCACCTGGCCGGCCAGGTACCGCACGGCCCGGGCCAGGAACGCGCGGTTCCCGCGCACCCCCTCCACCACGTTCGGGTCTTCCCGCATGGCGGCCTCGGCAGCTGCCCGGTCGGGGGCGAAGTTGTCCTTTCCGCCGAGCCAGTAATCGTAGACACGGGCGATATGAGGGACGCTGGTATCGATCTCTGACAGCCGGCCTCCCTGTTCAGGGAGGGGAGCCGAGAGCCAACCGCTGCTCACTGAGACCTCTTCCGGGCTACCCCACCCCAGACGGTCGCCGGGTTGACGGCATCCGCGTCCGAGTCGGGCCGCCACTCCGGTACCCGGACCAGGCCGGGCTCCACCAGCTCCAGCCCGTCGAAGAACGAGGCGACCTCCGCGCGGGAGCGGAACTTCAGCTCCATCGGCATCAGCTCGTGGAGCTGGTACGCCATGTTCTGGATGCCGACGACGTCGATATCGCTGGCCGGGTGGGAGATGGCCAGGTAGCTGCCGGGCGGCACCGCGTCCATCAGCTGCTTGATGACGCCGGCCGGGTCGTCCTCGTCGGGAATGCACTGCAGGATCCCGATCAGCATCACCGCCACCGGCTCGGTGAGATCCAGGGTCTCGGCCGCGGCATGGATGATCTCGCCGACGTTCCGCAGATCCTCGTCGAGGTAGGCGGTGGCGCCCCTGGTCCCGCTGGTCAGCAGGGCGCGGGCGTGGGAGAGGACGATCGGGTCGTTGTCCACGTAAACGACCCGGCATTCGCGCGCCATCGCCTGCGCCACCTCGTGGGTGTTGTCGGCGGCGGGGATCCCGGTGCCGATGTCGAGGAACTGCCGCACGCCGGTCTGGCCGACCAGGTATCGCACGGCCCGGGCCAGGAACGCCCGGTTCCCCCGCACCCCCTCCGCCACATGCGGGGCCGCCCTGATCGCCGCCCGCGCCGCGACCTGGTCCGGGGTGAAGTTGGTCTTGCCGCCAAGCCAGTAGTCGTAGACGCGCGCTACGTGCGCGACGCTGATATCGATATCCGGCGGCGGGCCCTCCCGGTCAGCGGGCACCGGCCGAGAACCAGTCACTGGTCACTGGACGCCTCTTCCGTCACGGGCCGTCCGGCACAGCCCATCCACTCCGCGGGACAGCCTACCGACTGGGCTGAACGGCCGGCCGCCGGAACCGGCATATCCGGCAGCCCCGTCAGCGATGGATCTCGACCAGCTGGTACGCGGTCATTCGGGCGGACGGACGGCGTCCAGCGTGTCCAGCACCTGCTGGCCGTACTTGGCCAGCTTGCTCTCCCCCACCCCGCTCACCGTGCCCAGCTCGGCGAGGGTCGCCGGGCACCGCGCCGCGACCTCGCGCAACGTCGCGTCGTGGAAGATCACGTAGGCCGGCACGCCCTGTTCCTTCGCGGTCGCTGCCCGCCAGGCGCGGAGCCGCTCGAAGCGCCCGGCGGCCTCGGCGGGCAGCTCGGCCGCGGCGGCGGCCGTGGCGGTCCGGCGCGCCCGGGCGGCGCGGGCCGGGCGCTCCGGCTCGCGCCGGAGCAGGACCTGGTGCTCGCTGCGGAGCACCGCCCCGCTCGCGTCGGTCAGGGCGAGCGTGCCGTAGTCGCTCTCCACCGCCAGCAGGCCCTGGGCCAGCAGCTGGCGCACGACGCCACGCCACTCCGGCTCACGCAGTTCGGTCCCCACGCCGAACACGGTCAGTGAGGCGTGGTCATGCTGGACGATCTTCGCGGTGTCCCGGCCGAGCAGGATGTCGATCACATGGCCCGCGCCGAACCGCTGGTGCCGCTCGCGCTGGAGCCGGTAAACGGCCGACAGGATCTTCTGCGCCGCCACCGTGCCGTCCCACGACTGCGGCGGTGACTGGCACGTGTCGCAGTTGCCGCACGCCGTGGCGCGCTCCCCGAAGTAGCCCAGGAGCTGCGCGCGCCGGCACTGGACGGTCTCGCACAGGGCCAGCATGGCATCCAGATGGCGGCCCAGCCGGCGGCGGTGCGCCTCGCTGCCCTCGGAGGTGTCGATCAGCTTGCGCTGCTGAACGACGTCGGACAGGCCGTACGCGAGCCAGGCGGTGGACGGCTCGCCGTCGCGGCCGGCCCGGCCGGTCTCCTGGTAGTAGCCCTCGACGGACTTGGGCAGGTCGAGATGGGCCACGTAGCGCACGTCGGGCTTGTCGATGCCCATGCCGAACGCGATCGTGGCCACCATGGCCAGGCCGTCCTCACGCAGGAACCGCGCCTGGTTCGCGGTGCGGGTCCGCGCGTCGAGGCCGGCGTGATACGGCAGTGCCCCGATCCCGTTGTCGGCCAGGAACTCGGCCGTCTGCTCGACCGAGGCCCGGGACAGGCAGTACACGATGCCCGCGTGCCCGGGGTGCTCGGCCCGCAGCAGCTCCAGCAGCTGCCGCCGGGGCTCGGCCTTGGGGACGATCCGGTAGCAGATGTTCGGCCGGTCGAAGCTGGACACGAACTGGCGCGCCCCGGCCAGGTTCAGCCGGTCCACGATCTCGTCCCTGGTGGCCTGGGTGGCGGTCGCGGTCAGCGCGATTCGCGGCACGCTGGGCCACCGCTCGTGCAGGGCGGAAAGTTCGAGGTAGTCGGGCCGGAAGTCGTGCCCCCACTGGGACACGCAGTGCGCCTCGTCGATGGCGAACAGGGCGATTTGGCCGCGGTCGAGCAGGCGCATCGTCGAGTCGGCGCGCAGCCGCTCCGGGGCCAGGTACAGCAGGTCGAGCTCGCCCGCGATGAACGCCTCCTCGACCTGCCGGCGCTCGCTGGGGCCCTGCGTTGAGTTGAGGAAACCGGCCCGCAGCCCCAGCTCGACCATGGCATCGACCTGGTCCTGCATGAGCGAGATGAGCGGCGAGACGATGACCCCGGCGCCGGGGCGCAGGAGCGCGGGGATCTGGTAGCACAGCGACTTGCCGCCGCCGGTCGGCATCAGCACCAGCGCGTCGCCGCCCGCGGCCACGTGCTCGATGATCTCCTGCTGCTGGTCCCGGAACGAGTCGTAGCCGAAGACGCGGCGCAGCACCTCCGACGCGTCGGTCAGCAGGGAGCCGGTGCCGGGGGAAACCACCCGGCCACTCTACGGGTGATCGGTGTCAGCCGGGCCGCCCGGCCGTTACTCGCCGGCGAGGCGGTGCAGCGGGAAGGGCGGGCGGATCCGCAGTTCCACGTTCCGGTCGCCGGGCTCGCCCGCCAGGCCGGACGCGGCATCGGCGAGCGGCGCGTTGGCGGCCAGTTCGCGGTGCAGCGCGGCCAGGTCGTCGCCGGTGGCCAGCGATGCCGGGGCGGGCGGCGTGTCGTGGTCGGCCATCGTGCACACGATGGACAGGTAGCCGCCCGCGTCGATCAGCTCGACCAGCCGGGCCTGGCACGGCCAGTCCGCGATGGCGCAGGTGGTGACCTCCCAGAACCCGCGCGCCGGGTCGGCCGGGTGGCGGCGTGGCTCCACCCGGTTGACGTGCGTGTGGCCGTTCAGCCACAGGACGACGTTGGGGAAGCGGTGCAGGAGGCCGAGGACGTCGGCCCCGCTGAGCAGGGGTTCCCCGCCGGGGCCGGGGTGCCGGTTGTTGGTCAGGGTGCCGGTCCCGTGATGGGAGAAGACGATGGCCAAACGGTCCTCGTGGCCGGTGCTGATGGCGCGCCCGTCGGGCCCCTGGTAGGCCGAATGCACCTCGGCCAGCCGCTCGGCCAGCCAGCGGGCCTGCTGGCGGCCGAGGCAGCCGTCGGCCCCGCCGGCCAGGCAGGTGGTGTCCAGCGCGATCAGCCGGGCGGCAGGGGTGTCGTGGACGTAGTGGGCGGTGCCGTCCAGCCGGTTCTGCGCGGTGAACCCGTGCCCGGCCGGGCGCGCGCCGGGCCGGAAGTGGGCCTCGACGAAGTCCTTCCTGGTGACCGGCCGCCGCGCGGGGTCGCCGGTGATGGTGGCCGCCGGGCCCGCCAGGAAGGCCTCCGGGCTGTCGGTGAACAGCTCCAGCGCCCGGTCGTGGTCGAAGGCCTCCGGCAGTGCCAGCGGCTTCCTCGTGCCGGTGAGCGCGCCGGTGATGCCCGGCGTCAGCAGGCCGACGCCCTGATGGAGCGCCTCGTGGTTGCCGAAGCAGGCCAGCCACGGGATGGCCAGGCCGTCGGCCTGGAACTCGCGCATGGCGCGCTCCAGCATGCCCGGATGGTGCGGGAAGCCGAACTCGCGCCGGTAGAAGTCGGGCCCGTCCGGGCCGTCGCCGTCCGGTTTCCAGAAGAAGTCGTCCGGCCAGCCGAGCGACTGGACGCCCTCGTAGCCGGGGGCGCCGGAGCCCGGCGCGACGAGGCCGCCGTCGAGCAGGGCGAGGAAGGTCTGCAGCTCGTTCCACTGGGCGTTGTCGATGGCGTCCCCGGTGGTCACCGCCAGCCGCAGCGGGGCCCCGGTGGCCGGGCCGCGCAGCGCGTTGACCGTGCGCAGCATGGCATCGACCGCGTGCGCGGTGAGCGTCTCCTGCGGGCGCTGGACGGGGATGATCTCGGCATACCGGGGGTCGGCGAAGTAACGGTTGAGGAACTCGAAGCGGGTCGGCGACTGGACGTCGGCGAGCTGGACATCGGTCAGGTGGACCAAGCACAGCAGCGGCCGGCCCGCCGCGGCCGCCGAGGCCGCGGCCCTGGTACCGGAGTTACCCTCCGGCTCGCCGCCGGCCACGCCGAAATCGTTGCGCACGATATGCGGTTCGCCGTCCACCACCGCGAGCGTCCGGTAGGGAGCGGTGGAGCCCGCCCGCAGCACCTCGCCCGTGCCCAGCCGGCGCTCCGTCGTCAGCGGCGGCCGCGGCAGGCTCACGCCCCGAGTATGACAGCGGGCGCCGGCGCGCCGTCAGCAGGGCGGGTCAGAGGGCGCGCATCCGGTTGTTGCGGGCGCCATGCTCGACCTCGGCGAGCCCCAGCGCCTCCAGGACCGGCGGGACGTAGTTCCCGAACCGGCCGCGCAGCCCCTTCTTCAGCCCGTACCAGCCACCGACGGGGTTGGCGGGCGAGCGGCCCCAGGCCTCGACCGTGCCCTCGGCGGCCGGCTTCTGCTCGTCGGCGTTGCCCAGCGGCACCCAGTCGCCGCGCTCCTTCAGCATCGCGTGCAGGTCGTCGACGCAGCGCAGCTGGTAGCGCAGCTGGGTGGTGCCGACCTGGACGACCAGTGCTGGCGGGTCGGAGTCCTCGTCGCGCCACGCCTCGAACTCAGACTTGCCCGGCGGCGTGGTGAGGATCCACGGATCGCTGGCGGTTCCCGATCCATCGGCATGAGCTGTCATCGCGGTTGCTCCCCTCACGGCTTGACCAGGCGATTATGGCAGCCTATACATGACATCTTCTGTCATGATTTCGATTATCCTCGGCCCATGCGAGCCAGCCGCCTGGTCGGGCTGCTGGGCCTGCTCCAGGCCCGCGGCCGGATGAGCGCCCGGCAGCTCGCCGACGAGCTTGAGGTCTCGCAGCGCACGATCCTCCGCGACATCGAGGCCCTCGGCGCGGCCGGGATCCCGCTCTATGCGGTCCGCGGCTGCTCGGGTGGCTTCGAGCTGATCGAGGGATTCAGGAGCGATCTCCCGGTCGCCGCCTCACCGCGGCCCCGGCCGGCGCCGGACGCCCGGGCCCCGCGGGCACGGGTCCGCCTGTCCCCGCGCGGCCGCCGCCTGGCGGCGCTGCTGGGCCGGCCGTCCGGCGTCCGGATCCGCCGGAGCACCACCGCCGTCGCCGGGCGTGAGGGCTGGGTCGAGGCCTGGGTACGGATCGGCTCGCTCGACGCCACCGCGCTCGACATGCTCGCGCTCGGCGCCGAGGTCGAGGTCATCCACCCGCCGGAGCTGCGCGTCCTGGTCGGCCAGCTGGCCAGGCGGATAGCCGACCTCCACGAGGGCAGGGATCAGGCAGAGAGCGGGTGGTGACGATGGCAGCGTCCGTTTCGGTGGCTGGCCTGCGGCTGGCCTACGAGACCGCGGGCGCCGGCGACCCCCCGATGATCTTCGTTCACGGGTGGGCGTGCGACCGCTCCTATTTCGCTCCCCAGTTCCGGCATTTCGCCGCGGGGCACGCCGTCGCGGCGATGGACCTGCGCGGCCACGGCGAGAGCAGCCATCCCGCGCCCGGGCCCGGAATCTACGACATCGACGTCCTGGCCGGTGACGTGCTCGCCGTCGCCGGCGCGGCCGGGCTCGGCCCGCCCGTGCTGGTCGGGCACAGCCTGGGCGCCCTGATCGGGCTGGCCTGTGCCGCCCGGGCGGGCGCCATCCGGGCGCTGGTGATGGTCGACCCGGCGCCGATCACGAACGAGCGAGCCAAGACGTTCTTCCGCGAGTCGGTGGGCGCCGTCGCCGCGGACGATGACGGGGCATGGCGCATGAAATTCGTGGAGGGGATGTTCCTGCCCACCGATCGGGTCAAGCGGGCCGCCATCATCGGGCAGATGCCCGGTATCCCACCGGGAATCGCCGCCGGGATCATGCGGGCCATGGGTGAATTCGACGCCAGCACGCTGGCCAAGGCGACCGTGCCGGTGCTTTCCATCGGCTCGGCCGTCCCCTCCAACGCGTCCTCCGACCTGCGCCGCCTGTGCCCGGCGATCAGCATCGGCCAGACCGTCGGGGCCGGTCACTTCAACCAGCTCGAGGTGCCCGACCAGGTGAATGCCATGATCGAGCGCTTCCTGACGGTCAACGGCCTGTCAACCCGGAGCCAGGTGGCATAGGGTTGATGGTGCCGGGCTTATCGATAGCCAAGGAGCATCTGTGCCTGATCTCCCCGCCGAGCAGATCACCCTGACTAACTTCGAGGTCACCGCCGGCAGCCGTGGCAGGTACAAAGTCTACGGTGAAGCAGTAAACAATTGCGCGACCGAGGTCAGCGCCATTCTGGGCGTGACGTTTTATGACATTGACGGCGAGGTCATTGGCCGGGCCAGCGGCTCCGTCAGCCGGCTTTCGACATCCCAGGCCAAGCCATTCTGGCTGCGGGCCAGCAACGATGTGTCGGATCACGCCTCAATGAGGGTACAGGTCGATTGCATCCTCTAGCCGGTAATGAGTCGCCGACGGCCGGATAGTGAGCTCTGGCAACGGCGGAATTAGCTGCCGAGGCTGGAGCGCAGAGCGACGACCCGCGTCAGCGCGGCGTTGAACACGCTGGGGCTCAGCGTCCCGGCGGTGAACCCGTTCGCCAGGGCGATCCTCGCCTGCTGGCCCTGGCTGGGCCGCTGGACCGAGCAGAGGATCAGGTCCATCCCCGCCTTGGCCGCCAGCGTGGCGCGGCGCCGGGTCGTGCCGAACGAGCGCAGCGCGCCGGCCTCCAGCGCGTCGGTGATCGTGACCCCCTTGAAGCCGAGCCGCTGGCGCAGCTCGCCGTTGACGATGGCGGACGACAGCCCGGCCGGCGTCTTCGGGGCCAGCGCCGAGTATCTGGCCCAGGACACCATCACCAGCTTGACCCCGGCGGCGATCGCCGCCTGGTAGGGGAACTCGTCGATGGTGCGCAAGGCGTGCAGGGTCACATGCAGGGTCACCGGCGCCTCGTCGGTGTTCTGCGACTTGGTCGCCGCGCCGAGGCCGGGGAAGTGCTTGGCGGTCGCCGCGACGCCGGTCGCCTGCTGGGCGGCGACGAAATCGGCGCCGAGCGACGACACCACGTGCGGGTCGGTGCTGTACGAGCGGCCGAACTGGTCATCAAAGTCGCCCGCCTTGCGGTAGACATCGATGACCGGCGCCAGGTTGACGTTCATGCCGACGCCGGCCAGGTTCTTTCCGGCGCCGGTGCCCGCGGCCTTCGCGGCCGCGCCAGGATCGGCCGACTCGCCGATCTGCTTCTCCGAGAGCAGCGGCTGCCCGGGCAGGCGCCGGACCAGGCCGCCCTCCTGATCGGTCATCAGCAGCAGCGGAACCGCGCGCATGGGGTTCAGCGGGCTGGCGTTGGCCTGGTCGAGTTCGGAGATCACGCTGGCGATCTGGGCCCGGCTGGAGATGTTGCCGCCGAAGAAGATCACCCCGCCGACCTGGCCCTGCCGGATCCAGTTCAGCAGCGCGGCCGGCGGCTCAAGCCCGGTGTAGCTGTAGATCACCCGCTGGCCGGCCATCTGGGCCGGCGTGAGCGCGGGCAGGGCGTCGGGGCTCGCCACGGCCCCGCTCGAGGCGGCCGACGCGGAGGCAGCCGCGCCCGCGGCCGAGTGCCCGGTCGCCGATGACTGGCCGGCATCCGCTGGCTGCCCGTCCGATCGCCGGACCGCGCCCGGGTGCACTGGCGCGCTCATGCAGGAGATCAGCGACAGCGTGCACAGCGCCACGCCGAGCGGGGTGAGCGCGCGCAGCGTGGAGCGCCGTGGCAGCCGGGTCCTGACGCCCGGGCGGCGGCCCGGCATCCGGCGGGCCTGTGGCGCCCGTGGATCCTCGGCAGAGCTGGTCATCTGTCCCCTGACAGCACGAATACGGCATCTGGAATGTCCAGGCACAGAGTAGGGCACACGGGGCGCCGGAAGTGCACCGGAACGACGACACGACCACCCGATTCTCCCCCACCGGCCCCGGCCTGGTCCGTCAGTCACACCGGCTGGTGGTCGTGACCGGAAGTCTGCCGGTGCAGTCGGGCGCTCGCGGGTCCCCCGGCCGGCACCAGCCCGCCCCGCCACCCGTTGACATATCGGCGCGGGGTCGCTCGCCACCGGCGAGGAGCCTTGATACCGCACGGATGACCGGCAGGTGCACGAAGACGGGACGCATGGGACTGACAAACGAAACAGCCAGCGGCGGCCGTCACCGCCGGCGGCGGTCCGCCGCTACAACCACCACAGTGATCATCGTGATGACCGTCCTGTCGGTTCTCGGCATCGGCTACGTCAGGCTTGCCGGTCACGGGCCGACGGCCCCGGACCGGCCGGCCCGGCCCGGCGCCACCGCCGGGGACAGCCCGTTCACCGCCGAGGCGGCCGCCGCGGTCGCTTACCCGCTCCGGCCTGGTCGTTGATGGCCTGTCGGTGCGCTGCCGGCCCAAGCTGCACTCGCCCACCTGGACCTACAACCAGGGCATGCTCATCGGCGCCATGGTGGCCATGGCCGAGATGACGGGCCGCCGGTCATTCCTCGTCACGGCCGGGCGGGTGGCTCACGCCGTCATCCGCAGCCCCACGCTCAGCCCGTACGGCATCCTGCGTGAGCCGTGCAGCCCGCGCTCCTGCGGGCGGGACGCGCCGATGTTCAAGGGCATCTTCATCGCGAACCTGAAGCTGCTCTACGACCGGGTGGGTGGTGCCGCGTACCAGGCGTACATGCGCCGCAACGCAGTGGCCGTGTGGGCCGACGACAGATGGGGCAGCTCGTTCGGCCTCGACTGGGCCGGGCCGTTCCGCGCGTCCACCATTACCGCACAGGCGTCCGCGCTGGACCTGCTCACCACGCAGATACCGCCGTGGCCGGGCCGGCCGCTCCTGACCGCCTGGGCTGACCGTCCGGGCCGACCGCCCGGCCGCCAGCCTGGGTCGGCGTAGGCTGCGTGGTAGAAGAGGAGGCCGCGATGGGGTTCGAGCACATCCTGGTCGAGCGGTCAGGCGACTTCGCGACCATCACCATGAACCGGCCGGAGCGGCGCAACGCCCTGTCCCGGGCGCATATGCAGGAGCTGATCACCGCGCTGCGCGAGATCGGGGACAGCGACGCGCTGGGCATCGTGCTGGCGGGCAACGGCCCGGTGTTCAGCGCCGGGCACGACTTCGCCGACGTGGTGGACGCCGACCTGTCGGCGGTCCGCGCGCTGCTGGTGACCTGCACGGAGCTCATGACGCTCATCCAGCAGGTGCCCCAGCCGGTGCTGGCGCGGGTGCACGGGCTGGCCACCGCGGCCGGCTGCCAGCTGGTCGCGAGCGCCGACCTCGCCGTGGCCAGCGAGACCGCGGGCTTCGCCGCGCCCGGCGGCAAGGGCGGCTGGTTCTGCCACACCCCGATGGTGGCGGTCGCCCGCAACGTCGGCCGCAAACGGGCCATGGAGATGGCCCTGTCGGGGGACGTCATCGATGCATGGACCGCGGAGGACTGGGGGCTGGTCAACCGGGTGGTCCCGGCCGCGCAGCTGGACTCATCGGTCGCGGACCTCCTGGAACGCGTCACGCGGGGATCGGCGGAGAGCAAGGCCATCGGCAAGCAGGCCCTGTACGCCCAGATCGACCTCGACCAGCCGAAGGCGTACGCCTATGCCATCGAGGTGATGGCGGCGACCAGCCAGCTCCCGGACGCGCGGGAAGGCATGCGGTCATTCCTGGAGAAGCGCAAGCCGCGCTGGCGTCGCGGGACGCAGTAAGGGCGCCGCCCTGCCACCGCCGCGAGCTGGCCCCGCGCTACCCGGCCACCCGCCGCCCGGCCGCTCAGGACATCCCGGCGGCCGAGGGCCCCCGGCCGTGGTCGAGGATCTCCGCGGCTCCGCGCAGGACGCACCGCAGCGGGTCGTCGACGACGAAGACGGGGATGCCGGTGGCCACCTCGATCCGGCTGGCCAGGCCCGGCAGGAGCGCCCCGCCGCCGGCCAGACGGATCTTTCCTCGCACCACGTCCTCGGCGAGGTTCGGCGGGATGTCCGACAGCATTTCCCGCACCGACGACACGATCATCGCGACGATGTTCTCCAGCGCCCCGGCGACGAGCCGGCCCGGCACGTGCTCGACCCGGGGGTTGCGGCTCGCCACGTCCACGCCGACCGTCTCCACCCACCCGGTCCCGGCGTCGGTGAGCCCCAGGTTCATCTTCAGGTTCCGGGCGGCGTTGCGGCCGATGAGCAGGCCGAGGTCGGCCTTGACGGCATGCACGATCGCCTCATCCATGGCGTTGCCGCCCAGGCGCAGCGACTGCGCCCGCACCAGGTGACCGCTCGTCACCACCGCGACCTCGGTGGTCCCGCCGCCGATGTCCACGATGAACGCACCGGTCTCGTCGGCCGGGCCGAGGCCGGACCCGGCGGCGGCCGCCACCGGTTCCTCGATGAGCTTGACGTTGCACCGGGGCTTGACCGCCCCGGCGGCCACCGCCAGGGACCGCTGCTCGACCCAGGTGGCCCCGCCGGGAACGCAGATCACCGCCGACGGGCGCAGCAGGCCGCGGCGCAGGCCGGCCCGGCGCAGGAACCCCTGCAGCATGGCGACCGACGCATCAAGGTCGGCGACGACCCCGTCCCGCAGCGGGTGAATGACCTCGACGCCCTGCGGCTCCTTGCCGGCCAGGACGTCCGCGGCCTGCCCCACGGCGCTGACTTTGCCGGTCGCCCGGTCAACGGCGATCGCGGAGGGCTCATCGATCACGAGCCCCCGCCCGGCGACATATACCAGCGTGTTAACCGTGCCCAGATCGATCGCCACGCCCGCCCGCAGCCGCATACCACCCACTCCGTTGCCCCAGACCTATCGTGTGGTTCCCACTAATGGTGCCTTCTCCCGCCGCCGGAAGCTAAACACGGGGCCCTGGTCCGCTGCCGGGAGGTGGGACGCGCACGGTTAGCGCACGTCGCAGCAGCGTAACGGTTAGCGAGCGGCCTGGGGTGATCACCTCGCCGTCGACTTCGCGCGGCAATTCGGTATCGGTTCTGATCTCGACTCGGCGTGCCTGGTGCCGTTCCAGCTGCCGGCCGTCGCGGCCGCCCCGGGACAGCACCTGGTGCGCCACCCGCAGCCAGCCGACCGGCCCCGCAGGCGCCAGGATTCCCACGTCGAGCAGGCCGTCGTCCAGCCGCGCCCGCGGCAGCAGGGTGAACCCGCCGGGCAGCAGCCCGGCGTTGCCGACCACCACGCACCGGGCCTGCCTGGCCAGCGGTTCGCCATCGTCGAGGCGCACCGTGAAGCGCTCGCCCCGGCCGGCCAGATGCGCGATCCCGGCCGCGCCGTACGCGAGCCAGCCGGCCCGCCTCTTCAGCAGGCGCGGCGTCGCGGCGACGACCTCCGCGTCCAGGCCGATGCCCGCCATGGCGGCGAAGGTCAGGTCCCCGGCGCCGCCGACGGCCCCGGCACCGCCGACGGCCCTGGCACCGGCCCGCGCCCCCGCAGGCCGGCGGCGGCACCCCGCGACGGCCAGATCGATCCGCCGCTCCTGCCCGCCGAACGCGGTGGCGAGCGATCCGCCGATCCGTGGCGGGATGCCCAGCGCCCGCGCCGCCAGGTTGGCCGTGCCCAGCGGCACGATCGCCAGCGGGACCTGCGTGCCGGCGAGGGCCTGCGCGCAGGCCCGGACCGTGCCGTCCCCGCCCGCGGCGACGATCATCCGGGCGCCTCCCGCGACGGCGGCGCGCGCCAGCCCCACCCCCCGCTCGTCGAGCGTCGTCGGCAGGAAGGACGGCTCCCAGCCACCGGCCGCCGCCGCCTCGCGGCATCGCCGGCGGAACCTGCCCAGGTCCCGGGCCAGGTAGCTGTTGATCACGATCGCGGCGGGCCGCATGCTCGTCAGGGCCCGGTGTCGCCGGAGACCGGCCCGGGTTCCGCCGGCCGCCAGGGGGTCCACCGCAGGCTCAGGGCCAGCGCCACGGCGCAGGCAATGTCCACCAGGCCGCCGCCGAGGTAGACCGGGCGCCAGCCCACCGCATCGACGAGGAAGCCCGCGAACCCGTAGCTCACGGCCGAGGCGAACGTCGTGACGGCGCCAGCGGCGGCGAACACCCGCCCGCGGATCTCGTCCGGGGTCCGGCGCTGGTAGATCCCGTTGAAGCCGACGAAGGCGAACGAGTCGCCGGCCGCAAACAACAGGCTGAAGAGCGGGATGAGCGCGAACCACGGGGACACACCGACGGCCGCCACGAAGGCGCCGAACACCAGGCAACCGAGGACGGCCGCCGCGGGCTCGCCGTCCCCGGTCACGACCCGCGCCGCCACGAGCGAGCCGATCAGCCCGCCAGCTCCCCACACGACGTTGATGATCCCGTACCCGACGCCGCCCACGCCGAAGTGGTGGATCAGCGGGAGGTCGGCCACCGCGGCGGCCTCGGTCGCGATGAACGTGATGGCGCCGACGACGGTCATGGTCAGCAGGGTCCCGTGCCGCCAGACGAATCCGACGCCTGCCCACACCCCCCTCTTCCCGCCCGCGGAGGGCTGGGCGGCGGCTTCGCTGCGGAACCGCCCGCGGATCGCCGCGATACAGCCCGCCGACGCCACGAACGAGGCGGCGTTGGCCCAGAACGCGGGCCCCGCGCCCAGCGTTGCATACAGCACCCCGCCGAGCGCCGGGCCAGCCAGCTGCCCCACGTTGGTGGCCGCGCTCAGCGTGCCGTTCGCCCAGGACAGGTCCTCCGCCCCGGCCAGGTTCGGCACGGCCGCACGCGACGCCGGGCCGAACGGTGCATGCAGCAGTGCGGCCAGCGAGCCGAGCGCGATCAACGGCAGCGGCGCGCTGGTGACCGCCATGCCCGCATAGGTCACCGCCCCGAGCAGGTCGCACGTGATCATGACGCGGCGGCGGTCGAGCCGGTCCGCCATGATTCCGGACAGCGGGGCCACCAGCGCCGACGGGATTTGGGTGAGCAGGAAGCTCACCGACAGCCAGACGGCCGAGCCGGTCTTCGCGTAGACCGCCAGCGCGAGCGCGGTGGAGGCGGCCCAATTGCCGGTCCCGGAGATGCCCGACGCGGCCGCCAGCCGCCGGATGTCGCCCCGCCCTCGGTTGATCATCAGATGCTCCCGGCTGACGTGGCCCCGGAACGCCTCATTGAACCACGCCCGTCATCGCCGCCCCGCCGGTGGACATGCGGGGCGGCCCGGTGCGAGCCTGAAGCCAGCAGACCAGCCCGGCGGCCAGCAGATCCAGCGAGGTCACTGGCCGGCCGCAAGCATGGAGGGACCGTGGACAGCACCGCCCTGCGCGCCGTGCAGCAACCGCTCAAGGACGCCTACCGGGACGACCCGCAGGCGGCCGTCATCACCCTGGAGGCTCATGGTGAGCTCGGCGAGGAGAACATCAGCTGCTCGGTGGCCACCGGCCAGGCGCTGGCGGTGGCGGGCCTGCACCCCGCCAGCGGCGGGGACGGGTCACTGGCCTGTTCCGGGGACATGCTGCTGCAGGCGCTGGTCGCCTGCGCCGGCGTCACGCTGCGGGCGGTAGCCACGTCGCTGCAGATCCCGATCAGCGGCGGAACCGTGCACGCGGAGGGCGACCTGGATTTCCGCGGGACGATGGCCGTGAGCAAGGAGGCGCCGGTCGGGTTCACCTCCATCCGCCTGGGCTTCGAGCTCGACACCGACGCCAGCGACGAGCAGATCGCGACGCTGCTGCGGCTGACCGAGCGCTACTGCGTCGTCTACCAGACGCTGGCGCACCCGGCGCAGCTGGCGGCGTCGGCCAGCCGGCAGGCGCCCTGACCGCATGAGTCCCGCCGGGTACGAGTCGTGGTTCCTGAACGCCCGCGACCCGGGCTCGCCCACGGCGCTGTGGATCCGGCACACCAGGCACCGCCCGCGGCACGGGTCTGAGTCGGCCGCCCTGTGGTGCACCCTGGCCGACCGCAGCCAGGGACGCCCGCCGGTGGTGGTCAAGCAGGTGTTCGCGGCCTTCCCCGCCGGTGCGGCCGCGGGTCCCCGCCAGTTCCGGGGGAACGCCGTCATGGGGCAGCAGACCGCCCACCGGGACCTGACCGTCAGCAGCCCCCAGCCGCCGCTGCAGCCGTTGCGGCCCGCCCTGCTGCAGCGTGCGCCGCTGCCGCGCACCAAGCTCGAGGCGAGCGTTCCCGACGGCTGGGTCACCGGCACCCTCGCCGTCGATGGCCGCACGGTCGCCGTGTCGGGATGGCGCGGGACCGTCGGCCACAACTGGGGATCCGAGCACGCCGACTCCTGGATCTGGCTGCACGCCGAATTCGGGACGGTGCCCGGCGGCTGGCTGGAGCTGGTGCTGGCGAGGATCAGGATCGGCCGGGCGCGCTTGCCGTGGACGGCGATGGGGGCGCTCAGCCTCGACGGCGAGCGGATCCCGCTGGGCGGGCTCGGCCGCAGACCACGCGTGGACGCGCAGCCCGGGCGGCTGGCCGCGGACATCCCCTCGCCCGGCGCCCGGCTCGCGCTCACGGTGACCACCAGCGACGACGACGCGGTCTGGGTGCGTTACGCCGACCCGTCCGGAACCGCCCGCGCGGTCAGGCACGCCCCGCTGGCGGGCGTCGAGCTGACCCTGCGCCGCCGCGGCCGCGAGGCCGCCCTGTCCAGCAGCTGCGGGGCCTACGAGTACGGCACCAGCCAGCCCGCCGGCGGGATCACACCCCAGCCGCTGCCCGAGGGCTGACGCACCAGGATGTGTGCTCAACGGATTGGGCTGCTGATGTCGGCGTCGCCGTCGATGTCCGGCGGCAACCGCGTCCTGTGGGCGCTGCGGGTGCCGTTCGAGCACCTGGGAGCCCGAATCTATCCGGACATGTTCTCGCTGGCCCAGCCGCACAAGGCGTTCAAGCAGGAGGGGCGCATCGCGGACGGGCAGCTGCAGCAGCGGTTCGACACGAACATCATCAAACTTCATGGACCTGGTCGAGGCCTCCACGCACTACCCCTGCGTGAAACGGGCCTGGGTGGAGTACCTCGGCAAGCACCCCGAACCAGCCCTCGACCGCGTCGAATGACCCGGCCCGGGCGGCCAGCCCAGCGCGGACGCGGCCGCGGGCTCAGCCGCTGGCGGCCTCGTCACCCGGTTCGATGCCGCGCTCGCGCAGGATGGCGTGCAGCCGCTCCAGCTCTTCCCTGAGCCGGCCGGTCTCGTCGGCCAGCGACGGGCCGGCCACGTGTTCCTTCGCCCGCGCGTCCCGGCCGGCCACCAGATCCCTCTCCTGGTCGCGCAGGGCGGCGGCCTCCTTGAAGTCCTGCGCATTGATCGCCGTCTCCTTGTCGCGGCGCACCCGCGCGATTCCCTCGTCGAGATCACGCAGATCCGGCCGCATGCCCACCCACCGCTCGATGGCTTCCAGCCGCTGGTCTAGCCCATCGAGCAGGCCGAGCAGGTCACCGGCCGCCCGGGCGCTCGCCCGCGTCTCCGACGGCGGGCCCTCCTCACCGCTGCGGCCGTGCAGCAGCTCGATCACCTTCTGCCGCGCCCGGTTCAGGTCAGTTCCCATCTTGACCAGCACCTGGGCCGCCACGCCCTCCCCCTCGCGGAGCAGCCCCAGCAGGATGTGCTCGGTGCCGATGTACTGATGGCCCAGCTGGGTTGACTCCCGCAGCGACAGCTCAAGCACCTTCTTGGCCCGCGGTGTGAACGGGATGTGCCCTTGCGGCGCCTGCTCCCCCCGGCCGATGATCTCCTCGACCTCCCGGCGGACCGCCTCCAGGCTGATCCCCAGCGCCTCCAGCGCCCTGGCGGCGACGCCCTGCCCCTCGTGGACCAGGCCGAGCAGCAGGTGCTCCGTGCCGATGTGGGCGTGGTTCAGCATTCTGGCCTCTTCCTGGGCCAGGACCACGACCCGCCGGGCCCGGTCGGTAAACCGCTCAAACATGCGCAAACCCCAGTTCAGACGGGAGCGACCCCGATCAGGCCGTTGCGGGTGACCAGCGCCGCCAGCGCCGGCTCGTCGAGGTCCCCGGTGCCGCCCGGGCGGCGCGGGAGGACCATGTAGCGGGACTCCGCGCTGGAATCCCAGACGTTGATCTTCACATCTGGACCGGGCTCGAAGCCGAACTCGCGCAGGACCCCGCGCGGGTCCCGTACCACCCGGGACCGGTAGGCCTCGCTCTTGTACCACGTTGGCGACGGCCCGAGCAGCGCGATCGGATAGCACGAGCACAGCGTGCACACGATCACGTTGTGGATGTCCTCGGTGTTCTCGACCACCTTCAGCCGCTGCTCCTGCAGCCCCCCGCCCATCGACAGCCCCAACTCGGGCAGCGCGGCGTTCGCGTCCGCCAGCAGCCGCGCGCGGAACCCGCCATCCAGCCAGGCGCGCGCGACCAGCCGGGCGCCGTTGGCCGACGAGGCCCGGGCCAGGAACGCCTCGAGCGCGCGATCCAGCTCCTGGGAATCGACCAGGCCGCGCTGCTCCAGCAGAGCCTCGACGTGGCGGACCCGGGCGGCGATCGTCGCCGCCGGGCCGGTGTGGTCCCCGCTCACCGGGTCCCCTCCGCAGCCGGGCGCAGGTAGCTCTGCCACAGATCGATGGTCACCGTGTGATCGCCCTCCCCGAACAGCTCCGCGGCCGCGAAGCGGACCGTGTAGACGGGCTCCGGCTCGGCGGGCAGCCGCCTGGCCCGGCGGTCGGGCAGCGGGTGGCGGCCCTGGCTCTCCACCACCGTCCCCACGGCGCCGCGTGCGTACCGCGGGAGCCTGGTGTGGTGCGGCGGGTCGGTGAGGCTCGTCCGCACCCGGTCCCCCGGGCTGAACAGCTCAGCCACCAGCCATCTCCTCCTCGGTCAGGACGCCCTTCTCGGCCAGCAGCGTGGTGATGGCGCGGAACCACTTCTCGTAATACGACGACGCCAGGTACTCCTGCGGCGGCATCCGCTCGATCGCGTCCCGGAACTCATCGAGGTTGTAGACACCGTGGCCGATAAGGGCACGGTTGAGGGCGAACACGTGCGCTTCCCAGTCGGCGTGGAAGGCAGGCTCGCCGGCCTCCTGCTCCACCGGCGGGAAGCCCTGCATGCCCCCGACGTCGTTGATCCGGCTCATGGGTCCTCCCCACGATCGGCCGCCTCGCCCCAACCTACCCCGCCGCCGCCCGGGCTGGCCGACACGCGGGCGGTGGGCACTTGGGCCCGGGATCGGGGCGTAGCTCATAGTGCATGGTCTGGTAGTGCATGAGACGGTGGGCCAGTGGGACGAGTACCGCCTGCAGCAAGCGGTGACGTCGCGCCAGCGCCTGTGCCGCGATGCGGGCCTGCTCGCCCTCCAGCAGTATTGCCTGAGCGTGGATGAGCGGACCTGTGCGCCTGCCACGCAGGGTCGATGCCGCGATCTCGACGTGGGGATTGTTACGCAGGCGCTTGGTCTTCCATGCCTTGTCATATGAGCGGAAGAACGCCCGGCCGCTCCCGAATGCGATGCTTACCGGTGTCTCGACTGGCGTTCCATCACGCCGGTAAGTGGTCAGGAGAATCGTCTTAGCGGTCCTGACCGCCCTGAGGTCGCTACTCACCTCGTCTCCCTTCGTTGTACCGCCCTTCTCTGATCTGAGACGAGGTGCCCCGGCCGGCTGTGACAGCCAACCCAGGTAACTTGGCGCTGGGTGGTCATGCATAACGATTCGGGCCCAGTTCTCCCGGCGCTTCAAGAGAAGCCACCCTGTCGCGCATTAAGCGCAGCCGGACGCGTCAGCATCCATGCGGCGGTGAGAACCTCGGTGCCAAGGGCTAGCGTGACCGCCACCCGCTGGACGGCGCCGTTCCACGGCTCGGCGACTCGGGATGCGAACACCGCCAAGGCCACGGCGCTGCCCAGCGCGAGGACCAGAACCGGCCGGCTGACGGCCGCCCAGTCCGGATCGCCGCGGAAGCGCCGCGCCAGCACCAGCGGCGCCGCGAGCATCGCCCCGTACGCGACGCCGCTGGCCACGTCGTGCACCTGGTTGTGCCACGACTCGCCGGTGAAGCCCGGCCCCACCAGCAGCAGGTGATCGCGCCGGAACACGCCCGCGGCCACGGCCGCCGCGCCCGCCACGATGACCAGCCACGCTCCGGCGGCCCGGGGCGACAGCGCCCGGCGCAGCGCGACCCCGAATCCGATCGAGCACACGCCCAGCACGACGAAGCCGGCCATCATGATCTGCGGATCCCTGGCATCGTCGGCGGCCAGGCCACTCAGCTGCACCTCAGTGGTGGAGTGACCGGTCTGGCGCAGCGAACTGACTACCCACGCCGCGGTGAACAGCACCGGGCCCAGCATGCCGCAACACGCGCCCAGCCTGCTGAGCCTCATCCCCCACACATGACACCCATACCTGCCCGGGCGCAACACGGCGGGCATGGATGGAATCCGTCAGGCACGGGTGCCGTCGGGGTGGCGTCGGGCAAGATCAGTCCGCCAGCAGGTGGCGGATATAGGAGGCTGGCTCGGCCAGGAAGCGGCGCCAAGCGCCGACGAGATGAAGTTCCTCCCACCGAGCCTGGCGCATGCCCCAGGCGCCCAGTTCCAGGATGCTCGCGCCGGGGAGGCGGCGACGATGGGTGAATGGGGGCGACGATGACCTGGGACCCAGCCTGCGCTAGGTCATGGAGCAGGGCCACCAGCCCGAGGGAGGAGGTGAACGACAGCGGGGCGTCAGGCTCGTCCATGAGGTAGAAGCCCGGCTGGTTCACCCGGGTGAGCAGGATCTCCAGGAAGCCCTCCCCATGGCTCAGCTCATGGAACCGCCGCTCCTGGCGCCGGCCCGGGTTGTTTTCCAGGTAGGTGTAGAGGCCGTGCATGGTGTCCGCGCGCAGGAAATAGGACCAGTGGGGCCGGACGGCCCCGCGCTCGACGATCAGCTGCGCGCCCAGGCCGGGCTCACTGTCGCGGGTCCGGAAGAGCCTCGCCTGGGCCGACCCGCCTTGCGGGTTCAACCCGCACGCCTCGGCCAGGATCTCCATCACGGTGGACTTGCCGGAACCGTTCTCGCCCACCAGCACGGTCAGTCCAGCTGGCAGCTCCAGGCCCTCGCACAGCAGTTGCTCCACCGCCGGGACCGTCGCGGGCCATCTGGAGGTATCGACCGAGGCACCCGGGTCCTGACGGACCGCGCGGATCGCGCGACCATCGGCCACCCATCCCAGACTGTCGCCGTCGGCCACACGCCCATCATGCCGCGCGTGCCACACAAGATGGCGTCCCTCGGGTCCGCAGTACTGCGCATGGTTTCCCGATGCGGCCGCGCACGCCGATGCTGAGATCATGACTCAGCCGCAGTTCGATGCCGAGGGCCTGTTCACCGACGACTATCTCTACTTCTTCGCCGACCATCTCGAGGAACGCAGCGACGCGGAGACCGATCTGATCTGGCGGCTGCTCGGGCTGCAGCCGGGCATGGAGGTCCTGGACCTGGCCTGTGGACACGGGCGGATCGCCAACCGGCTGGCCGGGCGGGGCTGCCGGGTCACCGGCCTGGACTCCACGGAGCTGTTCCTTGACCACGCACGCCGGGACGCGGCCGAGCGGAACGTCACGGTGGAGTACGTCCGCGGCGACATGCGCGAGCTGCCCTGGCGGGACCAGTTCGACGCGATCGTCAACTGGTTCACCGCGTTCGGCTACTTCGACGACCCCGGCAACCAGCGGGTCCTCGCGCAGGCGGCGGCCGCGCTCCGGCCGGGCGGGCGGATCGCGCTGGAGATGAACAACTACCTCAGGCTGCTGCGCGACTACCTGCCTTCGGTGGCGGTCGAGCGGGACGGCGACCTGGTCATCGACCAGCACCAGCTGGACGCGCTCGCTGGGCGCAGCCTGTCCACCCGGACCTACCTGCGCGGCGGCCGGTCACGGCGGGTCCTCTACTCGGTGCGCATGTTCGGCTTCCCCGAGCTGCGGGACTGGCTGCGGGCGGCGGGCTTCACCGCGGTGGACGGCTATGGCGAGGACGGGCAGCCGCTGACCGCGGAAAGCCGCCGGATGATAGTTGTCGGGCGCATATGAGACTGTGGAACGGTACAGCCTGCGCTTAGCCGCAACGGGCAGCCGGGTATGGGAGCGGTCGTCTGGATGGAGCGGGCATGGCGCAGGCCTCGGTGAGGCTGACGACGCCGGTCCGCGCGCTTCTCGGCTTCGTCTGTGCGCTGGTGCTGACCGACACGGTGTTCTTCACCGCGCTGACCCCGCTGTTGCCCCACTACGTGCATGTGGTCGGGCTGACCAAGGCGGGGGCAGGACTCCTGGTTGCCGCGTATCCGTTGGGCACGCTGGTCGGCGCGCTGCCGGGCGGGGTCCTTGCCTCCCGGCTCGGGTGCCGGCTGGTGGTGTTCCTGGGGCTGGCGCTGATGAGCGTGTCGGCGCTGGTATTCGGCTTTGCCTCCAGCGAGCTGGTGCTGGACGCCGCCCGGTTCGTCCAGGGCGTGGGCGGCGCCTGCACGTGGGCCGCTGGCCTGGCCTGGCTGGCCACGGCCGCCCCGGCGGAGCGGCGCGGCGAGCTGCTGGGCACCGCCATCGGCGCCGCGATCGCGGGGGCGCTGCTCGGCCCGCTGGCCGGAGTGATCGCCGACCAGATAGGCACCGGGCCCACCTTCGCCGGTGCCGCTGTTGCCGGCGCGGCCCTGATGGTGCTGGCGTTCCTCGTGCCTGGCCCGCGCAACTCGGCGCCTCAGGGGCTGAGCGCGGCGTGGCCCGCGCTGCGTGACAGCCAGGTCAGCACCGGCATGTGGCTCACCACGCTGGCCGGGCTCGGGCTGGGCGTCGTCGACGTGCTCGTGCCGCTGCGGCTGAACTCACTGGGCGCCTCCGCCGTGATCATCGGCGCGACCTTCCTGGCGACCGCGGCCATCGAGGCCGGGCTGGCACCGCTGGCGGGCCGGCTGTCGGACCGCCGCGGCGCATTGATGCCCGTCCGGATCGCCCTGGTGGGGACGATAACCGTGAGCCTGCTGGCGCCGGTGCTGGCGCCGGCGGCGCTGCTCGTGGTGCTGCTGATTGTGGGGCTGCCATCGTTCGGCACGCTGTTCACCCCATCGGCGGCGCTGCTGAGCGCCGGCGCCGACCGCCTCCAGCTCAACCAGGCGCTCGCGTTCGGGCTGACGAATCTCGCCTGGGCGAGCGGGCAGGCAGTTGGCGCGGCCGCGACCGGCGTGCTGGCCCAGGCGACCTCGGACCTGCTCCCGTACGGGCTGCTCGCCGCGACCTGCCTGGCGACGCTGGCCGTCCTTCAGTCCCGGGCCCGCCGCCCGGCCGGGCAGGCCGGTTAGGCCAGCAGCCGCGCCCGGCAGGCGAGCTGGAGAGCCAGCCGCTGATCGGGGTCGTCGAGATCGATCTCGAGCAGCTCGGTGATCCCGCGCAGCCGGTTGGCAACGGCGTTGCGGTGCAGGTGCAGCTTCTGCGCCGTCTTGACGATGGACCCCTGCTCATCCAGGTAGGCCGCCAGCGTCTGGATCGCGGTCTCGGCCCGGCCCGGGCCAAGCTTCTCCAGCGGCGCGAGCTGGTCGCGCACCGAGGCCCGGGCGGTGTCGGAGGAGTACCACTCCATGAGCATCCGCTGAACCCCCACCGCGTCATGGGTGGCGACGCCAGGCGGCCTGCGCGCCGCGCGGGCGGCGAGCAGCTCCCCCGCGCTTCGGCGGCGGAGGCACGGAGGCCCATCGGACCCTCGTGCGGCGCTCCCACCCCGGCCCGGAACCGCAGCCCCGGCATCCTGCCGCTGATGGCCTTCAGCGCACGCTCGGCCGACCGGGCGGCCCGGGCGCCAGCCTGCGGGCCGGGATCCGAGCCCGTCACCCGGATAAGCACTATCGCTCGCGCGACCCGCGACAGGTACCAGGTGCCACCGACGGCCATAACGGCCTGGAGCGCGAGCTGTCCCGCCGCTTCCAGCAGCTCGAACCGCTGGACCTCATCCGGCTCGGTCTCCTCCAGATCGTCCGCTTCGATCCGGATCGCCACATGCCAGCCGCCGACCGGGATGCCCAGCTGCCGGGCCCGGTCGAGCAGATCCTCATTGACCGCCGCCTCCGACATCAGCAGCTCGGCGAGCAGCTCGCTCCGGGAACGGATCGGCAGCTCGCGCGCCCGCCGTGCCAGGTCGAGGACCCGGGCGGCGGCGAATGCCGCAGCGTGCAGGACCAGCCGGGCGCCGACACCAGCATCGCCGAGTACATGCGGGGCGACGAGGTACCCGATCGGTGTCTCCCCGACCACGACCGGCGCGGTCACTTCGTCTGCGGCCCCGCCGTTTGCGCTGCCCGCACCCCCGTCGAGCGGCGTCTCCGGCCGGTAGACGGCCATCCCGTTGACGGGGGAATCGCCATCGCCTCGCGTGAGGGGACGGAACTCGACCGCGGTCCCGAGCGCCTGGCTGACCGTGTCACACAGCTTTTCGAGGTCGGCGCCGTCTTGCTCGGCGCGGAGCACCGCATCCAGTCCCTGCTGCGCCCGGCCGAGCGCCCGCTCGGCACCGCCACCGATCTCCCGCATGATCGCCTGCACCAGCTCGGTCAGGTCGGTATCCATCGGGATGGAGACGAGCGCGATGTCGGCACGCCCGGCGATGTCGGTCACCGTCACGGTCGGCCGCCACCGCTCGGCCGCGAAGGCCGCGACGGCGGCCACCTGGTGGATCGATGCCCAGCGCAGCGCCATGTCCAGGCGGTAGTCGGTGACCTCTGCCGAGGCGGACCGGGAGAGAATGACCATGCTCGTATGCGGGGCATGGTCCAGCTCCGCGAATCGCTCGGCGAGCCGGACGACGGTGACCTCGCGATCACCACCGCTCCGGCTGACTCGGCGCAGCCCAGCAAGCGGCGAGCCCGCGAGGATCTCATCGACGGTAGGCATCAGGAGCCCCACCCTATTCAAGGCGTCAGGAGGCTACCTTATGCGGAGCGCACACTTCAGTCACCATCGCGGTGCATTCTGCCCATTCACCTCTGCCTGGCCTGCTGGGAGTATGTCGTTGAATCGGGAGTCAGCTGCACATGCGGCTGACTCACGCCAACACCCAGGTCCTGCAGGGGAGAGCGATGGAGAGCGAGACCTTGACCAGGCAGGAGGGCTCTGAAGACCAGGTCCCGGATTGGTGGCCGTATGCCCCCGAGTTCCCGGACTGGCATGTGTGGCGCGGCGTGGCGGGCCTGCTTTACGCACGTCGGCCCCGGTCGAGCCCACCGAAGGTGGTACGCGGCAAGAGCACCGTCGACCTTCGTGACCAGATCCGCCTGGCGGAAGTCCCCCGGTAGCTAGCTTGGCCCCTCCCGCACGTCCCGGCGATTCTGCGCCGATCTCCCCCGCGCTGTCCATGTGCCTCTGCCGCGGTCCGGCACTGCCACCGGGTTCATGGTGACCGACAAGAAGATGCAGCCCGGCAAGTCACGGGAAACCCATCAACCTCACTACTTTTCACCGGCCCGGGGAACCACCTAGCAGGCTTGCGCGGTTGCGCAACGCTTCCTTCCTGCCGCCCTGCACGGGCGCGGCCACCCGATGTGTCTATTGCCGGGCCGCAAAGCCGGCCCGCAGCCCGCCAGCCACGTCTGCGTCCTCGCCTTGACGAACGCCTTCGCCAACCGCCAAGAGCTGCCAGGTACCCTGTGCCGTGTTCAGCGGTCATGTGCGCAGCGCAACTTGACCTCTGTACCTCATGACAGCCAGAACCGGTGACGATGAAGAGACTGCTCGACTCTGACGCACTGCAGGCGCTGGCGCGCGGATGCGGCGTGCTGGGCGCAGGCGGCGGCGGCGACGTGCACTACTGCCTGCTGCAGGCACTGCAGGCGACCGAGGACTACGGCCCGGTTCCCCTCGTTGACGTGGAAGAACTGCCAGACGATGCCCTGATCATGCCGTGCGGGGCCATCGGCTCCCCGCTGGTCGGTGTCGAGAAGTTCGAGAACGGAGATGAGGGAGACCGGCTCCGGGAGCATCTGCAGTACCCAGACCGGGCGTCGCGTGGCCGCACTCATGCCGGGCGAGATCGGCGGCGGGAACGGCCTACTGCCGATCACCTTTGCCGCCCGGCTGGGCTTGCCGCTGGTGGACGCCGATGGCATGGGACGCGCGTTCCCGGAGGTACCGCAGGTCACCATGCAGCTTGCGGGGATTTCCTCCAGCCCGGCCGTGGTAACCGACGAGCGCGGCAACCTGGTCGTGTTCCAGGCGATCTCCGGCCCCTGGATGGAGCGCCTGGAGCGCGCGGCTTCCGTCGAGTTCGGCGGGGCCGCGTCCTCCACGGAGTTCTCGCTGACCGCGGCGCAGGCACGCCACGCGACGGTGCGGAACTCGGTCTCGCTGGCGATCAGGATTGGCGATGCGATCGGTTCCGCGGCGGACAGCCCGGTAACCGCCCTGATCGCGGAACTCGGCGCGTTCAAACTGATCAACGGCAAGATATCGGATGTCGAGCGGCGGACCATCAAGGGGTTCGCGCGTGGCACGGTGGTGATCGAGGGCCTGGGTGAGGACTCGGGCCGGCTGATCAGGCTGGAACTGCAGAACGAGAACCTGGTGGCACTCGAGCGTGGCCAGCTGCTCGCCTCGGTGCCCGACCTGATCACGGTGCTGGACAGCGAGACCGCCGACGCGATCGCCACCGAGCGGATCAGGTATGGGCAGCGGGTATCCGTCATCGCCTTCGCCTGTGATCCCGTCTGGCGGACCGAGCGTGGCATCGCGGCCACCGGGCCGCGGGCGTTCGGCTACGACGTGGACTACCGGCCAGTGGAAGCGCTCGTCGGCGTCACGGCCTGACCCGCTGCTTTATGCGGAGCGCACACTTCAGTCACCATCGCGGTGCAATCTGCCCATTCACCCCCGCCTGGCCCGCTGGGAGTATGTCGTTCAATTGAGGTTCAGCAGCACGTACCGCTGAACTCACGCCAATACCCAGGTCCTCCAGGGGAGAGCGATGGAGTCCGAAACCTTGACCAGGCAGGAGGGCTTTGAAGACAAGGTCCCGGACTGGTGGCCGTATGCCCCCGAGTTCCCGGACTGGCATGTGTGGCGCGGAGTCGCCGGCCTGCTTTACGCGCGGCGGCCCAGGTCGAGCCCGCCGAAGGTGGTACGCGGCAAGAGCACCATGGACCTTCGTGACCAGATCCGCCTGGCGGAAGTCCCCCGGTAACCAGCCTGGCCCATTCGGCACGTTCTGATGATTTGCCGCTGCGCCGACCCTCTGTCCTGGCCATACACCGCTGCCGCCCGCCCGGCGCCACCGCCGGGCTTGTCCCGTCTGGATGGAGCCCAATCCCATAAGCCGCGGCAAACCCATCCACCCCAGCAGTTGCCCGGAACCGGGGATTCGCCCAGCGCCACCGGTGCGGCGGCAGGCCTGCCTCCCTCCGGCCGCTTGGCGCTCCGGCCGGGCGTGCGCCGGTGCCGGCGGCCGGCGGCCCCGTGGCCGACGCCGCTGACACTGCCCGGCGGCCGCCCGCGTCAGCATCACGCCTTGGCGAATGCTGGCGCTTGTGTCAAAAGCCGCCAGGTATCCTGTGCGATGTTCGGCATTCAGGTGTGCACCGCGAAAAACACCTGAATCTCATGACAGCCAAATGCCGGTGACCATGAAGAGACTGCTCGACCCCGACTCACTGCGGGCCCTGTCCCGGGGCTGCGCCATCCTCGGCGCAGGTGGCGGGGGCGATGCATACGTGACACTGCTGCAGGTATTGCAGGCGACCGAGGACTTCGGCCCGGTTCCGTTGGTCGATTTGGACGAATTGCCCGATGACGCGCTGATCATGCCGTGCGCCGGGATCGGTGCCACCACGGTCATCCTGGAAAAGTTCGAGAACGGGGACGAAGGAGCGCGGCTCCGGGAGCATCTGCAGTTCGTGACGGGGCGCCGGGTGGCGGCGCTGATGGCCATCGAGATCGGCGGCGGTAACGGCCTGCTGCCCATCACCTGGGCCGCGCGGATGGGGCTGCCCGTGGTGGACGCCGACGGCATCGGCCGCGCGTTCCCCGAGGTCCCGCAGGTCATCATGCATCTGGCTGGTATCCCCGCGAGCCCGGCGGTGATGACCGACGAACGCGGCAACCTGGCGGTGTTCCGGACGATCTCCGGCGACTGGATGGAGCGCCTGGCACGGGCGGCCGCGGTCGAGTTCGGCGGGGCGGCGTCCTCGGCGGAGTTCTCGCTCACCGCGGCCGAGGCGCGCGGGGCCACCGTGCGGAACTCGGTCTCGAAGGCGATCAAGATCGGTGAGGCGCTCGCGGGCGCGAAGGGCAGCCCAGTGGACGCCCTGATCGACGAGCTCGGCGCGTTTCAGCTGGTCACCGGCAAAGTGCTGGACGTCGAGCGGCACACTACCAGTGGGTTCACCCGCGGCAGCGTAGTGATCGAGGGCCTCCGGGAGGACGCAGGCCGGCTGATCCGGCTGGAGCTGCAGAACGAGAACCTGGTGGCGCTGGAGCGCGGGCGCGTGCTCGCCTCGGTGCCCGACCTGATCACGGTGCTGGACAGCGAGACCGCCGACGCGATTGCCACCGAGTCGATCAGGTACGGCCAGCGGGTGACGGTGATCGCCTTCGCCTGCGATCCGGTCTGGCGAACCGAACGCGGGATCGCCGTGGCCGGGCCGAGGGCGTTCGACTACGAGTTCGATTACCTGCCCGTAGAGGAGCTCGCCCGTGCCCGCGCCTGAGCACCGCCTCGGCATCGACGTCGGCGGCACCAACACCGACGCGGTGATCATGGATCCTGCCGACCGGGTCATCGCCAAGGCCAAGGTGCCGTGCACGCCCGACATCACGGGCGGAATCACCGCGGCGATCGACACCGTGCTGCGGGCGCCCGGCGCGGACCCGCAGCGGATCAGCCACGTCATGCTGGGCACTACCCACGCGACCAACGCGGTGCTGGAGCGCCGGAACCTGCGCCGGGTGGCGGTGATCAGGATTGGCGGCCCGGCCACCCTCAGCGTCCGGCCGATGTACGGGTGGCCACGTGATCTCACCGACACCATCTCGGTCGGGACGACGATCGTGGACGGCGGGATCGAGTTCGACGGCCGGGACCTGTCCCCCCTGGATACCGACGCCATCGCGCGGTTTCTCGGCGAGGTCGGCGGCGCCGCCCAGGGCATCGTCATCACCAGTGTGTTCGCCCCGGTCTCGCCGCGGCACGAACTGCTGGCGGCCGAGATCGTCAAGCGGGAACTCGGCGAGGTCCATGTCTCGCTCAGCCACGAGATCGGCTCGATAGGCCTGCTGGAGCGGGAGAACGCCACCATACTCAACGGGGCACTGGCCGGGGTCGCGCGCAACGTGGCCGAAGCGATGCGGTCCGCACTCGCGGCGCACCACCTGCAGCCGACCAGGTTCTTCGCGCAGAACGACGGCACCCTGATGGGCCTCGACCATGCGCTGCGGTACCCCGTCCTCACCATCGGCAGCGGGCCGGCCAACAGCGTTCGCGGGGCGGCGTTCCTCACCGGGAGCTCCGACTCGCTCGTGATCGACGTCGGCGGCACGTCCACCGACGTGGGCGTGCTGGTCAACGGCTTCCCGCGCGAGTCGTCCCAGGGAGTGGAGATCGGTGGCATCCGGACCAACTTCCGGATGCCGGACCTGGTCACCATTGCGCTGGGCGGCGGCAGCGTCATCTCCGGTGGCCCGGAAGGCGCCCGGATCGGGCCGCGCAGCGTCGGCTACCTGATCCAGCGGGAGGCCCTGATCTTCGGTGGCCCGACGCCCACCCTGACCGACAGCGCCGTCGCCGCCGGCCGGGCCACGCTGGGCGAACTGAAGCCGAAGGGCCGGCACCGGCAGATGCTCGGCGAGGCGCTGGCCATCGCCGACGTCATGCTCGCCGAGGCGATCGACCGGGTGAAGACATCCAAGGAGGATCGCGCGCTGGTCGCCGTGGGCGGCGGCAGCATCCTCGTGCCCGACCGCATCCCCGGGATCAGCGAGGTCATCCGGCCCGAGCACTTCGATACGGCCAACGCCGTGGGGGCTGCCATCGCCTCGGTCAGTGGCCAGGTGGACCGGATCTTCCACGTCGGGGAAGCTGGGCGGCGGGCGGCCCTCGACGAGGCGCGCGACGAGGCGCGCGAGCGCGCGATCGCGGCGGGCGCCGACCCCGGCACGGTGGAGATCGTCGAGCAGGAAGAGATCCCGCTGGCCTATCTCACCTCGCCATCGCTCCGCATCCGCGCCAAGGCCGTCGGCACCCTCGGCGGCCAGCCGGACCAGCAGATGCACGCCGACCTGGCCCGGCAGGCCCGCCTGGCCGACCAATCCGACCTAACCAGCCCGCCAGCGACGGCCCCCTGACCGACCGCGCCGACGACCCAGTCACCGACAAGGACCACGGAGGCACTCATGAAGCCCCACCGCGCCGGACTGCTGTTCGCGTCCGGTTCCGCGCTGGCCCTGATGCTGGCCGCCTGTGGCGGATCTTCCAACTCCGCCAGCCCGCAGCCGACCAGCACCGCTAGCCAGGTGTTTACCTACGACACGACCGCCACGGTCATGGACGATGGCTGGGATCCGGCGACGGAGTACTCCGACGGCATCATCGCCATGCCCAACATGTACGAGACGCTCACGCGCTACAACTCGGCGACACACAAGGTCGACCCGCTGCTCGCGACCAGCTGGTCGAAGTCGGCCGATGGCCTGACCTGGACGTTCCACCTCCGCCACGGGGTGCACTTCCACACCGGCCGGCTGATGACCGCGCAGGCGGCGAAGGCCGCGCTCCAGCGGACGATCAAACTGGGGGGCGGAGCGGCCTACGTCTTCACGCCGGTGAAGAGCATGAGCGCCCCCAGCCAGTACACGCTGGTCTTCCACCTGAGCTACCCCGCGCCCATGGATGTGGCCACCTCCGCCGCCTACTCCGCCTACATCTACGACACGCAAGCGGCAGGCAGCACGGCCAGCAATTCCGCGCTGACCAAGTGGTTCAACACCCCGCACGACGCTGGCACCGGCCCCTACACGGTGCAGACCTGGAACAAGGGCCAGGAGTTCGAGGTGATCCTCAAGACCTACCCCGGCTACTGGGGCGGCTGGAGCGGCCCGCACTACAAGAAGGTGGTGTTCCGGGTCGTGTCGCAGGACTCCACCGCCGCCCAGCTGCTGCGGTCGGGGCAGGTCACCTTCGTCGAGCAGGTCAGCCCGTCGGTGTGGCAGTCGTTCAAGGGCGAGCAGGGAATCCGGACGATGACCTCCCCCTCCTGGCAGAACCTGGTCGCGCAGATCAACTCCCAGGCGCTGAGCCTGAAGTTGCGGCAGGCCATCTCCTACGGGATCGACTACCCGGGCATCATCGCGGCCCTGCACGGAGCGGCCGTCTCCTCCAGCGGCCTCATCCCCGACGGCCTGTTCGGCCACAGCACCACCCTGCCGAACTACACCTACGACCCGGCCAAGGCGACGCAGATGCTGAAGCAGGCCGGCTACGGGCCCGGCGGCAAGGCGCTGAACCTGAGCCTGACCTACACGCAGGGCGACTCGAACGAGCAGGTGGTCGCGACGCTGCTCAAGTCCAGCCTGGCGAAGCTGAACATCAACCTGAGCACCCAGTCGCTGGCCTGGCCGACCCAGTGGGCCAAGGCCAAGTCATCGAACACGTCCAGCCGCCAGAGCATCTTCCTCGAGTACTGGTGGCCGGACATGCCCGACCCGTCCACCTGGTTCACCAACCTGCTGCTGACCGAGCACCCGCCCTACTACAACCTCTCCTACTACTCCAACCCGGCTCTGGATAAGCAGATCAACAAGGTAGACGAGCTGACCGCGACCAACCCGACGGCCGGGAACCAGCTCTACCACACGATGCAGACCGAGATACTCCAGCAGGCGCCGCTCCAGGCCCTGTACAACGTGAACTACCAGTACGCGATGCGCACCTCGTTCACCGGGTTCGTCCCGAACCCGGCGTACGCGAACGTCGTCTTCGTGTACAACCTCAAGCCGACCGGTTGATCGTCTATGTCGCGCGCCGGGTCGCCCTGGCCGTGCTGGTGGTCGCAGGCGTCATCGTCCTGACGTTCGTGATCGCCCACGTCGTGCCAGGCGACCCGGCGGCGACATGGGCCGGCCCGCACGCCTCCGCGGCCCAGGTC
This sequence comes from uncultured Actinomycetes bacterium, assembly GCA_963835425.1. Taxonomy (GTDB): domain Bacteria; phylum Actinomycetota; class Actinomycetes; order Streptosporangiales; family Streptosporangiaceae; genus UBA9676. Next base: position 153,497 of record CAWIGE010000009.1, on the reverse strand, counting down.
GCGGCCGCGCGCCGCTACCTCGGGCTTGACCGGCCGCCCGTCGTCCAGCTGCTGTCCTATTTCGGCGGTATCCTCACCGGGAACTGGGGCATCGCGATCCACACCCACCGGCCGGTGCTGTCCGACCTCGCGGTCGTCGCCCCGGCCTCGCTCGAGCTGGTCACCGCTGCCATGATCATCGCGCTGGTGGTGGCCGTGCCGCTGGGGCTGATCTCCGCCCGCTGGCCCGGCCGGGCCAGCGACCAGGTGATCAGGGCCGGCTCCATCCTCGGGGTGTCCATGCCGATCTTCTGGATGGCGCTCATCCTCCAGCTGGTCTTCGCCCAGCGGCTGCACCTGCTGCCGGTGGCGGGCGAGTACTCCCCGAACCTGCTGTTCACCCACCCCCTGGCCCGGGTGACCGGCTTCGGCCTGATTGACGCGCCACTCACCGGGAACTGGCCGATGTTCGGCAGCCTCCTCAGCCATCTCCTGCTGCCGGCCGTGGTCATCGCCGCCTACCCGGCGGGCCTGCTCACCCGCATGATCCGGGCCCAGGTCCTGGACACTGTCGGCGACGCCCACGTGCAGATGGTCCGCGCGCTCGGGTTCAGCGAGCGCGCCGTGTTCAGCCGCTTCGCCATGAAGCTCGCCTGGAACCCGGTGGCGGCGGCGATTGCCCTGGTATTCGCCTACTCGCTGGTCAACACCTTCCTGGTCGAGGCGATCTTCGACTGGCCGGGCCTCGGCAGCTATGCCACCGCCTCGATCACCAGCCTCGATACGCCCGCCATCCTCGGCGTGACCCTGTTCATCGCCCTGGTGTACGTGGTCGCCAACCTGGTGGTCGACATCATCCAGGCCGCCATCGACCCGAGGATCCGCCTGCGATGATCGAGGCGCCCAGCACCCTGTCCACCGCGGACGCGAAGCTCCCCCGCGGCCAGGCCCTGCGGCGCGGGCTCGGCGCGAACCCGCTGCTGGTGGTCGGGGGGCTGATGTCCGCACTGATCGTTGTGATCGCCCTCCTGGCACCGCTGCTCGCGCCCTTTCCGGCCGACGCGGGCTCGGCGACACACCCCTTCATCGTGCTGCACGCCCCGTCCGCGCAGCACTGGTTCGGGACCGACAACGTGGGCCGGGACGTCTACTCCCGGGTCCTGTACGGGGCGCGGATCTCGCCGCTGATCGCCGTGATCGTGCTGGCCATCTCGTGTGCGGTCGGCATCCCGCTCGGGGTGGCGGCCGGCTACTTCGGCGGCTGGCTGGACGAGGCGATCATGCGCGTGACCGACATCTTCCTCGCCTTCCCGCCGCTGCTGCTCGCGCTGGCGCTGGCTGCGGTGCTGCCGGCCAGCATCACTACTGTGATCTTTGTGATCGCGCTCACCTGGTGGCCCTGGTACACCCGGCTCATCCGCGGCCAGGCGGCCTCGGTCGCCGGGCGCCCTTACATCGACAGCTGCCGGGCGCTGGGCATCTCGCGCCTCCGGATCATCTTCCGCCACATCCTGCCGAACTCGATCACGCCCCTGATCGTTCAGGTGTCGCTCGATGTCGGCGGCGTGATCCTGACCGTGTCGGCGCTGTCGTTCCTCGGCCTGGGCGCGCAGGACCCGACGCCCGACTGGGGGCTGATGGTCGCGGAGGGCCAGGACTATTTCCTGACCTCCTGGTGGGTCGTCACCTTCCCGGGGATCGCGATCCTGGTGACCGCGTTCGCCTTCACCCTGCTCGGCGACGGCCTGCGCGACCTGATGGACCCGAAGCGGGTCTTCCTGCGATGAGACTGGCCATCACCAACCTCCAGGTGAGCTTCGGGGAGCGGCGCGTCGTCGATCTGGCCGAGCTGGCGGTCGGCGAGGCCGAGATCGTCGGGCTGGCCGGTGACAGCGGGTCCGGCAAGTCCATGACCACGCTCGCGGTTCTGGGCCTCGCCCATACCGTCGGCGCCAGGGTCAGCGGCAGCATCCGGCTGGACGGGGCGGAGCTGACCGGGCTGTCGCACCGGGAGATGCGCGAAGTGCGCGGGCGCCGGATCGCTGCCATCTTCCAGAGCCCCGCGCTGGCGTTCAGCCCGGTGTACCGGGTGGGGAGCATCGTGCACCGGGCGCTGCGGCTGCACGGCATGACCAAGGCGGAGGCAGCCGGGGCGGCGGAACGGGCGATGCGGCAGGTGCTCCTGCCGCCGGGGCTGCTGGACAGGTACCCGTCCCAGCTGTCAGGCGGCCAGCTCCAGCGGGTCGCGATCGCGCTCGCGCTGGCGCTGCGCGCCGAGGTCCTGCTCGCCGACGAGCCGACCAGCGCACTCGATGTGACGGTCCAGGCGGAGGTGCTGGAGCTCCTGCGCGAGCTGCGCGACCGGGAGCGTATGTCGGTCCTGTTCATCAGCCACGACCTGGCGGTCGTCGCCGAGCTATGCGACCGGGTCGCGATCATGCGACAGGGCAGCATCGTCGAGCAGGGCCCCGCCAGCCAGGTCGTGACGGAACCGAACAGCCCCTACACGGCCGAGCTGCTGGCAGCGGTGCCCCGGCTGGCCGCGGGGGCCGGCGGGTGACGCCGCCGCGGGGATCCGGCGCGACCGTGCCGCCCTGGCCGGAGGGCGCCGCCCGCGCCGAGACCCCCGAGCCGGAGGACGCCAGCCGGGCAGTGACCCCCGAGCCGGAGGAGGCGGCCCGCGCCGCGACTCCCAGAACGCAGGACGCCACCCGGGCGGCAGCGCCCCAGCCCGAGCAGACGGCCCGCGCCGCGACCCGCAGACCAGCGGACGCGGCCCAGGCCACGCCGCCGCTGCTTGAGGTGACCGACCTGGCGGTCCGGTTCGGCCCGGTCCGGGCGGTCGACGGGGTGAGCCTGCGGCTCGCCTCCGGGCCGTTCGGCCTCGGGCTGGTCGGCGAGAGCGGATCAGGCAAGTCCACGATCGGCCGGGCAGTGGTCCGGCTGGTCGCGGCGGCCGGCGGGCAGATCCGTTTTGAAGGAAAGGACGTTGCGGCGCTGCGCGGGGCCGCGCTCAAGCGGTACCGGCGCGCGGCCCAGATCGTCTTCCAGGATCCCGACAACAGCCTTGATCCGCGGATGCGGATTGGCGCGTCGATCGCCGAGCCGCTGATCGTGCACCGGATCGTGGCGCGCCGGGTGGCCGCCGGGCGGGCCCGTGAGCTGCTGGCCGAGGTCGGACTCGATCCGGAGCTGGCGGGCAGGTACCCGCATCAGCTATCGGGCGGGCAGCGCCAGCGGGTCGCGATCGCGCGGGCGCTCAGCGTCCAGCCACGGCTGCTCGTGCTGGACGAGCCCACCAGCGCCATCGACGTGAAGGCACAGGCCCGGATCCTGAGACTGATCGCCGATCTGCGCGCCCGCCGGAACCTGGCCTACCTGCTGATCACCCACAACCTCGGCATCGTCACCGAGCTGTGCGAGCAGACGGCGGTGCTCTACCTGGGGCGGGTGGTGGAGCGCGGCCCGACCGGCGAATTGCTCAGCATCCCGGCCCACCCGTACACCCAGGCCCTGCGCTCGGCGGTGCCCGAGATCGACATGGCCGCCCGCCGGTCCCGGCTGGTGCTGCCGGGCGAGCCGCCCGACGCGGCCAGCCCCCCGCCGGGCTGCGTCTTTCACCCGCGCTGCCCGCTGGCCATCGACCGCTGCGCGGCCGAGGTCCCGGCGCTGCGGGAGGTGCGCCCGGGGCGCGAGGTGGCCTGCCACCGGGCGGAGGACGTGCTGGCCGGGGTGAGGACGGGAGCGCGGGGAGGCTCGGGCTGACCAGCCCGGCGCCGGAGACCGAGGCGCCGGGACAACGGCCGGGAAGCCCTCTGCACCACGAGCGCCAGGGCGAGCAGCAGGGCCGCGGCGATCCCGTCCAGCCAATAGTGGTTCGCGGTGACCACCACGGCCAGCATGGTCAGCAGCGGGTACGCGAGCGCAAGCCAGCGCCAGCGGCTCCGCGACACCTCAACGATCACCAGGGCCGCCAGCAAGGACCACCCGACATGCACCGACGGCATCGCCGACAGCTGATCGGCGTTGAACCCGGCCACCGAGCCATAGACCGACTGCCCGTAGCGCGCGGCGGTATTGATCATGCCGTCGCCGGGGAGCATGCGGGGCGGTGCCACCGGGACGAACTGCACCAGCAATGCCGCCACGGTGAACAGCACCAATGTGGTCCGGACCTGCGGGTAGTGCCGGCGATGCCGGACGTACACCCAGATCAGGCAGGCGATGACCACCACGAAGTGCAGGCCGGCGTAGTAGAGGTTGAGCGCCTGCACGATCAGCGGATGCGGCAGGAAGGCCAGCTGGACGACCGTCTCGCTCGGCAGATGAACCGCCCGCTCGGCCTGCCAGATCCACTGGCCACGGTCGATCGCGCCCTCGGGGCCTATCAGCACGAACGAGCCAGCCAGCTGCCACATGCCGAAGAGCGCCAGCACGACCGCGGTCTCCCTGGCGAAACCGGCGGCGTTGACCAGCGCGGGCCGCCCGGAGCGCCTGGCCGCCACCGCGGCCACGGCCAGGCATGCCGCTGAGATCCCGGCCTCCTGCCAGGACAGCGCCAGGTTGACCATGGGCCTCCGTCCCCGGGCCAGCCACCTGGATCGCAGGCATGAGCCGACCCCATGGAATATCCAATCAGAACCCCGGGACATTCCCTGTTCCCCCAGCCGGCCCGCGGCCAGTGCCGGGGCAGGCCCGCGACCGGCCGCGTCCCGAGTGCGCGCGGCGGTTCACGGCGTCATGAACGAGCCCAGCGCGGAACGGGTGAGATGCCGGGCCCAGCGCGGGAACGGTGAGATCTGGTGTCCAGGCCGCTTTACGGAACCATGTAGGTCCGTCCAGCACCGCCTCGGGGATGGCACGAGCCGAAGCGGTGTCTCACCATTGACCCCAGGGGCCACAAGCGCCCCGGGAGAATCGTCAGTCGGTCGCGAGTATCACGTCCGAGGCCTTGATCACCGCGGTGACGTTGCTCCCCTCGGCCAGGCCCAGCTCGCGAACCGCCTCCACGGTGACCGATGCCACCAGCCGCACGCCGTTCGCCGAGAGCTCGACGTTCGCTATTGCCTCGCCGGCGTTGATGCTCGTGACCCGGGCAGGGATCTGGTTGCGCGCACTCAGCTGCATAACTGACTCCAAGTTGAGCGACCAAGATTGCTGACGTCCAACGCTATCCCAGCGCGGATCCGGCACCGGGCCGGCCTGACATGTGTCGGGTTCCGGCAGGCCAGAGCGCGAGCCAGGCCGCGGGCGTGGCCCCGTCGGCGGGTCGTCATGACGCGGCTGATGCACGACTGCATCCTGGGCCAAAAACGAACGCATGTTCTAAGTCGATCCACTTCACAGAGGATCGCACATGTGTTCTAATTATGGGCATGTCTCAGGTCACTCGTAGTGCTGGAGGCCGACCGGACGCACCTGTCCCGGCGGGTATCCGGCACGTCCACGCCGGGTCGCGGCGCGCCGGCGGGCGGCGAGAGGACCCGGCATGACTGGCCCGACCACCTGGCTCCAGCGCGCCGCCAGGATAGCTGAGGGCTGGCAGTGCCGCACCGGCGGTGCGGGCGGTCGCCCGCGCCGGGCGTGCGGCGCCGGCCCTCGATCATCTGCCTCGCAGGCAGGCCACACCCGTCCCCGACAAGGCAGGAGAAGCCTGGCCGAGGTCGCAAGCTAGGGGTGAGAAAGTGAAGTCACACTCTGGATACAGCCGACCTCATAGCCAGCGCCTCGCCGACCTGCAGGAGGAGACGGCCGAACTGGAGCGCAAGCTCGCCGACGCGCGGCTGTCGCTCGAGCACGAACTGCTGGCCGAGGCGTCCCCCGGTAAGGAGTGGTTGCCAGGCAAGCCGGCGGACAGGCGCCACTGCGCCTTCGAGGATGCCGGCCGCGACCACGACGCCGGCCGGACGGCGGTGCTGCACGCCGCCCCGTATGCGGCGCCGCGCAACGGCCGGGCGCACGCGAACGGGACCATGCACCCGGCCGGCGACCGTACCGAGGGCCTGCTCAGCCAGGGCCGCCGCAGCGCCCGCTACTTCCGGTTCACCCGTACCCGCATGGCCGTGGCCGGCACCGCCATCGCCGCCATACTCGCCGTAGTCGGGGTCACGGTGCTCGTCAACGGCGGAGCCTCATGGCCGGCCGGGGTTGCCGCGGTCGAGCGGCAGGCCGGCAACGCCTGCCGGAACCCTGACGTCAAGTCCGAGCCCGGCCAGGTCAACTTCGCCTGCGCGGCCGCCACACGGCAGATCCTCTGGGTGTTCGCGCTGCTGACCAGCGGCAACAACCCCGCCTTCGCGGACGCGAAGACGGGCCGGCGGGGACTCGAGCCGATCACCCCGGCGCAGGGCAACGTGTTGGCGTGGTCCTTGAATCTGCACCATCCGTACGACCCGGCCAACCCGATCGATAGCCTCCAGGTGGCCGCCCGGGCGATCAATAACATCATCGGCGGGGCCACGTCCATGGACGCCAACGGCAAGGCGGTCGTGCAGCCCGGCCTGCTCAGCGACCCGGCCAATTGCGCCCGCTATACCGGCTCCCGGGCGCTCCGCTCGCGCAGCGGCTTCCCCAGCCTGTGCGCCCGGCCGGTATCGAGCCCGGCCGGGCAGGCCGCCCTGGTCGCCGACGTCTTTCAGAAGTGGGTCGTCGGCGCCTCACCAGGGGCGGCCCAGGACGCCGCCGTGTTGTTCGAGAACGCGCAGAATCCGGGCGACCCGGAGGTCCAGACGATCCTCAAGCGCCTGTCCAGCACGCGCCCGTTAACGTGACTCGGCCACCATCTCGGTTATTTCTGTCAGATTCCCCACCCAAGCACAGCCAGAAGCGAGGTGACCTCATGCCTTCCGCCAGCAAGCCCTGGTGGCAGCAGGCGACTGCGCTGGTGAGCCTTGGTGCTGGTGGGGCGGTCACCGGATTCTCGTTCCTCCCCCGGCCGGCCGCCGATCTGACGTCACCAGCGAGCCTGCCGGTGCACCTCATGGCACTGGAGCAGTCAGCCCGGCCCGCGGCGGCGGATGACGGGTCGCTCCGGTCGGCCATCGTCAACGTGGCCAACTACTACCGCCGGATGGCCGAGACCAAGACGCCGACCGAGATGGAAGCGCTCATCTGGCAGCACGACAGCGTCGACGGTGCCAACCATGGTGAATCATGCGCGGCGTTTGCCAGTCTGACGCTCGAGCTCGGCGCGCATGTCACCGGCCAGCAGAGCTGGGTGTCCGGCGGCTCAACCTACCCATGGCCCCTGCACGACTGGGTGGACGCCCGGGTGAACCCCAATCCGGACTCACCCAACATCACCTCGATGGTCCAGGACGCCGAGGCCCATCACCGTTGGCACGCGCTGGGCGACGGATATCGGCCACTCCCCGGCGACTGGGTGGTCTTCGACGGCCACGTCGAGGTGGTCACCAAGGATGCCGGCGGAGTTCTGTCCACCATCGGCGGCGACTCCCTGCCCAACTTCTCCGTCAACGCCCACGAATATCCCGGCCCGCTCGGCAGCCAGGGCGTCGTGGGCTTCGTCAACAACGGTTCGCTGGCCGCCGTGGCGGACAAGGCGCTGCCCGGCAGCAAGGCAACGGCAGCGGCCCAGCAGCCGAAGCAGCAGGCGGATGGCAGCCGCTCCCGGGCAGCGGGCGGCTCCGGCTCGGCGGCTCCAGCCGAGCTGCCCGTAGCGGCGGCGCCGGCCATCGGCGCGGAGCCCGCCGGGGCCCTCGCCGATACGGCCATCATCCCCGGGCTGCCGATCATGGCGCACCGGCTGTCCCCTGGCCCGAAGGTGGCTTCGGCACCGCACTACAAGCGCCACAACCCTGCGCCTGCCGCAGCGCCCGCGCATGACAGCAGCAGCCAGCAGGCCTTCATCAGCCAGGTCGCGCCGGGAGCCATCGCCGCTCAGCGCAAGTACGGTGTCCCGGCATCGGTGACGATCGCCCAGGCCATCGACGAGTCGGGCTGGGGGAAGAGCACGCTGGCGACTAAGGACCACAACCTGTTCGGCATCAAGGGCACGGGCCCGGCCGGCAGCGATCCGCTGGCCACCCAGGAGTACCAGAACGGCCAGCTGGTGAGCAGCACCAGCTCGTTCCGCGTCTACAACAACACCGCGGAGAGCATCGACGATCACGGCAAGCTTTTGGCAACCAGCGGCTATTACGGCAAATCCATGGCCGACCGGCGTAACCCGAACGCGTTTGCGCAGGCCCTCACCGGGATCTATGCCACCGACCCGGGCTACGGCACGAAGCTCATCGGCCTGATGCGCCAATACGACCTGTACCGGTACGACGCCGCGTCGTCGGCGCCCAAGACCGCGCCCTCCACCCCGGCGGCCACCAGCCCCGGGCCGGCGACCAGCCCCGCGCCGGCTGCCGGCCCGGCGGCGGCCAGCATTCCGGGCCTGCCCGTGTGGGCACCGACCGCACCCACCGGCACGGGTTCGCCCTCGCCTGCGCCGGCCAGGACGGCGCCGCCGTCGCCCGCGCCCACGCCGAGCGGCGCACCCTCGACGGGCAACGGGGCGACGGGTTCACAGCAGCCCGGGCCAACTCCGGTCCCGGGCGGGCCGACGCCCGCCACGCCCGTCCCGTCCGCGGCCCCGACCGCCACTGCGCCATCGGCGGCTCCATCTGCCGCTCCGTCCGCGGGAGCGTCCGCCGGACCGGCGCCGTCAGCCGCGTCATCCGGTTTGACGCCGTCGGGAAGGCAATCTGGAGGACCGTCGTCAGCGCCAGCCGCCCGGACGCCAACCGGCAGGCCATCGAAGGCTGCGTCGGCGGCGCCGGTGCCGCCGCGGGCGGCATCACCGGCCGCGACAGCGGACCCAGTCCCGACCCCGGCACCATCCGGGGCGGCGGCATCGGGGGCGGCGCCGTCAGGGCCGGCACCAGCCGGGACGGCACCAGCCAGCCCAGGGCCATCGGGGGCGACGCCGGCCGGGCGGGCGCCATCTGGCTCCGCCCCGTCCGGGCCGACGCCGGCGACCAGACCGGCCTCGGCCCCGTCCGCGGCTCCCACCCCTTCTGCGGCGCCATCCGGCCCGGCACATGCGGCCCGGCCCTCCTCCCCGCCCTCTCCGGCCGTGCCAGGGCTCCCGGTCGCAGCAACGGAGCCCACTGGCAGTGAGCCGTCCGGGCAGGCGCCGTCATTGGCGCCCCAGGCGGCAGCGGCGGCGCCGTTGGCCGCCGCGCCCGCCGCGCTGACCGTATACGCCGGGCGGATGGCGTCCCCGGCGAGAAGGCGATCCAGGAGGACAGCCAGCCGGCACGCCTACAAGCCTGCGGGACGTTACAAGCAGCAGATGCCCCCGGCGGTCAGGAACGCCTTTGTCGGGACGGCGCGGGTGCCGCTGCTCCGCGCTGAGCCCCTGTACCAGGATGTCGCCAGCCACAGCGGCATCAGGTGGGAGCTCCTGGCGGCCTGCGACTGGATGCAGTGCGAGGCGAGGGCGCGGTACTCGCCGGTCCACGGCGAGAAGCTGGGCACCGTCAACCGGGACGGCACGAGCTACCACACCAAGTCAGAGGCGCTGGAACAGTGCGCCGAGGACCTGGTTGAGCTGGCCGAGACGGTCTACGGCATCGACGTCGCCGCGTCGGTGCCTCTGTCGGTCCGCGATCTGGCCAACGCGTTCGCGGCGTTCCGATGGGGCGCCCTGCTCCGGCTGCATCGCACATCCGCCATGGAGTTCCCGTACTCGGTCGCCGGCCTCACCCCGCAGCACACCAGGATGCGCTGGCCGAATATAGCTGACCCGAATACTCCGGATAAGCCAGGAAGCCGATTCCGTAAGCCCTTCGGGGCGGTGCCGATTGTGCTCTCACTCAACTATCCGGCGACGGTCTAGCGCACCGCGCCAGGCACGCAAAGGAGGTGGTCCTCGTGACGCGTTTGCTGCTCCTGCTGCTGGGCACGCTCAGCGCACAAAGGCCGGGCCAGCGGGTGACCGCCTGGTACCGGCCCGATGATCCGGATGGCGGGCCGGAGCCAGGCACCGGCTATGCGGGCCCGAACGGGTCGGCCGACACAGACGGCTGGCCCAGCGGTCCCGGGGCGCCGCCGCCCTGGCGGGACAACCCGGCCGGCGGCATCGGCCGGCCGGGCGGCCCGGGCGGCCGCGGCCCGCGCCGCCGCCGGATCCCGCTCGGGGTCAAGTGGGCCGCCGCCCTGATCGTGATCGGCCTGATCTTCCGGCGGGCCATTGCGTCGGTGGTGCTGATGGCCCTGGCCGCTGCGTTTCACCTGGTCGGCGTCAACGCCCACCTGCCGACCGTCAGGCTGGCCTGGCCATGGCAGACCGTCACGGCGGGCACGACCACCAACACCGATCTGGGCCCCTGGGTGCTGCAGAAGATCCAGGGAATCTCCAGGCCAGCGCTCGGCGAGGCCACCTTCAACTTCCTGTTCACCCACAAGGTGTCCAAGAACATCGGCCCGTGGCCGTGCTGGTACGCCAGCACCTTCTATGCCGTGGCCCATGCATCTGCCACCGTCGATCTCAATCCCGGCCCGGCCTGGTGGGCGGCGGGCCAGGGCCACTACCAGCTCCAGGTCCTCAGCCGGCCGCAGGGCGGCAAGCCTGGCCACGTAACGGTCACCATGGTGCTTCCCCGGCCGCGGCTCCCCCAGTCGGTGCACGACATTGCCATTGACAACATCCCGTCAAAGCCGGTGGAAACGCAGCACAGCTGGACGTACCCCGGCTTTGGCTGCGGCGTGCTGCTGCGACCCCAGTTCCCGGAGTCGGTCCTGTATGCCCAGGCGCAGAGCATCGCCTTCTATAAGTCACAGCATGCGACACGGGTGACGGGGCCGCTGATCAAGACGGCCGAAGCCGTGGCCACGCAGACCATCCGGAACAATTTCATCCAGCCGACGGTGAATGCTTTCGGGTATACGCTCGACCGGCTGACCGTGCGCTGGGTCGGCGCGCCGTCGGGCTGACGCGGGGGCCGCCGGCGTAGGCGTTCGCACAGGCACCGGCCGACCGGGCCACCTCGGCAGGCGGAAGCCTCTAACGGAGCGGGAAGGACTGGCCTCGCTCGGCTTCCGGTCGTGGCCCGAAGATGCGCCGGTCAGCCTCGGCTATCGGCAGGTCGTTGATGCTGGCTTCCCGGCGCTGCATGTATCCGTCTTTGTCGAACTCCCACAACTCATTGCCGTAGCTGCGGTACCACTGCCCGGCAGCGTCGTGGGATTCGTACTGGAACCTGACGGCTATCCGGTTGCCGTGGAAGGACCACAGGTCCTTGCGTAGCGCATAGTCGAGTTCCCGGGCCCACTTCCGGCGCAGGAATTCGATGATCTCGGCCCGGCCGGTGAGGAACTCATCCCGGTTACGCCAGACGGAGTCCTCGGAATAGGCACCCGCGACCCGCTCCGGATCGCGGGTGTTCCAGGCGTCCTCGGCCGCCTGGACCTTCCGCCTGGCTGTCTCCTCGGTAAAGGGCGGCAGCGGTGGCCGTGGGGACACATGATCCTCCTCCGCACCAGAACGTTGGTCATCAGTGCAGGACACTATCCCCCGCCGTCACCGGCGCAACATCCGCGCCGCTGACACCAGCGCCAGCGCCACGGATGGCGCCGACCCGCGGCGGTCAGGTGGCCGCTCTAGCCTCTTCGACGGTGAGCTCGGCCGCCGGATCCGCCTCGAGGCGATCCTGGGGGATCGGCAGGCCACTGCGGACCGAGCGCCCGTAGGTGCCGTCGTCCAGCCGCTTCAGTGCCCGGTCGAGCACCGCCAGGCGGTCCCGCAGGCTCTCCGCGATGGCATCGTCCATGCCCTCGGCGGTCAGGGGCTGGGCGGCGTCGGAGACCTCGCCGGTTGCCTCCTCGTCCTCGGTTGCGCGGTCCTCCTGCCCGCCCGACTCGGCGTCGGCCAGCAGCCCGGTCACCTCGCTGCGTTCGGCCAGCAGCCGCGCTCGCGCTTCGTCATGGTTCATCATGTCCTCCTTGTCTCACGGTGACGTCCTCCAGGACGTCGGTGGCGAAGACCAGCCCGTGCCCGGGCGCAGTCTGTGCCTGCAGGCTGTCGCCGGTGATCACCACCCCGCTGGGCCTGGCCAGGGCGCCGAGCGCGGCGAAGGATCCCTCGTCGATGTCCTCGATCATGGCCGGCAGGGGCAGGCACATGGCCAGCTGCCCCGAGATTTCGGGCAGAAGATGCGGCATGACCGGCACGCCGAACATCCGGGCGAGCCGGGCGATGCGCAGGAATGGGGTGATGCCGCCGACCCGGCAGACGTTCGGCTGGAGGTAGTCGACGGCGCCGGCCAGCAGCACGTCCCGGAACTGCGCTTCGGTGTACAGGCTCTCGCCGGCCGCCACGGGGATGTCGATGGCGGCCCGCAGCGCCGCGTAGGCCTGGATGTCCTCGGCCGGCAGCGGCTCCTCCAGCCAGAAGATGTCGAACGGGGACAGCGCCTTGGCCGCACGGCGGGCGGTCGGCAGGTCCCACAGCTGGTTCGCGTCGACGATGAGCGGCCGGCCGGGCCCGATGATCCGCCGGACCGCGGCCACCCGCTCGACGTCCTCGTCCAGGCCGGGCCGGCCAACCTTGATCTTGACCCGGGTGTGTCCCGCCGCGACCCAGCGGCTCACCTGCTCGGTGAGCTCGTCCAGCGTCAGGTGCCGGTTCACCCCGCTGGCATAGACCGGCACCCGGTCGCGCTGTCGGCCGAGCAGGTCGGCCAGCCCCAGCCCGGCGGCCCTGGCCCGCAGATCCCACAGGCCGATATCGATGGCCGCCATCGCCAGCGTGGTGACGCCCCCGCCCGCCTCGCGCAGGTGCCACCACAACCGGTCCCAGGCCGCCGCCGGCGCCACCGGGCCGCCCTCGGCGACCGGGCGGCAGTCCGCGTCGACCATGGCCTGGATCGCCTGCGCACCGGCCCGGACGGCCCAGCTGAAACCCTGCCCGCTGCCGCCGTCGCTGCTGTTGACCGTGGTGGCGATCAGGTACTGGCTCGTGACCATGGGACCCTCGGTGACCGCGGGGCCCCATGGCCGCGGCATGGGCAGCCGGTAGGTCCAGCTGGTCACCCCGGTGATATGCGCGCTCGCCACAGGCAGCCATTCTGTCGCAGCCTCTGCCGCAACCGCCCGCCGGGCCGGGAAAGGGGGGAGCTTGTACAGGTAGGGAGAAAAGGGGTAAAACCGATTGTTGTGCCAGCCGACCGGGACAGGTGCCAGCCACCGAGGATGAAGGGGCAGCAGAGATGAGCCCAGCAAACAGTCATGTTGTTTTCGTTCACGGCCTGTGGCTGCACGCAACGTCGTGGGAGCCGTGGACGGCGTTATTCCGGGAGGCGGGTTACGAGCCGCTGGCGCCCGGCTGGCCGGGCGACGCCGACACGGTCGAGGAGACCCGTCGCCAGCCCGAGCGTGTCGCCGGGAAGGGCGTCGACGACGTGGTCGCGCACTATGCCCAGATCATCCGCGGGCTCGATGCCCCGCCGATCGTCATCGGCCACTCCTTCGGCGGGATCATCGTTCAGCGGCTGCTCGGGCAGGACCTTGCCGCCGCGGCGGTGGCGATCGACCCGGCTCCCATCAAGGGCGTGCTCGTCCTGCCGCCGTCGTCGCTGAAAGTCGCCTCGGTCGCGCTGCGCAGGCCCGCCAACCGGAACCTGGCGGTGGCGCTGACCCGGGAACAGTTCCGCTACGGCTTCGGCAACGCGCTGCCCGCGCAGGAGTCCGATGAGCTGTTCGACCGCTGCGCGATCCCGTCGCCGGGCAAGCCCCTGTTCGAGGCCGCCTTCGCGAACTTCACCCCGAACTCGCCCGCCAAGGTCAACACACGGAACAAGACCCGAGGGCCGCTTCTGATAACCGCCGCGGGCAGGGACCACACCGTTCCACACGCCATCTCCACGGCGACCCGCCGGCTCTACCACAGATCACCCGCGATCACTGACCTCCGGGAGTTCCCCGACCGCGGTCACTCGCTCACGATCGACCACGGCTGGCGCGAGGTCGCCCAAGAGGTGCTCGACTGGCTCAAGCAGCGCTCGCTTTAGGGCGGAGCCAGTTCCGCCACCGCGCATGCGTGCTCGCCGGCCGCCGCTGGGAGGGCGCCCGGCGCTAAGGCGCGTGGCATCGGGTGCGTGATCGCCGATCCGGCAGACTGGTGACCACCAGCTCCGGACCCGGGACGGCCATGCGGAGAAACCCGTGAAGGCAGGTGACCCCAGCCTCATCCTGCTCGTTGGCGCGGCGGTGGTGATCGCCGCGATCCTGGCGGCCCGGATCGCGCACGGGATCGGCCTGCCCGGCCTCCTCCTCTTCCTCGGCCTGGGCCTGGCGCTGGGTGAGGCGGGCCTGGGCGTGCGGTTTGACAACGCCGAGCTGGCGCAGGCCCTGGGGCTCAGCGCGCTGGTGCTGATCCTGGCCGAGGGCGGCCTGACCACCAACTGGCTGCACGCGCGGGCCGCGGCCCCGGCCGCGTTGCTGCTCGCGACCGTCGGGGTGACGGTGACCATCCTGATCGTCGCGGAGGTGTCCCACTGGCTGCTGTCGCTGGACTGGCGGGACTCCTTCCTGCTCGGCGCGGTGCTGGCGCCGACCGACGCGGCGGCGGTGTTCTCGGTTCTGCGCAGGCTGCCGCTCCCGCCCCGGCTGGCCGGGATGCTCGAGGCGGAGTCGGGGCTCAACGACCCGCCCGCGGTGCTGGCGGTGACGCTGCTGAGCGGGACGGGCCCGCACGTCTCCGGGCCCGCGCTGATCGCCGGGATCGTGGTCTACGAGCTGGCCGCCGGCGCCGCGATCGGGCTGCTCGCGGGCTTGCTGGGCTGGTTCACGCTGCGCCGGGTGGCGCTGCCCGCCTCGGGCCTGTACCCGATCGCCGTGCTCGCGCTCATCGTCGCGAGCTACGGCGCGGCGTCGCTCGCCCACGCGAGCGGGTTCCTCGCCGTCTACGTGGCCGCGCTGGTCCTGGGCAACGTGCGGCTGCCGCACGGGCCGGCCACCCGCGGCTTCGCCGAGGGGGTCGCCTGGCTCGCCCAGATCGGGCTGTTTGTCATGCTCGGGCTGCTCGCCTCGCCCGTCCGGTTGCCCGCGGCGGTCCTGCCGGCCCTGGTGGTGGGGTCCGTGCTCGTGCTCGTCGCCAGGCCCATCGCGGTGATCGTCTCCACCCTGCCGCTGCGGGTGCCCTGGCGCCAGGAGGCCTTCCTGTCCTGGGCCGGGCTGCGCGGAGCGGTCCCGATCGTGCTCGCGACGATCCCCATCAGCGCCCGCCTGCCCGGCGCCACCAAGCTGTTCGACGTGGTGTTCGTGGTCGTCGTGGTGTTCACCCTGCTGCAGGGCCCGACGCTGCCGTGGGTCGCCCGGCGGCTGAAGGTGATCGCACCGGCGGAACCCCGGGAGATCGACGTCGAGGCCGCGCCGCTGGAGGCCATCCCCGCCGACCTGCTCCAGGCACAGATCCCGCCGGGCTCCCGGCTGCACGGCGTGGAGATCGCCGAGCTGCGGCTGCCCGCCGAGGCGAACGTGGCCCTGATCGTCCGCGACTCCCGCGGATTCGTCCCCGATCCCGCCACCACGCTGCAGGCCGGTGACCGGCTGCTGGTCGTCGCCGCGGCGGGCGTGCGCGACCGGACCGAACGGCGGCTGCGTGCGGTGAGCCGCGCCGGCCGCCTCGCCGGCTGGTTCGGGGAGCACGGCCTGTGAACCCGTCGGCCTGGCCGCAGAGCGGGGTCTGGGGCCCGGTCGGCCGCATGGGTCAGGGCCCGGCCGGCCGCATGGGGTCAGGGCCCGGCCGGCCGCGTGGGGTCAGGGCCCGGCCGGCCGCGTGGGGTCACGGGCCCGGTTTCGGTTCCGCGGGCGCCGGTCCGGGCTCGATCCCGGCCTCGGGCCCGGCGCCGATGGCGTTGGACAGGGTCGGTGCCCGCAGCGGCGCGCCGAGCGACGGGACCGCGCCCGGCACCAGCACCGCCTGGTCGGAGCCGCGCACGAGGCGGCCAAGCGCGCCGCGGTCCTCCGCGAGCACCGGCGCCGCGCAGGCGCTGGCGACGATGATGAACGCCGCGCCCGACAGCCAGGTCACCATGGCCAGCGCGACGCCGAAGAAGCCGAACTGCTGCTGGTTCTGGCTCATCGTGGTGGGCATCCACAGCGACGACGTCGCGCCGTACACCGTCATGCCGAGCCCGGTGAGCACGCCGGTCGGGAGCAGGACGCGCAGCCGGACCTGGCGGCCGAGCATCACCCACGGCGTGATCCACCACAGGCCGATCGCCGCCGCCAGCGCCAGGACCGCGAAGGGCACCAGCCCGGGGCCCCGGCCGAACCCGGCGCGCATGCCGCCGATCAGCGTGAAGTAGGCGAGGATGCCGACGAGCCAGGTCGCGCCGAGCGCGTAACCGTAGACCAGGCTCGAGGACGGCCGGCGCCATGCCCTGATGTACGCGCGCTGGAGCGCCGAGGTGAACGAGTTGATGTAGTAGACGGTGAACACCAGTCCGAGCACCCCCGTCGCGCGCCGGATGCTGGAAGCCGTCGCGAACGCGTGGCGGAACGTCTCCAGGCCGGGGCCCGACAAGCCCGAGCGATGGGCGAGCGTCCCGGCGATCGCCGCGCGGATCGCGGGCGGCGCGAACGCGGCCACCACGATGACGGCCGGGAAGAACGACACGAACGCCTTCGCCGCCAGCGCGATGCCCCGGTCGATGAACTCGTTCTCCAGCATGCGTTCCCAGACACGCCAGAAGATCGTGCGCTCGGCCCGGGCGCGGACCTCGGCGGCCAGCTTCAGGACCGGGCCGGCCCGCGCCCGCGCACCCGTCACCCACTGAGGCGATTTCATCTGGCAACTTCCCCGGGTACGGCATCGTCGGCAGCTGCGACCGGCACGGGATCAGGGTTTCACACGGAGGGCGGGGCAGCCACCGCACAGCCCGCCCCTGGCCTCAGTCCGGGCGGCGGTGCCGGCCGGACCGGACCGGCCTGTCATACGGGCCAGGCCCCAGGCCGCCATCCGGCCGGGCGGGCGGCCCCGACCCGGTCGGCGGGCGCGATCTGGTCGGCGGGCCCGATCTGGTCGGCGTCTCCGGCCACGCAGCGGTGCCCGGGCCCGGCCTCACCGTAGGCCCCGGCCCGGCCGCGGGGCCCGGTCTGGCTGGCCGACCGGCCCTGGCCCCCGGTCGCGGCCCGGCGCTCCGCACCATGACGTCCTTGCCGGTGGCCGCCATGTAGCCGACGAGGCCGATGATGATGATCGTTAACACCAGGCTGACCATGCCGTGGCCCAGCCCGAGGCCACCCACGCTCGGCGGCCACGCCAGCCAGTCCGCGAACGAGGCGCCCAGCGGCCGGGTCACGATGTAGGCGAACCAGAAGCCCACGATCGGGTTCAGCCCGAACCACCGGTACCCCACGTAGGGGATCGCGATCACCACGGCGAACATGACACCTGAGCCGAGGTAGCCGAGCCCGACGACCTTCGCGGTGAGGTCACCGGCGGCGGTGCCGAGCGCGAACGTGGCCAGCACGGTGGCCCAGTAGAACACCTCGCGCCGCCGGGTGTAGATGCTGTGAATGGACAGCGTCCCCTCGGACCGGTACCAGAGCACGAAGATCACGGCCAGCACGACCGCGTAGAACGCCGTTGACACCGCGTACGGAATGCCGAGTCCCACGTGCAGGACATCGGCCGCCATCGTGCCGAACACGGCGACCATGACGACGGCGAGCCAGTAGACCCAGCTGTTGTACCGGCGGACGGAGAACTGCAGCACCATGGCCACGACGAAGGCCGTGAAGCCGGCCACGACCGCGATCTCCGGGTTGAACCGGTGCACCAGGTAGTCCGACGTCGCCTCGCCCATGCCGGTCGTCAGCACCTTGGTTATCCAGAAGTAGGCCGTCACCTCCGGGACCTTGGTGAGTGGGTGCCGCTGGGGCGCCACCCACCGGGGGGCGCGGAGCTCGCCTCTGCTCATGGCGGCCAGTATGGCAAGTCGGTTCCCATGCCTCTGTCACGCCAATTTAAAGCCTCTGCAATGGCGCATAACGTGATCCGTTCGGCCGTCGTACCCCGGTACACCGATAACCTGGCGACCATGCTGGCGGAATGGGCGGCCCGGTGAAGGCGCTCGTCTTCACGGCACCGGGCCAGGTGGAGCTGCTCGATGTCCCCGAACCCGATCCGGCCCCGGGCGAGGTGAAGGTCGAGGTCCGCGCGGCCGGGATCTGCGGCAGCGAGCTGCACGGGGCACGCCACCCCGGGTTCCGGCAGCCACCGCTGATCATGGGGCACGAGTTCGCCGGGATCGGCGCCGGCGGCGAGGCGGTGGTGGTCAACCCCATCCTCTCCTGCGGCCGCTGCGCGGAATGCCGGCGCGGGCTGCGCCACGTGTGCCGGGAGCGGGAGATCATCGGTGTGCACCGCGCCGGCGGTTTCGCCGAGCGGGTCGCCGTGCCCGCGTCGGCGCTCCGCCCGCTGCCGGCGGGACTGCCGTGGGAGGCGGCGGCGCTGATCGAGCCCGCCGCCAATGCCGTCCACGCCTGGAACCAGGCCGGCCGGGCGCTGGACGCCAGCGGAGCCGGTGGCGCCGACGGTGCTCCTGGCGCCGAGGGCGCACGGGTCGCCGTCATCGGGTGCGGCGCCATCGGGCTGCTGTGCGCGGCGACCGCCCTGTCCGGCGGGGCGGGCCGGGTCGAGGTGACCGACCTGTCGCCGGCCAGGCTTGCCGCCGCCCAGCGCCTCGGCGCGGAGGTAGCCGACCCGGGCCTGTCCGGCGAGTACGACGTGGTGATAGACGCCGTCGGGTCGGCCGCGACCCGCGCGGCCTCCGTCGCCCACCAGCGCCCCGGCGGGGTGGCCGTCTGGCTCGGCCTGGCTGAGGAGGAGGCGGGCTTCGACGCCAACGCGCTGATCAGGAGCGAGAAGCGGGTCCTCGGCTCCTTTGCCTACAACGACGAGGAGTTCGCTCAGGCGATCTCCCGGATCCAGGACTGGGACCTGACCTGGGCGGCCGGCTACCCACTGGCCGCGGCGGCGGGGATCTTCACCGACCTGATGAACGGGGGCCTGCATCCGCTGAAGGCGCTGCTCCTGCCCTGACCCCCGCGGTCACGGGGACGGCGTCTCCGTGCTGACCCTCCGGACGGTGGCGGTCTGGGCCAGGGCCAGGGCGGAGGCCAGGTCCGGGCAGCTCGCGGTGCCGCCTGGCCGCCCGGGTCGACAGCGCGCCAACGGCACAGCCCAGCGTCGCCGCATCGGGCAGGACCAGCCCGCGCAGCAGGCCGGCGATCAGCCCGGCGTTGAAGCAGTCCCCCGCGCCGGTGGTGTCGACGGGCGTCACCGGCGGCAGCTCCACCCGGTGCCACACCTGGCCGTCCGCGCAGAGGACTCCCCGCTCGCCGAGCTTGACCGCCAGTCCGGGCCCCGCGGCGGTGAGCGCCCGCGCCGCGGCCTCCAGGGCCGGCGTCGCCAGCGATCCGCATGGCCTCCCGCTCGTTGGGGAGCAGGACGTCGGTCTGCGCCAGCGAGGCACGCAGCTGGCCGTCGCCCCATTTCCCGGCCGGGTCCCAGTTGGTATCGAGCGAGGTGGTGGCTCCCGCGGCCCGCGCGGCGGCGAGAATGGCCGCCAGCCCGGGCCCCAGCGAGTGCTCCAGCAGGAAGTACGAGCTGATATGCACGTGACGGGCCTGGGCGACCAGCGCCGCGGGGACGTCCCGCGCGGTCAGCGATGCTATGGCGCCGAGGGTGGTCAGGATGGCACGGTCGGCGCCGCGGGACAGCGCCACGGTCATGCCGGTCGGCATGCCATCGCGCACGGCGACGGCCGCGGTGCCCACTCCTTCCCGGGCCAGCTGGCCCAGCATGAAATCCCCGGCCGGATCGGCGCCCACCGCCGCGACCAGCTCAACGCTCAGCCCCAGCCGCGCCGCGGCCACCGCCGTGATCGCCGCGGAGCCGCCGACGACCAGCCAGATGCCGTCCACCAGCTTCTCCTGCTGGCCGAAGGACGGGGTGACGTCGTCGCCGAGCACCAGCACGTCCGGGTTGCAGTCGCCGACCACGACCAGATCGGTTCCCCGGCGGGCTCGCCCGCGCTCCGTCACGGCCGGCCCGGCGATTCATCCCGGCCGGGGATCCCGGCGCCGAGCACTCCCAGCAGGCGGGCCACCTCGGCGGCGACCGCCTCGCGCCCCGCCGCGCCGTAACGCCGCGGGTTGACCAGGGCGGCATCGGCCGCGAGGCAGTCGCGGACGGCGGCCGTGAACGCCTTGTTCAGCTGGGTGGCCACATTGATCTTGGTCATCCCGGCGCCGACCGCGGCGGCCAACGCCGCGTCGGGGACTCCCGACGAGCCGTGCAGGACCAGCGGGACGCTCACCGCGCCGTGGATCCTGGCGATGAGCCCGGTGTCAAGGACGGCATCGCGGGTCAGCATCGCATGGGAGCTGCCGACCGCCACGGCCAGGGCATCCACCCCCGTGGCAGCGACGTAGCGGGCCGCCTCGCCGGGGTCGGTGCGGGCATGGGGCGAGTGCACGCCGTCCTTCCCGCCGATCTCGCCCAGCTCGGCCTCGACCCACATTCCCCGCTCGTGACACCAGCGGGTGGCGCCGGCGGTGGCGCGGGCGTTCTGGTCGTAGGGCAGAGCGGACGCGTCGTACATGACCGACCCGAAGCCCAGGCCGGCGGCCTCGGCGACCAGCTCGGTACCGGTGGCGTGGTCCAGGTGCAGCGCCACCGGCACCGCGGCCGAGCCCGCGATGGCGGCGCAGGCCCGGGCCAGCGGGCCGAGCGCGCCGTGGTAGGCGACACAGTTCTGGCTGATCTGAAGCACCACCGGCGCGGCGGCGGCCTCGGCGCCGGTGACGATCGCCTCGGCCTGCTCGATGCCGATGAGGTTGAACGCGCCGACGCCGCGGCCCGCCGCCGCGGCCGGGCCGACGATCTCCGCCATCCGCGCCGCCGGCATCAGCGGGCCTCGCCGGGGCTCACCCTGACACCGGCCAGCGCCTCGGCGTAGTCAGCGTGGCTGAACTCGCCCGCGACCGGCGCGGCGGCCGCCGCGGTGCCGAGCGCGGCCGCGTGCCGCAGCCGCTCCTCCCACGGGCGTCCCAGGACAAGCCCGTGCGCCAGGCCCGCGGCCACGGCATCCCCCGCGCCGGTCGGGTTTCCCCCCACGTCGGCCGGCGGCACCGCCTGCCAGCTGCCCTCGCCGGTGACGGCCCACAGCCCGTCGGCTCCGAGCGTGACGACGACCGCCTGCGGGCCGGCGGCCATCAGCTCCCGCGCGGCGAGGGCCACCGCCCCTGTGTCAGCGCCGCGCGCCGTGGACAGGGTGCGGCCGGCCAGGGCTTCCAGCTCGGCGAGGTTCGGCTTGACGATGGCCGGGCGGGCGGCCGCGCCCCGGCGCAGCGCCTCCCCGTGCGCGTCCAGCACGGCCGGCACCCCGGCCGCGGCGGCCATGGCGCCCAGCCCCGCGTAGGCATCCGGCGGCAGGCCCGGCGGCAGGCTCCCGGACAGGACAACGGCGCTGCATCCCGCCAGCGCCTTTTCATACTTAACGCAAAACTCGGCGTACTCATCCTGCCCCACCCACGGGCCCGGCTCGTTGAACAGCGCCGTCCTGCCGCGGGCGGTGTCGACCACGGCGAAGGTCCGCCGGGTCTCGCCACCGATCCGCGTGAAGGACGCGGGCACCCCCAGCTCGCCGAGCTCGGCCACCACCTGCTCGCCGGTGATGCCGCCCGCGAGCCCGGTCACCTGGACCTGGGCGCCGATGGCCAGCAATGTCCGGGCCACGTTCAGCCCCTTGCCGCCGGCCCGGGTCCGGGTCACGGCCGGCCGGTTGACGCCATCCCAGTCGACGCCCGGCACGTGATGCGTGACATCCAGGGCCGGATTGAGGGTGACGACGAGGATCACTGTGATCTGCCCGGCTCAGCGCGGAGCGAGGGGCACCGAACGGGCCAGGTCACGCGGCTGGCCGGGGATGGCGTGCATCGAGGTGAATCTACCGTTGCAATCGCTCGGTCAGCAAGGCGAACGACCAGAAGCAGCCTTGCCGTACGCACGAGTCTGTTCTAATATCCGCTCATCCGAGCGAGAACGAAAGCAGAAGCGACGACGAGGGCTTCCGGGCCGAGGTGGCGTCCCGGACCCGTTCGGGCCGCGCTCGCGGACGCAGGTGAGCCGGTGGAGGGCTGATGGCCGCGACCCTCGATGAGGCCACCATCGCCCGGGATGCCAACCGCCGCATCCGCCGCTCAGACAACATCACCGGCTGGTCCTTCGCCGGCCCATCCGTGATCATCGTGCTCGGCCTGTCGTTCATCCCGATGATCTGGGCGGCCTACCTGTCGCTCACCGACTCGAACCTCCTGTCGGCCGGCCACTTCATCGGGTTCGCGAACTACGCCGCCCTGGCCAAGGATCCGATGCTCCGCCAGGCGTTCACGAACACACTTCTGCTCGCGCTGATGTACCTGCCGATCGGCCTGGCGGCCGGGCTGGGCGTGGCCATCCTGCTGAACCAGAAGATCAAGCTCATCGGCTTCTACCGGACCTGCTTCCTCGTGCCGTTCGTCGCGTCGGCGGCGGCCGAGGGCCTGCTGTTCGGGTTCATCTTCGATCCGGACTTCGGGATTGTGAACGCCGGATTGCAGGCGGTGGGGCTGCCGCGCCAGGGCTTCCTCCAGGACCCCTCACAGGCCCTGGTGGTGCTGGCGATCGTGTACTTCTGGACCCAGTTCGGCTTCAACATCGTGATCTACCTCGCGGCCCTCCAGGACATCCCCCAGGAGGTCCTCGAGGCGGCGCGGATCGACGGCGCGGGCAGATGGGCCAGGTTCTGGCACGTCACCGTGCCGACCGTCCGGCCGGTGACGGTCTTCCTGCTGGTGTGGGGCCTCATCGACGTGTTCCAGTTCTTCGACCTGGTCTACACCACCACCAGAGGAGGCCCCCTCAACTCGACGCTGACGCTCGTCTACTACATCTGGGAGCTGGCGTTCAACTTCTTCACGGCCGGCTACGGCGCGGCCGTCGCCTACGTCCTGTTCTTCACCAGCCTGATCGTGACCGTGGCCGCGCTCGCCTACGGCCGCCGGCGGAGGATCACGCTGTGACCGGCGAGCAGACTCTGCAGGCGGCACCCGGCGTCGACCCGGCGCTGCACCGCGCCCGGATCGAGGAGGCCAACCGGCGGATGCGCCGGAGCGGCTGGCGGCGCCACCTGCCGCAGCGAGGGCATCTGGTCCTGCTGCCTCTGTCGATCGTTATGGTCCTGCCGTTCGTCTGGATGGTCCTCACGTCGTTCATGACCGACACCGAGATCAACCGCATCCCCCCGGCGATATGGCCCCATCACCTGAATATGGGGGGATATAAGCTCGTCCTGGGCAGCTCGGACTTCCCCTACTGGTTCCTGAACAGCCTGATCGTCTCCGGCGCCGCGGTCATCGCCCAGCTGATCCTGTGCAGCCTGGCCGGCTACGCGTTCGCGCGCATCCAGTTCCGGGGGTCCGCCGTGATGCTGATTCTGCTGCTCGCGACGGCCCTCATCCCGTTCCAGCTGACGGTGATCCCCACTTTCGTGATCTTCCACGACATCGGGCTCATCAACACGCTCGGGGCGCTCATCGTGCCCCAGCTGACCTCCGCGCTGGGCATCTACCTCATGTACTCGTTCTTCCAGTCGTTCCCCCGGGAGCTCGAGGAGGCCGGGCGCATCGACGGTTGCAGCCGACTGCAGGTCTTCTGGAAGATCGTGCTGCCGCTCGCGAGGCCGCCCTGGCCGCCCTCGGGATCATCACGTTCATCTACGCGTGGAACGACCTGTTCTGGCCGCTGATCGCGATCACGTCGAGCCATACGTTCACCGTGCAGGTGGGCCTCACCACGTTCCAGGGTGAGCACATAACCCACTGGTCGCAAGTCATGGCCGGCACCGTTTTGACCACGGTGCCGGTGCTGCTCGTGTTCCTCATCGGCCAGCGCCGGTTCATCCAGGCGATCACCGGAGCCGTCAAGGGATGACCAGCAGCGGCCAGGGCTAACGAAACAAGGAGACCAGTATGAAGCGAATGGTGCTGGCGGGGGTCGCGGTGTTGGCCCTGTTGCTGGCCGCGTGCTCGGGATCGAGCTCGTCCTCCTCGGGGACCAGCTCAAACGGGAAGGTCACGCTCCAGTTCTGGACCGCGCAGACCCCGCCCACAGACAAGGTGATAAACAATCTCGCCGCCGAATTCAACGCCACGCACCCGAACATCGTCGTGCAGGCGAGCTCCGGGGGGACCTCCACCGGAGATCTCCTCCCGAAGGTCACGACCGCGCTCGCGGCCGGGACCGCTCCCGACGTCGCCTACATTTACGGGTCCTACGCCGCCAACATCGCCCAGAGCGGCAAGACCGTGAACCTGCGGAACATCATCCACACGCCGGGATACAACTGGAACGACTTCTACCCGGCGTCGCAGCAGATCGTGTCGCCCGGGGGCAAGGTCATCGGGTTCCCCGCCCTCATCGACAACCTGTCGGTGATCTACAACAAGAAGCTGTTCGCCGCGGCCGGCGTCCCCGTTCCGTCCCCCAACTGGACCTGGGACCAGTTCCGCGCCATCGCGAAGAGGATGACCAACCCGGCCAAGCACATCTACGGCGTGAACTATCCCATCGGCGGGGACACGCTCGACACGTCCTGGCGGTTCTTCCCGGGCCTCTGGCAGCGCGGCGGGCAGATCCTCTCGCCCGACCACAAGAAGGCGCTGTTCAACTCGCAGGCCGGCGTGGCGAACCTGACGCTCTGGCAGCAGATGGCGACCGTTGACCATTCGGTGTACCTGGACCCGACGGCCGAGAAGGCCGAGCCGCTGTTCACCAGCGGGCATCTGGCGATGTTCGTCAGCGGCCCGTGGGAGGTCCCGGTGCTCAACCAGGCGAAGATGGACTGGGCGGACGTGCCGCTGCCGGCCGTCACCACCAGCCACCAGACCGTGTCCGGGCCCGACAACTGGGTCATCTTCAACAACGGCTCCGCGCGGGTGAAGGCCTCCATCACGTTCCTGGAGTGGCTGACGGCGCCGAAGCAGGAGCTGGCCTGGTCGATCGGGTCCGGCTCGCTCCCGATCCGGCCGTCCATCCTCAAGCTGCCGGGCTACCAGACATACCTGAAGAAGTGGCCGGGCATCGGGCCGATGGCCGCGAACCTGGTGAACGCCAAGGAGGCGATGCCCACGCTGCCGCAGTGGCCGCGCGTGGTCAACGCCCTCGGCAACGGCATCGCGTCGGTGCTCCTCGGGCGGGCCGCCCCGGCGGCCGCGCTTAACCAGGCGGCGCAGCAGTCGGACACGATCCTGAACGTGCCCGGCGCGGCCGGCGGCGGGTAGCGGTCAGGCAACCCTTCCCGGCCGGGTGACTCGGCGCCCCCGGGCCGCCATGCGGCTCAGTCGCCCCTGATCCCGGCCGGGATCAGCTCCCCGTGCGCGTCGATCAGCTCGTCGCACACGCGGACGATCTCGTCGATGGTCAGCGTGGCGGCCGTGCTGGGGTCGAGGAGCGCCGCCTGGTACACCAGGTCCCGGCGCTCCTCGAGCGCGGCCCGCACGGTCAGCTCGCAGACGTTCAGGTACAGGCGGCTGAGCGCGGCGAGCTGCGGCGGCAGGCTCCCCACGCGGGTGGGCTGGACCCCCGCCCGGTCCACCAGGCACGGCACTTCGGTGCAGCAGTCCTCCGGCAGGTTGTCGATCGAGCCGCCGTTGCGGACGTTGCCGTAGACCATCCGGGGCGTCCCCGTCTCGATGGAGTGGATGATCTGCGGGGCGTACTCGCCGCCGGGTTCGAGCCCGAGCGGCTCCCCCGCCGCGAGCCTGCGCCGGGTGTCCGCGTAGGAGCCGAGGTTCCGCTCGCTGCGGTGCAGGTACTCATTCACCGGGATCCGGAAGCGGCGGACCTGATCCTCGTGGGGCAGGAACCAGGGCACGAGGTCCGCGCTGTGCTCGCTCGACTCGGTCGGGAAGTAGCCGAACCGCTTGAGCATCTCCACCCGGACCCGCCGCCCGAGCCCTTCGGGATCGCCGGCCACGATCTGCCGGAGCCGCGGGTAGAGGTCCTGACCGCCGTGCTCCAGCCGCAGGATCCACGACTGGTGGTTGATCCCGCCCGCCAGATAGGTGATCTCCCCGAACGGGATACCGAGCAGCTCCGCGAGCTGCTCGGCGGTGTTCTCGGGCGACATGCACACGCCGACGACACGCTGGTGCGGCGTGCCCGAGTAGATCGCCCACACCAGCGCCGCCATCGGGTTCGTGTAGTTGTAGAGCCAGGCGCCCGGCGCGACCTCGTGCAGGTCGCGTGCCAGGCCGAGCAGCGCGGGGATCGTGCAGAGGGCCCGGAAGATGCTCCCGATGCCCAGGGTGTCCGCCATCGCCTGCCGCACGCCGTGCCGTCCGGGGATCTCGAAGTCGAGCCGCAGCCCCTCGTGCCCGCCGACCCGGATCATGCTGATTACGTGATCCGCTCCCTCGAGCGCCGACCGGCGGTCCGGGTGCGGCTCGATCGTGGCCGGCGCGCCCAGCGCCTCCGCGGTCCAGCGCGCGATGGCCGCCGCGGTCTCCAGGCGGCCGCCGTCGGTGTCGAACAGCGCGATCGTGGACCCGGCGAGCTCATCGAAGCGGAGGATGTCGGCCAGCAGCTCCTTGGTGAACTCGACGCTGCCGGCCCGTTCAGCACGATCTTCGTCATCAGGCCCCCAGGTGAGGCAGGACGTGCTCGGCCCACAGGTCCAGCTGCGCCGGCGACGGCTCCAGGGTGTGCAGGATCAGGTACTCGATGCCGATGGCTATCCTCGCCCGGAGCTTGTCCACGATCTCCGACGGCGTGCCCGTCAGGTACACCTGCTCGAAATACTCGAAGGGCCTGCCGTCTCCCATGATCGCCGTGAAGGCGCGCTGCTGCTCGGCGAGGGCCTTCGCGCGGTCCTCGGTGGGAACGAGATGGAGGAAGTTCTCGTGCGCGGCCGTGAACGTGCTCAGATCGCGGCCCGCCGCCGCCAGCGCGGGACGGATCTCGGCGAGGTCTTCGGAGATCTGCGACGGAAGGGACGTGGGCCGCGCGATCCACCCGTCGGAGGCGGCGATCCGCCGGAGAACCGCCGGGGCCAGCACCGGCCGCTCGGGGGAGGCCGAGTGCGGGAGCTGCCGGCCGCCAGCGGTCCACAGGCGGAGCGGCGAGCGCATCGCCGGGCCGACCGCCACGTCCCGCAGCTGGTAGTACCGGCCCTCGTAGGTCACGGGCTCGCCCGCGAGCAGCCGGCGCAGGATCGCGATCGACTCGTCGGTCCGCCCGCCCCGCTCCGCCCGCCGCTGCCCGACGGCCTGGAACTCCCGGTCATCCCAGCCGGTTCCCACGCCCAGGATGTAGCGCTCATCGGCGAGGGCCTGGAGGGTGGCTATCTGCTTGGCCAGGACGACCGGCTGGCGGGTCGGCAGGACAAGGACCGAGGTGCCCAGACGCAGCCGCGACGTCGTCGCCGCCACGTAGGTGAGCGAGACGATCGGGTCGAGCCACGGGACCGCGTAGAACCTGCTCTGGTGCAGCAGATGATCGGTCGCCCATACCGAGTCAAACCCCAGGTCCTCGGCGCGCCGGGCGAACGCCGCCAGCTCTTCCCCGGTGCGCCCGCCGGCCGCGGCGAACGTGGGCAGGAACACGCCCACTCCCCGCAGGCCCACTAGCGCAGACCCGCTTCCTTGAGCGCGCCGTCCACGAGATCGCAGGCCTCCCTGGGCAGCGGGCGCAGCGGCGGCCGGACGTGGGCTTCGTCGATGACCCCCAGGCGCGTGAGCGCGTGCTTGATGCGGGCGCGGTAGTCGCGGACGGGCGGGGCGAAGATCACGTCGCACAGGGGCTGGAGCATGTCGCGGAGCTCGAACGTACGGGGCAGATCGTTCTGGCGCGCGGCCTGGTGCAGCTGGACCTGCTCGCGCGCGGCGAGCGTGCCGAAGCCGAGCAGTGCCCCCTCGGCCCCGAGGAGATACGCCTCGAGCAGGAAGTTGTCGTTGCCGTTCAGGACTGTGGGGGCCGACGGCAGGGACTTGACCAGCCTCGCGGTCTCCACGAACCGCTTCGCGTCAAAGGACGCCTCCTTGATGGCCACCACGCCATCGATGCTCATGACACGCTCGATGGCCTCGGCCGAGAAGTTCACCCCGCCCAGCGCGGGCTGGAGCTGGAAGGCGATTAGGGGAAGACCGGAGGCCTCGGCCACCGCCCGGTGGTACGCGGCGGGAATCTCCGGGTCCAGCGGTTCGCCCTGGTAGGTGGAGATGGGGAAGACGAGCAGGGCGTCGGCCCCCGCGCGGGCGGTGTCGGCGGCCAGCCGGCGGGCCTGCTCGGTAAACGAGGCAGCCAGCCCGGCGACCACCAGAGCGCGGCCGCCGACCTCCTCGGCCACGATCTCCAGCACCCGCAGCCGCTCCTCCGGAAACAGATGAGGTCCCTCGCCCGTGTCCACATTCACGGCCAGCCCGCGGACGCCCTGGTCAGCCAGCCAGTCAGCGTATCTTCGGAGGGACCCCTCGTCGATCGACGCGTCGCTCCGCATCGGCGTGACGATCGCCGCTATCAGGCCGTTCAGGTCCGGCCGTTCCATGCCGTACTCCTCTCTCGCCATCACCCGGCACGCCACGCGAGGCATCCCTGATGGCCCGCCAGACCCGGTCCGGGCTCATCGGCATGTCGATGTGGCGGACACCAAGGTGGGAGACCGCGTCGATGACCGCGTTCTGGACCGCGGGCCCTGCCCCGATCGTCCCCCCCTCGCCGACGCCCTTCGCGCTCAACGGGTTCCGGTCGGTGGGGGTCGCCAGCGGGACGGTGACGAACGCGGGGAGCTCCGCCGCGCTCGGCATCGCGTAGTCGGCGAGGCTGGATGTCTGGGGATTGCCTGCCTCGTCGTAGACGAAGGACTCGAACAGCGCCTGGGCGGCGCCCTGCGCGATCCCGCCGTGGATCTGCCCCTCGACGAGCATCGGGTTGATGCGGCGCCCGCAGTCGTCCACCGCGACATGCCCGACCAGCTTGGCCTGCCCCGTCTCGGTGTTGACCTCCACCACCGCGACGTGGGCGCCGAACGGATAGGTCGAATCCTCCATCTCGAAGTCGGCCTGCGCGCGCAGCCCCGCCTCCATGCCGGGCGGGAGGGATGACGGGTCCGCGGCGGCGGCCGCGAGCTCCCCCCAGGACAGTGACAGGCCCGGCGCTCCCCGGACGCCGAGCCGGCCGTCGAAGCGGCGCACGTCGCCCTCGCTCACCGCCAGCAGATGGGCGGCCAGGCGCCGCGCCTTGTCCAGCAGGGCCACCGAGGCCCGGAGCACGGCCGAGCCGCCTACCTGGAGGGACCGCGACCCCATCGTCCCCCCGCCGCGCGGCACGAGCAGCGTGTCCGAGTGCCGGACCGTGACGGCATCGAACGGCACCGCGAGGGTGTCGGCCACGATCTGCGCCCATGCGGTCTCGTGTCCCTGCCCGTGAGGACTGGTCCCGGTCAGGACGGTGAAGGTCCCCTGCTCGTCGGCCTCCAGCGCGGCGAACTCGCTCCCCCAGCCCGTGACCTCCACGTAGCTGCCAATGCCGATGCCGAGCTGCCACGTCTCCCCCCGGCCGATGCGCGCTGCCTGTTCCTGGCGCAGACCGGGATACCCGGCCGCCGCCAGCGCGATATCGAGGGCACGGCCCGGGTCCCCGCTGTCGTAGTTGGCACCGGTGGGGGTGCGGTAGGGGAATGCCTCGGGCGGGATGAAGTTGCGCCGGCGGATCTCCGCGGGATCGATCCCGAGTTCGGCCGCCAGCATGTCCAGGACGCGCTCCAGCAGGAACGTTGCCTCCGGCCGGCCCGCTCCGCGGTAGGCGCCCACCGGGGTGGTGGTGGTCACGACCGCGGCGGCATGGAAATCAATCCGGGGGATCCGGTACGGGCCCGAGGCCATGAGGCCGGTCAGCGGCGGCAGGGTCGCGGCCTCGCTGGCGTACGCGCCGATGTCCTGGATCACGAAGACCCGGAGCCCGCGTATCCGCCCGTCCCGGCCGGCGCCCAGCTCAACCTGCTGCACCTGCCCGCGGCCGTGCGTCATCGCGACCATGTTCTCGGTCCGCGTCTCCGCCCAGCGGACCGCGCCTTCCAGGTGGCGGGCGAGCCAGGCGATCACGGCGTGCTCGGGGTAGGTCGGGATCTTCCCGCCGAACCCGCCGCCCACCGTCGCGGTACGGACGCGCACCTGGGCCGGGTCCAGCCCCAGGACCTGGGCGACGATGCTGCGGGTGTCGTGAGGTGCCTGCACCGAGGCCCACAGCGTCACCGATGGCTGGCCGGCGCCACGCCGGCGATGGCCAGGGCGCCGTTGGCCTCCATCGGCACCGGCGCCACCCGCTGGTTGACGAACCGTGCCCGCACGGTGATCTCGGCGCCCTCGAGCGCGCCGGGATCGGAGGACACATCGTTGACGCGGACCGCGAGGTTGGAGCCGTGGGCCGGGAACAGGACCGGCGCATCAGGCTCCAGCGCCGCCTCGGGATCGATCACCGGGGCGAGCGGCTCGTAATCGACGGCGACGGCGTCGGCGGCGTCCATAGCCTGCGCCCTCGTCCGCGCCACCACCACCGCCACCGGCTCGCCGACGAAACGGACCCGGCCGATGGCGAGCAGCGGCCGGGCGAACACCTCGGGGCTGTCCTCGACCGGGGGCATGCGCAGCCCGCCCATGTCTCCGGCGATGAACACACCGGCGACGCCGGGCATCGCGCGCGCGTCGCCCGCATCGACCGACCGGACGAGCGCGTGCGCCATCGGGGACCGGACGAACACCGCGTACAGCGCCCCCTCGCAGGGGACATCGTCCAGGTATCTGGCCTCCCCGGTGAGCAGCGCGCGATCCTCGCTGCGGAGCACGGGGCGGCCCAGGACCTGCCTGAGCGAGGGCTCCTCGAGCAGGTCAGGAGCGTGGGTGGTCATGCCTGCGGTCAGCTTGATCCTCGGATGCCCTCGGGCATCAGGTCCCCGTGGGCCTCGATCAGGTCGTCGCACATGGCGATGACCTGCTGGGTCGTCAGCGTGGCGGCCGTGTTCGGGTCGAGCAGCGCAGCCTGGTAGACCAGGCTGCGCCGTTCCTCGAGCGCCGCGCGGACCGTGAGTTCCACCACGTTCAGGAACGTCCGGTTCAGGGCGAGGCACTGCGGGGGGAGGGCCCCGATCCGCGTGGGCTGGATGCCGTTCTTGTTGACCAGGGTCGGCACCTCGACGCACGCGTTGCCGGGAAGCCCGTCGATCAGCCCGCCGTTCCGCACGTTCGTGTATGTCTCATGGGCGGTGCCGGTCTCGAGCGAGTAGATGATCTCCGCAGCGAGCTCGGAGGCGGGCTCGATCTCGAGCTCCCGGCCGGCATCCAGCGCCGCCTTCGTCCGCTCCCAGTCCTCGAGGTTCGCCTCGCTGCGGCGCAGGTACTCGTCGATCTCGCACCGGAACCGCTCGACCTGGTCGTCGTGGCGGAGGAACCAGGGGACGTACTCGCTCGAGTGCTCGCTGGACTCGGTGGGGAAGTAGCCGAAGCGCCGGAAGATCTCCACGCGCACCCGCCGGCCCAGCCCCTCCGGATCGGCCTCGATCACCTCCCGGAGCCGCGGGTAGAGATCCTCGCCGGTGCCACGGTGGCGGAACCGCAGCACGAAACACTGATGGTTGAAGCCGGCCGTGCGGAAGGCGATGTCCTGCTCGGGCACGCCAACGGTCCTGGCCAGGAAGGCGTGGGTGTCCCGCACCGAGTGGCACACGCCGAACACGTTCGCGAACGGGGTGCCCTCGTAGACGGCCCACGGCACCATGGCCATGGGGTTGGTGTAGTTCAGCAGCACGGCGTCCGGCGCCAGCTCGTGGAGGTCGTTGCCGATGCCCACCGCGACGGGGATGGTGCGGAGCCCGCGGAAGATGCCGCCGATCCCGATCGTGTCGCCGATCGTCTGACGGACCCCGTACTTCTTCGGGATCTCGAAGTCCATGAGGGTATGCCGGTACCCGCCGACCTGGATCTCGTTGATGACGTAGTCCGCGCCCTCCACCGCGGGCCGACGCTCCGCGCTGGCCTCCACCC
The DNA here is from genome assembly GCA_963835425.1 of uncultured Actinomycetes bacterium. Lineage (GTDB taxonomy): Bacteria > Actinomycetota > Actinomycetes > Streptosporangiales > Streptosporangiaceae > UBA9676. The sequence goes on along the minus strand of CAWIGE010000009.1, from coordinate 121,418 downwards.
GGTGCCCGGCGCCGGTGCGCCGCACGATCGACGCGGCGGCGCGCTCGGCGTATGCGAGGCGCTCCGCGTTGATGTCGTGCAGGGCGATGGTGACCTGCCCGGCGAGCTCCGGGAACGAGCACAGGTCGGCTACTACGTTGCGGGTGAATTCGACGCTGCCGGCACCGATGATCGCTACTCGGGGCATGAGCGAGAGTGTTCCATGTATGGCTCAAGTGAGCAAGTGCGAGCAAACCGGTTCACAGTATCCTCCAGCGCCGGCGCCGACCGTTCCCCCAGCGCTGGCGCCGACATCGGGGTGTGCTGTCCCGGCAGACAGAAACGCCGGGACAGCACACCGCGCTGCCTGCGTGTTCGGGCCGGGCTATCGCCGCTTCCGCGGAAGGAGCGGGGCACCCTCGCCTGACGCCAAAAGCGCCTCTCCTGACATCGAGGAACCCCATGCGGGCCGCGCCTTCTTCGGACGCGAGCGACGCTCTCCCCTCTCGCGAGCCACTCTGCGGAGACGAGCGGCGCCCTCCCCTCAGACGAGAGGCGCGCTTCCCCTGACCCGATCAGACGGTGGTGACTCTTACGCCGGCGGCGGTTAGGGCGGCGAGGATGCGGGGGTTGGCGGATTGGTCGGTTATCAGTTCGTTGACCGTGCTGATGTCGCAGATTTGGGCGAAGGCCACTAGGCCGATCTTGGAGCCGTCGGCGACGACGACGATTGAGCGGGAGCGCTCGATCAGGGCGCGGTTGGTGTGGGCCTCTACTTCGTGGTGGGTGGTGAGGCCTGCCTCGAGGGAGACGCCGTCGGCGCCGACGAAGACGATGTCGAGGTTCAGGCCGGCCAGGCTGGCCTCGGCGATGGGGCCGACCAGCTCATAGGACTCGGATCTGGCTACTCCGCCGGTGACGACGAGCTTGAGGTTGGGGCGTACCGCCATCTCGGACGCGATGTTCAGGGCGTTGGTGACCAGGGTCAGGCGCTGGTGGTTGACGAGGGCCCGGGCGACCTCGGTGGTGGTGGTGCCGCCGGTGAGCCCGACCGCGTGGCCGGCGGCGACGCGGGTCGCGGCCTCGCGGGCGATCCGGAGCTTCTCTTCCTTGTGGCGGCCGCTCTTGTAGCGGAGCGGGAGCTCGTAGAAGACCCCCTGCGCGACCGCGCCACCGTGGGTGCGGGCCAGCAGGCGCTGGCGCTCGAGCAGATCGAGGTCACGGCGGACGGTGGCGGCCGACACGCCCAGCTCGTCCGAGATATCGGCGACATTCACGCTGCCGTTCCCGGACAGCCACTCCAGGATCGTCTCCAGCCGCTCCGCCTGCCGCATCGGAACCGTCCTCAGGATCCGGCCAGGCGCCGGGAGGCGAGGGGCTCGGACCAGGCCACCGGCTCGCCCGACGTGGCGTCGAAGAGGTGCACGTCTTCCAGTGACATCCCAAGCTTGATCGTCTCGCCCACCGCGGGCTGGCGGCGCGCGTCGAGCCGGGCGATGACGATCGCCCGCTCGGGCGGCAGGGATTCGATTCCGGGAGCGGTGGAGGCGGTGGCGACCCTGTTGCCGCGGATGCTCCCGTAGACGATCGTCTCGTGGCCGAGCAGCTCGACCACTTCCACGCGCATCGGCACGGCGTGCTCTCCGGTGGCGTCCGTCTGGAGGCGCAGGGCCTCCGGCCGCACGCCGACGACAAGCTCGCCGTTGGGGGCGCCGGGGACCTCCAGCACGAGATCGCCCGCATCCACGCGGCCGCCCGCGGCCGTGGCGCTGAGCAGGTTCATCGGGGGGCTGCCGATGAACCCGGCCACGAACACGTTCGCCGGGCGCCGGTAGATCTCCTGCGGCTTGCCCAGCTGAAGCAGCTTCCCGCGGGACATGACGCCGATGCGCTCGCCGAGCGTCATGGCCTCGACCTGGTCGTGCGTGACGTAGAGGGTGGTGGTCGAGAAGCGCTGATGGAGCTGCTTGAGGTCGGCGCGAAGCTGGGTCCGCAGCTGTGCGTCCAGGTTCGAGAGCGGCTCGTCGAGGAGGTAGACCTGCGGCCTGCGGGCGAGCGCGCGCCCCATCGCCACGCGCTGCCGCTGGCCGCCGGACAGCTGGGCGGGCTTGCGGTCCAGCAGGTCATCGAGGGTCAGGAGCGAGCTCACCTCCCTGACCCGTTCCGTGATCTGGGCGGTCGGCATCTTGTGCTGCCGGAGCCCGAAGGCCAGGTTCTCCAGGACCGTCTTGTGCGGGTACAGGGCGTAGCTCTGGAACACCATCGCGATGTCGCGGTCCTGAGGGGAAACGCCGTTCACGACCTCTCCCCCGATGGCGATCGCTCCCGAGGTCGGCTCCTCCAGCCCGGCGATCATCCGGAGGGCGGTCGTCTTCCCGCAGCCGGACGGCCCGACCAGGACCATGAACTCGCCGTCGCCGATGGTGCAGGTGAGCGCCTCAACGGCCGTCGTCCCGTTCGGGAAGACCTTCGTGACCTCGTGGAACGAGACCTCGGCCACGATCAGGACCTCCTGCGTGAGCGGCGGCTACTCACGGCAGCACGACCGAACGAGTCAGGTGCTTCGGGTGGTCGGGATCGAGTCCCTGGGCCTCGGCGAGCTCGACGGCCATCCGCTGGATGAGGACGAGCTCGGCCATCGGATCGGACCCCTCGTTGACGATGGTGGCCCCGGTGGCCGCCGCGTCGGCGAGCACGCCCGGATCGACGGCCCCGATGGCCCACACCAGGGTTCCGCGGCCGGCCGCGCTGATCGGGCCGTGGCGGTATTCCATCGCCGGGTACGCCTCGGTCCAGGCGGACGCCGCCTCGCGCAGCTTGAGCGCCGCCTCGTTCGCGAGGCCCACGGTCCAGCCCTGCCCCAGGAAAACGAACTGCGTGAACTCCGAGGCCGTGGCGGGCAGCGCCCGGGCGAGCGCCGCCTCCCCGTCGGCGACCGCGGCTTCGAGCCGGTCGCCGATGTGCGCGCGCAGCAGGGCAAGCGCCGTCGTCGCGAAGCGCGTCTGAACAACCGACTGCTCGTTCGCGAAGTCCAGCACGATCGTTTCGTCGGCGGCCGAGGCGACCGGCGAGTCGGGGACCGCGGTGACCGCGACCGTGGCGATGCGTCCCCTGACCCCCTCGAGCGTGCGCAGCACCTCCGTCGTGGTACCCGAGCGCGAGATGGCGACCACGCGCCCGTAGCTCCGGTGCGGCGGCAGCTCGGAGGCGATCGCCGCGTCCGTCGTGCCCAGGTTCCTCTCCTCACGGAGCCCGGCGTACGCCCGGGCGATGTGGTAGGAGGTTCCGCAGCCGATCGCGGCGGCCGGTTCGCCGGGCGCCGGGAGCGCGCCCGCGGCGGCCGGCGCCAGGCCCGCGGCCTTCCGCCACAGCGCAGGCTGGCTGGCGATCTCGCTCGTGATGGCACGCATCCAGGTGAATCTACCGTCCCGGCCGCTCAGACAGCAATATTAACGACCAGAAGTAGCCTTGCTGTGCGCACGAGTGTGTTCTAATATCCGCTCATCCGAGCGAGAACGAAAGCCCGCACGAGAGGCTTACCGCTATGACCCGCATGACGGCGGCATCGCGGACCGGCGCCACGGCGCTCGTTCTCCTCCTGGCGGCCGCGTGCACCACCACCGCCGCAGCCCCTCAGTCCCACGCCTCCCCCGCCCCGCGCAAGTCCCCCACCACGGCACCGTCTCCGGCCGCGATCAGCCCACCGGTCTCCCGGGGCACGCTGCGGATGGCGGGGCCGCTGCGCGATGGCCTGCCCGTCCGGGCGGCCGGGCTGTCGTGGCACCCCTCCCCGCTGCCGCCCGGCGCCAGGCTGCTGAGCTTCGAGGTGGCCTACGTGTGGCAGGCATGCACGGCGCTGTCCGGGGGCACCGGCAGGCACTGCTCCGCCGGCACGGATGCCACGGTGGCGCCGTTCGCCGCGCGGCACTACGTAACCGGGCACGGCGACACCGGGAAGTACCTCAAGCTCACCGAGACCGCCGCCGAGGTCCTCGAGACCGACCCCGCCACCTTCACGTTCCGCGTAATCCGCTCGTCACGCAGCTACACGGCCCCGCACCGGGTCCGGCCTTACCCCTACGCCCAGCGGCCCGTGAGCGGGTTCCGGAACGGGCTGCCCGAGCAGCGCACCGGCTCCACCGAGGAGTACTTCCAGGTGAGCCCGCCCCACTACAACGCGGCGAACGGCCCGGCGTCGCAGAGCTACCGGGTTGACGGCGGGCCGTGGCGGACGATGCCGCGCAGCAGGGTCTTCCCGACCGGCAAGCTGCGGCTGGGCGGGCACCGCGTCGAGGTGCAGACCGCCGACGTGGCCGGGGTCACGACGCTGTCCTTCGGCTGGCGGGTGGTCCCGCTCCCGGCGCCGCTGCCCTGCACCAGGCCGGGCGGCGGGTCCTGCTGGTATCCGCCGCACCTGGACCGCACCGGCCACCCCATGCGCTGGGACTGGCAGATCGGCCGGGTCACCCCGCTCCAGCGGTCCGGGCACCGCGCCGTTGACATCTACGACATCGACGGCTTCCTGACTACCCCGGCCGAGATCCAGCGGATCCACACGGCCTGGCCGGCCAGCACGCTGGCGCACCCCAAGGCCGTCTGCTACCTGGACCTGGCGTGGGAGGACTACCGGCCGGACGCCAGCCCGGCGCCCGGCGGGAGCTTCCCGGCCGCCACGCTCGGGAAGATCTACTACGGCTACCCGGAGGAGCGCTGGGTTGACTTCCGCCAGCTCGACGCGCTCAAGCCCATGCTGAACGCGCGGATCGCCATGTGCGCGCGCAAGGGGTTCGACGCGGTCGAGCTGGACGACATCGACAGCTTCGACCCGCCGTCCACCACCGGGTTCCACCTCACGCCCGGCGACGCGCAGAACTACCTCGCCTACGCGTTCAACCAGGTGCACCGGGACGGGATGACCGCGCTGTGGAAGAACTCGCCGCTGCTGGCCAGCTGGGGCGTGCACTACACCGACGGGGCCGTGGTGGAGGAGTGCTACACCTACGGCGGGTGCCCCAGCTGGGACGTGTTCACCGCCGACCACACGGCGCACCAGCCGACGGGCAAGTGGGTCGGCGAGGCCGAGTACGGCGCCGACCACTTCGTGTGCGACCCGGGGCAGGCCTGCCCGCACAAGCGGCAGTTCGCCACCTTCTGCGCCCGCGTGTACGCGCCGCCCGGCGGTTTCGCCGCGGTCAAGTTCGACGTCGACCTCGACGGCAAGGCCTTCGACCCCTGCCCGGCGGGCGTGTAGCGCTAGGCGTCCTTGGCTGAGCGCATGGCCTGCCAGACCCGCTGCGGGGTGGTGGGCATGTCGATGTGCCGCACGCCGAGGTGCGCGAGCGCGTCGATGACCGCGTTCTGCACGGCCGGTGTCGCACCGATCGTGCCGGCCTCCCCGATCCCCTTGGCCCCGAGCGGGTTGTAGGTGGTCGGGGTGGCCATGTCGGCCAGCTCGAAGCTGGGTACCTCGGTCGGCGACAGCACGGCATAGTCGGCGAAGGTCGCGGTCAGCGGGTTGCCGTCGGCGTCGTAGATGACCTCCTCGCAGAGCGCCTGCGCCGCGCCCTGCGCGATGCCGCCGTGCCGCTGGCCCTCGGCCAGCAGCGGGTTGATCACGGCCCCGGCGTCGTCGACGGTCACGATCCGGCGGAGCACGGCCTTGCCGGTCTCGGTGTCCACCTCGGCGACCGCTATGTGCGCGCCGAACGGGAAGGTCGGGCCGGGCGCGCTGAACACGGCGCGCACGAACAGCCGCTCGGGCTCGGCCAGCTTGGCCAGCGGCACCGAGGCGGCCGGGTCACCGGCCACGGCGAAAGCGCTGCGCCCGGCGTCGAAGACCAGGTCGGCCGGGCTGGCCTCCAGCGTGTCGGCCGCCCGCTGCCGGGCCACGTCGAGCAGTTCCTGCGACGCCTGCTGCACCGCCGCCCCGCCCTGCTGGAGGCTGCGCGAGCCGCCGGTGCCGCCGCCCTCGGGGATCAGGTCGGTGTCCCCCCACTTCACGGTGATCTTGTCAACGGGGATGCCGAGCTCGTCACTGGCCAGCATCGCCCACACAGTGGCGTGGCCCTGCCCGTGCGGGGAGGTGCCGGTGAGGATCGTGGCGCTGCCGTCGGGATGGACCTCGACGGTGGCGTTCTCGCGTGGGCCGCCCTCCTCCATCCCCGGGCCGGTGATCTCCACGTAGCAGGAGATGCCGATGCCGAGCTGGACGACATCACCGGCCGCACGCCGCTTCGCCTGATCCGCACGCAGATCGGCGTAGCCGGCCGCCGCCAGCGCCTTGTCCAGCGCCGCCGCGTAGTCGCCGGTGTCGTACACGGCGCCGAACGCGGTCGTGTGCGGCTCGGTGAACTTCGGCAGCAGGTTCTTGCGGCGGACCTCGGCCGGGTCCATGCCGGTCTCGGCGGCGAACAGGTCGACGGCCCGCTCGACCGCCGCGGTGGCCTCGGGCCGGCCCGCGCCGCGGTAGGCGCCGACCGGCGTGGTGTTCGTCACCACCGCCGTCGCTATCGCCTCGGCGCGGCCGAACGCGTACGGGCCGGGCGCCATCAGGATGGTGAGGGCCGGCAGGAACGCGCCGAACCGCGGGTAGGCCCCGGAATCCTGCAGGATCTCCAGCCGGTAGGCCGCCACGGTGCCGTCCCGGCTGCCGCCGATCGTGATCGTCTGGCGCTGCGCGCGGCCGTGGGTCATCCCGACCAGGTTCTCGCCCCGGGCCTCGGCCCAGCGGGCGGGACGGCCGACCTGCCGGGCCACCCAGCACACCACCGCGTGCTCAGGGTCGGCGCCGAACTTGGCCCCGAACGCTCCCCCGACATCCGGGGTGATGACGCGCAGGCCCGCCGGGTCGATCTTGAGCATGCCGGCCAGGGCGTCGCGGGTGTCTTGTGCGCCCTGGTTCGGGATCCACGCCGTCAGCCGGCCGTCCTCGCCCCACACCGCGGCCGCCGCGCGCGGCTCCATCGGCGCGGGTGCGACCCGCTGGTTGACGATGGTGCGGGTGACGACCACCTCGCAGCCATCGAACAGGTCAGCCTTGAGCGTGGCGGCGTCGCCGAACGAGGCGGCGACGTTGGTGCCGGCGTCGGGGAACAGCACACTCGGGTCGCCGCTGGCGGCGGCCTCGTCCAGCCCGATCACGGGCGGCAGCGGGTCGTAGTCGGCGTCCACCAGTTCCACGGCGTCCTCGCCCTGGTACCGCTCCTCGGTGACCACCACGGCCACCGGCTCGCCGACGAACCGGACCACATCCCGGGCCAGCAGCGGCTGGCCCATCTCCGCGTTGATCATGCCGGGCATCGGCGGCGCCAGCACCGGGAGGTCGGCCAGGTCGGCGCCGGTGAACGCGGCGATCACGCCGGGCGCCTGCAGCGCGGCGCTGACGTTGACGGAGCGGATCCGCGCGTGCGCGACCGGGGACCGGACGAAGAACACGTGACAGGCTCCGGCGAGCCGGATGTCGTCGGTATAGACGGCACCGGACGTCAGGAATCCAGGGTCCTCCGTCCGCCGGACCCGGGTACCGAGAATGCTCACGCCCGATCAGCTCCCCTCCGAGACTGTCACCCGACGATCGTGCCTGGCCGGGCCGGCGGCGGTCAAACGGCCTACCCTGGGAACAGGCCGTGGTGTCCGGACGGTGATCTGATGTGGTACCGCATTGCTGCTGACCTTGTGGTCGCCGTCCACCTGCTGTTCATCTGCTTCGTCGTCGGCGGTGTGTTCCTCGCCTGGCGCTGGCCAAAGATCATCTGGGTGCAGCTGCCGGCCATGGTCTACGGGGCGCTGATCGAGTTCATCGGCTTCACCTGCCCGCTCACGCCGCTGGAGAACTACCTGCGCCGCCACGCGGGCGAGGCCGGGTACCGCGGCGGGTTCATCGGTCACTACCTGATAAGCGTGATCTACCCGCCCGGCCTCACCCGCGGCGTCCAGGTCGTGCTGGGGGTGCTGGTGGTGGTGATCGCGGCGGTCGGATACGCGGGCTACCTGCGCCGTCATGCCCCGGGCCTGCTGGCCCGGCTGGCTCCGCGCCGCCCGTCGTGACCCCGGGCGGTCAGCTCTCGGCGGACTTGGCGTCGGCCTCGATGTCGGCGGTGTCGGCCTTCAGCTGCTTGGCCTCCAGCTTGTTCGCCTTCTTCATGGCCCGCTCGATCTTCGCCCCCATGTCGGACATCCCGACCACCACCAGGCCCGCCTGCCCGGCGTCGAGGTGCTCGCCAAGCTCCTTGAGGTCGTGGCGGCTCATGCCGGCCGCCGCGTGACCGGCGACCGCGCCGAGGGCGGCGCCGCCAGCGGTGGTGACCGCGACGAGGCCGGCGCCGATGGCGGCGAACGGGAACAGGGCCACGACCAGCCCGGTGGCGAGGCCCACGCCCCCGCCGAGCACGCCGCCGACCCGGGTCGGCGTCTCATGCTTCTTGGTGATCTTCACCTTCCCGTCGGCGCGGCGCTCGATCACGGCCGCGTCATAGGAGTCGATCAGGTTCTCCTTGGTGTGCAGGTCCTTGACGAGCTGGTAGTCGGCGTCAGCGTCGCTGACGTCGTCATACACCCCGACGTAGGCAATGAACGTGTTGACTGCCATCGTGGCACCTCCGGTGCTGAGCGAGCGGGAAGCGGCGGCCCCCGGCCGCCATGCCGCACATGCTAGCGCGCCCCCACAGGTCAAGATCGTGACGGGCCGTGCTCCGCGCGCCCGCTGTCAGACTCCGGCCGGATACTGGTCACGGAACCCGGAGTTGTGGCAAGGGGGCGATGGTGGCTGGTTCACAGCGCGACCGGGTGATGGCGGCATGCGGCACCAAGCCGGGATCGGCCGAGGACTACCCGTTCGGTGATGAGGTGGCCGTCTTCAAGGTCGCCGGGAAGATGTTCGCGCTGGTGCCGCTGGGCCCGCCACCCGGCAGCGTCAGTCTCAAGTGCGATCCCGGCCTGGCGGCCGACCTGCGCGGCCGTTATGCGGCCATCACCCCCGGCTACCACCTCAACAAGCGGCACTGGAACGCCGTGGCCCTCGACGACTCGGTGCCGGATGAGGAGGTGCTGGATCTGGTCGATCATTCCTACGACCTGGTACTGGGCGGCCTGACCAGGGCGCAGCGGAGCAAGCTGATCACCTGACCGGCTTGGCGCGCACGCGGGCGGCCCCGGCTCAGGCCCAGGACTGGACACAGGCATCGATCAGCGCGGCCCGCTGCTTGACCGGGCCGGGCGGAACGTCCACGCACGCAAGATCGTGGTTTTACCGGAGCCAGGGGCACCGGTCATGATGAAACGCCTCATGGATAACGCTTCCTTGTTGCCACCCTCGTTGCCACCCTCGTCGACGGAAGACAGCAGATCCGCTCCCCGGGCGAGCCGCTACTGCTCCGGTGCTCGTGTGGCTGGCGCCGGTCTCATCTCCCTGAACAGCTCGGCGTAGTCGTAGGTGGCCTCGGGCTTCGCCCGCACCGCCGTGTCGATCATCCTGGCGTCTTCGCCGACGAGGATCCGCCAGGCCCCGGATCGCACCCCGTCGAGGATGATGGTCGCCGCCTGCGCCGCGCTGACCGGTGCCTTGTCCCGGAAGCCGTTCTCCAGCTGTGCGACCTGCTGGCGCACCTCATCGTCTGACGCACCCTTGGCCAGCAGGCCGAGGGCGGTCAGTCCGGCCCGCGCCTCCGCCAGTTCGGCGTCGCTCAAATCCTCCGGCCCGGGGAGGCCATGGGCGCGCCGGGTGTTCACCAGGATGTCGGTGCCCACGTGCCCCGGCATGACCACGGCGACCCGGACCTGGGGGGCGTTGACGCGCAGGTCTTCGATGAGCGCCTCCGAGAACCCCCTCACGGCGAACTTGGCCGTGCTGTACGCGGTATTCGGCACCCCCGGCCCCAGCGACCCCCAGAAGCCGTTCACGCTGCTGGTGTTGACCAGGACACCGTCGCCGCTCGCGATGAGGAGCGGCAGGAACGCGCGGGCGCAGTAATACACCCCCCACCAGTTGACGGCGAAGGTGCGCTCCCACTCCTGGCGGCTGTCTTTGACGAAGCTGGCGGCGCCGCCGATGCCCGCGTTGCTGAAGACCAGGTCCACGTGATCGCCGCCATGCGCCTCGAGCAGCTCATCGCGGAACCGCAGCACCTGCGCCTCGTCGCTGACGTCGCAGGCGTGGCCGCTGACCTGGACGCCGGGCGGGGCATCCGCCTGCGCCATGGCCGCTGTCTCCGCGACGGTGTCCGCGTGCCAGTCGCACGCCGCGACCGAGCATCCCTGCGCCGCCAGTTGGCGGACGAGCTCGCGGCCCATGCCCGAGCCGCCGCCGGTCACCACCGCAAGCTTCCCGGTGAACGATATGTCAGCGCCGTTTCCCGTGCTCTCGGCGCGTTTGCCATCCGACACACCGGCTGCCCTCCTGGCTAAACTGATATCAATATGCTATGTAGATAGAGTCAGGCATGTCAACCGGAGGTGACAGGTCCATGGGCATACAGCCCTCCGCCATCAGCGGGCAGCCGACGACAGCACCGCTCGCCGAGCACAAGGCCTGGTCCGTCCCCGGCATTTTGGCCCTGGTCGCTGGCCTGGTGGCCCTGTGCGCCGGGATCGGGCTGCTGATATCGGCCCTCACCAGGAACACGGGAAACGACCCGACGGGGGGGTGGGCGGCCATCCTGCTGGTGGCCGGCGCGCTGGTGCTGTCCGGCCTGGTACCGGTGGTCGCGGGCGAGGCCCGGGTGGTGCAGCTGTTCGGCCGGTACCAGGGCACGGTGCGGGACGCCGGGCTGGTGTTCGTGAACCCCTTCACGCGGCGGCGGAAGATTTCGGTGCGGCTGCGCAACCATGAAACGGCGATGGCCAAGGTGAACGACGCCGACGGCAACCCGATCGAGATCGCCGCGGTAGTGGTCTGGCAGGTGCAGGACACCGCCAAGGCGCTGTACGCGGTTGACGACTACCCCAAGTTCGTCGCCATCCAGACCGAGACCGCGGTCCGGCACATCGCCTCCAGCTACCCCTACACCAGCCACGGTGGCGTCGGGCTGTCGCTGCGCGACAACGCCGCGGAGATCACCTCCGAGCTGTCGGCCGAGATCGCCGACCGGGTCGCCCCGGCCGGAGTGGCGATCATCGAGTCCCGGCTGACCCGGCTGTCGTACGCTCCCGAGATCGCTCAGGCCATGCTGCGCCAGCAGCAGGCCAACGCCGTGGTCGGCGCCCGGACGCGGATCGTCGAGGGCGCGGTCAGCATGGTGCAGCTGGCCCTGCAGCGGCTCAAGGACGAGGGCGTCATCGACCTGGACGAGGAGCGCAAGGCCGCCATGGTCTCCAACCTGCTCGTCGTGCTGTGCAGCGAACAGGCCACTCAGCAGGTCGTCAACACCGGCTCCCTCTACCAGTGAGGCAGGCACGGTTACCGCGGTGAGCGAGCGAAAAAGCATCCTGCTGCGCCTGGACCCGGCGGTCCACGACGCCCTGGCCCGGTGGGCCGCCGACGAGCTGCGCAGCACCAACGCCCAGATCGAGTTCATCCTCCGCCACGCCCTGGCCGACGCCGGGCGGCTGCCCGGCAAGGTCGGGGCCATCCGCAGGCCCGGCCTGCCGCCACGCGCCAGCCCGCCCGGCTAGCGCTGGGGCACGATCGCTTCGCTGGCCGAGGGCAGGTCGAGGACGAGCGCGTCACCATGCTGGTAGAGCCGTAGCTGGCGGCGCTGCGGGGCGGCCGCGGCGAACCGGCCAGGCCGGAGGTTGTAGTAGTACCCGCCGCAATAGTTGATGCGTATTTCCCGGACCCCCGGCCGCCTCTGCGCGAGATAGGCGCCCATCGGGACGCCCAACTCGATGGGCCTGACGGGCGTGTGCGCGTTCCCGGCCACCACCAGCGTGGGGATACCGGCCGCGCCGCCGGCCAGGATGCGCGCGGCCATCGCCTCGTCGCACCGGGACCAGCTCCAGCCGACCTCCACGATCCCGTCGAACAAGGTCAGCTCGAGCGGCCCGGCCGCCGCCCGTTCGGCCAGGACCGCCAGGTGCCCGGCGGTGATCCGGCCGTCCCCCGGCCAGAGCATTGGATGATCGGCGAGCGTCTCCCCGGCCAGGAAGGCCGCCACCGCGGGCGCCAGGTCACCGGGCCATTCCAGCGCCAGGCTCGTGAGCCCGAACGCCTGCATCAGCGCCCGGATCAGCAGCGGGTTCTCCCTGACGCCGTGAACCTCGCCCAGCAGCAGCAGGCCGGAATCGTCCAGGGACCGCTGCGCCGCACTGACCGCTGAGGGCTCGGCCGCCAGCTCCAGGTCGGCCACCACGAACTCGGCTGCCGCCCGGAGAAAGGCGTCCATCGACTCAACGCACGGCACCCTGTCAGCATGGCACCGGCCCACCAGTACGGTGATGCCGTGGACTTTCAGGATGTTGTCCGACGCCGGCGGATGGTGCGCAGCTACGACACCGGCCGGCCGGTGCCACCCGACGTGGTCGACCGCATCGTGCAGAACGGCCTGCGGGCGCCCTCCGCGGGCTTCTCGCAGGGCTGGGGCTTTCTGGTGCTCGACAACCCGGCCGACGTGGCCCGGTTCCGTGAGGCGGTGCGCCCGGAGGCCGACCCCGAGGGATGGTTCGCCGCCAACGTGGACGCCCCGCTGCTGATCGTCCCGCTCTCGAACAAGGACGCCTACCTCGATCGCTACGCCCTGCCGGACAAGGGCTTCACCGACCGGTCGGACGCCTGGTGGCCCGCCCCGTACTGGGACATCGACACCGGGTTCGCGTCGCTGCTGATGCTGCTGACCGCGGTGGACGCGGGACTGGGTGCCTGTTTCTTCGGCATCCCGGTGGACCGGATCGGCGTCTTCCGCGAGGCGTTCGGCGTGCCGCCGCAGTTCACCCCGATCGGGGCGGTCTCCATCGGCTACAGCGACGAGCCGCCACGCGACCTGAGCAGCCGGCGCAAGCCGCAGGCGGATGTCGTGCACCGGGGCCGGTGGGGCCATCCGGCGGGATAGCCGGTACCGGGCTAGGCCCCGCCGGAACCGCCTTCCCGTCCCCGGCCCAGGTTCACCAGCCGCTGTTCAAGCTCGGCCCACTTGCCGCTCCTCGGCTCAGTCCTTCCGCGGGGCCGGCGGCGGGTCCTGCCGCCATGCGATCATTCCCGGTCCCCGCCGGGTAACACCCCTCCGCCACCCTGGCCAGGCCGGAAACCGGCCGGGCCCCTCGAAAATCGCGCCCGCGCCAGGGCGGCCGCCTCAGCTGACGACCCGGCCGGGGAACCCGGCCGTCACAGCCCGGCCGTCGCGCCAGGTGACGGCGCCGTTCACGATCACCAGGTCCACCCCGGCCGCCGGTTCGCGGGGGGCGTCGTAGGTGGCGCGGGCGGTGAGCCCGCCGGGGCCGATGACGCAGATGTCGGCGGCCATCCCGGGCGCCAGCCGCCCCCGGTCCCGCAGCCCGTACACGTCGGCGGCGTTCGCAGACAGGTGGCGGGCGGCCTGCTGGTACCCGGTTTCCGGGCCGGCCGACAGATAGCGCGCGACCAGGCGGGCGAACGTCGCGTAGCCGCGGGGGTGGGGATGCTGGCCCTGGTAGATGCCGTCCGAGCCGGCGCAGTACCGCTCGCCGGAAATGAGCCAGGCCAGGTCGCCGTCGCTGAGGGCCGGCCGGTCCAGGTGACCGCCCACGTTCAGCCCGGCCTCGATCAGCAGGTCGATGACCCACTCCCCGGCCGGCCGTGCGCCGCGGGCGGCCGCCGCCGCGGTGACCGGCTGCCCGGCCAGTTCCGCGGCGCTGGCAGGCAGACAGCCCAGATACACGTTCTGCAGGTACTGGTCGGTGAACTTGTCCCCGGCGAGCAGCGACGCGCGCTCGCGCGGATCGGCGAGGGCGGCGAGCGTGTGCTCCGGGCCGCGGGCCTGCAGGTCGGGTGGCAGCAGCAGCGACGCCAGGATCGTGCTGGACCTGCGGTAGGGGTACATGTCGTAGCTGATGCCGACGCCCGCGGCGTCCGCCGCCCGGAACGCGGCCGCGATGCCGGCCGGGCTGCCCCACAGATGGCTGGCGTGCACCCGGGCCCCGGCGCCGCGCCCCACCGCCACCAGCTCATCAAGACCGGACCCGACGCCGGCACCATAGGCCCGCAGATGCGAAACGTACGGGCGCTCCGCGCCCGCCAGCGGCCGCGCTATGTCGGCGATCTCCCCGGCGGCGCCGAACCGGCTGGGCAGGTAGTCCAGCCCGCTGGACAGGCCGACCGCCCCCTCGGCGAGCGCGTTCTCGACCTCGCGCCGCGCGGCGGCCCGTTCGGCGGGATCGAGCGGGCGGCGGGCCAGGCCGGCGACGTTGTGCCGGATCGTGCCCTGGGAGGCGAGGACGGCGACGTTCTGGCTCAGCCGGCCGGCCACCGCCTCCCGGTAGGCGGCCAGGCTGAGGCCGCGCGCGGGGTCCAGCGCGCCGTTGACCGGCGCGAAGTAGCGGTTCAGGTACCGCGCGGTGGCCGCGGTGGCGCCGATCCACGACTGCCCGTCCTGGCCGACCACCAGCGTGGTCACGCCCTGGGCGAGGGCGCCGTCCACCCGCCCGGTGGCCAGCAGCGGCCCCTCGGCGTGAGCGTGGGCGTCGATGAAGCCCGGGCCGACCACGCTGCCCGGGGCCAGGTCGATCACCTCGCAGCCGGCCGGTGGATCTCCGGCGCCGATCGAGGCTATGACCGGCCCGTCGATGAGGACGCCGGCGGGCACCGTCGTGGCGCCGACCCCGTCGGCGACCAGCCCGCCGCGCAGCAGCATCGGTGTGGACAGCGGCCGATCCCCCTCCGTGTGCCTGCCGGGCCCCCGCAGCCAGAATGTACCCGGGCCCCGTCACAAATGGCGGCCCCGGAACGTCCTGTGGGCAACCCATTCATGGACGTGAGGAAAGACCGATGACCGAACAGGGCTGGCTGGCCGAGCAGTTCGAGCAGAACCGCCAGCATCTGCAGGCGGTCGCCTACGGCATGCTCGGCTCGGTCAGCGAGGCGCAGGACGCGGTGCAGGAGGCCTGGCTGCGGCTCGGCCACGGCGACACCGGCGCCATCGATGACCTGCGGGCCTGGCTGACCACCGTGGTCGGGCGGATCAGCCTGGACATGCTGCGGTCCCACAAGGCCCGGCGCGAATACGCAACGGGCAGCTGGCTGCCCGAGCCGCTGGTCGGCGAGCCCGGCGAGGGCGGGCCGGAGCAGCAGGCGGTGCTGGCCGACTCGATCGGCCTCGCCCTGGATCGCCGAGCTGAACCTGGTCGCCGACCCGGCCAAGCTGCGGCACCTCACGATCGAGCCCTAGGAGGTCCCCATGTCGGCCGAACCCCTGCAGCGTGCACCCGTCCCGAACGCTCTCCGCCTGGGGCCGCGCGCCCGCCGGCTGATCAGGTCCGCCGCCCGGGTGGTCAACCCGCTGGTGCTGCGGTTCGCCGGTGCCCGGCACGTGCCGGTGCTCGGGGTCCTGCACCACCGGGGCCGCCGGACCGGCCGGGAGTACGCCACCCCGCTGGGAATCCGGCCCGCCGCCGGCGGCGGGTTCGTGATGCCGCTGACCTTCGGCGAGGCGGCCGGCTGGTACCGCAACATCCGGGCGGCCGGCTGCTGCGTGGTCACCTGGCGGGGCAGCGGCCACACGGTGACCGACCCGGTGATCGTTGACTGCGCGGCGGCGCTGCCCGCCTTCCCCCGGTACGAGCGGCTGGCGCTGCGGCTGGCCGGGATAGAGCAGTTCGTCTGGCTC
Source organism: uncultured Actinomycetes bacterium (assembly GCA_963835425.1). Taxonomy (GTDB): domain Bacteria; phylum Actinomycetota; class Actinomycetes; order Streptosporangiales; family Streptosporangiaceae; genus UBA9676. The sequence continues at coordinate 105,711 of CAWIGE010000009.1, read as the reverse complement.
CGCGACGCGCCGCCGGGCGGCGCCTAGCGCCGCCGCCGCGGGGATCCGGCGGCGCCGCGACCCCCGTCTGCCCTCAGGCCGTTCCGCCGGGCCACAGCGCCAGCAGCTGCGCCGGGCTGATGTTGCCGCCGCTGCAGATGACGGCCACCTTGCGGCCCGCGAACCGCTCGGGAGCGCCCAGCACCGCCGCCAGGGCGGCCGCGCCCGCCGGCTCCACGAGGTTGCGCGTCTTCTCGATCATCACCCGGGTCGCGGTCTTCAGCGCATCGTCGGAGACCAGGACGAAGTCGTCCAGCCGCTCCCACATGATCTGCTGCGGCAGCTCGAACGCGGTGCGGGTCGCCAGCCCCTCCGCGAACGTGCCCATGGTGTCCTCGACCAGCGAGCGGGCCTGCCAGGAGCGGTAGGCGGCCGGCGCCGCCTCGGACTGCACGCCGATCACCTCGATCGACGGGCGCACGGCCTTGGCCACCACGCAGGCCCCCGCCGCCCCGCTGCCGCCCCCGACCGGGACCACGATCGCCTCGATGTCGGGCCGGTCCTCAAGGATCTCGACGCTGTAGGTGGCGACGCCCGCGATGTGCAACGGCTCGTTCCCGGAGTGGAAGTACCGGTATCCGTGCTCGGTGGCCAGCTTTTCGCTGTACTCGCGCGCGGCGTCGAAATCGGGTCCGTGGAAGACCACCTCGGCGCCGAGCGCCCGCATCGACTCGACCTTCACCGGGTTGGCCCGCTCGGGCACGCAGATGACCGCGCGCACGCCGAAGAGGTCCGCCGCGTAGGCGACCGACTGACCGTGGTTGCCGGTCGAGGCGGCGATGACACCCCGGCGCCGCTCGTCGGCGGTCAGCTGGCCGATGAGGCTCACGCCGCCGCGGACCTTGAACGCCCCCACGGGCTGGTGGTTCTCGTGCTTGACCCACACCTGGGCGCCGGTCATCGCGTCGAGCGCCGGATAGCGGTACAGGGGGGTCGGCCGCAGGTAGGGCGCGATGCGCTGGCGCGCGGCGAGCACGTCGGCCAGGTCGGGGGCGGGGGGCACGGTCATGGCACGTGTCTACCACGGGCTTCCGGCGAGCGGTAAGCCAGCGGGCGGGCCCAGGCCGGTCAGGAGCCGGCGATGACCGCGGTGAGCGTGGGCAGGTCGTGGTCCGGGGTGACCAGGTAGGACAGGCCGAACCGCTCGCGCCGGGCCGTCCAGGACGGTCTCGCTCACCACCCCGAACCGGATCTGCCTGGTCACGTGCTGCCCTCCCGGTGAATGGGTCCCTGGCCGACGCCCGGCCTGATCAGCCCGGTAGCGGGAATCCCCCGCGAATGCCCTCCACCCGGTAGAAGATCTTGGACGGGCGCCGCGGCAACCCGAGCGTCTCGTAGAAGGCCTGCGCGCCGACGTTGCCGTCGTCGGTGGTCCACTCGACCCTGCTGCAGCCATGCTGGCCGGCCGTCTCGAACACGGCCCGCATCAGCAGCTTCCCGACGCCGCCCCGCCGGTGGTTCTCGCCGACGTACAGCTCCTTCAGGTAGAGCGAACGGGTGCGGCCGACCGCGGGCCACAGGTACGAATACGCAGCCATGCCCGCGAGCCGCGGGCCTGCCCACGCGAGCAGCACGTGGGCGGCGGCCGGGTCCGAAAAGAGCGCCTCGCCGGTCTGCCGGATCCGCTCCTCCCGGGACGTACCGCCGACCGCGCCGTAGAACCGGTCCATCTCCTCCAGCAGCTCCGTCAGGGCCAGGACGTCTGCCGGGGCGGCCGGGGCGACCCTGATCATCGCGAACGGCGTCCCTTCATGAGGACCTCCATATGACCTGCATACCGGCCATAGCCCGTCTGCACGGCTCCGCGCTGTGCTGCTGGCAGGTTACGCCGGTGGGCCGCCGGCCGACTGGGGCATGGGTGACCAGACGCTGATGATCGTCGGCTTCGCCTGGGCTTCGCCCGACGACGGCGAAGGGCAGCAGGTGGTGGCCAGGCTGGAGCGGGCCGCGCCACCCGACGCGCGGATCATCGAGCCGGTCCAGTGGACCACCTGGCAGTCGGCGGTCAACGAGTTGTTCCCCCGGGGGGTCCGCGCCTACTGGAAGAACACCTCCTTCGACCGGCTCGACGGCCCGGTCATGGACGTCCTGCTCCGACAGGCCGGGGAGCAGGCGTGGCGGGGAACCGGATTCGACGTCCACCACCTGGGCGGCGCGTTCGGCCGTGTCCCCCAGGACGCCACGCCCTTCCCGAACCGCACCGCCCGGTTCTGGCTCAACATCTACGGGTTCTGGCCGGACCTGGCCGACGACGCGGCGCGCACCGCGTTCATCCGCGGATTCGCGGCGGACATGGCCCCGCTGGCCACCGGCGGCCGCTACGTCAACTTCATGGCGGCCGAGGATTCGGGCGCCGCGGCGGCCAGGCAGCCCGTCTACGGCACGCGGGCCGGTGAGCGCCTCGCCGCGCTCAAGCGGCGCTACGACCCAGACAACGTCTTCCGGCTGAACCACAACATCGCGCCGTGACGGGAGCGGCATCTCCACCCCGCCGCCACAGGTAACGCATCCGGGCTCCAGCCCGGCCGGCTTCCATCGGGGTCACCGGCCGCCCGGGAGGGCGGCCACCGAACGGAGGGATGGCATGTCAGCCACGCTCATCAGGACCTGCCCGCTGTGCGGGCTCCGCTTCGACAACCTTCCCATCCTGGAGCTGCACATCCGCGAGGATCACCGCCGGCGTGAGCGCCGGCCCGCGCGGGACGACGGCGACTCCGCCGGGGCGGCCGGGCAGGCCAGCCAGGCCAGAGACGGCTGACCCGGGCCCGGGTCGCCGCCGCTGCCCGGCCTTGTCCCCGTGGCGGCGGCGCGCGATGCCGCGCGATGAGCCGGATGGCGGCGCCGGCCGGACGGCCGATGTCGGGAATGCCGGCGAAAGGCCCCAGGGAATTGGCTATCGTCTACCGCGGCAGCGTGTGACGAGATAGTTCTCGGGGAGCCCCGCACGTGACGAATCCGCAGCAGCCCATGGCGCCGGTGCCGCAGCCGGTGCTGAGCCCGCCGGCGGGCACGGCGATCTTCCTGGTGGTAAGGGTCAACCCCGGAGGCGAGCAGGCCGTGCGCGGCCTGCTGCCCGACCTGGCCGGCCTGCAGCGGTCGGTGGGCGCCCGCGTGCCGGCGGACGCGCTGACCTGCGTGGCCGGGATCGGCTCGGCCGCCTGGGACCGCTTGTTCGGCGGCCCGCGACCCGCCGGTTTGCATCCGTTCCCGGAACTGGCCGGGTCGAAGTACATCGCCATCGCCACGCCCGGCGACCTGTTCTTCCATATCAAGGCCGTGGGCATGAACCTGTGCTTCGAGATGACCGCCCAGATCATGGACCGGCTCTCGGGGGCGGTCACGGTGGAGGACGAGGTCCACGGGTTCCGCTATTTCGAGGAACGCGACCTGCTCGGTTTCGTGGGCGGGACGGAGAATCCCGGTGGGCAGGCCGCCGCGGCCGTGCTGGTCGGGCAGGAGGACCCGCGGTTCACCGGCGGCAGCTACGTCATCGCCCAGAAGTACCTGCATGACATGCGGGCATGGAACGCCCTGCCGGCCGAGGAGCAGGAGAAGGTGCTCGGCCGCAGGAAGCTGTCCAACATCGCGCTGCCCGCCGGGGCCCGGCCGGCCAACTCGCATGTGGCGCTGACCGGCACCACCGGGCACGGTGGCGTCCAGCGGCACATCCTGCGGGACAAAATGCCATTCGGCAGCGCCGGGCGCGGTGAGTTCGGCACCTATTTCGTTGGCTACGCCGCCAGCCCCGGCGTCACCGAGCAGATGCTGGCCAACATGTTCATCGGCGATCCGCCCGGCAATTACGACCGGATACTCGACTTCTCCGCCGCGGTCACCGGTGGCCTGTTCTTCGTGCCGTCGGCGGATTTCCTCCGCGACCCGGCCGGCCCGCCCGGGCTGCCCACCCGGATCCCCGCCGTCCGGGCCCCGGCCGCCCGGGAGCCGGACCCGGCCGATGTCGGCGCGCCGCCGGGCATCTCCGACCCGCCCGGGATGACCGAGCACGTCGGCGGGCTGACCACGAGCGGCCCCGCGGTGACCATCCCGCCTCGCGCGTGACCGCCGGGAGCGCCGCGGGAGCGGCCCGGGTGCTGGGGTCCGCTTACCGCTGCTCTCGCTGCGCCGCCAGCAGCGGTATCGCCGCGATCTTCTCCTCGGTCAGGTCTTCCCACCGGATCCCGGCGGCCGCCCGTGGCCCGCGCAACGGGCGGCAGTCGATGATGCGCTCGGGGGTGACGATGAGGTCCACCGGCACGTCGTGACCGGTCAGCGGGATCATCCCGGCCGCGCGTACCTGGAGCTCGTGCACGGTGGTGACCAACACGGTGTCCTGGCCGATCAGGCCCGCCGCCGCGGCGAGGGCGAACTCCAGGTCGGCGAACCCACCGCCCTTGCCCAGCCGGGCGCCGTCCTCACCGACCGCCACGCTGCCCATCACCACCAGGTCAACCGGGGACAGTTCGGCCAGGGTGACCCGCCGGGCGGAGCGCGACGCCCCGCGGATCGAGGCCGCCTTGCGCGGCGGCTCGCTCAGGTGGGCGGGATCCAGAGCGAAGAACGGCTCCGGCTCCGCCAGCCGCGGCACCGCCATGTACACGGTCTTGCCGTCCTCCAGCGCGCGCTGCCGCACCGGCAGCTGCGCGGAGTCCGGGTTGGCCTTCACGGTGCCGGCCGCCTGCCACACGCCGGTGGCGCGGAGCCGCTCGGCGGCCGCCTCCGCACCGGTGAAGTTCGGGATGCGTCCCGCCGCGCCGGGGAACCGGGCCACCCGGGCCGCGCTCATCTCCGACCACACCGCCTGCCGGAGGGCGGCCTTGGCGGCCAGCACCTCGGCTGGGCCGCCGGCATCACGATCGTGGCGCGGCACGGAACGGGCCATCCCCCCATCCTGCCGGTAAGCTCCCGGCCGCAGGAGCGCTACCGGGGTTGTGCCTGTCCGCCGGGCGCCGCCCACAGGGAGGCCCGCGTGTCCAGGACCTTGCCCACGGCCGCCACGAAGCCGGCGAGCTGGGCGGCGGTGAGCGCGAGGCTGAGCGCCATGTAGCCACGGGGGGCGATGTAGTACCCGAGCTCGAGCAGATCGAGGAAGAGCAGCTCAAGGAGCTGCGGGTCGCTGCGGCTCAGATCCTCCACGGTCTTCACCGGTGCCGCCGTGGCGTGGATGGCGAGCAGGCTGCCGACCCCGGTGACCCCGAACGGCGCGCCGGCCGCCTGGAACGTCTGCGCCAGTTCCTCGCGCAGCGCGTCGCCGCGGGCGGTGTGCCACCGCGCGGTCTCGGGCGGATAGACGCGGGTGAGGCCGGCGTGGCCGGCGGCCATCGAGACCACGTTGTTGTTGAAGGTGCCGGCGTGCGGCAGCGCGCCGGGGCGGGCCGGGTCGAACAGCGCCATCACGTCGGCGCGCCCCCCGAAGGCGCCGAACGAGGCTCCGCCCCCGATGTACTTCCCCAGCGTGGTCAGGTCGGGCCAGATCCCCAGCCGTTCCTGCAGGCCGCCCGGCCCGGTGCGCGAGGTCATCACCTCATCGAAGATGAGCAGGGCGCCGGCCTGCCGCGTCGCCTCGCGCAGCGCCGACAGGAAGGCTGGGTCGCCGGGTATGCACCCGCCCGAGCCGAGCATGGGCTCCACCAGCACGCACGCGAGGCTGCCGGCGTGCTCGCGCACCAGGGCCGGCGCCCCCGCCGCGTCGTTGTACTCGGCCAGCAGCACGTCGTAGGGCGCGTTGACCGGCGACGGGCCGTCCGCGAACGTCAGCAGGCCGCCGTGGTACCCGCCGCGGAAGACCATGACCCGGCCGCGCCCGGTGAAGGCCCGGGCGGCGGACAGGGCCATCAGGTTGGCCTCGGTGCCGGAGTTGGTGAACCGGACCGACTCGATCGACGCGAACCGCGCACACACCGCCTCGGCGAGGTCGACCTCGTATCGCGTGTGCGCTCCCCGGCTGATCCCTTCCTGCAGCGCGCCGGTCATCGCCTCGATGACGACCGGGTTTGAGTGCCCGTAGAGCCCGGCGGAGTACTCGCCCAGCAGGTTGACGTACTGATGCCCGTCGGCGTCCTCCAGGACCGCCTCCCATGCCCGCGCGATCCGCAGCGGGAAGGGCGGGTGGTAGAGCACGCTGCGGGTGTTGCCGCCGGGCAGGAACGCCCGCGCCCGCTCGTGCAGCGCCGACGTGCGGGGGCGGCGGGCGGCGTAGCGCGCCCGCGCCTCATCGACCGCCGCGGTCACGGCCTCGGATCCCGCGCGCGTCGCCGTCTCTGACATCTGCGAGCCCCTTACTCCTAGTGCCCGTTGCTCGAGAAGTGCTGGTAGTCCTTGGGCGTGACCCAGCTGCCGCCCCACCCCCAGCCGATGGCGGCGAAGGCGCGGGTCACCAGGCCGCCCGCGTGGATCAGGCCGGGCACGTGCCGCGACCGGTCGGCGTTCGCCTTGCACCGCGGCGGATCGATGTAGCCGTTGTCGATGTAGACGTTCTCGCAGGGGTTGATATCCACCGCGAGCCCGTACGCGTGCATGGACCAGTCATTGGTGCCGTCAACGAGGCGGCAGTTGAACGCCGAGGTGTTGTCGGCGTTGGTGGACCGGGGATCGCTGCCCTGGTAGACGTCGGCCAGCACCATCCGGTGGATCTGGTACCGCGCCCGGTAGAGGACCGAGAACACCTTGATGATCTTCTTGGTGACGGCGGCGTTCACGATCAGCTCGCCGGTATGCGCCCGCTTGTCGAAGCCCCAGTAGGTCATGCGGATGAGGGCCAGGCCGGACAGTGGTTGCGGGCATCCGGGATGCCAGGTGTGCCGCAGGCGCCAGCGCCAGGATGAGTTGACGGCGGTGACGGAGGCACGGAAGGCGGGTTGTGCCAGCGGCTGGGCAGGTGCCGTGCCGGGCGCGGTGGTGGCCACGGTGGGATGCGGCTGGCTGGCCGGTCCGGGCAGCGCCAGGTGCGGCGAGCAGGCGGCAACGCACAGCACCGTCAATGCGGCGGTGGCGACCAGTAGTCCCCGGCTCCTCACGATCCCTGGATCATAGTCGCCGTGGGGCGGGCCGATCCGGCGACGGGAGGGCCGCCCGGCCGGCACCCGGCCAGCTTGCGGGCGCCCAGGCGGAGGGGAATGCTGCAGGGCATGGCCACCAGCGGGTGGGTCCTGCTGCCCGCCGGTTATGGCATCGACCCGGCCGTGCGGGCCATCCCGGTGCGTATTTGACCTGCCCCTTAGCGACGGGCGCGGCGGAGGCTAGCCTGGGCGGGGGACCTGCCGCCGGAGACGACCTATATGCAGGGGGCCGCGGGCATCGGCTCGACCCTGCTCCGCCTGGACCGCCATCTCGCCGGCGACCCGCGGACCGTGCGCTGGCCCCACGCCCCGGACTGGACGGCAGCGCCCACCGAAAACCGTTTTGACGGGACGCGGGTCTAACTGGGTGGAAGGCAAAAGGAAGGAACCAGATAGATGCGTAAGGCCAATGCCGGTACCAGCACAGCCGACGTCCGCGAGATCCAGAAGCCGGACGAGCAGTGGCGCCAGGAGCTGACCCCGCTGCAGTACAGCGTGCTGCGCCAGGCGCACACCGAGCGCCCGTTCACCGGCGAGTACGTGCACAACCACGGCGACGGCTCCTACCGGTGCGCCGGCTGCGGCGCCAGGCTGTTCAGCTCCGACGCCAAGTTCGACTCCGGCACCGGGTGGCCGAGCTTCGACGAGCCCGCGGTCGCCGAGGCGGTCGAACTGCGGCCGGACAACAGCCTGTTCATGCGCCGCACCGAGGTCGTCTGCCGCCGCTGCGGTGGCCACCTGGGCCATGTCTTCGGCGACGGGCCCACCACGACCGGGCAGCGCTACTGCATCAACTCCTGCTCGCTGGCCTTCGAGCCCGCGACGGCAGGCGGGGAGCAGGACGACGGCGGCGCCGCGCAGCCCGGCCCGACCGGCTGACCGCCACACCCGGACCGGCTCAGGGGTGATCTACTACCGTGACTACGGCAGTCCAGCCCTGAGCCGCGAGGGGAGACGTGGTAGGCGTGCCCAGCCGCAGCGATGACCATCAGTGGTCGCAGCAGCACCTCTCCCACTACGTCGAGGGAGAACTGGGGCCGCGTGACCGCCGCCGCCTCGACCGCCACGCGCTGGACTGCGTGGACTGCGGGCGCGGCATCAAGGCGATGCGGGCCCTGGTGTACGCGGTCCAGGGCCTGGACGGGCTGGCCGGGGTCCGCGCGCCCGCGACGATCTTCGACCGGGTCCGGCTGGCCACCTCAGGCGGCTCACCCTCCCCGCAAGACGTGTGATGGCGCCGCTGGCCGGTCGGCGCGCCCCCGGCCCTGTCGACACCGAGGCGAGCCTGATCGCCCGGGCCCAGGCCGGGGACGTCGGTGCGTATGAGCGGCTCTCGGGCGCCTACGCCGACCGCCTGTTCATGCTGCTGCTGCGGCTGCTGGGCGACCGCGGCGAGGCCGAGGACGTGGCCCAGGAGGTCATGCTGCGCGCCTGGCGGGGCATTGGCGGGTTCCGGGGCACGTCCAGCTACTTCACCTGGCTGTACCGGATCGCTGTCAACGAGGCCAACCGGGCGCTGGAGAAGAGAGGCCGCCGGCCGCCGTCCGTCCCGATCGGGCCAGACGAGCTGCGGCTGCCCGGGCCGGCGACCGATGACCCCTCCCGGCAGGCCGAATTCAACGAGTTGCGCCGGGCGCTCGCCCGGGCCCTGGCCGAGCTGCCGCCCGCGCTGCGGACCGCCATCGTGCTGCGTGACGTCGAGGGGCTCTCGACGCAGGAGGCTGCCGAGATCGCCGGTGTCAGCCAGGCCGCCTTCAAGAGCCGGCTGCACCAGGCGCGGCTGCGCGTGCGGGCGGCCATCGGCGATGAGGCCCTAGTCACCGCCGGCGGATGACCGCTAGATTCGGCACGACGCCGGGCACCACCCATACCAGGAGGTCACCGTGGCCAGCTCGCACCTGACCATCGGCTCCGGGGACCGCCGCGTGATGGCGCTGCACGGCTGGTTCGGCTCGGCCCGGGGGTGGGGGTCGCTGCCCGACTACCTGGACGGGTCGGCGTTCACCTACGTGTTTCCGGACCTGCGGGGCTACGGCGGCCGCCGGGACGTGACCGGCGAGTTCACGATGGCGGAGGCCGCGGCCGACGCCCTCGCCCTGGCCGACGAGCTCGGCTGGGAGCGCTTCGCCATGGTCGGGCACTCGATGTCGGGCAAGGCGGTCCAGCACGCGGTGCTGCAGGCCCCCGGCCGCGTCACCCGGCTGGTGGCGCTGAACCCGGTGCCCGCCACCGGCGTGCCGTTCGACGACGACGGCTGGGCACTGTTCTCCGGCGCCGCCACCGCCCGGGAGAACCGCGCGGCGATCATCACCATGACGACCGGCGGCCGCCTGTCCCCCACCTTCATCGACCACGTGGTGCAGCACTCCCTCGACCACTCCACCGTGCCCGCATTCGGGGCGTACCTGGAGTCGTGGGCCAGGGAGGACTTCTCCGGCCGCGTGCAGGGAAACCCGGTCCCGGTCAAGGTCATCGTCGGGGAGCACGACCCGGCCCTGTCGGCGCAGGTGATGGAGCAGACCTATCTGGCGCTGCTGCCCAACGCGGAACTGGAGGTGCTGGCGAACGCCGGGCACTATCCGATGTTCGAGACGCCGGTGGCGCTGGCCACGGCCATGGAGGAGTTCCTGGGGCGCGAATGACCATGGCGGCCAGGCCCGACACCGAGGTCGTTTACGACCCCGCCACCTATGTCGAGGGCGTCCCCTACCAGGCGCTGGCCCGGCTGCGCCGGGAAAGCCCGGTGGTCTGGGCGCAGGAGATCCCGGTGCTCGGCTGGCCCGGCGGCCCGGGCTTCTGGCTGGTGCTCCGGCACGCCGACGTGGAGCGGGTGCTGACCCAGCCGCGGCTGTTCTCCTCCTGGCTCGGCGCCACCCAGATCCGTGACCCGGCGACGCCGGCCGCGCTTGGTTACGTGCGCCAGATGATGCTGAACATGGACCCGCCGGAGCATTCCCGGCTGCGGCGGCTGCTGGGCCGGTCGTTCACGCCGCGGGCGGTCGCCCGGCTCGAGCAGCGGATCCGCGGGTACGCCCGGTCCTTGTGCGACCGCGTCCTGGCCGGTGAGCGCGGTGAATGCGATTTCGCCAAGGACCTCGCCGCCGACCTGCCGCTGCTTACGCTGGCCGACGTGCTCGGCGTGCCCGAGCAGGACCGCTGGCTCCTGTTCGACTGGTCGAACCGGGTGATCGGCTACCAGGACCCCGACTATGCCTCGTCCGCTGAATTCGACTCCTCCGGCGGGACGCCCATGGCCCGGGAGGCGGTCGCGCTGCGGCCCGCCCCGGACTCCCGCGGCCGCATGCCCGACCCGCGCACCCGCGAGGGCATGCCCGACCTCTACGCCTACGCGCACCTGCTGGCCCGCGAGAAACGGCGCCGGCCCGGCGATGACGTTATGTCCATCCTGCTCGCACAGGTCGATGACGACGGCGGCCAGGTGTCGGTCGAGGAGTTCGAGAACATGTTCTGGCTGTTCGCGGTGGCCGGCAACGAGACGGTGCGCAACGGATTGCCCGGTGGCTGCCTGGCCCTGCTCGATCACCCGGCGGCGCAGGAGGAACTGCGCGCCGATCCCGCCCTGATGCCGCGGGCGGTGGACGAGATGCTGCGCTGGTGGACGCCGGTCATGACGTTCCGCCGGACCGCCGCCGCGGACACCGAGCTCGCCGGGCAGCGCATCCGCGCGGGCGACAAGGTGGTGGTCTCGTTCACCTCGGCCAACCGGGACGAGGCGGTGTTCGCCGGCGCCGACCGCTTCGACGTCCACCGTCACCCCAACCCGCACCTGGTCTTCGGCCACGGCCCGCACTTCTGCCTGGGCGCCCATCTCGCCCGGACCCAGATGGCCGCGCTGCTGCGCGAGGTGCTCGCGCGGACGTCCACGCTGCGGTACGCGGGCGAGCCGTCGTTCCTGCGGTCAAACTTCCAGCGCGGGGTCAAGCGGCTGCCCATCGCGTGGTCCGCCGGCTGAGGCGTCACCGCCCTGGATGCCGGACAGCACCAGGGCGTCGCGGGGTGCGAGCACGGCGCGCGGCCCTACCATGGCCCAGGTCAGCAGGTCGAGACGCTTCGAGCCGAGCTCCAGCTCGACCGGCCGGTCAAGGTGGCTGATCAGGAACAGATACTCGCCCCGGCGGACCGCCTCCACGCCGCGGGGCAGGTCGGTCCTCAGCTCAAGGCCCGCGCGGCGGCACACCCCCGCGGCCAGCCGGCCGAGGGTAACCCGGTCGGGGAGCGTACCGAGGTAGAAGGCCTCACCCCGGCCGTATTCGTGCCTGGCCGCCGCCGCCTCGCCGGCCAGATGCCCCTCACCGAAGGTGAGCATGGGGGTCGCCCCGCGAAGCTCGATGACGTCCTGCCAGAGCCGGCCGGTCGCGTCGGTGGCCGCGTCGGGGCCCTCGAGACGGACGGCCAGGCCCTCGGGCAGGGGCGCCAGTTCCTCCACGCGCAGGCCGAGCAGGTCGCGCCAGGGAGCCGGATAGCCCCCGAGCCGCACCCGGTCGCGCGTGTCCACGATCCCGGAGAAGAAGGTGACCAGGGCCGTGCCGCCGCCGGAGACGAAGCGGCGCAGGTTGTCGGCCCCGGCGTCGCTCACCAGGTAGAGCGCTGGCACCACCACCAGCCGGTAACCGGACAGGTCGCTCTCGGGATGGGCAAAGTCGACGGTCACGCCGGCCTCGAACAGCGGGCGGTAGAATTCGCCGAGCAGCTCGGTGAGGCGGCAGCCGGCTCGTCGGGTGCGAGTCCAGCTCGAGCGCCCACCAGCTCTCCCAGTCCAGCAGCAGCGCGGCCTCCGCGCGCACCAGGGCGCCGGCCACCGGGGCCAGCCGGCGCAGGTCAGCCCCGAGGGTCACCACGTCGCGCCACACCCTGCTGTCGGTCCCGGCGTGGGGCAGCATCCCGCTGTGGAACTTCTCGGCGCCCGTGGCCGCGGCGCGCCACTGGAACGAGAGCACCGCGTCGCTGCCGCGCGCCACCGCCTGCAGGCTGAGGCCGCGGAACTGGCCCGGCGCCTTCGGCACGTTGACGGCCCGCCAGTTCACGGCGCTCGGCGCCTGCTCCATCAGGATCCAGGGCTTCCCGCCGCCCACCGACCGGGTCAGGTCGTAGGCCATGGCCGAGGCCATGTGGGCCTCGGCGTCGGCGGGGTCGGGGTAGCTGTCCACGGACACGACGTCGAGCTCCGCCGACCAGCGGAACTGGTCCACGGGGCGGAACAGCCCCATGAAGTTGGTGGTGACCGGCTTGCCCGGGCTGTGCTCGGCGAGCACCGCCCGCTCGGCGTTGTAGCAGGCCAGCAGCTCGTCCGAGCTGAACCGGGCGAAGTCGAGCTGCTGGGCCGGGTTGGCGAACGTGGGCGCGACGCGGGGCGGCTCGACCTGGTCCCAGCCGGTGTAGTCCTGGCTCCAGACCGCCCCGCCCCAGGCCTCGTTCAGCCGCTCAAGCTCGCCGTAGCGCGCCTTGAGCCAGTGCCGGAAGGCCTCTGCGGAGCGTTCGCAGTAGCAGGCGGGGACGTGGCATCCGTACTCGTTGCCGATGTGCCACATGGCGACGGCCGGGTGCTGCCCGTAGCGCCGCGCCATGCGCCCTGCCAGGTCCACGGCGGCCTCCCGGAACGCCGGGGCGCTCGGGCAGTAGTGCTGGCGTGCGCCCGGGGCGAGCCGCCGCCCGTCCGCGGTGACCGGCAGGATCTCGGGGTGGGCCGCGGCCAGCCAGGGCGGCGGTGACGCGGTGGCGGTGGCGAGGTCGACCCAGATCCCCGCCCCGGCCAGCAGATCGAGGACGCGGTCCAGCCAGCCGGCGGCCAGCTCGCCCGGCGCGGGCTGCAGCTTCGCCCAGGAGAACACCCCCACGGTGACCAGGTTGACGCCCGCCTCCGACATGAGCCGGGCGTCCTCGGCCCAGGTGGACTCGGGCCACTGCTCGGGGTTGTAGTCGCTGCCGTAGGCGATGCCGTCGAGCTCCGGCAAGATGCGCCGGCGGCCCAGGCTCCGGCTCCGGGGACGCTCACAGGACGACGCTCCCCGCGGCCAGGCCGGACCTCCAGAAGCGCTGCAGGGAGAGGAAGGCGATGACGAGCGGGATGACCGAGATGAGCGAGCCGATGATCACGTAGCTGATGAGCTGCGGGGCCTGGCCGTACTGGTTGTTCCAGGTGTAGAGGCCGAGGGTCACCGGGTAGAGGCGGGTGTTCGAGAGCATCACCAACGGCAGGAGGAAGTTGTTCCAGATCGCGACGAACTGGAACAGGAACATGGTGACCAGCGCCGGCGACATGAGGCGCAGCGACACTACCCAGAAGATCTTGCCTTCGCCGGCGCCGTCGATCCGCCCGGCCTCGATCAGCTCGTCGGGGATCGCGGCCGCCGCGTAGACCCGGGCCAGGTAGACCCCGAACGGGCTGACGATGCTCGGCAGGAACACCGCCCAGAAGGTGTTGGTCAGGCCGGCCTTGCTCATGAGCAGGTACAGCGGCAGGGCCAGCGCGGTCGGGGGGACCAGGACGCCGCCCAGGATGACCGAGAAGGCGAGCTGCCGGCCCCGGAACTCGTACTTGGCGAGCGCGTAGCCGGCGGCGCTCGCCAGCAGGGTCGCGCACACGGCCCCCAGCCCCGCGTACAGCAAGGTGTTGACCAGCCAGCGCCAGTAGATCCCGCCGTCATAGGTGAAGAGCCCGGTCAGGTTGGAGACGAAGTGCAGCTGGCTGAACCAGAACCCCTCCGAGGCGTACAGGGTGCTCGGTCCCTTGGTCGAGGAGACGACCAGCCACCACGCCGGGACCAGGAAGTAGACGGCGCACACGAACATGAACGCGGTGGCCAGGATCCCGCTCCGGCTGACCCGGGCGGAACCGGGCGGGCCCGACCGTGAGCGGGTCTTCAGGCGGCCCTCGGCGGTGGCGGCCATTACGCGCCCGCCCCCCGCCGCTGCACCAGCCTCAGGAACCCGAAGGACAGGATGAAGGTGCCGATCGCGAGCACCACGGCGATGGCCGCCGCGTAGTTCGGGTTGTTCGCGGTGAACGCCTGGGTGTAGGCGTACAGGTTCGGCGTGTAGGAACTGCTGATGTTGTCGGTGATGGCCCGCAGCACCTGGGGCTCGGTGAACAGCTGCAGGGTCCCGATGATGCTGAAGATGGCCGTCAGCACGAGCGCGCCCCGCACCAAGGGGAGCTTGATTCGGGTCGAGATCGTCCACTCCGAGGCGCCGTCGATGCGCCCGGCCTCGTACAATTCGGCCGGGACGGCCTGCAGGGCCGCGTAGATGATGAGCATGTTGTAGCCGGTGTACTCCCAGGTGACGATGTTGGCGATCGACCAGAGCGCCGAGTTGGCCCCCAGGAAGTCCACGGTCCCGAAGCCGGCGCCGTGCAGTGCGGCGACGACGGGGCTGAGGCCGGGCAGGTAGAGGAACGACCAGAGGATCGCGGCGATCACCCCGGGGATGCCGTAGGGGAGGAAGAAGGCCAGCCGGAAGAACCGCCTGAACCGGACGGTCACCGAGTCCAGCAGCAGGGCCAGGACGGCGGCGAACACCAGCATCACCGGGATCTGGACCACCCCGAACAGGAGCACCCGCGCCAGGCCCTGCAGGAACGACGGGTCGGAGAAGACCTGGGTGTAGTTGGAGAGGCCGGCGAACACCGTCGCGGTGGAATTGGGCCCGAGGCCGAGGCCCGAGACGTGGACCTTCAGGAAGCTCTGGTAGATCGCGTACCCGATCGGCAGCAGGAAGAACAGGACGAACAGCACGCCGAAGGGGGCCAGGAACGCCAGCGGCGCCCAGCCGGCCCGGCGCCGCCGCGGCTGGCCGGCCGCGCGCTGCGGGGGCCCCGCCGGGTTCCGGCGGGGATCTGCTGGTGGTCGACGGCCATGGCTCCCTTTCGCGGTCGCGGTCATCCCCAGAAATGGGGGGCCCCCGGCCCCGCATCCCGGGCGCCCCGAAGTGCTCAGCCTGACTGGACCGAGAAGCCCTGCTTCTTCATCGTGCTGATGGTCTGGGACTGCGTCGACGACATCACCTGGGCGAGCGTGCCTGAGCCGCTCGTCGCCTTGCCGAAGCCGTCCTGCATCTGGGTGAAGGTCGTGTTCATGATCGGGCCCCACTGGAAGCTGGTGTTCACCAGCTTGCCGTTGGCCTGGAAGACCTTCCAGATGTTCTGGCCGCCGTAGAACGCGACCGGGGAGTTGGCGGCCGGCTGCTTCTGACCGGCCAGGTCGGCCGGGTAGAGGCCGCCCTTGGTGATCAGGCCGGTGATGCTCGGCTGGTTGGTGTTCAGCCACATGGCGAACTGCGCCGCCTGCGCCGGGTGCCTGCTGTCCTTGAACACCACGGTGGTCGAGCCGCCCCAGTTCCCGTTGCTCTTCGTGGAGCCCCAGTTGGGCATCGGCGCCACCCGCCAGTTGCCCTTGGTCGGGGCGGCGTTGGTGATCAGGGTGTTCTCGCCCCAGACCGCCGTCGGCCAGGTGAGCAGGGTGCCGTCGGACAGGTCCTTGTACCACTCCGAGGCGAAGTCCGGCTCGACCTTCACCAGGTGATCGGCGATCAACTGCTGCCAGAAGCTGGCGACCTGCATGGAGGGCGGGTCGTCAATGCCGGTGACCCAGGTGTCGCCGGAGGTGGTGAACCACTTCGCCCCCGCCTGCCAGGCGAGGCCGGCGAACCACTGGGCGTCGTTGGCCGGGAAGGCGGCGATGTAGGCGTTCGGGTTGGCGGCGTGCAGTTTCTTGGCGTCACTCAGGTACTGCGCCCAGGTCGTCGGCACGGTGAGCCCGTACTTCTTGAACAGGTCGCTCCGGTAGAAGAGCCCCATCGGGCCGGTGTCCTGCGGGATGGCGTAGACGGCGCTCCCCTGGGTCACCTGCGACCAGGTCCACGGGACGAAGTCCGCCTTGACGCTGCCCACTCCGTACTTGGACAGGTCGACCAGGCCCCCGACGTGCTCGAAGTTCGGCAGGGTCGCGTACTCGATCTGGCCGAGGTCGGGGGCGTTCCCGGCCTGCAGCGCGCTGAACATCTTGGCGTAGGTCCCGGCGGCGCCGGAGGTCACCTCGCTCAGGTTCACGTGGATGTTGGGATGGCTGGCGTTCCAGAGGTTGACCGACTTGGAGATGCCGGGCACCCATGACCAGAAGGTCAGGGTGACCTTGCCGCCGCTGGCCGGAGCCGAGGCGCTGCCCGACGGTGACGATGAGCTGCTGCAGGCAGCGAGCGCGAGGGCCGCCGCCGCGGCGGCGACCGCCAGCAGGAGCTTCCCCCGCGACCGGATCCTGGTGCCGGTGCTGCGGATAGATGACGTCATGTGCTGCCGCCTCCTGGACTCCCCCGGCTGCGTGCTGAGGTCGACCCCCCTCGTCACCCCATTCCTGGCTGGCGGCCCCAGAAGGCGGCCGCGTGGGCTCCCAACCCGCCTCTTGTGATCTTCACGAGGCAGATTTGGGAGCGTTCCCAAATACTGTGATGGCGACGTTACCAGGAATATTTAGGTGTGACAACGATAGATTGGGAGCGTGCTCACAGGTCGGCCATGGCCTAGGATGTGCTGGTGGCCATCTCAGATCAGCGGAGCGCACCGGCGCGACGGCGCCCGACGATCGAGGACGTGGCCCGTCTCGCCGGGGTATCGCGCGGGACGGTGTCCCGGGTGATCAACGGCGGCCGCAACGTCCGCCCAGCGGTGCTCGAGAGCGTGCACACGGCGATCGACACCCTTGGCTACTCGGTCAACCAGGCGGCCCGGAACCTCGCCAGCGGCCGCACCGGGTCGGTGGCCTTCGTCATCTCCGATCGCGAGGAGCGCCTCTTCGAGGACCCCAACTTCGGGCTGTTCGTCCGGGTGTTCTCCCGCCAGCTGCGCCAGCACGGGCGTCACCTGCTGATGACGACCGCCCAGGACGAAGAGGAAGAGAACTTCCTCGGGGACTACCTCACGGTCGGCCACGTGGACGGGGCCCTGCTGGCGCTCACCCACGACAAGGAACCGCTGCTCGGCCGGCTGCTGTCGAACCGTCTCCCCCTCGTGGTGCTGGGCAAGCCACTCGGCTTCGAGGAGGCCTTCTCGTGGGTGGCGATAGACGACGAGAAGGCGGCGTTCACCGTCGTGAGCTACCTGGCCGGCCGGGTCGGCGCCCCCATCGGCACGGTGACCGGGCCCATGCACACCAGCAGCGGCCGCGAGCGCTTCGACGGCTACCGGCGCGCCATCGGGGATCAGTTCCGTCCCGATCTGGTGGCCACCGGCGACTGGTCGCTGCACAGCGGGCGCCTCGGTGCCGAGCAGCTGCTGGGGCGGCACCCGGGGCTGCGGGGGCTCTTCGTCGCCTCGGACCTGATGGCGGTCGGCGCGATCGGGGCGCTGCGCGAGGCCGGACGGCGTATCCCCGAGGACGTGGCCGTGGTCGGCTTCGACAACTCGGCCGCGGCAACCATGGTCGAGCCGGCGCTGACCACGATGCGCAACCCCATCGAGCAGACCGCACTCGAGGCCCTGCGGATCCTGGATGATCAGATCGCCGGGCGGGTCCGCGAGCCGGTCCACGTCCTGCTGAGCAGCGAGCTGGTCGAGCGCGCCTCGGCCTGAGCAGGCCCGGCCGGCGCGGGCCTGGATCCGGACGCGCCTGCCGCGCCGCCGGGCGGCTGGCCGGTCAGGAACCGGCGGTGAACCGCTGGCCGGAGAAGCGGCTGGCCTCGAGCTCGTCCACGAACGCGGCCGCGAAGTCGCCGGCGGTGATGCGGCTCTCCCCGGCGGCGTTGACGACCGGCCGGTCGCCCCCGCGGACCTGGTAGGCCGACGTCTTCTCGCCCGGCACCAGGTGGTGCGGCGGCGGGCTCATGTAGGTCCAGTCCACGCCGCCGTCCGAGCCGCGCAGCACCTCCAGCGCCTCGGCCTGGGCCAGCGCTTCCGCCTTGTGCTGCTCGGGAAACCCCGGTGCGTCAACGGCGCGCAGGCCCGGCTCGATCTGCAGGCTGCCGCCCCCGCCGACGAAGGCGACCCGGTGGACCCCGGCGCGCGGCGCGAGGTCGAGCAGCTGCCGGGCCGTCGCCGGGATCCGCGACCGGTCAGGCGTGGAGCGGTCGGTGACCGAGGACACCACGACGTCGCTGCCCCCGACCGCGTCCAGGATCGACTCCGGGTCGTCAAGGTCGGCGACCACCGCCCTGGCCCCCTCGACCTGCGAGAGGCGCGTGGCGTCGCGGCCGATCGCGGTGACCTCATGTCCCCGGCTGACCGCCTCGCGCGCGATGGCGCCGCCGAGCCAGCCGGAGGCACCGATGACCGCGATCTTCATGACCTGCTCCCATCGACGGGCCCCGCCCGGCCGCCCAGCTTAGCGATCCGCGACCGGCCGCTGGGCTTTGCCGCCCGGCCGGGCGAGGATGGCCGGGTGAACGAAGATGCGGGCCCAGCGCCGGGTGAACCGGCGGCTGCCGCGGAACTGCCAGGCCTGCCGGGCGCCCGGCTGCGCACGGCCGGCCCCGGGGATGCGGCCTCCTTGCTCAGGCTGCAGCGGCGCCTGGATCAGGAGACCTCGTTCATGCTGCTCGAGGACGGCGAGCGCGACGCCTCCGCCGAGGCACTGGCCCGCCACCTCGACCGGGTGGCACGGTCGGGGAACTCGGTCGTGATCGTGGCGGAAACCGACGGCGATCTGGTCGGGTATGTGGAACTGGCCGGCGGCTCGTTCCGGCGCAGCCGGGCCACGGCATACCTGGTGATCGGGGTAATGACGCAAGCGGGCGGCAAAGGCGTCGGCGCCGGGTTGCTGGCGCGCGCAAAAGACTGGGCGGCCGGCCATGGGCTGCACCGCTTGGAGCTGACCGTCATGGCGCACAATCACCGGGCCGCCGACCTTTACCAGCGCATGGGCTTTTCCATCGAGGGCCGCCGCTCACAGTGCCTGTTCGTCGATGGCCGGTTCATCGATGAGCTCTATATGGCCGCGCTCCTGCCCGGCCCAAATCCCGCCGGTCCGCCCGCCGGAACCCCCGGTCAGCGCACTGCGTAAATGCCAATCAGGAGATCTTGACAATGCCCTGGCGGTTAGGCCGTTCCCGCTGCGGGGCACCACCTCGTCATGCGGATACTGGCGGGCCGGCGCCGCCGGGGCGCCGCGGCGCGCGCCGCCCGGCGGGACAGCCATCCGGTAACGATCACGATTGACGATGAGCATCCCGGGCCGGTGGTCCCGGGCGATTTCACCGGGCTGAGTTTCGAGCGGGGCCCGCTCAATCCCGGCAATGCCGGGGTGGCCGGTTACCTGTTCAGCCCGGCGAACGACTCCCTGATCACCCTGTTCCGCAATCTGGGGCTGGGCAGCCTCCGGGTGGGCGGCGGTTCGGTCAACCAGCAGATCCCTGCGGGCACGGGCAGCGACGGTTTCACCGGGATCGACAACCTGTTCGCCTTCGCCGCCGTGGCCGGGGTCAAGGTCATCTACACGTTCCGCCTGCTCAGCCCCGGTGCAGCCCCCATTGATGACCTGAAATCGGTCAATGCCAGGGCCGCCGGGTACATCTGGCGCCACTACCGGGAGCACGTCAACACCTTCGCCATCGGGAACGAGCCGGACTGGCACGCATTCCATACCTCCGCGGGCCGTCCGCTTGATCCGGCGATCTATGAGGAGATCCCGGGCGTGCCGGGCAGCGCCTACCCGTCCTTCCTGACCAGCTGGCAGGGCTTCGCCGACGCGATCGGGGAGGCGGCGCCCGGGGCGCCGCTGTCCGGGCCGGACACCGGGGCCTACGGCACGCTGACCTTTACCCCCGACCCGGGCAACGGCGTGTCGTGGACCGAGCGGTTCGCCACCGATGAGCGGGACTCCGGCCGGCTAACGCACTTCACGCAGCACTACTACGTGGGCGCCGGCCCGGGCAAGACCACCGCCCGGCAGGCGATCAGCAACATGCTGTCCCCCGAATGGGTGAACGGCACCACGATCGGGACCCAGCCGAGACGCACCACGTACACCCCCTATCCCTGGCTCTACTCCAACCTCCTCGCCCGGGTGGCCGAGGCCGGCCTGCGCTACCGCATGACCGAATCGAATGACTACCTCGTCGGCGTCCCGGGAGCGAGCAATGCGTTCGCCTCGGCCCTGTGGGCGCTCGATTACCTGCACTGGTGGGCGGCGCACGCGGCCGCGGGCGTGAATTTCCACAACAAGCAGTGGCTCTACACCGACACGATCGTGCCGGATCCCGCCGCGGCCGGTGCGGGCTATGCGGTCACCCCGAAGGGGTACGCCATCAAGGCGTTCACCCTGGGCTCAGCGGGGCGGGTCAAGCCCGTCCAGATCGGGAACCCGGACGGCGTCAACCTGACCGCCTACTGCGTCGGCGGAGCGGGCGAGGACTACGTCACGATCATCAACAAGACCCAGGGAGCGCAGGCCGCGGATGCGGCCGTGACGATCCCGCCGGCCGGCCCGCAGTGGCGGGGCGCGGAGGTGATGACGCTCGCCGGCGGGGAACCCGGGGACGCCACGGGCGCCACCGCCATGCTCGGCGGCGCCGCGATCACCGGCGACGCCTCGTGGGATGGGACATGGAGCGCGCTGCCCGCTGATCCAGGTGCCGGGGTCAGCCTGACCGTCAGGGCCACCACCGCCGCCATCGCCAGGATCCACCGCCCGGCTAGCCAATCGTGATCGCGTCCAGGCGCTCCTTCAGGAACTGCGCCGACACGACCGGGCCGTAGTCGTTCGGCTTGCCGATCGGCGGCTGCAGCGATTCGATCACCGCGTCGTGGTCGGCCTCGTAGAAGTAGACCAGCGAGACGAGATCCTCGTCCGGCGCCTCGGCCTGCGGTGGGAGCACCCGGTGCCGGTTGGACTTCCACCGGCCGCCGCTCCAGCGGGCGAGGAGGTCACCGGTGTTGACCGTCAAGGCGCCGGGCTCGTAGGGCGCGTCCTCCCACCCGTCCTCGGGCGTCCAGACCTGCAGGCCACCCCGGCCCGGCTCGCGGTCGAGGATGGTGACGGTCCCGAAGTCGGTGTGCGGGCCGATCCGGAATTGGCCAGATTCCGGCAGGCCGGCCAGCGCCATCGGCGGGTACCAGTTGATTTTCATCGTGTGCGTGGCGTGGCCGGTATGCCGGGTGAAGAAGTCGCCGTCCAGGGCCAGCGCCGCCGCGCACACGACGAGCAGCTCGTCCGCCAGCTCGCGCATCCGCGCCAGGTAGGCGACGACGGCGGACTCCAGCGCCGGCACCTCGGCCGGGTAGACGTTCGGCTGGAACCAGTACCCGTCAACATCAGGGTCGCCGGTGGGCTGGTCGGCGCCGACCGCGAACGACTCCTTCAGGTCCGGCGGGGTCGCGGTGCCCTCGGCGTAGCCGTCGGCCTCGACGCCGGGCGGCAGCCAGCCCCGGCCGGCGACGGTGACGGCGTAGCGCTGCTTGGTCTCGCGCGGCAGCGCGAAGAACGCCCGCGCCCCGGCGCGGACCCGCGCACGCATCTCGTCCGGCACGCCGTGGCCCGTGATCAGGAAGAAACCCACGCTCTGCAGCGCCGCGTCAGCCCTGGCCGCCACGGCGGCGCGGGCCTCCTGGTCACCGCCGAACCACGGCGTGAGGTCGATCACCGGAACAGACGATTTCATGACCTGGCCCCGATCTCGCCGCCACGGCTGCTGGCGGTCGCGGTGGCCCGATCGTAACCGCGGTCATGTCAGGCGCGCCAGGAAGCCGGCTGCCCAGGCCTTAGCCTGGCAGCACAGCGGCGCCGCCCCGGCCGGAGGCCACCTTGAGCAGAGAACCCGGACAGTCAGGGCTTGCTCCCGAAAACGCGCACGGCGTGCTCCGGGCCGATTGCGGGCGCTGCTTCGGGCTGTGCTGCGTCGCGCCGGTGTTCTCGGCGTCGGCCGACTTCGCGATCGACAAGCCTGCCGGGCGCCCCTGTCCCCATCTGCGGCCTGACTTCCGGTGCGGCATCCACACCGATCTCCGGGGGCACGGCTTCCGCGGCTGTGCGGTGTATGACTGCTTCGGCGCGGGCCAGCAGGTGTCCCAGGTCACCTTCGGCGGGCGGGACTGGCGCCGGGACCCGCAGGCCGCAACCCAGATGTATGAGGTGTTCCCGGTCATGCGGCAGCTTCATGAGCTGCTGTGGTACCTGGCCGCGGCGCTGGACCTGCCGCCGGCCCGCGCCGTCCACGGCCGGCTGCGTCACGCGTTCGCGGCGACCCAGGCCATGACAAACCGCCCGGCCGCCGGTCTCCTGGGACTGGATACCGGGCGGCACCGGGCTGAGGTGAATGCCCTGCTGCTCCGCGCGAGCGAGCTCGTGCGGGCCCAGCTGCCCGGCCAGAAGCCGGACCACCACGGGGCCGACCTCATCGGCGCCCACCTGGCCGGCGCCGATCTCAAGGGCGCCAACCTGCGCGGGGCCCGCCTGATCGGCGCCGAGCTCAGGCACGCCGACCTCACCCTGGCCGACCTCACGGGAGCCGACCTCAGGGGCGCCGACCTGCGGGGCGCCGACCTCACCAGCTGCCTGTTCCTCACCCAGGCCCAGCTCGACGCGGCGGACGGCGATGCCGGCACGGGGCTGCCGCCGCCGCTCACCCGCCCGGCGCACTGGCCCGGTCAGCGGCTGGCGTAGAGGTCGCGCAGCCCACGACCGGGCAGCGTCACGGCCGCGTGTCATGATCGACGAAACGAAGGGGGCGTGGTGAGGTACGAGACCGTCGCCGAGGCCTACCGTGACCTGGAACAGGCCACCGGCCGGCTGGCGCTGACCGACCGGCTGGCCACCCTGCTCGCCGGGACCCCGGCCGAGCTGCTGCCCACGGTCTGCTACCTGTGCCAGGGCCTGATCGCGCCGGAGTTCGCCGGGGTGGACCTCGGCCTCGCCGAGAAGCTCGCCGTCCGCGCGGTCGCCACCACCACCGGCACCGGGCCCGGGCAGGTTGCCGCGACCGTACGCGAGACCGGCGACCTCGGCCAGGCCGCCGAGGAACTGCTGGCCACGACCGCCGACGGCCGGTCCGCCAGCCTGCAGGTCACCACCGTGGTGGACACCCTGCACCGGATCGCCGAGGCCGAGGGGACCGGCTCGCAGGGCCGCAAGCTGGAGCTGCTGGGCGGCCTGCTCGCCCAGGCCACCCCGCTGGAGGCCCGCTACCTGCTGCGTCTGGTCACCGGGGGGCTGCGGCTGGGGATCGGCACGCCCACCATCCTGGACGCGCTCGCGCAGGCGCACGCCGGCGGCCGGGCATCCCGGCCGGTGCTGGAACGCGCCTACAACATCTGCTGCGACCTCGGCCGGGTCGCCGCCACCCTGGTCCAGGGGGGTCTGGCGGCGGTCGAAGCGCTCGAGGTCCGCCCGGGCAACCCGGTCCGGGTCATGCTCGCCCAGCGGCTGTCCGACGCCGGGGAGATCCTCGACAAGCTGGGCGGGCAGTGCGCGGCCGAATACAAGTACGACGGCGTCCGCGTCCAGGCGCACCGGACCGCCGACGGCCAGATCGAGCTGTTCACCCGGCGGCTGGAGCGCGTCAGCACCCAGTTCCCGGACGTCGTCGAGCTCCTCGCGGCGGGGCTGGGCCCCCGCGAGGCGATCGTCGAGGGGGAGGTCGTCGCCTTCGACCCGGCCGCCGGGGAGCTGCGCCCGTTCCAGGAGGTCATGTTCCGGCGGCGCAAGTACGGCATCAGCGACGCCGTGCGCGACGTGCCGGTGGGCCTGTTCTGCTTCGAGCTGCTCTACGCCGACGGGCAGGACCTGACCAGGCTGTCCTATCCGGAGCGGCGGGCCCGGCTGGCCGAGGCGATCACCGTCGCGCCCCGGCTCCGGCTCACCACCGCCACCGAGGTCGCCACCCCGGCCGACCTGGACGCGGCGTTCGAGCAGGCGGTCACCGAGGGCTGCGAAGGGCTGATGTGCAAGTCGCTGAGCCCGGCCGCCGGGTACCAGGCCGGTGCCCGCGGCTGGCTGTGGATCAAGCTCAAGCGGGACTACCGCACCGAGCTGTCCGACACGGTGGACCTGGTCATCGTCGGCGCGTTCGCCGGGCGTGGCCGCCGCCGCGGCGTCTACGGCGCGCTGCTGCTGGCCGCCTACGACCCGGCCGCGGACGTCTACCGGACGGTGACCAAGTGCGGCACCGGGTTCTCCGACGCCGAACTGGCGGCGCTGCCCCAAAGGCTGGCGCCGCTGGCCCGCGCCGAGCGGCCCGCGCGGGTTGACGCACGCCAGGAGCCCGACGTATGGTTCGAGCCCGGGCCCGTGCTCGAGATCCTCAGCGCGGAGCTGACCCTGTCGCCCACCTACACCGCCGGCTGGGGACAGATCAAGGACGACGCCGGGCTGGCGATGCGGTTCCCGCGTTTCACCGGGCGCTGGCGCGACGACAAGGCCGCGCAGGACGCCACCACCACCGAGGAACTGGTGGGCCTCTACCGCACCGCGCAGCGGGCACACGCGGCAGCTGACGGCTGATCCGGCGGGCCGGCGCCCGCCATGGTGCTGCGCCCGCCGTAGCGCCGCGCCCGCCATGGTGCCGCGTCCGCCACAGTGCCGCGTCCGCCACAGTGCCGCGCCCGCCACCCGGCCGAAATGCTTTGGCAGCCTGGCGCGGCGTCGGTGAGACTGTCGTTATAGCCGGTGAGGGAGGTCCCGGTGACCGCCGAGGCATACGAGCCGCACGGGCGCGGCGGCGGCGAACGCGCCCCCTGGCGGGTCATGTACGGCTACGTGCGGCCCCACCGCCTCGCGTTGCTGATAGGGGGCTTGCTGAGCCTGCTCACCGCGGCGACCGGGCTGGCGCTGCCGCTGGTCGTTCGGGCGCTCATCGACGATCTGGGCCACCATCGCTCCGTCTCGCAGCTCCTGCTGCTGATGACGGGCCTGGTGCTGGCCAACGCCGCGCTCGGCGCGCTGGGCAGCTACGTGCTGCAGCGGACCGCGGAGTCGGTGGTGCTCGCCGCGCGGCGGCGGCTGGTGGACCGGCTGCTGGGGCTCACGATCACCGGGCTGGACCGCGCCGAGCCCGGTGACCTGATGTCGCGCGTGGCCTCCGACACCACGCTGCTGCGCGATGTCACGACCGGCTCGATCGTGGGCGTGGTCACCGGCGGCATCACCCTGGTCGCCACGCTGGTGCTGATGAGCCTGCTGGACCTGGTGCTGTTCGGCGTCACCCTGGGCGTGTTCATCCTGGCGGCCGTGGTCATCGGCCTGGTGGTGCCGAGGATCGGCCGCGCCGCCCGGCGCGCCCAGGACAGCGTGGGCGTCATGGGCGCGGCGCTGGAACGGATGCTGGGCGCGTTCCGGACCGTCAAGGCGTCGGGCGCCGAACAGCGCGAGGGCCAGCGCATCCACGCCGCCGCCCGGGACGCCTGGCGGGCCGACCTCCGCGCCGCCAAGTGGGAGGCGATAGCGGGCAACACCGCGGGCCTGTCCATCCAGTGCGCGTTCATCGCCGTGCTCGCCACCGGTGGCGCCCGGGTCGCCTCGGGCGCCATCCAGGTGGGCACGCTGGTCGCCTTCCTGCTGTACGTGTACTACCTGATGTCGCCCATCCAGCAACTGGTCAGCGCCGCCACCGAGTACCAGATGGGCGCCGTGGCGGTGGCCAGGATCCAGGAGGCAGAACGGCTGCCGGTGGAACCCTCCGGCGCCGCCGCGAGCGGCCGCGGCGGGGGCTACGCCCCAGCGGCGATCGTGTTCGAGCAGGTGCGCTTCCGCTACCGGCCCGAGCTGCCCGAAGTCCATCACGGCATCAGCTTCGCGATCCCGCCCCGTGGGATGACCGCCTTCGTCGGCCCGTCGGGCGTCGGCAAGACCACCGTGTTCTCGCTGATCGAGCGCTTCTACGAGCCCGGCGCCGGGCGGATCCTGCTCGACGGTACCGACCTGCGGGACTGGCCCATCCCGGAACTGCGCGCCGCCATCGGATACGTCGAGCAGGACGCCCCGGTGCTGTCGGGCAGCCTGCGGGAGAACCTCATCCTCGGCGCCCCGGACGCGACGGACGCGGAAGTCGGCGAGGTACTGCGGATCACCAGGCTCACCAGCCTGGTGACGCACTTGCCCGAGGGGCTGGAGACCGCGGTCGGGCACCGCGGCACCAGGCTGTCCGGCGGCGAGCGCCAGCGGGTGGCCATCGCCCGGGCGCTGCTGCGCCGCCCGCGGCTGCTCCTGCTGGACGAGGCCACCTCCCAGCTCGACGCGCTCAACGAGGCCGCGCTGCGCGAGACGGTCGCCGAAACCGCGCTCATGACGACGGTCCTGGTCGTCGCGCACCGGCTGTCCACGGTGACCATGGCCGACCGGATCATCGTCATGGACGCGGGCCGGGTCAAGGCGGCGGGAACCCACGCCGAACTCGTCGCCAGCGACCCTCTTTACGCCGAGCTGGCCGCCACCCAGTTCCTCGCCAGCACCGACACGCCGGTGGCCTGACGTGGTCACGCAACGGCGGTAACCGCGACAGGCAGCACCTGCCCGGCGAGCCGTGGGCTCTCACCAGCTGGCCGGGTATCCGGCCGGGAGAAGCCCGTGCGCGGGCTGGGTGCGGTTGGGCGCGGCGGGCACTCCCAGCGACTGAAGCAGTTCGTCGAAGTTCACACCGATCCTGGTCGGGAACGGGCCGAGGCCGGCGATGCCGCCGGCTTCCGGGAGCTCCGATTCGGCGGACAGGCCAGTTGACTGCGCCCACCCGGTTTCGATGCCGTCGCCGCCGTTGAACATGGTGCCGATCACGGTCGAGGGCGACACGCGCTGACCGACGGCAACGGCCGGGGTGATGTCTTCAGCCACATAGACAACCAGCCCGGCCCCAGGGCCGCCGGTGAGCCGGTAGGTGATCCATCCCCCGCCGGGCCACCCGAAGTTGGTCGCAGTCGCGCTGGTGACAACGCCGTCGCCGAGAGCATGGACCGGGCCAGACCCGGCGAAATCGACGCCATCGTCGATGCGCTCGAGAACCAGGCCACCAACCCCCCGCAGCGGGTCACGGTAGACCCCCCGGGGGCTGGCGATGGCAGCGCTGACGACCTGCGCCGGGCTGGACCACGCACCCGACCAGGCCCCCAGATTGCCGGCCGCGTTCGCGAGCCAGGCCCCTGCCTGGGCAGGTGATTGCACTCCGCCGTACTCCGCCATAGCCCAGCCGAAAACCAGCACCACCAGGGCCCAGACGGCCACCGCCGCAGCCCACTCGAGCTTGCCCCACCGCCTCGGGCCGGCCAGGGACACCTTCCGGTGGCGGGACGCCGCACCGGGGCGGGCCGGAGACGACTGCGGTGGCTTCCGGTACCGGACGGGCGCGGTGGACACGATCGCCCTCCAGTCTGGCACTGTGGCCGCGCTCAGCTGCCACACCAGGCTGCCTCAAACCCACCCGCCACCGGGCCAGAATTACCCAACAGGCATGTAACGCTACGCTACGTGAATCTCCCACACCCAGTTCCTCTCCGGCGCGGACACCCCTACCGTCTGACGGAGTGCGAGATCACCTGATAGGAGAACGGCATGGCGACCGCGACACGCATCGTGACCTACAACGATCAGGAGACGGCCCTGACCGGCTTTCTCGCCTGGGATGATGCGGCAGCGTACCCGGTCCCCGGGCTGCTGCTCGTGCATGGCGGGGCCGGTCTCGATGATCACGCCAAGGGCCAGGCCCAGCGGTACGCCGCGCACGGTTACGCGGTCCTGGCGTGTGACATGTTCGGGGATGGCGTCGCGGGCAACCGCGAGCGCGTGGTGGCGTGCCTGACGGGGCTGCGGGATGATCCACAGCGTCTGGCGCGGCGGGCGCTGGCCGGGCTGACGGCCCTGGCTGGATGTCCCGAGGCCGACGGCCGGTTTGCCGCCGTCGGTTTCTGTTTCGGCGGGCTTGCCGTCCTCACGCTCGCCCGCTCGGGGGCCGATGTGACGGGTGTGGTCAGCATCCACGGCAGCCTGGCTACGGTCAAGCCGGCGGAGCCCGGCGCGGTCAGGGCCAAGGTGCTGGCCTGTCACGGCGCCCTGGATCCGCACGTGCCGCTGGCGGACGTCGTGGGGTTCGCGGAGGAGATGGGTCACGCCCGGGCCGACTGGCAGCTCATCATGTACGGCGGTGCCATGCATGGCTTCACCCACGAGCACGCCACGCCGGGCGCCATCCCGGGGGTCGCCTACGATGCGCCCGCCGACCGGCGATCGTTCGCCGCTACCCTGGCCTTCCTGGCCGAGGCCCTGCCCCCTACGGCGCCACATCCGGGAACAGCGCGATCGACGCGGTGAAGGCGTGGAGATAGTTCTGTCCGCCCACCGGCCCGAGTTCCCCGGCGCAGAAGAACCCCGCCACCGGGATCTCGCCCAGCATCCCCGCTAGCAGCCCGGCGTCGTGGTCCGGCTCGGAGAACAGCCGCGATCCGCGGCCGTTGCAGGTGAACAGCAACGCGCCGGCCGCCCGGCGGGCGCCGAGGGCGGTGGATTCCCGCTCCAGGGTGCGCCGCAGGTCCTCGTCCGCGGAGTCGGCGTCCCGGACGTGGAACTGCATCGTCTGGCCCACCTCCACCTCATCGCCGACCGCGATGGCTCCCGAGTCGGGGTCGGCGCCGGCGACGCCGCGGATCAGGAAGTCGCCCTGCCGCGACTCGGCCCGGTACTCGTCGATGACCAGCCCCACCTGAACGCCGCGGGCGAGCAGTTCCCGGTCCCGGGCGGGCAGCGCCGCGGCCAGCTCCTGCAGCCGTACCAGCGGCGGGCGCCCGCCCAGCTCGAAGATCAGGCTGGATTCGGCCCGGGTGATGGTGTAGGGATCACCGACCGGGCGGCAACCCTGCGCCACCAGGGGATGGACCTCGGCTCGCGGCAGGTGAGCACCGACCGCGCC
This sequence comes from uncultured Actinomycetes bacterium, assembly GCA_963835425.1. GTDB lineage: Bacteria > Actinomycetota > Actinomycetes > Streptosporangiales > Streptosporangiaceae > UBA9676. The sequence continues at coordinate 76,789 of CAWIGE010000009.1, read as the reverse complement.
ACCCGCCAGCACCCGGCCGTCCAGGAACAGCCGGCTCTGCCGCATTCGCAGCCCCCCGCTGGCCAGACCGCCCATGACCCACGCCCCGGGAACGCGGGAGTTCAGGTGGGCCAGCAGGTCGGCGACCGGGAACGTGAACGGGTCGCAGATCATCAGGTGAGCACCGGCGGGCCCCTGGCCGAACCGGTAGCCGCCGTAGGCGCCCCCCTTGGGCGTCCGGACGAACTCCATGCCGAACGTCTCCACCGGGCCGAGGTCGGCGGCCAGCCACAGCGCGACGGCGGGCCCGGACTCGACCTCGCGGGCGCCGCCGGCCACCGCCTCCGCCACGCAGCCGATCAGGGGGATCTGGCCGGTCTCCTCGGCGACCGCCGTCACCAGGTCCTGCGCCGAGCCGAAGAAATGGGCGGAGGCGAACAGCACCGCGAACGTGGGTGACAGGCCCCCCAGCGAGGCCCGGGCCTCCCCGGCCGCCCGGCTCGCCGCCTCGCGGGCGTCCGCGGTGAGGACCAGGGCTCCTCCCGCCTTCATCACCCCAGGCTACTTGGGCCCTTGTTTTGCCCCCGTCCCGCCGGGCAGGCCAGGACCGGGTTGCTAACTTCGGGAGGGTGAACGAGCCGATCGCGTCCCGGCCCTATATGCCTGGCTACGGAACGCTGCCGGAGGGCGAGGGGGGCGGCCTGCTGCCCTGGTCGTGGGCCGAGCAGAGGCTGGTCCGCTCGCACGACTTCTGGCTGGCGACAGTGACCCCGCACGGAACGCCGCACCTCATGCCGGTCTGGGCGGTCTGGCATGAGGGCCGGCTGTGGTTCAGCAGCTCCAACGGATCGCGCAAGGCGCGGAACCTCGGCTCGGAGCCCCGCTGCACGTTGTCCACCGACAACCCGCTCGAGCCCGTCGTCGTGCACGGCCGCGTTCACCGGGTTACCGACCCCGGCGCGCTGACGGCCATGCTCGCGGCCGAGAACACGAAATACGGGACCGCCTATGGGCAGGACATGGTGGATCCGGCGTCCAACAGCGTCTTCGCCTTGCCGCCGGAATGGGTGTTTGCCCTGGATTCCAGCAACTTCACCGGATCACCAACCAGATTCACCTTCGCACCGGCGCCGGCCTGAACAGCTCCCCACCCCACCGATTCCGCCTGCGCTTGACGCGCCTGATACCACCTGACTAGCATAGTGATATCAAATTAATGAGAGCTGGGACCCGCCGGCGTGGCGGGGTCAGCGGCGCCCCCGGGGCGGGTGGCGCGCTGACAAAGGGAGGCAGTCATGGGTGCACTGCGGCACACGGTTACCGGGCAGGAAGGCGGGACGATCGGCACCCGCTGGCGGCCCGCGGTGGCCGGCATGTCCCTGGTGGCGGCGGCGGGGCTGGCCGTCGGTGGCTGCGGAAGCAGCAGCAACAGCAGTTCGAGCGCGCCAGCCTGCTTCTCCAAGGCCGCGGCCGCGGCTCAGGCGGGCGCGACCGGAGGCGCGGTCAGCCCGGCAGCCCCCGGCGGCGCGGCCGCGGCGGGCGGCCCGGCCAATCCGGCGGTCGCGGCGGGCTGGACGCTGCCGGGCGGCAATCTGCAGAACACGCGGGACGTCGCCAGCGCGATCAGCAGCTCTAACGTGTCGAAGCTGGGCGTGGCCTGGACCGTGCCGATCGAGGCGGCGTACGGCCGGTACGCCACCACGCCCGTCGTGGTGAACGGTGTGGTCTACACGCAGGATCTTGAGTCGAACGTGATGGCGATCGAGCTCGCCACCGGCAAGGTCCTCTGGCGGCACACCTACAGCTCGGCGAATGGGGGCCCGGACGGCGTCAACGTGGTCAACGGGACCGTTTACGCGGCGACCAACCATGCAACGGTCGCGCTGTCGGCGGCCACCGGCAGGCAGCTGTGGAGCCGGACGCTGATCGGCAACAACCACGAGGGCATCGACATGGCGCCCGGCTACAACCACGGCACCGTGTACGTATCGACGGTGCCGGTCAACCCGACGGTGGGCGAGTATCTGGGCGGCGCCAGGGCGACCCTCTGGGCGCTGAACGCCAAGACCGGCGCGCCGGAGTGGAGCTGGGACGAGGTGCAGAACCTGTGGGGCAAGCCCGGCATCAACTCCGGCGGTGGCCTGTGGGATCCGCCGTCGTTCGACGCCCAGGGCAACCTCTACCTAGGCGTGGCCAACCCCGGCCCGCTGGGCGGCGCCCGCGGCTATCCGTGGGGGACCAGCCGGCCCGGCCCGGACCTGTACACCGACTCGGTGGTGAAGCTGAGCCCGCAGGGCAAGCTCCTGTGGTACTACCAGCTCACCCCGCACGACCTGTTCGACTGGGATCTCCAGAACTCACCGGTGCTCACCACCGCCCATGGGCAGCCGGTGGTGATCGACGGCGGCAAGGCCGGCATCCTGATCGAACTCAACGCGCGCACCGGCAAGCTGCTGTGGAGCCTCCCGCTGGGCGTGCACAACGGCCATGACCATGACGGGCTGCTCACCGAGAACGCCAGGCCCACCTCCCACATCCCGCTGCCGGCCAGGTTCTGCCTCGAGCCCGGCGGGTTCGGCGGCATCGAGTCCCAGCTCGCCACCAACGGCACGACCACCTTCGCCGCCGTCAACAACCTCCCCATGCCGATGACCCCGACCGCCCCCGGCTACACCGAGCCCTCGACCGCCGCCCTCCTGGCCGCACTCGTCAGAGGCAGCGGCGAGATGGTCGCGGTCAACCAGGACACCGGCAAGATCGAATGGGCCGACCAGCTGCCCTCCTCGCCCTACGGCGCCGCGGCGGTCACCAACGACGTCGTGTTCACCACCACCTACAGCGGCGACCTCTACGCGTTCAACACGGCCACCGGTGCGATCCTGCTGAAAACACGGCTGCCCGCCAGGACCAACGCCCCGGTCACCATCGACGGCGACTACGCCATCACGGCAGGAAGCGTCGCCCAATCAGCTGGGCAGCGGATGTTCATCGTCGCCTACCGGCTCGGAGCCACGGGCAAGATCCCCGGCTCCGCGGGCTCGTAGCGACCGGAGGAGGCAGAGATGGGTGAGCCAGCCATCGTGGTGCGCGGGCTGCGCAAGAGCTTCGGCGCGAAGGAGGCAGTGGCCGGGATCGGCCTCGAGATCGCACACGGTTCCCTCGCCGGGCTCGTCGGGCCGAACGGGGCGGGCAAGACCACGTCCCTGTCGATGATGACCGGTCTGTTGCGGCCGGACTCCGGCCAGGTGATCATCAACGGCCTGGATGTGTGGGCCGACCCGCCGGCTGCCAAGGCGGTCATGGGGGTGGTGCCGGCCGAGGCCCAGCTGTTCGAGCGGCTGAGCGGCGCGGAACTGCTGGAGTACGCGGGCCGCCTGCGCGGCATGCCGGCCAGCGAGGCACGCTCCCGGTCCGCGCAACTGGTGGACGTGCTGGATCTGACCGCCGACGCGAAACGGCTGGTCGCCGACTACTCCACCGGTATGCGCAAGAAGGTGGCGCTGGGCTGTGCCCTGATCCATAACCCGGCGGTGCTGTTCCTGGACGAGCCGCTGGAGGGCGTGGACCCGGTCTCCGCCGACGTCATCCGCCTGCTGCTGACGCGTTTCGTCGGCTCCGGCTCGACTGTGCTGTTCTCCAGCCATGTGATGGAGCTGGTCGAGCAGGTGTGCGACCACGTCTCCATCATCGACAAGGGCAAGATCGTCGCCACCGGCACCACCGACCAGGTCCGCGGCGGCAAGACCCTGCAGCAGGCGTTCATCGACCTGGTCGGCGGCAAGGCAGGCGGAGGGGAGGGACTGTCATGGCTCGGCTCCTCGTCCAGCTGAAGCTGCGCCTGCTGACGAACGCGCTGCGCTCGTCCACCGGGGCCAAGATCTCCTTCATCGTCAGCACGATCTTCGCGGTGCTGCTCGCCATCGGCACGTTCGCGGTCCTGGCGGGGCTGCGCGGCCAGAGCGCGGCGGTTGACCAGACCGCCGCCGTCTTCACCGTGTTCGCGTTCGGCTGGCTGATCGTGCCGCTGTTCTCGTTCGGCCTGGACGGCACGCTGGACCCGGCCACGCTGGCCCTCTACCCGCTGCGCACCCGCCCGCTGGCGGTCGGCCTGCTGGCCGCCTCGGCCACCGGCGCCTGGCCGCTGGCCAACGTGGTCGGCCTGCTCGGCGTGACCATTGGTCTCGCCCATGGCGTTTCCGGCGAGCTGGCCGCGGTGCTCGCGGTGTTGCTGCAGGTGCTGTTCTGCATCACGCTGGCCCGGCTCGTGACCACGGCCATGGCCGGGCTGCTGCGGTCGCGGCGCGGCCGGGACCTCGCGGTGTTCCTCGTCATCCCGATCTTCGCCCTGTACGAGGCTTTCGCTCAGGTGGTGCCCAGGATGGCCGCCGAAGGCAAGATCACTGCCGAGACCTTCGCCGGGATCGACAAGTGGCTGCGCTGGCTGCCGCCGGGCCTGGCCGCGCACGCCATCCAGGATGCCTCGGCCGGCCATGCCGGCGCCGCCCTGCTGCGCCTCGCCCTGCTGGCCGCCGTTGTCGTCGTGCTCGCCGGGCTGTGGATCCGGTCCCTCGGCCGCGCCCTGGTCAGGGTCGACACCAGCACACAGTCATCGGCGGTGCGTGGCCGGCCGCTCCCGTTCGCCCGCTCCGGCGTACGCGGCACAGTGGCCAGCCGGTACCTGATCTACCAACGCCGCGACCCCGGATCGGTCGTCCGCTGGGGGATAATCGCCGTCGTCATGGGCGCCGCGTCCGTCAGCACCATCCGGACTCCGCACTACCACGTGGCGCTGATCGTCAGCGCGATTGTCGGGGCGGGGATCCTCGGCGCCTTCAATGCCAACTCGATCGGCCTCACCGGATCTGCCTTCGGCCTGGAAGCGTCAGCCCTCACCGGCGCACGCGCCCTGCGCGGCTATCTCACCGGTCGCGGCATCGCGCTCGCCCTCGTCGCGGTGCCGCTGATGGCGGCGGTGTCCTTCGGCATCGCGGCCGTCGCCGGGCACCCGGCGGATGGTTTCTGGGTGGTGGGGATCGATCTCGCTGGCATCGGCGCGGGCCTGGCTCTCAGCAGCATCTTCACCGTGAGCTTGCCCTACCCGGCAGAGCGGCGCGTCGGCAGCCCGTGGCCCCGCCCCGCCGACGGATACGGGGGCCGGTCGGTCGCCGGCACCTTGGGCAGCATCTTCGGAGTGGCGCTGGCCGCCATCCCGGTGATCCTGGCCGTGGAGTTCACCCACTCGGTCCCGGCCGCGGTCCGGATACCGGTGCTCGTGGTGTGCGCCGCCGGGTACGGCCTCGCGCTGGCCTGGGCCGGCGCGAGGATCGCCGCCCGCGTGGCCGAGCGGCAGCTGCCGGAGCTCTACCAGCTCGCCGCCCGAAGCAAGCTGTAGCCGGGCGGAAACGTCTGGGGTGCTCCTCAGGCCAGGGCAAGGAGGGCGGGGGTGGCTTTGCTGGACTGATGCTGCACCTGGATGCTCGGGCTCCAGGTCTTGCCACCGGCGGAGTGGGAGGCGAGCAACTGGTTGCTGGCGTCGTTGGCGACGAACGCGATCCACAGCCTGTTGTCAAATACGGCCAGCGCGGGCGCGGCCTTGCTCGACTGGTTCTGCACCTGGGTGCTCGGGCTCCAGGTCTTGCCGTCGGCGGAGTGGCTGACGAGCAGCTGGTTGCTGGTGTCGTTGGCGACGAACGCGATCCACAGCTTGTTCTCGAACACCGCCAGCGCCGGCGCGGCCTTGCTCTTCTGGTTCTGCACCTGGGTGCTGGGCTTCCAGTTCACGCCATCGGCCGACTGGGAGACGAGCAGCTGGTTGCTGGTGTCGTTGGCGACGAACGCGATCCACAGCTTGTTCTCGAACACCGCCAGCGCCGGCGCGGCCTTGCTCTTCTGGTTCTGCACCTGGGTGCTCGGGCTCCAGGTCTTGCCATCGGCCGACTGGGTGACGAGCAGCTGGTTGCTGGTGTCGTTGGCGACGAACGCGATCCACAGCTTGTTTTCAAACTCCGCCAGCGCCGGCGCGGCCTTGCTCGACTGGTTCTGCACCTGGGAGTTGGGGCTCCAGGTCTTGCCATCGGCCGACTGGCTGATGAGCAGCTGGTTGCTGGCGTCGTTGGCGACAAATCCCAGGGTAAAGCCCTGTGGCCCCGAGCTGATGAACGAAATCGCGGGAGCCCGTTTGCTCGACTCGTTTCCCACCTGGGTACTGGGCTGCCAGTTCTTGCCGTCTCCGGAATTGCTCACGAGCAGCCTGTTTGTATCGTTGTTTGCAACAAAAGCCAGATACATGCTCATGGTTATCCCTCTCCCGAACCCCCGACATCCCCGGCGAAACTATCCCGGGATAGCATGATCAAGTTTGAACCGGATAGGCCAAGACGTCAAGCGAGATCCCCGTCAGTGGATATATCCGATAGAAATTACCCGGCTCAACCAGAATGGCACGTCCAACAGCTCCCGCCGCGGCGTGTGGACCGGTCAGGGCCCGGGCTCAGGCCAAAGGGGAGCTGGTTGACGTTGCAGATGGTGCCCCTGGGCGGCAGCTGCAGCGACACCAGGTAGGCCAGCTCGGCGTCGTCCCGGCAGACGCTGGGCTCGACGAACATGCTGGTGTGGCCGTCGCCGTTGACCTTGAGAAGCCGCGCGTTGCCGAGCTCGGCAACCGCGGCCTCGGCGCCCCAGATCGGGGTGATCGGGTCGTGCACCGCGTTGATCACCAGAATCGGGGTGCGCGACCGGTTCCACGGCCCGTCGTAGGCGTCGGTATGCATCGTCGGCCAGCGTCTCCCATTTCGCCCGCAGGTTCCCGCCGGCGGAGAACGCGCACGCGCTTCCGGCCTCTGCGCACAGGGGCAGGAAACGGTCAAGGAAGACCTCCTGGCCCGCCCGGTCCACGCCCTGGCGGACGTCCACGGGGAACGCGGCCGCCTCACCCGGGTAGTGCCCGGTCGCGTTGCCGACGAAGTCGAGCGTGCCGTCCAGGACCATCGCCCGGACCTTGTCCGGGAACAGGTTGGCGTAGGTGGCGCCGATCACGGTCCCGTACGAGAAGCCCAGGTAGGTGAGCTTCGGGTCGCCGACATCCCGGCGGAGCACGTTCAGGTCACGGGCGGTGTCGGCGCTGGACACGTGCCGCAGCAGCACGCCGGAGCGCTGCAGGCAGTCCTGCCCGAGCTGCGCGTTCAGCTGGAAGAAGGCCGGCTCATCCGACTGCGGGTACGGGAAGACCGGAATGGCGTTGTAGTAGTTGGTGTCCGCGGTGGCGGTGGCGAAGCAGTTCACGGGGTCGGAGTACTCGACGCCGCGCGGGTTCCAGGTCACCAGGTCGAACCGGGCGCGGATGGCCGGGCTGAACACCGTGTAGGCCCGGTTGACCAGGTCGGTGATGTCCGGGCCGCCCGGCCGCCGAAATCGATGAATAACGAGCCAATCCGCTCGCTGGGATCGGAGGCGGGCAACCGCATCAGGGCGAGGCTGATCTTCTGCCCGTTCGGGTGCCGGTAGTTGAGGGGCACCGGCGCGGTCGCGCACTGGAACGGCGCGGGAATGCCGTGCGAGCAGGCGCCCCACTGAACCGTCGGCGGAGAGCCGCCGGCCGGCTGGCGCCGGCTCGGCCCTGGGCAGCCGCTAAGCCCGCGGCAGCGGTGTTCCCGGTGGCGGCCAGCAGGCTCGCCACCAAGGCTAACCCGGCTGATAACGCCAGCATCCGTGCGGCAGCTCTAGGCCAAATAGCTAACCGGCCTTTGGTAATTCTCATGTGTCAGGACTCCGCTTCTCTGGCAGAACTCTCATGGATTTCCCGCAGACCCCCCGGGATCATACGGCGCCGTGCCCGGCGGCACCATCGCGCAGGAGGAGCGGGAAAATGACCATGACCGAAATCAGCAGGGAGAAGGCTATGCCGACCGAGCCCGCGATCCAGCCGTTCCGCATCGACATACCGCAAGCCGACCTGGACGACCTGAAGGCCCGGCTGGGCCGGACCCGCTGGCCCGACCAGCTGCCCGGCGTCGGCTGGGACTACGGCATCCCCCTGGACTATGTGCGGGAGCTGGCCGGGTACTGGCGCACCAGCTACGACTGGCGCGTCCACGAGCAGAGGCTGAACGAGTTTCCGCAGTTCACCACCGTCATTGACGGGCAGACCATCCACTTCCTGCACGTGCGATCCAGCGAGCAGGACGCCCTGCCGCTGATCATCACCCATGGCTGGCCCGGGTCAATCGTGGAGTTCATGGAGGTCATCGGCCCGCTGACCGACCCGGCGGCGCACGGCGGGGATCCGGCCGACGCGTTCCACCTGGTCGTCCCGTCGATTCCCGGCTACGGCTTCTCCGGGCCCACCCGGGAGAGGGGATGGAACGTGCGCCGCATCGCGCAGGCCTGGGATGAGCTGATGCAGCGCCTCGGCTACCGGCGCTACGGCGCCCAGGGCGGCGACTGGGGCTCGACGATCTCGCGCGAGCTCGGCCTGGCCGCCCCCGGGCACCTCATCGGCGTGCACCTGAACATGCTCTTCCCCCGGGTTCAGGACGAGCCGGGCGACCTGACCGACCAGGAACGAGCCCGCCTGCAGGCCTTCCGCCGCTTCCGGTCCACCGGGATGGGGTACTACGCGGTCCAGGCCACCCGCCCCCAGACGGTGGCCTACGGGCTCACCGACTCACCAGTGGGCCAGCTGGCCTGGATCGTGGAGAAGTTCGGCGAGTGGACGGACGGCGGCCTGCCCGACGAGGCCGTCGACCGCGACCAGCTCCTCACCAACGTCACGCTGTACTGGCTGACCGGGACGGCAGGATCATCGGCCCGCCTCTACTACGAGGCCGGCCGCGCCGGCGACTGGGGTCCCCCGGCGGCCTCGACGGTGCCCACCGGCGTGGCGGTCTTCCCGCGGGAGATAGCACCGCCGATCCGGCGTTTCGCCGAGCAGTCCAACAACATCGTGCACTGGGCCGAGTTCGGCCGCGGCGGTCACTTCGCTGCCATGGAGGTGCCCGACCTCCTGGCCGGCGACGTGCGCGAATTCTTCCGGCAGTTCCGCTGAGCCGCTCGCCGGCCGGTCAGGCGTCGCCGCGCCACGTGCGGAAGTGGCTGATGGCGAAGCTGGTGAGGGCGCGGGCAGCGGCCGAGAGGTAGGCGTCGGTGCGCCAGACCAGGCTGAGTGTGCGCCGGGCAGGCCGGCGTCTCGAGGTGGAGCCAGGCGACCGGCGGGTCCGGGGCCAGCCGGCGCGCGACCGCCGGCATCAGCCCGATGCCCGCCCCGGCGCTGATCAGCCCGCGGATGGCGTACGGCTCGTCGCCTTCGCAGGCGATGGCGGGCTTGATGCCCGAGCCCGCGAAGAGCTGGTCGGTGAGGCTTCGCTGCCAGTAGCCGGGGCGGGTGGTGACGAACCGCTCGCCGGCGAGCATGCCGGCCTCGACGTGGGTGCGCCGGGCCAGGCGGTGGGACGGCGGGACGGCGAGCAGGACCTCTTCGCTGAGGAGCTCCACCGAGTGCAGCGCGGGCCCCTCTAGCCGCTGGGAGGCCACGCACAGGTCGACCTCGCCCGCCTGAAGCTGGGCGGACATGACCGGGGCGGGCGACTGGTACAGCTGGAGGCTCACCCCCGGGTGCTCGGTGAGGAAGCGGGCTGTGAGGTCGGTGACGGTGCGCAGCGTCTCGGCCGCGATGGCCACCACGCCCTGGGTGAGCCCGGCGGCGTCGTGGAGCTCGTGCTGGGCCTGGTCGAGCTCGTCGATGGCGCGCGCGGCCCGGGCGAGGAACATGGCGCCGAAACGGTTGAGCCGAACCCGCCGTCCGTGACGGTCGAAGAGCGGGACCCCGAGCTCGGTTTCGAGGCGTGCGATCGACCTGCTGAGGGCCGGCTGGGCGACGTGCAGCTCGGCCGCCGCCCGGCTCACGTGCTGGTGGCGGGCGACGGCCCGGAAGTAGCGCAGCTGCAGGAGATCCACCACCCGCCACCTTATGCTCAAAGTGAATGAATATATGAATTATTGGTCTTGGACAGCATGAATGAGCTCTTCTAGCGTGAGCGGTGATGCCAGTTCCCAGCCCCGCCTCCGGTAAGGGCAGCGCCTCCCCGGGCCTGCTCGCGGCGGTACTCGTGTTCCTGGCGGTCGAGTCCACGGCGGTGGCGAGCCTCGGCACACCGCTGCTGCCGACCGTGCAGCAGGCCGAGCATGTGTCGCTCGCGGCCTCGCAGTGGGCGCTGACGGTCACGCTGCTGACGGGAGCGGTGGCCACCCCGCTCATGGGGCGCCTCGGCGACGGGCGGCTGCGCCGCCGCACCACCATCGGCGCGGTGGCGGTCATGCTGGCCGGCTGCGTCCTCTCGGCGCTGCCCGCCGGCTTCGCCGTGTTCCTGGCCGGCCGGGCCCTCCAGGGTGCCGGGCTCGGCCTGGTGCCGCTGGCCACTGCGGTGGCCCGCGATGGCCTGCCCGCGCAGCGATCGCGGCGCACCATCGCGCTGATCGGGGTCACAACCGCCATCGGCATCGGCGTGGGCTACCCCGTGGCCGGGCTGCTCGCCCAGGGTCTGGGGCTCTACGCACCGTTCTGGTTCGTCGCCGCCCTGAGCGTGGCGGCTCTCGTGGCCGCGGTGGCGGTGCTGCCGGAGAGTCCCTCCCGCCCGCCCCGCATTGATGTCGCCGGGGCCATCGTGCTCGGCGCCGGGATCGCCGGGCTGCTCCTGGTGCTCACCGAGGGCCCGAGCTGGGGGTGGGCCTCGGCCGCCACGCTCGCCAGCGGGGCCGTCTCCGCGGCGCTGCTGGCTGCCTGGGCCGTCTGGGAGCTGCGGGCCCGCCACCCCCTGATCGAGCTGCGGCTGCTCCGGCGCCGCCCGGTCCTGGCCGCCAATCTCACCGTGTTCCTTATCGCCGTCGGCTTCTACCCGCTAGCCCCGCTCGTGGTGCGCTTCGCCCAGACACCCCCCGCGGCGGGTTACGGGCTCGGCGCCCCGGTGGTCGTCGCCGCCGCGATGCTCACGCCGTTCTCCCTCGCCAGCTTCGCCGCCAGCAAGGTCGCCGCCGATGCCGCACGGCGCACGTCCGCCGAGCTGGTCGTGGCCGTCAGCTGCGTGGTGCTGATCGCATCGGCGGTGCTGTTCCTCTTCGCCCGCGGCACCTACGTGGGCATCGTCGCCGCCATGACCCTCAACGGCTTCGGCGTGGGCAGCGTGTACGCAATCAACCCGCTCCAGATCACCGGCGGCGTTCCCGCCGCCGAGACCGGCAGCGCCATCAGCTTCTACCAGCTCATCCGCACCGTCGCCTACTCCATCGCCAGTGCGCTGAGCGCCACCATCCTCATCCTCGGCACGCCCGCCGGGCACGCGGTACCCGCCAACACCGCCTACAGCACCGCTGCGCTGGTCAGCACCGCTGTCCTGGTCGCCGCGCTGGTGGTGAGCAGCATCTTCGCCGTCGCCGCGAAACGTCCTGAGATTGCCCCGCCGCCAGCCACCGCCGATTCCGCGACGGCGCCGCATTAGGCGGGCGGGAGAATCCGGCGCTCATTGGGTTCCTGCTGACACCCGGGTTAACCCGCCGGTGCTGCCCTGTCGTCGGCGACGATCGTCACGCCCGGCGGCGCCGCGAGCGCGGGCAGGGTCTGGCGGGCGGCGGCGTCAACGTGGATGCGCGGCGGGTCCGGCGGGTCAGTTTCGTAGTAGGTACCCGGCCCGTAGAGCTGGCCATAACGGATCACCACTCCGCCGGTCTGCAGCACCGCGCGCTCGTGTGCGGCGGTGGCCGCGCGGCGGCCCGGGCTGGGCAGCTCCCACGAGATGCTCTGCGCGATGACCCGTCCTGCCTTGGCCGCGGCCGCCGCGGCGAGCAGGTTGCGCGTGCCCTCGGTGCGCATGCGGTCGTTGCGGTCACCGAACGCAGCCCTCTCGCCCGCATCATCGGGCAGATCGGTCAGCTGGTGAAAGACGACGTCGGGACCGAACCCGGACAGCGCGCGGGTGAGGGCATCGGCGTCGAAGACGTCGCAGACAACGGGCTGGGCGCCAAGCTCGCGCAGCAGGCCGGCCTTGCCGCGTGAGCGCGTCATCCCCGCCACCACATGCCCGTCGGCCACCAGCAGCGGGACCAGGCGAATGCCAATGACGCCGCTCGCCCCGGCGACGAACATCCGCACGGGACAACAGCCTAGGGCACTCCGGCGGGGCGGGCCGGGAAGCGCTCCCGCAGGGCGCGGTGAACGGCGTCCGGATAGGGGTCGGCGGCGGCGATCGCCTCCTCGACCGTGCGGAGGGCCGCGCCCGTGCCAGCGCCAAGGACCGGCCTGGCCGGCGCCGTCGCCAGCACGTCACGGGCCAGCAGCAGCTCAGCCGCCAGCAGGTCCTCGAGCAGGCCCAGGGCAGCGTCGGCCTTGCGCACGCTGAGCGGCGCGCTGGAGCCGTGATCCTCGACGCCGAGGTCCAGCGGGGGCGTGTCGAGGGTCGCGGGCGCCGCGAGCTGCTTCAGCTCGGTGAACACGGCCGCCGCCGGATAGCGGAGCTGCAAGCCGTAGGGCACCGCGGGCGGCGGCCCGCTCGCCCGCTGCCGGAAGAAGGCTTCCCATAGGTGGCTCATCCGGCGTTCGCTCAGCTGCCCGGCCTGGGCCAGGGCGATCCGCAGGGCGTCATGCGCGATCGCGAGGACCACCGGCTGGAAGTTGCCGTTGCTGATCAGCGCCTGGTCGGGCACGGACACCAGGGGGTTGTCGGCGGCGGCGTTCAGCTCCACGGCGACCGCGGACCGGGCGGCGGCCACGTACTCGCGCAGCGCCCCGTGGACCTGCGGCACGACCCGGAACGACAGCGCATCCTGAACCGACCGGGCGCCGCCCGGCTCCAGCAGCGGGCTCCCGGTTAGCAGCGCGCGCAGGTGATCGGCGGCCGCGATCTGCCCGGGGATCGGCTTGGCGCGCCCCACCGCGGGCTGCAGGACCGACGTGTTGGCCCCCGTCGCCTCCATTGATAGCGCCGCGGCGACGTCCGCGGCCTCGGCCACCCTTGCCGCCCGGGCGGCGACCAGCGCCGCCTGGCCAACGGACACGCCGTTGGCCGAGATCAGGGCCAGCCCATCCTTGCCGCCGAGCACGAGCGGCGTGATCCCCGCGCGGCGCAGCGCCTCACCGCCGGAAACGACCTCACCGCGGTACTCGGCGCGGCCCAGGCCGATCGCGACCTGCGCCATACCGGCCATCTGCCCGATGTCGGCTGCCCCGACCGAGGCCGTCTCGGGCACGACCGGATGCACGCCCGCATTCAGCATCGCCACCAGGATCTCCGCCACCGGAACTCCCGCGCCCGATCCGCCGCGGGCGATGCCGTTCAGGCGCACGGCGAGGGCGGCGCGCACGATCGTGGCCGGCAGCGGCGGGCCGATCCCGCCGCTGTGCGACACGACGAGAAAGCGCTGCTCGCCCTGGATCTCCTCTTCGGTCAGCCGGGTGTCCTTGCCGTGGCCGACCTGGGTCGTCAGGCCATAAACCGCCTCGCCCCCGGCCAGGGCCCGGTCCACCACCGCCCGGCCGGCCGCGATCCTGGCCCAGGTCCCGTCGTCCAGCTCCACCCGCGCACCGCCGACCACCGCCAGCAGATCCTCGATCGCCAGCGGAGCCCCGGTAATGGTCACGGTCATCATGCGCTCCCCCCCCCGCATTGGTTTCACCTAACCACCGCGGGGCCACCAGCGGTGGCGCCGGGGCGGCCAGCTGGCTCCCGGACATCAGCTCCTGTCATGCTGAGGGACGTCCGTACGGGCGTTCAGCGTCCGCCCGCGTGGCCCGGAGGACCGTCATGATCGGCAGCGCCCAGCCGAAGCCGCCCGCGCTGGAGATCATCCGGACTGCCACCCGGCTCAGGCCCGTGCCGCTGGTTCCCCAGATCCGCCTGTACCAGGCCGGTGATCCGATCACCTTGTGGCAGCGCACCGAGCTGGCCGCCGGGCGGACCGGCCTGGACCCGCCGTTCTGGGCGTTCGCCTGGGCCGGTGGCCAGGCGCTGGCCCGTTACCTCCTCGACCACCCCGAGCGGGTCAAGGGCCGGCAGGTGATCGACCTTGCCTCCGGCTCGGGGCTGGTGGCGATCGCGGCGGCCAGGGCCGGGGCGGCGGCGGTGACGGCCTATGACATCGACCCGCTCGCCGCGGCGGTCATCGGCGTCAACGCGGCGGCCAACGGCGTGACGGTCCGGGCCGTCTGTGCCGATGTCCTGGACGAGGACGGTCCCCCCTCACCCGGCACCGATCTGGTGGTGGCGGGCGACGCCTTCTACGAGCGCGATCTGGCCGCCAGGGTGATGCGGTTCCTGGAACGGGGCCACACCCGCGGCACCGCCGTCCTGGCCGGTGACTGCGGCCGGGCGTACCTGCCCCGCGACCGCCTGACCCCGGTGGCCACCTACGACGTTCCCGGCCTGCGCATGCTGGAGGACACCGACATCAAGCGCACGACCATCTGGGCGCTCCTGACACGACCGCGATAGCAGCCCCTCCGCCCCGGAGGACCGCTGGCCTTGACGCAGGAGCCGGGGGCTGGCTGGACTGGGACCGCCGGGTGGTCAGGGCTTGCGTCCGACCCCGGCCAGCGTAGGCACATCGGGTGCCCCGCCTGGCCTGGCCCGGCTCGGGCCGCCACTCCGGGCAGCGCGCCAGGCCGGGCGGCACAAACTCCAGGCCGTCGAAGAACCGCTCGATCTGATCGGCGCGGCGGAGCTTGTACGGGACCGCGCCGGTGTCGTCGTAGCCCTGCTGCGCCTCGTTCAGCGCCTCGCTGATGTCGAGGCTGTCATAAAGGGCCAGGAAGCTCCCTGACGGCAAACCGGCCAGGAGGCGCCGCACGATCGACTGCGCCTCATCATCATCGGGGATGTGGCCCATGACGCCCATAACCATCAGCCCGACGGGCCGGCCGAGGTCCAGCCTCCCCCCGCCTGCGCCAGTACCGCTCCCGGGTCCCGCATATCGGCATTGATGTAGTCGGTCACGCCTTCCGGGGTGCTGGTCAGCAGGGCGCGGGCATGCGCGAGCACGAGCGGGTCGTTGTCGACATAGACGATCCGCGACGCGGGGGCGGCGCGCTGGGCAAGCTCGTGGGTGTTGTCCACGGTCGGCAGGCCCGTGCCGACGTCCAGGAACTGGCGGATGCCCGCCTCAAGGGTCAGGTAGCGCACGGCCCGGGCCAGGAACGCCCGGCCAGCGCGGGCGATGTTGACGATGCCGGGATAGATCTTGACGTACTGGTCGCCGGCCTCCCGGTCTACGGCGTAGTTGTCCTTGCCGCCCAGCCAGTAGTTCCAGATCCGGGCGGAGTGCGGCACCGTGGTGTCGATTCCAGCCACGTCGGTGTCCTCGGGGTCATCCGATCCGGGCGCGCCTGAGGTCGCCATTCGGTCATCAGTCACGGGAAATCCTTAACGGTGTGGGAGGTATTCAGGGAAATAAAGGCTTTGGTACCGTGCGCCAGGCGACACGTGCGGGAGGTAGCACCTCTGAACTTGCCACCATTCTCCTGGTGGCCACATGGGTCACGTCATTCACCGCGAGGCCGGTCTGTGCCCGCGCCTCCACGCTAGGTCTCCCGGGTGATCTCGTTGAGGAACCGGGTGGTGTGGTCAGGGGTGAGGGCCTGGGTGCTGAGGTGGTTGATGACTTCCATGTAGTGGTCGACCTCGTCGCGCTTTTCCAGGTAGAGCGCGGTGGTCAGCAGCTCGATGTACACCACATCCGGCAGCTCCGGCTCGGCGAAGCGCAGGATGCTGAAGGAACTGCTCGCGGCGGCGTGAGCGCCGCTGCCGAACGGCACGACCTGAATGGTGACCCCGGGCAGCTCCGCGACCTGGGTGAGGTGCCGCAGCTGGCCGCGCATCACGCTGCGGCCGCCCACCGGGCGCCGCAGCGCCGCCTCATCGATGATCGACCACACCCGCGGCGGCTCCGGGGATGTGAGCAGGTCCTGGCGCTTGAGCCGCAGGCTCACCCGGCGGTCGATCTCCTCGACGGGGGTGGCCTTGTGGCCGAGCACGGTGACGGCGCGGGCGTAGGCCTCGGTCTGGAACAGGCCGTGCACGAACTGGAGCTCGAAGGTACGGATGACCGAGGCGGCCGACTCCAGGCCAAGGTAGGTGTCCAGCCAGTCGTCCAGGACATCGCTGTAGTTCGACCACCAGCCCGGGGTGTTCGCCTGCCGGGCAAGCGACAGCATTCCGGCCCGCTTCTGCTCATCGGTGACGCCGTACATGGTGAGCAGGTCGGCCACGTCCCGCTCCTTGAAGCTCACCCGGCCGTTTTCCATGCGGCTGATCTTGGAGCGGGACGCCCGGATCTCATAGCCGGCCTGCTCGGGCGTGACGCCCGCCGCCTCGCGCAGCTGGTGCAGCTGGTTCCCGAGCATCATGCGCAGCACCGTCGGCCCTGGGGCGCCGACAGGCAGCTCGCCACCCGGCTCAACCGTGCTCATCCTGGCTCCGGGACCCGACGAATTGGCGCTTTGTGCACGTCCCTAAATACCCGGGACGGCCGTGACGGCACCACTGGCCCGTGATGGCAGCAGCGGGCCGCACGTAGCACGATATCACCGCCTGACCCGTACCCCGGCGCCATCATTTCCCATGATTTCCGGGCATTATCTGATATTCATGACATTGCCGCCGTCGGCTGGCGCAGTTCATCGGGCCATATGTTTGTGGCCCGCGTGGGAACACCGGCCCGGTACGCCATAGCGGCCCGCGGCGCACGATCGCCGGCCTGCCTGCGCGCTGCGTTCGTTGCCTGCCGCGGCGAGCGGATGCGGCGCGGCGCACGATCGCCGCGTCATGGCGCAACCTCCAGCCCTAAGTGCAAGTGCAGAAGGTTCGTGCAAAATGGTTGTGCAGAAGACGCTTGCAGTGGCTGTGTGCATGCGGGAGGATGCGCGTATCCGCGCACGGTCCCCGCGGCGCGGGCGAACGGACGGGTAATGACAGCACTCCCCTTGAGCCTCGCGGGCAATGAAGCCGGCGGCATGGACTGCTGCTGGCTGGCGCCGGTTCTGCAGATGGCCGCCGTGGCAAGCGGGAACTGGCCGCTATGGCCCGAGCCGGCTCCCCAGGGCTGGACGTGTTTCCCACGGCTCGCCATCCGCTCGCTGGCCTCCAAGCCAAAGCCGGTCCGCGCGGCCCGGGATTTCGCCGTCGCCACGGTGCAGCGGTGGGGCGCCGCGGGGTGCGCGGACGATGTTGCGGTCGTCGTGTCTGAGCTGGTGACCAACGCGCTGCGCCACGCGCTGCCGGCCTCCGGCGAGACTCAGCAGCGCAGGCCGGTCCGGCTTGGCCTGCTGCAGCCGGGGCCGTGCGTGCTGTGCGCGGTCTCCGACCCGAGCCGGACGGTTCCGGTGGCGAAGGAGGCCGACGTGCTCGCCGAGACCGGCCGCGGGCTCCACGTCGTCGGCGCGCTCGCCGACCTGTGGGGCTACACCACACCCAGCGACACGGGGAAAGCCGTGTGGGCGATGTTCCCGGCTGCCCGCGAGCGTGATGCCGGTCTCCGCTAGGACGGCGAGGCCGCGCCCACTGACTTGCCGCGGCCCGTGGCTCCGGGCCCGGCTGCCGGTGCGGGCCCATTGCTCTCCCCGTCGGCCTGCAGGAACAGGGTGACGACGTCGGCGACGTTATCCGGCTCCTGCCAGAAGAGCAGGTGGCCCAGCTCCGGGAAGATCACAAGCTGGGCGCCGGGAATGCGGCTGGCGAGCAGCCTTCCGTTGCGCGGGTCCACCACGGTGTCGGCGGCGCCCTGCAGCACCAGCGTGCGTGCGCGGATACGCGTCTGCCGCAGAAGGCCGGAGTACCGCGCGCCCGCGGATGCCTGGGCATGCCACACGCCGGGGGGCGCCAGGCGGGAACGCTGGAGCTCGACCAGGCGGTCGGCCAGCCCGGATTCGCGCTCGCCGCCGCGCACGGACAGGGCGTTCTCCACGTGGCGGCGCAGCGCAACCTCGCGCGTCATGCCGTCTGCCGCGGCGAGCAGCCGCAGCGAGGCGGCTGGCATGGGGTAGGCGAAGGGCCAGCCGGGCGTCGTGGACACCAGAACCAGGTCATCAACCCGCTCCGGGTGGTCAATCGCCAGCTCCTGAGCCACCATGCCGCCCAGGCTCGCGCCCATCACGTGGGCCTTTCGGATCCCTGCCTCATCGAGCACGGCCACGACGTCAGCGGCCATGTCGGCGACGTCAAACGAAGCGGCCGGCAGGCCGCTTCGCCCGCTTCCCCGGTTGTCCACCAGGACAAGCCGGAAATGCCGCCGCAGCTTCCGCAGCACCGGCCCCCACCCGGAGCGGTCCAGGCCCAGCCCCTGGATCAGGACCAGCCAGGGGCGCCGCCAATGCAGCTTCCCCCGCAGGTCGTAGGCGATCCGCAGCTCACCGCTGCGGGCATACCGCGTCCGGCTCACCTCTTTGCCGCCCTCAGCACGCTGGCCATTGATTGCAAAGTTTATCAAGCACTCATATACCCGCAGTGAGCAGGACAACCAACGGCGGGCTACGGCCCGGCCCGGCGTCCTTGCCACTGGCTGCGGCCGCGCGTGTGACCGGGTCGGTCAGCAGCCTGACGCCGTCGCTGCCGAATACCCAGATATGCCTGCCGACGGCGGCGATGAGTCCCGGATTGCTGAAGTGGTAGCCGCCGCTGGCCAGGACGCCGGGGAGACAGCCGCGCAGCAGGGACTGGACCCAGGTGCCGTCCGACAGCGTCTGGACCCAGCTGCCGTCACCGGCGTTCAGCTCCGTCACCGAGCCGGACCCGTGATCCGTCTCGTTGGCGACCCAGACATCGCGGCCGTTGACAGCTACCGCCGTCGCGATGGCCATGTCCTGGCCGACGGGCAGCACCCGGACCGGGGATCCTTCCCGGGCGCGCCTGCAGTACCGGAACGGCCGTCCCCGCCGCGGCCAGAAAGACGGCCAGGGCCGCCGCGGCCCAGATCCTGACGGTCCGCCCGCGGCGCGGGCCGTGTCCCGGGCCGCGCCTTCCATAGCCGGATCACTCATGTCCCGATGTTGATCCTGACAGGCGCTCCCCCGGCCGTTCCGCAAGATACCTGACCCGTTCCACATCGGCTCCGGCTTCGCCCGGTAGTCGTACCGGTTGACGAGGCATCCCGCTCACCAACGCTGAACCGGTTGCCCGCCAGCGGCGTTATGCCTGGTAGCTGGCAATACGTGAATACGGGGGCAGTGACGTCGTGCTGCTGCTGGAACGGGAAGCGCAGCTGGCATCTCTGCTGGAGTACGCGGCCGAGGCCCGGCAGGGGGACGGGCGGCTGTCGGCCCGCTCGGGCATGAACATCACCCCGCTGCGGCTGGCCGGCGTCCACCTGCACCCGGTCGGCCTGGCCGCCCGGCACCTGCCGGTCCGCTGGCAGGACACCACCGCCCGCGCCATCCAGCGGGTAGCGTTCGGCGACCTGACCCGGCTGGGCTACCCACGCTCCCGGCTCGGCGCCTTCACCCGCCAGGCCAGCGACGGCGTCACGATCGCCGTCGACGACGGCTTCGTCCGCGCGCTCAAGACCGGGCGGATCACCATGAAGCCCGCCATCGAACGGTTCGACGGCCCGCATGCCTGCTTCACCGACGGCACCCGCTGCACCCCGGACGTGCTTATCTGCGCCACCGGCTACCGCCCCAGCCTGGAACCCATCGCCGGCCATCTGGTCGCCATCGACCAGCACGGCATGCCCCCCTACAGCGGCGCCGTGTCCTCCCCCCAGCTTCCCGGCCTGTGGTTCTTCGGCCTGGACCGGAGCATCTACGGCAACATGCACGTCCACCGCCGCCAGGCCCGCCAGCTGGCCCGGGCAGTCACCAGCCAGCCCGGGTCAAGCCGTCCCTGAGTTATCAAGGCCCGCGCCGGCCCACCGGCGCGCCGGGCGCCGGGCCCCCGGTTCAGGCCGGCGGGTCTGCACACGCAGCAGGTCCGCTGCGGCCGGCAGCCGCTCCCGGGAGCTGTCGACCAGGAGGGGGGCACCCAGTTCCGCCTCTAGGGCGCCGGGTCCCTGATCGTCCGCGGCCTCGAGCGCGTGCCGGAGGACCTTCACGAACGCGTCCGGCCGGTCGACCTGCAGGTAGTGATTCGCGTCGGGGATGAAGTACAGGCGGTTGCCGCCGGGCTTGAGCATCAGGTACTCGTTCCACACGTAGCTCGCCACCCGCGGCGGCGAAACCGTGTCGTACAGGCCCCAGACCACGGTCACGGGGAACGGGGCCCCGGCGAGCGCCGCCAGCCACCTCTGCTCGTCCTTCGACCGCTCGACCAGATACTGGATCCCTTCGTGCAGGACCTGGATGCCGTCGTCGTAGGCGAAGGTGGCCGCAAGAGCCTCGACCTCAGGATCACCGGCCTTGCGTGGCGGAGTGAACGTGCTGGCGCCCATGGCTTCGGCCAGGCGCGAGGGAGTCACCACGGCCGAAAGCTGGGACCACGACTCCGCGTCGAGTGCCTGCCGCTGCGCCCCGGTCAGGTTCGACAGCGGCAGGAAGATGTTGCCGTTCGAGAGGACCAGGTGCTCGAGCCGCATCGCCGACCGGCCCTCGGCGCAGCGGGCGGCATAGACAAGCGCCACGCTGTCCCCGCGATCGTGCGCGACCACGACACCAGCCTCGGCGCCGATCACCTCCGACAGGTAGAACTCGATGAGCTCCTCGTCCCGGGTGAGGCTGTAGCCCCACCCCGGCGGCTTGTCCGAGAACCCGTAGCCCGGGAAGTCCAGCGCGCAGACGCGGAAGCTCGCGCTGAGCTGGCTGGCGACCTCTAACCAGTCGATGCTGCTGGTGGGCCAGCCGTGGATGAGCAGCAGCACCGGGGCGCCGGGGTCGCCGATCTCAACGTGGAATATCTCGACCGGGGAGGCGTCCCCCGCCGCCGGCCGCCACGAGAAATGGCCACCACGGCTCCGCCAGTCGTCAGCTCGCTGCGCGTTCATGAGTCCGGCCCCCTTCGGACGGCTCCGGGGCCCGATCCTGGGCACGACTGGGCGCTCTCGCAGCCATCCAGGCGCGGCGCTTCCGGCCCCGGATTCCCCCGTCAGCTGCCAGTCAACGCCGGTGCCGCGGCTGGGTCAACATCCGGCGGGCAGACCGGCCCCGATGGCCGGTCCCGGCTAGAGCAGCGCGGGAACGATGGCCTCGATCAGGTGCGGACCGGCTTCGGCGTAGGCGCGGCGCAGCGCGCCGACGAGCTCGTCGGCCGTGGAGACCCGCACGGCATCGACCCCGAAACCCTGGGCGATCGCGGTGTGGTTGATCGACGGGCCGGACAGGTCCAGCATGCGCCTCGCCGCAGGCCCAGCCTCGCCCGCCGAGCCGGCGCCAACGCGCCGGAGCTCCAGGCGCAAGATGGCGTAGGCGTCGTTGTTGATCAGAATGGTGGTCACGCTGGCCCGCTCGCGTGCCATCGTCCACAGCGCCTGGTGCGTGTACAGGGCGCTGCCGTCGGCTTGCAGGCACAACACCTGCCGGTCAGGGGCGGCGATCGCAGCGCCGAGTGCGCTGGGCAGGCCCTGCCCGATCGCCCCGCCGGTCTCGGTGATCCAGTCGTGGCGCGCCGCGTTCGCGGTGGCGGCCGGCAGGCCGAGGCTGGAGGTGTTCGCCTCGTTGACGACGACCGCGTTCTCCGGCAGCGTGGCGCCGACGGCCGCGGCCAGGGTGTTGACGTCGAGCGCCCCGGTCGGGGCGGCGGGCGGGGCCAGGTCCGCCAGCTTAGGGCCGGTGCCGGGGGCGACGCGGTCGGCGAGGGCCTCGAGGGTGGCGGTGACATCGTCGGTCCCGTCGGCCAGAGTGTGCACGGACGCACCGTCGGGGACCAGGTCGGACGGCTGGCCGGGGTAGGCGAAGAACGATACGGGCGGGCGGGCCCCGGCCAGCACGATGTGCCCGAAGCCCTGCAGCTGCTTCTGCGCGGCCTCGACCAGGTAAGCCACCCGCTGCAGCGGCGGGACACCGGCGCCGCGTGGCTGCCGTGCGGGGAACACCTCCCCCAGCATCCGCGCACCGGTAGCGGCGCAGATGCGGCTGGCGGCGCGCAACCCGGGCTCCCGGGTGCCGGCGCCGCCGAGCAGCAGCAGGGCCGGCTCCTGCGAGGTCAGCACCGCGGCGGCCTCGCCGACCGCCTCCTCATCAACCGGCTGGGCCGGAGGCAGTACCCGGGGCGGCGCCGGAGCCGCACCCTCGCTCCACGACACATCGGCGGGCAGTACCAGCGTCACCACCTGACCCGGAGGCTGCAGGGACGCCGCCACCGCCGCCGCGGCGTCGCGGCCCACGTCCCGGGAGAATGCCGGGGCGCGATACCAGCCCGAGACGTTGCGGGCCACGCTCTCGATGTCCGACTGCAAGGGCGCGTCGTAGCGCTCGTGGTAGGTCGCGTGCGCGCCGACGATGGCGACGACCGGGGTGTGGGCACGCCGGGCGTTGTGCAGGTTGGCCAGCCCGTTCCCCAGCCCCGGGCCCAGATGCAGCAGGACCGCCGCCGGCCTGGCCGGTCATCCGGGCGTAGCCGTCGGCCGCCCCGGTGGCCACCCCCTCAAACAGAGCCAGCACCCCACGCATCTGCGGCACCGCGTCCAGCTCATGCACGAAGTGCATCTCGGAGGTACCCGGATTCATGAAGCAGGTGTCCACCCCCGAGTCCACCAGGGTCTGGATCAATGCCCGCGCCCCGATCATGCAACACCCCCGCTCTACCTGTACGGTTCCGTGGACTTCTCTGTGATGGTGCGCCGCTGCCAGCGATCCGCATCGAACTCACGCGACGCCGATGCCATGCTCTCATCGTGCAGCCGCCCGCCGGCCAGGGGCTCCCCGGCGTGGGCGTTACTACCGTCAGAACACCGGCCTCGCCGAAGCCGGCCTGCAACAAGCGGGTTTCCGGACCCGGGGGGATTCAATGAGGAAGCTGCCGGACCGGGTGTGGAAGCTGCCGCGGCACGAGGACGACGAAGCGGCGGGAGACGAGGGCATCGGGCGGATCCTGGCGCTGTCCGATGGCGTGTTCGCCATCGCCATCACCCTGCTGATCATTGCGATCGCCATCCCGGCCACCACGAGCGACGCCGACCTGCCGAAAGCGCTGCTGTCGCTCTGGCCGCGTTACCTGGCCTACGTCTTGAGCTTTCTGGTGATCGCCAGGTTCTGGGTGACACATCATCTGGCGTTCCGGCTCATCAACCGCTATGACGCCACGCTGGTGTGGCTGAACCTGCTGTTGCTCATGTTCGTGTCGTTCCTGCCGTTCCCCACCGCCGTCCTGGGCGAGCACCAGGGGTCGCCCGCGGCGGCGGTCCTGTACGCGGCCTCGGTCTGCCTGGCCGGAGCGGCCTCCGCGGCCTACTGGTGGTACGCCTCCGGCCGGGGAAGACTGCTCAGGCCGGACGTCGGGCGGGTGCGGGTACGGGCGCTGCGTGCCCGCGGCCTGAGCGGGCCGGTGTTCTTCGCGCTGACCCTGCCAATTGCCGCGTTTGCCCCCTACGCCGCGGAGGTGGTGTGGTTTCTCGTGTTCCCGCTGACCCGGGTGGTGTTTGTCTGGTTCTCCGCGGAGGAACGGGGCCAGCCTGGCTGAGCTCGCGAGCGGCGGGGCTGCGGCCCTCAAGCTAGCCTTGGCGCGTGCTGATCACCCAGGGGCCGAGGCCAACGGGGCCGTCGCGCGCTTGCGCGTGACGGCCAGGCTGACCTGGTGAAGGGCGCGCTCCTGGTCGCGGGGACCAGCTCCGACGCGGGGAAGAGCATGATCGCGGCCGGGCTGTGCCGCTGGCTGGCCCGGCTACGGCGCTGCCGTCGCCGCGTTCATGGCCCAGAACATGTCCCTCAACTCGTTCGTCACCGCCCGTCGCGGAGATCGGCCGGGCCCACGCCATTCCGGCGGCGGCGGCCGGCGTTGAGCCGCACGCACGGATGAACCCGGTGCTGCTCAAACCGGGCAGTGACCGGGGGACCCAGGTCGTGCTGCTTGGGCATCCGGTGGCCGAGGTTGACGCGGTGGGGTACCGCGACCACAAGGCCGCGCTGCTCGAGGTGGCCCTCGACAGCCTGTCGCAGCTGCGCCGCGACTATGACGTGGTCATCTGATGCGATGAAGAAGCGGGCCTCCGCTTCTGGCGGATGCTGGAAGTTGCATGCATCCGTCTCCACCAGGTTGGGAGGCCCTTATGTCCGAAGCCTATGACGGCCCGCAGGTCGTTGGAATGGATCTGCACCGGCGCCGGAGCGTGCTGGTGCGGATGACTGCTGATGGCAGGAAGCTGGAGACCGCGCACTTCACCAACAGCCCGGCGGCGCTGCGCCGGGTGATCGCCCGGGCGGGGAAGCACCCGAAGGTGGTGCTGGAGGCAACGTATGGGTGGTACTGGGCGGCGGACACGCTGGCCGCGGCCGGTGCGGAGGTGCACCTGGCCCACCCGCTGGGGGTGCGGGGCTTCGCTTACCGGCGGGTCAAGAACGACGAGAAAGACGCCGCGGACCTGGCGGACTTGCTGCGGATGGGGCGGCTGCCCGAGGCGTGGATCGCCCCGGATGAGATCCGCGAGCTGCGGGAGCTGACCCGCTACCGGATCAAGCTGGTCCGGCTGCGCACCAGCTGCAAAGACCAGGTCCACGCGGTGCTGGCCAAGCTCGGTATCCCGGTCACCTGCACCGACATCTTCGGGGTCTGGGGGAACACCTGGCTGGATGGCTTGGAGCTGGGCCAGCCGTATGCGGGGAAAGTGGCCTCGCTGCGCACGCTCGCCAGTGAGCTGACCGCCGAGATCACCGTGCTCGAGGCGGCCATCGCCGACCTGCTAGACCACCACGACGGCTACCACGCCATCCGGGCCCTGCCGGGCATCGGCCCGGTACTCGCGGCGGTGCTCGTGGCCGAGATCGGCGACATCACCCGGTTCCCCACCCGGCCCGGCTGTGCTCGTGGGCCGGGCTGACCCCCCGGCAGCGGGAGTCCGATGTCAAGGTCAGCCGCGGGCACATCACCAAGCAAGGATCCCCGCTGGTGCGGTGGGCGCTGATGGAGGCCATCCAGCACGTGCCCGCCGGCCACCCGCTGCGCCAGCGCAAAGACGACATCCTCGTCCGCCGCGGCAAGGAGGCCAAGAACATCGCCAAGGTCGCCGCCGCGCGCCAGCTGCTCACCTGGGTCTTCTACGCGATGCGCGATGGCCAGGTCCGCGCCCTGGCCACCAGCTCGCCGAAGGCGGCGTGAGCAGGCCCGGACGCGGGCAGCGCGTGATCGCTGGTTTTACTGGCCCCCGCCTGATGGCGGGCCGGCCGCCTATCTGATTGATCCCGCTGCCCGCACGCGAACCCGCCCCATGCCCCCGCGGCCACCAGCCGCGGGCACCCCCGAAGGGATGAACGCAGCCGCGAGCCTGCCAAGGACACGACCTGCCCACGGGGCGCGCCGACCCACATACCCCATAGCCGTTCCCGGCCTGGTCCAGTGTGAGCCGGGAGAAGGACCGGCCTCCAGGTCGTTCGTCCAGCCGGGCGCTCCACCTGGACCCCGGCCCTCCTCCCGGCATGCCAAAATCCGGCCCGGAAACGCCACAAAAACGGGCACACCAGCCCCTTGACCCCGGCCCGCTTCTTCAGGGATGTGAAGGCGCGGGCAGCCCGGCGGAGATCAACCTGCGGGAGACCGACATCGCGAACATGGGCCTGGCCCGGGCGGCCGCCGCCGGTGATCGTCGTGGGGGGACATCGACCGCGGCGGCGTGTTCGCCGCCATATACGGCACGCTGGCCCTGCTCGACGCGGCCGACCAGGAGCTCATCGCGGATTCGTTCCGCCGGGCCTTCCTGGCCGAGGTGGCCGGGCTCGCCGGGCGCGACTTCGTGGCCGCGCCGGACACCTGCTTCGCCGCGGTGCGGCAGGCGCAGCTCGATGTGATGGGCGACCTGGTGGCCGCGCATCTGGACACGCCGGTCCTGAGCCGGCTCATCGGCGAGGGGCCGCCCGCCGGGCTGCCGGTCATCGGCCCGGCGGGCGCGGCGGTGCAGGCGAGGTCATGACCCGCCCCTGCTGCCGGCCGACGGCTGACGGGCATGGACGGCGGCATCGGGGGTAGCCGGTGCAGCCAGGGCGCGTGCGCGCACGCACGACGTAATTGGCAGCCGGGGAGGCGTGACATGCCCGAGGGATCCAGCCCCAAGCGGGAACGGCAATACGAGCACATCCGGGCCAGCGCGAGGCAGCGCGGCGAGAGTCCCGGACGGGCCAAGGAGATCGCGGCCCGCACGGTGAACAAGGAACGCGCCCGGACGGGTGAGTCGAAGACGGCGAGCCGCACATCGAGGCAGGACATGTCGTCGTCCCGGCGGGGCGGGCTGCGGTCGCGCCGGGGCGCCCAGGGACCGACCTATGCGCAGCTGTACTCCGAGGCACGCAAGCGCGGCGTCAAGGGCCGTTCGTCAATGAGCAAGGCGCAGCTCGCACGGGCGCTTGGCAAGTGATGTCAGGGGCACCGGGCGGCGGTGCATTCACCGGTGGCTTGTCACGCCACGGCTTCGGAAGCTTGCACGGAAGGAAGACATGATGGTTGGCAAGGGACTGCGCTTGCTGTTCCCTGCCGCGCTGGCCTTGCTCGTCGCCAGCCAATGGCAGGACATCGTCCGGTACCTCAAGCTCAAGCAGCTCTCCACGGGACAGGGTCATCCCGAATATGTGCCAGTCCG
This sequence comes from uncultured Actinomycetes bacterium, assembly GCA_963835425.1. Classification (GTDB taxonomy): domain Bacteria; phylum Actinomycetota; class Actinomycetes; order Streptosporangiales; family Streptosporangiaceae; genus UBA9676. Next base: position 50,128 of record CAWIGE010000009.1, on the reverse strand, counting down.
CGGCCGGGCGTCCTATCCGCAGCGCCCCGGAAGCGGCGAGGCAGACGGTCACGGGGACTTCGACGCGCCCCGCCGGGGCGGCCCGTACCCCACGCGGTGACCGCACCTGCCAGCCTCCGGACCTGCCAGCCTCCGGCCGGCCCGGAATGCTGCCGCCATCCGCGGGTAGACCACACCACTGGCCACCACCCGCGTCGAGAGGAGGCGTGATGGCTACCACGCGGCAGAAGAAGGCCGCCCAGCGCAACATCGCCAAGGCCCGGCAGGTGCAGAGCGCCCGGGTCCGCGGCGAGGACATCCCCCGCCAGGGCGAGGGCATGAGCACCGCGCAGGAGAACCGGCTGGCTGACAAGGAGTTCGCGTTCCCCAAGGAGCGCAAGGAACCACTGACCGACGCCCGGCACGTGCGCAACGCGATCGCCCGGTTCGACCAGGTGGAAGACGTCAGCGACGCCGAGCGGGACCGGGCGTGGAAGCGGATCCTCGCCGCCGCGAAGCGCTATGGGGTGGAGGTTTCCGCCTCCAGCTGGCGGGACCTGGCCAAGGGCGGCAAGGACCGCAAACGCCAGCCAGCCGGAAGGGGACGTTGAGCATGTGGGTTTTCCTGTCGGCCAGGCTGCGGAGATGGCTGCTGATGACCATCGCGCTGCCGCTGGCGCGGTTGCTGGTCCATCGCCTCGCCGTCGCCGCTGACCGCCGTGATGCCCGTTCGGCGAGGCTGCTCCACCGTGCCGACTCGGCGGTGACCACGGTGTCGCGGCGAACTGCGCGCAGGTCCAGACGCTGAGGCCCGTGGGGCCGCACTCAAGCACCCACCACGGCAGGGGCTTCCATGCCTGACGCGATCATCTTCGACGTTGACGGCACCCTCGTCGACAGCAACTACCAGCATGCCCTGGCCTGGTACCGCGCTCTGCGCCGCTACGGCATCACCGTGCCGCTGTGGCAGATCCACCGAGCCATCGGCATGGGCGGTGATCAGCTCGTCACCCACGTCGCCGGCGAGCAGGCCGAGGCCGAGCACGGTGACGCGCTCCGGAAGGCGTGGGCCGAGGAGTTCGAGCCGATGCTGCCCGAAATCTCCGCGTTCGCCGACGCCGTCCCGCTGCTCACCGCGGTCCGCGACCGCGGGCTGACCCTGGTCCTGGCCAGCTCGGGCGCGCCGCAGCACGTCCAGGCCTACCTGGAACTGGTCAACGGGCAGCGCCTGGCCGATGACTGGACCACGTCAGAAGACGTCGCATCGACCAAGCCCGCACCCGACCTCGTCCAGGCCGCGATGAAGAAGGCGGCCGCCACCTCGGCTGTCATGATCGGCGACTCCACCTGGGACGCCCGGGCCGCTGGCAAGCTCGGTGTGCCGACCTTCGCGGTGCGCACCGGCGGTTTCTCCGACACCGAACTGCGCGACGCCGGAGCGGTCGGGGTCTACGACTCGCTGGCCGGCCTGCAGGCCGACCTGGACCGGATCATCGGGGGGATGGCTCTGCGGCCACGAGCTGACTAGGTAGCGGCAGGAGGGGCGGCCGCGAGGAGCTTCAGGACCGCCCGCTCGGCATGGCCGGCCGTCGCCAGGTCCCCGAACGCGCTTTCCCTTCCCAGCCCGGCCAGCGAGGACGCGATCGTTCTGCCCATCTCATACAGGCTGATGACCCGGGGATCGATATAGGAGGCCCGCGCCACCGCCGGGGTGTTGCCCAGATAGCCGGCCACCTCCTGGCACACCCGCGCGATCGCCCGGCGCCGCGCGGCCGCGGTGACGGCGCCCTCGGACACGGCGAGGCCGACGGCGGCCAGGACGGTGGCGTGCCAGGTACGGAAGTCCTTGGCGGTGAACTCGCCGCCGGATACCTCGCGCAGGTAGTCGTTGATGTCGGTGGCGGTGACATCATGCCAGCACCTGCCGCTCCGGTAGGCGAGCAGCCGGTCGCCGCCGCCGCGGCGCTTGAGGCTGCGGACGACCGCGCACACCTGGTCCTCGGCCACCGCCTGTTCCTGGAGCTTGCCGGCCTTGCCGGGATAGGTGAAGATGATCTGCCCGCGGGAAACGGTCACCTGCTCGCGGCGGATGGTCGCCAGGCCAAAGCTCCCGTTCCCGGCCGCGTACTCCTCCCCGCCGGGCCGGAAGAAACCGAGGTCGATGAGCTGGACGGCGGCTGCCAGCACCCGCTCCCGCACCAGGCCGCGTTCCCCCAGATGCCGGCCGATCACCTCGCGGAGGCGGGGCAGGGCGGCGCCGAACTCCAGCATCCGGTCATGCTTTTCCTGATCACGCTGTTCGCGCCACAGGTCGTGGTAGCGGTACTGGCGGCGGCCCGCCGCGTCCGTCCCGGTCGCCTGGATGTGACCCGCCGGGTCTGGGCAGATCCACACGTCCCGCCAGGCCGGCGGGATCACCAGGGACCTGATCCGGGCGAGCGTGCCCGGGTCGCGCACCGCAGCCCCACCCGGCCGCAGATACCGGAAGCCACGCCCGCAGCGCCTGCGCCCGATCCCCGCCGCAGCGGGATCGCTGCGCACAAGCTCACTCACGCCGGCGGCTGGCGGACGTTGCGAATGGGAAGCCGGGCAGGGCCGGCTACCGGCTCACGCGGCGGACTGCTCATGAGATATGCGCCGGCGGCGCCTCAGCCGCCCGAGCTCCTCTTCACCAAGGCCACCCCACACGCCATGCACCTGCCGGGTCTCCAGAGCGAAGGCCAGGCATTCCGCGCTCACGCGGCAACCAGCGCAGATGGCCTTCGCCCGCCTTTCCTGCCGACGGCTGGCCCCACTGGAGGAGATCGGAAAGAACAGTTCGGGATCTGCCGAGATGCAGGCACCGTGGGCGCGCCAGTCGGTGTCGTCGGTCGTTCTCATGTGGAACCTCGGGCCATGTGTGGCGGAATCGGCCAGGAAGCCGCTGCCCGGGCTGAGGGGTTCCATGCGGGTCAACGCCCGATTCTTTGCTGAGCCTCCCCGCCGTCTCCCCGCCCCAGCCGGTCTTGCTGGGCAAGTCCCATTGACCTGCCGTCCTGCATGTCCGCACGGGTCCCGTGCCGCGGTGGGTGGCGGCTGGTCGCCAGCCAGGCGCCGAGACCGATCAGGGGCAGGCCCGCGATGGCGCCGATGGTGAGCTGTTCTCCCAGCAGGGCGACGCCCAGGACGAGGGCGACGACCGGCATCACGTAGGTGATCACTGAGGCGGTGGCCGCGCCCGCCTGGTCGATCAGCAGGTAAAACAGCCAGTAGGCGAGGCCGGTGTTGATGATCCCGAGCGTGACCAGCGCGAAGATGCTGCTGGCGGGGGGCACCTCGCGGGGCAGGTTCACGGCGGCGGGTGCCAGGAAGGCCAGGCTGGAGATGGCGGTCATGAGCGCGGTCACGCCGATCGCGGGGACGTCGGCGAGCCAGCGCCGGTAGACCAGCGCGGCGCCCGCGTAGCCGAGCGCGCTGAGCAGCACGGCCCCGGCCGCGGCAAGCTCCACCGGGCTGCCCCGGAAGTCGATGCCCAGCAGGGCGATCACGCCCGCGAAGCCGATGACCAGCCCGGCGAACTGCTTGCGGCCAGGGGCTTCGGAACGGATCAGCCACAGCGCGAGCACGGCCGTGAACAACGGGTCGGTCGCGGTCAGGATCCCCGCCGCCGAGGAACTGATGTGCTGTTCCCCCCACGCGGTCAAGAAAGTCGGCGCGGCCATGTCCAGCACGGTCACGATGGCAACGGGCACGACCACCCGGCGCAGCCCGCGGAACGCCCGGCTTCTGGCGGCCAGCGGCACCAGGAACGCGGCACCGAGCACCGTACGGCCAAACACCACCGCCGAGGGCGGCAGGTGCTCCACGGCCACCCGGATGAACAGGAACGAACTGCCCCAGATGACCGAGGCAGCAGCGAACAGCAGCAGCGCCTTCCGGCTCACGGTCCTGGCCCGTCAGCCGATGGATCTTCTTCCGCTGAGCGGCCTGCATCAGGCACGGAATGGTCGTCGACTGCGGCCTGACGCATCTCCCGGTGCTGGTGTCCGGCGGCCCGCAACTCCTCATCGGAGGCGTGCTCGAGCGTGAGCAGGGAGTTGTCGGTCCCGGGAATGGCCAGCAGGATCTCATCGAGCTTGCGCTGCGTCGCCCGCTGATGCCGGGCCTGGGTGTGCTGGATGACAAAGACCATCGTGAGGGTCAGCGCGGCTACCAGGGTCTCGAAGATGGTCTCCCACCGCGCGGGAAATCCGGCCGCGATGCTCACGGCGACCCACACCCCGGCCCCGCTCGCGACAACCACCGCGGCGAGCGGCCGGGATGCATGCCGGTCGACCCTCGACAGCCACCGGCTGAGACGGGAACGCTCCGCAGGCGGGCCTGGCTCGGTCACGGAATCCGCGCTCTCAGCTGCGCTTCCCCGCCGCGGGCCGCCCGGCCTTGCTCACGTTGCGCTTGGCCGCCCGTGCCTGCCTGCTCGCTGCCATGGTGCTCTGCTCCGTACCGGGGTCGCCATCGGGCACGCTCTACCCAGCAGCTTCGCCGGCTAACTGTTCGCGCCTGGTAGCTGTGCGAGTGGCGGCCGTGTATCTCTCCCCCCGGCGGGTAGCGCGGCTGGGAATACCAGTGGCACGGCCGGCCCCAGCGGGCCGGTGAGAGGAGGCTGATCCGTTGAGTCGTTATGGGTACTTTTTGTCCGCCGAGGAGTACTCCCCGCAGGAGCTGGTCAGCCAGGCCAGGATGGCGGAACAGGCGGGTTTCGAGGCGCTGTGGATCTCCGATCACTTTCATCCCTGGCTGGATGAGCAGGGCCAGAGCGGGTTCGTCTGGTCGCTGATCGGGGCGATCTCACAGGTCACCTCGCTGCCCATCACCACCGCGGTCACGTGCCCGCTGCTCCGCCAGCATCCCGCCATCGTCTCCCAGGCGGCCGCGACGTCGGCGCTGCTGACCGGCGGGCGGTTCACCCTGGGCGTCGGCACCGGCGAGGCGCTGAACGAGCACATCCTCGGCCGCCGCTGGCCGTCCGCTGAGGAACGGCTGGAGATGCTGGAAGAGGCGGTGCAGGTGATCAGGGAGCTGCTGACCGGCCAGCTGATCACGCACGAGGGCAGGCACTACACAGTCGATACCGCCCGGCTGTACTCGGTGCCGGACCGGCCGCCGCCGGTGTTCATGTCCGGCTTCGGGGAAAAGGCGGTCAAGGTGGCAGCCAGGATCGCCGACGGATACATGACCACCATGCCGGACGCCGGCTTCGTCCGGCTGTACCGGGAATCTGGGGGCGGCGACCGGCCGGTGCAGGGCGGCCTGAAGGTCTGCTGGTCGCCCGACGAGGCCAGTGCCCGCAAGACGGTGCACCGGCTCTGGGCGACCGATGCGATCCCCGGGGAGGCCGCGCAGCTGCTTCCGCTGCCACGCCACTTCGCCCAGCTCGCCCAGCTGGTACCCCAGGACCAGGTGCCCCAGCCATACGGCCCCGACCCGGGCACCCACGCCGGCGCCATCCGCGCCTACACCAAGGCCGGGTTCGACGAGGTGTACGTCAGCCAGGTCGGCGGCCAGGCGGAGGGGTTCTTCGAGTTCTACGCCCGGCACGTCCTGCCGCGGCTGCGCGAAGGCTAGGTCCCGGCCGGCCGTGAGCAGGAAGAGGCCCGTGTGGCGCGACCGCGCCTACTTCATCATGATGGGTGTCTGCCTGGCGCTGTTCATCGCGGCATGGGCCGTCGTGCGGCTGTACTCCACCACCGCTGCGGTGGTGATGACCTGCGTGGCGCTGGTAATCCCGCCCTTCGCGGCCATCGTCGCCAATGCGGGCGACGAAGCCAGCCGGCGAAGGTGATGCACCATGGCGGTATGAGTGCCTCATGGCGGGCGGCACCGCCATGTTCACACTCCTATCCGGGGCTGGAAGGATGGCAGGCATGGACGCCACGCAACTGGAGAAAGTCCGCTCGGACCGCGGGTTCTTCGCGGCGCTCGACCAGAGCGGCGGCAGCACCCCGAAGGCGCTGGCCGAGTACGGCATCGACGAGAGCCGGTACACCTCCGAGGAGGAGATGTTCGACCTCGTCCACGCGATGCGGACACGGGTGATCACCGACCCGGCATTCGACGGCTCCCGCATCCTGGCGGCGATCTTGTTCGAGCAGACCATGGAGCGGGACATGCGGGGCGTCCCGACGGCGCGGTACCTGTGGGCCGAGAAGCAGGTCGTCCCGTTCCTCAAGGTCGACAAGGGGCTCGCCGCCGAACAAAGCGGCGTGCGGTTGATGAAGCCGATCGACACGCTCGATGAGTTGCTCGAGCGGGCGAACCGGCACCAGATCTTCGGCACGAAGATGCGGTCAGTGATCAACGATGCCGACACGGACGGGGTGGCCGCGATCGCCGATCAGCAGTTCGAGTACGGCGCGCGGATCTCGGCCGCCGGGCTCGTCCCGATCCTGGAGCCCGAGGTCAGCATCGACAGCCCGCGCAAGGACGAAGCGGAGTTGCTGCTCCGGGACGCGTTGCAGAGGCGCATCGAGGCGCTGCCCGCCGACGCCGCCGTCATGCTGAAACTGACCATCCCGACCCAGCCGGGCCTCTACGCCGGTCTCGCCGCCGACCCGCGGGTCGTGCGGGTCCTCGCCCTGTCCGGCGGCTACAGCCGCGACCGGGCGTGCGCGTTGCTGGCCAGGGACCCGAGCATGATCGCGAGTTTCTCCCGGGCACTGCTCGAGGGACTGTACGACCAGCAGACCGGCGAGCAGTTCCACGCGCAACTGGACGCCTCGGTCGGGCAGATCTTCGACGCCTCCGTGGACAAGGTGCCGGCCGGCGGCTGAGGGGTTCCCGGCCTGGGCCGAGCCGCGGACGGGCGTTCGTGGCTCATGGCGCCGTCCCGTCCGCCCGCGCGTGCCCGCCCGCCGTCCAGGACCGGAGCTTGTCGGGGTTGAGTATTGCCCAGATGTGCTTGATCTGGCCGCCTGCGACGTCGAAGGCCAGCACCGCCACGGTGACGCCGTCCAGCTGAGCGACCAGGCCGGGCTGGCCGTTGACCGTACGCTCCAGAATCGTCACGCTCGGTACCGCACTGGCCCGGTCGGCGTAGAAGCGTGCGACCTGTTCGGCGCCTTCGACCGGGCGCAGGACGGCTCTGGCGCGGCCGCCGCCGTCGCCGGTCGCCGTGGCGTCGGGGGCTAGCAGGCCGATGAGGGCACCGATGTCCCCGGCCTCCCATGCCTGCTTGAAGGCCCTGACGATGCCCGCCTGATGGGCTGCCGGGGTCGCGGGGGGCTGCGACGCGCGGATGCGGCGGCGGGCCGAGGAGGCCAGCTGACGGCAGGCGGCAGGGGTGCGGCCGGTGATGCCCGCGACTTCGGGGAAGGAGTAGCGGAAGACGTCGTGCAGGATGAACGCGACGCGCTCGGCCGGGGTCATCGATTCGAACACGACGAGGAAGGCCATGCTGACCGACTCATCCAGGATGACCCGGTCGGCCGGGTCGGCGGTGGCGCCGCCCGGCCGCCCGCTGGGCCACTCGGCAGGGTCGGGCAGCGGCTCGGGGAGCCATTCGCCCACGTAGCGTTCCCGCCTCGCTCGTGCCGAGCCGAGCAGGTCGAGGCAGATACGGCTGGCGACCCTGGTCAGCCAGGCGCCAGGGGATGCGATGGCGGCCCGCTGCTGCCCGGGCATGGCGTACCAGCGGGCGTAGGTCTCCTGCACGGCATCCTCGGCGTCGGTCAGGGAGCCCAGCAGCCGGTAGGCGAGATTGATCAGCCGGCGCCGCTCACTGATGATCGCGCTCAGGCCCGGATCGGGCCGGGCGTGTCCTGGCCCGGAATGGGTGGTCATGGTTCGACGGCTCCCTGGGTCGCATCCACCCTCACCGGGTCGACGAGACAGCGCGCCGGACTGTGAGGCCGGCGCCTCGCCTGACATTCCCGGGGCTGTGTCGTCGGACTACTGAGACACCATAAACACCGCTGAGACTGAGAAGGGAAGACCCGCAATGTCCACGTCCGCGAGGACCGAGCAAGACGACCTCCGGTCGCGGCTGCCCGACCCCAGCCAGTTCTTCTCCGAGCTGGCAGCAGTCGCCAGTGGCATGTTCACGGCCACCCGGAACGGTTCGATTCCGCAGACCACCATCAGCCTGGTGCAGCTCCGCGCCGGGCAGATCGTCGGCAGCACGTATCACACCGTCCGGCAAACGGGCGACCTCCGCAACGCCGGGGAAACGCAGGAGCGCATCACCGCCGTGGCGTCATGGCGGGACGCTCCTTACTTCACCGGCGCCGAACGGGTCGCCCTGGAGCTCGTGGAGGCCGTCCTCACCCCCAATCCGTTCGGGGAGCGCGTCCCCGACGAGCTGTACGCCAGGGCATCCGGCCACTACGACGACAAGGCGCTCTGGACGCTCACCCTGGCGATCGGCCAGATCTGCTTCTTCATCCCGGTCGCTCTCATCGCCAAGCCGATCCCCGGCCGGGAACCGCATTACAGTAAGTAATGTTCATCGTGCTCAGGGTGAGGGCACCCAGCCGTGCCCCGCCCCGCGCACGGCCAGCCCGTCCGCCATGCTTCCCCGGCAGGAGGCAAGTGGTCTCACGCCGTGGGCGCGGGAATGATGGGCGTCGGAGGTTTGTGCAAGTCCAGGCCTTATACGGCGGTCAGGGCTGGAAACTGGCGGAGGGAGGCGCACATGGCTGCTGCGGAGGGCCGGGCCGCGGATGCGCGGGTGGCGGTGCTGGGAACCGGCATCATGGGCTCGGCCATGGCCCGCAATCTGGTCGCTGCCGGGCTGAATACGACGGTCTGGGACCGGTCGCCGTCCGTGACACAGCCGCTGGCCGAGGCCGGCGCGCAGGTTGCGGCGTCACCGGCCCAGGCGGTCCGGGATGCCCGCGTGGTGATCACGATGCTGCCGACCGCCGATGTTGTGGACTCGGTGATCTTCGGCGAGGGCGTGGCTGGGGCATTCGCCGAGGGCGCTGTATGGGCGCAGATGGGCACCATCGGCGTCACCGCGACGACCGAGATCGCCGGCCGGCTGGGCACGCTACGGCCCGACGTGATGTTCGTGGATGCTCCGGTGTCGGGGAGCAAGGGCCCGGCCGAGGCGGGCCAGCTGCTCATCCTGGCATCCGGCTCGCCCGGGGCGGAGGCGGTCGCGCAGCCGGTGTTCTCGGTGATCGGCCGCAAGAGCGTGTGGCTGGGCGAGGCCGGCCAGGGCAGCCGGCTGAAACTGGTCGTCAACGCTTACATGTCCATCCTGATCGAGGGCGTGGCCGAGGCGCTGGAGCTGGCTGGCCGGCTGGGCATCGAGACCGAAAGGGTGGCCGAGGCGATCGAGGGTGGGCCGCTGGACGCGCCGATCGCCGATGCCAAGCTGCATCAGATGGTGCGCGGCGATTTCGCGCCGGAGTTCCCGCTGGAGTGGGCACTCAAGGACGTGGATCTGGCGATCGGGGCCGCGGGCGGCGCCACGCTGCCGCTGCTGGCCGCGCTGTCTGGTCAGTGGCACGCTGCCGTGAACGCCGGCCTCGGCCGCGAAGACGTCAGCGCCGCGCGCCTGGCACTCGACGGCAACCAGTAGCCCGCCGCGCGGCGCGCACGCCGACGCCCGCCGCTCAGACGAACAGCGGCTCGGCTGCTGACCTGTTCACCAGCTCAGCTAGCGCGGCATCGTCCGCCGGCCCGGCGAACCGGCTGGCCGCGTCGAGCACTTTGGGGAGCAGGTCGAACGTCGCCCACGCTGTCAAGGAATACCCCCGGACGGCTCAGCACCCACCAGACCGCCAGATCGATGTCGTCCTGCTCCTGGAGCGGCTCATACCAGGTCGCCCGGGTGTGCGGCCGTCCAAGCCAGGGGCGCCGGGCGATTGACTTGATCGTCTGGATCGCCACGTTCCGCTCCCGGCAGGTGCGGTAGAGGGCATCAAAGTTGGCCGCGTAGTAGGAGTTCTGCATGGTGACGTAGTTGTACGGGAGCAGCACCGAGTCGAAGTCGAACCGGTCGAGGCTGCGCCGGTGGGTGGCGGCGATCTGGGCGCCATGCCCGGTGACCCCGATCCAGCGGATCAGGCCCGCATCCCTCGCCTCGACCGCTGCCTCGATGGCGCCACCCGGGCTGAGCGCGATGTCCCATTCGATCGGGTCCGCCAGGGCATGCAGCTGCCAGAGGTCGACATGGTCGACACCCATCCGGTCAAGGGACCGGTGCAGTTCCTCGCGCGCACCTTCCTTGGTGCGCTCGTCCCCCTTGGTCGCCAGGAAGAACCGGCCGGGCTCACGGCGCAGCCATGGCCGGATGCGTACCTCCGCCTCGCCGTAGGAGGAGGCGACGTCCAGGTGGTTCACGCCGTAGGAGAGCAAGACATCCAAGGTCTGGTCCGCGACCCGCTGGGATACCGCCGCGAGGCTCGCACCCCCGAAGATCACCCGCGTGCTGTGATGGCCGGTACGGCCGAACTCCGCCTGCGCGATAGCCATGAAACCCACGATAGACCCGCGCGCTGGCGGGGCCGGCGGGACCAGATGGCCCGAGAAGCCGATGCGGCCGCCCACGGGTCCGGTCGCTCGCGGCGCGGGTCAGGTCGCTGCCGTTACGGCCTTGATGATGACGGCGTACAGGTCGTGCCAGGTGGCCGGGGTGAATCCGGCAGCGGTCAGCAGCTGATTGGCTCGTCTGGGGGTTCGTGCTTTTCGGCTGCGGCCGCCGATCAGCGTGGGGATGAGCCAGCGCGAGAACTGGTCAACGAGCACGAGAGAACCGCCGGGTGTGAGCACGCGGGCGCACTCCCGCAGCCCTGCCTGCTGGTCTGACCAGTGGTCGAAAGATGTGGTGCTGACGACGAGGTCGAAGTAGCTGTCGGGGTGGGGCAGCCGTTCGGCGGCACCGACGGCGAACTGCAGCCGCTGGTCGCTGGCCGCCCGCGCGGCCGCGTCGATCATGGCTGGCGCGGGATCGATGCCTGCCAGTCCGCTGGCCTGTGGCCACTGCCGTGCCAGCTGCCGCAGCAGATATCCGGTACCGCAGCCGACATCGAGCACTCGCTGGGGCGCGGCACACACCGTGACGGCGAGGGCCGCGGTCCGGTCGGCGATCTCGTGGTGCAGGCGGCCGAGCCAGCCCTGCTCGTACGAGGCGGCTCTCTCCTCAAAGGCCGCAACATCCCGGTGCGGTGGCACAGCAACAGTCTGGCAGGCAAACCTCGTCTCTCCGATCCGCGGTAGGCCATCCGCCAAGGTAACTGGGAACGCCGATCCGCCACTACGGCGCGGGTAGGCACGCCGTAGCCGGGCAGGATGGCGGGATGGCTTCGTATTCAGTGAACCCGGCGGGCGTGGCGTGGGCGCAACGACTCATTGACAGCGGCCAGTACGTGCTGGACAGCGACTGGGGCAAGGTCCAGCCCCGTGCCAGTGACCAGAACGCCTTCCTCAAGTCGCACTCGTGGGACGAATACGCCCAGTGGCACCTGGGGCTCACCGATGGCGCCGCCGACCAGACCAAGGCCCGGTACGCGTTCGTGTATGGCGACTTCCGGCGCCTGCACCGGATAGGGATCATCGCCTGCCAGTACCGGGCCGCCGAGTGGCGGCACAAGGCCATCGAACTCGCCGCCCACGATCTGCTGCAGCGCTTGGACCGCAGGAGCTCTTAACCCGGCGGAGGTGGAGAATGAAGCTGTGGAAAGCGGGCTGATCCGGTGTGAGCACTGCGGCCAGACAAACCGGGTGCCGGCCGCGGCGGCCGGGACACCCCGCTGCGGCAAGTGCCGTCAGCCACTGCCGTGGATCGCTGACGCCGACGACACCACCTTTGGCGACATCGCGGAGGCCGCCAGGCTCCCTGTCATCGTGGATCTGTGGGCGCCTTGGTGCGGGCCCTGCCGCATGATCAGCCCGGCGCTCGAGCAGCTGGCCCGCGACCTCGCGGGCCGGGTGAAGCTGGTCAAGGTGAACGTTGACGCCTCGCCCCAGATCTCGCAGCGGTTCGAAGTCCAGGCCATCCCGACCTTGCTCGTGCTGCGCGGCGGGCGAGTCGCCGCCCGGCAGACCGGTGCCATCCCACTGGCCGCCCTGCGAGCCTGGGTTAACAATGCGCTCGCCGCGGCCGCGCACTGAGCATAGGTGCCGCGTCATTGCGCGGCCGCCGCCGTGGGTGTTTAATTCGGCCGGACGGCGGACCTGCCATCGGCGATTGCGCTGGTTTTGGCCGCCCCCCATAGGAGTTGCCTGGCTGGCTGCGGCGGAGAGGCCCCCTGGGCACGTTCTGGCCGGGCACCTGGCGCTGCGGCCCGAAGGGTCGCTTCGATGTTGTGCCAGGGCATGCCCGGTGGCAGCAGGATTGTGACGATGTCGGCGGCGTGCTCCCAGGGCTGGAGCTGCTCGCGGACCTGACCGCGGGTTCCGTACGCGGCGAGCTGGTCGAGCACGGCCTGGGCGCCGGGTGGGGCGGTCCCGCGCTGCGGGCTGGGGCGCGGGTTCGCGGCGAGGATCGCCTGGACCTCGGCGGCATAGCCCTGGCCGGACAGGGACCGGGCGTAAACCTCGCCCATGGCGCTCAGGTACCAGGCGGCGCAGCGTGCAACGATGTCCCGGGCTGTCCCGGCGTCTTCGTCAACGGCAGCGAGGGGCCCGGCCACTACCGTGAGGGGTCGCGCGTGTGGTGCGGCGGCTTCGCGTAGCTGGCGGAGCTGGGCTGCCCAGCCGGGCAGGCGGTCCCGGGCCACCAGCGCGGGGATCCAGCCGTCACCGAGCTCGGCGGCCACCCGGATCGTGTGAGGGCCCAGCGCGGCAACCCAGATGGGTATCTCGGGGGCGGGCGGCTGGCCCAGGCGCAGCGGGCGGGCAGCCGGGGCGTGGCTGAGCTGGGCGGGCTGGCCAGCGAGCAGGGCACGGACCTTGGTCACGACGTCGCGCAGCTTGGCGGCCGGGTGCTCGAATGCGGTGTCGTGGAACCCCTCCGCCAGCGCCTTGGTGCTGGCACCCAGGCCCAGCAAGTAACGCCCGCCGCAGACCTGGTGGAGCGTGGCGGCGGTCATCGCCAGCGTCGCCGGGGTGCGCCCCCAGACCGAGAGGACGCCAGAGGCGAGGTGGATCCTGGCGGTGCGCAGCGCGATCTCGGTCAGTACCGGGGTCGAGTCCAGTCCCCAGCCCTCGGGCAGCGCGAAGATCTCATACCCCAGCTCATCGGCGAGCACGGCGGTCCGGACGATGACATCCCGCCGGGTCTCCATCGGCGTGAGCCCCACGCCGCGTCGGCGGGAGGTCACGACACCCGGCTTGGTGGCGTGTGACATGCCTTGACGCTAAGACCAGCCAGCGCCGGGCGGCTATCGGGTGAACTACCGGCAACCTCCCCGTTTCCCACCCGGCCGGGCGGCCGTAGCCGGCCAATACGTCGGGCGAACTACCGAGCCGCAGGGCCAGCGGCGGCTGGATCCCAGGCCTGGACGGCGGGACCAGGAACATCTACCTGCGTCGCGAACACCCGGCCCGCATCCGGCTGTGCCGCCAGCAACTCTTCTGGCAGGCCTTCCCGGGCGGTGGTGATGAACAACGTATGGCCGCTGTCGCCCCCGAGCGCCGGACAGGACGGCTGCGTCGCATCCAGCGTCACCACTGCGACCTGTTCACCTGCGGGCGTGTAGCGGCGAACCTCCCCCGCACCCCAGATCGCCACCCACAAGCAGCCCTCGAAATCGATGCACATGCCGTCCGGGCCACCGTCGCGCCGATCCACGGTGGCAAGGGTGCGCCGGCCGGCGACGTTGCCGGTGGCGTTGTCGTAGTCCAGGACGCTGATCGTCTGAGCTGCGGTGTCGGCGTAGTACATCTGGGTGCTGTCTGGGCTCCAGGCAAGGCCGTTGGAGATGGTGACCTGGTCCAGGACCCTGGTGTACCGGCGTTCCCCGTCATAGCGGTACAGCGCACCGGCGCCCGGGGATTCGTCGTAGGCCATGCTGCCCGCCCAGAAGCGTGCGGCTGGGTCGCACGCCCCGTCGTTCATCCGTATCCGCTCGGCCCCGCCGGCCTCGGGTTCGACGAGCCAGGTGAGCGTGCCGTCGTGGCCGAGAAGCGCGATGCCCTGGTTTGCGGCGACCACCCAACCGCGATCACGGTCCCTATGCGGCGCAAGTGCGGTGAGATGGGCGGGCACGGTCACCACAGCGACGTCAGCCAAGCGGGCTCCGTCCCAGCTGGCGGTGAGCAGCCGTCCGGTGAACACGTCCACCCAGTTGCGCCGGCTGGTGGCCCCGTCCCAGCGGCAGCATTCACCGAGGGTGTAGCGGTCGTCGGACGCGGGTCGCGCCGTGAATGCCTTCATGCAGTTGCCTCCCGATGGGTGAACGGATCCGAGTCGTCACCCGCGCCCCCCTCAGGTCTTCCAGCGCGCGGACAGCTCGTCGAGCTGGAACGGCTGGAACTGCCCGTACCGCGCGTAGCGCGCGGCCGCTTCCTGGAGCCGCTCCGCATCGACGTCGACCCCGAGCCCCGGAGCGTCCGGTATCCCCCAGTCAGGGCCCTGGCGCAACGGGGAATCCGCTACATCGTCAGCCATGTGGGCGGTGGTCTGCTGGTTGCCGCGGACGATCGCCGGAAGGGTGAGCATCACCTGATGGGCAGCAGCGGCGGCGATGGCCAGCTCCCCATGTGTGTGCTTGCAGACCGCCGCGCCGCGGCGGCCGGCCAGCGTGCCGAGGAACTGGAAGCTGCGCAGTGATCCCACCCAGTAGGGGCTGAAGCAGTAGACGTCGGCGTTGTCCGCGAGAATCCGCGTCATCGCGTCGGCCTCGGTCCACAGGCCTTCGTTGGCCGCGACCGGGATGATGTTGGCATCCCGCAGCCGCCGCAGCAGCTCCGGCGGGCTCTCCCTCACTGGCTGCTCGACGAAGTCGATGTCGAACTGCGCCAGCGCCCGCAGGTGCCTGATGGCATCGCTGGGGGACCACGCCCCGTTCGCATCGATCCGCAGCCGGGGGCCGGGCCCCAGTTCCTGCCGGACGGTGGCGACCCGGTGCAGGTCCTCGGTGATATCGATGCCGACTTTCAGGTAGAACACGTCATACCCGGCGGCCCGGCCCGCGGCACACTGTGCCGCGAGGCTGGCATCGTCGCCCCAGGACAGGTACCAGAAGTAGTTCACGCGATCCTGGATGGCCCCACCGAGCAGTTGGTGCACCGGCAGGCCCGCGCGCCGGCCGCACACATCCCACAACGCCATGTCGATGCCAGCCCACGCGAAGTTGGCAGTTCCTGCCCGGAACTGCCATAGCCCGTAATGCATCACGTCGCGGCGCATCCGTTCGGCTTCCCAGCAAGACCGGCCGATCGCGAAAGCGCTCATCGCCTTCACCGCGGCCACTACCGACTCGGTGTCCGCACCGGCGCATGACTCCCCCCAGCCGACGGCGCCGTCGTCGGTTTCGAGCCTGATGACCACGTCGGAGACCCCGTCGCGTTCGACTACCGAGCTGCGTTCCCGATGCAGATAAGGGACGCTCACCGGGATTGCGGTGATCTGCCGCACCACCGACCCATCTGCCGCCATCGGCCCCTCCTTCCCGGGGATGGTCACGACCCGGCGGCCTTCAGCGCGGCCAGCAGCCGGCGGGCGCGCGGTGAGACCTCCGCGGAATCTCCCATCGTCAGCTCCCGCCCGATACCGACGGCCACGGCACCCGCGTTGATCCAGTCTGCCGCCCGGTCAATCCGTACCCCACCGGTCGGCACGAGCGGCAGGTGGGGCAGCGGCGCCAGCACGTCCTTGAGGGCAGCTGGCGTCCACGCAGTCGCCGGGAACACCTTGATCAGATCAGCGCCCGCCTCGTGCGCGTGGACCATTTCGGTGGGCGTAAAGACCCCGGGGATGACCGCTAGGCCGCCGGCGTGCCCGCGCGCGATAACTGCCGGGTTCAGGTTCGGGGCAACCAGGAACGCGGCGCCGACCGCGTCGGCGTCTGACGCCATCGCCACGTCAAGCACGGTGCCGGCGCCTACCCAGCAGCCTTCGGGCCGTTCCCCGGCGAGCACGCCGATCGCGTCCAAGGCTCCGGGGGTCGTCAGTGCCACCTCAACCGCACCCAGGCCGGCGGCGAACAGTGCCCGGCCGGCGGTGATCGCCAGCTCCGGGCCGCTCGTGCGGATGACCGCGATCAGCCGCTGAGTCATCATCGTTCGCACGGCGGGATGGATGCGCCGGTCACCGGCCGATTGCATTGCCGTCTTCCAGGAATCTGCCGACCTCCGCCAGCGTCGGGGCACCCTCAAAGTCGCCGGCCACGGCTACCGCCATCGCCCCGCAGGCAGCGGCCCGCACCAGGGCATCGGCGATCGGCAGACCCGTCAGGAGGGCGGATAGCAGCCCGGCGGCGAAGGCGTCCCCGGCGCCGACCGGATCCACCGCCCGCACCGGGAACGGCGGTTGCGGCCAGCAACTCAGACCATCCGAGGCCCAGGCCCCGGCCGCACCGCGCTTGATGACCACGAGCTGGCTGCCACGGTCCAGAAAGAAGCCGGCGACCTTCGGATCGGGACCGGAGATCCCGCTGATGGCCGCGGCTTCGTCCTCCCCGGCGATGACCACATCCGCGAATGTGCACAACCGCCGCAGATCGTCAAGCTGGTCAGCCAGCGGGGCAAGTTTGCGGCGGATGTTGGGGTCAACGACAACCAGCACACCAGCCTCCCGGGCGGTCTGCACGGCCGCGAAGGTCGCGTCCCGGGCCGACGGCGACAGTACCGCTGTGATGCCGGTGGCCACCAGGATCCGTGCTGAACGGATCAGGTGGCCGGTGACCTGCTCCGCATGCAGCCGGCTGCCCGCCGATCCAGTCCGGAAGTAGGTGACGGTGACCGGGCGGTCGGCGTGTGCGTCCCGGACCAGCATGCCGGTCGGGGCCGAAGGATCAACCAGGAGCCCATCGGTGTTCACCCGTTCCGCCCGCAATGCCCGCAGCGCCAGCTGCCCGTGCGGGTCATCGCCGACCCGCCCGATGAACGAGACCTCATGACCGAGGCGCGCCAGGCCGATCGCCACGTTGAACTCTGCGCCCGCCACGGTTCGGTGGAACAGCGTCGCGGACGCCAGCGGCACGCTCGGCGGGGCGACAAAGACGACCAGTGCCTCCCCGAACGTCACGACGTCGGGTCCGCCCCGGCCCGCGGGCACGGCCACGGTGGTTGCGGCGCCGGTCATTGGCTGACTATTCATTCAGAGATCGCCAGCCCCGGTGTTATAGGGCAAGACCGGTCCCGATGGCAGGGCAGCCATGAGCCCGCCGTCGGCATGCACAGTTGTGCCGGTGATGAACGAGGCCGCATCGCTGGCCAGGAACAGCGCGACGGACGCCAGTTCCTCCGTACGGCCGAGCCGTCCGAGCGGGTGGCTGGCGGCGAGCCGTGCCAGCTGCGCGCCAGGATCGGCGGCCACCTGGACCTCACGGCGCACCATCGGAGTGTCTATCGTGCCGGGCACCAGCGCATTCACCCGAATCCCCCGCGGCGCGGCCTCCAACGCCAGCGCCCGCGTCAGCGCATGCACGCCACCCTTGGATGCGGCGTAGGCCGCGGCGTCCGGGACGGTCGCCAGGGCGTGCGGAGACGACGTTATGACGAGCACCCCGGACCCTTGCCGGTACATGTGGCGCAGCCCCGCCCGGCACACCAGGAACACCCCGGTCAGGTTCACCCCGACCACCCGGTGCCACTCAGCGAGGGATACGTCGGTGGCGGCGCTCGTGGACTCCAGGCCAGCGTTCGCGTGTACCACATCCAGCTGGCCTTCGGTAGCGAGGATGTCTTCCATCATCGCGTCCACCGCGTCGGAGTCCGCCACATCACAGCTCACATACCGGGCATCTCCGCCGGCCGCGATGATGCCGCTCACGGTTCGGTGGGCATCATCGGCCGCGATGTCCGCGACGATCACGTGTGCCCCAGCGCTGGCGAACGCCATCGCTGACGCCGCACCGATTCCCGTCGCCCCGCCGGAGATACAGACCACCTGGCCGGTGAAATCGAACGTTGCCTTCGCCGGACTCATTGCCCCATCCTTTCCGCCTGTTGAGCTCCGCCGACCACCGCGCGACGGTCACCTCCCAGGCAGACTGCTGCGCCGGGTGGTCGATGGCCAGGTAGCGCCGAACGGCCGCCAGCAGTCCCAGCATCTCTTCCTTCCCGACCTTCATCGCTCTTGCCAGCCGCTGATGAGGCGCCCCGTTTGCGCGGACCGCCTCGATCAGGGTTGCCCTGCCCAGCACGAGACCAGTCGCCTGCGGGCCTCGCAATGCCTTGCCGCCGGAGAACAGCGCCAGATCCGCACCAGCCTGGGTGAAGGCCCACAGGTTCTCGACCGGAGGAAGCTGCGCCGCCGCGTCAACGACCACGGGAATCCCGCGAGCGTGCGCGATGCGCACGGTCTCGGCAAGATCAAGCGTTCCGGCCGACAGGTGGCTGCCCGCGACCCATAGCACCATCGCGGTATTCGTCCCGAGCACGGCCTCGAGTTCCCAGCCGAAGGTCTGGATCGCGTTGCCGATCTGGACGATCCGGCCGCCTGCCAGTTCTACCGCCCGGTCGTATGGAATCCGGTGCCCACAGTGCATCACCACTTCGGCCGGCAGACCGTGTCCGCGGGGCATCTGACTGATGGCGGCGGGATCGCCCTTCGTCGCGCAGGCCAGGACCGATAGCGTCAGGCCGGCGGCGGCACCGGCGCTGACATAGCCAGCCTCGTTGTGGGTGAGCCGGGCAAGCTCGGTACCGACCGCCGCCTGCAGCTCGTGCATGTCAACATGGCTGCTGGCGGCCATCCGCATCGCATCCACGACCTCATCGGGCATGACCGACCCGCCGAGGGCCGTGAGCGTGGCAGCAGCGTTGATAACACTCCGGACTCCGAGGGACGCATAACTCAGCGGTTCCGGCACTGATGGGCGCCTCTCTACCAGGCTTCCCGGGTGGCCGTCACCACGGTGACCTCAGGCCGCCGCATGCTGGTCACTTTCCTATACCGGCGGTCATGCCCCGGATGAAGAACCGCTGGCTGGCCAGGTACAACACGACCATCGGCAGGATCGACAGCAAGACACCGGTCATGATCAGCGGCTCGTTCGTGGCGAAACGGCCCTGAGACAGGGCAAGCCCAGCCATCAGCGTGCGGGAGCTGTTGTTCTGCAGGAAGACCAGCGCGTACAGCAGCTCGTTCCATACCCAAATAGCGTTAACAATCACCAGGGTGAAGACGGTGGGCAGGGACAGTGGCATGACTATGCGCATCAGTATCCGCCCATGAGACGCACCATCGACCGTCGCGGCCTCAATCAGCTCGCGCGGCAGCTCGCGGAAGAAGTTCGATAGGAAGAATACTGAGAACGGAATCAGCAACCCCGTATATATGAGCATCACGGAGGGCAGGGTGTTTATCAGGCCCAGCTGCACCATCACGGCGAACAGCGGCACCAGCAAAGCGACTGGCGGGATGGCGATCAGCCCGATGTTCATGCTGAAGAAGGCCCGGCGCCCGAAGAATTTTCCAAACACAACTGCATACGAGGCGAAGACCGAGAGAACCGTGGCCGCCCCGACTGAGGCGAGGGTCACCAGTGCGCTGTTGCTTGTCCACCTGAGGAACGGCATCTGCGCCAGCAGCGCCGAAAGATTCGACAACGTTGGAGAGGATGGCAGGCCCGTCGGGTTCAGGGTGAAAGCACTGTTCGTCTTCAATGCGGTCTGCACTACAAACCACAAGGGATACAGCGAGACGATGCTGAGCACGATCAAAAGCACATGTGAACCGGTGGTGGTGACGGCGCGTTTCACGCTTCGACCTGGTCGCTGCGGGAGCGGAGCCGCAGGTAGACAACGATGAAAACGCTGGCCACCGCGAGAAGCACGACAGCCGCCGCGGACGCGAGGCCTACAGCGCCCTCCTGGAACCCGTTCTGGTAGATGTAATACTCCATAACGCTCGATGAATATGCAGGGCCGGCCTGAGTAAGCACGAAGACATAGGTGAAGACGGCGCTCAGCATCGTGATGGCTTCGATCATCACGAAGAGCCCAATTATCCGCCTGACATGGGGGATCAGGATAAACCATTGAATCCGCCAGCCGCTGGCTCCGTCAATTCGCGCCGCCTCTATCAGCTCCTGGGGGACGGCGAGGAGCGCTGCCGTCAGCACGACCACGCCGAATCCGAGCTGCTGCCAGATGATGACGGCGGCGATGGTCGGAATTGCCCAGTGGGCCGAGCCCAGCCAGTCCTTGGCCAGGCCACCCAAATGCCACTGGTGCAACACCGTGTTCACTATGCCGCTTTGCGACAGCAGATAGGAGAAGGTCAGCCCGATCGCCGTAGCCGGCAGGACGTAAGGCAGGAAGACGATCGCCTGGTAGACTTTCATTCTTCGGTACCCCGCGTTAATCGCCAGCGCGATCCCGATTGCCAGCACTGTCATGACGGGCACCGCCGTGAGCAGTTTCAGGTTATCCAGCACCGAACGAATGAATACGGGATCATGCCACAATTCCAGGTAGTTCCCGGTGCCGACGTAGACAGGCTGCTGGATCGTGCCTGCATAGAAGGAGAACCGGGCCACCTCGACCAGTGGGTAACCGAATGTCGCGGCCAGAGCGATGACGGCGGGAAGCACGAACGCATATGACCAGAGACGCCATCCGAGGCGCCGGCGGAGCCGCGGCAGCAGCGACAGCCGCGGCGCACCCCCAGCCCGGTCTGCCGACGGTGGTGCCGAGGGCAGGCCGGGCCGGGCAGTGCTGCTGGTCGGCGTGGCGTCAGCCACTCGCCGCCCACTTCTTAAAGTTTGCCAGCTCCCCCGGCTGCTGGGTCCGCCACTTGGTGATCTGCTCGTTCCATAGAGCCACTGCTGCCGCCGGATTTCCGGAGCCGGAGATAATCAGCTGGCCCGCCGGGATATCGGCGTTGGAGTCGACCTCTGGTGGAATGTAATTCTCCAGCCAGATGGACGATCCCGCAGTATCGAGCGCGAACAGTTGCTTGGCCAGTGGATTGGTGATACGCGAGGTATCGAACCGCTTATCCGCCGGGAACGCACCGGTCTGAGCGTAGAGCGCATTCATGTTCGCCGGCTGGTGCAGCCAGGCCAGGAAGGTTGCGGCTGCTTTCGGGTTCTGCGACCAGCTGGTGATGAACTCGTCGGAGGACTGTGTCACGTCGTAGGTCTTGGCCAATGTACCGCTTCCCCAGATCGGCGGTGGCGCGACGCCGACGTTCGCATTCCCGATTGCCTTACCCCAGGCGATGGCATTGCCGTCGGTGGTGAAGGACATGGCGACCTTCTTCTCCGGGAATAGCTGCCAGCCCTGGTTGAGATTAAGCGACGAAACGCTGGAGTTGACGTAGCCGTTCTTGATCAGCCCCTGCAGCATCGTGTACATGTTCTTGAGGTCGGTGTTCAGCGTGGCCTGGGCGCTGCTGCTGTTACCGGCCACCGCGGACTTGAGCGTGCCGAGGGAGTTCAGCTCCTGCTTCAGGTAGATGGCGAACATCCAGGCCCCGAAGTAGCCGTCCTGGTTCCCCATGCCGAAGGGGGTGATGCCGTGGGCCTTGAGTGCGGCGCAGTCGGCCAGGAACTGTGCCCAAGTCGCGGGAGCCTTATCCGGGTTCAGGCCGGCCTGCTTGAACATGGATTTGTTCCAGACGAGCGGGACGCCGATCAGATATAGGGGCATCGCGACTATCTTACCGCCAGTGGTGTTCTCGTTCGTGTTCAGCCAGTTCGCGGTCTGACTGGCCGGAACATAGTTCGAGATTGGTACGGTGTCTCCGTTCCAGTAGGGTGTCAGCGTCGGCAGCGTCGCCCACTGGGTCGCCATGTTCGGGCCAGCTTTGGACTGCGCCGCCGTATTGAATGCCCCGATCAATGTATTTGTGCTCTGCGGCACTACATTAATCTTCACCCCTGGATGCAATTTCTGGTACTGGCTCACCATACCGGTCATCCACTTGTCTATGCCAGGGATGTCGCTCTCGCCCCAGAACCAGTAAGTAAGGCTGGCTTTATACGGATTAGCTGACGTGGCGGCTGAACTTCCCGCCGAGGGGCTACTGGAACTGCAGGCGGAGACCAGCGCGAATGCTGTGGCGGCGATCGCTGCCAGCGTCGCGCTGCGGAGGACAGGCCGCCGTCTACCCCGCGCGCTCTTGCGGTTATTGCCCATGATGATCTCCTATCTCATCGTCTCGCGTTGATGAAACGACCGTCTAGTCACCACGATGTCGCCAGGTTTCTTGCAGATTTCGCCAGTGATCCAGGCGTAAACCATTCGCGGGTAGTCAAAGAAGAGTTCAGCCTGGAAAGGGTAGTGGTCAGCGACGGCAGGAATCGAGGAAGATCCTCTACCTGGGCCCGCTGCACAGGAACAGTGATGGAAAGCCCATATATCAGGCTGTCGAGGATGCCCGCGACGCCGATACAGCACACGCCGGGGGTAGATTCCTCGCTCTCCGTGGCGTACCCCTTCTCCCGGATCTGCTTGACGCACTCCAGGAGCCCGGCCCGAGTGGGAATCGTGTTGGCAGTCAGACTCGGCAACCGCGATGGATAGGTAGCAGCGATGGCTGCGTCGGTCTGGAGAGCCAGCATCGCCTTACCGAGAGCGGTGGAGTATGCAGGCTTGCGTGCGCCCGTCCGCTGGGTGAACCGCAACGCATGCACCGACTCCCGAACATCCAGGTATACGACGTCACCTTGTGAGAGCAAACCGAAGTGGCAGGCCTCCCCGTGGGAAGTGAACAGGTCATCGAGCAGCGGGGAGGCTGCTGCGCGCAGGGATACGGGGGCACGCACCGCGGTTCCCACCTCGAAAGCCCCGATGCCGATCTCATAGCCGCGAGGGCTGTGGTGAACGAAGTCGGCGGCGTCGAGGCTGGCCAGCAACCCGTGCAGGGTTCCCTTCGGGATGCCGGTGGCGACCTGAAGTTCGGTGAAGCGGATGGGGCCGGGCTCGTCTGCCAGGTGGCGGAGCAGGCGGATTGCGCGTTCCACACTGCGGTTCGTCGATGCCACCCGGCGACTCCGAGTTTCTATATACGAACACAGTTCACAATTAGTGACAAGAAGGCTGCCAGCGAACAGGACCACTGTCAAGGGTCGCCGTGATCACCAATGAAGCGGGTCGGCGGCCGTGGGCACCGGGCCTGGAAGGCGGACCGGGCACCTACGGCCGCCGCCGGATGGCGCCGAGGTTCCCTACAGTCCGAGCGCCTGGTGGAGTTGCGGTACGTGCCTGCGAGAGACGGGCACGGTCTCATGGGTGCGTGTGTCGGTGGTGACGAACAGCGTCCCCTTGAAGCCCTGCTCTACCTCCCTGATTCGGCTGATATTGACCAGGAAGCGGCGGTGTACGCGGAGGAATCCCTTGCCTTCGAGCTGCCCCGCCAGCCGGTCGAGACCACGAGTTGCTGCCCGCAGCGATCCCTGATCGGTCTTCAGCCAGACAGTGTTGCGGTCAGCCTCGGCGAAGCGAATCTCGCCAGGGTCGAGCATGACCCACCGGTCGTCCCGCATGGCGACCACTCGGCTAGGGAGAGCACGGGCGCGCGAGGCGTCAAGGAGAGAATCGTCCGGGCGCCCCGCGAAGGGCGGATTCCCACCCGGAGAACCAAAGGCAAGCAGCAGGCCGATCACCTGGGTTCCGGCCGAGACGGGGCGGACCGAAACCGGGATGGGGGCGCCGAGGAAAGGCACGAATATCTGCGTGGATCCCGCCCAGCGGGCGTCTTGGCGGGCGCGCTCAACGGCACGACGAACCAGCCGCGGCAGCGTGGGGAGCTGGGGAGTCCAGCGGTGGGTCGCTGCGTAGGCGGGGACGTCCGCCGGAGTGCCCAGCAAGGCGGCGGCCTCGGTGTTAGCGAGTATGACGTATCCGGCCGTGTCTACCGCGGCGAGCGGCGTCGCACGCGCCACCCGGGCATCGGCGAAGGCAGCCGCCAGGAGGGTGCCGGTGTGTTGCGCCCGCTGCCGCAGCTTGGCCTCGGTCCCGGCCGCGGCATTGCGGAGCCATGGCAGTACCGCGTCGGGTAACGGCGTCTTCCAGCATGAGATGTTGAGCACGGCCAGTGGGTCATGGGTGACCACGTCCCGGACGGCGACACCGGCGCACACCCACGGGTGAAAGGCATGGCACCAATGTTCCGGGCCCCTGACCATGACGGGATGGTGGCATTCCAGCGCGGTTCCCATGCCGTTAGTACCGCTCGCCCACTCCGACCACGTTGACCAGGGGGCCAGGTTACTGTCCGCGCCAAGGCGAAGGAGGCGCTGGCTTCCCCAGCACGCCAGGATGCGTCCACCAGGGTCGGTCACGGTGACGAGGCCGTCGAGGCCAGCCACCTCCCGAGCCGCGCTCGTGGCCAGGCCCCCGAGCTCGGCGAACACTACATCGCGCTCGATCGAATGGGCGCTTTCATCAGGCGCGGCCGGCGGTGCCCGGTCCAGGCCGGGGTCGACCCCGTACTGTTCCCGGCACCGGTACCACGACGTGAGGATCTCCGGCCGGACGCCCTGGACAGCGTCTTCCCCGGCGGTGAAGCCCTCCCAGGCCTCAGCGGTCCTCGTGAGGCTGTCATCGGCGAACGCGTTCCCGCTCGTTGCGTGTGAGGCACCACTCGTACGAGTGTTCACACCGTTCATCCCATCTCCCTTGAGCAATGGGGAGAAGCGTCCCCAGCATTGCCATTAGCCAATCACCAACGCCGTAGACGATGCCGCGATGCGCTCGCTCGCCATCAGGCTAGCCGCGAGGCGACCCACCCGGGCCGCCCGGGCCGGCCGCATCGTCGGGAAGGTCGGTCGCCGTCCATGTCGGCCTCGTGACCTCTGCCCGCACCGAAGCCCTCCGGGGAGAGGGCCGGCAGCGCCCGGCCCACGGCATGAAGCCAGCTGGGAACGTGGCCGTGACGGCGGCGGAACATCTGTCCGTCCCGGTAGGCAGACCGTATTAGCCGTACGAGGAGGTCAAGCCGATGACAGCTGGAGTGGAGCAAGAACTGCAGGGTCTGGCTAAGCAGAACGGGGCAACGATAGGCCGGCTGCTTGCCAACGGGAACATCGGGCGCGCCGAGGAGGGGCCCGACGGCCGCATGCGCGCCCGTATCCGGATTCCGCCCGATCAGCTGGTCTGGGACCCCGCGGTCCTCGTCATGCCCCACGGGGGTGAGATCGAGCTCGAACTCATCAACGACGACAAGAACACACACTGTGCGCTGTTGCCGAGCAACGGTGACAGTCAGTTCATCTGGCTGGTGAACCAGTCGCGGGGAACGGCCACCCTCAACCTCGATGGCCCGGGCTACTACTGGTACGGCTCACCCACTGGCAACGACGAAGGCCGGGGCCTGACCGGCGCGATCGTCGTGATGGGGGACGCGCCGCCGGAGGCCCGCCTCGACCGCCCGCCGCAGCCCCGGCCGTAGGGCCGCCGCCGCCCCCACCCGTCCCGACCCGGAAAGGAACAGGACATGGCAGAAGGGACAGAATACGTAGACGCAGGGCATGCCGTCGACCAGGTAACTCTGACCAGAGTGGTCGGGAGCGCGCCGCCGGTGGCCAACAACGTCACCTACGAGCGCATTCTCAATGCCCGCTCGGAGCCGCACAACTGGCTCACCTACTACGGCGCCTACGACGGGCAGCGCTACAGCCCGCTGGAGCAGATCAACACGGACAACGTCAAGCGCCTCACTCCCGTGTGGGTCTTCCAGTGCGGCGGGACCGGCCTGCAGGCGGGCGCGACTACGTATTCGTTCGAGGCCGCCCCGATCGTGGTGGACGGAGTCATGTACGTCACGGGCTGGGACGGCTGGTGCTGGGCCCTCGACGCCCGGACAGGGGATGAGCTGTGGCGATACAAGCACGCCATCCCGTTCGACGTCTCACTGTGCTGCGGCAACGTCAACCGCGGGGTCGCGGTGGCGCAGGGGAAGGTTTTCTACGTCACCCAGAACGCGCACATAGTCGCGCTCGACGCCACCAACGGCAAGGCCGTCTGGGACAAAACGTACGGCGACGTGCGGGCCGGGGAGAGCGCCACGCTCGCCCCGCTCATCATCAAGGACAAGGTCATCGTCGGCAGCTCCGGCGGGGAGTTCGGGGTGCGCGGCCACCTCGACGCCTTCAACCTTGAGACCGGGGAGCACGCCTGGCGCTGCTACACCGTGCCGAAGCCCGGCGAGCCCGGGTCCGACACCTGGCCCGCCGACGGTGAGGCGTGGGCGCGGGGCGGCGCGAACTGCTGGGTCACCGGCACCTATGACCCGGAGCTGAACCTGCTGTATGTGGGGACCGGCAACCCGGCGCCGGACTTCGACGGGGAGGTGCGTGAGGGCGACAACCTCTACACCGACAGCATGGTCGCCGTCGATCCCGACAACGGCCAGATCCGCTTCCACTACCAGTACAACCCGCACGACGTGTGGGACTACGACAGCATCGCCGAGCACATCCTGTTCGACCTCGACGGCCGCAAGGTGATGGCCCACTTCGACAAGAACGGGTACGGCTACATCCTGGACCGCACGAACGGTGAGCTGATCCGGGTGTTCCCGTTCGTCAACCGGATCACCTGGGGCGAGGTTGACGCCAGCGGCAAGGTGACGCCCAAGGTGTACCCCGACAAGGAGGGGGACCCGGTCCACTTCTGGCCGGGGCCGGCCGGCGGCAAGGAATGGACGCACGCGGCGTACAGCCCGCAGACGCAACTCCTGTACGTCCCGGTCCAGGACATCGGCGCGACGGCCACGCGACGCAGGAGGGAGTTCAAGGAGGGCATCCCGTACTGGGGAGCGGGCGTCCAGGTGGACGCCGAGGACATGGCGGGCTCGGTGAGCGCGTTCGACCCGGCCACGGGCAGGGAGGCGTGGCGCTGGCGCAACGATGTGCCGATGTGCTCGTCGGTGCTGGCCACCGGTGGCGGCCTCGTGTTCGCCGGCGAGCCCACCGGGGAGTTCAATGCACTCGACGCCCGCACCGGGGAGCTGTTGTGGCACTTCCAGTGCGGGAGCGGCCATCACAGCAGCCCGACGACCTACAGCCTCGACGGAAAGCAGTACATCGCCGTGCCGAGCGGGTGGGGCGGCTGGGTCGAGGGGTTCGTGCCCGGGATGCTCGGGGCACCACACGGAGCCGCCCTGTTCATCTTCGCGCTGCCGGATTAGCGCCGCAGCCTCCATTCCGGGGGGACTCGCCTACGAAACCGGCAGGGAAGGAGGTGACAGCCATGGCCCGGAAGACCTTCGGCTCCCGACCCCAGCGGTCCGCCTGGAAGCCCCCCGCTGCCCAGGAGATCAGGGTGTCGGCTGAGGCGACCGCATACATGGGTACCTGGAAGGACCAGGACTGGGTGTAGCCGGACCGGGCGCCGGGCGACGCCGTCCGGCGCCCTTTCCGGCACGCGGCACCGAATCGCGATGCCCTTGTTCCGGGCTCTTGTGCCCTCCAGGCGGAAAGGATGGCCGATTGGCGTGCGGGTGCGAGTACTGGGATCGGCGGCAGGAGGCGGATTCCCGCAGTGGAATTGCGCCTGCCCTGCCTGCCGCGCGGTCCGGGACGGTTCCCGGCCAGCACGCCCGCGCACCCAGTCGTCGATCGCAGTGAGTCCCGACGACCGCCGATGGTTCCTGTTCAACGTCTCGCCCGATGTGCGCGCCCAGATCGAGTCCTTCCCTCCTCTGCACCCCTCGGGCGGCCCCCTCGGCGGCAGGGCGGTCCCGCTGCAGGCGGTGCTGCTCACCGACGCCGAGCTCGACCACACGCTCGGCCTGCTGCTGTTGCGGGAGGGACGCGGTCTTGAGCTCCACGCCACGGAGGCCGTGCGCGACACGCTTGACGGCGGGACGTCGCTGCTCGGGACGCTCGAAGCCTACTGCCCGGTCGAGTGGCAGCCGGTCATCCCGGGAGCTGACGTACCGCTGGCGGATGGCCTGTCGTACCGGGCCTTCGATGTCCCTACCACGAAGCGGGCCCGGTTCGGCGCGGGCACCACGAAGGGCCGGGTCGTGGGCTACCGGCTGACCGACGAGCGCACCAGCCGGACGCTGGTCTACCTGCCGTCGGTGCAGGAGCTGACGGCGGTACGCGACCAGCTGGATGACTGCACCTGCCTGCTCGTCGACGGAACCTGCTGGCGCGACGACGAGCTGATCCGGCTCGGCCTGGCCGGCAAGACAGCACGCGAGATGGGGCACCTGCCGATCGGCGGTCCCGACGGCAGCCTCGAGCAGCTGGCCCCGCTCCCCATCGAGCGCACGATTTACACCCACATCAACAACACCAATCCGATCCTGCTGGATGATACGCCGGAGCGGCTCATCCTCCAGCAGCGCGGCATGGAGGTCGCCGTGGACGGCCTGGAATTGCGGATATGACGCTCATCGTGACGGACACCGAAGACTTTGTGGCAGCGCTGCGCGAGCAATCCCAGCGTTACCACAGCTGGCACCCCTTTCACCGGAAGATGAACGAGGGGGCCCTGAGCCGCCGCCAGATCCAGGGGTGGGTGGCTAACCGCTTCTACTACCAGCAGAACATCCCCCGTAAGGATGCCGCCATCCTGGCCAACTGCCCGCTGCCCGAGGTACGCCGCCATTGGGTCCAGCGCATTCTCGACCACGACGGCACGGCCGACGGGGAGGGTGGCATCGAGGCGTGGCTGCGCCTGGGCGAGGCAGCGGGGCTGACGCGGAAAGAGCTAGAGGACGAGCGGCATGTCGTCCCCGGGGTCCGGTTCGCCGTCGATGCCTATGTCACCTTCGCCCGCGCCCGGCCGTGGGTGGAGGCGGTGGCCTCCTCGCTGACCGAGCTGTTCGCGCCGGACCTGATGGCCGAGCGTCTCGCCGCGTTCGAGCGCCACTATCGCTGGATCGACCCTCAGGGGCTCGCCTACTTCCGGGCTCGCCTGATGCAGGCGCCACGCGACTCAGCGCACGCCCTGCAGGTGGTGACGGAGCACTGCCGGACGCCGGAGGGGCAGGCGCGCGCCGTGGCTGCTCTGTCGTTCAAGTGCGACGTTCTGTGGAGCATGCTGGATGCCATCGACCATGCGTATGCAGACCGGTAGCGACGCCGGCTCTGTCGGCGCGGCTGCGCTTTCCCGACCAACCGGCCCCGACCGACCTCCCGGCCAGCCCCGAGCGACCTCCCGGCCCCGCCTCGCGCCGCATGTCCGGCTGGCGTTCGACCCGGCGAGGCAGCAGCACGTGCTCCTGACGCCGGAGACGGTCACCCTGCTGAACGACACGGGCGTGGCGATCCTGGAGCTGTGTGACGGGCAGCGGACGGTGGCCGAGATCCTGACGGAGCTGCGCGACCGCTACGACGGCGTGGCCGACGACCAGGTGCGGCTCTTCCTCGCCGACCTGCTTGGCAAACGACGCGTGGAGGTCAGCCATGGATAGGCCGTTCGGGCTGCTGGCCGAGCTCACCTACGCCTGTCCGCTGCACTGCCCGTACTGTTCCAACCCCCTCAACCTCGGCGACTACTCCGACGAGCTGACGACGCAGGAGTGGCGACGGGTACTGGCCGAGGCCAGGGAGCTGGGCGTCCTGCAGCTTCACCTTTCCGGTGGTGAGCCGCTGCAGCGTCGCGACATTGCCGAGATCGTACGCTGCGCGACCGGACTGGGCCTGTACACGAATCTCATCACGAGCGGGTTGAGCCTCTCGCCCCACCGCGGCGAGCAGCTGCGCGCCGCAGGCCTCGATCACGTGCAGATCAGCATCCAGGCCGATGAAGGCCCTGGCCGACCGCATCGCCGGCACGCAATCCTTCGAGCGCAAGAAAGCAGCGGCCCGGCTGGTGAAGAAGCTGGGTGGCCCCTCACCGTGAACGTGGTCCTCCACCGCCACAACATCGACCGGGTCAACCGCATTCTGGCCATGGC
The DNA here is from genome assembly GCA_963835425.1 of uncultured Actinomycetes bacterium. Taxonomy (GTDB): domain Bacteria; phylum Actinomycetota; class Actinomycetes; order Streptosporangiales; family Streptosporangiaceae; genus UBA9676. The sequence continues at coordinate 20,250 of CAWIGE010000009.1, read as the reverse complement.
GGCGGACCTGGAGGCCGACCGCATCGAGCTGGCCAACACGCAGTATTACGGCTGGGCTTGGCGGAACCGGGACGGGCTCCTGCCGAGCAGGGATCAGCTCGGGCGCGCCGAGGCAATGGTGCGAGCGGCGCGCGGGCGGCTGGGCGGCCGGATGGAGATCATTTACGTCGTTCCCGACTACTACAGCCGATACCCCAAGCCGTGTATGGGCGGCTGGGGCCGACGACAGCTCACCGTGGTACCCAACGGCGACGTGCTCCCCTGTCCGACCGCACACGCTCTTGCCTTTCCTCGCACCAGCGTGCGCGAGCACCCCCTGGCATGGATCTGGGAGCGGTCCCCCCTTTTTCAGCGCTTCCGCGGAACAGGCTGGATGCCTGATCCATGCCGAAGCTGCGACCGCCGCGAGATCGACTTCGGCGGATGCCGCTGCCAGGCATTCCAGCTAACCGGCGACGCTGCCCGAACCGACCCTGTCTGTTACCTCTCCCCCGACCACGGGCTTGTCGCAGCAGCGGTGCGGGCCGCCAATCCCGGCACGCGCCCGGCCGGAACGCCCCTTGTCCTCCGGCCGCACCCGGACCGCCCGATAAAGGACTAGCCAGAACTGAGCTATGTTTCTCAACCTCATCGTCCTCGGTTTTGTGCTCAGCTTGGACAACTTCCGGACAGCTGTCATCCTCGGGCCCCTTCGGTTCTCATGGCGACATGCCCTGGAAATTGCCGTGGTTTTCGGTTTCTTCGATGGTGTGGCGCCGCTGGTGGGAATTTTAGTGGGGCATGATGTCGGCCAGGAGATCGGCGGTGAGATAGCCGATCATGTGGGGGCCACCGCGCTCGGTTTGTACGGCCTTTACCTAATCGTCCGGGCGTTGCGGACTGCTACCCAGAAGGAACTGGAGGCAGAGCACCGCTGGTCAATCTTCGGCCTTCCCGTGCCGTTGAGCCTGGACAACGTGATCGCCGGCACGGGCCTAGGATTGCTCGGCCTGTCCCCGCTGGTTCCAGCCATACTATTCGGCGTCATCACCGCGTTGATGACTCTCGTCGGCCTGTACCTCGGGCGAATTGTTTCCCGCTTCATTCGCATCCGGCTCCGCTGGGATCTCGTGGTCGGCGCGGTACTCATCATCGAAGCCCTCATGCTCGGGCTTCGGGTTATGCCTGGTGATTAGGTCGTTGCGGGCCCCTCTGCCTTCACCCCTCACCCGGGATCGGGGTCCTCCTGCTCGTTGCGGGAGCGTCGGCGGGGTATGAGCGTCAACGAGCAGACGCAGGCCGGCCCAGGGACAGAGGAGGAGGGGAGATCCCGGAGGACTGGGAAACTGATTCATGTTCACCAGATACGACAGCTTCGTGATACTCGCCGAGACGCTGCAGTGGGACGAGGCGGCTATCGATTTCGCGCCCGACAAGGAGGCGTGGCCGGCGCTCGACGAGATCGAGAACGCCCACGTCCTCGGATTGATCGCGGGCTTTTGCATCGCAGAGTCGGCGGTGTCCGGGCACCTTGGTTCCTTCCAGGCCGCAGCCTCCAACGACTTGGTGGCGGCGTGCTTCCGTGCGCAGGCCCGTGACGAGCGCCGCCACGCCCGCTTCTTCGATCGTGTCGCGGCCGAGGTCGCGGCGGTCCCGGGGGCCGACCTTGCGGCCCGGCAGGACGTTCTCCGCACCCTCGTCAGTCCCGAGCTCGTCGCCCTGTTCGAGGAGCGGCTCCCGGCCACTGCCCTGCGCCTCGCCGAGGACCACGAGGGTCTGACTGCCGCGGTCGGGTTGTACCACATGGTGCTCGAGGGCGTGGTCCTCCTGGCTGGGCAGAATGCGCTGCTCGACACACTCGACCGCCTGTCCGCCGCGCTTCCGGGCGTTCGCCGGGGAGTGGAGCTGGTCCTCCGTGACGAGCGCTGGCACATCGGATTCGGCACGCGTCTCGTCCAGGGAGCCGCGCTCGGCCACGACGAGGTGGAGGCACTCTTGACGCTAGGACAGGCGGCCGCAGCAGCGTGGGGCGGCCTCGTCTCAGCCGACGCAGCCGAGAGGGCAGTGCGCATTCACCGGAACCGGCTTCGGTCCGCCAACATGAAGTTCTTTTGATCGCCGGAAGAACCCGCTCACGCACAGGCCCCACCCATCCGAGCCACCTGCACGCCCTATTTCGACGGGCGAATCCCGACCCCATGAAACAGCCGCGGATACTCTGTCGCGATCTCCAGCCGGGCAGATGATAGCGGGCTCATTCGGTCCGGAGGAGGCTTGCCGGGTGTGATCTCGTGGCGGCCAGCGCCGGACCGGCGGCCAGTGTGTTGGCGGTGATCAGCGTTCCCAGCGCCATGGCCGCAATAACCCAGGCCACCACCACCGGAGCTGGCGGGACAGCCACGCCCGCCACCGGCGGCGGAATCTGGCCCGCAGCACCAACCCAAAAAGCGCCAACTCGACCCCCTCGTAAAGCCTGATCTGGACCCTTGGGGCCGTCCAGCAGCAGGTAGACGTCGCCGCCCGGCTCACCCTGCTCGGTGAGCAGGGTGTCTTTGGCCAGCTTGCGGATGACGGGCTTGGCGCCGCCGCGCATGATGGTGGCCGACAGCTGCCGTTCGAGCGCGCTTTCAGCGAGCATCACCAGCGGCTGGCTGTCTTCCTGTCCCCACGGGCTGTGCTGGCCGTGCGCGGTCGCCATCCACTCGCGGAAGTCGGCCAGCCCGGACTTGGCCACCAGCTGGCCCTTCTCGTCGTAGACCCAGTGGCGGGGGAACGCGCTGGCGCCGGTCAGCTCCCCGTGGGCGGAGCCGTCGGTGCCGATGGTGAGGGCCAGGGTGGTCCACACGGTAGGCGCCAGCCACTGCGCGTAGGGCTTGCCGCTGACCGGCCGCGGCATCGGCGCGCCGGTCCGGCCGCCGATCGTCTGGGTGAACCGGGCCCCGGTGGCACCGAGCTCGGGGTCGGTCCTGATGTCGGGGAACGGGGTGGGCTGGAACGTCACCTCCCGCTGCGGGCCCCACCCGAACCTGGTGCGGGCGATGTAACCGCGGCCGGAATACCCGGCGTCCGTGATGTGGCCGTCCTGAACCTCGATCCAGGCGGCCAGGTGATTGGCGAACCGGAACCTTTCGGCGGCGAACAGCTCTTCAAGGCCCGCATGATCTTCGATGGCATCCGGCGGCGGGTCGTCGGGGTGACTCGCACCGACGGCGAACCCGGCCTTGTACAGGCCGGACACCGAGTCCGACGGAATCCACGACACGCTGGTGACCGACGATTCAACGTGCATGTCCCCTCCTTGCTCTGCTAGGTCTGCTGTGCTGCCTGACCCGCCACAGCAGCTTTCGCCCGGCGGCGTTTCAGTAGTTCTCCACGGCGAACAGCTGCCACTTGCCGGGGACGCCTTTGAGGGTGTGCTCGCCGCGGCCGGTGAAGGTGATCCCCGAGCCCAGGACCAGCATCTGCACGGTGCTGGTCACCAGGATCTCGCTCGCCTGGGCGAGCGCGGCGACCCGGGCGCCGGCGTGCACGGCCAGGCCGGTCACCGCCGCGCCCCGGCGTTCCACCTCGCCGGTATGCAGGCCGGCGCGGATCTCGATGCCGATGTCCTGCACCGTGTCCCCGATGGCGCAGGCGCACCGGACCGCCCGCGCGGGCCCGTCGAAGGTGGCAAAGAAGCCGTCCCCTGCGGTGTCGACCTCGGTGCCGCGGAACCGCTCCAGCAGCCGCCGGATGCGGGCGTGATGCTCATCGAGCAGGTATCCCCAGCGGCGGTCACCGAGCCGGTCGGCCTTTTGCGTCGACCCGACGATGTCGGTGAACAGCACGGTGGCCAGGCTGCGGTCGGGGTCCGGTGTCCCGTGGGTGCCGGTCAGGAATTCCTGGATCACATCAACCAGACCATCGGTGTCGCCGATGTAGGGCAGTTCGTCCTCGCCGGCGAGCTCAGCGCACCGCGCATCGGGGATCATCTTCGCAGCCGCCCGGACGGACCCGGCGTCGAACAGCGCGTTGCCGGTGCGGTGCACGATCAGCGTCCGGGCCTGGATCGCCGGGAGAACCGGCCCCAGATCGAACTCCATTGCCCAGCGCAGCGTCGCCGCAGCCGCGCTCGGAGTTGACGACAGCCGCTCCCACCGCCGGTACCACGACAGGAACCGGGTGTCGTCGGCCCGCGATGGCGCGAGGAGCGGTACCAGGCTGGCCTGCCCCCAGCCCGTTTCGACCGCGGTGGAAAGCTCCCTCAGCAGAGCAGGGTCGGGAATCAGCGGCCGCTGGCCGTCGGTCACTTTGACCGGCAACGTTCCCAGGACCAGCGCGGTCACCCGGTCGGGGCGGACGGCGGCGAACATAGCGGCGATGGCTGCCCCTTCGCCCCATGCGATGATTGCGGCCCGGGTGGATCCGGCGGCGTCCATGACCGCCGCGATGTCGTCGGCCCGCTGCTCCAGCGTCAGCATCCCCGCGACCCGGTCCGACAGCCCGGTGCCGCGCTTGTCGAACATGATCAGCCGACCCATGGCCGCCAGTCGGTCAAGGAAATGGGCGAACTCCGGCAGCTCCCACATCACTTCCAGATGTGACACCCACCCCGGGACGAATACCAGGTCAAGCTGGCTCGCGGAGCCGAGCACCTGGTAGGCGATATCTACATCACCGGCCCTGGTGAACCGTGTCTCCGGCGGCTGCGCCATGGTGAACCCCCGTCTGCGCGGGCCTGTGAACCGGGCCGCGCAGCAGCGCGGCCAAGGTTAACCCAAAGTCGCGCCGGCGCCCCTCAAGCCCGCCCCTGCAGCAAACGCTAGGCCCAGCAGGGCGGGCCGGCAATAGCCGGCCAACTGGCTGGGCGCTATGCACCAGGATCCCACGTGATCACCAGCAGCTGTATCGGCCCGGCGATCGACCGCAGAGCGGTGGACCTGCGCTTCCCGGTCCGCTTGGTGTTAGCCGGCAACGGAATCGAGCAGCTGTTTGCGTGCCTGCTCGACGGCGGTCAGAATCGCGCCGCGCAGCACCGCGTTCTTCGTTACGCCAGTGGGGACAACCTGCGGGTTGCTCAGGCAGATCCGGCCGACCATGGCTGATACGCGTTCGGCGAGCGGCACGCCGCCGGCGTGGCCTATGTCGCCTCCGAGCACAACGAGCTGAGGGTCGAGTACAGCGCAGACGGCCGCCAGCCCGAGGGCGACACGCCGGCCCAGCTCGTCCACGAACTCCACTCCGTGCTGGTCCCCCCCGTCCAGGGCCGCGACCGCCGCGCGCACGGCCGTGGCGGCCGGTGCACCCCCGAATCCGGCCGTCCCGGCAAGCTGGCCGACCGCGGCCGCCCCCACCAGCGACTGAAGCGACCCGGTGTAGGGCCGCCACACGTCCTCGGGCAGGGGCACGCCGGGCACGGGCAGGTAGCCGATCTCCCCGGCCGCACCCGCGAATCCCCGGTGCAGTCGGCCACCGAGCACGGTGGCAAGCCCGACTCCGGTGCCTAGCCAGATGAACACGAAATCGTCCACGCCGGCGGCGGCGCCATGGGCCCGTTCCGCGATTGCCGCGAGGTTGACATCGTTTTCGATCGTGACCGGGCGCCGCTGGTCGTGGCGAAGCGCCGCGAGCACACCCTCATGCCAGTGGGGCAGGTTGACCGCGATCCGTGGGTCGCCGGTGCGGGGGTCCACCACACCGGGGCTGCCGATGACGAGCGCCTTCAACCGTGACTCCTCGACACCCGCTGCGTGGCATGCGGTCGTGATCGCGCCCCGGACAAGCTCGACCGGGTCCCCAGCACCGTCCGCGTCGGCGATCACCTCGGTGAGCACGGAGCCGGTGACGTCGGCAACACCCGCGCTTACCACGTCGGATTCGACGTGGAGCCCGACCACGTTGGCGCTCGATGGCACGACGGCATACAGGGCGGCGTTCGGCCCACGCCCGCCTGCCAGCTCTCCGGCGATCTGCACGAGGCCGCGCTCTTCGAGCCGGGCAAGCAGCTGGGACGCCGTTACCTTGGACAGTCCGGTGTGCTCACCGAGCTGCGCCCTGGTCAGCGGGCCTTCGGCCAGCAGCAGCTCAAGTGCCGAGCGGTCATTCAGCTCGCGGAGGAGGCGAGGTGTTCCGGGCCGTGGCGCCATTCGTGACCGTTCCGTTCTGCGCACCGTAGCGCGGCGCTGGGCACCGTCATCGTCGGCGGCGCCTCGCATGAGGGGTTGATTCCGTCTCGATCCGGCAACGAGTCTATCTAATAGGAAAGTTTCCTGTTAGTTTCCTCTTGTGGTGCCTTACCGGCCTACGACCAGCACACTGCGACCACTGGGCGGCACATGCGGCAGATCACGGTCTGACTGTAGGCGATGGGCTCCGCCAACGTCCGCGGCTGGTCCAGGCCGCCGGGCCGTGGCAGCGCGCGCAGCGCCGGCCAGATCGTGACGCACCGCACGCGGGCGACACCGGAAGGAGAACCAGCAGTGAAACCTACGAAGGTCGCCGCCATCACAGCGGTGGCGGCGATGGCGGTGACAGCGGCCGCCTGTGGCTCGAGTGGCACTTCGTCCACCGGGTCAGCCGCGCCCTCGCACATCACGGTCTGGCGCATGGGATCGTCCACCCCCGCGCAGGTCACGTGGATGAACGGGGTGGTCGCACAGTTCCATAAGAAGTTCCCGCAATACGCCAAGACCACGGTGACCGTGAAGTTCGTTCCGTGGACGGTCCGGACCACGCAGTGGGAGAACGCGCTGTCGAGCGGCAAGGGCGGCCCGGACATCACCGAACTCGGGAACACCGACACGCCGACCGTGGCGAGCCAGGGCATGCTCGCCAACATCGCGGGCGATGTGAACTCCTGGTCCAACAAGTCCGAGCTGGTATCGGGCATGCTCGCGAACGACACCCAGAGCGGCAAGGTGTACGCGGTGCCATGGTTCGGCGGCGTACGCGGCATCTGGTACCGCAAGGACCAGTTCGTGGCGGCCGGCATCAGTTCGCCGCCCACCACGTGGGCACAGCTCGTCAGCGACGCGAGGGCGCTGATGAAGAAGTTCCCTGGCACCTACGGTCTCGGCGCGCCAAGCAACTACACCAACGCCATCGTCAGCTTCATCTGGGGCGCGGGCGGCCAGGTCGCGGTCCAGCAGAACGGCAAATGGATGGGACAGCTCACCAGCCCGCAGTCGGAGGCCGGCATCAGGTTCTACGCCGACCTGTACCGCACGGACAAGGTCTCCCCGTCCAAGTACGTCGGGCAGACCGAGCTCGGCAACCCCGGCGCCACCTCAGGCGGATCCAACGAGGACTTCGCGCTCGGGAAGCTCGACATGTACATCGACGGCCCCTGGGCCCAGGCCGAATTTCCCAGCAGCAAATACAAGGCGCAATGGGCCTCGTTCCCTATCCCGAGCCAGAACGGCCCGGACCCGGCCCCGGCCTTCGCCGGTGGCTCCGACCTTGGTGTCTGGGCCAACAGCCCTGACCCAAAGGCTGACTGGGCGCTGATCCAGGTCATGGACAGCCCCGCCAATGCGACCTCCTTCGCGAACTCGCAGGGCTTCTTCCCGCCCTTCACATCGCAGCTCACCGGCGGCCACTACGCCGGGAACCCGATCATGGCCGGGTTCGCTAAGGCTGCCACCTCGACCCAGATCTCTCCGCTGAACGCAAAGAACTGGGCGACCGCCGACGCGACCGACCAGATCATCCCGACCATGATGAAGCAGCTCATGAACGGCGCGTCCTTCGCTGCGACGGTCAGCAAGGCGAACACCCAGCTGCAGAACGTGCTGAACTCCGGATCGGAAGGCTAGGGCCGGTCCCGGCTCATAGTGGACATGGTTGAGGGCCTGCCTGGGGGCACATCCCCCCGGGCAGGCCCTGGGCACGATGGACCGGGCGGGCCGGGCGGCCGCCCGGCCCGTGGCCGGCCGGGAAGCGCTGCCGGCGTGGGCCGGCTCCTGCACAGGCGCCGGCTCGCGCCGTACCTGCTCCTGCTGCCTTCGGTGATCGCCATCGGCCTCGTGCTGGTGTGGCCGACCCTCCAGATCGGGCTGCTGTCCTTCCAGATCTACGGGCTGCCACAGGTCACCGGGGCTCAGCCCACCCAATGGGTCGGCCTGAGCAACTACGCGGCGATCCTGCGGGATCCCGAGTTCTGGCTGTCGCTGCGGATCAGCCTGATCTTCGCCGCGGTCGTGGTGATCCTCACCCTCACCACCGGCACGCTGGTGGGGCTACTGCTGAACCGGCTGGGCCGCAAGATGGCGGCGTTCGTCAGCACGGCGGCCCTGCTCGCCTGGGCAACACCGGCGGTGACCGCGAGCGTCATCTTCTTCTGGCTCTTCGATCCGGACGGCGGCGTGGTGGACTGGACCCTCAGCAGGCTGCCGCACTGGCTGGTGGGCTCCGCCAATTGGGCGGGGTTCAACTGGACCACCTCCGCCCTGCCCGCCTACACGCTGCTCACACTGCTCCTGGTCTGGCAGGGGTTCCCATTCGTGGCCGTCAGCGTGCTGGCCGGCCTCAAGACGATCCCGGCCGAGCTGCACGAGGCCGCGCGGGTGGACGGGGCCGGGCCGTGGCGGGTGTTCTGGCGGATCACCTATCCGCTGCTCAAGCCGATCTTCTTGGTCCTGCTGCTGCTCTCGGTTATCTGGGACTTCGGTGTGTTCACGCAGGCGTACCTGATCACCGGCGCGCTCGGCAACCGGGACGAATACAACCTCGGCATCTATGCGTACGCGAAGGCCTTCCAGCTACCGCCGAGCTACGGCCTCGGCTCGGCGCTGGCGGTGATCCTGACCATCATCCTGCTCGTCATCACGGTGGGCTACGTCCGTGCGTCCGTCAGGCAGGGAGCCACCGCGTGAGCGGCCAGCAGAAAACCAGGGCCAGTGACAGGCCCAGCCGGCCGGGAACCGCACCGGCGGACGGCCAGATTCCCGCCCGCCCATTCATGCGCAGGCGCCGGCGCCTGGGCAAGGCGACCCGCCGGGCCATGCTGAACGGCGCTGGCCTGCTCGTCGCGGCGGTGACACTGCTGCCGATCCTGTGGATGGTGTCGACGGCGTTCAAACCGCAGAACGAGATCTTCTCGCTCACCCCGCACCTGCTGCCGGCGCACCCCACGCTGGCGAACTTCGGCAGCGTCATGAGCGGCAAGGTCATCGGGATCTCGTACTGGACGTTCTTCAGGAACAGCCTGATCGTCACCGTGACCTCGGTCGTGCTGGCATCGCTGATCTCGCTGCTGGCCGCCGTCGCGGTCGCCAGGTTCAGGTTCCGCTTCCGCACGTCCTATCTGATCATGCTCCTGATAGTGCAGATGCTGCCCCAGCAGGCACTGGTCATCGCCCTTTTCCTCGATTTCCGGTCGCTGAACCTGCTCGACAGCCTGACCGGCCTGATCATCGTCTACACGTCCTTCGTGCTGCCGATCTCCATCTGGATGCTCCGCAACTTCGTTGCCACCGTTCCGAAGGAACTCGAGGAGGCCGCGGCGATCGACGGCGCGGGACCGGCGCGCATCTTCTGGCGGATCCTGTTCCCGCTCGTCGCGCCGGGCCTCGTCGCGACGAGCGTCTTCTCGTTCATCTTCGCGTGGAACGAATTCATTTTCGCGCTCACATTTCTCGGCCTCGATCAGCAGAAATACACACTGCCGATCTACGTGAACTATTTCTTCGGCCGCGGCGGAGCAGCCTGGGGATCGATCATGGCGGCGTCCATCACCTACACCATCCCTCCGGTGCTGTTCTTCGTGCTTGTCCAGCGCCGTATACGCGGCGGCCTTGTCGCTGGCGCGGTGAAGGGATGAGTCGCGGCCAGCCCCGCGGCTCCTCACCTGGACCGTCGCTCACCCGGCTCGCCGACGCCGTGCTCATCCCGCCGTTTCCCGGCACGACGGCGCCGGACTGGCTGCTCGCGGCGCTCGAGCGCGGCCTGGCGGGCGTGACGCTCTTCGGCCAGAACGTCGCCGGGCCGGGCCAGCTCGCCGCCCTCACCAAGCGGCTCCACAGCGTAACCGACCAGCCCGTCATCGCCATTGACGAGGAAGGCGGCGACGTCACCAGGCTCGCGCACCTGACTGGCAGCCCCTATCCGGGCAATGCTGCCCTCGGCGCCGCCGACGATACGGACCTGACCACGCGCGTCTACCGCGCCATCGGCTCTGACCTCGCCGCGGCCGGGATGAACCTCGACCTGGCACCCTCGGTGGACGTCAACACCGCCGACGACAACCCGGTGATCGGAACCCGCGCATTCGGCTCGGACACCGCGACGGTCACCAGGCACGCCGCAGCCGCGGTGAGTGGGCTGCAGCGGGCCGGAATCGCCGCGTGCGCCAAGCATTTCCCGGGCCATGGCAGCACCCACGAGGACACCCATCACGTGACGGCGGGGGTACCGGGCGGCCTCGACGCGCTCTGGCAGCGAGACCTGCCGCCGTTCCAGGCGGCGATCGCGGCCGGGGCGCGCGGCATCATGACCGGCCATCTGCGGGTGCCCGGGCTCACCGGCGAGCTGCCGGCCACGCTCTCCCATGCGGCCCTGACCGGCCTGCTCAGGAACACGCTCGGGTTTCGCGGCGTCATCGTCACCGACGCGCTCGAGATGCGGGGGGCACAAGAAGGACGCGGTATTCCCAAGGCGGGGGTGCTGGCCGTCGGAGCCGGTGCGGACCTGCTGTGTCTCGGCCGCGATACGAGTGAGCAGGCTTACCTCGCGGTGCGCGCGGCGCTGGTGGCGGCCGTCCAGAGCGGCGCACTGCCCGTCGGCCGGCTGGAAGAAGCCGCGGCACGCGTGGATGAGCTGCGCCGGTGGCTGGCATCCGCCCGGCACGCGGGCAACCGCTCCGGTGATGGCACCCGGCAGGCCGGTTCCGGGGTCGGCCTGGCCGCCGCGCGCCGGGCCGCCAGCCTTTCCGGGGCGCCTGGGCCGTTCGTGCGCCCCTTCGTCATGCAGATGGAACCGCGCGCCAATGTCGCTGTGGGCGCGGTGCCCTGGGGGCTTGGCCCGTGGCTGGGCGAGCAGGACCTGATGCGGATCGCCGCCCATTCGAGCGCCAGGGCTGCGGCCCTGGCCGCAGCCGCGCTCGAGCGGGGTGCCGGGAGGTCGCTGGTGGTCGTGGTGCGCGACGCGCACCGGGATCCGGTAACGAGGGCGGTGCTTGCCACGGTGCTCGCGGCCCGCCCGGACGCGACGGTCGTGGAGATGGGCCTGCCCATTTGGCGCCCCGCCGCAGGCGCCTACCTCGCCACCTATGGCGCGGGCTACGCCAACTGCCAGGCGGCCGCCGAGATCCTCGGCCTCGACCACAGCCGTGAGCTGCTGGCGGACCGAGAAGAGTGACCGCCGGTGCGCCGTGGGCGGTCCTCGTGACTGCTCGTGGTCTTTCGGTTCATCATGCTGTGATCGCCGGGGCAAGGGAGCATCATGCGTCACGGCGGGTGATCACGAGTGTGGCAGCCAGCAGGGCGGCGGCAGGCCAGCCGATGAGGACCAGCACGGACAGGCCCGGGGAAAGCAGGCCTGGCTGAGGATGCAAGGTGACCAGTTGATAGGCGGCGAAGGGCAGCGTGAATCTGCCGAGCCTGACGTTCCACGGGGACGGCAGGACCAGGCACAGCACCGCCAGGAGGTAGATCACCGTGACGGCCGCTGCGATGGCGCCCGCGGTGTGGCGGGTAACCGCGCCGGCCCCGACGCCTACCACGGCGCAGACAGCCAGGACGAACCCCACGGCCAGCACGGCCCGCAGCGCGCCGGGGTGGGACAAGGCCAGGCCACGGTGGTGGGCGGACAGGATCGCCTGGGTGAAGAAGAAGCAGGCGAAGGCGAGTAGCTCACCGCTGATGAGGGCGGCGGCCCCGGTGACCGCTGCCTTGGCGGCGAGCACCGCGCCGCGCTTGGGCACTGCTGTGAATGTGGTGCGGATCAGCCCGCTGGCGTACTCCGAGGTGAATGTCAGCACGCTCAAGACGGTGACCGGCAGCACGGTGTACTCGCCGTAGCCGAGGAAGCTGCTGCTGAGCGGGTTCATCGGGCCGCCGGGAGGCGGGGCCGGGGCGGATGCGATGCTCTGCGCCACGATGGCGGTAACACCGAGCGTCACCACCGCCGCGATCAGCAGCGTCCAGTAATTCGAGCGGACCGAACGGAGCTTGGTCCACTCGAAGGCGAGCAGGTCGCGGGCACGGACCAGTCGCGATGGCACGGCCCGGCCGGCAGCGGCGATCTGCGGTGTGGTCATGAGGCGGCCGTCCCTTCCAGCGCCGAAGTTCCGGCACGGTAGTCGGTGCTGCCACCGGTGAGGTCCAGGTAGGCCTGTTCGAGGGAGGCATGCCGTGGCACCAGTTCGTGCACGGCGATCCCATGCCCGGCGGCCAGGTCGCCAATGGCGGGCGCAGCCAGGCCGGTCACGGCGAGCCCGCCACCGCCTTCTGGCCGGACGGCCGCCCCACGGTCGGTGAGCAGCCCGGCGAGCTCACCGGCCCTGGGCGAGCGCACCAGCACGTCCTGGCGCGTACCGGACACGAACCGGTCGGTAGGGGTGTCGGCGAGCAGCCTGCCGCGCCCGATGATGATCAGGTGATCGGCGGTCAGCGCGATCTCGCTCATCAGATGGCTGGAGACCAAGACGGTGCGGCCCTCGGCGGCCATCGACTTCAACAGCTGCCGGATCCAGCGGACGCCCGCGGCGTCTAGCCCGTTGACCGGCTCGTCGAAGATCAGCACCGCGGGGTCGGCGAGCAGTGCCGCGGCGATGCCGAGCCGCTGCTTCATCCCCAGCGAGAACTCCCTGACGCGCCGGCCCGCCACCGCAGCCAGCCCGGCCGCTTCCAGCACCTGCATCACCCGGCGCCGCCCGATCCCGTTGCTTTGCGCGATGGACAGCAGGTGAAACCAGGCGGTCCGGCAGGCATGCACAGCGGTTGCGTCCAGCAGCGAGCCGACCACGTGCAGCGGGCGGATGATCTCCTGATAGCGGCGGCCCCCGACCAGCGCCCGGCCCGACGTCGGGGCGTCCAGGCCCAAGATCGCCCGCATCGTGGTCGTCTTCCCGGCGCCGTTAGGCCCCAAGAACCCGGTCACATGCCCCGGGCGCACCGTAAAGCTCAGGGCATCCACCGCCGTGACAGGCCCGAAGCGCTTGGTCAGCTGGTCCACCTCGATCACGAGCGGGCTGACCGGAACACGCCCGGCAAGCAGCGGCCCGCTCGCGGCGATCCCTGCCTCCTCGGCTACGGGGGCCTTCCGGGGCGTGCTTGCCGCGGGCCGGGCCTTCCCGAAGATCAGGTAAGCAAGGCCACCCCAGGGCACCGAGACGCAGATGACCACCGCCCATACCCACTTGGGCAGGTGGCGCACCTGGCCAGCCCGGGCCAGGTCGAACCAGGCACCAAGCGGCAAACGCAACCGCCACGGCCAGAACCAGTATCGCCACGGCGGATCCCAGCGGCGGGCTCATCAACCCTCACCATCCCGGCCGTCAGCGATGACCCTGCACCCGCCCACCCGACTGGCGGCAGGTTCGCCGCCCAAGGCCCGCAACCCGGTCACCCCACACCTCCCGGCAGTGTTCACATGTCGGGGCGGCACCCGCGGCCCGGCCTTCGACATATGTAGCCTACATGTGTAGTCTATATTGCATGAAGCTCACTGGGCCGCTGGAACGCGTGCTGCGGGTGTTCCTGGCCGATGTGTCTGCACAGCGCTACGGCTACGACCTGATGAAGGCAGCCAAGCTCCCCAGCGGCACCCTGTACCCGATGCTGGCCCGGCTGGAAGACGAGGGCCTGGTCACCTCGGAGTGGCAATCCCTGCCCGGCGACGGCAGCGGACGGCCACCCCGCAAGTACTACCAGCTCACCGGGGAAGGCATCCGCGTAGCCCGGCTCGAACTCGCCCAGGCCCCGGTTCCCACGCGGCGCGTACGGCACGGCACAGCGCAGCCCACGCCGGGAGGCGCGCAATGAGCCGGGCACCGCTCGTCCAGCGGATCTGTGAACGGGTCATCCGTGCCGCCTGCCGCCGGCTCCCTGAGGACATGCGTGCTGAGCGCTCCCGGGAATGGGCAGCTGAGCTGCCAGCCATCCTCGACGACCAGAGCATTCGCCCGGCGCTCCGGCGCGCCGTGCGGGCGCTCACCTATTCGGCCGGCATCGCCAGGACCACCTGGCAGCTGGGCCGGGCAGGCGGGGGCGCCCGGCCCAAGCGGACCTCGCATTGGCGGGACGGCGCCATGCAGGTCCGGCCCGCCAATCTGGCAGTACGCGCGGTCGCCGGCCTTGTTATCTGGCTTCTGGTGGTCTTCACCGTGATCTCGCTGGTGCGCGCGTTTCCCCATGTGCACGGCTGGCAGATCACTCTTGGCCTGGGCCTGGCGGTTGGCTTCGATGTTTTCTGCCTCGCCGACATCGCACGTGCCGGCCAGGTGCGCTACCTGCCCAAGTGGGCGTGGGCACTCATCTGCCTCGCCCAGACACCGGGCGGCGGCATCATCTACCTAAGTATCGGCCGGCTCGGCCGGGCACGGCCAATCCAGCCGGGATCAGGGCCGCCCGGCTCGGCGCAGCGACCCTGACATGCAGGGTTCATGAGGCGGGGAGCCTCACAGCCGGGATCTCAGCACGTCGACCTCGCAGCCCGGCGCGGACGGGTCGAAGCCGTGCTCGACCAGCCAGCGGACCGCCTGCAGGCTTCGCAACGACCACCACGCGCGGATCACGTCGAGGTCGACGTCGGTGCCGTAGCCGGCGACGACGTCGCCAAGGTGCTCCTCGTGTCCGAGCGTCAAGATGGCGAGGTCGTACAGGGCATCGCCCTGGCCCGCCTCGGACCAGTCGATCACGCCGGTGATCTCGTCACCGTCGACGAACACGTGGGCGATCTGCAGGTCGCCGTGCGTGAACACCGGTGTCCACGGCCGGAGCGCAGCCTCGGCGACCCGGCGGTTGCGCGTGACCAGGTCGGCGGGAAGGACGTCGTTCGTGACGAGCCACTCGCATTCGCCGTCGAGCTCCGATGCGATCTCGTCGAGGCTCTGACCGGGCCATGGCGGCAGCGGCGCGTCGTGCAGCATCCGTGCGGCGGCACCCGCCGCGGCCCACGCCGCCGACGACGCGGTCGACGGCTCGCCAAGGCGGCCGAGTGCCGTCCCTGGGAGGGCGGCGAGCGCGAGCACGGGCGGCTTGCGCCACAGGACCTCCGGAGTCGGGATCGGCGCCATAGCCATCGCCTCGACCTCGACGTCGGTGCGTGTCTGATCAGCGTCGATCTTCAGGAACACGTCGCCGACGCGCAGGGTCGCGCGCTCGTGATGGGCGACAACGACCTCGACCTGCTCCTCCACGTCGGCCATTATCGCGGGGATGACCACCGACGTCACCGGGTTTATCGCGTGCGACTGCGCGGCTGACCGCGTCCCGCTGCCCGGCGGCCTCGTGCACGTCACCGACCGCTGACGGGGCGAGCACTGCCTCGGTCCGCTGGGCCTCGGCACGTGGATCGTGAAGTCCCAGGCGGCATGTCGTCGCGGTCGGTGACCTCGACGCGACCGACACTGTCGGTCCGATGACGTCGAGCGAGCGCTGTTGCGCATGACCCGGCTGTGCTCAAGCCGTCCGATTGCAAGTCGAACACACGTGGCCTATGCCTCGGCGCACCCGAATCGGCAGGCGCGGTTGGGGCCATGGACCAAGCACGCGCTCCGCGCGGCACCCCACCACGGCTCGCTCACCGTCCAGCGCTAGGAACGAGCACGCATCTGATGCCGGAGCGCGGCCAGGTCCATCGACGTCCAGTGCTCAATCAACCTTCCCTCGCTGACCCGGAAAATATCAATGAACTCGAACTCGACGCGATTCCCGGTCGGCGGCAGATTCCACAGTTCACCAAGGTGCGTTCCCCGGAATGTCTTGCGAGTCGCAACAAGATCGCGTTCAGCGAGCTGCTCGTTGATCTCCATGGTGGCATCCGGAAACCCGTGCAGCAGCGCGCCGTAGAAGGCCTGGAAGCCGCTGGCGGGCCGATCCGCCTCCGGGATGGCCTGGCCCTCCGGCCGGTAGTGATTCACGAACTTGGGGTGGAATGCCTTGTCAGCGAACGCCAAGTCGTGCTGATTCTGGCACCGCTCCACGAACTCAGCCACAGCACGCTTGTTGTCGTCGCCCGACATCCCCACCCCCGTGTCCGGCAACAATCATGCCTCACCCCCCTCGCGCTCGCTAGGACGACCGGCCACAGCTCCTGGCGTCCCCGAGCCCAGTCTTCAAACGTCACGCGCCAGTAGCCCCCGACAGTGACTACTGCCAGCTCGCCGACGCACAACAATGCCGAGCCCGCGCCTGCGGTTCTGGTCATCGCTTCCGCCATCTGCGCCGACGTGGTGGGCGGCTGATCTTCGATCTTCGCGCCGCAGAGCCTGACCGAACCGGCGGTCACAGCCAGCCGAGCTCGTCCGCGGTTTTGACTGCCTCGGCCCGGTTGCGCGTCCCAGTCTTGGCGATCGCGGCGGACAGGTAGTTGCGGACCGTCCCCTCAGACAGGAACAGCTTGCTGGCGATCTCCGCTACCGTAGCGCCCAGTCTGGCAGCGACCAGGACGTCGCGTTCCCTGGCGGTGAGCGGCGAGGCTCCGGCCGCCAGCGTCGCGGCCAGATGGTGGGAGCCAGCGGTCAGCGAGCGCCCAACCGGGGCGGCCTGGCTGTTCTGCAGAGGACCCTACATCAGCCGCATGCCGCCAATGCCCGAGGAGCCGCATAGTCGCCCGACGATGAATTCTGTGGTTGTGCGGCGGCCCATTCGGCCGGGCAGACTGGTAGGGGGTTGGCCGGCTGGCGCGATGAGGCGGATCGGTGGTGGGCGGAGGTCCTTGGCGCTGCCCAGCCGCCGCGATGTCCGTTACGGGCGGGGTCTTCCCGGGCAGCCGTTTCGATCACGTTGGTATTGTTGCCGTGGCCGGGGCTGCCGCCCCGGTGGTGTACAGCCGATACCGGGCCGTACCTGCACGCCATGCTGGACCGGGCCAGGCAGTTGCGGGTGCCCTCGAGGCTGACCACCTGGCCGAACCGCTGGGCCCACGGGCTGGCCGCGCTTCCTGGGCCCGCCTGGTATGGCTACGCTACAGGCCGGCAGCCTCAGCGCACCGCACAGCACGGCGGTGCGCCCGCTCGCCGCGGCAGATCTGCCGTTGCTCGCCCGGCAATCTCACGAGCAGACGCCGCCCGCGCAGCGGGAGGAGAGCGGAACGACTGGCCTGCCCGCGTTCGGCTACCTCGAAGATGGCGCCCTGCTGGCCGTTGCCTGCCTGGGCACGTGGCAGCAGATGCCGACCATCGGCGTGCTCACCCACCCGCGCGCCCGGCGCCGGGGCCTGGCTCACGCCGTCGTCGCCGCAGCCGCCCGCGAAGGCCTCAACCGCCGGCCTGTTGTCCAGTACCGTGCCTGGCGGGCCAACACCGCCTCGCTCGCTGTCGCCGCCAAAACCGGCTTCACACACTACTGCGACGGCCTCGTCATCCACCTCAGCCCGTGAATCGGTCAGCGGCTACTTGTGCGGACGACGAGTCAGGGGCTTCGCGATCGATCTGATCCCAGAGCTCGTCCGCACTGGGCGCGAATCCCGACCGCTGGTAACCCGGTGCTTGCTGGAGCCGCATGGCCGGTTCGAGCCTGTTGACGCATTGCAGGCCGCCCTGGATGCGTGGCATCACGGGTAGAACACTGATCGTAGCCTTGCTCCTGAGGGAACTTATCTGTCGTCGGCTGGGGAGGAACAGGTGGGCGAGAAGCCTGGCATTCTCTGGCTGATGCGTGGCTGAGGAGATGATCAGTGCCAATCGCGCTGCTCGAGACGAAGTTGTATGTCCCGAGGTCGCGGCGTGGTCTGGTGCTGCGTCCGCGGCTGAGCGAGCGGCTGGACCGGGGGACGGCGTCGAAGCTGGTGCTCGTTTCCGCACCTGCTGGTTTCGGCAAGACGACGCTGCTCACCGAGTGGCTTGCGGCGAGACCGGCTGCGCTGGCCGATGAGCGGCTGGCGGCGTGGCTCTCGCTCGATCGGGGCGACAATGATCCGGCATCCTTCTGGGCCTATGTGATCGCCGCATTGCGGACGGTGGCATCCGGGGTAGGTGAGAGTGCGCTGTCCCTTCTGGACGCGCCGCAGCCGCCCCCGATCGAAACGGTGCTGACCACGCTGCTCAACGACCTGGGCGCCGTTGCCGGCGAGATCGTGCTGGTGCTCGATGACTACCACGTCATCGACGCGCGCGAGGTGCAGGACGGGATGGCGTTCCTGCTCGACCATCTGCCTCCGCGGCTGCATGTGGTGATCGCCAGCCGGGCCGATCCCGCGTTGCCGCTGGCACGGATGCGGGCGCGCGGTGAGCTGGCCGAGATCCGCGCGGCCGAGCTGCGCTTCACCGCTGATGAGGCCGCGGCGTACCTCAACGAGATGATGGGCCTGCAGCTGACGGCGCGGGACGTGGCCGCGCTGGAGGGGCGCACCGAGGGCTGGATCGCCGCGCTCCAGCTGGCGGCGCTGTCGATGCAGGGGAGAGACGACGTCGCCGGCTTCATCGCCGGCTTCGCGGGCGATGACCGTTACGTCGTCGATTACCTGGCCGAGGAGGTGCTGGCGCGTCAGCCCGATCGTGTCCAGGCCTTCTTGCTGCAGACCTCCATCCTGGGCCGGCTGAGCGGCCCGCTGTGTGATGCCGTCACCGGGCAGGGTGGCGGCAAGGCCATGCTGGAGGCGCTGGACCGGGGGAACCTGTTCCTGGTCTCGCTCGATGACCGCCGCCGGTGGTATCGCTACCACCATCTGTTTGCCGACGTGCTGCAGGCGCGGCTGCTGGATGAGCAGCCCGGCCAGGTGCCGGACCTGCACCGGCGGGCGAGCGAATGGTACGAGCAGAACGGCGAGCTGTCCGAGGCCGTCCGCCACGCGCTGGCCGCCGGGGATTTCGAGCGAGCGGCCGGCCTGGTCGAGCTGGCGATCCCGGCAATGCGCAGGACCCGGCAGGAGGCCAAGCTGCGTGGCTGGCTCGAGGTGATCCCCGACGAAGTGGTCCGGTCAGGCCGGTGCTCAGCGTTGGGTTTGCCGGGGCGTTGCTGGCTGTCGGCGAGCTCGAGGGCGTTGAGGGCCGGCTGCGGGACGCCGAACGGTGGCTGGAGCACAACGACGGGTGTCGGTAAGGGATCCCCAGCCCCATCGGCGGAGATGGTCGTCGCCGACGAGGAGGAATTCCGCCGCCTCCCGGCGACGATCGAGCTGTACCGTTCCGCCCTGGCCCTGGCTCGGGGCGATGTGCCCGGCACCGTCCGGCACGCCGGGCGGGCGTTCGATCTTTCGCCTGAGGAGGACCACCTCCGCCGTGCTTCGGCAGCGGGCATGTCGGGGCTTGCGTTCTGGACGAGCGGGGATCTTGAGGCAGGGCACTCGGCGTATGCCGAATGCGTGGCGGGACTACGGCGGGCCGGGCACATTGCCGATACCTTCGGCTGCGCGATCGCGCTGGCGGACATCCGGATTACGCAAGGCCGCCTCGGCGAGGCGCTGCGCACCTACGAGCAGGCATTGCAGCTCGCAGGTGAGCAAGGCGGGCCCGTGCTGCGGGGAACCGCGGACATGTACGTGGGCATGAGTGAGATCGCCCGCGAGCGCGACGACCTGCGGGCCGCCACACAGCTTTTGCTGCGAAGCCAGGAACTCGGCGAGCACATCGGGTTGCCGCAGAACCGGTACCGCTGGCGGGTCGCGATGGCCCGGGTCGGGAGGCCGAAGGAGATCCTGGCGGCGCGCTCGACCTGCTCAACGAGGCGGAGCGCCTGTATGTGAGCGACTTCTTCCCGAATGTGCGGCCGGTCCCGGCATTGAGGGCAGGGTCTGGATCACGCAGGGCAGACTCGGTGAAGCCCTCGGCTGGGCGCGTGAGCAGGGCCTGTCCGTCGGTGACAACCTCAGTTACCTGCGCGAGTTCGAGCACATCACCCTGGCCAGGCTGCTCCTGGCGCGGTACCAGGACGAGCGTGCGGAGCGCTCCACGCACGAGGCGGCCCAGCTCTTGGAGCGCCTCCTGCTGGCGGCGGAAGCGGGGGGCAGGACGGGACGCGTCATCGAGATCCTGGTGCTGCGGGCGCTCGGGCACCAGGCACTCGGGGACATCCCGGCTGCGCTCGGCTTCCTGGACCGCGCGGTGACGCTGGCCGAGCCGGAGGGCTATGTCCGGGTCTTCGTGGATGAGGGGCCGCCGATGACCTCCCTGCTGAGAGCGGCCGCGAAACA
>CAWIGE010000008.1:0-253300 GCA_963835425.1 uncultured Actinomycetes bacterium | reverse complement strand
GGGCAGGGTCGAACTGCAGACCGTCCGTTTTCAGGTGTAGCGGATGCCTAGCTCAGGCTGGACGTGCCGGTAGTACGTGGCTGTCTACGGTTGCGTCAGGGCGCCGGTGGTTGTCGTCGTTGCCGTCACGGTTGCCGTCAGAGATGACCGGCGACCTTCCGCTTTCTAGGCGGGGAGTCAAGCCTGCGGGGCAGTCTTCGGCACAGGCCAGGTGTGCATGAACCCGGGATGCTCCAGGTTGCTGTCCACAGAGCAGAGCGGGCACGGTCGGCCCGCGCAGCTCACGCTCTCCGGTGCAACGCTGGTAGTCATGAACGACAATGCTCAGCGGCCAGACGCCGATCCTGGCGATGAATTTGATGCGGACGACCCCGGTAGCCGCCTAGCTGCTTATCAAGCAAGAACCGAGGTGATCCTCGACCTGCTCGCGCTTGTCACGTTGTGGTTCGTGCTGGTGCCTCCTTGGCACTACGGCCAGGACGTCCGGGGCATATGGTGGGCCCTCCGGATTGCTCTCTCAGTCGTATATGGGATCGACCTGGCTATTCGCGGGGTCCTGGCCGGACGACCGGTCCGCTACGCGCGCGCCAATCCGCTCGCGCTGGCCGCCGTGCTCTTCCCGCCGGTACGCGCGATTTTCAGTCTCCGCCTGGTCCGGGCCATGTTCCGGCGCGGGCATCTGCCCCGCCTCCTGGTGGCAGCAGCGGTGCTGGTCCTCGACGGCGCGATCATCGTGTACCTGTATGAGCGGCACGCGCCCCACTCCAGCATCCACACGCTGGGGGAGTCGCTGTGGTTTTCGGTCGTGACGGTCACTACCGTCGGCTACGGCGATTACACCCCGGTCACCGTGGCAGGGAGGATCACGGCGGTCCTCATCATGCTCATCGGCCTGCTCACCCTGGCCGTTGTCACCGCGCAAGTGGCATCGAGCTTCGTCGCACAAGGGCCCAGCCGAACCCGGCGCCGTCCGCAGGCGGTGGCGGCCCCGCTCGAGGTGACGCTCGCCGAGCTGGACCGGCGGCTGGCCCGGATCGAAGAGCTGCTAGCTGTTTCCGCATCATCGCAGGAAACAGCAAAAGCACCTGGCGCGCGGGGAGAGGACTCGAACCCAGCCTTCTGACGCTTCTATGTTTGTCAAGGGCTCACCGGAGGATTCATCGACCGGGTGAGCTGCCGGTAGAGCTCGCGGGCGATGTAGCGCTTGAGGCAGCGGCGGATCTCCCGGGTGGTCTTTCCCTCGGCGGTGCGCCGGGCGACGTAGGCGCGGGTCCGGGGGCAGCTGCGCATCCGGACCAGCGCGATGGCGTGGATGGCGCGGTTCAGCGCCCGGTCCCCGCCGCGGCCGTGCCGGTGCCGGATGGTCTGGCCGCTGCTGGCCGGGAGCGGGCTGGTGCCGCCCAGGGCGGCGAACGCGGCCTCGCTGCGGCACCGGCCAGGGTGGGAGAAGCTCACGATGGCCTGCGCGGCGCTGACCGGGCCCCACGCCGTAGCGGCTGGTCAGGCCGGGAGCGATGTCATCGACGATGGCCAGCAGCCGGGCCCGGTTGTCCTTGAGCTGGCGCCGGGCCTGGCCGAGCGCGTGCGCCAGGCGGCCGGTCCCGGCCTGCCGGACAGCCTGCTCGCGGCTGGCATGACCAGGGACCTCGCGGTCGGCGAGCGCGGCCAGGGCCCTGCCGGACAAGGTGGTGCGGGCGGCGCGGCGGTCGGCGTCGTCCCCGGCCAGCAGCAAGGCACGCAGCCGCCCGGCCTGCGCGGTGCAGGCCCCGGTGATCTCCTGGCGGGCCACCAGCAAGATCCGCAGCGCCTCCCGGTCGCCGTCGGCGCGCGGCACCGGCAGCCAGGCCCGCGTCCAGCCGCAACGCGGCCAGCACCGCCAGGTGCGCGTCGATGGGATCGGACTTGCCCTTGCCGCGGCGCTGCCTGCGGCCGGGCTGCTCGCACTCGAGCACCAGCAGGCCCGCGGCGGCCAGCGCCCGCGCCAGCCCGATCCCGTAGCTGCGGCTGCCCTCGATGCAGACCGCCACCCGCGGCCCGGGCACCACGTCCGCGATCGCGGCCAGCAGCCGCGTGAACCCGGCGCTGTCGTTGCCGATCTGCATCACCGCGATCGGCCTGCCCGCCGGATCGGCGATCTCTACCTCATGGCTGTCCCGGTGGGTGCCGATCCCGATGACGGCATCGACCGTCTCTGCCAGCATGGTCATGCGGCCTCGTGTCCTTCCAGGGTCAGGGGCCAGCGTCGGCACCGGCCTGGGCGGAGTCACCGGGTGGCATATCTGTGATGGGTCACGCCAGCTGGCGGACAGGCTTCTGATCAGGCCAGCGCGGTGGGCCAGGCCGGTCCGGCGACCCGGGGACAGGTCAGAAGAAAGGCACGCCGAAAACGGCCAGATCCGTAGCGAGTCACCCGGACCACCGGAACCGATCCTGGCGGC
Organism: uncultured Actinomycetes bacterium; assembly: GCA_963835425.1. GTDB lineage: Bacteria > Actinomycetota > Actinomycetes > Streptosporangiales > Streptosporangiaceae > UBA9676. Next base: position 250,862 of record CAWIGE010000008.1, on the reverse strand, counting down.
AGTCCACCCAGAACCGCCGTAACGACACACTCACAGATCCGTAGAGATATACAGCCGCGCCATACCTGGCCGTTTCGGCGCTGGCCCGCTGAAATACCTGTCAATGACGCGCAGCAAGCAGCAATATTGAGCGTTGTTGTAAGGTCAAACTAAGGCCACCGGCCGCATCCTGCCACCATGATCCTCCCGTTAGAAATCGGCCCGGCGATGCGTGATGTCGTGCGGCGGCTCATAGAACGTCGTAGTCCGCACCTCGTCATGGCAGCTTCCGCAGGAGATCACGAGATGACCCATGCCCCGGCCCTGCTCGACTGCTTCCGGCGCTGGCGGTGCAGATGCAGGGCTCCCATCCAACGGTCTGCGGCCTGCCCAGCGCCAGGGAGTGACCGAAAGGGGCATTGCTAAGGTCCGTGCTTGAACAACGAGGCAGGCACAAGATCATCTTGCCCAGGCTGGCGGACCTCAGTCCCAGGATCCCTATGGCTTCCCCATATCGTCTCCACGCTATAGCCTTCCTAACGTGGCGTGACGGCTTACCGGGCGTCACTTGAAGCGTGATGTGCGTCGATGCTGCAGGTCGCATGTCGCTTCGCCAGACCGTTGGTCCCGGCAGCGGTGTCCCGTGCTCCATGTCCTCACCGGCACTGCGCACGAGCCCCCACCAGATGATCCCCGCCCCCAGGCGGCGGACGGACCGCGGGAGAGATTCATGAAGCGAGCAATGTCATGGGCGCTGCTGGCCGCTGGGACCGCGCTGGCTATCTCCGCTGCGCCCGCCATACCCGCGGCCGCGGCGACGAGCGGCAGTGAGACGCTCAGCGGCACTATCGTGTTCGCGGCCACGGGTACGACCACCCGGACGGTCATCGGCAGCGTGGTGCGCGCCAGGGGGGTGTTCAACGGCGTCGGCCGGGTCGTCGAGGTCGTGTTCGGCGGTTCCGTTAGCCAGGACAATCTGGTCTTCCCTGGCGGCACCCTGCACGTGGTCAGCACACTCGGAAAGCCCCTGTCACCTTTTGTTATCAATCCGCACAGCTGCCTGTTCACCGGGACGTCGCAGGTCACCTATCAGGTAACCGGAGGCACCGGGAAGTTCGCCGGCGCGACGGGCAGCTTCACCGGGACGGTCAGCGGCCGGGCGCTCTTGGTCCGCAACCCTGACCGCACCTGCTCGACCGAGCAGGTGCCGCTACACGAGGTGGACAAGTTCGCAGAGAGCGGGACGCTGTCGTTCTGACGATGCGGGCGTGACACCTCGGCGCCGTGGTCCTCATCACCACTCAGCGACCTACGCATTACGAGGAGGATTACGTTTCGTCCGCCACCGTTCGTGAGCCGCGCGTTACGGTGAATGCTATACCTGTCGGACGCCAACGAATCTGGTCCCACCGAGGAACCGCCAGCCGCGCGCGGCCGCCCGCTGCGCAAGCCTGGCCGCGCGGCGGCTGGGGGTGAACTTCCACGGTCGCAACGGCTAGGCAGCCGCCGCGGCTGAGCACATTTCAGACAACGGCCTAATACTCTTGCTGACGCTGCTGGCTCTCGGTCCTGGCCGTACTGGCCCTGGTCCTGCTGGCCCTGGTCCTGGCCGTACTGGCCCTGGTCCTGCTGGCCCTGGTCCTGGCCGTACTGGCCCTGGTCCTGCTGGCCCTGGTCCTGGCCGTACTGGCCCTGGTCCTGCTGGCCCTGGCCCTGGCCGGCCCTGGTCCTGGCCGTACTGGCCCTGGTCCTGCTGGCCCTGGCCCTGGCCCTGGCCTGGCCTACTGGCCCTGGTCCTGCTGGCCCTGGCCCTGCTGGCCCTGGTTCTGGCCTATGCCCAGCTTGTTCTCGGCTTCCTGCTCGCCGAACTTCTCTGCCTCTCCCTCTAGCTTGTCGAACTCGCTCACCATGACCTCCGTCTCTTGTGGCCTTCGCTGAGGCCTTCACACGGCGCCGGTTCGGCCGATAGGCACGGCTCCTACCCGGAGCCAGCCACCTACTCTCTAGAGCCCGGCCCAATCTTGATGTTGCGCACAGGCTACGGAGCATCAGCAGCACCGCCGATACCGAGTGTCAGACGAGACTGGGGCTGTGACTGGGGGTGCGCCGTGCGCATTCCGGGTCTGCCCCGAACCCGACTGCTGCCGAATCTGACGGCCATGACAATCGCCCGGGAAGGTGTCGGTCCTGGCGGCGGCGTCGGCGTTGCCCAGCACGGAGGCCAGCTAGGCGTTGCCGTGGCCGGAGGAGCCGTTGCCCTTCTTGCCCGCTGACTCCTTGATGCCGGGGGCCAGGCGAACCCAGGAGGCCAGGTGCCCGGCGGTGGGGAACCGGGCCATGTCGGTGCCGATCTCGGCGAGGATCACGTACGCGCTGGCCAGGCTGATTCCGGGGATCTCGTCGAGCTGGGCGACCGCGGCCGTGAGCGGGGCGGCCTGCTCGGCGATCCGGGCGTCCAGCGCGGCGATATCAGCGCTGATCGCGTCGATGCGCCGGAGCATGGTGCCGGGCAGGAACGCGTGGTGGCCGGTGAACGCCTCTTCCAGGACGGCGATCTTGACGCGCATGCTGCGCCGGGCCAGCTGCGCCAGCACCTTCGGGTCCCGCTCCCCGGCGACCAGCGCCGCGAGCATGTCGCGGCCGGAGACCCTGAAGATGCCGGCGACGACCGAGCTGAGCTTGATGCGGGTCCTCCAGCAGCTTCCCGGCCCGCTGCTTCTCCGCGGTCCGGGCGGCGACCAGGCCGGCGCGGTACCGGGTCAGGTCCCGCAGCCCGCGGATCGCCGGCGGCGGCACGAAACCCGGGCGGAGCATCTGCCGCCCGGCGACCCTTGCACAGCCAGAACAGCGTCCAGCTTGTCTTCTCCGAACTAAGAAATGATCATGGGGTGCGTCCCGGTTTGTTCGGCGAGGTCAGAGGCGGTTCGGGTCGCTGGGCGGGCTGGTGCTGACGCGGCCGGCGGTGTCGGTGAAGGCGGGGATGCTGAGCTGGACGGCCTGGCTGCGGCGGGCGGTGATCTGGTCCATCTGGGCGAGTTTGGCGCGGGCGCCGGCGAGGCTGACCTTCAGTCCTTCGGCCTCTCCGAGCCAACGGCGGGACTCGGCTTCAGCGATGCGGGCGATGAGGTTGTCGCGGATCTGGACCAGGCGGTGCCGGGCAGCTGGGTCTGGCCGCAGGAGCGGGCAGCGCAGGCAGCTATGTTCGTGGATGCAGGGCGTGTCGTAGGAGCGGCCGCAGTCGCCGACGGAGACCTTGCGGTGCTCGAAATGGCCGGTGAACTCGGACCATTCCTGGTCGGTCGGGGTGCGGTATTCCTCGCTGGGGCGCAGCGCGCGACGGCGGGCGATGAACGTCCGGTGCCCGTTGATCACCTCTTCGGGGTAGACAGCCTTGTAGCCCATCGTGGTGTTGATGTCGCGATGCCCGGCGACGAGCTGGGCGATGTGCGGCGGCATCCCGTGCATGATCGCATCGGTGATGAACAGCCTGCGGAAGTCATGGAAGGTATAGCGCATCGGGCGGCCGCCGGCGTCTTTGACGCCGAGCGCGGTCAGCGCGTGGTCGAGATAGCTGCGCAGCGAGGTCTCGGTGACTGGGCGGTTCTCCAGTCGCCGGCGCCATTGGAACAGCAGCGGCATGGGCGGGTTGTAGAGGCGTTCGTTCTTGTCGTAGGACACCACCAGCGGCACGCGGGGCTGTCCGCAGCGGATCCGGGCGACGATGGCTGACAGCACGTCGGCGAGCTCAGGCGCGATGACCAGCAGCCGTTCGGCGTCGGTCTTGGACGGGGTGATCTGCAGCAGCGGGATCAGCTGCCCGGTGCCCGGCAGCCGGTACTGGATCAGGCTGTGGTGCGACAGTTCGGTCACCTCCTCGATCCGGATGCCGGTGTGGCGCAGCACCTCGACCATTGCCCAGGTCCAGAACCCGCGATGTTCGTCGAAGCTGAGATCGCGGCGTCGCCCGCTGTCCGGGTGCTCAGCCCAGACACGGCCGGTGGTTTCGGTCCTCATGACAGGACGGCGCATCGTCTGGCCTGCGGCGGTGAATAGCCCGCCGGGCCCGGTGCGTCCGGCTGCGGCGAGCATCTCGGCGGTGCGGGCCCGTTCGGCCTCCACCCAGGAGACCAGCGCGGGCAGCACCGGGAGCCGTTCGCGGGTGCGCTGGTCCATCCGGGACTTGCGCCGTGACCGGTCCTTCTTGTGGGAGACGTCGCTGGCGCTGACCGGGCAGCGCACCGCCCACGCGCCCCACCGGGCCGGGTCGTCGTCAGCCCACTCGGCGATGTCAAGATAAAAGGCACGCACCGCCGACAGCACGCTGCGCCCGTCCAGCCGCGTCGAGGTCAGCCGGGTCTGCTCGCCGCCGGGAGAGGTTGTCGTGCGGGTGCGGGTCATCACTCGCTGCTTCCATGCGGCGGCCACTTCGCGGGGGAGCTTGAGGGAGCCGATGCCGGGATGGTTGGCCTCCAGGTCGGCCCAGAACAGCTTCCCGAGCAGGTAGGCGAAGCGCTGCAGCGAGGAGAAGTCCACCGACGGCTGGCGTTCGCGCAGGTAGTCGACCAGTACGTCACGAACCGGGCGGCAGGCGATCTTGTAGCGGTCGATCAGCTGCTCACAAGTCGGCTGCCCGCGGCCGGAGAACATCTCCATCGCGGCGGGCGCGTCCTCGCCCAGGACGCCAAGGCTGCGCAGCAGCTGGTAGAACAGCGGGCTGTGGGCATGCACCTCGGAGGTGGCACGCATGCCGGCGGCGACCTGCAGAAGTTCGACGCAGTCACCGACCTGGACCGCGGCGGCCGCCCCGCCCTTGGCGGCCAGGATGACCGCGACCCGGGTCAGGGCCTGCTGCCCGCTCTGCAGTCCGACCCGGCCCTGCGTGCACAACCCGGCGAGCAACGCGAACGCCGCGCTGTCGCGGGTGCGGCCCATCTCGGCGGCCAGGCCACGCCGTGCCGGGGCGAAGCGCAGCAGCCAGCCGAGGCTGGGCCGGATCACGTCAGCACAGATCAGCACCAGCAGTCCCGGGCCCAGGTGCGGCAGCTGTGTCCCGGTGGCCGTTCTGGCCCGCGGCCGGCCAGCCGTCGCGTTAGTGATCAGATCCCGCCAGTCGGCCTGGTCCTCGGCGCCGCTGGCCTGCCACCGCTGCTGCCAGCTGTCACCGGGGTGAGTATGCAGCCAGGTCAGCACCGCCAGCACCCCCAGCCGGCGGGTCTGCTGGCTGGCCGGGTTATCCAACGTGAACGGCCTGGCCAGGACCCGGGTCAGCACCGCGGACCGGCTCGCCTGCGTCGCCGGCCACGACGACGCGACCGGGCGGGGCGGGAACGCAGCCAGCAGCTGCGCCCCGGTCGCCTTCACCAGCCCCGCCGCCGGCAACGCAGCCTCGGCAGCCGGCGCCGTGATCACCTGCTGGCTGGCGCCGGCGGTCACGATGTGCTCTCGCCGAACAGGATCTGCAGGCTCTCAGCCCGGTACCCCGGCGCCGGCGGTGCAGCCGGGGCGCCGTCACGCCGGCGGGCGTGGAAGGCGAGCACCCCGGTGATCACGTCCTCCGTCACCGGATTCAGGTAACGCTGCGTGGTTGACAGGTGGGCGTGGCCCAGGACCCACTGCACGTCGGTCAGCGGCATCCCGGGATCCCGGGCCATCCGATACGCCGCCGTGTGGCGAAGATCGTGCAGCGACCAGTTCGATCCCAGCGCGGCGTTGGCCCGGGTGAACATCGCCCGGGCCGCGTCATAGCTCAGCGCCCGGAACGGGCGCCGCAGCGTCCACCACAACGGCTCGTCCCGGCCGGCGGGCACCAGGCCGGACAGCTGCACCTGATAGAGCCGCAGCCACACGAACGCGTCCGGCGCGGCCGGCAACGGCTGCAGCACCCGGGTGCCCTTGCGCATCACGGTGATCAGCTGCTGGCCCGGGTCGGCGTCGGCGACCGCGGCACCAAGCAGCTCCGAGGCACGCGCTCCGGTCGAGACCCAGAATGCGACCAGCGCCCGGTCACGATGCGAACCCAGCTGCGCGAACAACGCGTCAAACCTGCTCGTCCGGAATACACCGCGGCGCCCGCGTCACGACCTTCGGCCGGTACCTGCCGCTGCGCTGCCCGGTGAACGGCTCCATCGGATTGTGATGCGCCTGCGCGCGTCCCGGCCGACGATGCCGAGACAGCGGGAACGGGTTGAGCATCGGCCCCGTCCCGGCCTCCAGGTGGAAGTCGTAGAAGCAGCGCAGCACGCTCTCGCAATGCGCCACCGTCAGCCGCCTCGTACCGGTCCCCGCGGGACGGCTTGCCGGTCACCGCGTTCACCCGCTCCGGGACAGGCGCCACGCCCGATCCCGGGGACGCCGCCGGCCGGATACCGCCAGTGCGGCCGGGCCGGCTTGACCGTCACCTGCAGCCAGCGGCAGAAGTCACGCGCCTCGACCCGGGTCGCCTGATCCCAGACCACCCCGACTGCCCACAAGAACCGGAACCAGCGCAGCAGATCCATCCCATACGAACGCTGCGTCGTCGCTGGCCGCCCGCACGCCGCCAGCTCAGCGAAGAACGCCGACGCCGCCCCGACCGCCACACCGTCGCCATCAACCAGCCGATACGGCTGGAACAGATCCCCGGTCGTCTCAAGCAAGCCGCGCAGCGGCACCACCAGCGCGGGCAACTCCCGCGGCATATCCCCGTCGTTGACCATGACGACGGAACCTAGCCAGCATCGCCCGACTCCGCACGCACCACCCCAAAGACCGGCCCGTTAGTTCGGTCAACAGGTCCGTCTTCGGCCGCCCGGGCAGGTGCTTGACATCCTGGGCGTTGACCACCCAGCACTCGACGGCGTCTTCGAGCAGGTAAAACGGTGGCTTCCAGTAGGTGGAGGTGGCCTCCATCACGCACAAGCTCACCCCCTGGGCCACCAGCCAGTCCTGCAGCTCCAGCAGCGAACGGGTGGTCGTGGCGAACGTCCGGACCTCCTGGCGGCGCCTTCCCGGGATCGTCTCGTGCGGTACCCGCACGCACGCCACCAGCTCTGCCTTGCCGATATCCAGCGCGGCCACCCGCGCCACCAGTTCGGCGGCCTCCTCAGTGATCTCCTCCATGTCTGTCCTTCCACAGGCAGAAACCAGATTCCGGTGGCTGCCCGCAGGAGCCAGCAGGGATGACAAGGCGGAATCGCGTGCTCACGGCAACAATGCAGGACCCTGAAGGCAGCTCCCAGCGGCCAGACTTATTGACGGGCTCACAGCACCAAGGGGGACCGGCGTCAGCGGGCAACCACTCCGATTTTCACGCCTGCAGGGCGTCCCTGCAGGGACACCCAGGACTTATCAGTTCGAAATCGGGTGGTTGCCTGACGAAGGTCCGCGAGGTCAATGAGGGTGCATGCCTGTGGGTGCGCCCAGCGGGACGAGACCCGGCTGTTGTCAACTGGTGTTGTCGGCCTCCGCTGTGAGCGGTGAGCCGTCTTGCCGGAACCTTGTGTCTGATTTGATTTGAGACACTTCAGCCTTACGCTCGTGTAGTGTCTGCCGACCAGAATGGCTGTTCCTGGCGGTCGGGATGCTGGCACGAGTCGTCCCGTGCAGATGGCCTCCTTGCCCACCGTTGCTGGCCGGGCAACACTGCAGGTGATGATGCGGGTAGCCGCGACGGGTGCAGGCGCCAGTGGACTAAGCCAGGGCTCGATCTGCCGGATCGGCAAGGGCGCTGCCCGGGTTTTCCATCCCGGCGGCCTGCGGCGGGGGTCGGTAGGTGGGGAGGGCGATGAAGATCTTGACGGCCCGGTGGGTGACTGGCTGTATTGCGGCGGGGTCGATCGCGCTGGTGGCCGGCGCGCTGGTGCTGGAGTACGTGGACCGGGATCTGCTGCCCGCGAGCATGACGGGCTGGACTTTCGGCAACGTGTCCGGGCAGGTGGTGAACCTGGCGGTGCCGGTGGTGGGCTTTGTTCTTGCGTCCCGGCGGCCCGCGAACCGGATCGGCTGGCTGTTCCTGGCGGCGGGCCTGGTGCTGGCCCTTGAAGCCTTCGGCGCCCAGTACGCGCTGCGTGCCCTGGTCGCGGCGCCGGGGTCCTTGCCAGCGGGCCGCGCATTCGCCTGGGTCGCCAGCTGGCTGGGGGTGTTTCCCCATAGTCATGCTCGCTTTTGTATTCCTGCTCTTCCCGACCGGGCACCTGCGGTCCCGGCGGTGGCGCCCGGCCGCCTGGTCCATGGCTGCGGTGTTCGCGCTAGCCGCGGTGGTCTCGCTTGTCACCGCCACCCGCTACTGGTCGGACCCGTTCAGCTCGTCCAGTAGCGGACTCCCGGCCTATCTGACCGCGACCTTCTTTCTCATAGTGGCCGCGCTGGTGGTCGGCGTGACAGCCCTGGTGGTGCGGTTCGCCCGGTCATCAGGTGAGGAGCGGCTGCAGCTGAAGTGGTTCGCCGCTGCTGCCCTGCTCTTGGTCGCCACGATAATCGCGTCGATTGTGACGAATGCCCCGGTAACGATCGTGCTCGAGCAACCTGGCGTTCCTGTGCCTGTTCGCCGCGATCGCGATCGCGGTGCTGAAGTACCGGCTCTATGACATTGACATCGTGATCAGCAAGGCGGTCCTGTACGGCTCGCTGGCGGTGTTCATCACCGCTGTCTACGCAGCCCTGGTCGTCGGGATTGGGACGCTTGTGGGCAACCGGCGCAGCCCGCTGCTGACGGCGCTGGCGGCCGCGGTGGTGGCGGTCGCGTTCCAGCCCGCTCGCCAGTGGGCCGGCCGGCTGGCCAACCGGGTCGTCTACGGCCGGCGGGCTACCCCCTACCAGGTACTGTCGGACTTCGCCCAGCGCATCGGCGGCACCTACGCGGCCGAGGACGTGCTGCCGCAGATGGCGCAGATCGTGGCGGCCGGCACCGGCGCCACGAAGGTGGTGGTCTGGCTGCGGGTAGGCGACGAACTCCACCCTGAGGCTTCCTCAGACGGTAACCCGCGCGAAGGCCCGCTGCCGGTTGATGGCCAGGTCCTGCCGCCGCTGCCGGAGGCTGAGATCAGCGTCCCGGTAGTGCACCAGGGCGAGCTGCTGGGCGCGATCACGATCACCATGCCCAAAGACGAGCCGCTCCGCCCGGCCGGACAGCAGCTGGTCTCCGACGTCGCCTCCCAGGCCGGGCTGGCGCTGGCCAACGCCGGGCTGATCGAGGACCTGCGCGCCTCCCGGCAGCGGCTGGTCACCGCCCAGGACGAGGCGCGGCGCCGCCTGGAACGCAACATCCACGACGGCGCCCAGCAGGACCTGGTCGCCCTGGCCATCAAGCTCCAGCTGGCCGAGACCACCGTCGCTGCCGATCCGGCACAGACCGGGCCGGTCTTCGGCGACCTCAAAGCAGACGCCGCAGGCGCGCTGGGAAACCTCCGTGACCTCGCCCGCGGGATTTACCCGCCGCTGCTGGCCGACCTCGGCCTGGCCGCCGCGCTCAACGCCCAGGCCAGCAAGTCACCGCTGCCGGTGACGGTGGAAGCCGACGGGATCGGGCGGTTCGGCCAGGACACCGAGGCGGCGGTGTATTTCTGCTGCCTGGAGGCGCTGCAGAACACCGCCAAATACGCCCACGCCACCCAGGCCCGGATCTGCCTGCAAGCACATAACGGATCCCTGCAGTTCACCGTGTCCGACGACGGAACCGGCTACGACACCAGCCGCACCCCGATGGGCTCCGGGCCTGCGGAACATGGCCGACCGGCTCGCCGCACTCCGCGGCCAGCTCGAGATCCGGTCAGCTCCCAGCCGCGGCACCATCATCACCGGGCATCTCCCCATCCCCGTCACCAGCAGCGGCATCGGCGCGCAGCACTCACACCCCGCCGAGGCCACTACGGCCTGAATATAGCTCAACGAGACCGGCAAGAGAGCAGAGGACGAGGCGCCAGATCCCTGACCTGGGACTCGTGGGCGCGCTCGGAGGGACTCGAACCCCCAGCCTTCTGATCCGTAGAGTGTGTCGCGGCTTCCTGCTGCCTGGGCACATGCCGCTTGGCCTGCGAGGATATCGCTCGTTGCTTTGCGTCGTTACGCAGTCATACGCGGTGCTGTATGGCCAAAATCAGACCACCGGCAGGGCTCACGGAGGTGGTAGGTTGACTGCTGCTGGCTGGGCGGATTAGCAGTCGGTCCGGGGATTGGTCCACGCCTGGTCCGCGCTCAAGTGATCCTCTGCTTGCAAAGGACGGCCAAGATGTCCAGCGCCATCCATGACCTGGCACGGAGATCTCCCATCGTCCACCTGGGTCCAGCAGTGTCTGAGCGTGCTGGTGCCGGTTGTAGGTGTCAGACTCTTCAACGCGCCGTTGCCCGAGCAATAGAGGTCCCAACAGGGAAGCGGCGCCACAGCCACTACCACGGACGCCCGCATTGACGTATCGCTTCACTAGCCCGCGCTCCGAACCTCGCGGGGCCGTGACCTGGGTGGGCCTAGGTGGACTTGAACCACCGACCTCATCCTTATCAGGGATGCGCTCTAACCGACTGAGCTATAGGCCCCAGCTCGCTGGCGCCCCGGGCTGGCTGCCAGATCCTGGCGGGCGCCGCCGGGAAAGATTACCGCATCTGGGAGGGCAACGCTCAGTCGGTCTCCTTGAGCGTGACCTCGATCCCGCCGCCCAGGTGGGTGACCAGGTTGTAGATCATGGCGCCGATGGTGCACAGGACCGTGATGAGGACGATGTCCACCGCGCCGGCCAGCATCGTGTATCCGAGGACCCTCGATGCCGATGTCCAGGCGGCCAGGTTCACTCCTGCCGAGTTCTGGCTGGACGTGACGCTCGACAGCGTCCTCTGGATCGTGGCGAAGACCCCGAGCCCGGACAGGGCGTAGTACAGCAGGGTGACCGCCACGAACAGGACCACCCAGGCCACCAGGGACATCAGGAAACTGAACTTCATGACCGACCAGGGCTCGAGCCGGGCGATGACCAGGTTCGCGCGGCGCTGGGCCGGGGATGCCTTGCTGACCTTGGGCCGCGCCTTGGGTACCGGGGCGGCGGCCACGATCGGCTCGGGCTGTGTCGTAACTGTGGCGGGCTCCCCGTGCCGCAGTTCTGCTGGGTAGGGCGGAACCGGAGATTCCCCGCCGACGGGCGGACTCAGCCCGTCGTTGTGCCTACTCTGGCTCATCCCGTCGTTGTACCCGCTCTGGGCGGCGGGATAGTCCGTTGTATACGACAGGTCCTGCCGGTCGGCATCCAGGCCCGCGTGCTCGTAGCTGAACGCGCCCTCCTGGCTGTAGGAAATAGGGTCCGCGGCCGCCTCTGTCTCCGCGGCCGCCTCTGGGTCCGCCTCAGCTTCTGGCCCCGCGCTGGCCTCCGCGGCCGCCTCTGTCTCCGCGCCCACCTCGGCTGGCTCCGCGTCCGGTTCTGGGCCCGCGGCCGCAGCTTCCTGGCTCCCGTTAAGGGCGCCGACGTCAGCGGGCAGTGGGGCGGGGGGGTGGCTGAGCTGCTGCTCGTCGTCGTTGTGCGTTCCGTTGAGTGAGACCTGCTCGCTGGCGGCGTCCGCGTCCGCGTCCGCCTGCCCCGAAGCGGCGGTGGCCTCCTCGGTGACCGCCGCCGTCGCCCCTTCGGGCAGACTCGGCTGCGGCTCCACGTGGTGATCCACGCCCACTCCTCCCCGCACGGCCATCCCGACCAGGTTATCCGGCCAGACTACCGGCCGGGCCGACCGGGACGGCCCATCATGATCCGGGCTTTGCCGGAGCGCGGCTCACCCGGAGCACCACATATCGGGCGCCACAACATATGACGCCTGCGCCGCTCACTCCGTTGCCTCCGGCTCTCCGCCGTTGCGGTCACCGGGGCCTTCCGGTGCTTCACCGGCGGGCTCATCGCCCGCCTCGTCCCCGTTCACCTCGTCGTCCGCGGACTCGGCGTTGCGGGCGATGGCCACCAGGCTGTCGCCGGCGGCGAGGTTCATCAGCCGGACACCCATGGTCTGCCGGCCCGACTGCTTGACCTCGGCGGCGGCGGTCCTGATCACCCCGCCGGAGGAGGTGATGGCGAACACCTCGTCGTCGGGGTCGACCATGAGCGCCCCGACCAGCTCGCCGCGGGCGGCGACGATCTGCGCCGTCAGCACCCCCATGCCGCCCCGGCCCTTGACCGGGTACTGGCCGGCCGGGTCCGCTTGGCGTAGCCGCCGCGGGTGGCGACCAGCACGTCCGCGCCGTCCCTGACCACGTGCATGCCGAGCAGCTCATCGCCGTTAGCGAACCGCATGCCGATCACGCCGGAGGTGGGCCGCCCCATCGGGCGCAGCGCCTCGTCGGTCGCGTGGAACCTGATCGCCTGGGCCTTCTTGCTGACCAGCAGCAGGTCCTGGCCCGGGGAGACCAGCCGGGCCCCGATGACCTCGTCGTCCTCGCGCAGGTTGATCGCGATGATCCCACCGGTGCGGGGCGAGTCGAAGTCGGTCAGCCGGGACTTCTTCACCATGCCGGACCGGGTGGCCAGCACCAGGTAGGGCGCGGCCGAGTAGTCCTGCAGCGCCATCACCTCGGCGATCCGCTCGTCCGGCTGGAAGGCCAGCAGGTTGGCCACGTGCTGGCCGCGGGCGTCGCGGGCGGTGTCGGGCAGCTCGTAGGCCTTCGCCCGGTAGACCCGCCCCTTGTTGGTGAAGAACAGGATCCAGTCGTGTGTCGAGGTGACGAAGAAGTGCTCGACGATGTCGTCGGTGCGCAGTTGCGCGCCGCGCACCCCCTTGCCGCCGCGCCGCTGGGCCCGGTACAGGTCGGTCTTGGTCCGCTTGGCGTAACCGCCCCGGGTGATGGTGACGACCACGTCCTCCTGGGCGATCAGGTCCCCGGCCAGCACCTCGCCCTCGTCGGCGACGAGCTGCGTCCGCCGGTCGTCGCCGTAGCGGGTGACGATCTCGGCCAGTTCCTCGCTGACGATCTGCCGCTGCCGCTCGGGCGAGGCGAGGATCGCCTCGTAGTCAGCGATCTTCGCCATGAGCTCGTCGTACTCATCGACGAGCTGCTGACGCTCCAGCGCGGCGAGCCTGCGCAGCTGCATGTCGAGGATGGCCGTGGCCTGCTCCTCGTCGATCTCCAGCAGGTCCATCAGGCCCTGCCGGGCCACGCCCGCCGACTCGCTGCCCCGGATCAGCGCGATCACCTCGTCGATCCGGTCGATCGCCTTGAGCAGCGCCCGGACGATGTGCGCCCGCTCCTGGGCCCTGCGCAGCAGGTAGCGGGTACGCCGGACGACGACGTCGATCTGGTGGGTGACCCAGTGCCGGACCATCTGGTCGAGCCGCAGCGTGCGGGGGACCCCGTCGACCAGCGCGAGCATGTTCGCGCCGAACGTCTCCTGCAATTGGGTGTGCTTGTACAGGTTGTTGAGCACGACCTTGGCGACCGCGTCCCGCTTGAGCACGATCACCAGCCGCTGCCCGGTCCGCCCGCTGGTCTCGTCCCGCAGCTCGGAGATCCCGTTGACCCGGCCGTCCCGGACCAGCTCGGCGATCTTGGCGGCCAGGTTGTCCGGGTTCACCTGGTAGGGCAGTTCGGTGACCACCAGGCAGGTACGGCCACGCCGGTCCTCGTCCACGGTGACGACGGCGCGCATGATGATGGAGCCGCGCCCGGTCCGGTAGGCCTCCTCGATCCCGCGGCGGCCGACGATCAGCGCGCGGGTGGGGAAGTCCGGGCCCTTGACCCGCTCTATCAGCGCGGCCAGCAGCTCCTCGTCGGTGGCGTCGAAGTGCTCCAGGTACCACTGGACCCCGGCCGCGACCTCGCGCAGGTTGTGCGGCGGGATCTTGGTGGCCATGCCGACCGCGATCCCCTCCGAGCCGTTGACCAGGAGGTTGGGGAACCGGCTGGGCAGGACCACCGGCTCGCTGGAACGCCCGTCGTAATTGGGCCGGACATCGACGGTGTCCTTGTCGATGTCGCGCAGCATCTCCATAGCCAGCGGCGCGAGGCGGCACTCGGTGTACCGCATGGCGGCCGGCGGGTCGTTGCCCGGCGAGCCGAAGTTGCCCTGGCTGTCGATCAGCGGCATCCGCATCGACCACGGCTGGGCGAGGCGGACCAGGGCGTCGTAGATGGCGCTGTCACCGTGCGGGTGGTACTGGCCCATGACGTCGCCGACCACCCGCGAGCACTTGAAGTACCCGCGGTCGGGCCGGTATCCGCCGTCGTACATCGCCCACAGGATGCGGACGTGCACCGGCTTGAGGCCGTCCCGCACGTCGGGCAGGGCCCGGCCGACGATGACCGACATCGCATAGTCGATGTAGCTGCGCTGCATCTCGACCTGGATGTTGACTGGCTCGGTCCGGTCCCCTCCGCCTGGCGGGGCGCCCGCGTCCACGTCGGTCACTTGCTGGCCTTTCTCAAGTCTCTATCGGCAAAACGGATGGCCCCCCGCGGGTGCCGCGGGCACGGCCGGGTCAAGGGTCAGATGTCGAGGAACCTGACGTCCTTCGCGTTGCGCTGGATGAAGGCGCGGCGTGCCTCCACGTCCTCGCCCATCAGCACGCTGAACAGCTCGTCGGCCTGGGCCGCGTCGTCCAGCGTGACCTGCAGCAGCACCCGCTGCGCCGGGTTCATCGTGGTCTCCCACAGCTCGCTGGCGTTCATCTCGCCGAGGCCCTTGAAGCGCTGCACGCCGTCGCGCGGCCGCGGGTCCCGGCGGCCGGCGGCCATGCCCGCCTCGATCAGCGCGTCCCGCTCCCGGTCGGTGTAGGCGTACTCGGGCTCGGCGCCCTTCCCGTCCCACTTGATCTTGTACAGGGGCGGCTGGGCCAGGTATACGTGCCCCGCCTCGATCAGCGGTTTCATGAACCGGAACAGCAGCGTGAGCAGCAGGGTGCGGATGTGCTGGCCGTCCACGTCGGCGTCCGCCATCAGGATGATCTTGTAGTAGCGGAGCTTGGTGATGTCGAAGTCTTCCTGGATGCCGGTGCCCAGGGCGGTGATCATCGCCTGGACCTCGTTGTTCTTCAGCACCCGATCGATCCGGGCCTTCTCCACGTTCAGGATCTTGCCGCGGATCGGCAGGATGGCCTGGAACTCCGGGTCCCGCCCGCCCTTGGCCGAGCCGCCGGCCGAGTCACCCTCGACCACGTAGATCTCGCACCGCTCCGGGTCACCCGACTGGCAGTCGGACAGCTTGCCCGGCAGCGACGTCGACTCCAGCAGTCCCTTGCGCCGGGTCAGGTCCCGGGCCTGCCGGGCCGCGATCCGGGCCCGGGAGGCCTGGGCGGCCTTGGTGATGATGTCCTTGGCCTCGCCGGGGTTGCGGTCGAACCAGTCCCGCAGGTGGTCGTTGCACACCTTCAGCACGAACGACCTGGCCTCGGTGTTGCCCAGCTTGGTCTTGGTCTGCCCCTCGAACTGCGGGTTGGCCATCTTGACCGAGACGATCGCCGCCAGCCCCTCGCGGACGTCCTCGCCGGAGAGCCGTTCGTCCTTCTCCCGGACCAGCTTCTGGTCCCGGGCGTAGTTGTTCACGATCGTGGTGAGCCCGGCCCGGAACCCCTCTTCGTGGGTCCCGCCCTCGGCGGTGTTGATCGTGTTGGCGAACGTGTACACCGACTCGCTGTAGGAGGAGTTCCACTGCATGGCGATCTCGACCGAGATGCCCGCGCCCTCCTCGCCGAACTCAATCACCGTGGCGTGCACCGGTTCCTTGGTGCCGTTCAGGTAGCGGACGAAGTCCGCGATGCCACCCTGGTAGCAGTAGGTGACCGTGCGCGGCTCGCCGTTGATGTGGGCGGGCCGCAGGTCGGTCAGGATGATCGTCAGGCCCCGGACCAGGAACGCCATCTCCTGCAGCCGCCGGGACAGGGTCTCGAAGCTCCAGTCGGTGGTCTCGAAGATCTGCCCGTCGGGCCAGAAGGTGACGATGGTGCCGGTCTCGGCGGTCTCCTCACCCCGGGTCAGGCCGCTGACGGGGTCGCCGAGCCGGTACGTCTGCCGCCAGAGGTAGCCGTCCCGGCGTACCTCGACCTCCAGCCGCTCCGACAGGGCGTTCACCACCGAGACGCCGACGCCGTGCAGGCCGCCGGAGACCGCGTAGGACTTGCCGTCGAACTTCCCGCCGGCGTGCAGGGTGGTCAGCACCACCTCGACCGCCGGCCGCCTCTCCACGGGATGGTCGTCCACCGGGATGCCACGGCCGTTGTCGGCCACCCTGACCCCGCCGTCCGCGAGCAGGGTGACCTCGATCCGGTCACAGAACCCGGCCAGCGCCTCGTCGACGGCGTTGTCGACCACTTCGTAGACGAGATGATGGAGGCCGCGCTCACCGGTCGAGCCGATGTACATGCCGGGGCGCTTGCGCACCGCCTCAAGGCCCTCAAGGACGGTGATCGAGCGGGCATCGTAGGACGACAAGAACAAGCTCCTCCTGAAAGGGTGCGCTGCCAAGGCGCGCGCAGGCCCCTGCGCCGCTGTCAGCCCTGGGGCGCACTCATTATTTTACCTGGGATAACCTTGCGCCTCAGCCGTAGTCGTCACGTGGCCCGCGAGTGTCGCGAATCCGCCATTGGCCCCGCTGCTGCGGGGGCATGGGCCCCCGGACCTTGACCCCGGTGACGGTGCCGCTGCCGAGCTCGGAATTCAGCCTCCGGATGAGCTGGGCCCGCAGCAGCCTGACCTGCGTCGCCCAGGCGGTGGAATCGGCGATGACCAGCAGTTCTCCGTCGGTGAAGCCGCCTGGCCTGGTATGGGCGGCCAGCGCCTCGCCCACGATCTGCTCCCACCGGCCGAACACCGAGCCCACCGCGGCCGAGGTCCGCCACCCCTGATCGTCGAGCAGCCCCTCGATGGCCATGCCCAGCGGCTGCGGATCCTCCCTCCGGCCACGTCCGGCCCGGCTGGCCCCACCGCCCCCACCGCCCCCACCGGACCCGCCTGCCCGCCGGGCTGGCCCGGCCCGGGCGGGCGCCGCACCGGGGCAGCGGGGTCACCACCGGCCATTCGTTTGGCAGCAAAATCCCGGGCTGGGGCACGCTCGCCGCGGGCGCGGGCGTCGGCCTTGGCGGCCGCGAGGGCCTCGGCAGCCCGCCGCGCGCGCTCGGGCCCGTCCTGGTCCCGCTCACCGGGCTCAGGACGGCCGGGCGCGGGCTCATCCGGCACGGGTCACCCGCCCGTCGCCGACGTCGAAGCGGGCGCCGTGCAGCGCGGCCGGCACGTCGGCGGCCACGGCCGCGGTCACCAGCACCTGCTCCGCGCCGGCGACCAGGCCGGCCAGCCGTTCCCGGCGACCCGTGTCGAGCTCGGCGAACACGTCGTCGAGCAGCAGCACCGGGTCGTCCCCGTCGTCACGCAGCGCCTCGAACGCGGACAGGCGGAGCGCGAGCGCCATCGACCACGACTCGCCGTGGCTGGCGTACCCCCGCGCGGGCAGGTCGCCGATCCGCAGCTCCAGGTCGTCACGGTGCGGGCCAACCAGGCAGACCCCGCGTTCCAGTTCCTCGCCGCGCACCGCGGCCAGCGCCTCCCGCAGGCCGTCGGCGAGCCGGGCGGCGTCGCCGACGGGCTCGGCCGGCTCGGCGGCGCCGCTCAAGCCCGGTATACGCAACGACTGGCGGTAGCTAATCCCGCTTCGACGGCCCCGGCGCCTGCCACCGCGCTGTAGGACCGGGCCACCAGCGGGCGCAGCGTGGCGGTCAGGGCGATCCTGGCGGCCAGCAACTCGGCCCCGCCGTCGCCAGGTGCTCGTCCCAGACGTCCAAGGTCCTGGCCGCCGGGCCCGCCAGGCCGCGCCCGTTCCGGGACGCCCGGTCCTGTCCCGTGTCAGTGCTGTCCTGGCCCGCGCCGTCCTGGCCTACGCCGTCCTGGCCCGCGCCGTCCTGGCCTACGCCGTCCTGGCCCGCGCCCTCCTGGCTCAGGCCGTTCTGGCCCTCGCCGTTGTGGCCCGTCCCACCGGGCGCGGCCTCGCGCGGGACGCCGGCGTGCGCGTAGGCGCGGGCGCCGGACCGGCCCGACCGGCCCGGGTGGCCGCGCAGCGACTTGAGCAGCGCCGTCCGCTGCCGCAGCACCCGCTCGTAGTCGGCCCGGACCCCGGCGTAGCGGGGCGCGCTCGCGACCAGCAGGTCGTCGAGGAACCTCCGGCGCTGCTCCGGGTCGCCCTTGACCAGGGCCAGGTCCTCGGGCGCGAACAGGACCGTGCGCAGCACCCCGAGCACCTGGCGCGGCCTGGTCACGGGCGCCCGGTTGAGCCGGGCCCGGTTCGCCCGGCCGGGGTTGATCTCGATCTCCACCAGGCTGTCGTGGGCACCGGAGGTGACCGCGGCGCGCAGTATCGCCCGCTCGGCGCCCGACCGGACCAGCGGCGCGTCGGTCGCCACCCGGTGCGAGCCGAGCGTCGCGACGTAGGCCGCCGCCTCGATCAGGTTGGTCTTGCCCTGCCCGTTGGGGCCCAGCATGGTGCTCACCCCGGGCTCCAGGCTCAGATCCACCCCGGCGTAGGACCGGAAATCGGTGAGGGCGAGGCGGGTCAGGTGCACAACACAGCAGGCTACCGGTGCGGGACGTCAGCCGGAGGGAGGCGGGCGCCGGGCCAGGCTCAGCCGCCCAGCCGGATGGGCATCAGCAGATAGCGGTAGTCCGGCTGCTCGTCCGGCGCTGGCTTGCCGGTGAGCAGGGCGGGCTTGCCGGCCTCGGTGAACGACATCCGGGCGGTATCGGAGTCGATCGCGCTCAGCCCGTCGAGCAGATAGGTCGGATTGAAGGCGATCTGCAGCTCGTCCCCCTCATAGCTGGCGTCGAGCACCTCCACCGCCTGCGCTTCGTCCCCGGTGCCGGCCTCCAGGACAAGCTGGCCGGCCGAGAAGGAGAGCCGGACCGCGGTGTTGCGCTCGGCCACCAGGGCGACCCGCTTGACCGCCTCGGCGAAGGAGGCGCTGGTCAGCTCCGCGACCGCGTTCACGTGGGTGGGCAGGAGCGTCTGGTAGCGCGGGAAGTCGCCGCCGAGCAGGCGGGTGGTGGTGCGGCGGCCGCCGCCCTCGAACCCGATCATGCCCTCACCGGTGGCGCCCTCCTCGCCGGGCAGGCCCAGGGCGATCGAGACCTCCGCTCCGGAGGTCAGCGCCCGGGCGGTCTCCGACAGCGCCCGGGCGGGAACGAGCACCGACGCGCTCAGGTCCGGCCGGGCCGGGTTCCACCGCAGTTCGCGCACGGCGAGCCGGTAGCGGTCGGTGGACACCAGGGTCAGCGTGTCGCCCTCGATCTCGATCCGCACGCCGGTCAGCGCCGGGAGGGTATCGTCGCGCCCGGCCGCGGCCGCCGACTGGTTCACCGCGGTGGCGAAGGCGTCGCTGCCGATGGAGCCCGCGGCCGGTGGCATCTCCGGCAGGGTGGGGTAGTCCTCGACCGGCATCGTGAGCAGCGTGAACGTGGTGCTGCCGCAGGTCAGGGTGGCGCGGGAGCCGTCGGAGGAGATCTGCACCGGGCGGGCGGGAAGGCTGCGGGTGATCTCGGCGAGCAGCCGCCCCGACACCAGGGCGGTGCCTTCCTCCTCGGTGGCCACCGGGATGCTGGCCTCGGCGGAAACGTCGTAGTCGAAGCTGGCCAGGGTGAGCTCGGCGTCCGCCTGCAGGCGCATGCCGGCCAGCACCGGGACGGCGGGGCGTGCCGGGAGCCCGCGGGAGGTCCAGGCGACGGCCTCGGCGAGCGCGTCGCGCTCTACCTGAATCTTCACCGGAAGCTGCCTCCTGTTACTAACTGAAAGCGGAACGGCAAGGACGAGGCTTGCCTACTACCTGATTGTGCTTGAGATGAAAAGAAGAACGTAGCCGTCGTAGGGACGGTGGACGCTGGGGACAACGGGCGATGTCCCAGCCCAGGGCGGGTCCGCGGGTCACAGGGCCTGTGTGCGGACGAGGCCGGGCCGGGGACGGGCTGTGGACACAGCCGGTGCCGGGGCGGTGCATCCCCCCGTTACCCCCCGCCGGGGCCGCGTTGTCCGCCGGTCGTCCCAAGGGTGTCCACAAAGATATCCACAGCCTGTGTGTACCGAACGTGACGAGCGCTACTGATATGTGTTCGGCGGTGCCGACCGTTTTGCGCCAGGTCATCCCGATCGCGCCTGCTGCTTGATGCGGTTGGTGAGTTCAGTGACCTGATTGAAGATCGACCGTCGCTCGGCCATGAGCGAGCGGATCTTACGCTCGGCGTGCATCACCGTCGTGTGGTCGCGACCGCCGAACTGCTGGCCGATCTTCGGCAGCGAAAGGTCGGTCAGCTCGCGGCACAGGTACATCGCGATCTGGCGGGCCGTCACCAGCACCCGCGACCGGGACGTGCCGCAGAGGTCCTCGATCGACAGCCCGAAATACGAGGCGGTCTGGCCCATGATGGTCGCGGCCGTGATCTCCGGTCCCTGCGCCTCCGGTATGAGGTCCTTGAGCACGATCTCGGCCAGCTGGAGGTCGACGGACTGGCGGTTGAGGCTGGCGAAGGCGGTGACCCGGATGAGCGCGCCCTCGAGCTCACGGATGTTGGTGGAGATCCGGCTGGCGATGTACTCCAGCGCCTCCGGCGGCGCGTTGAGCCCCTCTTGGACCGCCTTCTTGCGGAGGATCGCGATCCGCGTCTCCAGCTCCGGCGGCTGGACGTCGGTGAGCAGGCCCCATTCGAACCGGCTGCGCAGCCGGTCTTCCAGGGTCACCAGGCGCTTGGGCGCGCGGTCGCTGGAGATGACGATCTGCTTGCTGGCGTTGTGCAGCGTGTTGAAGGTGTGGAAGAACTCTTCCTGCGTGCCTTCCTTGTTCTCCAGGAACTGGATGTCGTTGACCAGCAGCACGTCCACGTCGCGGTAGCGGCGCCGGAACCCGTCCTGCTTGCCGTCTCTGATCATGTTGATGAAGTCGTTGGTGAACTCTTCCGAGCTGACATACCGCACCCGGACGCCCTGATACAGGCTCTGCGTGTAGTGCCCGATGGCGTGCAGCAGGTGGGTCTTGCCCAGGCCGGAGTCGCCGTAGATGAACAGCGGGTTGTACGCCTTCGCGGGCGCCTCGGCGACCGCCACCGCGGCGGCGTGCGCGAAGCGGTTGCTCGACCCGATGACGAACGTCTCGAAGGTGTATTTGGGATTGAGGCGGGCCTGGGCGGGCGTCGGCCGGGGCAGGCCTGGCCCGTCGCCGGGGCGGTGGTGCAGCCCGCCGGAGTGGGTGCCGAAATGCCCGCCGGAGTGGGTGCCGAGATGCCCGGCGGTCTGGCCGCCGAGCGGGGCGGGCGGGACGCCGCCGGGCGGGGCCGCGGTGCCGGGCGGGACGGTGCCGGTGCCCGGCGCGGCCGTGCCCGCGGTCGGCGGCTGCGGGATGGCGTTGCCGGGGAGCGGGCCGTGGCCGGGGAGCGGGCCGCTGGCGGGGAGCCCGCCGTTGGCGGCCAGGCCCGCGGCCGGCAGTTGATCGCCGATACCGTCCGGCTGGCCAGCCAGGCCCGGGTGCTCGTGCTCGCTGCCCGGGGCCAGGTAGCCGGGGCTCTCCTCCCGGCCCGGCTGGCCGGCCTCGCGGGGCATCGGGACGATCACCGAGTCTCCCGGCAGGTCCGGCTGGCCGGGCGGCGTGGCCGTGGCGGCCGGGTCGACCGTGACGGCGAGCTGGATGTTGCGGCCGAGCTCACGGGACAGGGCATGCGTGACCAGGGCGCGCAGCCTGGTCTCGAGCTGTTCCTTGACGAACTCGTTCGGCGTCGCTATGAGCGCTGTGTTCTCGACCAGCCCCAGCGGCCGCGTCAGCCGCAGCCAGGCCCGCTGGTGGGGCTCGATGTTCAGGTCGGATAGCTCGTCCAGCGATCTGGCCCAGACCTCCCCAAGGTCCGTCTCACTCATCTGTGGCCACCTCGCGCCCCCACAATACGATCAACAGTCTTATCCACAAGCTGTGCACGCCGCGCCATCACCCAATGTGCGAGGGGGGAGCGTGTGGCGGTGCGCAGCCCACGATCGCTGATGCGCGTGCCGGTGTGCAAACGAGCCGGTTGTCCACAGCCTAGGGGCAGGGGTCGGTGTACGTTAGGTAAACGGCCGTTCCCGGCGGAACCTTAACGCCGCCGCCGGTCGGCGTAGTGGGCTGCTTGGTTTGACCAGTAGTGACCGCGGCGCGTACCGTGAACAGACCCAGTTACCCCGGGCGATTCAGCCGCGCGCGAACGCGCCCTCTCGCCGGTGGGTGGCCGGGAAATGCAGACACCGTACCGGGAGTCACCCGTGAGCAAGCGCACGTTCCAGCCGAACAACCGCCGTCGCGCCAAGACACATGGCTTCCGGCTGCGCATGCGGACCAGGGCGGGGCGCGCCGTCCTCGCTGCGCGGCGGCGCAAGGGCCGGGCCCGGGTCAGCGTCTGACCGGGCCGAACGACGGGGAGGTCAAGGGTGCTTCCCGCGGAGTCCCGGATGAGGCGGCGGCATGATTTCACCGCGGCCGTCCGCCGCGGCAGCCGGTCCGGGCGGAAGTTGCTGACCGGTCACCTGCTCGTCCCCGCCGCCGGGGCCGCCGGGGAAGACTGCCCGCCACGGGCCGGGTTCGTGGTGAGCCGGGCCGTGGGCATCGCGGTGGTGCGGAACAGGGTGCGCCGGCGCCTGCGGGTGCTGGTGCGCGAGTACCTGTCATCGCTTCCGCGGGGTAGCCTGCTTGTTGTCCGGGCTCATCCGCAGGCCGCGACCGCAAGCCAGGCAGATCTCGCCGCCGAACTCAACCTGGTGATGAGTACCTTGGTCCGGCGGCAGGCAGGGGCGTTGCGGCGATGACTGAAGCAGATGGCCAGGTGGCACAGGCCAGGCCGTCGGCTGCCGCACGGGTGCTGATGGCGCTGATCACCGGTTACCGGCGGTTCATCAGCCCGCTGCTCGGCCCGCGGTGCCGGTTCGCCCCCTCCTGCAGCGCGTACGCGCTGGAAGCGGTCCGTGAGCACGGGGCGCTGCGTGGCACGTGGCTTGCGGTGCGCAGGATTGGCCGCTGTCATCCGTTCAACCCCGGCGGGTTCGATCCGGTACCGCCCGCCCTGCACGGCCGCCGATCCCGTCCCGAGGGAGCAAGTTCGTGACGAACCCGCTCAACCCACTCTACGACGCGGTCGCGTGGGTGATGCAGCAGATCCACACCGGCCTGAGCACGTTCATGAGCCCGGTCAGCGGCCTCGCCTGGGTGCTGACGATCGTCATCCTCGTGGTCCTCATGCGGCTGATCCTGGTGCCGCTGTTCATCAAGCAGATGCACGCCACCCGGAAGATGACCGCCCTCGCGCCGCAGATCCAGGAACTGAGGAAGAAGTACAAGAACGACAAGCAGACGCTCAACCAGGAGACGATGAAGCTCTACAAGGAGAACGGGGCCAACCCGCTGGCCGGGTGCCTCCCGCTCCTGGGGCAGATGCCGCTGTTCTTCGCCCTGTTCAGCGTCCTGCGGGCCATCTCGGACTGGAAGGTGGGCTCGGGGAAGCCGCCGCCGTACGGGCTCACCCCGTCGTTCGTGCTCAGCGCGCAGCACGCGGACATCTTCGGCGCCCACATCCCCGACAAGTTCCTCTTCCCGCTGCCCGGCCAGACCCTCGAGTCCAGGCTCGTCATCCTGTGCGCCGTCCTCATCAGTGTCACCACGACCTTCATGACCGTGCGCCAGAGCACCAAGCGCGGCATGACCCCGCAGATGACGCCGGACAACCCGATGGCGCAGTCGCAGAAGTACATGACCTACATCGTGCCGCTGTTCGCGCTGTCCGGCCTTTACTGGGCGTTCGGGCTGGTCATGTACTGGGTGACCACGAACGTATGGACGCTCGGCCAGCAGTACGTGCTGTTCAAGCGTTACCCGATGCCGACCCCGGCCGGTGCCCCCGCGGCGGCGGCGGGCAAGGCGGTACCTCCCGGCAAGACGTCCCCTCCCGGCAAGCCCGCGCAGGGTAAGGCGGCACCTGCCGACAAGAAGTCGCCGCCCGCCGGCAAGACGCCCGGCGGCGGTAAGCCCAAGCCGGTCGGCGGTGCCGGGAAGCCGGTAGCCGATGCGAACAGTGGCCAGGGCTCGTCCAACGGGTCGGGGATGCTGCGCAGGCTGACCAAGGGACGGCCAGAGCCTGAACCACAGGACGCCGTGCCGGAGACTAAGCTCGTCAGACAGCAGCGCGTGCGACAGTCCCGAAGCAAACGGTCCGGCAAACGGTGAGGCGGCCCGGAACCGGGCGGCCTGGTCACACCCGGGCCCGGCGTCAGCGCCAGGGGCCGGGCCAGCCGGAGCGCACCCTGCCAGCCAGCCCCGCAGGCAGGGCTGATAACCGCGGACACGGTCCCGCGACGAGGAGGACCCGGTTGTGAGCCAGAGCGAGAACATGGCTGCTGTCACCGAGGATGACAACCCGGGACAACTGCCCGTGGCCAGTGACGAGGCTTCCGGCGGCGCGGCAGCAGGTGAGCTGGCCGGCGAGGCAGGCGACCAGGATGCCGCGGCCCAGCCGGACGAGCCGGACGCACGGGCCGAGCCGGCCGATGCCGCCGCCGGCCCGAGCGTAGACGAGGACGAGGACGAGGCACAGGAAGCCGACGAGGACGGGGAGGCGCCGGAGCCCAGCCGCAACGTCGCCGATCTGGAGCAGGAGAGCGAGATCGCGGCCGACTACGTGGAAGGGCTGCTCGACGTGGCCGATCTCGACGGCGACATCGACATGGACGTCGAGGGCGACCGGGCGCTGGTTTCCGTGGTCGGCGCGACCCTGCAGGAACTCGTCGGCCCGCGCGGCGAGGTGCTGGAGGCCCTGCAGGAACTCACCCGCCTGGCGGTCCACCGGCAGACGGGCGTGCGGACCAGGATCATGCTCGACGTGGGCGGGTACCGGGCGCGGCGGCGGATGGAGCTGACGGCGCTGGGGCGGGACGCGGCCGAAGACGTCGGCCGGACCGGCGTCGCACGCCGCCTCGACCCGATGACACCGTTCGAGCGCAAGATCATCCACGACGCGGTCGCGGCGGCGGGGCTGCGCAGCGAGTCCGAGGGTGAGGAGCCGAACCGGCGGGTGGTTGTCCTTCCCGCGGGCTGACCGGCCCGGCACCCCCCGGTCCAGCGGTACCAGCGAGGCCGATGAGGCCGATGAGGCCATGGAGGCGCTCGCCGGTGGGCTGGTGCCCCCCACCCCGCCACAGGCGGAACGCCTCTTCGGGCCGGCGACGGCCGCCGCGGAGCACTACGCGCGCCTGCTGGCCGGCCCGGCCGTGGCCCGTGGCCTGATCGGGCCGCATGAGGTTCCCCGCCTGTGGGAGCGCCATCTGCTCAACAGCGCAGCGGTTGCGGAACTGGTCCCCCGCCCGTGCTCGCTCATCGACCTCGGGTCGGGCGCGGGCCTGCCCGGCATCGTGCTGGCCCTGCTGCTGCCGGACGTGACGGTGACGCTGCTGGAGCCCATGCTGCGGCGGGTGCGGTTCCTCGAGGAATGCGTAGGCGACCTGGGCCTGGAAAACGCGCAGGTGTGCCGCGGGCGGGCAGAGGATCTCGCGGGGCAGCTGGTGGCGGACGTGGTGACCGCGCGCGCGGTCGCGCCGCTGGACCGGCTGGCGGCACTGGCGCTGGGTCTGGCCCGGCCGGGCGGGACCGTGCTGGCCATCAAGGGCGCGAACGCGTCGCAGGAGGTAGCCGCGGCGCGGCCCGCGCTGGACCGGCTGGGGATCCGGAGCGTCGACGTTGTGCGCGCCGGGGACGGTAAGGTCGATCCCGCCGCCACAGTGGTCCGGCTGACTGCGGGCCCATGAGCCAGGCTGGGCGGCGGGCCGTGGGATAGATGCGGCGGGGAGAGGTGCGGTGATGGCTTCCGCGGACGGCCTGGGATGGCCGGAAGAGTCCCGGCAGCCTGCTGCCGCACCGCCCGCCCAGCGGTCGCGTGTGGAGTCGAGCGGCCTCGGATGGCCGTGGGGAGATGCGGGCCACGGGCCCGGTCATGTTCGTCAGGCGGGGGCGGAGAAGGAGCGAGTAACCGTGGCGCAGGCGGCGGATGAGCGGGCCCAGGACGAGCCCCCCACCCGGGTGAGGCAGGCGCTGTCGGCGGCGGTTTCACGTGAAACTGAGGCCCGTGCTTCGCAGGACGGCACCGTGGGAGAAGGGCCGGGCGGCGGCCCGTCGGCGGGCAACGCCGGGCAGGCCACGGCCACCGCGCCCGCGGGACAGGACGCTGCCGATGTGGCCAACGGCCAGGCGGCGGGCGCGCCCGCCAGGCAAGGGACGGCCGATGCGGCCGCCGGCCAGATCGGCGCGGCAGCAGCGGCGGCCTCCGGCCCGGGTCGGCCGGTGATGACCCCGGCCGAGGCGGCCCTCGCCGCGTTCGGCTCCGGGGAGCGGGAGTGGCCCCGGCCGCGCTCATGCCGGATGATCACGATCGCCAACCAGAAGGGCGGCGTCGGCAAGACCACCAGTGCGGTCAACCTCGCGGCCTGCCTGGCCCTGCACGGAGCACGGGTCCTGGTGGTCGACCTCGACCCACAGGGCAACGCGTCGACGGCCCTGGACGTGGAGCATCGCGCCGGCACGGCGTCGGTGTACAACGTGCTGGTCGAAGATCAGCCGCTGGCGGGCATCGTGCGGCCCGTGGCCGACATCCCCGGCCTCTACTGCGCGCCCGCCACCATCGACCTCGCCGGCGCCGAGATCGAGCTGGTGCCGCTGGTCGCACGGGAGGCACGGCTGAGCCGGGCCTTCGCCGACTACGACGCCTCCAGCCTCGATTACATCCTGATCGACTGCCCGCCATCGCTGGGGCTGCTCACCGTCAATGCCCTGGTGGCAGCCGCGGAGGTGCTCATCCCCATCCAGTGCGAGTACTACGCACTTGAGGGACTCGAGCAACTGCTGCGCACCATCGACCTGGTGAAGAGCCACCTGAACCCCGCACTGTACGTCTCCACCATCTTGCTGACGATGTACGACGGGCGGACACGGCTGGCGTCCCAGGTGGCCGAGGAGGTCCGGGAGCACTTCGGCGAAGTAGTGCTCGGCACGGTCATTCCGCGCAGCGTGCGTGTCTCCGAGGCGCCGAGCTACGGCCAGTCCGTAATGACCTACGACCCAGGCTCCAGCGGTGCCCAGGCCTACCTGGAGGCGGCCCGGGAAGTGGCCGACCGGGCAGCAGAGCTGGGCCAGACGGGCTGACGGGCTGACGGCTGGATCCCGGCTGGGGCTTTGGCTGGTGGCCTGGGTCGGCGTCCCCCTGGGCGGCGCTGCGGTCCAACCACTCGCTTGGCAGACCTTCCGCCTTCGCGCTGTGCCATGGCCCTCCGGGGCCAAGGTGTGGCGGGTGTCATCCAGGCGGCGGCGCGGTCACGCGGTCCCGGCGTTTCTGTCTGCCGGGGCCGCGCGTCCGGGACGGCGGCCCCCGGTGTGTGCGGGAAGGCGGCGGGTGGTGGATATGTGCGGGCTTGGGGTTGGTCTGTGGTACGGGTTGACGGATGGGATGCTCTACTGGGAAGCCTGACCGGGTGGTGCCGGTGACGGGAAGTCGGCCCGGGTGGGCCGGCGCGGGTTGTTGGCGCGGTGAGATGAGGCAGGGCGAGGAGACGTGATGGCGCAGCAGAAGCGGGGCCTGGGGAAAGGCCTCGGGGCCCTCATTCCGACGGCGCCGGCCTCGGTGGCGCGGGCGGGCGCCGGTGAGGGCGCAACCAGCACGGCAGTTGCCGCGCGTCCGTCTGCCGTCGGCGATGGCGATATGGAGGGTATCGAGGGTACTTATCTCGAGGAAGTGGCGATCGGTGCCATCACCCCGAACCCCCGCCAGCCCCGCCGGAGCTTTGATGAGGACAACCTGGACGAGCTCGCGGCCTCGATCCAGGAAGTCGGCCTGCTCCAGCCTGTGGTGGTCCGCCAGGTCATGCCGGGGCGCTATGAGCTGATCATGGGCGAGCGGCGCTGGCGGGCGTGCCAGCGCGCGGGCCTGGAGCACATCCCGGTGATCGTGCGCGGCACCACCGACGATGAGATGCTCCGCGAAGCACTGATGGAGAATCTGCACCGGGAGCAGCTCAACCCACTCGATGAGGCAGCCGCCTACAGGCAACTACTCGATGACTTCGGCGCCACCCACGACGAGCTGGCCCACAAGGTCGGACGGTCGCGATCGCACATCTCCAACACCATCCGGCTCCTGAACCTGCCGCCCGCGGTCCAGAGCCGGGTGGCGGCCGGCGTACTCAGCGCGGGCCACGCCCGCGCCCTGCTCGCGCTCGACGACCCCGACGCCCAGGACCGCCTGGCACACCGGATCGTCGCCGAAGGACTGTCGGTCCGCACGGTGGAGGAGATCGTCGCCATGGGCGGCGACCAGCCCCCCAAGGCCCGCCGCACCGCGGCCAAGAAGCCCACCGCCCCCGGCCTCAACGCCCTGGCCAGCCAGCTCTCAGACGTCTTCGACACCAAGGTCAAAGTAGAACTAGGCCGCCACAAGGGCAAGATCGTGGTCGAGTTCGCCACCCTGGACGACCTCAAGCGGATCGTCACCACCATGTCCCCCGAATGGGCCCAATCCCTCAGCGCTTAAGCGCCCCACCGCAGCACCCGACCAGCCAGTCAGCGCCGCGCCATCATCGGCGGCGGCGCGGTCACGCGGTCCCGGCGTTTCTGTCTGCCGGGCTCGCGTGTCCGTGACGGCGCCCCCACGGCGCCGGTAATCCGATGGGATCCGGCGGGTGTTTCACGTGAAACCAAGCGCCGCTACAGGTTGCCGGCGGCAGTCGCCCGCACGGCCTCGGCGAAGGCGTCCACGTCCGCCTCGGCGGTGTCGAAGGCGGTCATCCACCGCACCACATGAGCCGGCTCGTCCCAGACGTAGAACTCCCACTCCCGCTGCAGCCGCTCAATGTGATCCGGGTCGAGCGAGGCGAACACGGCGTTGGACTCGACCGCCTGCCACGGCTTCAGCCCCGGTACACCGCGGACGCCGTCGGCCAGCCGCCGGGCCATCAGGTTGGCGTGAGCGGCATTGCGCAGCCACAGCTCGTCCTCCAGCAGCCCGAGGAACTGCGCCGCCAGGTAGCGCATCTTCGACGCGAGCTGCATCTGCTGCTTGCGCTGGAAGGGCGCGTCCGTCACCAGGTCCTCGGCCATGACCACCACCGCCTCCACCCCCACCGCACCGTTCTTCGTCCCGCCGAAGCTCAGCACGTCCATGGGCGCGGCGATGTCGGCCAGCGAGCAGCCGAGGTGGGCGGCAGCGTTGGCGAGCCGGGCGCCATCTGCGTACAGCCGCAGCCCCTCCGACCGGCAGAACTCGCCCAGGACCCGCAACTCCTCCAGCGTGTAGCAGGTGCCGCACTCGGTCACCTGGGAGATCGCGACCACCCGGGGCTGCGCCCGGTGCACGTCGCCCCGGTCACCCAGCCGGCCCGCGATCAGGGCAGGTGTCAGCTTCCCGTCCGGGGTGGGCACCGTCAGCAGCTTGCTGCCCAGCACCCGCTCGGCCGCCCCGCACTCGTCCACGTTGAGGTGCGCGCCCTCCGGGAGGATCACCGCCTCGTAGGGGCGCAGGAGGAGGCTGATCCCGAGCACGTTGGCCGCGGTTCCGTTGAAGACGAAGAAGACACCTCCCCGTGCCCCCAACAGTTCCTGGATCGACGCACAGGCCCGATCCGTCCACGGGTCGTCGCCATAGCTGGCGACATCGCCCTCGTTGGCGCGCGCTAGCATGCGCAGGACCGCCTCGTGAGCGCCCGCATGGTTGTCGCTGGCGAAGCTTTTGCGTGCGTTCATCTCTGCGGCTCCCAGGTGACGGTGTGCATGCCACGGCCAGCGCCGGGCCGCGGCGGGCCGTCGTTCAGCTTCCCCGGGCGGCCGCTATATCCAGCAGGTCCCGGCACGTAGTGCCCAGCGCCCGGCCCGCCGCCTCCATCGCCATGGGCAGGGTGCTCGTCTCGGTCATCCCGGGCGCCACATTGACCTCAAGGAAGAAAACCTGCCCGCCGGAGATGATCAGGTCGGTGCGGGACAGGTCGCGCAGGCCGAGCGACCGGTGAGCGGTGACGGCCGCGGCCGCCGCGGCGGCCGCCTCACCGGGAGACAGCCGGGCCGGGGTGTAGAACCGGGTCTGGCCGGCCGTGTAGCGCGCCGCGTAGTCGTAGCCGCCCGAAAGCGGGTGGATCTCGACCGCGGGAAGTGCCTGGGGTCCCTCGCCGAGGTCGAGCACCCCGACGGCGATCTCGGTGCCCACTATGCAGCGCTCGATCAGTGCCATGTCGCCGTAGGCGAAGCAGCTGATCATGGCGCCGGGCAGTTCGGCCGCGGTGTCGACCCGGGTGGCGCCCAGCGCCGACCCACCGCGGGCAGGCTTGACGAACAGCGGCAGCCCGAGCGTCGTCACGATGCGCTCCAGCACTGCGGTCGCGCCGAGGTCGTGGAAGGTCTCCTTCGGCAGCGTCACCGAGGCGGGGGTCGCCAGCCCGGCCGCGTGGGCGACCGCCTTCGCCACCGGCTTGTCGAACGCGAACCGGCAGGCCTCGGCCGCCGCCCCGACGAACGGCACGCCCAGCAGCGCCAGGACCTCCTGGATCGAGCCGTCCTCCCCGTAGGCGCCGTGGATGGCCGGGAAGACCGCGCTGGGCGGGTCGCTGGTGATCGCCGGTATCAGCCCCGCGTCCGCGTCGGCGATGTCGGCCTCGACGCCCGCCTCCCGCAGCGCGTCGCGCAGCCGGCTGCCCGAGCGCAGCGACACCTCCCGCTCGGCGGACAGGCCCCCGGCCAGGATCAGCACATGGCCCAGGTCGCTCACTGCTGCATGTCCGAGCCGGCCGGGCCGGTCAGCATGGTCGGGCCCGCCCCGGACGGCCGGTAGGCGGCCGGGACGGCGCCGAACGTGGACCGGAGCTCGATCTCGGTGCCCACCACCTCCGCGAGGCGGCGGACGCCCTCCCTGATCCGTCCGGGCTCGGGGAAGCAGTAGGAGAGCCGCAGGTGCTCGGCGCCGGCCCCGTCGGCGTAGAAGCCCGTCCCCGGCACGTACGCGACCCGGGAAGAGATGGCGCGGGGAAGCATCGCCTTGGAGTTCAGGCCCGGCGGGAGCTGCAGCCAGACGTAGAACCCGCCGGCGGGCCGGGTCCACCGGCAGCCATCGGGCATGACCGCGGCCAGCGCCTCCAGCATGGCGTCCCGGCGGTCCCGGTACAGCTCACGGAACACCTTGACCTGCTCCCGCCAGGGCTGGCTGGTCAGGTATTCGCGCACCATGAGCTGCGCGAGGCTGGAGTGGCACAGCACCGCCGCCTCCGCGGCGAGCACCAGCTTGTCCCTGATCCCCGGTGGTGCGAGGGCCCAGCCCACCCGCAGCCCCGGCGCGATTGTCTTGGAGAACGTCCCGAGGTACACCACCCCGTGCGCGTCGTCGGCGCGCAGGGCCCGCAGTGGCTCCCCGTCGAACCCCAGCAGGCCGTAGGGATTGTCCTCGATCACGAGCAGGCCGGCCCGCTGGCAGATCTCCAGCACCCGGGCCCGGCGCTCCATGCCGAGGGTGACCCCACCGGGGTTGTGGAAGGACGGGACCGTGTAGAGGAACTTCACCCGCTGGCCCTGGCCGGCCAGCCCGGCGAGCGTCTCCGTCAGCGCCTCCGGGATGAGCCCGTCATCATCCATCGGGACGTGGACGACGTTCGCCTGGTAGGACGCGAAGGTGCCCAGCGCGCCGACATAGGACGGCCCCTCGGCCAGCACGACGTCGCCGGGATTGACGAAGATCCGGGTGATCAGGTCCAGTGCCTGCTGCGACCCGATCGTGACGACCACCTCGTCCGGGTGGGCACGGATTCCCTCCAGTGCCATCACGTCACAGATGCACTCGCGCAGGCCGGGATCTCCCTGCGCCGACATGTACTGCAGGGCCACGGCGCCGCGGTCGGCCACGAGCTGGCCGGCCATCTCGCCGACGGCGTCCAGGGGCAGGGCGGTGATGTAGGGCATGCCACCCGCCAGCGACACGATCTCGGGCCGGGCGGCGACGGCGAACAGGGCCCGGATCTCCGACGCGACCATCTCCTGGGCCCGCGCGGCATAGCGGCCGACATAAGGATCCACCAGGGACCCATGGGGCGAAGGGGCCTCATGGGATTCCTGTGATCCACGACCGGTGCTACTGGTCCGGCCAGCGCGGGCCGGCGGCACGTCTTCAATCGCCACAGCCGCTCCTCACGTCGATGAGTACCATGTCAGCGTACGGTCTGGAGGGGACCTGGCCGCGAGTACCCAGGATTTGCCGCCGGAATCCGTGCGCCTCAAGGACGCCGTGGCCCAGCGCAGCATGCCGCAGCACGGCGATCCCACAGCAACAGACGAGTCCAACCGCAGAGGTGCCAGGTGCCGCGTCGTCTCGCCAACGTCACCCTGGATAATCTTGACGACCTGCCGCGCCGGTGCCGCCGGTGCGTCTTCTGGGAGCTCGACCCGGCGAGCCAGCGCCGGGCGCAGGCCGCGGGCGACCCGGCGCTGGAGAAGGAGGCCTGGATCTCCTCCACCCTGCTGGAGTGGGGCAGCTGCGGCAAGATCGCTTACGTGGACGGCGTGCCGGCCGGGTTCGTGCTGTATGCGCCGCCGCTGTACGTGCCGCGCTCGGTGTCCTTTCCCACCAGCCCGGTGAGCGGCGACGCCGTGCTGCTGATGACCGCCTACATCCTGGACGAGTTCACGGGCGGCGGGCTGGGCCGGATGCTCGTCCAGGGGGTGGCCAAGGATCTCACCAGGCGTGGGGTCAAGGCGATCGAGGCCTTCGGTGACCGGCGCCGCGAGGAGGGCTCCTGCGTGCTGCCCGCGGACTACCTGCTCGCGGTGGGGTTCAAGACGGTCCGCCCCCACCACCACTTCCCGCGGCTGCGCCTGGAACTGAAATCGACCGTGTCCTGGCGGGAGGACGTCGAGGTCGCGCTGGAGCGCCTGCTGGGCTCCATGACCCCGGAACGGGCACTGCGCATGGCCTGATTGACCGTGGGTGCGTTAGCGCACCAGATCAGCCGCCCGGGCCGACGCCGGCCCGGGCAGCCCAGGGGTGCTCAGATGAATTCCGCGAGGTCGTCCAGCAGCCTCGACTTCGACCGGGCGCCGACGAGTTCCTTGACGACCTGGCCGTTCTGGAAGACGCCCAGCGTCGGGATGTTGAGGATCCCGTACTTCCGCGTGACCTCGGGGTTCTCGTTGACGTTCAGCTTGACGATGTCGAGCTTGTCACCGTGCTCCGCCAAGATTGCCTCGAGCACCGGGGCGACCTGGCGGCAGGGGCCACACCACTCGGCCCAGTAGTCCACGAGCACCGGCTTCTCGCTCTTGAGGACATCGGCCTCGAAGCTGGCGTCGGTTACCTTCTTCATCTCGCCCACGCTCGGTGTTCCTTCCGTCTCATGTTGCGTTCACGGTGGCCGATGTGCTAACGGGGGCCGCGGACTCGTGGCTCGCCAGGTACCGCTCGGCGTCCAGGGCCGCCGCGCACCCGGTGCCGGCCGCGGTGACCGCCTGCCGGTAGGTGTGATCGACGATGTCGCCGCAGGCGAAGACGCCGGGGATCGCGGTGCGGGTGGTCGGCTGCTCCACCAGCAGGTACCCGCCGGCGTCGGTGGCAAGCTGGCCGGTGAACAGCTCGCTGCGGGGCTCATGGCCGATCGCCACGAACAGCCCGTTGACCCCCAGCGTGCTCTCTTCGCCGGTCACGGTGTCGCGCAGCCGCAGGCCGCTCACCTTGCCGTCACCGAGCACCTCGATGACCTCGCTGTTCCAGCGGAAGGAAATCTTGGGGTTGGCGAACGCCCGCTCCTGCATGATCTTGGAGGCGCGCAGCGCATCGCGGCGGTGCACGACCGTGACCGACCGGGCGAACCGGGTCAGGAACGTGGCCTCTTCCATGGCCGAGTCGCCGCCGCCGATCACCGCGATGTCCTTGTCGCGGAAGAAGAAGCCATCACAGGTCGCACACCAGGACACCCCGTGCCCCGACAGCTGCTGCTCCCCGGGGACATCAAGTTCCCGGTAACGGGAACCGGTCGCGATGATGACCGTCCGGGCGAGGTAGACGTCGCCCTCGACGGTGACGCGCTTGGGGTCGGTGGTCAGGTCCACCTCGGTCACGTCTTCGGCGACCAGCTGCGCGCCGAACCGCTCGGCCTGCTTGCGCATGGCGTCCATCAGGTCCGGGCCGAGCACGCCGTCCGGGAACCCGGGGAAGTTCTCCACGTCGGTGGTCTTCATGAGCGCGCCGCCAGCCGTGACAGAGCCCTCGAAGAGCAGCGGCTTGAGCTGCGCCCGCGCGGCGTACAGCGCCGCCGTGTAGCCAGCAGGCCCCGAGCCGATGATGATGACGTCGTGAATGTCGGTCACCTGTTCGCCTTCCGCTTAATGCGCACCTGACAACCGATCTTAGGGCCCGGAAATTCCCGTCCTGAACTGCCGCGCCACCTCTGCGGGCTCCCTCGTGCGACGCCCGTCGGCCCGGGGATTCCCGCCGGCCCGGCCGGGCCGGTCCAGAGTTCCCCGCCGTGCGGCGCCGGGCCGGCCGGGAGGTTCTCCGCCGCGCGCGGCAGTGCCGGCCCCGGGATCCCCACGTCAGCCGGGCGCGGGCATGGAGAACTGGCTGATGATGTCGCCGCCCTGCCCGGAACAGCCCGGCCCCACCACCGACACGCGTACCGTCGCGGTGCCGGGGACGGGGACGACGATGACCGCCGCCGGCTGGGTGCCGTAGTGGGCGATGTTGACGAGCCGCGGGCGCTGGCCCCCCGCGACGTGGCTCACGCACGCGGCCAGGTGGGGGAAGGCGGCCGACCCCGCCCCCGCCGCGGCCGGCGGGGCCGCGCCGGCGTGACCCTGGGCGGGGTAGCGCTTGAGCACGGCAGCCACCTGGGCCGGCAGCTGGCCCGCCCGGTACGTCGTACCGCTGGCGACCAGCCGGAGCCCTGCGGTGGGGGCAGCGCGCGGTGCGGCCTCGGGGCCCAGCGCCGACCCGGATGACCGGCTCGCCGCGCTGCCGCCGGAAGGGGCGGAAGAGGAACTGGCCGACGACGTCTCCTGTCCCCCCGCGGCCACCCGTGCGACCGCGTACCCGCCGACCGCCAGGACGGCCACGACGGCCGCGGCCGCCGCGATGCGGAGCGACAGCCGCGACCCGGCCCGTGGGCGGCCAGCGCGGCGCCCGGGTCCGCCAGGCCCCGGCCCGCCGTGCCCGGGGCCGGCGCGTCCCGGGCCCGTCCCGGGGCCACGACGCGCACGCGCAGCGGGCGAGGCGGCGTGGTCGGCGGGGACGGTGCGATCGGCAGGCCCGGTGGGGGCGGCGGGGGCGGCCAGCCCGGCGGGGGCACCCTCGGCCTGATCGGCGTGGCCTGCGGATGCGCCGTCGGCGGGCCGGGCGGCGATCTCTGCGGCAAGCGCGGCGTCGAGCCGCGCGGCCAGCGAGGCGGGCATGGGCGGTGTGGGGGTGCGGGCCAGGGCGGCGGTCACCGCGGCGAGCTGGGCGTCGACCTCGGCGCAGCGGGGGCATTCCGCCAGGTGGGCGGCGATCCTGGCCGCCTTGCGGGCAGGCAGCAGATCCTCGCGGAACGCGGCGATGGTCTCGTCGTCGGGATGACCTCTCATCGGCTCTCACCCCCTCCCTCCGCAGATGAGACGTCCCCCGCAGCGCTGTGGTTCCGCGCCGCCGGCCCGGGCGGCGGGGCCGGGGCGACGCCGGCCGCCTGCGCGGCAGCTGGTGACCCGCGCAGATGGGCGAGCCGGGGGAGCAGCCGGGCGCGCCCCCGCGAGCAGCGGCTCTTCACCGTGCCCTCGGAGGTGCCCAGGATCGCCGCGGCTTCCGCCACCGGGTAGCCGAGCATGTCCACCAGCACCAGCGCCGCCCGCTGGTCTGGCGGGAGGGTACGCAGCGCGGCGGTCACGTCGAGCGACGTGTCGCTATCGGCCGGGCCTGGGCCGCGGGAGGTGAGCGCGAGCGCATCCATCGCCTCGTCCGCCAGCCCGCCGGTGGCAGGCCTGGCCGCCCGGCGGCGGAGCAGGTCGAGGCAGGCGTTCACGACGATGCGGTGCAGCCAGGTGGTCACCGCCGAATCGCCGCGGAAGCTCCCGGCCCGGCGGAACGCCGAGATCATCGCGTCCTGCAGCGCGTCCCCCGCGTCATCGGGATCCCCGAGCGTGCGCACCGCAACCGCCCACAGCCGCTCGCGATGGCGCGAGAACAAGATGCCGAACGCATCGTTGTCGCCACTCACGTGCCGCCGGAGCAACTCGGCATCGGGCGGATCGTCATCTGGCTGCGCTGTCAGCGCGAGCCCCGCACAACGACGTTGTAGACCTTGGCTTCGAACCGGTTCGACGACCCGGCCGACTGAGGCGGCAGCTTGGTGAACCAGATCAGGACATACCTGCCGGTGGCCCGGCTGGAGACGTGGAAGGTGTGGGTGCCCGACAGGTCGGTGCCGCGGGCGACGGTGGTGAAGCTGGACAGGGTCGAGGGCGCCCTGGTGTTGTTGTTCCCCAGCTTGATCTGCACATCCGCGCCCGGGATGGGGCCGAACGTGACCCGCACCGACGACAGCCGCACCGGCTTGCCCATGTCCAGGATCAGCCCGGTCCCGGTCTTGGTGCCGCCGAACACCGGGTTGCCGATGTAGAACTGGGTGTTCCAGGACGTGGACGGGTTGCCGTCGATGGCGAGGCTGGCGAGCTGGTCGTTCTCGTTCCCCGGGTCGTCGCTGGGGCTGCTGAGCGCGTCGAACCCGTGCGCGCTGACCGGCGCGAGCACCGACGCCGAACTGGACGCCGACGACGACGCCGAGTGGGTCGGGGGGGCACCGCTGTGGGACGGGGAGCCGCGGTGCCCGAGAATCCACACGCCGATCCCCACCAGCAGCACGACCAGCACCGCCCCGATGCCGAGCATGGCCCCCGAGGCGCGTGGCCGCCCGGCCGGGCGGCGCGCGCCGGGCGGCGTTCCCCGCCGCGGGGGCTCCGGCGCAAGCTGCCAGTAGCGCGCGCCGGGCGGTCCGGACGGCATCTCGTCCCAGTCCGGCCCGGTGTGCTGCGATGGCAGCGCGGGCGGCGGGGTCGGGGCCGGGATCACCCGGTGGAGGGCGCCAGCGAGCGCGGCCGGTGACGTCATGCCGGTGCCGTCGCCGTGCTCGCTCTGGAACAGTGCCTGGCAGGTGATGTCGTCGACGGCCGACGGCACCCCGGCCCGGACCTGCCGCGGGCTGCAGGGCCGGCCGTCGGGGGACTGGGGCGCCGGTGGCAGCGCCGGCCACCCCTCGCCCGGCCAGTGGGCGGTCAGCGCCGCGTAGAGGAGCTTGCCGAGCCCCCAGGTGTCGGTAAGCGCCGGGTCGTCGGAGGTGGTCCCGGACAGGGCGGCATCGATGCCGAGACCGACGACCTTCACCCCACCGCCGTTGGTCCAGCGCAGCGAGCCGGGCGTGAGGCACAGGTGGGCCACCCCGGCGGCGTGGGCGAAGGCGAGCGCCTCGGCTCCCTCGGCGATGATCTCGGCGCCCTGCCCCGGCTCGAGCGGCCCGTCGGCGAGCATGTCGTGCAGTGAGTCGCCGGCGACCCATTCCATCACGACGTAGGCCTGGTCCCAGTTCTCTTCGACGTCGAACACCTGCGCCAGCCGGGCGTCGGTCAGCCTGCTCGCGGCGCGGGCGGCGGTGATGACCTCACGGATGCGCGGAAAGCCGGGGGCGAATGTCAGCACCGTCACCGCGCGTGCCAGCGTCTCGTCGATGGCCTTCCATGCTGACCAGCCACTACTCGCGCTGATACGGTCTTCCAGCCGGTACCGCCCACCGAGGCGGGTTCCCGGTTCAGAGATGAAGGTGCTCATTCGTGTGCCGTCAAGAGCGGTGCCTGCCCTCGACCCTCCTTCCGAGCCCCCGGGGACGATCAGCTGACATCATGAAAA
The DNA here is from genome assembly GCA_963835425.1 of uncultured Actinomycetes bacterium. GTDB lineage: Bacteria > Actinomycetota > Actinomycetes > Streptosporangiales > Streptosporangiaceae > UBA9676. The sequence continues at coordinate 213,040 of CAWIGE010000008.1, read as the reverse complement.
CACGCATTACCCCGGACACCATGGTAGGCCGCCCGGTCTGGCTCGCCACGACCTGTGCTGGCCGTCGGCGCAAACCGTTACCCGTGAGTTACACGGGCTGTCCCTGACGATATCTGGCTTTCCGCTCATTAGTAACCGGGCAGGGCTTTAGTGGCAGGTCAGCGGCTCAACCGGGCACTGTCTCAGTAACCGGGCAGAAGCCCAGTAATGGGACGGGGCGGCATTCGGCAGCCGGTGCGGCGCCGAGCCGGGCCGCCGGGCTGGGCTGGCGGGAGTGGGGCTGCGCGCCGGCGTGGCGCTGCGCCGGGGCCGCCCGGGCGGGGCTGCGCCGAGGGGCCGCCCGGATGGGGCTGCGACGCCGCCGGCGGGCTGGGGTCCGCCTACCGGGGCGCTGTCGGCCCAGGGGGCCCGCGGTCCCGCTCAGCGGCCCAGGCGGCTGCGGAGCCCGGAGGTCAGCTCGGTCACCTCGCTGACCCTGAGCGCCTTGGCGAACAGGAGATAGAGCAGCAGCGCCCCGCTGCCACCGATGATCAGGGTGATGATGCCGAACGCGGGCCCGGGAGAGAGGATGACGCCGACCATCAGCGAGGCCGCGAGCGCGAAAAACAGGCTGGGAATGGCGGCCAGGTGCATCCGGACCAGGCTGCTAGCAATCTGCCGGCCCTCCAGCCCGTGCAGGCGGCGGGACAGGATGCGCCACGAGATGACGGCGCCGACGACGTTGGCCAGCCCGAACGCCGCGGCCACGCCTTCGACCACGTGACCGGCCGGCAGCACGGCCAGCGCCAGCAGGCTGAACGCGATGTTGGTGGCCATCACGGCCACCCCGATGAACATCGGGGTGCGGCTGTCGTGCATGGCGTAGAACACGCGCAGCATGAGCTGGAACATCATGTACGGCACCAGCCCGAGCGAGAAGATGCCGAACACCAGGCCGATGTAGCGCGCCTCGGCCACCGAGGTGCTGCCGTAGCCGAGCAGCGCCTCGGCCAGTGCGGGGCCGAGCACGGCCAGGACGAGGGCGGCAGGCACGACGATGACCGACGACAGCCGGACGCCGCCCGAGAAGTCGCTCTTCACCAGCGCGTAGTTCTTCTCTGAGGCGTGGGCGCTCATCCGCGGCAGCAGGGCGGTGATCACCGAGATGCCCACGACGGCGTACGGCAACTGGAACAGCTGCCAGGCGTAGCTGTAGGCCGGGAAACCGTCGTAGCTGGCGTGGTTCGAGGCCGCGTTCGCGACGTTCTGCACGACCAGGAAGGCCACCTGGGTGGTGAGGATGTAGCCGAACAGCGGGCCCGCCATCCGCCGGATCTCGGTGACCTCCGCCCGCCGGAAGTCGAACCGGGGGTGCCACCGGAAGCCGACCTTGCGCAGGAAGGGGACGAGCGCGGCGGTCTGCGCGATGATGCCGAGGGTGGTGCCGAACCCGAGCAGCTGCACCTGGCCGGGCGTGATCGAGGCCGCGGACTCGCCGATGCCGCCGGTGACGATGAACAGCAGCAGCACCGCGATCACCACGATGTTGTTGATCACCGGTGTCCACATCGGCGCCGCGAAATGGCCCCGGGCGTTGAGCACGGCCCCGGCCAGCGAGCTCATCCCGTAGAAGAAGATCTGCGGGATGAAGAAGTAGGCGAAGATCACCATGAGGTGGCGCTCGGACCCGGTGATCGAGTGCGCGTACAGGCTGACCAGCAGGCTCGCCGCGAGCGTGGCGGCCACGGTGACCACGAACAGCGCCAGCGTGGTCAGCGTGAACGTCCGCTGGTCGTACCCCTCGCCGCCGTCGGCATCCCGCTTGGCCGCGTTGACGAGCAGCGGCACCATGATGCTGGTGAGGATGCCGCCGAGCATCAGGTCATAGACCGTGTTCGGCAGCGTGTTGGCGTTGTTGTAGGCGATCGACACCGACCCGACGCCGAGCGCGTAGGCCAGGACCAGCGTGCGCAGGAAGCCCGTGCCGCGCGAGGCGAGGGTCCCCACCGCCATGACGGTGCTGGACCGGACGACGCTCGGGCCGTCCGACGCGTCCACTGGCGTTCCCTCGGCTGGCGGGCCGGGCGGGACTCCGCCTGCGGTGGGGAACTCGCCGGGATCGGGAAGCTCCGGCGGCGGGAACGCGCGCCGGCTGTGCTTTCCCGGCTGGAAGGCGCCGCGGCTGTGTCTCTGCGGCGGGAGCGCGCCGCGGCCGGGCCTCTCGGGTGGGGGCGCGCCAGGGCCAGGCCTGTCCGGGGGGAGCGCGCCAGGGCCGGATGCTCCGCCGGAACCGCCGTCCGGCTGCGTCCGCGCCGCCTCAGCCGCGGTCCGCCCAGCCCGGGGTACTGGCGTGCTCATCAGGCTCCTTCGCTGCGGGGGACCGTCCCGCCCGCTCTCGTTCGACGGTATCGGCTTCCGGCCGGGCGTAGGCGGCATCCGGCTCGGTTGGGCCCGTTTCGGCCGCCCCGTCCTCCGCTGCGGCCGTCCCGTCCCCTTCCTCCCCCGCGGTCCCGTCCCCGGCCGCGACCCCCGCCGCGGTCCCGTCCCCGGCCGCGACTCCTGTGGCCGTCCCGTCCCCGGCCGCGCCCGCCGTGGCCGTCCCCCCCGCGCCGGCCTGATCGCCGCCCGGCGGCCTGATGCCCCGGCGGATCGCCCGGCCGATGGCGGTGATCACGAAGACCGCCAGCGCGATGCCGATGATCACAATGGCCATCGTGCCGAAATGGGTCGCCTCGACGGTCACGTGGGCCGTGCTGCCTGGCAGCGGACTGCCGGCGGGGTTGGTCAGCCAGAGCGTCAGCGTGGTGGAGCCGGCCTCCGCCGCCTTCACCGGGATCTTGATCGTTCTCTGTGTTCCCCCGGGCACTGTGATCAGCTTTTTGGGATTCCGGATCACGACCCGGCCCGAGCTGGGCACGCTCACCCGCAGCCGTACCGTGACCGCGTGCCCGAGGGTGTTGCGGATGGAGACCGGCACGTCGCCGGATTTGCCGCCCAGCGTGACGCGCAACGGGTCAAGGATGCGGACCTGGTGCTGCTGCACGGCGACGAAGGCGCTGACCTTGTGCAGGAGCTGCCGGGCGATGCGCCGGCCGCTGGGCTGGCCTCGCCACGCCACGGACTCGATCGCGTCCACGGCCGTGCTCAGGTACCGGGGCCCGGCCTGGACCAGGATGCTCGACAGCAGCCCGATCTGGTTGTTGAGCTGCTGCACCTGCCGCAGCAGGGGCGCGCGCAGCTCGCTGCGGCTGACCTGGTACTTCGGCGGGCTTTCCCGCCGCACCTGCCCGGCTGGCTGCGGTGCGGCGACGAGGCCGGACAGGCTCGCCGGGCGCAGCCACGGAGTATGGACGGTCTCGTCGAGCAGGGAACTGGCCAGCGCGGCGCCCGGGTTCCAGCGGCGCGGCGGGGCGACCACCACCGCCCGGGCGGTGTGCGGCGCCTCGGATGCGATCATGGCGGTCTGGGCCAGGAACCACTGTGCTCGCTCGAACGCGGCCGCGGCCGCAGGCGGCTTGGTCCCGGGCGTGATCCCGGGCAGGCTGTCCGGTGGCGCGGACAGGACCTGCTCGATGTCGTTGTCGGCGAGCAGGACGTGCATCTGGCCGTAGACCCCGTCCGGGGTCGACGTGGCGGCGGTCGGGGTGATGCCGGTCTGAACGGTCGGCTGCATCATCGTGCTGTCCAGGATCACGGTCCCGATCCGGTTGGGGCTGGCGGCCAGGCTCTCCAGCACCCCGTAGTCCGCGATCCCGTTGGGGGGCCAGGCGATCCAGCCGGTCGCGCCCGAGTCCGCCCGGCTGCCCCCAGGCGCCACCGGTGGCCGCTGCACCTGCCGGTGCAGGATCGCCTGCGCCTCGGTGCGTCCGTCGGCGAACGCGTTGGCCAGTTCACTGTTCAGGCCGCGGTGCGAAAGCGCGGCGACGTCCACGTCGGCGTAGGGCGTGACGAAGAAGTCCTGCCGGGCGGTCACCGACTGGACCCCGCTGAGCCAGGCGCGGGCGGCCGCGCTGGCCGGGAGGGTGGACGCGTGGGTGCAGGTGGCGGTGCCGCCGACCTGGTACCGGGCCGTCATAACCTTCGCGTCGTTCAGCAGCGCCGGGTCGATGGCCCAGGTGAGGCCGGCGCTGCGGCCGACGGTGGAGCTGCCCACGGCCAGCAACTGGTTCAGCCGCCCGCGGCTGGCCAGGCTGGCCTGGAGGTTGTTGTTCAGCAGCGCGGGGCAGGCCGCCTGATGGGGGACGTCGATGAGCGGCCAGATCCAGGCCAGGCTCACCGGCTTCACGGTGCGGGCCCGCGACGCGGCCGGCCAGAACGGCAGGAAGGTGCGCGCCGCGTCCACCGGCGCCTCGAACTGGCTCAGCTCCGCCGCCAGCGGGTAGACGCCGAACGCGGTCATGCCCGCCTGGCTGACCCGCAGGGTCAGCGACCACGGCCGGGTGCTGTGCGCGGGAACGGTGGGCAGCGTCTGCAGTGACTTGGGCAGCGCTGAATCCACCCCTGCCCCGGCCGGGGCGGTGAGGTAGCTGGTCATCGCGGCCCGGTCCGGCAGGCGGACGCTGGACGACCAGAACTCGACCGAGAGCGCGGTGGCGGCGGTGGCCGTCGTGTTGGTGACGGTGCCGGACACCGTCACCTTGCCCTTCGGTGTGGCGTACGTCGGGCTCATCGACGTGATCGTGATCGACAACGGCTGGGCCGGCCCGGCCTGCCCAGGCCCGGCGGGCCCGGTAGGCCCAGCGCTGGACGCCGCGGCGGGAGCCACCGAAAGGGCAGCAGCCACCACCCCGGCGGCCAGGGCCACCAGGGCACGCCGCGCGGATCGGCGGCCCGCGGGGCGGCCGCCAGTGCCGTGCCCGGGCCGGGCCGGGCGTCGGCGACCGGATGTGCGGCACTCACGCGGCATGCCGAAATGCTATTCCGGCCCGCCGGGTGCGGGCCCCATGAGGACATGTCCCGGTGCCGGCGGCCTTATCGGTTTCCCCCCGGGCACCCCTACCCCCTACCCTCGATGCCCGTGCCAGATTCCCACGACCTGACCCCGGAGCAGCGCCGGGCGGCGGCGGCCATCCTGCGCCAGACCGCGGCGCCCGTGGCCGGCCTCGCGCGGCGGTTCGCCCGCCAGGGCCGCGAACTCGCCCTGGTCGGCGGCTCCGTCCGGGACGTCTTCCTCGGCCGCGGGCACGGTGACCTCGACCTGACCACGGATGCCCGGCCCGAGCAGGTGCTCAAGCTGGCCGAGGGCTGGGCGGACGCGGTATGGGAGATCGGGATCGACTTCGGCACCGTGGGCCTGCGCAAGGGCAGCACCATCTGCGAGATCACCACCTACCGCAGCGAGAGCTACCGGTACGACTCGCGCAAGCCCAAGGTGGACTACGGGACCTCGCTGATCGACGACCTGTCGCGGCGCGACTTCACCGTCAACGCGATGGCCGCCCGGCTGCCCTCGCTGGAACTGGCCGACCCGTTCGGCGGGCTCGGCGACCTGAGGGACAGGGTGCTGCGCACGCCGGGCCGGCCGCAGGACTCGTTCACCGACGACCCGCTGCGGATACTGCGCGCCGCCCGGTTCACCGCACAGCTCGATTTCACCGTGACGGCCGACGTGCGCGAGGCGATGACGGCCCTCGCCCCCCGGCTGGCGGTCGTGTCGGCCGAACGGATCAGAGACGAACTCACCAAGCTCATGGTCGCACCGGGCAACGGCCCGGTGCGCGGGATCGAACTGCTGGTGGATACCGGGGTGGCCGATCAGGTGCTGCCCGAGATCCCCCGGCTCCGGCTCGAGGTGGACGAGCATTTCCGGCACAAGGACGTCTACCAGCACTCACTGACCGTGCTGGAGCAGGCGATCGCCCTGGAGGCCAGGTACGGGCTGGAAGCCGACCTGCGGCTGAGGCTGGCCGCGCTGCTGCACGACATCGGCAAGCCGAAGACCCGCCGCCTGCTGCCGGACGGCCGGGTGGCGTTCCATCATCACGAGGTGGTGGGCGCCTTGATGGCCCGGGCCCGGCTCAGCCAGCTGCGCTTCCCCAAGGACGTCGTGAACGACGTGGCCGCCCTGGTCGGCCTCCACCTGCGGTTCCACGGGTACAACGAGGGCGGCTGGACCGACTCGGCGGTGCGGCGCTACGTGCGCGACGCGGGGCCGCTGCTCACCCGGCTGCACGCCCTCACCCGGGCCGACTGCACGACCCGGAACCGGCAGAAGGCCGCCCGGCTGGCCCACGCCTACGACGACCTGGAGGAGCGCATAGCGTTCCTGGCGGAGCAGGAAGAGCTGGAGAAGATCCGCCCGGATCTGGACGGCAACCAGATCATGGAGATCCTCGGCGTGCGGCCGGGCCCGGTGGTCGGCAAGGCGTCCCGGTACCTGCTGGAGCTGCGCATGGAGCAGGGGCCGCTGGGGACCGAGCGGGCAGCTCAGGCGCTGCGGCGCTGGGCGGAGGCCGAGGGATTGTCGGTCGGCGGCGCCACGGCCTCCGGCCGGTCGCCCGGCGGGGAGGACCCGGCCGGGGACGGCGCTGAGGAGGCAGATCCGGCCGGAGACGGCCCGGCCAGCAGCTCGTGACGGCTGACCGTCCCGTAGGCCATCGCCGCCAGCAGATACCCGGCGGCCGCCACCGCCAGCAGCAGGTAGGACTTGCCGCTGTCCGGGATGATCTGGGCGGCCACCAGGGCGCCGAGCACGAACGGGACGTTGAACAGCATGTCGTAGAGCGCGAACACCCGGCCCCGGTAATCGTCGTCCATCCGCTGCTGGATGATCGTGACCGTGCAGATCGCCACCCCCTGCGCGACCAGGCCCAGGATCAGGGAGATGGCCAGGAACGCCGGCTGGGCGAAGGTAGGGCCGAGCACGCCGGTGACCACGCCGCCCAGCGCGAGCAGCACCGTGATCAGCGCCGCCTTGGACAGCCATCTGGTGGCGATCGGGGTCACCACTGCCGCGCCACCATAACCGATCGCCGCGGCGATGATCACCAGCGTGAAGTGGCCGAGCGCGGAGTTGGCCCCGGACTCCCGGAAGAAGTAATTCCGGTAGAGGAGGATCGAGGTGAGCAGCAAGATCCCGTACATCGCGCGCTGGCTGCCGGTCGCCCCGAGCGCGGCCGCCACTGGGCGCCGCTGCCAGACATGCTGCGCGCCGCTGACCAGTCCCCTGACCACGAACGCGAGCTCGGCCAGCAGCCCGCGCCGCCGCTCTCCCTCGGCCAGCGGGGGCGGCCCGAGCAGATCGCGGCGCATGGTCGCGCCGATGGCGCCGGCGATCAGGTAGAACCCGCCGGCCACCAGCAGGGTGGCCGCCGACCCGCCCTGGCCGCCACCGGTGGCGAAGTGAATCGCGATACCGGCCAGGCCGCCGATGAACGACACGATGGTGCCAGCGGTCGGCGCGACCGAGTTGGCCATCACCAGCGTGTCCTCGCTCACGACGTGCGGCAGGGCGGCGGACAGCGAGGACAGGAAGAACCGGTTGACGCCCAGCACCGCCAGCACGCCGACATACAGCGGCACCCCGAGCCTGCCCGAGGCCACCAGGGAGGCGGTCACTACCACGAACGAGGCCCGCAGCACCGCGGACCAGACCAGGATCTGCCGGCGCGACCAGCGGTCGATGAACACGCCGGCGAACGGCCCGATCAGCGAGTACGGCAGGTAAAGAACGGCGAAGGCGGCCGCGGCGGCACCGGGGTTGGGGAAGCTGGTCGCGTTGAAGAATACGTACGCGCCGAGCCCGGCGGTGAACATGCCGTCGCCGGTCTGCGAGATCAGCCTGGTCGCGAACAGGCGGCGGAAGTTTCGCTCAGCCAGGACGGCGCGCAGGTCGGCCAGGAAAGAATGCTGGCCCTCTGGCCGGCGCCAGGGCAGGCGCCCGCCGCTCATGACCGGCCGTCGGGGCTGGATGGGCGCGGGCTCAGGTAGGGCACCCGGCCAGACTATCCGCCCGGGATATGTCCCATAGCTGGCCAGCCTGCGCGGCCGAGGCTTCAGCGGTTCGTATCTCTGCCCCTACGGGGGGCAGGATCTGAACTGGCAACAGATGTCCACAGGCTGGGGGAACAACCGAGCCACTACCGGCAGAAGAACCGCCCTCAGCGGCCGGCGCCTGCCCGCGAGTACTCGGCCGGGGCGAACAGGACCAGGACCGCCAGGTCGCTGGTGACGTTGGTGAAGTGGTGGGGTTCGCTGGCCGGGACGTAGAGCACCGAGCCCGGACCGACGGGCACCGCGTCCCCGCCGGCCTCCAGCGTCGCCTCCCCCGCCGCCACCACGTAGATTTCGTCCTCGGTGTGCGGCTCCTGATCGTCGTCCGCGCCAGCGGGGACCGAGTAGGTGCCAACCGACAGGTCGCTGACCCGGAGGTGCTCCACCCAGTGCACGCCGTCCCCGGCGCCGGGCGCAGTGAACAGCCCGGCACCGCTCAGCACCTGCATGACGGCGGTCTCTCAGCGTTCCGTTTCGCCGCGAATGAACTTCTCGACCGTGTCCCGCGCCACGTCGTCGCCGTACTGCTCGGGCGGGGACTTCATGAAGTAGGACGCGGCGGACAGCAGCGGGCCGCCGATGCCGCGGTCGCGGGCGATCTTGGCCGCGCGGATGGCGTCGATGATCACGCCCGCCGAGTTCGGCGAGTCCCAGACCTCGAGCTTGTACTCGAGGTTGAGCGGCACGTCGCCGAACGCGCGCCCCTCCAGCCGCACAAAGGCCAACTTGCGGTCGTCCAGCCACGGCACGTGGTCGGAGGGACCGATGTGCACCGCGGCCTTCTCCATCTCGTGCGGGATCTGCGAGGTGACCGACCGGGTCTTGGAGATCTTCTTGGACTGGAGCCTGGAGCGCTCCAGCATGTTCATGAAGTCCATGTTGCCGCCGACGTTGAGCTGGTAGGTGCGCAGCAGTTCCACGCCCCTATCCTCGAACAGCCTGGCCAGCACGCGGTGGGTGATGGTGGCGCCCACCTGGGACTTGATGTCGTCGCCGATGATCGGCACGCCCGCCTCGGTGAACTTGGCGGCCCACTCCGGGTCGGAGGCGATGAAGACCGGCAGCGCGTTGACGAAGGCCACCCCGGCGTCCAGCGCGCACTGCGCGTAGAACCGGTCAGCCTGCTCCGAGCCGACGGGGAGATAGGAGACGAGCACGTCGGCCCGCGCCTCGCGCAGGGCCGCCACGACGTCCACCGGCACGTCGTCCGACTCGGTGATCAGCTCCTGGTAGTACTCGCCCAGGCCGTCCATGGTCGGCCCGCGCTGGACGGTGACGCCGGTCGGCGGCACATCGCAGATCTTGATGGTGTTGTTCTCGCTCGCCCCGATCGCCTCGGCGAGGTCGCGCCCGACCTTCTTGGCGTCCACGTCGAACGCGGCCACGAACTCCAGGTCGCGCACGTGGTAGGGGCCGAACGTCACGTGCATGAGGCCCGGCACCCGGATCGCCGGGTCGGCGTCCTTGTAGTACTCCACGCCCTGGACGAGGGAACTTGCGCAGTTGCCCACACCCACGATCGCTACCCGAACCGAACCCATGAGGATTTGCTCCTATTCTCTCGCCGCCATGCTGGTGGCGTTCGCCGTCAGCCGGGCAGAGGACCCTCTGACGTGCCGTTCTCCGCGTTCCGCGCGGAGTGCGGTGGTGTTGGCGCGCCTGACTCCCGCTCCGAGGCGATGAGCTCGTTGAGCCAGCGGACCTCCCGCTCGACCGATTCCAGGCCATGCCGGTGCAGTTCGAGCGTGTAGCTGTCGAGCCGTTCCCTGGTCCGCGACATCGCCGCCCGGACGCCGTCGAGCCGCTCCTCCAGCCGGGTCCGCCGACCCTCCAGGATCCGGAGCCGGATGTCGGCCCGGGTCTGGCCGAAGAATGCGAAGTGGACGCCGAAACCGTCGTCCTCCCAGGCCGCCGGGCCCGCCTCGGCCAGCAGGTCCTGCAGCCGTTCCTTGCCGTCCGCGGTCAGCCGGTAGACGATCTTGGACCGGCGGCCGGAACGCGGCCGGGCCTGACCGGCGCGCTGCCTGGCCTGCCCCGGGCGCGGCCGGTCCTGCCCGGTGGGCCGGGCCTGGCCGGCGTCGGCCTCGGCGTCGGCGGGGGACTCCTCGGCGATCAGGCCCTGCGCGAGCAGGTCCTTCAGGCACGGGTACAGCGAGCCGTATCCCCAGGCACGGAACGTCCCCAGCAGGGAGTTGAGCCGCTTGCGCAGCTCGTAGCCGTGCAGGGGGGTCTCGTGCAGCAGGCCGAGCACAGCAAGCTCGAGCGTGGCCGATCGGCTAGCGCTCATGGCTGCTCTGGCCTCCTGTCTGCCCGTCACGGCTCTCTATGATTCACGAGGCATACATGCCTTGTGTGCCAAACCGATGTATCGAACCGATACATCACAAAGATATGTGTGAGTCGGCCATCGCGCAAACCCGCGTTTACCTGCTGTTCCCCTGCCCAGCGCGGGCCGGCCAGTCGCCGGGGCCTGGCCGAGCCGGCTTAGGGCCTCGGCGGCGTGGCGATCCCGTCGTACGCTGTCGGGCATGGGGCCGAGACGGTCGGTGGTTGACTACGCGCTTGCCCGCCGGGCAACGCTCGCGTCGGTGTTCGCCGGCCACACCACCGTCGCCGACGTCTGCGACGCGCACCCGTACCTGCTGCGGGCGGCGAAGTTCCACGGCGAGGCCACCCAGACCGGCTGTCCCATCTGCCGGAAGAGCAAGCTCACCCACGTCACCTACGTCTATGGTGATGAACTCGGGCGCTACGAGGGCCGGGTAAAGCAATCACCAGAACTCGCTGAGATGGCCACCGAATATGGCGAGTTCCGGGTCTACGTGGTCGAGGTCTGTCAGAGTTGTGGGTGGAACCACCTCGCTTCGTCGTATGTACTCGGCACGGGCCAGCCACGCCGTGGGCGTGGCACGGGTGAGTCACGCAGCCGGCGTGGCCGGCAGGCTCAGGCCAGCGAATGAAAGCGGGCTGGTAAACCGCGCGCATGCAACCCGGCCGGTGAAACGGCGGGGCTAAGCGGCGCGGGGTGCACGGAGAACGACGTACCGCCGTGGCACCCGCCACCGGGTACGGTGATCCCCCGGGCAGCCCGCCCGCCGCCCGCGACTGCCTCACCCAACAGCGAGGACGCGTGAGTAACCCAGAGTTCCCCAGCTCATACCGGCCAGATCCCCGCATGGCTGGCGGGTTCGCAGACGCACCGGACAACCGGCGTGACCGGTCTGGCGGCCGCGGCTCGCCCGGGCGCGGCTATACCGCGCGCAGCGAAAGCCCGGGTTACCCGGGCGGGGGAAGCAACGGGTCCGGGGGATATCAGGCAACCGGCGACGGCGGCTGGGGCCTGCCGGGCACCAGCGGCCGCACCGGCACCGATGACGACGGCAGCCGGTCCGGGCGCCCGCGGAGCCGCGCGGATCAGGGCGGGCGCGGCACGCGCGAGGAGGCCGGTTCGCGGGGACGCCAGGGCATGTCCAGGCCTCGCGGGCGGCAGCCGGGGCAGGGCACCGTCGGCACGCGCGGGACCTCCGCCTCCCGTGAGCGTTATGCCGCCGCCCGTGAGCGTTACGCCGCCCGGGTCGGCGCGCCGGACACGGGCCGGGCGGGCCGTAGGGGGAGCGCGGCGGGCGCGGGCCAGGATGCGGGTGCCACGTACGGAGGCGCCAACGGCAACGGGAACGGCTACACCGGCAACGGGTATGGCGGCAACGGGTATGGCGGCAACGGGGCCGACGGCAATGGCCGTGGTGGCCCGGGCCACGGCGGCCGGCGGGCGGGCGGTTCCACCGCCCTCAAAGAGCCCGACGTCCGGCGGCGCCCGGGGCGGCACGGCGGCGATGACGGCGGTTCCGGCGGTAACCGGGAGCACCGCAAGGGCGATTGGTGGCGGCACTGGACCCTGAAGAAGGCGGTCAGCGTCGCCGCGATCGCGGCCGGGGTCATGGTCGTGTTCGGCGCCGCGGGCGTCGGGATTGCCTACTCGAAGACCCCGGTCCCCACCGATCCCCAGTTGTCCGCGATCCAGTCGGCGTCCACCGTCTACTTCAGCAACAACAAGACCAGGGTCGGGCAGTTCGGCACCGTTGACCGCCAGAAGCTGCTCTACAGCCAGATCCCGGCCGCCCTCCGCAACGCGGTGGTCGCCGCGGAGGACAAGAACTTCTGGCACGAGGGCGGCATCTCGCCGACCGGCATCCTGCGCGCCGCCTACTACGACCTCACCAGCTCGGGCGGGAACCTGCAGGGCGCGTCGACGATTACCCAGCAGCTGGTCAGGAACTACTACGCCAACATCGGGACGGCGCAGACCATGTCCCGCAAGGTCAAAGAGATCTTCGTCGCCCAGAAGCTGGCCCAGACGACGTCCAAGGAGCAGATCCTCAAGGAGTATCTGAACACCGTCTACTTCGGCCATCAGGCGTACGGGGTCGGCGCGGCGGCGCTGTATTATTTCGGCCTGCCCGCCTCGCAGATCAACCGGATCACGCCCTCCCAGGCCGCGATGATCGCCGCCTTGATCCAGAGCCCTAGCTACTACACCCCTGACCCGAAGGCCGGCGTCCCCTACCAGGCCCTGGTCGCCCGGTGGCACTACGTGATCAACGCCATGGTCGGCATGGGCACGCTGTCGCAGCAGGAGGCGGCCAAGGCGAAGTTCCCCACGGTCGTCAAGCCCTTCAACAACAGCTGGGGCGGTTACCGCGGCTACATCATGCAGGCAGTGCTCAACGAGCTCGAGCAGACCTACGGCTACACGCCGGAGCAGCTGAACACCAAAGGGCTGCACATCGTCACCACGTTCAGCAAGCCCCTGATGGACTCCCTCTACGCCACGGTCAAGCAGAACCGGGCCCTGATGAAGGCCGGCACCCCGCCCGCGCTGGCGTCCGGATCGACGGTGGCCTGCAGGGGATCGTGCTTGCCGAGCTACGTCCACGTTGGCGCGGTGCTCGAGAACCCGGCGAACGGCGCGATCCTCGCCATGTACGGCGGGCAGAACTACAACAAGACCCAGTACGACAACGCGCTCCAGTCCCGCAACCAGGTCGGCTCCTCGTTCAAGCCGTACGTGCTCGCGACCGCGGTGAAGCAGGGCATGAACGTCCAGACGAGCCAGCTCACCGGGTTCTCGCCGCTGTGGATCCCGCCGGATGTCGACCCGACGACCTTCGCCAGCCTGCAGCAGCCGAGCCCGCTGCTTCATGACGCCAGCAGCTATTTCGAGGTGCAGAACGACGAGGTGAGCAACCCCAACCGGCCGGTCAGCGTGGTCGATGCCACGGCGATGTCGCTCAACACCGCCTACACCGACCTCTGGCACCGGGTGGCCGGGAACAACCCCAACGGCGCCAACAATGTCACCGATATGGCCAAGGCCTTCGGGGTGGACGTGAGCTCCATGAAGCGGGGGGGAGCGGCCTGAAGGGCATGCAAGACGAGGCAGGCGTCGCGCTCGGCCAGGCGTCGCTCACCGTGGAAGAGCAGGCGACCATGATCGCCACGCTGGCCGACGGCGGGACGTACCACACCCCGCACGTCATCAAGGACATCATCGTCGGCGACGCCACCACCCCGGCCAAGATCACCCAGCGCGAGGTGCTCACGCCGGATGAGACCGCCGAGGTGGATTACGCCCTGTCCTTCGACATGGGGCCGCTGGGCACCGCCAACGGCCTCGGCCTGACCAACGGCCAGACGGTCATCGCCAAGACCGGCACCACGAACCTGTCGCAGTCGGCGTTCTTCCTCGGCGCCACGCCCCGCTATGCGATGGCGGTGGGCATGTTCGTCAGCAAGCCCGGGTGCCATCTTGCAACTTCCGAGCAGGCACTGTGTACGGACACCAACGCGCTGGCGTTCGCACCGCCGGCGGGCCTGCAGACGCTGTTCGGCGTTGGGGGCTTCCCGGGTTACGGCGGCCAGTGGCCGGCCATCATCTGGCACGACTACTTCATGAAGAATTTCAACAGCCTGCCGGTCCAGTCGTGGCCCGCCCTCCCGTCCAACTTCGGCAGCACGTGGAACCTGGTTCCGCCGCTGCCCAAGCCCAAGCCCCAGCCCCAGCAGTGCAACGGCAACGGCAACCCCTTCCGGTGCCGGAACCAGAACCAGCCGCCGGTCGTCTGCCTGCCGGGCAGCCCGATCCCATGCCCCGGCGGCGGTGGTGGCGGCGCGGGTGGCGCGGTGCGGGTGGCGCGGGTGCGGGTGGCGCGGGAACCGTCGGCGGCGTGGCGGCCGGTGGCATAGTGGCGACCGGGCTGACGGTGACGATGTTGCCCGCGGGTGTCCGCCGCTGGCGCCCCCGCAGGCGTCAGCGTGGCCTGGGGGCCGGGAAGCGCAAGACCTGAAGGTGCCGCCCGGCTGAGCCGGGCCGCCCGCCCGGGACCCGGCCGGGGTAACGCCCCACCTGCGGTCGTGACGGCCGTGGCTCACCAGACGGCTGCTCCGTTGCCGTGCCGGCCCGGTGGCAGTGGCAGGATCGTTGTGGGACGGACCGCAAGGGCAGCGAATGACGGAGCGTGAGACCACGGGGGCTGAGACCCGACCGCCGGGCCCCGGGCCGCAGCCGCGGCCGGACGGCGCAGCGCCCTGGCGCGGCCGGCTGGCCCTGATCGCCGGCTCCACTACCACGCTGGTCGCGGCCAGCCTGCTGGGCAGCGCGCTCGGCTTCCTCAACAAGGCCGCCTGCCGCGGCGGTGACTGGAACATCTACCTCAAGCAGTTCCAGGCCCACTGCTATACCGACATCTACCCCCTCTACTACAACGAGGGCCTGTCCGCGGGCCGGGTTCCCTACGCCGGGCACCCGGTCGAGTACCCGGTGCTGATCGGCGCCGCGATGCAGGCGGTCGCCTGGCTGGTCCGGCCCATCAGCGACGCCGCCATCCGCGGCCGGGAGTTCTTCGACGTCACCGTCATCCTGCTGACGCTCTTCGCCCTGGCCGGCACGCTGGCCACGGCCTACCTGGCCGGGCGCTCCCGGCGGTGGACCGCGCTGCTGGTCGCGCTGGCGCCGGGCCTGATCCTCGCATCCTTCATCAACTGGGACCTCATCGCGATGGGGCTGGTCGCGGTGGGCATGGCGGCCTGGGCCGCGCGCCGCCAGGTCCTGGCCGGCGTGCTCCTGGGCCTGGCGGTGGCGACCAAGTTCTACCCGCTGGTCTTCTTCGGCCCGCTGCTGCTGCTGTGCCTGCGCGCGGGCAGGCTGCGGGCATTTGCCGTGACCGCGGTCTCCGCCGCCGTGGCCTGGCTCGCGGTGAACCTGCCGGTGGCCCTCATCGCGCCCACCGGCTGGGAGCGGTTCTACCAGCTGAGCGCCACCAGGACCGCGGACTGGGGATCCATCTGGTACTTCTTCGAGACCGAGCACTGGCCCTTCGTTGGCACGCTCAGGATCGACACGCTCAACGTCCTCGCCCTGGCCGTCTTCGTCGTCGCGTGCCTATTTGTCGCGCTGATCATCCTGGCCGCCCCCCGGCGGCCCCGGCTGCCGCAGGTCTTCTTCCTCACGCTCGCCGCTTTCCTGCTCACCAACAAGGTGTGGTCGCCGCAATACGTCATCTGGCTGGTGCCGTTGGCCGTGCTGGCCCGGCCGCGGCTGTGGTCATATCTCCTCTGGCAGGCGGCGGAGGTGGGGTACTTCTTCGCCATCTGGGCCTACCTGGTCACCTTGCTCGCGACCCCCCCGGTGCCGGCTGCCGACGGCGGCATCGGCAACGGGCTGTATTTCGTGGCGCTGCTCGCGCGGTTCCTTACGGTCACGCTGCTGTGTGGGCTGGTCGTCAGGGACATACTGCGCCCGGAGGCGGATGTGGTCCGCGCCGGCGGTGAGGACGACCCGGCCGGCGGGGTCCTCGCCGGTGCGCCGGACCGCTTTGTGCTGCGCCTGCGGCCCCGGCTGGCCTTCCGCCGCGCCGCCGACCTCACCTGACCCCGCGCGGTTGGCCCGTCCCCTATCTCCGCTGGCCGCCACCCCCCGGACCACTCACCCGTGCTGGCTCGCACCTCCCGCTGGCCCCCTCATGTCACGGATTTTGGTCATGCTATCCGGGACGAAACGGGCGTGATCATGACGCAGATCCGTGATATGTCGCTGGTTGGGGAGGGTCAGGCGGTGGGGAGGTGCTGGCGGAGCCAGCGGATGTCGGCGCCCGGGTCGGGCGTCTCGGAGATCACCGGGGCGCCCGCGGCGCGGACCACGTCCAGGAGCATGGCCGGCTCGATCTCGCCGGACTCGATGGGGGCGTGGCGGTCACGGCCGGAGCCGAACTCGTCCCGCGAGTTGTTGCAGTGGACCAGGTCGATCCGGCCGGTGACCGCCTTCACCCGGTCCACCACGGTGGACAGCTCGTCGCCGCCCGCGTAGGCGTGGCAGGTGTCCAGGCAGAAGCCGATCTGCCCGGCGCCCTGGCCGTCCCCATTCCCGGAAGGTGCCTCGGCGAGGTCACCAATGGTGTCCCACAACCGGGCCAGCGCGGTGACGCCCCGGGCCATCGCGTGGTCGCCGCCCGCGGTGTTCTCGATCAGCAGCGGGATCGGGCGCGGGATCCGCTCCATCGCCTTGCGCCAGTTGTCGTAGCCGACGTCGTCGGCCACGCCGCCAGTGACGTGGCCGCCGTGCACCACAAGGCCCTTTGCCCCGATGGCCGCCGCGGCCTCCAGTTGCTGGGCGAGGAGCTTACGGCTGGGGATCCTGATCCGGTTGTTCGCGCTCGCCACGTTGAGGCCGTAGGGCGCGTGGATGTAGGCGTCCACGCCCGCCGCCGCCAGCGCGTCGCGTAGTGCCGCCGCATCACCACCCGGAAAGGTCGGCGCGTCCCAGCCCTGCGGGTCACCGAGGAAGAACTGGACGATGTCGGCGTCGGTGGCGTGCACCACCGCCAACGGGTCGCCCTCGCGGTCGTGTGCACCGATGCGAACCATAGGCCGAGCCTAGCGACGATCCGCCGCCGGCCGGATGGGTGGGCGTGGCCTTGATCAGAGGAACGGGCCGCCGTGAGCGAAGGCCAGCATGACCCCCACGAAGGCGGCGACCAAGCCGGTGACGATGACTATCCGCTGCTCGCGGGTGACGGAGATCAGCTGGGCGTAGAAGCCCACCGCGAGCGTGGCCAGCCCGATCCAGGATGCGATGAAGTGCCTGGCGACGATGAAGCCGAGCGCGAAGGCAACTACCCCTGCGATGAGAGTAAAGATAGCGAGGACGTTCACCGCCGTGTGCTTCTCGCCGTCGGAGTTCAGCGTGAGACGCGGACGGGGGCGAGCCTTAGTGACCTGCGACATCGACCGCCACCCTTCGTGTTCCCCTCGACAGGTCAGTGGGAGTGTGCCCACCCGGGCCGGGCCAGAATCCTACGCCAGATTGTCAGTGGGGTGCTGGTAAGCTGACTCGGCTGCGCCACCCGGGCACAAGGCCCGGTCACCAGGGTGCAGTCCCTCCTGTCACGGAGAGACCGTGACCGCGCCAGTCCAGAGGAGGCGGGATCTGCTAATGCGCCGTTACGAAATGATGATCATCCTCGACCCGGGTCTTGAGGAAAACACCATCCAGCCCTCGCTGGACCAGTTCCTCACGGTCGTCAGGGACGGGGGCGGAAGCGTGGACAAGGTTGACGTCTGGGGACGGCGGCGGCTGGCCTACGAGATCGACAAGAAGTCCGAGGGCATCTACGCCGTCATCGACATGAACGCCGAGCCGGACACCGTCCGGGAACTCGACCGCCAGCTCGGCCTGAACGAGGCGGTCCTGCGGACCAAGGTCCTGCGCCCGGAACGCCATTAAGCCGTACAGCCCAAAACACCCTCTAAAGGACCAGGAGTATTCCGATGGCAGCAGGCGACACCCAGATCACGATCGCCGGCAACCTGGTCGACGATCCGGAACTGCGCTACACCCCTACCGGCCAGGCCGTCGCCAAGTTCCGCGTCGCCTCCACCCCCCGGTTCCGCGACAACGCCAGCGGTGAGTGGAAGGACGGCGACAGCCTCTTCCTCACCTGTAACGTCTGGCGCCAGGCGGCCGAGAACGTGGCCGAGAGCCTGCAGCGGGGCATGCGGGTGATCGTCTACGGCCGGCTGCGCCAGCGATCGTACGAGACCAGGGAAGGCGAGAAGCGGACCGTCTACGAGGTCGAGGTTGACGACGTCGGCCCGTCCATGCGGAACGCCTCGGCCAAGGTCACCAAGTCCAACCGGTCCAGCGGCGGCTTCGGCAGCGGCGGCTCCGGCGGCTCCGGCGGGTCGCCCACCGGGTCCGGCGGGCGCGCGCAGGAGGACCCGTGGGCCGCGGACGCCGGCAGCTTCGGCGAGGGCGCGTCCGACGAACCACCGTTCTAACACCGACCACACACCATCCCCGCGGCAAGCGGGGCTCTCCCAAGGAGCACCACGATGGCGAAAGCGCCTATTCGCAAGCCAAGAAAGAAAGTCTGCCTGTTCTGCCAGGAAAAGATCACCTACGTCGATTACAAGGACACGGGCCTGCTGCGGAAGTTCATCTCCGACCGCGGCAAGATCAGGGCCAGGCGGGTCACCGGCAACTGCACCCAGCACCAGCGCGATGTCGCCACGGCCATCAAGAACGCCCGTGAGATGGCGATGCTGCCGTACACCAGCACCCCCCGCTAGGCCTGGGAAGAGGATTCTCGCAAATGAGTCGCACGCCGATGAAGCTCATCCTCACCCAGGAGGTCACCGGCCTGGGCGCCCCCGGCGACGTGGTGGAAGTGGCCGGCGGGTACGGCCGGAACTACCTCGTGCCGCGCGGGCTCGCCATGCGGTGGACACGCGGGGCCGAGAAGCAGATCGACCTGATCAAGCGGGCCCGCGCTGCCCATGACATCCGCGGCCTCGACGACGCCAGGGATGCGGCCAACGCGCTGGCGGCGCTGCCCGTCCGGCTCCAGACCAGGGCCGGTGCCGGCGGCAGGCTGTTCGGCTCGGTGGGGCCGGCGGACATCGCCGCAGCGGTCCGCGCGGCAGGCGGCCCGGATCTCGACAAGCGCAGGATCGTGCTACGTAACCCGATCAAGACCGTCGGGTCGCATCAGGTAACGGTCCGCCTGCATCCCGAGGTCAGCGCCACGCTCGACGTCGAGGTCACCGGCGCCTGAGCCGACCGCGCTGGCCCTCCGGGCACACCCGGACCGGGGTCCCGTGTTGCGATCGAGCTGGCGTGCGCCTGGCTGCGGCGAGCGCCGGTTATTTGCCGTCGGCGGTGTAGCCACGGAGCCGCATGGCCAGCGCGGGATCGAGCTCGGCGAGCATGGCCCAGATGCGGGCCAGCCGGGCGGTCAGGTCTGCCATCCCCGCGCCGGAAGCGGCGCCCTCGCTCGCCGCTGCGGCCACCTCGTCGATGGCCTCCCCGATCAGGGCCAGGCGCTCCTCCGTCGAACACACGCTCGAGACAATAGGGCAGCGGGATCATGATCGTGACGGTTTCCGCCCGCTGCGAACGTCTTCCCCGCGCGCGCCCGCCGGCCCGCCGCGGTGCCCCGTGCACCCCGCCTCCGCCGCCTGGACATCCGGGCCCTGCCGCCCGGACATCCCCGCCCCCCCCGCGTTCAGCAAGCCGTCGTTTCCTGTACCCGGGGCGGTTCTCGGCGTGTCGCCTGGGCCGTCGCCGGAGCCGGGCGTATCGCTAACGTTGGCCTATTGCATTGTGGACAACTTCGCCGGGAATTTGGACGGTGAAGCCGCCGAAATTTTTTTCCACGCACAGGCCGTGGACGGCATCAGTGCAGGTAGGAGGGGCAGCGGGCGGTAATCGTTAAGCATTGTCCCCACTTCTATCCTCAGCTTGCGCACAGCGCCATCGGCGTGTCTGCACAGAATTTCCACAGGGTTGTGCACACCGCGATTGGACGCCCCGGGCGTGTCGGCACAAGACTGTCGTAGCCACCTACTACAACTGAGTTGGCTGCGGGTGCGCGCCACTGGTGTTGGTCGGTCGGCAGGGGGAGGGGAGTCCGGTGAGCGTTGCGGAGATCGCCTCCCGGGAGGGCGACTTCGAGCGGACGCCGCCGCACGATCTCGCGGCCGAGCAGTGTGTCCTCGGCGGGATGCTCATGTCGAAGGACGCCATCTCCGATGTGATGGAGGTGATCCGCCCGGCCGACCACTACCGCCCCGCCCACCAGCTCGTGCACGAGGCGATCCTGGAGCTGTACGGCCGGGGCGAGCCCGCCGATCCGGTGACCGTCAGCGACCTGCTGGCCAAGCGGGGGGACCTGGCGCGGGTCGGCGGCGGGACATACCTGCACACGCTCATGGCGTCGGTGCCGACGGCCGCGAACGCCGGCTATTACGCCAGGATCGTCCGTGAGCGTGCGATCCTGCGCCGCCTGGTCGAGGTCGGCACCCGGATCGTTCAGCTCGGCTACGCGGGCGACGGGGACGCCGACGAGCTGGTGGACCGCGCGCAGGCCGAGATCTACGGGGTTACCGAGCGCCGGGTCGCCGAGGACTTCCTGCCGCTGTCGGAGATCATGCCCGGCGCGCTGGACGAGATCGAGGCGATCGGCTCACGCGGCGGCGTGATGACCGGTGTTCCGACAGGATTCGTTGACCTCGACACCCTCACCAACGGTCTTCACCCAGGTCAGATGGTTGTCATCGCGGCGAGGCCGGCGATTGGGAAGGCCCTTGCGATTGATACGCCGCTCCCGACGCCGTCCGGCTGGACGACCATGGGAGAGGTCGCCGTCGGCGATCAGCTGATCGGCGCGGACGGGCGACCGACCACCGTGGTCGCGGCCACGGACGTGATGAACGGGCGTCCTTGCTACGAGGTCGAGTTCTCGGACGGCGAAGTCATCGTTGCCGACGGCCAGCATCAGTGGCTTACATGGGACCGAGCCGCCCGCCGCTACGACGCCCAGCTCCGCGGCTGCGGCAAGAGCTTTGCTGCGCCTGTCCTGCCGCAGGTGATCACAACCGAACAGATCGCGGCGACGATCCTCTGCCAGACAGTTGACCACCGCCCTAATCATGCTGTCGCGCTACCTCCGGTGGTGGAGTGCCCAGAAGCTGACCTGCCGATTCCGCCGTACCCGGTTGGCGTCTGGCTCGGTGACGGGGACTCTGCGTCCGCAAGATTTACCACCACGGACCCTGAGATCGTCATGAACGTTGAAGGGTCTGGGCTAGTGGTCGTTCCGCAGCAGGCCAGCGGCAACTATCGCATGGCCTTCCTGGCCGAAGTGGCCGAGAGACCGGAACGGGTATGCGTGGTATGCGGTAGGTCGTTTCAGCCGAAGAACGCACAGGTACGCACCTGCGGTCGCGTATGCGGCGGTAAGGCGAGGTTCTGCTCGCCGCCCACACCAGCCCCACGATGTGGCAGGTGCGGCGGCCCGATGACGGGCCACCTTCCCAATTCGGGTCTTTGCCTGCGCTGCTGGAAGACACATGGCACCGTGCAGGCTGAGCTGCGGACGCTCGGCATCCTGGAAAATAAGCACATCCCAGCACCCTATTTGCGCGCATCCGAATCCCAGAGGCGAGCGCTGCTTGCTGGGATCCTCGACACCAACGGGACTGTCACTGCCACGGGGAGCGTGCAACTGGCGGTGACGAGCCAGACGCTGGCCGAGGGTGTACGTGAATTGGTCCTCAGCCTCGGCTATCGGTGTTCTGTGACCACCAAGCGCGTCAAAGGCCGGACCGAAGCATCCTCGACGTGTTACATGGTCAACTTCACCACGCCCGATGATGTGTTCCGGTTGAGCCGTAAGCAAGCACTGCAAAAGGAGCGGTTGCGCCACAATCCGCAACGGACCAGGTGGCGCTACATCGTGGACGTGCGGGCGGTGCCGTCGGTCCCGGTGCGGTGTGTACAGGTCGGTAGCCAGGACCAGCTCTACCTGGCTGGCCGGAGCATGATCCCAACCCACAACTCAACGCTGGCTTTGGATCTTGCTCGGGCGGCGGCGATCAAGCACCGGCAGGCGACGGTAATGTTCAGCTTGGAGATGAGCCGCAACGAGATCACCATGCGGCTGCTCTCGGCCGAGGCGCGGGTCCCGCTGCAGGCGATGCGCACCGGCCAGTTGGGAGAGGACGACTGGACCCGGCTGGCCCGGCGGATGAGCGAGGTGGTCAACGCGCCGCTGTTCATCGACGACTCCCCGAACATGTCGATGATGGAGATCCGGGCCAAGTGCCGCCGCCTTAAGCAGCGACACGATCTGCGGCTGGTGATCGTGGACTACCTGCAGCTCATGACGTCGCCCCGGCGGGTGGAGAACCGGCAGCAGGAAGTGTCGGAGATGTCGCGGTCACTCAAGCTGCTGGCCAAGGAAGTCGACGTGCCGGTGGTCGCGATCTCCCAGCTCAACCGCGGCCCCGAGCAGCGTAACGATAAGCGCCCCCTGCTGTCGGATCTACGTGAGAGCGGGTGCCTGACCGCGGAGACCCGGATCCTGCGGGCCGACACCGGGGCCGAGGTCGCGCTGGGTGACCTGCTGGCCTCCGGCGAGCGCGACGTCCCGGTCTGGTCGCTGGACGAGCGGCTGCGGCTGATTCCGCGGACGCTGAGCCATGCCTTCCCCAGCGGTGTCAAGGAGGTGTTCCGGGTCCGGCTCCGGTCCGGGCGTGAGGTCATGGCCACCGGGAACCACCCGTTCCTCACCTACGACGGGTGGCGCCCGCTGGCCGGGCTCGCGGCCGGTTCCCGGGTCGCCGCGCCGCGCCACGCGCCGGCCCCGCTGGCGGTGCGGGACATGCCCGAGGCCGAGGTGATCATGCTCGGGCACCTTTTGGGGGACGGCTCCTTCGTGAAGAACCAGCCGATCAGGTACGCCAGCACGGACGAGGCCAACCTGATGGCCGTCACAGCCGCCGCGCAGCATTTCGGGATCACCGCGGTCCGCGACGATCATGCGGCGGCCAGATGCGCCTCGCTGCGACTGCCGGCGCCGTTCCATCTGACCCATGGCCGGCGTAACCCCATCGCTTCCTGGCTCGGCTCGTTCGGGCTGTTCGGCCTGCGCAGTCACGAGAAGTTCGTGCCCGATCCCGTCTTCTCCCTCCCGAAGCGGCAGCTCGCGCTGTTCCTGCGGCACCTGTGGGCGACCGACGGCTGTGTCTGGTGGGACGAGAAAGGCCGGCCTAGCGCGGATTTACTACGGCTCGACCAGCCGCCGGATGGTGGATGACGTCGCGCGGCTGCTGTTGCGCTTCAACGTGATGACCCGCGTCAAGGAAGTCCGGAAGGGCGACTACCGCCCGTGCTACCACCTGCTGGTCTACGGCGCGGAGAACCAACTCCGCTTCCTCGACGACATCGGTGTGCACGGGGCACGGGCAGCCATGGCCGAGAAGTCCCGGCAGAAGCTGATGGCAATCAAGGGCAACACCAATCTGGACACGATTCCGCGCGAGGTCTGGGACCGGGTGCGTTCGGTCCTGGTCGAGCGGCAGATGACCCAGCGGCAGTTCGCTGCGGCGCTCGGCACCCAGTTCTGCGGCACCACCCTCTGGAAGCACGCACCGAGCAGGGAGCGGCTCGGCAGGGTCGCGACCATCCTTGATGACGCCGAACTGGAGATGGTCGCCACCAATGACGTGTTCTGGGATGAGATCGCATCCGTAGAGAGCGCGGGTGAGCAGCCGGTTTACGACGCCACCGTGCTGGGCACTCACAATTTTGTGGCAAATGGAATTAGCCTGCACAATAGTATAGAACAGGATAGTGACGTCGTTATCCTTTTGCACCGCGAGGACGCCTACGAGCGGGAATCGCCCCGCGCCGGGGAGGCAGACCTTATCGTCGCGAAGCACAGAAATGGGCCGACCACGACGGTGACGGTGGCTTTTCAAGGTCACTACAGCCGGTTCGTGGACATGGCGCCTGGCTGACCGCAAACCTGTAGGGTCTCATTTTCGGCTGCACTTTCTCACGGAAGGCTGCACCTCGGCTGCACTTGTGCAGATTAATTGAGACACGCCAGTTGAGTTCTGGGTCTCATCGTAAATGTGCCGGTGCTGGTGGCCGCCGGGCGGGCTGCAGCCGGTAGTAGTTCCAGACGATCACCGCGACTGCGGCGCAGATCGGGACGAAGATCGCCAGCAGGACGCCGATCGCCGTGTGGTTGGTGTCGGCCGAGGCCAGCGTTGTGGTGTGTGTCATTGGTCGCTCTCCTTCATGCGGAGTCGGCTTGTCCGGCGGGGGATCCGGTTCATCAGGCTCCGCGCCTGGGTGACCGCTTGGCGAAGCACCTGACCACCGGCCGCCTGCGGCCAGCCAGGCCACCAGGAGGTACAGCGAGACGGCCGGCCAGGCCTTGATCGCCTGGTTGCCATCCCCGGCTGGCGAGTGCGCGGCGGAGGTATGCAGTCGAGGTGCGGATACCATGGTTGCCTCCTTCAGGGGCGGGTTGAGTCGCGGAGCACGGCCCGGGCGGTACTGGCGGGCGGCGGTCGCGGCGAGGACCATGCCGCCGGCAAGATGCCTCATCCCGCACCGTGTTCTGCAGCCGGCTCATTACCGGCCTCCTTTCGGGCTCCGCGAATCGGCAAGCCTTGCCGATCGCGGTTTGAGTGTGCGCCGGGGCCGGTCGGCCGGGGCAGTGCCGCGGCTACCCGTCAGGCGTGCGCCGCTCAGCAATCGCATGTGCAAAGTGCATGCCTCGCCGGTGCGCCTTGTAGCCTGGCCGCGTAGCACCTGGGGATTACGCTGGGTGGCGTGACGACCTGGGCCAGGGCGCCCTACGCGAGGGCGGCCGACGGTGCTGCCGTGCCCGGCGACCCGGCCGTACGACGGGCGACGAGGCTGGTGGCCGTCGTCCTGTGCCTGCTGGCGGTCGCCGAGGCAGGCTACGGCGCCGCCAACGGCGGGGCCGGTGAAGCCCTCATGGTCGTGGCGATGGTCGTCCTGCCGTTGCTGTATGTCCTGCCGGCGACCAGGCCGCTGTGGCTGCGGCACCGGTACCTGCTGCTGGCCGTGCAGGCGGCGCTGACCTGCCTGCCTTTTGCCTTGTTCGGTCAGGACTGGGTCCCGGGCCCGTCGGGGTGGCTGGCGGGCCTGGTCCTGCTGACGGTTCCGTGGCCGGTGTCGTGGCTCGTGTCCGCGGCCCTGGCCGCGGCCGATCTGGCCGTGCGGGCAGGCGTGGTCGGGCTCCCCTTCGCCGGCACTCCCGCCGCGCCGGCGTTCGGGGTGTGGGTGGTCATCGCGTTCGTCCTGGACGCCCTGATCCTCTTCGGGCTGGCCCGGCTCGCCGACCTCATCGCCGCGGTGCACGCGGCCAGGGACGAACTCGCCGAGGCGGCGGTCACCGCCGAGCGGCTCCGGGCGGCCGACAGCCTGCGGGCCGCGGTCGGTGACCGCCTTGCCGCGGCGGCCGGGCGCGCAGCCGCCGCCCTGCAGACGATCACCAGGAGCCAGCCGAAGGCCCGCGAGCACCTCGCGGGAACGGCCGCGGCCGCCCGTCAGGCGCTCGATGACGTGCGCGAGGTGACCGCCAGATACCGGGACGCGGCACGCCCGGAGGCGGTGCCGGCCCAGGCAGGGGTGACGCTGGCCCCCCGGCTCGCCCAGGCCGTCTTCGTGACGGTGTTGTTCGGATTGGCGGTCCAGTACGTGAACGACGTGGCGGAGAACGTCAACGACTTGCCGGGCGGCAGTTTCAGCGTCCCGGTCATCGCCTGGACCGCGGCGAACGCGGTCGCGCTCGTGGCGCTGCAGCTGCGCCACTCATGGCCGTCGCGCGGCGCCCGCCGGCCCCGGGGCTGGCAGGTCACCCTCGGCCTGCAGGTGCTGCTCACCTACGCGATGGTCCCGGTGACCGGCTGGCTCCCGCTGGTCGCTTGCGGGTTTCTCGCCGGTTCGGCGCTGCTGCTCCTCCCGGCTCCGTGGGGCCGGATCGCGTTCGCGGCCGTGATCGCCAGCCTGCCCGTGTTCTTGACGGTTACGTCCTCCTCCCTGGGGCTGACCCCGCTGGCAGGGGTGGCCGTGGAGATCTACCTGACGCTCCTGTCCGTGGTGCTCGGCCTGCTTGTGTACGGGCTGACCCGGCTGGCGTGGCTGGCGGTGCAACTGGAGGACCTGCGCGCGGAGCTCGCCCGCAAGGCCGTGCTCGGCGAGCGGCTCCGGGTCGCGCGAGACACCCACGACCTGCTCGGCCTCGGCCTGGCCGCCATCGCGATGAAGGCCGACCTGATCGGCCGGCTCATCGACCGCGGCGACGCCAGGGCGGGCACCGAGATCGCGGAGCTGGCGCGGATCTGCGCGACGGCCCGCGCCGACATGCGCCTGGTCACCGGGGAGGCTCGCGACCTGCCGCTGGACGCCGAGCTGGCCGCCGCCCGCGACGTCCTGGCCTCGGCGGGCATCGACGTCCAGGCGAGCGTGGCGGAGGACCTGGCTCCCGACGCGGTGGCCGCGGTACTGGTTCCCGTGGTCAGGGAGGCGGTGATCAACGTCCTCAAGCACAGCAGCGCCAGCTACTGCGTGCTCGAGATGACCGCCGGCGACGGGCTGCTGCGGCTGCTGATCAGCAACGATGGCAGCAACGACGCCGGGAGCGCGCCGCTGGCCGCGGCCGGCCGCACCGGCAGCGGCCTGGGCAACCTCGCCGCCCGCGTCGAGGCCGCGGGAGGCTGGCTTTCCGCCCAGCGGAACGGGGGAGAGTTCAGCCTGGTCGCCGAGATCCCGCTGGCCGGGCAGCCGAGGGCACCGCGTCAATCAGCGTCGCCGCAGGGACGCCCTTGAGCAAGAACCCGGAAACGCCCGCGGCGGCCGCCCGGCGCCGGTTATCCGGCGTCTCGAGGGCGGTCAGCACGACCACGTTGCAGTCCGGCAGCCGCCGGGCCAGCTCTACCGCGGCGGAAAGGCCGTCCGCGCCGGGCATGCCGATGTCCAGCAGCGCGACGTCGGGACGATACTCGATCGCGGCCGGCACGATGCCGGTGCCGGCCGCCACCTGGGCGACCACCTCGATGCCGTCCTCAGGGAGAACAGCGTGACCAGGGTCTCGCGGAGAATGCTCGTGTCCTCCGCCACCAGCAGGCGGATGACAGCGCCCGCTTCCGCCGCTCATCGCTCATGGCAGCAGCCTCGGCCCGCCGGGGCGACCGCAGTAGTGCGGAACGCACCGGCCAGGCGGCAGATCGCATCACCGCGGCGTGCAATCTGCATATCGCCACGTTACAGCCAGCCAGCGTCCCTGGCGATGCGCACCGCGTCGACCCGGTTACGGCCGCCGACCTTCATGACTGCGGACGCCAGGTAGTTGCGCACTGTGCCGTAGGACAGGAACAGCTCCGCCGCGATCTCGGCCGGCTCGGCGCCGGCCGCGAACCGGTGCAGGACGTCGGTCTCGCGCTCCGACAGCGGGCATTCTTTCATCTCGAGCGTCGCGAGCGCCAGCTTCGGATCGATCACTCGCTCTCCAGCCGCGACCCTGCGCAGCACGCCGACGAGCTGCTCCGACGGGGTGTCCTTAACCAGGAAGCCCGACACGTGCGCGCTAAGCGCCTGACGCAGCTGCCCGGGGCGCCCGAGCACGGTCAGGATGACCACCCGGCACGCGGGCAGCCGTTCATGCAACTCCGCCGCCGCGGTGAGCCCGTCGACCTCCGGCATGTCGATGTCAAGCACCGCGAGATCGGGACGCTCCGCCAGCGCGGCGGGCACCACGCCCGTGCCGTCCGCCACCTGGGCGACGACCTTGATGTCGTCTTCCAGGTTCAGCATGGAGACCAGCATGTCCCGCAGGATCCGCATGTCCTCCGCGACCAGGACCCGGATCATCGCCCCTCCAACCACCTTGCGCCGACAGAACCCAATATCTGCGCTGCCCATCTCCAGCACAAACGGTCTGATCTATCCGCTCACCCAAGCCACCGCGAGGGTTGAGCGGTTCCTAGGCCAGTTTGTCCGGTTTGCCCTCGCGGCTCGATCCTGGTGGCTGATCCTGCGGGGACGGACATCCCCCAGTTTCCCAGGCGCGCCTGTGCCGGTGTGACGGTAATTGCCCTGCGCTCCCCGTGATTGCGATGAGGTCCGGCCCGGCCGGGCTGTCATGGTCAGATTCGCCCCGCCTATTGGCGTTGTGGCCCACACCGCCAATAGGTTCGTAACCATGGGCCACACCGCCAATCCGGGGCGGCGGGGACCGCCCGCTGCCGTGCAGCGCTGGCCGGGCCCAAAGTCCCCAAATTATCGTAAAAAGGGCAAAACGCCCGCTGCCCCGCGCTCTTGCCTGTCCGGACGGGGGTGACAGGAGCCGAGCGGGTGCGCCCGATGCGAACGTGGGGGAAGTACCTGGCGCCGCTCACTGAGTTACCGGCCAGACCCCGCCGGCGAACCAGCGGACGATCTTCGGCAGCGCGAGGAAGGCGGAGACGAAGTGGCCGACCAGCCCGAACTTGCCGACTGACCGGAGCCAGATCAGGCTGGCGTGGCCGCCGCGGGCACGGATCGCCCGCTGGCAGTCGACGGAGTTGACCGGGGGCCCCTGGCTGTCGCCGCTGGCGGCGTACAGGCGTACCGGTACCCGGGGCGTCCAGCCGAGGCAGGTGCTGTTGGCGTTGAACGCCCGCAGGAGCTTTCCGGTGGGATGCCGCAGCAGGCGGAGGTAGGCGGGGGTGATCAGGCGGCTGAGTGGGGGCAGCGCGGCGAGAACCTGCAGGTCCTGGTGGCTGCCGTCATAGAGCCCCTGCACTCGCGCGGCGTAGGGCTGCTGGAATGCCTGGGAGGGCGACGAGTACAGGTGGTAGAGCGGATTCCACTTGGTGAGGACGTAGCCGAGGTAGTACGGGGCGGCTACGGCGGCGACCTGCCCGTTGAAGATCCCGGGCAGCTCCGCGCCGGCCAGGTCCAACGGGCTGGAGATCGGGGCCAGCGCGGTCAGCCGGAAGAACGGGCTCTGTCCCTGCTGCAGCGCACGGCCGAGCGCCATCGCGGCCGAGCCGCCCTCGGAGAAGCCGCCCGCAAGGACGCCGGGATCGAGCTGGTAGCCGTGCCGGGCGGCCAGCGTCCGCGCCGCGGTGAGCACGTCCAGCGAGGCCGTGGCCATGGCCCGGCCGACCATGTAGTCGATGGGGCCGGACCCCAGCCCCATGCCCACGTAATCCGGCTCGGCGACGGCGAACCCGGCCGACGCGAACAGTTCGGATGACCAGCGGCCTTCCAGGCCGTCCCGGGCGGTGTCGAGACCGAAGGTCGAGGGGACGTTGCGCTTGTAGGTGCTGGTGCCGGCGGCAAAGCTGACCAGGCGAAGCTGGCGCGGGCCGGCGGCCGGGAACACGACAAGACCGCTGGCCCGGACCGGCTGCCCGGTGGCGTTCACGGTCTGGTACACGACGCGGTAGGCGTCGATGCCGTAGCGGACCATACCGGCGCCGAGGGCGGGGGTGCCGGGTTCGTCGCGGGCGTTGCGCAGCTCGGCCGCCACG
Source organism: uncultured Actinomycetes bacterium (assembly GCA_963835425.1). Lineage (GTDB taxonomy): Bacteria > Actinomycetota > Actinomycetes > Streptosporangiales > Streptosporangiaceae > UBA9676. The sequence goes on along the minus strand of CAWIGE010000008.1, from coordinate 183,676 downwards.
GCGGACTCGGGCAGCCGCGCGATCGGCGTGGCGCTGATCAGCACGCCCCGGTCCCGGGCCGCCGATGCGGCCGGTGGCGCCGCCGCGCACGCGCCGAGAACCCCCGCGAGCGAGATCAGCACCAGACCCGAGGAGGCCAGCGCAACGGCCCGGCGGGCTGATACGGCCCGACGCGACGCTCCGGCGCGGTCGCGCCGGGCTCGCGGGATCCGCAGGCACGGGTGACGATCGTTCATGACAAGCTCCCTGGTCGTTGCTTCCACGGCTGGCGGCCGCGCCCAGCGCGGCGGTGGGGTCACGTCGGTTGGCGGCGGCTCGTGGTGCACCGCGCTCTGCCATCGGCTCATGATGACCTCCATAACGAAAGCGTGCGCTGCGTGAATCGGGCATTTGACCCGGTCAGGGTTCGAGTTTCCGCCGGGGCCCGCCGGGCTCGGCAGTGCCGCGGGTACCCGGTTGACATGGCCCGCCTAGGAGTTGGGCATGGGCCTCCCACGCGCCCAATGTGCAAAATGCACGTCGCGGGACCTTAGCCTTGTCCGGCCCTGACGCCCGCGAAAAGCCTGACGGCGTCGCACAAGAGGGCTAGGCAGGCGCGATGACGACCTTGGCCGGGACCGCCTACAGGAGGACGGTCGGCGTTGTCGGCGAGCCGACGGTCGGCCGGGCGACGGCGCCAGTCGCCGTGGTCATGTGCCTGGCCGCGGTCTCAGAGCCGTGTTACGGCGCCTCCAACGGCGGGCTCGGCGAGGTGCCGACGGTCGCGGCGCTGTTCGTCCTCCCGCTGCTGTATGTGTTTCCGGCGACCAGGCCGCGCTGGCTGCGGCACCGCTACCTGCTGCTTGCCGCGCAGGCGGCGCTGACCTACCTGCCGTTCATCTGGTTCGGCGCGGACTGGGCACCGTCCGGGGTGGCTGGCAGGGCTGGTCTTGCTGATGGTTCCGTGGCCGGCGTCGTGGTTCGTGGCGGCCCTCCTGGCCGCGATCGAGGCGGCCATCTGGGCAGGTGCGGTTGGCGAGCTGTCTAACCAGCCCACGATGCCGGCGGCGGTGTCGGCCATGTTCGTCTTCGTCTTTGACGCGGTGGTCCTGTTCGGGCTTGCCCGTCTCACCGACCTGATCAAGGCTGTGCACGCGGCCACAGACGAGCTCGCCGAGGCGGCGGTTACCGAGGAGCGGGTCAGGGCGGCGGACAGCCTGCGGGCAGCGGTCGGCGGCGGCGCTGCAGGCGATCGCTGCGGTGCAGGAGACCTACGCCCGCTGGTACGCCATGCCCGGGCAGCAGCGGGACGCCATCGCATCCCCCGGCGCCTGGCTGACCAGGGTCGCCAGCCGCATCTGCCTCAACCTGCTCGGCTCGGCACGCGCGCGGCGGGAGCGCTACGTGGGCGAATGGATCCCCGAGCCGCTGCCCGAACGCACCGAGTGGGCCAGCGGGCAGCTGGGCAGCGCCACCATCGACCCAGCCGACCGGATCACCCTGGATGAGACGGTCGGCATGGCCTTCCTGGTCGTGCTCGAATCGATGACCCCCGCCGAGCGGGTCGCGTTCATCCTGCACGATGTCTTCCGCTATTCCTTCAGCGAAGTAGCCGAGATCGTCGGCCGCACGTCGGCCGCATGCCGCCAGCTGGCCTCCTCAGCCCGCCGCCGCATCAGCGCGTCGCAGCCTCCCGCGACTCCCACCGCCTGCCAGGCACGCGTCGTCAGGGACTTCAAACAGGCCTGGGAAGCCGGGGACATCGACGCCCTGATCGGCCTGCTCGACCCCGACGCCACGGCGATCGCCGACGGCGGCGGCCTCGCCATTACCTTCCTGCGCCCCATCGAAGGCGGCGTGCAGGTCGCGCGCGCCTGGGTCGAAATCGCCAGCCGAAAACCCAGCAACATGACGTTCCTGGAGCGCACGGTCAACGGCCAGCCCGGCGTGGTGGCCCAGCAAGACGGTCTCACCGTGACCGTGTTCGCGTTCGACGTCGCAGGCGACCGGATCAAACACATCTGGGTAATACGCAACCCCGAGAAACTTCGTCCCTGGGCGACGGGCTGACGCGGAATCCGGCCATGGACCGCGTCATCCGGCCACCGATCAGCGCAGGCTCGAAACGGCCCGGGCCAGGCCCATGATGCCGTCGGTGATCGTCCGTTCGTTGAGGTTCGAGTACCCAAAGATGAGGCCGCCGCGCGGCGCCGGCGACAGCCAGTAGGGCGACACGCCGGCCACGGCGACTCCCTCGCGGGCCGCCGCCGCGATCACCTCCGCCTCCTCGAGGTCCGGGGGCAGCCACGCGACCAGATGCAGGCCAGCGGCGATCCCGGTCGGCTCCAGTTCGGGCAGGTACCGGGCCAGCGCTGTCAGGAGCGCGTCGCGGCGGGAGCGGTACATGGGGCGCATGCGCCGTAGATGGCGGTCGAACTCGCCCCGCGAGAGGAAATCGGCGAAGGTCAGCTGGTCCAGGATGGGGGAGCCGCGGTCGGCCAGCAGCTTGGCCTCGGCGAACGGCTCGACGAGTTCCCGCGGCAGGATGAGCCAGCCGAGCCGGAACCCGGGCGCCAGGGTCTTGCTGGCGGTCCCCGCGTAGGCGACCCGGCGGGGATCCAGGCCCTGCATGGCGCCGATCGGGGCGCGGTCGTAGCGGTATTCGGCGTCGTAGTCGTCCTCGAGGACCAGCGCCCCGGTCCGCTGCGTCCACCCGAGCACCGCGGCGCGCGCCTGAGGGGAGAGCACGCCCCCTGTGGGCCATTGGTGCGATGGAGTGAGGATGAGAAGGTCGGCGTCGAGCTCGGCCACCGCGTCCACGCGCACCCCGTCGTCGCCCACCGGCACGCCGACCACGTTCAGGCCCAGGGCCTGCGCGATGGGGCGGGCATCGTCAGAGGCCGACGGGTCCTCGACGGCCACCGTTCTGGCGCCGCGGGCGGCCAGCACCCCCAGCAGCAGCGGCACCGCCTGCGCGTAGCCGCTGGTGATGACGATCGTCTCAGGATCGGCATTGGTCCCCCGCACACGGTTGAGGTAGGCGGCGAGCGCCGCCCGAAGCTCCACCGCCCCGTGGCCGTCGAGGTAGCCCAGACGCTCGTCGGGGGCCTCGGTGAGAACGCGGCGCACGGAGCGCAGCCAGGCTGCCCGGGGGAAGGCCGCGACGTTGCCGCGGCCGTAGCCGAAGTCGACCACGGGGCGAGGCGGGCGCGACGGAGCCGGCCGCCCGGGGCCCGGTGCGGCCGCTGGCGATACCACGGCCGCCGTCGACGCCACCTGCGTGTAGCCGCCGCTGCGGCTGGTCAGGTATCCCTCGGCCACGAGCTGCGCATAGGCCTCGACGACGACCCCGCGCGTGATACCCAGCTCAGCCGCCAGGGCGCGGGTCGGCGGTAGCGCAACGCCGGCCGGCAGGGCTCCCGAGCGGATCCGCCCGCGGATCGACGCCTCGATCTGGTGGTGCAGCGCGTCCCCGCCGTTGCGGTCCAGGTCGATCGCCAGCTCCGACACCGGCGACAAATTGGACCTCAAACCCGTCATAGAACTGGACCTTATCAAGGGGACCGATTCCCGGGAGTCTGGGTGCCATGACCACTACAGCGCAGCTCTCCACCACCATGAGCCGTTCCCACTTCGACGGTCAGATCCTCACTCCCGGCACCCGCGGGTACGACTCCGCCCGGTCGGTCTGGAACGAGATGATCGATCACCGCCCGAAACTGATCGCCCGGTGCGCCTCGGTTGACGACGTCGTCACCGCGGTGCGCGCCGCCCGTGAGCACGACCTGGAGATCGGCGTCCGCTGCGGCGGCCACAACATCGCCGGCCTCGCTGTCCCGCACGGCGGGCTGATGATCGACCTCACCACGCTCGAGCGTGTCACCGTCGATCCGGCCACGCGGCGCGCCCGGGTGCAGGGCGGCGCGATGCTCGGCGCCCTGGACCGGGCCACGCAGTCCTTCGGCCTCGCCACGACGGCCGGCAACGTCTCGCACACCGGTGTCGGCGGGCTGACGCTGGGCGGCGGCATGGGCTGGCTGGCGCGCCAGCACGGTCTCACCTGCGACAACGTCGTGTCCTGCACCGTCGTCACCGCGAACGGCGACGTCGTGCGCGCGTCCGCCGATGAGCACCCCGACCTGTTCTGGGGCCTGCGCGGCGGTGGCGGCAACTTCGGAATCGTCGTCGAGTTCGAGTTCCGGCTGCATCCTGTCGGCACGCGGGCCCTGGCCGTGGAGCTCGCCTTCCCGCTCGATCGCGCCGCCGCAGCGCTGCGTGGCTGGCGCGACCTGGCCGAGGAGGCCGCCCGCCAGGCCACGCTGACCGCCGACATCTTCGACGGCACCGTCACCCTTGGATACGTGTGGGTCGGCGACCCGCAGGCCGGCCGGACGATGCTGCCGGCGCTGCGCTCAGTCGGCGTGCCGGGCGGTGAGGTCGTGCGCGAGCTCTCCTACATCGAGCTCCAGACCCGCGACGACGACATCGAGGGCCACGCGTACCGGCGCTACTGGAAGGGCCACTACCTCCCCGAACTGCCCGACGCCGCGATCGAGGCGCTCGTGGACCGCGCCCCGGCGGACGCCACCCTGCCGGGCGTCAGCCTCCAGGCTTACGGCGGCGCGATCGCCGATGTCGACGATGACGCGACGGCGTTCAGCCATCGCCACACGCGCTTTGAGTACGTCGCCGCCGCGAAATGGAGCGATTCCGGCGAGGACATCCTGCGGATGGGGGCGGCCCGGCAGGCGGCCGCCAAGCTCGATCCGTTCGCCGCGGGCGCCTATGTCAACGCGCTCAGCGACGAGGGCGCGTCGGGCGTGCGCCGCGCCTACTCCGAGGCCAAGCGCACGCGCCTGACCGCGGTCAAGGACGCCTACGATCCGGACAACGTCTTTCACCTCAACCACAACATCACCCCCACCGGGCGCCGTGATCGGTGAGTTTGAGACCCCCGGGTCATCGTGACCGGTGAGTCCGGACCCCGGGTCAGTCGCCACGCAGGTAGTCGTGGACGAGGCGGATCGCGACCGAGCCCTCGCCGACCGCGGACGCTACCCGTTTCATCGACCCGCAGCGGACGTCGCCGACTGCGAAGACCCCGGGGAGGCTGGACTCCAGAAACATGGGTGGGCGCTGGAGCGGCCAGCTCTCCGGAGGGCGGCCGCCCGCCATGAGGTCGGGCCCGGTGACCACGAACCCCCATCGGTCGCGCCTGATGTCGTCCGGCAGCCACTGGGTGCGGGGCTCGGCCCCGATCAGCACGAATACCGCCGCGGCCGGAACGGTCTCGGTCACCCCGGACGCCTGGTCCAGCAGGGTCAGGCTCTCCAGGCGGCCCGTCCCGGCGCCGCCCGTCACGACGGCGCCATGCCGCACGACGATGTTGGGCGTGCTGGTGATCTCCTTGACCAGGTACTCGGACATGGTCTCGGCCAGCGACTGGCCCCGGACCAGCATCGTCACCCTGGTTGCATACCTGGCGAGGTGGACGGCGGCCTGTCCCGCGGAGTTCGCGCCACCGACCACGAACACCTCCCGGCCCTTCATCGCCTGGGCCTCGGAGGTGGCTGCGCCGTAGAACACGCCGGCACCGGTCAGCGCGTCGAGCGAGGGGATGCCGAGCCGCCGGTACGACATGCCGGTGGCGATGACGACGGCCCGGCTGCGGACCTCGTCCCCGCCGGCGACCGTCACCACCCGCTCCGGCCCCTGGACGCGCAGGCCGGTCGCCGGGTTCCCGTAGACGTACTCGGCGCCGAAATTCCAGGCCTGCGTGTAGGCCCGCACCGCGAGATCCTCGCCGCTCACCCCGGTCGGGAAGCCCAGGTAGTTGCGGATATGCGAGCTCGTACCGGCCTGGCCGCCGATGGCCTCCGGCTCCAGCACCACCGTGGACAGGCCCTCGGATGTCCCATACACCGCGGCCGCCAGGCCGGCGCCCGGCACCGATCACCGCCACGTCGTACAGGCCGGCCGCCGGACTGGTCCGTACCCCGATGGCCTCGGCGAGCTGGGTGTTCGACGGATCCTCCAGCACCCGCCCGTCGAACATGATGACCACCGGCAGCGCCGCCGCGGTGGCGCCGGCCTCTTCCAGCAGTGCCCTTCCCGGCCTGGCGTCCGCCAGGTAGAAGCCGAACGGGACCACGTTGCGGCTCAGCAGGTCCCGGATCTCGTGCGAGCGCGCCGACCACTCCTCGCCCACCACCCGCATGACCTCGGGCCTGGGGAGGTTCGACCTGGCCCATTTCGCAAGCAGCTCGGTGACCGACAGGTGGAACTCCTCGTCCGGCACCGTCGTCGGCCGGCCGGCGTAGGCGTCGATGTGGTCAAGCGCGATGGCCTGCAGGATCAGCTCCGGAGCCGGTCCGTACCGCCAATCGAGGAGGAGCAGACGCTTGGCCGTGCTATGGAACTCACGGACCCGCGCCAGCAGCTCTGTCCCGGTTAGCTGCGACATCGATTGGCCGGCCATCACGATGCTGACCCCGCGCCGGTCCTCACGGAGCTTGGCGAGCAGGCGGAGCGGGTCATCGGCGGATCCGACGCAGATGATCTCGTAATCGGCCTCGTACCGCTTGCGCAGCTCGTTCTCGACAACGCCTCGTGCCTGCGGGTCGTCATCGGCGATCAGCAGGACTGGAGCATCTGGCATGGGCGGCACCTGTGGGGAGTGGGCGGGCATGCCAACTCTAACCACCGTCGGCGGGTCGGCCGGGGTGCCAGGCCAGCCACGGACATCCGTTGAGAATCAATGATCATCTCGTGCCGGAGGACGGCTGGCTTCCGGCGTGCGGGGCCGCGGCGTGGGGCGGCTTCCCGGTGGCGGGCGGCGGGACCTCGTCCGCGGCCGCCGGGTGGATGTAGCGGCCGCCGCGCAGCAGCGACGCGACCGCGGCGACCGCGGCCAGGGCGGCGGCCACGCCGAACACCACGGACAGGCCGTGCTGGAACGCCCTGGATATCAGTTCCGGGAAGAACTGCCTGCCGGTGAGGATCCGCTGGCTTGCGGCCGGGAGCGACGACAGCGCGCCGCGGGCCGCCAGCAGGTGCTGGACCGGGTTCACGCCGAGAACCGCCGCGAACAGCGACGACACCGGCGGCAGGGAGCCGATCTGGTGGGCGATTCCGTGCGGCACGCCCAGCCGCTGCAGGCCGTCCGCCAGCGCCCGGGGCAGGGTGCTCGCCAGGCCGACGATCATGAGCGAGAAGAACACGCCGATCGACAGCGCCGTGCCGGAGTTCTGGTAGGTCGAGCGCATGCCCGATGCCACGCCGCGGTACCTGGCCGGGACGCTGCTCATGATCGACGACGAGTTGGGCGCGGCGAACATGCCGCCGCCGATCCCGTTTACCGCGGTGATCAGGGCGAAGGCCCAGTACGGGAAGTCAACGGGCAGCAGCATCAGGCCGATGAAGCTGGCTCCGAACACCACCATGCCGGCGGTGGCGAAGCCGCGCGCGCCGAAGCGGTCGGACAGGATTCCCGACACCGGGCCCGAGATGAGGATGCCGGCGGTCAGCGGCAGCAGGAAGATCCCGGCCCAGAACGGTGTGTCGCTGTAGTTGTAGCCGTGCAGCGGCAGCCAGATCCCCTGCAGCCAGATGATGAGCATGAACTGCAGCCCGCCGCGGGCAATGGCCACGGCGAGGCCCGCGATGTTGCCGGCGGTGAAGGCCCGGATGCGGAACAGGCTGAGCTGGAACATCGGTTCGGCGACCTTGCTCTCGATCACGGCAAAGGCCACCAGCAGCAAAACGCCTCCGGCCAGCAACCCGGCAACCTCCGGGCTCGTCCACCCCATGGTGTGATCCCCGTACGGCTGGATGCCGTTGGTGATGCCGACCAGGATGGCGCCCAGGCCGAGGGCGAAGGTGATGTTGCCCCACCAGTCGATGCGGCCGGGGTGCCGCTCTCCGTTGTCACGGAGCTTGCGGTAGGCCCACACGGTCCCGAAGACCCCGACGGGCACGTTGACCCAAAACACCGCCCGCCAGTCCAGGGCCGCCAGCACGCCTCCCGCGACCAGGCCGATGAACTGGCCCGCTATGGCCGCGACCTGGTTGGTTCCCAGCGCGAAGCCCCGCTGATCGGCAGGAAAGGCATCGGTGAGGATCGCGGCCGAGTTGGCGGTGAGCATGGACCCGCCGATGGCCTGGGGCACCCGCCAGCCGATCAGCCACAACGCTCCGTGGGTCCCTTGGAAGGGGTCGAAGGAGAGCAGGACCGAGGCCGCGGTGAACACGGCGAAGCCCGCGTTGTAGATCCTGACCCGGCCGAACATGTCGCCGAGACGGCCGAGGGTGACGACGAGAACCGCCTGGACGAGCCGGTACCCCATGATCATCCACAGCAGGTAAGTGACGTTGCCCGGCGCGAGTGGGTCGAGGTTTATGCCGCGGAAGATGGCGGGCAGGGCGATGATGACGATGGATCCGTCGAGCGCCGACATGAACACGGCGGCGGTCGTGTTCGACAGGGCCACCCACTTGTAGCGGTCGCCCGTCACCGCCGTCGGCCCGTCGGCCACTTTGTTTCCCCTGGGCTGCCCGCGATCGGCATCAGATGCTCTGGGCCAGTCGCTCGAGAAGCGGTGCGGCCGCCATCAGCTGCTGGAGTTCCGAGTCCGTGAACCCGGCTGGACAGGGCCCGTGCTAGCTGCTCGACCCGGGCGTTGCGCTTGTTTCGCAGCGCCTGCAGCCCGGCTTCGGACAGCGATATGACCACCCGTCTGCCATCCGCCGGGTACTGCCGTCAGGACCTGTGGGGTGGGGAGGGCTGATCTGGGGCGGACGGCCTACTGCCGTTCGATGACCCCGCGGATGAAGGCGGCCTGGCCGGCGTGCTGGAGGTCATCGGAGATGATGCTCACCAGCCGCACACTGAGTGTGACCGGTGGATCCCAGTACTCGTCCACGATGCGGGTGAGGGCGGCGTCCGTGAGCCCGCTGACGAAACGGATCGTCCGCTCATGCACCGCGTCGTAGTAGCGGGTCAGCAGTTCGCCCGATTCGACCTGGACTGCGGCAACATCCGCCGGACTGTGGCCGTATCCATGCGCCTCCCGGTGGAACGGCAGTCCAAACCGCTCCACCCAACCGCCAGAAGTCCAGACCTGCTCGGTCTCAGCAACGCCAGCGATGTGGTCGTCCTGGATCCGGGTCAGGTGCCACACCAGCCACGCGATCGAGTTCGCATCGCTGTCTACCCGGAACGCCAACTGCTCTGGCGTCAGGTCGGCTACCACCTCGTGGACCAACTCACGGATCCGGCCGAACGCGTCCACTAGTAGATCAGCGCTGGTCATCCCTGGGCTCCCATCGCCGGGTACGCCCTGGCCCGCACGGCCAGGTAGCCATATGTAACCGCTATCACAGCGGGACCCTGGGAGGTGGGGCGATGCCTCACACCGGAACAGCAGCCACGTCAGGTGCCGTAGACTATCGGGGCATCCAGCGCTCGTAGCTCAACGGATAGAGCATCTGACTACGGATCAGAAGGCTGGGGGTTCGATTCCCCAAGGCGGCTCCCAGGTCAGCGGGCCCTTCCGATCATGGAAGGGGCATTTTTGCTAACACCTTTGCTAACAGCGCGACCTGCTGCGGTGCTGGGCACCGTCCCCGGAGTGGTGCGCGGCGGGCCTAGGGGTGTTCAGGGCCTGGGCGAAGATGTCGGCCGCTGCGGCCTCGGCGGTGCGGATCACGTGGGCGTAGACGCGGAGGGTGATCGCGGGGTCGGCGTGGCCCAGGCGGGCTGCCACGACATGGACCGGTACCCCGGACAGCAGCAAGGTCGTGGCGTGGAGGTGCCGCAGGTCGTGGAGCCGCGCGTGCGGCAGTGGGTCCTTCGGTCGTGGCCCGCTCTTGGGGTGGTTGTGGGCTCGGATGAGCTTGGTCATCAGCGAGGAGGCGGTGTCGGGGTAGATGGGCTCGCCCCACCCGGTAATGAAGACGTAGCCGTTGCTGGTACCGCGCCAGTAGTTGCCCGCCAGGGCCTGCTTGGCGGCCTGGCTCGCCTTGTGCTGGCGGAGGACGGCCACAGTGCCGTCATCGATGGCGATGACCCGCGTCCGGCCGCTCTTGGTCGTTCCGTTGATCCGCTCGCCCCCGACCACGGCGGTCGATCCGCTGATGGTGATCTTCTTCGCGTCGAGGCCGACGTCGGCCCATCGCAGGTTGAGCAGCTCGCCGCGGCGGGCTCCGGTGTAGGCGGCGAGATGGAAGAAGGCGAACAGCCGGTGCTGGCGGGCGGTGGCCAGGAAGGCGCGGAGCTGGGCGATGGTCCAGACGGTTCCCGGTTCGCGGGCCGGCACCCGTGGCCGTTTCGCCCGTTCTACGGGGTTGCTGCCGATGAGGCCATCGATGATGACCGCATCACGGAATGCTTTCCGCAGGATCGCATGCAGGTGAATCACGGTCGTGACGGCAAGCGGCTTGCCGTGGAGACCTCCACCGGTCAGAAGGTCGCGGTACAGCTTCGTGATCGTGGACGGCCGCACAGCCTGGATCGGCAGGTGGCCGATGTGCGGCGTGATGTGGAGCCGGATGCAAGCCCGGTAGTCCAGCAGGGTCCGCGGCTTGATCTCCATCGAGTGGCTGTCGATCCAGTCATCGAGGTACGCGGTGACGGTGATCTGGTTGCGGTCCGATGTACTCCCCGCGGCGGCGCCTTCACGCGTGCCTCGTCGCGGGCAGCCTTGGCTTCTTCCTCGGTGGCGAATCCGCCTACCCACCTCGGCCTGCTGACGCCAGTCTCGGGGCCCTTGACCCTGATCACATAGGACCATGAACGTCCGCGCTTCATGACTCCACCGCGGAGCTCCGCGGCTTCACTGCGGCTGCTCCGTCTGCGGCCTGGCTGGTCGGCGGTGTCGGCAGTGATAGTGGCAGCCATCATGCGGCCGTCCTTTCGGCGAGGAGCCTGGAGATGTACTCCTCCAGAGAGGCGAGCGGGATACGGCGTGACCCATCGATGCGGATCGAGGCAACGGCGCCACTGGCCAGCAACTCGTAGAGCTTGCTGCGGGATATCGCCAGCGCCTCGGCTGCCTCGGGCGCGGTCAGCAGGAGCCGGGTCATGGCTGGCCTCCCTCCGGCGGGCCTAGCGGTGAGGTGCCGGATCTGATGGCGCCTGCGGACGGCGGGGTGATGGGTAGCTGGCCTTGCCCGGCGAATCGCCAGTGGGCCATGACCAGCGTGGTGTCGTCTTCAGGCGTCGGCCAGAGGCTGCCGGTGATGGCGTGGTCGCGCTGGTGCTGGGCGCGTTCGGCGCGAAGCGCGCCGAAAGTAGTGGAGTAGTGGCGGCTCTTGGTCGAGAAGTGGCCGCGGAAGCCGAGCATGTGCGCCCAGGCGGCCAGGCGCAGGTCTTCGAGCCCGGAGAGTTTGCTAAGGCGCAAGCATTCGGCGATGAGGCGGCGGGCGTGCTCGCTGACGGGCAGCTCGGCGAGCTGGTCGGTAGGGGTGATGCGTCGGTCGAGGGTGCCGGTGCACTCGGCGGCCTTGGTGGCGTACTTGGCGACGTAGGCGGCGACCCTTGTATCGGTGAGTTCCCCGGTGGCGGTGATGGGCCGCGTGTCGTGCTCACGTCCCCATGCCAAGGTGCGGGCGGGCAGGCCGGGGGCAGCGGGGGTGTCGAGGTGGACGGCGTCGGCGGCCTGGGCGATGGCCGCGGTCAGGAGAGCGATGGTGGCCCAGGTTGGCGGGGCCGTAGCCCGGCCCGTTGGGGCCGTCGAGGCGGATGATGGCGTGGAAGTGGACCACGCCGCGGCGCTGGTACTCGGCGACCTTGGCAAAGGAGACCCGCAGCTGCGCCGCCAGGGCCTTGTTCGTCAGCCCGGCTTGGCGGGCGAGAGCCCTGCGGAGGGTGATGGTGAAACGCCGCCACAGTTCAGGGGCGCAGGCGTTGAACAGGACCGAGCCGGTGTAGTCGTAGCAGTCCAGGCACAGCGGCTCACCGAGTTGGGGATCGTCGCGGGCGTGCTTGTTGCCGCATGACATGCGCCGGCCATGCGGGCAGATCTGGACGCGTCGGCGCGGACGGCATCGCAGAAGCCGACCATCTTTCTCCCGGGACAGGTGGACCGGGCCGAAGGAGGGTGCGGTCAGAGTGGTGAACACGCACGGGTGGGTGGCGACGCTGTCGGGGACGCCTTTGCCGCCGGACAGCCCAGCGCGGATGAGCTGGTAGGTGTCGGCGCTGTACACCTCCGCGCACGGCGGGCAGCGGGAGGCGCGGCGGGTCTTGCACGCGACCGGCAGGACCCCACCGGGTTCGTGGACGGTCGAATAGCGGTGCAGCAGTTCCCCGGTGGCGCCGTCGATGTGATCGACGCGGCCATGCAGCAGGACGGGCTGGATGCACCCGCCTGCCTGCCGGTCGGATCCAGCGGGGAGGGGAAGGGTGGGCAACGGTGGTACTCCTCTCGTCGTGCCCTTGCGGGCGGGGGTGGACGAGCGGAGGCAGACCTGTGCCAGGTGCAGAAGTATCGGGTGTGTGATGATCAGCGGTGCGATGCCGCGACTGGCCTGGCCAGGGTTGCCTGCCGCTCAGGCGGTGCATTGGTGTGGCTTTGGCACCGTGACCGGGCACCCGGTGCATCCACCGGCCCGGCATCGCACGGTCATCCCGCGCTGCGGGGAATCTCTTATGGCGCTGATACGACTCGTATCAGTAATTTCTCGCCAACACTTACAGTATCAGACAGGACACGCAACGCGCAGAGGCGCGCCGAGGGTGAGGAGTTTCTTCACTAGCATCAAGGGCACGCCTTCGGCGCGCCAGGCGTCCTGCTCCGGCAAGTTCCAAGGAGGGCGCAGCACCGGAGGGCAGAGCGGGGACGGGCGGAGGTTCCGCCGTAGGCGGCCGGGATGGAACGGGGCACTCGCCGCTGGTGGGCGGCAGCCTGGCTCCGCGCCTCTAGCGCGGCAGCGCACCGGCGCGGAGCCGCTGCCGCACCGCAGTCAGCCCCGTCACCCGCCGCTGGCGGTCCCGCCGTCACGCACCCTCAGTGACCGCGACCGCACGAGCAGCCGGGGGTGTCCTCCCGCGCCGGGCATCCTGTCGCCGCGAAAGCCCCCAGTCAAGGGCGCTCCGGCCTGTGGCCTCCGCGTCCCTTGCTTCGCAAGCGCAGACCCTTGACTGGGGGCTTCCCCGGCAAGAACCGGCACCTATCGGGAGGACGGGGGGGGGGAGGGGGGGGGAGTGTGGGGACCCTTTGATGCTTGAGCGTCAAGCCAGGTGCACAGCGGTTGGGCGCGTTAAGAGCGGATCCCCAAGGGCCAGCACGGCAGTGGCCAGCCACGTCATGCTCAGCGAGCATGACGGCGTAGTGATCAACGCTGACGTGGTAGATCGCGATGCCGGGGACGGGCCGGTAGGGGACGGGGGCAGCCAGGGCGCCGGAAGCCCGGCCGAGGCGGCAAAATTTTGTTCTTTGTCACGAATAAGGCCTTGATCGGAGGGTAGCCCCGGTCGGCACACGGGGATCGTCGGCACACTGGGGATCGTCGGCACACGGGGATCGTCGGCACACGGGGATCGTCGGCATGGGGAAATCAGTACGGGAGGATTCATGGCCAAGACAGCGAGCCGCATCTCACGCGCAACGAGAACGGGCCTGAGGGAACTCCCCGGCAACGCTGCCTGGCTGTTGTCGAAGGCTCTAGGACCCGCTATCTCTACTGCGGCAGGCGCGTCTAGCGCGGCGTCTTCGGTCGGCGACACCATGTCCGAGGCTGCGTCTTCGGTGGCTGGGACGGCCGGGGCGGCCACGTCCGGCGTCCGGCGGAAGGCGAAGGCCGCCAGGCAGTCGGTTGTCGAAGCAGTGCCCGGCATCGGCCACGACTCAGTCGCCTCGTTAATGCAGCAGGCGGATACGGCGGCTGAGCGGGCGCGTGAGGAGGAGGCACGAGCGCTGGACCTGGCGCAAGAGGCCAAGGACAGCGCGGACGAGGCCGAGCGCGTGGCACGCGAGTCGGACCAGTTCGTGCAGGAGGTCCGCCGGGAGGCCGAGCGGAAGGCCGCTGCCCGCGTGGAGGAAGCAGAGGAGCGTGCCCGCCTTGCGGCGGAGGCTGAGGCACGCAAGACGGTGGAGAAGGCGGAGGCGGAGGCGTCGGACCGCACCCGTGAGAGGCAGCAGAATGCCGAGCGCGCCCAGGTGCGGGCCCGCGAAGGGATCCAGGAGGCCAACGAGGCGCTTATGCGGGCCAGGGATCTGGCATCCCAGGCTGCGAAGGAAGCGAAGCAGGTCGCCGCGCAGGCCAGCCGGGAAGCCGATCGCCTGGCGAAGCAGGCGCAGGATCGCGCGGCCACAGCGGAGCGGCAGGTAACCCAGGCCAACAAGGCGAGCCAGACCGCCGACAAGGCGACCAAGACTGCCGCGGCAAGCCCAGCGAACGGCACGTTGCATGAAGGCCGGTACCTCGACGCGCTCACCAAGGAGCAACTGCTCCGCCTGACCGGAGACCTTGAGCTTGAGGGCCAGTCAGCGATGAGCAAGCACGAGCTCATTGACGCCGTCACCCGCGAAGGAGGCGTACCTATCGGCACGCTCTCTAAAGAAGAACTGCTCCGGGTCGCCCGGAGCGCCGGCCGCGAGGTGGATACGTCGATGACCAAGGACGAGCTCATCGCGGCGATCGACATTTCCTGAGCTGGCAGTAGCGGGGACAACGACCAGCAGAGGAAGAGGAAGAGGAACAATGGGACTATTCACGCGTAAGAGCAAGTGGGACCGCCTCATGGAAGCTGCGGCGGCGACCCTCGCTAGCGCTGGCCTTCGCAGGCTGTCCAAAGTGACGCTTGGCGTAGTGGGCGGCGCCGTTGCAGTCACGGCCGCAAGTGCCGCGGTTTCCGCCGCCCGCCATCAGGAGAAGACATGAAACTTGTGGCCGTGACCATGTTCGGGCTCGGTTACGTGCTAGGGACGAAAGCTGGCCGCGAACGCTACGAACAGATCCGCACGCTGGCGCGCAACGCATCGGAACGCTTCGATCCGGCCGGCGCACGGCAGCGGCTTGAGGCCTTGGCCGCCCAGCTTGACGGCTACTCTGCTCGGACGCCGTCCCAGCGGAAACCGCCAGCGTAGGGCCTCGTGCCCGGATCAGGTCGCGAGCTTAGCCCTTCGCCACGCACCGGGGAGGGCCGCGTGGCCGCGGTTCGCTCCTTCCGCCTTCGGAGACGTCCCGTGCAAGCACCGCGGCAGGGGGACATGATCATCCGGGCCCTGGTGCGGGCAAGGCTGTTTGGAATGCAGATTCTGACGCTCGAAGCACGCGTGGTGGTTGGGGCTGACAACGGCTCTCGCACAGTCGCCCCCCCGTTCACTGTTTCGCCCTATGGGCCGGGCGGCTCGGGCTCTCGATCATCGGTGCCCGGACTGGCGTCCTCCGGGCCGGGGCCCGGGCTCGTGCGCGCGATCGAGTTGCTTGAGCAGGGCACGGAAACACTCGCACGCAGCCGTAGCCGTGGATATCGTTCTGCGCGCGATCATCATTTATCTACTGGTGTTCGTGTTCACCCGTGCGCTGGGGCGGCGGCAGCTGGCTACCTTGCCGCCGTTCGACCTCATCCTGCTGGTGGTCATCTGCGACCTGATCCAGTCTGATGTGACCTAAGACGACCTGGCGGTCACCGGCGTGGTCATCGTCGTATCCACGATCGGCATCTTGCAGGGGTGGGGATCTCCTATCTGGGTTTCCGTGTGCGCCGCCTGCGCCCGTTTTGAAGGGTGAGCCGATCGTGCTGGTCGAGAAGGGCAAGATCATTTACCGCATCATGCGGCGCGAACGGCTCACCCTCGACGATCTGGGAAAGTAGCCGATGCCAGTCGGCCGTGGCAAGTATCAATGCTTGGTGGAGGGAGATCGGCGTTGGCGTGATAAATGCGGCAAAAATGAAGGCTATGATACTGAGAAAGAACCGCCTGAACAACAGCAGGATCAGTGCCAGGTAGGGGGCGAAGATAGGGAGCAGAGGAATTATCGAGCCCAGCAGGGTGTTGACGTATCCCCCGGACGAGGCGATTGTAACCGCTGTTGTCGTGTTATAGTGAGCGATGACAATCAGCCTTGCGGCCGAAATAAGCAAAAGGCCAATTGGCGACAAGATTAGGGCAATTGATCCCTTTTTCAGCCTGTCCCGGTCTGTTCCCTCTGCGGATGGCTGGCCCGGTGGGCCTGCTGGGCCTTCGGGGCCTGGCGGGCCTGGCAGCTGAACTGGCCTAATTGGATCATTTTGCATGATAAAACGTGCACCTTCGCCCTACCGAAGCTTTCCTTTGCGTATAGGACGTTCAAACACTGTATTTGTATGACAATGAAGGATTGCGATCCTGTAACGGATGATCGTGGCAGCTTAGGTCCTGAGACTGGCCGCTGATTGTCCCGAATGCCTGGCTGTGACGGGCGGATCCGGTGCCTGAGCTGACGTCCGTCGCGTCCTGAGCATGCTCTGCCGTGAGACTAATGTGGCGGCATGGCGCAGATCACCGTCACCCAGCAGGCTGGTGGCACTTTCCGCGTCCAGACACCCGCGGGCACCAGCCACCAGGTGAGCGTGCCGGCCGGTTTCGCCGCCAGCCTCGGCTGCGGTGACGTCGCCCCCGACGAGCTCGTCAGGGCCTCGTTCGAGTTCCTGCTCGAACGCGAGCCCGCCACCTCGATCCTGCGCGAGTTCAGCCTGGACGTCATCAGCCAGTACTTTCCCAGCTATCCGGCCGAGATCGGCGCCCGCCTGGGCGACAACAATCCGGACACTCCCCGGTAGACGATCCACGCGCTGGCGGATCACCGAGGATGCCGCTCTGCGCTGAGTGACTAACTGAGTGACGATCGCCACGCTCATGCCCGGACGCCTACGGACGTTGGCGGACGTTCATCAAGAGGTCAAGCACGACATGTGCCAGCACAAGGCATTACGAACTTGGCTTCGGGACGAAGAGGCCGCTGGCTTCTCGTGCTTACTGCTGCCCGGCACCATCCGGGGGGTCCACAAGGCGGCTCTCTAGCTCGGCCAGGTTGGCGCACCGGATGCGCCGCCCGGTCGCTATCTCTACGGCGGTGTAGCCGGGCACGGCCGCGCCGGGCAGGCTGCGCTGGATGTACCAGGCCGGGAATCTGACCTTGACTCGCGCGAACTCGGCAGGTGTGCGTCTCATGACGCTGCCTCAGCTTCGATGTACTCGCTAAGCTCATCCGGGGTGTGACCGTGCAATAGCCTCCTCATCATGCTCCCGGCGGGCGCACCGCGTTGACCCGCCAGCGAGAGCGCTCAGCGCTCGGCGACGAACGAGCCCCGGCCCGGAACGGCCTCGATTAGGCCCTCGTCCTTGAGGATGGCCAGCGCCCGCCGCACGGTGCCGGTGGCAAGCCCGGTCTCCTCGGCCAGCTCGGTGATGGACGGCACCCGTGGCCCGATCTCGCCCGAGGCGATACCTGTCCGCAGCAGGGCGGCCAGCTGCACATACGGGTACTCGGGGCTGTCCTCGTCGATGGCGAATCTCACGCCGCACAAGCTAACTGATCAAGACCTGACCAGCCCAGTCAAGGTATGTCTTAGCATATCTAGACATAGCTAGCGTAGGCTGGACTCAAGAAGCACGAAGCGGCCCCGGCCGGCGCGCGAACGCCAAACCGGGGCCTGACCGGAAACGAGGTCCGGCTATGTCGAACCCTACTGACCAGCCCGCGGCAGCTGACCCCCTGGCAGCACTCCGGGCATTGCTCCTAGGCCAGTTCCCCCAGTGGAAGCATGGCGGGGGATATCCGGCTTGCTGTACGCGCGGCGCCGGATGACCTCTCCGCCGGTCGTGTTCCGGGGCGTCACCGCCGAGGCTGTAGCTGAGCAGATCCGCGAGCACGAGGAGCACAGGTCATGAACCGCTGCGGCAGCTTCTGGAAGGTGCTCGCCTCCTTGCCCGGGTAGTGGCCTCAAGCTCGGCGATCGCCCGCTGTTCCGTTGTGCCGGTGAGGTGTGTTCGCCGCCGAGCGGCTTGCGTGAGCCAGGGCTCACCGGGAGAACCCGAGAGAGCCGCCGGGCGGCAGCATCGCCAACCTGGCTGGCCTTGCTAACGCGGATGCTAACAACGAACCTGGACGGGCCCGGATCTACCTGGATCAACTCACCGCCGACGAGCAGTGCGAACAGGCCAGTCCGACGATCGTGGACCCTCGTGGACAGCCCGGATCTTGCTACGGATCAGAAGGCTGGGGGTTCGAGTCCCTGCCCGGCCGAGGGTGCGGCACAGGTGCGGGACCAGCGCGGCCTGTGACGGCGTGTTGGCTGGGCAGCATCGCATCAAGGCCGGCATCGGTTCCTCACGGTGAAACGGGGTGCACGGTGGCCGCTTGGCTCGGGTCGCTCCTGGCGTGGAATGGTCAGCGGTTCGGGCCTGCGAGGCTGGGCGAGCGCCGCGCGGCTGGGCCTGGATGGATTAGTGGCCGGAGCAGGCGGGGCTGGTCATAAGCTCCGTGGTCGGGTTCCCGGGCGTGGGCTGGCGGGGTGTCGCCGGTCAGCTTGGGCTTGTCGGGGGCTGGCCGGGTGGGGCGGAAAGCCGGGTCCAGGTGGTGGCGAGCCAGTGCTCATAGGTGTCGAGGTCCCAGCCTGTGGTCTGGGTTATCAGCAGGTAGGTTTCGGCGGCGGCCAGGATCGTGGTGGTGTCGATGAGCCAGTCAAGGTCGATGCTGGGGTCGAGCAGGCCGTCGTCGGCCATGCGGGTCCAGAACACGGCGTGGGCGTGGCGGGTTTGCTCGCGGCCTTGCTGCCAGTACCCGGCGATCAGTGGTTCGACGGCGGCGGCCTGCTGGGCGACGGCAAACAGGGCGCCGGTGCGCTGCAGGATCTGGCGGCCGGCCGCGGCGCTGGCGGCGATGCGCTCAGCGGCGGTGGGGGCGGTCAGCGCCGCCTGCATCCAGTCGCGGCCCAGCACGTCGATGGGCTGGGCATCGCCGACGATGGCGACGTTGACGACCCGCTTGAACAGTTCCGCCTTGGTGCCGAAGCGCAGGTAGATGGTGCGGGCGCCTACCCGGGCGCTCTTGGCTACGGCCTCCAGGGTGGTGGCCACATACCCGTCGGCGAGGAACAGCCCGGTCGCGGCGGCGATGATCCGCTGCTCGGTGTGCGCGACCTGGGCCTGGCGCAGCGGTGGCAGGGGGTTGGGAGGGTTGACATCAGCGGTCATAAGTTGCAGTATAACTGCATCCACTACATCAATGCTGTATTGGGGGCACCATGAGTGTGCCGGACGCACCCGTACTGGCCGGGGTCCACCACCTGAAGCTGCCCGTCACCGACCTGACCAGGTCCCGTGAGTGGTACCACAGTCGCCTGGGCTACCAGGTCGAGCTGGAGTTCGTCGAGCAGGGTCAGCTGATGGGCTACGCCCTGACGCATCCCAACGGGGGCCCGCCGCTGGGCCTGCGGCTTGACCCGGCCCGCGCCCGCGCAGCGGCGGGATTTGACTACTTCGCCATCGGCGTGCCCGGCAAGGAAGCAATCGACCGGCTCGCTGCCCGGCTGGACGCGCTGGGCGAGCAGCACGCCGGGGTGCACTGGGCCAGCATCGGCTGGATCCTGCCCCACCTGCACGACCCCGACGGCCACGAGGTCCGCTTCTACACCCTTCAGCACCACACCGAGCCCATCCCCGGCCAGGCCACCACCATCCATGATCCACGCGAGAACGCCGAACTCCGCGAGCGCCGCGCCACCTGACTGAGGCGAAACGGCCCCCGGCTGGACCGCCGGAAGCGAATCAGATCACCAAGGAGACCACGATGCAGCCGACCAGGGCCAGGGAACCCGCGAACGCCCTCACAGGCATCCTCTACCGCAAGCCACGGCACGAACGGCGGACCTATGCCGCCCGGCAAGTCAGCCACCGGTACGCCAGGACCGGCTCCCCGGCCACTGGTTTCGCCCGCCGCGTCCGCACCCTGCCCGGCTCCATGACCTTCCGGCAGCTTGCCGGACCAGCAGCCGTGTTCTTCCTGTGGCCACTAAGGCCCGCGCGGAACCGGCTGGGAAATGCCAGTAGCCAGCTCATCTGAAACCTTCAAACAGGGCAAACGTTACCGGTCATGGCACCAGTAAATGGGAGCAGCGGTCCGCGGCCGCTGGCCTTTGATGCTACGCACCGGCTGGGTGGTGGTGCGGCGGATCACCTGGGTGTCGCCGTCGGTGGGGTCACCCTGCCCGGTAAAACTGTCAACCACAACCCCTAACCAGGAGGGGCGCATGGCCAAGTTCATGCTCGTCAAGTTCAGCCTCATGGCCGAGATCACCGACGTCGACGCGCTGCGCGAAGCTGCCCTGAAGAAATTCGACGCCGACGACAGCACGTCGGATGGCTATCCCGACACCGCTGACTGGCACGCATCGGAGGAAGGCCAGGAGGAGCGCCGCCTGGTCGCCACCCAGGACGTGGACGCCCTGAGCCAGTTCGTGGGCTTCGGCCTGGCGGAAGCCAGGCGGCTGCTCGAAGTGATTGACGGCGTTCCCGGCGTCAAGGCCGTACCGCTGGGTTCGGGCGTGGGCCCAATGGAGGGCACTACGCAGGAGGAGGCCCGCGACGCCTGGGCGGAGCGCGAGGGGATTACATGGTGGCCCGAGGCCCGCGACGCCGAGCTGGCCCGCCAGCGCCGCGAGGGGATTACATAGTGGCCCGGCTCGGAGCCGGCTGACTGATGCCAGGCACCCAGAGATCACGACGGCACTCTGTGCAGCACCGCGACCCGCGACCGTCGCGACCCGCGACCCCTGGCCCGTGTCCGAACCCTGGCCCGGACGTGATCGGCCCCTGTGATCCGCGATGCCTAGGTCCAGGTGGTCGCCCGGTTTGGCTTCGGGTGACGCTTGACGGTTTCTAGGGTCTGGGGAGTGCTCCCGGTTAGCAGCTAGTGAACGCCGGTGCCGCGGCGGGTCAACTTGGAGCGCCCGCAGCGCCGACGCGAGGACGAATGACGTTGAGCCCGCAGGGCCCGGCGTAGGCCCGGCTGGCTGGGAGGGCGCCGTCACCGCTTGGGGGAACGGTGGTGGCTGGGGCACCTGGCCAAGCCGGGGAGGGAGGTCAGGCTGCGCAAGATCGTGCGAACAGCGGCAGCGTGACGTGACGGACCCGGGCCTGGCCGCCGACCGTCACTTCGAGCGGCACGCAGCCGCGGAACGGCGGGCGGGTGAAGGCGAAGCCCTGGGCGAAGAAGCCGCCCGCCTGGTGGCAGGCATGGTAGGTCGCCGAGGTCACGCCGCCGAGGCCGAGCTGCCCAACCCCCGGCGCGGCGATCACCGCGTGGCCGCGGGCGCTGGCCCCGATCGTCACCGTGACCGTCGCGCCCGGCCGGACCACCAGGGCGAGCTTGTAGAACCTGCTGTGGCGCCCGAACGGCGCATAGCCATACTGGGCGGGCGTGTAGGCGGCGAGGGCGCGGCCGCCGGGGAAGTACATCGGCCCGACGGCCAGATCATGCGGCCCAGGGGTGACCGGCGCCGGGGGCGATGGGGGGCCAGGCCACGACTCCGCGTCGCACGACACCACCAGCGGGTTGCCGGGGCTGCCGACGGGCCTGGTGACGTGCGGGCTGCTGGCCGGTGGCTGGGCGGGTGGCGCGGTGGCCGAGCGGGCCGCGCTGGGCGTGCTGGCTCCCGTGCAGCCCGCGAGGAGGGCGCAGGTCAGCGTGGCCAAGGTGAGCCTAAGGAACAATGGCTGACTGCGCACATAACCTATTCTGCCGAGCCCCGCGCCGCTTGTAACCGCTCTCTGGCGTGCCGCTTAGGACGGCGGCGGATCGAACAGGGGTTCGCCGTCGCCGCCGCCGAGCAGGAAGACGAACCGTTCCAGGTCGTCGCGCAGCTGCGCGAGGCCGTAGGCGGGGTGGCCGACGAACTCTTCCAAGGAGGCGGCCAGGCGGGCGGGGTCGCAGGCCAGCCACTGGCTGAGGAATTGCAGCCGGTGCCGCTGGCCGGGCGGGATGGGGCAGGGCAGGGGCGCCATAGCACGCCGTCTTGGGTGATGACGTGCATCAGCTGGCCATCGAGTCGGATGCGGGCCCGCTGCCCGGCCAGCGGGGAGCCAACCAGGATCAGCCGGTTGAGAAGCGTGACACCGCCGATGCCATTGACCAGCCGGTCCACTTTCACGCACCGGCTGGCGGCCAGAGCGCCCGGCGATGGTCCCGCCGGTGGCGGCCCTGCCGGGCGGCCATTAGCGCCGCGCAGCCGGGCCAGGCCGGCTTCGGTCAGCCGGGAGGGCACGGTCTTGACCCGCCACCCGCCGAAGCTCAGGTGCACGGTGGTGGTGTCCATCCACAAGTTCACCTGCTGCCCGGCGCGGGCAGTGCCCAGCCAGAACTGCTGCGGCCCGACGGTCATGTTCCCGACGCCGGGACGATTCGGTCCACCTCGACCGCGTCAGGCCAGCTGGCGGGCTCAGCGACCCCAGCTGGATCCTCAACGGGTGGCGGGCTGGTGAGGGGTTCCAGATCAGCCGGGGCCCACAACGGCAGCGCATCGGTGGCCTCCAGCGAGGCCCGGAACTTCGAGGCCGGGGTGGCCATGTCCAGCGACTGGTGCGGCCGGTCATTGTTATATTCCTGCCGCCAGGTATCGACCGCGGCCTGCGCTTCGGCGATCGAGGCGAAGGGCCCGGCCTCGTTGAGAAAGTCCGTTTGCAAGGTCTGATACCAGCGCTCCACCTTGCCGGTGGTGGTCGGCGAATAGGGCTTGGTCAGCAACTGGCGGATGCCGTTCTTGCGGCAGATCCGCTCGAACAGCACCTCAGCCGGGCGGGGCTTGCCGAACCGGCCGGTGAACTGCTTGCCATTGTCAGTCAGCACCTCATCCGGAATGCCATAGACGGTCATCGCGGACACAAACGCCCGGCACACCGCCCGCGCGCTGGCCCGCCGCACCATCGTGGCGATCACGCAGAACCGGGAATGATCATCGATGCCAGAGATCAGCTTCAGCTCCGTCCCGTCGGTGAGGAACACCGACCCGGTGACATCCAGCTGCCACAGCTGCATCGGCTCCTCCCGCTGCCAGCGCTTATAGTCCTGACGGCGACCCTTGCGCTTGCGGGCGGCGACCAGGCCATGGCGGACCAGCACCCGGTAAACGGTTGACCGCGACGGCAGCGGGCTCACTTTTTGCCTTACCCAGCTCGAACAGCAGCCGCCGCGGCCCCCACCGCGGATGCACCGCTCGCATCCGGCGGATCAGGGCCCAGGCTTGCGGCGAACTCGCGGACCCCTTCCGGCGTCGTGGCGAACGTGCCCGCCTGAATCACCACCCCGCCCTGCCAGATCGCCACCTGCGCGAAATCACGATGCACATCCAGCCCGATGCACCGCCGCCGTGTCCTGTCCATCTCGCAGCGGACCGGCGACGCCTGAGATCTTCATACCGGTTACGAATCCGATCGAGTCCGCCTTCGCAACCGTCCGCCTGCGCACGAGGGTGACCCGCGGGGCGGGATCGCGGTCGGCCGCGCTCGCGATGACGTTCAAGCTGATCGAGTCCGCCCAGGTGCGCTGGCGTGCGGTCAATGCACCCCACCTGGTCGCCCTCGTGCGGGCCGGTGCCCGTTTCGAGCGCGGCGTCCTCCGATCGCTCAGCGGGTGGAGCGCATGTACTCGTCGATGGTACGGAAGATGGTGTCTGGCCCACCGTCCCACGCGGGCCTCGGGTCCGGTTGCCGCGGAGCGGGCTGGTACACCCACCAGAGATTGCCCCATGGGTCCTCGATACGAGCAAGCGTCAGTGATCCGTAGAACGGTGTCGGAGGGGTCACGATCACGGATCCTCGATCGACGGCGCGACGCAGCATCGTCTCGACGTCGGAGGTCCAGATCTGAAACATGCCGGAGTGCGTCCGCCAGCCTTCTTGCGCGTCGGCAAGCAGCACGAGGGAGTCACCGACACGCAGCTCAGCGTGAATCAGCTTGCCCGTCGGCGTCGGTGTTCGTGCCTCTGCGACTTCACGGGCGTCAAAGACCTCCTCGGCGAACGTTATGAAGCCGGCCGCACCCTCCAAGATGATGAACGGATTGAGCGTGTTGCCACGCCCCGTGATGGTGCCGGCGTCGAGTGTGATCTGATCTCTTCCCATGCACACATGCCTACCAGGTAGGACCGACACGTAGGCGCTGCCCGACGGCCGATCCCTGTACCGACCGCGGGTCTGCGGACGAAGGCGGCCAAGGGTCCGGGTCCACGAGCCGCGGGGATGGCGATGGCCTACAAGCTCATCGGGGCCGCCCAGTCCCAGTAGAGGGCCGTCAACGCGCCGCATCTGGTGGCGTTGGTCCGCGCGAGCGGACTGTTCCACAAGGCAAGCTCATCAACGGCCCGCCGGCATCACCCCGGAACCGTCACCCGGCACACCGGTGTCCCAGGTCGCCTGACGACCCCCGGTCCACAGGATTTGACTATTTCTCCTCACGAACATCCGAATATCCGCGGTCACGTGCGGGACGAGTTGCACGGGCGCGGCCGCGGGAGACTCGCCGGCCATGCTCTATGTAGGGAGCAACGGTCTGGCAGAACTGCGCAGCGTTGAGCTTGTTGAGATCGATCTCGAGCGATGATCCATCGAGGCCGAAGGCGATGGTCTCATGCGCTTCGCCACCGTCGATGTCGTCGGTGATCACAACCTGAATCTGCTTGGCCATCGCGCCCTCCTTGGCATCGGCCCCCGCACTGACTGGCAAGTCGCGTTGCTACCTGACCGCGATTAGCCAATCATGAATGCCCCCCCACGTCGGACGGCCCACCAGCCCGACGCCGTCAGCAGACTGCGCCCGCTGAAGCCGCCCAAGGCCTGCAAGGCAGTGCCGCGCCGGGTGCGTGGCCTCGACGGGCAGATCCGCGGGACCGGCTGACAACATCAGGGTGACAACAGCGTGCAGCAACAGGTGCAGCAACCCGCTTGTGATTTCGGCGCAGGAGCGCAGATGGCATGCTGGGAGGCTCGTGATCATAAGGAGATCAGCGGTGACTCACCATCCCGGCACGCAGTCTCCGTACCGGCGCACCCCTCTCAGCACAGAGGAGAAGGCCCGGGGCGAGGCGAGCTTGGCTCCCTTCGTCGCCCAGATGCTTGTCGCCAGGGGAAGGTTCAGGGTGAGCGCCGATACACCAGACCAGGCGGAGCTGTTTCAGGGGGTCGCCCGCAGGGTGAGCGACATGCTCCAGCGGCCTGTGGTCAGCTATGCCAATGGCAGGGACATCGTGATCACCTTCGGTCAGGAGGAGGTCCCGGCCCTGGCTTGACGTTCTCCCGGCTGCGCTTTCCCGCGCAAGTCGTACACAATCGCCGCCGCCTTCTAACCGTTTCGGGCTCTTCACAGATGACGGTGTAGCGCTGGGCGTCGGCGTGCAATCGTCAGAGAAACGTCACGCGGGTCGCTTCCTGCTTGCCTTGGGCGAAACCGGCACGGGCGGCGGGGATGCGGGTCGCGGGATCCATCTGGTTCGCGCCCATGGCGGCTCGGGAATCGGCGTCCGGTGTGATCACCTCGACGCGGCTGCCCTGTTTGCGCAGGGCGTCGACCTGGCTTGCCAGGTCCGTGCCCCATTCCGGTCGTCTGCGCAGGCCCTCGAACTGGCCTGCCGGGTCCGCGCCCCGTTCCAGTGGTGTCTGGCTCCGTCCGCCCAACGGCGAGAGCACCACGACGTTCGCATAGCCCGAGGCAAGGTCGGCGTTTTCGGTGGAGCGCACGCCACCGTCGATGTAGCGAGTGCCGTTGATGCTGTGCGTGGGGACCAGACCGGGCAACGCGGTGCTCGCGGTGACCGCGTCCACCAGGTTGACTCCGGAATCGCGGTCGAACGCAGCCAACTCGCCGGTATGCGCGTCGATGGCCACCACGATCATCGGCCTGTCCGGCCATTCAGAGCGAGGCAACCTGGCGGCGACCACTGCGCGCCGCTGTCCCGCCCCAGGTCCGAGTGTGGAGTCGCTCTCCAACCCGAACGCGCCCATCGCACGTTGGAGATCGGCTGCCGAGGTGGCGGCGGCGCCGATGGCCCTCATCCGCTCGAACACCGTGGCCATCGGCAGGGACGGCGGCCGTTCCCGGTTCTGTCCGACCGGCCGGACCGGCTCGGACAGCACCGAGGCCAGCAATTCGGCCGCCGGTATACCGCTGAGCACCTGCGCTGCCGTGGTGGCCCCGGCCGAGGTGCCGACCACCAGATCGGCGGCCTCTGTCATATCGAGACCAGCGTCGGCCAGGCCTGCGATGATACCGATCTCCCACGCATTTCCGGCAGCCCCACCACCACCGAGAACCAGAGCAACGTTGTGAACCATCTGCCCACTATTTCAGCTGAGGTGGGCACTCGAAGCGGTCGTGTGCCAGGGTGCCGGCCGTACAGCTGGTTGCCCTGGTGACACCGCCAACTTATAACAGCGTGCCGGAGGAGCCCTTGTGAGCCGAGTTCACTCGGACAGGCCCGGTCTATGCGGTCCTGACATGCCGATAGCGTCGGCTTCCGCCCGTGCCTCTCGTGCTTCGGAGGCTCGTCCAAGTGTTTCAAGAGCGTGGGCTAGGTTGCTGAGCGCACCGGCCAGGTCGGGCAGGAAGGCGCCGCAAAACCGTCCCAGCCCGCCCGGGCTCAGGACGAGCCGATGCGACGGCCCGGCCGGATGATCGCGGTGGCAACGGCGGTGTATGGAGGCGCGTGGGCGTTGGGGCTGTCCCCTATCGGCGATAACTACTGGGGATTCGTACTGGTCTACGGCGGCTTTATCGCCTACCTGCTCGCCTGGTTCGTCGCCGTGGTGAACATGATCGCCTTGCGGCGGGAGAAGCGTTCCGGCGGCCACTCACCGCGGCGGCCTGGCGTGGGCGGTCAGGCATCCCGGCGTCCGCCGTCAGCCGGCCCTGGCAGGCAGCTCCCGTTGGCTGATCCCGGTCGCCGGCATACCGCCGACGCTGCACGAAGGCGTTTCCCCCGCCCGTTGATCTCTCACAATTTCTCACTGCCCTAGACGATCTTGTGGATTCTCGCGAGCGCGGCCTGGCCTCGTTGCAGGTCCTCATCGCTTGTGCGGACGTAGGTCTGCTGGCTGAACGCCGGGTCGTGCCCTGCCCACTTGCTGATGATGGAGATCGGCACGCCCGTATACTCCATCAGCGTCGCCAAACTCGGGTTACCGCAGCTCGCCAGACAGCAGGCTGTAGATCACACTGTCGCGGCGGGCTCCCTTGAAGGGCACGTGGGAGCGAAGAAGGCCCTCACGGGAAAATCCGCAACGCTCGGCGACATGCTGCGATGCCTCATTGTCGGGACCGCAGGTCAGCTCCAGCCGGGCCAATCGCAGCTCAGCGAATGCCCACCGGGCGAGCAGACGGACCGCATGTGTCGCAAGACCCCGGCCGCGGGCCCCGGGGGCGAGCCAGTACCCGACCGCCGCACAGCCCTGATCCGGGCGAACCTCATACAGGGAGACGCCGCCGAGCACCACGTCCTGGTCGCGCGGCTCGACCAGCGCAAAGTCCAGCCCCTCGCCACGCAAGCGAGCCTCTTCCTGCTCAGCGAAGTAGTCGTGCGCATCAGTCTCGGTGTACGGAGTAGTACGCCATGAGAACCGCTGCATCACCGGGTCACTGAACGCCAGCACGATGCCCGGCAGGTCGGCCTCGCCCCAAGGACGCAGCAGCACCACGTCGTCAGCCAGCGGCGGTACCGGGAACCAAAGCTCGGCCATCTCGAGATGATCTCCCTTAACAGCAGGCGAGGCTAGTCGGCGACGTACGGTCGGCTTAGCCCGGCTGGCCGAGGCGAACCGGACATGGCGGTTGACTGGTCGCCGATGATCGCAGCACGATGAGGACGACAGTCATCTCGAAGGGGCACTCGCATGATCCTGATCAACATCAAGATGCCGATCCGGCCCGAGAAGATGGACGAGTGGCTGGTACTGGCCGATTCCTACGCCAAGGATGTCAACTCCGAGGATGGCTGCCTGTTCTTCCAGTTCGCCCGGAGCCTCACCGATGAGAACGAGTTCATCGTTATCGAGGGCTTCAAGGACGCCGAGGCGGGAGCCACCCACGTCAAGCAGCCGTACGTGAAGAGGTTCTTCGACGCCGCGCCCGACCTCGTGGCCGCGCAGCCGCAGATCATCTACATCGACACGCCGCATGACGGCTTCGGTCCGATGGGCGAGATCCAGCCTCGCTGACCAGAACGTCAAGGTCCGGGGGCGGGCGCGCCCTATCGAGCAGGGCGTGTCCGAGACCGCGCTGCGCATCGTGACCTGGTATGAAGGCCCAGAAGATGGTGCCGCGGACGTGGAGGCCCTCCCTGGGCGCCGATGTCATCATCCGGATCGAGCCCGGTGGCATCCGTGTGTGGGACTACGCCGACGAGTTCTTCGCCGGCTGAAACCTCTCGCCAGGCCCAGACCCGTGCCCGGTCACTAACAAAATTTCGCCTGCGGCCATGAGGGGAATCAGGCGCCGGAACTTTGGCAATGACCATGGCGTGGCGATCACAGTAACGAGCAGGAACGGAGGCCTGTGAATGACACGGCTGCCAGGATCCGCTGCACGTCGTTACGGCAGGGTTTTTGATGAGGTCGCCGCTGAGTACGACCGCCACCGCCCGGCTTATCCTGACGAGCTCCTCGACCAAGCTTGCCGGATCGCAGGGATCGGGAGCGGTGATCATGTGCTTGAGGTCGGGTGTGGAAGCGGCCAGCTGACGCACGGCCTTGCCGCTCGGGGCCTGCACGTCACAGCACTCGAACCCGGCAAGAGCCTCATGGCACTGGCCAGGCGGAACCTGGAGGGTGCCGGAGAGGTGGAATTTGTGAACGCTCAGTTTGAGGATGCATTGCTTCCCCGCGAGCATTTTCAGGCCGTGTTCTCTGCATCCGCGTTTCACTGGGTTGACCCCAAGGTCAGCTGGCAGAAGGCCGCCGACGTGCTTGTCCCCGGTGGAACGCTCTCCCTCGTGCAGTACTGCGGACTTGAGGAGCCGCGTAGCAAGGGAGATCAGGAAGCAGCGCTCGCTGCCATAAGAAAGGTCGACCCGGGCGTTGCCGCTGATTGGCCGGTCTACCGGAATCTCGACGCCACGCTCGCTGGGGTGGAGCAGCGCCGTGGCAACGTCTCAGAGGTGTGGGCCTGGCTCGGCAGCTACGACATAGGACAACGTTATGCCGGCCGCTTGTTCGGTGATGTTCAGGTGGCGGTCATGCCGAAGCTCATCGAGCAGACTCCTGACGAGATCAATGCCCTCCTTCGCACGATGTCGTTTTACGCCCGGCTTTCGCTGGACCAACGTCATGCCCTTGAGCGTGAATACGAAGCCATTTATGAACGACTCGGGCGACCGATCCGCGCTAGCACGGTCGCGGCTCTCGTCACAGCACGGCGCAGCACAGAGGGGGAAGATCACCGCACATCGCCTCCGGGCACGCCCCACTGATTCCATCCTCCCGCCGCCCGCAGTCCTCGGCCGGGTCACGGAGGCATATGCCGGGACGTAGGCCCAGCGGCGCTCTACGGTCCTCATCTGGTAGCAAGGAGCGATGACCGAGCGCGAAGTGGCGACCCTGGAAGGCTTCCGGGCCGGCGTACGTCGAGGTCGGCGGGCATGCCCATACCCCGGACGTTCACACGCCGCTGACCTATGAGGTCATGGCCGAGGACACCATTGCCTACCTGGATGCCGTGGTGGACGAGCCCGCCCACCTCGTCGGCTGGAGCGATGGAGCGGTCGTGGCGCTCCTGGTGGCGCGGCGGCGGCCGGACCTGGGGCTGGTCAGGGCGTCAGCACGACCTTGCCCGGGCGCGAGGAATGTGACCGGTCAATGGTCATAACGAAACGGGCGGAGCAGCTCTCCCACCAGCGCACACGCTAGTCCTCCAACCAAGCACGCCAGGATCCATCAGATACGCCCTGGTCGTTTAGGGTCTATCCCGGCGGGAAGGTCCGCCGCTTCGGGCACGCACTGACCCGGTCCCGGCGGCGGGTCCGGCCCGGGCATAGTCGTCACCGTCAGGTGGGTGACCCTGGAGGTTGGAGGACCAGCGATGTCGCGGCTGCCACCAAACCCGGCGCTGAAGCAGCTTGAAGCGCTGATAGGAGAGTGGGAGGTCGAGGTCCCCCAGTTCACCGGGCAGCGCGGCCGGGCGACCTTCGAGTGGCTCGAAGACGGCGCCTTCCTGCGTTTCCACACCGATGCTCCCGACCCCGCGCCCGCCGCCACGTTGATCATCAGCCGCGACGAGTCGTCAGAGACCTACACGGTCCTGCATTACGATTCGCGCGGGGTCTCACGCGTGTACCAGATGAGCTTCGACGGGGGCGTGTGGAAGGTCTGGCGGCAGGCGCCGGGCTTTTGGCAGCGCTTCTCCGGGACGCTCAGCGACGATGGCGAGTCGATCAGGGCCGCCTGGGAAAAGTCGCCCGACGGGTCGGGCTGGGAGCATGATTTCGACCTGATCTACCGCAAGGTCAGATAGAGCGGGCCTGTCGGCGCCCTCCGTCGGCCCAGGCGGATGGAAGGTAGCCGGGCATCGCCGGGCGTGTCAGGCTGGTATGGGTGACGGGCCGGTCCGGAGGACCTCGATGAGCGGGCGCTGGGTGCTGGACGCGGTGATCGTGCTCGCGGTCGGCTTCGTGCTGTTCTGCCTGGTCAACCTGATACGGGCCGAGAAGGTGCGCTACCTGCCCAAATGGCTATGGGCGATCCTCTGCATGGGTGTGGGGCTGACGATCCCCTTTGGCGGGATCCTCTACCTGGTGGTCGGGAAGGACCGCCACCCGGTGCCGCCGTGTCCACCTGGGGACATCGTGCGGGGGACACGATTACGCCGCCAGGCAGACACCAGTTAAGGCCGAGTGCGAGCCGGCCGGGGTATCTCGCGCGAGGAAGCCGGAGCGCGAGCCGGGCAAGCTAGAGGCCCGGCTGGTTCGTCAACCGCGGGCTAAAGGTAGCCCTGAACAGCCCGATAGTCCAGGCCCAGCGTGAGAGTGCGATCCGTGGCGGCCAGCGACCCGATAATCAGTGGCATGGCTCGGTAACCTGAAGGTCGTGGCACGTGACGAGCGCAGCGTTACCCCGCAGAGCGAGGACTTCTCGGCCTGGTACAACGACGTGGTCTTCCGCGCCGAACTGGTGGACCGGGGACCGGTCCGCGGCAGCATGGTGATCAGGCCGTACGGATACCGGATCTGGGAACTATTGCAGGCGGACCTGGACGGGCGGATCAAGGCCACCGGGCACCAGAACGCATACTTCCCGCTGCTCATACCGCAGAGCTATATGGAGCGCGAGGCCGAGCACATCGAGGGGTTCGCGCCCGAGCTGTTCACGGTCACCCACGCGGGCGGCAAGGAACTGGAGGAGCCACTGGTCATCCGGCCGACGTCGGAAACGATCATCGGGGAGATGATGGCCAAGTGGATTAACTCCTACCGGGACCTGCCGCTACTGCTGAACCAGTGGGCCAACGTGCTCCGGTGGGAGCTGCGGCCCCGGATGTTCCTGCGCACCAGCGAGTTCCTCTGGCAGGAAGGCCATACCGCGCACGCCACCGCGGCTGACGCGACCGCCGAGACGATGCTGGCGCTGGGCTTCTACCAGGACTTGGCCGTGGACACCGCGGCTATGGCCACCGTGCCGGGCGAGAAGACGCCGGGAGACAGGTTCGCCGGGGCCGAGCGCACCTTCACCCTCGAGGGCATGATGCGGGACGGGCGCGCCCTGCAGGCGGGCACCTCGCACTTCATGGGGACGAACTTCGCGGCGGCGTTCGGGATCACCTATACCAGCGAGAGCGGCACGGCCGAGCTGTGCCACACCACCTCCTGGGGAATGACCACCAGGATGATCGGCGCCTTGATCATGACCCACGGTGACGACAAGGGCCTGGTGCTGCCGCCGGCGCTGGCTCCCTACCAGGTGGTGATCGTGCCGATCGGGCGCGGGGACCAGGGCGAGACAACGTTGTCCGCAGCCACCGAACTGGCTGCCACCCTGCGGCGCGCGGGCATCCGGACGCACGTGGACGACCGACCGCAGTTGTCGCCTGGCTTCAAGTTCAACGACTGGGAGATGCGCGGCGTGCCGATCCGGCTCGAGCTTGGCCCGCGGGACCTGGCCGCCGGTACCACGTTGATGTCCCGCCGCCTGAATTACCGGCAACCGGATGTCGGCAAGGAGGCCATCCCGGTCGACGCGGCGCCGGACCTGCTGGCTGCCGAGCTGGCCGCGTTCCAGGCGATGCTGACGCGGCGGGCCGCCGACTTCCGCGACGACCACACAGCCGTTGTCAATTCCTGGCCGGAGTTCACCGCCGCCGTGGCGGTCGGCTGGGCGCTGGCGCTGCACTGCGGCGACCAGGCTTGCGAAGACGAGATCAAGGCAGAAACCTCAGCCTCTGCCCGCTGCATCCCGCTGGCAGGCGAACCCGAGCAGGGCCCGTGCATCCGCTGCGGCAAGCCGTCCGCCTACGGTAAGCGGCTGATCTTCGCCCGCGCCTACTGAGCCCGTCCGGCGGGCCGCTCCGCTTGCAGGTTGTGGGGTGGGCGGCGGGCTCACCTGCTCGCGGCGGGCGGGCCAGCGTCCGGATCAGAACTGGGCCTTGAGTTCGTTGATCTCGCGCACCCGGTCCTGGAGCTGCGCGTAAGCCGGGTGCTCACGGATGCGGCCCACGGCCCAGCGCAGAACCTCCGCGCGGCTATTGGCAATGCCCGCGGTGATCAGCGTGTCCACGGTCGCTAGATCGGCCGTCCCCAGCCGGGTCATGACCGGAGTGAGCTCCTCCGACACTTCATCGAAGGCCCTGGCCCGGCCGCCGCGCCCTCCCATCTTCAGGACTGGTCCGTGATGCCCCGCCACGTCGCCCGGGCCGTCAGCGCGGAACTCGACCCATCCGATGAAGCGCGGCAGCTTCTCGCGCACCTTCTTGATCAGCGCGTGGTTAGCTTTCTCGAAGGCGTGGACGATCTCCTCGTCGGCCTCCTCGCCCTCCGGCCGGTCTGACCGGGAGATGAAGACCCGGATCGCAGTATCGCCCGGCTCTACCCCCGGGTCGTCCCCGTACTCCAGCACCTGGACCCGCGCGATGGCGTCCTCAGGGAAGACCGACCTGAGCTGCTTCTCGATGAGGCCGGTCGCAGGCTGCTCCATGTCATCCTCCTCGAGCTACACGTCCTTCTACTATAACGCGTGTAAGTGCTGTAATGAAAGCTGCGGCCCGGCGATCTGCTGCCAGCGGGGAGCCATGTCTGGCGCGGGCATGACCGGAGGCTGGCCTTCTGCCGCCTGGGGTGATGAGATCGTGGTGGTGGGCGGCGTCCACCAGGGGCTTTCCACGCGTTGTCCTGGTAGGAGGTACTGGTGGCGGCGGGGGACAAGTTGGCGGCCGCGAAGGGCAGGGGCCACATCCGGGCGTCCGATGCTGACCGCGAGCAGGTGATCGACGCCCTCAAAGAGGCGTTCGTGCGGGGCCGGCTGACCAAGGACGAGCTCACCGTGCGGGCGGGCAGGGCGCTTGTATCACGGACCTACGCGGAGCTGACCGCGATCACCGCCGACATCCTCGTGACCATCCCCACCTGGCTGACCGAAGCCCGGGCGTCCACGCCGGGCCGGGCGCCCGCCCGGAAGCCGGTGAACAAGAAGGCGGTCGCGTGGACCACAGGCATGATCGTTCTGCCACCCATGGTGTGGGCAGCTTTCCTCACCTATAGCGGCGGATTCATCATCCTGTTCCTGCTTGCCTTTGCCGGCCTGGTGGCGGCAACCGGGTCGGAGCACGATGCGGTGGACCGGCGCTAGCGCCAGCTTCACTCCTGGCTGGGCCCGGCCGGGCGCGGGCCGGGCCCGGTAAGTCCCCGTTGCTTATGGCCATGGCGATGATCTGCCGCGGATCCCGGCCGGCCGGGCGGGCGCGGGCCGCGTCGAAGGCCGCCGGCGTGAGGCCGGCGCGGATGGCGGCCAGCGTCCGCGTGTACCCGGCCGGGTAGAGGGGTGGAAGCAGCACGCCGGTCTGGGCACGCAGGGCGTCGCGTGCCCCGTCGAGTTCCGCGGCGCGCTGGTAGTCGCCGCGGGCCGCCGCCGTGCCGGCCAGGCCCTCCAGGCACCACGGCAGGTATATCAGGTTGCCGGTGTCGGCGAACAGCGATGCCGCGTCGGCGAGCAGGGCCTGTGCCCGGGCGTGGTCGCCGTCGGCCAGGTCGACCTGGCCGACCATGGTCAGCGACATGGCCGTGCTCCAGCGGTCGCCGTACTTCCGCGCCACGACCAGGCTGTCCTCGAACAACTCCCGGGCGGCTGCCCGGTCACCCAGGTTCAGCAGCGCAGCCCCCAGCCCGGCCAGGCCCCGGGCCGTGGTCTTCTCGTCACCCCGCTCGCGCAGCAGCGCCAGGCTGTCGGCGAAGAACCGCGCCGCCCGCTGGTAGTCACCCGAGTTGATCCCGAAGGTTCCCAGCATGAACAGCGCATCGGCCTGCCCACCGGTGTCGCCCAGGGCGCGGAACAGGCCCAGCACCTCGGTGCCGATCGCCTCCGCCCGCTCGGACGCCCCCGGCCCCGCGTTGCCGGCCGCCCAGCCCAGCAGGAACAGCACATGGGCGAGGGTGTAACGGTCGCCCGAGTCCCGCGCCGCGGCCAGGCCCTCCTCGGCCAGGGCGCCCGCCCGGGGACCGTCGCCGGTGAACATCGCCGCGAAGGCCAGGCCGAGCAGGGCCACCGCCTCACCGGCCCGGTCGGCGGCGCCGCGCGCCTGCTCCAGCGCCGCCTGATGGTCGCGCGCGGAATCGGCGTACCGGTCCTGCGCCCGCGCCAGCATGCCCCGGGTGTTGAGCGCGGCCGTCAGCACCCGCGGATCCCCGGGTTCGCGGGCCAGCTCCACGGCCTGCGCGCATCGCTCCGCCGCCTCGTCGTAGGCCGCCTGGTCCAGCGCCAGCCGCGCCGCGCCGGCCAGCCCGTTGACCCGCACGGCTGGGGCGACCGCGGCGGGGCGGTCCAGCGCTTCCCGGAGCCACCTGCGGCCCTCGCTGAGGTGGCCGCGCTGCTGCCAGAACGGCCACAGCGCGGCGGCCAGCCGGAGCTCCGCCGCGCCGTCGTCGTGTTCCCGCGTCCAGCGGAGCGCGGCCCGCAGGTTGTCGTGCTCGGCGTCCAGCCGCGCCAGCCAGGCCACCGCCTCAGGCCCGATGAGCGCCGGGCCCGCCTGCTCCGCCAGCGCCAGGTAGTAGGCGGCGTGCCGCCGCCCGATCTCCGCGGTTTCGGACCGCTCGGCCAGCAGTTCGGTGCCGTACTCCCGGATGGTCTCGAGCATGATCAGCCGCGGTGCCGCGGGTGGGACGCCACCGTCTCCCGTCGTGGCCGAGGCGGCACCGTCCCCCGCCGCGAGCGAGACGTCACCGTTTCCCGCCGCGGGCAGCGCGGCGCCGTCCCTCGCCGCGGGTTCCTCCCGTGGCCGGAGCAGGCTGCTGGCCATGAGCGACGCCACCCCGTCGAGCACGGCCGGGCCGCCGCCGTCATCGGCGCAGATAGCCTCCGCCGCCTCCAGCGTGCAGCCGCCCACGAACACGCACATCCGCCGGAACAGCGCCTGGTCCGGCTCGTTCAGCAGCTCGTAACTCCAGGCGATCGCGTCCCGCATGGTCTGCTGCCGGGCCGGCAGGTCGTGCGGCCCGCCGCCCAGCACCGGCAGCCGGCGGTCCAGCCTGGCCAGCAGCGCCGCCGGGGGCAGCAGCCGCACCCGGGCCGCGGCCAGCTCGATGGCCAGCGGGAGCCCGTCCAGCCGCCGGCAGATCCCGGCCACGGCCCGGGCCGTCTCGGCGTCCGGCGGCAGCTCCGCCCCCGCGGCGCGCGCCCGTTCGGCCAGCAGCTCCACCGCGGCGAGCTCAGCTGCGCCTCCGGCGGGCCGCCCGCGTCGGGCAGCATCAGCGGCGCGACCGGGTAGTCGCGCCCGCCCCGGACGTCCAGGGCCACCCGGCTGGTGACCAGCATGACCAGCTCCGGGCACGCCTCCAGCAGGGCGAGCACGGCGTCCCGGGCCGGGAGCAGGTGCTCGAAGTTGTCCAGCAGCACCAGCAGCCGCCTGCCGCGCAGCGACACCGCCAGCAGGTCGGGCAGCGGGGTCGCGTCCCGCTCGTCCACCCCCAGCCGCTGGGCGATGGCGCCCAGCACGAGCCCGGGATCGCGCAGCGGCGCCAGGTCGACGAAGACGGCGCCGCCGGCGAAGTCGCCGGCCACCCGGTCCGCCACCTCGATCGCCAGCCGGGTCTTGCCCACCCCGCCGGGCCCGGTGAGCGTCAGCAGCTGGGTATCGCCCCGGCGCAGCAGCTTCACCACCGCCGCGGCCACGCCGGCCCGGCCGATCAGCGGGGTGAGCGGCCGCGGCATGGCCCGCCGGGGCGTCCCCGTGACGCCCGCGCCGCCCCGGCCGTGCCGCCCGGGCCCGCCGGCTGGGCCGGGCGGGCGGCCGCCAGCAGCTCGGCCCGCTCCTCCGGGCCCGCGCCCAGCGCGTCGGCGAGCAGCGTCACCGTCGCCAGCCGAGGCCTCCGCGCCGGATCCCGCTCCAGGTCGCTGACGGCCTTGGCGCTGAGCCCGGCGCGCTCGGCGAGGGCTTCCTGGGTCAGGCCCGCCGCCAGCCGCTGCCGTTTGAGCAGCGCGGCGAAGCTGGCGGCGTCCGGGTCTGGCATCGGCGCTACCGCCACCTGCCCGGGAAAAGGGGAGCACTCGGGGAGCGCTCGTCCTGTTGCCCGCATCTGCCGCCGCCGACCCTGGGATCAGGCAGCACGCCGAGATCACCAGGGAGCACAGCGATGTCCCCGGAAGAGCTGAAAGCCCGCGCCCGCCGCGTCGTCGAGGAGATCCTCAACCAGGGCGACCTCGCCGTCGCCAATGAGCTCATCTCCCCCGACTGCGTTCACCACGTCCCCGGCGGCCAGCCCGCCCCGGGCCTCGCGGGCCTGGCCGGCTGGCTGGCGCTGACCCAGCGTATCTTCCCCGATTTCCACGCGATCGTGGAAGACGAGATCGCCGAAGGCGACCGGGTCGTGCAGCGCATCACCTGCTACGGCACCCACCAGGGCGAGTTCTGCGGCGTCCGGCCGACCGGCGAGCAGGTCGCCTTCTCCAGCATCGAGATCAACCGGGCCGGGAAAGACGGGAAGTTCGCCGAGCACTGGTCCTCGGCCGACCTGCTCGGCGTCCTGCACCGTCTCGGCGTGGCGCCAGCGCCACCGCCCGCTGGCGTGCCGGAAGGATGACGCCGATGGCCGCGCGCATCGTCGCCTTCCTGCACGCGACGTCACGGGGGTGGCGGGCATGAGACTCACCGCGCCCGCGAGCGTGAAGGACCAGGGCGTGGCAAGCCCGCCGGAGCAGGCCGCCGCCCCCGCCCGGCTCGCGGGGCGCATCACCGCGGCATTGTGGGCCGTGACGCTGCTGGTAGCGCTCGCGGAGCTGGCCCTGATCGTCGTCACCTGGGACGACCTGAAGCTCAGCGACGGGATCTCGAGCTTGTATGCCCCGGTGGCGGCGGTCGCCTACGCCACGCTCGGTGTGCTGATCATCCGCCGCGCGGCCAACCTGATCGGCTGGATCATGCTCGCCGAGGGTATGGCGATCGCGTTTCTTGAGCTGACCTCCGCCTACGCGGTGGCCGGGGCCGCGGCGCATCCTTGGTCGCTCCCAGCGGCGAAGCTGGCCGGCACGCTGTCCGAGTGCATCTTCTCCCCGGTGACCTTCCTCATCGCCTTCATGTTCCTGCTCTTCCCGACCGGGAAGCTGCCATCGCCGCGCTGGCGCCCGGTCGCCGCGGCCGGGCATTCTGCTGACAGGCCTGACCCTGACCGGGCTGGCCGTGACGCCACGGCTGCTGCAGCTGCCCGCGCCGGGCGGCATCTCGCTGGTCTACCCGAATCCGCTGGGCGTGGAGAATCTGAAGCCCGTTCTGAGGGCGGTCCCCGTCGGCACCCTCAATGGGCTCCAGGTGGTCTTCGTCGCGTTCATGGCAGTGGTGCTCGTGTCGCTGGCCGTCCAGTACCGGATTGGCGGCCGCCTGATGCGGCAGCAGATCAAATGGCTGGCGCTGGCGGCGGTGGTATTCGCCGTCTTGCTGTTCATCGCCCTCCTGGGCGTCGCCGCCGGCGAGGCGTGGCTGCAAGGCGCCGCGAACGGCGTCACCGCGGTCGTCGCGCTGTTCGGGATCCCGGCGGTGATGGCGATCGCGATCCTGCAGGTACCGGCTGTTCGACATCGACGTCATCATCAGCCGCGCCGTGGTCTACGCCCTGCTGTCGGCGGCGTTCACGGGTGTGTACGTCGGCATCGTGCTCGGCATCGGGACGTTCGTGGGGCACCAGGGCGGCCCGGTGCTGACGATCGCGGCGGCGGTCACGATCGCGCTGCTGTTCCAGCCGCTGCGCCGCCGCGCGCAGCTGTTCGCGAACCGCCTCGTGTACGGCAGGCGGGCCACGCCGTACCAGGCGCTGTCCGACTTCGCCGGGGACATGGCCGGGCAGCTGGACCTCACCGAGGCCGTTGACAAGATGGTGTCGGTCCTGGCCGGGGCGACCGGGGCCGACCGGGCCGAGGCGTGGATCCGGGTCGGCACGCAGCTGCGCCCGGCCGCGATCTGGCCGCACGGCTCGTCCGCGTCCACCGCCGTCGCGCTCGGCGCGGACGGCGGGCTTCCCGCCTTCGAGGGGGCATCGCGCGCGGTAGCCGTTCAGCATGGCGGCGAGCTGCTGGGCGCGCTGTCCCTGCAAAAGCCGAGGAATGAGCCGCTGACCGGCACCGAGGACGAGCTGCTGCAGGACCTGGCGTCGCAGGCGGGGCTCGTCTTGCGCAACGCCGCGCTGATCGACGAGCTGCGCGCGTCGCGCCGGCGGCTGGTGGAAGCCCAGGACGCCGAGCGGCGGAAGATCGAACAGAACCTGCACGACGGGGCGCAGCAGCAGCTCATCGCGCTGACGATCCAGGTCGGCCTGCTGGAGGAATCCGCCGGCGACCCCGCCGCCGTCCGGCAGCTCGCGCCGGCGGTGAAGGATGGCCTGCGCGCCGCGCTGGACGACCTGCGGGACCTGGCCCGCGGCATCTACCCGCCGCTGCTGGCCGACCAGGGCCTGGTCCCGGCGCTGCAGGCCCAGGCGCGCAAGGCCTCCCTGCCGGTCCAGATCGACGCGGACGGCGTCGGGCGCTACCCGCAGGACACCGAGGCCGCGGTGTACTTCTGCACCCTGGAGGCGCTGCAGAACATCACCAAGTACGCGGGCGCGTCCCGCGCGACGGTCGGCCTCTCCTGCTCCGGCGGCAGCCTCCGGTTCACCGTCACCGACGACGGGGCCGGATTCGACACCGCGAGCACCCGGCACGGCACCGGCCTGCAAGGAATGGCCGACCGGCTGGCCGCGCTCGGCGGCGCCCTCGACGTCCGCTCACGGCCCGGGCACGGGACCACCCTGACCGGCCAGCTCCCCGTGTCCGCGCCCTGACCGGGCGGGCCCTGGCCGGTCGGGACCAGTCAGGGCTGAAGGGGCGACGCGTGGCGGGGCTGGTAGATGGGGAACTCCGAGCCGTCCGGCAGCCGGATCGCCGCCAGCAGCCCCCAGCCCTGGTCGGCGACGTCCCGGGCCACCTCGGCTCCCTTGCCCCGCAGTTCGGCGAGGGTGGCGTGGATGTCGTCGCACATCAGGTAGAGCTCGTGACGGCCCTCACCGTCGGCCGGGTGAACGGCTAGCTCGGCGGGCGGCAGGGCGAAGATGAGCCAGCCGCCGCCGGCGTCCACGGACGGCATGCCGAGCACGTCCGCGAAGAACGCACGGACCTTCTCGGCCGCCGGGGAGAACACGATCGCATGCATCCCGGTGATCACGGCACGAGCCTATTGCTTCGGGCCCGGATGTGATTTCGTCGGCTGCGCAGGCCGTGACCGTACAACTATCTGTCCAGCCCGAGGGTGAACGTGGGCTTGGGAGAAGTTTCCGGCAGTTTGTGCTCGTCGGTGAGCCGCCGGACCGCGGTGCCGGTGGCGAAGAATTCGGTTGCGTGCTCACCCCAGACGTGGTTCTTGACCTCCACGGTCACGCCGACGATGCCGGAGGCGCCGACCTGCGCCGCCTCGGCCTGCATGCGCTCCAGCGCCAGCTCGCGCGCCTCGTAGACGCCCTGGGTGAACTGCATCATCTCCTGGTTCTGGTAGGCCTGGCGCAATGACTGCATCATGCTCCGGTGCGCGATGTGGTAGACGCAGGTGCCGAGCACGAACGCGACCGGTACCGCCCCGGCGGCCAGCAGCCGGAAGAAGTCCTGGGCGGACAGGTCCGAGGTAAACGCGCGGCCGTCCGGCGCCCGGTGCGCGCCGTGTCCGTCCAGGTGGCGGACGGCTGTCCCGGTCGCGACGAACTCCAGGCAGGCCTGGCCCCAGGAATACATCTGCATCCGCAGTTGCACACCGACGATGCCGTCAGCGGCCAGGTGGTCCGCCTCGGCGCGCATCCTGGCCATGGCGTGCTCCCTGGCGTTATACATGGCCTGGGTGAGGACCTGCAGCTCCTGGTTGCGTCCCCATCGGGCGATCTGCAGGCCGACGTGGTAGATCGAGGAGCCGACGACAAAGCCGAGCGGCTCGAACCCGGCCTCGCCGAGCAGCACGTACTCCGATACCGACAGGTCTGAGGTGAACACGCCGGACGGATCGGCCCCAGCGGTCTTGGTGAGCCTGCTATCGGCCGCCTCCGGCTCCCACACCGGGCCGTCTTGGTCCTGCTGGCCTGGGAAGAGCGGCATTGTTGCCTCCTTGAGCATTCAAAATGCCGGGCCTGCCGAAGAATTCGGCCTGAAGGGGAGACCCAGGACCGGGCGCGACCGGGCCTGATCGCCCGGTCGCGCGAAGTGCTGCCGGGAGCTACCGCTGGGCGGGCTCTGGCCGGTAGTAGGAGTTGGACTTCTTGCTGAAGATGAGCACGACCGCGGCCAGGGCGACGAGCCACAGGACCGTACCGGCGGTCAGGTCGGCCCTGGCATACGCCGTTG
This sequence comes from uncultured Actinomycetes bacterium, assembly GCA_963835425.1. Lineage (GTDB taxonomy): Bacteria > Actinomycetota > Actinomycetes > Streptosporangiales > Streptosporangiaceae > UBA9676. The sequence goes on along the minus strand of CAWIGE010000008.1, from coordinate 142,682 downwards.
CATGATTGGCCAGCGCGCCGATCAGGCTCAAGGTGGTTAGGGCGAAGAGCGCCGTGAAGACGAGCCGGGCCCAGTCGTACCCCCGGCCGTTCGCCCAGGCCAGCCAGACCCAGAGGACCGCGACGATCGGTGCGGCGATCTCATCGGCGGTCAGGTGGAAAAGCGCCAGGGGCCACGCTGCTGGATGGCTGCTCAGGACGGCCGACCTCACGCTGCCGGCAGTCACCACGATGGTGATGAAGGTGGCCAGTTCCAGCGCCGCGCCGGCGTACATGAGCCTGACGGCGGTCACTACTGTGCGCGGCGGCCGTGATGCGCCGGTATGCGGGCCCATCCACGGCGTGCTCCTGATCAGGTTGGCAGACATGTCTCCTCCAATGCGGTTACGGGATGAACGGGATGGATTGGGGCGTGGCGTTTCATTCACTCCTCCGATGCCTGCTGACTGGTAGAAGGTCCCCCGGGGCTTTCCCGGGGCCGGGTGGCGCGGTGGAACATGTCCGCTATTTCGCGGGCATGGTGGTCGATGTCCAGTGCCGGGTCCCGGGCGAGCTGGGCCGGCACCGCGTTGATGGCGGCGCGGATCGCCATCGCCATGACATGGGGGTCGAAGCCGGCGCGGAACTCGCCGGTGCCCTGGAAGTAGGCCAGCAGCCCCTGGAGCGCGGCCACCCCGGCGTCCTGGATCGAGAAGTCGTACAGGCGGCTGCCGTCGGCGGCGCGGGCGTTGAGCGCGATCTCGACGATCGCCACCACGTGATTGCGGTTCTCGCGCATGAAGGCCAGGTTGGACTCGATGTAGGCGCGCAGCTTGCCCGCGCCGCCCGGCGCGGCTTCGATGCGGGGCTCCATGTACGCCACGCCCCGGGCCACCAGCTCGGCGACCAGTTCCCGGATGAGCTCGTCCTTGCCGCCGAAGTGGTAGATGATCACGCCCTTGCTGGTGCCCGCTGTCTCGGCGATGCGGGCCAGGGAGGCCTGCCCGTATCCCAGCTCGGCGATGGTGTCGATGGCGGCCGCCACGATCTGCGCGCGGCGTGCGGTCTCGGTGAACGTCCGGCCCGCCTTCTGACCGATCGGATCGCTTCTTGACCGCATGGTCAAAAATTAACACGACAGGTCAGAAGGGTCAACTCCGAGCCGTATGGCTGGCCTGGCCCGGCCCGCTCAGCGCGATGCCACCAGCTCGCGCTCCCGGAGGCTCCCCGGGCAGGGCACCGCGGACGCTGGGCGGGCATCCCCCAGCTGGCGGCGGTAGTCCGCCCGGGCCCGCCAGCTGGCGGCCAGCGCGACGGCGGCAGGTACCGCGAGCGCCCAGCCGCAGAACCCGAGCATGGCGGTCACGGCCAGCGCGGCCGGCAGGGCGGCGAGCCGCACCGGGCCGCACAGCGCGCGCGGCAGCGATCATGGCACCCAGGTAGGCCAGTGTTGTTCCCGGTGCCCGCGGCGCGACCAGGATCGCGCGGCCATCTTGGCGGAGCGGGACAGCCGTCAGTCCGCGCTGATCTCGGCGTCTTGCGGGCTCCCGGCCTTTGGTGCGTGGCGCGGCGGCCACGCCACGGCTTGCCGGCCGTCACATCGAGATATATCTTCTTGCTAGAAGCATGGCAGGCTCAGTGGGGGATGCGGAGGACCGCGTGGCGACTGGACCCGATCTGCGCATCGCAGACGCCGACCGCGAGGCGGCGGCCGCCTTCCTGCGCGAGCACTACGCGCAGGGCAGGCTGACCCTGGAGGAGTTCAACCAGCGCCTCGATGCTGTGTTCGCCGCAACCACGCAGCGCCAGCTCGGCGCGCTCACCCGCGACCTTCCGCGCGCCGCCGCATCCTCGGCACCGTTGCCGGCCGCCAGTACCGCTGCTGGCCGGGAACGGGCCAGGCGAGAACACCAGCCGGGCTGGCGGGCACGGCTGGGCATGATCCCTGTGATCATCGCCGTGCTGACGGCCTGGCTGCTGATATCTGGCCTGCACCTGGGGATGTTCGTGTGGCCGGGCAAAGTGGCCATCTTCCTGACGATCTTCGCCGCCGTCCGCTGGCTGATGCGCCGCATTTGGCACTGATGCCGCGGCGGGGCGTACATGGGCTGCGGACGGTACCGGAGCGGGCGGTAGCCGCGGGCTGCTCCCGGGCCGGGAGCCTGCGCGGCACGACGAGGTAGCGGAACGCGGGCATGCCCGGCTCCCATCGGCCCCGGTCGGCCTCGCCGTCCCGGGGGCGGCCGTTCCTCACTCGCGAGGTAGTCACGGCCCGCCTGGCCGCACTGGCGAACCCCATCTCCAGCAGCCCCACCAGCCACCCCGCACCGTGCGGGCTCAAAGAGGCGCCAGCCGGGTGATCGTTCCGCCGCCGCGCGCATGCCCACAGGCAAGGGACCACCTTGCCGAACGGCATGGTGGAAGGCCGCGGATTCCTCACGGAGCGCAGCCAGCCGATGGTGATGGCCCGCGCGCCGACCCGCCGCTATGGCGCCGACCTAGTCGCTAGGGTGGCCGGCGGTGCTGTGCCCGAACTGACTCTATGGGGGTGATCTGTGTGCGGCCATGTGTGTGGCTGGCGCGGTTGACCGATGTCCGATTCTGCTTGAGTGGGCATTGCCGGTGGGCTGGACCGAATCTTCATGCGTGTCTGCCGTATGGCCAAGGGCCCGGTGTCGGCTCTGTTCTCGCTCAGGAACGGCAGTTCTATGTTGCCGCTGTCCGGTTCATTGTCGATCAAGCTATGGCGTGCCTGGTCCGGGTCGGCGGTCTTGGCGTTCTGCGGCGCTCGTCGGCAATGGCCTTATTGGATGGCACCGCTGGCAGGCCTGCGTGCTTGGCCGGGACCAGCGGCTCCGGTCCTGGTGGCCGAGAAGGTACTAGCCTGGCGCAGGAGGCGGATGCATGGCTGGGCCCGGTGCAAGGGGGAGCGTGAGGCGGCGCGGTCCAGGCTGGCTGTTCCTGGCCGGGCTGATTCTCGCGGTGGCGGTCTTCGCCGTCGCGTGCAGCTCGCCGAAGCCGTCGGCGGCGCCGGGACCGGCAACCCCGACGGGGACGGGGCTCTCGAAGGCGGTTCCCCCGCCCGGCACGCCTGCTGGGGCCCAGTTTCGGTGGCTCATCGCCGCGACGGCGCATCTGCCCATGTCCGACGCGCAGGTGCGCGCCCACTTCGACTCAGCCTTCCTGGCGCAGGTCAGCCCGGCCATGCTCAACCAGGCGCTGCAGGGAGCCTCCGATGTCAGGCTGGTCTCGATCGAGGTCAACGAGCCCGGTGCGCTCGTCGCCGTCGTCTCTATCGCCGGCCCTGTCCCGCGGGTTCAGGTTGCGCTCACCGTCGACAGCCGGGGGCTGATCAGCGGGCTGAGGATCGGCCCGGTCACTCACGTGCCCACGCCGCCCACCACCTGGGCCGGCGTCGACGCCGCCGTCCACTCGGTCGCACCCCAGGTTCGGCTGCTGGTCGCCAACGTCACCAGCGGCTCCTGCCAGCCGGTGCACAGCATCGACCCCTCCACCGCGGCGCCGCTCGGCTCGGCCTTCAAGCTCTACGTACTCGACGCGCTGGGCACAGCCGTTGCGTCCGGCAAGGTCCACTGGAACCAGCCGCTGACCATCACCGCGCAGCTCAAGAGCCTCCCCTCCGGTGAGCTTCAGACCGAGCCGGACGGCACCCGGGTCTTGGTGCGGGACGCGGCCGCCAAGATGATCTCCATCAGCGACAACACGGCCGCCAACATGCTGATCAGCCTTGTGGGCCGGCCTGCGGTCGAGGCCGCGCTCACCGCGACCGGGATGGCCGACCCGGCACTGGACCGGCCTTTCCTGACCACTCGTGAGCTGTTCATCCTCAAGCTGGACGACTGGCCGGCGCTCGCGAAGCGTTACCTCGCCGCGAACGAGGCTGGCCGGCGGGCGCTGCTCGCCACCACCATCGACCGGGCACCGCTTCCCAGCATGGCGGCAGCGAAAGCGTGGACCACGCCGCGCGACATCAACAGCCTGGAATGGTTCGCTTCGGCAGACGATCTCTGCCGTGTCTACACCTCTCTTGCCGCCCTCGCCCGCCGGCCAGGCCTATCCCCGATCGGCAACGTGCTGTCGATCAACCACGGCGGGCTCCAGCTCCCCGCTGCCCAGTGGAAGACAACCTGGTTCAAGGGCGGATCCGAGCCCGGAGTGCTGACCCTGGCCTACCTGGCCACCACCCGGACGGGGCACAGCTACGTCGTCGCCGTGCTCGCCGAGAACCCGTCGCGGCCCATCGACCAGGCCACCGCGGCCCCGGTCATGCTGTCAGCGGTCAAAGGGGCGTTCACGCTGGCCGCACGCGGCTGACGCGCGCGGGCCGCTGCAAACCACAACGGGCGGGGGGTTCAAAGGCCATGAAGGTTCTGGTCGTGCCGGGGGTAATCACCGCCCGGGCACTGCCCGGATAGGCGCGGGCGCGCTGCAGTAAGACCATGAGCCAGAAGCGAGCATTCTGCGCTCGGTACACCATGCACCAAGCGCAATCATTCCCGCGCCTATTCGGCAGGGCTATATGACCGCACAGCCAACGTCACTTTCTGTGGTTAGTTAGTCCTGCCCCCGGCTTCGCGTGCAGTCCGGCGATGGACGCCGGGCAGCCTGCCCGCCGCCGCGGTGAGGTCGGCTGGGTGCACGACCTCTGTCCCGGCTCGGCTCCGTCCGGCATGAGCCGGTCAGGCGGTGAGGCAGCTAATAGGGTCTTACTTCAAATCTCGGGAACACCATGTCGGCGTCGCTGTTCACGGGTCTTCGGTCGCCGGTCCGCTGCCATCGGCCTTGGGCAGGAACCAGCGCGCGATCTGGAACCCTGTCGCGTGCCGGCCGACCTGCAGCGCGCGGGCACCAGGTAGATGCGCCGGCAAGATCAGGGCAGCGGTATCGGCGGCCAGCGACAAGACCCGCCGCCTGGACGTCTCGGCGGCACGCGTTTCCTCGACGTAGCAGCTGGCCCAGTGCGGCTCGATGACCTGCAGCGGCGAGTGGAATAGGTCGCCGGTGAAGACCGCGGTCCGGCCGCCGCAGTTCACGGCGAGCACGCTGGAGCCAGGCGTGTGTGCCCTGGCGCGGGATGCAGGGTGAGCCGCCGCGTGATGGGCATCGTCAGTGTGCTGGCTGGCGTCGTGGTCTTGGTCTATCCGGGGATCTCGCTGCTCGTGCTCGCAGTGGTGCTGGGCATCTGGCTCATATTTTTCGGCGCGATGCAGATCGCGGTCGCGTTCCGGATCCGGTCACTTGGTGCCCACGCCTGAATAAGGGCATGCCGGGACAGTCTCTTCACCGTGACGGGCTCGGGCGCGCGCCGTCGAGGCTGGACCGGGCTATGGCCATCGCGTGGGCTTCGTGCGTTCGGTCAATAGTTGGCTGCGGGGACTGGAGAACGGGCTCACCGGCTGCAGGCCCACGGGAACCTGACCCCCGTTGCTGCAGACGGAACCGCGTTGACCGGAGGATCACCCTTGCACAGGTCAAGACCACGGCTGGTTGCTCCGTGACCGTGTATCACTGCTGACGACCGTCCACACGGGCACGCGGGAGCACGGCCCGGGCTCCTGTGTGATCGAGCTGGGCCTGACTCGTGCCTCCCCGGGCAGAGTGAGGCGTACCTTCTCATCAGTCCGCCGGGCGGTGGAGTATGGCCTGGATCCGCGCGGCGAGCTCGCGCCAAGTGAAGGGCTTAGTCAGGTAGTCGTCGGCGCCCAGCTCGAGCCCGAGCGCCTTGTCAATCTCGGTGTCCTTGGCGCTCAGCATGATCACCGGCACATCCGAGCGCTCGCGCAGGCTCCGGCACACCTCGGTGCCTTGCGGTCCAGGGAGCGCGAGATCGAGCAGCACCAGGTCCGCCCCGTCGCGGTCGAACGTTGCCAGCGCATCCGGCCCGGTCGGGCAGACGGCGACCTCGAAGCCTTCTTTGCGCAGCATGTAGGAAAGGGCGTCGCTGAAAGACTCCTCGTCTTCTACCACGAGCACCAACGCCATGCGGCCGCCTTCCGCGCCGACCTCTTTTCCCACCATACCGGTCTGGTTCTCCTGCGCCAGGGCCTGTGTCCGCGCTGGGGGTGAGCGGGTGACGGGAATGACCCGCACTATCAGCTTGGGAATCTGAACGAAATAGGCCGTCATCTCGTCTGAGCTGCCAACTTGTGCAGCCGGTGGAAGCCGCCTTGCGCCGCACCTGACCGTGGCAGACAGGATGATCTTCGGTCCCGGCCGGGCATGGAGATGTTGTGAAAGGGCGGTGAGCGGCGAGTATTCTCTCGCGGCGCAGAATGCCGGGCCGGGGAGGGGATGTCTGGGCAGGCCTGCTGTCACCGTTGCTGTGAGTTGCGGTCCGGGTGACCGCTCGCACCGTGCCTGGGGCTGGCCGACGGCCGCCCGGAGATCGCCGCGCCATATCTGCCGATCCGCGCCCCGGCCCCGACATCACGGTCTGGGCCTCGACCGACGCCGGATTCGGCGATACGCGCGGCTGGTTACCAACCAGCGCATAAGAAGCTCGTGGCTGGTGCAACCATGACAAGCACCGCGCCGGCCCGGGATCACGGAACCCCGATACTGGGGGGCACATCGCCGGGTCAGCCGGGTGTGGTGGAGGTTCGGCGGGCGGGTCTTGCCGACGCCGGCCTGGTGGGTGGCCCCGCTAGCCAGGCAGCCGCGGGAGCCGGGGCAGCCGCGGGAGCCGTGGCAGCCTGGGCGGCCGCGGGGGGCGGGGCAGCCGCGGGGGATGGGGCATGCCCGGCCCCGAGTCATGCCACCCGTCGTCGGCCTCCTCGTCGTCCAGCTCGTACTGGTCGGCGAACAGCCCGTGCGCCCTCTCGCCCAGTTCCTCCGCATCGTCGGCCCGCTCCTCCGCCTCGTCGGCGGCTTCCTCCGCCTCGTCGGCTTGTTCGCGTGCCTGGTCGGCGGCCCGCTGCATCCTGTCGGCGCGTTCTCGCGCCAGCCGCTGCTCATCCTTGTCGGCCCAGTCCTGCGCCAGATCGGCGGCCTCCTGGGCAAGTTCGGCCCGCTCCTCGGCCCGGACCGCGGCCTCCTCGGCCTGCTCGGCCCGTTCCCGTGCCCGCTCGGCAACCTGCCGCAGCTGGCCGGCCCGCTCTCGTGCCTGGAAGAAGAGCCGCAGCATCTCCAGATCCGCCGCCGCGACACCCGCCTCCTCCGCCTCGCGGAAGTACTGCTCCTCCGGAGTCTCGCCGGTGCTCTGCTCCACCAGGGTCTCGGGGGTGCCCTGGTCCACCGGAGTCCCGCGGGGATCCTGCTCCGCTGGGGTTTCGCTCAAGCCCGGACCCTCGGCCCCGGCCTGGGTCGCCTTCCTGGCCACGCTGTAGGGCTCGCCGGTCTCCGCCATGCGCTGACGGGTGGCGGTCTTCTGGGCCTTGTTCCTAGTCATGATCATCTGTTCCCGGCGGGGGTGCCCGCGTCTGCCCGCCTAGGTATGTGACCTGACCGGAAGGAGATGCACGCGAGTCACAGACCCTTGTCCTCGTCGCCACCGCGCGGCGCGGGCCGGTCGGCAGCTCGGAAGCGGGCAGGCGGTGCGCTGCCACTGCCGGTGACAGTACCACCGTGTCCCCCCCGGCTCAAGATATGTCGTGACTCTTGATACACGGCCGGGGGTGGCCGGGGCCGGTGGCGACGGCGCGCGGTCTTCGCGCTGGGATCAGGAGGGCAGGTAGAGCTGCAGCCCTTGGGGCATGTGGCCGTCGTGCGCGATGCTGCCCTTGAACACCCCATTGATATAGGCGGCCACGTTTGCCGGGTAAGCCCCGCCCGGCGAATGCTCGGCGGTCAGCCGCAGGATCGACGACGGCTGGGTGTTGTGCTGGTCGGCCAGTTCGGCCAGGCTCATGTTCCCGCCAGTGGTGTGCTCGACCATCTGTCCTCCTCGCCCGCGCGTTGAGGGTCTCCCCCGTTGCGGCACTATCCGCCATCATCTGCGGTGGCCTGATCCCACGTCCACTGACCATGAGGCGACGAAAATGTGGACCGGAGTCCGGCATATGGTGCCCTTCCCCCAAGGGAACAGGCATGGGCTGGCCGCTTGACAGCTTAAAAGCAAAGATAAGCAAAAGAACCGGTGCAGCATTGTTCTACTCATCAGTCATATTGATATTAGCGGGCGGGCTCCGCCATCGACCTCCCGATGAAGGGGGACTGCAGGCAGGCGGACGAGCATGCCGCCCGCCGGGGCGGCGGGGCCAAGGACCGGCCGCGACGAAGGTCACCCGCCGGCCGCTGGGCCCCGCGGCGTCCCGGCGGAGGCCGTTAGGCGCTGGTCGCGACCTTCCAGAGGTGGCCGTCCGGATTGCTGAAATACCCGGAGTACCCACCCCACTGGACGGCTGCCGCCTCCTTCACGACGCTGCCACCGGCCGCGATGGCGTTGCCCATGACCTCGTCCACGGCGTCCCTCGACGGGACGATGTAGTGGAACGAGACGCCACGGAACCCGGATCCCCCGGGGGAGACGCCGGCGTCGGCGGCCGCCGCGTCCCATTCGTAGAGGGCCAGCGACGACGATCCGTCACCCAGGCTGAGCGACACGAAGCTGGGATAGTCCTGGTCGATCGTGCAGCCCAGCCCTTCCCCGTAGAACTTCTTGGAACGGGCCAGGTCCTTGACGCCGATCATGATGGCGGTCACCTGCACAGGCACGGTTGTCACCTCTTTTGTAAGTTGCGTCGGGCATCCACCCTGTATGACGAGGGCGGAGCGGCGGAGTGTGACCGGCCCGCGGGCCCGCGGCCGGTCCGGTGCCTCACACGCGCGGCGGCGAGGTCCGCACGGCGCCGGCGCTGGCGACGATGACGAGGGTGATGGCGAGTCCTCCGGCGGCGGTGAGCCTCTGGTGAAGGACGAAGTACCCGGCGGCCGCGGCGATCGCGGGGCCCAGGCTCATCAAGGTGGCGAACGTCGGCGCGCTGAGCCGCCGCAGCGATAGCAGTTCCAGCGTGTAGGGCAGCGCGGCGGAGAGGACGGCGACCAGCCCCGCGGCCAGGAGCACGCCCGGGCTGATGAGCACCAGGCCGGCGCTCGCGGCGCCGAACGGCAGGCTGACCAGCCCGCCGATCGCCATGGCCAGGGCGAGGCCGTCTATCCGGGCGAACCTGCTGCCCGCGCGGGCGGCGAGGAGGATGTACCCGGCCCACATGACCGCGGAGCCCAGCGCGAAGGCGGCACCGGCGAGGTTGAGGCCGTGCATCCCGGCGCGCCCGAGCAGGGCGACACCGGCCAGAGCCAGCGCCGCCCAGAGCCCGTTGATCACCCGGCGGCCGGTGGTTACCGACAGCGCCAGCGGCCCGAGCACCTCCAGCGTGACCGCTGCGCCGAGCGGGATGCGCGCGATGGCCTGATAGAACAGCATGTTCATCGTCGCCGTCGTCACGCCGTAGGCGCCGATCAGGGCCCAGTCCGCCCGGCCCCGGCCCCGGACGCGGGGCCGGGCCACGGCCAGCAGCAGTGCGCCGGAGATCGCCACCCGCCTGCACCTGACCCAGCCCGTGGTGTCCCGGACGCTGCGCCAGCTCGAGGACCATCTCCGCATCCGCCTGATCGACCGCTCCACGCATCATCTGGTCCTGACCGCGGCCGGGCACTCCTTCCGGATCCGGGCCGCCTCCGCCGTGGCCGCCGCCGATACCGCCTTCGACCCGGCCCAGCTGGGGGTGTGGCCGCTCCGGCTCGGGCACGCCTGGTCCGCCTTCGGTGAGTTCACCGTCAGCCTGCTGCGCTCCTGGATGCAGGAGCACCCGGACGTGCCGCTGGAACTGCGCCGCATCGAGGACCGCACCGCCGGCCTGGCCCGCGGCGAAGTTGACGCCGCGCTGCTGCGCGGGCCCGTCACCACGCCCGGTATCCGCACCGAGCCGCTGATGATGGAGCCACGGCTCGCGGCCGTGCCCGCCGGCACCCCCCTCGCCGCCCGGTCCCGGCTGACCCTCCGCGACCTGGCCGGCTACCCGGTGGTGCTCAACACCGTGTCGGGAACCACCACCATCGATCTGTGGCCGGCCAGCATCCGGCCCGAGGCCACCATCGAGGTCGCCAACACCGACGACTGGCTCGCCGCCATCGCCGCCGGGAAGGCGGTCGGCGTGACTACGACGGCCACCGCCAGCGTGCATCCCTATCCAGGGATCGCCTACCGGCCCCTGGCCGGCGCGGCCGACCTCGCCGTGTCCCTCGCCTGGACGCATCCGCCGACCCATCCCGCTATCGCCAAGCTCGTCGCCCTGGCCCGCGAGGTCGTCGGCTACCGCCCCCCGGCCGCGACCTGACGGAACGCCGCAAGGCGGCCCGGGCCGGACAGCACAAAATGGCACAAAAGGCTATCCCCTCGGTCGGTTATGCCGAACGTAAAGTGGAAGTAATGCCCGATCGATGCAAGGGGGTAGCCGTGATCGGCGCAATCCTGCTCGGCCTGTTCTGCGGAATCGTCGCCCGAATACTCGTTCCTAACGATGCCTTCCGGCACATGAGCGGGCCAGTGTCCTGGCTGGTCTCTCTCGGGCTCGGCTTACTGGGTGCCCTCGTCGGTTACCTCATCTTCACGGTCGGGCTCGGCATCGGTGACACCGACATCTTTGACTGGGGCGGCGTGCTGAGCGCCCTCATCGGGACGGTCATCGTCCTGCTTATCTTCACGTGGGTGATGCGCCGCCGTGCGCGCACGGCAAGCCCACGCTGACCGCCGCCGGGGCCGCGGCGCTTCCGCGGCCGGATAGCGTCGCCGTGTGATCTGTGTACTGGGCGACGCCCACCTTGACGTGGTGGTCTGCCCCGATGGCCCGATCGCGGAGGAGACCGACACGCCCGCCCGCACCTGGGTCGGGGCCGGCGGGCAGGCGGCGAACGTGGCCGCCTGGATCTGCGCGCTGGGCGGCCAGGCCCGGCTGATCGCCGCCCGGGGCAGTGACCTGGCCGCCGGCCTGGTGGCCGCGGACCTGGCCCGGCGTGGGGTGAACATCAGCGGCCCGGTGCTGGACGGGGCGACCGGCGTGGTCGTCTCGCTCTCCGACCGCGGCGCGTCCCGGTCGATGCTGACCGACCGCGGGGTGGGGCCGCTGCTGGCCGCGGATGCCCTGGCCGACGACTGGTTCACCGGCTGTTCCCGGCTGCACCTGCCCGCCTACAGCCTGGCGAGCGAGCCCATCCGGGGCGCCGCGCTGGCCGCGGCGGCCCGGGTGCCGCGGCTGAGCGTCGACCTGTCGTCCACGGCCGTGCTGCGCGACCACGGCGCCGGCCGGTTCCGGGACCTGCTCGCCGAACTGCGGCCGGAGACCGTGTTCGGCACCGAGGCGGAGGCGGAGCTCATCGGGGAGCTGCCAGGATCCGACCTGGTGGTGAAGCTCGGCCCGCACGGTGTGCGCGCCGGGGGCGTGGTCCACCCGGCGCGGGCCGCCCGCGCCGTCGACTCGACGGGCGCCGGCGACGCGTTCGCGGCGGGTTACCTGCTCGGAGGGGTCAGCCTGGGCCTGGCCGCGGCGGCCCGGGCGGTGGAGACGATGGGAGCGATGCCATGACGATCACCCCGCGGCTGAGCGAGGAGGTCGAGGCGGCGCTGCGGACCGGCGGGCCCGTGGTGGCGCTGGAGACGACGCTGGTGTCGCACGGCTTCCCCGGCGAGCAGGGAGTGCAGGTGGCCCTGGCGGCGGAGGCGCGGGTCCGGCAGGCGGGCGCCGTCCCGGCCACGATCGGGATCGTGGACGGTGTGGTCCGGGCCGGGCTCACCGACGCTGAGCTGGAACGTTTCGCCAGCGCGGGCCCGTCGGCGCGCAAGGCCGGGCCGCGCGACCTCGCCGCCTGCGTGGTCCAGGGCGCGCTGGGCGCCACCACCGTCGGCGGCACGCTGGCGGTCTGCCGCCTGGCGGGGATCACCTTCATGGCCACCGGCGGGACCGGCGGGATACACCGCGGTTTCGCGGCCAGCCTGGACATTTCCGCCGACCTGCCGCAGATCGCCCGGACCCGGGCGCTGGTGGTGTCCTCGGGGGTGAAGTCGATCATGGACGTGCCGGCCACCGCCGAGCTGCTGGAGACCCTCGGTGTGCCGGTGCTGGGCTGGCGGACCAGCACGCTGCCGCTGTTCTACAGCGCCGTGGGCGGCCCACCGGTGTCCGCGGTGGTGAGCTCGGTCAAGGAAGCGGCCCTCATCACCGCCGCCCACTGGCAGCTCAACGATTCCGCCGGGGTGCTGCTCACCCGGCCGCCCGAGCCGTCCCTGGAGATCGAGCCGATCATCGCCGAGGCGGTCGCCCGGGTGGAGAGCCAGGGTGTGCGCGGGCAGTCGGTGACCCCGTCCGTGCTGGCCCTTGTGCACGAGCTGACCGAAGGCCGCAGCGCGGAGGTGAACCGGCAGCTGATCGCCGACAACGCGGCGCTCGCCGCCGAGGTCGCCGTCGCCTACTCGGCCGCGCCCGGCGCCGCCCGCTGAGAGTTACCGGCCCCCTCGGCGCGCCGGCGGCGCCGCGGGTTAGTCTGCCCATGCACACCGGGCCGGGCGGGCTGAATAGCGAGGCGGCGGATGGGATCGGCTGACGGCGAGGAGCCCGGGCAGTTGCTCCGGGCCGGTAAAACGCAAGAACAGCAGATCATGACCGCCGGGCGGCGGCGCGCCGCGGGCATCTACGGCGCGATCATCACGGCGGCGATCATCGCGGCCGTCGGCGGCCATCTGCCCACCCTGGCGCTGGCCGTCTCGGTCCTGGTCACGCTGGTGGTGTACTGGGTCGCCGAGGAGTACGCCGAACTCCTGGGCGAGCAGGTGACCGGAGGCCACCTGCCTACGTGGGCGTACATCCGGGCGGCACTGGCCCACACCTGGCCGATGGTCAGCGCCTCCTACCTGCCGCTGCTGGCGCTGGTGGCGGCCCGGCTGGCCGGAGCCTCGGCATCCGCCGCCGCCAACTACGGCCTAGCGGCGGCGATCCTCCTGCTGACGTTCCACGGCTGGTCCGCCGGCCGCGCGTCTCACCTCCGCGGCTGGCAACTGGCCGGCGTCACCGCGATCGCCGCCGCGCTCGGGCTGGTGATGGTCGTGCTCAAGGACCTGGTGCTCATTCACCTGCATTGAGACGACCTCTGGCGGCGGCGGCCGCGAGCGGTGTCTACTCGCCGGTCTGGTCGTCCACCTCGGCGCCGGGAGCGTTCTCCTTCACCGACTCGATTCCGTGCAGGGCGGACTGCTTGCGCTCGTAGGCCTCGCTCGTAGCGATCACCTGCCCGTTGGAGGCGACGAGGTTGAAGTGGTACTTGCCGCTCGCGCCCTTCTTCACCACGAACTTGCCAGCCATTTTTCCTCCCTGGTCCGGCGGCAGGATGGGCCGCTGCGGCACCACAGGTGCCCGCCCCACGCCGGTTCACGCCCCAAGTGGATGCGGAACGACACCCCCTGGCTGATCCCGGATCAGCATAACGAGCGGCTGCCGGGCTACCGGGCCCGGCCCGCCGTGCCTGGGCCGCCGGGCAATGCCCGGGCTGAAAGGCAGCCGTCAAGCACTTCCCGAACTCACCGGACCAGGACGGCGAAACACCTGGGCCGGCGATGACCGGGCTGGTGACCGCGACGAGCGCGCCAACCTCGTCCGCGACTGGATTGCTTTGTCGGCCCTCCTTTATTTCCCAAGGCGGCAGTGTAAGCCCGGCATGACTGCAGAAAGCCACAGAACCGACCCATGATGGTACCGTGCGCTGAATAGCGGTTCGAATCCGGTCTCATGACGACACCCGGATTGCTTAACGGCGCGTACAATTTTCCCGCCAGCCGCCTGAAGATGAACCGGCGATGAGCAGGCGCTCGTTAAGCGCCAGTTCCCCGGTCACGGCAGGGCTGCTCATGCCCATTGGAATGATCTGCGGGGTGCCTACTCAGTCGTGACCGTTTCGCCCGTGGTACGGTTCCCGGTTTTGTCAGAGGCATTCAATACCATGAGCTGGTGAGCACTCGCTACGATACGTCGGGCGTGCCACCGCAGGGCGGTTATGTGGCCAAGCAGTGTCCGGTCCGCGCCCAATGGGACATCATCAGGCCGGGCGAGCCCTTGCCGGCATCGGCGGTGCTTGAGCGCCGGTTCTCGCGGGGCCGGCAATTCGAGGCAGAAGTCGCCGCCCGCCTTCTCGCGCTTCACCCGGCGGCCTACGTCATTCCCGGCCGCGCGCGGCCCGGCCGCGAGGATGCCACGCTCGGCGCGATGAAGGCCGGCCGGCCGCTGATCCTGGGCGGGCGCCTACCCATTGATCTCGCTGGCCGGCGGGTGGGCGAGCCCGACCTGCTGGTGGCCGCGACGGGCGGCCCGGGCTACCGGCCCGTGGACATCAAGCACCACCGGTGCCTCGACGCCGGCCCCGGTGCCTGGCCGTCCCGCTGTTCGCCACTTGACAACCCGGTACCGGAGGCGGCGGAACTGGTGCCGGGCTCCTCGGCCCGCGCGCACAAGGAAGATCTCCTCCAGCTCGCCCACTACCAGCGCATGCTCGAAGCCTGCGGGATTGCCGCGCCCGGGAAGCGCCTGGGCGGCATCATCGGCGTCGATTGCGTCGTCACCTGGTACGACCTGGATGCCCGCCGCTGGCCGACCGCGTCCGCGACGGGCCGGCCCAAGCGGCGTTCCACCATGGAGGTGTACGACTTCGAGTTCGCCTTCCGCCTCGACGTTCTGGCGGTCGCGGCCCAGCACCGGGCGGATCCCTCGGTCCCGCTGCTCGTGGTGCCGGTGCGGATCAGCGAGTGCATGGAATGCCCCTGGTGGTCCTGGTGCGGCCCGCAGCTCCGGGCCGGATCCGGCGACCCGAGCCTGCTGCCGCGGCTTGGCTGGCGGGAATGGCGTATCCATCGCGGCCACGGCGTCACCAGCCGGGCGGCGCTGGCCTCGCTCGACCACCGCACCGCCACCCTGGTCGCGGGCGGGGTGGACCTGCGGCCGATCACGTCGGCGCTGGGCGCCCTGCCCGATGACACGCCGGTCACGGCCATCGTCGGGGAACGAAAGCGGGCGCAGCTGGCCCGCTTGCGCGCGGCGGGCATCCGCACGCTGGGCGATGCGCGGACCCTGAGCCTGCGCACAGCGGCCTACTGTGACCAGCCGATGCGGGGCTTGCCCGAGCAGATCGACCAGGCCCGGGCCGCTCTCGGCGATTCCCCCGTCTACCGGCGGCGCGGCGTCACCCGGGTCGAGGTGCCCCGGGCCGAGGTCGAGGTGGACATCGATATGGAGAACGTCGAGGACGGCGTCTACCTGTGGGGTGCCCTGGTCACCAACCGGTCGGCCGGCGGCCCCGCGCCCGCCGGCTACCGCGCGTTCTGCACCTGGGAACCGATGACCGGGGAGGCCGAGGCCCGGCTGTTCGCCGACTTCTGGGCCTGGCTGTCGGAGCTGCGCGCGGCCGTGGCGTCCGCGGGCCTGTCGTTCCGCGCCTACTGCTATAACGCCGCCGCCGAGAACACCCAGATGCACCGGATTGCCGGGGGCACCGGCCTGCGCGAAGAGGTGACCGGCTTCACCGGGAGCGAGGAGTGGGTGGACCTGCTGCGCGTGTTCGAGACGCAGCTCCTGACGGGATCCTCCGCCGGGCTCAAGGCGGTGGCCCCGCTGTCCGGCTTCGCCTGGGACGTCGCGGACCCAGGGGGCGCCGGGTCCATGCTCCGCTACGACGAGGCCGCCGGCGCGGGCGATCCCGCCGCGGCGCAGGCCGCCCGCGACTGGCTGCTCGCCTACAACCGCAACGACGTGGAGGCGACACTCGCCCTGCGGGAATGGCTGGATCGGGCCGGATCCAGCCTCCCCTCGGCCGCCGATCTCGGGCCGTGACGGGCCCGTGCGTCCAGCGGTGCCCGGTCCTGGCATAAGGCGGGCCGGTGTCTCCGCCGGCTAGCCGCCTCCCGGTGCAGCTACCCGGCCGGTGCCTCCGTCGCTAACCACCCTCCCGGTGCAGCCACCTGAGCAGATCTGATGGTGCCATCTGCGCCGTGGAGGCGTGATAGCGGGCGCGCTCGGCGCCGGTGAGCAGCTCGCGGCCGGAGCCGGATGCGCCACGCCGGAAGAACGCAACGTTATCCATGAGCAGGCCCGGTGGGGCGGGCACCAGCCGGTCGGCACGCGCCCGCATGCTGTCGAAGGTGGCCGCCGCCACCAGCGAGGGCCAGGTCCCCTCGGGCACGGCGATTCCGAGCAGTTCCGCCAGGCGCCGCATCTCACCTTCCAGACCGGCTGACAGGTCGTCATAGTGCACGAGCACCACGCCGGGGCCGGCCCGGCGCGCCCAGGCGTCGGACAGGTGCAGCATGACGCCCGGCAGGGAGTCGAGTTCGACGCGCGGATCCACCACCGCGCCGACCCATCGCAGAACCCATTCCCGCAGGGAGGGCCGGGGCGAAGCCGTATAGAGGCTTCCGGGCTGCCCCGTGAGCTGGCGCAGCCGCTCGCGGTCGATGTTGGCACTGTGGTGGTACAGCGACACTGCCATGTCGAGGGGGTGCCGGGCGACCACGATGTAGGTGGCCCGGGCGTCGAGGGGAATCCCGTCGAGCGGGGTATGGGTCTTGATGATCCGGCGGTGATCTTGCGCGTCGAGCCGCGCGTACACGTCTTCCTGTGGGGCGATCAGCCAGTCCAGCCAGGGGGACAGCTCCACCAGTGGCGCGGGCAGGTCCGGCGACTGGAAGACCAGCAGGGCGCAGATCATCTGTATCCATGTCGTCCCGCTCTTGGACCGGGTGCTGATGACGATGTCACCCTCGCGAAACCGGAAGCCGGCCCACCGCGCGCTGTCCTCGTCCGCCGACTGGTAGCGGACCGGCATCCCGGGCACCCGATGAGGATAGCCGGGGCGTGCCGGGCCGGATGGTGAGCCGGGGCAGGAGCAGCTGAACCAGAGGGCCGATGCTGATCGCGTACAGCACGGTGCCGATCCCGACCGTGCCGCCGAGCCGCCATCCGATCGCCAGCACGCTCAGCTCGATAGACGTGCGCACCAGGCGCAGGGAGTGGCCGCGGCGGGCGATGCCGGTCATCAGGCCGTCCCGGGGCCCGGGCCCGAGCCCGGCCCCGATGTAGCAGGCGGTGGCTACGCCGTTGAGCGCGACGCCCGCCAGCAGCGATAGCCAGCGCAACGGCAGGGCGTGCGGCGCGGGAACCAGGGCCAGGAACACGTCGATCACCGTCCCGATGACCACGACGTTGCAGGCGGTGCCGATGCCCGGGCGCTGCCGGAGCGGGATCCACATCAGCAGCACCGCCGGTGATCTGAGGCCCCGGCCACCGCCGCCCGGCCAGCTGCCCGGACCCCCCCGCATCCGTTCCCGCAGCCGCTAGTCCTCCCGGAGCGCCCGGCATCCGGTCCCTCAGCCATGTCCGCTCGCCGGAGCGCCCGGCATCCGTGCGCCGCGTGGGCGATAATGGGGGTATGCGTGTGGTGGTTGTGAACGAGTGCGGCGGCCCCGATGTCCTGACGGTCGCGGACCGGGAGGACCTCCAGCCCGGGTCCGGTCAGCTGGTGGTGGACATCGCCGCCGCCGGGGTCAATTACATGGACATCTACCAGCGGGAAGGGCGCCCGCCGTACGGCCGCGACCTGCCGTTCGTGCCCGGCTCCGAGGGGGCGGGAACGGTGGCCGCGGTCGGGCCGGGCGCCGAGGGCTTCGCCGTGGGTGACCGGGTGGCCTGGGCCGGTGCGCCGGGGTGTTATGCCGAGCAGGCGGTTGTCCCGGCGGCCTCCGCGATCAGCATCCCCGACGGGGTGGACACCAGGGTCGCCGCGGCCGTCATGCTGCAGGGCATCACCGCTCATTACCTGTGCCACAGCACCTACCCGGTCCTCCCCGGCGACACGGTGGTGGTGCACGCGGCGGCCGGCGGCGTCGGCCTGCTGCTCACCCAGATGGTCAAGATGCGCGGCGGCGTCGTCATCGCGACCACCTCCAGCCCAGCCAAGGCCGACCTGGCCCGGCAGGCCGGGGCCGACCACGTCACCGGCTACGCGGAGTTCGGTTCGGTGGTGGAGGAGGTCACCGACGGGACCGGGGCGGCCGCGGTCTACGACGGCGTCGGCCAGGCCACCTTCGACGCCAGCCTGGCGGCGGTCCGCCCGCGCGGCATGATTGTCCTGTACGGCGGGTCCAGCGGGCCGGTTCCCCCGTTCGAGCTCCAGCGCCTCGCCGGGGCCGGCTCACTGTTCATCACCCGCCCCACGATGATCCACTACATCGCCAGCCGGGAAGAGCTGGTGTGGCGGACCGGTGACCTGTTCACGTGGATCAGGGAAGGCCGGCTCTCGGTCCGGATCGGCGGCACCTACCCGCTCGCCGACGCCGCCCGTGCCCATGATGACCTTGCCGCGCGGCGCACAACCGGGAAGCTGCTGCTCCTGCCCTCGTGACCGTGACAACCTGGCCGTCAGCGCAGGCCGCCGGGATGGCGCCGTCACCGCCGGCCGCCTGGGAATGGCGCCGTCACCGCCGTCCTGCCCGCCGCCCCCGGCTGCGGCCCACCTGCGTTCCCCTTGCACGCCGCGGCGGCGCCGGGAAGAATCGGCGCTCGATGGCAGCTGAGGCCCCGCTTTACTTCGAGGACTACGTCCCGGGATCGGTGCGCGAGCTTGGTCCCGCCGTGGTGGACGAGGCCGAGATCGTCGAGTTCGCGCGCCGGTACGATCCGCAGCCGATCCACACCGACCAGCAGTGGGCCCGCAGCGGCCCGTTCGGGGGCCTGATCGCCAGCGGCTGGCACACGGCGGCGATCATGATGCGGCTGCTGGTGGATCAGTACCTGCCGGCCGGCTCCAGCCTGGGATCACCCGGGATCGACGAACTGCGGTGGCTGCGTCCGGTCCGGCCCGGTGACGAGCTGTGGGTGCGGGTGACGGTGATCGACGCGCGCCCGTCACGGTCCAAGCCCGACCGGGGCCTGCTCACAACGCGGATCGAGGTCCGTGTGGACGGCGAGGCCGTGATGACCATGACCGGGCTGAACATGATCCGCCGCCGGCCGGATGCCGCGGGGTGACGGCCTGGCGCCGGGCCGTCACGCGGGCGCGATCACCGGGCGACGTCCTTCTTCCCGTCCGGGATCAGCACGCTCAGCAGCCATGTCACCACGCTGATGATGAGCGCCCCCAGAAACGCGGGGACGAAGCCGGTGATGTGAAACGGCAGCGACAGCCAGCCGGCCACCACGCTGGCCAGCCACAGCAGCAGGGCGTTCACGACCAGCGCCACGAGCCCGAGCGTCAGGATGTAGAACAGGCACCCGATGGTCTTGATGATCGGCTTGAGGAACGCGTTGATCACCCCGAAGATCAGGGCCACCGCGATCAGGGTCAGCACCTTCGAGATCGTTGACCCGGCGGTCAGCTGGATGCCGGGCAGCACCGCCGTCGCAACAGCCAGCGCGGCAGCCGAGACGGCGAGGCGCAGCAGGAAACGCATGGGGCAATCTTGGCATCCCCGGCACGGGTCACGCCATCGGCGGGTCCGGTGCCGCATGGGGGAGGCGGTCCGGCGGCAACCTGCCTCGCCTTATTACCACCGGAAATGGACGAAGAGCCGCCCGAAGTTCTTGGAGTCCTTCTCGACGCGGTGGTAGAGCGCCTTGATCTCCTTTTGCTCCAGGAACCTGAGCACCCGCTTCTTGAGCTGACCCGAGCCCTTGCCCGGGATGATCTCAACCAGGGGGGCCTTCTTCGCCACGGCCTCGTCGATGATCGCCTGCAGGGCCCGGTCGATGTCCTGCCCGCGGTTGTAGATGTCGTGCAGGTCGAGCTTCAGCTTCATGGCGCCGTCTCCGCTCCCGGGCTGCCTCCACGGTACGCGGCCCGGGCGCGCCCGGGGGAGGCCTATGCCGCACGGGGCAGGCGGGCGGCCTACGAACGGCGCTGGAGTCCCAGCCGCTGAATGATCTCCCGCACAACGTCGGCAGGCGGGTTATCGTCATCGACCACGATCACTCGTTCGGCCGGAATGGGCGGTTCGACCGCCGCCAGCTGACTGTCGAGCATTTCCGGGCGGAAGAAATGGCCGTGCCGGCCCTTCAGCCGGGCGGCCAGGGCGTCGCGGCCGATCACCTCCAGGAAGATCATCCGCAGCTCCGGGCGCCCGTCGAGGAGCCGGTCGCGGTAGGAGCGCTTCAGCGCCGAGCACGCGATGACGCCCGAGCGGCCCGCCGCGGCGCACTGGTCGATCCACGCGGCCACCGCGGCCAGCCAGGGCCGGCGATCCTCGTCGGTGAGCGGGTGGCCGGCCTTCATCTTGGCGATGTTGGCGGCCGGGTGCAGATCGTCCCCGTCCTCGAATTCCCAGCCCAGCTCCCGGGACAGGAGGGAGCCGATCGTCGTCTTGCCGCTGCCCGCAATACCTGCCACGACCACGATCATCGAGCCGGAGCCCCCATCGCTCGTCGGCCAGCCGGCCGGCCTGTCATGCCCGTCCCCACGGTACTCATGACAGGCGGCGCTCATCGTCCGGTCCGGCGCGGAAATGTCGGCTGGGGCCTAACGTTGTGGCATGACATCGTCGGCCCGCCCGCCCGGCCACACCGCTCCGGCCGGCAGGGATGGCACCAGCGTGCTGGTCGTGGAAGACGACCCGGGGATCGCAACGCAGCTGGTACGGGGCCTGAGCCGCAGCGGGTACGCCGTCGATCACGTCACGACCGGCCGGGAGGCTCTGGACCGGACCGATCCCGATGTGGTCCTGCTGGACCTGGGCCTGCCGGACGGCGACGGCGTCAACATCTGCCGCCAGCTGAGCCAGCGGTCCGGCCTGGCGATCATCGTAGTGACGGCCCGGGGCGAGGAGCCGGAACGGGTGCTGGCCCTGGACGCGGGGGCGGACGACTACCTGGTCAAGCCGTTCGGCCTGGCCGAGCTGCTGGCGAGGATGCGGGCAGTGCTGCGGCGGGTCCACCCCGGTGGTGGTGTGTTCAGGCACGGCCCGCTGGTGGTGGACGTGCGCGCCCGGAAGGTGACCGTGGCCGGGCGCGAGGTGGCGCTGACCCCCAAGGAGTTCGACATCCTGGAATGCCTGGCCGTCAACCCGGGCCGGGTGGTCAGCCGGCAGGAGATCCTGGAGCGGGCCTGGGACGCCCACCGGTACGGGCCGACCAAGGTGCTGGACGTGCACGTGGCCGCGCTCCGCCGCAAGCTCGGCATGCCGGGGCTGATCGAAGCCGCCTACGGCAAGGGCTTCCGCCTCGGTGGCGTGTGATGGCCCGCCGGATCGTGCTCACCATGCTGCTGCTGGTCAGCGCCCTACTGGTGACCGCGGTGGCGCCGCTCGGGCTGCTCATCGCCGGGCGTGAGCAGGACTCCTTCCGCATGGAAACGATCATGTCCGCGCAGACGCTGGCGTCGGCGGCAGAGCCAAGCCTCAGCAGCCACAAGACCCACCCGGTCCTGCCCAGCTCCTTTGTGCACGCGCGCGCGGCCAGGGACGAGGTCTGGGTCTTCGACGCGGCCGACCATATTGTCGGGCGCTTCGGGGGCGCGAAACAGGAGAACCTCCCGGTCCCGACGGGTACCGTCACCGGCGTTCTGCACAAGGCCGGCATGGCTGTCTCCACGCGCGGCGGCGAGCTGCGGATCACGTTGAGCGTGGACGGCACCCCCAACCGCCTCCCGGCCGGGGTGCTGGTGCTCGCCCGCCCGACCGGCGAGCTCGACAACCGCCTGCGCATGCTCTGGATGTGGCTGATCGGGGTGGCGGCGGTGGGCCTGCTGGCGGCGGCCATCGCGGCGGTCACGCTCGCGCGGTGGGTGGGGCGGCCGCTGTCCGACCTGGACGTGGCGGCGCAGAAGCTCGGCGGCGGCGCACTGGACACCCGTTCCCCGACCGGGCACGGGCCGCCCGAGGTGCGCCGGCTCGCCCTCACGTTCAACACCATGGCGGGGCGGCTCGAGGCACTGGTTCACGGCCACCAGGCCATGATGGCCGACGTCTCCCATCAGCTCCGCACCCCGCTCGCCGCGCTCCGGCTGCGGCTGGACCTGCTCACCCAGGACGCTGACCACGCCACCGCCGCCGAGCTGGCCGCCGCGCAGGGCGAGATCGCCCGGCTGTCCCGCCTGGTGGACGGCCTGCTGGCGATCGCGCGGGCGGAGAACGTGGTGGGCACGCCGGTGGAGGTCGCCGTGGACACGGTGATCGGTGACCGGGCCGCGGCCTGGCGGCCGGTCGCCGAGGAGCGCGGTGTCGAGCTCACGACGGCGTGCCCGGGCCCGGTGCGGGCCAGTCTCGGGGACGGTCACCTGGAGCAGATCCTCGACAACTTGCTGGCCAACGCGCTGGACGCGGTTCCCTCCGGCGGCCAGGTCAGAGTCAGCGCCGCTGCCACCGGCGAGGGAGCCAGGATCACCGTCGCCGACGACGGGCCGGGCATGAGCCAGGCGCGGCAGGAGGCCGCGTTCCGCCGCTTCGCGAGCACCAGCCCGCCGGGGGCCGGCCTCGGCCTGGCCATCGTGCACCGGCTGGTGACGTCCAACGGCGGGTCGGCCACTTTGTCGGACACCCCGGGGGGCGGCCTGACCGTCACCGTTGACCTGCCCGGCGGCCAGCCGGACCGGGCACGCCGGGCGGGCGTGGCTGCCACCGGGCGGGATTTACCGTCCCCCGGCGGCCCCTGGCCGGCCGCGGCCTCGCGGGTAGCCGGGCCGTGATCCCCGGCCATCGGGCCGGCCCGCTGTCAGGCGGGAGGGGTCAGCGGTGGCTGGTTCCCCCCTCGGGGGTGATCGTCACGCAGCACCGGCCTTCGGCCGGGTCCAGGCGCGCCTGGGCCGGCGCGCCCAGCCCGGCCAGGGCCCCGCGCAACAGGTGCAGGTTCAGCGTGCAGACGAGCTCGCGGTGACGCCTGACGAGTTCGTGGAAGGGGCAGTTGGCGAGCTGGGTCTCGCCCGGGCCGGCGTCCCGCGGCTCGTAGCCGAGGCTGGCCAGCAGGTCGGCCAGGTCGGCGGCCCCGGCCGCCATCTGCCGCCCGGCCCGCTCCGCGGCCTGGGTGACCGCCTCCCCGACCGGCGCCGACCGCCGCTGCGCCTCCTCGACCGCGCTGGCGAGGATGTCGCCCGCCACCGCGTACCGGCGGGGTGGCAGCGAGACGTCGATCTGCCGGTGCGCACGCGAGTACAGCTTGGCCGTCCGGCCCGCGCCGGGCCCGGTCCGGCCGGACAGGCGGGCGAAACCGGCCTCGAGCAGCCCGTCCTCGACCAGCCGCTCGAGATGGAAGGCCGCCGTCGCCCGCCTCATGCCGGTCGCGCCGGCCGCCTCGTCCCGCGAGACGGGCCGGCCCTGGGCGGTTACGTAGACATAGAGCGCGCGGCCGGCGGGCAATTCCGGGATGCACCAGTGGGGCCGCCGCCGTCCATCGGCAACGGGGTGGGTGGGCCGCCGGCGGGTTACAGGTGGGGGCCGAGCAGGGACAGGTCGGCGGGGGAGAGCCGGTCCCGGGCGGTCTTCGCCTGATGCCAGTAGGGGTAGAGGAGCGGCGGGGCACTCACCTTGTCGAGCTGCTCCCGCTCCGGCGCGGTGAGGGTCAGCTCGGCGGCCGCCAGGTTGTCCGTCAGCTGGTCAGCTGTCCGCG
The DNA here is from genome assembly GCA_963835425.1 of uncultured Actinomycetes bacterium. Taxonomy (GTDB): domain Bacteria; phylum Actinomycetota; class Actinomycetes; order Streptosporangiales; family Streptosporangiaceae; genus UBA9676. Next base: position 119,125 of record CAWIGE010000008.1, on the reverse strand, counting down.
CGCCGATCACCACGGAGGTGACCGCCGGCCGGCCGAGGGTGTAGGCCAGCGCGACCTGGGCGGGCGAGACGCCCCGCTGCGCCGCGATCCCAGACAGCACCTCGATCGTGTCGTACAGGGCGTCGCTGTCGTACACGGGCGGCTCACCCCAGTCGGTGAGATGCCGCGACCCGGCCGGGGCCTGCCCGCCCCGCCGGTACTTGCCGGTCAGCAGGCCGCCCGCGAGCGGGCTCCAGACCAGCACCCCCAGGCCCTGGTCGATGGCGAGCGGGATCAGCTCATACTCGGCCTCGCGGGCCTGCAGCGAGTAGTAGATCTGCTGGCTGACGAACCGGGGCAGCCCGGCCCGGTCGGCGGTGCCCAGCGCCTTCATCAGCTGCCATGCGGCGTAGTTGGACGCCCCCACATAACGGACCTTGCCCGAGCGGACCAGCAGGTCGACGGCCTCCAGGGTCTCCTCGAGCGGGGTGCGGCCGTCCCATTCGTGCACTTGGTACAGGTCGATGTGGCCGGTGCCAAGGCGGCGCAGGCTGGCCTCGCAGCCGGACACGATGTGGTGCCGGGACAGGCCGGCGTCGTTCGGCCCCGGCCCCATCGGCATGCGCACCTTGGTGGCGACGAGGACCTGGTCCCGGCGCCCGAGCAGGACCTCGCCGACGATCTCCTCGGACCGGCCGGCCGAGTACACGTCGGCTGTGTCGATCAGGTTGATGCCCGCCTCCAGGCACATGTCCACCTGGCGGCGGGCCTGCTCCACATCGGTCGATCCGACCTTCGCGAACTGCCCTGTCCCGCCGAACGTCATCGTGCCCATCGTGAGCACGGAGACCATCAGGCCCGAATTTCCCAGCGCACGGTATTCCACAGCCGCCAGCCTAGCCGTGGGCGGTCAGGCTGCTGCGCCAGGCTGAGCCTCTGCTTCCGCGCCGGGCGCGTAGGCGGCGAAACGGACCAGCCGCTCGTCCGCGTCCACCGCAACCCTGGTAAACCCGGCTGTTTCCAGACGACCGGGCAACGTGCCGGGGTCGATGGGGGTGCAGACGTCGCCGAGGTGAATCAGGCGCCATCGCAGGCTGGGCCGGCTGTCCGTGCCGGCGAACACGCCACCAGGCCGCAGCACCCGCGCGGCCTCCGCGAACAGGCGGTCCTGGGCGGCGGCGCCGGGCAGGTGGTGCAGCATCGTGAAACAGACGACCGCGGTGAACGATCCTGCCGCGAACCCCATGCTTGTCGCGTCGCCGTGTACCACGCGCACCGAGCCGAGTTCGGAGCGGAGCCGGGCCGCGAGCAGCGGGTCGTACTCCAGGACGGTCAGCGACCGTGCCCGTGCGGCCAGCGGCCTGGTGCTCGCGCCGTATCCGGGCCCGAGCTCAAGCACCCGGGGGCCGAGGTCGATCCCGTCGAGGGCGCGCGGCAGCACGGTCCCTGCCATGAAGGCCGACCACCGCCGGGAGCGGCAGCACCGCCGGTGGTAACGGTTCATGGCCGCCGTCCGCCAGCCCGACCAGGGCGGCGCTCATGTGACTCGGAGACGATCTTGATCCGGATTGTCACAGCCCAAAGGGCACAAAGAGGCCTCGCTGCGTGCATGTCGCTCACGTCATGTGAGCAACGTCACTCAAATGTCACCGCCCGTATCACCGCCCGGCTTGTCAAACTGTCCCACGAAGTACGTCGTGAACAGGCCGAACAGCACCACGACGCCAACAAAGACGTAAGACGTGCTGGTTGCTATGGCAATGACGATCCCCACCGCGAGCATGAATACCGCCAGGGACGCGATGAGCCAGTTCTTCTGCTTCTTGGTCATAACACCCTCCGCAGGTAGTCGCGGACTGGCTCATGAAAGCCGGACATCAACTCGCCCGGCGGCCAGGCTGAGCCAGCGGACCTCGGTCGGCCCACCCGTCGCCGCGACGCCGGCCCCGCTCATGGGCTGCGCTGCTATCTAGACCATGCCATGCCTGGTCACCGGGTGTGTGTGCTTTCTGAGGGCTGCCCGGCCTTCACCGGGACGCCGGATTCCTCCTGGGGCCGAGTTCGCCGTGACCGCGGGACCTGCGGCGCCGCTAGTCAAGGGCACTGCCGGTTGGCCATTAATGACCGTGAATCACCGTGGGTGACCCTCTTGACACGCACCACGGGCACGCCGGGATCCAACTCCAGCAGCCGCGCCGAGCACTTGCACTGCCCACGGCCTGACACCCGAGCAGGCCGCCGCCATCATCGCTCAACTGCAAGCCCGCCAGCACCCCGCCGCTGGCAGGACGCAGGAAGCCCATCACAGGACACACCACCCAGGTCGGCCGACTCGTCCACTCCACCATCCACGACGCGATCAGGAGGCAGTAAGCAAGGATTACGCTAGAGCAATGTGACGCCAAAATCATGCAATAAGCGTATTTTGCGGGCTAGAGTCCTTGGCGCCAGCGTTCGCGAGCACAGACCCTATCCATGCGCGCAATGCCAGAGACGGGCGCGGAGGCGGACATAGCCTTGCAATTGCTTCGTATTCTGTGGCGGCGCACTGGGGTTGCGCGGAAGGTACCGCCACCAACCACCCTGATGAGCACCGTTAAAGGGCCAGATCACCAGGATCCCGCGATTTTTCAGGGTGGAAACCCAAGCCAACCGGAGGCGTGATGAGCATCACGGGACACCGTCATGGCTAACGGGCCGGGCAAGGTACTGGCCGACCGCGAGGCCCAGGTCCAGCGCTACCTGCAGGCTGACGGCTTCACCAAGGACGAGATCGAGGAGACCCTCGATCTGGCCGCTGAGACAACACCGGCGTACGTCCTCATCGGCACCCGGCCCGATGCCCTCTACTTCGAATACGGCGACTACCGGATCGAAGAAGGCGGTCCCTACCTGGACCAAGCCGAGGACTGGGACGTCGGCTGACATACCCAAGCGGGCACTGCCCGGCCCAGGCCGCGGTGTCCGGGGTGAATGCCTGATTGCATTTCACAGTAGATGCCTATAGGGCCGCCAGGCCCCAACCGGCGGGAGGCCGGCCCTTGATGAGCGATGTTGATGCACGACACGGTCAGGCTCGGTCAGGCGGCCCTGGTTTCGCGGTCCTAGCAGCGGTGTCGGCGGTGGTTCTTATCGCGCTGGTCGTGGCGGGCTTGCTGTACTATTCGGGCTCATCGGCCAGGATCGCCGGCGACTACACGGCCGTCGCGGCCCCGGCCGACCAGGCCCTGACGGCCGAGGTGAACGGCTACACCCGCCATCAGCGCGCCGACCTGGCCGCGGCCAAGTCGGACCTGAAGAAGGAGGCCAAAACGGAGGCCTCATTCGACGATCAGCTAGACGGGATCACCTTCCCGGGCGCGGCCGGTACCGCGGCCGACGCGCTCATCCACACCGACAAGAAGCGGATCAAGCTGATCGGCCTGCAGGCACAGTCGACATCGCTCAGGCAGCTGCGGTCGTTCGGCAGCGCTGACCAGACCACCACCACCGCCGTCGAGGTTCAGGTCGGACGCATCCGCCAGGCCCTGGGCCTGCCCCCCGCCAGCACAGGGGGTTACTGATGCAATCACCGGCCGGGTCGGCCTAGCCCCCGTGTGCGCCGCGGATAGCTGCTGCCGCCACGCCGCCTTCGCAACTCACCACAACCCGTAACCTTCAGGTCAGCGAGCCGCAGGTGGCCCAGACCGCCGAGATTGTCACAGGTCGCCTGTACATCCGCAACGAGTGAGCGGGAGCCGGCGATACTCGCTAACGCTGCCTACCGTCCGCAGTAGGGACACACGCCGTTGACCGGGCCGAGGTTCACTCTCTTGGCCACGTGGCCCGGCTGGCTATCGTTGATGATCCGCTGCCTTCTTCGTGAGTCAGTATTGAAATAGTCTTTTAGCGTCTGAATGGCCTCGTCTTGCTGTTTTGTGCTCAGGCTATTGAAAATGCGAACTACGCCAGCAACTTCTGGCTCCATGGTCATCCATTCCACTAGCAGGTCCGATAGCGAAATTCCCTATGTACACCGCAGTTCCCGGATGTCATCGTGCCAGGAACCTGCCGGCATCCCGTACAGAATCGCTTGAATTGCGAAGCGCTGCTCATATAGCCCCGCTTCTCGGCATCCTTATTTCATTGGCAGCCCTGCTGAGACATCTGATCTCAACCTGCCGTTCATCGTACTCGTGTTACCGACTTGTGACACGTTATTGCGCACCTGAACGTCCGTGGATGTGGTCAAGGGCGTCGTGCAGGCCGGCGGGCAGTGGGCCGGCGCCAGCGATGGTATGGGCACCGGCCTGGATTTCGATGGTGCGGTAGCGGCGGGCGGTGTGATCGGCGCGCATCTGCCCCTGTTGCTCGCCTCGGACCGGATCTTTCACCGGTTAAGTCGGCCAGCATCAACTTCAGTGAGTTGTTCGCCCGCCTGTTCGAGGACAGCATCGCGGATGGGTCACTCGCGCCGCCCGGCGGCGACCCGCGGAAGCGGCCGAGCTGCTGTTTAACACGGTCTGCTGGTCCTACGTGCAGCTACGCGCCCGCCACCGCTGGCCGGCCAAACGCGCCGGGCACGGCCTGCGCAGACTGATGACACCGGGGCTCATGACCGTGCCGGGCTCCGGGACACGGCGCGCCGGTTCGTGATCACGAGCGCCGTACGGCCATGGCGGATCAGCGGTCGTACTGGTCTCCGTCGCCGTCCAGGTACGCGCCGCCTTCTTCTATCCTGTAGTCACCGTATTCGAAGTAGAGGGCGTCCGGCCGAGTGCCCACGATGATGCACTCGGGTGTTGTTTCGGCGGCGAGATCGAGAGCCTCCTCAATCTGGTCCTTGCTGCAGCCGTCGGCCTCCAGATAGCGCAGGACCTGAGTTTCCCCATCGGCCAGCACCTTGCCCGGGCCATTAGCCATGACAGTCCTCCGCGACGCTCATGATGCCTCCCGGTTAGCCGAGCTTCTCCTGGTGAGTACCCAATGAAAGAAGCTCCTTCAGAGAAGAGACAGTTGCCTGGTGTCCAACTCGAGCAAACAGTCCGTTCTACGAAACAGTCCCCGCTTCCCGGTACCGGCACGCTAGCCTTGCCGGGCACGTCTATCAGTAGTTTTTGCGGATCCTTTACCTTAGGCAGCCCGGCTTGCTGCCCTCTCCGGTTTCCGGCAGGTGGCCCAGATTTCAGTGGAGCGGTAAGCCATCGGGGCGGCGGAGTTGACCGCATTTCCTGGCGCACGGGGCGGCCCGCCGGAACGGCTGCGGCATCTGGCGGCGCCACCCCGTTGGCTTCCCCTCTCCTGAGGAGGCCGACTGGATCACCGGCTACGCCGTCAACGCCGACGGAGGCCACGTTCACCACATTGGCTGAGCTGGGGAACGCGGTATCGCGCATCGCTGACGGGGGCGGGTATCAACGGCCGTTGTCACTGGTACGGTCAATTTCCTGATGACCGTCGTGCGGCCACCGGGCCATGATGCGGATGTGCCGGCTTTCTGCCAGGCGCTGGACGTGCCCGGGCTGGCCGACGTCCACGTGCATTTCCTGCCGCCCCGGCTGCTGCGCCGGGTCTGGGAGTACTTCGACGCGGCCGGGCCACTGGTCGGCACCACCTGGCCGATCCGCTACCGCTGGCCGGACGACCAGCGCGTCGCGCACCTGCGCGCGCTCGGCGTCCGGGCGTTCAGCGCCCTGGCCTACTCGCACCGTCCCGGCATGGCCGCCGATCTCAACGCGTGGACGCTGGATTTCGCCCGCGCCACCCCCGGCTGCCTGCCGTCGGCGACGTTCTACCCCGAGCCCGGCGTTACGGACTACGTCCTGGCGGCGCTCGACGCCGGCGCCCGGGTGTTCAAGGTACATCTGCAGGTGGGCGGCTTCCCGGCGGACGAGCCCGCGCTGCGACCGGTGTGGGGGCTGCTGGAGGAGGCGGGTGTACCGGTGGTGGTGCACGCCGGGCACGCGCCGGTGGCCACGGCCCACACCGGCCCGGAACCGTTCGCAGCGCTGCTTGCCCGCTACCCGGGGCTGACCGCGATCGTGGCGCACCTGGGTGCCCCTGACTACGAGCCGTTCCTGGACCTCGCCGAAACGTACGAGCGGATGGCGCTGGATACGACCATGGCGTTCACGCCGTTCTTCGAGCGGCTCACCCCGTTCCCGGCCCGGGCGCTGCCGCGGCTGCAGGCCCTGGGCCTGGCCGGGAAGGTCCTGCTGGGCAGCGACTTCCCCAACATCCCGTACGCCTATGCCGAGCAGATCGCCGGGCTGGTGCGGCTGGGCCTGGGCGAGCCGTGGCTGCGCGCGGTCTGCTGGGACAACGCCGCCCGCCTGTTCGGGCTCACCCCCGACGGCTCATAGCAGGCTCAGAAGTTTGGCAGAAGGACCGCAGAAGCCCTCCTGATTATCTGGGTCATGTCGAGACCGGCGGACGAGCCGCCGGCGTGGAAAGAGAGGCACCCGACATGACCGCAGTGGTCCTGGCCAGCATCCTGCTGACGATTCCCTTCCTGGTGACGTTCATCGGCATCCCGCTGTGGATGGCGTTCAAGCGCCCCGACACCGGCGCCGACCACACCGGCGCCCAGCGCTACCTGCGCGCCCGTACGCAGCCCGTCGTCCGGGCCGCCGCCGCCCGGGCCGCGCTCGACCCGGCCGCGGCATGACACCCGGCCCGCCCCGGCGGGCCAGGGCGGCCGGCATGACGCCGCCGCGATGGTGATCAGGGCTCGTGCCCGTCATCCTCGCGGCGGCGTCGGCGTGTACGCGCCGTGTCAGGCGCCCTGGAGCCGCCGGCCGATGACGAAGGCGAACCCATACAGCACGCCGATCACGATCAGCAGGAACCGGTAGCCGGTGATCAGGGCGATGTACTCGAGCGTGCCGCCGACCATGGCGCCGAGCAGGTTCGCCGCGAACGCCGTGTTCGAGGTCTCCACGTCGGAGAACCGCTGGGCGAAGACGAGGTTCGCGAGGAACACCGGCGCGAACGCCAGCGCGCTGGCGGCCAGGAAGCGCGCCACCAGCGGCAGTTCCAGCAGCGACTCCTGCGGCACCAGCCAGGCCAGGGCGAGGGCGGCGATGAGGGCGGCGTACAGCACGGCCGGCGGGGGCAGCCGGACCCATTTCGCGGTCTCCACCGCCAGGTACACCGCGACCAGCACACCCGCGAAGACCAGCGCGTTGACGAACCAGGTGGCGCCGAACAGCAGCGCGAACTGCACGATGCTCTTGGTCTCCAGCAGCATGAACGCCGCGCCCATGAACCCGAGGTCGAGGTAGGAGCTCATCGACCGGAACCGGCCGCCACCGAGCCGGACGAGCAGCGCGGCCCCGGCCAGGATCAGGCCCAGCATCAGCAGGTAGGAGCCGGGGAGCGTCGCGGTCGGCAGGTACGGGAACGGATGGTCGTCGGTGGCCGGGGCCACCGCGGTGCCGTGCCAGTAGGTCGTGCAGTTCGGCACCGGCCCGGCCGGGCGGACGGTGAGGACGGAGAGCCGGCGGCCGCCCAGCGGCGGCCCCACCTCGGCGCAGGGTGCCCGGTGGTAGACGTCCTGGAGCGTGGTGGCGTACCGGTTGAACAGGAACGGCGCGTAGTAGTTGTACATCGCGAACGTGCCGCCGGGGGCCAGCCGCGACCTGGCCGCGGCCAGCGACTGCTCGGTGAGCAGGTAGCTCTCCAGCCGGAGGCCGCCCTGCCCGGCCAGCGCGCTCAGCGAGTCGGGCAGCGCGAACACGATGAGGTTGTACTTCTTGTTCGTGTTCTGCAGGTACTCGCGGCCGTCCGCGATGTGCAGGGTGAGCCGGGGGTTCTGGTAGGGGTGGTCCGGGTGGGCGCGGCCGATCTTCGGCAGCACCGGGTCGATCTCGACCGCGTCGACGTGCTTGGCGCCCTCGGACAGCGCGACCGCCGCGTCGTTCCCGGTGCCCGAGCCGATGATCAGGACGTTGTTCAGCGACGCGCGCGTGACGTGGCTGTACGGGTAGAAGTAGAACGGCTTCTGGGCGTGCAGCGCGGGGAGCCCGCGGGCCGCCTGGTAGGGGATGTTGTTCGCGGACACGTTGAGCGCCGGGTACTTCCCGCCGGTCTGGATGTAGGACAGCTTGTTGTAGGGAGACCAGCGCTGCTGCGGCAGCACCGACTCCAGGACCAGCAGCAGGATGATGCCGGCCACCGCGCCGATCTGCCACCACCGGACGCGCGGCAGCAGCAGGACCACCAGGCCGCATCCGGCGACGATCCCCCAGCCGGCGGGTGGCAGGTCAAGGAAGGACAGGCCCGAGAACACCGCGATCCCGGCGATGCTGCCGAGGATGTCGAGCCGGTAGGCGCTGAGCGGCTTGAAGCCGACGAAGATCCGCGCGACCGCCTGGCCGAGCCCGGTCATCACCCCGGTGGTCAGCAGGAAGACCACGGCCAGGCTGACCGGCTGCGGCAGCGCCGGGGTGCCGCCCAGCCCCTGGAGCGGATGCGGCCCGGACAGCCTGGCCAGGATCACCGGGAAGGCGAGCACGAAACCCACCAGCGCCAGCAGCGCCACCGGCGTCCAGCGCAGGTAGTCCCGGCCGCCCCGGGCGTTGAGGAACCCGATGCCGATCCCCAGGAAGCTGGCCAGCAGCACGAAGTTGGTCGCCTTGGTCACGTACACGTTGTTCGCCGTGACCCAGCGGATCAGGGCGAGCTCGACGAACAGCATTAGGAAGCTGGCGAAGACCAGCCGGGCTTGATCTCTGCGCCCTACGTCCGGCGCCGCAGTCTGCTTGGCTGGCTCACCCGTGGGCTGTTTGCCCGGCCCCGCCTCAGCCTGTCTGGCTGGCTGACCGTTGGCCACGGTCTCGGACTCGGCGCCGGTTGTCTCAGAGATCTTCCCGATATCCACCGTGCCACCGTAGCCAATACCTGAGGTCATAAACGCGTAAACGCATGGCAGTCTCGCCGCCCGGGCGGCGAGACTGCCGGGCTGGCCAGCGCGGATGCGGGCGGGCCAGGGACCTGGGAATCTGCGGGCCGCCCGCCCGCGGCGCCGTGCGGCGGCGCGTGGGGGACGCGTTGGGCGTGCGGCACGGGTACCGGGAAGCGGGCACCCGGGGTACCGGGAAGCGGGAGTGCGGGGGTACCGGGAAGCGGGAGTGCGGGGCGGTGCCGGGCCAGCGGGGGCGAGAGTTACGGGCGATGGTGCGCCGGGCATGGTGCGCCGGGCACGGTCCGGGGCAGGAGCCGGACTGCGCCCGGAGACCGCTGTCAGCGGGCGCACCCATGCTCCGTAGACGGGCGCGCCCTGCCCGTAACCCCAGAGCGGTCACCGAGTCCGCACCCGGCGCACACCCGTGACACGTATGGCGTTTGCCGCCAGTTCACGAGCCGGGCGCCGGGCTGGTGGCGGCCCCGGAACCTCAAGATTGGCTTATATAAGTAGATATTGATACTTTGAGCCGGTGCACGCCTTTGATGTGCTCGGCGACCCGGTACGCCGGCGGATCCTCGAGCTACTCGCCGATGGTGAGATGACCTCCGGCGCGGTGTGCGCCGCCATCCAGGCGGAGTTCGGGATCTCCCAGCCGGGCGTGTCACAGCATCTGAGGGTGCTGCGCGAGGCCGGCTTCGCGACGGTGCGGCCCGAGGGCGCCCGGCGTCTTTACGCGGTGGATTCCGGCCCGCTGCGGGAGGTGGACGTGTGGCTCGGCCGCTTCCGGCGCTTCTGGACCCCGCACCTGGACGCGCTGGCGACCGAGCTGGCCCGGGGCAGCCGGGCCGGTGATCCGAGCGGAACCACGAAGGAGATGACCACGCCATGATCGATGTCAGCCAGCAGATCAACGCCGTCCGGCGGCAGGTCGGCACGCGCGTGCTCGAGGCGGGTGAGGCGCGCACGGTGACCGTCAGCCAGTCATACGACGCCGCCATCGAGGACGTCTGGGATGCATGTACCAACCCCGAGCGCATCCCTCGCTGGTTCCTGCCCATCACCGGCGACCTGCGGCCCGGCGGGCGCTACCAGCTGCAGGGCAACGCGGGCGGGACGATCGAGCGCTGCGACCCACCGAAAAGTTTCGCCGCCACTTGGGAGTTCGGTGACCAGCTGAGCTGGATCGAAGTACGGCTCATGGCCAGGCCGGAGGGCGGGACCCAGCTGCTTCTTGAGCACATCGCCCATGTGGACGACAAGATATGGGCCGAGTTCGGTCCCGGCGCGGTCGGCATCGGGTGGGACATGGCATTTGTGGGCCTGTCCGTCCACCTGTCGTCCGGGCGCTCCATAGACCCGCGGGAGGGCATGGCCTGGGCCGCGTCGGCCGAGGGCAGGGAGTTCATGACACTGGCCAGCCAGCGGTGGTGCGCTGCGAGCATCGCGGCCGGCACGGACCAGGCCGACGCACGCGCGGCGGCGGACCGGGCCATCGCCGCCTACACCGGCACCGGCACCTGAAAGGGGCGGCCCGCCTGCACCGGCCGGGCCGCCCCTTTTCGTCGCTGCCTGCTGGCGTCAGTTCGCCGGGGGCGTCAGCGTGATGGCCTTGAATCCGGTGAAGAACTCCTCGTTGATGAGGAAGACCATCGCGGTGAGGTAGAGCAAGAAGAGTGGGGAGAGGGTCAGCCACACCACCCACGCGCGGCCTTCGGCCCGCTGCTCGGTGACCCAGCGCCGCACCGGCGGCAGCCGGAGAGCGATCAGCGGGAGGCTGATCGCGACGGCCCAGTAGAAGCGCTGGTGGAAAATGGGGTCACCGTCGCCGTCAGCCGCGCCGAAGGGCCTGAACCCGTCCAGCAGCAGCAGGTGCATGACGGCGAAGAACCAGATGACGTAGGTCATCCGCTGCAGCTTCTTCCAGTACTTCCCGAGCTTGCGCTGTGACGGGGTGTTGGCCGTCGCCAGCACCGGCAGGGCCAGGGTGATGATGAAGAACCCGGTGAGCAGGAAGGTGTGCCCAGTGAGCCGGCCGAACACGCCGCCGGCGAAGGCGGTGGTGATGGCCGCGGTGGTGGTGTCGGCGATGCCGATGATCGCGAACCAGATGCCGTACCACCGCCGCAGGGGGGCGATCCACTGCGCCCCGGTCAGGGTGATGAGCGGGGTGATCGACAGCGCTATGAACAGGCAGAAGATGCCCGGCGCTCCCCAGCACGTCGGCTTCGACAAGGGTCAGGGTGTCCTTAGGATTCGCCTCTATCCAGGGACGCGCCATGAAGATGAACGGGACGATAACCGGGAGGCGCATGAAGAACAGCGCGATGGACCGTTTCTTGATGGTGATGGCCGAGAACTCGTAGTACTGGCTGGGCCTGGCATCTGCTACTGCTACGTCACTCCTACCCATCTGTAGCTCTCCTTCGGTAGAACGAGGCGCCGCTCCCAGCGCGGGGTAATTCGTGCACAGGCTTAGCTGTCTTATTCGGTATTGTGTCAGCCTTGGCGTGTCCGGCGTCGCGCCGTGATGTGCTCCTAACTCGTTGTGTGCTCCTTAATTCGTCTTACTCGGCGCCGGCGTCGGTGAGCCTTGGTTCGAATGGTTAGTTGCCGTCGGCGAGGGGGACGGATGCAGGAACTGCTGATCGATTTCGCCGGTCGGGTTGCCCGCTCCTGCCCCGTTGTCCCGGAAGACAAAGAACGGGAATCCGTGTATCGCAACCTCAGTGATCCCGAGGAAGAGCGGGATCAGGAGCAGCATCGCGTAGGCGAACACCATCCGGTTCTTGAAGCGGCGCTGCCTGCCCTTTGCGTCCGAGACCTTCCCGCCCCCGGTGCGTGACTTGGCGGCGGCCCCGCCCCCCGCCGGCCTTGCCGATCTGGCGGTCCGGCTCCCGGGCCGCGGCGCGATGGCGTTCCGACCCTTTGGCTCGGCAGCGGTCCGGCCCTCGGCGGTCCTGGGCCCGGTAGCGGTCCGGCCTCCAGCGGTCCTGGGCCCGGTAGCGGTCCGGCCTCCAGCGGTCCTCGGCCCGGTAGCGGTCCGGGCCCCAGCGGTCCTAGGCCCGGTAGCGGTCCTGGGCCCAGAAGCGTTCCGGCCCACCGGACGTCCCTCCGGCCTTGGCCTGGCAGCGGCGGGTCCATCCGCTGCCCTCAGCCTGGCGGTCGGCCGGGTTTCTGGCTCCCAGCCGTCGGGCTGCCAGCCTTCCTCCTCGCCCCAGGCCTCCTCGAGCTGCTGCCAGGCTTGTGCGTCAGGGCCGCCCGACTGCCAGTCCGGCGCCTCTGGGCCTTGCTCCCACGGCTGTGCCTGGGGGCCTTGCTCCCACGGCTGTGCCTGGGGGCCTTGCTCCCACGGCTGTGCCTGGGGGCCTTGCTCCCACGGCTGTGCCTGGGGGCCTTGCTCCCACCGGCTGTGCCTCCCAGGCCTGGGGCTCGGCGGCCGGCATGGCCGGGCCGGCGAAGTCTTCCGCACCCCGCTGCCGCGGGGGCCGCGCCTGTGGCCGGGGCCGGGCAGCTGGCTGGGCATCCTGTTCCCAGGGCTGTGCCTCCCAGGCCTGGGGCTCGGCGGCCGGCATGGCCGGGCCGGCGAAGTCTTCCGCACCCTGCTCCCGGAGGCGGGCCTGCGGCCGTGGCCGCCCCTGGGGCCGGGTGCGCACGGTCGGCTGGGCGTCGTCCTGCTCCCAGGCCTGTGGGTCGACGGCTGGCATCACGCCGCTGTCGGTACTGGCCTGCCGTCCGGGCCGTGTCTGCGGACGTGGCCGCCCCTGGGGCCGGGTGCGCACGGTCGGCTGGGCGTCGTCCTGCTCCCAGGCCTGTGGCTGGGGGGTCGGCGTCGTGGGGCCGATGTCTTCGGCGCTCCCCGGCCTGGGCAGGGCCGCAGGGGGCTCCGCGGCCGGGATCGCCGGGATGGTGAGAGTTCTGGTGACGTACGCGGCCACTTGGCCAAGCTCGGCCGACAGCCTGATGGCGCCCGCCCGGAGTTCGTCGGCCTCCCGGGTGGCGGCTTCGCGGATCGCGTCGGCCTGCTCGGCCGCATGCCGCCTTATCTGCTCGGCCTCCTGTTCAGCATCGCGCAGCGTGTCGGCCTGGTAAGCCGCCTGCTTCCTGACTTCTCCGGCCTCCCGCTCGGCAGCCTCGCGGATCGCATTGGCCTGATCCAGCGCCTGCTGCTTTATCCCGGCCGCCTGGCTGTCGGCGTCCGCGAGGATCCGCTCCGCCAGCCGGACGGAGTCAGCATCCCGGAAAGCCCCGGTGTCCTGCCGGATCGGGTCGAGCAACTCAGCCGGGCCTTGGGCCGCGAACTGGGGCATCTCCCCGGTGCCTGCGCCTGACATCCGACGGGAAGTCCTGGTCGGCAGGGGGGACGAGAACCTGGACCCGGCCCTCACCGAAAGCGACCTCGTAATACGGCTGCGCCCGGTCCGGGCCCGCCGCCGCCCCGCGGGCCTGACCGCTGTGCGCGCCGTCCCGGCCCGCCGCTGGCCGGGACCCGTACGCCGCCCGCGCCGGCGGTGGCGGCGCCGTCGGCACGCGGGGGTCGTGTGCGCTGCGGCCGCCGGTTCCCGCCGTGGCGCGGCGGGCCCGCCACCGGCACGCGGCCAGTCCTGGCCGTTGCCGGCCGGGCAGCTGGGGTGGTCCTCACCGTATGGCAAGGAGGGGCCGCCGTTGCCAGGGCCGGCCCAGCTGTCGTCGCCGGCCGCCCAGTCCTGGCGGATGCCACCGGCGGGCCAGCTGGGATGGTCCTCACCGTACGGCCAGTCCTGCCCGTTCCCGTGGCCGTTGCCGTTGCCGGGCCAGCTGTCGTCGCCGGCCGTCCAGTCCTGGCCATTGCCGTTGCAGGCCAGCTGTCGTCGCCGGCGGTCCAGTCCTGGCCATTGCCGTTAGCGGGCCAGCTGGGGTGGCCGTCACCGGTCGCCCAGTCCGGCTCATCGCCGCCGGGATCGTTGTATGGCCAGCTTGTTTCGTCGGCACGCATAGGAGTCCTGCTCCTTACGAGGGGATCAGTTCTGTCGCTTGCCTGCGGTTCCAGACTGGTCGTGCTGGTTGTGGCGAGGAGGACGCGGAAGCACGGGCACGGCTCGCTGACGGGGCCGAGCAGGCCCACCAGGCGACGGACATCGTGGGGACGATGGGCGTAGGCGGGAACACGCGCGCGGCCGTCTGCTTCGGGGCTCCCGCGTCGCCGCAGGAACCCCTGCTGATGGTCATCATCTCCGTCGTCTCGTGCCGGGTACAGGAAACTGTGCGTCTGTTCCTGGCCGTGCCTGGAACCGCATGCCCGGCAGCGCGGCGACCGCGCAGTACCGAACCTGCCGCCCCCGGCAAGGGCGGGAACGCGCGCTGGACTCGGAGGATCTGCCCCGATTCGTGCGCTTGGCCATGGGCTAGCCTCGGCCATAACCCCGATCTGCTTAAGGCATCCGAACGGGTGCCATCAGCAGCCAAGCCGCAGACCTGCGGTACGAGGGTCCATGGCGGGCCTCCAACAGCGGGGACAACACACCGGGCCATCGTCAGTCCCGGTGGGGGAGAGTATCCAAACCGGCGCTCGCCCTGCGGCAGATTAGGCGCGCCGGTCACCCGGCGACCAGGACGGATACCCCCTAAGGGACCCAAGCGCATGCAACATTACCGCAGGCAGTCGGGGGCGTTCGCGGGCAGAAACCTACCCTCCGGTTATGGCCGGGACCGTGCGGGAGTGGCTCCTCGGGGGACGCCACCCGAGACTGCCTGGCATCTACTGTCAGGACGTCTGAACCGGGCAAGAGGTTCACCTGCCAGCCCTTTTACCTTCTCTCCACGGCCGGGCCGCCCGCGCGGATGGGCGGATGATGGGCTCCGGCGCCACGCGGCCCGGGCCGAAGGCACCCATGAGACCCGCCTCCCGCCGTGACCGCCTGCCTGGGCCAGACCGCCAATAGGCAGCCTCGGGGTCCCACGGCCGCCCGGGTCTCAGTAGGTTCGGCATAGCCCCCGACCCACCTAAGGAGAACCCCATGGTGGTCCCGCTCGCCGGCCGCTGGGTGGCCGCGGCCGCCGGCATCGCGCTCGTGCTCACGGCATGGACCAGCGTCATCGGGACGCTGATCGTGCCCCGCCGGTGAGCAGCTGGCTGACACGGTGGGTGGACCGGAGTGTGAACTGGGTCTTCCGGCTCGTGACCGGCGCCATCACCGATCACCGGCGGCGTGACCAGGTGCTTGCCTCCCAGGCTCCCGTGATCCTGCTCGCGCAGCTGATCGCCTGGCTGGGGATCTCCTTCATCGGCTACATGCTGCTGCTGTGGCCGTTCGAGACCGGCGGCATAGCGTCGGCTTTCACCGTGGCCGGCTCGGCCATGTTCACCCTCGGGTTCGCGGTTCCGCACGGTCCGGCTCCCGCAGCGATCGTGTTCGTTGCCGCCGCGACCGGCCTGGTGATCGTCGCCCTGCAGATCGCCTACCTGCCGGTCCTGTATGCGGCGTTCAACCGGAGGGAAACCGAGGTGGCGCTGCTGAACGCGCGGGCCGGCGTGCCGTCCTGGGGGCCGGAGCTGCTGGCCCGCACCCACTACGCGCTGGGGTCGGGCGTCTCGACCATCAATACGCTGCCCGATCTGTACTCCCAGTGGGAGCGCTGGGCCGCCGACGTGACGGAGAGCCACACCACCTACCTGCCGCTGGTGCGGTTCCGCTCGCCCCGGCCGTTGTCATCCTGGGTGACCGCGCTGCTGGCCGTGCTGGATTCCGCCGCGCTGATCCTGACGCTGTCCCCCGACTCGGCGCCGGTCGTGCCGGCCCGGCTGTGCCTGCGCAGCGGGTTCCTGTGCTTCCGGCAGATCGCCCAGGCGATGGGCATCGACGTCCCCGACGAGCCCGACCCGAACGGCCAGATCACGCTGACCTACCAGGAGTTCCTCGACGCGATCGACCGGATGCGCCAGGTCGACTTCCCGATCGAGCGCGAGCCCGAGAAGGCATGGCCCGAGTTCGTCGGCTGGCGGCTCAACTACGAGCAGGCCGCCTACGCCGTGGCATTCGCCGTCGACGCGGTGCGGGCGCTGTGGTCGGGCCCGCGCAGGGACGGCCGTCCCGCTATCCCCCCCATGCGCCCGCCGACTCGGGCGGCCGCCCAAATAGGCCCGGCCGCCGTCATTTCCCGCCGAGGACGGCCCGGACCGCGGCGTTGGTCGCCGCCCTGCTGAGGTCGTCGGAGAAGGGGCCGCCCGGGTAGGGGACGACCCATACGTGCAGCATCTGGGCCGTGTACCTGTCATGCCAGGTCGCCGGGATCGCAGAAGCCGCGCAGCTGGACGCCGAAGCCGGCGATGGTCGGCTTGCCGCCCTGGCACACGACCAGGTGCGCGTGCCAGCGGGTCAGCGACCCGCCGACCTGCGGCCCGTTGGCCCTCCCGCCCTCGATGTACATGGCACCGAGCAGGATCGGCGCATGGTGCGGCACGTTGATCGCGTAGACCAGGGAGGACGGGTGCTGGGGGTTGAGGCCGGCGTAGGCGGGGTTGACGCCGTCGTAGAGGAGGTGCTCCTCGCCGTTGGTGCGCAGGACGTAGGTGTACCCGGCCGCGAACGCGGCCTTGACGTTTTGGTACCGGGCGAGGCTGGCGTCGGTCTGCTTGATCAGCTGGCCCGCGGCGATGACCTGCGCCGCGGTCGGGGGGGCGGTGGACCCGTACATCTTCATGTCCGGCAGGCCCGCGGTCGTCCCCATGTCGCCCATGCCCTGCGCCCCGGCGCGGCCGGGGTCCCCGGCTTCGACGCCATGCCCGCCATGCCCGCCGGCCCTTCGGGACCGGCCAGGGCGGGTGTCATCACGGCCGCCCCGGATGCCGGTCTCTCATTCCCCGGCTGTAGTCGCCACCGGTCTGGTGGATGATAGGAGCGTGGTGCCAGGCTCCGGCGCGGCGTCAGGCGGTAAGCCGGCGTGACCGCGCATCTTCCCCTCGGCGACATCCGCGTCATCGACCTGACGGTCGCGCGCGCCGGTCCCACCTGCGTCCGCCAGCTCGCCGACTGGGGAGCCGACGTCATCCGGGTGGAGCCGCCGGCCGGGGCTGGCGGCGCCGGGGCTGGCCGCGGACAGCCGGCACGGCTGCGACTTCCAGCACCTGCACCGCAACAAGCGGTCGCTGTCCCTGAACCTGAAGGCGCCGGAGGCGCACGACGTGCTGATGCGCCTGGTCGACACCGCCGACGTGCTGATCGAGAACATGCGTCCCCCGGTCAAGAACCGCCTGGGTTTCGACTTCGGCACCGTCCACGCGCGGAACCCGCGCCTGGTCTATGGGTCGATCTCCGGCTTCGGCCAGGACGGCCCGTACGCCGGCCGGGGCGGCGTCGACCAGATCGCCCAGGGGATGGGCGGCCTGATGAGCGTCACCGGTTTAGCAGGCACCGAGCCGACGCGCGCCGGGATACCCGTGGCCGATCTGGCCGCCGGTCTCTATCTCGCCGTCGGCGTGCTGGTCGCCCTGCATGACCGGGACCGGACCGGGACCGGCCGCTGGGTGCAGACCTCCCTGCTGGAATCGATGATCGCGATGATGGATTTCCAGGCCGCGCGGTGGACCATCGACCACGAGGTTCCGGCGCAGGCGGGCAACCACCACCCGACCGGCGTGCCGATGGGATGCTTCGCCTCCGCCGACGGATACGTCAACATCGCAGGCTCGTCCGGGCGGCTGCTGCACAGCCTGTGCGAGGCGATCGGCCTGCCCGGTATCCCCGCCGACCCGCGCTTCGACACCGCCGCCAAGCGCTCGGCGAACCGGGCGGAGCTCAACGCCTTGATTGCAGAACGGCTGCGCACCCGGACCACCGCCGCATGGGTCGAGGAGCTGAACCGGGCCGGGGTGCCGTGCGGGCCGGTCTACCGGATGGATGAGGTGTTCGCCGACCCGCAGGTCGAGCACCTGGCGATGACCGAGCCGGTGGAGCACCCGGCCCTGGGCCGGCTGGACATCCTCCGCAACGCGGTGCGGATGACCGAAACGCCGGCCACCGTCCGGGCGCCGAGCCCGGACGCTCGGCGCCCACACCGGCGAGGTGCTCGCCGAACTGGGTTACCCGCGCGCGGAGATCGACCGGCTCCGCGCTCAGGGCGTGATCTGAGAGGACCCGCATGACACCACCGAGCCCGCCCGCGCGGCACAGCACCGGCACCGACAAGCTGCTCGTCGACGTGGCCGGTGCCGTCGCCGTCGTGACCATCAACAACCCCGGCAAGCGCAACGCCCTGTCGAGCGAGATCCGCGCCGCGCTGCCGGGCCTGCTGGAGGCGCTGCAGGCCGACGGCGACGTCCGCGTCGTGGTTCTTACCGGCGCCGGGGACAAGGCGTTCGCCTCGGGCGCCGACATCTCCGAGTTCGCCGAGCGGCGCACCTCGCCCGCGGCCCGCGCCGAATACGACCGCGGCCAGGTGGCGCTCAACCGCTCCCTGGCCGAGCTGGAGAAGCCCGTCATCGCCATGATCCGTGGCTTCTGCCTGGGCGGGGGCCTGCTCACCGCCCTGCAGGCCGACATCCGCATCGCCTCCGACGACAGCCAGTTCGGCATCCCGGCCGCCCGGCTCGGGCTCGGCCCCGCCTTCGCCAGCGTGATGACCCTGATGGACCTGGTCGGGCCGGCCTGGGCATCGGAGATCCTGTTCTCCGCCCGGCGGTTCCCCGCGGCGGAAGCCCTCCGGATGGGCCTGGTCAACCGGGTCGTCCCGGCCGCGGACCTGCGGGACGAGGTGATGGGCCTGGCCCGGGGCATCGCTCAGAACGCGCCCCTGACCGTCGCCGCGTGCAAGGCGGCGATCCGCGAGGCGGGCCGGTCCCCCGACCGGCGCGATCTGGCGCGGGTCGAGTCGATGATCGAGGCCTGCTTCGCGTCGGAGGACTACCACGAGGGCCAGCGCGCCTTCGCCGAGAAGCGCCCGCCCGCCTTCACCGGGCGCTGACGCCGCGCCCGGCGCCCCGCCCCAAGGCCGCGCCCGGCGCTGAGCGGTCACTTCTCCGTCTTCGCCGAGGTGTGGTGCGGAGGCCGGCCGGTGCAGCCCTGCCGCCCCCCGCCGTCGGGAACCCCTGCCCGGGCCGCCCGCCGATTGACGGGAAACCCGCCGGGAATCCGGTGGGCGCCGCTGGGACCGGGACCTCGGCGGTGCAGCAGGAGCCCCCGACGGGGAGGTCCGCCGGGGCGGATCAAGCCGGGCAGTGCCATGGCTGGGTCGAGACTGCCTTGGTGCGGGTGGCAGCGGCCTGGGCGGCGGGCGCGACCTCGCCCGCCGCGAGTGCGTACCCGGCGTCTCCCGACCCGGTGAGCGCCGCGAAGATCATCCCGTAGACGGTCCCGTCGGGTGCCAGCAGCGGGCTGCCGGAGTTTCCCGGCTGGATGTCGGCCCGGACCGGGTAGACATGGCGGATCACCACGCCGCCCCCGTAGATGGTGGGAAAGCCCATCGCCACCTTGGCGCCGATGCGCGCGGGCGCGGCGGTCAGGGCCCGGCCGCGGGGGTAGCCGGCGACGATGGCCTCGCCGCCCCGGCGTGCGCTGGCGGCAAGATGCAGCGGGCGGGCAGGCAGGCGGGGCACGTAGAGCACGGCGATGTCACGGCGGGGATCGACGTAGACCACCCGGGCCGGGTACCGGGCACGCCGGCCAGCCAGCGAGGCGAGCAATTGCCCGGCCAGCGCAACCAGGAAGACCACGATGATGGCCACCAGCGCCTGCTGTGACGGGCTGCGCACCAGGGCCTGCGCGATGCCCGGGGAAATCACCGCACCGGCCGCCGCCCCGCACAGGAATCCAACAACGCCCAGCGCACCAACGACGAAACCCTGCCGGTAGCCATCCATGGCGAACGCGGCCGCGAGCACAACCAAGATCACATCGAGCAGGTCGCCCGGCACATACTCACGGTATAAGGCACCTCACCCGGACCGCCCCCGTTCCGCGGCATCCCCGCCGCGCGGCCGGGCGGGACCGCCTGCCGCTGGCCTGCGGTGCCGGGAGAGGATGGGCGGGATGGATACCGAGCGGTTCCTGGCCACCGCGGGCGAGCTGCTCGCCGTGCAATCCACCGCCGACCGGCCCGGTGAGCTCCACCGGGCGCTCGGTTTCGTGCTGGACTTCGTCGGGCCCGGCTTCACGGTGGAGCGGTTCGAGTCCGGCGGCAAGCCGAGCGCGCTCCTCTACCCCGGCAGCGACCGGCAGCATTTCCAGGTCATCCTCAACGCCCACCTGGACGTGGTGCCCGCCCCGCCGGCCCAGTTCCGCCCGCGCCGCGAGGGCGACCGCCTGTACGCGCGGGGCGCCCAGGACATGAAGGTGTCGGCGCTGGTCGAGGCGCAGGTCTTCCGTGAGCTCGCCGGCGGCCTGCCGTACCCGCTCGCGCTGCAGCTGGTCACCGACGAGGAGGTCGGCGGGCGCGATGGCACCCTGCACCAGATCGAGCAGGGCGTGAGCGGTGAGTTCGTCGTCATCGGCGAGCACAGCGCGCTGCGGATCGTGACCGACTCCAAGGGCATGATCACCGCGACGCTGCGGGCCGTTGGCCGCAGCGGCCACAGCGCATACCCGTGGCAGGGCGACAATGCGCTGGTCAAGCTGCAGCGCAGCCTGGCGAACCTGCTGGCCGCCTACCCCGTCGCCACCGAGGAGGCCTGGCGCACGACCGTCAACCTGGCCCGGATCGAGACCCCCAACCGGGCCTGGAACCAGGTCCCGGCGCTGGCGGAAGCGTGGATCGACATCCGCTTCCCGCCCGACGACACCGACCTGAACGGCAAGACCGCGCAGGAGATCACCGCCTACCTGGCGGCCTTCTGCGAGCCGGGCGTCACCCCGCTCGTCAGACACGCCGACCCGCCACACCACGCGGACCGGCGCCGCCCGGAGATCCACAGCCTCCAGCAGGCCGTGCGCAACCAGGGCTACCACCCCGATTTCCTGCGCAAGCACGGTGCCGCGGACGGGCGCTTCTACTACCAGCGGGACACGGACGCCGTCATCTTCGGCGTCGGCGGCGACGGGCTGCACGGCCCCGACGAGTACGCCGACACGGCCACCATCGCCCCCTACTACCGTGCGCTGACGGAGTTCCTCCGCCATCCCCGGCTGAAATAAATTACTACCGCGGGGCAGGAGAATCTGATTCAGCGGTGCCCGGCGCCGACTGCCGCACATGGGCAGGCGGGACGGCTGGAGCCGACGGCGATGAGCGGGAGAAGGGTGAGTTCCCGGTGGAACCAGTACTGAAGGGCACCGTTGCGCTGGTGACGGGGGCCTCGAGCGGCATCGGCGCGGCCACGGCCGCCGCGCTCGCCGATCACGGCGCGGCGGTGGCGCTGGCGGCGCGGCGCAAGGACAGGATGGAGACCCTCGCGGCGGGCATCCGCGACCAGGGCGGCACCGCGCTGGTGCTGGAGTGCGACGTCACCGACCAGCAGCAGGCGGCAGGTGCCGTTCAGCGCACGGTGGCCGAGCTCGGCCGGCTCGACACGCTCATCAACAACGCCGGCGTGATGCTGCTCGGCCAGGCGGTCGGCGCGCCGCTCGCTGAGTGGCAGCAGATGGTCGAGCTCAACGTGCTCGGGCTGCTGTACTGCGCGCACGAGGCCCTGCCCCACCTGCTGCGCGCCGCCGAGGACGGCCCGCGCCGCGTCGCCGACATGGTGAACATCAGCTCGGTGGCGGGCCGGGCGGCGCGCAACGGCAACAACGTCTACTCCCTGACCAAGCACGGCGTCGGCGCGTTCAGCGAGTCCCTGCGCCAGGAGGTGACCAAGCGCTACCTGCGCGTCTCCCTGGTCGAGCCGGGAGCGACCGCGACCGAGCTGGCCAGCCACAACCGCCCCGAGGTGCTCGAGAGCCTGAGCAGCCAGTTCGGGCAGCGGATGGAGGCCGGGGACATCGCCGACGCGATCACCTACATCGTGACCCGGCCGCGGCACGTCGCGATCAACGAGATACTGATCCGCCCGACCGAGCAGGAGAGGTAGCCCGCCATGACCGAGGAGAGCATCTTCACCTGGGGCGCGCCGCCGCTGAAGTTCGGCGCGGGGGCCGTGGACGAAATCGGCTTCGACATGGCCCAGTTCGGGGCGCGGCGGGTGCTCATCCTCACCGACCCCCGGATCAGCGGGCTCGGCATCCCGGACCGGGTCGCCGACTCGCTGGCCAGGTACGGGATCAGCTCGGAGATCTTCGACGGCGTTCATGTCGAGCCCACCGACGACAGCATGGACAAGGCCGTCGGCTACGCCCGTGAGCAGGGCCCGTGGGATGGATTCGTGGCCGTCGGCGGCGGGTCGTCCATCGACACCGCCAAGGCGGTGAACCTGCTGACCACCGACGAAGGCGCGTTGATGGACTACGTCAACAAGCCGATCGGCGGCGGCCGCGCCCCCGGGCGCCAGCTCAAGCCCCTGATCGCGGTGCCGACCACGGCCGGGACCGGTTCGGAGAGCACCGCGATGTGCGTGCTCGACGTGCTGTCGCTGAGGGTCAAGACCGGCTTCGGCCACTGGCGGCTCCGCCCCACGCTCGCCGTGATCGACCCACTGGTCTCGCTCACGCTGCCGCCGGAGGTCACCGCCTCGGCGGGCATGGACATCGTGTGCCACGCGCTGGAGTCCTACACCGCCCGCCCCTACACCACGTTCGATCGCAAGCAGCCCGAGGAGCGCGTCACCTACTGCGGGTCCAACCCGGTCTCCGACCTGTGGTGTGAGAAGGCGCTCGCGCTGATCGCCGCCTCGTTCCGCACCGCGGTCCGCGACGGGGCCGACCTGCAGGCGCGCAGCAACATGATGCTGGCGGCGACCTTCGCGGGCATGGGGTTCGGCAACGCCGGCGTGCACATCCCGCACGCCAACGGCTACCCGATCGCTGGCATGGTGAAGGACTACCGGCCCGCGGGCTACCCGCAGCAGGAGCCGATGGTGCCGCACGGGCAGTCGGTCTCGCTCACCGCGCCGCAGGCGTTCCGGTTCACCTTCGCCACCGCCCCGGAGCGCCATCTGCGGGCCGCGGCCCTGCTGGCGCCGGGCCAGGAGACGCTGAACGATCCGGCCGAGCAGCTGCCGTCCGCGGTGACCCGCCTGATGCGCGACATCGGCATCCCCAACGGCATCGGCGCCGTCGGCTACACCGAGGCCGACATCGGCGACCTGGTGCCCGGGACGATGAAGCAGCAGCGCCTGCTGGCCACGTGCGCGCGCCCGGTCACCGAGGAGGACATCGCCGGGATCTTCGCCGCCTCGATCCAGAACTGGTGACCCGGCGCCGCCGCGGGCCCGCCGCTCCCGCGATGACGGCGCCCGTACTAGCCGACCAGCGCGACCGCCCGGGTCGGGCCGCCGTGGGCGCCCTTGAGCTTGAGCGGGAACCCGGCGAAGGTGAACCTGGTGTTCACCACCTGGTCCAGGCGGGCGAGGTTCTCGTAGTGCGTGATGTGCTCGCGGCGGCACATCATGTGACACGGGTAGCTGGTGCTGGCCGGGTTGTCCGGGGTCGGGCTGTCCACGCCGAACGTCTTCACCTGCCGCCGGACGATCCATTCGCTGCCCGACTCGCCCAGGCCGGGGAAGTCGGTGAGGTAGCGCCTGTCCCCGGCGAACTTGTTCCAGGTCCCGGTGTGCAGCAGCACGATGTCCCCGGGCCGCACGTCGACCGGCGAGGCCTCCTCCACGCTGTCGAGGTCATCGGCCGTGATGTCGGTCCGCGGCTGGAAGCCGGTGACGTCCAGGCATACCGCGGTGCCGTAGAACAGATCCAGCGGCATCTGATCGATGGTCTGCGCCGCCGGGTCCGGGATCCAGGTGCGA
Organism: uncultured Actinomycetes bacterium; assembly: GCA_963835425.1. Classification (GTDB taxonomy): domain Bacteria; phylum Actinomycetota; class Actinomycetes; order Streptosporangiales; family Streptosporangiaceae; genus UBA9676. The sequence goes on along the minus strand of CAWIGE010000008.1, from coordinate 95,456 downwards.
GAACGAATCCACGTGGGTGGGCCCGTTGTCGTTGAGCATGAATCCGGTGGTCTGGAACGAGAAGCCGCCCTCGAACCGCGGCGCCGTCTCCTCGTGGGTCGCGTGCTCGAACTGCACCGTCTTCAGATGACCCGGATACACCTTCATGCCCTCGTAGATGTCCTGCGAGAGGTCGACGATCCGCATCGTTCTCCTTCGGCGGGAATCAGTACATGACCACGCCGGCGGTGACGTTCAGGTCCTCGCCCGTGACCGCGGCGGAGCCATCCGAGGCGAGGAACGCACAGGCCGCCGCCACCTCCCCGGCTTCCACCATCCGGCCCAGCGGTGACGCGCTGGTGAGCTCGGCCCGTGCCTGCTCCTCGGTGATCCCGCGGATGGCGGCCTGCCTGCGGACCACCTCGTCCATCCGCGGGCCCGCCACGGGGCCGGGGCAGACCGTGTTGACCCGGATGTGGTAGGGCCCGAGCTCGGTGGCGAGCGTGCGGACCAGCCCGATCACGCCCATCTTCGCGGCGGCGTAGGGGGTGCGGCCGCGCAGCGGGCGCTTGCCGGTCATGGACGAGATCGCGATCAGGCTGCCGCCCCGGCGCTCGATCATCCCCGGGATGAACGCGCGGAACGTCAGGAACACGCCGTCGAGGTCGGTGGCGACGGTGTCCCGCCAGTCCGCCAGCGTCATCTCGTGCAGCGGCTGCGTCGGCCCGGCCACGCCGGCGTTGGCGACGACCGCGCGCACCGGCCCGAGCGCCTCCGCCCCGGCCGCCATTGCCGCCACCGACGCCTCGTCCCGCACGTCGCAGGCGAGCGGGACCGCCGTCGCCGCCCGCCTTGCCCGCCGCCTCGACCGTGTCGGCCAGGCTCGCCGGGTCCCGGGCGCTGGCCGCGACCGTGAACCCGCCCGCGGCCAGGGCCACCGTGATCGCGCGCCCGATGCCCCGGTTGGCCCCGGTGACGACCGCGACCGGGGTGCTCACCCGGCCTTCCCCGCTGCCCGCAGCGCCGACAGGATGCGTTCGGGGGTCATCGGCAGCTCGGTGAGGCGGACGCCGAACGGGGCCAGGGCGTCGTTGACCGCGGCGTTGATCGCCGCGGGCGCCATCATCCGGCCGCCCTCCCCGCCGCCCTTGATCCCGTGCGGCGTGTACGGCGACGGCGTCTCCACGTGCCCGATCCCAGCTCGGGCACCTCCATCGCCGTCGGGATGAGGTAGTCCATGTAGCTCGACGAGAGCAGCTGCCCGTCGTCGTCGTAGACGTACTCCTCGTACAGCGCGGTCCCGATGCCCTGCGCCGTCCCGCCGACGATGTGCCCGGCGAGCGAGCGCGGGTTGACCAGCGTTCCGCAGTCGTGCACCGCCGCGTAGTGCCAGGAACGTGACGCGCGCCGGTCTCGATGTCCACCTCGACGACCGGGATGTGGCAGGCGTGGCCCATGAAGGGGTAGAAGACGCCGAGATCCTTGCGGTCCGCCGACGGCATCGTCGTGTAGGGATGGTCGTAGACCTTCGACGTCCTCCAGCCCGGACTCCATCTCCTCGGGGAAGCTGTGCTTGAACAGGTGCAGCATGATCGCGATCTCGCCGAGCGTCTTCCGCTGCCCGGGGACGCCCTTGACCTGGAAGCCGCCGTCGACCCACTCCAGGTCGTCCGGCGCGGTCTCGATCAGGTGCGCCGCGGCCGGCGCGGGCCTTGTCCTTGATCTTCGCCGTCGCGCCCTCGACGGCGCCCGCCAGCATGACGGTGGTGCGGGAGCCGCCGGGCCCCGTCGCGGGCAGACCGTTGCTTGCTGCCGCTGGTAGACGATCGAGACGTCGTGCGGGTCGCAGTCGAACTCCTCGGCCACGAGCTGCGCCACCATCGTCTCCGGGCGAGTTGCCCCAGAACGCGCAGGAGTACAGGGTGGCGGTGATGCCGCCGGTCGGCGTCGACCTTGAGCGTCACCGACTCTCGGGCATCGAGGTGACCGGGCGCGCCCGGCTCGTCGAACCAGAACCAGAACTCGGTCGCGGAGAACACGCTGACCGCTCCTGGGCGGTGATCAGCCCGATCCCGATGTAGCGGCCCTGCTCGCGCAGCCGCTCGCCTGCTCGGCGCGCCAGTGCTTGTACTCCGCGAGCTCGAGTGCCTTGTCGAGGACCTGCGTCGTAGTCACCGGAGTCGTAGACGTTGCCGGTGGGGATGAAGTGCGGGAACTCGCGGATGAAGTTGCTGGCGGCGGATCGTCCACCGGGTCCATGCCGAGCTCGCGGGCGGCCTTGTCAACCATCTGCTCCAGCATCCAGTTGTTGACCTCGGAGCCGAAGCCCCGGTAGGCGCCCTGCTGGTTCTTGTTGGTCAGCGCCGCCCGCACCCGGTACTCGACGCTGGTGATCCGGTACGGCCCGATCGACCTGCGCCAGCGCGTTGCCGTGGTGGCCCACGCCGAACTGGATGTAGGCGCCGTAGTCCTCCACCGTGTCGATCTTGATGCTGCGCATGCGTCGCCGTCGCGCATCACGCGCGAGCTCGACATCGTAGACCCGGTCGGAGCCGTGGTGGTCGCAGTTGGAGATGTTGTCGATCCGGTCCTCCAGGTACTGGACCGGCCTGCCGACCTCCCGCGAGCACATGCCTGCGAGTCCCGCGGCTTGGTGGCGAACAGCTTGGAGCCGAAGCTGCCGCCCGCCGGCATCGGCCGGATGTCGAGCCTGTTGTCGGGTATCTTCATCGTCCTCGCGACCATGAACAGGTAGCTGGTGAAGGACAGCGAGTTGGTGTGCGACGGTCAGCTGCCGGTGGCGAGGTCGTAGCTCGGCGACGGCGCCGACGGTCTCCAGCGGCTGGCCGCCGGAGCGGTGCCAGCGCAGCCGGTCGGTGACCACGAGGTCGGCTTCGGCGAAGTCACGGTCGACCTCGCCGAACTGGAACGTGCGCTCGTAGGCGCAGTTGGAGCCCAGGTCCTCGTGCACCAGCGGCGCGCCCGGCTGCAGGGCCTGCTCGGGGTCGACCAGAACCGGCAGCGGCTCGTACTCGACCTCGATCAGCTCGAGCGCGTCTTCGGCGAGGTAGCGGCTGTCGGCGACGGCCGACCGCGACGCCTTCGCCTACGTAGCGCACCTTGTCGGCGGCGAGGCAGCGCCAGGTGTGCTGGGCCGGGTCGGGGCCGAAGTCGGGCAACGGGTCGCACGAGCTCGGCCGCCTGCGCCCCGGTGATCACCGCGTGGACGCCCGGCAGCGGCGCGCGCCGCGGTGGTGTCGATGCGAGACGATCCGGGCGTGGGCATGCGGGCTGCGCAACACGGCGGCGTGCAGCATTCCGGGCAGCGTCATGTCACCGATGTAGCCGCCGCGGCCCGCGCAGGAACTTCGGGTCCTCGACGCGGCGGATCGACTTGCCGACCCACTTGCGCTCGGGTGCATGGTCACGGACCGGGGGTGCCGCCTCGCGGTCCATGGCGGTCATGGCGCGACCTCCTCTGGCGCCTCGCGCAGCCGTCGCGCACGGCGGCGGCGAGCACGGCCTCGGTGATGAACTGGTAACCGGTGCAGCGGCACAGGTTGCTGGCGATGGCCGCTCGCGGACCTGTTCGGCGGTGTGGATCCGGGATTCCGCTTCGATGATCTCCTGCGGCCCGCATCAGCATCCCCGGGCGTGCAGTACCCGCACTGCAGGCCCTGCTTGTCCGAGAACTCGTCCTGCAGCGGGTGCAGCTGCCGCCTGTGGCCAGGCCCTCGACCGTGCTCACCTCGGCGCCGTCGGCCTGCACGGCGAAGGTGATGCAGGACCGGATGCTGTGCCCGTCCAGCAGCACCGTGCACGTGCCGCAGACGCCCTGCTCGCAGCCGATGTGGGTTCCGGTTAGCCCGAGATCCTCACGCAGGAAGTCGACGAGCAACCGGCGCGGCTTCGACCTCGGCGACCCGGGGGTCGCCGTTGACGGTCAGCCGTGGTGCACCTCTGCCGCTCCACGCGTCTCACCTCCCGTCCTGGGCGCGCCGCAACGCCATCTCGATCGCCCGGCGGATGTAGCTGCGGGCGAGCTCGAGCCGGGTCTCCGCGCTCGCCGTGCACGTCCCCGGCGGGGGTGAGTCCCGCCGGCGGCCTCGGCGGCCGTGGCGGCCGTGGCGTCGCCGGCGACGGCGCCGGCCAGCGCCTGCTCGGCCGCGGTGGCCCGCATCGGGGTGGGCGCCACGCCGCTCAGGGCGACCGCGGCGGGGGCGATCCGGAATCCCCGTCCAGCTCGATCACCGCGGCCGACGCCGACGAGGGCGAAGCTGCCGTGGGTCCTGGCGAACTCGACGAACGCGTGCCCCCCGTCCCAGGCCGGCAGCCGCACCTCGGTCAGGATCTCGCCCGGCTCCATCGCCGTGGTGAACGGCCCCTGGAGGAATTCCGCCGCCGGGATGGTGCGGGTCCCGGCCGGGCCGGTGGCGGCCAGCTCGGCATCGAGGGCGAGCACCACCGCGGGCAGTTCGGCCGCGGGATCCGCGTGGGCCAGGCTGCCGCCGACCGTCCCGCTGTTGCGGATCGGCGTGTGCGCGACGTACCCGACGGCCTCGGCCAGCAGCGGGGCGGCCATCGCCACCTCGGGGAGCGCTCCAGCTCGGCCAGCCGGGTCATCGCCCCGATGACCAGGACGTCGCCGTCGCGCCGGATCCCGCTCAAGCCGGTTACATTGCGCAGGTCGATGAGGTAGCCCGGCTTGGCCAGCCGGAAGTTCATCAGCGGTATCAGGCTCTGCCCGCCGGCGAGCACCCGCGCCTCGGCCCCGGCGTGCTCGGTGAGTAAGGCGACCGCCTCGGCCACGGTGGCGGGAGCTGCGTAGGCGAACGGTGCTGGTTTCACGGCTACCTCCGCGGACATACGGCCCGGGCGAGGCGCACCCCGGACGGCCCTGTACCGTCCAACGCTTCACACCCGGGCACGCCTTGGCAAGAGCAGTGTGCGGGCCGGCCGCCGGTCCCGCCGTCTCATGTCGGCACAGCCGTCCCCGGCCGGCGCGGCCAGGGCTAAGTCGGTGCGGCCAGGGCTAGGCGGCGAGGGTTGCGTAGCGGCCGTCCTCGGACAGGAGGCTGGCGTGGGTGCCGGCCTCGACGACGCGGCCGTGGTCCAGGACGACGATCTGGCCGGCGTCCCGCACGGTGGAGAGCCGGTGGGCGATGGTGATGGTGGTGCGGCCCCGGGCGAGGTTGTCGAACGCCTGCTGGACGGCGCGCTCGGTCTCGGTGTCCAGGGCGCTGGTGGCCTCGTCCAGCACGAGCACGCGCGGGTCGCGCAGCAGGGTCCGGGCGATGGCGATGCGCTGCTTCTCGCCGCCGGAGAACCGGTGCCCGCGGGAGCCGACCATGGTGTCGTAGCCGTCGGGCAGCCCGGCGATCAGGTCGTGGATCTGGGCGGCGCGGGCCGCGTCCTCGATCTCGGCGTCGGTGGCGCCGGGCCGGGCGTAGCGGAGGTTCTCCCGCACCGTGGTGTGCAGCAGGTAGGTCTCCTGGCTGACCACGCCCACGATCGTGGCGAGGTCGGCCAGCCGGATGTCGCGGATGTCGATGCCGTCGATGCGCACGCTGCCGCTGCTGGGGTCGTAGAGCCGGGCGACCAGCGAGGCCAGGGTGGTCTTGCCCGATCCGGTCTCGCCGACCAGGGCCAGCGTGCTGCCGGCCGGTACGTCCAGGTTGACGCCGGAGACCGCGGGCCGGTCGGCGCCGGGGTAGGTGAAGCTGACGTCCTCGAAACGGACGTGCCCGCTGACCTGGGCCGGGTCGATCTCGACCGGGTGGGCGGGGTCGTCGACCTCGACCGGCAGGTCGAGGTACTCGAAGATCCGCGCGAACAGCGCCAGCGAGCTGATCACCGAGACGCCGGTGTTGAGCAGCCCGGTCACCGGCCGGAACAGGGTGTTCTGCAGGGTGGTGAAGGCGATCAGGGTGCCGATGGTGACCGCGCCGGCGGTCACCGGCAGGCCGGCGGCGAGGTAGATGATCGCGGGGATCGCGGCGAAGATGATGCTCAACGAGGCCATCCGCCACCGCCCGGCCAGCTGCGAGCGCAGTTCCAGGTCGATCAGGCGGGCCGAGGAAGCGGTGAACCGCTGGACCAGCGACGGGCCGGTGCCCATCGTCTTGGCCAGCTGGACGCCGTTGATCGACAGGCCCTCCTCGATGGTGACGTTGAGGTCGGCCAGCTCGCGCTGCTGCTGCGCGGTGATGGCGCGGCGCATGCCAGCGACCTTGCGGGTCAGGTAGATCGCCGGCGGCATGACGACCAGCGAGATGAGGGAGAGCCGCCACGACAGGGCGACCATGGCGACCGCGGTGGCGACCGCGGTGGTCAGGTTGGAGGCGATGGAGGTCGCGGTCGAGGTCACGACGGATTCCATGCCGCCGATGTCGTTGGTGATGCGGGACTGGACCTCGCCGGTGCGGGTGCGGGTGAAGAACGCGATCGACTGCCGCTGCAGGTGGCTGAAGACGCCGGTGCGCAGCTCGTGCATGACGTGCTGGCCGACCTTGGTGCTGATCCAGGTCTGGATCACGCCGAAGGCCGAGGTGATGGCGGCCACCGCGACCATGCCGATCACCAGCCAGGCCAGCAGCTGCACGTTCCTGGCCGGCAGCGCGGTGTCGATGACCGCGCGGAGCAGGAACGGGGAGGCCAGCCCGACGATGGAGGAGGCGACGATGATGGCGGTGACGACCGCCAGCTGCCAGCGGTAGGGAGTGAAAAGCCGGCCGATGCGGCGCAGGGACACCTCGCGCGCCTGCGCCCTTTCCGCGGCGGTGACGGTCCGCGAGCCGCGGCCCCGGCCGGTGCTGCTGTCCCGGGTCGTGTTAGGCGATGCCAAAGGCTGCTCGATTCTGTCGTGATGCCCCGCGACGCGAGGCGGGGCCCGGAAAGTCCATTACTGAGGTTACCTCATTATGAGGCTACAACAGCATAGGCTGGTACGCTATTCCGGTGACCCAGGACCGCGCCGCGGCGGGGCGCGAATCAGCCGGTGACGAGACGCTGGCGGAGGCCTTCTGGGCCGTTGCGCGCCGGCTGCGCGACACGTCGCAGGAGACCCTGGCCCCGTGGGACATCCACCCCGCTCAGCTGCGGGCCCTGCGCATGCTCAGGCGCCACGGGGTCATGCGCCTGTCGGAGCTCTCGGACCGGCTGCGCATCGCGCCGCGCTCGGCCACCGAGGTGGTGGACGCCCTCGAAAAACGAGGCTTGGTCGAGCGGCGGCCCGACCCGGGTGATCGGCGGGCGACGCTGGTCGAGGTGACCGACGACGGCAGCAGCGTCCTCGACGCGATCCGTGGCTCGGAGGCCGAACGGGTCTTCGGCCGGCTCAGCCCAACCGACCGCTCCCACCTCGCCCGCATCCTCCGCAAGCTCCGGGAGTGACCCGGCTCCGGGAGTGACCCGGCTCCGGGAGTGACCCGGCTCCGGGAGTGACCTGGCTCCGGGGAGTGATCCGGCTCACGGGCGTCCCGGGCCGCTACCGGTCCATCCGCCAGGGCTTGATCCATTCCAGGTCGAGCCGGTCGCGCTGGCGGACAGTCCCGATCATGAGCTGGACCGACTCGCGCGCGTCCCGGGTCAGCCCGAAGCACTCGGCCGCCGAGTGGCAGCGCTCGGGCGACACCTGCCGGGCCAGGGTCACGACGGTATCGGCCAGGCCGCCGAGCTCCGCCGCGTCCGCCGGATCGAGCTCCCATGGCCCGTTCGGCTGGGCGGCGCGCGGGCGGGCGAACTGATCGCGGAGCCACCGCCAGGGCCGCGCCGTCAGCACCGGGTCCCAGACGCGAGGGCAGGGCTCGTTGCCGGAGAACTCCGGATGGTAGTGCGCCACGCCGAACGTCCCCGGCTCATCGGTCAGCCGGTCAAACAGGTCGGCCCGCCACAGGGGCCGGTCCAGCGTGATGAGCTGGGCGGCCGACTCGCTCCCGCGGCGCGGGTGCGTGGCCAGCTCCCGCAGCTCGATGCGCGCGCCATGCTCCATGGACGCATCCTCGAGGTCGATCTCGAACCAGTGCCGCACCACGACGGCAACGGCCGAAAGGGTGAGGATGTGCTGCACCGTGCCTCCCAGCGGTCAGAGCGGCACCCGCTCGGCCTTGGCGGCGTAGGACCGCCAGACCTGCTCGTAGTAGTCCTCGCCGAAGACCGGCAGGTCGCGGTAGTCGTCCGGGTCGATCTCGGTGAGCGGCCGCTGCATCTGCCAGCAGGTGACCGTGAGGCGCGCCAGGACGTGGACGTCGATGGCGGTGAGCACCGCCGCCGCCAGCGACCCGCCCGCGGCGGCCAGCCCGTGGCCCCGCAGCAGGCAGGCCGGATGGTCCCCCATCGCCCGGAGCAGCCCGGCGGCGCGCTCGGCGGTACGGATCAGGCCCGAGAAGCGGTAGGTGGGGATGCCGCCGGCCGCGAGCCGCATCGCCGGGATGTTGTAGGCGCCGATGATCGGCCGCAGCGGCACGTCGGCGACGGTGCACGCGACGACCGCGGGCGAGTGGGCGTGCACCACCGCCGCGCAGTCCGGCCGCGAGCGCAGCAGCGCGGTATGGATCGGCAGCTCCGCTGGCAGGGATATGGGCGGTTCGCCCGGGGCCAGGTTCCCGTCGAGATCGGTCAGCGCGATGTCGTCGGCCGTGGTGAACAGCAGGCCGTGCTCGCTGGCCCGCCGCGCCCGCACGAGCAGGTGCGTGCCGTCAACCCGCAGGCTCACGTGGCCAAGGGTGGTCTCGGCGAGCCCCTCGATGGCGAGCACCCGGCACGCCAGCGCGACGAGGCGGCGCTCGCTGGGGTAGGAGGTCATCTCAGATCACCAGCTCGTCGCGGGTCTCGCCCACCGCTGCGGGCAACTGCTCATGTCGACAGATAGGTTGTCGATCAGCGCTACGGTCACCCGGCCTCATGGATACGCCGGGGCGCTCCCGATACGGTCCACTTATACAAGAACAACCTGAGTTCAGGAGGGCTGGGATGGCATCACGGGTCGCCGTCATCGGCGCCGGACCATGCGGGCTGGCACAGCTGGACGCCTTCGAGCAAGCTCGCCGGCAGGGTGCCGAGGTACCCCAGATCACCTGTTTCGAGAAGCAGAGCGACTGGGGTGGATTGTGGAACTACACCTGGCGGACCGGGCTTGACGAGCACGGCGACCCAGTACACGGCAGCCAGTACCGCTACCTGTGGTCCAACGGGCCCAAGGAGTGCCTCGAGTTCGCTGACTACACCTTCGATGAGCACTTCGGCCAGCCGATCCCGTCGTTCCCGCCGCGCGAAGTGCTTCGCGACTACATCATCGGGCGGGCCAAAACGAACAACGTCCGCCAGTTCCTCCAGTTCGGCACCGCCGTCCGGTGGATCAGCTACGACGAGAAGGCAGGGAAGTTCGCGGTAACCGTGCAGACCAGGGACGACGGCCGGAGCAGGACCGAGGAGTTCGACAGGGTCATCGTCGCGACCGGGCACTTCTCCACGCCGAACATGCCGTCGTTCGAGGGATTCGACCAGTTCCCCGGCCGCATCATGCACTCCCACGACTTCCGGGACGCCCAGGAGTTCGCCGGCAAGCGGCTGCTGGTCATCGGCAGCAGCTACTCCGCGGAGGACATCGCGCTGCAGTCCAAGAAGTACGGTGCCGCCTCCGTGACCATCTCCTACCGGACCGCGCCGATGGACTTCCCGTGGCCGGAGGGCATCGACGAGGTGCCGCTGCTCACCAGGGTCAACGGCAGCACAGCGCACTTCGCCGACGGGACGGCGCGCGACGTGGACGCCATCGTGCTGTGCACCGGGTATCAGCACTCGTTCGGGTTCATCTCCGACGAGCTGCGGTTGCGCACCGCGAACGTGCTGTACCCCGAGAACCTCTACAAGGGCATCTTCTGGCTCGGCAACCCCGACCTCATGTACCTCGGGATGCAGGACCAGTACTACACGTTCACCATGTTCGACGCGCAGGCGTGGTACGCGCGCGACTACGTCCTCGGCCGGATCCCGCTGCCCTCGCGCGAGGAGATGGCCGCCGACATCGCGAAGTGGCGCGACCGGCTGGCCGAGTGCGCGGGGCCGTCCGACGAGATCGACTTCCAGGCCGACTACGTGGAGGACCTGAACAAGGACGTCGACTACCCCAGCTACGACGTCAACCTGACCCGTGCGCACTTCAAGGAGTGGGAGCACGACAAGATGACCAGCATCACCGGGTACCGGGACAGGTCATTCTCCTCACCCTGCACCGGAACCGTCGCGCCGGTCCACCACACCCCGTGGTGGACCGAACTCGACGACACCATGGCAACCTTCCTGGCAACCAGACGTAGGGCGTAATGACGATCACGCCCGCCCGGGCACGCGAGCCGTGCGGGCGCCGCGTCAGGAAAGCACGCGGGTCAGCGCGGGCGCCACGTCGGCGAGCCTGCTGACCGGCTGGCTGACGCCGCCGCCCCGCCGGGCCAGGGCGGCGGCCGCCGCGCTCCGATTCCGCCGTGGGCAGCGGGCAGAGCACGTGCAGCCGGCCGATCCCGGCCAGCGCCAGCGCCGGGTCGCCGCCCGCGGTCGGCAGGCAGTCCGACAGCAGCACGCGCCACCCGCTCGTCGGCGGCGGCCCCGGCCAGCTGGGCGGCCGCGGCGCGGAGCGCGGCCGCCAGGTCGGTCACCCCGTGCCCGCGCAGCGCCACCAGGTCGCCGACGAGCTCCCCGGGCGCGCGGCGGGTGCCCTGCGCCTGCAGCACGGTGACGCCGCCGCTGAACGCGAGGATCGCCGGGGGCCAGCCGCCCGTCGGCGGCGAGGACCACGCTGGCCGCGGCCACGGCCGCGATCGCGACCGCCAGGCCCGACATCGAGCCGCTGGTGTCGATGAGCAGGCACAGCGCGCGGCGGTGAGCCCGCCAGGACCGGGTCACCAGCTCGTCGGCGGCCGGGCGGCCAGGCGCCCGACCAGCCGGTCGAGGGTCCGGTCCAGGTCGAGATCCCCCTCGGCGCGGCCGGCCCCGAGCCGGCGGGTGCCCCGGGCCGGTTTCTGGCCGGCCCGGCCCAGCCGGAAGAAGACCCGCGCCGCCAGCCGCCGCGCGGCGGCGCGCAGGTCCCGGTCGGTGGCCCGGGCCAGGTCGGCCAGCAGGGTCACGGCGGCGTCCGGGTCGTCGGCCAGCAGCTGCGCGAACGCGTCCTCGGTCGAGCCGCCCCGACCTCGGGCGACACGGCGGCGAAGGACGGGTGCCTGGCGGCCAGCTCGGCCCGGCTGACGGTCCGCCGGGCGGCGCCCCGGCCCCGGTCGCGGCGCGCCGCCGAGGCCGGATCGCGCTGCGAGTGAGGTCGCCGGCGCCGGTGCGGCGGCGCGGCCGTCAGCTTTTCCCCGGCCGTCCGGGGCCTCACCGTCGCGGGCGGCGCCGGGAGCACCGTCGCCGGCCGGGAGCGGGAGCGCGGCGAGTCCGCCGGCCAGAGCAGGCCCAGCAGTTCGTCGAGCACCGACTCGGGGCTGCGGTCGCACCCGTCGGCGATCCGGATCCGGCCGGACAGGGCGGCGTGGGCGGCGTCCCGGGCCGTCGCCCGCGCCATGCCGTGTCTCGCCGCGCAGCCTGGCCAGCCCGGTCAGCAGCAGCACCAGGTCGATCGCGCCGCGCACCGACGCGCCCATCCGCACGTCCCGGTGCTCCCGGGTGGCCCGGGTCAGCGTCACCGCGAAGTCCACCACCTCGCCCGTCTCGCCGGTGACGGCGGTGGTGATCTCCCGTTCGGCGGCGGCGTCCTGGTAGCCGAGCACGACCCGGCAGATCCGGTCGGCGATGGCGTGGCTGACCCGCGCGGTGCCGATCGCGTCGAACGGGTTCATGGCCGCGATCAGCCGGAACCCGTCGCCGGCCCGCACCACGCCGAGCCGGGGCACCGCGATCTCGCCCTCGGTGAGCACGGTGATCAGGACGTTGAGCGTCTCCTCCGGGACCCGGTTGAACTCCTCCAGGTACAGCAGGGCGCCCGACCGCATCGCCTGCAGCAGCGGGCCGTCGGTGAAGCTGGCCGGCACGTACCCCTCGTCAAGCACCTGCGCGGGGTCGTACTGGCCGATCAGCCTGGCCGGCGTGAGCTCGGCGTTGCCCTCGACGAAGACCACGGCCTGGCCCGCCTGGCGGGCGATGTCGCGCAGCAGCGTGGACTTGCCGGTGCCCGGCGGGCCCTCGATCACCACGTGCCGCCCGGCCTCCAGCGCGACGGTGAGCACCTCGCGCTCCCGCCGCAGCCCCACGATGGGCGGGGCGGCGGGCGGGCCGGGCTCAGGAGCCGCCATACACGATCACGCCGCGGATGTTCTTGCCGTCCAGCAGGTCCTGGTAGCCCTGGTTGATCTGGTCGAGGGTGTAGGTGGTGGTGATCAGCTCGTCCAGCTTGAGGTCGCCGGACTGGTACAGCTCCACCATCCGCGGGATGTCGTGGAACGGGTCGCCGGAGCCGAACAGGCTGCCCTGGATGCGCTTCTCGAACAGGGTCAGCATCGCGCCGGGCAGCTCGATCGTGTTCTTGGTCGGGTCGGCCAGGCCGGTCACCACCACCGTGCCGCCCTTGCGGATCGCGTTGAACGCGTTCGTGACGACCTCCGAGGTCACGACGCCCACCGTGACGATCGCCTTGTCGGCGCCCACGCCGCGGGTCAGCTCGGTGATCAGCTCCTGGGCCTGCTCGGCGGTCTCGCAGCTGTGCGTGGCGCCGAGCTGCTCGGCGATCTCCCGCTTGTTGGCCAGCGGGTCGATCGCCACCACGTTCCTGGCGCCGGCCAGCGCGGCGCCCTGGACGGCGTTGATGCCGATGCCGCCGATGCCGTAGATGGCGATGGTGTCGCCCGGCTCGGTGGCCGCGGCGTGCACCGCGGAGCCGAAGCCGGTCGGCACCCCGCAGCCGATCAGCACGACCTTGTCCAGCGGCAGGTCCTCGTCGACCTTGACCGCCGAGTGCTCGGAGATGGTCCCGAGTTCGGAGAACGTGCCGAGCATGCACATGCCGCCGAGGTCCTCGCCGTCGGAGTGGAACCGGTAGGTGCCGTCGGGCAGGCACCCGTCCAGGATGTTGGCGCCCAGGTCGCACAGGTTCGACTTGCCGGTCGAGCACCACCGGCAGTGCCCGCAGACCGGCAGGAACGAGCAGATGACGTGGTCGCCGGGCTGCAGCCGGGTGACGCCCGCCCCGACCTCCTCGATGATCCCGGCGCCCTCGTGGCCGCCCACGATGGGGAAGCGCGGCACGATGTCGCCGTGCCGCAGATGCTCGTCGGAATGGCACAGGCCCGCGGCTGCATAACGGATCAGCACCTCGCCCGCCTTGGGGGGATCCAGGTCGAGCTCGGTGATCTCGAAGTCCTGGCCCGCCCCGCGCAGGACCGCAGCCTTGGTCTTCATTGATCCCTCCTGATTTCCCGGCCCCGGCGGGCGGCTGTGGGTGCGACCCGGGCCGCGAGACGCGGCGGGATACGGCCCGCAGTCACCCAGGCCGGCGCAGCCCGATGATGACCTTGAATGTCACCCTAGGTCTGGTATGCCCGGGGGGCCAGCCCTCCAGGACCTGCTGGCCTGCGGGCACATGCCGCCCTGGCGGAACATCCTCACCACCGGCACCAGCGGTCCGGGCAGTTCGCCTGTGTCAGACCTTGGCCGAAGACGCACTCATGCCTCATAATTCAGGTAACTCGTCGGCTGGGCGCCGATCGCTGGCTCTCGCTGACTGGTACCACAGGAGCGTGACAGTGGTGCGGCGGGTGCTTGGGGAGGCGAAGACCCCCCTGACACGCCTGGTGGAACTGCCCGGCCGTGGCGCCACCCGGGTGTGGGAGTGCCCGGGCCCGCGCCGCGCCGAGACCTTGATGCTCATCCACGGCGTGGCGGTCACCGCCGAGCTGAACTGGGGGAAGGTCCTCGCGCCGCTGGCCCGCTATTTCCGGGTGATCGCCGCCGACCTGCGGGGCCATGGCGACGGAATCCGGGTCGGCTCGCGGTTCCGGCTTGAGGACTGCGCCGATGACGTGGCCGCGCTGGCGGCGGTGCTCGGCATCCGCAAGTTCGTCGCCGTGGGTTATTCCATGGGCGGCATGGTCGCCCAGCTGGTGGCCAGGCGGCACGCCTCGCTGCTGTCCGGCCTGGTGCTGTGCTCCACGGCGGGCAACGTCCGGGAGTCACCGGCGGAGAGGATGGCCGCGCTCGGGCTGCCAACGGCGGCCGCCGCCCTGCGGTGGAATCCGCTGCTGCAGCTGGTGGGCGCGGAGTATGTCGGGATGGCGCTGCTGGGCCACCTTGACGACCCGGCGACCGCCAGCTGGGCCCGCGCCGAGCTGAGCCGGACCCGGCTCGCCACCGCCGTATCGGCCATCCAGGCCGTCTGCGACTTCGGCTCGGAGGGGTGGATCAGCCAGGTCGATGTCCCGGCCGCGGTGGTCGTTACCACCCGGGACCGCATCGTGCCCGCGAGCCGCCAGCTCAGGCTGGCCCGGGCGATCCCGGGCGCATCGGTGCACGAGGTGCACGCCGACCACGGGGTGTGCATCAACGCGCCGCAGCTGTTCGCCCCGGCGCTGCTCGAGGCATGCTGGTCGGTGGCGCCGGGCCGCGGGGGCGGCACGCTCGCCGCGGCCGACCGGAGTGACCAGCCCGCGTGACGCCGTGCGAGGCGCCGGCCGGGGCCGGCCGCTAGGCGGGGGCCGACGGCCGCACTCTGCCGGTCGCGATGTACCCGCCGCCGAACGCCACCTCATCGACGTGGATGTCCTCGACCAGCTGCTCGAGGTGGTTCCACGGCCGGTCGAACCCGTCGAAGCTCCGCACGTACGGAGCGTGGAGCATCCTCACCTGCATGTTCAGCGCCACCATGAGCGGCGTTGCCCACTTGCCGCCGCCCGCGGCCACCCACGCCCCCGGACGGAGGTTGCGCATGACGTTCCGCAGCGCCTCGGGGGATTGCATGATGTCGTGGACGGCGCAGAAGACAGCGGCATCCGCGGTGAACGCCATTTCCGCATCCTCGGCCCGCGACTCGACGACCGTGACGTTGAGCCAGCCTTCCGCCGCGATGTGCTCGCGCGCCACCGCCGCCATCTCGGGCGACTCCTCGATGCCGACGACGCCGCCGAGCGCGGTCACCTTGTCCCGCAGCAGGCCGAAGCACAGCCCCGTCCCGCATCCCACGTCGAGGATGACCTGGCCGGGACGGACCGGTAAGGCCTCCACGATCGTCTGGCGGTAGGGCTGGAACTCGCCGGTATCCCGCTCGTAGGAGCGGGCGTGCTCGCAGTAGGCCGGCATCCGGGCGGCGGGCGGTGCGGAGGTACGTGACGTGCTCATGATCTTTCGCCCTCGTCGGCGGGCTGGGCTTCACCTGCCCTACCCCCGGCGCGGCGCCCATAACAGGTACCCGCGGGTAAGGCCCGCGTCAGTCGCCGTTGTTTCCCTGGCCGTTGCCGTCGTCGTTCCCGTGCCCGGGCGGCGGGCGCGCCGTGGTCACCGTGACGACGCTGCCGGCCGGCACCTGGCCGCTGGGCCGCACCGAGATGACCGTGCCGGGCGCCTGGCTGCCCCGGACGGCCCTCACGACCCGGGGCCGCAGGCCCATCCGGCGCAGATGCCGGCTCACCACGCTGGCCCGCTGGCCGGCCAGGGCGCCGGCGTTCACCTCGACGCTGGGGGCGCCCGGGGCGGTGGGCGTGCGGGCGCCCGGGACGGTCGGTGTGCCCGCGGTGGCACCCGGCGTGCTGGCGGCAGGCTGTGGGCCTCCCGACTGAGGCTGCTCCGGCCCGGCCCCGAAGGCGCCCGCCAGCAGCCATCCCGCCAGGCCCGCCACGACCGCCACACCGGCCACGGCCAGCAGCACGCCCCGCGCGGGCCGCATCCCTTCCCGCGCCGGCCGCATCCCATTCGGCGGGGGCCGCATTCCCTCCCGCGGGGGCCGCATCCCCTTCCGCCCAGGGGGTATCCCCTTCCGCCCGGGGGGCATTCCCTTCCGCGCGGGCCGCATTCCCTCTTGCCGCAGCCGCTGGTGGGTCGGCGTCAGGCCGGGGGCCGACGTGTAGGCCAGGGTGGCCGGCTCCCCCGTCCACGGCACCGGCCCTCCTGTCCACGGCACCGGCTCTCCAGCCGGTGGGGCCGGTTCTCCGGCCATGGGAACTGGGTCTCCAGGCATGGGAACTGGGTCTCCGACCAGCGTGACCGGCTCCGCGCCCCTCGCCCCGGCCGGGGGCGGGCCGGCGGGTTCGCTGGGCGGCGGGGCGGTCGGGCGCCCGGCCAGGGCGTTGCGCAGCCGCCCGGCCCGCACCGCGACCTCGCCCGCGCTGGCCGGCCGGGCCGCCGGATCCCTGGCCGCGAGGTCGTTGACCAGTTCCACCACCCCGGCGGGCACGGCCGGGGGCAACGGCGGCAGCGTGCGGTGCTGGTGCGCCGCCGTCACCCCGTGCGCTATCCCCTCAAACGGGACGGTGCCGGTCAGGCACTGGTAGCCCACCAGCCCAAGGGAGTACAGATCGCTGGCGGGGGTGGCCGGGCCACCCGTTACCCGTTCCGGGGCCAGATAGGCGGGCGTGCCGACCAGCGCTCCCGTCTGCGTGATCGGCGCGGACCATGCGGCGTGGGCGATCCCGAAGTCGGTGATCTTCACCTGGCCGGCCGGGCCGACCAGCAGGTTTCCGGGCTTGATGTCCCGGTGCACGAGGCCCGCCGCGTGTGCCGCCTGCAGGCCCGCGGCGGCCTGGGCGAGCACGTCCATGGCGTGGGCGGGCGTCAGCGGCCCGGCCGCCAGCACACGCGCCAGGGACGGCCCGTCCACCAGTTCCATCACCAGGTACGGCGAGGATGCGGCGCCGTCCTCGCCATAGTCGTAGACCTGCGCGATGCCCGGATGGGACACCGACCCGGCGTGCCTGGCCTCGGCGCGGAACCGCGCCAGCACCTCCGGGTGCTGGGCGTACTCCGCCCGCAGTAGCTTGACCGCCACCGGCCGGCCCAGCACGAGGTCGGTCGCCCGCCAGACCTCGCCCACCCCGCCGTAAGCTACACAGCCCTCCAGGCGGTAGCGGCCGGCAAGAACGACGCTGGCTGGGGTCACAACCATCCGACCCTACCCATCATTCGGCCAGCAAGTCCCCAGGTCGGCGATCTTTCGGGGTCAGGATCCGAGGTAGCGCAGGACCGCGAGCACCCGGCGGTTGTCCGCCTCCGACGGCGGCAGGCCCAGCTTGCCGAAGATGCTGGCCACATGCTTTTCGACCACCCCGGCCGAGACGACGAGGGCGGCAGCGATCCCGCCGTTGGACCGGCCCTCGGCCATGAGGGCGAGCACGTCGCGCTCCCGCGGGGTCAGCGTGGCCAGGCCGTCGCTGTGGCGGCTGGCGCGGACGAGCTGGCTGACCACCTCCGGGTCGAGCGCGGTGCCGCCGCCCGCCACCCGGGCCAGCGCGTCCGCGAACTCGGCCACGTCGGCGACCCGGTCTTTCAGCAGGTAACCGACGCCAGCCGCGTTGCCGCCCAGCAGCCGGGCCGCGTACATCGTCTCGATGTACTGGGAGAGCATGAGCATCCCGGTGCGCGGATGGTCGCGGCGGATCTCGATGGCGGCGCGCAGGCCCTCATCGGTGTGCGTTGGCGGCATCCGGATGTCGGCCACGGCCACGTCGGGATCATGCTCGGCCACGGCGGCGATCAGCGCGTCGGCGTCGGCCACGGCGGCGACCACCTGGTGCCCGCGGTCGGCGATCAGCCGGGCCAGGCCCTCCCGGAACAGGGCGGCGTCCTCGGCGATCACCACCCGCAGCGGATCCGGCGCGGTCACTAGGGCTCCATCCCTCTCGTGGGCACCAGTACGGTCATGGGTGCAGCGGGAGCCGGACGGTGACCTGCGTCGGGCCGCCCGCGGGGCTCGCTATCTCCAGGCGGCCGTCCACGGTGCGGACCCGCTGCGTGAGCCCGGACAGGCCGCTGCCGCGGGCCGGGTCGGCGCCGCCGCGGCCGTCGTCGCTGACCCGCAGCACCAGCATCTGGCCGCGCTCCGCCACGTCGATCGTCACCCGGTTCGCGTAGCTGTGCTTGGCCGCGTTGGCCAGCAGCTCGGCGGCGCAGAAGTAGGCGATGGTCTCGATCGCCGGCGCCGGGCGCTGCGGGATGGCCGTGGTCAGCCCGGCCGGGATGGCGCTGCTGGCGGCCAGGGTGGCGAGCGCGTCGGCCAGGCCGTTGTCGAGCGCCGGCGGGTGGATCCCCCGGGCCAGGTTGCGCAGGTCGATCAGGGCCTCCTTGGCTCTCTGGTGGGCGGCGTCGACCAGCTCGCGGACCTCCGGGCTGGCATCGTCGCCGAGCTTGTCCCGGGCCATGCCGAGGTTCATGGCCAGGGTGGCCAGCCGGACCTGCGCGCCGTCGTGCAGATCCCGTTCGAGCCGGCGCAGCGTGGCGGCGGAGTCGTCCACCGCCAGCGCCCGGGACTGCTCCAGGTCGGCGACCCGCTGCGCCAGCCGGCCCGGCCCGAGCAGGCCGCGCATGAGCCAGCGGTCCGCCGAGCTGACCGCCCGGGCGGCCCACGGGGCGGCCAGCACCATCGCGGCGCCCGCCGCGAGGGCGGCGAACGTGCCGGGGAACGTTTCGATGCGCAACGCCCCGAACGGCGTGAGCGCGTAGACCGGCCCCAGCCGCACATCCGGGGGATGGTTGCGGAACAGCGGCCACCAGAACGGGTAGGTCAGGTTGGCCAGCCCGGCGGCCGCGAAGAACGCGGCATAGAACTCACCCACCGTCACCGGCAGCTTGACCAGCAGGTACGCCGCGGCCCGCCAGCCCGGCCCGTCGCGCACCGTGGCGGCGAGCCAGCCCGCCACACCCCGGCCGCGGCGGATGGGCGGCGGCCCAAGGATGTCGCTCGCCCAGCAGCCGCGCCGCCAGGCGGCGGTGCGCCGCGCCGAGCCCGCGGGCGATCCGGGGCGCCAGCACGATCAGCGCCAGCGCGATGGCCAGGACCACGCCGCTGAACACCGCGACAACCGGCCCGGCGTCAGCCGGGGTCGATCCGGACTGCCGCGGGCCGCCGTGGACCAGCAGGGCCACCGCGAGCGGCAGTCCGGCCAGCGCGATGGGGAACACCAGGACGCAGAGCCCCAGCGGCACCTCGATGGCGCAGAACAGCAGCTCCCGCCACGCCCAGCCGGTGAGCGGCGCCCTGGCGATCGTCAGGGCCAGCGTGGCCGGCGAGCCACCCGCCCGGCGCCGGCCCGCCCGGCCCGCGACCGGCCGGCTGGTCGGCGGCGGCCGGGTTTACCGGACCGGCTGCGGTCATGGCCCAATTGTCCGCTCTGGATCGGCCCACGGGCGACCCTTGCCCTCCGGTCAGGCATCACGGCGGACGAGCAGCCAGCCCCCGATCGCCAGCGCCACGGCCGCGTACAGGCTGAGCACGCCGAGGCCGGCCCACGCCGACAGGAAGTGCGGGCACTGCCCGGCCCCGGTGCACAGCTCCGGCCTGGTCGTGGTCAGCGAGTTCCCGATGATGAAGATCGGCAGGTAGCCCGCCAGGGCCTGGCGGGCCGCGCCGATGATCATCCCGATGAGGTACACGCCGGCGACGAGCACGGCGATGGCCGCCGCCGTATGCCGGATGATGGCGCCGAGGCCGAGGCCGAGCAGCCCGATCAGGCAGTAGCTCGCCCCGCCCAGCAGCACCGCCCGGAGCACGCCCGGCTGGCTCAGGGCAGGCGCCGAGATGCCGTGCCGGAAGGCAGCCCCGCCCGCGAAGAAGGCCAGGAACGAGGCCGCCTCACCGACTGCGAGCGACGCCGCCGCGAACACCGCGGCCTTCGCGGCCAGCAGCAGCGGCCGCCGGGGGGCCGCTGCCAGCGTCGCCCTGATCATCCCGGAGGTGTACTCGCTGGTCATGACGAGCACGCCCAGCACCCCGATCAGCAGCAGCCCCGGGATCACTCCGGCCAGCACGTTGTTCGTCAGGTCCGCGTTCTTGCTGATGGTGTTGAGCCCGATGGCGACGGCCATGGCAGCCCCGCCGACCGCGGTGATCGCCAGGGTCCACCAGGTGGAACGCAAGGTGCGCAGCTTGATCCATTCCATGCGCGCCACGTGCCGGAACCGGTAGTGCCCGGCGGGTACGCGCTGCGTGAGCACGGTCATGACGAGCCTTCCTTTCGCTGGGTTACCCAATCGCCAGGGGCCCCGCCAGAGACGGCGGCGTGCCCGCGGTAGTCGGTGCTGGCTCCGGTCAGGTGCAGGAACGCGTCCTCCAGGGATGCGGCGCCGGCCGACAACTCGGCGACCGAGGTGTCGGCGAGCAGCCGGCCCTGGCCGATCACCACCAGGTGCTCGGCCAGCAGTGCGATCTCGCTGATCAGGTGGCTGGAGACGAACACGACGCGGCCCTGCCCGGCCAGCGACTTCAGCAGGTCGCGGATCCAGTGGATCCCGGCCGGGTCCAGCCCGTTGACCGGCTCGTCCAGCAGCAGCACCGGCGGGTCGCCCAGCAGCGCCGCCGCGATTCCGAGGCGCTGTGCCATGCCGAGCGAGAATTTCCCGGCCCGCTTGCGGGCGGCGCCGGCCAGGCCGACCAGGTCAAGAACCTCGTCCACCCGGCGGCGGTCGATGCCGTTGCTGGCCGCCAGCGCGTCCAGGTGGGCGTGCGCGCTGCGGCCCGGGTGGAACGCCTTGGCCTCCAGCAGCGCCCCGGCCTCGCGCAGCGGCCAGCGCAGGTCGCGGTAGTGGCGGCCGCCGATGCGGGCCTGCCCCGCATCGGGCTTGTCCAGGCCCATGATCAGCCGCATGGTGGTCGACTTGCCGGACCCGTTCGGCCCGAGAAAGCCGGTTACCATCCCCGGCTGCAGGTCGAAGCTGAGCGCGTCCACCGCGAGCGTGGAGCCATAGCGCTTGGTCAGATCACTGACTTCGATCATGTGACCCCCAGGTCCTCCGATTGCCTCGCCGGCCAGCCCGGCCTGAGAATCACGCTAGGAACCGGGCGAGCTGCCCGGAACGTGGCCAGCGCCCGTCTTCACCTGGGGGATTTCCCCCAGGCAGCGCTAACGGCGCGGGCCCGGGACCGTCCGGGGCGACGGTGAGCGGGCCGAGCCGCGGGGTTAAACGC
This sequence comes from uncultured Actinomycetes bacterium, assembly GCA_963835425.1. Taxonomy (GTDB): domain Bacteria; phylum Actinomycetota; class Actinomycetes; order Streptosporangiales; family Streptosporangiaceae; genus UBA9676. The sequence continues at coordinate 74,392 of CAWIGE010000008.1, read as the reverse complement.
GGTCGGCCGGGACGACGGCCGGCGGCCCCGGCCATGGGTTAGCCGCTGATGGGCCCGGGTAGGGCTGGTGGCCGGGGGCGATGGCGAGCAGAGGCAGCCGCGGACGGCGAGCCAGAGACGGAGACAGCCGTGGCCGAGCCGGTGACGTTGATCAACGCGTTCGAGGTTCCCGACGATCAGGCCGAGCAGTTCATCGCCGCCTGGGAGAAGACGCGGGACTACCTGGAGACACAGCCGGGCTACGTGGACACCGCGCTCCACCAGGCGGTCATGCCGGGCGCCGAATTCCAGTTCGTGAACATCGCCCACTGGCAGACCGCCGAGGACTTCCGGGCGGCGATCCAGAGCCCCGGCTTCGTGGAGTCGGCCGCGGGTCTGGCCGGGTACCGCCCCCATCCGGGGCTCTACCAGGTCGTACGGACCTGACCGCAGGCCGGCCGGAGCGGTCGCGCCGGCCAGTCGCGCCGGCCCGGGCGCGCGCCGGCCGCCGCGGCCCACGGGCTGGAGGCCCGCGGGTGCCGCGGCGGCTGGATCCGAGATCGCGCGGCTAGTTGCTCTCCACCACGGTCCTGCGGATGTCGATGGGGGTGGCCTCGGCGTAGCCGAACATCTCCGAGAGCTTGGCCGGGTCCCCGGTGGGTGAGTGGCTGATGGTCGCCGTCAGCTTGTACAGGCCTTCCTTGACCTTGGGCGGGGCGACCTTGAAGGTGTGCTCGAACGTCAGCGGGCTGACGTCGCCGGTGATCGGAACGACCGCGGGCCCGGCGATGAGCCCAATCATCGTGCCGATCCCGTCCATGTCGTCGCTGTACAGCGACACAACCCAGCTGCCGCCGACGACCGGGGTCGCCGCGCCGGTGAGCTTCCAGGTGAGCCGGACGTCGAACTCGTCGTCCACCTCGAGCAGCGAGGTCTTCTCGTTGCTCTCGGTCGGGTCGAGCACGTCCATGGCCGTTACCTGGCCGTCCAGAATGCCGGCGACGGCGAAGTCGGTCACCGGTGTCTGAAGTGAACCTGACTGAAGTGGCATTGCGTTTCCTCCGTTGTGCGCTGCTGTGCGGGCAGTCCCCCGCGCAGGCCCCCGTTCCGGCGCCGGATGATCCGGGTGGCCACCAATACAGAACCCGCCGCCCGGCCGGAAATACATCGGGCCACCAGATCGCTGCCGTCCGCGCACGGTCAGGGCCGGGCCGGTCTGCGTGGTGCTTTGTTTGACGCGGGGCGGGAGGGTAGGCATGGAGTACTCACCACGGGCCTGCTGAATGGAGTTCGGTTGCCGACCCCACATGAGATGACGCGGACCAGGACGCTGGAGCCCGGCGTCGAGGAGTGGTCCTGCACCCGGTGTGCCAGGCGGCTGCTTCTCCGCCGGCCGCCCGAGTTCGAGAAGGTCGTGCTCGACCGCGGCGACGAATGGGCCATGCACGTCGGGGCCACGGGCGGCCTCCGGCTGGGCCCGGTGGAGGCGAACCCCGCCGGCCCGGGCGATCTCCCTCCGCAGGACCGCGGCTGGCTCGCCGACCACGGCATCGAGTGGAGGCCTGACGACGCGGGCTGACCGGCGGGTGCGCCCGGCGGGCCGGGATGGGCCGGCGCGGCCAGGTCAGCCGGTCCACAGCGCGCTGAGATCCGCGTCGATCCGCGCGGCCAGCTGCCCGGTGCGGGGCAGCAGCGGCGTCGGCGGCTCGGCCTGGACGGATTCGCACGCGGCCAGGGCCTCGCCGTCGAGGAACCGGGTCAGCTGCCCGTAGCCGTGCCGGTCGTCGCTGGCCAGCCGGTGGTGGTGCAGGCGCAGCGGCGCATACAGGAACAGCTGGTCGCGGGCCCGGGTGACCGCGACGTAGAACAGCCGCCGTTCCTCGGCCAGCCCGGCCGGGGAGCCCAGCGCCATGTCGCTGGGCACGGCGCCGTCGACCAGGTGGGGCAGGTGCACCACGGGCCATTCGAGGCCCTTGGCCGAGTGCACGGTCGAGATGACCAGGAAGTCGTCGTCCTGCCGGGGCGGCCCGGCGAGATCGGAGGCCGACACCGGTGGGTCGAGCGCCAGCTCGACCAGCGCGTCGTGCAGCGACGGCCTGCTCGCCGCCGCGTCGGCGAGCCGCTCCAGGTCGGCGATCCGGATGTCCGCGTCGGGGTAGCGCGCCCGCAGCGGGTCCGCCACGGCGGCCAGGATCGTCGCCGCGAGCTCCCCGTTATGCTCAACGACGGCGGCCTTGGCCAGGCCGCCGATGGTGGCGGCCAGCTGGTCCCGCGCCCGCCGCGGCGCGGCGGCGACGGCCTCTTCCCAGCGGCTGAACGGGGCGGGATCGCGCCGGGCGCAGGATGTCGATGATCCGCCGGGCGTGCGCCGCCCCGATGCCCTCGTGCAGCCGGAGCACCCGGAACCAGGCGACGTCGTCGGCGGGATTGGCGACGATCCTGGCCGCCGCCAGGAAGTCCTTGACGTGGGCCGCCTCGGTGAACCGCAGCCCGCCGTACTTGATGAACGGGATGCCGCGGGCCGCCAGCTCTATCTCCAGCACGTCGCTGTGGTGCGCCGCGCGCACCAGCACCGCCTGGTCGTGCAGTTCCGTGCCTGACTCGTGGGCGTCAAGGATCCGGGCGCAGATCTCGCGGGCCTGTGTCGCCTCGTCGTGGCAGCGCACGAGCACCGGGGTCGCCCCGGCCTCGCGGGCCGCGGTGAGCGCGAGCTCCAGCCCGGCCGACTGCGGGCGTACCGCGTTGGCCAGCCGCAGCACCGCCTGCCGCGAGCGGTAGTTCTGGACCAGCCGCACGACGGTGAGGCCGGGGAAGGCGGCCGCCAGCTGGCGCAGGTGCTCCGGGTCGGCGCCGCGGAAGGCGTATATGGCCTGGGCGTCGTCGCCGACGCAGGTCAGGCAGCCGGCTTCCGGCTGCAGCAGCCGCACGATGTCGGCCTGCACCGCGTTCACGTCCTGGTACTCATCGACCAGCACGGCGTCGAACATGCCCCGCAGTACCGGCCCGGCGGCGGGATCGGCCAGCGCCGCCCGCCACAGCAGCAGCAGGTCATCGAAGTCGACCAGTCCGTGGCCGCGCTTGTGCGCGACGTAAGCGCGGAACAGCTCGGCGAGCTGGCCGGTGTACTCGGTGCACCAGGGGAAGCCGCGGCGCACCACGTCGGCCACCGTCGTCTGGGTGTTCACGCACCGGGTGTAGATGTCGGCGCAGACCGAGGCCCGCGGCGCGCGGCGCTGGGTGCCGGCCAGGCCGTGATCCGCCCGGCGGGCATCCAGCAGGTCCGCCATGTCCGCCGGGTCGATGACGGTGAACTCGGGCGGCAGGGAGAACGCCTCCGCGTGCTGGCGGATGATCCGGTGGGCGATCGCGTGGAAGGTCCCGCCGGTGATCCGCCCGTCGGCCGTCCGGGCGCGGGCAGTGGCCCGGGACAGCATGTCGTCGGCGGCGCGGCGGGTGAAGGTGAGCAGCAGGATCCGGCTGGGCTGCATGCCCTGCTCGCGCAGCCAGGCGGCGCGGGCCACCAGCGTGCGCGTCTTCCCGGTGCCGGCGCCGGCCAGGATCAGCAGCGGCCCGCCCGGGTGCGTCGCCGCCCGGCGCTGTTCTTCGTTCAGCCCGTCCAGCAGGCCCGCCGACTCGAACATGCACACGAATGTAACCAGGCGATCCGGCGCGGCCGGGCCGCCACGCTGGAGCACGCCACCGATTACCCGTCGCTGGGAAACGAAAGGGTACGGAAGTTACCCCGTTGCCGGGAAGCGAAAGTGGGCGGAAACGGCTGTCAGGGCAGCCTTTAGCGCGCACAACGGTCGCCCACCCGGGCCAGGCATCTCGCTCTGCTTCGGAGCTGCGATGCACTTGGCCCGGGTGGGCTGGGTGGAGGGCCGGCTAGACGTCGCCGCGCCGCATCCGCAGGGCGGCGAGGCCGAGCAGGACGGCTGCGTAGGCGCAGAACACGCCGAACCCGGTCCACGGAGCCAGCGACGAGGCGGGGTCCGGCTGCACCAGGGTGACGGCCTGGCCGGCCGTGGTGGGCACGTACCTGCCGACGTCGTCCGCCCAGCTTCCCGGCAGGAAGCCGGCCGCGAGCTGGACCCCGAACAGCAGGCCGAACACCGCCGCGATCCCGCCGGCCGTGCTCCGTAGGAGGCCGCCCAGGCCCAGGCCGATCAGCGCGGCGACCGCCAGGTACAGCGCGCTGCCGATGACGGCGCGTGCCACGCCGGGGTCGCTGAGCGGCACCGACAGATGCGCCCGGGCCAGGATCGACTGTCCGGCCACGAAGGCGACGAACGCGGCCGGCAGGCTCGCCGCGAGGGTGGCCACCGTCACCAGCACCGCCTTGCCCCACAGCACGGGCAGGCGCCGCGGCACGGCGGCCAGGGTGGTCCGGATCAGCCCGGAGGCGTACTCGCTGGTGACCAGCAGCACGCCGAGCACCCCGACCGCGAGCTGCGCGAGCTGCACGCCGGACAGGCTGACCCCCGCCGGGTCGAAGGACGCGATCGCCGCCGCGCCGTGCGGCGGCCGGGTCTCCCGCACCAGGCTGTACAGGATGCCGAACCCGGCGATCAGGATCATCGTGGCCAGCAGGGACCAGAACACCGATGGCTGGGTGCGCAGTTTGGTCCATTCCGACCGCAGCACCCGGGCCTGGGTGACCCGCTGTGGCAACTGGTAGGCGGGCGGGGCCGCCGCGACGTTCGTGGATGTCATTTCTCCTCCTCGGGGGTGGACCCGGCGGCCTGCCGGGCCGCGGCGCGGAACTCGACAACGTCCTGGGTCAGGTCAACGAAGGCGTCCTCCAGCGACGCCTGCTCGGTGGCGAGCTCGAGCACGGTGATCCCGGCGCCGGCCGCGACCGCGCCGATCTGCGCGGCGGGCAGGCCGGACACGGCCAGCGCGCCGTCACCGGCGGGTGCCACGGTCACGCCCGGCGAGCGGAGCAGCCCGGCCAGCGTGTCCTGGTCCGAGCTGCGGACCCGCACCGGCGGGGGCGCGGCCGTCGCGATGAATTCCGCCACGCTGGTGTCGGCGATCAGCCTGCCCCGGCCGATGACGATCAGCTGCGTGGCGGTCTGCGCGATCTCGCTCATCAGGTGCGATGAGACGAAGACCGTCTTGCCCTGGGTGGCCAGGTCCTGCAGCAGCGCGCGGATCCAGCGGATGCCCTCGACGTCCAGGCCGTTCACCGGCTCGTCGAGGACCACGGTGGCCGGATCGCCGAGCAGTGCCGCCGCGATGCCCAGCCGCTGCCCCATGCCGAGGGAGAACCCGCCCGCCCGCCGGCCCGCCACCGAGCGGAGGCCGACCGCGTCGATGACCTCATCGACCCGGGACCGGCGGATGCCGGAGGTCTGCGCGAGCGCGAGCAGATGGTGATAGGCGCTGCGGGACGGGTGGACCGCCCGCGGGTCCAGCATCCCGCCCAGCTCGCGCAGCGGCGCGGTGTGCGCCCGGGGCGGGCGCCCGTTGACCGTGACCGAGCCACTGGTCGGCTCGTCGAGGCCGAGGATCATCCGCATGGTGGTGGACTTCCCGGCGCCGTTCGGGCCGAGGAAGCCGGTGACCACGCCCGGCTGGACCGTGAACGTCAGGTCCGAGACCGCGGTGGTGCGTCCGTAACGTTTGGTCAGTGCGTGGATCTCAATCATGGATACGACGCTGCCGGACGCGCGGCGCCGCGTCAGTGGGGCGCCCCGCCGGTCCCGGGTGGGGATTTCCCCACCCGGGCAGCAGGACAGCCCCATGGTGACCTGCGGGGATGCCCTTGTACCGTGACGTCATGACCTCGGCCGATCGGACCTCCCGCCGCGTAAGCGCCGCGGTCGGCGCCCTGTGGTCGGCGCCGGCCTGGCGGGCCACCGGGAACGCGCTGGCCGCCGCGGGCGTCGCGGCGGTGGGCGCCATCCTGCTCGGCGGGCTCGTCCTGATCTGGGGTGCCGCGATAGCAAGCCTGGTCCAATGGCCGGTGGGCGGCTGGGCGCACGCCGCTGCGTATATAGCCGTGGTGGCCGTGGTCCCGGTGCTGGCGCTGTGGGCGGTGCAGGGGCTCACCGCGCTGCAGCGGTCGCGGCTCCGCGCCACGCTGGGCCTGGAGATCCCCGCGGGGCCGCCGGCGGCCGAGCGCAAGCCGTGGCCGGTCGGGCCGTGGCTCGCCGCCGCGACCTGGCGCCAGCTCGGGTACCACCTGCTGGCCATCCTTACCGGGGTGATCGGCGGTGGGCTGGTGGCCGCCTGCTGGCTGGCTCCGGTGGCAGTGATCGCCTACCTGGCGGCGGGCCGCCCACCCGCCGCCGCCGGGGCCGCCGCCGTCGCCGTGGCGGCCGGGCTGCTGCTGGCGGCGCCCTGGGTGGCCCGGCAGGTGACGCGGGCGGATGCCGCATCGGCCCGGGCGCTGCTCGGGCCGGGCCGCAGCGAGGAGCTGGCTCAGCGGGTCGAGTCGCTGGCCCGCAGCCGGGCCGACGTCGTCGCCGCGGCCGACGCCGAGCGACGCCGGATCGAGCGGGATCTGCACGACGGCGCGCAGCAGCGGCTGGTCTCCCTGGCCATGAACCTCGGCATGGCCCGGGAGCGCTTCGCCGACGCGCCGGAACCCGTGCGCCGGGCGATCGCCGATGCGCACGACGAGGCCGTGCTGGCGCTGTCGGAGCTGCGGGAGTTCATCCGCGGCCTGCACCCGGCCGTGCTCAACGACCGGGGCCTGGACGCGGCGCTGTCCGGCCTCGTTGCGCGCGCGCCGCTGCCGGTCCGGCTGCGGGTGGACGTGCAACGGCCCGCCTCGCCCAGCGTCGAGGCGGTGGCCTACTTCATCGTCTCCGAGGCGCTCACCAACGTGGCCACGCACGCCCAGGCGACCCGGGCCGAGGTGACCGTCACCCGCGACGGCGATGTGCTCCGCGTCGCCGTCACCGACGACGGGTCCGGCGGCGCCGCTCCCGCGGACGGCGACGACGCCGGGGCCGGCACCGGGCTGCGGGGCCTCGGGCAGCGCGCGGCCGCGGTGGACGGCACGCTGACCATCGACAGCCCGCCGGGCGGCCCGACCGTCATCGCCGCGGAGCTGCCATGCGAATCGTGATCGCCGAGGACTCGGTGCTGCTCAGGGACGGGCTGACCAGGATGCTCACCGACGGCGGCTTCGAGGTCGTCGCGGCCGTGCCGGATGCCGAGCAGCTGCTCAGGGCGGTGGCCGCGCACCAGCCGGACCTGGCGGTCATCGACGTCCGGATGCCGCCCACGCACACCGACGAGGGCATCAGGGCCGCGCTGGTCATCCGCCGCCAGTACCCCGACGTCGCGCTGCTGGTCCTGTCGCAGTACGTGGAGGAGAGCTACGCCACCGACCTGCTGTCGGCGGCGACGAGCTCGGTCGGCTACCTGCTGAAGGACCGCGTCGCGCACGTGGCCGACTTCCTGGACGCGGTGCGCCGGGTCGCGGCCGGCGGCACGGCCCTGGACCCCGAGGTCGTCGCGCAGCTCATGGTCCGCCGCCGCGACGACCCGATCGACCGGCTCACCCCGCGGGAACAGCAGGTGCTGCGGCTCATGGCCGAGGGACGCTCCAACAACGGGATCGTCGAAATGCTGAACGTCAGCCCGAGCGCGGTGGAGAAATACGTCACGAACATCTTCGCCAAGCTTGACCTGCCACCCACCGGCACCGACCACCGCCGGGTCCTGGCCGTGCTCAAATACCTCGGCACGTGAGCCGGCTTTATCCGCCCGCGCCGGTGATCCCGCCATTCCCGCGCCGTCACCGGCCGGGATCACCGCGGGCTTGGCAACGGTCGCGGATCACCCCCCGTCCTTCTGCGGGAAACCTAATCCCGCGCGGAAGAACGCCGCAGCCTGGCCCCGGGCCTGATCCTCGCTGAGGTCCTGGCAATGGAAGAACTCGATCTGGCTCACGGCGCACATGCGCACAAGGGCGACCGTGATTTCAGCGAGCCGTTCGTGGTCGAGGCAAACAGCGATATCGACGGCGCCCTGGTAATTGCGGTCCGCGACTAACACAGCCATGGCGTTGAGGGCGTCGATCTGGTTGGTCATGGGTGTCCTTCCGGCTCGCCGCGGTGGCGGGGTGTGCGACTGCCTGTAAGGTCCCCAACGTCATTTTGCCTGGCGCGGCGCGGTTTTGCCGCCGGTTCGCTTCGTTGATCGGCAGGCGGAAGGCTGACCGGCGGCGGCCGGCCCGGCGGCGGGTCAGCCGCCGCGAACCCCGCACAGGATGCGGTTGTTGCCGCGCTGCCACAGCGTGCCGACCTCGCTGAAGCCGGCGGCGCGCAGCGCCTCGACGTGCGTCGCGAGCCAGCCCGAGGGGGACCCGTGGTGCTCCGAGTCCAGCTGGAGGCGCTCGCGCCGGGCGGCCAGCCCGGCCAGGCCGGGGTCGGCGGCGATCGCCTCCCACCAGCCGGTCCACGTCTCGGGATGACCCTGCGGGAAGCGCCGCTGCTCCTCGCGCGCGATCAGCGCCTCGCCCAGCCTGTCGATGACGGGGCAGGCGCTCTCGTCGCCCTTGAAATGGTCACCATCGAGCAGCAGGCCGCCGGGCCGCAGGACCGTGGCCAGTTCCGCGTACATGGCCCGGAGCGCGGGGCCGGGCAGCCAGTGCAGCGCGGTGGTGCTGACGGCCGCGTCGGCCGGGCGGTCCAGGCCGAGGGCGGCCGCCCAGCCTTGCGTGCGGAGGTCACAGTCGGCGAACCTCAGCCGAGCCCGTCCTCCGTAAGCGGCACGGGCCAGCGTGAGCAGCAGCGGGTCGGCGTCCACCGCGACCACGGCCGCGGCCGGAATCCGGTCGAGCAGCCGGGCCGAAAGGGAGCCGGGGCCACACCCCAGGTCCAGCACGAGCGGGTCGGGGCGGCCGGTGCCCTCCTCGACCGCGTCGATCAGCGCCGTGAACCGGTCCTCCCGGTCCGGCAGGTGATCCTCCTGCTGCTCATCCCATTTGGCGATCCACTCCAGCGCCGCCCGCTGGTCCAGTTCCGGCACGCCCGCCTCCTCGTCACTGGCGACACGGCGGCTACCTGCCGAAGAGCGCGGCCGCCCGGCGGGACATCTCCTCCGGCGAGACGTCCTCGATGTGCTGGCTCATCATCCACTGCTGGCCGAAGGGATCGCGCAGCCGCCCGCCCCGCTCCCCGTAGAACTGGTCCTCCAGCGGGTAGATCACCTCGGCCCCGGCGCTCACCGCCCGCTCCCACGCAGCGTCCACGTTCTCCCAGTACAGCGCCATGACGCAGCTGACCATGCCGCCCAGCCGCTCCGGCGAGCGCACGGGCCCGTCCACGGCATCCTGCGTGATCATCACCACCGAGTCCCCGATCATGATCTCGGCATGGATCAGCTCACCGTCCGGTCCGGTGAACGGCTCACCCAGTTCCTGCGCCCCGAATGCCCGGCCGTAGAAAGCGATCGCGGCCGCGCCGTCGCTCACCACCAGCCGGGGAGTGACCGTGTGCAGATGGCCGGGAATCGGGCTCACCGCCCCCGTCTGCGATGCGTCCACCGCGCCTCCCTTCAGGTACGAGGCCTCGGGGCCACTGAGAGTCACAATAGTCCCGTGCCCAGCGGCCGGGTTTCCCCGAGCCGGGCCAGCCTGGGCGGCGGCGGTATGCGGCACGGCCGAAGCGCGGGGAGCTCTGGCACCATGACCCCTGGCCCAGGCGTTGCGCATGGCCTGCTGCCGCCGGGGTAGCCCGGTCCTGCTGCGGGCCGTCCCGCGCAGCCGCGCGCGGGCCCTTTCCGCCGGGCCAGGCAGGAGGCGATCTGGATGGCACTGAACGTCGCGCAGAAGCTGATCGACTCGCATCTGGTGGACGGCCAGATGACGCCCGGCGCGGAGATCGGCCTGCGTATCGACCAGACGCTGACCCAGGACGCCACCGGGACGATGGTGATGCTCGAGCTGGAGGCGCTCGGCCTGGACCGGGTCCGCACGCAGGTGTCGGTGCAGTACGTGGACCACAACCTGCTGCAGGCGGACGAGCGGAACATGGCCGATCACATGTTCCTGCGGTCGGCGTGCCAGCGGTTCGGGGTCTGGTACTCCAGGCCGGGCAACGGGGTCTCGCACCCGGTCCACATGCAGTGCTTCGGGCGGCCCGGCGCGTCGCTGGCCGGCTCGGATTCGCACACCTGCGCCGCGGGCTCGCTGGGCATGCTCGCCATCGGGGTGGGCGGCCTGGAGGTCGCGATGGCCATGGCGGGGGAGCCGCTCTACGTAACCATGCCCGAGATCTGGGGTGTCCGGCTGGCCGGGGCGCTGCCGCCCTGGGTCAGCGCCAAGGACGTGATCCTGGAGATGCTCCGGCGGCACGGCGTCAAGGGCGGCGTGGGGCGGATCATCGAATACCACGGCCCGGGGCTGGAGTCGCTGTCGGCCATGGACCGGCATGTGATAGCGAACATGGGCGCGGAGCTAGGGGCGACCACCAGCGTCTTTCCCGCCGACGATCAGGTCCGCGCGTTTCTCGACGGCGAGGGGCGCGGCGGCGACTTCGCGGAGATGACCGCCGATCCGGACGCCGCCTACGACGTGGCCGACGAGATCGACCTGGCGGCCCTGGAGCCCCTGATCGCCAGGCCGTCCTCGCCGGGGAACGTCGTGCCGGTCCACGAGGTCGCGGGCGAGCCCGTCTACCAGGTGGTGGTCGGCTCGTCGGCCAACCCGGGGCTGCGGGACTTCGCAATCCTGGCGGCCATTACCGACGGGCATCAGGCACACCCACAGGTGTCGCTGGACGTCAATCCCACCTCGCGGCAGATACTCGCGGACCTCACGGCCATGGGCGGGACGCTCGGCCTGATCCGGTCCGGGGCCCGAATCCACCAGGCAGGCTGCATGGGCTGCATCGGCATGGGGCAGGCGCCGGCCATCGGGCGCAACAGCCTGCGGACCGTGCCGCGCAACTTCCCCGGCCGGTCCGGCACGGACGAGGACTCGGTCTGGCTGTGCTCACCGGAGACGGCCGCCGCGGCGGCGCTGACCGGTGAGATCACCGACCCGCGCGGCCTGCCGGGCCGCCTGGGCATCGACTACCCACGGCTGGACCTGCCGCGGCCGTCGGACGGCAGCGAGGCGCTGCTCGAACCGCCGCTGCCGGAGGAGGACGCGCGCCGCACCGAACTGGCCAAGGCGCCCAGCATCGGCACCCTGCCGGAGTTCGACCCGCTGCCCGCCGACCTGACGGCGACCGTCGCGATCAAGGTCGCTGACAACATCTCCACCGACGAGATCCTCCCCGCGGGCGCGCGGGTGCTCCCGTTCCGCAGCGACATCGCCCGCCTGGCCGGCTTCACGTTCAGCCAGGTCGACGACGGCTACGTGCAACGGGCCCGCGAGGCCGGGCAGCATGCCATCGTCGCCGGTGACAACTACGGCCAGGGCTCGTCCCGCGAGCACGCCGTCATCGCCCCCCGCTATCTCGGGCTGCGGCTGGTGATCGCGAAGTCCTACGCCAGGATCCACTGGCAGAACCTCGCCAATTTCGGGGTGCTGGCCGTCGAGTTCGCCGACCCGGCCGACTACGACCGCATCGGGCAAGGCGACGAGCTGTCCGTCGACGGCCTGCCCGATGCGCTGCGCGCGGGCGGAGAGCTCACCGTGCGCAACCCGGCGAAGAACCAGGACTACCGGGTGCGGCACCGGCTCTCTCCGCGCCAGCTGGCGATGGTGCTGGCCGGCGGCCAGATCCCCCTGGTCCGCAGCGGAGGCCAGGCCGGAGCGGATCCCGCGGCCTGAGGCAACCGCCCGGTCAGGCGGCTTCGCGCTGATCTGGGGTCTCTTCGGTGAACACCCGCTGGGTCTCCGCGATCCGGGACCGGTCCCGGACCATGAAGTAACCCAGCACCGCCACGCCGAGGACCATCCAGGCGAGGCAGATAAGCGGAGCGAGTTCGGCGGGCCAGGTCAGGCCGGTGATCCCGAGATGGGCGAAGTCCACCCCGAACGCGGCCAGCAGCACGGGGACCAGCGCCAGGGCACCGACCAAGGGGATCAGCAGGTGCAGCAGCACGTTGAATCGCCGGCGCTGCGCGCGCCAGTAGTAGACGATGCAGCTCAGGCAGGTGAGGATGTAGATGGCCACGATCAGAATCGTTGAGATCGTGCCCTGCAGCACCAGTGCGTTGAGCGGTCCATGCAGGGCGAAGCCGAGGATCACCAGGTAGGCAAGCGCGAACAGGGCCTGAACGTGCACGGCCCAGGTCGGGGTCTTGTACTTCTGGTTAACCGTGGTGAACACCCGCGGGAGCAGGCCGATGCGGCCCATGGCATAGCCGACCCGGGTGGTGGCGGTGGAACTCGCGTTCGACCCGGCGATTCCGCTGTTGACCAGGGCGATCACGACGGCGATGAATCCCAGGCCCCACACCTTGCTGGCCAGCCCGCTCCACGGGTCGCCGGAGTTGAACTTGATGAAGCTCAGCATGTTGTGCGGGCCCCAGTAGACCGTGGCGGCGTAGTAGCAGATCAGGTAGAAGATCCCGATGGCCAGGCACGCCAGCACCACGGCCCGCGGCACGGTCCGCTTCGGATCGCGCGCCTCCTCCCCGAGCGGCGCGGCGGCCTCGAAGCCGATGATTCCGAACACGGCGTACAGCACCCCCGGAATGACAGCCCCCCAGCCCTTGGCGTTCCCGGTGTGCGCGCTGAAGACGGCGAGGGTGTTGTGTGGCCCGGCGGCCACGATGAGCGTGACCGCGAGGCCGAGGAAGACCAGCAGCTCGAACGAGCCAAGGATGACCCCCGCGGTCGCCGACAGCCGCACTCCCCGGTAGACCAGATACCAGGTGGCTATGGCCGCCACTACCCCGAACGGGGCCCAGGTCCAGGTGGGCCAGCCCAGGCTGGTGTGCAGGACGCCGGAGAGCACGATCCCGATGATGAGGAACCCGCCGGGCGCGACGATGACCTCGGCCATGATGAACGCCCAGCCCACCAGGAAGCCGACGACGGTGCCGAGGCCCTGGGCGTTGTACGTATACAGGCCGCCTGCGGAGGGGAGATGCTTGGCGAGCTGGCCGATCGAGATCGCCACCAGCATCATGACGGCTAAGCCGAGCAGGACCGCCAGCGGCGTGCTCCCACCCGCATAGGGAGCGGCGAAAAGGATCGAGAACGCCACGGCCGCGCCGGGTGCCATGTTGGTGACCGACATAAACAGTACCGAGGTCAGGCCGACGGCATTGCGCTGAAGTCCGGACGTGTGTGAGCTGGTCATTCCTGCCCGCTGTCCCCAGCGCCTCCGGGAAAACGTGCGAGGAGAAGCTGTGACGAAGTTCACCTTTCTCAAACCTCACCCGCGCGTTCCCCCCGCGGGGTGACGCAACGCCGGTCGGCGATCCGTAGCTTCGCCAGCACGGCGGGTGCGCGTTCAGCTCTGACGGCTGACGTCCGGCGCCCCGCCGGGCGGAGGTGCATCGTGACGGTAGACAGGCTCCCGGACAGCCCCGCCGACCGGCCGCTCGCCGCCGGCATCGGTGCCTGTCAGCGTGCGGTGGGAGAGGTGCGGAACGTCGATGAGCCGGAGGTGGGCTGCCGGGCGATCGCGCGCCTGAGCGGGCATCTCGCCACCATGTGGCGCACGGTCTATCCGCACGCGGACGGCCACGTGGGCACCGACGGGCAGCTGCGGGCCGTGTGCCTGAGCCGCGCCCGCGAGGTCGAGTGGGCGCTCCGGCTGCTTGAGTGCCAGCTGTCGGGCTGCGTGTCCGTGGCCGGCCTGCCGCCGGCGGCCGCGCCGGTCGTGCTGGCGCAACGCCTCGACGGCTACCAGTCGGCCGAGCGGGTGCTGGTCACCTGGCTGGAGGATCAGCTGGCCGCCGAGCGCCGCGAAAGGCTGGCCAGGAAGTATCGGCGCTCGCTCACCAAGGCGCCCACCCGGCCGCACCCGCGGTGCCTCCGCACCGGGCCGCTGCGGCACGTCGCGTTCTGGCTGCACGGCCGCTGGGACCGGCTGCTCGACACGATGGACTCACGGCCCGGCGTGGGCATCGGTTTCCCCGCGCCCTTACCGAACGGCGGGCCCGCACCCGCCGCCGATGAAGACGAGCCCATGCCCGGCTCCGCGCTGACCGCTGAGGCGAACGGCTGGACGGGCCGGCCGGGTGAGAGGTCCTCCAGGGCGAGGTGGCGCGCCCGCGGTGTGAACTGCGCCAGGCAGGCGCTGGTACCTCAGTCGGCTGCCTCCTCGCCGGGTACTGTCTGTGCCGTTGGCGGGCGGTCAAGAACAGGGCGATCATGGCGCATACCCTCGGCGTTGCCGTTGTCGGGTTTGGCTGGATGGGGCGGGTGCACACCCAGGCGTACCTCCGGGTGCCGCACCATTTCCCCCAGCTCGAGGTGCGGCCGGAGCTGGTGGCCGTCGCCGACGAGGTGCCCGGGCGGGCGGAGGAGGCCGCCGCGCGGTACGGCTTCGCCACGGCGAGCCGCGACTGGCGGGAGGTGGCAACCGACCCGCGGGTGCGGGCGGTGTCCATCACCGCGCCGAACTTCCTGCACCGCGAGATCGGCACCGCCATGGCGGAGGCGGGCAAGCACATCTGGATCGAGAAGCCGGTCGGCCTCACCGCCGCCGACGCGAGGGCCGTGGCCGAGGCGGCGGCCAAGGCCGGGGTGCAGGGGACGGTGGGCTTCAACTACCGCAACGCACCGGCCGTCGCCGCCGCCCGCGAGCTGATCCGCTCGGGGGAGATCGGCGCCGTCACCCACGCCCGCATCCGCCTGCTCAGCGACTATGCCGCCCATCCTGAGGGCGCCTTGACCTGGCGTTACGAGCGCGAACGGGGCGGCAGCGGGGTGCTGGGCGACCTGGCCTCGCACGGCGTCGACCTGGCCCGCTACCTCGTGGGCGAGATCGGCTCGCTCATCGCCGACACCGCCGTCTTCCTCCCCGAGCGTGCCCGCCCGGCCGGGGCCACCGCCGGGCACGTGCGGGCCGCGGGCGGTGAGCCGGGCCCGGTGGAAAACGAGGACTACGTCTCCTGCCTGCTCCGCTTCGCCTCCGGCGCGCGGGGCGTGCTGGAGGCCAGCCGCGTCTCGGTCGGCGAGCAGAACAACTACGGCTTCGAGATCCACGGCACGAGGGGCGCCGTCTTCTGGGACTTCCGGCGCATGGGCGAGCTCGGCGTCAGCACCGGGACCGCCTACCAGGACCAGCCGGTGAGCACCGTCTTCGCCGGCCCCGGGCAGGGCGGCTACGCCGCCTTCCAGCCGAGCTCGGCCACTGCCATGGGCCACGACGACCTCAAGGTCATCGAGGCGTACAACTTCCTGCGCTCCGTGGCCGAGGGCACCGCCCACGGCGCCACCCTGGACGACGCGGTGCGCAGCGCCGCCGCCCTGGACGCGATGCTCAGCTCCGCCGAGCGCGGGGAGTGGGTGCACCTGGCGGAAGCGCCCTCCGGCCGGTTCCGTGCCCATTGAGCCCGGCCTCCTGGCCGCGCGGGAGCGCCGCGGTCCTGGCCGGATCGCGCTGCAGGAGCCAGCCGGCCGTCACCACGTTCTTCAGGGCTTCCTCCAGCATGGCGCCCGCGCGTTCCTCGCCGGCGTGGCCGAGCCACTCCGACATCTGGGTCAGCGTGTAGGCGATGCGCTCCAGTTCGGCCAGCGCCTTCCCGCGATCCTGCGGCGTGATCTCAGCCATCGAACATCCTGGCCTGGAAGCCGCTGGTGGCGCGCTGAAGGACCCCGGCGGCGTGCTGGATGGCCCCGGCGCCTTCATCCGTGGGTGGCGGCATGCGGGGAGGATAGAGCCTTTCGCCCCGGCCGCGCCCGACCTCAACTGTCTTGATATCAACGTGTCTCATCGGGAGGCCTCGCCGGCGCCGGACACGCCGTGGACGCGGCCCGAAGCCGGGCCAGGGTCAGCCGCCGCCAGCTACCTTGACCGAGAACGCGTTGGTCGCCAGGCCCGTGCCGCCCCGCCATAGCTCGAAGCCGGATTCCACGCTGATCAGGTACCAGGAGTCCTGGATGTACCCTCGGTCCACCGCGTAGGCCACCAGCGGCCACAGGTCCAGGTTCCTGACCGAGGCGGCGCCGGTGGTCATCAGGTAGGTGATGGTGTTCCAGTGCCACTGGCGGAGGTACACGTCGTAGCTGCGGCCGCCGGCGCTGACGTCGCTGGCCGCCAGCGAGCCGGCCGGATACACGGGCCCGTGGCGGTTCAGCCAGATCATCAGCTCGGCGCCGTCGGGCTGGCCGCCCGTGGTGGGCGTCCGGTTGAACCAGATGTCGTAGGCCACGTTGTAGTGGTTCCTCCCGCCCGGCTGGGTGGTGCTCCAGCTCGTGACCACCGTGCCGGCGCGGATGCTGGACACCCGGATCGGCAGGCCGCTGTCCGGCGTGCACGCGCCCCAGTGGCAGCCCCGGTAGATGAGCGGGTAGCCACCGGGCGCGCCGTGCGTGGTGGTTGCGATCGAGGAGTTGGCGACCGTGAAACTGGCCGTCCCGTCGGTGGTGATGCACTGGGCGGCGTCCGAGTGCCACTCGTTGTTCATGATCCTGTAGGTCCCGCCGCTGACGGGATGAGCCTGCGAGTGGCAGAGCGTCGTAGTACCCGCGCTGGAGCAGGCGGCCGGCAGGAGGGCGGCCAAGATGGCGCCCGCCAGTAGCAGTGCGGGGGTGTGCCTGCGCGCGGTCATCCCTCCATGGTCGGTCCTGGCCGCTGATGCTGCGGCATCAGGTGCCGGTGATGTGCTCGGGCCGGACCGGCACCTGGTTCAGCGGGAGCCCGGTGGCGTCGCGGATGGCGGCGACGATGGCGGGGCCGGAGGAGATCGTCGGGGGCTCCCCGACGCCGCGGACGCCGTAGGGCGCGTGCGGGTCGGCGTACTCGAGCACGTCGATCCGCATCGGCGGCGTGTCGAGGATGGTGGGGATGAGGTAGTCGGTGAACGACGGGTTCTTGATCTTGCCGCCCTTGATCTGGATCTCCTCCATCACGGCCAGCCCCAGGCCCTGCGCCGAGCCGCCCTGGATCTGCCCGACGACCGCCTGCGGGTTGATGGCCTTGCCGACGTCCTGGGCGCAGTCGAGCGCCACGACCTTGATCAGGCCGAGCTCGGTGTCCACGTCCACCACCGCGCGGTGCGCCGAGAAGGCGTACTGGACGTGGGCGAATCCCTGGCCGGTCTCCGGGTCGACCGCCTCGGTCGGGCGGTGGTGCCACTCGACCGTCTCCTCGATGACCTCGTCGCCGAGCAGGTCGGCCAGGTCGCCGATGACGCCGTCGGCCTGCGAGACCACCTTGCCGCCGTCGAGCCGCAGGTCCGGCACCAGGCGCCCGATCCGCTGCTGGACGACGTCGAGCGCGCGCCCGCGCACCTTCTCGCAGGCCGCCTTGACCGCGCCGCCGGTGACGTAGGTCTGCCGGGACGCCGAGGTCGAGCCGCCGCTGCCGACCCCGGTGTCCTTCGGGTGCACGATGACCCGCTGCACGCCGAGCTCGGTGCGCGCGATCTGCTGCTCGACCGTGACCAGCCCCTGCCCGACCTCGGCCGCCGCGGTGTGCACGGTCGCCACCGCCTCGCCCGCCACCGCCTCGAGCCGCACCCGGGCGGTGGAGTAGTCGTCGAAGCCCTCGGAGAACGCGACGTTCTTGTAGGCCACCGCGTAGCCGATCCCGCGCACGACGCCCTCGCCGTGCGTGGTGTTCGCGACGCCGCCCGGCAGGTCCCGCAGGTCCACCTCGCCGTCCGCGTCGCGGGCCGGCGGCAGCGGCATCGCCTGCACCCGCCGCAGCAGCTCCTCGACCGGTGCGGGGCTGTCGATCACCTGCCCGGTCGGCGCCTCGGCGCCCTGGATCATCGCGTTGCGGCAGCGCAGGTCCAGCGGGTCCATGCCGAGCTCGGCGGCCAGCTTGTCCATCTGCGCCTCGTGGGCGAACGCGGCCTGCACCGAGCCGAAACCGCGCATCGCCCCGCACGGCGGGTTGTTGGTGTAGGCGCCGTACGCGTCGATCTGCACGTTCGGCACGACGTAGGGCCCGATCCCCATCGTGCCCGCGTTGCCGACCACGGCCGGGGTGCTTGACGCGTAGGCCCCGCCGTCGAGGTAGATCTGCGCCTTGATGTAGACCAGGGTCCCGTCGCGGCTGGCGCCGTGCTCGAAGCGCATCACCGCCGGATGGCGGTGCACGTGCCCGAAGAAGGATTCCTCCCGGTTGTAGACCATCTTCACCGGCTTGCGGGTGTGCAGCGCCAGCATGCACGCGTGCACGTGCATCGACAGGTCCTCGCGCCCGCCGAACGCGCCGCCCACGCCGGCCAGCGTGAGCCGCACCTTCTCCGGCGGGAGCCCGAGCGCCGCGCAGACCTGCCGCTGGTCCACGTGCAGCCATTGCGTCGCGACGTACAGCTCCACGCCGCCGTCCTCGGCCGGCACGGCGAGCCCGGACTCGGGGCCGAGGAAGGCCTGGTCCTGCATCCCCACCTCGTACTCGCCGACCACCACCACGTCGGCCACGGGCTCGGGATCGCCCTTCCTGAGCTTCAGGTGCCGCACCAGGTTGCCCTGCGGGTGCAGCGCGGCCCGCTCCCGGGACAGCTCGCTGATCTGCCCCGGGGCGTTGTGGACCTGGTTCCACCGCGGGTGGCCGAGGGCCTCGCGGGCGTCGGTGATCGGCTCGTAGACGTCGTAGTCGACCCGGATCCGCTTGGCCGCCTGGCGGGCGATCTCCGGATGGTCGGCGGCGACGAGCGCGACCGGCTCGCCGTGGTAGCGCACGGTGTCGATGGCGAGCACCGGCTGGTCGACGATCTCCAGCCCGTAGAGCTTGCTGCCCGGCACGTCCTCGTGGGTGAGCACCGCGTACACGCCGGGCGTGGCGAGCGCCGGGCCGATGTCGATGGAGCGGATCCGGGCGTAGGGGTGCGGGCTGCGCAGCGTGACACCCCAGATCATGTCGTCGGTCCACATGTCGCTGCCGTAGGCGAACTCGCCCTTGACCTTGGGCGTCCCGTCCGGGCGGAGCGGGCTCGCGCCCACCCCCGCGGTCACCGGGGTGGTCAGGCCTTGCGGTGCCCCTGTGGGCCTGGTCGGTACCCTCATCACGTCACTCCAGCCAGGTTCAGCAGCCTGCGGTTGGCGGCGCCCGCCACGGCCGCCACCTCGTCCTCGTCCACGGTCACGAGCCGCCCGCGCTCGACCACCGGCCGGCCCTGGACGAGCAGCAGCTCCAGCGGCGGCGGCGCGCCGAGCACGAGCGCGGCGACCGGGTCATGGATGTCGATGTGCGGCAGCGTGTCCAGCCGCCAGAGCGCGATGTCGGCGAGCTTGCCGGCCTCCAGGGAGCCGATCTCGTTCTCGCGGCCGAGCACCCGGGCCCCGCCCATCGTGCCCATCTCCAGCGCGTCGCGGACCGTCAGCTCGGTCGGGCCGCCGCGGGCCCGGGCGAACAGCAGCGCGTGCCGGACCTCCTCGATCAGCGAGCAGGCCTCGTTGGAGGCGGCCCCGTCGACCCCCAGGCCGACCGGAACGCCGGCATCGCGCATGTCGCGCGCCCGGGCGATGCCGGAGCCGAGCCGCGCGTTGGACGACGGGCAGTGGGCGACGCCGGTGCCGGTGGCCGCCACCTTGGCCAGCGCGGCGTCGTCGAGGTGGACCGCGTGGGCGAGCCACACGTCGGGCCCGAGCCAGCCGAGGCCGTCCATGTAGTCCACCGGCGAGCCGCCGAAGTGCTCGCGGCAGTAGGTGTCCTCGTCCATGGTCTCGGCCAGGTGGGTGTGCAGCCGCACGTCCTTGCGCCGGGCCAGCGCGGCCGCCTGGGTGAGCAGTTCCTCGGTCACGGTGAACGGCGAGCACGGCGCCACGCCTATCCGCACCATCGATTCGGGCGACGGATCGTGGTGGGTGTCGATGGCGGCCTCGGTGGCGGCCAGGATCCCGTCGATGTCCTCGACCACGTTGTCCGGCGGCAGGCCGCCGTGGCTCTGCCCCAGGTCCATCGAGCCCCGGGTCGGGTGGAAGCGCAGCCCGACCTCGCGCGCCGCGCCGATCTCGGCCGCGAGCACGTCCCCGCCGCCGCGGGGGAAGACGTAGTGGTGGTCGGTGGTGGTGGTGCAGCCGGTGATGGCCAGCCACGCCAGGCCGCCCTGGGCCGCCCCGAACACGATCTCGGCGTCGATGCAGCCCCACACCGGGTACAGCTCGGTGAGCCAGCCGAACAGGGTGGAGTCCACCGCCAGGCCGCGCGACGCCCACTGGTAGAGGTGATGGTGGGTGTTCACCAGGCCGGGCGTGGCCAGGCACCCGGTGGCGTCGACGTAGCGGGCGCCGGGGAGGTCGCGGGGGGCGGGCCCGGCGGCGACGGCGCTGATCCGGCCGCCCTCGACCACGATATGGCCGCTGTCATGCTCGGTGCGCGCGCCGTCCACGGTCACCACCGCGCAGCCGTTGAGCACTATGGTCGTGTCCATCGTCAGCTCACGCCCGCCCGCCGCGCGGCGGCCAGGCGGACCGCCTCCATGATCTTTTCGTAGCCGGTGCACCGGCACAGGTTGCCGGCGAGCGCCTCGCGGATCTCCGCGTCGCTCGGCTCGGCCTGGCGCTCGATCAGATCGTGCGCGGCGACCAGCAGCCCCGGCGTGCAGAAGCCGCACTGGACCGCGCCCGCCTCGAGGAAGGCCTGCTGGATCCCGGACAGCTCGTCGCCCGATGCCAGGCCCTCGACGGTGCGCACGTCACGTCCCTGCGCCTGCCCGGCCGCCACCAGGCACGAGCAGGCCAGCACCCCGTCGAGGTAGACGGTGCACGAGCCGCACTCGCCCTGCTCGCATGCGTTCTTCGACCCGGGGAAGCCCAGGCGCTCTCGCAGGACGTACAGCAGGCTCTCGCCCTCCCAGACGTCGTCGGCCTGCTGCTGCTCGCCGTTGACGGTGCAGGTGATGCGCATGTTTCACACCCTCCGGAAGTCGTTCCACGCCCAGATCAGCGCGCGCCGGGCCATGACGGACAGGGAGTGGACGCGGTACCGGGCGGTCCCGCGCACGTCGTCGATCGGGGAGGCGGCGTCCGCGACCAGATCGGCGAAGTGCCGGCTGGTGCCGTCGGGCAGAACGCCGCGCGACTCCCACAGGCCCTCGTCGGTCAGCGACTGCGCGAGGAACTGCTCCGCCGCCAGCGCCCGGCGCGGCGTGGGGGCCGCCGACCCGATGCCGGTACCGACCGCCTCCTGGTCGGGGTGCAGGGCCAGGCCGAACGCCGACACCGAGATGACCATGGCGTTGCGGGTGCCGATCTTGCAGAACTGCTGCGGGCCGGACGGCGGGGCGATCAGCACCGCCTTGATGAGCTCATCGGGGCTCAGCGCGTTGCGTTTCACGCCGGTGTAGAACTCCTCGGCCGGGATCTGCCGCGCACCGCGCACCGACTCGGCCTCGACGTGCGCGTACGCGGCCAGCAGCGCGGGATGGGAGTCGCCGGCCGGCGAGGCGGCGCCGAGGTTGCCGCCGACGGTTCCCCGGTTGCGGATCTGGGGCGACCCGACGGTGCGCGACGCCATCGCCAGCCCGGGCAGCCGGTCGCCGAGCTCGGTGATGACGCGCGTGTAGCTGACTCCCGCGCCCAGCCGGATGCGCCCGTCGTCCGGCGCCCACTGCGTCAGCTCGCTCACCCGGGTGAGGTCGAGCAGGTATTCGGGCCGGTACCGGTCGAAGTTCAGCTCGACCATGACGTCCGTGCCGCCCTGAATGGGCACGGCCTGCGGGTGCGCCGCCTTCATCTGCAGCGCCTCCACCCACGTTGCTGGCTGCAGGAACTCCATCATGCCCTCTCTTCCGCCGCTAGCCGGTGGGCTGGCCGTCGCCGCCGTGCGGGTTCACCCCGTCGTGCGGGTTCACCCCGCCGTCGGGCACATCGACCGCGACGGCGCCGTGGCTGAGCGCCTCGTCGATCGCGTCGTCCTTCTGTGGCTGGCGCCAGGACCAGTGATTGAACACGATGTTCAGAACGAAGACAACGATGACCGTTGAGGTGATGCTAGACCCGAAGATGACCTGGAAGTCGGAGGGGAACCGCTCGTAGAAGCTGGGCGCGACCGCCGGGATCAGGCCCGCCGACAGCGAGACGGCGACGATGAGCAGGTTGTTGTTGTTCTCGAACGACGCCTTGTTCAGCGTGCGGATGCCGACCGCGGTGACCATCGCGAACATCACGGTGGCCGCCCCGCCGATCACCGGCCCCGGCACGTTGGCCACGATCTGGCCGATCTTGGGCACCAGGCCCATGATGAGCAGGAACACCCCGCAGGTGGTGACCACCCAGCGGCTGCGCACCCGGGTCAGCCCGACCAGGCCGACGTTCTCGGCGAACGCGGTGTCGGGGAACGAGTTCAGGAACCCGGCCAGCACCGCCGACAGCCCGTCGGTGGCGAGGCCGCGGGCGAGGTCGTTCGGGGACAGCTTCTTGTTGACCATCTCCGCGACGGCCAGCATGTCGGCGGTCGATTCGGTGTAGGTCACGATCATCACGATGCACATCGAGATGATGGCGGCGGCCTCGAACTTGGGGTGCCCGAAGCGGAAGAACCCGCTGAAGCCGAACCAGGCCTCTCCCTTCACCGAGGAGAAGTCGGTCAGGCCCATCGGCCAGGCGACCAGCGTGCCGATGGCGATCGACAGCAGCACCGCGATCTGGCTGATGAAGCCGCGGAACACCCGGGTGATCACCACGATCAGCAGGACGACCAGGCCCGCCAGCGCGATGTGCGACATCTGCCCGTAGCTGGCCGCCGCCGGGTTGTCGCCGGCGATCAGGCTGACGTCCGCGCCGATCAGCGACAAGCCGATGACGCAGATGACGGTGCCCGAGACCAGCGGGGGGAAGAACCGGATCAGCATGGAGAACGGCTTGGCGATGATCAGGCCGAACACGCCCGAGACGAGCATCGCGCCGTAGACCGCCTGCAGGCCGTACTTCTCCGCGATGATGATCATGGGGGCGAGCACCGTGAAGGTCGCTCCCGCGACGACCGGCAGCCGCACCCCGAAGATCTTCGAGATGCCGGCGCTCTGGATGATCGTGGCGATGCCCGACACCAGCAGGTCGGCGCTGACCAGCAGGCCGATCGTGGTGGAGGGCAGCTTCAGCGCCCCGCCGACGATCAGCGGCACGGCCACCGCCCCGGCGTACATGATGAACAGGTGCTGGAGGCCGAGCACCGCGAGCCGGTGCGCGGGAAGGACCTCGTCCACCGGATGCGGGCGGGCCGGCTGCTCTCCCGGCTCGCCGGGCTGGGGTGCGGTCCTGCGCAGCCGCATGGTGTACCTCCACGAATCTCCGGTCGCAGCCGCCGAAACCGAAGGCCGAGCCTGCCCAGCTTCCCGACTACTCTTCCGCTAAGCGGAAATAAAAATTCACTATGCAGATAAGCTAACTCTGGGCCCGGGGCCCGTCAACCCCCCGTCAGCCGCGCAGCTGGGCCCGCAGGCCCGCTGGCAGCTGGGCCACCGAGCTCAGCGGCCTGGCCGCGGGCACCGTCCGCCCCGCGTCCCCGCCCGCGGCGAGCACCGCGGTTGCATGCGACTCGGGCAGCAGGTTGAACCAGCGCAGCGCGAGGTCGTCGCGGGCCGCGTCGGTCAGGGCCCCGAACAGCCGCAGCCGGGCCATCCCGCCGTCGGGATAGATGTCGAGCCGGATGTCGGTCACCTCGGCGCCGGGATCGAGCCGGAAGCGGTGCGGGGTGTCGGGCTGCAGCCGGGTGCGCGGCAGCAGCGTGACCGGCTCCGGCCCGCCGGGCGTGTCCCCGCCGGCGCGCCGGTCGCTGCCCCGCAGCGACGCCCAGCCGGGCGCGTTGCCGACGAAATAGCTGGTGTCAAGCTCGGCGAGCCTGCCTGCGCCGGGAGCGGCGAGGTGGATCTCCACCCAGTCGTTGGCGTCGTCGCGCCGCCGCGCGGTCTCCCATCCCTCGCCCATGTTGCGGGCCAGGCCCGGCGAGATCAGGTTGGACGGCAAGGAGTAGAACATGTTGCTGCAGCCGGTGACCTGCGCGCCGTTGGCGAGCGCGGCGAGGTCGAGGTAACCGCCGCCGAGCAGCCGCGGATCGGGCACCACCACGCCGTGCACACGCAGCCGGGCGACGCCGCCGTCCGGGTACATGACCAGCCGGACGTGGGTCACCCGCCGGTCGTTGCCGACCGCGTACTCGTTGACCGTGTCGCCGGCGGCGGCGGTCCGTTGCACCAGCGGCATCCAGTCCGCCGCCGCGAGCTCGCCCGGCGAGGGGTACCCCTCGACCGCGCAGCCCTCCACGGAGATCTCCGGCGGGTAGTTGCCCTTGAAGAAGGCGGTGTTGACGACGACGCCGGATACCACGCCGGGCAGCCCGAGCCGGATCAGCGCGAAGTCATCGCCGGGCTCGCGCCGCCGGCGCGTCTCCCAGCCGTCGTAGATCTGTCCCTTGTGGCCAAAGGTGTGGGCCGAGTAGCTGGGTGGCCCGGGCTTGATGAGGTTCTCCCGTTCGGCGAAAAGCTCGTCGCTGGCTCCGACGACGCTGCCGCCCACCCGCCGGGAGGCGAGGTCGGGCAGGTTGCGGAAGTCAGGGCGGCCGTCCCTGGCCTGCATGTCACTCATGTCCGGGCTCCTCCTCCGGTGATTGATCAGGCGGGTGGAGCGGCTCAGGCACCGCGGGTCAGTCCCGCCGGGCCGGCCAGCCAGTCGCTGGCGACGCGGCCCGCCAGCTTCTCCAGCAGCGGCCCGGCGCCGGCCATGGACCGGGCCAGGTCGGGCTCGACGTCACTGAGCGCGTAGGCGCGCGCGATGCCCGCGCTGGCCAGCGCCCCGGCCGGCAGGGTCACCCGGCCGGCGATCGCGACGACGGGCGTGCCGTGGGCGCGCGCCGCGGCGGCGACGCCGGCCGGCGCCTTACCGCGCAGCGTCTGCTCATCGAGCGACCCCTCCCCGATGATCACAAGATCGGCCGCGGCCAGCTTCCCGGCAAAGCCGGCCAGCTCGAGCACGAGCTCGATGCCGGGCCGCAGCGTTGCCCCGAGGACCGCGAGCGCCGCATAGCCCACCCCCCCGGCCGCCCCGGCCCCGGGCTCGTCCGCCCGGTCCGCGCCCCCGGCCGCCGTGACCACCGTTGCCCACCGGCGCAGGCCCTCGTCGAGCGCGGCGACGTCGGCCGGGCCCGCGCCCTTCTGCGGCCCGTAGACGGCCGCCGCGCCGTGCGGCCCGTAGAGCGGGTTGTCGACGTCGGAGGCCACCGCGAACCCGGTGCGCCCGATCGCCGGGTGCAGGCCGGACAGGTCCACCGAGCCCGCCTCGCGCAGGGCGCCCCCACCCCGGGGCAGCGGCGCTCCGGCCCGGTCGTACGCCCGCGCGCCGAGGGCCTCCAGCAGGCCGGCGCCGCCGTCGGTGCTGGCGCTGCCGCCGACGCCCAGGACGATCCGCTCGCACCCGGCGTCCAGCGCCGCGCCGATGACCTCTCCCATCCCGTAGCTCGACGCCCGCAGCGGCTCGCGGCGCCCGCCGGGCAGCAGTTCCAGGCCGCACACCGAGGCCAGCTCGACGACCGCCAGCCCGTCCCGGCGGCCGTAGGCGGCGTCGACCGGCTCGCCCGTCGGCCCGCTCGCGCGCGCCGGCACCCGCTCGAATCCCGCGACGACCGCCGCCTCGAGGGTGCCGTCCCCGCCGTCGGCGACCGGCACGCAGGCGACGGTCAGGCCGTCGCCCGCCACCCGCCGCAGGCCCGCGGCGATGTGGCCCGCCACCTCGGTGGCGGTCAGCGAGCCCTTGAACTTGTCCGGCGCCACCAGCACGTGCACCGGCCCACACCCCTTCCGGCCTAGTCGAGCAGCGCGATCGCGGTCGGCGCGTCCTCCTTCCTCTCCGCGAGTTCCTCGAACTCCACGACGTTGTCAAGCTCCGTGCCCATCGAGATGTTCGTCACCCGCTCCAGGATCACCTCGACCACCACCGGCACCCGGAACTCGGCCATCAGCTCCTTGGCCCGCTCGAACGCCGGGGCGATGTCCGCGGGCTGGAAGACCCTGATCGCCTTGCAGCCAAGTCCCTCTGCCACCTTGACGTGGTCCACGCCGTAGCCGCCGAGCTCGGGGGCGTTGACGTTGTCGAACGACAGCTGGACGCAGTAGTCCATGTCGAAGCCGCGCTGCGACTGGCGGATCAGGCCGAGGTAGGCGTTGTTCACCACCACGTGGATGTACGGCAGGCGGAACTGCGCGCCGACCGCGAGCTCCTCGATCATGAACTGGAAGTCGTAGTCACCCGACAGCGCCACCACGTGCGCGTCCGGGTCGCCGGCGCAGACGCCGATCGCGGCCGGCACCGTCCAGCCGAGCGGCCCGGCCTGGCCGGCGTTGATCCAGTGCCGGGGACGGTAGGTGTGCAGGAACTGCGCGGCCGCGATCTGGGACAGCCCGATCGTGCTCACGTACCGGGTCTCCGGACCGAACGCGCGGTTCATCTCCTCATAGACCCGCTGCGGCTTGATCGGCACATCGTCGAAGTGGGTGCGGCGCAGCATCGTGCGCTTGCGCTCCTGGCATTCCTTGACCCAGATGGCCCGGTCCGGCAGCCGCCCGGCCCGCCTGCGCTCCTCCGCGGCCTGGACGAACAGCCCGAGCGCCGCCCCGGCGTCGGAGACGATGCCGTAGTCGGGCGCGAACACCCGGCCGATCTGGGTGGGCTCGATGTCGACGTGGACGAAGGCGCGCCCCTGGCGGTAGGTCTCCAGGCCGCCGGTGTGCCGGTTGGCCCACCGGTTGCCGATGCCGAGCGCGAAGTCGGACTCGAGCAGCGTCGCGTTGCCGTAGCGGTGCGCCGTCTGCAGGCCCGCCATGCCCGCCATCAGCGGGTGATTGTCCGGCAGGCAGCCCCACCCCATCAGCGTCGGGATGACCGGGACGTTGACCAGCTCGGCGAAGGCGACGAGCAGGTCGGTTGCGTCCGCGTTGATGATCCCCCCGCCCGCCACGATGAGCGGGCGTTCGGCGCGGTCAAGCATGTCCAGTGCCTTGTCGATCTGCGCCGTGGTCGCGGCCGGCTTGTAGACGGGCAGGGGCTCGTAGGTGCCGGGGTCGAAGTCGATCTCGGCCAGCTGCACGTCGAACGGCAGGTCGATGAGCACCGGGCCCGGCCGCCCGGACCGCATCAGATGGAACGCCTGTGCGAACACGCCGGGCACCTGGGCGGGTTCGAGCACCGTGGTCGCCATCTTCGTCACCGGCGCGGCGATGGACGCGATGTCCACCG
The DNA here is from genome assembly GCA_963835425.1 of uncultured Actinomycetes bacterium. Taxonomy (GTDB): domain Bacteria; phylum Actinomycetota; class Actinomycetes; order Streptosporangiales; family Streptosporangiaceae; genus UBA9676. Next base: position 47,199 of record CAWIGE010000008.1, on the reverse strand, counting down.
CCTGGAAGTCCTCCTTGTGCAGCCGGGCCACCGGGGCCTGCCCGGTGATGCACAGGATCGGGATCGAATCGGCGGAGGCGGAGTACAGGCCGGTGATCATGTCGGTCCCGGCCGGCCCGGAGGTGCCGACGCAGACCCCGATGTTGCCCGCCCGGACCCGGGTGTAGCCCTCGGCCATGTGCGAGGCGGCCTCGACGTGCCGGGCGAGCACATGGGAGATCCCGCCGTGGCTGCGCAGCGCGGCGTAGAAGGGGTTGATCGCCGCGCCGGGCAGGCCGAACGCGTGCGTGATCCCCTCGCGATCGAGGATCGCGACGGCGGCGGCGGCTGCGGTCATGCGTGGCATGTCATGCGCTCCTTGTGGTCCTGGTCAGGAGTGGGGGCCGGGCGCCTGGCCGGCGAGGACGGTGCCCGGCCGGACAGCTGGTTGACCAGCTTGAGGAGGGCGGAATGATCCAGCCCGCCGTCACCCTGTGCGTTGAGCGACCCGATGAGCTGCGCGACGAGCGCGCCCAGCGGGATCGTCACGCCGGCCTCGCGGGCGGCCGCCGTGACGATGCCCATGTCCTTGTGGTGCAGCGCGATGCGGAACCCGGGCGTGAAGTCGCGGGCCAGCATGCCGGCCGCCTTGCGGTCGAGGATCGCGTTGCCGGCCAGCCCGCCGGCGAGCACCTTGATGGCCGCCTCGGTGTTGACGCCGTGGGCCTCGAGGAAGACGATCGCCTCGGCGACGAGCTCGATGGTCCCGCCCACGATGAGCTGGTTGGCCGCCTTGACGGTCTGGCCGGAACCGGCGGGCCCGACGTGCACGACGGTCTTCCCGACCACCTCCAGCAGCGGCAGGGCCGCCGCGAAGTCGGCCGCCTCGCCGCCCACCATGATCGACAGCACGCCGTCGATCGCGCCCTGCTCGCCGCCGGACACCGGGGCATCCAGGACCCGCAGGCCGCGCGCCTTCCCGTCCGCGGCCAGCCCGGCCGACACGTCCGGGCGGATGGAGGAGAAGTCGATCACCAGCGTGCCCGGCCTGGCGTTCGCGAACACCCCGTCCTCTTCGCCGAGCACCTCGGCGACGTCGGGCGAGTCGGGCAGCATCGTGGCCACCACGTCGGCGCCGGCGACCGCTTCGGCCACGCTGGACGCGCCGCGGCCGCCGGCCGCCACGAGGGCGTTGACCTTGGCCCGGCTTCGGTTGTAGCCGACCACGTCGTAGCCGGCCTTGACGAGGTTGCTGGCCATCGGGCCGCCCATGATGCCCAGCCCGATGAAGGCGACGGTGGTCATGGTGCACTCCCTTCCCGCGAGCTGCCTGCTCTGCTGCCGGCCGGGCCCGCCCCGCCGCCGGCCGGGCCCGCCCGGTCGGCTTCCGCGCCGGCCCCGCTGGCTTCCGGGCCGGCCCCGCTGGCTTCCGCGCCGGCCCGGCGCTCCCGGGGGAGCCAGGCGAGGCTGTCCACGGTGGGCACCGTCGGCTTGTACTCCAGCCCGACCCAGCCGGCGTAGCCGGCCTGCTCGAGCCGGGACAGGTAGCCGTCGAGGTCCAGCTTGCCCGTGCCCGGCTCGCCGCGGCCGGGGGCATCCGCGATCTGGACGTGCGCGACCCGGTCGGCATAGGCCGCGATGGCGCGGTTGACGTCGTCGCCGTTGCTGGCGAGGTGGTAGATGTCGAACAGGATCCCCACGTTGCCAGCGCCCGCGGCCCGGGCCCGGTCCACCACGGCTGCCGCGTCGGCGGCGCGGCGCAGCGGGTAGGGCTTGGGGCCGCTCACCGGCTCGATGAAGACGGTCGCGCCGATGCCGACGGCAGCCCGCGCCGCGTCCACGATGTTCGTCAGCGCGAGCTCGTCCTGCTCCTGCTCCGCCACCCCGTTCGACGCGGACCCCGTAGAGGGCGTTGAACCCGCTCGCGCCCAGCCGGCCGCCGATTCCCACGGTCACGTCGATGTTGTCGCGGAACTGCTGCGAGCGCGCCGGGATCGACAGCACCCCGGCGTCGGGCCCGGCGAGGTCGCCGGCGAAGAAGTTCAGGCCCACCAGGCGGACACCGGCATCGCCGACCGCGCTGACAAATGCGTTGACGGCCGCGTCATCCGGCACCGGGTCCTCGAACGGCCACCAGAACTCCACCGCGCCGAAGCCCGCCGACCGTGCGGCCGCGGGGCGCCTTGGGAGGGGAAGCTCGGTGAACATTATGGAGCAGTTCGCCAGGTACCGCAGCGAGTGGCTCATAGGGGCCTTTCGGTAGACGGAAATCTTATCTCGCTATGCGAATACGTTAGGCCGTTGGCCGACCCGCCGTCAACCGTGCCCGCCGCCCGCCGTCAACCGTGCCCGCCGCCCGCCGTGCCCGCCGCCCGCCCTCCTCCGCCGGCGGCCCTGACGGCCTCCCTTCACCGGGCTGTCTCACTATGCGGACGCCCCGTCCTCACATCTCACGGATCTTGGTCATGATCACGTCCACTTCGTCCCGGTTTGCGTGGCCAATATCCGTGATAAGTCGGCCGCGGCCCGTCTGACCGATATCCCCGGGCTGTCTGGTCGGCGTCCGCGCGGTCTCCGGCGCAGGCGCTTGCTCACCCTAGGCCGGGCGGCGCAGGTAGTAGCGGTCGAGGTCCGCGCGGTCCAGGCCGGTGAGCGCGGAGGTCTCCGCCTCGTCCAGGGCGCCGCAGTCCAGCCCGCGGACCAGGAACCCGGCCAATGCCTGCGCCGTGGCGGGCTCGTCGAGCACGTCGCTCTCGGCCTTCGTTGCGTAGGCCCTGAGCCGCGCCGCGGAGACGGCCAGGCCGTCACGGAAGAACCCGTACGTCCCGGTGTAGCGGGTCACCAGCTGGGCCGGGTGCATGTCCCAGCCCTGGTAGTAGCCGCGTTCCAGGGACCTGCGCACCAGCCGCAGGTGCAGCCGCCAGGCGGCGAGGACCTGCTGGCGGTCGCCGACGGGCAGGACGTTGGTTGACCCGTCCGACAACTGGACGCCGGTGCCCGCCGCCGCCACCTGCATCACCGCCTTGGCGTGGTCGGCCGCGGGGTGATCCAGGGACTGATAGGCCGCGGCCACGCCGACCGCCGCGCTGTAGTCATAGGTGCCGTAGTGCAGCGCCGAGCAGCGGCCCCGGGACGCGTGGATCATTCTCGCGACGGTGGCCGTGCCGTCCGCGCCGAGCACCGCCTGCGGCGTCTCGATCTGCAGCTCGAAGCGCAGCCGCCCCGGCGCGATGCCGTGGACCTGCTCCAGCCGCTCGCACAGGTCGGCCATCGCCTCGACCTGCCCGGCCGAGCTGACCTTGGGCAGGGTCACGACGAACCCGTCCGGCAGGCCCCCGTGGCCGAGCAGGGCGCCGAGAAACAGGTCGAGCGTGCGCACCCCGCGCCTGCGGGTGGCGGCCTCGAGGCTCTTGAAGCGGATGCCACAAAATGGCGTCGCGCGGGTCGCCGCGGCGAGCGCGCTTGCGGCGTTCAGCGCGTCGGCGTCCTCCTCGCCGTCGCCCCGGTGGCCGTAGCCGTCCTCGAAGTCGATCCGCAGGTCCTCGATGGGCTCGCGCTCCAGCTTGCCGCGCACCCGGTCATAGAGCTGGGCCACCAGGTCGGCCGGCAGGCCGAGCCCCTCGGCCAGCTCGGGCGCCGACGGGCCGTGCTCGGCGAGGGCGGCCAGCGCCTGTGCCCCCCAGTCGCCGGTCAGGCCCGGGTGGCAGCGGTCGGCCGGGACGTAGACGGTGTGCACCGGCTGGCGGACGCCCGCGTCCCCCGGGTAGCGCATAGCGAGCTGGCTGTTGACGGGCTGGAGCTGGCGGTCGAGCCGCGCGTAATCGTCATCGCCGAGTCGGCCGGCCGGCTCGGTCACGGCGCCCACCTCCCTGCGGATCGGCCGGGCCGGATCGGCCACTGGCCCGGTTGATTTTACAATGCAGATATCAATTTCTGCTAGATGGAAATATTGTCGGTGGCGGCGGCCCCGCGGCCGCCGGTAACCGCTATGCTTTCCGTACACCGGAATACCAATACCGAAACCTCGGCCAGGGAGGCGTCATGACATCGGGTGCCGGGGACGATCTGCGAGGCACACGGAACTCTGGTGGCGTGCAGTCCATCGAGCGGGTCTTTGAGCTGCTCGAGACCATGGCGGACGCCGGTGGCGTCATCGGGCTGTCGCAGCTCGCGTCGCAGTCGGGGCTTCCGCTGCCCACCATCCACCGGCTGGTCCGCACGCTCGTTGACCTCGGCTACGTCCGCCAGGAGCCGTCGCGTGAATACGCGCTCGGGCCGCGGCTTGTCCGGCTCGGCGACATTTCCAGCGGCCTGCTGACCCGGTGGGCCACCCCGTACCTGCAGAAGGTCGTGGACGTCCTGGGCGAGAGCACCAACCTCGCGATCCTCGACGGCGATCAGATCATGTACGTGGCGCAGGCCCCCGGCAGCCACTCCATGCGGATGTTCACCGAAGTCGGCCGGCGCGCGCAGGCGCACTGCACGGCGGTCGGCAAGGCGATGCTCGCCCAGTTGCCCGCCGAGAAGGTGGACGGCATACTCCGGCGCTCCGGCATGCCCGCGATGACCGAGCACACGATCACCGATCGGGCCCAGTTCGCCCGGGAACTGGCGCTGATCCGCGAGCGCGGCTACGCCCTCGACGAGGGCGAGCAGGAGCTTGGCGTGCGTTGCGTCGCCGTCGCGCTGCCCAGCGACTCCACCCGCGCCGCGACCTCGATCTCCGGGCCGCTGACCCGGATGACCGACACGCTCATCCGGAGCGCCGTCCCGCTGCTGACCGACACGGCGGCCGCCCTGGCCGAGGAGCTTGACCTGGTGGACACCTCGGAGCGGTCGGCCTGAGCCGCGCCCATTCCGCCCGGCCGACGGTACAGCGGCCGGGCTGGGCGCCTCCCTGGCCCGCTACCAGCCCTGGCCCGGGTCGAACGCGGGGCCGGGCTCGGGCGCGTCGTCGCGCCGGATGGTGCCCTCGATCAGGCCGTACGGCCGGTCGTCGGCGTGAAACACCTCGTTGGGGTTGTCCAGCCCGAAGGGGCTGAGATCGATCACGAAGTGGTGCTTGTTCGGCAGCGAGAAGCGCACCTCGTTGATGCCCGGCTGGCCCGCGATCATCTGGGCGCCCATCTCGAACATCGTCTGCTGCAGGCCCAGGCTGTGGTGCCCAGCGAAGGTGTCGCTCATCGTGGCGAGCGCGGCGCCGAACGAGTTCGCCCCATGCGACCTCGTCGCCGTCGTGCCACCACTGCGCGGTCACCGACGTCGCCATCACCCGGTCACGGGTCGGCGCCAGCGTGGTGTAGCGGTCGGTGTAGAAACCGTGGAACTCCGAGTCCGTGGTCTTGAGCAGCACGAGGTCGCTGACCCCGGAGACAACCCACGCCCGGCCATCGGTGTAGGTGACCGTGGCCGTGCGGACGTATCCGCCGTCGCGGCGGAAGGCGTGCGGGTGCGGCGCCCCGCCGCTGGACAGCCGGACCCACGGGTACATCTCGAGCTTGATCCGCGCCCGGCGCACCGGCGGCACGTCCTCGACGAAATGCCGCGCCAGGGCCAGCCCGAACGACTCGGGCTGGCGGGCCGCGTCGCCGTGCTCCTTGGCGAAGGCGTTGACCGTGTTCTTCGTCGCGTCGGTGGTCAGGCAGTTGGCGTTGTCGCCGGTGAGGTGGACGTCGGCGAAGTCGCCGCTCAGGGCGACGCTCACGTTGTAGTTGACCAGCTCGTGCGGATCGGCGTCGCGGTAGACACGCACCACCCTGGTCTCCGCCTTGCCGTACTGGTTGTGCGCCAGCTTGACACCCATGGGCTCAGCTCCCTCGGTAGGTGGAGTAGGCGAACGGGGAAAGCAGCAACGGCACGTGGTAGTGCGCCGCGGGGTCGGCATAGTCGAAGGTCACCGACACCTCGGGGTAGAACCCGTGCTGGCCGGTCGCCGCGAAATACGCCGCGGTGCCGAACACCAGCCGGTACGTGCCCGCGGCCAGGTCCGCGGCGTCCTCACCGAAATCGCGCAGCCGGCCATCGGCGTCGGTCGTGCCGCCGCCCAGCCGCCGCCAGCCGTTGCCGTCCAGGCAGAAGAGCTCGACCGGCACACCGCTCGCCGGGCGGCCGCGACTGGCATCGAGAACGTGTGTTGACAGGCTCACGGGGTCTTCCAGGCAGGTAACAGCGTTGGCCGGGCAGGCCGGGAACCCACGAATCACCCGGCACGCCCAGCCCCGTCAGCCCATCACGAACTTTCCGGTCAGATCAAGCCCGGCCCCGCATGCCCGCCTCCGCCGGATCGCTGGCCACGGCGCCCCGGACGGGCCGCCGATCTGCTTCAGCGCCTCCCGCAGGAGCAGGACACGATCCCCCGGGCCCGGGGCGAAGCCGCGTTGCCCACCGCATAGCGGATGCCTGCCCCAGGGCATGATTAGCAGGTGCCACTGTTTGCCTTTGAGGGCCATGAGCCAGAAGTCAGCCCTGGGGCGTGGATCGCGCCCACCGCCACCCTGGTCGGGGACGTGCGCGTCGAGGCGGAGGCGTCCGTCTGGTACGGGGCCGTGCTGCGGGCCGACTTCGGGCCGATCATCGTGCGGCGGGGAGCGAACATCCAGGATGGGTCGGTGCTGCATGGGGGCAGCGACCCGGCGACCGAGGTCGGCGAGGGAGCGACCGTCGGCCACCTGTGCGTCGTCCACGGCGCGGTCATCGGCGAAGAGGCGCTGGTGGGCAACGGCGCCACCGTGCTCGACGGGGCGGTCGTCGGCCGCCGTGCGCTGGTCGCGGCGGGCGCCACCGTGCCGCCGGGGATGGCCGTTCCCGATGGCATGCTCGCCGCTGGGGTCCCGGCGCGGGTCGTCGGCGAGGTCACCGCGGGGGGCAGGCAGTGGGTGGAGATCAATCCCCGGCTCTACCGTGACCTGGCCCGCCGTCACGCCGCCGGTGTCAGTCCCGTCACCGACCCCCGGGACCGGTGACGCCAGGCGCGGGCTCCGGCGGTTGCGTGCGCGGATGCGGGTGCGATGGGGCCGGGCGCGGTGAGGGCTGAGCGATTGGCTACAAATGGGCCATGCCTGATGTGACGGAGCTGCGTGTCGCGCTCACGGTGGAGGACTTCGACCAGGCCCTGGTGTTCTACCGCGACGCCCTCGGGCTCGAGCAGGTTGCCGACTGGAGTTCTGAGTCCGGGCGGGTCGTCGTGCTCGATGCGGGCCGGGCGACGCTCGAGCTCTTCGACCAGGCCCAGGCGGAGTCGGTTGACGCGATCGAGGCCGGCCGCCGGGTGTCCGGAATTGTCCGGTTCGCGGTCAAGGTCGCGGACAGCGAGGGCATGGCGCGGCGGCTCGTCGCGGCCGGCGCCGCGCAGGTCGCACCGCCGGTCATGACGCCGTGGGGCGACCGCAACGCCCGGGTCCAGGCACCGGACGGGATGCAGCTGACCCTGTTCTCCGCCGAGTAGCATCTCGCCGGCGGCTGCCTGCTCCCGGCGCCCTGGGACGTCGGCAAGCGCGGGTCACCCGTGCTGGGGCTTGTTCAGGCCAGGACGCCCGGATACGTTGGCCGAGCGAGCGAGCGGCCCGGATACCCCCGTGAGCAGGTGTCCGGCGCACGTGACCAGGGGGAAGGTTCGTTATGGATAAAGAGCTGGCCGGGCAGGTTAGCGACATCGCCCAGCGGGTGGTCGCCAGCGGGGCCATCTCCGCGAACGGGCACGGCAACGTCAGCGTCCGTGTCCCGGGGGCCGAGGAGATGTATTTCACGGCGGGCCCCTCCCTGCGCAACCACCCGGCCTCCCTGGTCGTGCGGGTAGGGCTGGATGGGATGCTGCTGGAGGGTGACCTGCCGCCCATCCAGGGCGCCGTGGTCGCCATGCACACCGCGATGTACGCCGACAATCCCGACGTCGGCTGCGTCCTGCACACCCACTCCCCCTGCGCGACCGCCTATGCGGTGGCGCACCGGCCCATCGGATGCTGGGTCGAGGCGCTGGCGATGTTCGGCGCTCCCAGCGGCATCCCCGTGGCCGGGTATGGGCCGCGCGGGTCGGACGAGGCCATCGCCAGCATCCGGGCCGCGGTGACCCCCGGGGTGCCCGCGGTGCTGCTGGCCAATCATGGGGTGCTGGTCTTTCACCGCACGCCCGAGCTTGCCATCCTGATCGGCTCGGTGGTCGAGGAGGCCGCGCAGGCGGGCATCAACGCCGCCGGGCTGGGCGGGCCGGTCGAGATCCCCGAAGACATGCGGGCCGCCGCCCTGCAACGTGCCATGACGTTCGAGGACCGCGGAACCGTACACGCCTGACTGTCAGCTAGCCCGGGTACCAGATCACGCGGGGATCGTCGGGGGAGCGCTGGTAGCTCCAGGCCTCGTCGGTCATGCGGCGCAGGTCATAGCGTGGCCGCCAGCCGAGCAGGAATTTGGCCTTGGTGTTGTCGAGCCAGGTGGAATGGTAGGGCGTGCGCGACGCCGACGGTAGGCAGGCCGCGGGACTGCGTCAGGTAGGCGCCGAGCTCGCCGTAGTCGACCGGCTCGTCCATGCAGATGTTGAAGGTCTGCCGCCGGGCCGCGGGATTGCCGATCGCCAGCAGGATCGCGTCGGCCAGGTCGTTGACGTGGACGAAGTTCCGTTTGACCGGGCGGTCCTGCTCGTCGAGCATCACCGGGATGGTGCCGCTCCTTGCATAGGCGTCGGCCTGGTCCGCGCCCACCAGGTCCCGCCAGCGCGGGCCGCCGAAGACGTCATCCCCGAACGACAGCTGGTACCGGAAGTCGTCCTTCTCCATGATCCATGGTGCCCGCAGGCAGCAGACGTTCAGGTCGTACTGGATTCCGTACTGCTCGGCCATCACCTCCTCCAGGACCTTGGACAGCGCGTAACAGCCCGGGTAGGCGCTGTGCGGCTGGGTCTCGGTCACCGGCACCGGGTGCGGATAGAAGAAATGGCCCATCCCGGCGTCCCCGCCGACGAGGACGAACTGCCGGAAAGCAAGGCTCGCCCGGCACGCCTCCAGCAGCCAGAACAGGCCCTTGACCGCGACGTCCATGATGGTCTCGGGCGTCTCCTTGCTCGTGGCCAGGTGCAGGACATGCGTCACGCCGTCCACCGCCCGGTCCACCGCCGCACGCTCGTCGATCGAGCCGGTCATGACCTCCAGGCGCGGGCCCGGTTGGAGCACCCGGTTGTGGCACAGCGCCCTGACGGCAAACCCCGCGAGACGCTCATCGCCGGCTGCGAGCAGCCGCCCGATGAACGCCTGCCCGACCTTGCCGGTCGCGCCCGTAACCAGGATCCGATTCACGTCCGTCATGAGCCAGATTATGAACGTGGGCCAGTCAATCCGTTTGGCCGACTTCCGCTCTCAGTCCACCCACTCGGTCTTCATCGCCGGAGCCGCGTGGATGCACACGAGCCTGGCCGGGCCCGGGCCGCTGTTGGTGAAGCCGTGCGGGGTACCGGCCGGGCCGATGACGATGTCGCCGGGGGCGCCTTCGAGGCTCTCGTCGCCGACCCGGACCAGGACGTGGCCCTCCAGGATGATGAACGTCTCGTCGTAGGCGTGGCGATGCAGGGCGGGCCCCTCGCCGGGCCGGTTGTTCACGAGGAAGAACGAGATCGTGCACGGGCCGTGCTTGCCGCCTTCGAAGGTGCGGGAAACATCGTTGCCCGGCAGGTCACGGGCGTTCACGTGGTACATCGATCACGGTGCCTTCCGGTGAGCGGATGCTGGCTGCCTGCGCGGCGTCACCTGCCACCGTACGGCCCGCGTGGTCACCCGCCCTCCACCGGGACCGACAGGTGCTGACCGCGCGGCCGGGAATGCCGCGAGTTCGTGGGGTGCTGACGCGGGTAGAAGGTGTTGACGGTGCCCGCCACGCGACGGGGTACGGCGGGGCGCCGGTTCTCAGGCGAGTGGTGACCTCGATGCGAGAACGAGCGGCCGCATGGTCCTACCTGCTCGGATGGAAACTCGTCTGCCGGCTCCCGCGCCGGTGGGCGGAATGGGCGTTCCGGCTGTTCGCGGACTGGCTGTGGTGGCGGCGCGGCCCACGGGTCCGGCAGCTGGAGGCGAATCTGGCCCGGGTGACCCGGGCCGGGAGTCTGGCCCGCCCCGATGCCCCGGTTACCGACCTGCGGCAGCTGTCGCGGCGGGGCGTACGGTCCTATCTGCGGTACTGGCTCGAGGTATTCCGGCTGCCGGTGATACCCGCCGAGGAGATCCTGGGCCGCATGCGGTGCACGGGCGAGGAGGAGACCGCCTTCGCCCACATGGCCGCCGGGCGCGGCGTGATCTTCGCGCTGCCGCACATGGGCAACTGGGAGCACGCGGGCGCCTGGATCGTGCTCCGCGGCGCGGGCAAGCTCACCACGGTGGCCGAGCGGCTCCGCCCGCAGTCGCTCTACGACAGGTTCGTGGCGTTCCGGGAGAGCCTGGGCATGGAGGTGCTGCCGCACTCGGGTGGGACCAGCCGGTTCGGGGTGCTCGCGCGGCGGCTGCGGGCCGGTGGCCTGGTCTGCCTGCTGTGCGAGCGCGACCTCACCGGGAGCGGTATCGAGGTCAGCTTCTTCGGCGAGCCCGCCCGGATGATGGGCGGCCCGGCGGCGCTGGCCGTCCATACCGGGGCGGCGCTGATGCCGGTGACGCTCTGGTACGACGGGCCGTACTGGTGCGCCCGTATCCACCCCGAGATCCCCGTGCCCGGCGAGGGCAGCCACGGGGACAAGACCGCCGTGATGACCCAGCAGTTGGCCGACGTCTTCGAAACGGCCATCGCGCGGCACCCCGAAGACTGGCACATGCTGCAGAAGGTGTTCGTCGCGGACCTGGACCCAGCCCGGCTGGCCCCGCCGCGGAACGAAGGGGACCGGCGCGGCCCGCCAAGGCCAGCGCCGAGCCCGGGACCGGGACTGAGACAGCTGGGCGGCCGCCGCGCCGGCTGAGCACCGGGCGCGGGCCGCGCGCCACATGGGGCGTTAGCGGCGCTCGGTGCGCAGCGGGGCCTTCATCTGGTCCCACGTCCGGGGCAGGGTGGCCCCCGGGACCGGGAAGAACTCGAACCGGGTCTGTCCCATCAGCGGCCGCAGCCGGCGGGTGATCGCGCGGTGCGGTTCGGATGACGCGAACGCGTCCAGGCTCGCCTGGTCCTGCCACACCGAGAAGGTCCAGAACGTCTTGCGCGCCAGCTCGGCGTCGAGGGCGTAGCCGACCAGCCCATCGGCGCGGGCGAGCTGGCGGCGGATGGCCAGGGCGTCGCGCAGGAAACCGGGAATCGAGCGGCGGCGCTTGAGCGGCAGACGCGACGCCATCGCCACGTACTCCCGGCTGGGGTCGACCTCCTGCCGCTGGATCCAGGGAAGTGCCGGCATCGGAGCCTCCGTTCACGACTTTATCTAACCAGCGGAAAGATAATCTGTCCACTGGTTAGATGTCAACTAGGATGCGGGTATGCCGCCCGCGACACGCCCGTATCACCACGGGGATCTGCGGCCCGCGCTGCTGCGCGCGGCCGTCGAGACGATCACCGAAGCCGGTCCCGCCGCGATGAGCCTGCGGGAGGTTGCCCGCCGGGCCGGGGTCACCCACGCAGCCGCGGCGTATCACTTCGGGGACAAGGCCGGGCTGTTCACGGCGATCGCGGTGGAGGGGTACCGCGAGCTGGGAGAGGCGCTCCGGGAGGCAGCCGAAGCCCGCCGCGGATTCCTGGAGATGGGCGTCGCCTACGTCCGCTTCGCGGTCAGTCACCGCGCCCACTTCGAGGTCATGTACCGGCCCGAGCTCTACCACCCGGGTGACCCGGAGGTAAGCCAGGCGCGGGCCGGCGCCGCGGCGCTCCTTTACGGCACCGCCAGCCCCGACGCCGGGCAGCTGGCCGCGGGGGCCGCGGCGTGGTCACTGGTCCACGGGCTCGCCACGCTGTGGCTGAACGGCAACCTCCCCGAGCAGCTTGGCCACGACCCGGAGGAGATCACCCGCATCGTCGCCCCGCATCTGGACATCGGCAGGCAATAACGGCCACCAGTGACAGGCGGGCCGCCCGCTGGACGGGTGGCCCACACCGGGCCCGCGCCGGCCTCAGGCCGAGAGCGCTTCCCGGGCGGCGCGGATCGCGGAGCGCTGCGCCGAGTCGAGGTACTCCTCGATCCTGGTGATGTGCCCGTCCCGCACCCGCAGGTACATGGCCGCGTGCAGGGCGACCTCGGCGCCGTTCGGCAGCGAGCCGCGGAGCACATGCTGCTGGATCACGCCGTCGCCGGCGACCGCCCGCCGGACGACGTCGTAGCGCAGGCCGGAAACGGCGCGGTGCAGCCCGGCCAGCACCTTCAGGTTGTCCTCGACCGGCTGCTCCAGCAGGTCGTCGTTGTGCCAGATGAGACAGTCCGGGGCGTATATCGACTTGACGGTCTCGATGTCCCCGGCCTCGATCGCGGCGAAGAAGCGGTTGACGGTCTCCTCGGTCACGGATCCTCCCCATCCTGCCCCGGGCCCGGCCATCCGGCCCCGGCGGCGAAACTGCTGATCACCTCGTCGTACTGCCAATCCCCGCCGACCGGCATGGGGAACAGGACGGGCAGGTTGACCCCGGCCGCGCGGTACTGCCCCACCTGGGCCGCGCACGCGGCGGCGTCGCCGTAGGCGACGAAACCGTCCGCGACCTGTTGCGGCACCTCCTGGGCGGCGCCCGCCCGGTCCCCGGCCAGCGTCAGTTCCCTGACTGCCCGCAGATCGACGCCCGCGTCCTCGCCGAACAGCGCCGCCACCGCCGGGTGCAGGACGTACCGGGGGACGACCGCCCGGGCCGCGGCCGCTGCCGCGCCGACGTCGTCGCACAGGCAGACGTGGATCACGCAGACGATCGCCACCGACGACGGGTCGCGGCCGGCCGCCTCGGCGGCGGCGCGCACCGTCGTGACCGCCTGCCCGGCCTGGTCCGGTGACATCAGGTTGAGGATCACCCCGTCGGCGATCCGGCCGGCCAGTTCCTGCATGCGCGGGCCGAGGGCGGCCAGGTAGATGGGAAGCGCAGAACGGACGGGCGGGGCGTCGAGCGGTACCGGACCGGTGCTGTACACCTGCCCGGTGAACCCCGTGGTGTCGCCGGCCAGCACCGCCCGGACCACCGCCACGTACTCCTCGATCATCGGCAGCGGCGCGAACGGCGCGAGGCCGAACCTGCTGTTCATGATCGAGTTGGCGGTGCCGAGGCCGAGGGTGAACCGGCCCCCGGCCGCGTGGTCGAGCGTGGCCGCCGTCTTGGCCGCCAGCACCGGCGGCCGCAGCGCGGCGTTGGCGACGGCGGTCCCGACCGTTACCGTGCTCGTCGCGGCGATGACGGGATGGCAGAGGGTGAGCGCGTCGCCGTGGCCCTCGGCGACGAACACGGCGCGGTAGCCGGCCCGTTCCGCCGTCGCGGCGATCTCCCCGATCCGCGCGGGCGGCAGGCCGCTGTGCGAGGCGATGGACAGGCCGAGCTGCGTCAACGTCCGGCTCCTTCCGGCGGGAGGGTTGCGCGCTGCGCCCTCAGTTCGCGTTTGAGCACCTTGCCGGTGGTGGTGCGGGGGAGTGGGCCGGTGAACTCGGCGCTCTTGGGGCACTTGAAGTGGGCCAGGCGCTCGCGGCACCAGGCGATGATCTCGCCGGCCGATGCGGCGCTCCCGGCGGCCGGTGTGATCACCGCGTGGACCGCCTCGCCCCAGGTGGGATCGGGCACCCCGATCACCGCGACCTCGGCGACGGCGGGATGGCGGGCGAGCACGGCCTCGACCTCGACCGGGTAGATGTTCTCGCCGCCGCTGATGATCATGTCCTTGGCGCGGTCGAGGATGTAGAGATAGCCGTCGGGCGTCAGCCGGGCGATGTCGCCGGTCTTGTACCACCCGCCGCCGGTGAAGGCATCCTTGGTGGCCACCGGGTCGCGCCAGTAGCCGGAGAACAGGCACTCCCCGCGGATCAGCAGCTCACCCGCGGTATCCCGGGGCAGGTCGTGGCCGTCCGGGTCCACCACCCTGACCTCCCAGCCGAACGCGATCTTGCCCGCGCTGGCCAGATGCGGGTGGCCGACCTGGTGGTCCTCGGGCGCGAGCAGGCTGATCATGCTCTGGCTCTCGGTGTTGCCGTAGATCTGCCGGAACCGGCAGGGCAGCGCCGCCAGCGCGGCGGCCAGGGAGGACGGCGTGATCGGTGCCGTCCCGTAGGCGATCTCCCGCAGGCTGCTCAGGTCCGGCGCGTGCCGGCGCCGGACCTCGGACACGAGCATGTCGATCAGCGACGGCCCGGCCGTGAAGAACTCGATCCGGTCACGCTCGATCGCGTCGATCACCGCCGGCGGGCTGAACGAGGTGTGGACGTGGACCGTGCCCGCGGTCAGCAGCGCCTGCATGGCCTGGCCGAAGCCGCCGAGGTGGAACAGCGGCAGGATCTGCAGATGCCGCGACCCGGCCACCTGGTCGCCGATCTCGATCGCGAAGGCCGCGACGCTGGTGAGCAGCGCCCCGTGCCGGAGCGGGATCGCCTTGGCCCTGCCGGTCGTGCCGCTCGTGTGCACCAGCGCCATGACGGTGGCGCTGGACAGCTCCGGCCGGGGCGGCACCGGGCCGTCCAGGGCCGCCCCGTCCCGCCAGCCGTCCGGGACATCGCCGCCGCCGATGATCACGCGCGTCGCCAGGTTCGGGGCCGCGACCGCCACGGCCGGTGCGAAATCGGCGTCGGCCGCCACCGCGGCCGGCCGGAACAGGGAGAGCACCTCGGTGAGCTCGGGGACCGACAGCCGCCAGTTGATGAACGCCGGGGTCGCCCCCGCGCGCATCAGGGCGAACGCGTGGACGAGGAAGTCGGCGCTGTTCCTGGCCACCACGGCCACCACGTCATCCGGGCCGGTGCCCAGCCGCGCCCAGCCGCCCGCCCGGCGCTCGGCCACCTCGAGCAGTCCGGCGTAGCTGTAGCGCGCGCCGCGGTCATCGATCAGCGCGGTCACCCCGGCGCGGGCGGTCGCGCGCCACTCGATCACATGGATCCAGCTCTGCATCCGGTGGTCCCCTTCGTCTGCGGTCCGTATCGTTGCAGAAAACACTTCTGTAAGACAGACTCCCGGCCGGAATTTCGACGGACCCTACCCAGGAAGATCCCATGGTGCTCGATCTAGCCTCCGTGGCCGGCCGCGTCCGGCAGGGGATGATCCCCGCGCACGTCTACAACGATCCCGAGATCTTCGCCCTGGAGCGTGACCGGCTCTTCGCCCGCGCCTGGGTCTTCCTGGCGCATGAGTCGGAGATCGCCTCTGCGGGCGACTACGTGGTCCGCCGCGTGCTCGGGGACTCCTTCATCGTGGCCCGGGACGAGGAGGGCGTGGTGCGGGTCATGTTCAACATGTGCCTGCACCGCGGCATGCAGGTCTGCCGGGCGGAGATGGGCAACGCCTCGCATTTCCGCTGCCCCTACCACGCCTGGACCTACCGGAACGACGGCCGGCTGGCCGGGGTGCCCTTCTACGAGGAGGCCTACGGCGGCGAGGACGGCTTCGCCCGGGGCGGGCAGTCCCTGCTGCCCGCCCCGTCCATGGACATCTACAACGGGCTCATCTTCGCCAGCCTGGACCCGGGCGCGCCGCCGCTGCGGGACCACCTCGGCGACTTCGCGTTCTACCTGGACTTCTACACGCGGCAGAGCCCGGCCGGGGTGGAGCTGCGCGGCCCGCAGCGCTGGCGGGTGCGGGCCAACTGGAAGATCGGCGCGGAGAACTTCGCCGGGGACAGCTACCACACCCCGCACACGCACGCGAGCGTGGTGGACATCGGGCTGTTCCGCGAGCCGAAGGCCAGCAAGCGCAAGGAGGGTGCGCTGTACATGGCGGGCCCCGGCGCCGGCACCACCTACAAGCTGCCGCCTGGGGACCTGGCCAGCCGGCTCCGCTACGTCGGGTACCCGGACGAGATGATCCCGGCGATGGTCTCGTGCTGGTCGGATGCCCAGCGCGCGCTGGTGGCGGACGACGGCTTCATGGTGTCGGCGGCGACCCTGTTCCCCAACCTGAGCTTCGTGCACAACTGGCCGCAGATCGACGAGCGCGGCACGGTCGCGCCGTTCATCTCACTGCGGCAGTGGCAGCCCGTGTCGGAACGGGAGACCGAGGTGCTGTCCTGGTTCGCGGTTGACGCCGCCGCGCCGGAGCGGTTCAAGCGCGACTCCTACCAGGCGTACCTGATGTGCTTCGGCAGCTCCGGCATGTTCGAGCAGGACGACGTGGAGAACTGGGTCTCGATCACCGACATGGCCGGGGGGTCGATGGCCCACCGGCTCAACCTCAACAGCCGGATGGGGCTCACCTCGGCGGGCGCGCCGATCAAGCCGCCGATGGCCGGCTTCTCCGGTCCCGGCACCGCCCGCCAGGGGTTCGGGGAGTTCAACCAGCGGCACTGGCTCGGCCAGTGGATCACCCACCTGGAAACCGAGCCGGCCCGTCCGCAGGCGGTGGATCTGGGGCGGGCGCGATGACCGCCGACCGCCCGCTGCCCTACGGCGACCCGGTGCACCAGGCCGCCCATCAGTTCCTGGTGGAGGAGGCGGCCCTGCTGGACGCCGCGGACTACGCGGGCTGGCTCGCCCTGCTGTGCGAGAACATCCGCTACCTGATGCCGGTGCGGGTGACCACCGCGCGCGGCGCCGACTTCGACTCCCTGGCCGGCATGGCGCACTTCGACGAGAACCACTACGCGCTGCGCAAACGGGTGGAGAGGCTCGCCACCGACCACGCCTGGACCGAGGACCCGCCCTCGCGCACCCGGCACTTCGTCTCCAACGTGCGCACGTTCGCGGCCGGTGGCGCGGGGGGATCGGAGCCGGCGCCCGGGGCGGAGCTGCGGGTGGAATCGTCGCTGCTGCTGTTCCGGAGCCGCGGCGACACCAGGGAGGCCGACCTGGTATCGGCGGGCCGGACCGACACGCTGCGCCTGACCGATGACGGGTACCGGCTGGCCCGGCGGGAGATCGCGGTCAACGAGTCGGTGCTGCGGACCCAGAACCTGGCGATCTTCCTGTGAGCGCCCAGGCAGCGGGCCTTGACCCCGAGCACGTGATCAAGCTCGGCAACGAGTTCACCGAGGTCGTGGTGGAGCGGGTGCGCACCGGTAACGGCGCCCGGCTGCGGATCCGGGTGCCGAGCTCCGGCGCGGAGATCCTGCTCTGCCCGCTCGAGCTGGAGGCCCTGGCCTGGCAGGACCACGAGCTGTTCTCCCGGCTGCTGGCCACCCCCAACGGCCCGGAAGAAGAACCCTGATGGGCTGGCTGGATGGCAGCCGGGCGCTGGTGGTCGGCGGCGGGTCCGGCATCGGCCGCGCCGTGCTGGGCGCCTTCGCCGCCGAGGGGGCCCGGGTCGCCGCGCTGGAACGCGATCCCGCCAAGTGCCAGGCCCTGGCCGCCGACCTGCCCGGCTGCGTGACCGCCCAGGGGGATGCGACGTCGCTGGCCGACACCGAGGCCGCTGTCACCGCGGCCTGCCGCGCCTACGGCGGCCTCGACGTGCTGGTCAACTGCGTCGGGATCTTCGACTTCTACCGCGGCCTGGCCGACCTGGGTGACGAGCTCGACGAGGCGTTCGACGAGATGTTCCTGACCAACGTCAAGAGCCAGCTGATCTCGGTCAAGGCAGCGCTGGCGGAGCTGCGCCGCTCCCGCGGATCCGTGGTGCTCACGGTGTCCACGTCGGGTTTTTACCCGGGCCGGGGCGGCGTCCTCTACGTCGCCTCCAAGTTCGCCGTGCGCGGCTGCGTCGTCGCGCTCGCCCACGAACTGGCGCCGGAAGTGCGCGTGAACGGCGTCGCGCCGGGCGGGACGATGGGCACCGGCCTGACCGGCCCGGCCAGCATGGGGCTGACCGGGCAGTGCCTCGGCGCCGCCCCCGGGCGCGAGGAGGAGCTGAAGGCCCGCACGCCGCTGCGGGTCGCGCTGACCGGGGACGATCACGCCGGGAGCTACGTCTACCTCGCCTCCGGCCGCGCCAGGGGCGTCACCGGCACCGTGCTGCACTCCGACGGGGGCATCGGGGTCAGGTAGAGCTCAGGCGGGCACCGGATCAGACAGAGCCCTGGCCGGTGTGGGGTCAGGCAGCGCCGTCGCTGTTGCCGCGGGATCGGAGCCCGGCCAGGCCCGCCAGCCGCTGCGCCTCGAGGCGCAGCCGCCCGGCTATCTCGCCGGCCAGGTCATCCGCCAGCCGGGAGACCGGCGCCGAGACCGACAGCGCGGCGACCGGTGCGCTTCGGCCGTCCAGGACGGCGACCGCGACCGAGGCCACCCCGTCCTCGCTCTCCTCGTGGTTGAGCGCGAAGCCGCGCTCACGGACCACGGCGAGCTCATTCTCGAGCTGGCCGCGGCTGGTGATGGAGTGCCCGGTCAGGGCCGGCAGCGCCGGGGCGCCGGGGCCGTCGGGGAGCAGCGCCGCCAGCTCGGGGGCGGGCAGCGCGGCGAGCATCGCCTTGCCGGACGCGGTGCAGTTCGCCGCGAGCACCGTGCCGGTGCGGGCGGCGACCCGCAGGGCGCGGGAGCTCTCCACCGCGTCCAGGTAGCGGACCTTGCCCGCCTCGAGCACCGACAGGTGAGCGGTCTCACCGTACCGGCCGGCCAGCTCCTCCAGCACCGGGCGCGCGTGCCGCCGGATGTCCATGTGCCGGACCGCGGCGAGCCCGATCTCCACCAGCGCGGGCCCCGCCAGGTAGACCCGCGAATCCTTGTCCTGCTGCACGAAGCCGTGGTAGGCGAGCATGGCCAGCAGCCGGTGCGCGGTGGAGTGGGCGACCCCGAGATGCTCGCGGGCGTCCGACAGCCGCACCTTCTCCCGCTCGCGGAACAGGGCCAGCAGCCGGAGCGCGTTGTCGACCGAGGTGATGGGGTACGTTGGCCGCCCTGTCTGCTCCGGCGCCTGGTCTTTCTGCACACCAGAACAATAGGCCCGGCCCGGCGGCCGTACCTAGGCGCCGTGCCCGGCCACCCAGGCGGCGATCAGGTCGGCGGCCTCGGCCCGGGCGCCGGCCGCTCCAGCAGGTAGTGGTCGGCCCGGAGGAACTCCAGCCGCTTGCCGGCCGCGCCGAGCGCGGCGTATACCGCCCGCGCGTCGCTCTCGTAGACGCCGGTGTCCGCGGTGCCGTGCACGACCAGCGACGGGACGGTGATGCGGCGCAGGTGGGGCGAGGCCGTGCACTGTGAGGTGCGCAGGCTCCACATCGACAGCCACGTCCGCAGCGTGCTCAGCGACCCGATGCCGAACACGCCGTAGTTGGCCCTGACCGGCTCGCCCAGGTAGCACCAGTTGGGGCGGCGGTCGGAGGGCTCGATGGCGGGGTCGATCATCCGCAGGTCGGCCCAGGTGCGGTACACGGGAAACAGCCGGTCCCGGGCCCTGGTCCCGGCGAGCGAGTCCAGCTGGGCCAGCGCCCAGTCGGTGATGCGCTCGTTCCGCCGCCGCTGCGCCTGCCGGTAACGGCGCTGGAACTCTTCGGTGTACGGCGGCCCGTGCTCGGGGTTGAACGGATCGAGCGCCGGATCGGCGGACAGCGGATCGGTCTCGGCGGTGACCGAGGGGTCGAGCCAGGCGGTCAGCACCTCGGGGCGGCCCGCGTGGGCGGCCAGCGCGATGAACAGGTCACCGGCCGGCAGGTCCTCGATCGCGGGCAGCGGCCGCATCCCGGCGATGGGGGTGACGCTGGGCTCGGTGGCCTGCGACTGGTAGGCAGCCATGAGGGAACCGCCGCCGGAGTTGCCCAGCAGCACGACCCGCTGCGCACCCGCCTGCTCGCGCAGCCACCGGACGCCGATCCCGATCTCCGCGAGCGCATGATCGAGCAGGAAATGCGCCTCGTTCCCCCGGAAGCGGGTGTTCCAGCCGAGGAAGCCATAGCCGCGCTCGGCCAGGAATGAGGCCAGGTAGTGCTCGGAGAAGTCCACGTTGTAGTGCGTGGCGATGAAGGCCGTCGCGGGCCGCGAGCCGGCCGGCCGGTGGTAGATGCCCTGGCAGGGGTGACCGCCGGCGCCGGCCCGGCCGGCCGCCGGGGACGGCAGCCCCACGAACTCCCTCACGACCTCGACCATCGCCGGTCTCTCCTTACCCGGTACGCGGCCTAGCCCTGACCCGGCGAGCAGCCCTGCGCCAGAGGGCAGCCCTGCGCCAGAGGGCAGCCCTGCGCCAGAGCAGCCCTGCGCCAGAGAGCAGCCCTGCGCCAGCCGGGCAGCTTGACCCGCGCCAGCGGACAGCCAGCCCTGCCCAGCGGGCGGCTAGCGGATTTCTGAAACTGAGTTTAGATTTATTTCTGTCTGCTGGCAGTGATCCGAAGGAGGCGGCCATGGAGTGGCGCAACCAGGAGTTCGACCTGGGCGGAGTCAACCACCTGGCCCTGGTCTGTTCCGACATGAGGCGGACCGTTGAGTTCTACACCCAGGTCCTGGGCATGCGGCTGATCAAGACGCTGGACCTGCCCGGCGGGTCGGGCCAGCATTTCTTCTTCGACATGGGCGGCGGCAACGCGCTCGCCTTCTTCTGGTTCCCCGACGCCCCGGACCCCGTACCCGGCATCTCGGCGCCGGTGACCGTGCCTGGTTTCGGCGAATGGACCAGCGCGATCGGCTCCATGAACCACGTGGCGTTCAACGTGCCCGAGGAGCGGTTCCTGGAGTACCGCGCCAAGCTGAAGGCCAAGGGCGTGCAGGTCAGCCCGGTCATCGATCACGACGACAGCCCGGACGGGATGGCCCGCGAACTGCACCCGGGCGTCTTCGTCCGCTCCTTCTACTTCCAGGACCCGGACGGGATCCTGCTTGAGTTCGCCTGCTGGCGCCGGGTGCTCGGCCAGCCATCCGACGTGCGCCACGAGCCGAAGACCGCGGCCGACCGGGCTCCGCGCGCCTCGGTGTAGGCGTTGCTGTCCTGGGGGCAGGTGCTGAAGTGGCGGGCTGCCGTCACCCCCGATGCCCTCGCGCTCACCGACCAGCTGGGCGCGGAACTCACCTACGCCGGGCTGGCGGCCGCGGTCGGGCGGTCGGCCGCCGGTTACGCAGCGGCCGGGGTCCAGCCGGGCGATGTCGTGCCCATCATCGCGCGCAACCGCGCCGAATGGGCCGTGGCCATGTTCGGCCTCGCTCGGGCGGGCGCGCTGCCCGCGGCGGTGAACTGGCGGCTGGCCGCCCCGGAGGTCACCGCCCTGCTGGAGCTGATGCAGCCGGCCGCCCTGGTGACCGATGCCGACTGTGCCCCGCTGGCCAAGGAAGCGCTCGCCGGCTCGGGCGGGCAGGCCGCGCTGCTCCCGCTTGGCGCGGAACCGCCGGCGGACCCAGAGCCAGGGCCTGTGCCCGATCGCCCGGTGCCCCATCGCCCAGTGCGTGATCGCACGGTGCCCGATCGCCCGGCGCGTGATCGCGCCGCGCCCGAACGCACCGCGCCGCCCCGCGGCCGGGAGCCGCTGGTGCTGCTCCATACCAGCGGCACGACCGGCCGGCCCAAGCTGGCCCCGCTCACGCACGAGATGCTGGTGGCCGCCGTGGTCTTCATGAAGCTGGAGGTGCCGGAGGCGGTGGTCGGCGCCCGGCACCTGAGCGCGCTGCCGCTGTTCCACGTGGCCGGGCTGGCCAACCTGGGCTATGCCCTGTTCACCGGCGGCCACCTGCACATCCTCGACGGGTTCGACCCCGCGGGCTTCGTCGACGAGCTGGTGAGCCGGCGCATCCAGCTGACCCAGCTCGTCCCCACCCTCATCCGCGCGGTCACCGAGGAGGTGGCCGGCCGGAGCGAGCCGCCCGACCTGTCGCAGCTGACGGAGATCGTCTACGGCGCCTCACCCATCCAGCCCGATCTGCTCGCCCGGGCCGTCCGCACGCTCGGGTGCCGGTTCCGGCAGAACTACGCCAGCACCGAAACCGGGCCGCTGCCCATCAGCTCGCTTCCTCCCGCCGACCACGACCCCGCGCTCGGGCGGCTGGCCACGGCCGGCCGCCCGTCGTTGGGCTGGGAAGTGCGGATCGGGGATCTCGGCGAGGTGCAGGTCCGGGGAAGCGTGCCGCTGCCGGGGTACTGGCACAATCCGGAGGCCACCAGCCAGGTCACCACGGCGGACGGCTTCCACCGGACCGGGGATGTCGGCGTCCTCGACGCCGACGGCTACCTGACCATCGTCGACCGGCTCACCGACATGATCATCTCCGGCGGGGAGAACGTGTACCCGAGCGAGGTCGAGGCCGTGCTGGCCGCACACCCGGCGGTGGCGGACGTCGCCGTCATCGGGATCCCCGACCCGCAATGGGGGGAGACGGTGCACGCGGTGGTGGTCGGCCGGCCCGGGCTGGACACCGGCGAACTGCTCGGCTGGGCGCGCGGCCGGCTGGCCGGGTTCAAGTGCCCCACCTCGGTAACGGTCGCCGGAGAGCTGCCGCGCAACGCCACCGGCAAGGTTCTCAGGTCGGTGCTGCGCGAACCCCATTGGGCCGGGCACGACCGGCGGGTGTCGTGACGGGCGCGCCGTCAACTCCGCCGCGATGAAAAAGCACACGGTCGCCCGCCGACGCGGAAACGGTGGTCAGCCAGGTCCCTCGGGCAGGGCGGCCACGGCGGGCAATGCGGCCACGGCGGGCAATGCGGCCACGGCGGGCAATGCGGCCACGGCGGGCAGTGCGGGCAAGCCGACCCGCAAGGGCCGCGAGACCGACGAGGCCTTCCGTGCCGCGGCCCGCAAGGTGTTCGCGCGCGACGGCTACCTCAACGCCCGGATCAGCGACATCGCCGCCGAGGCCGGCAAGTCCGTGGCCTCCTTCTACAACTACTACGACACCAAGGCGGACCTGCTCATCGCCCTCGCCGAGGACTTTCATACCGAAGCGACCGAGATGGCGCTGCTGCCCTACCGCAGCGGGCTGGCCCCGCCCGATGCGCTGCGGGAGGCCGTGGCCGGCTTCTGGCGGACCTATGCCAAACGGCGCGGGGAACTCATCGGCGTCTTCCAGGCGGCCATGCTGGACGCGGAGTTCCTCAACCGCTGGCTGGACATCCGGGCGGAGGCCATCACCCGCATCGCCGGGGAGATCCGCCGCGCCCAGGCGGCGGGCTTCTGCCCCGGCATCGATCCGGTCCTCACCGCCTCGGCCCTGTCGGCGATGCTGGAGCACTTCTGCTACATCTGGCTCGGGCAGGGGGGCGAACGGGTGGAAGCCCGCTTCGACGACGAGCGCGCCATCGACACCCTCGCCACCATCTGGGTGAAGTCCGTCTACTGGCTTCCTGAATCGCCCGCCTAACCCGGGGTAGCACCGGCCGCTGATCCGGCGATGCTCTGATATCTAAGTATTTGACATCGAAGGATCAGAGGTCTAATACTTGGGGGCATGGACACTGACACCACCGACATCCGCGAACTGGACAACGCCTGGGCCGCCGCCGAGCAGGCGGCCGATGCCGTCGCCCTCGACGCCCTGGCCGTTCCCGACTTCCAGCTGGTCGGCCCGCTCGGCTTCGTCCTGGACAAGCAGCAGTGGGCGCAGCGCTACCGGTCCGGGGACCTGCACACCACCACCCTGGAGTGGGCCGTTGCGTCGGTCCGGGTGTACGGCGACGCAGCGGTCACCATCGGCACACACACCCAGACCGGGGACTACCGGGGACGCCCCATCGACGGCGCGTTCCGGTCGACCCATGTCGCCGTCCGCCGGGACGGCCGCTGGCAGCTGGCCAGCATCCACCTCAGCCCGGCCCAGAACCCCTAGGCACCGGACCCGAAGGCGGTGAGAACGTGCGTATCAGCATCAGCGTGACGAACTATGACGGCGCTGACCTCCGTGAGATCGCCCGCGCGGCCGACGAGGCCGGCGTGGACACCCTGTGGGTCACCGATCACCTCATCCAGGCTGACCCGCACGCCTCCCCCGATGGGGCGATGCTCGAGGCCTGCACCACCCTCGGCTACCTCGCCGCCGTCAGCGAGCGGGTGCGCCTGGGCGCCATGGTCAGCCCGGTCACCTTCCGCGAGCCCGCGCTGCTGGTCAAGGCGGTGACCACGCTCGACGTGCTGTCCGGCGGCCGCGCCTGGCTCGGCATCGGCGCCGGGTATCAGCAGGACGAGGCCGCCGCCCTCGGCCTGCCCCTGCCGCCCACCGCCGACCGGTTCGAGCGGCTCGACGAAACGCTGCGCATCGCGCTGGCCATGTGGGCCGGCGACCAGCAGCCCATTCACGGCGCGCACTACCAGTTGGCGCATCCGACCTGCTACCCACAGCCGGCCACCCGGCCGCACCCGCCGATCCTCATCGGCGGCGCCGGTGAGAAACACACCCTGCGGCTCGTGGCGCAGTACGGCGACGCGTGCAACCTGTTCGACATCCCCGACGGCGGCCGCACGGTACGCCACAAGCTGGACGTGCTGGCCCACCACTGCGAGCGGACCGGCCGGCCCTACGCGGACATCGAGAAGACGGTCGCCACGCGGCTGGACCCGGCCGCCGGACCGGGCGCCTTCGCCGATCAGTGTTCCGGGCTCGCCGCGCTCGGCATCGGCCATGCCGTGATCATCACCAGCGGACCCTGGACACCTGCGAAGATCGCCATGCTCACCGACGCGATGCGCGTCTGACCCACGGCGGGGCGGGCCCGGAGCAACGGGGTGAGCCGTACCCGCGTTGCCTCTGCTGGGGCGGCCGGCAGGTGCGGGTTCGCGAGCGTGTAGAACTGAGCCGATGCCAGAGCTTCCCGAGGTTGAGATCGCCCGTCGGCTGATCGCCGGCCAGGCACTGCACCGGCATATCGTGGACGTCGACGATTCCGACAGCTATGTCGCGCGGCCGCATTCACCGGGCGAGCTGCGGAAGGTTCTGGTGGGCCGCAGCCTCATCGCCGCGCACCGGCGCGGCAAGACGATCTGGCTTGAGACCTCCGGGACCGGCGGCGCGGCCGCGCCCGGCGGCCCGGAGCTCGGCATTCACCTGGGCATGAGCGGCCGCATTGTGGTCACCGGGCCGGACGGCAGCGTGACCGAGGGTGGCGACCCGCGCCGCTACGGCGCCCGGCCGGACCGGGCCCGGTGGCGCCGGTTCACCATCAGGTTCGCGGACGGCGGCAGTCTGGTGCTGCTGGACCCGCGCCGGCTGGGGCGGGTCTGGCTCAACCCCGATATCGCCGCGCTCGGGCCGGATGCCGGTCACGTCACCGCCGCACAGTTCCGCGCGCTGATCACCAGGGGAAGGATCGCCGTCAAGGCGCGGCTGCTCGACCAGTCCAAGATTGCCGGCATCGGCAACCTGCTGGCCGACGAGATTCTCTGGCAGGCCAAGGTGTCACCCCTGGCGCGGGCCGACAGTCTGTCTGCTGCGCAGGTCAACCGGCTCTACCGCGCACTGAAGTCGGTGGTCGAGTCCGCCACTGCCCAGGGCGGCGCGCACACCGGTGGCGTTATCGCGGCCCGTCACCCCGGCGGCACCTGCCCGCGGGACGGCGCCCCGATGGTGCACGGAACGGTCGGCGGGCGCTCCACCTGGTGGTGCTCGCGCGAGCAGGCCCTCCGGGAGGGCCAGCCGAAGCCGGTGTAGCCGGATCAGCGCGCCTTCGAGCTCTTGTCGGAGGCCCACGCCCGCAGCAACCGGCTGTCCGACCCCTACGTCCGGCTCGACGGTTACATCCTCTACACGCAGTGCGAACTGGGCCTGCGCCAAGCCGCTATCGACCAGAGCGGCGGGAACGCGCGATGATGACCCGAGGAGACGAGCATGCGGATACTGATGATCGCGCCCCCCGGCGCGGGCAAGGGGACTCAGGGCGCACTGATCGCCGCGCATTTCAACATTCCCCACATCGCGACGGGTGACCTGCTGCGCGATCACGTAGCGTGCGGGACCGCCCTGGGCCAGGCGGTCAAGGCGTATCTCGACCGCGGCGAACTGGTACCCGACCAGATCGTGCTCGACATGGTGCAGGACGCGATGATCGCCGCCAAGGCGGCAGGAGGCGGCTACGTCCTCGACGGAATCCCGCGCAACATTGAGCAGGCCCGCGCGGCTTATGAAATCGGCCGAGAGCTCGGGATGACCGCGGACGTGGCGCTGCACCTGCAGGCCGACGACGCGGAGCTCACGCGCCGGTTGCTGGCGCGGGCCGCGCTCGAGCATCGCTCCGACGACACCCCGGAGGTCATTGCCCAGCGCCTGGCCCTCTACTATAAGGCGACGGCTCCCATCGTCGCGTGGTACCGCGAGCGCGGAATCCTGGTCTCCGTGGATGCGATGCGTTCCGCGCCTGAGGTCGGGCGCGAGATCCTGGTCGCTCTCGAAGCGATGCGCCCGTTCCTGGAGAACGTGTCCGCACAGGAACGGCTCCCCCTGGACCTGACCAGCCTGGGCGAAGCGTTCGGCGCGTCCGGCTCAGCCGCCAGCACATCCGAGTGAGCCGGCTGACGGGGTTGCCGTCAGGCTGGCGGCCGCCTGGACAACGCGGGATGTGAGTGCCCAGAGGGGCATTTGTGTACCCATAACCAGCGTGATGACCAGTGAGTTTGTGTTTGAAGGCCGGTAGTGGGGCCTGGCCCACGTGGCCGCGGTTATCGTGGGAGTAGGTGCCGCCCGCCTGGTGGGCCTGTCCGCCTGCCGGTGGCGCCGCTGGCATCAAGACGCGGCCCGCGCCAGGTCCCTCTTGAGGGAG
Organism: uncultured Actinomycetes bacterium; assembly: GCA_963835425.1. Taxonomy (GTDB): domain Bacteria; phylum Actinomycetota; class Actinomycetes; order Streptosporangiales; family Streptosporangiaceae; genus UBA9676. Next base: position 20,589 of record CAWIGE010000008.1, on the reverse strand, counting down.
CCGTGTCCCCGCTCCACGGAGTGGCGCGGGCCGCTTTGCTGGTCACAGCGCCGGGCAGCGCGCCAGGGAGCCAAAGCCGGGAGCCAAAGGGCCTCATGACGCACCCCCGGCACTGCGGAACGCCGAATCCATCACCCTCGCAGCGGTCGCCAGCTTGTCCGCCAGGACGTGCCGGTAGACCGACCTCGTGACGGCGGCGTTGATGTGCCCGGCCGCGTCGGCGATGTCGTCGATATCAACCCCGGCGTTGCTCAGGATCGATACGAACGAGTGCCGCTGCTCGTGCGGGTGCCAGTCGTCGCCGAGCCCGGCGCGCTGGCAGATCCGCTTGAAACTCTTCCGGACCGTTGGCGGCCAGCAGGGCGACCCATCGGCGCGGGCGAACACCAGGCCGTGATCGGCATACGCGGGCCCGGCGGCCAGCCGCGCGGCGGCCTGGTCCTTGCGCAACGCGGCGAGCATCGGCGTCACCGCAGCGGGCAGCGTGAGCGTCCGCCGCGACCGCTCCGTTTCAGGTCCTCAATGACCAGTCGCGCGTGGCCGTCGCCCTCATGGATCTTGACCGACTTGCGGACCCGGATTACCGCCGCGGCGGTGTCCACGTCCTCCCAGCGGAGCCCAAGCAGCTCGCCCGGGCGCAGGCCGCACATGATCCCGGTGTACAGGTAGGCCCGCCACCACGGCGACAACTCAGCGCGCAGCAACTGCTCTACCTGAGCCACGGTCATGGACCTGGACTGGCGGCGAGTGCCGCGTGGGCAGGGCACGAGCTCGGCGACGTTGCGCGTCACCAGGCCGTCACGCTGCGCCCGGCGGATCGCCCGGACCAGCACCGAGCGCGTCGCCGTGATGGTCGACGTGGCGTAACCATCGCGGACCATGCCAGTCAGCAGCCGCTCCACCTGGCCCGGGCTGAGCGTAACCACCTTGACTTTGCCGATCGCCCTGACGATCCGGGCGCCCGCGTCCTTATGGCAGCGCCGTGAGATGGGGGAGCGGACCTCCGGAGGCGGGTTAGCCAGCCAGTCGGCCACGACCTGCTCAACGGTCGTATCCCGGCGCGCGACGGTGCCCGTGTGGCGCTGCTCGTCCCGCAGCTCGGCTAGCTTTTCCTTGCACTCGTCCCTGGTCGGCGCGCTCACCTTCCGGCGGACCCGCCCGCCGGTCTGCGGGTTGCGGCCGAGGTCGATCGCACCCACCCAGCAGCCGCGGGCCTCGGCGTTCCAGTGTCCCGCTCCCGGCCGCCGCGTCGAGGTCGCGCCCTCCGGTCGCGTCGCATGCGATCGGCTTCGCCGGACCTCGACCCGGCGCCCGCTCGCCAGGATTCCGCGCCTGCGGCGAAGACGGAGCAGACCAGTAAGGCCTACGCGGGCTGAGCTACCGGCCAGTGGTATCCGCCGGGGTTGATGCGCCTGAGGAGTTAGGGCGGCGGGCGGTAGGTCCTCCACGGCACTAGCAGCTGTCGCGGCTGGACTGAGATGACGGGCTGGCAGATAATGGCCGGGTCAGGGTGGCCGGCTTGGACCACAGTCCTCAGGGCTGGCTGTCGCGAGCGGGCGCCCTGCGGAATCACTGGCTCCAGACCCCGGCCGGAGGTTCGAGGTGGACAACTACGCCGGCAACATTACTGCGAAACCGCTCGTTCTCCCGGAGATCGTCACTTTGCCGGACGAGATCGACGTCACCAACGCCCAGAGCATCGGCGATGAGCTGCACGCGGCCTTCGGACCTGGCGTAGCTATTGTGATCGCCGACATGACCCAGACGGCCTTCCTGGACTCCTCCGGTGTTCGCTACCTCCTGCTGGCCAGCGAGCACGCCGCAAACGCCAACGCAGAGCTCAGGCTCGTCATCGAGTCTGCCGCCGTGCTCCGCGTCCTGCAGCTCACCGGAGTCGATCGGCTGCTCAAGGTTTACCCCACGTTGCAGGCCGCCCTGACCAATCCCGCGCTGGCCGAGGCCCAGGATGCTCCCGGCGGCGGCTAGCATGCCCCAGCAACTTTTCTGGCCGGGATACTAACCGGCAGTGCACCGCCAGCGTCAGTAGGGAGCACAGCAGTGATGGCTGACAGCCGGGACTGTGAGCAGTGCGGCATCTGGTTCGTGCCGCGCCGCGAGCACGCCCGGTTCTGCGGTGTCGGCTGCCGGGCCGCGTGGAACCGCGAGCATATGGGCGACCTGAAGGCCGGGGAGAGCGCGCTGATGTGGTCCATCACCGCCACGAGTGAGGCGGCAGAACGGCTTTCCCGGGTGCGGGCGTGGGACCAGGCGCGGGCGTTCGCGGCGATCGGTGAGGCAGTGTGGTGGGTCACCATCGTCGACGCCACGCTGGTCCGCCATCACCAAGACACCTATGACAGCGTGCTGGCGGGCCAGACTCCCGCACAGCGCGAACTGATCGAGGGCACCCTGGCCGGGCTGCGGTTTGTCCGGAACCGGATCGGCGGCGAAGCCGATCTTGCGGAGTTCATCGATCCCTGCCAGTCCGGCCGGGGCGCAAGCGAAGGGGCTATCACGGGCTGGACGTGGAGACTGGCGCCAGAACCGGCGCTCGGCTCGCTTGCACCACGCAGCCAGGCGTGGGAGATGACCCGCTACCTGGCCTATCAGGCCCACCTGGCGGGCCATCCGATCGGGGAGATCTTCGGCCGGGCGGCGGCGTTCCTCAAGCTGGCCGCCGTGAATACACCCTCAGATGCAAGCGTGCATGCGGGACGTTAAAGACGAACCGGGCAGCAGCGTGCGCATAAGTCCGCCCCTGCCCGCCACGTGCCCGATCGGAGGAGCACCCACGGAAAGTCACGGTCGCTCACGGGCAGGCCAGCAAGATCCTCGCAGGTTACGGGAACAGCAGGTGGCAGGCGGGCAGCGCCACAGACTTCCCCAGCTGACAGTCCAGCTTCGGCGCGTGGGACATACGTGGGATGTTAGGCAGCCGCCGATCAAGCACAGGAGCGTCACCGCAGGTCGCACCAAGCGGGCCAGCCTGCGCCGTGATGGTCTGTAAAACCGCTCCCTGAGCCGACCAGACATTCGCCCAGCTCAGGGGGCGGGGGGCCCGGGTGTCAGTAGCTTAGCTGTTCATCCCAGTCGGTTCCGCGTCCCTCCGGGGTGAGGTCGTAAAGGTTCCAGACCGGTTCGAGGGTGCCGACGTGACGGGGATCTTGCCCGGGATCCTCTGGCGCGTAGAACAGTTCCGAGCCCCAGAAGTGACGGATGGCGTCCCCGTCGCGGTGGAACACGTTCAGCATCGGCTGCTGCTCACCGTCGGGGGTCTCGGCCAGGTAGTCGCGGTTATAGGTGGTCCCGGCTGAGGACAGCAGGCGCAACCGCCGCCAGCCGCGTTCGGCGGCGAAGGTGAGGATGCGCTCGATTGGCGCCTCTCCGGCGACCGCGAGATTGAGGTGCTGCGAGGCGTGCTCGGCGGCACCGTCCAGCTGGTCGAGGAACGCGCTGCACGACGGGCACGGGCCCTGCGCCAGCGGCAGCAGCGCGGTCTGCCCTCCTGACGGGCCGGGCCGGTCGTCGCCCGGGGCGCGGGGGAACATCATGCTGTAGATCACCAGCGAGTCCTTGCCCGGCGCGAACAGCTCCGACAGCCGCACCTCGACCGGATCACCGCCTGGTCCTTGAGCGTGAAAGACGTAGTCCTGCGGCACAATCCCGCCGGGCGGCAACCGGCGCCTGGCGGCGGCTACCGCCTCCATGGCACGGCGCAGCTCGATCTCCTGCTCGAGCAACCGATCCCGCGCGGCCCGGTACTCGGCGGACCCGCCAGGAAATGCGATCGCCATTGGGGTCCTCCTCGGGGACTCACTTGCAGCCCTACGCTAAGCCAGGAACAACGTTGCGCTTGATGTCTTATCAGCTTTGGCTAGCAGCACAGACTCCGGCTGTCAGACCGAACGAGGCAGGCGGCGTACTACGGCCAGGGATGGCCTGCGCACGGAGCGCACCGGCCGGGTGATGCCACGAAACAGCGATGAGAGAGCGGAGGCGACCCGGGCCGCTTGCTCGTCGGCGCGGCGGACCTCGGCGGGGCTCTTCACACGCTCGATCTGGTAGATCCGGTAGGTGTTGGGCACCATGGGTCTTCACTCCCCTTCATGCCATCGGTCTGTTGAGGTTGTTCAGAAGGTTGGACTGCTCGGTCGCCGGTAATTCATTGGCCGCGCCGGGCGATTTTGGTGTCATGCAGCAACACGGGTGAGCGGTGCCACCGGCAAGGCTGTTGACCTGCGCGCCGCAGGTCCTCCCGTCGCGGCCACTTCCTTTGTAAGCAAGGGGTCAGCCCGCTAGAAGTACAGCGCGGGAGTACAGCAACGTCCCCTCACAACCGCCAGCTAGCCCTGCCGCCAGCACACCGAACAGCCTCGGACAATGGCTAAACGCCCAGGGGCGCCGCTAGTTCGGGACGAAGAGGCACGGCTAGCATCCGACTCTGCCGGTACCACCGCTTGGCCGAGCCTTCGCCCAGTTTCATGCGCGAAGGCTGGGTAGCACCGTGGCACCCCACGGAGAAGGGAGCCACCGATGGCTACCGGAGAAACCGGCTTCGATGACGTGACGTTCGACCTGATCTCGGTTCAGTATCACTCGCTTAAGGCCGGGCACGACTACGGCCAGTACGTCCGCGATGCAGAGAACGCAGGACTGAAAGACGTCGCCCAGTTCTTCCGCCAGGCCATGGAAGAGGACTCGGCGCGGGCCACGCGCTGCCACGAGTTGATCAAGCAGGTCGGCGGCTCCGACCAGGCGGGACCGGCAATGCACTGAACCCGGCACACGATAGAGGCCCGGCTTCCTCAGCTGAGGGGCAGCCGGGACCTGCCGGTCGTCGCCACGATGCGGGCCTCCCACGGGGCCCTGGGCTCGGGTTTGCGGGGATACGGTGGAAAGACGCCTCGAAATTGACGGCGTGGCGGGGCGAGGAGGCGACGTGCAGGACGACGGACGGCGGGCCCGCATCATGGCAGCGGTTACCGGACAAGACGCCACGGCCAGTGCAGGCCAGCTGCTACAGCGGCTCTGCCGGTTCGCCGTGGATGAGATGACCCTGTCCGGGTGCGCCCTGGTGCTGATGTCGGGGGCGGAGTCGGCAAGTTTGCTGGCGGGTGACGGGCGGCACGCGTCCACGATCACGAGGCTGCAGATGGAGCTGGGTGAGGGCCCGTGCCTGCACGCCCATGCTTCCGGGAACCCGGTGTTTCTGCCAGACCTGACGGCTGAGAACGCGAACCGCTGGCCGGCTTTCGCGGCGGCGGCGCTGGCGGTCGGCGTGCACGCCGAGTTCTCCCTGCCGTTGACCGCCGGGCCAGGCGGCATCGGCACGCTGGACCTGTGCCGGGACCGGCCGGGCATGCTCAGCGACGAACACCTGGCCGATGCCCTGGTCGCGGCGGACATCGCCCGGGATGCGGTGCTGTACCAGCCGTACGCATCAGGGGATCCGGGCATGACGGAGCTGCTGGCCGCGGTCGGCACGGACCGGATCGTGATCCACCAGGCGACAGGGATGATCGCCGCGCAGCTGGATGACACCGTGGCCAATGCGCTGGCCCGGCTGCGCGCCGCGGCGTTCGCGAGCGGGCGCCCGATATACGACATCGCCCAGGACGTGGTTGAACGGCGGGTGAGATTCGATGAGTGAAAGCGGCGCCAGGCGCCCCGGGCGTTCCGGTCAGGGTGACCGGCGGGGCGACGTGGCCCGCGAGGCCGTGCTGGCCCGGGCCTTTGTCCGCCTGGCGGACACGCTGGCCAGCGACTTTGACATCGTCGAGTTCCTGCACGGCCTGGCCGCCGACTCCGTTGAGATCCTCCGGGCCGAGGCGGCCGGGGTGATGCTGGCCGACGCGCGCGGCGGGCTGCGGCTGATCGCCTCCTCAGATGAGCGGATGCGGCTGCTTGAGCTGTTCGAGATCCAGGGTGCGCAGGGCCCGTGCCTGGATGCGTTCTCTACTGGCCGGGCCGTCCAGGCCAGCGCCGCCGACAGCCGCGCCCGCTGGCCGGTTTTCGCGCCGCAGGCGTCCGGTGCGGGCTTCCAGGTCATGTGCGCCGTCCCGCTGCGGGTACACACGAACGTGATCGGCGCCCTGAACATGTTCCGCGGCAGCGACGAGCCGTTCACCGGTACCGAGATGGAGGTTGCCCAGGCCATGGCGGAGATGGCCGCGATCGGGCTGATCCAGGAACGGGCGAACAGGGAACGCAACCTGCTGACCGGGCAGCTGCAGGCGGCGCTGAACAGCCGGGTGGTCATCGAGCAGGCCAAGGGGATGCTCGCCGAGAACCTGACCGTGACCGTGGACAAGGCGTTCACGCTGCTGAGAACCTACGCGCGCGACCATAACCGCAAGCTCTCCGAGGTCGCGAGCGAGGTGGTTGACCGGAACATCCCGAGCGCCGCACTAGCCCGACGGCCCGGCCCGTAACCCTAGCGTCCCAGCCGCGGCTGACACTAAGCCACCGCAACTGGTGCAGGCGGCGAACAGTGACAACGACAACGGCGACGGATGGCCTTGCCCCAGCAAATCGCCGCAACCCCGTTTCCTGGGAAGGCAGGGCCGTGACGATGGCAAGGCCGATACCGAGATCCGGGGTCGCCGACAGTCGTAATGCGGGTGCAAGAGTAGGTGTCCTCCCCCGAACCCGCCGTAGGAGGAGCTCGAGCACCTGGGGGTGCGCCAGTCCCCGTTCGCGACCTTCATCGACTACCGCGTCAAGAAGTGACGGGGGGCTGGTCATCTCCGGCGCCCGGGGTAGGGACTGGCATGGCACCTCTTGGTGAGGGAGATGTCAGGCAGCATCGCCGAACCAGGTCTGCAGGGCACCCCGCAAGTCGTCGGCTGGGCTCGGCGTGCCGCTGTCGGCTGCCCAGGCGACGTAGCCGTCCGGGCGGATCAACACGGCGTCGGCGGGAGGTTCCGCGGTCGCGGCAGTGATCACATCGACGCGGTCGGTCCAGTCCTTGGCCGCATCCGCCAGGTCGGCCCGGTCCGCGAAGGTGAGGAGTATGGGCCGGGCGGGACGGAGCAGTCCGGCGATCCTGGTGGGGCCATTTCCCGTGCGCAGAGCGATATCCGGCATCCATCGCCCGCCCATTGCGTGCGCCTGCCCGGCACCGGACGTGTCGTAGCTGATATCCGCCCCGGCCATCAGGTCTGCGATGTGCCGGACGGTGCTCTGCTCGCGCAGCAGCTCTTCGAACAGCTCCCGCAGGGCGGTGACGTTAGCGCCCGGCGAGAGCAGTGCGGTCTGTGCGCGGGTGTGCATGATGACGCGCTGACCCACTGGATGCCGCTCGCTCTGGTAGGTGTCGAGCAGGCCTTCTGGTGCCCAGCCATTGACCGCTGCCGCCAGTTTCCAGCCGAGGTTGAGCACGTCTTGCATGCCGAGGTTCAGGCCAGGGCCGCCGACGCCGCTGTGCACGTGTGCCGATTCGCCGACCAGGAACACCCGCCCGTGCCGGTAGCGGTCGGCTTGCCGTGAGTTGGCCCCGGTTAACCTGCGCAATGCCGAGGGCTCGCCGCCGGCCGGCTCACTCATCGGCACGTCGCCGCCGATGACCCGGCGCACCGCGGCCCGCAGCTCTTCCAGTGGCATCGTGTCGCTGTCCTCCAGGGGCGAAGGGGCCCACTCGTGGACAGACACCCGGTAGAGCCCGGGCTGGAACATCCCGTAGGCGAACAAGCCGTTCTCGGTACGGGTGAACGTCGCGGGCCGGAACCGGCCGACACCGGGAACCTGTAGCTCCCCGGTGCCCGGTACCGCGACGGGTGGGTGGATGGCGACCTGCCCGCTACGGCCGACGAAGCCGTGGTCGGTGATGCCGGGGAAGCCGATGCCGCATTGCTTGCGTACGATGCTGTGCGCGCCGTCGGCGCCGACAAGGAACTTAGCGGCGACTTCGTAGCGCCCCTGCGGGCCCTGCACGTTGACGCTGACCGAATCGGCTGTCTGGTGCATCGCGAGCAGTTCGTGCCCGCGCCGGATCTGAGCGCCCAGTTCGCGGGCGTGCTGTTCGAGCAGCTCTTCCATGCGGCGCTGCGGGACGGGCAACGCGTACAGCGCGTTGTTGTCCAGGGCTGACAGGTCCAGCGGCAGCGCGCCGAACTGGAAACTCGGCACCGGTACCGGCGGCCCGCCACGGCCGCTGAACCGCTCGTACAGGCCGCGGTAGTCCAATGCCTGCACGACACGGCCAACCAGCCCGTTGGCCTTGGGCGCCGTGGCCCGTTCCGGCAGGCGCTCCAGAACGACGACACGAACGCCGGCCAGCGCAAGCTCGCAGGCCATCAGCAGGCCGTTGGGGCCGCCGCCGGCAATCACGACATCGGTTGTCATCGAGACCTCTCCTTGCTCTGCGGGGCATGGCGGGATAGCGGCCCAGGGTGGGCCGGATGTGGTCAGAGATTGGTGCTATCTGGTCGGCGGCGGAGGCAGCCCCGCTGCGATCTGGCTCAGCGCGTCACGCAGCAGCGGCCCGAGCGGCACTGGCGGCTCGGCGCGCAGCCACTGCTCGTTTGTTACCCGGATGGCCGCACTGATCGCGGCGGCCACCAGCCACGGGTACAGATCCCGGCCCGCATCGGTGCCGGTCCGCATGGCGATCACTGCCGCGCATTCCCGCTCGGCGGCGACGCTGGCCTTCAGGAACTCACCTTGCAGTTCCGGTTCGCTGAGCATGAGCCGGACGCCGGCGATCCATTCCGGGTCGGGGGTGGCGCGCTCGTCACCGGCCTGTGCCACGACGGCGTGGATGATGGACTCCCACAGCGGCTCGCCCGGTGGCTGTGCCCGCAGCAGGTCCGCGGTCCTGCGTGCGCGGTTGAGGTGCCGCCAGGTGATGGCTTCGGCCTTGCTGGAGAAGTAGTTGTTGAACGTGCGGGGCGACACGCCAGCCTCGGCAGCGATGTCCTCGACCAAGACGTTGCCCAGGCCGCGATCGATGGCCAGCCGCAGCGCCGCCCAGCTCAAAGCCTCCCGGGTCTGCTGCTTCTTGCGCTCCCGCAGACCCGGGACGCCGGCCTGGGACGTGTTCATGACCCGACACTAACTCAATAATGCGTGTCCTGCAATATTTCTGGACACGCATAATTTCTCGTCCAAGGTGCCCAAGGAATCTTGTCAGCCGTGAGTGGCCTCGCCTGGCCTGCGGGGCGTGCGCCGACGTAGGTTGACGGGGTGGATTACCGGACCCTGGGCGGTAGTGGTTGCGCCGTGTCGAGCTTGGCCCTTGGCACGATGACCTTCGGGGCAGAGACCGGGGAGCCGGAGGCGCACGGGATGCTGGACCGGTTCCTGGAGGCCGGCGGCACGCTGGTCGACACGGCCGACACCTACGGCGAGGGCAGGTCAGAGGAGATCATCGGCCGGTGGTTCGCCAGCCGCCCCACGGAGATCACCGGGCGGGTGGTGCTGGCCACCAAGGGCCGCTTCCCGCTCGATGACGCGCCGAACGGGTCGGGGCTGTCCGCGCGCCATCTGACCCGCGCGCTGGACGATTCGCTGCGGCGGCTGGGCCTGGACGCGGTGGACCTGTATCAGGCGCACGCGTTTGATCCGTGGACTCCGCTGGAGGAGACGCTGCGGACACTGGATGGATTTGTGCGTGCCGGGCAAGGTTCGCTACTACGGGCTGTCCAATTTCACCGGCTGGCAGCTGACCAAGGCGGCGCACCTGGCCCGGGCGATGAACATAGCCGGGCCGGTGACGTTGCAGCCGCAGTACAGCCTGCTGGTGCGCGAAATCGAATGGGAGATCGTGCCCGCCGCACTGGATGCCGGGGTCGGGCTGCTGCCGTGGAGCCCGCTCGGTGGTGGCTGGCTGTCGGGCAAGTACCAGCGCGACGCGCGCCCGGGCGGCGCTACCCGGCTGGGCGAAGACCCCGGCCGGGGCATGGAGGCCTACGACCGGCGCGGAACCGAGCGCACCTGGCAGATCGTCGATACGGTGCGCAAGATCGCCGCCGAACGCGGCGTCACCATGGCCGAAATCGCCCTGGCCTGGGTTACCGACCGCCCGGCCGTCAGCTCCACGATCCTGGGTGCCCGCGGCGCCGGGCAGCTTGAGGCCAACCTGCGCGCGGCTGATCTCCATCTCACTGCCCAGGAAACCGCCGAGCTGGATGCCGCCAGCGACCCGGGTGCCCCGGACTATCCCTACGGCGAGATGGGCGCCGAACAGCGCAGCCGCGGCCTGGCCGGTGGCCGCTAGCCCGCATGCCAGGATCCGGCGAAAGGACCGGTGGTGAGCCTGGATAGCAGCGGCGGCCCGGCGGTTACCTTCGGGTTGTTCGACTGGGTCGACGCGGACGGCGTGCGCGACGCCGGTCAGCTGTACCGCGAACGGCTCGACCTGCTCGCCGACGCCGAGTCGCAGGGGTTCGACATCTACCACCTGGCCGAGCATCACGGCACGCCGCTGGGCCTGGTGCCGTCGCCGAGCGTGTTCCTCGCCGCCGCGGCAGTGCGGACCACCCGCATCCGGCTGTGCCCCCTGGTATATGTGCTGCCCCTCTACCATCCGGCGCGGCTGGCCGAAGAGATCGCCATGCTCGATCAGCTCAGCGGAGGGCGTCTCGAGGTGGGATTCGGCAAGGGTGGCAACCCCCACGAGTTGCTCCCTTACGGGATCGAGCCGGGCGACGCCCAGGGGCGTTACGACGAGGTCTTCACTGCGGTCATGGCGGCGCTCGAAAGCGGCACCATCGGCGCCATGGGGACCGGGGCGGATCGCGCCGACATGCCCATCCGGACCCGGCAGGCGCCCGTCCCCCCGATCTGGTACCCCACCAGCAACCCCCACAGCGTGCCGCCCCTGGGCAAGCGGGGGATCAACACCATTCTCGGGTTCAGCTTCCGGTCCCCCACGATCGAGGAGACCCGGCGCCGGCGGGACGAATACTTCCAGGGCGTGGCGGACGCGCCGCCGGGGACCGCGATGGGCGGTGCGGGGGTGCAGGCACCGCGCTTTGGGATCATGCGCAACATCTACGTGGGAGAGTCTGACCGCGACGCCAGGGAACGCGCGGTCGAGGCGATGGAGGTGTTCTACGGGCAGTTCACCACCCTGTGGCGGCGCCACGGCGATGACCGTTTCACCGGGCCGCAGGACTTCGCCCGCGCCATCGATGACGGGCTGGTGATCGCCGGCTCGGCCGCCACCGTGCGGGCGCAGCTCGCCGAGATGCTGCGGGCATCGGGATGGAACCACTTCGCCGGCGCGTTCGCATTCGGCTCGCTGAGCTATGCGGAGGCACGTTTGTCGCTCACACGGTTCGGCGAAGAGGTCGCCCCGGCGCTGCGCGAGCTCGACCCGGGCTGGTCAGGTACCGGAAACCTGTCGTGATGACGGGGTTCTCATCCGGGCAGCACGCGATGGAGTTTCCTGGTGACGTGGGCCTGGTGCTCGGGCGTCTGCGGGATGGGCTTGTGAGGCGGCCGGATCTGGTCGGCGTCTACGTCTATGGGTCGCTGGTCACCGGTGACTTCAGCGCGGCCCGCAGCGACATTGATGTGGTGGTACTGCTGGATCGCGAGCCTGATGAGGCCGCGGTTCGGGGGCTGAGGGAACTGCATGCCGAAGTGGCCAGGCTCGGTGGGGCGGCGGGGCAGTTGCATTGCCTGTACGTTGCGGCAGAGCATGCGTGCGATCCCGACCGCCTGTGCCCGTACTGGTTCGGGGACCGGATGACGCAGTGGCAGATGAAGGTCATGACCCAGGCGGAGCTGGCTTCGGCCGGTGTGGCGCTGCACGGGCCGTGGCCACCGCCCGGTATCCGGCCGGTTCCACTCGCCGACATCCAGGCGGCCGTGCTTGCGGCGATGCGCGGCTACTGGCGCCGGTTTGCCCGCAAGCGGAAGCAGTGGCTGGAAGACGACACCGTTGACCATGGCTTGGTCGTGCTGCCCCGGGCCGAGGCGGTGCTGGTCAGCGGCGATCTGATCACCAAGGGCGAGGCCATCGGCCGCCTCGCCGGCTTCGGGGTGCCGACGGCCCTGGCTCAGGAGATCCGCAGCCGCCGGGCTGGCCACCAGGTCACGCTCAGCGCAGGCCAGAGGCTGCGCCGCGCCTGGAACGCCCGGCGGATCATGCAGCGCGGAGTACGGAGGCTGAGCCACCTCGATCCAGCCGCACGCTCCGCGCCGGCAAGCTAGCGGACGATCAGCCGCCGGCGTCAGTAGCTGAAGGTGGTCGCTCCTTCGTCGCCGATCCATTCCCACAGCTGGACGCTGCCGGCCAGTTCGGCGTTGGGGACCAGGCCGCCCTTGTCGAGCTGCTTGGCGTTGAAGCAGACCGGGCACACCATGAACCGCCCGCCCGCCTTCTCATACCGGGCCAGCAGGTCGCGCAGCGGCGGGCAGCCATCGCAGGCGACGCCGACGGCCACGCCCTCCAGCGCCAGCCGGACCGCCTCCTTGGCCTGGAACATCAGCGTCGGCCGCCCCGCTTCGGCGGCGCCGACCGCGACCAGGAAGGCCACGGTCACCTGCTCGGGATCCTCCAGGCCGGTGGTGAGACTGATCACTGCCTTGCCCGCCATTGCTGCCCCCTCTCATTGGTGCTCCTGAGCCGGTTCCGCTCATCGGCGGGGCTAGATAGCACGATCGTTCGTTCTAGGTGAAAGTACGACCGATCGTGCTATCTTGTCAACACCATGAACCCCGCTCCCGCCCAGAAAGCCCGCGCCCCGCGGCGCCCGCGCGCCGACGGGGAACGCACCCGCAGCGCGATCTTGCGCGCCGCCGCGTCGCTGGCCACCGTGGACGGACTGGAGGGCCTGTCGATCGGGAACCTCGCGGCGGCGATCGGCATGAGCAAGAGCGGCCTGTACGCCCACTTCGGCTCCAAACAGGAACTCCAGCTGGCCACCGTGGAAGAGGCGGGCCGGATCTTCGCCGCCGAGGTCGTCCAGCCCGCCCTCGCCGCCCCGGCCGGCCGGGGCCAGTTGGTGGCGGTGTGCGAGGCGTTCTTCGATCACCTGCGGCGCCGCACCTTCCCCGGCGGGTGCTTTTTCGCCGGCGCGGCGCTGGAGATGGGCACCCGCCCCGGCCCGGTCAAAGAAGCCGTCGCCGCCTTCCAGGCCGGGTTCGTCCACCTGCTCTGCGGCTTCGCCGCCATCGCCATCGAGCGGAACGAACTTCCCGCCGGCGAGGACCCCGGCCAGCTCGCCTTCGAACTGAACGGAATCATCCTGGCCACCGACGCCAGCTTCGTCCTGCATGGCGACCCCGCCGTCCTCGGCCTGGCCCGCCAGGTCGTTCACCGCCGGCTCGGCCTCGACGGCACCACCCCCAGCCGGTAAGCCGTGGCCTGCCCCGGCCGCCGCGCGGGCATGGTCTCCTACCCGCACATGCCTGAGCCGCTACCGGAGGCTTCAGCGTTGATCAAGGCTGCGATCGCCAGGTGGCGGCGCAGCTCGGCCAGGCAACGACTGCGGGTGGGGCCGATGTTGCCGATCGGGATGCCGAGTGTGGCGCTGATCTGGGCGTAAGGCATGGGAGGGTCGGCGATGAGGAGGGCGATCAGCTGCTGGCAGCGGGGAGGCAGGTGGGTGAACGCCTCGCGCAGCGCTGCGTGACGCTCGGCCCGCAGCAGCTCTTGCTCGGCGATCTCGGTGTGCTGTTCCGCGACGTTGCCGGTGTCGATCACCGAGGTGGCAGCGGGTGGTCTTTGCATGCGCAGGACCCGCAGGCATTCGTGCTGGGTCGTGGTGGCGAGCCAGCCCGCCAGCGCGGCGGGGTCGCGGAGGTTGCCGAGTTGGTCCACCAGGTGCAGCCAGACACTTTGGCCGACGCCGACAGCATCGGTGCCGCTCAGCCGGTACCGGCGGCAGATGGACCAGATCAGCGGGGCGCACCGTTCGACGAGGGCAGCCCACGCTTGCTTGTCGCCACTTCCGGCGCGTGTCACCAGGTCGGCGACCGTCCTTTTGCCGCTGGCCAGGTCCGCCTCAGCGATCATGATCATGTTCCCCCTATCGGTGCCGGGCGTCTGGCGGGGATCACCTTCCCGCGTACCCGTTCAGTCCCTGGCAGTGAGGCAAGGTGGTTACAGCACCGCCGTCACGCCCTGGTGGCGACCGTGATCAGGAACTCCCAGTCGTTGACCAGCGTGCCGTCCGTCGCGGCATCGGCCAGCGGGGACGGTGATCCACGCGACCTTCCCATAGTCACCGCTGCTCCAGCTCTTCTGCTGCCGCGTCTTCACCTCTTCGAGCGACAAGGCGGTTGTCATGACGGCTCCTCTCCTGGGTAGCGGACTGCGCCCGCAGCAATGGCAACGGCGTGGCCGCAGCGCTCGTTATGCCGCGGATATTCAGGTCAGCAACGTTAAGATCTCCAGCGTTCGCGGAGCGTTCGGAGGCCGCCCGCTCGCGTCATCTGCCTGGCCGAACGCTGGACAGCGCGGAAGGCGCCGCCCCGCCATGAACCATTCACCATCGGCGTTCGCACGGACGTGGCCGGTGGTCACTGTGCGCGGGCAGGCCGTGTCCACGCTGCTGCGTCCCACCTACGCGGCCTTCGGTTCGGGCAAGAGCTGACCCGAGAGAGCCCAGGAAAGGCGTGTGGGCTCTGGCTGGCAAGTCCGTGTCGCGGTCCCGGGTTCGGGTAAGGGCAGGCAAGTCCAGGCCACACGATCAAACGGGACAGGCCGCTGGCGGATCGGGAGGCCTTCGGAGGTGACGCGTGAAACCGTTCGTAGTCAACCGGCACGGTCGTCTGGTGTTTCCAGCCAATCTCTTTGGTGAGCTGGACTTCTCGGTTCTGGAGACGCTCGATCAGTTCACCGCGGTGATCGGCCGGGATTTCGAGGCCAAGGCACCGACCGGGACCGACATCCTGGCCCGGGTCGAGTCGGGGGCTTACCCGGGGCGCTTCGAGCTGCTGCGCGATCTGGGCCAGAACCTGTTCTGGGTCAACCGGTACTCGATCACCATGTTCGAGAAGCGGCCGACGCGCTGGCGCGACGTGCCGAAACATCGCGATGACGTCTTCCTGCCGGTGCTGACTCCGTGGGAGGACAGCGAGCGGAAGGTGGCCGCTGTCGAGGGCGCCTTCCGCGGTCTGCCCGCGACATGGGACGAGGACACCGAGGAAAAGGTGTTCGGCCTGCTCTTCGATCTGTTCCGCAACAAGCTGCACCACGCCACTGAGCTGCCGGCGATCAAGCCAACGGTTGCTGAGTTCCTGGACCGGCCCGACGCACTGACGTTTGTGATGCCTGAACACGACCCGGACTACCCGGTCTTCCGGACCGAGGAGATCTTCGACGCCAATGAGAGAGTCCCTGAGCTGGAAGCGCTCATGCGCTGGGCGATGGTGCTGCACAACCAGTACCCGTGGGACCGCTCCCGCACCGAGTTGCGCGGGCCTGCGAAGATCGGCGACGACGACTTCGTCGTCGCGTTCCACCCCCGCAACCGTGAGGTGATGGCCTTCATCGACCGGGTCAAGAGCACCGGTACCAGCAGCCAGCACCCTGGCGGTATGAGCGCCGGCGTCCCGGCCCGGCGCGGGCCCATGGAGGCTGTCGCACCCGTCGCCCCCTACCCGCCGGTGCGGGTGCGCGAGGCGTTCGCGATCCAGCCGAAGCTGGCGGCGCTCGCGATCGTGCGTGGCGAGTATGTCTGCGGCAACGCCGACGTCATCCGGAACGCCAGTTTTTCCTGGTCGCCGATGACCGCCGACGACATCAGCGCGAAGACTGGTATCGAGCAGCGTCGCTATACCAGCCGGAAGCCGGAACAGCTGGCCATCCATGCCGCCTCGGCCGCGCTGGCGAAGTCCGGCGTGGCGGCGGAGGAAATCGGGGCGGTACTGGTCAGCACCTGCACCAGCAACCGGCAGATCCCGTCGATGGCTTGCTGGCTGTCTGGCGAGCTGGGCCTGCTGCAGACACATACCTCGGTTGACCTGGTGGCGGCCTGCGCAGGCCTGCCGTACGGGCTGTCCGAGGCCATCCGGCAGCTGCAGGAGGTCCAGCGGCCGGTCCTGCTGGTCTGCGTGGAGAAGTTCTCCGACAAGATCGGCAGCGCCCGTCCTTCGCGGATGATCTTCGGGGACGGCGCTGGGGCGTTGGTCATCGCCCCAGCCGCCCCGGGCACGGACGGTGACGTTGAGGTCGTGCAGACCTATGCGAGCGGGCCGCGCAGCGAGGTCAACTCGATCATCTGGCCGAACCCGGAGTTCGATAACGACATCACCGTGTATGGTCCCGAGGTCAAGTCGCTGGTGCAGCGCTACCTTGCTCAGATGATCGACGAGCTCAGCGCCCAGCCTGATCCGGACGACCCCGGGCGGACGTTGCTGGAGAGCATTGAGCTGATCGTCCCGCACCAGGCCAACAAGACGATGATCCTCAATGCGGCCGCAAAGGCTGGGCTGTCCGATGACCAGCTGTACTTCAACATCGAGACGATGGGCAACGTATCGGCGGCCAGTATCCCGATCGCGGTGCACGACGCCGTGCGCGACGGCGTGATCACCCGTCCGACCCGGGTCTTCGCGCCGGGCTTCGGGGCCGGCGCCGTCGGCGGTTACGCGGTGATGCGCATCGACCCCGCCGTCGTTGCCGACGAGGTGGTGCTGGACGTCTTGGACGACGTCAGCAGCGGATCCGCGGCAGCGCCGCGGGTAACCGGAACGACGACAGACGACATGCGCGTTGCCTTCGGCCAGTGACCGAACGGTGCGGGCGGCGCCGGCTCGCCATGACAGCAGACGTCCAGGTAGGCAAGGCAGGAGTCGTAGCGCACGAAGTGTCACCCGGTTCTTGGCCCAACTTCGCGCAGTGTCACGCTGGCAGCGTAATCCCCCGGAACCCTTGACGTCAGGACAGCCTGACGTCAAGGGTGAGGGCTATGACGACACCGGCCAGCCTCGAGCGCCAGCACACCCTCGCCACCGCCGTCGCCCGCTATGACGAATTGCGCATGCGAGACCTCCTGGCACCGGGAGCTGAGGACCTGCCAGCAGACGGGCAGCCTGAACCCGGGCCACTATCACGGCAAGAGGCCCTGGAATTGCTCGCCCTCAGCGAGGTGATCGCCCGCAAGGCCGCCTACGGCCGCCAGCTCACGGTGCGGTCTGCACGCGCAGCGGGTGCCTCGTGGACACAAATCGGCGCTGCCCTGGGTACCACCAAGCAATCCGCGTGGGAGGCCCACAGCCGGTGGATCGACCAGCAGGCAAGCCAGCGCAGTGCCTACGGCCACCAGAGCATGGATAGCCAGCAGGCCGCAGCCGCCCGCGCACTGGCGGGCAACCCAGACAGCGAGACGCCGGCATAGACCGCAGCGAGGCCGATGCCGGGATACGGAAGGTCAGCCCACTGGCCATACCATCGCGTTGATGAGGACTTAACGAAAACAGCCGGGCAATGCCCGCGGAGGCGGGAGGACCTGGTGGAGGCAGAGCCGGAGCGTCAGTTGGCTGACCCGCCGGCCAGCTGGCAGGAGCACTGGTTCGACCACCGTCAGTTGCTCCGGCTCTACCACAGCGACGAGCACTGCGCGATCTACGTGGACCCCGACGTGCGCCGGGCTGAGGCCCGGTGGCTGCCCCGGTTCATCAACGTCACCTGGCAGTACTCCAAGGCAATCTACGGCGACGCGTTCGGGTCCGACCCGCGCATCTACTCCATCCACCACGCCGGGCGGCATGGCGGCGGCCACGCGGGCTACTGCGTCAGCCCGGTCCACGACTACCACAACGTCAGCGACTGCGGGCTGGACACCTGGCGGGAGGGCAACACCCTCGCTCGCGAGCTGCCCGCTCATGAGATCGGGCATTCGGTGGAGAGCGCCAACAACGGCGTCCACGGCTCACCGGCGTATGAGATCTGGGGCGACAGCAAGTGGGCCGAGTTCTACATCTATGACCTGTACACCGCGCTGGGCATGGATCGCGAGGCCAAGGACGTCTACCGCCGGTTCACCGGCAACACCGACGATTTCCCCCGCCGAGGGACCCGCTGGTTCCGCGACTGGTTCTACCCGCTATGGCGCGACTGCGGGCGGGCAGAGGTCATGAACAGGTTCTTCCGGGAGCTGGCCCGGCACTTCCCACGCGACTCCGGCGGCACCTACACGCGGCGGATGAACTGGGGCGAGTACGTCCACTTCACCAGCGGCGCAGCGGCCGCCGACATGAGCGGCCAGGCCGCCCGCGCTTTCGGCTGGCCCCGCGAGTGGGCCGCCCAACTGGAGCACGCCCGCGAGCAGTTCCCCGGCATCACGTACTGAAATACCGGGCCGTGCTACCAGGCCGTCCTCCGAGCCTGGCCGTGACCCTGCGGGTCGCCGAGGGGCGAGTCGCCGGTCAGGGGCATGCCTGCGATCACCGGTGAGCTGCGCCTTGGGGTGCAGCGAAAGCGGCAGCGCGATGTCTGGTCTTGGCGCAAAGGCTCGTGTGTGTTGACCACGACCAGTGCGATATGCCGCATTCCGGCCTTGCGGGAGGGGTAAAGATCGAACGATCATTCAGTTCTGGTGGCGGGCCCGCCCGGCCTACGAGCAGTTGGCCGGTTTGCTCGAGCGTGAGCACGCCCCGGAAGGAAGGTGGACAGTGAGCTTGGAGGCCAGGACGATGCCAGATGCGACCTCGACCACGCTGTACTTCGGCCCGTGGTACCGCAAGTCGCCGTTTTTCGAGGCGACGCTGCGGTGGGGCTGCCAGGCCTACGACGTGTACAACCACATGTACCTGCCCGCCTACTACGACGACCTGGCCACCGAGTACTGGGCGCTGGTCAACGACGTCACCCTTTGGGACGTCGGCGTGGAACGGGTGGTGGAGATCAGCGGTCCGGACGGCTTTGCCCTGACCAACCTGATCACCTGCCGCGACCTGACCAGATGCGCGGCCGGACAGGGCAAGTACGCGCCGATCATCGCCCCCGACGGCGGCATCATCAACGACCCGGTCCTGCTGCGCCGGGATGAGAATACCTTCTGGCTATGTCTGGCCGACAGCGACGCCTATCTCTACGCCATGGGGCTCGCCCAGGGCAGAGGCCTGAACGCCACCATCTCGCTGCCCGAGGTCTACCCACTGCAGGTGCAGGGACCCAAGGCCAAAGACCTGATGCGGGAACTGGTCGGTGAGGCAATCACCGGCGTGAAGTACTACTGGACCCTGGATGCGACCATCGCGGGCATCCCCGTGGTCGTCAGCCGCACCGGCTGGACCGGCGAGGTCGGGTACGAGGTCTACCTAACCGATCCCGCCCGTGGCGACGAATTGTGGGAGACGATCATGGAAGCGGGAGCGCCACACAGCATCCGGCCGATCGCTCCGTGCGAGGCGCGCCGGATCGAGGCCGGCATTTTCAACTGCAACTCCGACTTCACCTTGGAGAACAATCCATTCGAGGTCATGGGCCTGGAGCGGCTAGTGGAGGCCCAGGAGGCCGACTACATCGGCAAGGCCGCCCTCGAACGCATCCGTGAACAGGGGGTCACCCGCAAGCTCGTCGGCATCGAAGCTCCCGGAGACCCCTCCTTCTTTGAGCTCACCGAGGCGCGGCCGGCCCTGGCCGACGGGCAGCGGGTCGGCCGCGTCACCGATCTGGTCTGGTCGCCGCGCCTGCAGCGCAACATCGGCTACGTCTGGGTGCCAGCCGCACTCGCCGACCCAGGCAACGATCTGGAGATCGAATGGGCGAACGGAGAACGAAGCCCCGCCAAGACCGCCGCCATCCCATTCCTCGACCCACAAAAGACCGTGCCAGCCGCCTAGACGTTGCGCGTATGTGGCGCTGCATGCACCTTGAGGCAGCCAACCGCCGGGCAGGGCTAGGCAGGCAGCGGTTCTGTTGCAGCGATCGTGACCGCCGCGTGGATCAGCGGAGGGCCCGCCGCAGGTGAGCATCGTGCGCAGTGATCAGCTGCTCGGCGGTGTTGAGTAGGTTGTCGATCCGCGCCAGCGCCGGGCCGGCGCCACCTGGGTTTGGGTCCCGGCAGACGCTGCGGGCAAGCTCGATCCACGACAATGCGCGGGAGGGCGCCGGCGGTGCGGAGAGCGCCGCGCTGAAACCCATCATCAGGTAGGTGGCGACGCGGACCATCGAGCCGCAATTGAACGGATCCGCGCCAGCCGCGGCGGGGTTGCGGCCGGAGGTTCATTGCCATCGAGCACGGCCGTCATCGTGCCGCCCGCGACCAGGGCGCGATCGTCGGCCTCGAGCCCAGCGTAAGCAGCAGCACGCATCGCCAGGAAAAGGCCCTCCACCGGCTGGCCGTAGGGAGCATCGGAGCCGAACACGATGCGTTCGGCGGGGACCCGCGCGAACAACTCGACCACGTCGTAGGGCGCAAAGCAGCTCGTGTCGTAGAGCACCCGCGGATGACGCGCCAGCCCTGCCGTGAGCACTGCCTGGTCCGCAATCCCGGCGTGCGCGAGGACCACCGCCGCCTCGGGAAACTGCAGCGCGACTTCGACCAGCGCTCCCATCGACCGCAGATTGCGTCCGGCGTGCAGCAGGATCGGAACGCCCGCCTCGCGTGCGACCGCAAAGATCGCGGGAACGGCTGGGTGGACCGATTCCCAGTCGCGCCCCGTCGGGTGGAGCTTGATTCGGCGTTC
>CAWIGE010000007.1:0-56201 GCA_963835425.1 uncultured Actinomycetes bacterium | reverse complement strand
CGCTGATCCGGGGCAGCGCGTCCGCGGCCGCCGCCCGCGGGGCCTATGGACCTGCTGGAGATCGACAAGGAGCAGGCCCGGCCATCCTCGACATGCAGCTCCGCAGGCTCGCCGCGCTGGAGCGTCAGCAGCTCATCGACGAGTACGACGAGCTCATGGCCAAGATCGCCGACTACGAGGCGATCCTGGCTCGCCCGAGCGGCAGCGGCTGATCGTCGGCGAGGAACTCGGCCGGATCGTCACCCAGTTACGGCGACGACCGGCGCACCGCAGATCATCGCCGACGACGGCGAGGTCCAGGCGGGACCTGATCGCCGAGGAGGATGTGGTGGTCACCATCACCCAGGGCGGTTTCGCCAAGCGGACCAAGACCGACCTGTACCGGGCGCAGCGGCGGGGCGGCAAGGGTGTGCGGGGCGCGCAACTGCGCACCGACGACATCGTGGACCACTTCTTCGTGACCACGACGCACCACTGGATCCTGTTCTTCACCAACAAGGGGCGGGTCTACCGGGCCAAGGCCTACGAGCTGCCCGACACCGGCCGCGACGCCCGCGGCCAGCACGTGGCCAACCTGCTGGCGTTCCAGCCGGACGAGCGGATCGCGGAGGTGCTGGCGCTGCGGACTACACGGTCGCGCCCTACCTGGTGCTGGCCACCCGGGCGGGCCTGGTGAAGAAGTCCCGGCTGACCGACTTCGACTCGCCCCGCTCCGGCGGGATCATCGCGATCAACCTGCGCGAGGACGACGAGGTGATCGCCGGCCCGGCTGATCTCGCCCGACCAGGACCTGCTGCTGGTCAGCAAGAAGGCCCAGGCGCTGCGGTTCCACGCGGGCCGACGAGGCGCTGCGGCCGATGGGACGGGCCACCTCCGGCGTCATCGGGATGCGCTTCGCAACGGCGACGAGCTACTGGGCATGCACGTGGTCAGGGACGGCGCGGACGTGCTGGTCGCCACCGCGGGCGGCTACGCCAAGCGGACCCCCGCCGGACCAGTACCCGGTCAAGGGCCGGGGCGGCATGGGCGTGGTGACCGCCAGGATCGTCGAGCCCGCGGCGAGCTGGTCGGCGCCCTGATGGTCGGCCCGAGGACGAGGTGTTCGCCATCACCTCCGCCGGCGGGGTGATCAGGACCGCCGCCGCCGAGGTAAAGCTGTACGGCCGGCAGACCATGGGCGTCGGCTGATGAACCTCGCCGCCGGCGACAGCGTGGTGGCCGTCGCCCGCAACGCCGAGGCCGCGGACGACGAGGTGAACGGGGACGAGGCGGGCGATCAGCCCGCCGGTGAAGCACCGGAAGGCCCCGGTGACCGCAACGGCGGAGAGCCGGAGGCAACGGAGTGAGCGGCGCAGGCGTCATATGTTGTGGCGCCCGATATGTGGTGCTCCGGGTGAGCCGCGCTCCCGGCAAAGCCCGGATCATGATGGGCCGTCCCGGTCGGCCCGGCCGGTAGTCTGGCCGGATAACCTGGTCGGGATGGCCGTGCGGGGAGGAGTGGGCGTGGATCACCACGTGGAGCCGCAGCCGAGTCTGCCCGAAGGGGCGACGGCGGCGGTCACCGAGGAGGCCACCGCCACTTCGGGGCAGGCGGACGCGGACGCCGCCAGCGAGCAGGTCTCACTCAACGGAACGCACAACGACGACGAGCAGCAGCTCAGCCACCCCCCCGCCCCACTGCCCGCTGACGTCGGCGCCCTTAACGGGAGCCAGGGAGCTGAGCCAGCGGGCCCAGAACCGGACGCGGAGCCAGCCGAGGTGGGCGCGGAGACAGAGGCGGCCGCGGAGGCCAGCGCGGGGCCAGAAGCTGAGGCGGAGCCCAGAGGCGGCCGCGGAGACAGAGGAGGCCGCGGACCCTATTTCCTACAGCCAGGAGGGCGCGTTCAGCTCAGAGCACGCGGGCCTGGATGCCGACCGGCAGGACCTGTCGTATACAACGGACTATCCCGCCGCCCAGAGCGGGTACAACGAACGGGATGAGCCAGAGTAGGCACAACGACGGGCTGAGTCCGCGCCCGTCGGCGGGGAATCTCCGGTTCCGCCCTACCCAGCAGAACTGCGGCACGGGGAGCCCGCCACAGTTACGACACAGCCCGAGCCGATCGTGGCCGCCGCCCCGGTACCCAAGGCGCGGCCCAAGGTCAGCAAGGCATCCCCGGCCCAGCGCCGCGCGAACCTGGTCATCGCCCGGCTCGAGCCCTGGTCGGTCATGAAGTTCAGTTTCCTGATGTCCCTGGTGGCCTGGGTGGTCCTGTTCGTGGCGGTCACCTGCTGTTGTTCGCCCTGTCCGGGCTCGGGGTCTTCGCCACGATCCAGAGGACGCTGTCGAGCGTCACGTCCAGCCAGAACTCGGCAGGAGTGAACCTGGCCGCCTGGACATCGGCATCGAGGGTCCTCGGATACACGATGCTGGCCGGTGCGGTGGACATCGTCCTCATCACGGTCCTGTGCACCATCGGCGCCATGATCTACAACCTGGTCACCCACCTGGGCGGCGGGATCGAGGTCACGCTCAAGGAGACCGACTGAGCGTTGCCCTCCCAGATGCGGTAATCTTTCCCGGCGGCGCCCGCCAGGATCTGGCAGCCGCCCGGGGCGCCAGCGAGCTGGGGCCTATAGCTCAGTCGGTTAGAGCGCATCCCTGATAAGGATGAGGTCGGTGGTTCAAGTCCACCTAGGCCCACCCAGGTCAAGCGACCTAAGCGCGACCACCTAAGCGCCATCCGCACCGTGGCATGCCACTTCCGTGCCAGATGCCTGCGAATCAGCTCTCTCAGCCTTCAGCTTTGTAGCTACAAGAGCACCGAGAGTGTCGGCCAACGTACGCTGGCGTTCGTTGGTTGAGTGCAGGTAGGAACCGGGTTGCTGCAAGCCGATGTCCCGCACCCGTACGGCATCCAGGGGGTGCTGGAGGACCAGCACCACACCATGACCCGGATGCGTGAGGAAATCAGTGTCCGCATGCCTCACCCTGACGAGAGCCGGTACCTGCACCTGCGGCCCGGGATACCGGTCCTGGACGTCTGGTATACCAGCATTGATCAGGACGGTGAGCCCTTCGAGCTGACCCGGTTCGTGATGCGGGGCGACATGACTGGCCTGCTTTACGACGTGCCGGTCGAGTAGGCCAGGACCGGACGGTGAACCGCGCCACAACCGTACGCGTGGGCCTGCTTGCGCTGATCTGGGGCTCGGGCTTTCTGTGGATCAAGCTGGGCATCCGCGGGCTGTCCCCGGTCGAAGTCACCTTGGCCCGCCTAATGCTGGGTTCGGCGGTGCTGTTCATCGTCGTAGCTGTACAGCGTGGGTCTCTGCCCCGCTCGCCAGTACTGTGGATTCACATCACGGTGGCGGCCCTGTTTGCCAACGCCGCACCGTACCTGCTGTTCGCGGTGGGAGAGCAGCATGTAGCTTCCTCCACCGCCGGGATGCTCAATGCCACCACTCCGCTATGGACCGTGGTGATCGCGCTGGGTACCCGCCATCAAAGGACGACCACGGCCCGGCAAGTGGTCGGGCTGATGATCGGGTTCAGCGGGGCGGTGCTGGTCTTCTCGCCCTGGCAGACAGCTGGTGGGCTGGCTTCCATCGGGGCAATCGAATGCCTCGCTGCGGCGGCCAGCTACGCGATCAGCTACGTCTACATGGACCGGTTCCTGGCTCGCCGCGGCATCGGCCCGGTTGTCTTGTCCGCCTGCCAGCTGGGGGCGGCGTCGGTCTTTCTCGCGATTGCACTTGGCATAACCGGCGCCCCTAGCCCGCGGCTCGATGCCACCGTTGTTGCGAGCATCTTGATTCTTGGCCTGATCGGGACCGGGGTCGCGTACGTGCTGAACTACCAGATCATCGCAAGCGTGGGCGCTACCGTGGCGTCCACCGTCACCTACCTGCTGCCGGTGGTCGCCATCATTCTGGGCTTCCTGGTCTTGGGCGAGCACATCACCCTGCTGGACCTGGCCGGAATCGCGCTGATCCTGGCGGGAGTAGCGCTCGCGCGAAACCGTACAACGCGAGCATCGCCACAATCAGACCGTGATGCGGCCGCATCTCCGCTGGAGTAGGCTGCTGGCCGTCCGGCGGCGTCTGGGAGGTAGCGCAGAATGCGACAGCGCATATCGGCTGCGATGGTGGTGCTGGTCACCGCCACAGGGATCATCGGGATCGGGCTGGCATCAGCGGGGCCAGCTAGCGCGCAGGCGTCTTGCACAGGCGCAACCCAACGTGCCAACGCCGGCGGCTACCTCGCGGACGTACCGAGCATCGGTAACAGCTCCGGCCGCTACAACTGCGACCTCGGGGTCGGCAACCAGGGCATTGCAGTGCGAGTATTGCAGTTTGCCCTGAACCAATGCTATGGCCAGCACCTTGCGCAAGATGGCATCTACGGGTCCCTGACCAAGCAAGCCGTCGAGGTTGCCCAGCGGGCTGCGGGCATCACGGCCGACGGCATCTACGGGCCGC
Organism: uncultured Actinomycetes bacterium; assembly: GCA_963835425.1. Taxonomy (GTDB): domain Bacteria; phylum Actinomycetota; class Actinomycetes; order Streptosporangiales; family Streptosporangiaceae; genus UBA9676. Next base: position 51,740 of record CAWIGE010000007.1, on the reverse strand, counting down.
AGACCCGTGATCACATCAAGTGGCCCGAGTTCACAGGCGGCCATTGCTTCCGGCTGTAAGCGAGCTTGCAGATGCGCCCTGGCAATGGTGCGCCGTGCTCCCGGTGCCGAACTGCGGCCGCAATGGAACACTTGTTGCCTAGCCTCACTTGATTCTGATCCTGATCCTGGCTCGTGTCGTGCTGCGGCTGTCGTCGTGTCACCCCCGTTGCCTGGCTGACCTCGTTGACGGCCGCAGTTGACGGCTCGAATGCCGCGATGTGATGCCGCATGCCGCATTGTCCGACTCCGGCTGATCGTTGACACGGCGGGTTCAACCGGTCAGCGCAAATGTCTCGGTGAGCCGAGAGGATTCCCGGTGAGCTGAGGAGGGTGCGGATGGGTCCGTATCTGACGGTGGAGCAGCGGCAGCTGGCAAGGATGAGGTCGGTGGTTCAAGTCCACCTAGGCCCACCACGCGAATTCCCAGCTAGGAAGATCTCCATACCATCTGCACGCGTTCTGCATGCCCCCTGCATATGCGCGAGTTGCGGTGCTAGGTGACGAGGGCCATGGCCCGTTGGGGGGATCGGTGGCATGGCCGGCTACAGCACGTCGGCGTGTCCCCTCTGAAGAGCCAGCTCCTGCGAACGTCGCCCGTCACCTTTGGGCAGCCCCCGGCGACGGACTACGGCTGAGGGCTGAGGCGGCTTTCCAGGCAGGAGCAATGGCCTCACGCAACGAGTTAAGGGGGAACAGTGACCACGCAGACAAAATCGCTATACGACCGCCTCGGCGGTCTCGATGCGATCACCGCGGTAACGGAATCATGGGTGGCCCGTGTGGGGAGCGATGACCGGGCCAACGGCAAGTTCGTCCGAACCGGCATTGATCGGCTCAAGAAGGAAATCATCGACCAGCTGTGTGAGGCCACCGGCGGACCCTGCACCTACACCGGCCGGACCATGCAGGAGACACATGACGGGATGGCGGTCACCGCGGGCGAGTTCGATGTCGCCATGCAGCATCTGGACGCGACGCTCCAGGAGCTCAACATTCCCAAGCCGGACCAGGACGAGCTGGTCGCCCTGATCATGCCGATGCGCGATGACATCGTCGAGGTCGAGTCGCCGGAGACCGGGACGCCGCTCCCTGACAGCTACCAGGCCGCACCGCCCCTGATTTAATCAGCCCGCGGGTCGCGGCCCGCCACGAAAAGCCGCGATCCGGGGCAGCCCCTTTCATCCAGGGTGGTGCGAGAACATCCCGGAGGTGTCTCCATGGACCCGGCTACGGCGCTGCCCGGGCGTACCTGGCGACCGCTCCCGACGGAATCTGGCACCTGCAAGGGGGACGGGACACACTAGGTGGCTATGGCCGAGTTGGCAGGCCGTGGCGCGACATGGGGATCGGTCCTGTCGGTTAACGCGTTCGCCGCCGTCAGGAGCGTTGGGTTCGAGCCGGTCGGCCAGGTCTTCGGGGCCGCCGTCTACCCGCTCGCCGCCACCGCAGCAGTCAGCTGCCCCGGGACGGCAACGCCTTCCCTGGTCCCGGCGCGTCGGCGAGGGTTACGGGCTGGCCCGGCTCGGCCGCGCGGATCGCGCAGGCGCTCTACGACGTACGCCGGACGGCGATCGACCGGATGGCCGGGGAGTGCTCAGACCTCGGCGGCCACGGCATCGTGGGCGCGGCGCTGCAGGTCACCGAGACCCCCGGCGATAGCTTCACGGCGGCCACCGTCGAGATCAAGGTGATCGGCACGGCCGTACGAGCCCAAGGCTGCCCGCCGCTGCCCCGCCCATTCACCACCGAGATGTCCGGCCCGGACTTCGCCAAGCTGCTGATGGACGGCTGGGTGCCTGCCGGGATCGCACTGGGCATCTCGGTAGCCGGACTGCACGACACCCCCGGCACCGAGCCTCACTGTCCTGCCGCTCGACCCCCATGACGCCAAGTCAGCGCGCTGACCGGCATCGGTGCCCAGTCCGCAGGCCGCCAGCTCAAGACATCGATCCCTGCACGTGCCCGCTACGTGCCCGTCAAGAGAGTTCACTCACGGCGGTTCGTCACGGTCACCCGCGGACAGCCTGATAGGCCTGCCGACTGCATCTATCTGGCGAGCCGGGTCATGCACGTTCGTCGCGGCCGCATCAGCCGACCAGCAGCACGAGCTTTCCGCGCACGTGACCGTCCTCGCTGACGCGATGCGCCTCCGTGATCTCGGCGAGCGGGAAGGTCTGCGCGACCGGGAGCGAGAAGCGCCCGGACTCGATCAGCTCGCCGATCCCGGCGAGCGCGTGGACCGCGCGGCCGGTGTCCCCCCTGCTGAACGTCACCCCGTGCTCCTGCGCGCCACCGAAGTCGGCGATCGTCACGACGTGCTCCGGGCCGCCCGCGAGCTCGATGAGCTCGGGCAGCACGCCGCTCCCGGCGACGTCGAGCGCCGCGCCGACGCCGTCGGGCGCGAGCGCGCGAACCCGCTCGACGAGGCCCTCGCCGTAGGCGACGGGCTCGGCGCCCAGCGAGCGCAGGTAGTCGTGGTTGGCGGGACTGGCGGTACCGATCACGCGCGCGCCGCGCGCCACGGCGAGCTGGACGGCGGCGCTGCCGACGCTTCCGGAGGCGCCGTTGATGAGCAGCGTGCTGCCGCTCCCGGCGCCGAGCTGGTCGAGCGCGCGCGTGGCCGTCTCGACGGCGGCCGGCAGCGCGGCAGCGCCGGGGAAGTCAAGCGACGGCGGGATCGGCGCATAGTAGGACAGCACCGCCAGTTCGGCCTGGGCCGCTCCCTCGGTGGAGAAGCCGAACACGCGATCGCCGATGGCCACGTCCGCAACGCCCTCGCCGAGCTCGTCGACGACGCCCGCTGCCTCGTAGCCCATGGTCTGCGGGAGCTCCCTATCCATCAGGCCCTTGCGCTTCTTCCAGTCGCTTGGGTTGACGCCGGCCGCGCGCACCTCAATCCGGACCTGGCCGGGACCCGAATGCGGATCGGGGAGATCCACGATCTCGAGGACCTCCGGGCCCCCGAACTGGCTGAAGCGGACTGCCTTCATCATTCGCTCCGATCTCGACCCGGGTCTCGCGCTTGCTCCGCGCTCTACAGCCTGCCAGTCCTCGCGTGCCGGGCCGGCCCTCGGCGTATGCCCCACAGGGCTGACCGGCGCCCCGCGGCCCGCCGCCGTTCGGGGGGACTGGGGGCTTGGCCGGCTGCTTCGCGTGTTTGGGGCTGGCCTCAGCGGGCACTTGGACGGCTTCCAACCGGAGGGATTCATCATGGGTGTCGAGAACAAGGCAGCCAACAAGGTGACCGAGGTCAAGGGCAACATCAAGAAGAAGGCTGGCCAGGCCACGGACGACGCCGACCTGGAGGCCGAGGGTCGGGCCGAGGAGGCGAAGGGCGACCTCAAGCAGGCCGGCGAAAAAGTAAGGGACGCTTTAAATGAGTGACCAGTCCCCTTGAGTAGGCGTTTCACTGAACGTCGCCGAAGGGCGCCGGACCCGCGCGGAAGCCAGGTCCGCCGTGAGGCCTGTACCGGGCCAGTTCAGGGCAATTCGCGGCTCGTGCACCACAGAGAGAGGAAGGGCCAATTTATATCGGTATTGGCACCGTAGTCGTTATCGTTATCATCGTAGTCGTCGTACTGCTGCTGCGGCGCTGAACGCTCTGTCCCCTCCCACGAAACTATGATGTAGCCGCTGACTTTCAATAAGCCAAGGCACCGACTGCGAGGCCACTACCTTCGCATACAGGCGGTGGTGGTCTCAGTGGCCAGACGAGGGTGGGTGAGCAACTGAGTGACGATGCAGCGGCTGGGGCGCCGCTGAGCCCCCAACTGAGCGGAGGATCGGATGATTGCCTTCTTCCTACTGCTGGTGATCGTGGCGATGGTGCTGGGCATCGTGGGTGTCGTCGCCAAGGGCCTGCTGTACCTGCTGTTCATCGGCATTGCCGTGTTCCTCGTCGCCCTTCTCCTGGGCGCTCTGCGGATGCGGCGGCGCCCCGGGAAGCCCCCGGCGCGGTAATCCCCCACCAGACTTCGGATACTGCCCCGGTTCGTGGTCCACACGTGGCCTCGGGTCTGTCCCGAATCCGTGAATCCCCAGTCAGAAGGCTGAGGATGCTTCCTATCGGCGGTCACGCCAGCCTCATAGAGTTCTTAAATGACCGCCCTTCTGCTCTTTACGCACCCAGGCTTCGGCTCAACCTCTGCCGTCAGCCGCTCCCGAGCCGCCCAGCCCGGGTCAGATCTTGCTAACGCGTCTGCTAACACCGACGCTGGATCACCACGGCCCATTCGCCTGCTCGGCCGTAGCAGCGCGGACGGAATCCGATACGTCATTGACTGGGCTGCGGTGCCTTGCACGAGGTCTTCGGGTTCACGCCGAAGTAGTTGAGAGGGCCCGCAACAATCGTCAGGGCGATGGTGCCCACCTTGACGCAGTTGTTGGCGGGCCCGCTGTAGTAGTGACGCTGGCCGGCGGCCACCGCCCCGATAGCCAGCCACACGACAAGCAGTACCGCTCCGATTCGCATTGCTACCTCCGAAAGGCACGTTCCGCTGGGTGGTTCGTCCGCCTATCACCTGGGCACGCGCGGTCAGCGGCGAGTCCGGCGCGCAGGAACGGACCAGCCCGTGCCGACGCCCGAGAGGTGGAGGGCCAGGCAGATCAGTCCAACCAGCAGCAAGCTCGTTGGCGAAAAGACCGCGCTGGTGGCGGTAGACGTTGCATTGATCACGAACGCGATGAGGAAGATCACGGCTGCGGCGAAACCCAGCATTGCAGAATCCTTCCGCTCGATGACACAGAGGAATGAGGGCTCGAATTGCCGCGGGGCGGCCTGCCAGACCAGCAGGTGGGCAGGCGTCAATGAGTGTACTCGTCCCAGCGTCTTACGGAACGGGCAACTGGCCAATCTGGTGCGTGCCGCCAACGGCTTGGGTGGCCACCGAGATTCTTCAACAGGGTTGCTGTCGTATGACGGAGGTAGTGGAGTCGAATCGACCGAAGCCCGGCACGGGCGGATGCGGTCGAATGACCGGGCCAGGTTTCGTGGTTTCACCGGGCGGCCGGTCCTGGTCGTGAAGACGAGCTCGTGCGCGGTCCATTCGTTCGGAATGGCTGCCGACGATCCGCATTTCGGTCTAGGTCGCGAAGCAGTTGCGAGGCGAGCTGCGGCCGCTGCCGCGGCAGAAGTCTGCCAGGAACTACCGGTGCCAGCGTGGCACGTAACCTTCTGCCCACGCACTCGCAAGTGCGGGGAGGCCGATGATTTCATGGCTGGACACCAGCCGCCGCCAAGCGGCCCGGACCGGTTGCGGCAGGTCACGGCCGCGCTATGGCTGGTCGGGATCTCCGTGATCTTCGGCCTCGGCTCGGGGGCGGTCTCGGTGACAACCGGGCTGGCCAGCCACAGCCTGAGCGTGCTGGCGGTCGGGCTGGGTGTACTGGCCGACGTGACCGGATCGGCCGCCCTGGTCTGGCGGTTCCGCGCCGAGCGGCGCCAGCCGCGACGATCGCAGACAGCGGAGGTCAGGGCCGCCATCGTGGTGGCCGCCGCCCTGGCCACCGTCAGCGCCGTGATCACCATCCAGGCTGCCATCGCGCTGGCAACCGGCTCGCGTCCCGGCACATCAGGCATGACCTTGATCGCGGCGAGCGTCTCGCTTGTGGTCCTGACGCCTTTGGCGTATGCCAAGCGCCGTCTCGGCGCGCGGATGGCCAGCCGAGCCTTGCAAGGAGATGGCACGCTCAGCGCCATCGGCGCGGCTACCAGCCTGGTGGCGCTCACCGCCCTGGCGCTGTACCACACGCTCGGCTGGTGGTGGGCCGACCGGATCGCGGCCCTGATCGTGGCAGCCATCGCAGCCATCGAGGCATGGCGCACCGCACCACACCGGCGGTCGCTGGCGTGATGGCCAAGGTCAACAGCGACCTGCGGGTAGCGCAGTAGCAGGGTAGGTACAAGACCAGATTTGCCCGGATATTTAAGCCGGAGGTGATCCTGGCACGATGCACAAGACCTTGGGGCTGCGTGATCCCGCCGCCGCCTTTCCCCTGCCGAAGATCCGCGACGACGCCACGGACCGGCGGGCAGCCAACCGGGCGGTGGCGGTCAGCGCGATCGGCCTGGGCGCCACCGGGCTGGCCGAGCTGTTGCTAGCAGTGCTGACCGGCTCGGTCGGGCTGCTGGGAGATGCGATCCATAACCTGTCCGACGTATCCACCAGCGCGGTGGTGTTCCTGGGTTTCCGGCTGTCGCGGCGGCCTGCCACCGAGCAGTACCCCTACGGCCTGGAGCGCGCCGAGGACCTGGCCGGGATCGGGATCGCGGTGGTCATCTGGGCCAGCGCCGCCTTCGCTGGTTACGAGAGCATCCGCAAGCTCCTGATGCACGGCACTACCACCCACATCGCCGCAGGCATCGCCGGGGCGGTCATCGGCATCATCGGCAACCTGGCGGTGGCCCGCTACAAGCTCATCGTTGGCAGGCGCATCAACTCCGGCACCCTGATCGCCGATGCCCGGCATTCCTGGCTTGATGCGCTGTCGTCGGCGGGGGCGCTGGCCGGGCTGGTCGCGGTCGCTGCCGGGCAGCCGTGGGGTGATCCGGTCGCCGGGCTGGCGATCACCGTGGTCATCTGCCACGTCGGCTACCAGGTCACCGGCGACGTGGTGCACCGCCTCGCCGACGGCGTCGACCCCTCGGTCATTACCACGGCCGAGGCCGCCGCCGGGTCGGTGCCCGGTGTCCAGCACGCCCATGCCCGGGCCCGGTGGACCGGGCGGACGCTGCGGGTGGAGATCGAAGGCTGGGTGGATCCAGGCCTGCCCGCCCGAGGCGCCGATGCGATCGGGCGGCAAGTCGCCGCCGCCGTGGCCCAGCAGCTGCCCGAGGCAGGCAGCCTCACCTGGATCAGCCGCGCAGGCCCCAGCTGATGTCAGTGATCTGCGAAGCCGGATGATGCTCCACTGCTGCCAAGGCCACAACCAGCTGCCGAGGCACGCTCAGGCGAACAGCTCGCCGAGCAATTCGGGGTCGATGCCGATGGGGGCGGGGCGGTAGGCGGGTGGCTGCGTGCCCATGAGCTCGCCCACCAGGAAGTCCCAGCAGCGCTTGCGAACGTAGGCCAGGCAGTCGATGAACGTGTGCTCGGCCCCGGGCACTATGAGCAGCTCGAAGTCCTTGTCGGCGGCGATGAGCCGGTCGGCCAGCCGCAGCGTGTGGTCCGGGTGGACTTGGTCGTCCATTTCGCCATGGATGAGCAGCAGCTTGCCCGCCAACCGCTCCGCGATGTCCACGTTGGAGGCACGGGCCCAGGCCTCGGGGTTGTCCGCGCCGTCGTAGGCCTCCACGAAGCCCAGGTTGAAGTAGCGGGCGTCGTGCGGGCCGGAGAGGGCGACTCCGGCCTTGTACACCTCGGGGAAGTCCAGCATTGCCCGCGCGGTGGCGAACCCGCCTCCGGAGTGGCCGAATGCGCCCACCCGGTCCAGGTCCATCCACGGCCGGGTCTCGGCCAGTTGCCGCAGCGCCGCGACATGGTCGGCCAGACAGCCCGCGTCGGCCAAGTGGCCGTAGGAGGCGTCGTGGAAGGACTTGCTCCGCCCTGGGGTACCTCGCCCATCCACCGCCACCACCACGAAGCCCAGCGCCGCGATGGGTTCCGCGTCCAGTCCCATCCCGCCGGGGTCGAAGCTTGGGGCGACCCGGTTGACCTGCGGGCCGGGGTAGAGGCTGTCCACCACCGGGTAGCGCTGCCCGGGGTCGAACCCCCGCGGCCGGTACAGCACCCCGTAGATGTCCGTCACCCCGTCGGCCGCCTTGACGCGGAACCGTTCCGGCGGCGTCCAGCCGGTGGCGGTGAGCTTGCTGATGTCGGCGCGCTCCAGCTCGACCAGCACCCGCCCGGCCCAGTCACGGACGCGCGACACCGGCGGGGTGTTGACAGTGGACGCGGAGTCGATGAAGTACTCCTGGTTGTCCGGCATGGTGACGATGTGGTCCAGCTCGTCGTCTGTGACCTTGGCGAAGCCGGAGCCGTCCAGACCGACCCGGCAGACCGTGCGCCGGTACGGATCCTCTTCGACCAGCCCGGAGGCGGTGAAGTACACCACCCGCTCGGCCTCGTCGACGCGCAGGATCTGCCGCACCGCCCACTGCCCGGAGCTGACCTGCCCAAGCAGCGCGCCGGTGCGCAGGTCGTACCGGTACAGGTGGCCCCAGCCGTCCCGCTGCGAGTACCACAGCACCTCGTCGGCCAGCATCCGCACGATCGGCGGCTCGTACATCCACTGGTTGGGCTCCACACGGGTGGCCGCGGTCTCGCTGAGCACAGTGGTGACCTCGCCGGTGGCCGGTTCCAGCCGGTGCAGGGTGAGCGTGCGCAGGTCGCGGGGCTGGCTGAGGTAGTACACCGCCGAGCCGTCCGGAGCCCACCACGCCCACTTGATCATGATCGGCGACAACTGCGGCGTGAGCAGCGGCTCGGCCTGCGCGCGGACCACCGTGCCCGCGGCGACGTCCAGCACGACCAGCTGGGCCTGCGGCATGTTCTCGTCCCCGGGGTAGGCGTACCGCTGGGTGCGCAGGAGAGGCGTGCCGCCGTCGGCGGGCCTGGCCTCCACGAGGTGGGTCTGCCGGACGCTGCGCTCATCGGTCCGATGCGTCAGCACCTTCGTCGAGTCGGGCGACCAGGCCATCGCGGGCGGCAGGTGCGGCAGGCCGAACTTGCGCAGCAGGGTGCCGTTACTCGTGCAGTCCGGGCCGGAGCCGTACTGGTAGTCGGGCTCGCCGTCGGTGGTCAGCGCCCACTCGTGGCCGTCGGACAACGAGTGCGCCGACAGGTCGTGCCCCTGCTGGGACACCGCGACCTTCTTGTCGGGTGACGGCACGTCCAGCGGGTTGCCCGGCGGCGTGAACTCGGCCCGCTCGCAGGCGTAGCCGTCCAGGCGGCAGCGCCAATGTTCGCCGAACGCGTCGAACTCCACGGCGTTCCCGGCCAGCTCGATGGCCATGAACGGCAAGGCCTCAGGGTCGACCTGTTGCCCGGAGGCGGCGGCAAGCGCGACGGCGAGCCGGGCGTGGTCGAAGGCCGGCTGCGAGTGCCCGCCGCCGGGTCGACCAGCACGAACCGCCTGCCGACGCCATTGCGCACCGCGTACCAGAAACGGGCGCCTCCGTCGATCCACTGCGGCCTGACCTTGTCGCCGATGACGAGCTCGCCAGGACGGGCGGGTCGGCGGAGGAGTTGCTCTGCGGCCTGGTAGTCCTGAGTGGTGCTCATTCGTCTCGTCCTCTCCTGGTGTCGGCTTGGGCATTTTTCGGGTTACAAGGCTGAGGGTCCGAGTCCCTCCGAGCGCGCCCAGGTCACAGGCCCACTGCCCGCTCCTGGGACGGGGTAACTGGGCATCGGGAGGCCGCCCGTCATTCCGGTGGCACCTGGCAGCTTTCCCTGGCGGCCGCCGGGTCCGGGGCCTGGCCACTTGGGGCCCGGGCCTGACGGCCTGCCGCCGCCTTGTAGGCATCGAGGGCCTGCTGGTACTGACGCCTTTTGGCCTCCGGCCAGATCTGGACGAACAACACCACGATGACACCGGTCCACAGTGCCCAGCCGAGCGCGTAGAGCAGGTCGGCCACCAGCAGCAGAGGCTCCGTCGTCACTGAGGTTTTGAGCAGGAACCCGCCGGCATGAGCGGCCAGGCCCACCACGAAGCCGATCCCGAGGATCCAGTAAGAGGGCCGCTCCCCGGAAGCCGTCCGCCGCACCAGCGTCAGATGCTCGCCCACATAGGCGAGGAGATAGTCACGTTCCTGCTCCCCGAGACCAAGCACGTCTTGTCCTTGAGCGCGCTCGTCCGTGGACGGGTGTGGAGCCCCCGTCGCTCCCGGTTCTCCGGTCATGGCCGAACCTCCTGACAGCCAGTTCTGCACCACAGCTCTCACTGCAAGCCCGGGCTGAGCAACCGGCCGGCAAGACCGACGCCCCGGACCGCACCGCTCCAGATCACGCTACAGAGCACAGGGTCGTGCCCGACACGTGCCCGATCAGGTGGTCGGTCAGGGATGCTCACGGGCAGACTGATATACCTGCCAGCCTGAGTCGCAGAACGTAGTGTCCGTGGCGGATGATCCCCTGAGAAGGATGAGGTCGGTGGGTCAAGTCCGCCTTGGCCCACCCAGGTCAAGTAGCCCTTAGCATGATCACCTAAGTATCATTCGCGCCGCGTCAGAGTGGTGGTCCATGTCACCTGGGTGGCGATTGGCCGGGCCGGGATCGGCCTAGCGGCGGGATGCTGGCACGACCTTTTCGTGCTGGGTGGCCTCCTTGCCGACCGCCGCTTGCTGGGCAACACTGCATGTGATCATGCAGGGTAACGCGACGGGCGCCGGGTGGAGCCGGGGTGCAGACGGGACAGGGACCTGTCCTTGCCAACGGGTGACCTGCGCGCGGGTCTCCCATAGCGGCCGCCGCGGCCTTGATTGGCAGTGGGGGCGAGATGAGAGCCTGGACGGCTCGGCTGGTGTCACCGGCGGCTGCGCTGGTCCTGGGCGGCGTGGCGCTGGCCTTGATGATCGCCGACGTGCCGCTGGCCGGCCTGGCGCATCAGAGCCTGAACGCCAGCGGTGGCTCGCTGCCGGTCTGGGTGTCGGCTCCTTTCGCGGTGGTGGGCTTTGTGGTGGCCTGGCGGAAGCCGGGCAACCCGCTTGGCTGGATCATCCTGGGCACGGCGGTCTTCCTTGCGCTCAGCGAGGATGCCAGTTTCTACGCGGTGGCCGACTACCGGCTCCGCCACGGCGGGCTGCCGCTCGGCTGGGTGGCGCTGCTCGCGCAACCCAGCTGGGCGCCGGGAATCGCGTTGTTCGGGCTAGCCATTCTGCTCTTTCCCGACGGCCGGCCGCCGTCACCGCGCGTGCGGTGGATGGTGTGGGTCTTCGCCGCGGTAGCCCTGCTGTGGATAGGCAGTGCCGTCACCATCACGGTGGGCGCCATCCGCGGCCACCACACCCAGGTGGATTCCGGCGGGAACCTGCTGCTGCTGGACAGCACATCCCGCCTATCCCCGTCGTGGTGGAACGTGCTATCCAGCGTGTTCTTGGTGCTGGGGGTGGCCTGCTGGCTGGTGTCCCTGGCAGCCCAGGCGCTGAGCTACCGGCGCTCGTCGGGGGAACGCCGCCAGCAACTGAAGTGGTTGATGGCCGGATCAGCGGTTGCCTTGGTCAGCTTCCTGATTGCATCCACCATCCCGGTCGGCGTTCGAGTCGGTTTCATTGCCCTGGCCGGGTTCCTCGCGATCCCGCTGAGCATCGGTGTGGCGGTCATGAGGTACCGCCTGCTCGACATCGACGTCGTGATCAGCAAGGCCGTCCTGTATGCCTCGCTGGCCGTGTTCATCACCGCCGTCTACGCCGGCCTAGTCGTCGGCATAGGGACACTGGTGGGCAACCGGCGCAGCCCGCTACTGGCTGCGGCTGCAGCTGCGGTGGTGGCGGTTGCCTTCCAGCCCGCCCGGCAGTGGGCCGGGCGGCTAGCCAACCGGGTGGTCTACGGCCGGCGGGCCACCCCGTACCAGGTGCTGTCCGACTTCGCCCAGCGGATCGGTGGCACCTACGCCGACGAGGAGGTGCTGCCGCAGATGGCGCAGATCGTGGCAGCCGGGACCGGCGCCGAGCGGGTCGTGGTGTGGCTGCGGATCGATGACGAACTGCGCCCGGCAGTTTCTTCGGACAGCAGCTCACACGCGGACCCTTTGCCTGTTGATGGCCACGAGTTGCCGCCGCTGCCCGATGCCGATCTGAACGTCCCCGTCATGCACCAGGGCCAACTGCTGGGCGCGATCTCTATCAAGATGCCCAAGGCGGAGCCGCTGCGCCCGGCCGGGCAGCAACTGGTCGCCGACGTCGCCTCGCAGGCCGGGCTGGCGCTGGCCAACGCCGGTCTGATCGAGGACCTGCGGGCGTCCCGGCAACGGCTGGTGACCGCGCAGGATGAGGAGCGGCGGCGGCTGGAACGCAACCTCCACGACGGCGCGCAGCAGGACTTGGTGGCCCTGGCCATCAAAGTCCGCCTCGGGGCAGCCGCTGAGGACCTGGCACAGGCCAAAGAGATCTTCGGCGAGTTGCAGACCGACGCTGCGGGCGCGCTGGAGAACCTGCGCGACCTGGCCCGGGGCATCTACCCACCGCTTCTGGCCGACCTGGGCCTGGCCGCCGCGCTCAACGCACAGGCCGGCAAGTCGCCCCTGCCGGTGACGGTCGAGGCCGACGGAGTCGGGCGGTTCGGCCAAGACACCGAGGCGGCGGTGTATTTCTGCTGCCTGGAGGCGCTGCAAAACACCGCCAAGTACGCCCACGCCACCCAGGCCAGCATCTGCCTGCAGAAGCAGGACGAAACCCTCCGGTTCACCATCTCCGACGACGGAACCGGATATAACACCAGCCACACGCCCATGGGGTCCGGCTTGCGGAACATGGCCGACCGGCTCGCCGCGCTCGGCGGCCGACTCGAGGTCCGGTCCGCCCCCGGCCAGGGCACCACCATCGCCGGACACCTCCCCCTCCCCTCTCATGCGCCAGCCGGGACCGGCCCATGAGGGATGCCACTTCCGTGCCAGAACCAGCCAACCCAGGCGGGCAATCAGGAGCACTCAAGAGTCATCCGGGCAACCCCTGAGCTGCCAAGCGCAGCTACTGGCGGACTCGGCAGTTGAGCGCTTAGGGATCACCCGGCATGGAGGAAGGGGGACACCGGCATCCGGGATAGCGTCGGCTCGCGGATGCTGGCCGGCCGTTATGAGAGGGCTGAAGGGCGATGCCGGTTGACCACGTGAATGGGGTTGAGCTGTATTGGGAGCAGCGGGGCAGCGGTCCTCGGTTGCTGTTTTGCAACGGGTCGGGGCTGACCTTGCAGGACGTCCGGCCTGTGCTTGATCCCCTCACTGCCAGGTTCGATTTGCTGGCGTGGGACTACCGCGGCTTCGGCCGCAGCGCCTCGGTGACGCACCCGTACACCATGGCCGATGTCGCGGCCGACGCTGTCGGCCTGCTGGAGATCACCGGGTGGGAGTCCTGCCGGGTGATCGGGGCGAGCTTCGGCGGCATGGTGGCACAGGAGTTCACCGTCACCAACCCGGGCCGGGTGGAGCGCTTGGCTTTGGCGTGCACGTCGCCCGGTGGTGAAGGCGGGTCCTCCTACCCGCTGCAAAAGCTGCTGGACCTCCCGGCCGAGCAACGGGTGGCAGCGGAGCTGAAGCTGGCAGACAGCCGCTGGGACCAGCCCTGGCTGGAGGCCCACCCCGCCGATCGGGCGATCGCCGGACGGCTGACCGGCGCCGGGCAAGACCAGCAGGACCCGGCCGCCATAGCCGCCCATGCGGCCCAGCTCCAGGCGCGCGAAGGCCATGACGTGTGGGACCGGCTCGGCGTGATCACCTGCCCGGTCCTGGTTGGCTACGGCAACTACGACGGGATCGCGCCGGCCCACAACAGCGAGCAGATCGCATCGCGCATCCGCGGCGCCGAGCTGCACGGCTACGAAGGCGGGCACGGGTTCTTGTTCCAGGACCCGGCCGCCTTCCCGGCGTTCATCGCATTCCTTAAAGCACCATCAAGCTGAGAGGCGGGCGCAAGCCGCGGGAGCTGCCCGAGGCATACAAGTCGGTGCCGCGCCCGCTGCGCGACGCCGGGTCTGACGCTCTCGCGCCGCCCTGCGTCCGGCTTCACGGATCCGGCCGCCGCTACCGCCGGGCGTGGCCGGGCGTGGCCGGATCCAGGGGCGTTCCGGTCAGCGCGGATGTTTGATGCTGATCTCGGCGGGCAGCCAGACCAGGCTTCCTACCGAAAGAGATTCATCATGGGCGCTGAGAACAAGGCAGCCAACAAGGTGACCGAGATCAAGGGCAAGATCAAGAAGAAGGCCGGTCAGGCCACCGACGACGAGGGCCTGGAGGCCGAAGGCCGCGCCGAGGAGTCAAAGGGCGACCTGAAGCAGGCCGGCGAGAAAGTCAAGGACGCTTTCAGGAAGTGATCGCCCGGTCTGAGCCGTGCGCGCTCCGGGCAATTTCCCGGCGCCGTAACGCCGGGAATCCGGGGTGACTCAAAAGAAGGGGAGGAGTTCGTCGTGTATATCGGCATTGGGACGGTTGTCCTCATCGTTGTCATCGTGCTTATCGTGCTGCTTCTGCGGCGCTGACCGCCAAGCATGAGGCCGGTGGTTCAAGTCCACTCAGGCCCACCCAGGTCACAGCCCCAGGACCGCGTTGCGGCCTGGGGCTCCCTGCTTGCTGGCAGCAAACTGACGGCACGGGGGCAGGAGTGTGAACATGGCAGGGATTGTCCACACGGCGACACACCCGACACAATGAAGCCGGGGGGACACCCTCACCTCGTAAAGCGCTAGCGTGGCTTTCGTCTGCCGCGGTCAGGGATGCTCTCAGGTACTACCTGATGATCTTCGCAACCGGAAACCGGTGGGCGAGCACCGGTGTCTGTGTCATCTGGCCGCATTCGGGCCGCTTCGGCCTGACCGGCCGCTTGGTCGGGGAGGCGCTTGACTGGTCCCCATCGCGTGGCGATCGTCGCATGCGGTTCCCGTGGCAGCCACAGGCATACACGAGGACGTGCGCCGAATGCGGGTACACGTGGCAAGTGCCCAGGTGGGCAAGGCGGCGGCGCACCAGACCGTTGCGCATGTTTTCGGATTTGTGGGTTACGTTGACTACCTGGGAAACCACCGACTCCACCGATCTGAACAGGCAGGTCGACGCGATCTCGGCGCAGAACCAGCAGATTGAGGCGTTCCGGCACTGCCCAAAATGCGGTGCAGACCGCTTCACGCAGGGCGCATCACGCGGCACACAGCCTGGCTGACCAGACAAGGCCCACCATCGTCGAACGAGTGCTGATCGCCGGAGCGACTGGCCGGACCGGCCGGCGCGTCGTAGCTGCTGCAACCGCGCGCGTGCTGACTCCGGTCGCGCTGGCCCCGGGCGGCCGGCCTACGAGGAAGGGGTTTCCTCGGCCTCGGCCAGGAGCTGGCGGGCCGCGGCTTCATCGGAGGAGGCAACCAGCACGCGAACGCCCTGCAGTTGCAGCTGCGGCTCCTGCCCTCCGGCGTCGTCTGCCGCCACGGCCGCCCTCAAACCGTTACTGCGCAGCATGCCGACGATCAGTTCCGCCTCCGTGCGGCTGGCGACGACCGCCACCGACACAGTCGCGCCGTCCATGGTCTCAACTCCTCTGCTCCCGTTACTGCCCCGTAGGGCGCTGCCGGCATCATGATCGCGCTTTGATCAGCCCGTCGCGCCCGTGGGAGCCCCCGGCCGGAACCAGTCGGAGGTCCACCGAGACAGTCTGATGGCGATGACGTCGGTGGTTCAAGTGGGCTTGCCCTGACGGCAACGCTCCTCCCGGCGTCATCACGTCCTTCTGACATCATCGATAGGTGACCAGCTCCAGCCTCGAACATCTCGCGCGAACCGCCTATGAAGCCCACCGCGGCGCCCATCCCACGTCCCTGCCGCCGTGGGAGGACACCTCCGAGCAGGAGCAGCAAGCCTGGAAAGTCGCGGTGTCCGCCATCGCCGCACAGACCGGCGGCACCCTCGTGGAGGCGCCCCCCACCCGGCCACTGGTCATCCAGGTCGGAGACGAGCGTCACAGCTTCACCAGCGCCTTCACCGCGGGCCGCCAGGGCAACCTCCCCATCACCGACGAGTTCGCTTCCAGCCACCACGCCCGTTTCCAGGTCGCCCACGGCCTGTGGTTCATCGAGGACCTCGGCTCGACCAACGGCACCTCGCTCAATGGGCGCCGCTTCCGCGCCCCCCAGCATCTGAAGAAGGGCGACAAGATCAAGATCGGGCGCACCGTCATGACCGTCGTAGCGGCGTGAGCGGGATCTGGCCCAGGCAGCTTGAAGGTTCGCGGCGCCGCCTCGCTTAGGCGTCAGGACGTGCTGCCGAAGTCGACGTCTGTGGTCTTGACCGTCCCGGCCGTCCGCCCGGGCGCCGTCTGGTAGGTCCAGTACAGGTTGGTATGCGCGATGACCTGGTCCGGCGGCGGCGCCCCCCATTCGGTCTGATCCCCCGTCGTGTGGGCGTCGCTGACCAGGGTCGCGTCGTACCCCCTGACAAACGCGCCGTGCAGCGTCGAGCGGATGCACGCATCGGTCTCCGCGCCGACCACGACGAGCCGCCCGACTCCGAGGCCCGACAGCACTGTCTCGAGCGTGGTGTCCTCGAAGGAGTCGCCGTAGCTCTTCTCCACCAGCGGCTCGGCACTGCCTGGAGCCAGTTCGGGGACGATCCGCCAGCCGTCGCTCCCCTTCGCGAGCTGCTCGTCGGAGTGCTGGACCCAGACGACGGGGACCCGTTCCCGCCGCGCCTTCTCGACCAGGCTGCCGACGTTCGTGACCACCGCGTCACGTTCGTGAGCCTCCCCGACGACGCCGTTCTGCACGTTGACAACGAGGAGCGCAGTGTTCGGCCGGTTCTCCAGTGTGGTCATGGGATCCCCCTACTCGCGTCGGGCTCCTGCCTCCAGGCACGCTAGCCCTGCCCACCGACAGCGGGCCGGAACCGGGGCTGAGCTCAGACGCCCACCGTGCCGTCGATCCGCTCCCGGAGCAGGTCCGCGTGGCCGTTGTGGCGCGCGTACTCCTCGATCATGTGGATCATGATCCAGCGGAGCGAGAACTCCTTGCCGTCCTGGGTGCCCGCAACATCGAGCGACGGGGCCGCTGCGACCCGCTCCCGGGCAGCCGTGCATTCGGACCGCCAGGTCTCGAAAGCCTCGGCCACGTCAGCGCCGTCGAGGTCGTCGAACTCGGCCTCCGGACCGTCGTCTGTGTAGTAGTGGTAGGGGATCTGCTCGCCGCCCAGCACCATCGCGAACCACTGGCGTTCACCCTCGGCCATGTGCCGGACCAAGCCAAGCAGCGACAGGCGGGACGGCGGTACCGCCCGCTGCCGCAACTGGTCGCCGGTCAGCCCGGCGCATTTGAGCACCAGCGTGTCCCGGTGAAATTCGAGCCAGCTGTTCAGCATTTCCCGTTCCTGCGCCGCCAGCGGCGGCTCGGCCCGCTCAAGAGTCATGGCTACGAGCTTCGCCCATCTGCAAGATCATTCACAGGGCGGCCCTGCCCTCGGGCCAGGGGTGCCCGCAGCACGCGCGGCGTGCGCTGGGCCGTCAGCCGCCAGCCGCGGCGGCGGATTCGACGTTCTCGAGGAGGGCCGACCCGCTCCGGCGGCGCCGTGATCATCCGCTCGTGGCGGTTCCTGATCTTCATCCGTCCCCTCACCTCACCGCCCGTGCATGCTGTTGGTCCTAAGACAACTGTCGGTCCTAAGACAAAGTGGCACGCGGTTCTGTGACACCGCAGGCGAGCGTTTAGACCTTGCCCCGGGGAAGGCCCCACGATGGAACAGCCGGGTGCCGTGCCTGGCGTGAGGAGGCGCTGGCCGTCGTGGCGATCCGGGCGGTGGTGTTCGACATCGGTGGCGTACTGGAGATCACCCCGGACCTCGGCGTTCGACCGGCGGTGGGAGGCCCGGCTCGGGTTGCCCGCCGGGGAGATGGCCGAACGCATGCACGACGTCTGGCTGGGCGGCAGCCTCGGCACGATCACTCTGGAGGACGTGCACCAGGCCATCACCGATCGCCTCGGCCTGGACGAGCGGCAGGTCGCGACGTTCATGGCCGACCTATGGCGTGAGTACCTGGGCACCGCGAACACGGAACTGATCGAGTACGCCGCCGGGCTGCGCCCGCGGTACCGCACGGGGATCTTGAGTAACAGCTTCGTCGGCGCCCGGGAGCGCGAGCAGGCGGCATATGGTTTCGGGGATCTCGTTCGACGAGATCGTCTACTCGCACGAGGCCGGGCTGAGCAAACCCGATCGACGGATCTACGCCCTTGTCTGTTCGCGCCTGAACGTCCGCCACGACGAGACGGTTTTCCTCGATGACACCGGCCTGTGCGTGGCCGGTGCACGCGAGGCGGGCCTCCATGCCGTCCGTTACCGGGACAACACCCAGGCCATTGCCGAGATCGAGAAGCTGCTCGCCACCCCATGACGCACCCGCGGCGCCCGCCCACAACCGGATCGAGTCCCGGGTATCGCCGGGGAGGACTCCCTGGAGTCCCGGCTGAGAGGCGGTGACCGTGAAGCAAGACCCAGAGCTGGAACAAGAATGGCTCCGGCAGAACAGCCTGGAGTATGCCGCGCTGATCGGGATCGGCGTGGTCATGGTGCAGCCGTTCCTCACGGCGGGGGCGAGCGACCTGTCCGCCCGGATCTGCGTCGTCGCCTTCTCGGTGGCGATCCCGTTCCTGGCTGCCCTGGTGCTGCTCAACCGGCAGGAAGTCTTCCGCCGCCGCCGGTCCAGGTCGTTCCTTGCCGCCGGTGCGCAGGTGGTCGCGCAGGTGTGCGCCTTCGTTGGCGTGGTGGCCGGCTTCTGGCACATCCTGTGGATCGCCGGGGTGGCGATGCTGGCCGCCGGGCTCGTGGCGGTGGTGGTTCACACGGCGGGCTACACCCGCCTGGAACGAGATCGGCGAAGGCTCCCTGGCCGCTGAAGCACGCGGCGACACGGGTCATAGCCCTTCGTAAGGTCAGGCAGCGGGAGGTCAGCCAGTGGGAGTCGGGCAGCGGGCGGTCAAGGCGCTGGGCGGTCAAGGCGCTGGGCGGTCAGGGCGCTGGGCGGTCAGGGCGCCGGGCAGCCTAGCCGTCGGGCTCAGCCTGGCGGTGGCCGTCCGGCGCGGGCCGCGCCTTCCCGCCGGACCGGGAACTGCCACCGTCCAGCCGCCACCCGCGGACGCTGGCCAGAACGAGCAGGATGGCGCCCACGGTGATCGCCGAGTCCGCGACGTTGAATACAGGCGGGAAGTACGCCAGCTTGATCCAGTCCACGACGGCGCCGTGCAGCAGGCCGGGCGACCGGAAGAGCCGGTCCACAAGATTGCCCGCCGCACCGCCGAGGAGCAGCCCCAGGGCGACCGCCCACGGCCAGCTCCGCAAGCGCCCGGAAACGCGGATGATCCCGACGAGCACTCCCACCGCGATCAGCGCGTAGATCACTGTGTACGAGGGGCCGAAATTGAATGCGGCCCCCGGGTTGCGGTACAGGCGCAGGGTGAGCAATCCGCCCAGCAGGACCACCTGGCGATGGGAGGTCAGATTGGCCACGGCCAGGACCTTGGAAGCCGCGTCAATGGCACACACCACGGACCCGATCAAGAGGGCGGCCGCCGTGTACCGCTTGGACTTGATCACCCCGGCCTCCACCACAGCATGCTATTGCCGCACCGGGCCGTCCGCTGACGCCCGTGATGGACAGATTTTGCCGGCTGTGGTCACAGCTCCGGCGGCGGCTACGCGGGCAGTGGCCGGTCGTGAACCACCAGCTTCATCACCAGCGTCGAGGCCATGCGCTGGACTCCGGGAAGCGCGATCAGCTTGTCGTCGTACAGCTGCTGGTATGCGGCCAGGTCGGTGGTAACGACCCGCAGCAGGTAGTCAGGGTCACCGAACAGCCGCTGAGCCTGCACCACGTGCGGGACGCCCGCGACCGCTTCCTCGAAGCTCAAGACGGTTTCCCGGTCCGCCTGGCGCATGGTGACGAAGACGAGCGCCTCAAACGCGAGGCCGAGGGCCTCGGCGTCCACCACGGCGCGGTAGCCGCGTATCGCGCCGCTGCGCTCCAGTTCCCGCAGCCGCCGGTGGCATGGGGAGACGCTGAGGCCAACATGCGCCGCCAGTTCGGTGACGGTCAGGCGCCCGTTCTCCTGGAGCGCAGCAAGGATCTTGCGGTCCACGGCGTCCATACGGTTGATACTTCCACGCTGCGGCGCCATTGCAACAATATTTGGTAACACTTTTCGGCTATTCGAGGATAGTTTCCCCCTTAGCTGCCTCACTTGAGGGAGAACCGCCCATGGCCGCCAGTTCCATCGCCGCCTTCTGGGCGATCGCCTTCCTGCTCATCATCGTGCCGGGCCCGGACTGGGCCTTCACCGTCAGCGCCGGGCTGCGCGGCCGCTCCGTCCTTCCGGCCGTCGGCGGGATCGTGCTCGGCTACGCCGCGATGACCGTCGTCGTTGCGGCTGGTGTCGGGGCCGTCGTCGCCAGGACCCCGGCGTTTCTCTCCGCGCTCACCGTCGCCGGCGGCCTGTACCTGATGTGGCACGGGACCACGACGGTCGCGAGGCCCTCGGCGCCTGGCACCACGGCGGCCGCTCCGGCCCGCACCGGCCTGGGCACGCTGGCCAGGGGCATCGGCGTCAGCGGCCTGAACCCCAAGGGCCTGCTGCTTTTCCTCGCCCTGCTCCCTCAGTTCACCAGCCCGCGCTGGAGCTGGCCACTGGCCGGCCAGCTCGGTTTCCTCGGCCTGGTCTTCATGTTCACCTGCGCGGCCTTCTACTTCTGCCTGGGGTCCTTCGCGCGGAAGATCCTGCACGCCCGCCCGGCCGCCGCGCGCGCCGTCACCCGGTTCTCAGGAGCCGCGATGATCATTATTGGGGCCCTGCTGCTTATCGACCGCCTCATCGCCTGACGGCCGCGGGCGCGGCGCCGGTACCCGCACTAACTGGTGCCTCCCACCGCGGCGTCCCAGAATTCCTGGACCGGCGGGTAGATCAGCTCGTGATCGCGCGACAGCTGTGCCTTGACGGTCCGGGTCCGCTCGTCGGCGAGCACCTCGCCCTGCCCGGCCTCGACGGCGTCAAAGACCTGCTGGGCGACCGATTCGGGACTGTCCTTGGGCACGTTGGTGACCAGGGCCGCCATGTCGGTGTCGATGAAGCCGGCGTGGACGGCGACCACCAGGGTGCCCTGGTGGTGGAGCTCAAGGCGGACGCCGTTGGTCAGCGACCAGCCCGCCGCCTTCGAGGCGCCGTAGGAGGCGTTGAACGGGTTGGTGTAGAAGCTGGTGATCGAGAGCATGTTGACTATCGCGCCGCCGCCGTTGGCCGCCAGCACCGGCGCGAAGGCCCGGCACATGCTCAGCGTGCCGAAGTAGTTGGTCTCCATCTCCAGCCGGGCGGCGTCCAGGTTCGGCGCACCGATGAACGTGCTGGCCTTCATCACACCTGCGTTGTTCACCAGCAGACTGACGTCGGCGCACTGCGCCGCGACCTGGGCGACGCGCTCGGCGTCGGTGATGTCGAGGGCGATGGGGGTCACGCCGGGCTCGGTGACGGCAGCCGGATCACGTGCCGCGCCGTAGACCTTGGCCGCACCCCGCTTGACCAGTTCCCGGACGTACGCCCGGCCGAGCCCCCGGTTGGCGCCGGTGACCAGGGCAACCGATCCGTCGATCTTCATGGCTCTCCTCTTTGGCAGCAGCTCTGGTACCGGATCATGCCAGGCTCTGCCGCCCGCCCGCCGGGCGTGCCGGGCGAGGCGGGAGGCGTGGGGTGCTCGCCTACCCCTCCGCCGCCGGGGAGCCGTCCACGACCGGGAAGTCCCCCGTCGGGGAGGCGTCCACCGTCAGGGAATCGGCCTCAGCCTCGTCCGGGTGCCGCTTTCGGCCGAAGAAGAAGTAGGCGAGTGGCCCGATGGTGTTGATGAAGGAGATCCCCACCCACAGCGGCTTGGGGCCCTTGATCTGATCCTGCGGACGGCGGCTGATGTCGAGCAGCGCAGCGGCCAGCAAGGTCAGCTGCACCGCGCCGGCAATCACGATCGCCCGTTGCTGCGCGGGCGGGAGATCCGCGAACTTCTGCTTGGCCATCTGTCCTCCCGGGGCGGGTGAGAACACCAGCGTAGAGCGCGGCCCGATCGGCAGCACAAGCCGATCCGCCCCGGCTCAGTATCATGGAAGAACGCAGGCCGCGGCGGTGACGGCCGCTTGATAAGAGATCACTTAATCGGCGGTCGCCTCCTGCGGTTAACAGCGATTACAGTGAGCCTCGGACAGCAGTCCGGGCCGGAGGTGCCTGAAGATGAGTCGCGAGCCGGATGAGACCCTCGAGGTACTGCGCGGGGTGTGGAGCGCGCGCGGGCAGGGCGCCGCGGACCTCGACGAGGCCACCGGCCACGGGAAGTCCTGCAAGCGGATGGCCAACGTCGGCTTCCAGGACATGGCCGAGGACGACGCCGACCTGCGCGCCGCCTGGCGGGACCGGCTGCAGCGCGAGGGCAAGCTGAATCCCGAGGGCGGCAGCCTCGCCGACCTGATCCTCGGGCCAGCGGAGCGCCGATAACACACATGCCAGGAACCGAGCGCCCGGCCGGCGGCCCGGAGAGCGTCGGCCAGCTGACCGACATGCTGCGCCAGGGCGGCTACCTCGCCGACCGTGGCCTGGCCACCGCGCTGTTCGTGGCGGTGTCCCTGCAGCGCCCCATCCTGCTGGAGGGCGAGGTCGGAGTGGGCAAGACCGAGGTGGCCAAGGTGCTCTCCACGGTCTTCCGCCGCAAGCTCATCCGGCTCCAGTGCTACGAGGGCATCGACACCAGCCAGGCGCTGTACGAGTGGGACTACACCCGGCAGATGCTGCAGATCAGGGCGCTGTCCGAGCACCAGGCGATGGGGGAAGAGGCGGTCGACAAGCTGTTCGGCCCCAAGTTCCTGCTGGAGCGGCCGCTGCTGGAGGCGGTCCGGTCCGGCGACCGGTCGGTACTGCTGATCGACGAGGTGGACCGCGCGGACGACGAGTTCGAGGCGTTCCTGCTCGAGGTGCTGTCGGACTTCCAGATCAGCATCCCGGAGATCGGCACCATCAAGGCGGACAGCGCCCCGCTGGTGGTGCTCACCTCCAACCGCACCCGCGAGCTGCACGACGCGCTGAAGCGGCGCTGCCTGTACCACTGGATCGGCTACCCGCCCGCCGAGCGCGAGGTGGAGATCGTGCTCATCCGCGAGCCCGGGGTGTCCGAGGCGCTGGCACACAAGGTGGTGGCCGCCGTCAACCGGCTGCGTGAGCTCGACCTGGCCAAGCCGCCCGGCGTCGCCGAGACGATCGACTGGGCCCGCACCCTCGACCTGCTCGGCGGGGCCGGGTCAACCGAGCTGGACCCCCAGCTGGCGCAGGACACGCTCGGCGCCGTCGTGAAGGAACGCGACGACCTCGACGTGGTGCGGGACAACCTGGAAGAGATCACGTCCGGTGCCTGACGACGCTCCGATCGTCGGGGTGCTGGTCGATTTCGCGCGCGAGCTCCGCGCCGCCGGGCTCGCGGTCGGTTCCGGCGAGATCCTCACCTACTGCACGGCGATGACCTCACTGGACCCCACCGACCTGCTCGACCTGTACTGGGCGGGCCGCGCCACCCTGGTCGCCCGGCACGATCAGATCCCCACCTACGACGAGGTGTTCCGCAGTTTCTTTCTCAACGAATCCAGCCCGGCACCGCAGCTGCTGATGCTCCGGGCCCATCCCGGTACCGAAAGCCAGGCGGCGCTGGAGGTCCCGGCCACCGACCCGGTGCCGGACGGGCAGGAGGAGCAGGCGGTACTCGGCCTGATGGCCTCCGACGTGGACGCCCTCCGGCACAAGTCGTTCGCCGCCTGCACCCCGGAGGAGCTGGCGGCGCTGCGCCGGATCATGGCCCGGATCCGGCTGACCCCGCCCCGGCGCCGCACCCGCCGCACCGTGGCAGGCCCGGATGGCCGCGCCCCCGACCTGCGCCGGACCATCCGCGCCTCCATGCGCGCCTACGGTGAGCCCGCGGAGCTGCACTGGCGGCAGCGCAAGGTCCGGCTCCGCCCGCTGATCCTGATCCTGGACATCTCCGGCTCGATGGCCGACTACTCGCGCAACCTGCTCCAGTTCGCGCACACGGCGAAGCACGCGGCCGCCAAGGTCGAGGTGTTCTGCTTCGGCACCCGGCTCACCCGGATCACCGGGGCGCTCGCCCACCGCAGCCCGGACCAGGCGCTCGCCGAGGCCGCGATCCAGGTGTGCGACTGGGAGGGCGGGACCAGGATCGGCGCCTCGCTCGACACCTTCGTGCGGGAGTACGGGCGGCGGGGCCTGGCCCGCGGCGGCATCGTGGTCATCTGCTCCGACGGCCTCGACCGGGGCGACCCCGCCGTCCTGGACGCGGCGATGGAACGGCTTTCCCGGCTGTGCCACCGCCTGGTATGGATGAACCCGCACAAGGGCGACAATGCAGGCTTCCGGCCGAGCACGCTCGGGATGATGGTCGCCGCCGAGCACACCGACCTGGTCCTGTCCGGCCACGACCTGCGCAGCCTGGAAGAGCTCGCGGCCCTGCTGCCTAAGCTGGGCTAGACGCCGGGAGCGACCCGTTGGCGTGCGCCGGGAGCGCTGGGGCAGCCGTGTCCGCGCACGTCCCGCCAGGAGACGAAGGTTCCGGCGAGTGGGAGGGGTTCCGTGAGGTGGAGCGTGGGGATCGAGACGGAGGGGGACCGCGTGCTCTCGCGCGAGGAGGTGGTCGAGCTGGCCGACGCCGTCGCCACCAGTTCGGGCATCGCCACCGGCATCGGCACCAACCGCTACGGCGCCCAGCTCCTGGTCGAGGCCGGCACCCGCGACGAGGCGGTCGAGAAGGCGACCGCCGAGTTCAGCCGCGCCGTGGCGAGGGCAGGCCTCCCGGTGTACCCCATCGTGCGAGTCGAAGCCATGGGCGAGGACGAGGACTACGGCGGCGGTGATAGCGAGGACGTCAGCCGGGCCAAGGACGTCGGCCGGGGTGAGGACGTCAGCCGGGCCAAGGACGTCAGCCGGGCCAAGGACGTCAGCCGGGCCAAGGACGTCAGCCGGGCCAAGGACGTCAGCCGGGCCAAGGACGCTCGCGGGGGCAGGGACGCTGGCCGGGGCAGGGGCGACGGCGGATGATCAGGCTGGGCTCGCTGGCTGGCTACCCGTTCGAGGGGCCGCGGCTGCTGGGCGGGTGGACCCCTCCGGCCAGCGCCGCCGTGTATGCGATCCTCTACAAGCACGAGCCCGACACCAAGCCCGAGCGGTACGCGGTCATCTACGTCGGCCACTCCGAGGACCTGTCGGCCGAGCGCTTCCCGTTCCAGCACCCCCGCGCCCACTGCTGGGTGCGGCGGGCCGGGTCGAAGTGGAAGGTCTACATCTGCACCTACGAGGTGCCGGGCGGCGGGACCGGTCACCGGGAGCAGATCACCCGCGAGCTCGCCGCGATCTACCAGCCCCGCTGCAACACCGAGCGGTACGGCCAGTCCTGGAAGGACGAGTGGATCGGCGAGTACAGCCTGGCGCCCAACACCGGCCCCCTCGCCCGCCGCGGGCCGGGCACCCCAAGCCCGCCGCCACCCCCTGGCACAGAGCCCCCAGACGCCTAACGGCGTCCCGGCCTGTCCCACCCAGCGGCGGCGAGCCCAAGACGGCTACAGCCGCCCGGTCCCGCCCATGTGGCGACGGGAGCCCGGGTACGCCGCTAAGGGCGCCCGTTGCGGCTACTGCTTCGGGGCGAAGCCGACCGCGTCGAGCAGGCGGGAGCGGCGCCGGCCGGACGCCGGGACGGCGGGCTCGGGCGGCGCCGGCTCGGCGGGCACGTAGGTGGCGCCGGCGACGATCTCTTCCGCCATTCCGTAGAGCAGCGGCAGCGCGCCGGCCACCACGCCGCCGGTGGCGTTGATGTGCTCCACCCCAGGCCCGATCAGCTCGGCATGGCCCACGATGTCCCGCACGATCCGGCCGCACTCCTCCAGGTTGGTGGCGATCCTGCTCAGCAGGGACCCGACCCAGAACAGGTAGAACGCCAGCCCGGCGACCAGCAGCGCGATGTCGATGAGCGTGAAGACGACCATCCCGGTCATGTCTTGACCTTTCCGAGCACGCGGCCGAGGAACAGGTGGTGCTGCAGGCCTTCCGCGAGGACGGCGTCCACGCCGTCGGCGACCTGCGGGATCAGGACCGTGTCAGCGGTGTTCGCCGACGCAGCCTTCAGCGTGTCCCGGACGCCGGCGACCCGGCGGTCGATGACCTTCACGAAGTAGATGAGCAGGCTCAGCAGGGCCGCCACCGCGACCACCACGACGAGGCCGAGGATGTTCGCGGTCAGCCACAGGTTGTGCGTGGTCGAGGACATGGCCACGGGATCCATCGCTAACCTCCCAGCCTGGCGCGGCCGCGCTGCAGGCCGCCGATGATGATCGTGGCGTGCTCGATCGTGGTGCGCAGCGCGCCCAGCGGGGCGGTGTTGTTCACCGCGTCGGTCAGCGCGTCGTTGATCTTCGGCGCCTCGTTGCCGATCTGGCGGGCCAGCACCAGGATCGGTACGACCAGCGCGACGACGACGCCGGCGATCACGATGCCGATGGTGTAGCCCACCACCCAGCCGGTGGTGGACGTCCCGGCGGCAGCAACATACATGAGTGCTCCTTTGGGGAGGTCAGACCGTTTCGCAGAAGTCGCGAACCGGCTTCAGGCTGGCGTTGACCGAGGTGAGCCGCTCCGGCACCGTGCTGGTCAGCTCGGCGACGGCCTGCACCCCGCCGGTGGTCGCCACGAGGGTCGCGCGGATCGCGCGGAGATGGAAGATGACCCTGAGCAGGCCGACCGCGGTAATCGCGATGATCAGCGCCGCGATGATCAGTGTCACCCAGGCAGCTGCTGGCATAGCTGTTTCTCCTTTCCCGCTCAGCCGAGAAGCTTCGCGACCGAGCCCGCGTACCGGACCGCGCCGTTGGCCACTTCCTTGACCGTCTCGTCGGTCGTGGCCAGCGCCTCCGGGACGCCGTTCAGCTCGCCGATGAGGGCGACCCCGCCGGACAGGATCTCGTCGGTCGCACCCCGGATCCGCTCCAGCGCCGCGAGCACGCGGTTGAGCAGGAAGATGACGACCGGGAGTATGACAACAAGCAGGACGGCGTTGCCGATCCACCACCAGACCATGGCTCGTCTCCTCTCAGGTCGGGTTGGGCCGGTAGGGCAGGAAGAAGCGGGCGAAGACCCGCTGGAGCGCCATCATCGCGGCCCGCATCCCCAGCGTGAATCCCCCGGCCGGGGAGGCGGCGGCCGCCTGCGCCGGGGTTTCGCCGCGCTCGGCGGCGTCGATCCGGGCCGCCATGTTGGCGGAGAAGTCGCGCATGAGCACGGCGGTCACGTCGGAGATCATCCCCCGGCCGTACTGGGCGGCGGCCCCCGCGAGCTGCAGGTCCTGGGTGACGCCGACCTTGGTGCCGCGGCCCGCCCGGGCCAGTACCGCGGTGACGACCATGTTCGCCTGACCCCGGCCCCGCAGCTCGGCGCCGCTGGCGTGGATCACGACCCGCTTGTCGGCCTCGTCCCGCTCGGTGATCTCGGCCTTCCCGCCGAACTGGAGCCGGACCGGGCCCATCCGGACCGCCACCCGGCCCTCGTACTTGTCGTCGCCGAGGTCCTTCGTCAGCTCGGTGCCCGGCAGGCAGGCCGCCACCTGCGGGATGTTGTCGAAAAACTGCCAGACCTTCTCGACCGGCGCGGCGACCTCGAAGTCGCTTTTGATCAGCATCGGGTCCCTTTCTCCACATAGGCGGCGGGGTCGGCCTCGAACGTGCGCCGGCAGCCGGCCCGGCAGAAGTAGTACGTGACCCCGTCGTGCACGAGCGGGTAGCTGGAGTCGTCGGCCACCACGGTCATCCCGCAGACCGGGTTGACGGCCTCGGCCGGGGCCCCGGCGGCCCGCTGCCCGGCTCCGGGCGCAGCTCGTTCTGCATGACCGGCGTGGGTCCCGGTGATGCCGGCCGCGCCCATGCTGGTGGCGTCGGCGCCGCCTGTCCCGCCACTGATCTCGCCCGCGGCGCGGAGCTGGACCAGTTCGGCCAGGATCGCGACCGCGATCTCCCGGTGCGAGGTCCGCCCCAGGTTGAGTCCGGCCGGCACCTTGACCCGGTCGAGCTGGCCTTTGGGCACGCCCCGGTCTTTGAGGTAGCCAAGAACGGCCGCGCCGCGGCGCTGCGAGGCGACCAGGCCGAGGTAGGCCGGCCGGGCGGCGACCGCCTGTTCCATGACCTCCTCGTCGCCGTGGCCCTGGGTGGCCACGACGACCATTGACCGCCCGTCGGCGTCGGCCGTGGAGAACTCCCGGCCGTCCAGCAGCGCGGTGCGCCAGCCCAGCGCATCGGCCAGGGCGGCCAGCGTCTGCGCCATCGGCGAGCGGCCGACGATGACCAGCCGCGGCGCGGACTGCACCGGCTCGATGAACACCTCCAGCGCGCCCTCGCTCTGGCAGGCGATCGGCACCACCGTCATCCCGTCCGGGACCGTCTCACCGAACTGGTCCGGGGTGCCCAGGAGCAGCAGACGCGACTCGCCGTCGGTGATCACCTGCCGGGCCTCGCGAATGACCACCGGCTCCGCGCAGGCTCCGCCGATCCAGCCGTGCACCTCACCGTCGGCGGTGATGATCGCGCGGCTGCCCAGCTGGCCAGATGACGGGCCCTGCCGCCACACCACGGTGGCCAGCGCAAACGCCTGCCCCTGGCGGGCCAGCTCGCTGGCCCGCTCCAGGACACCCCAGCCGTCCATGCCGCTCCGCCTTATCAGTCGTCCGACTTGACCGGCGGCGCGCCGGAGACGTCGTGGCGCTTGGTGATCGCCTCCCAGACCCGGTCCGGCAGCAGCGGCATGTCGATGTTGCGGACCCCGGTATCGGCGATCGCGTCCATCACCGCGTTGACGAACGCCGCCGGGCCGCCGACCGCCGCGCACTCACCGACCCCCTTGGCGCCGATCGGGTGGTGGGGGCTCGGGGTGACGACCTCGCTGTGCAGCTCGTACCCCGGGGTCTCCCAGGCGGTCGGCAGCAGGTAGTCCATGTAGTTCGAGCCGACGCAGTTGCCCTCGGCGTCGAACGTGATGAACTGCATGTTGGCCATCGCGTAGGCCTCGGTCAGCCCGCCCATGATCTGCCCCTCGACGATCATCGGGTTGATCCGGACCCCGCAGTCGTCCACCGCCACCATGTTCAGCACGTCCCAGACCCCGGTCTCGGGATCGACCTCGACCGTGACGATGTAGACCGCGAACGGCCAGGTGAGGTTCGGCGGGTCGTAGTAGGCCGTGTTCTCCAGGCCGGGCTCCATGCCGTCGGGCATGTTGCTGTAGGCGGCCATCGCGCATTCCTGGATGGTCACGCCGCGGTCGGGGGCGCTGCGGACGTAGAACCGCCCCAGCTCCCACTCGACGTCCTCCTCGGACACCTCCAGCAGGTGCGCGGCCAGCTTCCGCGCCTTGGCCCGGATCTTGCGGGACACCATGGCGACCGCCGCCCCGGCGACCGGGGTGCTCCGCGAGGCGTAGGTGCCCATGCCGAACGGGGCGGTGTCGGTGTCGCCCTCCTCGACGACCACGTCATCGGCGGGCAGGCCCAGTTCGTGGGCGACGATCTGGGCCCAGGTGGTCTCGTGCCCCTGGCCCTGGGTCTTCGCGCCGGTCCGCAGGATCGCCTTGCCGGTCATGTGCACCTTGAGCTCGGCCGAGTCGAACATCTTGATGCCGAGGATGTCGTACTCGCGGCTGTTCCCGGCGCCGAGCGGCTCGGTCATGGTGGAGATGCCCAGGCCCAGCAGCCTGCCCCTGGCCTTCGCCTCCGCCTGCTGCTTGCGGAAGTCCTCGTACCCGACCGCCTTCAGGCCCACGTCCAGGCACTTGGCGTACTGGCCCGAGTCGGTCAGGAAGCCGAACGGGGTCCGGAACGGGAACTGCTCGTCCCTGACCAGGTTCATCCGCCGGAACTCGGCCTGGTCCATGCCGAGGTCGGCGGCCGCGGCCTGGATCATCCGCTCCTGGAAGAACATCGCCTCGGTGACGCGGAACGAGCACCGGTAGGCGACCCCGCCGGGGGCCTTGTTGGTGTAGGCCCCGCGGGCGGTGATGTGGCCGGCCGGGATGTTGTAACAGGCGAAGGCGGAGTGCAGCAGCCCGATCTTGAACTTGCTCGGCTGGGCGTCGGAGAAGAACGCGCCGTGGTCCGAGTCGACGTGCATGCGGACGCCGAGGATCTTGCCGTCGTTGCGCAGCGCCAGCTCGCCGTCGAGGTAGATGTCGCGCGCGAACCCGGTGGAGATCAGGTTGCCGGTCTTGTCCTCGATCCATTTGACCGGGCACTCCAGCAGGATCGAGGCCAGGATCGAGCAGACGTACCCGGGGTAGACCGGCACCTTGTTGCCGAACCCGCCGCCGATGTCGGGCGAGATGATCCGGATCATGTGCTCGGGCAGCTCGGCCACCAGCGCCACCGCGGCCCGGATGATGTGCGGGGCCTGGGTCGTCATGTACACCGTCAGCTTGGAGGTGGCCCGGTTGAAGTCCGCGATCGATCCGCAGCACTCGATCGGCGAGGGGTGCGACCGCGGGTAGTGCAGCCGCAGCCGGGAGATCTTGTCCGCCTGGGCGAACGCCCGCTCGGTCCCCGCCGCGTCGCCGACCTCCCAGTTGTAGATGACGTTGCTGTCCTGGCCCTCCTTGTCGTCGCGGATGACCGGCGCGCCGTCGGCGAGCGCCTGCACCGGGTTGACGATCGGCGGCAGCGGCTCGTACTCGACGTCGATCGCCTCGCACGCGTCCTTGGCGATGTAGGGGTCGTCCGCGATCACGCAGGCGACCTCCTGGCCCTGGAACCGCACCTTGTCGGTGGCCAGCACCGCCTGGGTGTCATAGGACAGGGTGGGCATCCACGCCAGGTTGCGGGTCGCCATCATCTCGCCGGTCAGCACCAGGTGCACGCCGGGGATCTGCCACGCCCGGCTGGTGTCGATCGAGACGATCCGGGCGTGCGCCAGCGGGCTGCGGAGGATCTCCATGTGCAGCATGCCGGGCAGCACGATGTCGTCGGTGTAGTTGCCCTTGCCGCGGATGAAGCGCTGGTCCTCGACCCGCTTGCGGCTCGCGCCCAGCCCACCGATCTTGATCTCGTCCAGTGCGCTCACGTCACGCCTCCTCTGCTGGCTCGTCGGCCGGCTCGCCCCGGAGCTTGGCCGCGGCCCACAGCACCGACTTCACGATGTTCTGGTAGCCGGTGCAGCGGCAGAGGTTGCCGGACAGCGCCCAGCGCACGTCTTCCTCGGTGGGGTCGGGATTGGCGTCGAGCAGGGCCTTGGCCGCCAGCATCATGCCCGGGGTGCAGAACCCGCACTGCAGCCCGTGTTCCTCCCGGAAGCCCTCCTGCAGCGGGTGCAGCTCGCTGGCGGTGGCCATGCCCTCGACGGTGGTCACCTCGTGGCCGTCGGCCTGAACGGCGAGCATGGTGCAGGACTTGATCGCCTTCCCGTCCACGAGCACCGTGCATGCGCCGCAGTTGGTGGTGTCGCAGCCCATGTGGGTGCCGGTCAGCCCGAGCCCCTGGCGGATCAGGTGGGAGAGCAGCAGCCGGGGCTCTACCTCGGCCACCTTCTTCAAGCCGTTGATCGTGAACCTGATCCGGCGCATGGGGACCTCGCCCGTGGCCTGGTCGCCGAGGTCGTCGTACACGGTGGTCATGTCAGGCCGCCCTTTCCGCAGGCTCGAGGTCGCGGCTCAGCAGCCGGACCACGAAGGTGCGCACCATGTGCCGCTTGTATTCCGCGCTGCCGCGGTGGTCGGTCCGGGGCCTGGCCGCCTGCGCGGCGAGGTCGGCCGCCTGCTCGATGCCCTCGGGGGTCAGCGCCTTCCCGGCCAGCGCCTCGGCCGCGTCGGTGACGGCGATGGTCGATCCGCCGACCCCGGTGAGCGCGATCCCCGCCCGCCTCACGGTCCCGCCGGAGGTCTCCAGCGCCACCGCGACGCCCACGGTGGCGAAGTCGCCGACCCGGCGCTCCAGCTTGAGGTAGCCGCCCGACCGCGATCCCTGCGCCGCCGGGATGACGGCCTCCACCGCGATCTCGTCCGGCTCCAGCGTGTTCTCGAACGGCCCGGTGACGAAGTCCGCCACCGGGATGGCCCGCCTGCCGCTGGGCCCCCTGCGCGATCACCGAGCCGCCGAGCGCCGTCACCACCGAGGCCCAGTCGCCCTGCGGGTCGGCGTGGCAGAGCGAGCCGACCAGGGTGCCCCGGTTGCGCACGAGCGGGTCGGCGATCAGCGGCGCGGCCGCGGCCATGGTCGGCTGGGTGCCCGTGAGCAGGTCCGAGCGCTCCAGGTCGGCGTGGCGGCACAGCGCGCCGATGCGGAGCGTGCCGTCCGCGTCCGCGCGGTGGTAGTCCAGACCGCCGATGTTGTTGATGTCGACGATCAGTTCCGGCGACGGCGAAGCGCAGCTTCATCAGCGGTACCAGGCTCTGGCCGCCGGCCATCACCTTCGCCTCGTCCCCGCCCTCGGGCAGCAGGCTGATCGCCTCGCCGAGCGAGCGCGGTGCCTCGTAGCGGAACCGAGACGGATACATGCGGTCCTCCGATGTCCTTGTCTGGACGTTGTAACGCGGGCCACTGCCTGTCGGCTCAGGCTCAGGCCTGGGCCGGAGCCGTTCCAGCCAGTGATTTCCGGGGCGTCGTCTGCTCGGGGGAGAGCGCGTTCAGGATGATTCCTGCTCTCGCTGCGCTTCGGGGTCGGCCACGGCCACCGGGAGGGACTCGTAATCGGGGTCCGGCCGCGGCTCCTGGTGCGGCGGCCACGGCCCGGGCACCGGCTGGCCGGCGATCTTGAGGTAGTCGATCAGCTCGGGCCAGGCCCAGACGGTCGGGCTCTTCCCGGTCTTCGGCGCGTTCTCCATCAGCTCGTACAGGCGCGGATTGCCCTGGCTGTGACCGCTGGACTCGATCCGCATGGGCACCGCTCCTGGTGTTGGGCGGGCAGCATGCCGTCGCCCGCAATGTCCTCACATGATCGCCTCGCCTGACCCCGCCCCGCAACATGCGAATAAGTTCTTGCTTAAGTGGCCCCTCGCCAGCGCTCCTGGCAGCCCTGGGACCGCTCAGCTCCAGATCGTGACGTACACCGGGCGGGCGGAACCGGGACGGCGGCACGCCCGCCGCCGGGGAGCGCATCAGGTGCATGGCCTCCGGCGTGCCGAGGAACCGCCGGAGCGCGCTGGCCGCGGCGCTGCGGTGCTGGCGCTCCAGCATGCTGACGTGCCAGCAGGCGTCCATCGGCACGCCGGGCAGGTCCACCAGCGACAGCTCGCCCCGGCGCAGCTGCTGGGCGACCAGGTGCTCGACCGCCGGCGCCGCACCCGCGCCGTCGGCCGCCGCCGCCCAGGCGGCGGTCTGGTTGGGGAACACCCTGATCCTGTTCTCGGGGATCCCCAGCTTGGCCAGCAGCTGCCCGGTGCCGCTGCCGGGGTCGGTGCCGGACGGGTCGACCAGCCAGCGCCACTGGCGCGGGTTGCCCCGGAGGCTGGACTGCCCGGCGGTGACCACGACCACGCGGTACCGGAAGATCGGCTCGGTCACCACCGCCAGCGCCGGGTCGCTCGGGCGCGCTGGAGCTGATCGCGACGTCGGCCAGCCGGTTGGCGACCAGCACCCCCATCTCCTTGGTCACCGCCACGCCGGCCGATACCTCGACCGAGCCCGGCGTACCGGCGGGTGAACGCCTCCATCAGCGGGCTGATCACGAACTCCGCGATCGCTCGAGGTGGCCACCACCCGCAGCTGCTCGGGCGCGCCCTGCGCGGCGCGGACCGCCG
Organism: uncultured Actinomycetes bacterium; assembly: GCA_963835425.1. GTDB lineage: Bacteria > Actinomycetota > Actinomycetes > Streptosporangiales > Streptosporangiaceae > UBA9676. The sequence continues at coordinate 18,247 of CAWIGE010000007.1, read as the reverse complement.
CGTGCGCCTCGGCGCCGAGCACCACGATCTGCGAGGCGGAGGACAGCAGCCGGGAGCCGCCCGCGGTCAGCGTCATCCCCGCCGGGCCGCGGGTCACCAACTGGTCGCCCAGGTGCTGCCGGAGAGCCGACAGGGCCTGCGACACCGCTGGCTCGCTGACGCCGAGCGCGTTCGCGGCGGCGGTCACCGAGCCCAGCCGGGCGACCAGCACAAACGCGTTCAGCTGCGTGAGCGTCATAACCATCCCATTATCACCGCACTAGGCACGGGCGTTCGCCCTCGTAGACTGCTCGTGCGGGCGGAGTTGGAGGGAGGGGCGCATGCAGGTGCCGGCGCATGTCGAGTACGAGAAGGCATCCAGCGTCGAGCACGCGCTCGCCTGCTCGCCAGGTACGGCCCCGAGGCGCGGATCCTGGCCGGCGGGCACAGCCTGATCCCGATGATGAAGCTGCGGCTCGCGCAGCCGGAGACCCTGATCGACATCAACGGGCTCAGCGAGCTGTCCTATCTCAAGGTCGACGGCGGCGAGCTGCGGATCGGGGCGCTGACCAGGCATGCGCAGCTGCTCGACTCGGCCGCGGCGGGCGAGCATTTCGCGATCCTGCACGACGCCGAGAAGGTGATCGCCGATCCCGTGGTGCGCAACTGGGGGACGATCGGCGGCTCGCTCTGCCAGGCCGACCCGTCCGAGGACCTGTCGGCGGCGTTCGCGGCGCTGAAGGCCAACATGGTCATCCACGGCCCGGACGGCAGCCGGACGGTGTCGGCCCGGGAGTTCCACACCGGGCCCTACGAGACCGTGGTCGCCGCCGGGCGAGATGCTCACCGAGATCCGGATCCCGATCTGGCCGGGCGGCGGCAGCGCCTACGAGAAGGTGGGCCGCCGGGTCGGGGACTGGCCGGTGGGCGCGGCCGGGGCCGCGCTCTGGCTGGCCGGTGGCGACGTGATCGCCGACGCCGGGATCGGCCTCACCGCGGTCGGCGCGCGGCAGTTCGCGGCGCCGGAGGCCGAGGAGTTCCTGCGCGGCGCGCCGGCCACCGACGAGAGCTTCGCCCGGGCCGGCGAGATCGCCGCCCAGCACTGCCGGCCCGTCTCCGACCAGCGCGGCCCGGCCGACTACAAGCGGCACCTGGCCGCCGAGCTCACCGTGCGCGCCCTGCGCGCCGCGCTGCGCCGGGCGCGGGGGTAGGCCGTGTCTGGTGGATCTCCGGCCTGGGACGCCTGACGTGCAGATCACCGTGACCGTCAACGACGCCGCGTTCACCCGCGAGGTCGAGCCCCGGCTGCTGCTGATCCACTTCCTGCGCGACGAGCTCGGGCTCACCGGCTCGCACTGGGGCTGCGACACCTCGAACTGCGGCGCCTGCGTGGTCTGGCTGGACGAGCTGCCGGTGAAGTCGTGCACGGTGCTCGCGGCCATGGCCGACGGCCACCGGGTGCTCACGGTGGAGGGCCTGGAACGGGACGGCCGGCTCGACCCGGTCCAGGAGGGTTTCGCCCGGTGCCACGGGCTCCAGTGCGGGTTCTGCACGCCGGGCATGATGCTGACCGCCCGCTGGCTGCTCGACCACAACCCGGACCCGACCCCGGGGCAGATCCGCGAGGCGCTGTCCGGCCAGGTCTGCCGGTGCACGGGTTACGAGAACATCGTGCGGTCGGTCCAGTGGGCAGCCGCAGCATCGATGCGCGGCGACGCGGTCGCGGCGGCGCATCGTCTCGGAAGCCGGAGGGGGTTGAATGAGCGCACCGGAGCCGAACGGGGCGTACGGGCCGGTCCCGCGCAAGGAGGATGCCCGGTTCATCCGCGGCCGGGGCATGTTCGTGGACGACATCCAGCTGCCCGGCATGCTGTACGGCGCGATCCTGCGCAGCCCGCTGCCGCACGCCAGGATCACCGCGATCGACACCGCGGCGGCGGAGGCCCACCCGCGAGGTCGAGGCCGTGATCACCGGGCAGGACCTGGCCGCGCTCGGGCTGGCCTGGATGCCCACGATCTCCCAGGACGCGCAGGCCGTCCTGGCCACCGACAAGGTGCGCTTCCAGGGCCAGGAGGTCGCGTTCGTGGTGGCCCAGGACCGGTACTCGGCCCGCGACGCGCTGGAGCTGATCCACGTCGAGTACGAGCCGCTGCCGGTGGTGGCCGACGCCGAGCGGGCGCTCGACCCCGGCGCCCCGGTCATCCGCGACGACCTGCCGGGCAAGGCCGACAACCACATCTTCGACTGGGAGGCGGGCGACAAGGCGGCCACGGACGCGGTTTTCGCCGCCGCCGACGTCGTGGTCAGCCAGGACATGCTCTACCCGCGCTCGCATCCCGCCCCGCTGGAGACCTGCGGCATGGTGGCCGACATGGACCCGGTCAGCGGCAAGCTGACCCTGTGGTCCACCTCCCAGGCCCCGCACGCGCACCGCACCATATACGCGCTCGTCGCCGGCCTGCCCGAGCACAAGATCCGGGTGGTCTCCCCCGACATCGGCGGTGGCTTCGGCAACAAGGCGCCGATCTACCCGGGCTACGTCTGCGCCATCGTCGGCGCCATGAAGACCGGCCGGCCGGTCAAGTGGGTCGAGGACCGGTCGGAAAACCTGATGTCCACCACGTTCGCCCGCGACTACCACATGCGCGGGGAGATCGCCGCCACCGCCGACGGCAGGGTGCTGGGGCTCCGGGCCACGGTGCTCGCCGACCACGGCGCCTTCAACGCGACCGCCCAGCCGACCAAGTACCCGGCCGGGTTCTTCCACATCTTCACCGGCTCCTACGACCTGCGGGCCGCGCATTGCCGGGTGACCGCCGTCTACACCAACAAGGCACCCGGCGGGGTGGCGTACTCCTGCTCGTTCCGCATCACCGAGGCGGTGTACCTGGTCGAGCGGATGATGGACATCCTGGCCCGCGAGCTCGGCATGGACCCCGCCGAGCTGCGGATGAAGAACCTGCTGCGGCCCGAGCAGTTCCCCTACACCACCGCGTCCGGCTGGGAGTACGACTCCGGCGACTACCCGCGGGCGCTGGCCCTCGCGATGGACATCGCCGGGTACGACGAGCTGCGGCGCGAGCAGGCGGGCAAACGCGAGCGGGGCGAGTACATGGGGATCGGGATCAGCTTCTTCACCGAGGGGGTGGGCGCCGGCCCCCGCGCCCACATGGACATCCTCGGGCTCGGCATGGCCGACGGCGCCAGCCTGCGGGTCCATCCGACCGGCACGGCCGTCCTCGGCGTCTCCTGCCAGACCCAGGGGCAGGGCCACGAGACCACGTTCGCCCAGATCGTCGCGAACGAGCTCGGCCTGTCCCCGGACGACATCGAGGTGGTGCACGGCGACACCGACCGGACGCCGTTCGGGCTGGGCACCTACGGCTCGCGGTCCACGCCGGTCTCCGGCGCGGCGGCGGCCATGGTCGCCCGCAAGGTCCGGGAGCGCGCCCGGATCGTCGCCGCGGCCATGCTCGAGGTCTCACCCGACGACCTGGAGTGGGCCGACGGCAGGTGGCGGGTCCGGGGCGACCCGGACAAGGCCAAGGGCATCGCCGAGATCGCGATGGCCGCCCACTCGACCCTGGAGCTGCCCGCTGAGGTCGAGGGCCATCTCGACGCGGATTTCGTCTACAACCCGCCGAACCTCACCTTCCCGTTCGGCGCGTACATCTGCGTCACCGACGTGGACGCGGGCACCGGCCAGGTCACGGTCCGCCGGTTCATCGCCGTCGACGACTGCGGGGTGCAGATCAACCCGATGATCGTCGAGGGACAGGTGCACGGCGGCCTCGCGGACGGGGTGGGCATGGCGCTGATGCAGGTCATCGCGTTCGACGCGGACGGTAACTGCCTCGGCGGCTCGTTCATGGACTATCTGCTGCCGACGTCGGTGGAGTGCCCGTCCTGGGAGCTGGGCCATACCGTCACCCCGTCGCCGCACCACCCGATCGGCGCCAAGGGGATCGGCGAGTCGGCCACGGTCGGCTCACCGCCGGCCGTCGTGAACTCGGTGATGGACGCGCTGGCGCCGCTCGGGGTCCTGCACGCCGACATGCCGCTGACCCCGGCCAACGTATGGTCGGCGATCCAGGGACGCCGCCTGCGGACGGACCTGGCGCTGACGTGAGCCGCTGGCGTGAGCCGCTGACCTGAGCCAGGGCACTTGCGGCGATGCAGCATGATAGGCACATGTGGGTATGTCAGCTGGTGCTCCAGGGATGAGTGTTCTGGCGGAGAAGGTTCCGGACGTGGCGTCGCTGCAGGACGCGCTCGATGGCACCGGGTACCTGGCGGACGAGGCACTCGGGACGGCGCTCTTCCTCGCCGCGCGGATGGGGCAGCCCATCCTGCTGGAAGGCGAGCCGGGGGTGGGCAAGACCGAGGCGGGCAAGGCGCTGGCCGAGGCACTGGGAACGCGGCTGCTCCGGCTCCAGTGCTATGAGGGCCTGACCTCATCGGAGGCGCTTTACGAGTGGAACTACCCGCGCCAGCTGCTGGCGATCCGGCTGGCCGAGGCGCGCGGCGAGACGCTGCGCGACGCCGACCTGTTCAGCGAGGAGTACCTGCTCGCCCGCCCGCTGCTGGCCGCGCTCGACCACCCGGGCCCGCTCCCGGCGGTCCTGCTGATCGACGAGGTGGACCGGGGCGACGACGAGTTCGAGGCGTTCCTGTTCGAGATGCTCGCCGAGGCCGCGGTGACCATCCCCGAGCTGGGGACCCGGCAGGCCCAGTTCCCCCCGGTCGTCGTGCTGACCTCCAACCGCACCCGGGACCTGCATGACGCGCTGAAACGGCGCTGCCTCTACCACTGGATCGACTACCCGGACAACGAGCGGGTGGCGGCCATCATCAGGCGGCGGGTGCCCGCCGCGGGCGAGACCCTCGCCGGGCAGGTGGCCCGCGGGGTGGCCCGGCTGCGCGACCTGGACCTCGCCAAGCCGCCCGGGGTGGCCGAGGCCATCAGCTGGACCCAAGCCCTTCAGGTCCTGGGCACCGACGGCCTGGACAGCGCGTCGGCGGAGCGGACCGCGGGAGCGGTGCTGAAGTACTCCGAGGATCTGCAGACCGCCCGTGCCGCCGGCTTCGGCGGGCTGGCTGACGGTGATGAGTGACGAGCTGGCCCTGACCGCCGCCCGTGACGACCTGGCCCTGACCGCCGCCCGGTTCGGCGCGGCGCTGCGCGCCGAGGGGGTGCCGGCCGACCCCGGCCGTTGTGAGCGTTTCGCGCGGGCCGTCACCGTGGCCCGGCCCACCAGCAGCCGTGCTCTCTACCTGTGCGCGCTCGCCACCCTGATCTCCAGCCAGGCGCAGGTCGAGGCGCTGGACCGGGTGTTCGGCGAGATGTTCGGCAGCGTGGGTGAGCCGGTGGCCCAATTGGGTGGCCAGCAGGCCGCCGAGGCCCCGGAGCCACCCCGCTCGTCGCCGGGCGACATCCTGTCCCAGGCGGCCCGTTCCGCCCGTATGCACGCCGCCCAGGAACGCCCGGCCGAGCAGTCCGAGCTGCCTGAGGCCGAGCAGGTGGTGGCCGAGGGCAAGGACGAGGATCAGGAACCCGGCCCAGAAGAGGAGACCGAGACCGTCCGGCGGGTGATCGCCAGCGCCACGGAACGGCTCGCGGGCAAGGACTTCGCCGAGCTGTCCCCGGCCGAGCTGCTGATGCTGTCCGGGCTCATGCGCAAGCTCACGCTCGCCGTGCCCATGCGCCGGTCCCGCCGGCCCCGGCCCACCGACCACGGCGGGCGCACCGACCTGCGGGCGACGCTGCGCCACGCCCGCCGCACGGGCGGTCATCCGCTCCAGCTGGCCCGGCGGGCGCCGCTGATGGAGCCGCGGCGGCTGGTGGTGCTGTGTGACATCTCCGGGTCGATGGAGCCGTACGCGCGGGCCATGCTGCAGCTGCTGTACTGCGCGGCGGGCGGCGCCGACGCCGAGGTCTTCACGTTCGCCACCCGGCTCACCCGGCTGACCGGCACCCTGGCCCACACCCGGCCCGCGCTCGCGCTCCAGCAGGCGGGCCAGGCCGCACCCGACTGGCTGGGCGGGACCAAGATCGGGGAATCGATCAAGGAGTTCAACAACAACTACGGGCGCCGGGGCATGGCCCGCGGCGCGGTCGTCGTCATCATCTCCGACGGCTGGGACACCGGTGACCCGGAGATCTTGGGCCGGGAAATGGAGCGCCTGTCCCGGGTGGCCCACCGGATCGTGTGGGTGAACCCACGCACGCAGAGCCCCGAATACCGCCCGCTGGCCGGCGGGATGGCGGCGGCCTGGCCCTACTGCGACGCGGTGGTGAGCGCGCACACCCTGCATGCCCTAGACGACCTGACCGCCGCCCTGGCGCATCCCGGCCGGCGCCGGGCCCCGGCCCCCAGCTAGGCGCTAGGCCTGGCCGGGTAGCTGGGCGGCCGGGGCCCGGCTAAATGCATTAGCGGTCGGCGGGCGCGCCGGGTTACTGTCTGCCCGGCGGCCGAAGATTTGCACCTGGGGGAGGGCCAGCGTGGCGCACGTCGATGTGGCACACCTGAGCCACGTCCTTCCCAACGGCAGGGTGCTGCTGGACGACGCGTCCTTCCGGGTCGGGGAGGGGACCACGGCCGCCCTGGTCGGGCCGAACGGTGCGGGCAAGACCACGCTGATCAGGCTCATCGCCGGCGACATATCCCCCCAGTCGGGCACGGTGGCTATCAGCGGCGGCCTCGGCGTGATGAGGCAGTTCGTCGGGGGAATCCGGGGGGCCGCCTCTCTGGGGAAGCTGGGCGCCGGGGGGACCCAGGCCTCCACTTCGCCGCGACCGGGCTCTCCCGCCTCCCCGGGGCCGGGGTCTCCCGCCTCCCCGGGACCGAGCTCTCGCGGAGCCAGCGGGGACCCGGCGGCGCCAGACCCCGCCGGTCCCACGCCCGGCCAGCTCGACACCGGCCGCGTCACCGGCGCCTCCCCGGTCCGTGATTTGCTGATCTCGGTCGCGCCGCCCCGGGTGCAGGCCGCCGCGGCCCGGCTGGATTCCGCCGAGCTGGCGATGATGGAGCGCGACGACGAGCCCATCCAGATGCGATACGCGGCGGCGCTGGCCGAATGGGGCGATGCGGGCGGCTATGACGCCGAGGTGATGTGGGATGCCTGCTGCATGGCCGCGCTCGGGGTGAGCTATGAGCGCTGCCGCTGGCGCGAGGTCGGCACCCTGTCCGGAGGCGAGCAGAAGCGGCTGGTGCTTGAGGCCCTGCTGCGGGGCCCGGCCGAGGTCCTGCTGCTCGACGAGCCCGACAACTACCTCGACGTCCCGGGCAAGCGCTGGCTGGAGCAGCAGCTCGCGTCCACGCCCAAGACGGTGCTGCTGGTCAGCCACGACCGGGAGCTCCTCGCGAACTGCGCCGAGCGCATCGTCACCGTCGAGGACGGCAGTGTATGGGTGCACGGGGGCGGGTTCGCGACCTACGCCCAGGCCCGCCGGGACCGGATCGAGCGGCTGGACGAGCTGCGCCGCCGGTGGGACGAGGAACACGAGAAGCTCAAGCAGCTGGTCCGTATGTACCGGCAGAAGGCGTCCTACAACGACGCGATGGCCTCCCGGCTGCAGGCCGCCGAGACGCGGCTGCGCAAGTTCGAGGAGGCCGGCCCGCCCGAACTGCCGCCACGCGACCAGAACGTGCGCATGCGCCTGCGCGGCGGCCGGACCGGTAAGCGGGCGGTGATCTGCGAGAACCTCGAGCTCACCGGGCTCATGCGGCCGTTCAGCGTCGAGGTCTGGTACAGCGAGCGGGTCGCCGTGCTCGGCTCCAACGGCTCCGGCAAGTCCTTCTTCCTGCGGTTGCTCGGCGGCGACGAGGTGCCGCACGAAGGAAAGGCCCGGCTGGGTGCCCGGGTCGTGCCCGGGCTGTTCGCGCAGACCCACGCGCGCCCCGACCTGGCCGGCCGCTGGCCCGAAGAGATCCTCATGACCGAGCACGCGATGCTGCGCAACGAGGCGATGGCGGCGCTCGCCCGGTACGAACTGCAGTACTGTGCGCGCCAGGCGTTCGACTCCCTGTCCGGGGGACAGCAGGCACGGCTGCAGATCCTGCTGCTCGAACTGGCCGGCTCGACGCTGCTGCTGCTCGATGAGCCAACCGACAACCTCGACCTGGCCAGCGCGGAGGCACTGCAGGCGGGCCTAGAGTCGTTTCAGGGCACCGTGCTGGCGGTCACGCACGACCGCTGGTTCGCCAAGTCCTTCGACCGGTTCCTGGTCTTCGGCGGGGACGGGAACGTTTACGAGGCCGACGGTCCCGTCTGGGACGAGACCCGCGTTGCCCGGCCCAGGTGACAGGCCCCTTGCTAGGCTGCATGGAGTCCACGGAGCCTGATCCGGGCTCTCGCAGGCGATGTGAAGGGTGCACACCGTGAAGAAGCTGCTACTGCTCGCCTTGGTCGGGCTTGGCATTTTCGCCGTCTGGCGGAAGGTCCAGGCCGATCGCGCAGAGCTCGACTTGTGGACGGAAGCGACCACAAGCGACGACTGACACCGAGGCCACATCCACACAGAGGCACGGGGGTGACCGGGTGAGCAGTAGCACGCTGCCAGTTTCGCTGGTCTGCTGCGGCTTGCTCGGCACCACTGCGGATGATCACGGCATTCTGGAGCGGGCATTCGCGGAGGCGTGCGCGACGCAGGGCATCGTGCCAGGCACGGCCGCTTACGCCCACTACATGGTCGGGGTACACCAGGCGCAGGGGCAGTCCGCCGTGGATGTCTTCCGTGGCCTGTTTCCCGACGAGGACGGCCGGGCGGAGGCGGCGGCGCTTTCGTTCGAGCGCTCGTTCCGCACCGCGGTGGACCGCACCGAGATCTCGCCGGTGCCGGGCGCGGAGGAAGCGATCGGCCAGCTGTCCGAGTCCGGTCTGCGGGTGTGCCTGATTACCAGCCTGTCCCGCCGCCTGCTCGGCTTGGTGCTGGACAGTCTCCGGTGGTGGCGGCTGATCGACCTGACGCTCTGCCCGGAGGACGCGCCGCGCGGCTGCCCCTGGCCCGACCTGATGCTCACCGCGATGCTGCGGCTGGGTGTCGAGGATGTCCGCGAGGCGGCATTCGCGGCCAGCACCGCCAGTGAGATCCAGTGTGGCAGGCGGTCCGGGGCCGGCGTCGTCGCCGGAGTGCTCACCGGCGGGCATACCAGCGACCGGCTGCGCGCCGCCGGTGCCACGCATCTGATCGACGGAATCGCCCAGCTCCCAGGCCTGCTGCTCGGGAGCAGGACGTCCGGGGGGGCCGGGTCCGCTGCGGAAGACACCGGGGCCGCAGGTGGTGCTCGTGCTGGGTCCGCATCGGGCGCGCCCGCCACGCCGCCACCCACCCGGGCGCCATCCGCCGCATCCACCAGCGCTCCCCGGCCGCAGGTACCCTTAGAGCGCCGAAACTCGGGGCTATAGCTCAGCTGGAAGAGCACCTGCTTTGCAAGCAGGGGGCCGGGGGTTCGAGTCCCCCTAGCTCCACAATTCAGAGACATAATTCGAAATCGTGAGCCCTGGTATAGGGACGGGCACAGCAGCAAAGTACAGCAACGGTGACCGCACCAGATGCCGCACACGCGTTCGAACCGCGCCTCTCCCTTGCCAACAGGGCCTACGGATTCCCGGCCGTGAGCGGAGCTCCGGGCCACTGAGCAGGAAGAATTCTCTTCCTTTCAGTCCTGTCCCACTTGCCCCGCCGTCAGTGTGCAGGGTGCTGGATCTGCAGTTTCACGGCTGACTTTTGCCGCTGATGCAGGCGGTCAGTCTGGGCTGGTCCTGTCCGTCGTCGCCGGGATCGCGCCGGTGCTCATGGACCAGGTGGGTGCCGGTGCCCTGAGCCGCCCTGCGCGCCGAAGGCCTGAGCTGACGGCGCGCGCCGCGGCGCCAGTTCGCGCCGTGAGCCCGGTTCATTATCGGGCAGGGCCTGTTCTGCGCCGTGGCGCACGTCGGCGCGGCGCGGGCGCAGCGCCAGGCGCGCCGATCGGCGCATGGCGGGCGCGCTGATCCAGTCCGGCCAGGTGCGTGGAACACGGCCGGCAGGCGGCTGATGGCACTGCCGGTTCAGGGCGGGATCGGCCCACCGGAACGGGCCGGGCTGCAGATACCGGAGGCACTACCTTGCTGATTACTTAAAGTAATCACAATAGTTGTGCGCCCAGTCCTCGGCTGCGCCAGATCGCCGAATACGCGCTGGTCAATCGGCGAGGTGCTGGTTCCGCGGCTGCGCTCAGATCAACCATTCCGGCGCCTTCCCCTGGGTTCACGTGATGCTGGTCAGACCTGCTGCAACAGCGGTGCGCGGACAGCGGGACGCTTTGGATCTTGGTGCTGTCATGTGCCGTTGTGCTGTTAGCGCCCGTCCGGCAGCACGGGGGAGGGGGCTTACCAGCCGGGCTTGTGGCGGTTGTTAGTGTGCGGCGCTGGTTCAGGTGAGTCCGTGTCGGTAGGCGTAGGTGACGGCTTGGGCTCGGTCCCGGACGCCGGTCTTGGCGAAGAGGTGGTTGATGTGGCTCTTCACGGTGGTTTCGTTGACGACGAGCCGGTCGGCGATCTCGCTGTTCGACAGTCCTTGCGCGATCAGCGCGAGCACTTCGGCTTCCCGGGGGGTGAGCCCGTCGGGAAGCTGCGGTGCGGGCTCGGCGCGTACGGCCGATGCGGCTGGTGATGGCGTCGAGGAGGTGGTGCTGGACGGCCGGGTCGATGGCGGCCTGGCCGCTGCGTGACCTGCTCGAGCGCACGCGGATCTCCTCGGCGCCGGCGTCTTTGGTGAGGTAGCCGCGGGCCCCGGCGCGCAGGGCGTCGATGACGGAGCGGTCGTCGGCGTAGGTGGTGAGCACGAGGACCTTGATGTTGGGGTCGTGCTCGCGCAGACGGCGGGTGGCTTCGACGCCGTCGCAGCGGGGCATGCGCAGGTCCATCAGGACGACGTCGGGGTGGAGTTCGGCGGCGAGTGCGACTGCCTCGTCGCCGTCGGCGGCGGTGCCGACCACCTCGACCCCGTCGAGCAGAGCCGAGCAGGGTGCCGAGACCTTCGCGGACGACCCGCTGATCGTCGGCGACGAGGACCCGGATGGCCGCGGTCATGCCGGGAACCCACAGCTCGACCCGGAATCCGCTGGCCGGTGGGCCCGGCGGTGAGCGTGCCGCCGAGCAGTTCGGCTCGCTCCCGCATGCCGGTGAGCCCGTAGCCGGTCCCGTCCCCGGGCGCCGTGGCGGTCGGCGGCACCGTCGAAGTCCTCGATGGTCAAGCCGGGTGCCGGACGGCTCGTAGGCGAGGCGCACCTCGACCCGGTCGGGGCAGGCGTGCTTGCGGATGTTGGTCAGCGCCTCCTGCGCCACCCGGTAGAGGGTCAGCCGGCCGTCGCTACCGAGGTCGCGCGCATCGCCGATCACGGCGACGGTGCAGGCGACGCCGGTGTCGCCCTCGAACTCGGCGGCCAGCTCGGCCAGCCGCTCGGGGCCGGGCAGCGCGTCCTCGCGCAGCATCCCGATCGCCCGCCGCGCCTCTTCCAGCCCGGTCTTGGCCAGCCGGTGGGCTCGGTCGATCGCGTCCCCGACCTGCGGGTCGGCGCCGCCTCGCTCGGCGAGCAGCCGGGCGCTCTCGAGGTTGAGCACCAGACCGGACAGCGAGTGGGCCAGCACGTCGTGCATCTCGCGGGCCAGGCGTTGGCGTTCGCCGAGCGCGGCGGCCTGCGCCTGCGCGGCCCGGGTCTGCTCCAGTTCGACGATCAGTCGCTGGGCCTGCTCGTTGGCTCTCCCGGTAGCCGTCGGGCGAACAGCGACAGCAGGAAGAAGGCGAGCGACGCCGAACTCGTTGAAGACGACGCCGGCGATGGGTGGCGCCCGTTACGCCCAGCCGACGGCCACCGCGCCGCCACCGCCGCCACGCCGGCCACCAGCGCGCTGAGCCGGACCGGCAGGACGCAGAGCCGCCACGCAGACGGCCGGGAACACTCCCAAGGAACGCCGCGCCGTTGGCCTGCAAGCCGACCAGCGCCGCCGCGCTCAGGCCACGCGAGGAGCAGCAGGGGCAAGCTGCAGCGCGGACCGGGCCCGCGTCAGCCAGACCACGGCGATGGTGGCGACGCGAACACGACCAGAGCCACGGCGACACCCAGGTGCTGAGCCGTGGGCGCCCGGCGCGGGATGGGTCTGGAACGCAGCCGATCACCACGAAGCCGATCACGGCCACCACGAGCAGGCCGCATCCACCGGTAGGCCGCCCGTTCGCGGCCCCGCGCCCGTGCCAGCTCGGCCGTGCCAGCGGTGGTGGCGGCCTTGGAGCTCACCACCACAACTGTACGGCCGGAGCCGCCGTCGTCTGCTGCCCGCCGGGTGGATTCGGACCGCTCGCGTCCTCCACCCGCGGGTGGAGGCCTCCACCCACAGGTCAGGCCGCCGCGGCCGCAAGTTCCACCGCCGCGCCGAAGACGGCAGCGGCCGCCCGCGACACCCTGGACGGCAAGATCACCAGCCGGAGGAGCGAGATGAGCAACATCGACCGGAACACCCCGCAAGCCCGGCATGACCAGCCGGCCCCGTCCCCCGCGAGCCGGTGATCAGCGTCCGTGGCCTGGTCAAGCGCTACGGCAGCCACGAGGCCGTGCGCAGGCATCGACCTGGACGTGCGGCACGGCGAGATCTTCGCCTTCCTCGGCCCCAACGGCGCCGGCAAGACCACCACCGTCGAGATCCTCGAAGGCTTCCGGGAGCGCACCGACGGCGAGATCAGCGTCCTCGGCGCCGACCCGGCCACCGCCGGCGGGGCACTGGCGCGACCGGGTCGGCGTCGTCCTGCAGGAATCCGAGCCCGAGCCCGGCCTGTCCGTGCGCGAGTGCCTGGCCACTCTACGCCGGCTACTACTCGCAAGCCGCGCGACATCGACGAGACCATCGCTCTGGTCGGCCTGACCGCCAAGGCCGAGCGCCCTGGCCACCCAGCTATCGGGCGGCCAGCGGCGACGGCTGGACGTCGCGCTGGCGCTGATCGGCGACCCCGACCTCGTGTTCCTCGACGAGCCGACCACCGGGTTCGACCCCTCCGCCCGCCGGGCCGCCTGGGAGGTCATCGCCGGGCTCCGCAAGCTCGGCAAGACGATCTTCCTCACCACCCACTACATGGACGAGGCCGAATACCTGGCCGACCGGATCGCGGTGCTGTCGGCCGGGCGCATCGTCGCCGACGGCACCCCGAGACCCTCGGCGGGCGCGACCGCCTGACCACCACCATCCGCTTCACCCTCCCCGACGGCCTTGGCCGCGCGTGACCTGCCCGACGGACTTCGCCCGCTCGCCGAGGCGGGTCCGGACGGCAGCGACCGTCCTGCGCAGCGAAAGCCCGCTCGTGCACGTCCAGATGCTCGCCGACTGGGCCCTCGGCCGCGGCTTCGACCTGCCCGACCTCGACGTCCGCCGGCCAACCCTGGAAGACGTCTACCTCGCCCTCACCGGCTCCACCGAGCACCAAGGACCACCAGCGCGATGATCAGGATGGCATTGCACCAGTTCCGCTACGACCTGCGCGCCTTCTCCGCAACCGCCAGTCCCAGTTCTTCACCCTCGCCCTGCCGGTCCTGTTCCTGGTGATCTTCGCCTCGCTGTTCGGCGGCGACGGGCACACCGTCAAGGTCGCCGGCGGGCGGATCGACACCTCCGTCTCCTACGTGCCCGGCATCATCGCGCTCGGCATCATCGCCGCCTGCTTCATCAACCTGGTCATCTCGGTCACCGCCCAGCGCGAACGCGGCGTACTCAAACGGCGGCGCGCGACGCCGGTCCCGGCCGCCGCCATCATCGCCGGCCGAGCGCTCACCGCCGTGGTCATCGCGCTCGGTCATGGCCGCGGTGCTGCTCGGCATCGGCTGGGCCGCCTACGGCGCCCACGTCCCGGCCCGCACCGCCCCCGCGCTCGCCCTCACCGTCGTCGATCGGCGCCGCCTCGTTCTGCTGCCTCGGCTACGCGCTCGCCTCGCTGATCCACGACCAAGACGCCGCCCAGCCCGTCACCCAGGCGATCATGCTGCCGCTGTACTTCATCTCCGGTGTATTCGTCGCCGTCACCATCCTTCCCGCCTGGCTGGCCGACATCGCCAGCGTCTTCCCCGTCCGGCACCTGGCCGCCGCGCTGCTCGTCGCCTACAACCCGCACACCACCGGGCTGGGCTTCGCCGGCCTGGACCTGCTGATCGTCGCCGCCTGGGGCGCCGCCGGGCTTCCTCATCGCCCTGCGCCCGTTCAGCTGGCTGCCCCTCGGGCGCTAGCCCAGGGGCCGCCCACTGATCGATTACCGGAGGAAGATCATGGCCACCGAAGTCGAGACCCAGACCGGGCGATGCTCAACCCACGGAACAGTCCAGGCCACCCGGGAAATACCAGGGTGGGGATTCCCCTTCATCCTCTACGCCATCCTGCGATCCAGGGCCAAGCACAAGCCGTTCCTCTGCCCAGAATGCGGAGCCGCAGTCCAACCTGCCTAACAGATCGTTCCTGGGCTTCCCTCAGAGCGTGAACACATCGCCCGAGAGGGAAGCCCACCCACGATTCACGTCGGGATCCGCACACCAGAAGCCACCGGAAATGACCCAGAGCCCCGCGGTGACCTCGCTTCCGCACTCACACAGAACCGCCAGCTCTGATGGCCATCGGCCAGCTGCACCAGAGAGCACGACCAGCGCCATTAGGCGGATCCGGCGCGGCAAGGGCACCTAAGGCTCGTGACGGAATGTGATAGACGAGCCTTCTCGCCTCCGAGGGGATTGGGCGGCGTTGAACATCGAGTGACCCGGAAAGCTGGGGAGCGTCCATAAGGGACACCACCTGGTCTGGGCGGGCGTCTCGTTGGTGGCCGGCGTCGTGCTCTTGGCTGGCGCCTGGTTCGCCGCCAGGGCCGGGGCGAACTCCCGCCGCTGACCAAAGCCCACGCTCTCGCTCAAGGCCGATGCGTGAGCCGACCCGGCCAGATAGCCAGGCCCTTGCCGCGGACGGGTCGCCACCCACCCCCTGCCGGCGGCTTTGGCCTGCGCAGGGGATGACCCATCGCCGCAGTAGCGGTTGAATAGCCCGGGAAGGTTCAGTGGGTGCCAGTGATCGCCGCGTACATTCTCATCCAGGCCGAAACCGGCAAGGCGGCCATCGTGGCCGCGGCGCTCCGCGACGTGCAGGGCGTCTCGGAGACGGCGATCCTGGCCGGGTCCTACGACGTCATCGCGCGGGCGCAGGCCCACGACATCAACGAGCTGGCCAGGCTCGTAACCTCCCGGGTCCAGGCCCTCGACGGAGTGAGGCAGACGATGACCTGCCCGGTCGTTCACCTGTGAGGAACCGATCGCCGTGGACCACCACATCACCATCAATGAGAAGGGCGAGGGCGGCGTCCAGGCGGTCTGCTCATGCGGCTGGCGCAGCCCAGTATTCGGCACCGACAAAACGGCCGGCACATGGACCCACTGCAGCGCGCGACCGATGCCGGCGATCTGCACGAGTGGGAGACGTCCCTGCCATAAGCAGTGTCACCTACCCGCCGCCCGGGCACAGAACGCACATCCGGGCGCAGCCCCGGGCAGCCCCGCCAGCCGACCGGGACGGCCGTGCAGATCGGATCTTCGCGCGCACGATCACCCGGCGAAGGGCTCGTGACGTGCCTCGAGATCCGCTGACCCCCGGGCTTGTGGTCTAGCGGACCGGCTCCCTCTCGTCACAGCCAACCCAGGGCCGGGCGGCCGGCTACGGAACGTGAGCGCGGCCGGGGTCTCTCAGCGCTCGCAGGCACGCCTAACGCCGATTATTCGCTCCTGTGTCCGCTTGTTCTTGGCAGCGTGGTTGAGCACATATCAGGGCGTTCTGAGCGATGATCTGATCATGCTGCCATTAGCTATTAGCCATTAGCCGCAGGTATGAACTCACCGGGCTGCCTGCGTGGCTGCGGTGGTGAGGCTCCGAGCGCGGCTAGCTGGGCAGCGCCTGGCCGGCTACCTGCTCATCGCGGGCATGCGGCACCTCGCCCGCAGAGCACGAGACCTTCGGTGTGCCGAACGTAGTTGACGAGGGTTGACCGGGACTGGAACGCCAGCGCGTTATCGACGGCGACGGCCAGCGCGGGGGATGTACCTCGCGCGAAACTGAACCGGTAGGTGGCGCAGCCACCGGGGAATGTGTAGAAGCGAAGGCTGGAGAACTGCGGCGCCGGGCTCAGCGGATGCTCGAACCGGCGCGCGCCGGGCTGGTCGGAGGAGATCTGCTGGGCGCCCGAGGTGTCGCAGGTGGCAGTCAGGGTTACGGTGACCGCTCGCGGCCCGGCGCGATCGGAGTCCAGCCAGAAGCTGTCCTTCCCGCTGGCGATGTCCGCGCCGCCAATTGCTCCAGCCCGCCGGGAGCGCGGCGATGCAGGGCAGCAGGGCAGCGGACGGGACTGCCTGGGCGCTGAGGATCATCGAGTGGCCGGTGCCGCAGGCGGGGGCGTGGACGCCCAGATTCCGGGCCGCCGGGAAGAAGGCATTCCCCGTTTCCCCCACGGCGGCGGCGATGACGGCGAGCATCGCGACGGCTAGAGCGACCCGCCGGATGCTCCAGCGTTGCAGCACGATCGGCTTGCGCGGCGGAGCCAGGGCGCGGAACGTGCCCAGCAGGTCACGCGGGTCCCGCTTCATGAACGCGCGCAGCTGGGTCGGGCTCGCCACCCCGCGGGTGGCGGCGAACGCCTCGGATAGCTCGGCCGGGGTGAAGTAGCTCAGCGCCTGCCGGTAGACCCGTTCCGGGTCGGTGCGCACGGCCAGGACCAGCATCATGTTGCCCAGGTCCACCGCCTGCCGCCACGGTGACGGGAGCACCTGGACGAAGGCCACGTCGATCAGCAGCAGCTCACCGGAGCGGACCATCAGGTTGCCCGGTTTGATGTCGCGGTGCGCGATCCCGGCGTCCCACAGCGTGCGGATCATCACCAGCCCCTGGTCGATCACCGTGTCATCGACATCGGCTTCGCCGATTTCAACGGCGCCGGCGAAGAACTCGGTGACCAGCATGTACTCACGCTCGGGCGTGATCTCCACGATGCCGTACGGCCGGGCCGTGCGGACCCCGATGTCCTGCAGCAGGCGCAGGGCATAGTCCTCGTAGGTGACCAGGCGCCGCACCGTCTTGAACGGAGACTCGTCCTCCAGGGAGCCGTACAAGATGGTCCGCCACAGCTTGTACCAGCGGTCGGCGCGGACGTGGCCCTTGGTATAGAGCTTGGCGAACACGAACTCATCCGGGCCGCCCTCGACCCGCAACCGCAGCGGCGTCGAGCCTGCGGAGGACTCCAGCCCGACCGGCTTGATCTCGAGCACGGTCAGCCCGAGCCGGTCACGCACGGCCTGGCGGATCGCCTCCCCCCGCCGGCCCGTCACATCGACGTGCGCGGTGCGGCCGCGCCGGTACGCAACCGGGAACACCTCGTTCGGGGTGAAGAAACGGAACGCGGTGACCGCGATCGCCACGGCGAACGCGACGCCGAGCAGCACATCGCCGGGGTGATCGACACCCAGGTACAGGCGGGCCAGACCGAACATGGCGACTACCGCGGCCACCGCCGCCTTGGTCCAGGAGCGGGCGCGGCCCGGCACGGCCAGGCAGTAGACGGCGCCCATCAAGAAGATCGTGATGACCGCCACCGGGGCGGACACCCCGGAGTACCCGCCCCAGCTGCCGATGATCGGCACGCCGTACGGGCGCGGCCGCGACAGCCCGAAGTAGATCTCCGCCCCGACCTGGGGTCTAGGAACAACACGCTGCCCAAGAACACCAGCAGGTGCCGCCAGGCGCCAGGAACGCTTCCGTCAGGGCGACCACCGACAGGCCGAGCACGGTGGCCCCCCAGCCGGAGCCCGCCCCGTTGATCCCGTTGGCCACGTCGGTCAGCCACGGCGTCCGCATCCCCGCCAGCCAGCGAAGGACCCAGGTACTGAATCGGTCATCAAGCCGGAGCCACGGCGTGTGCTGGGACACCGGGAGGCGCAGGCGATGACCACGGCCCCGAGGACCAGCCACGCCGCGGTGCTGACGGCGAACGGGTGCGGCAGCGGCGGCGGCGCCCCGGTCGGGCGGCGCTGACGGCGCTCCTTATCGACAGCGCGGGCCCGGCGGCGAGCTGGCCTGGCTGTTCCCGGCGGCCACGCGCCCGATGTCGTCACTCAACGTGCGTCACCCACCCCGGGATCAGCCTATGTGCGCGCAGCCAGCTGCCGGCCGCCGCTATGAGCACCGTGCACGATTTCATACGTACTCCCGCCGTGGCAGGCGCGC